>NZ_JAEOAA010000001.1:0-2703711 GCF_016612845.1 Blastococcus sp. TML/C7B | reverse complement strand
GGACTTCGGCTGGCGAGGCCCTCCCGCAGACGTGCCCTGAAGGCATCGACGCCGACATCGCCACCATCGCCGCGCTGCGGGAGCGGCACGGCGCCGATCTGCCCGTGGTCACGGTCGGTTTCTGCTTCGGCGGCAGCCACTCCTGGCGGCAGTCCGGCGGCGACCTGGGTCTGGCCGGGTGCGCGGGGTTCTACGGACCGAGCCCGGACGCACGACCGCGGCTGAGCCGACCGGGGAACCGGTCGGCTCAGCCGCGGTAGTGCTGCTGGGCTCAGGCGGGGTCGACGCCATCGCCCGGTCGCCCTCGGGTGCCTGCTCCCCCACCAGCGGGAAGTGGCAGGCGACGTACTGGCCCTGGGCGACCTCGCGCATCTGCGGCTCCTCCCCGGCGCACAGGTCCGCGGCCCGCGGGCAGCGGGTCCGGAACCGGCAGCCGCTCGGCGGATCGACCGGGGAGGGCAGCTCGCCACCCAGGCCGGCGTCGCTGTGCTTGGCGTCCGGATCCGGCTCCGGGATGGAGGCCAGCAGGGCAGCCGTGTACGGGTGCGCCGGCTGCGCGTACAGCTGGTCGGACGGTGCCACCTCGCAGATCTTGCCGAGGTACATGACAGCCACCCGGTCGCTGATGTTCTTCACGACGGCGAGGTCGTGGGCGATGAACACCATCGTCAGGTTGTACTCGGCCTTGAGGTCCTCGAGCAGGTTGAGGATCTGCGCCTGCACGGAGACGTCGAGCGCCGACACCGGCTCGTCGCAGATGAGCACCTCGGGCCGCATGATCAGCGACCGCGCGATGGAGACGCGCTGGCACTGGCCACCGGACATCTCGTGCGGACGTCGCGAGCCGGCCCGCTCGGGGTCCAGCCCGACCTCCGCCAGCATGTCGTTGACCCGCGGGTCGTCGCTGCCCTTGCCCTCCCAGATCGACAGCCCCTCGGCCACGATGTCCTTCACCCGGCGCCGGGGGTTCAGCGACGAGATCGGGTCCTGGTAGATCATCTGCAGCTTCGTGCGGCTGCGGCGGAGCTCGTCGGCGGACAGACCGCTGAGGTCCTTGTCGTCGAAGAGGATCTTGCCGCCGGTCGGGCGGGGAGCCTGCATGATCGCCCGCCCGGTCGTCGACTTGCCACAGCCGGACTCACCGACCAGGCCCAGCGTCTCGCCCTTGGCGATGTCGAAGCTGATGCCCGAGACGGCGTGGACCTTCTGCCCCTTCTCCAGCGGGAACTCCACGACCAGGCCCTCGACACGCAGGACGATGTCGTCCTGGTCCCGCAGGTGCGCGGTACCACTTCCGGCCATCAGGCTGCTCCTGCCGTTGCGAGAACCGTCTCATCGAGGGGGGTGCCGGCGGCGGTGCGCCCGGCGGCCACGTTCCGCGCGAGCGCCTCCTGGCCGGCGGCCGTCCCCACCGGGAAGTGGCAGGCCGCCTCGTGCCCGGCGGCATGCGGCGCCAGCGGCGGCGTCTCCGTCAGGCACTTGTCCTGCGCGTAGTTGCACCGCGGGGCGAACGCGCACCCGGCCGGCGGGTCCACCAGGTCCGGCGGGCGCCCCGGGATGGCCTGCAGCCTGGTGTGGCTGGGCTGGTGCAGCCGCGGGATGGACCGCAACAGCCCCTCCGTGTACGGGTGCCGATGGCGGGCGAAGAGCTCCCGGGTGGGCGCCCGCTCGACGACCCGGCCCGCGTACATGACGGCGATCTCGTCCGCTCGCCCGGCGACGACACCGAGGTCGTGGGTGATGATGATCAGACCCATGTTGCGCTGGCTCTGCTGGGACTCGAGCAGGTCCAGGATCTGGCGCTGCACGGTGACGTCCAGCGCCGTCGTCGGCTCGTCGGCGACCAGCAGCTTGGGGCCGCAGGCCAGCGCGATCGCGATGGTCACGCGCTGCCGCATGCCGCCCGACAGCTGGTGGGGGTACTCCCCCAGCCGCCGCTCGGCGGCCGGGATGCCCACCGACTTGAGCAGCTCGACGGCGTGCGCCCGCGCGACCTTGCCCTTCTCACCCAGGTGGATGCCCAGGGACTCGGTGATCTGCTCGCCGATCTTGGTGACCGGGTTCAGCGAGGTCATCGGGTCCTGCAGGATCATCGCCAGCTCGGCGCCCCAGATGGTCCGCATCTCCTTGTTCTTCATGGTCGTGAGCTCACGACCCTCGAAGCGCACGGAGCCCTCGCGGATGGTGTTCGTGCGGGGCAGCAGGTTCATGATCGACCGCGACAGCACGGTCTTCCCCGAACCGGACTCCCCCACGATGCCGAGTGTCTTGCCCCGGTCCACCCGGAGGGAGACCCCGTCCACCGCCTTGACGATGCCTCGCGGCGTGTCGAAGTAGGTGCGGAGGTCGTCCACCTCGAGCAGGGGCTCGTTCGCTCGGCCGTCCAGCGGCGGCGCGGTCGTCACAGGTTGCTCCCTCGGACGTCGAAGCGGCTGCGGAGCGAGTCGCCGACCAGGTTCAGCGACAGCACCGTGAGGAACATGGCGATCGAGGGGATCAGCACGACGTGCGGGGCCTCGCTGAGGTACCGCTTGCCGTCGAAGATCATGCCGCCCCAGGTGGGCGCCGGCTGCTGGACGCTGAGGCCCAGGAAGGCCAGCGTCCCTTCCAGCACGATCACCACGCCCATGGCCACCAGGCCGAACGCGGCCACCGGGAGCACGACGTTGGGCAGGATCTCGCGGGCCAGGACTCGCGAGTTCTTCGCGCCCATCGTCCGGGCCGCCCGGACGAACTCGCGCTCGGCGACGGCCAGCGTGGTCGCCCGGGCCACACGGGTGTAGATCGGGATGGACAGGAAGCCGACGATCAGGGAGATCACGACGAGGCTGCGGCCGACGAAGGCCAGCAGGACCAGCAGCAGCACCAGGGCCGGGAAGGCCAGGATGACGTTGATGATCGTCATGAGGACGGTCTCCAGCTTGCCGCGGAAGAAGCCCGCGACGATGCCGATGAAGCCACCGACCACCATGCCGATGGCCACCGCCGTGACGCTGATCGTCACCGAGACGCGCGCACCGTGGACCAGCCGGGCCAGGTTGTCACGGCCCAGGCCGTCGGTACCGAGCCAGTGCTCGGGACCGGGGTAGGCCAGCTTGTTGATGACGTCCGGGGTGAGCGGGTCCTTGACCGGCAGCAGGTCGGCGAAGACAGCGCAGATGAGCACCACCACCAGCCAGGCCGTGGCCAGCCAGAAGCTGATGCCGTAGCCGCGCTTCTTCCGCTTCGCCGCGGGTGCCGCGGCAGCCGCGGCACCGCCGCTGGTCTCGGCGACGAGACCGTCGCCGAGCGCCAGCTCCGAGGTGGCCCCCGGGTGCGGAGCGCCGAGATTGGGCACAGGGGTGCTCATGCGTCGTCCCGTTCGGTCGAGAGGTGCGCGGCGGACAGGGGGTCAGACTCGTGCCGCAGAGCGTCCATGCGAGATCCTCGGGTCGAGATACGAGTACAGGATGTCGACGGTGAAGTTCACGACGACGTAGCTGATGGCGATCACCAGTGCGACGCCCTGGACCATGAGCAGGTCGCGGACGAGTACCGCCTCGAGCAGCAGGCGACCGACCCCGGGCAGCGCGAACAGCGTCTCGATGACGACCGAGCCGCCGATGATCGCCCCGACCTGCACGCCCGCGACCGTCATCAGGGAGAACGACGACGGGCGCAGTGCGTGCCGGAAGAGGATCCGCCGGTTCGAGACGCCCTTGACGCGCGCCATCGTCACGAAGTCCTGCTGCAGCGTTGCGATCATGTCCGTGCGGAGCAGTCGGGTGTAGACCGCCATCTCCGCGATCGCGAGGGACAACGCCGGGAGCAACGCCGATCTGAGGTTCTGCACCGGGTCGTCGGTGAAGTTCACCCAGCCCGTGGCGGGCAGCACGCCCAACCACACGGCGAAGATCAGGATCAGGAAGATCGCCACCATGAAGTTCGGCACCGCGAGGAGGCCGAAGCTCGTGCTGCTGATCAGCTTGTCGGTCCGCGTGCCGGCCCGGTAGGCCGACAGCATCCCGACCGGGATGGCCACGAGCAGCGCGATGACGATCGCGAGGATGCCGATCTCGGCGGTGACCGGCAGCCGGTCCAGGATGGCGTCGCTGACCGGCTCGTTGGTCCGGTAGGAGCGACCGAAGTCGCCGGTCAGCGCGTCACCGATCCAGTGCAGGTAGCGCACGGGGAGCGGGTCGTCGAGGCCGAGATCGGCGCGGACGGCCGCGATCGCCTCGGGCGTTGCGTTCTCCGCACCCAGGATCTGCAGCGCCGGGTCACCGGGCAGCAGACTGGTCATGAGGAAGGTCAGCAACGACACCGCGAAGAGCGTGGCCAGCAACGACGGGAGCCTGCGGAGGACGTACACGGGCGGTTACTCCACTCGCCAGACGTGGCCCCACATGGCCGTCGAGGCGTTCGCCCCGTTGCCCATGGTGCCGTCGGGGAAGGTCCAGCCGTCCAGGTTCCGGACCGACTCGTCGGTGGCCAGGACGGTGAGCGTGCCGCCGCTGAACGCGTTGGGGACGTTCTCGTTCAGGACCAGGCCGATCTCCTCGACGGCTGCCTTGCGCGCGTCGACGTCGGTCGTCGTGCGCAGGATCTCGAGCTGCTCGTCGATCTCGGGGCTCTGGAAGGCGGTCATGTTCAGCGGGCCCTCGGTGAAGGCGTCGTCGAACACGAGGTAGGGGTCACGGTCGGCACCGACGCGGGTGCAGCCGGTGTCGTAGTCGCGGGCGATCATGTCCTGGATCCAGGCGGCCTGCTCGGTCTGCTGCAGCTCGACCTCGGCACCCAGGTTGCCCCACAGCGCCTGGTAGAGCTGGGAGAGCTCGTTGAGGCTGGGGTCCGGCGGGCACTGGAAGGTGAAGGACAGCGGCGTGCCGACCGGCTTGCCGTCGGAGCGCTCCGGGTCGTTGACGTAGTCGTCGTAGAGCTCCTGGGCCTTCTCCGGGTCGAACGCCGGGTAGGCCTCGGCGACCCTCTCGGAGTACCAGGGGCTGTCCGGGCTCCAGAACTGCGTCTGCGGGGGCGTGACGCCGGAGCCACCGAGGACCTCGATCAGGCCCTCCTGGTCGACGGCGTACACCAGCGCCTGGCGCACGCGGATGTCGTCGAACGGCGCCCGGCTGACGTTGAGCGTCAGGGCGCCGGCGTTGCTGCCCAGGTGCTCGAAGTTGTTCACGCCGTCCAGCTCGCGCGCCTTGATGACGGTACTCTGGCGCAGCGACTGCATGACGTCGATGTCACCGCTGCGGAGGCTCGACAGGCGGGTGTCCTCGTCGGGGATCGGCCGGAACGTGATCTTGTCCAGGTAGGGCTTGCCCTCCTGCCAGTAGTTCTCGTTCTTCTGCACGACGAGGTTGGAGTCGCGCTGCCAGGAGACGAACGTGAACGGGCCGGTGCCGACCGGGTTGGCGCCGGCGTCGGGGCCGGCCGCCGCGGCGGCGGTGGGGAGAACGGCCAGCCGGCGGCACCGACCAGGATGTCGGGGAAGGCCGCGTTGGTCTGCGCGAGCTTGTAGCTGACGGTCAGGTCGTCGACGACGTCCAGCGAGGTGACCTCGGCGAGCTGCGCGGAGAGCCGCGAGCCGGGCGCCTTGAGGTAGGTGTCGAACACAGTCTTCAGCGCCTCGGCGTTCAGCGGGGTGCCGTCGTGGAACTGCACGTCCGGGCGGAGCTTCAGCGTCCACTCGGTGAGGTCGTCGTTCGGCGTGAGCGACTCGGCGAGATAGGGCTCGACGGGACCGTCCTCGCTGCGCTGCATCAGCGGGTCGTAGATCGCGTACGCCACGTTGAGCCCGGGCTGGTTGAACGTGCCCTCGCTGGGCAGCCAGCTGTTGGTCTCGGCCTCCAGGCCGACGACGATCTCACCGCCCTCGACCGGGTCACCGGCCTCCACCGACTCGCTGACCGCACCGGCCTCGGCGTCGCCGCCCTCGTCGTCGCCACCGCCGCAGGCGGCGCTCCCGAGCAGCACTCCCACGAGCCCCACGGAAGCGACAGCCTGCTTCCACGGGCCTCGCATCGGGCGCCGATGTCCTCGCATCAAATTTCTCCTTGACCAGTGTCGTACCGGCACAGCGACCAGGCCGGCGAACGGCGCGTCGATGTGCGAGCGCCCACAGCGCGTGCTGGGAGTCTGTCCTACGGCAGTGGGCTGCGTCACTAGGCGGCTCGCCACTCTCGTCGGGTGTCGAACTATGCGATGCGCACAACGTCTCCGGGCGCCCGGGAGAGTGCCACCACGGGCCCCCTCCCGGGCCGCGCAGGCGCTCCGTCAGCCGGCCAGCCAGACGTGGCCCCACATGACCTGCGCGGAGGCCGCGCCGTTGCCCCGGGGGCCGCCGTCCGGGAACACCCAGCCGTCGACGTTCTTGACGGCCTCCCGGGTCGCCATGACCGTCAGCGTCCCGCCGCTGAACGTGTTGGGCACGTTCTCGTTGACGATCAGCCCGATCTCCTCCACGGCTGCCTTGCGCAGGTCGAGGTCGGTCGTCGTCCGCAGGATGTCCAGCTGCTCGTCGATCTCCGGGCTCTGGAAGGCCGTCATGTTCAGCGGCCCCTCGGTGAAGGCCGCGTCGAACACGATGTAGGGGTCGCTGTCGGCCCCGACGCGGGTGCATCCTGTGTCGTAGTCGCGCGCCAGCATCTTCTGGATCCAGGTGGCCTGCTCGACCTGCTCGAGCTCCACCTGGGCGCCCAGCGCACCGTAGAGCGACTGCACCAGCTGGGCGACCTCGTTCAGGCTGGGGTCGGGCGGGCAGCTGTAGGTGAAGGCGAGGTCGGTGCCGACCGGCTTGCCGTCGGAGCGCTCGGGGTCGTTCACGTACTCGTCGTAGAGCTCCTGCGCCTTCTCCGGGTCGTAGGACGGGTATGCCTCGGCGACCTTCTCGGAGTAGTAGGGGCTGTCCTCGCTGAAGAACTGCGTCGTCGGCGGGGTGACGCCGGCACCGCCCAGCACCTCGATGATCGCCTCCTGGTCCAGCGCGTGGGCCAGCGCCCGGCGGACGCGGACGTCGTCGAACGGCGGCTTGCTGGTGTTGAGCGTCCCCGCGCCGGAATTGCTGCCGAGGTGCTCGTAGCTGTCGATGCCGTCCAGGTCGCGGGCGCGGATGACGGTGCTCTGCCGCAGCGACTGCATCGCGTCGATGTCACCGCTGCGCAGGCTGGCCAGCCGGGTGTCCTCGTCGGGCATGGGCCGGAACGTGATCTTGTCCAGGTGCGGGAGGCCCGGCTGCCAGTAGTCCTCGTTCTTCTCGACGACCAGCTGGCTGTCGCGCTGCCAGGAGACGAACCGGAAGGGGCCGGTGCCCACCGGCCGGGCGCCGGCGTCCTCGCCGGCCGCGGCGGCCGCCGTGGGCGAGAAGGGCCAGCCGGGCGAGGAGATGAGCAGCACCGGGAAGGCGGCGTTGGCCTCCCGCAGCCGGTAGACGACGGTGAGTTGGTCGACGACGTCCAGCGCCGTGACCTCGTCGAGCGAGGCGGCGGTGTTCGCCCCCGGCGCGGTCAGGTAGTCGTCGAAGATGGTCTTGAGCGCCTGCGCGTCCAGGGGCGTGCCGTCGTGGAAGCGCACGCCGGGGCGCAGCGTGAGCGTCCACTCGGTGAGCTCGGCGTTGGGCTCCATCGACTCGGCCAGGTACGGCTCGACCTCGCCCTCGGCGGTGCGGTGCATGAGCGGGTCGTAGATCGAGTAGGCGACATTCACGCCGGGCTGGTTGAAGGTGCCCTGGCCGGGCAGCCAGCTGCTGGTCTCCGCTTCCAGGCCCACGACGATCTCGCCGCCGTCGACCGGGTCGCCCTGCTCCGAGACGTCGGTGACCGCACCGACCTCCCGCTCCCCGCCGCCGTCGCCGCCCCCGTCGTCGTCCCCACCGCCGCAGGCGGCGGAGCCGAGCAGCAGGGCCGCCAGGCCGGCCGAGACGACGACCCGCGTCCACGGGCCGTCCTGCGGACGTCGATGTCCTCGCATGTGGATCTCCCCGACCGGAGGTGCGTACCGCACGACGACGCCGTGAAGGCCGGCGCGTCGACGCGTGCGCGCCGATGCGCGCGGACGCAGTGTGACCCACGCAGTGAGCCACGTCACCACGTGTCGACGTGTGTCGCGGATCGCCCGGGCCCCGACGCACGACGGCCTCCGACCCGACGACGAGCTCGCCGTCGACGGGCTCCTGAACGGGCGCCGAGGTGCTCGCACGCATCGTCGGGGACGTGCGCGTGGCTGCCCACCGCAGCAGCGTGCGCCAGGAGGTGACCTGGGTCAGCGCCGCACGCGGGAGCGCCGTGGCGGAACGCGACGGCGGCCCGGGCGCGGTGCGCCCGGGCCGCCGTGGGCGAGGTCGGAGCCTAGTCGGCCAGCCAGGCGTGGCCCCACATGGCGGAGCCGCTCGGGACGCCGTCACCCGGCGTACCGTCCGGGAACGTCCAGCCGTCGACGTTCTTGACCACTTCCCGCACCGCGATGTCGGTCAGGTTGTGGCCGGTGAAGAGGTTCGGCACGTTCTCCGAGACCTCCATGCTGATCGCCTCCACCGCATCCTTGCGCGCCTCGAGGTCCGTCGTGGTGCGGAGCACCTGGAGTTGTTCGTCGATCTCCGGGCTGGTGTAACCGGTGAAGTTCAGCGCGCCCGGGGTGAAGGCCCGACTGAGGGTGAACCCCGGATCGGCCTGGCTGCCGGCCCGGAAGCACTGGACGTCGTAGTCCTTCGCGATGGCGTTCTGGATGTGAGCTGCCTGCTCGACGGTGTTGAGGCTCACCTCCATGCCGAGCGAGCTCCAGAACGACTGGTAGAGCTGGGAGAGCTCGTTGAGGCTGGGGTCGGGCGGGCAGTTGAACGTGAACGAGAGGTCGGTTCCCACCGGCTGGCCGTCGGAGCGCTGCGGGTCGTTGATGTACTCGTCGTAGAGCTCCTGGGCCCGCTCCACGTCGTAGGTGGGGAATGCCTCCGCCGCCTCCTCGGAGTAGAACGGGCTGTCCGGGCTGAAGTACTGGGTGGCCTCCGGCGTCAGGCCGGTGCCGCCGAGCACGTCGATCAGCGCCGGCTGGTCGATCGCGTGGGCCAGGGCCTGGCGCACCCGGACGTCGTCGAACGGCGGCCGGGTGGTGTTGATCAGCGAGACGGTGCTGCTGTTGCCCAGGTACTCGTAGTTGTCCACGCCGTCGAACTCACGGGCGCGTCCGACGGTGCTCTGCCGCAGGGTCTGCAGCGCGTCGATGTCGCCGCTCTGCAGGCTGGACAGCCGGGTGTCCTCGTCGGGGATCGGGCGGAAGGTGATCTTGTCCAGGTGGGGTAGCCCCTCTTGCCAGTAGTTCTCGTTCCGCTCCACCACCAGGGCGCTGTCCCGCTGCCAGCTGACGAACCGGAAGGGGCCGGTGCCGACCGGGTTGGCCCCGGCGTCCGGGCCGGCGGCGGCCGCGGCGGTGGGCGAGAACGGCATGCCCGAGGCGCTGGTGAGCACGTCGGGGAAGGCGGCATCGGGCGCGGCGAGGTTGTACCGCACGGTCAGGTCGTCCACCACGTCCAGCGAGGTCACCGCGGCCAGGGAGGCGGCCACGTTGGACGTCGGCGCGGTCAGGTACTCGTCGAAGTTGCTCTTGAGCGCCTCGGCGTTCAACGGCGTGCCGTCGTGGAACTGGACGTCCGGTCGCAGCGTCAGCGTCCAGACGGTGAGCTCCTCGTTGGGCTCCATGGACTCGGCGAGGTAGGGCTTGAGCTCGCCGTCCGCCGTGCGCTTCATCAGCGGGTCGTAGATGGCGAACGCCACGTTGGTGCCCGGCTCGGCGAACAAACCCTCCCCGGGCAGCCAGCTGTTGGTCTCCGCCTCCAGGCCGATCGTGATCTCACCGCCCTCGACCGGCTCGCCCTGCTCGGAGATCTCGTCGGTCCCCGCTCCCCCGGACGACGTGTCCTCGTTCCCGCCGTCGTCACCGCCACAGGCGGCCGTGCCGAGCAGCAGTGCCGCGGCCCCCATCGAGGCGAGCCTGCGCCTCCAGGGACGTCTCGTCGGGCGGCGAAGTCCTCGCATGTCCACACTCCTCACAGCAGATGCGCCAGGCCCCGGCAGCCGGTCGACCAGCGCGTTGGCAGCGCCCTCGGGGGCGTGGTCGGAGTGTGGACCACGACTGTGAACTGCGCCACCGGGCCGGCGCACGGCTCGATGCCAAGTCTGTGTGACGCAGCACACAACCCTGCCCGCCGGGTGACCCGTCCGGGTGGCGGATGCACGACGGCCCGGGCGCGGTGCGCCCGGGCCGTCGTGACGAGGTCAGGGCCTAGTCGGCCAGCCAGACGAAGCCCCACATGGTGGTGGCGTCCGCCGCCCCGTTCCCCATCGTGCCGTCGGGGAAGGTCCAGCCGTCGACGTTCTTCACCTCGTCGCGCACGGCCACGTCGGTGAGCGTGTACCCGGTGAAGACGTTGGGCACGTTCTCGGCCAGGTCGAGGCTGATCTCCTCGACCGCGGCCCGCCGCGCTTCCACGCCCGTGGTCGTGCGGAGGATCTCCAGGTTCTCGTCGATCACCGGGCTCGTGTAGCCGGTGACGTTGAGTGGGCCGGGGGTGAACGCATCCCCGAGCACGACGTAGGGGTCCCGCTGGGAGCCGACCCGGTAGCACTGGGCGTCGTAGTCCTTGGCGAGCGCGTTCTGGATGTGGGCGGCCTGCTCCACCGTGTTGAGCTGCACGTCCATGCCCAGCGCGCTCCAGAACGACTGGTAGAGCTGGGAGAGCTCGTTGAGGCTGGGGTCGGGCGGGCAGTTGTAGGTGAAGGAGAGGTCAGTGCCCACCGGTTGCCCGTCGGAGCGCTCCGGGTCGTTGATGTAGTCGTCGTAGAGCTCCTGGGCCCGCTCCACGTCGTAGGTCGGGTACGCCTCGGCCGCCTTCTCCGAGTAGTAGGGGCTGTCCGGGCTGAAGTACTGGGTGGCCTCCGGGGTCAGCCCGGTGCCGCCGAGTACGTCGATGAGCGCCGGCTGGTCGATGGAGTACGCCAGCGCCTGCCGCACCCGCACGTCGTCGAACGGCGGCCTGGAGGTGTTGATCAGCGACACACCGCTGTTGTTGCCCAGGAACTCGTAGTTGTCCACGCCGTCGAACTCCCGGGCACGCGCCACGGTGCTCTGCCGCAGCGTCTGCAGCGCGTGGATGTCACCGCTCTGCAGGCTTGCCAGCCGGGTGTCCTCGTCCGGGATCGGCCGGAAGGTGATCCCGTCGAGGTAGGGCAGGCCCTCCTGCCAGTAGTCCTCGTTGCGTTCCACCTCCAGTGCGCTGTCCCGCTGCCAGCTGACGAACCTGAACGGGCCGGTCCCCACCGGGTTGGCGCCGGCGTCCGGACCGAACCGTGCGGCCGCGGTCGGCGAGAACGGCCAGCCCGGGGCAAGCGTGAGGACGTCGGGGAAGGCGGCGTTGGGCGCCTCGAGGACGTAACGCACGGTGAGGTCGTCCACGACCTCCAGCGAGGTCACCTCGGCCAGCGTGGTGGCGACGTTCGACGTCGGGGCCGTGAGGTAGGTGTCGAAGATGGTCTTCAGCGCCTGGGCGTTCAGCGGGGTGCCGTCATGGAAGAGCACGTCGGGACGCAACGTCAGCGTCCACTGGCTGAGGTCCTCGTTGGGCTCCATCGACTCGGCGAGGTAGGGCTGGAGCTCACCGTCCTCCGAGCGCTTGATCAACGGGTCGTAGATGGCATAGGCGACCGTGGTGCCCGGGTTGCCGAAGCTGCCCTCACCCGGGAGCCAGCTGTTGGTCTCCGCCTCCAGGCCCACCTCGATGGTTCCCCCGGTGACCGGCTCGCCCTGCTCGGAGATCTCATCCGACTGGGCCCCACCGCTCGAGTCACCCCCGTCCCCGTCATCACCGCCACAAGCGGCCGCGCCCAGCAGCAGAGCCGCGGCCCCGAGCGAGACGACGGAACGCCTCCAGGGCCGTCTCGTCGGGCGGTGCATTGCTCGCATCTCCACACTCCTCAACCAGTTCCGGCTGCCCGGCCCGGCGGCCGGGGGGCGCGTCCCCGGCGCCCTCGGGGGCGTCCTGGGAAGTGTGGCCCCTACTCGTGATCTGCGTCACTGAGCGACCCGCCACACCGCCGATCCCCTGGGTGAGGCGTTGCGCACAACGGCGTGCCGTGCTCGTACCGGTCGGGCAGGGAACGCAGCGGCCCGGACGGGGGTCTGCACCGCAGTGACGCGCGTCGCCCTGCGCTGCCGCCACGCAGAGTCCGTCACGCGCTGTGCACAGCCGTTGCCCTGTCCGTGCAGCTCCGGGACCTGCACAGCGGCCCGGGCGAGGATCCCGCCCGGGCCGCTGCGTGGTGCGGAGCGTCAGATCAGTCGGTGACCCACACGTGTCCCCACATGACCTGCGAGTTGCTGGCACCGTTCCCCGCCGTGCCGTCCGGGAAGACCCAGCCGTCGAGGTTCTTCACCGCGTCGCGGGTGGCCATGACCGTCAGGGTGCCGGCGGTGAAGGTGTTGGGCACGTTCTCGTTGATCACTTCGCCGATGGCCTCGACGGCCGCCTTGCGCGCGTCGATGTCGGTCGTCGTCTTCAGGATCTCCAGCTGCTCGTCGATCTGCGGGCTCTGGAAGGCAGTCATGTTCAGCGGGTTCTCCTGGAAGGCCTGGCTGAACACGATGTACGGGTCGCGGTCGGCACCCACGCGGGTGCAGCCGGCCTCGTAGTCACGGGCGAGCATGTCCTGGATCCAGGCGGCCTGCTCGGTCTGCTGGAGCTCGACCTCGGCACCCAGTGCGCTGAAGAATGCCTGGTATAGCTGCGAGAGCTCGTTGAGGCTCGGGTCCGGCGGGCACTGGAAGGTGAAGGAGATCGGCTCGCCGACCGCCTTGCCGTCGGAGCGGTCGGCGTCGTTCACGTACTCGTCGTAGAGCTCCTGGGCCTTCTCCGGGTCGTACTTCGGGTAGCTCTCCTCGAGGGCCTCCGAGTAGTACGGGCTGTCCGGGCTGAAGAACTGCGTCTGCGGCGGGGGGACGGCCGGCGCCACCGAGGACCTCGATCAGCGCCTCCTGATCCATGGCGTAGGCCATGGCCCGGCGGACGCGGACGTCGTCGAACGGCGGCTTGCTGGTGTTCATCGTCATGGCACCGGAGTTGCTGCCCAGGTGTTCGTAGTTGCTGACGCCGTCGAGCTCGCGCGCCTTCACCACGGTGCTCTGCCGCAGGGACTGCAGGACGTCGATGTCACCGGTCTGCAGGCTGGACAGACGGGTGTCCTCGTCCGGGATCGGCCGGAAGGTGATCTTGTCCAGGTGCGGGAGACCCTCCTGCCAGTAGTTCTCGTTCTTCTCGACGACCAGGTTGCTGTCGCGTTGCCAGGAGACGAAGCGGAACGGGCCGGTGCCCACGGGGTTGGCGCCGGCGTCGGCGCCCGCGGCGGCCGCCGCGGTCGGCGAGAACGGCCAGCCGGCGGCCGTGACGAGCTCGTCCGGGAACGCCGAGTTCGGCCCGGACAGCCGGTACACGACGGTGAGGTCGTCCACCACGTCCAGGGCGGTGACCTGCGCGAGGCTGGCGGCCAGGCGCGAGTCGGGGGCGGTCAGGTAGTCGTCGAAGACAGTCTTGAGCGCCTGGGCGTTCAGCGGGGTGCCGTCGTGGAACTGCACGCCGGGACGCAGCGTGAGCGTCCACTCGGTGAGCTCGGCGTTGGTGGCTCCATCGTCTCGGCGAGGTAGGGCTCGACCGAGCCGTCCTCGGTGCGGTGCATCAGCGGGTCGTAGATCGCGTAGGCGACGTTCGTCCCCGGCTGGTTGAAGGTGCCCTCGCTCGGCAGCCAACTGTTGGTCTCGGCCTCCAGGCCGACGGTGAGCTCGCCGCCCTCGACCGGGTCCCCGGCCTCGCCGACGTCGGTGACCGCGCCGGCCTCGGCGTCGGTGTCGTCCGATTCGCCCCCACCGCAGGCTGCGGTCCCCAGCAGGAGACCTGCCAGGCCCGCGGCCACGAGCGCGCGCTTCCACGGGCACCTCATCGGGCGCCGGTGTCGTTGCATGTGTTGTACCCCTAGACCAGTTGCGTGTGGCACCGCGACGCAGGACCCGGGAGCGGGCACGTCGAGGCGCGGGCGCACGAAGCGCCTGGTCGCAGTCTCCCCGCGGACATGCGGAGAGTCATTGGGCGGCTCGCCACCGTCACTGAGGGTGACACCCGGCGATGCCGCACAGCGGGGTCGGTGTGCTAGTCGGCGCGCAGCACGGCGGCCCGGGCGGGAATCCGCCCGGGCCGTCGTCCGATCGGAGGGACTACTCGACTGTCCAGACGTGGCCCCACATCGCGGTGCCGTCCGGGGTGCCGTTGCCCTTCCCGCCGTCGGGGAAGACCCAGCCGTCGACGTTCTTCACCACGTCCCGGACCGCCACGACCGTCAGCGTGCCGCCGGTGAAGGTGACGGGCACCTGTTCGGCGATCACGAGGCTGATCTCCTCGGCCGCCGCCTTGCGCTCCTCGATGTCGGTCGAGCCGCGCATGGTGTCCAGGGCCTCCTCGATCCGCGGGTCCTGGAACTTCGTCACGTTGGGCACGCCCTCGGTGAAGGCGCGCTGGAAGACGTAGTACGGGTCCCGCGCGGCCCCGTGCCGGGTGCAGCCTGCGTCGTAGTCCCCGGCGACGACCTGCGAGGTGTAGGCCGCCTGCTCCACCTGCTCCAGCTCGACCTGCATGCCCAGCGCGTTCCAGAAGGACTGGTAGAGCTGGGACAACTCGTTCAGGCTCGGGTCGGGCGGGCAGGTGTAGGTGAAGGAGATGTCCTCGCCGACCGCCTTGCCGTCGGAGCGCTGCGGGTCGTTCTTGTACTCGTCGTACAGCTCCTGCGCCTCGTCGGGCCGGTTCGTCGGCCAGGCCTCGGCCGCCTTCTCCGAGTAAAACGGGTCCTCCGGGCCGAAGAACTGGGTCGACGGCGGGGTGAGCCCGGTGCCGCCCAGCACCTCGATCAGCGCCTCCTGGTCGAGGGCCAGGGCGAGGGCCCTGCGCACCCGGAGGTCGTCGAACGGCGGCTTGGCGGTGTTGATGTTCGACCCACCGCTGTTGTTGCCCAGGAACTCGTAGTTGTCGACGCCGTCGATGTCCCGCGCGCGGGAGACCGTGCTCTGCCGCAGCGACTGCAGAGCGTCGATGTCACCGCTCTGCAGGCTCGAGAGGCGGGTGTCCTCGTCGGGGATCGGCCGGAAAGTGATCTTGTCCAGGTGCGGTAGGCCCGGCTGCCAGTAGTCCTCGTTCTTCTCGACGACCAGCTGGCTGTCCCGCTGCCAGCTCACGAACCTGAACGGCCCGGTGCCGACCGGGCTGGAGCCCGCGTCCGGACCCGCGGCCGCCGCGGCGGTCGGGGAGAAGGGCCAGCCGGCCGCGTCGGTGAGCAGGTCCGGGAACGCCGCGTTGGGCGCCCTCAGGGTGTAGGTGACGGTGAGGTCGTCGACGACGTCGAGCGACTGCACCTCCGCCAGGTTGGCCGCCAGGTTCGAGCCCGGCGCGACCAGGTAGGTGTCCCAGACCGTCTTCAGCGCCTGCGCGTCCAGCGGCGTCCCGTCGTGGAACTGCACCTCGGGACGGAGCTTCAGCGTCCACTGGGTCAGGTCGGCGTTCGGCTCCATCGACTCGGCCAGGTACGGCTTGACCTCGCCGTCGGGCGTCCGCTTCATCAGCGCGTCGTAGATGGCGTAGGCGACGTTGTAGCCGGGGTTGCCGAAGTTGGCCACGCCGGGGAGCCAGCTGTTGGTCTCGGCCTCCAGGCCGACGGTGATCTCGCCGCCGTCGACCGGGTCACCGGCGTCCGAGGCGTCGACCACCGCACCCTCGGCCTCCCCGTCGCCACCCCCGTCGTCGGAACCGCAGGCGGCCGTCGCCATCAGGAGGCCGACGATCCCTGCGGAGACGATGGCGCGACCCGAGCGGCGCCACCTCCCCGCCCGCTGCAGTTGACTGCGCATTGCTCACCCCTCGACGTCGGCGGCACCGGGGCTCGTGGCGCGCGAGCGGCAGTTCCCCTGGTGTGCGCGCGCTGACCGCGCTGCGCCGAAGTGTCCTCCAGCACAGTGAGGGGCATCACTAGCCGTCACGCCACTGTCACGGGGGGTTCGGCTATGCGGACCGCACAACGGGGCCGTGGCACGGGCCGGTCGAGGGAGCCGCCGGTCAGGTGCCGCCGACGTCGCCGAGCACCGAGGGGTCGAGCAGCCGCAGTGCCTCGACCGCGACGAACAGCCGGGCCACGCTGCGTGGGTCCTCCAGGGACTGGCCGCTGAGCTGCTCGAGGCGGGCCAGCCTGTTGCGCACCGTGTTGCGGTGGCAGAAGAGCAGCCGTCCGGTCTCGGTGGAGTTCCCGTTGGTGGCCAGCCACGTGGCGAGCGTCGCCAGCAGCGTCTGCTGCTCCGCGTCGGGCAGCTCCATGACCGCGCCGAGCAGCAGGCGGGACACTTCCGTCGAGGTCTCGACCGACGAGGCGAGCAGCGCGGCGACCGGGTCGTCGTCGATCGCGGTGACGCCGACGGCACCGGCCGGCAGGCACCGGCGCGCCACCATCGCCCGCGCCACGGCGACCGAGGTCTGCAGGGCGTCGGCGTAGGAACGGCTCAGCCCGACCCGGCCCCTGGCCAGGGTGCCGAGCAGCTCGCGGATGGAGGTGACGGTGCGCCACTCCCCGATCGCGACGATGCCGACGGTGCCGTCCACCGTGGTCCGCCACGTCGAGCGCACGCCGTGCCCGGCGAGGAAGTCCTCCACTCCGGCCAGCCCCGGGGCACCGGTGGCGTCCCGTTCGGCGGAGACGGCGACGTAGGGCCCCTCCTCGGGCAGCCCGAGGAGGGTGAGGGTCCCGCCCAGCCGGGCCCACTCCCCCATGCGCCCGTCGACCAGCGCGTCGAGCAGCAGCCGCCGGCGCTCGCGGTCGGCTTCGGTCAGCGCGACGAGCCCCTCGTCGTACCCCGTGACCAGCGCCCGGCACTGCTCGTCGAGCACCGCCCAGAGGTCGGCCGACTGGTGCAGGGCCGCGGTCATGTCCTCCGCCGGTCGCGCGGCGGCGCGCGCCGCCAGCTCGCGCCAGACGATCGATGCGCCCACCCCGAGCCCGCGCAGCGCGACGGTCAGTGGGATGCCGCACTCGGCCCGGCGGCGGCCGATCGCGGCCGGACCGGTGGCCCCGGTCGCCGACGGGACACCGGCGATCCGGCCCAGCGTTCCCTCGAGGTGCGCGGTCACGTCGTCGGCGAGCTCCCCGGCGGCCAGCCGTCGGTAGGACGGCTCGTCGGCGCGCAGCCGCTGCACCACCTCGTCGGCGAGCGCGGCGAGATCCTCGTCGAGCAGCTCCTCGGCGATGACGGCCAGCACCGGCGGGGTGGTGCCCTCACCGCCCCGCCACGACGGGCAGGACCGCACCGGCCCGGTCTCGAGCGGCTCGGGCACGTCGCCTCCTGGGGACGGCGCCCGGCGGGTGCGGGCGGATGACGGACGGTGGCGGTCCCGAGTGTTCCCCGGAGGGCGTTCCCGGTGCCGGTGCGGGTGGCGGGCACGACGATTAGTTAGAGCCTTGCACTTTTCCGGGCGACCACTAGGTTCGGTCCGAACCCGAGCGCCCGAAGGAGTGCGTATGGCCACCGACACCACGGCCGAGCGACTGGACGACCCGAACGACGTCCGCCGCGCCGTCAAGGCTTTCATCGACGAGCACTGGGACCCTTCGGTGTCCCTCCAGGAGTGGCTGGGTGTCCTGGCGGACTCCGGCTGGGCGGTTCCCCAGTGGCCCGCGCAGTGGTTCGGCAAGGGGCTGACCAACGACCTCGCCGCCGTCGCCTACGACGAGTTCAAGAAGGTCGGCGCGGTCGGGCCGCCGGCCGGGCTGTCCCGCATGCTCGCCGCGCCGACGATCATCTCGCACGGCACCGACGAGCAGCGCCAGGCCTACATCCGCCGGATCCTCGTCGGCGAGGACGCCTGGTGCCAGCTGTTCAGCGAGCCGGGCGCCGGTTCCGACCTCGCCTCGCTGCAGACGCGCGCCGAGCTGGACGGCGACGAGTACGTCGTCAACGGCCAGAAGGTGTGGACGTCGGGCGCCATGGGCTCGGACGTCGGCATGCTGATCGCCCGCACCGACCCCGACGCCGTCAAGCACGCCGGCATCACCTACTTCGCCATCGAGATGGACCAGCCGGGCATCGAGGTCCGCCCGCTGCGCCAGATCACCGGCGAGGCGCACTTCGCCGAGGTCTTCCTCACCGACGCCCGCGTCAGCGCCGAGAACATCATCGGTGGCCTCAACAACGGCTGGAACGTCGCCCGGACGACGCTGGCCAACGAGCGCGTCGGCCTCGGTGGCGGCGGTTCTCTCGGGTTCCCGCTGTCCGCGCCCGCCGGCCGCCGCTCGGCGCAGCTGCTCGAGCAGTCCGTCGGCGAGTTCATCGAGTCCCAGCGCAAGGCCGCCACCGGGGGCCGCGTGCCGGCCATGATGATGGTCCGCAACGGCGAGGCGCTGGCGAAGATGGCCAAGTCCATGGGCCGCGACCAGGACCCGGCCGTCCGGCAGGGCATCGCCCGCGTGCACGCGCTCACCTCGCTCAACCGCTGGAACACGCTCCGTGCGCGCGCCGCGGTCGAGGCGGGTGGCCGCCCCGGTCCCGAGGCGTCGCTGGGCAAGCTGATGGTCTCGCGCATCACCCGGATGTCGCGCGACGTCGGCATGGAGATCGCCGGCCCGTCGGGCATGCTGGCCGGCGAGGACGGCCCGCTCAACGGCGCCCTCGCGCTGCAGTTCCTCGGCGCTCCCGCCCCCTCGATCTACGGCGGGTCCGACGAGGTCCAGCACAACATCATCGGTGAGCGGGTGCTCGGCCTCCCCCGCGAGCCCGACGCGTCGAAGGACGTCCCGTTCCGCTCGCTGCGGACGGGCACCCAGTCCCAGTAGCGCGCACCGCACCCACGGAGACCCGTGGCCCGCCCCTCCGGGGGTGGACCACGGGTCTGCGTGCGTTCCGGGGTCCGCCGGTGCGCCGGCTCAGGTGTCGGCCGCCTCGCTGGCCGCCTGCGGCCGGCCACCGAAGACGTCGGCGGCGACCTCGCGGCGGGCCTCGGCCAGCCAGGCGTGCTGCTCGTCGGCCTGGTCGATCAGCCGGTCGAACAGCGCGGCGTCGATCCGCCGGTCCACCTCGGCGACCTCCCGCAGGCTCTCGAAGCCGGCCCGCTTGGCCAGCACCGCGGTGGCGATGAACTCGAACTCGACGACGTCGCTCAGCGGGGACCGGGAGAGCACCCGCCCGTTGAGCTTGATCCGCGTGAGCTTCTCGCCGATCCAGGTGGCCAGCTGCTTGTACTGGCGGATCGGCACCCCGATCGAGGACATCGTCGTGCGCAGGCCGGCACGCTCCTCGCGGAGCTCGTCGAGCAGCCGCTCGAGCGGCTGCTCGTACGGGGTACCCCGCCAGCGGCCGAGCATCCGGGTCACCAGCTCGATGCCGCCGGTGGCCGCGGCCAGGTGGTCGTTGCAGTAGACGCCCAGCAGCTCGGGGTTGCGGATCGCGCCCCCGGTGGACGACTCGGTCACGGTGCCTCCTGACGACGACGGGATGGCCGCCATTCTCGTCGCGGGGCCGCTCCCCCGCTCGGCGTGCCGCCGGCGGTCGGCCGGATCGCGCCTCAGCCGCGCAGCAGGACGACGACGCCCGCGCAGGCGGCGGCCCACAGGGCACTGGCCAGCGTGCCCACGATGAAGCGCTCGGCGGCGGCCGGCGTGCGCAGCTCGTCGAAGCGGCCGAGGCCCTTGACGGCGAGGACGACGGCGAGCCCCTCCGGCCAGCCGGCCAGCAGGGTGCCGGTGATCGCGGCCCGCTCGAGGACGCCGATCCAGGCACCCCCGCGCAGCAACTCCGGGTCCTGCGCACCGCCGCCCACCCCGACCGCGGCCGGGTCGGCGGCGTGCAGCACGCCGGTGGCCACGGGCCCCCCGCCGGTGACCGAGGCGAGCACCGCCAGGACGGTCGCGGTGCCCACGACGGCGTCGGACCCCTCGCCGGCGGCCCAGGCCGCCGCGGCGGTGCCGGCCAGCAGCGCCGTCACGACCAGCGCGCGCAGCTGTGGCACCGGGCGGCCGCCGACCAGGACCAGGCCCAGCCCGGCGACCGCGGTGACGCCCAGCAGCACGAGGGCGAGGGCGGTCATCCCGCCGCCCGCGCGAGCAGCCGCGCGGCGGTGGGCCGCAGCTCGCGTTCCAGTTCCCACAGCCCGGCCGCGAGGCGCTGCCCCACCGCCTGCCGGGAGATGCCGAGCTCGGCGGCGGCCTCGGCCTGGGTGCGGCCGTCCTCGACCAGGGCGATGGCCTCCCACGCCTGGGCGCTGCGCTTCTCGACCACCGCGGCCAGCGCGCTCAGCACCGCCTGCGCGTCCTCGGCGTCGGGGGCCGAGGCGCCGCGGACCGCGAGCCGGCCGGGGCGCTGCTTGGCCGCGTCGACCGCCCGGCGCGCGGCGAGGAAGGCCGGGCCTGTAGCGGCCCGGGTGCTGGCCGGGAGCGGCGTCTGCACCGGGCCCGCGCCGACGCCGATGCTCCAGCCGCCGTCACGCAGCAGGTCGACGACGACGTCGACGGCGACGTCGGGCTCCTCGACCACGCCCTGGAACTCGTCACCGGCCGTGCGCTCGAAGCCGAGCAGCACCGGCACGGCGCCCTCGAGCCGGGTCAGCACGCCGGCGACCCGGTCGGGGCCGCGTCGGCTGCCCTGCTGGTCCACGGTGAGCACGTACGGCACCGGGCAAGCCTGACAGCTTTCACCGCCAGATGCAAGGGTCAGAGCTTGTCGACGATCTCCGGCGGGAAACCGCCGGTCGCGATCGGCCCCCAGCCGGTGGGCGTGATCCGCAGCAGCGACTTGCCCTGCCGGACCATGGCCGCGCGGTAGTCGTCCCAGTCGGGGTGCTCGCCGCTGATGGCGCGGTAGTAGTCGACGAGCGGCTCCAGCGCCTCCGGCAGGTCGAGCACCTCGGCCTCGCCGTCCACCTGCACCCACGGGCCGTCGAAGTCGTCGGAGAGCACGCAGAGCGAGACCGCCGGCGTGCGACGGGCGTTCGCCGTCTTCGCGCGCTGCGGGTACGTGGAGACCACGATGCGCCCCTCGCCGTCGACCCCGCAGCTCACCGGCGAGAGCTGCACGCCGGCCTCGCGGCGGTGGGTCAGCAGCACCGCCCGGTGGCGCGGGCGCAGGAACTCCAGGAGGGCGTCGCGGTCGACGCGGTCGGCTGTGGCGGTCCTCGGCATGACCCGACGCTACGACGCGGGTGTGACAACCGCCGTCCGGCCGGTCGCGGTCGGCGACGTGTGCTCTGATCACTGCCATGAGGTTGCGCCTGCCCGGTCTGAAGCTCGCCCCCCGCGAGGGGTCCGCCCCGGCCGCGCCCGCTCCCGCGCAGCCCGCCCCGCACCCGCACGCCTCGGGTGTCACCGCGGCCCCGGTCACCGATGCCGTCACCGGTGAACCCGACACGCAGGCCCCGGCGCCCGACGAGGGCCGCGGCCCCCGCCTGCAGGCGGCCTCCCGCACGCTGGCCACCGTCGCGGCCCAGTTCCTGCTGATCGTCGCCGCCGTCGTCGTCCTGGGCTACGTCCTGGGCAAGCTCTGGGTGATCCTGCTGCCGATCGTCCTGGGCCTGCTCATCGCCACCGTGCTGTGGCCGCCCACGCGGTTCCTCCGCAACCACGGCATCCCGGCCGCGCTCGCCGCCGCCGTCGTGCTGCTGACCTTCCTCGGCCTCTTCGGCGCGCTCATCGCCGCGATCGCGCCGTCGATCGCCGACCAGGTGACCGAGCTGGCCGACCAGGCCAGCGCCGGCCTGCAGGACGTCCAGGAGTGGCTCCAGGGCCCGCCGTTCAGGCTCGGCGAGGACCAGATCGGCGACGCCGTCGACTCGGCGATCAACTCCATCCAGGGCAACGCGCAGAACATCGCCGGGTACGCGGTGACCGGCGTCTCCGCCGTCGGCAACGGGCTGATCAACCTGGTGCTGGCGCTGGTCCTCTGCTTCTTCTTCCTCAAGGACGGCACCCGCTGGGTGCCGTGGCTGTCGGCGCAGACCGGGCCGCGCGCCGCCCGGCACGTCGCGGCGCTCTCCTACAAGACCTGGTCGACGCTGTCGGAGTTCATCCGCCAGCAGGCGCTCGTCGGCTTCGTCGACGCCTTCCTCATCGGGATCGGCCTGTGGGTCCTCGACGTCCCCCTGGTCCTCCCGCTGGCGATCCTCACGTTCTTCGGCGCGTTCATCCCGATCATCGGCGCCTTCGTCGCCGGCGCCTTCGCCGTGCTCATCGCGCTGGTCGACCAGGGCTTCACGACGGCGCTGATCGTGCTGATCATCGTGCTGATCGTGCAGCAGATCGAGGGCAACGTCCTCCAGCCGATCATCCAGGGGCGCGGGTTCAACCTGCACGCCGGCGTGGTGATCCTCGCGGTCACCGCGGGGGGCAGCCTGTCGGGCATCATCGGCGCCTTCCTCGCCGTCCCGGTCGCCGCGCTCATCGCCGTGGTCTACCGCTACCTCCGCGACGAGCTGGACGGCCGGCACCCCGAGGTGATGGCCGACGGCACCCGGGCCAGCCTCGAGGGCGACCAGCACGGCACCGAGCTCGAGGACGAGCCGGCGCCTCCCGGCGTCCAGCCGCCCGCCGGGCCCGCCACCTCGGGCTGACCCAGGCCGGGCGCCGGGAATGCACCGGTCGCCCGCAGGGCTGCACCAGCAAGCTGCCGTTCCCGTCGAGAGGACCACCCCCGTGACCCAGCGACCCGAGGACCTCGTCGAGCTCCTCCCCGGTGCTGATCGCTTCCTCGCCGGCGACCCGGCTCGCCGGCCGGGGCTGGTGCTCGTCCACGACATCGGCGGCGACTTCGACGCCGCCTCCGCCGGCGCCCTGGCCGGTTCCCACCTGCTCGCCGGCCTGCCGCACGAGGCGATCGCGCGGTTCGACGCCGACGCCCTGGTCGACTACCGGGCGCACCGGCCGCGGGTCACCTTCAGCGGTGACCGCTACGAGGCCTTCCTGGCACCGGAGATCCAGCTCTACGCGGTCGAGGACGACGGCGGGACGCCGTTCCTGCTGCTGCACGGCACCGAGCCGGACTACCAGTGGGAGCGCTTCGTCGCCGCCGTCTCGCACCTGGTCGAGCGGCTCGGGGTGAGCACCGTGGTGGCGCTCCAGGCGATCCCCATGCCGGTGCCGCACACCCGCCCGGTCACCGTCACCGCGCACGCCACGCGCCGCGCGCTGATCGCGCAGTACCCGATCTACTGGGGCGAGATGCGCATCCCCGGCAGCGTCGCCGCACTGCTCGAGCTCCGGCTCGGCGAGGCCGGGGTCGACGCGCTCGGCGTGGCCGCGCACGTGCCGCACTACCTCTCCCAGGCCACCTACCCGGCCGCCAGCCTCACCCTGCTCGAGCACCTCGAGCAGCTCACCGGCCTGCACGTGCCGACGGAGTCGCTGCGCGAGGCCGCCGAGGCGCACCGCACCGAGGTCGACGAGCAGATCGGCCGGTCCACGGAGAACACCGCGGTCGTGGCGGCGCTCGAGCAGCAGTACGACGCCTTCACCACCGCGCGGGAGAACAGCGACCTGCTGAGCACCGAGGGCGCGGTGCCCACGGCCGAGGAGATCGGCGCGGAGTTCGAGCGGTTCCTGGCCGACCAGGACCGCAAGCACCCCCGTGGCGGCGAGTGACCTCCCCCTGGGCGGCGCCGCGCTGACCACCGGCGTGCACGGGCGGTTCGACGACCTGGTCGCCGGCACCGCGCTCGCCTTCCCGGGCGCCGACCGGGTGCTCGTCGCCCGCGAGGCCGCCGAGGTCGTGCCCGTCCTCGCCGAGGTGGAGCGGGCGACCGCCGCCGGCGCGTGGGCCTTCGGCTACCTCGCCTACGAGGCGGCCGCCGGCCTGGATCCCGGCTGCGCCGTCCCCGACCGGGCGCCCGGCGTAACCCTCCCGCTGGCGGTGTTCGGGCTCACGGGGCACGCCACCACGCCCCCGCCGATCGCGCCCCCACCGGGCCGCGCCCGCGGGTACACCGCCGGTCCGTGGCGGCCGGGCTGGACACCGGCCGGGTACCGGGACGCCGTCGCCGCCGTCCGGGAGGCGATCGCCGCCGGGGACGCCTACCAGGTGAACCTGACCGTGCGGATGCACGCGCCCGTGACCGGGGACCTCGAGCAGCTGTACGCCGACCTCGCGCACGCCCAGCGCGGGTCCTGGGCCGCGTACCTGGACCTCGGCAGCCACGTCGTCGCCAGCGCCAGCCCGGAGCTCTTCTTCGACTGGACCGGCGACGAGCTGCGGACCCGGCCGATGAAGGGCACCGCGCGCCGCGGCGCCACCCCCGCCGAGGACGACGCCGCCCGGGCCCGGCTGCTGGGCAGCGACAAGGAGCGGGCCGAGAACCTGATGATCGTCGACCTGCTGCGCAACGACCTGGGCGTGGTCGCCGAGGTGGGCAGCGTCGACGTCCCCGCGCTGTTCCGCACCGAGCGGTACGGGACGGTGTGGCAGCTGACCTCCGACGTGACCGCGCGGCCGCGGGCCGACGTCGGGCTGGTCGACGTGTTCCGCGCGCTGTTCCCCTCCGGCTCGGTCACCGGCGCCCCGAAGCGGCGGACGATGGAGATCATCCGCGCGCTCGAGGCGGAGCCGCGCGGGGTGTACTGCGGCGCGATCGGGGTGGTCGCGCCGCCCGGGGAGGCGTTTCGCGCCCGGTTCTCCGTGGCGATCCGGACGGTCACCGTCGAGCGGGCCACCGGCACCGCGGTGTACGGCACCGGTGGGGGCATCACCTGGTCCTCCGACCCGGACGCCGAGCACGCCGAGCTGCTCGCCAAGGCCGCGATCCTCGCCGAGCCCTACGAGGAGTTCGCGCTGCTGGAGACGCTGGCCCGGCTCCCCGGCGGCGGGCTCCGCAATGGCGAGCGGCACGTCGCCCGGCTGGCCGACTCGGCGGCCTGGGCCGGGTTCGCGCTCGACGAGGCGGAGCTCCGCCGCAGGCTCGACCAGGTCGCCGCCGACCCGGAGCCGGCCCGGGTGCGGGTCCTGCTGCACCGGGACGGCGCGCTCGCGGTGGAGGCCGGACCGCTCCCGCCCACCGTGGCCGGCCCGGTCCGGCTCGCCGTGGACGACGTCCCGGTCGACGCCGACGACGTCTGGCTCCGGCCACAAGACCACCCGGCGCGGCGTCTACACCGAGCGGGCGGCCCGGTGGCCCGCCGCCGACGACGTCGTCCTCACCTCCTCGCGCGGGGAGGTCACCGAGACCACGATCGCCAACCTCGCCGTCCGCCTCGACGGGTGCTGGTTCACCCCGCCGGTCGAGGCCGGGTGCCTGCCCGGCGTCGAGCGCGGCCGGCTGGTGGAGGCCGGTGTGCTGCGCGAGCGCCGGCTCACCCCCGCCGACCTGGCATCGGCCGAGGAGCTGGCGGTGGTCAGCTCGCTGCGCGGCTGGCGCCCCGCGGTGCTGCTGGAGGCGGCAGACTCGCGCCCGTGACTCCCGAGGAGCGGACCGCCGCCTTCGAGGCCGAGCGCCCCCGGCTGGTGCGGCTCGCGGCGCGGGTGCTGGCCGACGACGCCGAGGCCGAGGACGTCGTCCAGCAGGCGTGGCTGCGGCTGCACGGCACCGACGGGGAGATCGCCAACCTGCCCGGCTGGTTGACCACCGTCACCACCCGCCTGTGCCTGGACCGGCTGCGCGCACGGGTGCCCGAGCCCACCGAGCTCGCCGGCGACGACGCCGGGGAGACCGGCGACCCGGCCGACGAGGTGGTGCTCGCCGACACCGTCGGCGTGGCGCTGCACGCGGTCGTGGATCGGCTCACCCCGGCCGAGCGGGTGGCGTTCGTGCTGCACGACAGCTTCGCCGTCGACTTCGCGACCGTCGCCGCGGTGCTGGAGTGCACCCCGGCCGCGGCCCGCAAGCTGGCCTCCCGGGCGCGGGCCAAGGTCGGCGCACCGGTGCCGGAGCACGCGTCGGCCGACGCCGCGGTGGTCGACGCCTTCCTGGCCGCGGCGCGGGGCGGGGACCTGCGGCGCCTGCTGGGGCTGCTGGCCCCCGACGTCGTCGTCGCCGGGGATGCCGCCGCGGTCGCGCTGGGCACCCCCGCGCACCTGGCCGGGCGCGAGGCGGTCGCCGGGTTCTTCGACGGCGCCGCGCGCAGCGCGCGCCCGGTGCTGGTCGGCGACCGGCCCGCTGCCGCCTGGTTCCAGCGCGGCGAGCCGCGGGTGGTCTTCGACATCAGCGTCGCCGACGGCGTGGTGACCCGGATCGACTTCCGCGCCGACCCCGGGCTGCTCGCCGGCGTCCGGCCGCGTCGCGGCACGGCGGCCGAGGGGCGGGGCGCGCCCGGCTGAGAGACGCGCGCGCCCCACGCCCCGTCAGCGCGAGGGCTGCTCGGCGAACGCCTTCTTCGTGTCGCGGTACCAGCCCATCGCGCGCAGCGGCCGCCGCCAGCGCGCCTTCATCTCCTCGTGGGCGGCCTCGTGCGCGCTGTCCCCTGCCGCGACGGCCTCGCGCAGGTGCCGGTCCTGGGCCTTGATGACCTCGTCGGCGGTCGCCCCGCTCAGCTCCAGGTCGCAGGGGCCACCCAGCTGTCGGCAGGTCATGGTCTTCATCGCTGTCCCTCCGGTCGTCGTCGTGCTCCTGCCCCTCTGACGGACGGGCGGGCGCGGATGTGACCGGGGGGACGACGACCTGCTCGTCCGGCCCGCCGTGCGTCACGCCCTCGATGGCGAACGCGTGGCCTCCCACGACCCCGCGCGACGATCAGCCCACCTGATCGTCGAGCGTCCTCCCTCGTGGTGCACGGTGAGGGAGGACGCTCGATGATCAGGGTCCCTGATCGTGGCGGGGTCAGGCGAAGACGATCGTCCGCGGGCCCTCGACGATCACGCGGTCCTCGACGTGCCACGTCACGGCCTGGGCGAGCACCTGCCGCTCGACGTACCGGCCCACGCGGCGCATGTCCTCGACCGTCGCGCGGTGGTCGACCCGCGCGACCTCCTGCTCGATGATCGGCCCGGCGTCGAGCTCGGGGGTGACGTAGTGCGCCGTCGCCCCGATCAGCTTCACCCCGCGGTCGTGCGCGGCCTGGTACGGGTTCGCCCCGACGAACGCCGGCAGGAAGCTGTGGTGGATGTTGATCAGCCGCTCGGGGAACCGGCTGCAGAAGTCCGCGGACACGATCTGCATGTAGCGGGCCAGCACGACCAGGTCGACGTCGCCGATCAGCTCGAGCGCGCGCGCCTCCGCCTTTGCCTTCGTCGCCGGCGTCACCGGCACGTGGTGGAACGGGATGCCCGCCGCGGCGGCCACCGGCGCGAGGTCGGGGTGGTTGGACAGCACCGCGACCAGGTCGGCGCGCAGGTCACCGGCACGCACCCGGTAGATCAGCTCCTGCAGCACGTGGTCGGCCTTGCTGACGAAGACCGCGACCGTCGGCCGGTGCGCCGCCTCGGTCAGCCGCCAGGTGAGCTGCCACTCCCCCGCCACCGCGGCCAGCCGCGCCTCCAGCTCGGCCCGGCGCTGCGCCAGCCCGGCGAGCACGAACTCCAGCCGCAGCGTGAAGATGCCGCCGCTGGGGTCGGAGGAGTGCTGCTGGGACTCGGTGATGTTCGCGCCCAGCTCGGTCATCACCCCGCTGAGCAGGTGGACGATGCCCGGCCGGTCCGGGCAGCGGACGACGAGCCGTCCCAGGTCGGCGGTGCTGGGGTCGTGCGGGCCTGCGGCGGACATGCCCGGAATCGTGGCAGGCGCGCACCCGCCCGCGGCCACCCGGGTGGGGCGGTCACCCCGGCACGTCCCGGCCCGGGGGTGCCGCGGTCAGACCTCGGGCAGCGGGGCCCGGGTGGCGCCGGCGACGTCGAACAGGTCGCCGTACTCCTCCACCCGCGCGAGCACCTGGTCGGTGGTGAACCGCAGCGCGGCCGGGTCCAGCGACCCGTCGCGCACCGCATCCACCTCGTCCCAGCCGATCGGGGTCGAGACCGTCGCGCCGGCGCGGGCGCGCAGCGAGTAGGGCGCCACCGTCGTCTTCGCCGGGTTGTTCTGGCTCCAGTCGATGAGCACCTTGCCCGGGCGCAGCGCCTTCTCCATCCGCCAGACGACGTCGTCGGGGGTCTCGGCCGAGAGCTCCTGCGCGAGCTGCCGGGCGTACCGGCTGGGCTGCTCGCGGTCGGTGGGGACGTCGATCGGCGCGTACACCTGGAGGCCCTTGGAGCCCGAGGTCTTGACCACCGGGTCCAGCCCGTCGGCCTCCAGCCGCTGCCCCAGCCGCTCGGCGACGCCGCAGCACTCGGCGATCCCGGTGTCGGGCCCGGGGTCCAGGTCGAGCACGAGCAGGTCCGGCAGGGCCGGCTGCCCGTCGTCGTCGACCCGCCACTGCGGGACGTGCACCTCCAGCGCCGCCAGGTTGGCCGCCCACGCGAGGTCCGCCGTCGACTCCAGCAGCACCATGTCGAGGGTCTCCCGGCCACGCGAGCTGCCCGGGCTCGGGATGGTGACCCGCCGGACCCACTCGGGCGCGTGCCGGGCGCTGTTCTTCTCGAAGAACGTCTGCCCCTCGACGCCGTCCGGCCAGCGGGTGAAGGTGACCGGGCGACCGGCCACGTGCGGCAGCAGCACCGGCGCGATGCGCACGTAGTAGTCGATGACCTGCGCCTTGGTGAACCCGACCTCGGGGAAGAGCACTTTGTCCAGGTTGGAGACGCCCAGCGTCCGCCCGTCGATCTCCACCCGCTGCTTCGACGGGCTCACGGCTCGACCACCACGTCGTCGGGCTCCAGGTCGTCGCGCACGCCCTTCCACGACGGGTGCCGCAGCCGGTTGTCCGCCGTCCACACCGCGTAGGCCACCTCGCCGACGAGGTCGGGCTCGACCCAGTGCGCGTCCCGGGTGATCTCGCGGGGCAGCGTGCCGTCGAACGGCGGGTCCGCGCGGGGCGTGAAGCCGCGCTCCAGGTCGACGAGGTCCCGGGCGCGGAAGCCGGTGCCGACGTGGCCGACGTAGACCAGCCGGCCCTCGCCGTCCGGCACGCCGACCAGCAGCGAGCCGATGCCGCCGGCCCGTCTGCCCTGCCCGGGCCGCCAGCCGCCGACGACGACGGCCTGCGTGCGGACGTTCTTCAGCTTGCGCCAGTCCGGGCTGCGCACGCCGGGCCGGTAGGCTTAGGAGTCCAGCCGCTTGGCGACGACGCCCTCCAGCCCGTTCTCCTCGCTCGCCGCCAGGACCCCCTCGCCTCCGCCCGAGAACCACGGCGTGGCCACCCAGCGGTGCCCCGCCAGGCCGAGGGCGTCGAGCCGGGCCCGGCGCTCGGCGTAGGGCCGCCCGGTCAGGTCCTCTCCGTCCCAGGCGAGCAGGTCGAACACCAGGTAGCTGACCGGCCGGGCGGCCGCCATGCGCGGCACCTCGGGGCCGGTGCGGTGCATGCGGTTCTGCAGCGCACCGAAGTCGGGCCGCCCGTCGGCGTCCATCAGCACGATCTCGCCGTCCACCACCGCGTCGTGGCCGTCGAGGGCGGCGGGCAACCGGCCCACCTCCGGGTAGCGGACGGTGATCGCGGTGCCCTTGCGCGAGGTGAGCACCAGCGAGCCGGCGCGCACGGCAGCGACCGCGCGGACGCCGTCCCACTTGAACTCGTAGCCCCAGCGGTGGTCCTCATCGGGCCCGGGCAGGACGCCGGCGGTGGCGAGCATCGGCAGCGGCGCCGGCGTGGGGGCCGGCGTCGCGTCCAGCTTGCGCACGCTCCAGGTGCCGTCGGCCTGCCGCTCCAGGCCGTACCGGCCGACCAGCCGCCGGCCGTCGACGGTCACCGTGATCCGGTCGTCGGTCCACGTCTCGGCCGCGTACCGGCCGGCGTCCCAGACCGAACCCCCGCCGCCGTCGGACGTGGGGACGGCGACCCGCCCCGGGCCCGGTCCGGTGGGCAGACCGTCGGGCATCGCCCACGCCGTCGCCACGCCGCCGCGCTCCAGGCGCAGCTCCCAGCGCACCGGCTCCCCGGGCGTGCGCTGCTCGAGGACGGCGAAGGCGTCGTCGCCGTCCTGCCGGCCGCGGCCGCGGGCCGGCACGTCAGGCGCTGCGGCGGGCGCGCTTGGCCGGCGGCTTGGCCGCGCTCGCGGTCTTCTTCGCCGCGGTCGCCTTCGTGGCCGTCGTCTTCTTCGCCGCCGCCCTTCTTCGCGGGGGCCTTCGCCGCGGCCGCCTTCTTCGCCGGCGCGCGCTTGGCCGGCGCCTTCTTGGCGGGCGCCTCCTCCGCGACGTCGTCGGCGTCGTCGGCGTCCTCCGCGTCGGCTGCGTCGTCGTCGGCGGCCGGGGCGGAGCCGCCCTTGGCCCGCTCCACGCTGCGGCGCAGCGCGCTCATCAGGTCGACCACCGCGGCGCCGTCATCGTCGGAGACCTCCGGCGGCTGCTGCACCTCGCCGCCGGACTGCTTGGCCTCCAGCAGGGCGGTCATCGCCTCGCGGTAGTCGTCGGTGAACTCGGTGGGGTCGAACTCGCCGGACATGGACGAGATCAGCGCCTCGGCCATCTTCAGCTCCTGCGGGCGCACCGAGACGTCCTCGTCGAGGAAGGCGAAGTCGGGCCGGCGGATCTCGTCGGGCCAGCGCATCGTGTGCAGCACCAGCACGCCGTCGCGCACGCGCATGGCGGCCAGCGACTCGCGCTGCCGGATCGCGATCTTGGTGATCGCCACCTGGCCGGCGTTCTCGAGGGCGTCGCGCAGCAGCACGTAGGGGCGCGTCGCCGGACCGTCGGGCTCCAGGTAGTAGGTCTTCTCGAACTGGATGGGGTCGATCTCGGACTGGTCGACGAACTGCAGCACCTCGATCTCCCGCCGGGTGCTCAGCGGCAGCTCGTCGAAGTCCTCGTCGGTGAGGACGACGACCTGGCCGTCGGGCAGCTCGTAGCCCTTGGCGATGTCGCTGTACTCGACCTCCTCGCCGTCGATCGAGCAGACCCGCCGGTACTTCACCCGGCCGCCGTCGGTGGCGTGCACCTGGTGGAACCGGATGTCCTTGTCCTCCGTCGCGGAGTACAGCTTCACCCCGATGCTGACCAGGCCGAACGACACGGCCCCGCGCCAGATGGATCGCATGCCGCCCCTTCCCGAGTGGGCCGCCGAGGGCCCGCGCCGGCCCGCGACCGGGCCAAGATCACACGATAGGTCCGCGGGCGCCCCCTCGGCAGGTCGGCGGACCTGCCGCCTCCCCCGGTCGGAGGACCTACGCCTCGACGCCCTCGGGCTCGTCCGCCCGCACGGATCCGGTGAACAGGCCGTTCTGGATGGCGTCGTAGGCGAACTGCAGCACGTCCGAACCCGCGACCATCGTCATCGTCAGCGCGGCCAGCCGCGTTGCCCTGGGCGCGCTGACGTAGCCGAACACGAAGCCGGTGCCCACCCACTGGGCGAGGCAGAAGGGGCAGGTGAGCAGCTCCCCGACGGCGTGCTTCACCCCGCCGTGCTCGCGCACCTCCTCGGCGACCTCCGCGTGCCCCGAGGGCCCCTCGAACCGGACGAAGGGCGCCCGCACGGGCGCGGTGACCGGGTCCTTCGCGATCCGGCGCGCGAGCCGGAAGGTGGCCACCGTCAGCAGGGCGGCGTCGCCGAGCGGGATCCGCTCCGGCAGCTCCCGGCCCGAGGCCCGCACGGCCGCGGCCGCAGCCGACACCAGGCCGACGTACACGCCCATCGCGCCGAGATCGGCACCCAGCGGCCGGGGCTCGCCGTCGGTGTACTCGCGCTTCTGCGTGCGGGCCCACCGGCGGACCGGGGCCCCGATCCGCTGCACCTCGTCTGCGATCGCCATGGGGCCGCGCTACCCGCCGTCGGCCGGGTGAACCTCCCGGCGCCCGACCGTGCGCCACCGCACACGAGGCATGGCGACGGAGGTCCCGGGTAGGGCGGGTGCACGACGCCGGTCGGCGACGACCGGCTCCCCGTCCCCCCGGGGACGACGAGAGCGGGTGCGCCCGCGCGACGAACGGAGACCCGCATGACCGATCCCGGCACCACCGACGGCGCCACCCGGACCGAGGGCCAGACCGCCCGGGACATCCTCCCCGAGGCCGACGGCATCCCCGAGACCGCGCAGGACGACTCGCCCACGATGGAGCGCGCCGAGGACCCGCAGTTCGAGGCGCTGCCCGGCGAGAGCCCGACGGCGACGACGGACTTCGGCACCACCGCCGCCGAGCAGGCCGAGGGCGAGCCGCTGGACGGCCGGCTGGACCGCGAGCTCCCCGACGACAGCGTCGACGTGCGACCGGCGGAGGACCCGCAGCGCGGGGAGGTCCAGCTGGAGCAGGACCTCGACACGAGCGACTCCGGGACCGACCGCACGGCGGACGACGTCGACGCCACCGGCGACGCCGCGATCGGCGGCGAGGGCCCCGAGGAGTCGGCGGTCCACGTCACCGACGCCTGACCGCTCCTCCTCCGTCGCCCGCCCCGGGGACGCGGCACACGCCGTGGCCCCGGGGCGGGTTGGCGCGTGCCGGTCCGGTTGTCTACCTTGGGTCCGCGGTTCAGCAGGTAGCCGCACCGGAGCAGATCCCACGAGGGTCGGTTCCGGCCGCGTCGACCACGCGCGGAACCGGGGGGATCCGCACCTCGGATCGCGCAGCGGTAGATTGACCGGGCGGTGTGCCAGCGCGCCGCCGCCGAGAGGAGCACGATCCGTGACCACTTCCGACCTGCCCGCCGAGGGACAGCCCGACGTGCCGAACGAGGGCACCGACGCGCCCTTCGACGACGTGATCACGCTCTCCACCTCCACCGACGAGGACGGCGTCGTGACCGTGACGGTCGTCGGCGAGGTGGACACCTTCACCGCGCCGGTGCTGCGTTCGACGCTGGACGGCCAGCTCGAGCAGTCGCCCCGCGAGCTCGTGATCGACCTGTCCGGCGTCCAGTTCCTGGGCTCGGCCGGCCTGGCCGTGCTCGTGGAGACGCAGAAGTCCGCGCGCAGCCGCGAGGTCGCCCTCCGCCTGATCGCCACGACCCGCGCCGTCACCCGCCCGCTCGAGGTGACCGGCCTGATCGACCTCTTCACCATCGCCGACAGCACCGCCCGCTGACGGCGGGGCTCCTCCGGGAGCCCGACGACGCAGGGCCCGTCCGGGGAACCGGACGGGCCCTGCGTCGTTCGCGGGGTGGGCCGGCTCAGGCGGACAGCATCTGGCAGACCGCCTGCTCCAGCACCCGCTGGACGTCGCGGTCGGCGTCGGCCTCCTCGGCGGCGCCCAGGGCGTGCGCGACGGTCTCGCCGTGCTCGTAGTGGTCCACCACGCGGGGGTCGACGTAGCTGGCCTTGCAGACCGCCGGGGTGTTGCCGAGCTGCTCGCTGACCGCCTTGTAGGCCGCGCTGATGATCTTCTTGCGCGCGGTCTTCGACCGGGGCGGGGGCGCCTCGGCCAGCCGCGCGGCCATGAGCACCGTGGCGTTCCAGGTGCGGAAGTCCTTGGCGGTGAGCTCCGCGCCGCTGATCTCCTTGAGGAAGGCGTTGATCTCGGTGCTCGTGACGTCCCGCCAGGTGCCGTCCTCCACCCGGTAGGCCAGCAGCTCCTCCCCCGTGCCCTCCGGCCGCTCGAGCAGCTGTCGGACGACGGTGGCGACGGGCCGGTCGGTGAGCTCCACCTCGCGCTCGATGCCCCCCTTCGCGGTGTAGGCGAAGAACGTCCGCTCACCGCGCACGCGGACGTGCTCGCGGCGCAGCGTGGCCAGCCCGTAGGTCCCGTTCTCCTCGGCGTACTGCTCGCTGCCGATGCGGAACGCGGCGAGGTCCAGCAGCCGGATCGCGGTCGCGAGCACCCGCTCCCGGTTGAGCCCCCGGGTGCGCAGCGCGGCGACCACCTCGTCGCGGACGTCGGGCAGCTGATGGGCGATCTCGAGCACCCGCTCGTGCTTCTCGGCGTCCCGCCGCGCCCGCCACTGGTCGTGGTAGCGGTACTGCCGGCGTCCGGCGGCGTCCACCCCGGTGGCCTGGATGTGCCCGTTGGGCCACGGGCAGATCCAGACGTCCTTCCACGCCGGCGGGATCGCCAGGCCGCGGATCCGGTCGAGCCGGTCGTCCTTGATCAGGGCACCCGCGTCGTCGTGGTACGCAAAGCCGCGCCCCGCCCGGCGCCGGGTCCAGCCGGGGCCGTTCACGTCACTCCGCCGCAGTCTCACCGCCGGAGGATGGGCAGCGACGACGCGGCGCAAACGCCGCGCCGTGGCCCGTCACCCGTCAGCGCAGGTCGACCAGACCACCCAGGCCGCTCACCTCGAGCACCTGCCGGGTCACGCCACCCTCGGCCGCGTGCACGACCAGCCGCCATCCCTCGTCGCGGGCGATCCGGGCGACGGCGAGCACCACCCGCACCGCGGCGCTGCTGAACAGCGTCACGCCGGCCAGGTCGAGCTCCACCCGCGCGGTGCCGCCGTGGCTGGCCTCCAGCAGCCGGATGCGCAGCGGGTCGGCGGCGGCCTCGTCCACCGCCCCGGTGGCGCGCACGACGGGGCGCGGGCCGGTGCGGTCGACGACCAGGCCGGCCCGCTCCCCGCCCGGAGCCGGCACCGGCGGCGCCTCGGCGCTGCGCCGCAGCCGGACCGTCAACGTCACCGTCGTGCCGCTGCGGTCGTCGAGCGAGACGCCGTCGACGAGCTGCCGCATGATGAGCAGCCCGCGGCCGCGGTCGCCCGGGTCGTGGTCCGGGGGCCGCCAGGACCCGTCGTCGTGGACGGTCACGGTGAGCACGCCGTCGCGGTCGACCGACGCGCGCACCTGCACCGCCCCGGGCTCGGTGCCCCGGTAGGCGTGCTCGGCGGCGTTCGCAGCGGCCTCGCCGACGGCGGTCATGACGCCGACCCGGTCGTTCTCGTCCATGCCCAGCTCGGTGAGCCAGGCGGTGAGCCGGCGGCGGATCGCGGGCAGGGAGGCGGGCACCGCGGGCAGGTCCAGCTGCAGCGGCCGCTGGGTGGTCGCGCGGCGGTGCGCCACCAGGACGGCGACGTCGTCCGGCCAGTCGTGCGGCGAGCGCACCAGCTCCGCGATCTCCACGGCCAGACCCGAGGCGGTCGCCGGGTCGCCGGCACCGGGCCGGGCCAGCACCTCGCGGGAGGCCGCCACGAGCTTCTCGAGGGCGACGGCGTAGTCGCTGCTGCTCCCGGCCAGCGCGCCGTTGGAGAACAGCACCAGCGTCGCGCCGTGCGGGAGGACCGACCGGTGCACCGGCGCCCCGACCCCGGGCACGCTGCCCAGCGGCGGCCGCGGCGTGACGGGGAGGAACGCGGCGGCCCCGTCGCTGCCGACGACGAGCGGCGCGGGGTGGCCCGCGGTGGTGTAGGCCAGCTCCCCGCTGGCGGAGTCCAGCACGCCGTAGAAGACCGAGGCGCCCTCGACGTCGTCCATGATCGCGGCGAAGGAGTCCAGGCCGGCGAGCACCGCTGCGGGCGAGGGGTCGGTGAGCGCCGAGGACCGCATCGCCCCGCGCAGCCGGCTCATCGCGCCGGCCGCGGCGATCCCGTGCCCGACGGCGTCGCCGACGACGAGCGCGACCCGCCCGCCGCCCAGCGGCACGGCGTCGTACCAGTCCCCTCCGGCGGCCCGCACCGACGTCGCCTGGTGGTAGCTGCCGGCCAGCGCGACGTCGGGCAGCATCGGCAGGAACGGGGGCAGCAGCGAGGACTGCGCGGCCTCGACCGCGGCGGCGCCCAGGGGCGGAGCGGGCACCGCGAGCCGTCCGTCGCGCTCGATGACCACCACCGCGCCCGGCTCGCCGGCCACCTCCAGCGGCCGCAGCGCGACCGTCACCGCGGGGCCGCCGGCGCCCAGCGCCCCGTGCACGGTCTCCGGCAGCCCCGTGCCGATGACCGTGTCGACGACGTCGGCCAGCGGGCGCCCGGCGACCACCGGGAGCTCGTCCGGCGCGGTGCCCATGCGGCGGGCACCGGCGTTGGCCCAGACCGTGCGCCCCCCGGCGACCAGGCAGTAGATGGGGGTGGCGGCAGCCTCCATGGCCGCGAGCAGGACGGCCCCGCCGTCCGGCCCGGGAGCAGGCGGAGGAGGTGGCAGACTGCCCTGGCTGGTGCTCATCCCAGGCCAGGGAACAACAGCCCCACGACCTCGGCAACCGCGCCGGGGAGCGGCCGGGCGTGGGACAACGCACGTTTCCCGCGCCGCGGCGCAGGGGTAGTAGAGGCAGTCGGCTCGGCGCGTACCCGTGCCGCGTGGGCAGAATGGACACCGCGCGACCCGAGAGCCGGGGAGCGCCGGGACGAAGGAGCTGCAAGCGGATGGTCGACTCGAGGGGCGCCCTCGCGCCGGATGCACGGCGCGCGGAACGACTGGAGCTCCGGGTACCGATCACCCCGATGCAGCTCCCGGCCGTGCGGGCCATGGCCGGCGACCTCGCCATCCGGATGGACTACGACCTGGACAGCGTCGAGGACCTCCGGCTCGCCGTGGACGAGGCCTGCGCGACGCTGGCCAGCATCGCCGCCGGCGACGCGCCGCTCACGGTCGTGTTCGAGACGACCCGCGCCGGGCTGCACATCGAGGCCTGGGTGCCCACGGCCGCCGGGGTCGACGTCCCCCGCGACGGCTTCGGGTGGGCCGTGCTGGCCACGCTCGTGGATGCCGTCGAGGGCCGCCCGGCCACCCAGGGCGCAGTGCCCGGCGGCGACGGCTCGGACTCCCCCGTCGCGGTGATCGCCATGGACAAGTACCTGCCCGGCCAGCGCCCCGCCGAGCTGGCGGGCGGCTCGGAGCAGAACCTCTCGGTGGCCCGGTGACCCGGTCCCCCGCCACCGATCCCACCGGGATCAGGGTGGATCTCCGGGACGCCGTGGCTCCCGAGCCGCGCGAGGCCCCGGAGCAGGACGCCGCAGCGCGTCCCGCGAGCGGGGCCGCGGACGCGACGCCCGCCGACGACGCGACACGCGCCGACGACGCGACGCCGGCCGACGAGGCACCCGCCGCGGAGGCCCCCGCCGCGGAGGCCCCCGCACCGGACGCCCCCGCCCCGGACGCCCCGCCGCTGTCGGACAACCGCCGCCGCGCGCAGCGCACCGCGCCGCTGTTCGCCGAGCTGGCCACCCTGGAGAAGGGCGACCCGCGCCGCGAGCGGCTGCGCGAGATCCTCGTCGAGGAGCACCTGCCCCTCGTCCGGCACTTCGCCCGCCGGTTCAGCAACCGCGGCGAGCCCTTCGACGACCTCCTGCAGGTCGGCACGCTGGGCCTGATCGCGGCGATCGACCGGTTCGACCCGACCCGGGGGGTGGAGTTCCTCTCCTTCGCGGTGCCGACGATCACCGGTGAGATCAAGCGGCACTTCCGCGACCAGGGCTGGTCGGTGCGCGTGCCGCGCCGGCTGCAGGAGCTGCACCTCTCGCTCAACGCGGCGGTCGGCGAGCTGGCGCAGAAGAACGGCCGCGCACCGACGCCCAGCGAGCTCGCCCAGCACCTGGGCATCCCGCGCGAGGAGGTCCTCGAGGGCCTCGCCGTCGCCAACGCCTACCGCAGCAGCTCGCTGGACGAGCGGCTGTCGGGCGACGACGACTCCCCCACCCTCGCCGCCACCCTGGGCGAGGAGGACGCCGCGCTCGAGGGCGTGGAGTACCGCGAGTCGCTCCAGCCGCTGCTGGCCACCATCCCGGCCCGCGAGCGCCGCATCCTCATCCTGCGGTTCTTCGGCAACATGACCCAGTCGCAGATCGCCGCCGACATCGGCATCTCGCAGATGCACGTGTCCCGGCTGCTGTCCCAGACCCTGGCCAAGCTCCGCGAGGGCTTGCTGAAAGATTGAGCCACGACGACGGCGGCGGCCCAGGACCTCCCGGGGTCCTGGGCCGCGGTCGTTCCTGCGACTACTGCTGCGGGGGCTCGTCCCGGGCCGGCAGCTCGGGGGTGATCTCCGACAGCGGCGGCGGGGTGGGCACCACCGGCGTCGTGTCGGTGATGCTGGTCAGCTCGATCTTCGCCTCGGGCTGGTCGGCGGCCTTGGGCACCGCGGACTCGAACCAGCTGCTCGTGTCGATGCCGCCCTCGGGCGGGGCGGTGCGACCGTCGGTGGACGGCCCGACGTCCATCCACGAGGTGCCCTTGTCGGCCCCCCCGAGGCTGGCCAGCCCCTCCAGCGCCTTGCTGAACTCGCTCGGGACGATCCACATCTTGTTGGCGTCACCCTGCGCGATCTGCGGCAGGGTCTGCAGGTACTGGTAGGCCAGGAGCCCCTGGTCGGGCTTGCCGTCGTGGATGGCCTGGAAGACCGTCTCGATCGACTTCGCCTGACCCTGCGCCTGCAGGAACAGCGCGGCCCGCTCGCCCTCGGCGCGCAGGATCCGGCTCTGCCGCTCGGCTTCCGCCTCCAGGATCGCGGCCTGCTTGCGACCCTCCGCGGAGAGGATGGCCGAGGCCTTCTCGCCCTCGGCCGAGGTGATGGCCGCCTGGCGGTGACCCTCGGCGGTGAGGATGACCGCACGCTTGTCGCGGTCGGCGCGCATCTGCTTCTCCATCGAGTCCTGGATGGAGTGCGGCGGGTCGATCGCCTTGATCTCCACGCGCGCCACGCGCAGGCCCCACGGGCCGGTGGTGCCGTCGAGCACCTCGCGCAGCTGGCTGTTGATGCCGTCGCGGCCGGTCAGCGCGCCCTCGAGGTTCAGCCCGCCGACGACGTTGCGCAGCGTCGTGGTGGTCAGCTGCTCCATGCCGGTGATGTAGTTCGCGATCCCGTAGACCGCGAGCTTGGGGTCGGTGACCTGGAAGTAGACGACGGTGTCGATGCCGACCTGCAGGTTGTCGGCGGTGATCACCGGCTGCGGCGGGAAGGAGACGACCTGCTCGCGCAGGTCGATCGTGGCCCGCACGCGGTCCACGAAGGGCACCAGGACGGACAGGCCCGGGGTGAGCGTGCGGCTGTACCGGCCGAGCCGCTCGACGACCTTGGCCTGGGCCTGCGGCACGATCGTGACGCTCTTGGCCAGGACGACGACCAGCAGCAGCGCGATCACGGCCAGGGCGATCAGGGCGGGTTCCACGGGACCTCTTCCGTCGGGGGCGGATGCTCCCGACCCTCCCACGTCCGCATCCCCAGGTCACGGTCGCGGCCGGCGGTTCACCCCAGCGCGTCGCCCACCACGGCGGTCGCGCCGTCGATCTGCAGGATGCGCACCGTCGTGCCGACCGCGAAGGCCTCGCCGTCGTACTGGCTGCGGGCCGTCCACTCGTCGGCCCCGAGCCGGATCCGGCCGCCCGCGACGTCCACGGCCCGGGTGACGACGGCGGTGCGCCCGACGAGGGTGTCCACGCCGTCCAGCTGGGCCGGCGTCCGGTGCTCCAGGTGCCGCTTGGCGATCGGGCGGACCACGGCGAGCAGCGCCAGGGACACGGCGATGAACGCCACGAGCTGGAGCGCCGTCGCGCCTCCGGCGACCGCCACCGCGGCGCCGCCCAGGGCACCGCCGGCGAACATCAGCAGCACGAGGTCGAGGGTGACGACCTCCCCGCCGACGAACAGGCCGGCGGCGATGAGCCAGAGCAGCCAGGCAGCCATGGTCCGGAGTCTGGCAGAGCCGTCGGCCGGCCGCGGCGGCAGGCGCGCGGCCGACGTAGCCTCGCCCGGTGCACGACTTCCCCGCCGGTCGGTTCGCGGCGTGGGCCACCGCCTGGCTCACCGGACGCACCTCCTACGACGAGACCCTCGACGCCGTCACCGGCGACGCCGCGCACCGCGTGACCGGGCTGCCGGGCACCGACGGCGCCGTGCCGCTGGGCTCGGCGCTCAGCGCGCTGCGCGGCCTGGGCGAGCGCCGGCTGCGCCTGGTGCTCCCCGCACCCGGGGACGTCCGCGGCCTGCCCGCGGTGCCCGGCCTGGCCGCCCTCGCCCTGGAGGCCGGGCAGGCCGCCGTCGGCGAGCGGCTGGTGCTCGTGCCCGAGCCGCTGGGCTCGGAGGTGCTCGGGTGGACGGCGTTCGTCCTGGACGGGGTCGCACCCCCGCCGCCACCGGTGGAGGGCACGCTGCGCGCCGCGGCCGGCCAGCTGGACCTGGCGATCACCGGGTCGGCGCGCACGCTGGCCGAGCTCGACCTGGCCCGCTGGCACCCCGAGGTGCCCGAGCTGCTGGCCGGGCTGGCCCGCCCGGGGGCCGCTCCCGGCCTCCCGGACGACCACGACCCGCTGGCCCTGGCCATCCTGGGCCGCGCGGTGCGGGTGGCCGCCGTCCTCGACCTGGCCATGGCCGATGCCCCCGGCGGGGCGGTCAACCAGGCGCAGGCCGCCCGCCGCGACGCCGTCCTCCGGCCGCTGTCCGGCGCCGTCCGCGAGGCGGTGACGGCGGCCTACAACGCGCTGCCGCGCTGACCCGGTGCTGCATGATCATGCAGCCCTGTGCATACTTGTGCCCGTGTCCAAGGTCCTCACCTCTCTCCCGGTCGGCGAACGCGTCGGCATCGCGTTCTCCGGTGGTCTCGACACGTCGGTGGCGGTCGCGTGGATGCGCGACAAGGGCGCGGTGCCCTGCACCTACACGGCCGACATCGGCCAGTACGACGAGCCGGACATCGAGTCGGTGCCCGACCGCGCCGCGGCCTACGGCGCCGAGATCGCCCGCCTGGTCGACTGCCGCGCCGCGCTGGTCGAGGAGGGCCTGGCCGCGCTGACCTGCGGCGCCTTCCACATCCGCTCCGGCGGGCGCAACTACTTCAACACCACGCCGCTGGGCCGCGCCGTCACCGGCACGCTGCTGGTCCGCGCGATGCTCGAGGACGACGTCCAGATCTGGGGCGACGGCTCGACCTACAAGGGCAACGACATCGAGCGGTTCTACCGCTACGGCCTGCTGGCCAACCCAGGGCTGCGGATCTACAAGCCGTGGCTCGACGCCGACTTCGTCACCGAGCTCGGCGGGCGCAAGGAGATGTCGGAGTGGCTGGTCGCCCACGACCTGCCCTACCGCGACAGCACGGAGAAGGCGTACTCGACCGACGCCAACATCTGGGGTGCCACGCACGAGGCGAAGACCCTCGAGCACCTGGACACCGGCCTGGAGACCGTCGAGCCGATCATGGGCGTCCGGTTCTGGGACGAGTCGGTGGAGATCGCCCCGGAGACGGTGACCATCGGCTTCGAGCAGGGCCGCCCCGTGACCATCGACGGCCAGGAGTTCGCCTCCGCCGTCGACCTGGTGATGGCGGCCAACGCCATCGGCGGCCGGCACGGCCTGGGCATGTCCGACCAGATCGAGAACCGGATCATCGAGGCCAAGAGCCGGGGCATCTACGAGGCGCCCGGCATGGCGCTGCTCCACATCGCCTACGAGCGGCTGGTCAACGCCATCCACAACGAGGACACCCTGGCGACCTACCACTCAGAGGGCCGCCGCCTGGGCCGGCTCATGTACGAGGGCCGCTGGCTGGACCCCCAGGCGCTCATGCTCAGGGAGTCGCTGCAGCGCTGGGTGGGCATGGCCGTCACCGGCGAGGTGACCATCCGGCTGCGCCGCGGCGAGGACTACTCGATCGTCGACACCAGCGGCCCGTCGTTCAGCTACCACCCGGACAAGCTGTCGATGGAGCGCACGTCGGACTCCGCCTTCGGCCCGGTCGACCGGATCGGCCAGCTGACGATGCGCAACCTCGACATCGCCGACTCCCGCGCGCGGCTCGAGCAGTACGCCCGGATCGGCATGGTCGGCGGCTCGGTGCAGGCGGCGATCGGCGCCGCGCAGGCGGCCTCGACCGGCCTCATCGACGCCTCCGTCCAGGGCGGCGCGGAGACGATCGCCTCCCGCGGCCGGGTATCCGAGCTCGACGAGGCGCTCGACCGCGCGGCGATGGAGTCCGGCACCGACTGACGCCGACCCCCTCGCGATCGGTCAGCTGGTGGGGCGCGGCCTCGGCGGCACGAAACAGCAGTTCGCGGGGCAGTTGGTGCCCAGGCGGGGCTCTCCCCCGGCGCGGCGCTCGGCGAGCAGCTGCACCAGCGCGTCGACGAACGCCGGGTGGGTGCCCGCCGTCGCGGCGCGGGCGAACGCCAGCCCCAGCTCCTCGGCGGTCTCCTTCGCCTCGTTGTCGAGGTCCCAGATCACCTCGAGGTGGTCGCTGACGAACCCGACCGGGAAGAGCACGACAGCCTGCTCGCCCGCGGCGGCCAGCGCCTTCAGGTGGTCGTTGACGTCCGGCTCGAGCCACGGCACCGAGGGCGGGCCGCTGCGGCTCTGCCAGACCAGGTCGAACGCCCGGCCGGGAGCGACCAGGTCCACGACCTGCCGGGCGGCGGCCTCCAGCTCGGCCTCGTAGGCGTGCCCCTGCGGGCCGGCGACGGCGGCCATCGAGTCGGGGATGCTGTGCGCGGTGGCGACCAGCCGGGCGCCCTCGCGGAGCTCCTCGGGCAGCTCGGCCAGCGCCGCGGCCAGCGCGTCGGCGTTGGCCCGCAGGAAGCCCTCGGCGTCGAAGTAGTGCGGCAGCTTCTCCGCCGTCGGGCCGCCGGGCGCCGAGGCGTCGCCGGTCATCGCGGCGCGGGCCCGGGCGATGTCCTCGTGGTACTGCCGGCAGCCGGAGAACGACGCGTAGGCCGACGTCGCCAGGACGTAGGCGTGCTGGATGCCGTCGTCGGCCATCTGCTGCCAGACGTCCTCGACGTAGGGCGCCCAGTTCCGGTTGCCCCAGTACACCGGCAGCGTGACGCCGGCGGAGCGGAGCGCACCCTGCAGCGCGCCGATCAGCGCCTTGTTCTGGTCGTTGATCGGGCTCACGCCGCCGAAGTGGTGGTAGTGCTCGGCCACCTCCTCGAGCCGCTCGCGGGGGATGCCGCGGCCGCGGGTGACGTTCTCGAGGAACGGCATGACGTCGTCGTGGCCCTCGGGCCCGCCGAACGAGAGCAGCAGCAGCGCGTCCCGGCGACCCTCCGGAGCGGGGGCAGCGGAGGGCTCGACGCCGCCGTTGTTGCGGACGGCCAGGGACGGCTCCTGGTCGGGACGCTGACCGGCAGGGGTGATGTCGACGATGGCGCGGGGCACGTGGGTTCTTTCCGGTTGCGGGGCGGTGCTGGATGCAGGGGTCGGGGACGTCACACGCCGACGGCGTGGAACCCGCCGTCGACGTGGACGATCTCGCCGGTGGTGGCGGGGAACCAGTCCGAGAGCAGGGCGACGACGGCCTTGCCGGCGGGCTCGGTGTCGGTGACCGACCAGCCCAGCGGCGCCCGGCCCTCCCAGGCCTCCTCGAACTGCGCGCTGCCGGGGATCGACTTCATCGCCATGCTGCGCAGCGGCCCGGCCGCCACGATGTTGGACCGGACGCCGTCGGGGCCCAGCTCGCGGGCGACGTACCGGCTGGTCGACTCCAGCGCCGCCTTGGCCGCGCCCATCCAGCCGTAGACCGGCCAGGCGACGGAGGCGTCGAAGGTCAGCCCGACCACCGACGAGGGGTTGGCCAGCAGCGGCCGGCACGCCTGGGTGAGCGAGGCGTAGGACCAGGCGGACACCTGGAACGCCGTGGCGGCGTGCTCCCAGGCGACCTCCGGGAAGCCCTCCCCCATCGCCTCCTGCGGCGCGAAGCCGATGGAGTGGACGACGCCGTCGAGGGAGTCGAAGCCCTGCTCCCGCAGCCGGTCGGCGAGCGAGCCCAGGTGCTCGGTGTCGGTCACGTCGAGCTCGACGACGGCGGCCTCCTGGGGCAGCCGCTTCGCGATCCGCTGGCACAGCGACAGCGCGCGGCCGAAGTTCGACAGGACGACGGTGGCGCCCTGCTCCTGCGCGAGGCGCGCCGTCGCGAAGGCGATCGACGCCTCGGTCAGCACGCCGGTGACGAGGACCTTCTTGCCCTCGAGAATGCCGCCGCTCATCAGTGCCCCATCCCCAGTCCGCCGTCGACCGGGACGACCGCCCCGGTGATGTAGCCGGCCGCGTCGCCGGCGAGGAAGCGCACGACGCCGGCGACCTCCTCCGCCGAGGCGTACCGCCCCAGCGGCACCTGCCCCAGGATCTCCTTCTGCCGGGCCTCCGGCAGCGCCGCGGTCATGTCCGTGGTCACGAAGCCGGGCGCCACGACGTTGGCCGTGATGCCCCGGCTGCCGAGCTCGCGGGCGATCGACCGCGCCAGGCCGACCAGGCCCGACTTCGACGCCGCGTAGTTGGTCTGCCCGGCCGACCCGAGCAGGCCGACGACGGAGGACACGAAGATCATCCGCCCGGCGCGGGCGCGCACCATCTTGGCGCTGGCCCGCTTGGCCACCCGGTAGGCGGCGGTCAGGTTGGCGTCGAGGACGTCGGCGAAGTCCTCCTCCTTCATCCGCATGAGCAGGCCGTCGCGGGTGATACCGGCGTTGCTGACCAGCACCTCCACCGGGCCCTGGTGCTCCTCGACCTCGGTGAAGGCGCGGTCGACGTCCTCGCTGCTGGTGACGTCGCACTGCACGCCGAACAGCCCGTCGGGAGCGCCGCTGCCGCGGTGGGTCACCGCGACGGAGTCGCCCTGCTCGGCGAAGGCCCGGGCGATCGCCAGCCCGATGCCGCGGTTGCCGCCGGTCACCAGCACCGATCTGCCGCTCGAAACCACCGCGCCACTCCCCTGCCGACGTCGACGTCCTGCGTCGAACCTATCCCGTGGCCGGATCCGGTACCGCCTACCGACCGGTAGGACCCGCCGCCCCCACGTGCTTGCCAAACCGCGGTCGGCCGAGGAAGAGTCACTCCGTCGCGGCATCGCGGCCACACGCAGTGGGCGAGGGATGACGCAGCACGACGCAGGTTCGACGTACACACGGGGCGCAGCCGAGGGAACCCTCACCGGGGTCGGCTTCACCGATCCGGACGGGCGGTCCCGCGCGGAGAGCCTCGGCGAGCGCATCCTGGGCTCGCTGCTCGATCGCGCCCACCTGATGCCGCCCCGGCTGGTCGGCCCGCTGGTCGCGCAGGAGATCGAGGCCATGGGCGGCAGCGACGTGGCGATCTGGCTGCAGGACTTCGAGCACTCCGTGCTCCGCCCCCTGCAAGGCGCCGGCCTCGGCGGTGACCCCGAGCCGATCGACGGCAGCATGGCGGGGGCGGCGTTCCGCACCGACAGCCCGTGCGAGGTGCGCCAGGCCGACGGGACGGTCCGCCTGTACGTCCCGATGCTGGACGGCTCCGACCGCGTCGGCGTCCTCGGCCTCACCCTGCCCCGGGTCGACGACAACGACCGCCGGCTGGCCCAGCGGATCGCCGGCCTCACCGCCGACCTCGTGGTGACGAAGTCCGGGTACACGGACACCTTCGCCCGCACCCGCATGTCCTCGCCGATGAGCCTGTCGGCGCACCTGCAGTGGCAGATGCTGCCGCCGCTGGTCATGACCACGCCGGACCTCGCGCTCGCCGGCGCCCTCGAGCCGGCCTACGACGTCGGCGGGGACAGCTTCGACTACGCCCTCGACGAGCGCACGCTGCACCTGGCCGTCTTCGACGCCATGGGCCACGGCGTGGAGGCGGCCACCATGGCCACCCTGCTCATCGCCGCCTACCGGCACGGCCGGGTGAACGGCAGCGACCTGCGGGACATGTACGCCGAGATGGACTCGGTCCTCGGCTCCTCCTTCCCCGGGCGGTTCGCCACGGCGCTGATCGGCCGGCTCGAGACCGGTACCGGCCGGCTGACCTGGATCAACGCCGGCCACCCGCCGGGCCTGCTGATCCGCGGTGGTCGGGTGGTCCGGGAGCTGACCGGCCGGGTCAGCCGGCCCGTCGGGTTCGGCGACGCCGAGCCGCACCTCCACTCGATCACCCTGGAGCCGCACGACCGGCTGCTCTTCTTCACCGACGGCGTGGTCGAGGAGCGCCTCGACGACGGCGCCCAGTTCGGCGAGCAACGGCTGCGCGAGTTCATCGAGGCCAACGCCGTCCACCGGCTCCCGCCGGCGGAGACGGTGCGGCTGCTGTCGCAGTCCCTCCTGCAGGGGCGCGGCGGCCGCACGTCCGACGACGCCTCGCTGCTCATGATCGAGTGGTCCGGTCCCCCGCGTGACGACGAACTGGCCCGCGGCGTCGTCCGGGCGGTCCCGACCGGCACGGTTCTCGACTGAGCGACCGGAACCGACCGGTCCGACGTGCGGCCGGGTGCGCGGGCTGCTTTCGTGGGGCCGCCGCACCGAGTTCCTGCTCGATCCGAACCACGCCGCCCGCTCCCCCGGGCCACGACCGAGAGCAGCGCACTCACCGTGACCCCTGTCGACGCCCGCCGTCCCGCCCGTGGCTGAGCCCGTCGAGCCCTCCGTCACCGCGGCCGCACCGCTGGCGTCGCTGGCCTGGGGCCAGGAGCCCCTGCCGCACGCCCACGACTGCTGGACGTGGGAGCTCGGCACCCTGCGCGACGTGACCCGCGCCCGCTCGGCGGTGCGGCAGCGGCTCGCGGCCGAACTCCCGGACGGCCGCTCGGACGAGGAGTCGGTCGAGCGCATGATCCTGGCCCTCGACGAGCTGGCGTCGAACGGGCTCCGCCACGGTCGGCAGCCGGTGGTGCTGCGCGTGTGCCCCCTCCCCGAGCACTGGCTCGTGGACGTCACCGACGCCGCTCGGGCCGTGCCCCCCACCCCGGACCCCGGTCGAGCCGAGGGGCTGGGCGGGTACGGGCTGTTCATGATCGCCGCCTACGCCACCGCCTACGGCTGGGTGCCCGAGCCGCACTGCAAGCACGTGTGGGCCCTGTTCCCGCGGCGCTGAACTCCGGCCCGCGCCGACCAGCGGCCGTTCAGCGGCGACGCAGGTCGCGGCGGGACCAGCCGCCGCCGAACAGCGCCAGGAGCACGAGCACCGGCTGGAAGAACAGCCGGACCAGGCGCTTGGTGTCGGTGTCCAGGCCGAACGCGTCGGTGCCCTCCAGGTACTGGCCGACGTTGCCCGGGAAGATCACCACGAAGAACGCGGCGAGCAGCGCGCCGACGAACCGCTTCCTCCGCGGCAGCGCCACGAAGGACGCACCGAGCGCGATCTCGGCGACGCCGGAGCCCAGCACGGTGAGGTCCTCGTCGATCGGGAACCAGCCGGGCACCTGCGCCTGGAACTCCTGGCGCTGGGTGGTCAGGTGCAGCACCCCGGCGCCGACCATGGCGCCTCCGAGCAGCAGGCGGGCGGCGGTGCGCGCAGCGGAGGCCATGCGCGCACCCTAGGCGGGCCGGTCTGCGACCCGCTCGTTGACAGCCACCTCCCGCCGCCCGTAGACAGCCGGCATGGCGAATGAGGATGCATCCCGCGTAGCGCTCGACGTGACCGACGGCGTGGCGACCGTCCGGCTGGACCGGCCCGAGAAGATGAACGCCCTGGACCCGGCGATGTTCGAGGCGATCCTGGCCACCGGCCGCGAGCTCATGACCCGCGACGACGTCGGCGCGGTCGTCCTGCACGGCGCCGGGCGGGCGTTCTGCGCCGGCCTGGACTTCGGCTCCTTCGCCGCGATGGCCGACCGCGGCCAGGCCGACGGCGAGCGGCGGGCTCCCGAGCCGCGCGAGCCGCTGGGCGCGGCAGGCGCGCTGGCCCAGCAGGTCGTGCACGTGTGGTCGCTGGTGCCCGCGCCGGTCATCGCCGCGGTGCACGGCGTCGCCTTCGGCGGCGGCCTGCAGATCGCCCTGGGCGCCGACATCCGGCTGGTCGCCCCGGACACGCAGCTCTCGCTCATGGAGATCCAGTGGGGCATCTGCCCCGACATGTGCGGCACCCAGCTGCTGCCCGAGCTGGTCGGCCGCGACGTCGCCAAGGAACTGGCGCTGACCGGGCGGAAGATCTCCGGCACGGAGGCGGCCCGCATCGGCATGGCCACCCGCGAGGAGGCCGACCCGCTGGCCGCCGCGCAGGCCCTGGCCGCCGAGATCGCCGGGCACAGCAGGAACGCGACCCGCGCGATCAAGCGACTGGTCGACCTCGCCGGGCGGGTGCCGCTGGCCGAGGGGCTGGCCGCCGAGCAGACCGAGATCGGCAAGCTGATCGGCTCGCCGGAGCAGGCCGCCGTCGTCCGCGCCCGGCTGGCCAAGCGCTGAACCGGGTTGCCCAGCGCTGGACCGGGTCGCCCAGCGCTGGACCGATCGCTCAGCCGCGCACCGTGGCGAGCAGCCGCTCGCGCGCCGTCGCCAGGGACGGGCCGTACCAGGTGAGGTCGCGCCCGGAGACCAGGACGGACCGGAGTCCAGGGAAGGCCTCCGGTCCGTCGTCGGCGGTGAACACGTAGGGCTCGTCCGGCAGGAGCACGAGGTCGAGGTCGGCGCCGCGCAGCTCGTCGACCTCGACCCGCGGGTAGCGCTCCCCGCCGTCCGCGAAGGGGGTGCGCAGGCCGAGCCGGGCGAGCAGGTCGGCGGCGAACGTCCGCCCGCCGACCACCATCCACGGATCGCGCCAGATCGGGACGGCGACCCGCAGCTCCGGCCCGGGCGCCGGCCGGGCCCACTCCGCGGCGGCGGTGCGCAGCCAGTCCGGTTCACCCGCGTCCAGCACCTCGCCGAACAGCCGGCGCATCGACGCCGGCGCCTCGTCGACCGACTCGATGACCGTCACCCACACCGGCACGCCCGCCGCCCGCAGCCGCTGCACGTCGAGCTGCCTGTTCTCCTCGCGGTTGGCGACGACGAGGTCCGGGGCGAGCGCTGTGATCGCCGCCCGGTCGGGGTTCTTGGTGCCGCGGACCCGTGCCACGTCGAGGCCGGCCGGGTGCGTGCACCAGTCGGTGGCGCCGACGAGCCGGTCGGGCACGGTGACCGCCAGCGCCTCGGTCAGCGACGGCACCAGCGAGACGATCCGCTGCGGCGGGCCCGCCAGCTCGACCGGCGTCCCGAGGTCGTCGACAGGGCAGAAATGGCCATTTCTGCCCTCGGGGGGCCGGGTCACACGTTGCGGCGGTACTGGCCGCCCACCTCGAAGAACGCCTCGGTGATCTGCCCCAGCGAGCAGACGCGCACGGTCTCCATGAGCTCGGCGAAGACGTTCCCGCCGTCCATGGCCACCTGCTGGAGGCGGGCCAGGGCCGCCGGCGCCTCGTCGGCGTGCGCGGCGTGGAAGGTGGCCAGCCGGTCCAGCTGCGAGCGCTTCTCCGCCTCGGTGGCGCGGGCGAGCTCCACCGGCGCGGGCGGCGCGTCACCGCGGTCGGGCGCCAGGAAGGTGTTGACGCCGACGATGGGCAGGCTGCCGTCGTGCTTGCGGTGCTCGTAGAGCATCGACTCGTCCTGGATGCGGCCGCGCTGGTAGCCGGTCTCCATGGCCCCCAGCACGCCGCCGCGCTCGGCGATCCGGTCGAACTCGGCGAGCACGGCCTCCTCGACCAGCTCGGTGAGCTCCTCGATCACGAACGAGCCCTGCAGCGGGTTCTCGTTGCCGGCCAGCCCCCACTCGCGGTCGATGATCATCTGGATCGCCAGCGCCCGGCGCACCGACTGCTCCGACGGCGTCGTCACCGCCTCGTCGAAGGCGTTGGTGTGCAGGCTGTTGGCGTTGTCGTAGATCGCGCAGAGCGCCTGCAGCGTCGTCCGGATGTCGTTGAAGTCCATCTCCTGCGCGTGCAGCGACCGGCCCGACGTCTGCACGTGGTACTTCAGCTGCTGGGACCGCGCGTTCGCCCCGTACCGCTCGCGCATCGCGACCGCCCAGATGCGGCGGGCCACCCGGCCGATCACCGAGTACTCGGCGTCCATGCCGTTGGAGAAGAAGAACGACAGGTTGGGCGCGAAGTCGTCGATCGACATCCCGCGGGCCAGGTAGCTCTCCACGTAGGTGAAGCCGTTGGCGAGGGTGAACGCGAGCTGGCTGATGGGGTTCGCCCCGGCCTCGGCGATGTGGTAGCCGGAGATCGACACCGAGTAGAAGTTCCGGACGCCGTGGTCGATGAACCACTGCTGGATGTCGCCCATGGCGCGCAGCGCGAACTCGGTGGAGAAGATGCAGGTGTTCTGCCCCTGGTCCTCCTTGAGGATGTCGGCCTGCACGGTGCCGCGGACGTTCGCCAGCACCCAGGCGCGCAGCTCCTCGGCCTCCGCCGCGTCGGGCTCGCGGCCCTCCTCGGCGCGGAAGGCGGCCAGCCGCTGGTCGATCGCGGTGTTGAGGAACATCGCCAGGATCGTCGGCGCCGGACCGTTGATGGTCATCGACACCGAGGTGGTGGGCGAGCACAGGTCGAAGCCGTCGTAGAGGACCCGCATGTCCTCGAGCGTGGCGATGGAGACCCCGGAGGTGCCGACCTTGCCGTAGATGTCCGGCCGCGGATCGGGGTCGCGGCCGTAGAGCGTCACCGAGTCGAACGCCGTGGAGAGCCGGGTCGCCTCGTTGCCCGCCGACAGGAGCCGGAACCGCCGGTTGGTGCGCAACGGGTCGCCCTCGCCGGCGAACATCCGGGCCGGCGCCTCGCCGGAGCGCTTGAACGGGAAGACGCCGGCGGTGAACGGGAACGCGCCCGGCAGGTTCTCCGCCCGCAGGAAGCGCAGCAGCTCGGCGTCGTCCTGCGTGCGCGGCAGGGACACCCGGCGGACGGCGGTGCCCGAGAGGGTGGTGCGGGTCAGCGGGGTGCGGTGCTCGGTGCCGCGGACGGAGTAGCCGTACTCCTCCCCCGAGTACGCCTCGACCGTGGCCGGCCAGCCCTCGAGCAGTGCCCGGACGTCGGGCAGCAGCTCGGCGGCGGCCGCCTCGGCCGCGGCACGGGCGGCGTCGGCGGCGGCCCCCTCGAGGACCTCGGCGGCCGTGGTCAGGTGCTGACGGCGGCGGGCGACGTCGGCCTGCGCGGCCGTCGCCGCGTGGTAGCCGCGCACGGCCTCGCTGATCTCGGCCAGGTACCGCGCCCGCTGCGCCGGGACGACGCTGGTCAGCCCGGTCGAGGCCATGACGTCGACCCGGGGCAGCGCGCCGGGGCCGGCGGCCAGACCCGCCTCGGCGAGCAGGCCCAGCAGGTGCTGGTACAGGGCGGTCACGCCGTCGTCGTTGAACCGCGCGGCGCTCGTGCCGTAGACCGGCATCTGCTCCCAGGGCACCCCGAACGCCTCGCGGTTGCGCACCAGCTGGCGGGCGACGTCCCGGCGGGCGTCCTCGGCGCCGCGCCGCTCGAACTTGTTGATCGCCACGACGTCGGCGAAGTCGAGCATGTCGATCTTCTCCAGCTGCGAGGCGGCGCCGAACTCCGGCGTCATCACGTACAGCGAGACGTCGCTGAAAGGCACGATCGCGGCGTCGCCCTGGCCGATGCCCGGGGTCTCCACGACCACCAGGTCGTAGCCGGCCGCCCGCACCGCGGCGAGGACGTCGTCGAGGTGCTCGGGCACCTGCGCGCCGGCGCTGCGGGTGGCCATCGAGCGGAAGAAGGTGCGGTGCCCGTCGCCGGACTCGAGAGCGTTCATCCGGATCCGGTCGCCGAGCAGCGCCCCGCCGCCGCGCCGCCGGGTGGGGTCGATGGCGAGGACGGCGACGCGGAGCTTGTCCTCCTGATCCAGCCGCAGCCGGCGCAGCAGCTCGTCGGTGAGCGAGGACTTCCCCGACCCGCCGGTCCCGGTGATGCCGAGGACGGGCACCCGGCGCCGGCCGGCCGCCGCCCGGAGCCGCTCGGCGAGCTCCGGCGAGCGGCCGCTCTGCAGGACGGTGACGGCCCGCGCCAGCGCGGCCGGGTCGCCGGCCAGCACGGCGTCGACGTCCGGGCCCTCGGCGGCGAGGTCGACGTCGCAGGCGCGGACCAGCTCGTTGATCATGCCCGGCAGCCCGAGCCGCTGGCCGTCCTCGGGCGCGAAGATCGTGACGCCCCGCTCGCGCAGCGCGGCGATCTCCTCCGGGACGATGACGCCGCCGCCGCCGCCGAAGACCTGCACGTGCCCGGCGCCGGCCTCGGCCAGCCGGTCGACGAGGTAGCCGAAGTACTCGACGTGACCGCCCTGGTAGGACGAGATCGCGACGCCCTGGACGTCCTCCTCGACGGCCGCTCGGACGACGGCGTCGACGCTGCGGTCGTGGCCGAGGTGCACGACCTCGGCCCCCTGCGCCTGCAGCATCCGCCGCATGATGTTGATCGACGCGTCGTGCCCGTCGAAGAGGCTGGCCGCGGTCACGAAGCGCACGGGGTGCGCGGGCTCGTGCATGCCCGCACCGTACGACCGGACCGCCGGGGCGTCCACGGATCGGATGGGTGCCCGCGACGGCCGCACAAACCAGAGCGACGTTCTAGCAATTCGACCTGGTCGTCGGTAGGTTCTGCGACGTACGTCACGCGCCTGCGAGGAGCACCCGATGACCACGATGCAGGCCCCCGCCGGCCGCACCAGCAGCACCGACGTCCAGCACGTGGACGTCCTGATCGTCGGGGCCGGCATCTCCGGCATCGGCGCCGCCTACCACCTCCAGCAGGAGCAGCCCGACCGCAGCTTCCTGATCCTGGACGCGCTCGACACCCGCGGCGGCACGTGGCGGACGCACCGCTACCCCGGCGCCCGCTCGGACAGCGACCTGTTCACCTTCGGCTACGGCTTCAAGCCGTGGCGCGGGCCCTCGATCGCCACCGCCGACGAGATCCTCACCTACCTCGACGAGGTCATCGAGGAGAACGACCTGGCCGGGAAGATCCGCTACCGGCACCGGGTCACCGCGGCGAGCTGGTCGTCGGAGGAGAAGCAGTACACCGTCGAGGTGACCCGCGAGGACACCGGCGAGCAGCTGCGCTTCACCACCGGCTTCCTCTGGATGTGCCAGGGCTACTACGACCACGACAAGCCGTTCCAGCCGCGCTGGGAGGGCATGGACGAGTTCCGCGGCCAGGTCGTGCACCCGCAGCACTGGCCCGAGGACCTCGACTACTCCGGCAAGCGCGTCGTCGTCATCGGCTCCGGCGCCACCGCCGCCACCCTCGTGCCCGCGATCGCCGCGGACGCCAAGCACGTGACGATGCTGCAGCGCTCGCCCACGTTCTTCATCTCCCGCCCCAAGGTCGCCGAGCTCGCCGCGACGCTGCGCGCGCTGGAGATCCCGGACGAGTGGACGCACGAGATCATGCGGCGCGCCTCGTTCGTGCAGGGCGAGGAGATCCACCGCATGTCCAAGGAGCAGCCCGACGCGCTGCGGGCGTTCCTCATCGACTCGATGCGCCCGCTGCTCCCCGAGGGCTTCGACATCGACAAGCACTTCAACCCGACCTACCGGCCGTGGCAGCAGCGCCTGGCCGCCGTCCCCGAGGGCGACCTGTTCACCGCCCTGCGCGAGGGCAACGCCTCGGTCGTCACCGACACCATCGAGCGGTTCACCCCGACCGGCATCCGGCTCGCCTCGGGCGAGGAGCTCGAGGCCGACATCGTCGTCACCGCCACCGGCTTCGACCTGTCGGTGTTCGGCAACGTCGCCTTCACCGTCGACGGCGCGCCGGTCGACTTCACCCAGCAGGTCACCTACCGCGGGCTGATGATCACCGGTGTGCCGAACATGGCCTACGTGTTCGGGTACTTCCGGGCCAGCTGGACCCTGCGCGCCGACCTGGTCAGCCAGTTCGTGTGCCGGCTGCTGGCCAAGATGGACGACCAGGGCACCCCGGTCGTCGTCCCGCAGCTGCGGCCGGAGGACGCCGACATGCCGCTGCTGGACTGGTCGGACCCGGAGAACTTCAACCCCGGCTACGTCATGCGCTCCCAGCACCGGATGTACAAGCGCGGCGACCGGGAGCCGTGGACGCACCACAAGGAGTACGCCGAGGAGCGGACGCTGCTGCCGACCGCCGACCTCGACGACGGCCTCGTCTACTCCTGACCCCGCTCGCCCCCACCCCCTCTCGCTGACAGGAGACCCCGTGCCGGTCGACCAGCACATCGCCGCACTGCTCGCCATGGCCCAGTCCTCGGACCTGCCCCCGATGTACGAGGGCCCGCCGGAGGCCGGCCGCGCGCAGTACCTGGCCATGACGACCGGCCTGCGCGGCCCCGAGCAGATCGTGCCCGTGGCGAGCACCGAGGACATCACCGTCCCCGGCGCCGAGGGCGACCTGCGGGCACGGGTCTACCGCCCCGAGGGCGACGGGCCGTTCCCGACGGTGATCTTCTTCCACGGCGGCGGCTGGGTCATCGGTGACCTCGAGACCCACGACAACATGGCCCGGCACATCTGCCGCGACTCCGCGGCCGTCGTCGTCTCGGTGGACTACCGGCTGGCCCCGGAGCACCCGTTCCCCGCCGCCGCGGACGACGCCGAGGTGTCGGCCCGCTGGATCGCGGCGAACCGGGCCCGCTTCGGCGGGGACGACCGGCTCGGCGTCGCCGGCGACAGCGCCGGCGGCAACCTGGCCGCCGTCGTCGCCCAGACGCTGCACGCCGAGGGGACGCCGGTCACCGCCCAGCTGCTCATCTACCCGGCGGTCGACGCCGCCGGGGAGTACGCCTCGCGGGTGGAGAACGCGAAGGGCTACTTCCTCGAGCAGCCGACCATGGACTGGTTCTACGGCCACTACGCCGGCGCCTGGGAGGACACCAAGGATCGCCGGCTGGCCCCGCTGCACGCCAACCTCACCGGGCAGCCGCCGGCCGTCGTCGTCACCGCGGAGTTCGACCCGCTGCGCGACGAGGGCGAGGCCTACGCCGAGGCGCTCCGGGCCGCCGGCGTGCCGGTCCAGCTGACGCGCTACGACGGCCTGATCCACGGCTTCTTCGACATGGGCTCGCTCTCCCCCGCCGCGCTCGCGGCCGTCGAGGAGACCTGCGGGAAGTTCCGGGCGCTGCTGCACGGCTGACCCGCACACGGACAACAGGAGCCCGGGGACAACGGCGTCCCCGGGCTCCTGTGCGTCTGCGCTGGGTCAGCGGGCGGGGGCGGCCGCCTGCTGCTTGGCCAGCAGCTCGCGCAGCGAGGCGACGAACTCCGCGAAGTCGGTGCCGCCGGCGGTCAGCGCGCGGCGGCTGGTGACCAGCGCCTTCGGCCAGTTGACGGTGACCGCGCCGATGAGCACGCCGTCGTCGTCGGAGTAGAGGACGGCGCCCTTCGCCGGGTCGACCGACAGGTCGCCGACGACCTCGTGCCGGGCGCCGCGGGTGGCGTGCCCGACGATCTGCAGCTTCCAGTCGTACTGGTCGCTCCACACGTACTCGAGCGGGCTGTAGGGCTGCAGGTCGTCGCCGTGCACGATGTTGTGCGCGACCGCGGCGCCCTGCTCGACGGCGTTGGTCCAGTGCTCGACGCGCACCTCGGCCGGGTAGCGCGGGTCCTGCCAGCGGGCGACGTCGCCGACGGCCCAGACGACGTCGGAGTCCACGGCGCGGCAGTACCGGTCGCAGACGACGCCGTTGTCGACCAGCAGGCCCGAGTCGGCGAGCCAGCCGTCGTTGGGCACCGCGCCGATGCCGACGAGCACGGTCGCTGCGCGCAGCTCCGAGCCGTCGGTCAGCCGGACGGTGAGGTCGCCGGCGGTGCCGTCGATGCCCTCGACGCCGACGCCGAAGCGGGTGTCCACGCCGTGCCGGCGGTGCAGCTCCTCCAGCGGCGTGCCGACCTCGGGACCGACGAGCCGCGCGAGCGGGGTGGCCAGCGGGTCGACGACGGTGACCGCGTGGCCGAGGGTGGCGATGGTCGCGGCCGCCTCGGCGCCGATGACCCCGCCGCCCACGACGACGACGGGGCCGCCGGCAGCCAGGTCGGCGCGCAGCCCCTCGACGTCGGCCAGGGTGCGGATGACGTGCACGCCGGACGCGGCCGGCCAGGGCGAGGGCCGGGCGGTCGCGCCGGTGGCGACGACGACGTGGTCGAAGTCGAGCGCGGTGCCGTCGGCCAGCAGCACCTGCCGCGCCGCGACGTCCAGCCGGACGGCGGCGACGCCGAGCCGCAGCTCGAGCTCCGCGGCCTCGGCCGCGCCGGGCGGGAGCAGGGCGAGCCGGTCGAGCTCCCACTCCCCCGCCAGGTACTGCTTGGACAGCGGCGGCTTGTCGTAGGGCGCCGCCGCCTCCTCCCCGACGACCACGATGCGGCCGGTGAACCCCTCGCGGCGAAGGGCCTGCGCGGTGCGCACCCCGCCGACCGAGGAGCCGACGACCACGACGGTCTGGTTGGACACGGATGGAACCCCTTGCTGATCGAGCGGGTGGAGACATGCCGGAGCCCCGGCGACCGTACGCGTACGGCCTCCGGGGCTCCGGGGGAGATCAGCCGATCCGGATCGGCAGCATCCGCGGGCCACGGATCTGACCGGTGGACCAGCGCATCGGCGCGTCCTCGGCCAGGGTGAACTCCGGGATCCGGTCCAGCCAGACGTCGAGCGCGACGCGCAGCTCCATGCGGGCCAGGTGCGAGCCGGCGCAGCGGTGGATGCCCAGGCCGAACGCGGCGTGCCGGTTGACCTCGCGGTCGATGATCACCTTGTCGGCGTCCTCGAAGCGCTCCGGGTCGCGGTTGGCGGCCGGGAAGGGAAGCAGGACCCAGTCCTCCTTCTTCATCTCGACGCCACCGAGCTCGACGTCCTCCTTGACCAGGCGGGCCATGGTCACGGGGGCGTAGGCACGCAGGAACTCCTCGACCGCGGTGGTGCGCAGGGCGGGCTCGGCCACCAGGCGCTTGCGGTCCTCGGGGTTCTTCGCCAGGTGCCACAGCGAGGCGCCGATGGCGCTCCACGTGGTGTCGATGCCGGCGATCAGCAGCAGCGCCATGGTGCCCACGACGTGGTTCGGCGCCAGCTTCTGCCCGTAGAGCTCGGCGTTGATCAGGTACGTCGTCAGGTCGTCCCGCGGGTTGTCGATGTGGTCGCGGACCTGCGCGAGCAGGTACTCGAACAGCTCGGCGGTGCCGGCCTCGCGCTCCTCGGGCGACTTGTTGACACCCTCGAGGGCGTTCTCGACGAAGTGCTTGAACTTGTCCGTGTCCTCCGTCGGGAAGCCCAGCATGTCCGCGATCACGCGCACGGGGATGTGCATCGCGTACTCGGTGGCGGCGTCGACCAGGTCCCGACCCTCGAAGGCGTCGATCAGCTGGTGGCAGAAGTCGCGCGTGGTGATCTCCTGCTTCGCGACGTTCGCCTTGGTGAACGCCGGCAGCAGCAGCTTGCGCGCGTCGTGGTGGAACGGCGGGTCGGACGAGATCGGGGGGACCCCGCCGACCGGCGCCAGGTCCAGCGGAGGCCGGTAGTTGCCGACGATGATCGCCCGCGAGGTGAAGTGCTCGGTGTCGTAGGCGATCGCCTGGACGTCCTCGTAGCGGGTGGGCAGCCAGGCCCCGCCGAAGCGCTCGGTGTGCGCCACCGGGCAGCGACCGCGCAGGTCGTCCCAGATCTCGTGGGCGTTCTCCGCGTACTTCTCGTCCATGTGCGAGAAGTCGGTGGCCCAGTCGGAGACCGGGCCGTCCATCACCTCGAACCGGGTGAGCTCCTCGGGATCAGCTTTCTGGAACGGCGAGTCGGTGAACCTGTCATCGACGGTCATTCAGGCCTCCTCGAACACTAGAACGGCGGACTCGGGGCAGTTGGCTGCAGCGAGACGGATGTCGCCCTCGCGGCCGGCGGGCACGTTGCCGTCGGCGGTGAGAGCGGTGAGCGTGGCGTAGCCCTCCTCGTCCTCACCGAACAGGTCGGGAGCGAGGTCGTAGCAGCGGCCGTGGCCCTGACACAGATTCGAGTCGATCTGCACCTTCATGCGGGGGTTCCTATCTGTTCTGCGGTACGGGCGATGCTCGTCACGACCCGGGTCAGCAGGGCCGACCAGTCCTCGTCGTCGACGTCGTGCAGATCAGGGGTGAGCAGCGTGCTGCCGATGGCCAGCGAGGTGGCCAGGTGGGCGATCGCCCCCGCCGAGACGGTGGCGTCGATCTCGCCGCGCAGCTGCGCCTGCTCGACCAGGCCGGTCATCCACTCGGCGCGCTCGCGGATGTAGGCCGTCATCTCCGCGGCGACCTCGGGGTCGCGCCGGGCGGCGATGAGCGCCTCGACGACGAGGTAGCGGTCGGCGTCGGGCCGCTCCCGCAGCCCCGCGCCGGTGCGCATGAACACGTCGACGATCGGGCCGTCGGGGTTCGCCGCCACCATGTCGGCCAGCGGACGGCGGCCGTGGGTGCGCAGGGCACCCACGAGCAGCTCGGCCTTGGAGGTGAAGTACGCATACAGCGCGCTGTTGCTCAACCCGGCCTCGGAGGCGATGTCGGCCACCCGGGTGCCGTCGTAGCCGCGGCGGGCGAACACGTCGGCGGCAGCACGCAGCAGCCGCTGCCGTGTCTGCGCGCCCGTCGCGCCTGCGATGCGTCCCACACCACGAATTGAATAGCAGTGATTCACTTAACAGGTCAAGAGGGCTGGCACGAAGGGGTCGAGAATTCATGCAGGTAGACGGTCCGACGGACGACGCGCAGGCTCCGGGCGGCTCGCTCGCGGACGTGCTCTCGGTCTCAGCGACGGGCGAGGACACCTTCCGCGCCGGGCCGCGTCGGCGCCGTCCCGAGCGGTCGTTCGGGGGCGCCGTCGTCGCCCAGGCACTGCTCGCGGCGGGTGCCACGGTCGGCCCGGACCGCGCCGTCCACTCGCTGCACGCCTACTTCCTCCGCGTCGGCGAGGCGTCCTCCCCCACCGACCTGCGGGTCGACCGGGTGCGCGACGGCCGCTCCTACGGCACCCGGCGGGTCACCGCCGAGCAGGACGGCCGCGCGATCCTCGACGTCACCGCGTCCTTCCAGGTCCCCGAGCCCGGCTTCACCCACCAGGTGCCCGGCCTGGACGCGCCGGACCCGGAGTCGCTGCCCACGGTCGAGGACGCCGCCGCCGACGCGCCCGCAACCGCTGCGGTCGTGGTTCGGCGACCTGTTCCGCCGGCACCCCTTCGAGCTGCGCTTCGACGGCGAGCTGCCGCGCGTCGCCGCCGCCCGCGGGGAGGCCGCTCCGCCGCACCAGCGGTTCTGGCTGCGCGCCCCCGGAGCACTGCCCGACGAGCCGCTCGTGCACGCGGCGGCGCTGGCCTACGCCTCGGACATGCTGCTGCTGTCGACGTCCCTCGCCCCGCACGCCCGCGCTGTCGGGGCGCCCGACGTCGCCGCGGCCAGCCTCGACCACGCCGTCTGGTTCCACCGGCCCACCCGGGTCGACGACTGGCACTGCTACGAGCAGGAGAGCAGCTGGGCCGCGGGCGGCCGCTCGCTCATGCACGGGCGGGTGTTCGACCGGTCCGGCCGGCTGGTCATGACCGTCGCCCAGGAGGGCATGGTCCGCGCGCTCGGCCCGCGCTGATCCCGCGGCGGGCCGGTCAGCCCTGGCGGCCGGCCCGCAGCCCGGCCCGCCGGGCGCCCAGCGAGCAGGCCATGGCGCCGAGGCAGATCAGCAGCATGGTGATCGCCGTCCACTGGTAGCCGGTGACCAGGTCGAGCCGGCCCTCGGCGGAGACCTCGGAGATCGTGCCGGCGAAGACGTAGCGCCGGAGCTCGAACGGCAACGGCGTGGTCAGCACGGTCAGGATCACCGCGGTGCCCAGGACGGCGCCGGTGTTCTGCAGCATCAGCCGCATGCCGTTGGCGATGCCCAGCCGCTCGCTGGGCATCGTGGCGAGCAGGACCTGGGTGTTCGACGGCATGAAGAGCCCGGAGCCCGCGCCCACCAGGATGAGCGCGGCCATGACGGCGGCGTCGTTCACCTCGGCGCCGGTGAACAGGAGCAGCACGCCGAGCCCGGCCGCGGTGGCCGCGTTGCCGAGCACAGTGAGGGTGTGCGCCTCGATCCAGCGCTGGAAGAAGCCCGACGCCGCGGAGAAGACCAGCGCCGACACCGCGAGCGGGAGCACCTTCCACCCGGCCGACAGCGCGTCCTCCCCGCCGACGGCCTGCAGGTACAGCGAGACCAGCAGGACGACGCCGAAGTTGCCGATCGCGTTGAGGAACGAGGCGCTCAGCCCCCAGGAGAAGCTGCGGTCCTCGAACAGCCGGGTGTCCATGAGCGGGTCGCGCACCCGCCGCTCGACGAGGATGAACGTCGGCAGCAGGACGGCGAAGGCCACGAGCCCGCCGACGACCAGCGGGTCCGACCAGCCCAGCGAGGTCACCTGGGAGAGCGCGACCAGCCCGCAGCCCAGGCCGAGGAAGGCCAGCAGGTTGCCCGGGACGTCGAGCGAGAGCCGCTCGCCCGACCGCGGCACCGGGCGCAGCGCGACCGCGCCCCAGACCAGGCAGCCGATGCCGACCGGCACGTTGGACCAGAACAGCCACTGGACGCCGACGTGCTCGGCGAGGAACCCGCCCAGCGTCGGCCCGACGAGCTGGGCGACGGAGAACGACGCCAGGTAGATGCCCATGCCCTGACCCAGGCGGTGCCGCGGGAAGGCGCCGGTGACCAGAGCCGCGCTGTTGGTCAGCAGCATCGCCGCGCCCGCGGCCTGGAGCACCCGGCAGGCCACCAGCCACCACGCGTCGGGGGCGAACCCGGCGAGCAGGTTGCCGAGGGTGAAGACGGCCAGGCCGGTCAGGTACATCGAACGCCGGCCGAAGAGGTCGGCGAGCCGCCCGAAGGACACCATGAGCAGCGTCTGGGTGAGCATGAACGACAGCAGGATCCAGCTGGACGCCGTCGCCGAGGCGTCGTACTCCCGCGCGATCGCCGGCAGCGCGACGTTGAGCGCGCTGTTCGACAGGCCGGAGAACATGCTCGCCAGGCCGACGACGGACAGCGTCCGCCAGGCCTCGCGCATGACGGCCGGGTCGTCGTGGGACGACGCGGGCTCGGGCGGGGGGACCGCCGGGAAGGCCGGTTCCGGACTGTCCGTCGCGCCGGACGTGCCGACGACCGGTTGCTCGAGCCCGTCCGGACGCGACGCGGTCGACCAGGACATGCGCCCTCCCCCGTTGTCGGAGCAATACTAGAACAGGGCTCTAGAGCTGAGGACGGCGGTGCGGCATGCTGGCCGGGCGGCGCAGCGCAGCGCCACCACGTCGAGGAGAGGCTTGAACCCCATGCCACTGGACCTGTCGGCCGTCGGCCGCGAGGGAACCGTCCACGAGCGCAGCTGGACGTCGAAGGACGCCCTGCTCTACGCCGTCGGCGTCGGCGCGGGGCTCGGTGACCCGAGCCAGGAGCTGCCGTTCACCACGGAGAACAGCCACGGCGTGCAGCAGCAGGTGCTGCCCACCTACGGCGTGCTGCTCGCGCAGGCGCCGGGGGTGGGCATCGGTGACTTCAACCGGGCGATGCTCGTGCACGCCGAGCAGGAGATCCGGCTGCACCAGGTGCTGCCGGTCGAGGGCACCCTCCGCGCCCAGGCCCGCGTGGAGTCGATGGAGGGCAAGCGCAGCGGCGCCCTGGTGACGACGTCCTCGACGGCGGTCGACGCCGACGGCGCCCCGATGATCACCACGCGCAGCTCGATCTTCATCCGCGGCGAGCAGATCGAGGGCGGCTCCCCGGCGCAGGCCGACGACTGGGCGCAGCCCGACCGCGAGCCCGACTGGGAGCTCACGCTGGCCACCCGGCCGGAGCAGGCGCTGCTCTACCGGCTCAACGGCGACCGCAACCCGCTGCACTCCGACCCGGCGTTCGCCGCGCGCGCCGGCTTCGAGCGGCCGATCCTGCACGGGCTGTGCACCTACGGCATCACCGGCCGCGCGCTGCTGATGACCGCCATGGGGGGCGACCCGGGCCAGTTCCGCGCCATGTCGGGGCGGTTCAGCTCGCCGGTCATGCCCGGTGACGAGCTGACCGTGCGCATCTGGCGCCAGGACGGCGGCCCCGAGGGCGGGCTGCTGTTCCGGACCTTCCGCGGCGACGGCACGGTCGTCATCGACCGCGGCCGCGCGGAGGTCGGCGCTCCGCAGTGACCCGGGGTCAGGCGCCGGCGATCGCCGTGCCGGCGCCTGGCTGCGGCACCGCGTCGTCGGCCCAGGCGGGATCCGTCCCGTCCGGGCCGGCGACGGCCCCGGCGGGGTCGACGGCCGCCACCTCGTCGGACAGCACGCCGAGCCGCTCGATCATCGCCACCGCGGCGTCGACGATCGCCTCGGCCTCGCGCCGGGTCCGGCTGGCCATGACCTCCCGGCCGGCCTCGCCGATGACCGTCGTGAGCACCGAGACCGTCACGCGGCCGATCGCGTCGTCCCGCGCGCGCAGCAGCAGGGAGTTCTGCCGCAGCCACTCGTGACCGCGGGTCCGCCGCATCAGCTCGAAGCCGGGCGGGCCGTCCTTGTCCACGAACAGGCTGCCCAGCGCCCGACCCTCCCAGGAGCCGCGGAGGAAGCCCCGCGCGCCCGCGACGAACAGCGCGAGCGGCCGCTCCTCCCCCGCCCGGCGGGCCGCGGCCACTCCCTCGGCCGCGTACTTCTCCTGGCTGCTCTGCCAGTCCTCCCAGAGGGCGAGGAACAGCTCGCTCTTGCCGCCGAAGTGGTGGTAGAGGCTGCCGACGCTGGAGCCGGCGCGCTCGACGACGTCGGCGACGCTGGACTCGGCGAACCCGCGCTCGGCGAAGACCTCGCGGGCCGCGTCGAGCAGCACCCGGCGGGTCTCCCCGGTGCGGCTCCACTTCCAGGCACTGCGCCCCGGGGCGGATCCGGCGTCGCGCGGCATCTGCTCTCCCCTGGTCGCTAGAACGTCGTTCTAGAACAGCGTAGGGCACCCGCAGGCCCCGGAGGGCCGTTCCGGGCGAGAGACGCACCACCCCGGGAACGAGCGGAGCCGGCCGCCGCCCCGCGGGGCGGAGCGGCGGCCGGCTCTCCGATCAGCGGGGCGAGTTCCCCAGCACGAGGGTCGCGCCGGCCATGAACATGCCGCCGTTGCCGAGCACGACGCTGCGCTCGACGCCCTCGACCTGCGCGGCCGCTTCGCCGCGCACCTGGCGCACGGCCTCCTGGATGGCGAACATGCCGTACATCCCGGTGTGGGTGTAGGACATGCCACCGCCGTTGGTGTTCATCGGCAGCTTGCCGCCCGGCGAGGTGTTGCCCTCGGCGATGAACGCACCGGCCTCGCCGCGGCCGACGAAGCCGGCGTCCTCGAGCCCGTAGACGGGCACGTGGGCGAAGGCGTCGTAGATCATCAGGTGGTCGACGTCGGCGTGCGTGATGCCCGCCTCGGCGAACGCCGCCGCGCTCGAGCGCTTGAAGGCGCCGAACGTGGTGAGGTCGGGCATCTGGCTGACCATCGGGGAATCCGCGGCCTCACCGGCACCGAGCAGGTGCACCAGCGGCTTGTCGTACCCGCGGGCCTCGGCCTTCTCCCGCGTGGTGACGACCAGCGCGCCACCGCCGTCGGTCACGAGGCAGCACATGAGCAGCGTGAACGGCCAGGCGATCATCTTGGAGTTGAGGACGTCGTCGACGGTGACGAGGTCCTGCATGAGCGCCCGCGGGTTCTTGTTCGCCCAGCGGCGCTGCGCGACCGCGACCTCGGCGAGCTGCTCCAGCGTCGTGCCGGTCTCCTTCATGTACCGCAGGGCGGTGAGCGTGAAGGCGGTCGGCGGGCCGAAGACGCCGAACGGCGCCTCGAACTGGCCGTTGAGCGACTGCGGGCTGCGGCCCCACGCCGGTGCGTCCACGCGGGACCGGCCGGACTCGCCGTGGGTGATCAGCACCGTCTCGGCCAGGCCGCTGCGGATCGCGGCGGCGGCGTGCCGGACGTGGAACAGGAACGAGGTGCCGCCGACGCCGGTGCCGTCGAGCCACCTGGCCTCGATGCCCATGGCGTGCGCGATGCTCACCGGGCCCGGCGTCTGGACGGTCGCGATGCCGTCGATGTCGGCGGGGGTCATCCCGGCGTCGGCGAGGGCGTTGCGGGCGCCCTCGAGGTGCAGGCTGAGCGTCGACAGGTGGGGCAGCTTGCCCAGCTGGTCGGTCTCGGCGGCACCGATGATGACGATGTCGTCCTTGGCGCTCATGCGGCACTCCCGGCAGGTGCGAACAGCGGCAGGTGGACGTCGCCGCGCGGCTCGAAGACCACGCGCAGCGGCATGTCCAGCTCCAGCTTCTCGGGGTCGGCCTCGACCTCGACGAGGTTGGTCATCATGCGGACGCCCTCGGGGAGCTCCACGATCGCGATGACGTAGGGCACCTCCTCGGCGAACCCGGGGCCGGCCCGGTGGCTGATGACGTAGGAGTGCAGCGTGGCGGTGCCGTCGCTGACCACCCACTCGAGGTTGGTGGAGTAGCAGTGCGGGCACGCGGGCCGCGGGTAGAAGACGTGCTTCCCGCAGGACGTGCACCGCTGGATGCGCAGCTCACCGGCGGCGCAGCCCTCCCAGAAGGGCAGGGTCTCCGGGGTGGGCACGGGGGCGGGCTTCGTGGGTGGCGGCACCGGCGTGGTTCTCCTCAGGACGGGACGGGACGGGACGGGAACGGTCAGCTGCGCGCGGTCTGCACGTGCGCGATCGACGCCTCCACCGAGATCCGCGCGGCGTCGCGCAGGTCCGGGGAGAGGTCGGGGTACATGTGGTCGACCAGCGCGTCGGGCTCGGTCAGCCCGTCGGCCATCGCCCGGGCGACCTGGTCGACGCGGCGCTGGCGCGCCTGGCGGCGGCGCCCGAGCTCGGGCAGCGGGTCGGGCAGGACGGGGCCGTGCCCGGGGAGGATCACCGAGCCGGCGGGGGCGAGCACCTCGCTGAGCAGGTCGAGGCTGGCGAAGAACTGGCCGAGCCGGCCGGGCTCGACGATCGGGGCGCCGCGGCCCAGCACGGTGTCACCGGTGAGGACGCTGCCCTCGGCCGGCAGGTGGAAGCAGACGGAGTCGCCGGTGTGCCCCGGCGTCGCGAGCACCCGCACCTCGAGCGGCCCGACGGGCAGCACCTCGCCGGGCTGGAACGGCCGGCCGGCGACGCGACGGCCCGAGCCGCGTAGCGGGGCGCCGGTCACACGGGCCAGCCGGCCGGCGAGCTCGGCGTGGTCGGTGTGCGCGTGGGTGACCCAGACGCCGACGATGCGGCGGTCGCCGGCTGCGGCGAGGATCGCGGCCAGGTGCGCGTCGTCGTCGGGACCGGGGTCGACGACGGCGCAGACGTCAGCGCCGGGCTCGGCGAGCAGCCAGGTGTTGGTGCCCTCGAAGGTCCAGGCGTTGGCGTTGGGCGCGAGGACCAGGGTGGCCCGCTCGGTCTGGGACGACGGGTCGCCGACGCTCGGGGGCGCGTTGTCCCGGGTCCACACGACGAGCGCCTCCTAGATCACGGTTCTAGAATTCGCCTCACCCTAGACCATGGGTTCCGGCACTCCCGAGCGCTGCCCGGCGCGCACCGGCCGTGCGTCCGCCCGGCGTGGTTCGGCGGCCGCGGCGGAGAGCGCGAGCACCGCGGCGGCCACGCCGAAGGCCACCGGTGCGCTGGTCGCGTCGGCGACCCACCCCAGCATCACGGCGCCGGCGGCCTGGCCGACGGTCAGCCCGGTGAACAGGGCGGCCGCGGCGGCCGGGGCGCTGTCCGGGGCGCGCAGGCCGCCCCAGGCGAGCAGCACGCCGCTCAGCGCGACGAACGCTCCCCCGAAGCAGGCCAGCGCGAGCGCGGCGCGGAGCGGCGCGCCGGCCGAGAGCCCGAGCGCGACGGTCCCGGCGGCGGCGGCGAGCACGGTGGCGATCCAGGCGGCCCGCACACCGAAGCGGACCACCAGCACCCCGCTGATGCCGCCGAGCAGCCCGGCGGCGCCGAGGACGCACCACAGCAGCCCGGTCAGCCGGTCGGGCAGCCCGCCGTCGTCGGCCAGCAGGTCGCGGCCGAAGGTCCACACCCCGGCGCACCCGGTACCGGCCAGGACGGCGGCGACCATCGGCCGGGTGAGCCGGGCGCGGGCCGGGCCACCACCCGGCGTCCCGAGGTCCTCCGGCGCCGACGCGGGGGCGGCGTCCCACCGCGCGCTCCGGTCGGCCCAGGCGGTGGCGGCCAGCGCCGCGACCGCGAACGCGATCCAGGACCAGCGCCACGCGCCGGGCACCGACAGCACCAGCAGCCCGCCGGCGACGACCCCGGCTCCGGTGCCGCTGTTGACCACCCCCTGGGCGCGCGGCACCCCGGCGGGCGGCACGGTCCGCGCGACCGCGGCGACCGTGGCCGGAGTCGCCGCCCCCGCGCCGCTCCCGGCCAGGAGCGCCCCGGCGGCCAGCACCGGCCCGCTCCACGCCGCGGCGACCAGCAGGCATCCCAGCGCGGCGCTCCCGCCGGCGCACCATAGCGCGGCGCGCGCCCGCCCGCCGGCGACCAGCCGGCCGGCCAGCACCGCGGCGGCGCAGTAGCCCGCGTAGCTGCCCGCCGCGATCACCCCGGCGGCGCCGGCGGAGAGCCCGAAGTCCGCGCGGAACTCGGGGAGGAAGAGCCCGTAGCCGTACCGCGCCAGGCCGTAGGTGACCGCGATGATGGCCAGGCCCGCCGCGACGAGGACGGTGCCGGGACGAGCCGATGCGGTTGCCATAACGATCGTTACAGTAGGTCCGTGGCAGCGACCCCCGCATCCCGACCGGCGCGCGAGCGACTGCTGGCCGCGGCCGGCGAGCTGTTCTACGAGCAGGGCATCGCCGCGACCGGCGTGGACGCCGTGCTGCGCCGGGCCGGGGTGTCGCCCGCGACGATGTACGCCCACTTCGGCGGCAAGGACGCCCTCGTGGCCGCCTACCTCGAGCAGCGGCACGAGGTCTGGCGCCGGACGTGGGACGACGTCCTGGAGCAGGCGGCCGACCCGGTCGAGCGGTTGCTCTCGGTGTTCGACGCCCTCGCCGCCTACCGGCGGACCGAGGGCAACCGGCGCGGCTGCGGCTTCCTCGCGGCGGCGGTCGAGCTGCCCCCGGGCCACCCCGGCCGGCCGTGGCTGGACGCCGACTCGCGGCTGCTCGTGGACCGGCTGCGCGGACTGGCCGTCGACGCCGGCGCCGACGGTCCCGACGACCTGGCCGCCACGCTGCTGCTGCTCTACGACGGGCTGCTCAGCCGCTTCGCCCGCCAGGCCACGACGCCGGACCTGCCGGACGACGACGCGCTCGCCCGCACCCGCGCGCTCGCCGGGCGGTGCGTGACGGCAGCGCTGGGCTGATCAGCCCTCGGCGGGGCGCCCGGAACCGGTGTCCCGCTGCGGGGACAGGACGACACCGTCCGGGTCGAGCCGGCCCAGGATCGCCCCCGTGATGGCGGCCAGCTGGCCGACCTGCTCGGGGTCGAGGGCGTCCAGCACCGAGGCGCGCACGTTCTCGACGTGCCCGGGCGCAGCGGCGACGACGGCGTCCCACCCCTCCCCCGTCAGCTGCGCGTTGGTCGCGCGCCCGTCCTCGGGGCACGGGAAGCGCCGGACCAGGCCGCGGTCCTCCAGCCGCTTCACCACGTGGGAGAGCCGAGGCAGGGTCGCGTTCGTGCGCGCGGCGAGCGCCGTCATCCGCAGGGTGCGGTCGGGGGCCTCGGAGAGCATCGCCAGGACGAAGTACTCGAAGTGGCTCAGCCCGTCGTCGCGGCGCAGCTGGCCGTCCAGCACGCCGGGCAGCAGCTCGAGCACGGCGGCCAGCCGCACCCATGCGACGCGCTCCTCGTCGGTCAGCCACCGGGTTGCCATGCCGCCATCCTAGGTCACTTGACGCTTCAACCAAACCCGCGTACCTTGTTTGTTGTCGTTTCAACCAAATAGAGGGAGAGCAGCCGTGAGCACCGTCAGCATCATCGGAACCGGGACCATGGGTCAGGCCATCGCGGCGATCGCCGCCAAGGGCGGCAACGGCGTGGAGCTGATCGGCTCCGCCGACGGCGCCCGCGCGGTCACCGGCGACGTCGTCGTCCTCGCCGTCCCCTACCCCGCCGTCGCGGAGGTCCTGGCGCAGCGCGGCGAGAGCCTCGCCGGCAAGGTCGTCGTCGACATCACCAACCCGCTGGACTTCGCGACGTTCGACTCGCTCGTCGTCCCGGCCGACAGCTCGGCCGCCGCCGAGATCGCCGCGCAGCTGCCGCAGTCCCGCGTCCTCAAGGCCTTCAACACCACCTTCGCCGGCACCCTGGCCGCCGGCACGGTCGGCCCGCTGCCCACCACCGTGCTGATCGCCGGGGACGACGCGGACGCCAAGGCGCTGCTCGCCGGGATCGTCTCCGCCGGCGGCCTGCGCGCCGTCGACGCGGGCTCGCTGCGCCGGGCCCGCGAGCTCGAGGCGCTCGGCTTCCTGCAGCTCACCCTGGCCGCCGGCGAGAAGATCTCGTGGACCGGCGGCTTCGGGCTCGTCGACTGACCGCCCCCGCCCCGCCCGTCGCACCGACATCCGGAGATCCGCCATGACCCTGCCCTCGTCCCACCCCTACGCCGGCCACCTGGACCGGGTCGCCGCCGCGGGTCCGCAGACCCCGTGGACCCCGGCCGACGGCGCCCTCCCGGCGCTGTACCTCAGCCACGGCGCACCGCCGCTGCTCGAGGACACCGCCTGGATGACGCAGCTGTTCGGCTGGGCGCGGTCCATGCCCCGGCCGAGGGCGATCCTGATCGTCTCGGCGCACTGGGAGGCGGCACCGCTGAGCCTGTCCAGCACCGAGGCGAACGTGACGCCGATCTACGACTTCGGCGGCTTCGACCCGATGTACTTCCGGATGCGCTACGACACCCCGGACGCCTCCGCGTTCGGCGCCCGCGTGCTGGGCGCGCTCGGCGGCGGCACCGGGGTGCACCAGCAGCAGAACCGCGGCCTGGACCACGGCGCGTGGGTGCCGCTGAAGGTGATGTACCCCGAGGCCGACATCCCGGTCCTGCAGCTGAGCCTGCCGACGTCGGACCCCGACGAGCTGATCCGGCTGGGTGGACGGCTCCGGGCGCTGCGCGAGGAGGGCGTGCTGGTGATCGGCTCCGGGTTCACCACCCACGGGCTGCCGTTCCTCAGCCGGTCGGACTGGCTCGGCCAGACGCTGCCGGGCTGGTCGGCGGACTTCGACGCCTGGGCCGCCGAGCAGCTCGCCCGGGGCGATGTCGACGCGCTGGCCGACTACCAGCACCGGGCGCCGGGCATGCCCTACGCGCACCCCACGGTCGAGCACTTCACGCCGCTGTTCGTCACCCTCGGCGCGGCCACCGACCCGGAGGCCCCGCGCGACTTCGCGATCGACGGCTTCTGGATGGGACTGTCCAAGCGCTCGCTGCAGGTCGCCTGAGCCGCCCGGGCGGCCGGGGTCAGCCGAGCGCGCGCCGTGCCCGGGCCGCCCCGGCCAGCTCGGCCAGCATGGCCTCGGTGGTGGCCAGGTCGACGCAGGCGTCGGTGACGCTGCACCCGTAGACCAGCCGCTCGGGGTTGCGCTGGTCGAGGTCCTGCCGGCCCGCGACCAGGTTGCTCTCGACCATCACGCCGCGGATCGCCCGCTCGCCGCCGGCGATCTGCCCGGCGAGGTCGCGGACGACCTCGATCTGGCGCCGGTGGTCCTTCTGGCTGTTGCCGTGCGAGGCGTCGACGACGACCACCTCGGGCAGCCCGCGCGCGGCGAGCTTGGCCCGCGTCGCCGCGATGTGCGCCGCCGAGTAGTTGGGCCCGGCCTTGTCACCGCGGAGGATGACGTGGCCGGTGTCGTTGCCCGTCGTCGACAGCTGGGCGCTGACGCCGTGCGCGTCGACGCCGAGGAACTCGTGCGGCGCACGGGCGGCGACGATCGCCTGGATGGCGGCGTCGATGCTCCCCTCCGGGGAGTTCTTGAACCCGACGACGGACGAGAAGCCCGAGACCCGCTCGCGGGCGGTCTGGTCGGTGACGTTGCGGGCGCCGACGCCGTTGTAGGTGACCAGCCCGTTGACGTACTGCGGGGTGAGCGCGTTGAGCGGCTCGGCCGCGACCGGGACGCCGAGCTCGGTGATCCGGCACATGAGCATGCGGGTGGCGACGAGGCCGACGCTGATCCGGCTGGACCCGTCGAGGAACGGGTCGTAGGCGAACCCCTTCCAGTCCACCTCGGTGCGCGGCTTCTCGGTGTAGGTGCGCATGACGATCTCGAGGTCGGCGGCGTGCCGCTCGCGCATGCGGGCGAGGAAGCCGGCGTACTCCAGCGCGGCCGCCGGGTCGTGGATCGAGCAGGGGCCGGCGATGACGACGAGCCGGTCGTCGGCCCCGGTCAGCGCGTCGGCCACCGCGCCGCGGGCCGCCCGGGTGGTGGCCACGGAGGCCTCGGACAGCGGGACGACCGAGGCCACCGCCGCCGGGGTGACGACGACGCTCAGGCCGGTGATCCGCGCGTTCACCAACCCGGAGAGGTCGACCGGCGGCACGTCGGCGACCCCGAGCCGCTGGGCGACCTCCGGGAGCAGCTCGACCAGCGCGGCGTCGATCTGCGCGTTCACCCGCGTCTGGACCTCGACCAGCAGGTCGGCGATCCGCGTCGCCTCGTCCAGCAGCGCGTCGGGCACCCCGTCCACCGCAGACCTCCCGTTCGATCGGACGCGCCCCCGGATCCGGGGGCGCACGCACAGCATCGTCCGGTGCCCCGCGGCGGTGGACACCGGCGGGCCTCCCCGGCCGACCGGTCAGCAGTCGCCGGCCTCCCCGCAGGCCTCCGGCGCACCCTCGAGGACGGCGGCCGCGACGGCGCGGGCCGCCTCGCCGAGCGCCGCGAGCTGTGCCGGCGTGAGGACGTCCACGACGAGCCGGCGCACCTCGCGGACGTGCCCCGGGGCGATGGCCTCGAGCTTCGCGAAGCCCTCGTCGGTCAGCCGGGCCTCGACGCGCCGACCACCGTCGGTGCAGGTCCGCCGCACCACCCAGCCCGCCCGCTCCAGGCGGGTGACGGCGTGCGAGAGCCGGGACAGCGAGCCCTGCGCCTGCTCGGCGAGCTCGCTGAGCACCAGGGTGCGGTCGCGGGCCATCGAGAGGCGGGCGAGCACGTGGTACTCGAAGGAGTTCACGCCGGCGTCCCGCTTGAGCTGGGCGTCGAGTGCGGCCGGCAACGTCATGACCAGCTGCATGAGGGCGGCCCAGTCCTGCTGCTGCTCGGACGACAGCCACAGGACGTCGCTGCCGCTCCCCCGGCCCGTGTCGGCACTCACGAGCCCATCGTACCGCCGCGCTTGAACATTCAAGTCCGACGTCCTACCTCCGGGTTGAACATTCAAGTCCGAGCCTCGAGGAACCCCATGACCCTGCTCCGCATCGACGCCTCCATCCAGGGGTCCCGCTCCGCCGGCAGCGCGCTCGCCGACCGCGTGCTCGACTCCTTCACCACCGCCCGCCCCGACGTCCCGGTCGTGCGCCGTCACCTCGGCGAGCAGCCCTTGCCGGCCACCGCCTGGGCCGACGCCGTCGCCGGCTCCTTCTCCCCCGAGGCCGACCGCAGCGACGCCCAGCGCGCGGCGCTCGCCCTGGCCGGCGAGGTCGCCACCGAGCTGCAGGACGCGACCGCCGCCGTCCTCGCCCTGCCGCTGTACAACTTCGGCGTCTCCCAGCACGTGAAGACCTGGATCGACCTCGCCCTGGCCGGCGCACCCCAGGGCACCCGGCTGCTGGAGGGGACGCCGACCGTCGCCGTCCTCACCCGGGGCGGCGCCTACGGTCCGGGCACCCCTCGGGAGGGCTGGGACCACTGCACCGACTACCTGCGGCGGATCCTCGTCGACATCTGGGACGCCGACCTCACGCTGGTCGAACGGGAGTTCACCCTCGTCGGGGTCAACCCCGCCCTCGACGAGTTCAGCGAGGTGGCCGCGCTGATGCGCAAGACGGCCGAGGAGGCCGCCACGGAGGCCGGCGCCGACCTCGCCGCCCGCCTCGCCGCCTGACACGGCTCGGGCCGGACCCCGCGGAGGGGTCCGGCCCGAGTACGTGCGGTGGTGCGGCGATCAGCCCTGCTGGGGCTCCAGCTCGCCGCGCAGCTCCCGCTTGAGGAACTTGCCGGCCGGGTTGCGCGGCAGCGCGGTGGTGCGGATGTCGATCACCGTCGGGATCTTGAACGAGGCGAGCCGCTCCCCCAGGAAGCCGACCAGCTCGTCCTTGGTCAGCGAGGCGCCATCGTTGAGCACGATGACGGTGGCGACCTCCTCACCGAGCCGCTCGTGGGGGACGCCGAGCACGGCGGCCTCCATGACGGCGGGGTGCTCGTAGATCGCGGCCTCGACCTCGGCGCAGTACACGTTCTCGCCGCCCCGCAGGACCATGTCCTTGAGCCGGTCGTCGACGTAGACCAGGCCCTCGTCGTCGAGGTGCCCGATGTCACCGGTGCGCAGCCAGCCGTCCACGATCGTCTCGGCGGTGGCGTCGGGACGGTTCCAGTAGCCGCGGATGAGGTTGACGCCGCGGAACCAGATCTCGCCGCGCTCGCCGACCGGCAGCACCTCGAAGGTGGAGGGGTCGCGGATCTCGGCCTGCATCGGCAGCGGCACCCGGCCGGCGGCCATCGGCTTGTCCAGGGCCTCCTGCCCGGCGAGGCTCGGGCCGAGCGCGTTGGTCTCGGTCATCCCGTAGGAGAAGCCGGGGGTGGCCGCCTTGAACGAGTTGTCGATGTTGGCGATCAGCGCCGGCGGCGTGGGGGCACCGCCACCACCGACCGACAGCAGGCTCGAGGTGTCGAACTCGGCGAACCGGGGGTGCTGCAGCATGTCGATGCTCTGCGTCGGCACGCCGACGAAGGCGCTGAGCCGCTCGCTCTCGATGAGCTTCAGGGCCGCCTCGGGGTCCCACTTGTACATGATCGCGAGCTTCCGGCCGGCGACCAGCGAGCCCAGCATCACCGCGACGCAGCCGGTGACGTGGAACAGCGGGACGGCGAGGATCGCGCCACCGGGCGGGGCGTCGGGGTCCTCGGGCGGCGTCACCAGCGCGGCGACGGCGCCGCGGGCCAGGAAGCCCATGACGGTGTTGACCAGGGCCCGCTGCGTGGAGACCGCACCCTTGGGCCGGCCGGTGGTGCCCGAGGTGTAGAGGATCGTGGCGTCGTCCTCGGGGTCCACGGTCACGTCCGGCAGCGGCGTGCCGGTCACGACGACGTCCTCCCAGCGGTCCGCACCCTCGATCGGGGCGGAGGCCCGGACGACGACGGTGCGGGCACCCAGGCGGCGGGCGGAGGCGGCGGCGAGCGCGGCCCGCTGCTCGTCGGCGACGATGACGGTGGCGCCGGAGTCCTCGAGCGCGAAGTCGAGCTCGTCCTCGGTCCACCACGCGTTCATGGAGACGCTGATGGCGCCGATCGAGAGGATCGCGATGAAGGCCTCGACCCACTCGGGGAAGTTGCGCATCGCGATGGCGACCCGGTCGCCCTTCTGCACGCCGTAGCGCTCGACCAGGGCCGCGGCGAAGGCGTCGGCCTCGGCGAACGTCTGGTTGAAGCTGCGCCGCTCCTCGCCGAAGACGAGGTAGGGCGCGTCACCGTGGGCCCGGCAGAGGGCGAAGATCTCGCGCATGCTCGGCGGCGCGTTCTTGAAGATCTCGTAGGTCACGCCATCAGGCCGCGTCCACGGCGCGAGCTCGAACATCTGCCCGGGGCTGGTGACTTGTGCCACGGCCTCCTGATGACTCAACGACACGGGAACGACGCCTCCTCGGCGGATGGGCAACAGGACCGCCGAGTGACCCCGGCTACACCCGGACGGTTTCACACTCGAAGCATCGAGGGCAACAGGCCCCCCTCGGTGGCGTTTCTCGCGGGTCCCGGAGGGACGTCGACTCCCCTCCGGGAACGCGAACGGGGGCGCCGGCCGGCCAGGTACGGCCGGCCGGCGCCCCCGAGGGCGACCTGCCTGGTCAGCGCGTCCGGAACGCGGTCAGCGGTTCTTCCACTGGGGCGCGCGCTTCTCGGCGAACGCGGTGGCGCCCTCGCGGGCGTCCTCGCTGGCGAAGACCGGCGCGATGACCGATGCCTGCTCCTTCCAGCCCTGCGCGAAGGTCCAGTCCGGCGCGGAGCGGACCAGGTGGCTTGGTGGCGGCGACGGCGAGCGGGCCGTTCGCCGCGATCACCGCGGCGAGGGCGCGCGCCCCGGCCAGCGCCTCGCCCGAGGGCGTGACGCGGTTGACCAGGCCGACCTCGGCCGCGCGGGGCGCGGAGATCGGGTCACCGGTCAGCAGCATCTCCAGCGCGATCGACTGGGGGATGCGACGGGGCAGCGCCAGGGCCGCACCGCCGGCCGCCACCAGCGACCGCTTGACCTCGGGGACGCCGAAGCGGGAGTCCTCCGCGGCGACGACGAGGTCGCAGGCGAGCAGCAGCTCGAAGCCACCGGCCAGCGCCCAGCCCTCGACCGCGCCGATGAGCGGCTTGCGCGGTGGGGTCTCGGCGATCCCGCACAGGCCGCGGCCCTCGATGCTCGGCGTCTCGCCGCGCATGAACGCCTTGAGGTCCATGCCGGAGGAGAACGTCCCGCCGGCGCCGGTCAGGATGCCGACCCGCAGGTCGTCGGAGGCGTCGAGCTCGTCGACGGCGGCCGCGACCCCCTCGGCGACGGCCCGGTTGAGGGCGTTGCGCGCCTCCGGACGGTTGATCGTGATGGTGAGCACGCCGTCCTGGCGGTCCAGGAGCACCTCGTCGGGCACAGCCTTCTCCTTCGGTGGGTTGGTCGTCGTTCCGCGATGTCGTGCGGTGGTGCAGGAGGGGAACGGGCGCCGGCCGCGGCCGCCCGGAGGCAGCCGGCGGCCGGCGGCCCCGTTCCCCGCCGGAGGACGCCGTCAGGCAGGCGTCACTTCGGCTGGAGGCGCGCCCCGCCGTCGAGGCGGATGAGCTCGGCGTTCATGTAGCTGTTGGCCAGCACCTCGACGGCGAGGGTGGCGAACTCCTCCGAGTAGCCCAGGCGCTTGGGGAAGAGCACGTCGCGCTTGAGCTTGTCCTTGAACGCCTCGGAGGCCTCGCCCGAGCCGTAGATCGGGGTGTCGATCAGGCCGGGGGCGATCGTGTTCACCCGCACGCCGATGGCGGAGAGGTCACGGGCGATCGGCAGCGTCATCGAGACGACGGCGCCCTTGGACGCCGAGTAGGCGGCCTGGCCGATCTGGCCGTCGAGCGCGGCGACGGAGGCGGTGTTCAGGATCGAGCCCCGCTCGCCGTCCTCCAGCGGCTCGTTCTCGGCCATCGCGGTACCGACGATGCGGATGCAGTCGAAGGTGCCGACGGTGTTGATCTCGAGGACCCGGCGGAAGGTGTCGAGGTTGAACGCGGTCTCGTAGCCGCCGCGGCCGACGGTGCGGCTGGCCGAGCCGATGCCGGCGCAGTTCACCAGCACGCGGAGCGGGCCGAGGGTCTTGGCCAGCTCGGTGGCGGCGATGATGTCGTCGGTCTTGGTGACGTCGACGTGGGCGAATGCGCCGTCGATCTCGGTGGCGAGCGCGTTGCCCTTGTCGTCGGCGATGTCGGCGACGACGACCTTGGCGCCGCGGGCGGCGAGGGCGCGGGCGGTGGCCGCCCCCAGACCGGACGCGCCTCCGGTGACGATGGCGGACACATTCTCGAGCTGCACGGAGCACTCCCCTGGTTGGGACGACGGTGGCTGCGGGCGGCCGTCCGGCCCTGCGCGTGCAGGGACCCCGGCGGCCCGCCCCGGTGAAGCTAGCCAGCGCGGGCCATTTTTTGCAACGGTCCGTCGCAGAAAACCTCCGCGTCGTGCGACGCTGCCCCCGTGACCGGGACGACGAGCCGTGGGCGACCGCGGGGGCTGAGCGAGCGGGTGCGCCTGGAGGTGCACGCCGCGGTCCGCCGTCTCCTGGTCGCCGAGGGTTACGCCGCGCTGCGGCTGGACGACGTCGCGGCGGCGGCCGGCGTGCACAAGTCCACCCTCTACCGGCAGTGGGCGACCAAGGGCCAGCTGGTGCGGGACGTGCTCGTCGCCGGCGAGCTGGAGCACTACCCGCGGGTCGACGAGGGCAGCCTGGCCGCCGACGTCGACGCGCTGGTCCGCGGCCTGGTCCGGCTGTTCCGGAGCCCGACGCACCGTGGCGTTCGTGCAGACCCGCGCCACCGCCGACGACCCGGAGCTGCGGGCGGGGCTGCACGAGCTGGCCCAGCAGGACACCGCCTTCATGCGCCTGCCGTTCGACCGGGCGATCGACCGCGGTGAGCTCCCCCCGGACACCGACGTCGGCATGCTCGTCGAGCTGCTGGTCGCCCCCCTGCTCACCCGGGTCGCGGTCACGGGCCTGCCGATCGACGAGGAGTTCGGCCGCCGGCTGGCGGCCACCTTCCTCACCCTGGCGACCGCCGGTCAGGCGTCGGAGGCCTGAGCCCCCGCACCTCGGATCAGGTCTGCGCGCCGGCGAACTGCGCGTCGTAGAGCCGGAAGTAGGCGCCCTGGGCCGCCAGCAGCTCGTCGTGCCGGCCCTGCTCGACGATCGCGCCGTCCTCCATGACGAGGATCAGGTCGGCGTCCCGGATCGTGGAGAGCCGGTGGGCGATGACGAAGCTGGTCCGGTCGGTGCGCAGCGCGGCCATGGCCTTCTGCAGCAGCAGCTCGGTGCGGGTGTCCACCGAGCTGGTCGCCTCGTCGAGGATGAGCAGCGCCGGGTCGACCAGGAAGGCGCGGGCGATCGTGATGAGCTGCTTCTCCCCCGCCGAGACGTTGGAGGCCTCCTCGTCGATGACGGTGTCGTAGCCGTCGGGGAGGCTCTGCACGAACCGGTCGACGTAGGTGGCCCGGGCCGCCTCGAGCACCTGCTCGCGCGTCGCGCGCGGGTTGCCGTAGGCGATGTTGTCGAAGATCGTGCCGCCGAACAGCCAGGTGTCCTGCAGGACCATCCCGACCGCGGAGCGCAGCTCGGCGCGGCTCATCGTCGCGGTGTCGACGCCGTCCAGGGTGATCCGGCCGGCGCCGATCTCGTAGAACCGCATGATCAGGTTGACCAGCGTGGTCTTGCCCGCGCCGGTGGGGCCCACGATCGCCACGGTCTGGCCGGGCTCGGCCACCAGGGAGAGGTCGCGGATCAGCGGCGCGTCGGGCCGGTAGGAGAAGGCGACGTGCTCGAACGCGACCCGGCCGCGGCGGCTCGCGGGCACCGCGGGCACCGCGGGCACCGCGGGGTCCGGCGACTGCTCCGGGGCGTCGAGCAGCTGGAAGACGCGCTCGGCCGACGCGACGCCGGACTGCACCACGTTGGCCATCGAGGCCACCTGGGTGAGCGGCTGCGTGAACTGCCGCGAGTACTGGATGAACGCCTGGACGTCGCCCAGGCTCATCGACCCCGAGGCCACCCGCAGCCCGCCGACGACGGCGACCGCGACGTAGTTGAGGTTCCCGATGAACATCATCGACGGCATGATCAGGCCGGAGATGAACTGCGCACCGAAACTCGACTCGAGCAGCTCGTCGTTCTTCTGCCGGAAGGTCTCCTCGACCTCGCGTCGCCGGCCGAACACGCGGACCAGCTCGTGCCCGGTGAAGGACTCCTCGATCTGACCGTTGAGCGCGCCGGTGTGCCGCCACTGCGCGACGAAGTGCTTCTGGCTGCGCTTCGCGATCGCCCGCGTGAGCAGCACCGACAGCGGCACAGTGAGCAGCGCGATGAGCGCCAGCAGCGGCGAGATGACGACCATCATCACCAGCACGCCGACGACGGTGAGCAGCGAGGTCAGGAGCTGGCTCATCGTCTGCTGGAGGCTGGTCGAGACGTTGTCGATGTCGTTGGTGACACGGGAGAGCACCTCGCCGCGCTGCCGGCCGTCGAAGTAGGCCAGCGGCAGCCGGTTGAGCTTGGCCTCGGCGTCCTCCCGGAGCCGGTAGACGGTGCGCTGGACGATGCCGTTGAGCAGGTAGCCCTGCCCGTAGCCGAGCACCGAGGCGAACAGGTACACCGCGACGACGGCGAGCAGGACCGAGCCGAGCGCGGAGAAGTCGACGCCGGCGCCGGGGACGACGTCGTGGTTCTCGATGACGCCGGCCACGGTGCTGTCGCCGTCCGCGCGCGCCCGGGCGGCAGCCTCGGCCGGCGTGAGCCCCTCGGGCAGCTGCCGCCCGATGACGCCGGCGAAGACGACGTCGGTGGCGCGGCCCAGCAGCCAGGGGCCGATGACGTTGAGCGCGACGCTGAGCACGCCGAGAGCGAGCACGACCCACACGCCGAGCCGCTCGATGCGGAGCCGGCCGGCGAGCCGCGTGGCGGAGGGGACGAAGTGCGACGCCTTCTCGGCCGGCTGCCCGGCCCCCGCCCACGGCGGGCCACCGCCGCGCCGCTGGGTCGCCATGCCGCGGGCCGCCTCGGCGGTCTCGGCGTCCTGACCCCGGGCGTCGTCCTCCGTGGCCTCGCTCATGCCGCCGCCCCCTCGGTGCTGAGCTGGGAGGCGACGATCTCGCCGTAGGCGGCACAGGAGGTCAGCAGCTCCTCGTGCCGGCCGATGCCGACCACGGCGCCGTCGTCGAGCACCACGATCTGGTCGGCGTCGGCGATGGTGGAGACCCGCTGGGCGACGATGACGACGGTCGCGTCGGCGGTCACCGGCTTGAGCGCGGCCCGCAGGCGGGCGTCGGTACCGAGGTCGAGCGCGGAGAACGAGTCGTCGAACAGGTAGACCTCGGGACGGCGGATGAGCGCCCGGGCGATCGCCAGCCGCTGCCGCTGGCCGCCGGAGACGCTCGTGCCGCCCTGGGCGACCGCGGTGTCCAGCCCGTCGGGCATGGCGCGCACGAAGTCGGCGCCCTGGGCGACCTCGAGGGCGGCCCACAGCTCCTCGTCGGTCGCCTCCGGGTTGCCGTAGCGCAGGTTGCTGGCCACCGTGCCGGTGAACAGGTAGGGCCGCTGCGGGACCAGGCCGATCCGGCTCCACAACAGCTCTTGGTCCAGGTCGCGCACGTCCACGCCGTCCAGCCGGACGACGCCGCCGGTGGCGTCGAACAGCCGCGGGACCAGGGAGATCAGCGTCGTCTTCCCCGCACCGGTGCTGCCGATGACCGCGGTGGTGCGGCCGGGCGCGGCGGTGAAGGAGACGTCGGAGAGCACCGGGGCGCCGGCGCCGGGATAGCGGAAGGTCACCGCGTCGAAGACCAGTTCGCCGTCCGAGCGCTCGGGGGTGACCGGCGCCGTGGGCGGCCGGACCGAACCCTCGGTGTCCAGGACCTCGGCGATGCGGTCGGCGCAGACCGCGGCGCGCGGGATCATGATCGCCATGAAGGTGGCCATCATGACCGCCATGAGGATCTGCAGCAGGTAGGCGAGGAACGCCGTCAGCGCACCGATCTGCATCTGCCCTGCGTCGATCCGCCCGGCGCCGAACCACAGCACGCCGACGCTGGACACGTTGAGCACGAGCATGACGATCGGGAAGATCAGCGCCTGCAGCCGACCCGCGACGGTCGCGACGTCGGTGAGGTCGGCGTTGGCGCGGGCGAACCGGGCGACCTCCTGCGGCTCGCGCACGAAGGCCCGCACCACCCGGATGCCGGTGATCTGCTCGCGCAGCACCCGGTTGACCACGTCGATGCGCGTCTGGACGAGCTGGAACAGCGGCACCATCCGGCGGATCACCAGGCCGATGGAGACGACCAGCACCGGCACGGAGACGACCATCAGCCAGGACAGGCCGATGTCCTCGCGCAGCGCCATGACCACGCCGCCGACGCACATGATCGGGGCGGACACGAGCATCGTGCAGGAGAGCAGCACCAGCATCTGGACCTGCTGCACGTCGTTGGTGTTGCGCGTGATCAGCGACGGGGCGCCGAACGCGTTCATCTCCCGTGCCGAGAACGTGCCCACGCGCTCGAAGACCGCGGCGCGCAGGTCGCGGCCGAAACCCATCGCGGTGCGCGCGCCGAACCAGACGGCGCCGATCGAGCCGAGAATCTGCAGCAGCGTGACCGCGAGCATCCAGCCGCCGGTGCTGACGATGTAGCCGGTGTCGCCGCGGGCGATGCCGTTGTCGATGATGTCGGCGTTGAGCCGGGGCAGGTACAGCGAGGCGATGGTGCTGACCAGCTGCAGCCCGCCGACCGCGAGCAGCGGCGCCCGGTAGGACCTCAGGTGGTCACGGAGCAGCCGGAGCAGCAACGCGCGTCCTCTCGTTCGTTCTCGGCTGCCGGCTCACAGCCGGAGGGCGGTCTCGACCAGCTGCGCCACGGCGAGCGAGCGGCTGTGCGGCGGCCAGGCTATGACGGTGGTGACCGGCTGCGCATCGACGACCGGAACGGCGACGACGCCCTCGGGCAGCTGCGCCCGCACCGACTCGGGCACCACCACCAGCGTCCGGCCGAGGGACACGAGCTGGAGCAGCTGGGCGGAGTCGTGCACCTCGGGCCCGGGCCCGTCGGGGTAGCCCCCGTCCGGCCCGGGCCAGCGGGGGTGCGGCAGGTCGGGCACGCCGTCGAGGTCGGCGAGGCGCAGCCCCCGGCGCGTGGTCAGCGGGTGCCCGGCCGGCAGGACCGCGACCTGGCCCTCGGTGAGCAGCTCCTCGGTGTCGAGGCCGGCGACGTCGTCGAACGGCAGGTGCAGCAGGGCGACGTCGGCCCGCCCGCTGCGCAGCAGCCGCGTCTGCTGCCCCGGCCCGCACAGCTCCACCTCGATCCGGGCGGCACCCGGCTCGACGGCGTGCGCGGACAGCAGCTTGGCCAGCAGTTCGCCGGAGGCGCCCGCCTTGACCGCGAGGACGACGCCCGGCTCGCCGTCGGCGGCCAGCGCTGCCCGGCGGACCCGGTTCTCGGCGGCGTCGAGCGCGTCGAGGGCGGCGCGGCCCTCCTCCAGCAGGACCGCACCCGGTGCGGTGAGGACGACCGACCGGCTGGTGCGGGTCAGCAGCGCGACCCCGAGCCGGCGTTCGAGCCGGCTGATCGCCCGGGACAGCGGCGGCTGGGCGATGCCGAGCCGCTGGGCCGCCCGGCCGAAGTGCAGCTCCTCGGCGACGGCGACGAAGTAGCGCAGCTCCCGCGTGTCCACGACCCAGCGTAGCTCCGCTCGCGCCGTCATCCATACCCCCGCGGTATCGGTCGGTACCCAGGTGGTGTTGGACCCGCGGTCCTCCCCGGGCGCAGGCTCGATGCCATGACGGAGACGAAGAGTGCGCTGGTCACCGGCGCCAACAAGGGGATCGGCTACGAGATCGCGGCAGGCCTGGGCGCGCTGGGCTACACGGTGGGCGTGGGCGCCCGGGGCGAGGCCCGGCGGGAGGAGGCGGTGACCCGGCTGCGCGACGCCGGCGTCGACGCCTTCGGCGTCCCGCTGGACGTCACCGACGACGGCAGCGTCGCCGCGGCCGCCGCGCTGGTCGAGGAGCGGGTCGGCGGCCTGGACGCGCTCGTGAACAACGCCGGGATCAGCGGCTCGCGGGAGCAGCTGCCGACGACGTCGGACCTCGACGTCATCCGCACGGTCGTGGAGACCAACGTTCTGGGCGTCATCCGGGTGACCAACGCGATGCTGCCGCTGCTGCGCCGCTCGCCGTCGCCGCGGATCGTGAACGTGTCCAGCGGGGTCGGGTCGCTGACCCGGCAGGTGGGCTCCGTCGGGAACGACTCCGCCGGGCCGGTGGCGGTCGCCTACTCCCCCTCGAAGACCTTCCTCAACGCGGTGATGCTGCAGTACGTCCGCGAGCTCGACGGCACGGGCATCCTCGTCAACGCCGCCTGCCCGGGCTACGTGGCCACCGACCTCAACGGCTTCCGCGGCGTGCGCACCCCGCAGCAGGGCGCGGCGACGCCGATCCGGCTGGCCACCCTGCCCGACGGCGGCCCCACCGGCGGCTTCTTCGAGGACGCCGGCGTCGTCCCCTGGTGAGCGGGGGCCGGGCGGTCAGGGGGTCTGCGCGCTGACCGGGTCGGGGACGACGGCGAGGGCCGGGTCGCCGGCCGGTCGCTCGCCGAGCCTCACCAGCACGATCCCGGCCAGGACGACGACGCCACCGACCAGCTGGACGGCGCCGGGCTGCTGCCCCAGCGCCAGCCACGCCGTCACGACCGCGAACAGCACCTCGCTCAGCCCGACGAACGAGCTCAGCCGGGAGCCGAGCAGGCGGACGGCGGCGATGCCGGTCGCATAGGCGAAGGCGGCCGTCACCAGCGCCAGGCCGAGGACGGGGACCAGCCAGCCGGTCGAGCGGCCGGCGAGCTCCACGTCGTCCGCCGTCGTCGACCAGGGCACGACGCGGATCAGCGCCGCCGCTCCGAGCAGCAGCGCGCCGACGGCCAGCCCGGCCCACGCGCTGACCAGCGGGGGCAGGGCGCCGTCGGACCGGGCGGAGAGCACGAAGTACGCGGCCAGGCCCAGCGCGGCCGCCAGGCCCCAGGCGATGCCGACGGGGTCGAGCCGGGCGCCGCTAGCGACGTCGAGCACGAGCACCAGCCCGGCGAGCGCCACGGCGACCCCGACGCCGGTGACCGCGCTGGGTCGCTGCCCGAGCCGGGCCCAGGTCCACGCCACCACCAGCAGGACGGCGGAGTACTCGAGCAGCAGCGCGACGCCCACCGAGAGGCGGGCGACCGCGGAGAAGAAGGCCAGCTGGGGCAGCGCGACGGCGAGCGCGCCGAAGGCCAGCACCGCGCGGGCGTTGGCGCGCAGCAGCGACCAGCGGCCGCGCAGCTGGAGGGCGGCCGGGACGGTCAGCGCCAGGGCGCCCAGGGCCATCCGGACGGCGGCGGTGGCCCCGGCGCTCCAGCCGGCCTCCAGCAGCGCCGCGGCGAAGACCCCGGACGTGCCGAAGGCCGCGGCGGAGAGCACCGCCAGCAGCAGTCCGAGCAGTCCGGTCCGTCGATCGAGCACGACCGGCGACCCTAGGAGGCCCGGACCGGCGGTGCGCCCACCGGGTGCCCCGGCTCAGCTGCGGATGAACTCCAGGAGGTCGGCGTTGATGGTCTCGGCCTGCGTCGTCGGCATGCCGTGCGGGAAACCCGCGTAGGTCTTCAGCGTTCCGTTCGGCAGCAGCTCGGCCGACAGCGGCGCGGAGTCGGCGTAGGGCACGACCTGGTCGTCGTCGCCGTGCATGACCAGCACGGAAACGGTGATCTTCTTAAGGTCGTCGGTGAAGTCGGTCTGGGAGAAGGCGACGACGCCGTCGTAGTGGACCTTCGCCCCGCCGGCCATCCCCTGCCGCCACCAGTTGGCGATGATCGCCTCGACCGGTTCCACGCCCGGCCGGTTGAAGCCGTAGAACGCGGTCGCCGCCAGCTCCCGGTAGAAGGCGGAGCGGTTGGTGGCCACCTGCTGCTGGATGCCGTCGAAGACGGCCTTGGGCAGGCCGCCGGGGTTGGCGTCGGTCTGCACCATGAGCGGCGGCACCGCGCTGATCAGCACGCCCTTCGCGACCCGGTCCTGGCCGTGCCGGGCGATGTAGTGCGCCACCTCCCCGCCACCGGTGGAGTGCCCGACGTGCACGGCGTCCCGCAGGTCCAGGTGCTCGGTGAGCGCGGCGAGGTCGTCGGCGTAGTGGTCCATGTCGTGGCCGTCGGCCACCTGCGCCGAGCGGCCGTGGCCGCGCCGGTCGTGGGCGATGACCCGGTAGCCCTGGGCGAGGAAGAACATCAGCTGCGCGTCCCAGTCGTCGGCGGACAGCGGCCAGCCATGGCTGAAGACGATCGGCCGACCGGAGCCCCAGTCCTTGTAGAGATCTCGGTTCCGTCGGGGCTCGTGATGACGGGCATGGTGGGCCTCCTGCTCCCGGATGCGTCGACGCCGGCCGCGGCCGCACCGGTCGCGGGGAACCCGACGCTAGGGGCGGGGCGCAGGGCAGCGATGTGCCCTGACCGCCAGGCTGTGGACCCTGCCTGCCGCCGCCGGCAGCGCTCCCGAAGGCCTTCCCAGCGGGTCGGCCGGAGGTCAGGCTCCACCCGGTCAGCAGTCGCCTGGTCGTCGCGCAGGGAGCGCCCGTGGTCACTGTGCTCGACACCGAGCGGCTGGATCCGGCCCATCGCCGCCCCGACGAGGTGGCCGAGCGGCTCCAGGCGGTCCTCGTCTCCCGCATCCGCTTTCCCGATCCCCGCCGGCCCGCCAGCGCCCGCCTCGACTCCTGGGACCTCGCCGGTGTCCCGGTGCTGCGGCTGGCGCTCGCCGGCGAGGTGGCGCTGGACCGGTCACGTCGCGACATCGGCGCGGACGCCGTGCCCACCGTCTCCTTCGCCGTCCAGGAACGGGGCGTCGCGCTGCACGAGCAGTTCGGGCGCCAGCGGGTGGTGCCCCGAGGCAGCCTCGCCGCGACCGAGGTCGCCTCCCCCTACGGGTACCGGTGGACCGGGCCCGGGGTCTGCCGGGCGGTCCAGGTGCCGGTCGGCCGGCTCGGCCTGCCCGTCGACGTCGTCCGCCGGGCGCTCCCCCGGATCCACCGCAGCTCGCTGCACGGGCTGGTGCGGGTCCACCTCCAGCAGGTGACCCGGGACGCCGAGCTGCTGTCCGCGGAACCGACGGTGCCGTCGATCGCGGCCGCGACCGTGGACCTGGTGCGCACGCTGCTCGCCTCCGCCGGCGCGGCCGGCCGGTCGGTCGACGAGGTCCTCCAGGAAACCCTGCTCACCCAGGTGCGCGCACTACGTCCACCAGCACCTCGGCGAGCCCGACCTCGACGTCGGGCGCATCGCCGCGGCGCACGCGGTGTCGGTCCGCCAGCTCTACCGGTTGTGCGCGGCGGCCGGCTTCAGCCTGGAGCAGTGGATCATCGACCAGCGGCTGGAGGGCGCACGCCGGGACCTCCTCGACGTCGCGCACCGGCACCGCCCGATCGCCGTCGTCGCCCGGCGCTGGGGGTTCACCGACCCCTCCTACTTCAGCCGACGGTTCCGGCAGGCCTTCGGCTCGCCACCGCGCGACTGGCGGCAGGCCGCCCCGCCGGCCTCCGGCACTCCGGCCTGGTGGTCCGGCGCGGGGGAACCCTGACATCCGCTCGACCGAGCCCCGCGCGCACCAGGTGGGCACATCGGCGATCCGGAGTTCGGGGGCGAGAACGGCAACCGGTTCTTCGCCCACCACGTCACCTGACGGCTCAGGTATTCCGCCCGTCCGGCCGATAGGAGGTCGTGAGCGACACCGGGAGGGACCGCCGCCGAGCGCTGGGTCGGTGGAGGGAGGCGCGTCCCCGGCGACGGGCGTCCTGGCTCGATCGGGACCTGCGCACCCGACGGCAGCACCTGCTCCGGGCCCGCTGGCGCGAGCTCGCGGTCACCCTGGGCGCCTTCGCCGTCTCGGGCGCGCTGGCCGCGTTCCTGCTGCGCGCCTGGTCCTTCTGGTCCGGGGTCGCGGTGGGCACCTACCTCGGGGCCGTCACGGTGCTCGTCATCGTCATGCTGGCGATCGCCGACGGCAGCCTGTTCCCCCGGCTCGGCCGCGCGCTGGAAGACGACGCCGGCACCGCGCTCCTGAGCACGCCGGGGGTGTTCGACGTCGTCAGCGGCGTCTCCTTCGAGCACGTCGACGTCGACCACGTCGTCCTCGCACCGGCCGGCTGCTTCGCGGTGGAGGTCAAAGCCAGCTTCAGCCGCCGCGGACACCTGGACCGCGTGCTGGCGCTGGACGACAAGCTGGCCCAGGCGCGCGCGACGGGGCGCGGCGGATCGAACGGCTGCTGGCCAGCCGCGGGGTCGCAGTCCCGGTGTCCCCCGTCCTCGTGCTCACCGGGTCGGGAGCCCCCGAGATGACGTCCCCCGAGCGCCGCGGGGACGTCCTCGTCCTCCCTCTCCGCGACAACGAGATGTGGCGCGCCCACCTCGCAGACCTGCCACCCGTGCTCGACGAGCCCACCGCGCACCGCGCCGCCGCAGAACTGGCCGCCTATCGAGCCCAGCGCACCGAGCACGAGCTCAGCAACCACCGCCGCCGATGAGTTCGCGGCTCCCGCCGGGTCGGAGCATCACCACCACGGAGGGACAGGACCCATGGCAGAGCTGCTCGTCGACTTCATCACCTCCCTCGACGGCTACGCGTCGGGCAGGGGCTGGCCCGGCTTCTGGGGGATGGAGGGCCCGGAGTACCTCGCCTGGCTCGGCGAGCAGCCGCCGGTCACCTACCTGATGGGCGCGAACACCTACCGCCTGATGTCGGGCTTCGCCGCGGGCGAGGTCCCGGACGGCCTGGAGGAGTTCCGGCCCGAGGAGGAGGCGTCGGTCGACGAGCTGACACAGGCGCCCAAGGTCGTGTTCTCGTCGTCCCTGCAGGAGCCGTTGTCCTGGGCGAACTGCACGCTGGTGCGCGGCGACGCCGTCGGAGCGGTCCGTGCCCTCAAGGAGGAGCGGACGGGCATCCTCAGCACGATCGGCAGCCTCACCCTGTGCCGCGCCCTGATGGCCGCCGGCCTGGTCGACCGCTTCCGCGTCGGCATGTTCCCGGTCATCACGGGGGCCACGGGCGAGGAGCGCATCTACGACGGCTACCCCGACGTCGCCCTGGAGATGACCGAGCACCGTACGTTCGACGGCGGCATCCAGCTGGTCGAGTACCGGCCCCGCATCCTCGACTCCCCACCGGTGGCCGGCCCCGCCTGACCTCACCGGAACACATCCCCGCTCACGGCGTTCACCAGGTGTGCTGGACAAGAAGGAGGCACACGTTGACCACTGAGACCGCGATCCTCGCCGGCGGCTGCTTCTGGGGAGCCCAGGAGCTGCTGCGCAAGCGCCCCGGCGTCCTCTCGAGCCGCGTCGGCTACTCCGGGGGCGACACCCCGAACGCCACCTACCGCAACCACGGTGACCACGCGGAGGCGGTGGAGATCGTCTTCGACCCCGACGTCATCTCGTACCGCGAGCTGCTGGAGTTCTTCTTCCAGATCCACGACCCGTCGACGAAGAACCGGCAGGGCAACGACATCGGCCGCAGCTACCGCTCGGCGATCTTCTACCTGAGCGACGAGCAGAAGCGCGTCGCCGAGGACACGATCGCCGACGTCGACGCCTCGGGCATCTGGCCGGGCAAGGTCGTCACCGAGGTGGAGCCGGCCGGCGCGTTCTGGGAGGCCGAGGAGGAGCACCAGGACTACCTGCAGAAGATCCCGTTCGGCTACACGTGCCACTACGTACGGCCGGACTGGGTGCTCCCGCGGCGCGAGGCGCAGACCGCCGGATGACCTGAGCGAGGGGTGGGCGTTCCCGCGGGAACGCCCACCCCTCGCTGCGTTCGCTGCCGGTCGTCGGTGCCGCAGGGCAAGCTGACCCCGTGCACCACATCGGGATCGACCTCGCCTGGGGGCTCAGGCAACCCAGCGGCCTCGCCGTGCTGGACGACGACGGCCGGCTCGTCCACGTCAGCGCGGTGCGCACAGACGACGAGATCGAGACGGCGCTGGCCCCGTTCACCGCCGGCCCGTGCATCGTGGCGATCGACGCCCCGCTGGTGGTCACCAACGCCACCGGGAACCGGGCCGCCGAGCGGGCGCTCAACGCCGACTTCGCGAGGTTCCAGGCCGGGGCGCACCCGACGAACACCGGCAAACCCGAGTTCACCGACGGTGACACCCGCGGCGGACGGATCGCCCGGCGCCTGAAGCTGGACCTCGACCCCCGCTCGGGCCGCGACCGCCGGGCCATCGAGGTCTACCCGCACGCGGCGACGGTGGCGCTGTTCCGGCTGGGCCGCACGCTCAAGTACAAGAACAAGCCGGGCCGGACGCTCGAGCAGATGCGCGCGGAGCTGCTCCTGCTCGTCGACCTCCTGGGCGCGGTGGTGGAGCTCGACCTCGGGGCGCCGTTCGCCGCGCTGCGCGAGCAGGTGCTCACCGCCGCCCGCAAGAGCGAGCTGCGGGTGGCCGAAGACCAGGTGGACGCCGTGGTCTGCGCCTACGTGGGCTGGATCGCCGTCCGGCGGCCGGACGAGGTGACCACCTACGGCGACGCGGCCGCCGGCGCCATCGTGACCCCGACCTTACCGCCGGACCTGGAGCCCGGCCCCCGGGTGACCGCGCCCCCGCCGGACCCGCTGCAGCAGGCCATCCAGGCATACGCCGACAGGCGGCCCGAGACCCTGGTCGCCGGGACGCAGGCGCTCGCGCTCGTCACCGAGCTGCTCGACGACGCCGGGATCAACTACCTGACGGTGACCGGGCGGACCAAGAGCGTGACCTCGTTCGCCGAGAAGGCGGCCCGCACGGTCGACGGCGTGCCCGCCTATCCCGACCCGCTGCGGGACATCACCGACCAGATCGGCGTGCGGGTGATCGCCTACGTGCAGAGCGACGTGGAGGCGGTCGCCGAGCTGCTGGCCGCGCAGGTGGTCGTGATCGACGACCGGGACATGGGGCGGCAGACCGCGCAGCAGGGCCGGTTCGGCTACGCCAGCCGGCACCTGCTGATCGCCGTGGACCCCGCCCGGGTGGCCGAGTGGCCGGAGCTGGACGGCCGGGTGGTGCAGGTGCAGGTGCGCACGGTGCTGCAGCACGCGTGGGCCGAGTTCGAGCACGACATCCGCTACAAGGGAACGGTGCCCGACGAGCACGCGTCCGAGTTCGACCGCCGGTTCACCCTGGCCGCCGGGTTGCTGGAGCTGGCCGACCAGGAGTTCACCGCGATCCGCGAGCGCCTCCGGGGGCCGGTTCCCGGTGACGACGCCGACGACGTCGACCCCGACGACCCACGGATCGCGCCCCGGGAACTGGCTGCCTTCCTCGCCGGGCAGTACGCCGACGCCGGCTGGTCGCGCCCGGACCACTACACCTGGATCTCCGGCCTGCTGCTCGAACTGGGCGTGACCAGCCTGGTGGAGCTGGGCGAGGTGCTGCGCGGCGCCGACGACAGCGGCATCACCGCCCGGATGGACTACCGGTATCCCCCGGGCGCGGTCCGCCGGCTGGACGACACCCTGCTGGCCCAGTTCGGGCAGCGGTACGTCGACCTGCACGGCAATGCCGACCGGCGGGCCGCGCTGGCGACCCGGTTGCAGAAGCTCGCCGGCGGCTGACCGGCGCGACCTGCCGGGTCGACGTCCGGGCGCGCGCAGGCCATAGCCTCACCTCCATGCGCGCAGTCCAGATCACCGAATTCGGTGGCCCCGAGGTCCTGAAGGTCGTCGACGTCCCCGAGCCGGAGGCCGGCCCGGGCCGGACGCTCCACGACGTCTCCGCCGCCGGCGTCAACTACGCCGACACCCACCAGATCGAGAACTCCTACCTCGCCGCCCAGCAGCTGCCGCTGATCCCGGGCGCCGAGTTCGTCGGCACGCCCGTCGGCGGCGGGCAGCGCGTCGTCGGGCTGCTCGACGGCGGTGGCTACGCCGAACGGGTGGCCGCCAACGACCGGCTGACCTGGGCGGTGCCGGACGGCGTCACCGACGAGCAGGCGCTCTCGCTGGTGCTCCAGGGCTCGACCGCCTGGCACCTGCTGCGCACCTGCGCACACCTGGCCGAGGGCGAGTCCGTCGTCGTCATCGCCGGTGCCGGCGGCGTCGGCTCGATCGCCGTCCAGCTGGCCCGCCGCTGGGGCGCCGGCCGCGTCATCGCCACCGCCTCCAGCGCCGAGAAGCGCGCGCTCACCGAGGAGCTCGGCGCGCACGCCACGGTCGACCCGGCGCTCGCCGACGACGACCCGAAGCAGTTCGCCGCGGCGCTGCGCGAGGCCAACGAGGGCAAGAAGGTCGACATCGTGCTGGAGATGACCGGCGGCAACGTCTTCTCCGGCTCGCTGTCGGCACTGGCCCCCTTCGGCCGGCTGGTCACCTACGGCATGGCCGCCCGCCAGGAGACGCCGTCGGTGCCCCCAGGGATGCTCATGGGCACGAGCCGTGCGGTCATCGGCTTCTGGCTGGCCCACTGCATGGCTCGGCCCGAGATGCTCGACGCCGCCATGACCGACTTGTTGGCCATGACCGCCGACGGCTCGCTCAAGCCGATCGCCGGCGGCCGGTACCCCCTGTCCAACGTGCGCGACGCGCACCAGGACCTGCTCGCCCGCCGCACCACCGGCAAGCTCGTCCTCGACCCCACCCGCTGACGGACTTTCGGTACCGAAAGTCCCACGCTCTTCGGGACTCTCGGTACCGAAAGTCCCCGGCTGATGGGGACTTTCGGTACCGAAAGTCCCCTGCCCCGGTCAGACGAGGCGGTTGGTCCAAGAGCAGGCTGAGGACGGCGCCGACGAGCAGCACCAGGACGCCGACCCGGACGAACCGCGGGCTGATGTCCTTCGGCTCGGTGGTGTACCCGATCTGGCTGCCCAGGTCGGCGTACACCTCCTCCAGCTCCTCGGCGCTGGCCGCCTCGCTGTAGCTGCCGCCGGTCTCGTCGGCGATCCGCTCCAGCGTCGCCCGGTCGACCGGCACGGGCACGGTGTCGCCGTCCAGGTCGAGGGTGCCGTAGTCGGTGCCGAACGCGATCGTCGAGACCGGGATCGAGACGTCCTTCGCCGCGTCGATCGCCAGCGTCTCGTCGCGGCCCACCGTCGGGTAGCCGTCCGAGAGCAGCACGACCCGCGCGGGCGGGGCCTCCTCGCCGGCGTCCTCCAGCGTCGACTGGAAGTTCTGGATCGCGGTCAGCGAGGTGAAGATCGCCTCGCCGATCGCCGTCGACTCGGCCAGGTCCAGGTTGTCGATCGCGCCGCGCACCTGCTCGCGGTCGGTCGTCGGCGGCACCAGCGTGGTCGCCGTCCCGGCGAAGGTGACCAGCCCGAGGTTGATCCGCTCGGGCAGGACGTCGACGAACTCCTTGGCCGCCTTCTGCATCGCCTCGAAGCGGTTGGGCTCGACGTCGCGGGCCTCCATCGACAGCGAGACGTCCACGGCCATGATCACCGTCGCCCGCTCGCGGGGGACCCGCACCTCGGTGCTCGGCATCGCCAGCGACACGACCAGCGTGGCCAGCCCCGCCGCGACCAGCGCGAACGCCACGTGCCGGCGCCAGCCGGGCCGCTTGGGCACCAGCGAGCCGAGCAGCGCCACGTTGGTGAACCGCGCCGCGTACGCCTTCCGGCGCAGCTGGAGGACGACGTAGAACGCCACCAGCGCGGCGACCGCGATCAGCCCCAGCAGCCAGAGGGGTGCCTGGAAGGTCATCGCGACGCTCCTCCGCTGCCGGCCCGCCGGCGCTCGCCGACGAAGCGGACGACGTCCATCAACCAGTCCCGGTCGGTGCGCAGCTGCAGGTGCCCCGCACCCGCCCGGCGCAGCGCCGCGGCGATGCGGGCCCGCTCCTCGGCGGCCCCGGCCGCGAACCGCGCCCGGAACTCGGCGTCCCCGGTCGGCACCTCCAGCGTCTGCCCGGTCTCCGGGTCGACGACGGTCAGCAGGCCCACGTCGGGCAGCTCCAGCTCGCGCGGGTCGAGCACCTCGATCGCCAGCAGCTCGTGCCGGGTGCCCAGCCCGCGCAGCGGCCGCTCCCAGTCGCTGTCGCCCAGGAAGTCGGAGATGACGACGACCAGCCCGCGCCGGCGCTCCGGCCGGCGCAAGGTCTCCAGGGCGGCGGCGAGGTCGCCGCGCCGCCCGCCCGCGGCCCGCGGGGTGGCGACGACGGAGCGCAGCAGCCGCTCGGCGGCCAGCCGGCCCGGCAGCGCCGGGTGCCGGACGACCTGCTCCCCCGTGGTCACCACCGCGCCCAGCCGGTTGCCGCCGTGCACGGTGAGGTGCCCGACGGCGGCCAGCCCGGCGATCGCCAGGTCGCGCTTGAGGCAGTTCGCGGTGCCGAAGTCGAGGCTGGCCGACAGGTCGACCACCGCCCACGTCTCCAGCTCGCGGTCGGCGATCGTCTCGCGCACGTGCGGCACCTGGGTGCGCGCGGTGACCGGCCAGTCCATCCGCCGGACGTCGTCGCCCGGGTGGTAGGTCCGCGAGTCACCGGCCTCGGAGCCGGAGCCGGGCACCAGGCCGAGGTGGTCGCCCTGCAGCAGGCCGTCCAGCCGCCGGCGGACGGTCAGCTCCAGGCGGCGCAGCAGCACGTCGGCCGGGCCGTCGGTGAACCGCGGCGGGGCACCCTTGTCCGCCCCCGGGCTCTCCCCCGCCGGGTGGAGCAGGAGGCCCGGGTGCGCCGCCCCCGCGGGGGACGGGTCGGCGCTGCGGCGGCGGCGCCGGATCACGCCGGGTGCGGCCCGTGCCCGTTGGAGCCCGGACCGCCGTACGCCGTCGCACCCTGGCCGGGCGCACCCTGCGGAGCCTGGAGCGGCGCGCCCTGCGGCGGCCCGTACTGGGGCACCTGCGGACCGGGACCGGCCGGACCGAAGCCGCCCGCGTTCTGCCGCGGTGCGACCTGCGGCAGCGGCACCGTCTGCACGATCCGCTTCACGATGTGGTCGGCCGGCACGCCGTCGGCGAGCGCGTCGTAGGAGAGCACCAGCCGGTGCCGCAGCACGTCGGCGGTGATGTCGAGGACGTCCTGCGGCAGCACGTAGTCCCGGCCGCGCACCAGCGCGAGCGCCCGGCTGGCCGCGATCAGCCCCAGCGAGGCGCGCGGGCTGGCGCCGTAGGAGACCCACGTCGCGACGTCGTCCATGCCGTGCTCGCGGGGCGTGCGGGTGGCCACCACCAGGCGGACGACGTAGTCGACCAGCGCGTGGTGGACGAACACCTGCGAGGCGGTCTTCTGGAGCCGGCGCAGCTCGTCGGGGCCCAGCACCGTCTCGGCGACGGGCGGCTCCGAGCCCATCCGGTAGATGATCTCCCGCTCCTCCTCGGAGCTCGGGTAGTCCACGAGCACCTTCATGAGAAAGCGGTCGCGCTGCGCCTCGGGCAGCGGGTAGACGCCCTCGGACTCGATCGAGTTCTGCGTGGCCAGCACGAGGAACGGGTCCGGCAGCGCGTGCGTCACGCCGCCGATGGAGACCTGCCGCTCGGCCATGACCTCCAGCAGCGCCGACTGCACCTTGGCGGGCGCGCGGTTGATCTCGTCGGTGAGCACGAAGTTGGCGAACACCGGGCCGAGCTCGGTGTCGAAGGCGTCCTGGCCGGACTTGTAGATGCGCGTGCCGATGATGTCGGCCGGCACCAGGTCCGGGGTGAACTGCAGGCGGGCGAACTTCCCGCCGACGACGGTCGCGAGCGTCTCCACCGCGAGGGTCTTCGCCACGCCCGGCACGCCCTCGAGCAGGACGTGCCCGCGGGCCAGGAGGGCGACGAGCATCCGCTCGATCAGCCGGTCCTGGCCGACGATCACCCGCTTGATCTCGAACAGCACCCGCTCCAGCCGAGCGGCGTCGGTCGCCGGGGGTACCGGTGCGCCCGCCTGCGCGGTCGCGTTCTCGGTCGGCGTGCTGGCAGCGCTCGTCACGGGGCTCCCTGGTCGTGCCGGGCCGCGACCCCCGGGCTGTGGGGCCGTCGACGGGGCGGCGCAGCCGTCCCCGGACGCCAGTGTCCTACACCTTGCTGAGCGGCACCTGCACGCCGCGACACGGGCCTCGACGACGCGCCGTGATCCACGATCAGGGCGCGCGCGACGACTGCCCGGTGCGCCCCTCGACTGCTAGCCTCGGACACGCGTCGGGCAGCTCCCCCCGTGGCTGCCCGACGCCTCACTCCTCACGCCGGCGCTCCCGCGGGAGCAGGCGTCCGGCCGGTCAGGCGCCGCGAGTGCCGGGCTGGGTCTCAGGCGCTGGGTCTCAGGCGCTGGGTCGCACCGCGCCGATGTACCCGCCCCACCGCATCGCGGTCTCCCGGACGGTCTTGCCGCTCTCCGGCGCCTCGATCATGCGGTCCCCGCCCAGGTAGATGGCGACGTGGTAGATCGTCGACGGGCGGCTCACGTCGTTGGCCCAGAAGACCAGGTCCCCGGGCTGCAGCGAGCCGCGGGCCACCTTCGGCGACTCGGCGTACTGGTCGCGGCTGTTGCGCGAGATCGAGATGCCGGCCTGGCCGTAGGCGTACTGGGTCAGCCCGCTGCAGTCGAAGCCGATGACGCCGAGGTCGGGGTCCTGACCGGGGCCGGGGCCGCGGCGGCCGCCGCCACCCCAGGCGTACGGCGTGCCGATGTAGCTCCGCGCCGCGGAGATCGCGGTGGACGCCGCCGAGGCAGAGCCCGGGCCGGCGGGGTTCTGCACCGCCGGCGGGGCGGACGGCTTCGGCGCGGCCGGCGCCGGCGCGGGGTTCGACGACGAGGACGACGGCGACGAGGACGAGGACGGCGAGGGCGCCTGCGCGGCGGCGCGCTGCACGGTGCGGGCGGCCGCGGCGGCCTGCTCCGCGGCGGCGCGGTCCGCGGCGGCGCGGGCGCCGACGAGCTGGGTGAGCGTGGCCTTGGCGGCGTCGAGCTCGGCCTGCACGGCGGCCTGCTGCGTGGCGACCTCGGCGCGCTGGGCGCGGGCGGACTGCTCCGCGGCGGTGGCGGCCTCGAGCTGCTGCTCGGCCGCCTGCTGCAGCTGATCGGCCTCGGTGACGGCGGTGCGGGCGACGGCCTCGGCGGCGGTGGCCTCCTGCTGCACCACGGTGACCCGACCCAGCACGTCGGTGCGGTGCGAGCCGGCCGCCTCGAGCAGGGCGGCGCGCTCGATGAGCTGGGACGGGTTGCCGGCCGTGAGCAGGGCGCTGGCACCGGGGTTGGTGCTGCCCTCCATGTAGCTGCGGCGGGCGAAGGCGACGACGTCGTCGCGGGCCAGGCCCAGCTCGGCGGTCTTCGCCTCGACCTCGGCGGCGGGCGGCCTCGGCGCGCTCGCGGGCGGCCTCGGCGGCGGCCTGCGTGGCCTGGAACTCGTCGAGGGCCAGCAGCGCCTCGGTGCGCGCGCTCTCCACGCCTGCCTGGGCGGCGGACAGCCGGTCGTTGAGCTCCCCGATGCGGGCGCCGACGCGGTCGGCCTCGCTCTGCGCGGCGGCGATCTCACCGTCCCCCGGGCGACGGGGTGCGGCGTCGGCGACGGCGGGGGTCAGCCCGAGGAGCACCGCGGCGGCGACCGCCGTTCCGCCCACGCGCAGCGCGCGGCGACCCCACGTCGCTCGCGCCGGGCTGTTCGGGTTCCGGCTGACCACGTCGTGACCTCCGACTGCTCGACGTCGGGCACCCGGAGAGGTGCCGCTCCGTGGGCCATCGGTCGGACGGACGGGGTCGTTGAGGGCGCCTCACCCCGAGGGGTGAGGCGCCACCAGCGGGTGCGGCGGGCGGTTCGGTTCAGTTGACCTGCCGCTCCGAGCCCTCCCAGAAACGACTCGCGCAGCTTGAACTTCTGGATCTTGCCCGTGGCGGTGCGGGCCAGCTCGTCGCGGAACTCGACCCGCTTCGGGATCTTGTAGCCGGCGATCTTCCCGCGGCAGTGGGCCACGATGTCGGCCTCGGTGACCTGCTCGCCCTCGGTGACGACGACGATCGCGGTGACCATCTCGCCCCACTTGTCGTCGGGGACGCCGATGACCGCGACCTCCGCGACCGCCGGGTGGCTGAACACGACGTCCTCCACCTCGATGGAGGAGACGTTCTCACCGCCGGTGATGATCACGTCCTTCTTGCGGTCGGAGATCGTCAGGTAGCCGCCGTCGTCGATCGTGCCGCCGTCGCCGGTGTGGAACCAGCCGCCCTCCAGGGCCTCGGCCGAGGCGTCCGGGTTCTCCCAGTAGCCCGCGAGCACGGTGTTGCCCTGCGCCAGGACCTCGCCGGACTCGCTGACCGACATCCGGGTGCCCAGCGCCGGGACACCGGCCCGGGAGAGCCGCTTGGCCCGCTCCTCGGGCTCCAGGTCGTCGTACTCGGCGCGCGGCCGGTTGATGGTGAGCAGCGGCGCGGTCTCGGTCAGGCCGTAGATCTGGTTGAACTCCCAGCCGAGCTCGGCCTCGACGCGGGCGATGGTCTTCGACGGCGGCGGCGCGCCGGCGACGACGATGCGCACCTTGTCCCGCCCCGGGATCTCGCCCTCCCACTCGGCGGCGGCGTCGAGCACGGCGTTCCACACCGCGGGGGCGCCGGCCATGATCGTCACGCCGTGCTCCTCGACGCGGCGGAGGATCTCCGCGCCGTCGACCTTGCGCAGGACGACCTGCTTCGCGCCCACACCGGCCATCGTGTACGGCAGGCCCCAGCCGTTGCAGTGGAACATCGGCAGCGTGTGCAGGTAGACGTCGCGGTCGCTGACCTGCATGTGCAGGCCGAAGGTGACCGCGTTGACCCACAGGTTGCGGTGCGTCATCTGCACGCCCTTGGGCCGCGCCGTCGTCCCCGACGTGTAGTTGATCGTCGCGGTGGCGTCCTCGTCCGGCGCCGACCAGGGCCGCGGCTCGACGTCGTAGCGGAGCAGCTGCTCGTACTCCTCCCCCGTGCCGAAGCGGTGCTCGGCCCGCACGCCCTTGAGCGAGGACTCCAGCTCCGGGTCGACGAGCAGCACCCGCGCGCCGCAGTGCCCGACGATGTACTCGACCTCCTCCGGGGAGAGCCGGAAGTTGATCGGCACCGCGACCCGGCCCGACATGGGGACGGCGAGCAGCACCTCGAGCAGCCGCGCGGCGTTGTGGCTGACGATCGCCACCCGCTCGCCCTCGGCGATGCCCAGCTCGTCGAGCCCGGCCTGCAGCGCCCGGGCGCGGCGGGCGACCTCGCGGTAGCTGAGCCCGCCCAGCGACGGCGCGGGCTGCGAGGGCTCGTCGACGATGCCGATGCGGTCGCCGTAGACGAGCTCGGCCCGCTCGAGGAAGTCGCGGGTGGTCAAGGGCACGCGCATGCCGGCTCCCTGGGGTGCGCGACCGGCGTCCCGCCGGCCGCTCGACGTGGTGCCCGTCACGCTAACCGTCGGCACCGACGCCGACGAGGGCTCCCCCGCTCAGGCCCGCGCGAGCAGCCGCGGCAGCGCCGTCCCGATCGGCTCGGGCACCAGTAGCGACGCCAGGTCGTCGAACGGCGTCGGCTCGGCGTTGACGATCACCACCCGCGCCCCGGCGCGCAGCGCCACCTCGACGAGCCCGGCTACCGGCCACACCTGGAGCGAGGTGCCGACGGCGAGGAAGACGTCGCAGTCGCGGGCCGCGGCGACCGCCGCGTCGACCGCCCCGCCGTCGAGCTCCTGCCCGAAGCTGATCGTCGCCGACTTGAGGATCCCGCCGCAGCTGCGGCAGGCCGGGTCGGGCTCCCCCGCCGCCACCCGCTCCAGCGCCTCGGACATCGTCGTCCGCGCCCGGCAGCCCAGGCACTCGACCTCGTGCACCGTCCCGTGGATCTCGACCACCCGCTCCGGCGACGAGCCGGCCGCCTGGTGCAGCCCGTCGACGTTCTGCGTGACGATCGTGCGCAGCCGGCCCTGGGCCTCGAGGTCGGCGAGCGCGGCGTGACCGGCGTTCGGCCGGGCCTGCAGCGCGGCCATGTCCCGGCGCGCGAGCCAGGCCCGGCGCCGGATCCCGGGGTCGGCGACGTAGTAGGAGAGCGTCACCATCTTCTCGGCGTCCGGGTCCCGGGTCCACACGCCCTGCGGCCCCCGGTAGTCGGGGATGCCGCTGTCGGTGGAGATGCCGGCGCCCGTCAGCGCGGTGATCCGCGCGGCGCCGGTCAGCCAGTCGGGCAGGGGCTCGGGGACTGTGCCGGTCACGCCGTCCACGGTAAGGGTCGCCTCACCCGGTGGCTGCTTGCGGGAACTGGGATGATCGCGGGTGGACACGAGCGCGTGAGCCAGCCGCGAGGAACCAGCACGCGACGAACCAGCGAGGGGTAGGCGCAGAAGAGTGGCAGCCAGCAAGGACAGCTTCGGAGCCCGGTCGACGCTCAGCGTCGACGGAACCGACTACGACATCTACCGACTCGACGCGGTGGAGGGCTCCGAGAAGCTGCCCTTCAGCCTGAAGGTCCTCCTCGAGAACCTGCTGCGTACCGAGGACGGCGCGGACATCACCGCCGACCACATCCGGGCGATCGCGAACTGGGACCCGTCGGCCGAGCCCGACCAGGAGATCCAGTTCACCCCGGCCCGCGTGGTCATGCAGGACTTCACCGGCGTCCCCTGCATCGTCGACCTCGCCACCATGCGCGAGGCCATGGCCGAGCTGGGCGGCGACCCGCAGAAGATCAACCCGCTCGCCCCCGCCGAGCTGGTCATCGACCACTCGGTGATCGCCGACATCTTCGGCACCGAGGACTCGTTCCAGCGCAACGTCGAGATCGAGTACGAGCGCAACGGCGAGCGCTACCAGTTCCTCCGCTGGGGCCAGGGCGCCTTCAGCGACTTCAAGGTCGTCCCCCCGGGCACCGGCATCGTCCACCAGGTCAACATCGAGCACCTGGCCCGCGTGATCTTCCCGCGGCAGGAGGGTGACCGCGTGGTCGCCTACCCCGACACCTGCGTGGGCACCGACTCGCACACCACGATGGTCAACGGCCTCGGCGTCCTGGGCTGGGGCGTCGGCGGCATCGAGGCCGAGGCCGCGATGCTCGGCCAGCCGGTCTCGATGCTCATCCCGCGCGTCGTGGGCTTCAAGCTGTTCGGCCAGCTGCCGGACGGCGCCACCGCGACCGACCTGGTCCTCACCATCACCGAGATGCTGCGCCAGCACGGCGTCGTCGGGAAGTTCGTCGAGTTCTACGGCGAGGGCGTCTCCGCGGTGCCGCTGGCCAACCGCGCCACGATCGGCAACATGAGCCCGGAGTTCGGCTCCACCGCGGCGATGTTCCCCATCGACGAGGAGACCATCACCTACCTGAAGCTCACCGGCCGCGACGCCGCCCAGGTGGCGCTGGTCGAGGCCTACGCCAAGGAGCAGGGCCTCTGGCACGACCCGTCGCGCGAGCCCTCCTTCTCCGAGTACCTCGAGCTCGACCTCGGCACCGTCGTCCCCTCGATCGCCGGCCCGAAGCGCCCGCAGGACCGCGTCGAGATCGCCGAGGCCAAGGAGGCCTTCCGCGAGGCGCTCGCCGACTACGTGCAGGCCGACGAGACCGGTGGCGAGGACCGCAAGCCCGGCGTCCCGGCGCAGGAGAAGCCCTTCGGCGTCACGTCGTCGGTGGACGACGCCGTCGCCAACACCTTCCCGGCGTCCGACCCGATCGCGGAGACCCACGGCAACGGTGAGGCCGGCAAGCCGCACACCGCCGTCAACGGCTCGAACTCCAGCCGCCCGTCCAAGCCGACCCGCGTGGTCATGGAGGACGGCACGGAGACCGAGGTCGACCACGGCCACGTCGTCATCGCCGCCATCACCTCCTGCACCAACACCTCCAACCCGCAGGTGATGATCGGCGCGGCGCTGCTGGCGAAGAACGCCGTCGAGAAGGGCCTGGCCACCAAGCCCTGGGTCAAGACGACGCTGGCCCCCGGGTCCAAGGTCGTCATGGACTACTACGAGAAGGCGGAGCTCACCCCGTACCTGGAGAAGCTGGGCTTCTACCTGGTCGGCTACGGCTGCACGACCTGCATCGGCAACTCCGGCCCGCTCCCCGAGCCGGTCTCCGCGGCGGTCAACGAGGCCGACCTCGCCGTCGTCTCGGTGCTCTCGGGCAACCGCAACTTCGAGGGCCGGATCAACCCCGACGTCAAGATGAACTACCTGGCCTCCCCGCCACTGGTCATCGCCTACGCGCTCGCCGGCTCCATGGACGTCGACCTGAACAACGACCCCCTGGGCCAGGACGCCGACGGCAACGACGTCTTCCTGCGCGACATCTGGCCCTCCCCGCAGGAGGTCCAGCGGGTCATCGACCACGCCGTCTCCGCGGAGCAGTTCGGCCGCTCCTACGAGGACGTGTTCGCCGGCACCGAGCAGTGGCAGAACCTGCCCACCCCGACCGGCGACACCTTCGAGTGGGACGCGGAGAGCACCTACGTCCGCCGTCCTCCGTACTTCGAGGGCATGCCGGCCGAGCCGGCGCCGGTCGAGGACATCTCCGGCGCCCGCACCCTCGCGGTGCTCGGCGACTCGGTGACCACCGACCACATCTCGCCGGCCGGCTCGATCAAGGCCGACAGCCCCGCGGGCAAGTACCTCCGCGAGCACGGCGTGGACCGCCGCGACTTCAACTCCTACGGCTCGCGCCGCGGGAACCACGAGGTCATGATCCGCGGCACCTTCGCCAACATCCGGCTGCGCAACCAGCTGGTGCCCGGCACCGAGGGTGGCGTCACCAAGAACCACCTGACCGGCGAGACGACGACGATCTACGACGCCTCCCGCGCCTACATCGACGCCGGCATCCCGCTGGTCGTGCTGGCCGGCAAGGAGTACGGCTCGGGCTCGTCGCGCGACTGGGCGGCCAAGGGCACCGCGCTGCTGGGCGTCAAGGCCGTCATCGCCGAGAGCTACGAGCGCATCCACCGCTCCAACCTCATCGGTATGGGCGTGCTGCCGCTGCAGTACCCGGAGGGCCAGACCCGCGAGTCGCTCGGCCTGACCGGCGACGAGGAGTTCACCATCACCGGCATCACCGCGCTGAACGACGGCTCGGTGCCCCGCACGGTGAAGGTGAAGGCCGGCGACGTGGACTTTGACGCCCGCGTCCGCATCGACACCCCCGGCGAGGCGAACTACTACCGCAACGGCGGGATCATGCAGTACGTGCTGCGCTCGCTGCGCGGTACGGCCGCCTGACCGACGCTGCACCGAGGAGCACCTGATGGACCTGGGCCTGGGCGGTCGTGGCTTCCTGCTCACCGGCGCGAGCCGGGGATTGGGGTTCGCGACCGCCCGGGCCCTCGTCGACGACGGGGCCCGCGTGCTGATCAGCTCGCGGTCCGCGGAGTCCGTGGACGCCGCCGTCGCCTCGCTGGGCGGCGCGCCGGCGGCGTCCGGGGTGTCCGCCGACCTGGCGGACCCCGACGCCGCCGAGCGGCTGGTCGCCGAGGCCCGCGAGCAGCTGGGGCAGGTCGACGGCGTGCTCATCTCGGTCGGCGGCCCCGCCCCCGGCACGGTGCTCTCGACCCCCGAGGACGCCTGGCGGGCCGGGGTCGAGTCGGTGCTGCTCGGTCCGCTCCGGCTGGTCCGGGCGCTGGTCCCGCACCTGGGCGAGGGCGCGGCGATCGGTTTCGTGCTGTCCATCTCGGTGCGCCAGCCGATCGGCCACCTGGCCATCTCCAACGGCCTGCGCCCCGGCCTGGCCATGACCGCGAAGGCACTCGCCGACGAGCTCGGCCCGCAGGGCATCCGGGTCCTCGGGTTGCTGCCGGGCACCGTCGCCACCGACCGGATCGCCGAGATCGAGGCGGCCTCCGGCGACCCCGTGAAGGCCCGCGCCCGGACCGAGGCCGGCATCCCGCTGCGCCGGGTCGGCCGGCCCGAGGAGTTCGGCCGGGTCGCCGCCTTCGCACTCTCCCCCGCTGCCTCCTACCTGACCGGGGTCATGATCCCGGTCGACGGCGGCATGACCCGGGCGCTGTGAGCGCCACGCCCGCACCCTCCGCGCTGTGTGCACGAACCGTCGTCACCCGGCGCCGGAGACCACGATGAGTGCACAACCCGTGCTGGTCGCCTGCGCGCACGGGACGCGCAACCCCACCGGCCGGCGGCTGATCGCCGAACTCGCGCTCGCCGCGAAGCAGCTCCGCCCCGGCCTGGTGACGACGGCGGCCTTCGTCGACGTCCAGCCTCCCACCGTGGTGGACGTGGTCGCCGGGCTCGCCGCGGGAGGCCGACCCGCCGTCGTCGTCCCGCTGCTGCTGTCGGGCGGCTACCACGTGCACGTCGACATCGCGGACGCCGTCGCGGGCGCCGAGGGCACGGTGGCCGCGCGGCCGCTGGGCCCCGATCCGCGGCTGGCCGCGGTGCTGCTGGACCGGCTGGTGGAGGCCGGTGCCGACGCCGCCGACCCGCGGACCGCCGTCGTGGTCGCCGCCGCGGGCTCCAGCGACGCCCGCTCGGTCGCCGACGTCGAGCGCACCGCCGCGCTGCTGCAGCAGTCGTGGGCCGGTCCGGTCACCACCGGGTTCGGCTCGGCCGCGCAGCCCCCGGTGCCCGACGCCGTCGACGCCGCCCGTCGCGCCGGCGCCGACCGGGTCGTGCTGGCCGCCTACCTGCTGGCGCCGGGGCACTTCCACGACAAGCTGGCCGGCGCGGGCGCGGACCTGGTCACCGCTCCCCTGCTGCCCGACGCCCGGATCGCGGCCGTGCTGCTCGACCGCTACGACGCCGCCGTCGGCGCATCCCCGGAGGCGGCCGCCCCCGCGGACGGGCTACCTGCTGCGGGGCCACGATGAACGACCCCACCGACAACCGCCCGGCGGACGACGGCGGGCGGCCGGCAACGCCCCTCGAGGACGCGTCGGCCCCCGACGCTCCCGCCGAGGACCCGGCCGCGGAGGATGCGCCCGCCCAGGACGCCCCCGCCGACGAAGCTCCGGCCGAGACGACGCCGTCGGGCGGCCGCAGCTGGAACCGGGTGACCGCCGGCATCGTCACCGCCGTGCTCGCGGTGGCGCTCGGGTTCGGGCTGGTCGTGCAGATCCGCAGCACCGGCGAGGAGGCGATCACCGGCACCACCGAGGACGACCTGGTGCGCATCCTCGACGAGCTGGACACCCGCGAGGAGCAGCTCCGCCAGCAGCTCGCCGAGCGCGAGCAGGCGGTCGAGGAGCTCAGCGGCAGCCGCACTCAGTCCGGCTCCGCCCTGGCGGAGGCGCAGCGGCGCGCGGAGGCGCTCGGCATCATGGCCGGCACCCTGCCGGCGCGCGGCCCCGGGCTGCGGCTGCTGATCAAGGACCCGGAGGGGGCGGTCACCCCGGCGGTCCTGCTCGACGCCATCCAGGAGCTCCGCGGCGCGGGCGCCGAGGCGATCGAGGTCGACGGCGTCCGGGTGGTGGTGTCCAGCTACGTCGGCGGCACCCCCGGCAAGCTCACCGTGGACGGCCGGCCGCTCAGTTCGCCCTACGAGGTCCTGGCGATCGGCCCGCCCACCGATCTGGAGGTGGCGCTCAACGTCTCCGGCGGCGTGGTGGCCGACGTCGCCCGCACCGGCGGCACCGCCTCGGTCACGCAGGTCGAGGAGATCTCCATCGACAGCCTCGTCGACGGCGGCTGACCGCCCGACCGCCCGCGGATCAGCCGCCCGTGGCCACCGGCGCGCCGGGTCGGCCGACCACTGCGACCACGAGCCCGGCCACAACGCCGCCTCGACCCCGGCGACCGCCAGCGCGGCCACCTCGTGCGCGGCGGTCACCCCGGACCCGCAGTAGACCCCGACCTCCGCACCCGGCCGGACGCCGAGCGCGGCGAATCGGTCGGCCAGCTCCGCGGCGGGGAGGAAGGTGCCGTCCGCGGCCAGGTTCGCCGTCGTCGGGGCGCTCGTCGCACCGGGGACGTGACCCGCCCGCGGGTCGACCGGCTCCACCTCGCCGCGGAAGCGCTCCGCGGCGCGGGCGTCGAGCAGCACCCCGCCGCGGCCGGGCAGCGCCGCAGCGTCGTCCGCCTCCAGCACCGCCAACCCGCCGCCCCGCAGGACGACGTCCCCGGGCGGTGGGACGACGTCGCCGGTCGCCAGTTCCCCGCCGGCGCGGGTCCACGCGCCGAGCCCGCCGTCCAGCAGCCGGACGTCGGTCAGCCCGCCCCAGCGCAGCAGCCACCACGCGCGCGCGGCGGCCAGACCACCGGAGTCGTCGTAGGCCACGACCGGCCGGTCGAACGTGACGCCCCAGCGCCGCGCGGCTGCTTGCAGTCGCTGTACCGACGGAACAGGGTGCCGGCCGCGGGCCGGTTCCGGCGGGTCGGCGAGCTCGGTCTCGAGGTCGACGAACACTGCCCCCGGCAGGTGACCGGCGAGGTACTTCTCCCGCCCTCGGTCGTCGCCGAGCGCCCAGCGGACGTCGAGCAGCACCGGCCGCTCCCCCTCGGCCTGCAGCTGCTCCGCCGACACCAGTACCGCTGCCTGTCCGCGGAGAGGCAGACCGCTGTTCCCGGGAGGAGCAGGGGGGAGGGTCACTGGGCCGCCAGCAGGCCGCGCAGCTCCTCGGTCAGGGCGTCGCGGGCCTCGGGGTGCTGGTGCCAGGCGGCCGGCGTCGCCTGCAGCAGCTGGATGCGCCAGCGGCCGTCGCCGTCGTCGACCGCCAGGAGCGTGTGCACGGTGTGGAACCGGTCCTCCACGTCGCTGGCACCCGGCGGGATCATCCCGGCGTGCGCGATGAGCAGCGCCGTCCCCGGGGCGACCGCGCGCACCGAGCGGATGACCGCGACGTAGGCGGCGGTCTGGTGGCTGCCGAAGACCTGGCGCAGGTGGGCGGCGATCGCCAGCCGGCCGTGGTGGTGCGTCCCGTCGTAGCCGACGATGTCGCCGTCGTCCGCGAAGCAGGCCGCCACGGCCGCACCGCTGCGCCGGTTCCACCCGTCGAGGTAGGCGGCGTAGAGGGATCGGAGCTGGGCGTCGTGCGGATGCGCGGATGTCACGGAAGTGACGGTAGTGGTCCGGTCGCGGCGACCGCTCGACCCTCGCCGTCGGCGAACTGCGTGCGGTGCAGGTCGGCGTACCGACCCCCGAGCGCCAGCAACTCAGCGTGCGTACCCGACTCCACGATGCGACCGCCGTCCACCACGAGGATCTGGTCGGCGTCGCGCACAGTGGAGAGCCGGTGCGCGATCACCAGCGACGTCCGGCCGGTCAACGCGGCGTCCAGCGCCCGCTGCACGGCCGCCTCGGACTCGCTGTCCAGGTGCGCGGTCGCCTCGTCGAGGATCACGATGCCCGGCGCCTTGAGCAGCACCCGCGCGATCGCCAGCCGCTGCTTCTCCCCGCCGGAGAGCCGGTGGCCGCGGTCGCCGACGACGGTGTCCAGCCCGTCGGGCAGCCCGCGGACGAGGTCGGCGATGTGCGCCCCCTCCAGCGCCGCCCACAGCTGCTCCTCGGTCGCCTCGGGCCGCGCGTAGAGCAGGTTGCCGCGCATCGTGTCGTGGAACAGGTGCGCGTCCTGGCTCACCACCCCGATGGCGTCCCGCAGCGAGGCCAGCGTCGCCCGGCGGACGTCGACGCCGCCGACCCGCACCGCTCCCCCGGTGACGTCGTACAGCCGGGAGACCAGCGCGGCGACGGTCGACTTCCCGGCACCCGAGTGGCCCACCAGGGCGACCAGTTCTCCCGGCTCCACCCGGAAGGAGACGTCGTGCAGCACGTCGACCGGGCCGCCGTGCTCGGGCAGCGACACCTCTTCCAGTGACGGCAACGAGACGTCCTCGGCCGCGGGGTAGCTGAAGGAGACGGCGTCGAACTCGATCGACCGGTCATCGGCGGGCACCGGGACGGCGTCCTCCGCCTCGCGGATCCATCGGCGGCAGGTCGAGCACCTCGAACACCCGGTCGAAGCTGACCATGGCGCTCATGACGTCGACCCGGACGTTCGCCAGCGCGGTCAGCGGCCCGTACAGCCGGGACAGCAGCAGCGCCAGGGCGACGACGTCACCGGGGCTCAACGACCCGGTGAACGCCAGCCAGCCGCCCAGCCCGTAGACCAGGGCGGTGGCCAGCGCGGCGACGAGCGTGAGCGCGGTGAAGAAGAATCGGCCGTACATGGCCGAGAGGACGCCGATGTCGCGGACGCGGGCGGCGCGGCCGCTGAAGGAGCGCTCCTCCGCGTCGGGCCGGCCGAACAGCTTCACCAGCAGCGCGCCGGCGACGTTGAACCGCTCGGTCATCGTCGCGTTCATCGACGCGTTGAGCTCGTAGGACTCCCGGGTGATCTCCTGCAGCCGGCCGCCGATGCGCCGCGCCGGCAGCACGAACAGCGGCACGAGCACGAGCGAGAGCAGGGTGATCTGCCACGACAGCGTGAGCATGACCCCGGCGGTCAGCACCAGGCCGATGACGTTGGAGACGACGCCGGACAGCGTGGAGGTGAACGCCTGCTGGGCGCCGACGACGTCGTTGTTCAGCCGGCTGACCAGCGCACCGGTCTGCGTGCGGGTGAAGAACGCGACCGGCATGCGCTGGACGTGCGCGAACACCTGGCTGCGCAGGTCGTAGATGACACCCTCGCCGATCCGCGCGGAGTACCAGCGGGTACCCAGCGAGATCGCGGCGTCGACGACCGCCAGGCCGGCGATGAACAGCGCGATGCGCACGATGTCGCCCGAGGTGCCCTCCAGCGAGGCGATCCGGTTGACGATGTTCCCGGCCAGCAGCGGGGTGACGACCCCGATCAGCGAGGATCCGACGACCAGCCCCAGGAAGAACCCCAGGTCACGGCGGTAGGGCCGGGCGACGCCCAGGATCCGCCGCACGGTGCCCGGAGGCAGCCGGCGGCCGGTGACCGAGGGATCCCGGCGGAACGACCGCATCGCGGCCATCGAGGTCATGGTGGGGTGCATGGTTCCGACCTCACGTGGTGCTGCGCCTCCTCCTGCCGCGCCGTTCCCGGCGTCGGCCTCCCGCGCAACGTGCGCGGGCACGGCGCTGTTCCGGCGGACCCGGACGGGCCCGCAGGAGCACAGCCTCGCAGCGACCTCCGACGGTCAGCGCCCGCCGGCGAGCTCCCGCAGCCGGCGCACCTGCGCGGCCCGCTCGGCGGCGTCCTGCGTGGCGGGGTCGTTGCGCACCGCGGAGCGCACCAGGGCGGCGGTCTCCCGGCTGGCACCGGCCGGCGGGCCCAGCAGCGCGTGCGTCAGCTGCGCGACGGCCGCGTCGAGCTGCGCGACCGGGACGACGACGTTGGCCAGCCCCATCGCGTGCGCCTCGGCGGCACCGACCGGGCGGCCGGTCAGGCAGATCTCCATCGCCCGCGAGTACCCGACCAGCTCGACCAGCGTGCTGGTGCCGGTCAGGTCGGGCACCAGGCCGAGCGTCGGCTCGGGCAGCCGCAGCTGCGCGTCCTCGGCGAGCACCCGCAGGTCGCAGGCGAGCGCCAGCTGGCAGCCCGCCCCGATGGCATGCCCCTGCACCGCGGCGATCGAGACGATGCCCGGCGTCCGCAGCCAGCGGAACCCGCGCTGGTACTCGCGGATCTGCTCCTCGGCGTCCGCGGACGGGCGCCGCCCGAGGTCGCCGAGGCCGCCGGTGGTGCCCGGCGAGGCGTCGAACATGCTGCGGTCGAGGCCGGCCGAGAAGGCGCGGCCCTCGCCCCGCAGCACGACCACGCGGACCTCGTCGTCCAGCGAGTCGCCGATCGCGGCCAGCGCGGCCCAGGTGGCCGGCGTCTGCGCGTTGAGCTGCTCGGGCCGGTCGAGGGTGACGGTGAGGACGGCGCCGTCCCGCGCGGTGCGGACGAAGCCGTCGGGTGGGGTCGGCGCGCTCACGCCTTCTTGCTGTTCCGGTTGGCGCCGCCGCGGCTGCGGAGGGTGGCGCCGGACTCGGAGAGCAGCCGGTGGACGAACCCGTACGAGCGCTTCGTCGACTCCGCCAGCGAGCGGATGCTCTCGCCGTCGTCGTACCGCTTGCGCAGCTCGTCGGCGAGCGTGCTCCGGTCACCGCCGGTGATCCGCTTGCCCTTGCCCAGGTCCGCAGTGCTCGTGTCGGCCATGGCTCCCCTCCGTGTCAGCTGTTCCATTCATGATCAGCCACCGGCACGCTGTCCGCGACGTGAAGGCAATGACATCGCGGTCCTCCGGACCGCACCGCGTCCACGAGCCGTACCCCGGCTGCGCTGAGCGCGTCCGTCACGCCTGCGCGGGACCCTCCGGGCCCCACTCGGCGCGACAGTGCTCCATCCCCCTAGGCGAGCTCGACCAGGTCGGCGAGGTCCTCGCTCCAGGTGTCCTCGGTGCCGTCGGGCAGCAGGATCACCTTGTCCGGGTCGAGCGCGCGGACGGCGCCCTCGTCGTGCGTGACCAGCACGATCGCCCCGGTGTAGGTGCGCAGCGCCTCGAGCACCTGCTCGCGGCTGGCCGGGTCGAGGTTGTTGGTCGGCTCGTCCAGGAGCAGCACGTTGGCGCCCGAGATGACCAGGGTGGCCATCGCCAGCCGGGTCCGCTCACCGCCGGAGAGGGTGCCCGCGCGCTGGTCGACGGTCTCACCGGAGAAGAGGAAGGCGCCGAGGATCCGCCGCAGCTCGGTGTCGGTGCTGTCCGGCGCCGCGGACCGCATCACCTCGAGCAGGGTGCGGTCCATGTCGATGGTCTCGTGCTCCTGCGCGTAGTAGCCGACCCGCAGCCCGTGGCCGGCCTTGACCTCGCCGGTGTCGGGCAGCTCGGTTCCGGCCAGCATCCGCAGCAGCGTCGTCTTGCCCGCGCCGTTGAGCCCGAGGACGACGACCCGCGTCCCCCGGTCCACCGCGAGGTCGACGTCGGTGAAGATCTCCAGCGAGCCGTAGCTCTTGGACAGGCCCTCCGCGGTGAGCGGGGTCTTGCCGCAGGGCACCGGCGTCGGGAAGCGCAGCTTGGCGACCTTGTCCTGGACCCGCACGTCGGCCAGCCCGGCGGCCAGCCGCTCGGCCCGCTTGTCCATGCTCTTGGCGGCCTTGGCCTTGGTCGCCTTGGCGCGCATCTTGTCGGCCTGGGCGTTGAGGGTGTCGATCTTGCGCTCGGTGTTCGCCCGCTCCTGCTTGCGGCGGCGCTCGTCGGTCTCGCGCTGGGCGAGGTAGGGCTTCCAGCCGAGGTTGTAGACGTCGACGGTGGCCCGGTTGGCGTCGAGGTGCCACACCTTGTTGACGACGGCGTCGAGCAGCTCGACGTCGTGGCTGATGACGATCAGGCCGCCCTTGTGGCTGGCCAGGAAGCCCTTGAGCCAGGTGATCGAGTCGCCGTCGAGGTGGTTGGTCGGCTCGTCGAGCAGCAGCGTCTCGGCGTCGGAGAACAGGATGCGGGCGAGCTCGACGCGGCGGCGCTGACCACCGGAGAGGGTGCGCAGCGGCTGGGCGAGGACCCGGTCGGGCAGCCCCAGGTTGGTGCAGATGCGGGCGGCGTCGCTCTCCGCGGCGTAGCCCCCGAGCGCGGCGAACTGGTCCTCGAGCCGGCCGTAGCGGCGCACGGCCCGGTCCATCTCGGTGTCGTCGGCGGGCTCGGCCATGGCGACCTGCGCCTTGACCATCTGGTTGCGCAGCACGTCCAGCCCCCGGCCGGAGAGCACCCGGTCGCTGGCGGTGATGTCGAGGTCGCCGCTGCGGGGGTCCTGGGGCAGGTAGCCCAGCTCGCCGGTGACCTCCACCGAGCCGGCGTGCGGCTGCCGCTCGCCGGCGAGCGTGGTGAGGGTGGTGGTCTTCCCGGCGCCGTTGCGCCCGACCAGGCCGATGCGGTCACCCGGCTGCACGCGCAGGGTCGCCTCGCTGATGAGGATGCGCGCGCCGGCGCGGAGCTCGAGGCCGGTCGTCGTGATCACTGAACCCAGGGTAGGCGCTCGCGGTGCGATTCCCCCCACGTCGCCGGGGTGACATCGGCGGCATCGCCCGCCCGGGCGTGTTCTGTGGACGGGCGCCCCACGCACGGGCCGGACCCGCGAAGATGCGGTCATGGGACCGGGTGCACGTGGGTGGGGGTACGAGTGCCCGGTCTGCGGCCGGCCGACCGGCGACGTCGGGACCGGGCCGTGCCCGTCCTGCGGGTTGCCGGCGGCGGCGCACGCCGCGCTGGTGGTCGCCCGCATCGGGACGACGCTCGGCGAGCTGGCCCGGGACCGCGACGCGCTGCTGGCGTCGCTGCGCGCGGCCGCCCCCGGCGCGCCGCGGACCGGAGCGCCCGCGTGGGGCCCGCCGGTCGCCCCGCCCGCGGCCCCGGCGCCGGTGGCCGCCTTCCCGCCGCCGGGCACCTTCCCGCCGCCTCCCGCTCCCCCGACCGCGCCGCCGGCCGCCGGGCCCCCGCAGGCCGCACCCGCTCCCCGGCCGCCGCGGCGGCAACTGAGCCCGCAGCAGGTGCTGCTCGGCCTCGGCGCGCTGCTGCTGGTGACGGCGGCGCTCGCCTTCGTCGCGGTCGCCTGGACCCGCCTCGGGCTGGTGTTCCAGGCCGGGCTGATGCTCACCGTCACCGCGGTGGCCTGCGGCTGCTCGACATGGGCGGCCCGTCGGGGGCTGCGCGCCACCGAGGAGGCGCTCGCCGCCGCCGGAGCCGCCCTGCTCGCGATCGACCTGGGTGCGGCGCGGGCGCGCGGCCTGCCGGGGATCGAGGACCTGCCGCTCCGCCTCTGGACGGCGATCTCGTGCGGCGTCGTCCTCGGCGTCGCGCTGCTGCTCGGACGGCTCACCCGGACGACGGCGGTCTGGCCGCTCGCCGCCCTGCTGGCCGCGCAGCCGCTGCCCTTCCTGCTGCTGGGGGCGGACCTCGTCTCCGGCCCGGCGGGGGTGGCCGCCGCCCTCGCGCTCGCCGCGGCCGACCTCGCCGCCGCCGGCCGGCTGCGGCCGGGCGTCGACCGCGTGGCGCTCGTGCTCGCCGCGGTCGCCGGAACGGCCGGTGTCGTGGGCGGGATCGGTACCGCGGCCGGGGCGGATGCGGCCGACTCCTGGGCGAGCACCGCCGTGCTCGCCGTCGCGGGCGCCGCTGCGCTCGCCGTCGACCGCCGCAACCCGGTGCTGCTGCCGGGTCTGCCCTCCTGGACGGTGCCGGCGGCGTTCGGCGCCATGGTGGGGCTCGGCCTGGCCGGCTCGCTGCAGCACGCGGACGGGCAGGGCTGGTGGATCGCGGCCTCGCTCGGCCTGGGCCTGCTCACGGCCGGCGCGCTGCTGGCCGAGCGGCTCCGGACCGCCGCGCCGGTCGTCGCGGCGGGCACCGCCCTGGTGCTGGTGCACGCGCAGTCGCTGGCCGACGACGAGCGGTACGGCGCACTCGCCGCGGTGGCGCTGGCCGCGACGGTGCCGGCCCTGGTCACCGCGCTGAGGGTGGTCGCGCTGCGCCCGGCGGCTGCCGCGGCCACCGTGCTGGCGTCGGCGGGTGCGCTGCTGCTCGCCCGTGCCGACGACGTGCTGCCCGCCGTGGTGGCCGGCCTGCTGCTGGCGCTGCTCGCGGCCGCCGGCTTCGGTGCCGCGACCGCCCGCCGTGACCGGGCCGAGGAGTACCCGGTCGCCGCCGCCGCGGCGCTGGCCGGGCTGGCCGCGGGCGCGACCTCGGCGTCGGTCGAGGCGTGGGGCCAGGTGGGCCTGCAACTGGGCGTCCTCGGCGTCGCGGCCGGCTGCTACGCGGTGGTCGCGGGCCAGCGGCCGGTCGCCGTCGTCGCGGTCGCCGATCTGGTGGTGGCGACCTGGATCGCGGTCGGCGGCGCGGGGGTGGAGACCCCGGAGGCGTACACGCTGCCGGCCGCGGCCGGGCTGCTCGTCCTGGCCGTCCCGGCGCTGCGCTCGGGCGCGCCCTCGTGGGCGGCCGAGGGCGCGGCGGTCGGCGTCGCGCTGGTCCCCTCGGCCCTGGTGGTGGCGGCGGAGCCGACGGCGCTGCGCCTGGTCCTCGTGGTCGCCGGCGCGGCCGGGCTGGTCGTCTTCGGCACGCTGGGCCACCGCCAGGCGCCGTTCGTCATCGGCACCGGCGTCCTGCTGCTGGTCACGGTCGCGCGGCTCGCGCCGTACGCGCCGCTGCTCCCCCTCTGGGTCTCCCTCGGCACCGCCGCCCTGCTCCTCCTCGCCGTGGGCGCGACCTACGAGCGGCGCCGGCAGCAGGCGCGCGAGGCCGTGGCCTGGGTGGGCCAGATGCGCTGACCGTGTGCCGGGGCCCGCGCGCCGACCTACGGTGAGCAGGCCGCGCCGAACGGGAAGGAGGCGGTCATGGAGCAGCAGGTCGCCTCCCGCCCGACCGCTCCCCTGCCCGAGCGGGCCCGCCCGCCGCAGGTGCTGCTCGGCGTCGGCGCCGTCCTGCTGGTCAGCGCCGGGGCCGCCGTGGTGTCCGCCTCCGGGGGCGCCGGGGCGCGCGCGCTGGTGCTCGTCCTGGCAGCCGTCGCCGCGGCCGCCGCGCTGCGGGCCGACTGCGCCGGGCTGCGCAGCTCCGCCGAGACGCTCGCCGCCAGCGCGGCCGGCCTCGCGCTCGCGGCCAGCGATCCGGGCAGCCCGTCGGCCGGGAGCCCGCTGCCGGCCCTGGTCCTGGCCGGGGCGTTCCTCGCTCTCCGGCTGGTCTCGCCGCTGCCCGCCGCCTGGCCGCTGGCCGCGTGGGCGTGCGCGCAGCTGGCGGTGCTGCGCTCGCTCGGCGCCGTCCCCGGGTCCCTGACCACCGAGCTGTGCCTGGGCGTCGCCCTCGTCGGGCTCGGCGTCGCGCTGGAGGCCCGCCCCCTGGTCGGCCGCCTGGCCCTGCTGACCACCGCGCCCTGGTTCGCCGCCGGCGTCCTGAGCGGATCCCGGGAGGCGTGGACGGCGGGACCGCTGGAGCGCTGGGCCGCGACAGCGCTGGTCACCGCCGCGGCCGCCGGGCTGCTGCTCGCGCGGCTGCGGCAGCCGCTCGACGTGCTGCTCGGGCCGCCGCGGCTGGTGCCGGTGGTGGCGGGCGCGATCACCGCCGTCGCCGTCACCGGCGCCGTCTCGGCCGGCGGACCGGTCGCGGTGGCGGTCGGCGGGTTCGCCGGCGTCCTCGTCGCCGCCACGTCCGCCGCCGGGCTCTCCGGCTGGCGGCGCGGGCTGCTGCTGCCGGTCGCGCTCACCGGTGGGGTGCTCCTGGCCGCCCTGTCGGTGCTGCGCCTGCTCGACGGCCGGCACTGGTCGGAGATCGCGCTGCTGCTCCTGCTCACCGCCGCCCCGACGGTGTGGGTGGCCGCGGTCCGGCGCGACGACCGCCCCGTCGCCGCCCCCACGGCCGTCGGCTGCCTGGCCGCCGCCGCGCTGTTCGGCTTGCCCGACGGCTGGGCTCCGCCCGCGCCGGTCGCCGGCTGGCTCACCGCGCTGTTCGTCCTCGCCCTGGCCACCGCCGCCCGGCTGGAGCCCGACTCCCGCCGGGCGACGGCCTCGGCCGCGGCGGCCTGCGCGGCGGCCGCCGCGGTCGTGCTGGTCGCGGCCGGCGAACCGGCGCAGCTCGCCGTGCACCTCGCGGTGCAGGGCGCGGTCAGCCTCGCCTGGGCCTGGTGGACCGGCCGGTCCACCGGCGCGGACGCCGGCACCCCGGACGAGCCCGCCGCGGCCTGGCGCGTGGGCGCCGCCGAACTCGTCGTCGCCGGCTGGATCACGGCCGGCCTCGCGGACGCCACGGCGGTCGAGGCCTACAGCCTGCCGGCAGCGCTCGGGCTGCTGGCGGCCTCGGGTCGCGGGCTGGTGCGGGACAGCTCGTGGTCGGCGTGGGGCCCGGGCCTGCTGGTCGCCGCGATCCCCTCCGCGGCGCTCGCCGTCCTCGCGCCCGACGTGCTGCGGGCGGTGCTGGTCCCGGCGGTCGCCGCCGTCGTGCTGGTCGCCGGCGCCCGCTTCGGCTGCCGGGCGCCGCTGGTCATCGGTGCCGTGACCGCCCTGGTCGTCGGGCTCGGGCTCGCCGTCCGGGCGCTGCCGTGGCCGGTCGCCACGGCGTTGCTCGTGGGCACCGCGCTGCTGGCGATCGGCGCGCGCCGGGAGCACCGCCCGGTCGCCGGCTTCGCGACCCGCCTCGCCGACCTGCGCTGAGGGGACCGCTCGCTCGGGGGGATACGACGCCCGTCGTCACCCGGATGCGCATGCGCGTGGTCTCCGGGGCCGCGGAGACGCCGCCGGCACGCACGGGGGTGTCGACCAGCAGCCGGCTCGGCGGCAGGCCGGGGAGGAGCGGACGACGAAGGCCCGCCCCCGGTGAGGGGGCGGGCCTCCGGCGGAGCGGAGGAGATCAGACGCGGAAGCCCAGCGCGCGCAGCTGCTCGCGGCCGTCGTCGGTGATCTTGTCGGGGCCCCACGGCGGCATCCAGACCCAGTTGATCCGGATGTCGTCGACCAGGCCGGGGCCGGGGCCACCGGTGAGGGCCTGGCGGGCCTGGTCCTCGATGACGTCGGTCAGCGGGCAGGCCGCGGAGGTCAGCGTCATGTCGATGACCGCGACCTGGGACTCGCCCTCGTCGGCGACGTCGAGGCCGTAGACCAGGCCCAGGTCGACGACGTTGACGCCGAGCTCGGGGTCCACGACGTCGCGCATGGCCTCCTCGACGTCCTCGAGCAGCGCGGTCTTGTAGGCCGGCAGGTCGCCCGGCGCGCCGTCGGTGGCGGGGGTCGCGTTCTCGGTGCTGCTGTCGGCGCTCACGGCGTTCCTCCAGGTGTGGTCGTGGACAGTGCCCGGGCGGTGGCGTCCTTCAACGCCATCCAGCTCATGAGGGCGCACTTGATGCGGGCCGGGTACTTCGACACCCCGGCGAACGCGACGGCGTCCTCCAGGCTGTCCTCGAGCTTCTCGGCCACGGTCGGGTCGCCCTTGGCCTGCATCAGCGTCATGAAGTCCTCGCCCGCGGCGAGCGCCTCGGTCACGCTCTTGCCCAGGACGAGGTCGTACATCGCCGAGATCGAGGCCTGGCTGATCGAGCAGCCCATGCCCTCGTAGGAGACGTCGGCGACGGTGTCGCCCTCCAGGTGCAGCCGGAGCGTCACCTCGTCGCCGCAGGTCGGGTTGACGTGGTGCACCTCGGCCTCGAACGGCTCGCGGAGCCCGCGCCCGTGCGGGTTCTTGTAGTGGTCCAGGATGATCTCCTGGTACATCGACTCGAGCTGCATCAGCTGGTCAACTCCATGTGCGCGGTCCTCACACCGTTCCGAAGAACTTCTGGGCCGCGCGAATTCCGTCGGCGAGCGCGTCGATGTCGTCGTAGCCCGTGTGCACGTAGAACGTGGCGCGGGTGGTGGCCGGGACGCCGTACCGCCGGACCACGGGCCAGGCGCAGTGGTGCCCCACCCGGACGGCGATGCCGTGGTCGTCGAGCACCTGGCCGACGTCGTGCGGGTGGATGCCCTCGACGGTGAAGGAGATCGCCCCGCCGCGGGCCACGGTGTCGGGCGGGCCGATCACGGTGACGCCGGGGATCGCGGCGAGCTGCTCCAGCGCGTACGCGGTGAGCACCTTCTCGTGCTCCTCGACGCGGTCCATGCCCAGGGCCTGGAGGTACTCGACGGCCGCGGCCAGGCCGATGGCCTGCGCGGTCATCGGGACCCCGGCCTCGAAGCGCTGCGGCGGGGCGGCGAAGGTGCTGCCCTCCATCCGCACGACCTCGATCATCGAGCCACCGGTCAGGAACGGCGGCAGCGCGTCGAGCACCTCGTACCGGCCCCACAGCACGCCGATGCCGGTCGGGCCCAGCATCTTGTGCCCGGAGAACACCAGGAAGTCCGCGCCGAGCTCGGTGACGTCGACCGGCTGGTGCGGCACCGACTGCGCGCCGTCGACCAGCACCAGGGCGCCGACCTCGTGGGCTCGGGCGATGATCTCGCCGAGCGGGTTGATCGTGCCGAGGATGTTCGACTGCTGGGTGATCGCCACCAGCTTGGTGCGCTCGTTGACCACCGTGGACAGGTCGGACAGGTCCAGCCGGCCGTCGTCGGTCAGCCCGAGCCAGCGCAGGGTGGCCCCGGTGCGCTCGCACAGCTGCTGCCACGGCACGAGGTTCGCGTGGTGCTCCATCTCGGAGACCACGATCTCGTCGCCCTGGCCGACGGCGTGGGTGCGGTAGGCGGGGTCCTTCGCCGTCGCGGCGTTGGACAGCGCGTAGGCGACGAGGTTGATCGCCTCGGTGCTGTTGCGGGTGAAGACGATCTCCCGCTCCGGGGCGCCGATGAACGCGCCGATGGTGGCGCGGGCGGCCTCGTAGTGGCCGGTCGCCTCCTCGGCGAGCGCGTGCGCGCCGCGGTGCGGGGCGGCGTTGTACCGCTCGTAGAACTCGCGCTCGGCGTCGAGCACCGAGCGCGGCTTCTGCGAGGTGGCCCCGGAGTCGAGGTAGACGAGCTTCTTCCCGTCCCGGACCGTGCGGCCCAGGATCGGGAAGTCGGCCCGGATCGCCTCGACGTCCAGGGGAAGCGGGTGCAGCGCCCCCGTGCCGGGACGCGAGGCGGTCGCGGTCATGCCGTCGCGGTCTCCTTCGAGTCCTTCACGTAGGCGGCGTAGCCCTCGTTCTCGAGCTTCTCGGCGAGCTCCGCGCCGCCCTCCTCGACGACCTTGCCGGCCACGAAGACGTGCACGAAGTCGGGCTTGATGTAGCGCAGGATCCGCGTGTAGTGCGTGATCAGCAGGACGCCGATCTCGCCCTCCTCGCGCGTGCGGTTGACGCCCTCGGAGACGATCCGCAACGCGTCGACGTCCAGACCGGAGTCGGTCTCGTCGAGGATCGCGATGGCCGGCTTGAGCAGCCGCATCTGCAGGATCTCGTGGCGCTTCTTCTCACCGCCGGAGAAGCCCTCGTTGACGTTGCGCTCGGCAAAGGCGGAGTCCATCTCGAGCAGGTCCATCTCGCTCTTGACGTCCTTGACCCAGGTGCGCAGCTTCGGCGCCTCGCCCTTGACCGCGGTCGCGGCGGTGCGCAGGAAGTTCGACACCGAGACGCCGGGCACCTCGACCGGGTACTGCATCGCGAGGAACAGGCCGGCGCGGGCGCGCTCGTCGACGGTCATCGCGAGGACGTCCTCGCCGTCGAGGGTCACGGTGCCACCGGTGACGGTGTACTTCGGGTGCCCGGCGATCGAGTAGGCCAGGGTCGACTTGCCCGACCCGTTGGGGCCCATGATCGCGTGGGTCTCGCCCGAGCGGACGGTGAGGTCGACGCCGCGGAGGATCTCCTTGGTGTCGTCACCCTCGCCGACCGTCACGTGCAGGTCGCGGATCTCCAGAACGGACACTTCTTCTCGCTCTCTCATTCACCGGCCGCCTGGAGGTTCTGGACGTCGCTCGCCGCACTGGCTTCGGTGTCGACGAAGACGTCCTCCCCTTCCACGCGGACCGGGTAGACGTCGACCGGCTCGGTCGCCGGCAGGTTGGTGGGCTCGCCCGTGCGCAGGTCGAAGCACGAGCCGTGCAGGAAGCACTCGATGGTGGGGGCAGAGCCGTTGAGCTCGACGTCCCCCTCGCTCAGCGGGACGTCGGCGTGCGAGCACCGGTCCTCGAGGGCGTACAGCTGTCCCTCGAAGCGGACGACGGCGACGTCGACGTCCGCGAGCTCGACGCGCAGGGCGCCGCTCTCGGGGACGTCGGACAGTCCGCAGACGCGTTCGAAGGCCATGGTCAGGCGACCTCGACCGGCTGGTCGTCCAGGCCCGGGAGGGCACCGAGGCGTGCCTCGATGGTGCCCATCAGCCGGTCCTGCAGCGCGTCGACCCCGATGTGCTGGACGACGTCGGCGAAGAAGCCGCGGACGACGAGGCGGCGGGCCGTCTCGGCGTCGATGCCGCGCGAGCAGAGGTAGAACAGCTGCTCGTCGTCGAACCGGCCGGTGGCGCTGGCGTGGCCGGCGCCGACGATCTCACCGGTCTCGATCTCCAGGTTGGGCACCGAGTCGGCGCGGGCGCCGTCGGTGAGCACCAGATTGCGGTTGAGCTCGTAGGTCTCGGTGCCGGTCGCGGCGGGGCGGATGCGGACGTCGCCGATCCAGACCGTGCGCGCACCCTCGCCCTGCAGCGCGCCCTTGTAGAGCACGTTGCTGGTGCAGTTCGGGACGGCGTGGTCGACCCAGAGCCGGTGCTCCTGGTGCTGCGTCTCGTCGGAGAAGTAGACGCCGAACAGCTCCGCGCTGCCGCCGGGGCCGGCGTACTGCACGTTGCTGACCAGGCGGACGAGGTCGCCGCCGAGGGTGACCACGACCTGCGTGAAGGTCGCGTCCCGGCCGACGACGGCGTCGTACTGGCCGCCGTGCACGGCGCCGGGGGCCCAGTCCTGCACCGACACGAGAGTGACCTGCGCGCCGTCGCCGGCGAGCACGGTCACACCGCCGGAGTACTTCGCGGCGCCGGTGTGGTCGAGGACGACGGTCGCCTTCGCGAACGCGCCGACCTCCACGACCAGCTGACCCCACACGACGTCGTCCGCACCCGTGCCCGCGAGGGCGAGGGTGACCGGGCGGTCGAGCTGGGCCTCCTTGGCGATGCGGACGACGTCCGCGCCGTCCGCCCGCTGGCGGGTGAGCGCGGCGAGCCGGTCGACGGGCTCGGGCAGCCCCTTGACCAGCGGGTCGCCGGCCTCGACGCGGGTGAGCTCGACGCCCTCGGGCAGGTCCGTCGTCCAGGTGAGCCGGGCGTCCGAGGCGGCACCGTCGAGCAGCGGCTTGATCCGCTTCATCGGGGTGAACCGCCAGGTCTCCTCGCGGCCGGTCGGCACGCCGAAGGCGTCCGGGTCGGTCGAGGTGAACCGCTCAGCCGGCGAGCCGGTCGGTGCCGGGCCGCCGTGCGAGTGCGCGCCGGGCGGCACGTCGCCGGCGCTACCGGTGTCGGACGCCGGGGAGGTCGGGGGGCCGGCCTGCGCACCCACGCCCGGAGCGAACAGCTCCGAGGCGAGGGTGGCGGGCGCGGTGGTGAGATCGGTGTTCGGGTCGGACATCAGCCGACGGCACCTTCCATCTGCAGCTCGATGAGCCGGTTGAGCTCGAGGGCGTATTCCATGGGCAGCTCGCGGGCGATCGGCTCGACGAACCCGCGCACCACCATGGCCATGGCCTCGTCCTCGGACAGGCCGCGGCTCATCAGGTAGAAGAGCTGGTCGTCGCTGACGCGCGAGACGGTCGCCTCGTGACCCATGGAGACGTCGTCCTCGCGGACGTCGACGTAGGGGTAGGTGTCCGACCGGCTGATCGTGTCGACCAGCAGGGCGTCGCACTTGACGGTGGACTTGGAGCCGTAGGCGCCCTCGTCCACCTGCACGAGGCCGCGGTAGGACGTGCGGCCGCCGCCGCGGGCCACCGACTTCGACACGATGGTCGAGGAGGTGTTGGGGGCGGCGTGCACCATCTTGGCGCCGGCGTCCTGGTGCTGGCCCTCGCCCGCGAAGGCGATCGAGAGGACCTCGCCCTTGGCGTGCTCGCCGGTCATCCAGACCGCCGGGTACTTCATCGTCACCTTGGAGCCGAGGTTGCCGTCGACCCACTCCATGGTCGCGCCCTCGTGGGCGACGGCCCGCTTGGTGACCAGGTTGTAGACGTTGTTCGACCAGTTCTGGATGGTCGTGTACCGGCAGCGCGCGTTCTTCTTGACGATGATCTCGACGACCGCGGAGTGCAGCGAGTCGCTCTTGTAGATCGGCGCGGTGCAGCCTTCGACGTAGTGCACGTAGGCGCCCTCGTCGACGATGATCAGCGTCCGCTCGAACTGGCCCATGTTCTCGGTGTTGATCCGGAAGTAGGCCTGCAGCGGGATCTCCACGTGCACGCCCGGCGGCACGTAGATGAAGGAGCCACCCGACCACACGGCGGTGTTCAGCGCGGCGAACTTGTTGTCCCCGGAGGGGATCACCGAGCCGAAGTACTCCTGGAAGATCTCCGGGTGCTCCTTGAGCGCGGTGTCGGTGTCCAGGAACAGGACGCCCTGCTCCTCCAGGTCCTCGCGGATCTGGTGGTAGACGACCTCGGACTCGTACTGCGCGGCGACACCGGCGACCAGGCGCTGCTTCTCCGCCTCGGGGATGCCGAGCCGGTCGTAGGTGTTCTTGATGTCCTCCGGCAGCTCCTCCCACGAGGTGGCCTGCTTCTCGGTGGAGCGCACGAAGTACTTGATGTTCTGGAAGTCGATGCCGGAGAGGTCCGAACCCCAGTCGGGCATCGGCTTGCGGCCGAAGAGCTTGAGGGCCTTGAGGCGGCGCTCGAGCATCCACTCGGGCTCGTTCTTGCGGGCGGAGATGTCGCGGACGACGTCCTCGTCGATCCCGCGCCGGGCGGAGGCACCGGCGACGTCGGCGTCGGCCCAGCCGTACTCGTAGCGGCCGAGCTGTTCGATCTGCTCGTCCTGCGTCAGCGGTGTGGCCGGCTGCTGGGTGCTGGTCATGCGGGCGTCCTCTCCCGGTGGTTCGTGGGGGTGCTGCTGGTGGGCGCGCTGAGGGGCGCTGCTCGCTCACCTGGTACAGGGCGTGCGGGGGTCGTTCTGTTCCCCGGACGCAGGGGTCCTGGGAGGTGCGTGGTGCAGATCCCGTCGCCGTGGGCGATCGTGGCCAGCCGCTGCACGTGGGTGCCCACGAGCCGGCCGATCACCGCGGTCTCGGCCTCGCACAGCTGGGGGAACTCCGCGGCCACGTGCGCCACCGGGCAGTGGTGCTGGCAGAGCTGCCCCCCGCCGGAGATCGCGGAGGCCGTGGCAGCGTAGCCCTCGGCGGTGAGCGCGGCGGCCAGGGCCCGGGCCCGGTCGACCGGCTCTCCCCCGGCCTCGTGCACGGCCCGCTCGACGGCGCTGGACGCGCGGGCCTCGAGCCCGGACAGCTGCTGCTCGGCGACGGCGCGGACGGCGTCGGGGCCACCGGAGGCGGCGACGTACCGCAGCGCGGTCAGCGCCAGGTCGTCGTAGGCGTGCGGGAACGCGGAGCGCCCGGCATCGGTGAGGTGGAACCGGCGGGCGGGGCGGCCGCGGCCCCGGTGCGCCGCGCCGATCGCCCGCCCGTCCCCCCGCTCCTCGATCCGGCCGGCGGCGACCAGGGCGTCCAGGTGGCGGCGGACGGCGGCCGGCGAGATGCCCAGCCGGGCGGCCAGCTCGGTGGCGGTCTGCGGCCCGTGCTCGAGGAGCAGGGCGCTCACGCGGTCGCGGGTGCGCCCGTCGTCGGCCGGAGCCGACGCGCGAGAGGTGTCCGCGGCGCTTTCCACAACACGAGTGTGTCCTAAATCGGGGCCCCCGCAAGCAAGGTCCACCTAAGAACCGCCCCGTCGGCCCGTTCCCGTGACCAGGGTCACCGGGGCGTGCGCGACGGCACCCCGGAGCGGGCGGACCACGAGCACCCGCCACCTAGCATCGGAGGCGTGCCGGTACTGCCCACGCCCTCCCCCACGCTCGTCTCGCGCCTCGCGCTGGTCAACGCGGTCGTCAACGGCCTCATCGTCGTGACCGGCGGCGCCGTGCGGCTCACCGGCTCGGGGCTGGGCTGCCCGACCTGGCCGCGCTGCACCGAGGACAGCTTCGTCACCACCGACGAGCTGGCGATCAACGGCGCGATCGAGTTCGGCAACCGGCTGCTCACCTTCGTGGTCGCCGCGGCCGCGATCGCCACCCTCGTCGCGGTCTGGCGCTCGCCGCGGCGGGACCTCCGGCCGCTCGCCGTCCTCACCTTCCTCGGCGTCCCCGCCCAGGCCGCGCTCGGCGGTGTCACCGTGCTCACCGGTCTCAACCCGTGGACGGTGGCCGCGCACTTCCTCGTCTCCGCGGTGCTGGTCGCGCTGGCGACGACGCTGTGGCTGCGGTCCCGCGAGCCCGGCGTCGGCCGGCCCCTGGTGCGCCGCCCGTTCGTCCTGCTGACCTGGGGCATCGCCGCCGCGACGGCCGCCGTGGTCGTCGTCGGCACCATCGTCACCGGCAGCGGCCCGCACAGCGGCGACGTCGACGACGACGGCATCCCGACCGGCAACCGCATCGGCATCGACACCGAGCTGATCAGCCAGCTGCACGCCGACGTCGTCTTCCTGCTGATCGGGCTGACCGTGGCGCTGCTCGTCTCCCTCTACGCGACGGACACCCCCGACCGCGTCCGCCGGGCCGCGCGCGACCTGCTGGTCGTGCAGCTCGTCCAGGGGGTGATCGGCTACGTGCAGTACTTCACCGAGCTGCCGATCGCCCTGGTGCTGGCGCACATGCTGGGCGCGGTGCTCATCACCGCGTACACCGCGCGCCTGGTCTGGTCGGTCCGCGGCCCGGCGTCCGACCTCCCCCTCGACGCCACCCCGGAGCCCGTCGCCGCCACGCGGTGACCCTGTCGTCCGGGGAACGGTGTCCCCCGGGCGGCCAGAACCGGGCCGGTCATGGCCTGCCGAGGGACGACGTCCACGTGATCAGTCGTGGAGCAGCTCGCCCATGCGCGCGTTGGTGAGATCGCTCCTCACCGGCTCAGACGATGGCGTCGACGATGATCGCGACCATCAGCAGCGACAGGTACGAGATCGAGACGTGGAACAGCGCCATCGAGCGGATGTCGCCGCCGCGCCGGATCCGGCCGAGCAGCCGGTGGGACTCCACGACGAACCAGCCGCCGAGCAGCACCGCGGGGATCGTGTAGCCCAGCCCGATGCCGTAGCCCGTGGCCACCGGCCACAGCAGCAGCGAGACGGCGACCGTCACGTAGGCCCAGGCGACCGACTGCCGGCCGACGGAGATCTCGCTGGTCACCACCGGGAGCATCGGCACGTCGGCGCGGGCGTAGTCGTCCTTGAACCGCAGGGCCAGCGCCCAGAAGTGCGGCATCTGCCAGGCGAAGACGATGCCGAACACGACGACGGCCGGCCAGTCCAGCGAACCGGTCACGGCCGCCCAGCCGATGAGCACCGGCGCCGCGCCGGGGACCCCGCCCCACTCGGTGCTGCGGCGGGTGTGCCGCTTGAAGACCATCGTGTAGAGGACGGCGTAGTAGAAGATCGCCGCCGCCGCGAGCGCCGCGGCCAGCACGGTCGTCGTGGCCAGCAGCAGCGCGATCGACGTCACCGTCAGCGCGATGCCGAAGACCAGCGCGGCCCGCGGCGTGACCTCGCCGGTGACCAGCGGCCGCTTCTGCGTGCGCTGCATCAGCTTGTCGATGTCGCGGTCGAAGTAGCAGTTGAAGACGTTGGCCGCGCCGGCCGCGAGCGTCCCGCCGACCAGCGTGAACAGCAGCAGCGACAGCGAGGGCCAGCCGCGGTCGGCGAGCATCATCGCCGGGACGGTGGTGACCAGCAGCAGCTCGATGATCCGCGGCTTGGTGAGCCCGACGTAGGCGAGCACGCGGCGCCGCACGGCGGCCGCTCGTCCGGTCGAATCCCTGCGGGTGGGGGCGGCGGATCGCTCCGACAGCGCCGTCACCGGGTGCCCACCGACGCGGCGACGCGCGAGCAGCAGGGCACTGCAGGCCAGGCGAAAAGCACGAGGGGCCTACTCCGAACCGGGGATGGGAACGGCACCCACTGTAGCCCGCGGAGGCCTCCTCCCTGGGCGCGGTCCCGGTTCCGCACGACTAGGCTTGATCACGTTGATGCTGCGCGTGCAGCGGGTAGGGCCGACGTCGACGACGACGTGTTCCCGGTCCGGCAACGGGCGGGGTGACCGGCGGCCCGTCGCTGCAGCGCACGTCGTCCGCCCGGACGCAGTCGTCCCACCGGGCGGCCCGCCAGGCCCTGACCCGAGGGAGCACCGAGCCACGATGGCACCGGACAGCACGAGCACGGATTCCACCCAGAGCACCGCACCCGAGGCTCCCGCCGAGGCCGCGACCGACTCCCCCACCGGCTCCCCCGCGCAGCCGAACCCGACCCTCCCCGAGGGCTTCGGCGACCTGGACCGCGCGGCGATCGACACCGCCCGCGTGCTCGCGATGGACGCCGTGCAGAAGGCCGGCAACGGCCACCCCGGGACGGCGATGAGCATGGCGCCGGCGGCCTACCTGCTGTTCCAGCGCTGGCTGCGGCACGACCCCACCGACCCGAACTGGGTCGCCCGCGACCGGTTCATCCTCTCGATGGGGCACTCCAGCCTCACCCTCTACGTGCAGCTCTACCTCTCCGGCTACGGCCTGGAGCTGGCGGACCTGCAGGCGCTCCGCACGTGGGGCTCGCTCACCCCGGGTCACCCGGAGGTCAACCACACCCCGGGCGTGGAGACCACGACCGGCCCGCTCGGCCAGGGCGTCGGCAACGCCGTCGGCATGGCCATGGCCGCCCGCCGCGAGCGCGGTCTGCTCGACCCCGACGCCCCCGAGGGCGAGAGCCTGTTCGACCACACCATCTGGGCCTTCTGCTCCGACGGTGACCTCGAGGAGGGCGTGAGCGGCGAGGCGTCGTCCCTGGCCGGCACGCAGCGGCTGGGCAACCTCGTCCTCGTCTACGACGACAACAGGATCTCCATCGAGGACGACACGACCGTCGCCTTCACCGAGGACGTCGGCAAGCGCTACGAGGCCTACGGCTGGCACGTGCAGCACGTCGACGACGGCGAGGACCTCGCCGCGCTGGACGCCGCGCTCGCCGCCGCCAAGGCCGAGACGCACCGCCCGTCGATCATCGTGCTGCGGACGATCATCGCCTGGCCGGCGCCCACCAAGCAGAACACCGGTGCCTCGCACGGCTCGGCGCTCGGCGAGGACGAGGTGCGGGCCACCAAGGAGGTCCTCGGCCTGGACCCGGAGAAGTCCTTCGCCGTCGCCCCCGAGGTGCTCGAGCACGCCCGGCAGGTCGTCGACCGCGGCCGCACGGCGCATGCCGAGTGGTCGGAGCGGTTCACCGCCTGGCAGCAGGCCAACCCCGAGGGCGCGGCGCTGCTCGAGCGGATGACCACCCGCACGCTGCCCGAGGGCTGGGCGGAGAAGCTGCCCAGCTGGCCCGCCGACGAGAAGGGCGTGGCCACCCGCAAGGCCTCCGGCGAGGTGCTGGCCGGCCCTCTACCCGGCGTTGCCCGAGCTGTGGGGCGGCTCGGCCGACCTCGCGGAGAGCAACAACACCGCGGTCAAGGGCGAGCCCTCGTTCCTGCCCGCCGACCGGCAGACCAAGACGTGGAGCGGCGGCCCCTACGGGCGCACCCTGCACTTCGGCGTCCGCGAGCACGCCATGGGCGCGGTCATGAACGGCATCGCCCTGCACGGCGGCACCCGCGTCTACGGCGGCACCTTCCTCACCTTCTCCGACTACATGCGCGGCGCGGTGCGGCTGGCGGCGCTCATGCAGCTGCCGGTCACCTACGTGTGGACGCACGACTCGATCGGCCTGGGCGAGGACGGCCCGACCCACCAGCCGATCGAGCACCTGGCCGCGCTGCGCGCGATCCCGGGCCTGGACGTCGTCCGCCCGGCCGACGCCAACGAGGTCGCCGTCGCCTGGCGGACGATCCTCGAGCACAACGACCGGCCGGCCGGCCTGGCGCTGTCCCGGCAGAACCTCCCGGTCCTCGACCGCGAGCGGTTCGCCTCCGCCGAGGGCACCGCGCGCGGCGCCTACGTGCTGGCCGAGGCGTCCTCGGGCACCCCGCAGGTGATCCTGCTGGGCACCGGCTCGGAGGTGCAGATCGCCGTCGCCGCGCGCGAGCAGCTCGAGGCCGACGGCATCCCGACCCGGGTCGTCTCCGTGCCGTGCGTGGAGTGGTTCGCCGCGCAGGACCGCGCCTACCGCGAGGAGGTCCTGCCCCGGACCGTCCGCGCCCGGGTGAGCGTCGAGGCGGGCATCCCGCAGGGCTGGCGCGAGTTCGTCGGCGATGCGGGCCGGATCGTGGGAATCGACCACTACGGCGCCAGCGCTGCCTATGGCGTGCTCTACGAGAAGTTCGGCTTCACCGCCGAGGCGGTCGTCGCCGCAGCTCGCGAGAGCATCGAGGCGGCCTCCGGCGAGCCGGTCGGACCCCTCGGACCCGACGCCTCCGGCGTCCTCCACTCCCCCACCGGCGACCGCTGACAGCTCAGCGACCGACCGGCTCCACCGATCGAATCCGAGAGGTCCCGTCATGGCGCAGAACGAGAAGCTGGCCGAGCTGAGCTCCGCCGGGGTCGCAGTCTGGCTCGACGACCTGTCCCGTGACCGCATCCGCAGCGGCAACCTGCAGTCGCTGGTCGACGAGCACTCCGTCGTGGGCGTCACCACCAACCCGACGATCTTCGCCGCGGCGATCAGCGGGTCGGAGTCCTACGACGACCAGCTGCACGCGCTGGCCGTGCGGCAGGTGAGCGTCGAGGAGGCGCTGCGCACGATCACCGCCGCCGACGTCCGGGACGCCTGCGACCTGCTCCGGCCGGTCGCCGACCGGCAGCCCGGCGACGGCCGGGTGTCCCTGGAGGTCGCGCCGGGCCTGGCCCACGACACCGACGCCACGGCGGCCGAGGCCGCGCACCTGTGGTGGCTGGTGGACCGGCCGAACCTGTTCATCAAGATCCCGGCGACCGAGGCCGGCCTCCCGGCCATCCATACCTCGATCGCCAAGGGCATCAGCGTCAACGTCACGCTGATCTTCAGCCCCGACCGATATCGCAAGGTCATGGACGCGTACCTGTCCGGCCTCGAGGACCGGCTCGCCGAGGACCCGGACGCCGACCTCTCGGGCATCGCCTCGGTGGCCTCGTTCTTCGTGTCCCGCGTGGACACCGAGATCGACAAGCGGCTGGATTCATCGGACGCCGACCCGGCGCTCGTCAAGGGGCTGAAGAGCAGGGCCGGGGTCGCCAACGCCCAGCTCGCCTACCAGGCCTACGAGGAGGTCTTCTCCTCCGACCGCTGGAAGGCCCTCGAGGCGAAGGGCGCCCGGCCGCAGCGCCCGCTGTGGGCCTCCACCGGCGTCAAGAACCCCGAGCTGCCGGACACGCTCTACATCAGCGAGCTCATCGCCCCCGGCACGGTCAACACCATGCCGGAGAAGACGCTCATGGCCTACGCCGACCACGGCGAGCCCGGCACCCCGGTGCAGAAGGCCTACGACGAGGCCACCGAGGTCATGCAGGCCGTGGCCGACGCCGGTGTCGACCTGGACGACGTGTTCCGGGTGCTCGAGGACGAGGGCGTGCAGAAGTTCGTCGACTCCTGGGACGACCTGACCGACTCGGTGCGCACCCAGCTGGAGGACAAGAAGTGAGTTTCGGAGTCGATGTCCGGGGCCTCCAGGTGCCGGACGACGTCCGCGGCACGCTGACCGGGGACGACGTCGCCGCACGGCTGGCCCGCAAGGACGCCACCCTGTGGGGCCCCGACGCCGAGAGCGAGGCCGCGGTCCGGCTGGGCTGGCTGGACCTGCCCAGCTCCTCGCGCTCGCTGGTCGCGCAGCTCGCCGAGCTGCGCGCGCAGCTGCAGGACGAGGGCCTGGACCGGATCGTGCTGTGCGGCATGGGCGGCTCCTCGCTCGCGCCCGAGGTCATCTGCCGGACCGCGGGCGTGCCCCTGGTCGTGCTGGACACCACCGACCCGGGCCAGGTCGCGGCGGCGATGACCGACCTCGACCGCACCGTCGTCGTGGTCAGCTCGAAGTCCGGCGGCACCGTCGAGACCGACAGCCAGCGGCGCGCCTTCCAGGCGGCGTTCGCCGAGGCGGGCCTCGACGAGAAGGAGACCGGCCGACGCTTCGTCGTCGTCACCGACCCGGGCTCGCCGCTGTCGGAGACCGCCGCCGACATGGGTGCCCGCGCCGTCTTCCTCGCCGACCCGACCGTCGGCGGCCGGTACAGCGCGCTGTCGGCCTTCGGGCTGGTGCCCTCGGCGCTGGCCGGCGCGGACGTCGGCGCCCTGCTCGACGAGGCCGAGGAGCTGGCCGAGCACCTCGCGGAGCCGGGCAACCCGGCCTTCGAGCTCGGCGCCGTCCTGGGCGCCGCCGCCGTGCAGGGCCGCGACAAGCTGGCGCTGGCCGACGCCCCGGCCGGCTCGGGCACCGCGATCGAGGGCTTCGGCGACTGGGCCGAGCAGCTCATCGCCGAGTCCACCGGCAAGGAGGGCCGCGGCATCCTGCCCGTCGTCCTCGAGTCCCCCACCGCCCCCGGGGCCGTCGCCGCGGACACCGTGCTCGCCGTCGTCGGCGCCGGGAGCCCGGACGCCGAGCCCTCGCTCGGCGTCACCGGCCCGCTGGGCGCGCAGTTCCTCGGCTGGGAGTACGCCACCGCCGTCGCCGGCCGGGTGCTGGGCATCAACCCGTTCGACCAGCCGAACGTGACCGAGTCCAAGGAGAACACCAACGCGATCCTCGACTCGGGGCTGCCGGACGAGCCCCCGCTGGCGACGATCGGCGCGATCGAGCTGCGCGGCAGCGGCGGCGTGCTCGACGGCGTCGACCTGAGCTCGCACGACGGCGTGGCGCTGGGCCTCGACGCGCTGCTGGCCGCGGTCCCCGAGCACGGCTACCTGGCGGTCATGGCCTACCTGGACCGGCTGGCCGACGCCAGCGCCGGGAACCTGCGCTCGGCGCTGGCCGCCCGGTCCGGTCGCGCGGTCACCTTCGGCTGGGGCCCCCGGTTCCTGCACTCCACCGGCCAGTACCACAAGGGCGGTCCGCAGCAGGGCGCGTACCTGCAGATCACCGCGGAGATCGGGACCGACCTCCCGGTGCCCGACCGGCCGTTCACCTTCGGCGGCCTCCAGGCCGCGCAGGCCGCCGGGGACCGCAAGGCCCTCGCCGACCGCGGGCGCCCGCTGCTGCACCTGCACCTGACCGACCGGGCGGCGGGCATCGGACAGCTGCTCGCGGCGCTGGCCTGAGCGATGATCCCCAACCCGCTGCGCGACCCCCGGGACCGGCGGCTGCCGCGGGTCCCCGAACCCTGCGCCCTCGTGGTCTTCGGCATCACCGGCGACCTCGCCCGCAAGAAGCTGCTGCCGGCGGTCTACGACCTCGCCAACCGGGGGCTGCTGCCGACCAACTTCGCGCTGCTCGGGTTCGCCCGCCGCGACTGGGGAGACACCGAGTTCGCCGACCTTGCCCGCGAGTCGGCCCGCACGCACGCCCGCACCCCGTGGCGGGAGGAGGTGTGGGAGCGGCTGGCCGGCAGCGTCCGGTTCGTGCAGGGCTCGTTCGACGACGACGACGCCTTCGACCAGCTGGCCGGCGCGCTATCGGAGCTGGAGGGCAGCCACGGCATCGGTGGCAACGCCGCGTTCTACCTTTCCATCCCGCCGGCGATGTTCCCGACCGTGCTCAAGCAGATGCAGCGCACCGGGATGGCCGACAGCACCCCCGACCGCTGGCGCCGCGTCGTCGTCGAGAAGCCGTTCGGCACCGACCTGCCCTCGAGCCGGAAGCTCAACGAGCTGGTCGACTCGGTGTTCAGCGCCGACGACGTCTTCCGCATCGACCACTACCTGGGCAAGGAGACCGTCCAGAACCTGATGGCGCTGCGGTTCGCCAACACCCTGTTCGAGCCGGTCTGGAACGGCCACCACGTCGACTCGGTGCAGATCACCATGGCCGAGGACGTCGGCATCGGCGGCCGCGCGGGCTTCTACGAGGAGACCGGCGCCGCCCGGGACGTGCTGCAGAACCACCTGCTCCAGCTGCTGGCGCTCACCGCCATGGAGGAGCCGGTCGAGTTCTCCGCCGAGCAGATCCGCATCGAGAAGCTCAAGGTGCTGCGGGCCATCTCGCTCCCGGACGACCTGCAGACCTTCGCCGTCCGCGGGCAGTACGAGCAGGGCTGGCTCGCCGGCGAGCGGGCCAACGGCTACCGCCAGGAGGAGGGCGTCGACCCCGCGTCGACCACCGAGACCTATGCGGCCGTCCGGCTCGGCGTCGAGACCCGGCGGTGGGCCGGGGTGCCGTTCTACCTGCGCACCGGCAAGCGGCTGCCCCGCCGGGTCACCGAGATCGCGCTGGTGTTCAAGCGTGCGCCGCACCTGCCCTTCGCCGACACCGACACCGAGGAGCTGGGCAACAACCAGCTGGTCGTGCGGGTGCAACCGGACGAGGGGGTCACCCTCAAGTTCGGGTCGAAGGTGCCGGGCAGCGTCATGGAGGTCCGCGACGTCTCGATGGACTTCCTCTACGGCGAGCAGTTCACCGAGACCTCCCCCGAGGCCTACGAGCGGCTGCTCCTCGACGTGCTGCTGGGCGACGCCACGCTCTTCCCCCGCAACGCCGAGGTGGAGGCCTCCTGGGCGGTGATCGACCCGCTCGAGGAGTTCTGGGCCGGCACCGAGCCGGCGCCCTACCGCGCCGGCGAGTGGGGGCCACGCGCGGCCGACGAGATGCTCGCCGCCGAGAACCGCCAGTGGCGGCGACCGTGACCCGCCTCCAGAGCAGAAATGGCCATTTCTGTCCGTCCGCGGCACCGCGAGCAGAGGAGCGACCGTGACGACGCTGTGGGACACCACCGGCTCGGCGGTGGTCAAGGAGCTGGCGGCCCAGCGGCGGACCGGGGGCGCCGTCCTCTCCGGGGTGGCGCTCACCCTCGTCGTCGTCGCGGACGAGGCCCGCGTCGCCGAGGCCGAGGAGGCCGCCACCTACGCCGCGGAGATGCACCCCTGCCGGGTGCTCATCGTGGTCCGCCGGCAGATCGAGGCGCCCGTGCCGCGGCTGGACGCCGAGGTGCAGATCGGCGGGCGGCTCGGGCCCGGTGAGGCGGTCGTGCTGCGCATGTACGGCCGGCTGGCCCTGCACTCGGAGTCCGTCGTCCTCCCGCTGCTGGCCGCCGACGCCCCCGTCGTCGCGTGGTGGCACGGGCCGCCGCCGGACCAGCTGGCCACCGACGCGCTGGCGGTCTTCGCCGACCGCCGGATCACCGACAGCTCGCTGGCCGCCGACCCGCGCGCCGCGCTGCGCACCCGCGGCGAGGACTACGTCCCGGGCGACACCGACCTCACCTGGACCCGCAGCACCGCCTGGCGGGCGATCCTCGCCTCCACCGTCGATTCGGTGGCCGGCCGCCGCGGCGACGCCGTCCGCATCACCGGCGGCCGGGTCGAGGGCGATCCGCACAACGCCACCGCGCAGCTGCTCGCCGGGTGGATCTCCTCCCGGTGCGGCTGCGCCATCGAGGTCGTCGAGGGCAACCGGGACGCCGGCCCCAGCGGCGTCGAGTCGGTCGTGCTGCGGCTGGACCAGGACGAGGAGGTGCGGGTGACCGCCGACCACCGCGGCGGCGCGGTCATCTCCCAGCCCAACCGGCCCGACGGGACGGTCGCACTGCCCGCACGCGCCCTGGGCGACCTGCTCAGCGAGGAGCTGCGCCGGCTCGACCCCGACGAGCCCTACAGCGACGCACTCGAGACCGCGTGCGGGCTCAGCGGGCTCACCGAGCGGTCCCCCGAGCGCGAGCACGTCTGGTTCGACCCCTCCGAGGACGACGACCGGGACGGTGCCGCGGCGCAGGGGAGCAGGTCGTGAGCCTCTCCCCCGGCGACGAGGCCGCCGCGCGGCTGCCCGGCACCCGGCGCCCCGTGCCGGACGTCGTCATCGAGCCCGACGCCGACCGGCTGGCGCGCAGCGTCGCCGAGGCGCTGGTCGCCCGGCTCGCCGCCGCCCAGGTGCTGCGCGGCACCGCATCGGTGGTGCTGACCGGCGGGTCGATCGGCATCGCCGTCCTCGAGCACGTGGCCGGCCTGGCTGCCGAGCCGGTGCGCGAGACCGTGGACTGGGGGCAGGTCGACGTGTGGTGGGGCGACGAGCGCTTCGTCCCCGCCGACGACGACGAGCGCAACGAGAAGGCCGCCCGGCGCGCGCTGCTCGACGCCGTCGGGGTGGACCCGGCGCGGGTGCACGCGATGCCGCCGTCGGACGGGCAGTTCGCCGAGCCCGAGGACGCCGCCGCCTGGTACGCCGGGGAGCTGGCCGCCGCGGCCGGCGATGACGGAGCCGTCCCCCGCTTCGACGTGCTGCTGCTGGGCATGGGCCCCGAGGGCCACGTCGCCTCGATCTTCCCCGACTCCCCCGCGGTCGACGACGAGCGCCCGGTGTTCGCCGTCCGCGACTGCCCCAAGCCGCCGCCGACCCGGGTCAGCCTCGGCTTCGGCGCGATCGGTGCCGCCGACGAGGTGTGGGTCGTCGTCGCCGGTGAGGGCAAGGCCGAGGCCGTCGCCCGCGCGCTGTCCGGCGCGGAGCCGAGGGACCTGCCGGCGGCGGGTGTGCACGGCACCCGGGCCACGCGGTGGCTGCTCGACGCCGCCGCCGCGAGCGGGCTGCCCGCGCGCTCCTGACGCTGCAGCGGGTGTCGTAGCGCTGCAGCGGGTGACGGCGGGCCGGGGCCCGTGCGGCACCGCGCCCGGGGACCCTGTCGCGCCGGGCAGCGGCGGCTCATCCTGCGGCCATGAGCGTTCTCGAACGCCGGACCACCGCCCCGGTGCTGCCGGCTCCGCGCGCTGCGTCCCCCGACGACGCCGTGCCGCAGGGTGACGCCTTCACCTCCGGACCCGGGCGGCCGTTCCGCGCCCGCCCGCGGCACCACTACTGGGACGTGGCGACCGCGAGCTGGCGCACCCGGGACGGGCAGATCAGCGCATGAGGCTCAGGCGCCGCGGCGGGCGCGGAGGCGGCTGAGCGCCTCCTCGAGGAGCGCGTCCCCGTCGGCGTCGCTGCGGCGCTCGCGCACGTAGGCCAGGTGGGTCTTGTACGGCTCGGTGCGCGGAGCCGGCGGCGGGTTGCCCTGGTCCTGACCCGCGGGGAGACCGCAGCGCGGGCAGTCCCACAGCTCGGGGACGTCGGCGTCGCTGGCGAAGGCGATCCGGGTCTCGTGCCCGTTCGCGCACCAGTACGGCCGCCGGAGACGAGGGGCGGCCTCGCCGCGCTCCGCCTCACCCATCGGCCCTGCACCGACCCTGCTGCCGCGGATCGCGTTGCCACCAGCCACGAGCGCCCCCTGATCTCCGACCCGACATGTGGCAGATCACCACAGCGGCCGAAGTCTAGAGCCTGGCGCGCCCATTCCTGATCACGTTTCGCGCGCGATCTGCGGGGAGGTGGGGGTCGTCAGCCGACCTTGACGAGCAGGCCCAGCCCGACGATGCAGACGGTCCAGATCAGCGCGGTGAAGATGGTCAGCCGGTTGAGGTTCTTCTCCACGACCGAGGAGCCGGAGAGCGACGCGGACGCGGCACCGCCGAACATCGAGGACAGGCCGCCACCCTTGCCGCGGTGCAGCAGGATCAGCACCACGAGCAGCGTGCTGGTGAGGACCAGCAGCACGTTCAGGACGACCTCCATCAAGACCTCTCCAGGCTCGTGACCGGCGCGGGGCACCGGTTCTCGTCCCCGAGCCTAACCGACGCCCGCCGCTGTCCCGGCACGCCGCGGTCAGCGGACGCCGGCCGTCGCCAGGTCGTAGCCGGTGTAGGGCCGCATCACCACGCCGTTGCGCAGCCGCTGCCCGGCGAGCAGCTGCACCCGGGCCTCCGCCAGCGGCACGTAGGCGGCGGTCCCCTCGGCCGCGGCGGCCACCGCGAGCCACTCCTCCCGGGCTCCCGCGCCGGCGGCGAAGGCCCTGTCGATCAGCTCGTTGATCCCCTGGTCGGCCAGCCGGGCGTAGTTGGTGTTGCCGACCTGCCGGATGCTGCGGCCGTCCACCAGCGGCACCAGCAGCGACGCCGGGGTCGGGAAGTCCGGCGTCGAGGTGGCCAGCACCAGCCCGTAGCCGCTGGCGGCCACGCTGTCGGGGTTGCCCACGTCGGTGGCGTAGAAGCCGGCCGCGTCCAGCGGGCGGACCTCCACCTCGATGCCGACGGCGCCGAGCTGCTCGGCGACCGCTTCGGCAACCTGCACGCTGGCGCGGGCGTCGGGTACGGCGAGCACCGTGGCGAAGCCGTCGGGCACCCCGCACTCCTCGAGGTGGCGGCGCGCGGCGTCCAGGTCGGGTGCGGGGTCGGGGTCCTCCGGCCCGCCGCCCAGCGCCCGCGTCCACAGCCGGGAGGTGCGCACGGTCTGCCCTCCGACTGACAGCGCCTCCTGCACCGCCCGCCGGTCGATCGCCGCCGCCACCGCCGCCCGGCAGGCGCTGCTCCCGAACGGGGCCACGTCGGTGGGGATGGCGAGCAGCCGCAGCGCGCCGCTGGTGACGTCGTCCACCCGGGTGCGCAGCTCCTCGCCGCCGTCCCCCTCCAGCCGGGCGGTGGTGGGCGCCTGCACGCCGGACCCGGCGATGTCGACGTCGGCGGAACCGGCCAGGAGCGCCTGGTCGCGCTCCACCCCGGACAGCCCGGTGCGGACGACCACCCGGTCGGGCAGGGCGGTGCGGACGGCGTCGGTGGCGGGGTCCCACTCGGGGTTGCGGTCGAGCTGGATGCCGGTGGCGACGTCGACGGAGGTGATCGCGTAGGGCCCCGAGGAGACCGGGTCGATGCCGTAGTCCCCGCCCGTGTCGGCCTCCGCGGGCACCGGGCTGCTCGAGGGCAGCGCCAGCACGTAGGGCAGCTGGGCCGAGGCGGCGCGCAGCCGGAAGACGATCGTCCGCTCGTCCGGCGTCTCCACCGAGGCCAGGCCCAGCCGGTCGGGCGCCTCGTCCTGGTACGGGCCGGCGTAGGGGTTGGCGCGGTCGTCCAGCAGGTCGACGACGTAGGTGGGGCCGCCGACGATGACCTCGGCGGCGAAGGACCGCTCGATGCCGTACTTCACGTCGTGCGCGGTGATCGCCCGGCCGTTCTCGAACCTGACGCCCTCGCGGAGGGTGAACGTCCAGCTCAACCCGTCCTCGGACGGCGTGCCCAGGTCCGTGGCCAGGTCGGGCACGAGCTCGTCGGTTCGGCCGGGCTCGGAGGAGTAGGTGACCAGCGTGCGGGTGTAGAGCCGCATCAGGTTCCAGACGCCCGGCTTGTAGGAGCGCTGCGGGTCGAGGCTGTCGACCTCGCCGGCCACCACGCGCAGGGTGCCGCCGGTCGTCTCCGACGGTGCGCGCACGCCGTCGATCCCGCCGTCTGCCGAGGCCTCCACGACGGGGACGTCGGTGCGGCCGCCGGCACCGCCGAGGCAGCTGACGGCCAGCACCAGCACGACGACGACGAGGGCGGTGACCGCGAGGACCAGCCGCCCCTGCCGCCCCTGCGCCCAGGACGGCAGGCGCCGGCTGAGCCGTTCGAGCGTCTCGTTCACGACGTGCTGTTCCGCCCCCGGGTCGTGCGCCGGCGGCGGCCAGCAACGACTCAGCTGGCCTCGGCGGCGCTCCTGCAGATCTGTGCGAACTCGTCGGCGTCCAGGCTCGCCCCGCCGACGAGGGCACCGTCGACGTCCGGCCCGGCCAGGATGCCGGCCGTGTTGGCGGCCTTCACCGACCCGCCGTAGAGGATACGGACGGCAGCGGCCGTCTCCTGTCCGAACCGCTCGGCGAGCCGCGCCCGGAGTGCGCCGCACACCTCCTGCGCGTCCTCGGGGGTGGCGACCTCGCCGGTGCCGATGGCCCACACCGGCTCGTAGGCGACGACGACGCCGCCCCCGGCGCCGGGCTCCCCGGCGACCTGCTCGGCGGTCAGCCCGTCGAGCGCGGCGTCGAGCTGGGCGGTGCAGTGCGCGACGTGCTGGCCGGCCTTGCGGACCTCCAGCCCCTCCCCCACGCACAGGATCGGCACCAGCCCGTGGCGCAGGGCGGCGCGGACCTTCGCGGCCACGACCTCGTCGGTCTCGGCGTGGTACGCCCGCCGCTCGGAGTGGCCGACGACGGCGTAGGTGCACGCGAGCGCGTTGAGCATCGCGCCGCTGACCTCGCCGGTGTAGGCGCCGGAGTCCTGCGCCGACACGTCCTGCGCGCCGTAGCCGATGGCCAGCTTGTCGCCGGCCACCAGCGTCTGGACGCTGCGCAGCGCGGTGAACGGCGGGACGACGACCACCTCGGCCGCCTCGAGCTCGGCCAGCTTCAGCGAGAAGGCGACCTTCTGCACCAGGCCGATGGCCTCCAGGTGCGTCAGGTGCATCTTCCAGTTGCCGGCGATGAGCGGCCGGCGGCCGGTGCGGGCCGGGGGCTGCTGGGTGCGTGCCATGCGTGGATCCCCGCTCAGTCGGTGAGCACCGCGAGGCCGGGCAGCTCCCGGCCCTCGAGGTACTCCAGCGACGCGCCGCCGCCGGTGCTGATGTGGCCGTAGGCGGCCTCGTCCAGGCCGAGCTGCCGCACCGCGGCGGCGGAGTCGCCACCGCCGACCACGGACAGGCCGTCCACGGCGGCGACGGCCTGCGCCACGCCGCGGGTGCCCGCCTGGAAGGGGGCCAGCTCGAACACGCCCATGGGGCCGTTCCAGAAGACGGTGCGCGCGGCGCCGAGCTCGGTGCCGAACACCTCGACGGTCCGCGGGCCGACGTCCAGGCCCATGAGCCCGTCGGGGATCTGGTCGACCGGGACGACGCCGGTCTCCGCGTCGGCGCTGAACGCCGTGGCGGTGACGACGTCGACCGGCAGCACGATCCGGTCGCCGGCCGCGGCGAGCAGCCGGCGGCAGGTCTCGACCTGGTCGGCCTCGAGCAGCGAGCTGCCCACCCCGTGGCCCTGCGCGGCGAGGAAGGTGAAGCACATCCCGCCGCCGACCAGCAGTCGGTCCACCTTGGGCAGCAGCGCCTCGATGACCGCCAGCTTGTCGCTGACCTTCGAGCCACCGAGGACGACCACGTAGGGCCGCTCGGGGTCGGTGGTCAGGCGGGTGAGCACCTCGAGCTCGCGGGCGACCAGCCGGCCGGCCGCGTGCGGCAGCCGCTGGGCGACGTCGAACACCGAGGCGTGCTTGCGGTGCACGGCACCGAACGCGTCGTCGACGTAGACGTCGGCCAGCGCGGCGAACCGGTCGGCCAGCTCGCCCCGCTCGGCGTCGTCCTTGGACGTCTCGGCGGCCTCGAAGCGGACGTTCTCCAGCAGCAGCACCTCGCCGTCGGCCAGCGCACCGGCCTTGGCGCGGGCGTCGTCGCCGGCGACGTCGGCGGCCAGCGGCACCGTCGTCCCCAGCAGCTCGCCCAGCCGCGCCGCGACGGGCGCGAGGGAGAACTGCGGGTCCGGGGTGCCCTTGGGCCGGCCGAGGTGCGCGGCCACGACCACCCGGGCGCCGGCGTCACGCAGCGCCTGCAGCGTGGGCAGGCTCGCGCGGATGCGGCCGTCGTCGGTGATCTCGCAGGTCTGCTTGTCCAGCGGGACGTTCAGGTCGGCGCGCAGGAGCACGCGCCGACCGGAGACGCCCTCGGCGATGAGGTCGTCGACGGAACGCATCAGAGCTTCGAGCCCACCAGCGCGGTGAGGTCGACGAGGCGGTTGGAGTAGCCCCACTCGTTGTCGTACCAGCCCAGCACCTTGGCCATCGGGCCGAAGACCTTGGTGAGCTTGGCGTCGTAGATGCACGACGACGGGTCGGTGACGATGTCCGAGGAGACGATCTCGTCGCGGGTGTAGGTCAGGTACTTGCCGAGCGGGCCGGCCGCGGCCTCGCGGTAGGCGGCGTCGATGTCGTCGGCGGTCGCCTCGTTCTTCAGCTGCACCGTGAGGTCGGTGGCCGAGCCGGTCGGGACCGGGACGCGGATGGCGTAGCCGTCCAGCTTGCCCTTGAGCTCGGGCAGGACCAGGCCGATGGCCTTCGCGGCACCGGTGGAGGTCGGCACCATGTTGAGCGCGGCACCGCGCGCGCGGCGCAGGTCCTTGTGCGGGCCGTCCTGCAGGTTCTGGTCGGCGGTGTAGGCGTGGATCGTGGTCATCAGACCGCGCTCGATGCCGAACGCGTCGTTGAGGACCTTGGCCAGCGGGGCCAGGCAGTTCGTGGTGCAGGACGCGTTGCTGATGACGGTCTGCGAGCCGTCGTAGAGCTCGTCGTTGACACCCATGACGATCGTGATGTCGTCGTCGGTGGCCGGCGCGGAGATGATGACCTTCTTGGCGCCACCCGCGTCGACGTGCTTGCGCGCGTCGGCGGCCTTGGTGAAGAAGCCGGTGGACTCGACGACGACGTCGACACCCAGGTCGGCCCAGGGCAGGTTGGCCGGGTCGCGCTCGGAGAGCACCTTCATCTGCTTGCCGCCGATGGTGATGCCCTCGGCGGAGGCCTCGACGTCCCGGCCGAGGCGGCCCAGGATGCTGTCGTACTTGAGCAGGTGGGCGAGCGCCTCGTTGCTGGTGAGGTCGTTCACCGCCACGATCTCGATGTCCTGGCCGCTGGCCGCGGCGGCCCGCCAGAAGTTGCGGCCGATCCGGCCGAATCCGTTGATGCCTACCCGGACCGTCACTGCAGACCTCCACGTCGAGTTCGCGTTGCCGCGCCACCGGGTCGCGCGCGCCGCGCGACCTCGCTCCGCCAAACCCTAGCGGCCCCGGATCCGGGCGTCTCACGGTCGCTCGCCAAACCACCCGGAACGGCGAGATCGCCGATCTCGCACGGTTCCGGGCGGGGAAGCGTGCGAGATCGGCGATCTGGTCGGAGCGCGGGAGCGGGTGCCGCTACTGGGTGAGCATGTCGTCGGTGACGACGGACTCGGTGTCCGGGATGCCGAGGTCCTTGGCGCGCTTGTCGGCCATCGCCAGCAGCCGGCGGATGCGCCCGGCGACGGCGTCCTTGGTCATCGGCGGATCGGCCCGCTGGCCGAGCTCCTCCAGCGACGCCTGGCCGAACTCCAGCCGCAGCCGGCCGGCGACGAGCAGGTGCTCGGGGGCGTCCCCGGCGAGGATCTCCATGGCGCGCTCCACGCGGGCGCTGGCCGCGACGGCCGCCCGCGCCGACCGGCGCAGGTTCGCGTCGTCGAAGTTGGCCAGCCGGTTGGCGGTGGCCCGGACCTCGCGGCGCATCCGCCGCTCCTCCCAGGCCATGACGGCGTCGTGGGCGCCCATGCGGGTGAGCAGCGCGCTGATCGCGTCACCGTCCCGGACGACGACCCGGTCGGCGCCGCGGACCTCGCGCGCCTTAGCGGCGATGCCGAGCCGGCGCGCCGCCCCGACCAGCGCCATGGCGGCCTCCGGGCCGGGGCAGGTCACCTCGAGCGAGGAGGACCGGCCGGGCTCGGTGAGCGAGCCGTGGGCGAGGAACGCGCCCCGCCAGGCCGCCTCGGCGTCGTTGATGCTGCCCGAGACCACCGCCGGCGGCAGACCCCGGACGGGCCGGCCGCGCTGGTCGACCAGGCCGGTCTGCCGGGCCAGGCCCTCGCCGTGCTTGGCGATGCGGACGAGGTAGCGCACGCCCCGGCGGATGTTGCCGCCGGCGAGCACGCTCACCCCGCTCGTGTAGCCGTAGACCTCGCTGATGTCCCGCCGGAGCCGCCGGGCCACCGAGCCGGTGTCCAGCTCGGCCTCGATGACCACCCGGCCGCCGACGATGTGCAGGCCGCCCGAGAAGCGCAGCAGCGCGGTGACCTCCGCCTTGCGCTCGGAGGTCTTCGTGCACTCCACCCTCGAGAGCTCGTCCTTCACCATGGCCGTCATCGCCACGTCGTCCACCCCCACGTAGCGACGGGTTCGTCCGTCGCCGTCCCCCGGGTTGTCGCCATGAGCGGCGTCCCCTCTTCCCCCTCGTACCGACCAGGTCCCGTGCGTGGCATACCCGGCCGGAAGCCTCTACCCGTTCAGCGGATCCCGACCACCGACGCCAGAGCGGCGGACAGGCGCCCCGGATCATGCCGGGGTGCACCGTCGAGTTCCGCTACCGGCGCCAGCAGGAGCTCGGCACCGCACGAACGCACCGCAGACAGGAGACCACGGCGGTCAACCACCGAGTCCGCATCGGCGATCACGCTGTGCAACGGCACCCCGCCGAGATGCGCCTGCAGCACGGACACATGCTCCTCCGGCGAGAAACCGTCGGTCTCACCGGGCTGCGGTTCCAGGTTCAGCACCACCACCACCTTCGCGGCCGTCGCGGTCAGCGCCGCGCGGAGCTGCGGGACCAGCAGGTGCGGCAGCACGGAGGTGTACCAGGAACCCGGCCCCAGCGAGACCACGTCGGCGCCGGCGATCGCGTCGAGCACCGCGGGGTGCACCGGCGGGTCGTCCGGGGAGACCCGGATCTGCCGCACCCGGCCCGGGGTGGTGGCGATCGCCACCTGCCCGCGGATGGTGCGCGACCGCGTGCGGTCCTCGAGGTCGATCCGCTCGACCTGCGCGACGAGGTCCAGCGGCACGTCGGCCATGGGCAGCACCCGCCCGCGGGCGTCCAGCAGACCGGCCAGCTCGTCGAGGGCGCGCACGGTGTCCCCGCCGTGCAGCTCGACCAGGCCGGTCAGCAGCAGGTTGCCCACCGAGTGCCCGGCCAGGCCCCCGGTGCCGCCGAGCCGGTGCTGCAGCAGCGCGGCCAGGCCCTGCTCGCGCTCCCCCGGCCCCGTCAGCGCGGCCAGCGCCATGCGCAGGTCTCCGGGCGGGAGGACCGGCAGCTCCCGGCGGATCCGGCCGGACGAACCACCGTCGTCGGCGACGGTCACGACGGCCGTCACGTCGGTGGTCAGGTGCCGCCACGCGCTCAGAGCGGCGGCCAGCCCGTGGCCGCCGCCGAACGCCACCGCCCGGAGCGGCCGGCCGCCGCCCGGCGGGTGCTCGTCGACCACTACTCGCGGCCCAGGTCGCGGTGGCGGGCGACCGCGGCGATGCCGTCGGCGGTGAGCCGGCGGGCGAACTCCTCGGCGATCGCGACGCTGCGGTGCTTGCCCCCGGTGCAGCCGACCGCCAGCGTCAGGTAGCGCTTGCCCTCCCGGCGGTAGCCGGGCACCAGCAGCCGCAGCACCTCGGTGTAGCGGTCGAGGAACTCCGCGGCGTCCTCCTGGCCGAGCACGTAGTCCCGGACGCCGGGATCCTTCCCGGTGAAGGGCCGCAGCTCGGGGATCCAGTGCGGGTTGGGCAGGAACCGCGCGTCGACCACGAGGTCGGCGTCCAGCGGCACGCCGTACTTGAAGCCGAAGCTCATCACCGTCGCGGTGAGCGGCGGCGTCTGCCCCTCGCGGGCGAACGCGTTCTCGATGGTGGCGCGCAGCTGGTGCACGTTGAGGTCGCTGGTGTCCACCCACAGGTCGGCCTCACCGGCGATGCCGGTGAGCAGGTTCCGCTCGGCGGTGATGCCGTCGACGAGCCTGCCGCCGCCCTGCAGCGGGTGCTCGCGCCGGTTCGACTCGTAGCGCCGGACGAGCACCTCGTCGCGGGCGTGCACGTAGAGCACCCGGGGCCGGTGGCCGGCCTCGGAGAGCAGCCGGATGGCCTCCTGCAGGTCGCTGGTGAACGCGCGGCTGCGCACGTCGACGACGGCGGCGAAGCGCCGCACGTCGCCGCGGGCACCGAGCTCGACCATCGGCAGCAGGAGCGCCGGCGGCAGGTTGTCGACGACGTACCACCCGAGGTCCTCGAGCACCCGGCCCGCGCTGTTCTTGCCGGCCCCGGACAGCCCGGTGACGACGACGACCTCCAGCGGCTGCGTCTCGGTGCTCGCCCCGTCCAGGCCCGGCCCGCTCCCCTCGTTCACGACGCCACCCGGCCGACCTCGGCGGTGCGGCCGGACCCGGTCCGGGGCGCGCCCCGTTCCGCCGGGCCCGCGGGCGCCGTCGTCGTCTCGACGGCGGGGTCGGCGTCCGGTGGCCGCACCCGCGGGGTCGGCCGGCTCGGCGATCGCCGCCTGCACCGCCTCCGCCGTCCGCCGGCCGATGCCCGGCACCGCCATGAGCTCCTCCACCGTCGCGGCGCGCAGCCGCTTCAGCGATCCGAATTCCTTCATCAGCGCCTTTCGCCGGGTCTCGCCGAGACCGGGGACGTCGTCGAGCAGGGAGACCAGCATGGTCGTGGACCGCTTCTGCCGGTGGTAGGTGATCGCGAACCGGTGCGCCTCGTCCCGCACCCGCTGCAGCAGGTACAGCGCCTCGGAGGTGCGCGGCAGGATCACCGGGTCGCTGTCGCCCGGGAGCCACACCTCCTCCATCCGCTTGGCCAGCCCGCAGACCGCGACGTCGACGACGCCGAGCTCCTCGAGCGACCGGGCCGCCGCCGCGACCTGCGGAGCGCCGCCATCGACGACGAGGAGGTTGGGCGGGTAGGCGAACCGGCGCGGGCGCCCCTCCTCCGCCGCGACGCCCTGCTCGTCGCGGCGGTCCTGCTCGTCCTTGACGTGCCGGGCGAAACGGCGGCGCACGACCTCGGCCATCGCCGCCGTGTCGTCGGTTCCGTTCGTGACGGAGAACCGGCGGTAGTCGGACTTCTTGGCCAGGCCGTCCTCGAAGACCACCATGCTGGCCACGACGTTGGTGCCCTGGACGTGGCTGACGTCCATGCACTCGATCCGCAGCGGTGCGTCCGGCAGCTCGAGCGCCTCCTGCAGCTCGCTCAGCGCCAGGGAGCGCGCGGTGAGGTCGCTGGAGCGCTTCACCCGGTGCCGGGCGAAGGACTCCTTGGCGTTGCGCTCGACGGTCTCCATGAGCGCGCGCTTGTCGCCGCGCTGCGGCACCCGCAGGGAGACCTTGCTGCCGCGCAGCTCCTCGAGCAGCTCGACGTAGACCTCGGCGTCGTCCGGGAGCTCGGGCACCAGCACCTCGCGGGGCACGGCCTCGCCCGCCTCGCCGACGCCGGTCTGCTCGTCCACGCCGCCGTAGACCTGCAGCAGGAACTGCTCCACCAGCTGCCCGGTCGTGACCTCCTCGACCTTGTCGACGATCCAGCCGCGCTGCCCGCGCACGCGCCCCCCGCGGACGTGGAAGACCTGCACGGCCGCCTCGAGCTCGTCCTGGGCGAAGGCGACGACGTCGGCGTCGGTCCCGTCCCCGAGCACGACGGCCTGCTTCTCCATGGCCCGGCGCAGCGCACCGAGGTCGTCACGCAACCGGGCGGCCTTCTCGAACTCGAGGTTCTCCGACGCCGCGGCCATCTCGCGCTCGAGCCGCTTCATCATCTGCTCGGTCCGGCCGGCCATGAAGTCGCAGAAGTCGTCGACGATCTCCCGGTGCTCCTCGGCGCTGACCCGCCCGACGCAGGGCGCGGCGCACTTGCCGATGTAGCCGAGCAGGCAGGGGCGGCCGATCTGTCCGGCGCGCTTGAACACCCCGTTGGAGCAGGTGCGCGCCGGGAAGACGCGGGTCAGGGTGTCGAGCGTCTCGCGGATGGCCCAGGCGTGGGCGTAGGGCCCGAAGTACCGGACGCCCTTCTTCTTGGGCCCGCGCATGACCTGCAGCCGGGGGAACTCCTCGTTGAGCGTCACCGCCAGCGACGGGTAGCTCTTGTCGTCGCGGTAGCGGACGTTGAAGCGGGGGTCGAACTCCTTGATCCAGTTGTACTCGAGCTGGAGGGCCTCGACCTCGGTGCCGACGACGGTCCACTCGACCGCCGACGCCGTCGTCACCATCTGCCGGGTGCGCGGGTGCAGGCCGGCGACGTCGGCGAAGTAGCTGTTGAGCCGCTGCCGCAGGCTCTTGGCCTTGCCGACGTAGATGACCCGGCCGGCCGGGTCGCGGAACTTGTAGACCCCGGGGCTCTCGGGGATCGAGCCGACCGCCGGGCGGTACGTCGAGGGGTCGGCCATGCGTCCAGGTTAGGTCGGAGGGGTGACAGGCCGCCGGGGCCGGGGCCTGGCTGTCCCAGGAGTCACACCGGGTCCGGGCAGCCGGGAACCGGGACCCGCTGGGCGGGCCCCGGGACGGCGGTCGGGAGTCGGTCCGGCGGTCAGCCCACCGGCTGCGAGCGGCGGACGGCGACGCCGCGCGGCACCCGCGCCACGGCGGCCTTCAGGTGCGGAGCGGCCGAGCGGGCGAGGCGGCGGACGAGCGACACCGCCGCGAGCAGCGCGATCGGGACGGCGGCGTAGTCGAACGCGTCGGAGACGGCCCGCGTGGCCACGACCGCCAGCGAGACGCCGAGGATCGTGAGCAGCACGGCGACGGACAGGACGCTGGCCCCCGGACCGCTCTTGCCCTGCCACGGTTCACCGCAGTGGGTCATGTCGGGGTCGCAGTCGGGCGTGAGCGCGCTCATCGCGGCCTCCTCGTGGGCCGCCTGACGGCCCTCGGTGACTTCAGTCACACCGAGGGTACTCCGTGAGTGACCACGATCACAAGTGCGCGGCGCCGCGCCGCCGGGGCGCCGCCTTGACGCCCCGGTTCTGCACCGTCGAACCAGGCCGTCGGACCAGGCCGTCAGACCACCAGACCCAGCCCGCCGTCGACGAGCAGCGTCTGGCCGGTGGCGTAGCGGGTCCCGATGAGCCCCATGCAGGCGTCGGCGATGTCGTCCGGCGTCGCGACCCGCTTCAGCGGCGCCGTCGCGGCGACGCCCGCCTTCTGCTGGTCCCAGGTCTTGGTCCACGGCGTCGCCACCAGCCCCGGCGCGACCGCGTTGACCCGGACCCCGCCGCCGGCGTGCTTGGCCAGGATCGTCGTCAGGTGGTCGACGGCGGCCTTGGAGACGGCGTAGGGCAGCGAGCTGCCGGTCTGGCGGATGCCGGCGATCGAGGTGACGTTGAGGATCCAGCCGTCCTCGGCGGCGCGCAGCAGCGGGAGCGCGGCCTGCGAGACGAGGAAGGTGCCGACGACGTTGACGCCGAGCACGCGGTTCCAGTGGTCGGCCGTGACGCCGTCGATGTCGGCGAGCGGGACCTCCGCGGTGACCGCGGCGTTGTTGACCAGCCCGTCCAGCCGGCCCCAGCGGTCCTGCGCGGCGGCGACCAGCGCCTGCGCGGTCGCGGGATCGGAGATGTCGCCCTGCACGTAGCAGGCGTCGCCCAGCTCCCCGGCCAGCCGCTCCCCCGCCTCGACGGAGGATGCCGAGTTGACGACGATGCGGGCGCCCGCCGCCGCCAGCCGGCGGGCGACCGCCTCGCCGATGCCGCTGCTCGAGCCGGTGACGATGACGACGTTGTCCGTGAGGTCCATGCGCGCAGTCTGTCGTGCCGGCCGCCGCGGGTGGAACGGGCCCGGGGCGCGTCGACGTCCGCGGGCCGGCCTGTGGACGACGCCGACCCGGGCCCGGGCGCGCGCGGCATGCTCGCCTCCTCGACGACGACGGAGGCGTGGCGTGCGGCAGACGGTGACCGATCCCTGGGGCAGCGAGTGGTGGGTGCGGGCGCGGTTCGTGCGCGGGGCCGGCCTGGCGCCACCGCATCCCGGCCCGGACGCGAACCGACTGCGCCGGCGGCTGGAGGAGGCACTGGGGCGGCACCCCGCTCCGCTGGTGGCGTCCGCGCCCACCGATGTGCGGCTCCCGGCGGCACCCATCAGCGACCCGGTGGACGCGGAGCTGGCGGCACTGCGCGGCGAGTGGCACCGGACCGGTTCCGCGATCTGGGCGTTGCACGAGGCGCGGAGGTCGCGCCCGCGCCCCGGGGCACTGGCCCAGCTGCGCGCGTGGAGGTCGGGACGGTGGGAGATCGAGCTGGTCGCCCGCGGCCGGTTCCGGCGCTGGGCCCGCTGGCAGGGGCCCGGAGAGCAAGCGTCCCGAGAGCACGGGTCCGGCGAGCAGCCGTCCGCCGAGGTGCTCGCCGCGGTGGCGGCGGCCGTGGCCGCCGGCCGGGTCCCGGACCCGGCCGGCGTGGCCCTCGTCGAGGTGGTGGACCACCGGCCCCCGGTGCGGGCGCACCCGGTTCCCTGACCTCGCCGGGCGGGTCGGGAGCCGGGTGGGCCGGGCGCTCAGCTGGCCTTCTTGCGGGTCCTCTTCTTGGGTGCGGCGGCCGCGGCCACGGCGTCCTCGTCGAGGATCTTCGCCAGGTACCGGCCGGTGTGGCTCTCCGGCACGGTGGCGACGAACTCCGGCGGCCCCTCGGCGACGACCGTGCCGCCGCGGAACCCGCCCTCGGGCCCCATGTCGATGAGCCAGTCGGCGCTCTTGATGACGTCGAGGTTGTGCTCGATGACGATGACCGAGTTGCCCTTGTCGACCAGGCCCTGCAGGACCAGCAGCAGCTTGCGGATGTCCTCGAAGTGCAGGCCGGTGGTCGGCTCGTCGAGGACGTAGATGCTGCGGCCGTTGGACCGCTTCTGCAGCTCGCTGGCCAGCTTGACCCGCTGGGCCTCGCCGCCGGAGAGCGTCGTGGCGGGCTGCCCGAGCCGGACGTAGCCGAGGCCGACCTCGGTGAGCGTGCGCAGGTAGCGCGCGATCGACGGAATGGCCGCGAAGAAGTCCGCCGCCTCCTCGATCGGCATGTCGAGCACCTCGGCGACCGTCTTGCCCTTGTAGTGCACCTCGAGGGTCTCCCGGTTGAACCGGGCTCCCTTACACACCTCGCAGGGGACGTAGACGTCCGGCAGGAAGTTCATCTCGATCTTCAGCGTGCCGTCGCCGGAGCACGCCTCGCAGCGCCCGCCCTTGACGTTGAAGGAGAAGCGGCCCGGCAGGTAGCCGCGCATCTTCGCCTCGGTGGTCTGCGCGAACAGCTTGCGCACCTGGTCCCAGACCCCGGTGTAGGTGGCCGGGTTGGAGCGCGGCGTGCGGCCGATCGGCGACTGGTCGACGTGCACGACCTTGTCCAGCTGGTCGAGGCCGGTGATCGTGCGGTGCCGGCCGGCGACCATGCGCGCGCGGTTCAGGACGTTGGCCATCGTCGTGTAGAGGATGTCGTTGACCAGCGTGGACTTGCCCGACCCGGAGACGCCGGTGACGGCCACCAGGACACCCAGCGGGAACGTCACGTCGATGCCGCGCAGGTTGTTCTCGCGGGCTCCCTTGACGACGAGCTCGCGGCCCGGCGTGAGCTCGCGGCGCTGAGCCGGGATCTCGATGGCCTTGCGGCCGGAGAGGTACTGGCCGGTGAGCGACCGCTCGCTGGCCAGCAGCTCGTCGACGGTGCCGCTGACGACGACCTCGCCACCGTGCTCGCCGGCGCCCGGGCCGATGTCGACCACCCAGTCGGCGACCTTGATGGTGTCCTCGTCGTGCTCGACGACGATGAGCGTGTTGCCCATGTCGCGCAGCCGGACCAGCGTCTCGATCAGCCGGGTGTTGTCGCGCTGGTGCAGCCCGATCGAGGGCTCGTCCAGCACGTACAGCACGCCGACCAGGCCGGAGCCGATCTGGGTGGCCAGCCGGATCCGCTGCGCCTCACCACCGGCCAGCGTCGCGGCCGGGCGGTCGAGGGAGAGGTAGTCCAGGCCGACGTCGACCAGGAAGGACAGCCGCGCCTGGATCTCGCGGAGGACGCGGTCGGCGATAGCCTTCTCGCGCTCCCCCAGCTCGAGGGCGTTCAGCCACTGCGAGGCCTCGCCGATGGAGAGGTTGGTGACCTCGGCGATGGAGCGGCCGTTGAGCTTGACCGCGAGGATCTCCGGCTTGAGCCGGGTGCCGTGGCAGACGGGGCACGGGACGTCGCGCATGTAGCCCTCGTACTTGTCCCGCATGTAGTCGCTGTCGGTGTCGTCGTGCCGGCGCTCGAGGAAGGGCAGCACGCCCTCGAAGGCGGCGTAGTAGCTGCGCTCGCGGCCGTACCGGTTCTTGTAGCGGACGTGCACCTGGTCCGGCGAGCCGTGCAGGATCGCCTTCTGCACCTTGGCCGGCAGCCGCTCCCACGGCTCGTCCATGGAGAAGCCGATCTGCTGGCCCAGGCCGGTGAGCAGCCGGGTGAAGTACTCGTTGCTCATCGAGCTCGACCACGGCGCGATCGCGCCCTGCGCCAGGCTCTTCTCCGGGTCCGGGACGACGAGCTCCGGGTCGACCTCCTTGCGGGTGCCGATGCCGGTGCACTCGGTGCAGGCGCCGAACGGGGAGTTGAAGGAGAACGAGCGCGGCTCGAGCGCCTCGAAGGACAGCCCGTCGTCGACGCAGGCGAGGTGCTCGGAGAAGGTGCGCTCGCGGTGCGGGTCGTCGTCCGGCAGGTCGACGAACTCGAGGACGACGAGGCCGCCGGCCAGGCCGAGGGCGGTCTCCACCGAGTCGGTCAGCCGGCGCTTGGCGCTCTCCTTGACGGTGAGCCGGTCGACGATGACCTCGATCGAGTGCTTCTCCTGCTTCTTGAGCTTCGGCGGCTCGGTCAGCGAGTGCACCGTGCCGTCGACGCGGACGCGGGAGAAGCCCTGCGTCTGCAGCGAGCTGAACAGGTCGACGTACTCGCCCTTGCGCGCGCGGACGACCGGCGCGAGCACCTGGAAGCGGGTGCCCTCCTCCATGGCCAGCACCTGGTCGACGATCTGCTGCGGCGTCTGCCGGGAGATCGGCTTGCCGCAGTTGGGGCAGTGCGGCTGACCGGCGCGCGCGTAGAGGAGGCGGAGGTAGTCGTAGACCTCGGTGATCGTGCCGACGGTCGACCGCGGGTTGCGGTTGGTCGACTTCTGGTCGATCGACACCGCCGGCGACAGGCCCTCGATGAAGTCGACGTCGGGCTTGTCCATCTGGCCGAGGAACTGGCGGGCGTAGGCCGACAGCGACTCGACGTAGCGGCGCTGCCCCTCGGCGAAGATCGTGTCGAAGGCGAGGCTCGACTTGCCGGAGCCGGAGAGGCCCGTGAACACGATGAGCGCGTCACGGGGGAGGTCGAGGTGGACGTCCTTGAGGTTGTGCTCTCGGGCGCCGCGGACGACGAGCCGGTCCATGTGATCCCTGTCGGTCGCTGGTTGGGTGTCGCGGGTGCTGGTGCTGCGGGGCGGGCCGGGGACGCCGCCGTCGATCTGCCGGGTGCAACGCCCGCGCCGGCCGTGGTCGTCCGCCTCCGCGGTGTGACCTGCGCCCGCGGGGCGGGCAGGTTCAGGTCGCGGTGGACGGCCGGTCGGTGGGGTCGAAGACGGGCGCGTAGCGGCGCCACGGGAGCCGGCGCTCCAGCTCTCCGGCCAGCCAGAGTAGTCGTCCCTCGGCGCCCGGGGGGCCGACGAACTGGACCGCCACCGGGGGCCCGGACGGCCGCGTCCCGCCCGGCAGCACCGCCGCCGGGAGGCCGGCCAGGTTCCACGCCGCCGTCCACGGCGCCCAGCGGGCGTTGGCTGTGACGTTGGCCAGGAACCCGCGCTCGTGCCAGGGGCGGGCGGCCAGCGGCGGGCCGGTGGTCACCGGGGTGAGCAGCAGGTCGACGTCGGAGAAGAACCCGACCATCCGCTCGCGGAACCGCTCCTGGGTGCGCGGCCGGACCAGCCCGAGCCGGCGCACGAGCCGGCCGAGCCGGGCGTGGGTGCGGCTGCGCGGCTGGAGCTCGCGCCGGTCGATGCCCAGGAACTCGGCGTCGTCCTCGGCGCCGGCGAACCAGCGGACCAGCGCTCCGGCGGCCGCGCCGGGGGTGATCGGCGGATCGCGGCGGACGACGGTGTGGCCGGCGGCCTCCAGCTCGGCGACGACGGCGTCGACCGCGGCCCGGGTGGCGGCGTCGGCACCGACGCCCGGGACCGGGGACCGCGTGCTCACCGCGATGCGCAGCGGCCGGTCGGGCGCCGGGGGTTGCTCGGGCGTCTCCCCCGCCAGGACGGCGTGGGCCAGCGCGAGGTCGCCGACGGTGGTGGCCAGCGCGCCGTTGACCGCCATGCCCGACCAGTCGTCCGCGCCGATGCCGCCGGGGACGACGCCCCGGCCCGGCTTGAGGGTGACCAGGCCGCAGGCGGCGGCGGGCAGCCGGAGCGAGCCCATGCCGTCGTTGCCGTGCGCGATCGGCACCGAGCCCGAGGCGACCGCGGCGGCGCTGCCACCGGAGCTGCCGGCCGACGAGAGCGCGGTGTCCCAGGGGTTGCGGCTGACCGTGCCGGGCCCGTCGGTGGCGGCGTAGAGGCAGAGCTCGGGCGCACGGGTGATGCCGACGACGACGGCGCCGGCCTTGCGCAGCCGGGTGACGACGGGGTGGTCCTTGCGCTCCGGCTCGCCGGCGCGGGCGGGGGACCCGTCGGTGCAGACCTCCCCCGCGACCGCCACGTTGTCCTTGATCGCGACGGGGACGCCGGCCAGCGGCAGCGCGAACCGGGTGAGGCTGGCGTCGACCGCGGCCGCCTCGGCGAGGGCCGCGTCGCGCCGGACGACGCGGAAGGCGCCGACGCGGGCGTCGACCGCCTCGATGTGGTCGAGGTGGGCGCGCACCACGTCGACGGCGGTGATCTCGCCGGTGCGCACGCGGGCGGCGATCTCCGCGGCGGTCAGCCCGACCAGGCCCGGGTCGCTCGGCGTCCCCTCCGGGTCGGCGGCCCACGGCACCGGCCGGCCGGTGCTCCCGTCCCCCGCGCGCAGCTCGATCGGGGGCAGGCCGAGACCTCCGCTAGCGTCCATGCCAGGACCGTAACGGCGCACGCCGACACTTTTCGAACGGAGGCCGGAGATGAGCTCCTACACCGGGAACGTCGAGGTCGGCGGAGCGCCCGACGTCCGGGAGCTGCCCGGGCTGACGATCAGCAAGCTGGCGGTCAGCGAGATGGCGAACAACGCCTACCTGCTGCGCTGCACCGCCACCGGGGAGGCGCTGCTGATCGACGCCGCGGCCGAACCCGAGGCGCTGCTGGGCCTGGTCGGCGACGCGGTGCTGCGCACCGTCGTCACCACCCACGGGCACTGGGACCACCACCGGGCGCTGCCCGAGGTCGTGGCGGCCACCGGCGCGGCCACGGTCGCGCACGCCGCCGACGCGGCCGACCTGCCGGTGCGCGTCGACCGCACCGTCGAGCACGGCGAGACGGTCTCCGTCGGCGAGCAGCCGCTGGAGGTCGTCCACCTGCGGGGGCACACGCCGGGCAGCATCGCGCTGGTCTGGCGCGGCCCCGGGGACGCGGGCACCCACGTCTTCACCGGCGACAGCCTCTTCCCCGGCGGCGTGGGCAACACCCAGCAGGACGCCGGCCGGTTCGCCAGCCTCATCGACGACGTCGAGCAGCGGCTGTTCGACGCGCTGCCCGACGGCACCTGGGTCTACCCGGGGCACGGGAACGACACGACGATCGGCGCCGAGCGCCCCTCGCTGCCGGAGTGGCGCGCCCGCGGCTGGTGACCGGGCGACCCGGTGACCGGCGGGGTCAGCTGACGGTGAACCGGCCGTTCATGCTCGGGTGGGGGTCGCACAGGTAGCGGTACTCGCCCGCGTCGAAGGTGATGACCCAGGTGGTCTCGCCCGTCCCGGTGACCCGCGTCTTCTCGTCCACGTCGCCGCCGTCGAGCCCGCTGAGGTGGAAGTCGTGGACCTCGCTGTAGTCCTCCACCACGACGTTGTACTGCCCGGCGGGCAGCTCGGTGACCGGTTCACCGTCGTCGTCCACCAGGGCGATCTCGAAGGCGTCCGGGGACTCCTCGGTGCCGACCGACCCGTGCAGGGTCGGCGCCCCGGGCACCGCCTCGTCCCCGCCGCCGTCGTCCCCCGAGCCGCTGCTGCACGCGGCGGTCAGGAGGAGCACCGCGAGGGCGGTTGCGCGCGCACCCTGCATGACCGCTCCCGAGTGCTCGGCCGACGGGTCCCCCGCAGCATCCGCCGCCCCGGCCCCCGGCTCAAGCCCTCCGGCCGCCCCACCCGCCGCCGGCGGGCTCAGTCGTCGTCGTCGTCGAAGGCGGCGGCCAGCTCGTCCGGGGTTCCGGGCAGGTAGAGCGGGGTGATCGAGACGTTCCAGCCGGGACGCCGCTGGTCGACGCCGACGGCGAGGTCCCACGCCGCGCGCGCGGTCAGCGGGCCGAAGCAGCCCTCGTCGCCGTCCTCGCCGACCTCGATCTCGACCAGCCACTGGTCGGAGAGGTCGGCGGCGAGCTCGGCGAAGTCGGGCAGGGCGTCGTCGTCGGGTTCGGGAGCGTCGGCCAGGACCGGGTAGATGAGCGCCATGCCCCACCGTAGGGGCGCGGCGGCCCGACCGCGCCCGCCGGGAACGCCTCAGCGCCCCTCGTCGGCCTCCGGCTCGACCAGCTCGGCGGTGGCCGGGCCCGGGTTCGCGGGGGTCGGCAGCCAGCGGGCCCACCAGCGCAGCAGGTGCTCGAAGCGCGCCTGCCGGTGCCTCGGCCGCCCCGAGCGGGACAGCTCGTGCCCCTCGCCGGGGAACAGCAGCAGCTCGGAGGGGACGCCGCGGCGCTTGAGCTCGACGTAGAGCCGGGTGCCCTGCTCGAGCGGCGTCCGCCAGTCCTGCTCGGCGTGGACCACCATCGTCGGCGTGGTGATCGCCGACGCCGGCGCGCTCTGCGCACCGGAGCGCCCGGGATCGGTGAAGCCGCGCTCCACCACCGCGGCGGCGAAGCGGTCCGTGCGGCCGACGAGCAGCGCGGTGAGGTAGCCGCCGTAGGAGCCGCCCATGACGCCCACCCGGTCGGCGTCGAGCGCGGGGTCGGCGAGCGCGGCGTCGAGAAAGGCGAGCACGTCGTCGGCGTCCAGCCCACCCCAGGCGTGCCGGATGGCCCGGCCGTGCGCGGCGCCGTACCCCGAGGACCCGCGCGGATTGCACTGCACCACCGCGTAGCCGGCGGAGACGTGGACCTGGACGTCGTCCAGGAGCGACCAGCCGTGCTGGCTGAACGGCCCGCCGTGCAGGGCGAGCAGCACCGGGTGCGGGCCGGGCCCCGGGGGTGTGGTCACCCAGCCGTGCACCGGGTAGCCGTCGGGGGCGGTCGCCGTCCGCTCGCGCATCGGGTGCAGCCGGCCGGTGCCGCCCAGCTCCGCGCCGAAGCGGGTGAGCAGCCGCCGGCTCCCCCCGGACAGCGCGACCAGCTCCCCGGCCGAGCGCTCGTGCGCCACGGTGGGCGACGACGACACCACCCGCCGCCGCGATCCCCCGCACGGTGAACGGTCCGTCGACCAGCACCTCGGCCTCCCCGCCGGTGAGCGGGACCCGCAGCAGCTCGACCGCCCCCCGCCGCTCGACACCGACCAGGACAGCGACGTCCGCCAGCACCGTCCCCGGGGTGCGGTCGCCGCGGCGGTGCTCCTCCGGGTCGAGCAGCGGCTGCAGAGCGCCGTCCGCGGTGACCCGGCAGGGCACGGCCGGGCGGGCGACGTCGTCGAGCCCGTCGGGCCCGAGGTCGGGGACGGCGGTGACGACGAGCGTGCCGTCAGGCGCGTAGGCCGGGCCCGAGCACCGCCCGACCGACGCGGTCACCCGGCGCAGCCCGGAGCCGTCGGTGGCGATCTCGTGGACGTCGACGACGAGGTCCCGGTCGGCCCGCGGGTGCCGCGCGGAGACGAAGGCGAGGGCCGCGCCGTCCGGGCGCCAGACGACGTCGGCGCAGTCGGCGTCCCCGGAGGTCAGCTGCACCGGTGCGGGCGGCGCGGCGTCGTCGCGCAGCGAGGCGGGCAGGTCGAGGACGAAGACCTGGCTGCGGCGGTCGGCCAGGAAGCCGATGCCGTCCGCGCGGTACGTCAGCGTGGTGATCAGCCGCGGCGGCTCGGCCTCGGGGCCGACGCCCTCGACCGTGCCGTACCGGCCGTGCTCGGGCACCCGGGCGACGTAGGCGAGCCGCCGTGAGTCCGGCGACCAGACCGGCGCGCCGGCGCCCAGCGGGTGCTCGGTGAGCCGGCGAGGTTCGCCGCCCGCGGTGGCCAGCAGGCACACCTGCGGTTGCCCGTCCGGTCCGGCGCCCAGGTAGGCCAGCCACCGGCCGTCGGGGGAGAACGCCGGGCAGCAGTCGCGGGAGCCGGCGCTGATGGGGCGCGCCGGTGCCGACGCGTCGGTCGGCACGGCCCACAGCTGGCTGCGGTACGCGTCGGCCTCGAGGTCCAGCCGCTCGACGGCGACGACCGCCATCCGGCCGTCCGGGGACACGGTGGGGACGCCCGGCGTGCGCAGGAGCGCGAGGTCGTCGGGCCGCATGGGAGCGACGCTAGCCGGTGGCCCGGGCCGGCCCGGCCGCCCCCGTGCGGCCCTCGGTGCGGTCAGCGGCGGGCGCTGTCCTCGTCCTGCTCCTCGGCGAGGCGGCTCTCGACGGCCGCGGACGCCTCGGGCCCGCCGGCGGGCACGGACTCGGCAACGCTCTCGTCGAGCTGCGGTGCGCCGGCGGAGGTGAGCTCGCCGCGGGTCTTGAGCAGGCTGGCGACGGTGGCGACGAGCAGCACGCCCAGGATGATCGCGAGCGACAGCCAGATCGGGATCTCGGGCACCGCGTCGATGTGCTCACCACCGTTGATGAACGGCAGCTCGTTGGTGTGCAGCGCCTCCATGATCAGCTTCACGCCGATGAACGCGAGGATGACCGAGAGGCCGATGGACAGGTAGACCAGCCGCTTGAGCAGGCCGCCGAGCAGGAAGTACAGCTGGCGCAGCCCCATGAGCGCGAACACGTTCGCCGTGAAGACGATGAACGGCTCCTTGGTCAGGCCGAAGATCGCCGGGATGCTGTCGAGGGCGAAGAGCAGGTCCGTCGTCCCCAGCGCGAGGAAGACGATGACCATCGGGGTCCAGAGCTTCTTGCCGCCCTCGGTGACCCGGATCTTGCTGCCGTGGAAGTCCTTGCTGATCGGCAGCACCTTCCGCATCCGGCGGATGAACGCGTTCTCCTCGTACTCCTCGTCCTCGCCGCGGTGCCGCACCAGGTTGATCGCGGTGTAGATGAGGAACGCGCCGAAGATGTAGAAGACCCAGGTGAAGCGCTCGATCACCGCGGCGCCCAGCAGGATGAAGATCCCGCGCAGCACCAGCGCGATGATGATGCCCACCATCAGCGCTTCCTGCTGCAGCTTCCGGGGCACCTGGAAGCGGGCCATGATGATCACGAAGACGAAGAGGTTGTCGACCGAGAGCGAGTACTCCGTCAGCCAGCCCGCGTAGAACTCCGTGGCGAACTGCCCGCCGGTCACGACCAGGATCACGAGCCCGAACAGCAGGGCCAGCCCGACGTAGAAGCTGACCCAGAGGCTCGCCTCCTTGACCGACGGCTCGTGCGGACGACGGGCGACGATGGCGAGGTCGGCGAGCAGCAGGACGGTGAGTCCCACGAACGTCGCGACCTCGAACCAGACGGGGAGCTCCACGGGGCCCGACTCTACGGGCCGCTGAGTGCCCTCGCCCCCGACGCTCCCTGGGCCGCGAGGACCGTCGACAGCGCGCGCACCGAGGCGCGCAGCTCGGCCGCCGCGTCCTCGCCCAGAGCGTCGACGATTCCGTGCAGGACCCGGATCCGCAGCCCCTCGGCCTGCTGCTGCACCACCCGCCCGGCCTCCGTGAGCCGCCACGCGCCCGACGTGCCGCCGTCGTCGGCGGTGACCAGACCCCGGCCCCGGAGGGCCCGCAGCGTCGCGGCCGCCGCCTCGTCGACCTGGCCGGTCCGCTCGGCGACGACGTCGGTCCGCGTGGCCCCGCCGGCGACCGCGAGCAGCGCCTGCAGCTCGCCGCTGCGCAGGTCGGTCAGCTCCTCCACCCGCCGGCGCAGCCCGTCGACGGCCCCGGCGAGGCCGGCGACGTCGTCGAGGAGGGTGAGGACGCCGGCCATCGACCTCGCCGGTGCCCCGGCGAGGAGCAGCTCCGCCGGCGGTGCGGTCACCGCGGGTCCAGCACGTCGTCGGCCGGGCCGGCGAGGGCGGCCCGCGCGGCCCGGTCGCGGCGGTTCTTCGCCAGGCTGGCCACCGTCGTGACCACGAGCGTCAGCAGGATGACCGTCAGCGAGAGCCAGGTCGGGATCTCCGGGATCGCGGTGACGTGCTCGCCGCCGTTGATGAACGGCAGCTCGTTGGTGTGCAGCGCGTGGATGACCAGCTTGGCGCCGATGAAGCCGAGGATCACGGCCAGGCCGTAGGCGAGGTAGACCAGCCAGGTCGAGCAGGCCGTCGATGAGGAAGAAGAGCTGCCGGAGGCCGAGCAGCGAGAACGCGTTGGCGGCGAAGACCAGGTACGTCTCCTGCGTGAGGCCGAAGATGGCCGGGATCGAGTCGACGGCGAAGAGGATGTCGGCGCTGCCGATGGCGATGAGCGCGATGGCCAGCGGGGTGATGTAGCGCTTGCCGTCGATGCGGACCGACAGCTTGTCCGAGTGGTACTCGTCGGTGGTCGGGAACGCCTTCCTGGCGCCGCGCAGGAGCAGGTTCTCCGAGAAGTCCTCGTGGTCGTCGTGCCCGCCGGAGCGGGCCTGCGCCCACGCCGTGTAGATGAGGATCGCGCCGAAGAGGTAGAAGACCCAGCTGAAGTTCTCGATGGCGGCCGCGCCGACGAGGATGAACACGGTGCGCAGCACGAGCGCGAAGGTGATGCCGTAGAGCAGCACCTTCTGCTGCAGCTCCCGTGGCACCCCGAAGCTGGCCATGATCAGCACGAAGACGAACAGGTTGTCGATCGACAGGCTCTTCTCGGTGATGTAGCCGGCGAAGTACTCACCGCCGAACTGCGCACCGTAGAACCAGAAGATCAGCAGCCCGAAGACGACGGCGATGCCGACGTAGATCGCCGACCAGGTCGCCGACTCGCGCAGCGTGGGGGCGTGCGGGGTGCGCACGTGCCCGACGAGGTCGAAGACGAGCATGCCGACGATGAGGCCGACGGTGAGGGCCCACACCCAGAAGGGGACGTCCAAGGAAAAGCCTCCGATGACTGGCGCTGGGGTCAGTACCGGAGGTCTCTCCCACCGTCACCGGGGTGACGGCCGGCGGGCCGGGGGTCGTGGGACCCCGTACTGACGACCTCGCCGCGCGGGGATACTCCCCTCCACGGACGCGCTCGCTGAGCGCGTCTTCCCCGGCCCCAACGGTCCGGGGAGCTGCTGTGTTCCCGAGGTGCCGGATCGGTGCCCGACCCTGCGGATCGGTGGCAGCGGTCCGACCCGGCTCAGGCGCCGGCGGCCAGGAACGCCGCGCGGGCGTGGCGGAGCATCCGCTCCCGCTCGGCGGCGCGCAGGTACCCGGCCGCGATCTGCTCATCGAGCGCCGCCGCGTACCGCGCGAGGTACCCGTCGACGTCGCCGTAGCGGGCGCGCAGCTCCTCGGCGTCGAACGGCTGCCAGCCGCCCCAGTTCCCGCACACGTCGGTGATCGAGGAGGTGCCCACCGGGCTCAGCGCCACCGGCAGCGGCCGGCCCAGCGGGACCACGGCGTCGGGGAACCGCACCCCGCCGCGCGGCTGCCAGGTGTCGTCGTCGACGGCGGGCACGGGCAGCTCCACGCCGGGGAGGCCGTTGACCTCCGCACCGGCCTGCGGCGGCACCAGCTCGAACACCGCCGGCGGGGGCAGCCGGCCGTCCCGGCCGCGGAGCACGTCGGCCACGTCGGCGAGCAGGCTGCGCAGGTAGGGCTCGTAGGAGATCGGGTTGCGCGGCACCTCGACGCCGCCGTTGCACCCGAGCACCCCGAAGACCACCGCGTCTGGGTAGGTGCGGCCGGCGTGCGGAGCCGGCCAGTCGTACCGGGGCACCGTCCCGTCGCCGGGATCCTGCGCCGTGATGCCGGCCCGGAGCCGGTAGTAGTCGGTGTAGGTGGCGACGTCGACGAGGAGCGGGTCGCTGCCGGGGCGGGTGAGCACCCGGTCGTAGGTGAGCGGCACACCGTCCGGCAGGAGGTAGGGCCGCTGCTCCTCCTCCCCCGCCAGCTGGTTGATCGCCAGCCAGTTGCCGATCCCCGAGACCGTGACCGCCACGTCGAACACCGGCCCACCGCCGTGCGGCTCGACGTTGAAGCCCTCGGCCACCAGCGTGGTCACCAGCCAGGCGCTCTGGCTGATGCCGGCCAGGACCGCCGACCCGAAGCGCGGGAGCGCCGGCCCCTCGGGCGGGGTGTCTCCGGTGCGCCGGGTGAGCAGCCGGCCGAAGTCGCGGACGACGACCTCGCCGATCCCCTGGGCGGTCGCCGGGACGCCGGCCGCGATGCCGGACTCCCACTGGACGCGGGCGTAGCCGAGCCCGTGCTCACCGAGGAAGCCGGTGCCCCGGCCGGGCGGGTAGACCGCCGCCGTCGGCGAGCTCTCCGCCGAGCCGAGCGCGAACTGCTCCACGGTGACCAGGACGGCGGGACGGCCGCGGTTCTCGGCGTCCACGAGGACGAGGTCACCGCCACCCTCGGGCGCGATCACCTCGAACTCGGCGCGGTACGTGCAGCGGCCCGCCGCATCGGTGGGCAGCCCCGCCAGCCCCACGACCTGCTCCCGGGGGTCGATGACGCCGTGCACCGTCCCCGTCGTCCGCTGCCAGGTGACGCCGGCCAGCTCGATCGGCGCGGTCGTGGCCTCGACCCGGGTGATCGCCGAGGCGAGCGGCGGGCCGGCCGGCACGGAGGCCGGCTCGTGGGCAGGGCGGGACGGCGTCGTGCGGGTCATGCGGGCGGCTCCGGGGTCAGGCGTGCGCGGCGTCGAACTGGCGGAGTTCCTTCTTGAGCTCGGTCAGCTCGTCGCGCAGCCGGGCCGCGACCTCGAACTGCAGCTCCCGCGCGGCGGAGAGCATCTGCTCGTTCATCGTCTGGATCATGTCGGCCAGCTCAGCGCGCGGGAGGCCCTGCACGTCGATCGACCCGGCCTTGGCCTTCGCCTTCGACGACAGGCCCGGGACCGGCGACTTGCCGCGCGACTGCTGCCGGCCCGAGCCGCCGAGCAGCTCGGTGGCGGCCTCGGCGTCCTCGGCGGCCTTGTAGATGCCGTCGAGGATGTCGACGATCTTCTTGCGCAGCGGCTGCGGGTCGACGCCGTGGGCGGTGTTGTAGGCGATCTGCTTCTCGCGGCGCCGGTTCGTCTCGTCGATGGCCTGGGCCATGGACGGGGTGATCTTGTCGGCGTACATGTGCACCTGGCCGGACACGTTGCGCGCCGCACGGCCGATGGTCTGGATGAGCGACTTGCCCGAGCGGAGGAAGCCCTCCTTGTCCGCGTCGAGGATCGCCACCAGCGACACCTCGGGCAGGTCGAGGCCCTCGCGCAGCAGGTTGATGCCGACCAGCACGTCGTACTCGCCCTGCCGCAGCTCGCGCAGCAGCTCGACCCGGCGCAGCGTGTCCACCTCGGAGTGCAGGTAGCGGACCTTGATGCCGAGCTCGAGCAGGTAGTCGGTGAGGTCCTCGGACATCTTCTTGGTCAGCGTCGTGACCAGGATCCGCTCGTCCTTCTCGGTGCGGAGGCGGATCTCGTGCACGAGGTCGTCGATCTGGCCCTTGGTCGGCTTGACCACGACCTCGGGGTCGATCAGGCCGGTGGGCCGGATGACCTGCTCGACGACGTCGCCCTGCACCTTGCCCAGCTCGTAGTCGCCGGGCGTGGCCGAGAGGTAGACCGACTGGTGGATCCGGTCGGTGAACTCCTCCCACTTCAGGGGGCGGTTGTCCATCGCCGACGGGAGCCGGAAGCCGTGCTCGACGAGCGTGCGCTTGCGGCTCATGTCGCCCTCGTACATGCCGCCGATCTGCGGGACGGTCACGTGCGACTCGTCGATGACCAGCAGGAAGTCGTCGGGGAAGTAGTCGATGAGGCAGGCGCCGGCGCTGCCGGGGGCGCGCCCGTCGATGTGCCGCGAGTAGTTCTCGATGCCCGAGCAGAACCCGACCTGGCGCATCATCTCGATGTCGTAGGTGGTGCGCATGCGCAGCCGCTGGGCCTCCAGCAGCTTGCCCTGCCGCTCCAGCTCCGCCAACCGGACCTCGAGCTCGGCCTCGATGCTGCGGATCGCCCGCTCCATCCGGTCGGGCCCCGCGACGTAGTGGCTGGCCGGGAAGACGAACAGCTCCTCGACCTCGCGCACGACCTCGCCGGTCAGCGGGTGCAGGTAGTACAGCCGCTCGACCTCGTCGCCGAACATCTCGATCCGGACGGCGAGCTCCTCGTACACCGGGAATACCTCGATCGTGTCGCCCCGCACGCGGAACGTGCCGCGGGTGAAGGAGAGGTCGTTGCGCGTGTACTGCTCGGTGACCAGGGTGCGCAGCAGCTCGTCCCGGTCGCGCTCCTCCCCCTTGCGGATCTTCAGCGCGCGCTCGACGTACTCCTGGGGGGTGCCCAGGCCGTAGATGCAGGAGACGGTGGAGACCACCACGACGTCGCGCCGGGTGAGCAGGCTGTTGGTGGCCGAGTGCCGGAGCCGCTCGACCTCCTCGTTGATCGAGGAGTCCTTCTCGATGTAGGTGTCCGTCTGCGGGACGTAGGCCTCGGGCTGGTAGTAGTCGTAGTACGAGACGAAGTACTCCACCGCGGCGTCGGGGAGCAGCTCGCGGAACTCGTTGGCCAGCTGGGCGGCGAGGGTCTTGTTGGGCGCCATCACCAGCGTGGGGCGCTGCACCTGCTCGATGAGCCACGCCGTCGTCGCCGACTTGCCGGTACCCGTGGCACCCAGCAGGACGGTGTGCTCGTCCCCCGCGTTCACCCGCTCGGCGAGCGCCTTGATGGCGGCCGGCTGGTCACCCGCCGGCTCGAACTCGCTGACGACGCGGAAGCGGCCCTGGGTCGGCCTGATGTCGGTGGTCGTGCGCACGGGGACGACGGTACGACGGGGGTGCGACAGAACGCGCGGCCGCGAACCGGCGACGCCCCTGCTCGCCCCCGGATCCCCGGCCCGGACCGGACGCGACCGTCCGGTGGCAGGTACTTGCGGGGGGCACAGCGCGGCCCCTACCGTCGCGGCTCGCAGGAGCGGTGCCTCGGGCCAGCGCCACCCGGATCCGCCGGGCGAGGTCGGCCCGCCGTTCCGCGCACGGCGCCCCCGTGGCTGGTCCCCGGGGGCGCCGTCGCGTCTCCCCGGCCGGCGCCCGCCAGGGTCACACCGTTTCCAGGTGTGCGAGCCCCCCGGGCGGGGCACGGGCACGGGGTCGCCCGTCCCGCCTCCTCCCCCCGCCCCTGGGAGAGAGGCTCCGCCCCCGTGCCCGGGGCACGCAGCAGGAGGAACCAGTCCATGACCCAGGTATGGCCCGGCAGTGCCTACCCCCTCGGGGCCACGTACGACGGCACCGGCACGAACTTCGCGATCTTCAGCGAGGTGGCCGACAAGGTCGAGCTCTGCCTCTTCGACGAAGACGGGAACGAGGAGCGCATCCGCCTCCCCGAGATGGACGGGTACGTGTGGCACGCGTTCCTCCCGAACATCCACCCCGGCCAGAAGTACGGCTTCCGGGTGCACGGCCCGCACGACCCCTCGCAGGGGCTGCGGTGCAACCCGAACAAGCTCCTCCTCGACCCCTACGCCAAGGCGATCGACGGCCAGGTCGACTGGGACCCGTCGGTGTTCGGCTACGACTTCGAGACCAAGGAGCGCAACGACGACGACTCTGCGGCGCACATGCCGAAGTCCGTCGTCGTCAACCCCTACTTCGACTGGGGCGTCGACCGCCCGCCGAGGACGCCCTACAACAAGACGGTCATCTACGAGGCCCACGTCAAGGGCCTGACGATGACCAACCCGCGGATCCCCGAGGAGCTGCGCGGCACCTACGCCGGCGTCGCGCACCCGGCGACGATCGAGCACCTCACCGACCTGGGCATCACCGCCATCGAGCTCATGCCGGTGCACCAGTTCGTGCAGGACGACACGCTGCTGCAGAAGGGCCTGCGCAACTACTGGGGCTACAACACGATCGGCTTCTTCGCGCCGCACAACGAGTACGCGCAGTCGAGCAACGGCCAGCAGGTGCAGGAGTTCAAGGGCATGGTCCGGGCCCTGCACGAGGCGGGCATCGAGGTCATCCTCGACGTCGTCTACAACCACACCGCCGAGGGCAACCACCTGGGCCCGACGCTGTCGTTCAAGGGCATCGACAACCGGACGTACTACCGGCTCGTCGAGGACGACCAGCAGTACTACATGGACACCACCGGCACCGGGAACTCGCTCAACGTCCGGCTCCCGCAGTCGCTGCAGCTGGATCATGGACTCGCTGCGCTACTGGGTCACCGAGATGCACGTCGACGGCTTCCGCTTCGACCTCGCCTCCACCCTGGCCCGCCAGTTCCACGAGGTCGACCGGCTCTCGGCCTTCTTCGACCTGGTCCACCAGGACCCGGTCGTCAGCCAGGTCAAGCTCATCGCCGAGCCCTGGGACATCGGCGACGGCGGCTACCAGGTCGGCAACTTCCCCGCGCTGTGGACGGAGTGGAACGGCAAGTACCGCGACACCGTCCGCGACTTCTGGCGCGGCGAGGGCGGGACGATAGGCGAGTTCGCCGACCGCATCTCCGGCTCCTCCGACCTCTACCAGCACTCCGGCCGGCGCCCGGTCGCCAGCATCAACTTCGTCACCGCGCACGACGGCTTCACGCTCAACGACCTCGTCTCCTACAACGAGAAGCACAACGAGGCCAACGGCGAGGGCAACAACGACGGCGAGAGCCACAACCGCAGCTGGAACCACGGCGTCGAAGGCGAGACCGACGACCCCGAGGTGCTGCAGCTGCGCGCCCAGCAGCGGCGCAACTTCATCGCCACGATGATGCTGAGCCAGGGCGTGCCGATGCTGCTGCACGGCGACGAGCTCGGCCGGTCGCAGGGCGGCAACAACAACGGCTACTGCCAGGACTCCGAGCTCACCTGGATCGACTGGGAGAACGTCGACGAAGGGCTGCTCGAGTTCACCAAGACGGTCACCCAGCTGCGCTGCGACCACCCGACGTTCCGCCGTCGCCGGTTCTTCAACGGTCGCCCGGTGCGCCGCGGGCTGGGCGACCCGGTGCCCGACATCGCCTGGCTCACCCCCGCCGGTGAGGAGATGGCCGACGAGGACTGGGACGCCGCGCACGCCAAGTCCCTGGCCGTCTACCTCAACGGTGTCGGGATCCGGGAGATGGACGAACGCGGCGAGTACGTGACGGACGACCACTTCTACCTGGCGTACAACGCCTCGCACGAGGCGATCGAGTTCACGCTGCCCAGCGACGACTACTCCTGGAGCTGGACCACCGTCCTCGACACCTCCGAGATGAACGAGGTGGAGCCGGTCGAGGTCAAGCCCGGCGAGACCGTGACCGTGCAGGCCCGCTCGATCGTCGTCCTCACCGGGCCCGCGCAGTGACCGAGGAGAACGGGGACCGCCGGCGCGGCGTGCCGGCGGCCACCTACCGGCTGCAGGTGCACGCCGGCTTCACCCTCGACGACGCCGCCGAGGTCGCGGACTACCTGGCCGACCTGGGTGTCACGCACGCCTACTCCTCCCCTCTGCTGCGCTCGGCGGAGGGCAGCACGCACGGCTACGACACCGTCGACCACGCGCACATCGACGAGGCGCGCGGCGGCCGCGCGGCGTTCGACCGGTTCGTCGCGGCGCTGCACGAGCGCGGGCTGGGCCTCGTGCTCGACCTGGTCCCCAACCACATGGGCGTCGACGACCCGGCGGCCGCGCCGTGGTGGTGGGACGTGCTGCAGCACGGGCCGGCCAGCGAGCACGCGGCGGCGTTCGACATCGACTGGGAGTTCGGCGGCGGCAAGGTCCGCATCCCGGTGCTCGGCTCGGCGGACGACCTCGCCGAGCTGAAGATCGTCGGTCGGGAGGGTGGGGGTGACGGAGCCGGCGAGCTGCACTACTACGACAACCGCTTCCCCATCGCGCCGGGCACGGGTGAGGGGACGCCGCAGGAGGTGCACGCCCGCCAGCACTACGAGCTGGTCGACTGGCGGCGCGCGGACTCCGACCTCAACTACCGGCGGTTCTTCGCGATCAACACCCTCGCCGGGCTGCGCGTGGAGGACCCGGCGGTCTTCGACGCCACCCACGAGCTGGTGCTGCAGCTGGTGCGCGACGGCGCCGTCGACGGGTTGCGGATCGACCACCCGGACGGCCTGGCCGACCCGAAGGGCTACCTCCACCGGCTGGCCGAGGCGTCGGGCAACCGCTGGACGGTGGTCGAGAAGATCCTGGAGCCCGGTGAGGAGCTGCCCGAGGGCTGGGCGACAGCGGGGACGACGGGCTACGACGCGCTCACCGAGGTCGACCGGGTGCTGGTCGACCCGGCCGGCGAGCCGGCGCTGTCCGCGCTGGACACCGAGCTGTCCGGGCGCACCGTCGACTACGCCCAGCTGGTGCACGACTGCAAGCGCGAGGTCACCGACGGGATGCTCGGCTCGGAGGTGGCCCGGCTGGTGCGGGTCGTCGGCGAGCTGCCCGGCATCGACCGGGCGCAGCAGACCGAGGCGCTGGCCGAGCTGCTGGCGACCTTCGGCGTCTACCGCAGCTACCTGCCCGACGGCCGGGAGCACCTGGACCGGGCGGTCGCCGCGGTCCGGGCCGGCCGGCCGGACCTGGTGCCGGCCGTCGACGCGCTGTACGGCGTCCTGTCGCAGGCGGGCACCGAGGCGGCCACCCGCTTCGAGCAGACCAGCGGCCCGGTCATGGCCAAGGGCGTCGAGGACAGCGCCTACTACCGGTGGTCCCGGTTCGTCGCGCTCAACGAGGTGGGTGGGGACCCCGCGCACCTCGGGGGCTCGGTCGCGGACTTCCACGCGGCGCAGGCGCACCGGCTGGCGGTCAAGCCGCAGGCGATGACCACGCTGTCGACGCACGACACCAAGCGCAGCGAGGACGTGCGGGCCCGCCTGGCGGTGCTCGCCGAGCTGCCCTCGGAGTGGGCGGCGCTGGTGCGCGGCTGGCTGGCCCGGCACCCGCTGGCCGACCGCCCGCTGGCGCACCTGGTGTGGCAGAACCTGGTCGGCGCCTGGCCGCTCTCGCGGGAGCGGGCGCACGCCTACGTGGAGAAGGCGGCGCGCGAGGCAGGCACCTCGACGACCTGGACCGATCCGTCCTCGGAGTTCGAGGACCAGCTGCACGCGCTGGTCGACGCCGCGTTCGACGACCCGGCGACGACGGCGGAGATCGAGGCGTTCGTCGCCCGCATCGCGCCGCTGGGCTGGTCGAACTCGCTGGCGCAGAAGCTGATGCAGCTGACGATGCCCGGCGTCCCCGACGTCTACCAGGGCACCGAGCTGCACGACCTCTCGCTGGTCGACCCGGACAACCGGCGACCGGTGGACTACGACCTGCGGCGGCGGATGCTGGCCGCGCTCGAGGCCGGCGAGGTACCCACCGTCGACGGCAGCGGAGCGGCGAAGCTGCTGGTCACCTCGCGGGTGCTCCGAGCCCGCCGCGACTCCCCCGAGCTGTTCGCCGGCTACGCGCCGGTGGAGGTGCGGGGATCGGCCGCCGAGTGCCTGGTCGCCTACGACCGCGGCGGCCCCGACGGGAACGGCGTCGTCGTCGTGGCGACCCGGCTGCCCGCCCGGCTGGCCCGAGACGGCTGGGGCGACACCGCGCTGGAGCTCCCCACCGGTGCGTGGCGCGACCTGCTGACCGGTGAGCGGTTCGTCTCCGACGTCGGCGGCGTGGCCGCCGACGTGCTGCTCGCCCGGCTGCCCGTCGCCCTGCTCGTCCGGGACTGACCTCCGCGAGATCTGCACACTCGGGGCCTTCAGCGCCCGGAAAGCCACGAGTGTGCAGGTCTCGGGGCCCTCTCGTGGTCTGATGCGCGCGTGCACATCGACGCGCTGTACCGCTTCCCGGTGAAGTCCCTGCTCGGCGAGCAGGTCGAGGAGGTGCGGCTGACCGGGCGCGGCGTGCTCGGCGACCGCGCCTACGCCCTGGTCGACACCACCGACGGGACGGTGGCCAGCGCCAAGCACCCGCGCAAGTGGGGTGCGCTGCTCGGGCTGTCGGCCCGGTTCGCGAGCGAGCCCGAGGCGGGCTCCCCGCTGCCGCCGGTGGTGCTCGCGCTGCCCGACGGCCGCGAGCTGCGCAGCGACGACGCCGGCACCGACTCCGCGCTCTCCGAGCTGCTCGGCCGCCCGGTCCGGTTGACCAGCGAGGTGCCCGAGGGCAGCCGCTTCGAGGAGCAGTGGCCCGACATCGAGGGCCTGGCGCCGGCGGAGTTCATCGAGGGGACGACGCACGCCTACGAGGGCAGCGAGCCGGTCAGCGCCATCGGCCTCGGGATGATGGCGCCGCCCGGCACCTTCTTCGATCTGGCCGCCCTGCACGTGCTCACCCGGGCCACGCTCGAACAGCTCACCGCGCTCGGCGGGGGCAGCGACTTCGACGTCCTCCGCTACCGGCCGAACGTGCTCATCGGGGGCACCGATCCAGGCTTCGCGGAGGACGCGTGGGTCGGCCGCAGCCTGGGCCTCGGCGACTCCGCGCGGGCCGGCGTGAGCATGCTGACGATGCGCTGCGTCATGACGACGCTGGCCCAGGGCGACCTGCCCGAGGACCGCGGCACGCTGCGCACCGTCGCCCGCCACCACCGCCGAGAGATCCCGGGCCTGGGCACCTGGGCGTGCGCCGGCGTCTACGCCGACGTGACCGGCGAGGGCGTCGTCCGCAGCGGTGACCCGGTGACGCTCGCCTGAGACCGGCCGGCGCGGGCGGTAGGTGTGACCGCGCATGTCGAGCTGGCCCCGTTTTCCGGCGTGGCGGCCACGCCACGCCGGAGGCGGGCGACGGATAACGAAACGGTAACTACCGTCCTCCGGGTGCTCCGGCCGTCCGGCCCGGCACCGCGCCGCCCCGCCCAACCCCGTCCGGCGGCGTGCACACGAACAACCCGTGGACGGGGGCGGGGGACCCAGGATCCCGACGCCCACGGCGTCTCGGGGTGAAGCCGCGAGGAGCGGCCGGGCACCGATCGCCCGAACCCGACAGCTCACCCCGCCGGCGGTGCATCGGAGGAACATGTCCACGCACAGCCAGTCGATGACGCCTGCCCGCGGCCTGCGCCGCGGAGCCGTCGTCCTCACCGGGATCGCCGCCGTCTCGCTCGGTGCGCTCAGCACCTCGGCGCAGGCCGCGCAGAACAACTGGGACGCCGTCGCCCAGTGCGAGTCCACCGGCAACTGGAGCATCAACACGGGGAACGGCTTCTACGGGGGCCTCCAGTTCCGGCAGTCCTCGTGGGAGGCCTTCGGCGGTCTCGCCTACGCCCCGCGCGCCGACCTGGCCACCAAGGCGCAGCAGATCGCGGTCGCCGAGGCGCTGCTCGCCGTCCAGGGCCCGGGGGCCTGGGACAACTGCCACGTCCACCTCGACGACCCGATCCAGGGGCAGGCGACGACGCCCGCCCCGGCGCCGGCCGCGCCGCCGGTCCAGCAGGCGCCGGTCCAGCAGGCGCCGGTCCAGCAGCCCTCGGCCGGGAGCTCGACGCCCGCGGCGACCACCGGCAGCTACACGGTCCGGCGGGGCGACACGCTGAGCAAGATCGCCCAGGCGCAGGGCATCGCAGGCGGCTGGCGCGCCCTCTACGCGGCCAACCGGGACCAGCTGCAGAACCCCGACCGGCTCGAGGTCGGCCAGCGGCTCGTGCTCGTCGGCTGACCCGCCACGGGGAGCCCGCCGCCACCCGGCGGGCTCCCCGTCCGCGCACGCGGCGGTTGGCGGCCGCCGGTGCGGGCATGATGCCTCCGGCCGCCACCGCGGCCTTCCCGCGCACGTCCCGGAGGCCCCCGCATGTCCGCACCCGTCGAGTTCGCCGTCTGGGCCCCGCTGCCGGAGCGGGTGCGCGTCCAGGTCGACGGCACCGTCCACGACATGACGCGGGACGACGACGGCTGGTGGCGCGCCGAGGTGGACGCGGGCCCGGAGGCCGACTACGGGTTCCTCCTCGACGAGAACGAGACGCCGCGGCCCGACCCGCGCTCGCGCCGCCAGCCCGCCGGCGTGCACGGGCTCTCCCGGCGCCACGAGCCCGAGGCCTACGCGTGGGGCGACCGCGCCTGGACCGGCCGCCCGCTGGCCGGCGGCGTCGTCTACGAGCTGCACGTCGGCACCTTCACCCCCGAGGGCACGTTCGACGCCGCGATCGGCCGCCTCGGCCACCTGGTCCGGCTGGGGGTGGACTTCGTCGAGCTGCTCCCGGTGAACGGCTTCAACGGCACGCACAACTGGGGGTACGACGGCGTCCTCTGGTACGCGGTGCAGGAGGAGTACGGCGGCCCGGCGGCCTACCAGCGGTTCGTGGACGCCTGTCACCAGCAGGGCCTGGGCGTCATCCAGGACGTCGTCTACAACCACCTCGGCCCCTCGGGGAACTACCTGCCCGAGTTCTTCCCGATCTTCGCCGAGGGCGGCGCGAACACGTGGGGCAACTCGATCAACCTCTCCGGCCCGGACTCCGACGAGGTGCGCCGCTACGTCATCGACAACGCGCTGATGTGGCTGCGCGACATGCACGTCGACGGGCTGCGGCTGGACGCCGTGCACGCGCTGGTCGACGAGCGCGCCACCCACGTGCTCGAGGAGATGGCCCAGGAGGTCGACAAGCTGTCGGTCGCCCTCGGCCGGCCGCTGACGCTGATCGCGGAGAGCGACCTCAACGACCCGCGCATGGTGACCCCGCGCGTCGCCGGCGGCATCGGCCTGACCGCGCAGTGGAGCGACGACTTCCACCACGCGCTGCACTCGACGCTGACCGGGGAGGGCCAGGGCTACTACTCCGACTTCGCCGAGGCCGGCGTCGCGGGCCTGGCCAAGGTGCTCACCGGCGCGTTCTTCCACGACGGCGCCTGGTCCAGCTTCCGCCGCCGGCACCACGGCCGCCCGGTCGACACCGCGACGCTGCCGGGCTGGAAGTTCCTCGGCTACCTGCAGGACCACGACCAGATCGGCAACCGCGCCGTCGGCGACCGCATCTCGGCGACCCTCTCCCCCGCGATGCTCGCCGTCGGCGCGACCGTCGTGCTCACCAGCCCGTTCACGCCGATGCTCTTCATGGGCGAGGAGTGGGGCGCGAGCACGCCGTGGCAGTTCTTCACCAGCCACCCCGAGCCGGAGCTGGGCAAGGCCACCGCCGAGGGGCGGATCGGCGAGTTCGCCGAGCACGGCTGGGACGCCGACGTCGTCCCCGACCCGCAGGACCCGGAGACCTTCACCCGCTCGAAGCTCGACTGGTCGGCAGCCGACCCAGGAACCGCACGACCGGCTGCTCGCCGTCCACCGGTCACTGCTGGCGCTCCGCCGGGCGCACCCCGACCTCGTCGACTCGGACCTGACCGCCGTCGAGGTCGACTGGGACGACGCCGACCGCTGGCTGGTCGTGCACCGCGGCGCGCTGCGCGTGGTGGTCAACCTCGCCGCGGAGCCACGGGAGATCGACCTGGACCGGCCCGCCGACGAGGTCCTGTTCGCCACCGCCGAGCTGCCCGGGGTCGACGGCAGCACGGTCACGATGCCGCCGGAGAGCGCGGCCGTGCTCAGCACCCGCTGACGTGCGCCGGCTGCTGCCCCACCCGGGGTCCGAGCTCGACGACGACGGGTTGGTCGAGGCCTACCGCCTGCCCGGCGGCCGCGCCCTGCGGGTGAACTTCGTGACCTCCCTCGACGGCTCCATCGCGGTCGATGGGAGGAGCGCCGGGCTCGGGTCGCCGGGCGACAAGCGGGTGTTCCGGGTGCTGCGCGCGCTGGCCGACGTGGTGCTGGTCGGCCACGGCACGGCCGCGGAGGAGCAGTACCGCGCCGTGCTGCCGGAGTCGACCGTGGGCCGGCTCCGGTCGGCGCTCGGCCGGCCCGCACCGCTCCCGGTCGCCGTCGTCTCCCGCCGGGCCGCGCTGGACCCGGCGTCCCGGCTGGTCGCCGACGCCGTGGCCCCCACGATCCTGGTCACCTGCGCGTCGGCCGACGCCGGCCGGCGGACCGCCCTGGCGGACGCGGGCGTCGACGTGCTGGTCTGCGGTGACGACGACGTCGACCTGCCGGCCGCGGTCTCCGCGCTCGCCGAGCGGGGCCTGGAGCAGGTCACGTGCGAGGGCGGGCCCCAGCTGCTGCACGCGGCGCTGACCGCCGAGGTCGTCGACGAGCTGGACCTGTCGATCGCCCCCGCGCTGGTGGGCGGTCCCGAGCGCCTGCTGCCCGGCGCGCTGCCGGCGCCCGCCCGGCTCGAACTCCGCCAGGTGCTCGAGGAGGACGGCGTGCTGTTCACCCGGTACGCGGTCGGGAGCTGAGACGCCGCGAGGGCGGGCCGGGAGATCCCGGACCGCCCTCGGCGGACGGACTCACTGCTGGGCGATCACCTGGGTCAGCGTCAGCCCCAGGCTGAACGTCATGTCGTCGCCCTGGACCTGGTTGATCTTCGGGTCGTCCGGCAGGGACACGTCGAGGATCACGCAGTGCGTCGTGTTGGGGGCGAACGTCCACGACGTGAAGGCGGCGGAGACGGCAGCGGGCAGGTCGGCGATCTTGACCGGCCCGCCCAGCTTGGTGTCGGGCTTGTCGTCGCAGTTGGCGTCGTAGGACGGCTGGACGCGGGCGAAGGTGCTGAACTCACCCGTGCCGTCGTTGGTGTCCCCCGCGGCCTTCTCCGCATCGCTGCGCGTGTTTTCGGCGTCCTGCACGCTCACGGTTGCGCTGAGCTTGCCGGGGAGCGCGCTGGCGTTCTTGATCTCGTACGCGTACCGGGCGCTCCCGCCGGGGGCGAGCGACATGTGCTCGTCCCCGGTCCCCACGACGCCGCCACCAACGGTGAGCTCGAACGTCTCGGCACCGGCCTTCTGGCCGGCGACCGTCTGGGTCGAGGAGAAGGCGGCGAAGGTGCCGCTGGCGCCGAAGGCGATGAGGGCGACGCCACCCATGGCGGCGGAGGCGAGGGCGATCTTCTTCATGGGGTGTCTCCTGTCGATGTCCCCGTCGGACGACGGTTCTCGCCGGCAGGCGCTCGGCGAACGATCCGAGACTGCGGTGCACCCCAGGGGCCGGGCATCGTCAGAACTGTTGATCGCGCCGGCAATCGGAACCCCCCAGTAACAGTGGTCCCACCCCATCCCTGTAGCCACTCCAGAGCCGCCGGGAAATGACTGGTCAGCGCCGCGTGTGGTGTCCTGCCCCGGCCGGACGAACCACGGGGGGGGCTCACGTCATGGACTTGCACCGCACGCCCGCTCGCCGCCGACGCAGCGTCGGCGCACCGGCCGGCCGGCTCGCCGCCGTCGGTGCCGCAGCGGCCGCCACGGCCGGTCTCGCCTTCGCCGACCACCGCGCGCAGCACACCCTCCTCGTGGTGATCTCCACGCTGGGGCTCGTCGCCGCCGGCGTGGGCTACCTCCTCCGCTGGCGCATCACGAGCACGGCCGCCACCCGGCAGATCGGTGGGGGGCTGCTGCTCCTCGGGCTGCACCAGCCGGTCGCCATCGCCGTCGCCGCCCTCACCGGCGGAGGATGGCCGGAGCTCGCCCCGACAGCAGGCCTGGGCGTCGTCCTCGTCGCCGGCGGGGTGACGCTCCGGGCCTTCCCCTGCCGCGGGCTGCCGCCGGTGTGGCGCCTCACCCGGCGTGCCGGCGCGTTCCTGGCCGGCGGCGTCCTGGCCCTGCTGGTCCTCGCGGCCTCCCCTGTCCTCCCGCACGCCACGGCCCTCGCCGCCACGCTGGCCGGTGGCTCCTGGCTCGCCGTGGCGCTCGCCGCGTGGCGGAGCGAGCCGCTGGTCGCCTGCGAGCGCGGCCCCTCGCGGGCCGTCGCGGGCATCGCCGCACTGGTCGCCGCGTCCACGGCCGCACGGGTGGTCCCCGCCGCGTGGCCGGCCGCCACCGAACCGGTCCGCGTCGCCGTCGGAGCCGGCCTGGTGGCCGCCGCGGCCCTGGCCGGAGCCGCGGCGCTGCGCCGGCTCGGCGCTGCCCTGGCCGGCCAGGAGCGCTACGTCGCCGGGCTGCTGGAGCAGCTGGCCGGCCACGAGCGCCAGCTGCAGGAGGCCCGCGCCTGCCTGCACGACTCCCGGGCCACGGTCGCCGGGGTGCGCGCCGCCTCCTCTGCCGTCCGGCACCTGGGGCCGGGGCAGGCGGCCCTCCGCGCCGACCTGGAGGAGTCGGTCGCCGCCGAGCTGGCCCGCCTCGAGCGGCTGCTGCGGTTGCCCGGCCGTGCGCCCGCGATCAGCACCGTCGAGCTGGACGACGTGGTCCGCCCGCTGGTGGTGAGCCACCGCGAACGAGGGCTACGGGTCAGCTGGGCCCCGACCGGCGCCGCACCCGTCACGCTCGACGGCGACGCGCTCGCCGTCATCCTGGGCAACCTGCTGGGCAACGCCCTGGCGCACGCTCCCCGGTCCGTGTGCCGGGTGGACGTGACCGTCACCGACCGGCTCACCGTCTCCGTCTCCGACGACGGCCCCGGCCTGTCCGCGGCCGGCCGCGCCACGGCCTTCGAGGCGGGCGTCCGGCGCTCCGGGAGCCCCGGCGAGGGGCTCGGGCTGGCGATCTCCCGCGACCTGGCACGCCGGCACGGCGGGGACCTGGTCGCCGCCGAGACCACCGCGGGAACCTGCTTCGTGCTCACCCTGCCCGCCGTTCCCGCGTCCGCCCCGCCCGTCGTGCCCCACCCCCGCTCGGGCGTCGTCCCCGAGGTGGCTGCGGCCCTGTGACCGGCTCCCCCGTGCTGCTCGTCGACGACCACGCACTCTTCGCCCAGTCCGTGCAGATCGGGCTGCGTGCCGCGGGCATCCCGGCCGATCGGGTGACGGCCCGGACGGCCTCGGGGATCCTCGCCGGGTGCGCGGCGGCCGCGCCCGCGACCGTGCTGCTCGACCTCCGACTCGGGACGGGTGACGACGGCGTGCCGATCGACGGGCTGGACCTGGTCGAGCCGGTCACCGCGACCGGCTGCCGCGTCGTCGTCGTCACCGGGGAGACCGAGGACGCGACCTGGGGCACCGCGGTCGAGCGCGGCGCGGTCACCGTGCTGTCCAAGGACTGCGCGCTCGACGAGCTCGTCGCGGTCGTCGCCGCCGTCAGAGACGGCCGGGCGGTCCTCGACGAGGGGCGGCGCCAGGACCTGCTGGCCGCCGCCCGCCGTGCGCACGCCGACGAGGAGTCGCTCCTCGCCCCGTTCCGCTCCCTGAGCCCGAGGGAGGACGAGGTGCTGCGCGCCCTGGCAGCCGGGCTCCCGGCTGCCGCGATCGCCGCGGCCGGGTACGTGAGCGAGGCGACCGTGCGCACCCAGATCCGGGCCGTGCTCACCAAGCTCCGGGTGTCCTCGCAGCTGCAGGCCGTCGCGCTCGCCCGCCGGGCCGGATGGCTCGACGCACCCGCGTCGCGCGATCCCCGCTGACCGGCGCGGAGCTACCGCGGACCGTTCGTGCCCACCGGGACGTCGACGGTGGCAGCGGGCGCGCCCCCGCCAGGGACCAGGGTGAACCGGAAGGTGCCGTTCCACCCCCGAGGCGGGAGCCCCTGACCGTTGCGCCCGGTGAACCGGACCTCCAGCAACGCCCCGTCGAGCGGTGCGCCCGGCTCCACCTCCACGAGGACGACGGGGTGCTCCGCGTCGAGCAGATCGCACAGCGACACGGGCGGCACGGCGGGGAGCCACGGCCCCGCCACCGAGACGGTGAGGGCGTCACCCCCTCCGGCGCAGGCACGGTTGCCCGGGCCGTCCACGGCCGTCCACTGCAGGCCGGCGGTCGCCCCGGTCGCGGAGGCGTCCACCGCGAACGTCAGGGCGCGACCGGGCCCCGTTCCGTTCCCCGGCGGGGTGACGGCCCGCACGGCGAGCGCGGCGGTCGGGGCGGGCGCGCTCCCGTCCAGGTCGGCTGCGGCTCCGACCACCACCGAGATGCTCTGCGTGTCGCTGAAGGTCGCCATCGTGCCGCCCGTGCCGAGCAGCACCGTGCCGGCGAGCACGCCCCCGAGGGACCACACCGTGGACCGCCTCACGCCAGGACCTCCTCGACCGGCTCGTCGATGCCCTGCCCGCTCGCCGCACGACGCCGACGGCGCCTCAGCACGAGGAAGAGCATCCAGCCGAGGCCGACCAGCGCCAGCAGTGCGGCACCCCAGGCCAGCACCAGGGCCGCGAACGAGGTCGCCGCGGCCTGGGTCTCCACACCGGCTCCGGCGCCGCCGACCGTGATCTGGGCATCGACCCGGTCGAGCTCCGGCCCGGCCGGCGCCCCGCCGCCGACGAGGGCACCCGGGCCACCGGGCGCAGCTCCTCCGGCCACCGCACCTCCGCCCACCGCACGCCCACCGACGACCGGAGGAGCGGCTCCGCCCGAGGCGGCGACCTCCGGAGCGGCACCGGCCTGGCCGCCGCCCTCGGCCGGGGCGACGCCCTGCTCTCCAGGGACCTGCCCGCCGCCGGACGCCGGCACATCGGTGCCCGTGCCGCCCGCCGTGCCACCCGCCGTGGTTCCGGGCGAGTCCGGCGGGCCCTCGGCGACCAGCACCAGGTCGAAGGTAAGCGTGTCGGACTGGGCCACGTTGTCGGAGTCGCCGTCGAGGAAGGTCATGGCGAGGAGCACGCACTGCACCCCTCCGGGATCGGCCAGCCGTGCGGTCGCGGCGCCGAACAGGTCCACCGGCACCGGGGCAGCCCCCGGCTCGCACGTCGCGCCCGCTGCCCGGCCCCACGCGGCGGTCGTGCTGAGCTTCCCGGCCAGCTCCCCGACGTCGGACGAGCAGTCGTCGCCCGCCTCCGCCTCGACCTCGAGGCAGCCGTTCTCCGCCTGCTCGAGGCCGCGGATGCTGACGGCGATCTGCGTGGCCTCGGCCGCCCAGGACGCGGGCACCGCCACGACCACCGTCTGCGTGCCGCCGGGCGCCAGCGGGCCGCCGGCTGCCGCCGGGGCGGCGGTGGACAGCATGCCGCCGATCGTCAGGGCCGCGGCGAGGGCGGCGACGGGGAGTCGCACGCGGCGATCGTGCGCGACCCGCGCGGTCGCCCGCATCGTCAGAATCGATGATGCGGGGCCGGGGAGCCGCCGGGGAGCATCGGGACGTGCTGCTCCACACGCTCCGCCGCGTCGTCGCGTGGGCCCTCGGCCTCGTGCTCGTCGCCGGCACGGCAGCCGCACTGGCCGTCGCCGTCTTCCCCCTGGTCACCGGCGGGTCCGCGCTGGCGGTGCTGAGCGGCAGCATGAGCCCGGGGCTGCCGGTCGGCGCCATGGCCTTCGTCCGCACCGTCGACCCCGCGACCGTTCGAGCCGGGTGACGTCATCACCTTCCAGCGCGCGCCGGACGCACCCGAGCTGGTGACCCACCGGGTGCTCGCCGTCGACGACAGCAGCGGCGTGCCGGTGTTCACGACCCAGGGTGACGCCAACGCCTCCCCCGACCTCGACCCCGTCCCCGCGTCCGCGGTCCGGGGCGAGCTGTGGTTCGGCGTCAGCAACCTCGGCCGCGCGTCGGCGCTGCTGCACTCCCCCAAGGGCGCGGGGCTGCTGGTCGTGCTGGTCTGCGGGGTCATCGCGGCCCACCCGGGGCCGCGACCCGGCACAGCACGACCCGGGCGGGACGACGAGGACGACGACGCGCCGCGCGCCGCGGACGGCCCGCGGGAGCCCGACGTCGCCCGGACCGTGACCCTGCGCGCCGTGGACGGCCACCCGCGGGCACGCCGCCCGCTCCCGCCCGTCCCCCCGCCGGCCCGGACCGGTGCCCCGGCAGCCCTGCTCCGGAGCTGACCCGGCCGGGTCCGGCGTCGTCCTGTTGACTGGCGGCGGTGCGGCGGCCGGCGGCGGCCGCGGACGGCGGCGAGGAGCAGGCATGGCAGTGCTGGACCGGGAGACCGTCGCCGGGCGGGTCGCCGGGTTCCCCCGGATCGCCGCGGACCGCCCCGAGCTCAAGCAGGCCGCCGTGGCGCTCTGCGTCACCGAGCAGGGCGGCGTCCCCACCCTGGTCATCACCCGCCGCGCGGCCGGCCTCCGCGCGCACGCCGGGCAGTGGGCGCTGCCCGGTGGCCGGCTGGACGCCGGCGAGGGCCCGGTCGAGGGCGCGCTGCGGGAGCTGCACGAGGAGATCGGGCTCGACCTTGGCCGGGAGGCGGTGCTCGGGCTGCTGGACGACTACGTGACGCGCTCGGGCTACGTGATGACGCCGGTCGTCTGCTGGGCCGGGCCGGTCGACGGGTTTGCCGGCTCGGAGCCCGAGGTGGCCGCGGTCTTCGAGGTGCCGCTGGCCGACCTGGACGTCGACCCGGTTGTTCGAGACCATCCCGGAGTCCGACGGTCCGGTCATCCGGCTGCCGCTGCTCGGCGGGTTCGTGCACGCCCCGACCGCCGCGGTGGTGCACCAGTTCTGCCGGATCGCCTGCCGCGGCGAGGTGGAGCGGGTGGCCGGTTACGAGCAGCCGGTCTTCGCCTGGCGCTAGCCGTCCGTGCGGGGTGCGCCCGGCGGCCGGTAGCCGACCGACTGCGCCCGGTCGAGGGCCTCCAGCGTCTGCTCGACGGTCAGCAGCACGGTCGTCTCGATGGCCGCCATCGCCCCGCCGCCGCCGATGGCGAGGGCCACCGCGGCCATGGCGACGTCGTCCGGGGCCTCCCACAGCGTGTAGCCGTCCCACTCGCCGAAGGCGTACCAGAAACCGTGCAGCGATCCGCCCACGGACTCGATGTAGACGGTGGCGGCCCGCCGGCGGTCCTCCGGCTCGGCGATGAGCATCGCCCACGTCTCCGGGGTGTAGCGGAAACGGGTCAGGTAGAGCGGCATGGTGGACCTCCCGGTCGCCCCCCGCGGCGCCGAGGCTAGGACGCGGGAGCGGGCGGGTCGAGAGCTCCGCACGCGGCGGCGCGGACTGCTTGACTGACCGGCATGGACCTGCCGCTGATGCCACCGGTCAAGCCCATGCTGGCGAAGGCGGCGACCGCGCTGCCCACCGGCGACGGCCTGTTCTACGAGCCCAAGTGGGACGGCTTCCGCTGCATCGTCTTCCGCGACGGCGACGAGGTGGAGCTGGGCAGTCGCAACGAGCGGCCGCTGACCCGCTACTTCCCCGAGGTGGTGGAGGCGGTCAAGGCGCACCTGCCCGAGCGCTGCGTGGTGGACGGCGAGATCGTGGTCCCGGCCGGCGACCGGCTGCACTTCGAGGCGCTGCTGCAGCGGATCCACCCGGCCGAGTCCCGAGTGCGGCTGCTGGCCGAGCAGACGCCGGCCTCCTTCGTCGCCTTCGACCTGCTTGCCCTGGGCGACGAGTCGCTGGTCGACCGGCCGTTCGCCGAGCGCCGGCAGCAGCTGCAGGCGGCGCTGGCGGGCACCGCGCCGCCGGTGTACCTCACCGGCATCACCGAGGACCCCGCCACCGCGCAGCGCTGGTTCGACACGTTCGAGGGCGCCGGCCTGGACGGCGTCGTCGCCAAGCGGGCCGACCTGCCCTACGGCCCCGACCAGCGGCTCATGACCAAGGTCAAGCACGTGCGCACCGCCGACTGCGTGGTCGCCGGGTTCCGCTGGCACAAGAGCGGGCCGATCGTCGGCTCGCTGCTGCTGGGCCTGTACGACGGGACCGGGCTGCAGCACATCGGCGTCGCCGCGTCCTTCCCGATGAAGCGACGGGCCGAGCTGGTCGAGGAGCTCGCGCCCTATCGGGCCGAGGCGCTGGACGGGCACCCGTGGCAGGACTGGGCCAACGCTCAGGTCCAGGAGGACGGGGAGAACCGCATGCCCGGAGCGGTCAGCCGGTGGAACGCGAAGAAGGACCTCTCCTGGGTGCCGCTGCGCCCCGAGCTCGTGGTCGAGATCAAGTACGACCAGCTCGAGGGCCGTCGGCTTCGTCACACCGGCCAGTTCCTGCGCTGGCGACCCGACCGCGACCCGCTCAGCTGCACGTACGACCAGCTCGACGTGCCGGTGCGGTACGACCTGGCCGAGGTGCTCGAGACGCCCTGACGGGTGGTTCGGGCCGCGCGGGGCGGTGCTCGTCTGCGGGGTCGCCGCGAGCCTCCTAGGCTCGTGATCATGCCTCTGCACCACGGCCGGCGAGCCGTCCTGCCCAGCCTGCTCGCCGCGCTGACCCTCCTGGCGGCCGGCTGCACCTCCGACGGCGGCAGCGACGAGGAGGCCACGACCTCCGCGAGCAGCGCCCCCGCCGAGCCCACGGCGGAGCCGATCGAGTGGACCGACTGCAACGACCTGCTGCAGCCGCTGCTCGCCGGCCGGCCCGGCAGCGAGCGCGGCATGACGTTCGAGTGCGGCCAGGTGACCGTCCCGATCAGCTACGACGAACCCGGCGGCGAGCGGCTGCCGCTGCGCCTCGTGCGGGGCGTGCACCCCCAGCAGACGGAGAAGATCGGCTCGCTGGTGGTCAACCCCGGCGGCCCGGGCGCCTCCGGCCTCGACGCCGCGCTCGGCCTGGCGCTCACCCTGCCCGAGGACGTGCTGCGCCGCTTCGACCTGGTCGGCTTCGACCCGCGCGGGGTCGCGTCGTCCTCGCCGGTCGAGTGCATCCCCGACGCCACCAAGGACCGGATCGTCGCCGCCGAGCCCCAGCCGACCAGCGCCGAGCAGCTCGACAGCGTCTTCGACCTGGCCCGCGAGGTGGCCGAGGGCTGCGCCGAGCGCTATGAGTCCCCCGCGGCGCTGGGCGCCTTCAACACCGTCGACACCGCCCGCGACATGGACCTGATCCGCCAGTCGCTCGGCGAGGAGCAGCTCACCTACCTGGGCTACTCGTACGGCACGACGCTGGGTTCCACCTACGCCGAGCTGTTCCCCGACCGGGTGCGGGCCTTCGTGCTCGACGCCGCCGTCGACCCCGACGCGGACCTGCGCGCCGCCGGTGAGGCCCGCGCGGCCGGGCTGGAGGCCGGGTTCGACGCGTTCGCGCAGAACTGCACCGGCCTCATCGCCGGCTGCCCGCTCGGCGCCGACCCGCGGGTGTTCGTCGACGAACTGATGCTGCAGGCCTCGCAGGCGCCCATCGCCAGCACCAAGGAGGGCGAGACCCGGCAGGCGACGCCGGGCGTCGTCCTCACCGCGATCCAGGCCGGGCTCTACGACACCCGCACCTGGCCGCAGCTCTCCCAGTCGCTGGCCGCCGCCCGCGCCGGCGACGCCGCCGGGCTGTTCTCCCTGGCCGACAGCTACTCCGGGCGGCTGCAGGACGGTCGCTACTCCAACCTGCTCGACGCCAACCTGGCGATCAACTGCGCGGACACCGAGGAGGAGGTCGACACCGACGAGGTGCGCGCACTGGCCGCCGAGTGGGACGCCGAGTACCCGCTGTTCGGCGCGAACGCCGCAGCCGGCCTGTACAACTGCACCCCGTGGGAGGCCGACCGCACCCCGCTGCCGACCGTCGACGCCGAGGGCAGCGCGCCGATCCTCGTCGTCGGCAACCAGGGCGACCCGGTGACCCCGCTGCCGGGTGCGGTGAACCTCGCCGAGGACCTCACCGCCGGCGTCCTGCTGACCTGGCAGGGCCAGGGGCACACCGCGTACCCGAAGAACCAGTGCGTCAACGACGCGGTGAACGCCTACCTCATCGACCTGGTAGTTCCGGTGGACGGCCTCACCTGCCCTGCGTGACACTCGCTGCCCGGCCGACGAGAGGACCCTCCCGCACATGGCGAGCAGCAAGGACGCGGTGATCCTCGACGTCGCCGGGCACGAGGTGCGGATCTCCAACCCGGAGAAGCCGTACTTCGGGGACAAGGGCATCCGGAAGATCGACGTCGTCGAGTACTTCCTCGCCGTCGGCGAGGGCATCCTGTTCGCGCTCAAGGACCGGCCGACGACGCTGGAGCGCTGGCCGGGCGGGGTGTTCGAGGGCGCCCGGCTCTCCACGCGGGTGGACAACACCGGCGACGCGTTCTACCAGAAGCGGGTGCCCAAGAACGCGCCCGAGTGGGTGCCGACGGCGCACATCACCTTCCCCAGCGGGCGCACCGCCGACGAGATCGCGCCGGACTCGCTCGCCGTCGTCGCGTGGTGCGCCAACCTCGGCACGCTCACCTTCCACCCGTGGCCGGTGGACAAGGCCGACGTCGAGCAGCCCGACCAGATCCGCATCGACCTCGACCCCCAGCCGGGCACCGACTTCTCCGACGCGGTGTGGGTCGCCCCGCACGTGCGCGAGCTGCTGCACGAGTTCGGCATGGAGGGCTGGCCCAAGACCTCCGGCGGGCGCGGCGTGCACATCTACGTGCCGATCCAGCCGCGCTGGACCTTCACCGACGTCCGGCGGGCGGTCATCGCCTTCGGCCGGGAGCTGGAACGGCGCCTCCCCGACCGCGTGACGATGTCGTGGTGGAAGGAGGAGCGCGGCGAGAAGATCTTCATCGACTACAACCAGATGGCCCGGGACCGCACGATCGCCTCGGCGTACTCGATCCGGCCCAAGCCGCACGCGCCGGTGTCGGCGCCCGTCGACTGGGACGAGCTGCCCGACGTGACGCCGTTCGACTTCGACGTCCTCACCATGCCCGCGCGCTTCGCGGCCGTCGGTGACAAGCACGCCGGCCTGGCCGACCACGCCTTCGGCATCGAGCCGCTGCTGGAGCTCGCCGAGCGCCAGGCCGCGGACGACGGCCTGGGCGACCTGCCCTATCCCCCCGACTACCCGAAGATGCCGGGCGAGCCGATGCGCGTGCAGCCCAGCCGGGCGAAGAAGCCGGCCGACGACTGACACCTGACCCCGGTGGACCAGACTGTGCGGGACGACGAGGGGTGCTGCCGACACGTGCGGCCGGAGGAGGCGTGGTGTCGGGCTGGCGGCTGCCCCGGTCGGTGCTGGTCCGCCTCCCCCTCCGGCTCAAGCGCGCGGTGCTGTTCCACGAGGCGCACGGCCGTCGACCGGGGCGGACGACGTTCACCGACAAGGTGAACTGGCGGGTGGTCCACGACCGCCGCCCGCTGATCGGCCGGCTGGGCGACAAGCTGGCGATGAAGGCGTACGCGTCCGCAACGTGCCCGGCGGTGCGGGTGCCGGCCGTGCTCTGGTCCGGCACGGACCTCGCCGACCTCGCCGGCGCGGAGCTGCCGGAGCAGTGGGTGCTGAAGCCGAACCACGGGTCGGGGCGGGTGCACGTCGCCACCGGCCGGCCCGACGTCGACGCGCTGCGCCGGATCACCGCGGGCTGGCTGGACGAGCCGCTGTTCCGGAAGCAGGGCGAGTGGGTGTACACGCAGGCCCGGCGGCTGCTGCTCGTCGAGGAGTTCCTCGGGTCCGACGCCCCGCCGGCCGACCACAAGTTCCTGGTCTTCGGCGGCCGGGTCGAGCTGGTGCACGTGGACACCGGCCGGTGGGGCGAGCACCGCCGCCGGCTGTACACCCGGGACTGGACGCCGGTGGACGTGACCGAGGACGTCGCGCCCGGCCCGGTGTCCCCTCCCCCGGCATCGCTGCCGCGGATGCTCGAGATCGCCGAGACGCTGGGCGCGGCGTTCGACTTCATCCGGGTCGACCTCTACGACCTCGACGGCGAGGTCTGGTTCAGCGAGCTCACCCCCTACCCCGGCGCCGGGCTGGCCCGCTTCGACCCGGACCTGGACCGGCGGCTCGGCGCGCTGTGGCAGCTGCCTCCCCGCCGGTCGGTCCGTGCCGGCGGGCAGCGCGGCCGCTGACCGGGGCGGGCACTCCTCGCGGGCGCGCTCTGCGCGCAGCGCCTGGAAGACCCGCTTGCGGAGCCGGTCCGCGTCCCGCTCGGGGAGGTCGCCGTAGCGCAGGGACAGCAGCCAGCGCAGGCCGGAGCGGCCGTGCCGGACGACCTCGCCGCGCAGGTGCACGACGACGTCCTCCTCGACGGTCACGCTCACCTGGATCGGCGTGCCGGGCTCTGGGGGCAGCCCCAACCGTCGACGAGGACGCGCATGCCCGCCTCGCTGAGGTCGACCGTCTCGCCGACCAGCTGACCGTCGGACCACGGCAGGTACACCGGCAGGGCCACCCGCCCGCGCACCGCCGCGCGCCGCTGGCCGCGCTCGGCGGGGCCGGTGGCCGCCAGGTGCCAGCGCGGTGCGCCGCCCGGTCCGTCACCGCCCGCCTCGGCACGGGCGATGCGCGCGGGCAGCATCCGCTCCCCGCCCGTGCCGGTCCAGTACAGCTCCACGGCGTCGCCGGGGGCGACCTCGGTCCTCCAGTCCGGCCGGACCGCGATCGCGAACTCGGTGGAGGCCTCGACCAGCGAGCCGCAGGTGGCGCCGCGTGCCACCAGGGTGACGTCGGCGCGGATGCCCTCCTGCGGGCGGAAGGTGGAGGGGTCGGGCGCGTCCGGGCGGTCGGTCACGGGGGGGGGGGGAGCCGCCGCGCCGGGACGGCGGAGCGCGGAGGGGACGCGACGAGCGAGGGCATCGGGAGCTCTTCCGTGGTCGGGGACGAGCCGGAGCGCCGGCCGGACCGCCCCCGCGTCGCAGAACGCCCGCACACGCTCACTCATCCGCGCCCGGCACGCAAGCACCTCGCGGGCACACGTCCGTCCCTCCTCGGGGTGACGGCGCCCTCCGCAGGTGCCTGTTCCGCGCGATCACGGGCAACGCTGGTCGCAGGCAGGACGCCGGGCACCCCGGCGGCGCACCGGCGGAGGAGGCGGGATGAAGCACGCGCTCGTGGCGTACGGCGTCGTCCTCACCCTCCTCCTGGCCGTGGCCCGGCGGTTCGAATCGGCGGGCTGGACCGGAGTGAGCGGGCTGGACGTCGCCGCCGGCCTGGTCGACGCGGTGCTCGTCCTCGCGGTGGCCGCCGCCGTCCTGCTGGCCGGTCGTCTCGCGCTCGAGGCGTGGGGGCGCTCGATGGTGCGGTGGCGCCGTGAGCAGGCCCTCGCCGAGGCCACCGCCCTCCCCGTCGCCGAGGTCGTCGGGGTCACCTCCTGGCGCCCCGGCACCCGTCGCTCCCCGGCTCCGGGTGAGGCGCAGACCGCCCCGGCCCCGCCCGTGGCGCCCGACCGGACAGCGCTCCCTGCCCCGGGTGCGCTGTCCGCGCAGACCGCGCCGGCGGGCTTCACCTACGTCGGGCCGTCCTACGCCCGCGGGGCCACGCCGGCACCGCCGCTGCCCGACCGCCGTGGCCGCCGGATCTGACCGGCGCGTTTTCCCAGGTCCCACAGCCCTGGTCGCACCGGTGCAGCAGCCGCTAGGCTTTCTCCGTCGGGAAGGCCCTGCGCTATGGCAGGACCCCGATGCACCACCTCAGCAAGGAGCGAGCAATGCCCGAAGGAACTGTCAAGTGGTTCAACGCCGAGAAGGGGTTCGGCTTCGCCACCCCCGACGGGCGGCGGACCTGATGTGTTCGTCCACTACTCCGCCATCCAGTCCAGCGGGTACCGCTCGCTCGATGAAGGCCAGCGGATCGCGTTCGACATCGAGCAGGGCCAGAAGGGCCCGCAGGCTGCGAACGTCACCCCGCTCTGATCACCTGATCAGCACGCAGCGCCCCCGTCCGGTTCTCCGGGCGGGGGCGCTGCCGTTCGCAGGGGTCCTGCGCGGACCTAGCGGGCGCGGGGCACGTACCCGCCGATCAGCGACTGCATGAGCAGCGCTCCCGCCTCCTCGCCGACCGCAGCGGCGGCGTCGGCGAACGCCCCCCATCGCTGCCGCTCGACGTCGGTCGGCGCGTTCGCCGCCCGCGCCGCGAGCTGCTCGAGCAGCCGGTCCCACTCCCCCTGCGGGGTCGGCCAGAGCCCGGCAAGCCGCCGCGCCTCGGCCGAGATCGCGGTGATCCGCACGATCTCCCCGGCGTGGTTCGTGAGCGGCTCGATGTAGCCCCCCGCCGCCAGCGCCTTGGCGGCCACGACGACGTCGGCCTTGGGCAAGCCGCTCGCGGGGACGACGGCGCCGAGCAGGTAGGGCGACCCGCCGTGCTCCGGGGCGTCCACCAGGCGGGCGATCGCCCGCAGCACGGGCAGGTCGCGGGTGAACCAGGTGTCGGGCAGGGGCCGGTCGGGCGGCGAGGACGGCGGGGTCACCCCGCCAGTCTCCCCGCTGCCGTGCACACGGCGGTGCCCCGCCCCGGGGTCACGAGGGCGGGGCACCGTCCGCGTCACCGCGGGAGGGTCAGCTCGGGCCGGACCGCCAGGATCACGCCGAGCGCGGTGTAGCCGACCAGCAGGTGGCCGGCGCTGACGAAGGCGCTCGCCTCGTCGCCCACGAGGGCCATCGCCGGGATCATGAACAGCAGCCACGTCTCGGCGACAGCCGGCCAGACCCGCGCCGGCCCCCGCCACCGGCCGGCGATCGCGATGCGGATGCCGATCGCCGCCATGCCGAGCATCGACAACGGCCAGAAGGCGTCCAGCGCCAGCCAGAAGGCGTCCTCCGACACGTCGGGCGCCACCATCCACTGGATCGAGGACACGATCGCCAGGCCCAGCAGCACGTGCTCGGCGTGCAGCAGCCGCCGGGCCAGCCGCCCGGTGCCGGTGGCCCGCGTGCGCAGCTGGACGCTGACCAGCGCCACCAGGCCGAGCTGGAACAGCAGCGAGCTCGCCTTGTAGTAGAGCGGGTACTCGCCGGCCGGGTCGACGTCGTAGGTGAGCATCGACCCGACCGCCCAGGCGGCCGCGCCGGCGGCCATCGCCAGGCCGCCGAGCCGGATCGGCCGCAGCGGGTCGGTCACCGGCCCCGCGGACACGGCGGCGGTGTCGGTCCGGGCGGGCGCCGGGCTGGTGTTGACGGACATCGATCGGTCCTCCGAGCAGCAGGGGCGGTGCCCCTGCGGCACCGCTGGGAGAACCGTCGCGGGCCGGCGTCCCGGGCAGCCAGTGACCCGGCGGCCCGGATCCGGCCCGTCCGTGTCCCGCCCGATCCGGGACACCGCGCCCCTGTCCGCCGGGACGCCGAACCCGGCATGATCCGCGCGTGGAGGTCCGGACACCCGCCGACGACGCCCCGCCCGTGGCACCTCCGCCGCCGTCGGACGCCGGGCCGGAGCCCAGGTTCGCCGTGCTGGGTTGGACGACGGCGGCCGTCACGCTCGCGGCCGTCGCCGGGAGCGCGGCTCTGGACCTCGCCACCCCGCACGCCGCCCGGGAGGCGGTCGACTCCGGAGCCGGCTGGGAGATCGGGTTGTCCGGGCTGCTCCTCGCCGTTCCCGGCGCGCTGCTGGTGAGCCGCGCGCCACGCAACGCCGTCTCCTGGGTGGTCGCCGCCGCCGCGCTGTTCTGGGCGCTCGACGGGCTGGCCTCGTCCTGGCTCACCTACGCGGTGCAGTCCGACCCGGCACTGCCCGGCGCCTCCCTGGCGTTCTGGTTCGTTCAGCGGTTCGGCGCCTGGCTGCTGCTGGGCCTGCCCCTGCTGCTCCTGCTCTACCCCGACGGTCGGCTGCCCGCCGGGCGGTGGCGCGCGGTCGCGCTGCTCGCGCTCGGCTGCACCGCGCTGCTCCCCGTCCTGGTGGTGACCACGCCGGCCGACGTCCTGGACCGGCGGGCCGGCACGGAGATGCCCGAGGCCTTCCTCGGCCTGCATCTCGACCCGACCAGCGTGCCGCTGCCGGAGGCGGTGGTCCTGCCGCTGCTGCACCTTGCCTTCCCGCTCGGCGCGGTCGGCATCCTGCTGCCGCTCGCGGTCGTCGTGCACCGGCTGCGGGCCGCCACCGGCGAGGACCGGCGGCGGATGCGCTGGCTGCTCTGGGCCGGCGTCGTCGACGCGATGGTGATGCTGGGCGCGCTGCTCTTCCCGTCGACGCGGATCAGCGTCGACCTGGCGGTCGCCGTCGGCCTCACCGGGCTGGCCGTCACCGTCGGCCTCCTCCGGCCGCGGGCGGTCGACATCGACCGGCTGCTGGGCGGCACGCTCGTCTACGGCGGGCTCGCGGCCGGCGTCGTCGTCCTCGACCTCCTCGTGCTCGGCTCGGCCGGCGTGCTCGTCGGCGACCGCGGCCGGCGCGACGCGGTGCTCCTGACGCTGCTGCTGCTCGCCGTCGGCTACGTGCCGCTGCGCGCCGCGCTGTGGCGCCTCGTGCGGCGGTGGGTCCTGGGCGAGCGCGAGGACCCCTACCGCGTGGTCTCCGGCCTGGCCGAGCGGCTCGAGCGCAGCGACGACGCCGACCAGCAGCTCATGGCCGTCGCGGCGGCGGTCGCCGAGGCGTTCCGGTCGCCCTACGTCGGGGTCGAGGTCTCCTCCGCCGACGGCGAGCGGGTGCTGGCCGAGCACGGCGAGCGGCCGGCCGCGGTCCGCGCGCTGCCGATCGCCTATCGCGGGGAGCCGGTCGGCCGGCTGCTGCTCCCCCGGCACGGCGTCCGCGCCTCCCTGCTCACCCGGGACGAGCGGCTGCTCGCCGACGTCGTGCGGCAGGCGGCCGCCGCCGCCCGCGCCGGCTCCCTGGCCGCGCAGCTCCAGGCCGGCCGCGAGCAGCTGGTCGCCGCCCGCGAGGAGGAGCGGCGCCGGCTGCGCCGCGATCTGCACGACGGGCTCGGGCCCACCCTCGGCGCGGTGGTGCTGCGCATCGACACCGCCCGCAACCTGGCCGCCGACCGGCCCGAGGAGGCCGACGCCGTCCTGCGGCGGGTCAGGGACGACGTCGCCGCGGCGCTGGCCGACGTCCGCCGGCTCGTGCACGACCTGCGCCCGCCCGCGCTGGACGACCTCGGGCTGACCGGAGCGGTGCGCCAGCAGGCCGAGGGGGTGCTGCCGCCCGCCGTGGCGGTGACCGTGACCGCGAGCGGCACCGCGCAGCTGCCCGCGGCCGTGGAGGTCGCCGCCTACCGGATCGCCTCGGAGGCGCTGGCCAACGCGGGGCGGCACGCGGGGGCCTCGCGGGTCGCCGTGACGCTGGAGCGGGCGGACGGCGCGCTCGTCGTCTCGGTGGTGGACGACGGGATCGGCATCCCGCCGGACGCGCCCGCGGGGGTGGGTCTGGTGTCCCTGCGCGAGCGGGCCGCCGAGCTCGGGGGCAGCTGCACGGTCGAGTGCCCGCCCGACGGGGGCACGGTGGTGCGGGCGGTGCTGCCCGTGGGAGGGGACGGCGATCGGCATGGCTGAACCGGACGAGGGCCCGCTGCGGGTGCTGGTCGTGGACGACCACCCCGTCTACCGGGACGGCCTGGCGATGCTGCTCGGCTCGGTGCCCGGCCTGGCCGTCGTCGGCACCGCTGCCGACGGCGCCGAGGCGGTGCGGCTGGCCCGCGAGGAGCAGCCGGACGTCGTCGTCATGGACGTGCAGATGCCGGGCACGGACGGGATCGCGGCGACGCGGGCGATCACCTCGGAGTCGCCGTCGACCGGCGTGGTGGTGCTGACCATGAGCGAGGACGACGGGACCGTCTTCTCCGCCGTCCGCGCCGGGGCCCGCGGTTACCTGCTCAAGGGGGCCGACCAGGAGGAGGTGGTGCGGGCGATCACCACGGTCGCGAGCGGCGGCGCGGTGTTCGGTGCGGCGCTGGCCCGCCGGATCGCGGAGTTCTTCACCGCCGGGCCGTCCGGTCCGCAGACCGCCTTCCCGCAGCTCACCGCGCGGGAGAGGGAGGTGCTCGACCTGGTCGCCGCCGGCCGCTCCAACGCCCAGATCGCCGCCGCCCTGTACCTGTCGCCGAAGACGGTCCGCAACAACGTGTCGAACGTGCTGGCCAAGCTGCAGGTCACCGACCGGGCGCAGGCGATCGTCCGCGCCCGCGACGCCGGGCTCGGGCGCTGAGCGGCGCCGGGAATGGCGGTCCGGCGCCGCCCGTTCGTCCGGGTATGACGACCTCCTCCCAGCAGCCCCAGGTGCAGAAGACCGACGAGGAGTGGCGCGCGCAGCTGACGCCGGAGGAGTACGCGGTGCTCCGCCAGGCCGGCACCGAGCGCGCCTGGACCGGTGAGTACGTCGACACCAAGACCGTCGGCGTCTACGAGTGCCGCGCCTGCGGCGCCGAGCTGTTCCGGTCCGAGACCAAGTTCGACTCGCACTGCGGCTGGCCCTCGTTCTACGAGGCCTCCAGCGAGGACAACGTGGTCCTCCGCGAGGACCGCAGCTACGGGATGATCCGCACCGAGGTGCTGTGCAAGAGCTGCCACAGCCACCTGGGTCACCTCTTCGACGACGCCCCGCAGACGCCCACCGGCGACCGCTACTGCATCAACAGCGTGAGCATCCGCCTGCAGCCCGCGGAGTAACCCGCACCCGCATGCGCCTGAGGGTGGTCTCCCGACGTCGGGAGACCACCCTCATGCGTATCCGGGGAGCTGCTCCTCCGCGGTGGAGCGGGGTCAGGCGAGGTCGCGGACGAGCTCGGCGATCGGCTTGCGGACGCCGGTGTAGAACGGGATCTCCTCGCGCACGTGCCGGCGGGCGCGGCTGGCCCGCAGGTCGCGCATGAGGTCGACGATGCGGTGCAGCTCGTCGGCCTCGAAGGCGAGCATCCACTCGTAGTCGCCCAGGCCGAACGAGGCGACGGTGTTCGCCCGCACGTCCGGGTAGGGCCGGGCCTGCATGCCGTGCTCCTTGAGCATGTCGCGCCGCTCCTCGTCCGGGAGCAGGTACCACTCGTAGGAGCGCACGAACGGGTAGACGCACACGTAGCGGCGCGGCTCCTCGTCGGCGAGGAACGCCGGGATGTGGCTGCGGTTGAACTCCGCCGGGCGGTGCAGCGCCATCTGCGACCAGACCGGGTCGAGGTGGCGGCCCAGCTCCGTGCGGCGCAACCGGGTGTAGGCCTCCTGCAGCGCCTCGGGGGTGCCGGCGTGCCACCACACCATGACGTCGGCGTCGGCCCGCAGGCCCGCGACGTCGTAGGTCCCGCGGACGACGACGTCCTTGCCGGCCAGCTCGTCGATCAGCGCGGCCGCCTCGTCCGCGGCCGAGGAGCGCGCCTCGTCGGCCAGCGGCCGGGCCAGCCGGAACACCGACCACATCGTGTAGCGGATGCTGGCGTTGAGCTCGTTCGCCCGCTTGCCGATGCTGCGTTCCTCGGTCTGCTCGGTCATGCGCCCATCATCCCCCGCGCCGGGCAGCCGCCGGCGACGAGGTGGGTGGGGCGGCTCACCGGAGGGCGGGCCGGCCCGCGAGCAGGTGGGCATGCGCCCGGCGGCAGTCGTCGCAGGCGGCCAGCCAGAACGAGTGGCGCAGGCAGCGGGGTGCACGCGGGCGGGGTGCGGTCGGGCGGTCCGGGTGCTCCGGGTCGTGGGTGGTGCTCACGTCAACTGGGAACGCACCACCGTCCGCGCGGCATCCCCCCCGGGGGCCGTGGCGCGCACCACGGCCCCCGCGGGCGATCAGCGGGCCAGCGGCACCAGCCAGGCGTCGATCTCGATCCGCACGACCCGGCCCACCAGCAGCCGGGGCGCCCGGATCCCCACGGCCGTGCGGTCCAGCGTCGCCGCGGCCCGGACCAGCGTGCCGCCCTCCCCCGGCTCGGCGACGCCGGCCACCGCGAGCGGCGTCGCCGTCCCGCGCACCGTCAGCCGGCCTTCCGCGAGCCAGGAGCCGTCGGCGCTGCGGGTGAAGCGCTCGCAGCTCCAGACCATCACCGGTTGCCGGTCCACCGAGAGGAACCGCGCGCGGCGCAGGTCGGCGTCCCGGCGGGTGATGCCGGTGTCCAGGCCGGCGAGCTCGAACTCCGCCCGCGCCCGCACCGGGGCGCCGCCGGCGTCCACGTGCACCTCCCCCCGGCTCACCGGGATCGAGCCCCGCACCGGGATCCCGACGTTGCGCACGGTGAAGCGCACCTGCGTGCGGCTGTCCGAGACCCGGTACGCCCGGATCGCCGTCCGCGGGGCCGCGGTCACGACCGGACCCCCGTGGCCAGCCGCGCGTGCAGCACCCGGTCGACGTCGACCCGCTCGGGGTCGGTGAGCGCAGCGCCGGGTCCTCCCACGGCAGCAGGTCGGTGGCGAACACGGCCCGCCGCATGTCCTCCAGGACCGGCAGGCCGGTGACCAGCGTGACGACGACGAGGGCGTCGTCGGCGCCGCGCAGCACGTAGGTGACGACGACGCCGCTGACGGTCCGCATCGCCGGATCGATGCGCTCGCGGCCGGCCCGCACGTGCGCGTCGGTGCGGGCCGCGTTCCCGCCGGGGAACCACAGCACCTGGGCGAACTCCGGCGCCGAGCCGGCCGCCGAGCCCGCGACGCGCTCGAGCAGCTCGTAGCTGCCGGAGCCCACCAGGAAGCCGGGGTCCGGCACGCGGACCGCGGCGGCGTCCGCCGGCGTCCGCCACAGCACGAGCAGCGCGCCGTCCGCGCCGTCCAGCCTGCCGAGCACGCAGGCGTCCTCCTGCCCGTCGCCGCTGATCCCGGCGAGCAGACCGCGCGCCCAGGTCCCGGCGTCCTCGTCCGGCCACCGCCGGAACCGGTGGAGAGTGGCGTTCACGGATCCTCCTCCTGCCGAGCGGACCGCCGACCGGTCCGGCACGGGTCGACCCTCCGCCCGCGGCCGGGCACGGGCATCCGTGCTGCCACTGACCTCCGGTACGCAATTCCGGTACGCAGACCCGGCGGGCGGTGGGATGCTCCCGGCATGGCGGACGCCGGGCCTCCCCCGGGCGCGCACCGGGGTCCCTTCGTCGGCCGGGACGTCGAGCTGGCCCGCCTCCGCGGTGCCGTCGACGGCGCCTGGGCCGGCGCGGGCGGCCTCGTGCTGGTCACCGGCCCGGCGGGTATCGGGAAGACCCGGACGGTCGAGGAGGCGCTGGACGGGGTGCCCGTCCCGGTCGTCTGGGGGCGCTGCGTCGACGACCCCGGCGCCCCGCCGCTGTGGCCGTGGCGGCGGGTCCTGCGGGCCCGGCCGGAGGTGGCGACGGCGGTCGGCGACGCCCTCGCCGCCGTCGACCGGCACCCCGAGGCCGCCGACCCGGAGGCCGCCCGGTTCCGGTTCGTGTCGGCCGCGACCGAGGCGCTGGTCGCCGCGGCCGGACCCGGCGGCCTCGTCGTCGTCCTCGAGGACCTGCACTGGGCCGATCCCACCTCGTTGCGCCTGCTGGTCCACCTGGCGGCCGAGCTGCACCGGTCGCACCTGCTCGTCCTCGGCAGCTACCGCGAACCGGCCGGCCCGCACGGGTCGCCGCTGCGCGAGGCGCTGCCGGAGCTGCTCCGCTGGCCCGGCACCGACGTGCTCGAGCTCACCCCGCTCGCGGAGGACGACGTCCGCCGGTACCTCACGGCGGTCGGTCCGGCCGTCCCCGCACCGGGGACCGTCCACGTCGTGCACCGGCGCTCGGGCGGCAACCCGCTCTACCTGCGCGCGCTCGCGTCGGCCGGCGGCACGCCCGACGACGCGCCGGCCTCCGCCGCGCTGCGCTCCGCGGTCCGGGCGGCGCTGGCGGCCCTGCCCGGGGAGACGGTCGGGCTGTTGACCGTGGCGGCGGTGCTGGGCGAGGAGGTGCGCCCGGGGTTGCTGGCCGCCGTCGCCGAGCGGCCGGAGGACGAGGTGCACCGGGCCCTGGACGACGCCGTGCACGCCGGCGTCCTGACGACCGTGCCCGGCAGCCCGGGACGCCGTCGCTTCGTGCACGCCGTCGTCCGCGACGGGATCTACGCCGACCTCGCCCCCAGCGACCGGGAGGCCCTGCACCGACGGGTGGCCGAGGCGTGGGAGGCGACCGTCGGTGTGGACGACACGAGCGCCGGCGTCGTCGCCGGGCACTGGCTCCGGGCCTCGGCCGATACCGACGCACTCGCCCGCGCGGCGGCGTGGGCGCGCCGGGCATCCGCCGCCGCGACGCGGTCGCTGGCGTTCGAGGAGGCGGCCACCTTCCTGCGCACGGCGCTCGACGCCGCGGAACGGGCGGGTTGGGACGGCGCGGATCGGGCCGCCCTGCTCGTCGAGGTCGCCGGCACCGAGTTCCGCGCCGGGCGCTTCGCGGAGGGCCTCGCGCACGCCGTCACCGCCTCCGAGACCGCGGACGGGCCGGACCGTGCGGACCTGCTGGTGGCCGCGGCGCTGGCCGTCCACGACGTCGCGGCGCCCGGCTTCCCGCCCGCGGCGATCGCCCTCTGCGAGCGCGCCCTCGCCGAGCCCGAGGTGGCCGCCTCCCCCGCCGTGCGCGCCCGGCTGCTCGCGCAGATGGCCTCCTCCCACGCGGACGCCGGCCGGCTCGGCACCTCCTCGCAGCTGGCCGCGACCGCGCTGGAGCTGGCCGAGGGCGCGGGCGACCCGGAGGCCGTCCTCGACGCCGTCCGTGCCCGGATGAAGGTGAGCGTCGACGCGCTGCCCCCGGAGGAACGCCTGCGCCTGGGCCTGCTGGCGATCGAGCACGCCGCCGCGACCCGTCAGCCCCTGGTCGAGCTGTGGGGCGCGAAGTGGCGGATCGACGCGGCGCTGGAGACCGGGGATCTGGCCACGACCGAGGAGGAGCTGGCCCGCATCTCCGCGCTCGCCCGGCGGACCGGGCTGCCGCTGGTGCGCTGGCACGACCTCCGGCTGCGCGCGTCGGTGGCCGCGCTCGTCGGCCGGTTCCCCGAGGCACTGGCGCTCAACGAGCAGGCCCGCGACCTGGGCGCCCGGGAACTGGCGCAGGACATGTCCACCGCCGGCATGTCCGGGGCGTTCCTGCTGCAGCACGCGCTGATCACCGGGGACCCGGAGTTCTGGGACGACGACGCCCTCCAGCTGCTCGACCTCGCCGGCGACATCCCCATCGTCCTGGTGACCCGGGCGCTGGTGGCGTTCCTGCGCGGCGACCGGGACGACGCGCAGGTCCGGTACGAGGAGCTGCGCCGGCGCCTGGCGGAGCCGGACTTCGCCGCGTCCAGCGGGGTGCCGACCAGCCTGGTCCCCCTGGTCGAGGCCTTCGAGGACCCGGCGACCGCCGAGGTGCTGGCCGGCCTCATCGCCGCGCACCCCCTGGCGGCCGGCGGCGCCGGCGTGTACGGCTGCGGCGCCACGGCCGGGCTGCTGGGGCGGCTGGCCGTCGTCCGCGGCGCCCTGGACGAGGCGGTGGCGCACCTCGGAACTGCCCTCGACGTCGACACCGGGACCGGTGCGCGGCCGGCGCTCGTCCACGACCGGACCGGCCTGGCCGGCGCGCTGCTGCGCCGGGCGCGGCCGGGCGATCTGCCCCGGGCCGGGGCGCTCGCGCGGGCGGCCCGGCAGGAGGCCCTCCGCCTCGGGATGCCCGGGCCGGCGCGGACCGCGGCGCAGCTGGCCGACGCGGCCGGCGCCGCCGGGCGGGCGGCCGATCCCCTGACCGTCCGCGAGCGGGAGATCGCCGGCCTGGTCGCCGCGGCGCTCACCAACCGGCAGATCGCCGAGCAGCTGGTGCTCTCCGAGCGCACGGTGGAGAGCCACGTGCGCAACATCCTGACCAAGCTGGGTGCGGCCAACCGCACCGAGATCGCGGTGCTGACCTCGGCCCGGGGCTAGCCCGGCAGCGCCCGGGCCCGTCAGCCCAGCAGCGCGCCGACCGCCCGCCGGGCGTCGCGGATGCAGGCGGGCACGCCCACCCCGTCGAACGCCGCGCCGGCCACCTCGAGCCCGGGCACCCCGGCGACGGCCGCGCGCACCGCCGCGACCCGGCCCGGGTGGCCGACGAGGTACTGCGGCAGCCCGCCGCCCCAGCGGACCAGCTCGGTCTGCAGCGGCTCGGGACGGGACAGCCGGAGCAGGTCGGCGACGTCGGCGACCACGGCGGCCACCAGCTCGTCGTCGTCCCGCTGGAGGTCGCTCTCGGCGCGGAACCGGCCGACCGAGGAGCGGACCAGCAGCGCTTCGCCGCCCAGGTGCGGCCACTTCGCCGAGGACACCGTGACGCCCTTGACCAGCCGGCCGGTCACCGGCGGCACGAGCAGCCCCGACCCGGCGGCGAGCTCCTGGGCGGGGAAGGCCATGGCGACGACGGCCATCGACGCGTACGGGATGCCGAGCAGCGGCTCGACCGCGCCCGGCACGACGTCCCGGAGCAGCCGGGCCGCCTTGCCCGCCGGCGCGGTCACGATCACCGAGTCGGCCCCGGGCAGCTCGGGCTCGGCGGCCGAGCCGATCGACAGCTCGAAGCCGGTCGCCGTCCGGCGCAGGCCGTGGGCCGGGGTGCGCAGCCGCACCTCGGCCCCGGACGCCGCGACCAGGGCGGCGGGCAGCGCGCCGATGCCGTCGGCGACGGTGACGAACACCGGGCCGTCGGCGTCGCCGCGGCTCCGGATGCCGGCGTCGCGGGCCGCGGCCGCGGCACCGAGCACCGAGCCGGCGCGGGGCAGGTGCGCGGCCAGGGCCGGCATCGTGGCCTGCAGCGACAACTCGTCGGCGCGGCCGGCGTAGACCCCGCCCAGCAGCGGCTCGACCAGCCGGTCGACCACCTCGTCGCCGAGCCGCTCGCGCAGCAGCGCCCCGACGGCGACGTCGCCGTCCAGCCGGACCGGCTGGGAGGTCGGCCTCCGCGCGGACGCGCGCGACGCCGTCGGCGGACAGGAAGCCCTCCAGCCCCTCGGCCGAGGCGGGGACGCCGAGCACCGTTCCCGGCGGCAGCGGGTGCCGGCCGTCGGGCAGCACCACCGAGGCCTGCGTGGTGGCCGGCGCGACCAGCCGGTCGCCGAGGCCCAGCGCCTCGACCAGCTCCACGGCGTCGGGCACCCGCGCGAGCATCGCCTCGGGGCCGGTGTCGTACCACTGCCCGGCCAGCTCGACGCGGTGCAGCTTGCCGCCGATCCGGTCCCCGGCCTCGAGCACGACGATCTCGTCGTCGGGCCGGCGCCGACGCCACTCAAAGGCGGCGGTGAGACCGGTGATCCCGGCGCCGACGACGACCAGGCGGCGGCGCGTCATCGGGCCGTGAGCTCGTGGACCAGCTCGGTCACGTGCGTGAGCACGCCGGGGTCGGTGTCGGGCAGCACGCCGTGGCCGAGGTTGAAGACGTGCCCGCGCTGCGGCCCGGCCCTGCTCGACGACGCGGCGCACCTCGCGGTCGACGGTGGCGCGGTCGGCCAGCAGCACCGCGGGGTCCAGGTTGCCCTGCAGCGAGCGGTGCGGGCCGACCCGGCGGGCCGCCTCGTCCAGCGGGATCCGCCAGTCGACGCCGACCACGTCGGCACCGGCGTCGCCGATCAGCGGCAGCAGCTCGCCGGTGCCCACGCCGAAGTGGATGCGCGGGACGTCCCGGTCGCCGAGCGCGTCGAACACCGACCGCGAGAAGGGCAGCACCCGCTCGGCGTAGTCGGCGGCCGAGAGGACACCGGCCCACGAGTCGAACAGCTGCACCGCGACCGCTCCGGCGTCGACCTGCGCCCGCAGGAAGATCGCCGCGGAGACCGCCAGCTTGTCCAGCAGCCGGCTCCACGCCTCGGGCTCGGCGTACATGAACGCCTTGGTGCGGGCGTGCTCCTTGGAGGGGCCGCCCTCGATGAGGTAGGTGGCGAGGGTGAACGGCGCCCCGGCGAACCCGATCAGCGGGGTCGGCCCGAGCTCGGCGACCAGCTGGCGCACCGCCGTCTGCAGGAAGCCCAGCGCCTCGGGCTCGAGGCCCGGCAGCGCGTCGACGTCGGCGACCGAGCGGACCGGGTCCGCGATGACCGGGCCGATGCCCGCCTTGATCTCCAGGTCCACACCGGCGACCAGCAGCGGCAGCACGATGTCGGAGAAGAGGATCGCCGCGTCGACGCCGTGCCGGCGGACCGGCTGCAGCGTGATCTCGGTGACCATGTCCGGGTCCTGGCAGGCCTCGAGCATGGCGGTGCCGGCGCGCAGGCTCCGGTACTCGGGCAGGGACCGCCCGGCCTGGCGCATGAACCACACCGGGGTGCGGCTGACCGGCAGCCCTCGGGCGGCGCGGACGAGGTCGGAGTCGGCCGGCGACGTCGACGGGACCGGGGCGGGTACGGAGGTCACGGGGGTCGAGTCTCCCAGACCCGGTGCGGACGTGTTCCCGGCGCGTCGCGGGCGAGTCGGGTGCCGCTGCGGCGCGTCGGGCGCGATGTGCTAGCCGGCGACCTACCCTGCGCTCGTGGAGCCGCCCATCCTGGCCGATGCCGGGAACCGAGGCAAGGACGCGCGCGCAGACGACGTGCCCGCCGCGTTCCGCGCCGCGCTGGAGGCGCTGGCGGGAGTGCGTGCCCGTCCGGAGATCGTCCTCGAGCAGATCCCGGCCCCCCAGCGGCTGGCGCCCTTCGCGCACGCCATCGGCGCCTCGGTGAGCGAGCGCGACGGCGACGAGGACGTCGAGATCGCCAGCGCGCGGTTCATCGTGCTGCACGATCCCGAGGGCCACGAGACCTGGAACGGCACCACGCGCTGCGTCGGCTACCTCTCCGCGGAGACCGACGAGGAGCTCGTGGACGACACGATGTTCTCCGAGGTGGCCTGGAGCTGGCTGACCGACGCGCTGGCCGAGTCGGGCGCCGCGCACGCCACCGTCGGGGGCACCGTCACCCGCACCGCCTCGACCCGCTTCGGCGAGCTCGCCGGACCGGAGCACACCGTCGACGTCGAGATGCGTGCCTCCTGGACCGCCGGGGACACCGCGCTCGACAAGCACCTCACCGCCTGGCTCCAGGTCCTGGCCAACGCGGCCGGCCTGCCGCCACCCGGAGTCCGCCTGCTGGGACCGGGCGGGGAGAGTCGCTGACCGGTCCGCCGGCGCGACTCTCTAACATCGGTAGCGGCACTCGGGCGTCCGCCCGGGCCCGACCGACGAGTTCCGGCGAGAAGGTGGACGGCAACTGAGCACCGAGCCCACTCCCCGGCCGGCGACGGACGACGGCGCGGAGGAGTCCACCGCCGTCCCGCTGCTCGCCCCGCGCGACGGCCTGCCGCCGGTCATCGAGAACTCCACCCAGCTGGTCGAGTACGCCCAGGCACTGCGCGAGGGCACCGGCCCGGTGGCCGTCGACGCCGAGCGGGCCTCCGGCTACCGGTACGGCCAGCGCGCCTACCTGGTCCAGCTGCGCCGCAACGGCTCCGGCAGCGGCCTGGTCGACCCCGTCCCCCTGCCGGATCTCTCCTTGCTGCAGGACGCGATCGGCGACGCCGAGTGGGTGCTCCACGCCGCCAACCAGGACCTGCCCTGCCTCGCCGAGATCGGCCTGGCCCCGCGCCGGCTGTTCGACACCGAGCTGGCCGCCCGCCTCGCCGGCCTGCCCCGCGTGGGCCTGGGCGCCGTCGTCGAATCGCTGCTGGGCTTCTCGCTGCAGAAGGGGCACTCGGCGGCGGACTGGAGCACCCGGCCGCTGCCCGAGGAGTGGCTGGTCTACGCCGCCCTCGACGTCGAGGTGCTGGTCGACCTGCGCGACGCCCTCGCCGCGATCCTCGAGGAGCAGGGCAAGACCGAGTGGGCGCGCCAGGAGTTCGAGGCGATCCTGGCCACCGGCCCGCCGGCACCCAAGGCCGACCCGTGGCGGCGCACCTCGGGCGTGCACGGGCTGCGCAGCCGCCGGCAGCTGGGCATGCTGCGCGCGCTCTGGGAGGCCCGCGACGAGCTCGCCCGCCGCCGGGACGTCGCCCCCGGCCGGGTGCTGCCGGACTCCGCGATGGTCGCCGCGGTGCAGGCCGACCCGAAGAACGAGGGCGCGCTGCTGGAGCTGCCGGTGTTCCGCGGCCGGGCCAACCGCCGGCTGGTCGCGCACTGGTTCTCCGCCCTGGCCCGCGGCAAGGCGCTGCCCGAGGACGAGCTGCCGCCGCACACCCGCACCGGCGACGGCCCGCCGCCGGTGAACCGCTGGGCCGACCGCGACCCGGCGGCCGCGACGCGGCTGCAGGCGGCCCGCGCCGGGCTGGCCGAGCTGTCGGAGAAGCACGCGGTCCCCGTGGAGAACGTGGTCTCCCCCGACCTGGTCCGCCGGCTCATGTGGCACCCGCCGGCGCCCCGCGAGCGCGACGCCGTCGTCGAGGCGCTCCGGGCCGGCGGCGCCCGGCAGTGGCAGATCGAGCTCACCGCCGACCTGCTGACCGAGGCCGCCACCCGCGCCTGACGCCCTGCGCTGGGATCAGGTGACCTGATCCCAGCGCGTCCTCCCCCACGGTGCACCGCGAGGGAGGACGCGCTGCGGTGAGGGAGGACGCGCTGCGGTGAGGGAGGCCGCCGTGCTCGCCCGGCGACGCTGCCGCAGCACGGCGCGCCCGAGGTCCTGCCGCGAGGGTCCGCAGCGACGAGAGCCGCCGCATGTCAGCCGGTGCCGTCCTCGGGACGGCCGGTCGGTTCGGACACGCCGGGCCTCTCGTCGCGCTGGTTGCGGATGCGACAGCGCCGGGGCACCCCGAGGGGTGCCCCGGCGGACGTCATGCGGCTACTCGATCCCGAGCTCGTCGCAGGCGGCGGCGAACTCACCGGTGCACAGCTCGTCGGCGGTCACGAAGTCGTCGTCCACGACGGCTTTGACGTTGTCCCGGAAGATCGAGATCCCCGTCAGCAGGACCGAGGGCACCTCGCGGTCGCCCTCCGGGTCCGTGACGGTGCCCGACGTCTCGGCCTCGTCGCCGTTGATCAGGTCGGCGGCGAGCTCGGCCAGCGCGTTGGCCTCGTCGCGGATCGGCTTGTAGACCGTCATGCACTGGTCGCCGGCGAGGATGTTCTGCAGCCCCTCGGCCGTGGCGTCCTGACCGGTGACGTTGTTGGCGCCGGCGGCGTTGTTCCGACCCAGGATCTGGATCACCGAGTTGGCCAGGCCGTCGTTGGCGGCCAGGACGCCCTGGATGTTGCTCCCGTTCTGCGTGTACATCTGCTCGAAGATCGTCGCAGCCTCCTGGTTGTCCCAGTCGGGCACGGCCTGCTCCGCCACCTGCGTGTACTGCGTCATCGGGTCGAGCACCTCGTGGGCGCCGCCCGAGAACAGCGTGGCGTTGTTGTCGTCCGGCGACCCGTTGAGGAAGGCGATGTTGCCCTGCGTGACGCCCTTGTCCTCGAGGCACTTCGCCAGCCCCTGCCCCTGCAGGCGGCCGACCTCCTCGTTGTCGAAGGAGACGTAGTACGCCGCGGATCCGCCGAGCGTGAGCCGGTCGTAGTCGATCGTCTGGACGCCCTCGGCCTCCGCCGACTCCTGGATCTGCGCGCCGGAGGCCGAGTCCAGGTTCACGATCGCCAGGACCGTGGCGCCCTCGGTGATCATCTGCTCGGCGATGGTGGCCTGCCGCTGGGCGTCGCCCTCGGCGTTCTGGATGTCGTACTCGATGCCGGCCTCCTCGAAGGCCGCCTCGAGGTAGGGGCGGTCGAAGTTCTCCCAGCGGACGGAGGACTCGGTGTCGGGGAGGATGACGCCGACCTTGCCCGCGGAGTCACCCCCGCCGCCGCCACCACCGCCGCCGCTGTCGCCGCCGTCGTCATCCGATCCGCAGGCCGCCAGGCCCAGGAGGAGGGTGGCGGCGATCGCCGTCGTGAGGGTGCTCCGGCGCGCCATGAGGTGGACCCGCCTTTAGTTGGGGTTGCAGCCAAATTCCCGCGGCTCACATTTTGCGGTGCCGGGAGTGTGACCGCAACCACACAGTGCACGCGATGCGCGATCGTGACCCGCGCCCGCCTGGGCAGTGCTGCCCCTGGTCCAGGACGACCCCACGGTGGCGTGGCCGCCCGGCGGCGCCGACGGCGCGATCCGCTCCGCGCGTGCTCCGGCCGCGCCTCGCTCCCTGCGTCCTCCCTCACGGCAGAGCGTCCTCCCTCGTGGTGCACGGTGAGGGAGGACGCTCGACGATCAGGTTCCCTGATCGTGGCGGGGGACGGTGGGCGCTGTCGCGCCGGGCGGTCAGCGGAACTTGCGGGTGAGGCTGTCCATCGACCGGTTCACCGACGCGACCTTGATGTGCGAGAGCCCACCGGTCGCGCCGGCGGCGAGCATCGCCTCGTGCGCCGCCCGCAGGGTCGCCCACACCTCGTCGGCCTCGCCCTCGAGCGTGGTGCCCAGCGCGCCGACCTCGTGCCGCAGCCCGGAGGCCTGGATCACCCCGCGACGGCGGCCTCGACGTGCGCGTGCGGGTCATCGGGCGTGCCGGGCGGCGAGGGCGCCACCTGGATCTCCGCGATGATCACTGCTGGGCGCCGTCGACGGGCTCGACGACGTGGTTCTCCGTCCGCTCCCCCAGCTTCGCGCTCCACTCGGCGATCCGGCGGGCGACGTCCTGCTCGGTGAGGCCGACATCGGCCAGCACCTGCCCGCGCGACCCGTGGTCGAAGAACTGCTGCGGAAGGCCCAGGGCGCGGACCGGCACGTCGATCTCGCGGTCCTGCAGCGCCTGGGTCAGCGTGGTGCCCACACCCCCGGCCCGGCCGCCGTCCTCGACGGTGACCACGAGCCGGTGGCCGGCGGCCAGCTGCACCAGGTCCTCCGACACCGGCAGCACCCACCGCGGGTCGACGACGGTGACGCCGATGCCGTGGTCGGCGGCGCGCTCGGCGGCGGCCAGGCACATCGGCACCATCGAGCCGACGGCGACGAGCAGCACGTCCGCGGCCTCGCCGCGGCGCAGGACGTCGACCGGGCCGCGCCGCTCGAGCGCGGGCAGGTCCGGCGGCAGCACGCCCTTGGGGAAGCGGATGACCGACGGCCCGTCGGAGATGTCGACGGCCTCGCGCAGCGCCGCGCGGAGCGTCGCCTCGTCGCGCGGGGCGGCCAGGTGCACGCCGGGCACGACCGAGAGGATCGACATGTCCCACATGCCGTTGTGCGAGGCGCCGTCGTCACCGGTCACCCCGGCGCGGTCGAGCACCACGGTCACCGGCTGGCGGTGCAGCGCGACGTCCATGAGCAGCTGGTCGAACGCCCGGTTGAGGAACGTCGAGTAGACGGCGACGACGGGGTGCATCCCGGCCATCGCCAGGCCCGCGGCCGAGGTGAGCGCGTGCTGCTCGGCGATGCCGACGTCGAAGGTGCGCTCGGGGAACCGCTCGCCGAAGGCGGCCAGGCCGGTCGGGTGCAGCATCGCCGCGGTGATGGCGACGACGTCCGCGCGCTCGGCGCCGACCCGGACCAGCTCGTCGGAGAAGGCGTCGGTCCAGGCCAGGCCCGTCTTGCGGACGCTGGCGCCGCTGTCGGGGTCGAAGATGCCGGTGGCGTGCCAGGCGTCGATCTGGTCGGTCTCGGCCGGCGCGTAGCCGTAGCCCTTGGTGGTGACGGCGTGCACGATCACCGGCCCGCCGAACGAGCGGGCCCGCCGCAGCGCGGACTCCATGACCTCGATGTCGTGCCCGTCGACGGGGCCGACGTACTTCATGCCGAGGTCCTCGAACATGCCCTGCGGGGACAGGACGTCCTTGAGGCCCTTCTTGATCGCGTGCAGCGCGTCGTAGAGCGCCGAGCCCAGGACCGGCGCGCGGTGCAGCGCCTGGCGCACCTGCAGCAGCGCGTTCTCGTAGCCGGGGCGCAGCCGGAGGGTGGCCAGCGCGTCGGCGACACCACCGATCGTCGGCGAGTACGAGCGGCCGTTGTCGTTGACCACGATGACGACCGGCCGGTCCTGCGCGGCGGCGATGTTGTTCAGCGCCTCCCAGGCCATGCCGCCGGTCAGCGCGCCGTCGCCGATGACGGCGACGACGGGGCGGGAGTCGCCGCGGATGGCGTAGGCCTTGGCCAGCCCGTCGGCGTAGGACAGCGACGTCGAGGCGTGGCTGTTCTCGACCCAGTCGTGCTCGCTCTCCGCGCGGCTCGGGTAGCCGGACAGGCCACCGCGCTGGCGCAGCCGGTCGAAGTCCTCGACCCGGCCGGTGAGCATCTTGTGCACGTAGGACTGGTGGCCGGTGTCGAAGACGATCGGCTCGGTGGGTGAGTCGAACACCCGGTGCAGCGCGATGGTCAGCTCGACGCAGCCGAGGTTGGGGCCCAGGTGGCCGCCGGTCTTCGCCACGCTGGTGACCAGCGCGTCGCGGATCTCCGCGGCGAGGACCGGCAGCTGCTCGGGGGCGAGAGCGCGGAGGTCCTCCGGGCCGGCGAGCGATCGCAGGAGCGACACGATGCGGTGTCTTCCTCTCCATGGGCGGCAGGTGCGGCAGTGCGTGCAGCCGCCGGTCAACTGTACGTGCGGATGTCGATCTCTTCCGGTCCGGAGGCGGGCCCGGACGCAGCTCACACCCGCGGGTTCACAGCCGCGGTACCCAGCGCTCCCCGCGCAACGCGCCGCCGACGACCTCGACGCCGCGCGCCGCGGCGGCCAGCCGGGCGCCCTCGCGCTCGTACGCCCGCATCGCGCCCTCGATCGCATCCGGCGGCAGCTGGTCGACCAGCTCGACCCGGACCGTCCGCCAGCCGGCCCGGGCGGCCTCCAGCCCGGCCGCGACGTGGTCGGCCGCGAAGCGGGCCAGCAGCACCGGGTACCGGCGCAGCACCTCGTGGGCGCGGTAGTCCGGCGGCACCAGGTCGTAGAGCCAGGCGACCGCCGTCCGCTCCCAGTCGGGGGCACCGGGCGGGCGGACCTCGTCCGGCCAGCCCGGCGGCACCGTCGCGTCCACCGCACCAGTGTGCCGCACCGGTCGAACACGCGTTCGACCGGTGCGCGTCAGCCGGTCAGGGCTTCTGGCGCTTCAGCCAGAACTGCTCGAAGCCCCAGGTCCCGGCGCCGCTGGAGTGGTAGCTGACCAGCTCCCACCCTTCGGAGCCGAGGCGGTTGAGCACGGTGCTGGTGTCGCCCTGCTGACGTTCCGACGTCCCGCCGGGGAGCTTGACGCTCACTCCGGCCCGCTGCGACTCCGCATCGTTGGCTGTGATGACCGAGGCGTATTCCCACGTGGGCACCCCTGAACGGTAGCCAACGGCCCGCGCGGCAGCCCCGGTGGGCGGGCCCGGTCAGCCCAGGGCCGTGGCGACCAGCTCGGCGATGCGCTGCTGGCCGGCGTCGGTGGGGTGGACGCCGTCGTCGCCGATCGGGATGCCCGCGCCCAGCAGCGACAGGTAGGTCGCACCGTGCTCCCCCGCTGCGTCGGCGAGCCCGCGGTCGATGGTCTGCAGCTGCGCGGGCTCCAGCGCCGGGATGTCGGGCGGGCCCACCAGCAGCACCCGCCCGACGTCGTCCACCTCGCCGAGCAGGTCGCCCGCGGCGGACCGGACCGCGTCCGGGTCCCCGGCCAGCCCGTCGTTCACGCTGCCCTGGAGGACGAGGACGTCGGCGCCGTCCAGGTCGTCCCCGGCCAGCCGGTCGCCGTAGGTGACCGGCTCCCCCTCGCAGAAGCCCCCGGTCGTGTAGCCGGTGGAGCTCATGCCGTCGACGGTGACCGTCGCCCTGGCCAGCGCGGCGAGCCTCGCGGGCCAGGCCCCGTCGGGGCCGTCGGGGCCGGTGCCCTGGCTGTAGCTGTCGCCGACGACGAACACCGACCGCGCGTCCCCGCCGGCGAAGGGCCGCTCCAGCAGCGCGTCACGGGCCTCCCGGGCCCCCTCGCACAGCGGCGGCTCCTGCTGCGCTCGCCACAGCGCGACGCCGCCCGCGACGAGCAGCACGACGACCGCGGCCACGACCGCCCAGCGCCCCCGCGTCACCTGCGAGCCGTACCCGGCGTCCGCGGCACTACGCCCCCGGCACCAGGAGTGCGACGCACTCAACGTGCGCGGTCATGGGGAAGGCGTCGAACCCGCGGATGCCGGCCAGCCGGTAGCCGGCCTCGCCGAAGGCGGCCACGTCGCGCGCCAGGGCGGCGGGGTCGCAGGCCACGTAGACGACCGCCCGGGCGCCGGTGCCGGCCAGCAGCCGGCTCACCGCCGTCCCGGCGCCGGCGCGCGGCGGATCGAGGACGACGACGTCCGGTGGGCCGCCGAGCTCGTCGAGCAGCTCGCGCAGCCCCTCGGCGTCGACCTCGCCCTGCCAGACCTCGGCGTGCGGCAGGTCCGCCAGGTTGGCGTCGGCCGCGGCGCAGGCGCCCGGGTCGGACTCCACGCAGACCACCCGCCCGGTCTCCCCCACGACCGGCGCCAGCGCGCCGCCGAACAGGCCCGCGCCCGCGTACAGGTCGAGCACCGTCTCACCCGGCCGGACGGCGGCGAACTCCGCGACCGCCCCGACGAGCGCATCGGCGGCGGCGGGGTGCACCTGCCAGAAACCGGTGCCCTCGACCTCCCAGTCGCGGCCACCGGCACGCCGCTCGGCGCGGGTGGCGGGCTCCTCGGGCAGCTCGCCACCGGGCCGGACGACCCGGCTCGACGTCGTCCGCCCGGCCCGGTCCAGCCGGCTGGTGGTCACCGCCCCCGTCGAGTCGATCGACACGTCGACGGCGCCGGCGCCCGGCCAGGAGCGGCCCAGCACGGCCTGCGCGGCCGGCTCCACGGTGATCGGGCAGTCGTCGAGGACGACGACGTCGTGCGAGCGGTGCCGCCGCAGCCCGGGCGCGCCGGTGCGGTCGACGGCGAAGCGGGCGCGGGAGCGCCAGCGCAGCGGACCGCCGGGGAGCTCCTCCACGGTCACGTCGACGTCCTCGAGCCGGGCCAGCCGGGCCAGCTGCTCGCGGACCACCGCGGCCTTGAGCCGGCGCTGCTCGGCGGGGTCGACGTGCTGCCAGTCGCAGCCGCCGCAGCGCCCGGGCCCGCTGTACGGGCAGGGCCGCTCGACGCGGGCCGGGGCGGCCTCGAGCACCTCGATCGCGTCGGCGCGGCAGAAGCCGAGGTGCCGGTCCTCGGTCACCCGCACGACGACCCGCTCGCCGGGCAGGCTGTGCCGGACGAAGACGACCCGGCCCTCGTGCCGGGCCACGCAGTGCCCGCCGTGCGCGACGGGGCCGACGGTCACCTCGAACTCGGTGCCGGTCCAGCCGCCCCCGCGGTCGGGACGGGGCGCGTCGGAACGGGTGGGGCGGGCCGGGCGGCGTCCGCGGCGCTCAGCCATACGGCGTCACCTCGGGGTCGTCGGTCACGCCGCGGCGGAGGTCACCCGGCGCCGGACCGTCCGCGGCCTCGCGGCCCAGGGAGCTCTCGAGCTGCCACGGGACGGTCGTGATCATGACGCCGGGCTGGAACTGCAGCCGGGCCCGCAGCCGCAGCGCGCTCTGGTTGTGCAGCGCGTTCTCCCACCAGTGGCCGACGACGTACTGCGGCACGAACACCACGATGAGCTCGCGCGGGCTCCCCCGGCGGATGCCCTTGACGAACTCGACGACCGGCCGGGTGATCTCCCGGTACGGCGACTCGACCACGGTCAGCGGCACCGGGATGTCGAAGCGCTCCCAGTCCGCCTGCAGCCTGCGGGTGTCGTCGTCGTCCACGTTGACCGTCAGGGCGGTCAGCTCGTCGGGCCGCGTGGCCCGGGCGAAGGCCAGCGCGCGCAGCGTCGGCTTGTGCACCTTGGACACCAGGACGACGGCGTGCACCTTGCTGGGCAGCATCCGCGCGTCGGTGTCGGGGACGAGCTGGTCGGAGACGTGCGAGTAGTGCTTGTTGATGGACTTCATCAGCACGAACAGGATCGGCATGGCCACGAGGACCAGCCAGGCGCCGTGCGTGAACTTGGTGAGCACGATGATCGCCAGGACGACGGTGGTGAGGCTCCCGCCCAGGAAGTTGATGACCTGGGACCGCCGCATGCGGCGGCGGTCGGCGGGGTCGGAGGCGCCGCGCATCTCCCGGTTCCAGTGCCGGACCATCCCCCACTGCCCGATGGTGAAGCTGGTGAAGACGCCGATGATGTAGAGCTGGATCAGCCGGGTGACGTCGGCGTCGAAGGCCACGATGAGCAGCCCGGCGAACCCGGCGAGCAGCAGGATCCCGTTGCTGAACACCAGCTTGTCGCCGCGGGTGTGCAGCTGCCGCGGCATGAAGCGGTCCTGGGCCAGGACCGAGCCCAGCAGCGGGAAGCCGTTGAAGGCGGTGTTCGCGGCGAGGATCAGCACCAGCGCGGTGGCGGCCTGGATGTAGAAGAAGCCGATCGACGTGTCGCCGCCGAACACGGCCGCGGCGAGCTGCGCGATGACGGTCCGCTGGGGCTCGGTCTCGCAGTTCGCGAACCCCTCCAGGTCGCAGGCGTGCTCGACGTACTTGACGTCGGCCAGCAGCGCCAGCGCGGTCACCCCGGCGAACATCGCGGCGGCGATGCCACCCATGAGGGCCAGGGTGGTGGCCGCGTTCCGGCTCTTCGGGGGCTTGAAGGCGGGGACGCCGTTGGCGATCGCCTCGACGCCGGTCAGGGCGGTGCACCCCGACGCGAAGGCCCGCAGCGCGAAGAACAGCAGCGCCAGCCCGGCCATGTTCTGGTACTCGGGCTCCGGCGTGATGGTGTACTGCGCGGTCTCGGACACCAGGCCGCCGTCGGTGGCGAACCACCGCACGAACCCGGTCACGATCAGCACCCCGATGCCGGCGACGAACAGGTAGGTCGGAGCGGCGAAGGCCTTGCCGGACTCCCGGAGGCCGCGGAGGTTGGCCGCCGCCAGCAACGCCACCAGGCCGAGGGCGATGGCCACCCGGTGCTCGTTCAGCTCCGGGAACGCCGAGATGATGTTGTCCGTACCGGCCGAGACCGAGACGGCCACGGTCATCACGTAGTCCACCAGCAGCGCGCTGGCCACCACCAGCGCGGCGAACTGCCCGTGGTTCTTCATCGCGACCTCGTAGTCGCCGCCGCCCGACGGGTAGGCGCGCACCACCTGCCGGTAGCTGAGGACGACGGTCCCCAGGAGCAGCACCACGCCGATCGCCAGCCACGGCGCCAGGTACAGGAACGCCGTCCCGGCCAGCGTCAGGACGATGAGGATCTCCTGCGTCGCGTACGCCACGGAGGAGAGCGGGTCGCTGGCGAAGATGGGCAGCGCGTAGCGCTTCGGCAGCAGGGACTCGCCCAGCCGGTCGGTGCGCACGGCGCGCCCCAGCACGAGTCGTTTCGGGAGGTGTCCGAGGTCGGACAGCGTGGGCACGGCGGCGATCGTACGGAGCGCGACGGGTGCGCGACGGCCGCCGGGCTGTACTCCTGATCACGGGGGGAACCCGCCGGTCTCGGGCGGGCCGGCACGTCCGGCGGGTGTAGCTTCGCGCCCGATGCGCGGGCGGACGGCCGCCCGCGCGACACCGTCGCTGGGAGCGTCACGTGCACGTGGTCGTCATGGGCTGCGGTCGGGTCGGCTCGGAAGTCGCCCGCCGGCTCGAGGAGGTCGGGCACAGCGTCGCGGTGATCGACCAGGATCCCGCCGCGTTCCGCCGGCTCGGCCCCGACTTCGGCGGCCGGCAGGTCACCGGGCTGGGCTTCGACCGGCAGACGCTGCTGGACGCCGGCATCGACTCCGCCGGTGCGTTCGCCGCGGTCAGCAGCGGGGACAACTCGAACATCATCAGCGCGCGCGTGGCCCGCGAGACCTTCGGCGTCCAGCACGTCGTGGCCCGCATCTACGACTCCAAGCGCGCCGAGGTCTACGAGCGGATGGGCATCCCCAGCGTCGCGACCGTGCCGTGGACGGTGAACCGGCTGATGCGGGAGCTGCTCTCGGTCAAGGTCAGCGAGCTGTGGCGCGAGCCCACCGGCAAGGTCTCGCTGATGCGGGTCAGCATCAGCGACGGGTGGGTCGGCCGGCGGCTGACCGACCTGGAGGCCGCCACCGGCGCCCGCGCGGCGTGGGTGGTCCGCTTCGGGGAGTCCCAGCTGCCGACGGCCGCGACCGTGCTGCAGGACGGCGACCAGCTCGTCGTCGCCGTCACCGACGAGATCACCGGCCGCGTGCACGACGTCGTCGAGCGCGGCCCCCAGGGAGCTGAGCACTGATGCGGGTCGCCATCGTGGGCGCCGGCGCCGTCGGCCGGTCGATCGCCGGCGAGCTGCTGGGCAACGGGCACGCGGTCATGCTCATCGAGAAGGACGGCCGCAAGGTGCGCACCCGCTCGGTGCCCGGCGCCGAGTGGGTGCAGGCCGACGCGTGCGAGGTCTCCTCGCTCGAGGAGGCCCAGCTGGCCACCTGCGACGTCGTCGTCGCCGCCACCGGTGACGACAAGGCCAACCTGGTCGTCTCGCTGCTGGCCAAGACGGAGTTCGCGGTCAACCGCGTCGTCGCCCGGGTCAAGGACCCCCGCAACGAGTGGCTGTACACCGAGGCGTGGGGCGTCGACGTCGCCGTCTCCACCCCGCGCGTGCTCGCGGCGCTGGTCGAGGAGGCGGTCACCGTCGGCGACGTCGTCCGGCTGATGAGCTTCCGCAAGGGCGCGGCCAACCTGGTCGAGATCACCCTCGCCGAGGACACCCCGTGGGTGGGCCGGCCGCTGCGCGAGGTGCCGCTCCCCCGCGAGACGGTGCTCAGCGCCGTGCTGCGCGGCGAGCGGGTCATCACGCCGTCCCCCGACGAGCCGCTGGAGGCCGGGGACGAGCTGCTGTTCATCACCCACGCCGACGTCGAGGAGCAGCTCACGGCCGTCTTCGCCCCCGACCGCACCGCCTGAGGGCAGGTGCGTTCTGCCCGCCCCCGCGGGCAGAACGCCAGGCGCGAGAACCCACGCCTCAGGCGGCCGGGTGCTCCTCCGGGTCGGCCTGCGGGTCCTCGTCCGGTCCGCTCGGGGCGCGGTGCCGGTGCAGCCGGGCGACGACCCACAGCGTCACCACGACCTCGACGGCGGTCACCGGGACGCCGAGCAGCAGCGACACGATGCCCAGGTCGGTGGCGTCGCCGTCCTCGCTCCGCAGGTACAGGTAGCCCTGGACGCCCGCCCGGAGCAGGAACACCGCGGCCCACAGCACCGTGAGCCAGCCGTAGGCGCGCAGCAGCCGCGGGTCCTCGCGCCAGGGGCGCTCGGGCTCGGGGTCGGGCGCGCGCCGGCCGGTGCCGGGATCGCGTTCGGCGGCCTGCGCCGCCGCCCGGGCGCTGTCCACCCGGCCGCGCATGCCGGGGAACGCCGAGCCGGGGGCGGCCATGGCGCCCAGGTGGCTGGGTGACAGGAACTCGGCGACGACGCCGACCAGCGGCCGGCGGAGGGCCACCGAGCCCAGCAGCACCAGGGTGAGGACGGCGTTGCGCAGGATGCCCGGGACGTAGAAGTCGCGCGCCTGGCCGGTGACGGCCGCGATGGCAACCGCGATACCGACGGCGAACAGACCGCTGACCGCCTGCTGCACGCTCTCCCGGCGGGCCAGCCGGAGCGCGAAGACCAGCACGGCGGTGCCCAGCGCGGCCCAGATCCCCGTCCGCAGCCCGCCGATGCCGTTGGCGACGATGAAGGCGATGGTCGGCACGGTCGCGTCGACCATGCCGCGCCAGCCACCGAGCTGCTCGAGCACCAGGTGCCGGTCGAAGACGACCGAACGCCCGTCGTCGTCAGGGGACGGCGGTGCGCCGTCCGAGCCCGTCGTGCTCACTCAGCAGGAGCCGAGCTCGTACCAGGGGTTGTAGATGACCCGCTTGCCGTCGAAGGCGGCGAACCGGCCGCGCGCGGTGAGCGTGCGGCCCGGCTCGATGCCGGCGATCCGCCGGCGGCCCAGCCAGACCAGCGTGACCGAGCCGGAGCCGTCGAACAGCTCCGCCTCGAGCGTGGGCACCGTCTCGCGGGGCGTGTAGACGACCGCCTTCAGCCGGCCGGTCACCGTCACGACCTCACCCTTGCGGCAGGAGCTGAGCGGCTCGCAGCCGGCGCTGGCGGCTTCGGCGCGCAACTCCTCGGCGTCGATGCTGTGGTCGTCGGCCGTCAGCCGCTGCAGGGTGCGCGACAGCCAGCCGACCGGACGGGTCTCGGTCACGGTTCCAGGGTAGTTCGGCCCGGGGCGGGGGCGGCGGCGCCGCTCCCCCCGGCGGGGGGTGTCCGCGGCGGGGTCGCCGCCGCGCCCCCGGCGGCCGCCTGCTGCTGGGCGGCGACCCGCGCGGCGGCCTCGGCCGGCAGCGTGAGCGGCAGCGCCTCGCGCACCGGCATCGGCTCGGACCCGCGGACGACGACGATGGCGCGGAACGCCTCCTCGAGCGCGGCGGCCGCCTCGGGCCCTTCCGCGGCCGAGCCGCTCATGGTGCCGCGCAGGAACCAGCGCGGGCCGTCGACGCCGAGGAAGCGCGCCGCGCGGCGGGTGGGCTCCGGCGCAGGCTGGCCGGGCTGCGCCGGGGGCGCGGCGACGACGGTGCCCGCGAGCTCCCGGCCGAACGGGCCGTCGACCTCGCGCAGGGACGCGCCCTGACCGGAGGCGGTCGTGGCGATCTCCTGGCGGACGTCGTCCCAGATGCCCGCGGCGCGCGGGGCGGCGAAGGCGGCGACCTGGAGCAGCGAGTCGCCCGAGCGCAGCGTCGCGCCGACCACCTGGCCCTGCGGGTTCAGGTCCACCCGCAGCTCCATGCCGGGGCGGGCGGGCAGCCGCAGCGCGCCCAGGTCCAGCCGGGGCAGGCCGTCGTCCGGGGCGTCGGTGACGTCCCACGGCCCGCTGGTCGCCTGCACGTCCCGCTCGCGCACCTGCGGCTCCGGCGGCACGCCGCGTTCGCGCAGGCTGCGGTCGATCCGGTTGCGTCGTCGTCCGAACGGCATGTCAGCCCTGCTCCTCGTCCACCGTGGTCGCGATCCCCGTCGAGCCGTGCCCGCCCGCTCCCCGCTCGCTGCCGGGGAGCTCGTCCACCGGCACGAACCGGGCCCGGACAACCGGCTGCACCACCAGCTGGGCCACGCGGTCACCGCGCCGGAGGGTCAGCGTCGCGGTGGGGTCCAGGTTGACCAGGTTCACCTTGATCTCGCCCCGGTAGCCGGCGTCGATCGTCCCCGGCGCGTTCACCAGGCTCAGGCCGAGGCGGTGGGCCAGCCCGGAGCGCGGGTGCACGAACCCGGCGTAGCCCTCGGGGATGGCCACGGCCACGCCGGTGCCGACGAGCGCGCGCTGGAGCGGCGCCAGCTCGACGTCCTCGGCGAGGGTGAGGTCGGCGCCGGCGTCGCCGGGCAACGCGTAGCGCGGCACGGTGCCCTCGGGGGACAGCAACGAGACCGGCACGTCCAGGTCGGACGAGGGGGCGTCGGGCACGTCGGCGACCCTACCCACGACGCCGGGCCCGGTACGCCCGGCTCAGGTCCCGCCGCGCAGGTCCCGCAGCACCCTGGCCGCCAGCGTCTCGGTGGCGCGGCGGTTGCCGCGCCCGGCCAGCGCGGCACCCAGGAGCAGCGGGGCCGCGGTCGGCACGGTCCTGACCAGGCGGCGGCCCATCCGGCGGCGCAGGGCACGCAGCCCGGCGGCACCCAGCACGGAGCCGAGCCCCGCGGTCTGCACGGACCGCTGCGCCGACCAGCTGGACAGGTAGGCCGCTCCGCGGGCGCGGGCGTCGCCGGGTGCGGGCCGGCCGTGCAGCTCGTGCAGCTCGCCGATGAGCACCACCTCGACCGCCGCGGTGAGGACGGTCTCCGCCCCCAGCTCGAGCGGGACGGCGAGCAGCGACGGCGGCGCGAACCAGTGCGCCGCGGACAGCCCGCCGGTGGCCGCGCCGATCCCGGCGGTGAGCCGGGCCGCCCGCGCGATGAGCGCGTCGGCGATCTCCGCGTCGGACGCGCCGGGGTGCGCGGCGCGCAACCGGGCGCGATCGCGGACCGGCAGCCGGGGCGCGGCCGCCGACAGCAGGTCCCCGAGCACGGCGCCGGGCGAGCGGCCCGGCTCGGCCGGCGGGTCGGCGTCCGGCGGAGGTGGCGGGTCGGCGGCGCGGTTCCCGCCGACGGCGGCGCCGACGGCCGTGGCGACCGCACCGAGCACGTCGCGCAGCCCGGTCCGAGGGGGCGCCTCCCCCGCCGCCGGGCCCTCGGCGGCCCCAGTGCCGCCCACGAGGCCGGTGACGGCGTCGGCGACCGCGCGGGCCGCCCGCCCGAGCCCGGTCTCCTCGACCGGCGCCGGCGGAGGCGCGACGGGCCGGGGTGCCGGGACGTCGCGGAGCGCGCCGGTGCGCGCGGAGTGCTCGGTCATGGGCCCCTCTCCCCGCAGTCCTCCCGGCCCCCGGCGCGGACGGCGGGGGCGGGAGGCATCTCGATCAGGCGTCGATCAGGCGCAGTCGCGGCAGTACAGGTCGTTGCCCTTGGTCGCGGCGAGCCGGCTGCGGTGCTGCACCAGGAAGCAGCGCGAGCAGGTGAACTCGTCCTCCTGCTTGGGCAGCACGCGGACGGTGAGCTCCTCGTTCGAGAGGTCCGCGCCGGGGAGCTCGAGGTTCTCGTTGAAGTCGGTCTCGTCGACGTCGACGGACGAGGACTGGGCCTCGGCGCGCCGGGCCTTGAGCTCCTCGAGCGAGTCCTCGCCGAGCTCGTCGGCCTCGTTGCGGCGCGGGGCGTCGTAGTCGGTGGCCATGGGGTGCCCCTCCTCGTTGTTCTCGCGGGCGGTCGGTGCCCGCTTGTGCTGACGCGGTGCCGGATGGGCGCCGTCGTCTCGGCCGGTCGCCGGTGGGCGATCGGGGTGTCCGTGGGCAGGGCCCCGCGGGCGGGACGCTCTGCTTCGCGCCGGTCCCTGCCGTCCGCGAGGACGACGGATGGGACCGGCAGCCGCCCAACGCCGCAGGGGCTCGGTTTGTGCCCGCGGGCTCTCGGGCGACACCTCGGACCCGCGGACGGGCCTCCGGACGGCGGAGCGCCAGAGGTTACCCTGCCGCCGTGGCGACTCCTGTGGGTGCTGATCCGACCGTCGTGGGCCCCTACCTGGCGCGTGCGCTGGGCGACCAGCGGTGGCAGGAGGTGACCGTCGACCTCATCGCAGCCGGTATGTCCAACCTCACGTACGTCGTGACACCGCAGGGCGGCTCCGAGGACGACGCCGTGATCCTCCGGCGGCCCCCGACGGGCGCGGTGCTGGCGACCGCCCACGACATGGTCCGCGAGCACAAGGTGATCTCCGCGCTGGACGGGACGGCCGTGCCGGTCCCCCGCACGCTGCACCTGTGCACCGACGAGTCGGTGCTGGGCGCGCCCTTCTACGTCATGGAGCGCGTCGTCGGCATCCACGCCGTCAGCTCCTTCCCGCCCGGGTACGCCGACGAGCCCGAGCAGCGCCGCGCGATCGGCGAGGGCCTCATCGACGTGCTGGCCGACCTGCACTCCGTCGACCACGAGGCCGTGGGCCTGGGCGACTTCGGCCGCCCCGAGGGCTTCGCCGCCCGCCAGGTGCGCCGCTGGACCAAGCAGTGGGACGCCACCCGCGACCGGGACCGCCCGCAGCTCGACGCGCTCGCCGCCCGGCTGGCCGAGACCGTGCCCGCCACGCAGCGGTCGAGCATCGTGCACGGCGACTACCGGCTGGACAACTGCCTGCTCGACCCGGCCGCGCCCGGCCGGATCAAGGCCGTCCTGGACTGGGAGATGTCGACGCTGGGCGACCCGCTCACCGACATCGGGATGATGTTCGTCTACTGGCCGCAGGCCGGTGAGGAGCGCGCCTCGACGCAGAGCTCGCTGACCACGCTGCCCGGCTTCCCGACCCGCCTCGAGGCGGCGGAGCGCTACGCCCAGCGGACGGGCACCGACCTGGGCGACCTGAACTGGTACGTCGGCTTCGCGTTCTTCAAGTTCGCCGCGATCATCGCCGGCATCGTGGCCCGCTCGGCCGCGGGTGCGATGGCCGGGAAGAACACCAGCGGCTACGCCGAGCGCATCGACCCGGTCGTCGAGCTGGGACGCGCCGCGCTCGAGGACGGTGCCATCTAGCCCGCCGGTCCGGCCCTAAGCTCGCGGGCGTGACGACGCTGCGCACCGAGGCACCCGCGGTGCGCACGCGCAGCGGGCGCCGCCCCCTGCCGCCGATCGTCTTCCTGCTGGTGCTGGCGCTGGTCGCCGGCGGCGTCTGGTGGAACGTCTTCCGCCAGGACGCCGAGCTGCGGGCCGAGAAGGACGCGGCCTGCGCCGAGGCGGAGGCCGCGCCGCAAGCCCTGGACCCGGCGACGGTGTCGGTGCGGGTCTACAACGCCTCCGACCAGGGCGGCCTGGCCCAGTCCGTCGCCGACGACCTGGGCGCCCGCGGGTTCACGATCGCCGAGATCGCCAACGACAACTCCGGCCGCGAGGTCACCGGCGTGGGCGAGGTGCGGCACGGCCCCAGCGGCAAGGGGACGGCGGCCTTCGTGGCGCTGTACCTGCCCGGCGCCGAGCTGTACCAGGACGTCCGGGCCACCCAGCAGGTCGACCTCGTCCTCGGCCCGGAGTTCGTGATCGGCGAGAGCCTGGCCTCCGACGACGCCGTCACCGCGGCGCTCGCCCCGGCCGAGGAGGCCGCGGCCGACTGCTGAGCGGTCAGCTCCCCGGGTCCGGGTGCAGCTCGCCCAGCAGGTCCAGGAACGCCGCGGCGATCCCCGGGGCGGCGGCCACGACCATCGGATCCCCGACCGCTCGCCCGCGCAGCCCGGTGACCACCGCGCCCGCCTCGGCCGCGATCAGCGCGCCGGCGGCGTGGTCCCAGGGGTTGAGCCCGGACTCGTAGTAGGCGTCGATCCGCCCCGCGGCGACCGAGCAGAGGTCGAGTGCTGCGCTGCCGTGCCGGCGGATGTCGCGCACCCGCGGGAGCAGCTCGGCGACGACGGCCCCCTGCGCCCGGCGCTGCTCGGCGCGGTAGCCGAAGCCGGTCGCCACGAGGCTCTGGTCGAGCACTCCCGCCCCGCTGGCGGTCAGCCGGACCGGTTCGGGCGCCGCCGGGGTGGCCAGGAACGCCCCGCCGCCGGTGACCGCGGTGAACAGCTCGCCGGTGGCAGCGTTGAGGACGACGCCGGCGCGGACCACGCCGTCGACCTCCGCGGCGATGGAGACCGCGTACGCGGGCAGGTCGTAGAGGAAGTTGACGGTGCCGTCGATCGGGTCGACCACCCAGCGGACGCCGGTCGTCCCGCTCCGCTCGGCGCCCTCCTCCCCCAGCACGCCGTCGTCCGGCCGGGCGCCGAGCAGCCGCCCCACGATCAGGTGCTCGCTGGCGGTGTCCACGGCGGTCACGACGTCGACGGGGCTGGACTTGACGGCCACGTCGTCGGCCGCGCCGGCCCGCCCGGAGCGGACCAGCTCCGCGGCCTCCCGGGCCGTGGCCACGGCCAGCGCCAGCAGGGCGGTGGGGTCGGGTGCGGTGGCGGTCACCCGCCGATGATCGCGCACCCGGGCGGCCCGCGGGGTCCCTCACTAGCCTGAGCCGATGCAGGGCTTCGGGGTGGACATCGGCGGCAGCGGCATCAAGGGATGCCTGGTGGACCTCGAGAAGGGGCAGCTGATCGGCGAACGGGTGCGCATCGAGACCCCGCAGCCCGCGCTCCCCGAACCGGTCTACGGCGTCGTCGGGCGGATCGTGGACTCCTTCGGCTGGACCGGGCGGATCGGCGTCACGTTCCCCGGCGTGATGAAGCAGGGCGTGGCGCACACCGCGGCCAACGTGGACGAGAGCTGGATCGGCACCGACGTGGACGCCGGTCTCGGCGCGCACGTGCCCGGGACGGTCGAGACGCTCAACGACGCCGACGCCGCCGGGATCGCCGAGATGCGCTACGGCGCGGGCCGCGACCGCGCCGGCGTCGTCCTCATGCTGACGTTCGGCACCGGGATCGGCAGCGCGCTGTTCGTCGACGGGCACCTGGTGCCCAACACCGAGTTCGGTCACATCCAGGTCGACGGCGAGGACGGCGAGCGCCGGGCCGCTGCGTCGGCGCGGGAGCGCGAGGGGCTGGGCTACCCCGAGTGGGCCGCCCGGGTCGATCGCTACCTCGACGTGCTCGAGGCCGGGCTCTGGCCGGACCTGATCATCGTCGGCGGCGGGGTCAGCAGGAAGGCGCACAAGTGGGTGCCGCTGCTGAGCACCCGGACACCGGTCGTGCCGGCGCAGCTGCAGAACGACGCCGGCATCGTCGGGGCCGCATTGGCGGCGCACGAGCGGCCCGAGGGCTGACCGCGCTGGTCAGGACGACGGCCGCGGGACGGTGGAAACGCGGTGGTCCGTCGTTACAATGGTCACGCCCCAGCCCGCTGCACTCCAGCCGGGAGGGATCCCCCGGCCGGCCAGCGGTCAAACGCCGCGCAGGTCGACCGTGATCCCTGCTGCCGGAGCGCGTGTGCCGGGGTCGCTACCCGGGAGGACCACCGCGGCCCGCCCGGCGTTCGTCCCCACCCCGGGAAGGAACCTGAGTGCCCGCCGACCAGCCAGCACCGGAAGCCGCCGACGCGAGCACCCCGAAGCGGTCCAGGACCGTGGCCGCCGGCGCCCGCGCCCCGAGGGCCACCGCCGCGGTCCCGGCGAACGGGGCAGCGGCGAAGAAGCCGGCGGCGAAGAAGCCCGCGAAGGCGGCCGGCACGGGCAAGGCCAAGCCGGCGATCGCCTCCTCCACCACCGCCGGCGAGGGCACGGTGCTGACCGCCGTGGCCCGGGACGGGACGACGGTCGCCGTGGTCGACGCCGGCTCCGAGGGGCTGACCCTCGACGAGACGGTCATGACCGGCAAGGACGGCGTCGAGGTCGCACCCGCCGAGGACGAGGCGGCCGAGCCGGGCAGCGGTGACTTCGAGTGGGACGAGGAGGAGGAGTCCGAGGCGCTGCGGCAGGCCCGCAAGGACGCCGAGCTCACCGCCTCGGCCGACTCGGTCCGCGCCTACCTCAAGCAGATCGGCAAGGTCGCGCTGCTCAACGCCGAGGAGGAGGTCGACCTCGCCAAGCGGATCGAGGCCGGTCTCTACGGCTCCGAGCGGCTGCGCCAGGTCGAGGACGAGGGCATCAAGCTCACCCCGCAGATGCGCCGCGACCTCAACTGGATCGTCCGCGACGGCGAGCGGGCCAAGAACCACCTGCTCGAGGCCAACCTGCGCCTGGTGGTCTCCCTCGCCAAGCGCTACACCGGCCGCGGCATGGCGTTCCTGGACCTCATCCAGGAGGGCAACCTCGGCCTCATCCGCGCCGTCGAGAAATTCGACTACACCAAGGGCTACAAGTTCTCGACCTACGCCACCTGGTGGATCCGGCAGGCCATCACGCGCGCCATGGCCGATCAGGCGCGCACCATCCGCATCCCGGTGCACATGGTCGAGGTCATCAACAAGCTCGGCCGCATCCAGCGCGAGCTGCTCCAGGACCTGGGCCGCGAGCCCACCCCGGAGGAGCTGGCCAAGGAGATGGACATCACCCCGGAGAAGGTGCTGGAGATCCAGCAGTACGCCCGGGAGCCGATCAGCCTGGACCAGACCATCGGCGACGAGGGCGACAGCCAGCTCGGTGACTTCATCGAGGACTCCGAGGCCGTCGTCGCCGTCGACGCGGTGAGCTTCACGCTCATGCAGGACCAGCTGACCAGCGTCCTGCAGACCCTGTCCGAGCGGGAGGCCGGCGTCGTCCGGCTGCGCTTCGGCCTCACCGACGGCCAGCCGCGCACCCTCGACGAGATCGGCCAGGTCTACGGCGTGACCCGCGAGCGGATCCGCCAGATCGAGTCCAAGACGATGTCCAAGCTGCGCCACCCCAGCCGCAGCCAGGTCCTGCGGGATTACCTCGACTGACGTCCTCCGGACGTCAGCGCGGCCAGCGGCGCCCGACGGCGAATGCGACGAACTCGTGGTCATCAGGCGCTGATCGCCACCAGTTCGTCGAACTCGGCGGGGGCGTGTCGCAGCGGGGGGACGGCTCCCTGGCCGCGGTGCAGTCGTGTCGTGCCGAGTGGGGCCCGGAGGGTCCCGCGCAGGCGCGACGGACGCGCTCGTGGCAGCGGGGGGACGGCTCCTGGCCGCGGTGCAGTCGTGTCGTGCCGAGTGGGGCCCGGAGGGTCCCGCGCAGGCGCGACGGACGCGCTCGTGGCAGCGGGGGGACGGCAATTGGCCGCGGTGCGGTCCGGAGGACCGCAGTGTCACAGCAGCACGCCGCGGGCAGACCGCGTAGCGTGGGGGGCGTCAAGACAGCAGCGGACCCACGGCCGCCCCGGTCACCCGACCGGGACGGCATGCGAGACCAGCACCAGCACGACCGGTTCCACCCCAGTGACGTCCCCTGCTGAACCCGCACTCCCCACGGCACATCACGGACTCATCTCGATCTGCGAGTCCGGGTTCGCCACCGGCTGAGCGGGAACACGAGGGGCCATCCTGGCGCTGTGCAGGAGGCCGATCCGCATCCGCGGATCCGTGCGGTAGAGAGCGAGTGATGAGCCAGATGACCCAGACGCTGACGACGACCCCGCCCACCGATGACCTCGTCGTTCCCTTCCACTGCGACCGCTGTGGGGCTCTGGCCAAGGTGCGAGTCGTTCTCGCCAGTGGCAGCGACCTCGTCTTCTGCGGGCACCACGCGCGCGAGTACGAGAGCAAGCTCCGTGACATCGCCGTCGACATCATCGACACAGACGGCGAGCAGCGCGTAACTGCGTGAGAGAACGGCTATCGTCGCGCCCGCGATGACAGCCTCACCCGACGACGCCGCCGGCTCCTCTCCCCCGCCCCGGGCGGAGGGGGGACCGGCGGCTCCGTCGTTCCCGGGCACCCCCGGTACACGGCGACCGGAGGAACCCAGCGTGACCCAGCACCACCCTGCGCAGGACGAGACCGTGCGGATGCGCGCGGACGGCCCGGACAGCCGGCCGCCCGTCGAGGCGTCCCGCCCCGCGTCCGACGACGTGGACACGCCCGGGCCGCAGAGCGGTTTCGCGGCCGACGGCGGCGCGATCGACGACACCCGTCCGGTGCCCCGCGACTGGCTCAGCGGCGCGCCCGAGTCCGACCCCGCAGCGGAGCACCCGGTCCCCGCGGAGGACGAGCTCGCCGCGGAGCCCCGGGCCGCCGCGGAGGACGAAGCCGCAGCGCAGGCCGAGCTCACCGGGGAGCCCATCCCTGCGGCCCAGCCCGAGGTCGCCACGGAGCCCGAGCCCGACCCGGTCCACCGGACGGCGCCGGTCGAGCTGGGCGACGCGCCCGCCCCACCGTCGGCTGCGGCTCCCCCGCTGGCCGACCCCCCGGCCGCGCCGTCGCCCGACCCGATTGCCGACGACGCCACCGGTGTGCTGCCCGCCGCGGTTCCCGCGCACGCCGACGACGCCCCGTACGCGGGCGGCTCCGGTAGCGGCCACGGCGGCGCCCTGCCTCCTGCCGGGGGCGAGGGCACCTCGCGCACGCCGCGGTGGCGGCGCCCGGCGGTGCTCGTGCCCGCCGGCGCCCTCGTCCTGCTCGCCGCCGTGTACGGCGCCGACCTGGCCCTCTCCTCCGGCAGCGTCCCGCGCTCGACCGTGGTCGCCGGGGTCGAGATCGGCGGCCTCTCCCCCGCCCGCGCCGAGGCCGCGCTCACCGAGCAGCTCGCCGACCGGGTGACCGCGGACCGGCCCGTCGTGGCCGACGACGTCGAGGGCGTCTTCTCCCCCAGCCGGGCCGGGTTCCGCCTGGACGCCGCGGAGACCGTCGACGCCGCCGACGACCAGCCGCTCAACCCGTGGACCCGGCTCACCTCGCTGTTCGGCGACCGCGAGGTGGAGCCGGTCGTCGCCGTCGACGAGTCCGCCGTCGCCGACGACCTGGACTCCTTCGAGGCGCAGCTGGCGACGTTCGCCGAGCAGGTCGACCGCGCGCCGGCCGACGCGACCATCGCGATCGACGGCACGGACGCCCGCGTCATCGAGCCGGTCGACGGCCGCACGCTGGACCGCGACGCCGGCGGCCGAGGAGACCATCACCGCGGCGCTGACCGCCGACCCCGCCGCTGCACTCGAGCTGCCCGTGCGCGTCGAGCCCGCCGCCGTCGACACCCCCGAGGCCGAGCGGGTGCTGACCGGGACGGTGCAGCCGGCGCTGGCCGCCCCCGTCGAGGTGACCGGCAACGGGGAGACCGCCGAGGTGCCGGTGACCGCGATCGCCGCCTCGCTCACCTTCACGCCGACCGAGGACGGCGCCCTGGACGTCGGCATCGACCCGGTGGCGCTGCAGGAGGCCCTCGGCGACGAGCTGGCGGTGTTCGGCACGCCCGCCCGGGACGCCCGCTTCGAGGTCGTCGGTGGCTCGGTGCAGATCGTGCCCTCCGTCGACGGCACCGGCATCGACCCGGCGCACCTCGCCGAGCAGCTGCTGCCCGTGCTGGACGACCCGGCGCCGCGTTCGGTGACCGCCGAGCCGGGTCCCGTGCCGGCGGAGTTCACCACGCAGCAGGCCGAGGCACTGGGCATCCGCGAGGAGATCAGCAGCTTCACGACGAACATCAGCAACGCCGCCAGCGGCGAGAACATCCGGGTCGTGGCCGAGGAGGTCGACGGCGCGCTGGTGCTGCCCGGCGAGACGTTCAGCCTGAACACCTTCACCGGCCCGCGGGGCACGGCGCAGGGCTACGTCGAGGCCGCCGTCATCCAGAACGGGGAGCTGTCCAAGGCCGTCGGCGGCGGCATCAGCCAGTTCGCCACGACGATGTTCAACGCGGTGTTCTTCGCCGGCCTCGAGGACGTCTTCCACAAGCCGCACAGCTTCTACATCAGCCGCTACCCGGCCGGCCGCGAGGCGACGGTGTACGAGGGCGCGATCGACCTCCAGTGGCGCAACGACAGCGACACCGGCGTCTTCATCGACACCCGGTGGACGCCGTCGGCGCTGACCGTCACGTTCTACGGGACCAAGCGCTACGACATCGAGTCGATCAGCAGCGAGCGGCGCAACCCGCGGCAGCCGGCGGTCATCGACAAGGTCGACAACGGCAACTGCACCCGGCAGTCCGGTGTCCCGGGCTTCGACATCACCGTCACGCGGGTGTTCAAGGACCCCGCGACCGGCCGCGAGATCAAGCGCGAGGACTTCCAGACCCGCTACAACGCCGAGGCGGTCATCAACTGCGTGCCCCCGGAGGGCACCGTTCCGCCGCCCGGCCCGGAGGGCACCGTGCCCGGGGGCGCACCCACCCCGGGCGGGCGGCGTCCCGGCGGCCGGCGGCCCGGCGACCGGGCTCCCGGCGGCCGGCGGGTGCGCTGACCGGCTCCCCCGGGAGGGCGGCTCCCGACGAGGAACCGCCCGGCAACGCGGCCGGTGACGTGCACACTGGGCGCATGAGCGCCGTGCTGCCCAGCGGTCCGCCGCCGGCGCAGGCCGGCGGCTCCGCGGGCTCGACCGGGGAGGTGCAGGGGCCCGGTGATCCGGTCGTCGACGCGCAGCCCCCCGGCGGCACCGGCGCCACCCGCGTCGGGCAGCCCCGCGGCCGGCTGGCCGCCTGGCCGGCGGTCCTGCGCGTCCCGCTGGAGGTCCTCGGTCGCACGGTGGCGAAGGCGTGGCAGGACCGGATCCTCGGGCTGTCCGGCGAGGCGGCGTTCTGGCAGATCCTCTCGGTGCCGCCGCTGCTCATCGGGCTGCTCGGGTCGCTGGGCTACCTCGGTGACGTCATCGGTGCCGACGCCGTCCGGCAGATCGAGGACAACCTGCTCAGCGCCTCCGCCGAGGTGCTCACCCCGGACGTCGTCGACTCCCTGGTCGCACCCACGCTGAACGACATCCTGAGCTCGGGCCGGCTCGACGTCGTCAGCCTGGGCTTCCTGCTCTCGCTCTGGGCCGGCTCCTCGGCGACGGCGACCTTCATGAACACCACCGTGATCGCCTACGACCAGCGCGACGTCCGCGGGCCGATCCGCACCCGGCTCAAGGCGCTGTGGCTGTTCGTCGTGGGCATGGTCGTCGCCGTCCTGACGCTGCCGCTGCTGGTGCTCGGCCGCGGCGTGCTGGTCGACCTGCTACCCGCCGACTGGCAGCCGGTGGCGACCGTGCTGGTCAACGGCATCTACTGGCCGCTGGTGCTGGTCGGGCTGCTGCTGGCGCTGACCAGCTTCTACAACGTGACACTGCCCAACCGGCTGCCGTGGAGCCGGCACCTCCCCGGAGCGGTGCTGGCACTGGGCTTCTTCATGGTGGCCGCGACGGTGCTGCGGACCTACGTCGCCGACGTCCTCACCGCGGCGCTGCCGTACGGCGCCCTGGCCGCGCCGATCGGCATCCTGCTGTTCTGCTTCTTCTTCGGCATGGCGGTCCTGCTCGGCGCCGAGCTCAACGCCACGATCCAGGCCCGCTGGCCGGCGCCGCTGCGCCGGCACGACCCGCGCCGGCGGGCCCGGCGCGAGGCGAAGCTCGCCGCCGAGGCCCGGCGGTTGAACGGCGGCTAGCTCAGTCCTTCTTCAGCTGGTTGTAGATCTCCTTGCAGGCCGGGCACACCGGGCTGCCGGGCTTGGGACTCTTGGTCACCGGGAAGACCTCGCCGCACAGGGCCTCGACCATCGTGCCCATCACCGCGCTCTCGGCGATCTTGTTCTTCCGCACGTAGTGGAAGACCTCGTTCGCGCTGCCGGTGTCGGCGTCGCGGACGTCGGGCCGCTCGAGGATGTCGCTGCTGCTCATCGGGATCCCTTCCGTGGTCCGTTCGCCGGCCGTCGCCCGTCCCCGGACGCGGCCGCGCGGTGTCCATGATGACAGCACCCTCGGTGATCGTGATCGTTCCGTGATCGACACGGCCGGAGCCCGCCACTTAGGTTAGGCGGGCCTCACTTAGCCGACCCTCACCCCGGTCGGCCTGCTCCTGCGGTGCCGCTGCGCGGCCCGCAGCCCTCCGCTGGAAGGACACCATGCACCGCGCACCGCGACTGGTCGCTCTGGCCGCCGCCACCCTCCTGGTCGGCGGCCTCGCCGCCTGCTCCGACGACGCCGACGCGTCGTCCTCGGGCGCCGGCGACTTCGAGCCGATCACCATCGAGCACGCGCTCGGCACCACGACCATCGACGAGAAGCCCGAGCGCGTGGCCACGGTGGCCTGGGCCAACCACGAGGTGCCGCTGGCCCTCGGCGTCGTGCCGGTCGGCATGGCCGCGGCGAACTTCGGTGACGACGACGGCGACGGCCTGCTCCCCTGGGTCAGCGAGCGCCTCGAGGAGCTCGACGCCGACGTGCCGGTGCTGTTCGACGAGACCGACGGCATCGATTTCGAGGCCGTCGCCGACACCGCGCCCGACGTGATCCTGGCCGGCTACTCCGGGCTGACCCAGGAGGACTACGACACGCTCAGCGAGATCGCGCCGGTCATCGCCTACCCCGAGGGCCCGTGGGCCACCTCGTGGCGCGACATGATCGAGATCAACTCCGCCGGCATGGGCATGGCCGCCGAGGGCGAGGAGCTGGTCGCCGACCTCGAGCAGGAGATCGCCGACACCGTGGGCGAGTACCCGCAGCTCGCCGGCCGCGCGACGATGTTCCTCACCCACGTCGACACCACCGACCTCAGCGAGGTCAGCTTCTACACCCCCTACGACACCCGGAGCGCCTTCTTCGAGGACCTCGGCCTGACCACGCCGGCGAGCGTGCAGGACGCCTCGACCGACCCGGAGAAGTTCTCCGGCTCGATCAGCGCCGAGCAGATCGACACCCTGGACGACGTCGAGCTGATCGTCACCTACGGCGACCAGGAGCTGGTGGACGCGCTCAACGCCGACCCGCTGCTCTCGCAGATGCCCGCGGTCAAGAACGGCGCGATCGTGCTGCTGCCCGACACCCCGCTGGGCACCGCCGCCAACCCGACGCCGCTGGCCATCTCCTGGGTCCTCGCCGACTACGTCGGCATGCTCGCCGAGGCCGCCGACAAGGCCTCCTGACCGCCCCGCGACGGACGGCTGTGACGATCTCCTCGTGACCTCGGTCCTCCCCGTTCCCGACCCCGGACGCCGCTCCCCCGCGGCGCCCGGGGTCGGTGCGGTTCCTCTGGCTGGTCGTCGTCCTGGCGGCCCTCGTCCTGCTGATGGCCGCCTCGGTCGCCATCGGCTCCCGCGGCGTCGGCTGGTCCGACATCGTCGCGGCCCTCGGCGGCTCGCAGGAGACCGTCGCGGAGGCGGCGGTCACCAAGCGGATCCCCCGCACGTTCCTCGCGGTGCTGGTCGGGGCCGCGCTGGGCCTCTCCGGCGCGGTGATGCAGGGCGTCACCCGCAACCCGCTGGCCGACCCGGGCGTCCTCGGCATCACCATGGGCGCCTCGCTCGCCGTCGTCGCCGGGCTCGCCTGGTTCGGCCTGTTCACCGCGACCAGCAAGATCTTCACGGCGATCGCGGGCGCCGCCCTGGCCGCGGTGTTCGTCTACGCGGTCGGCTCGCTGGGCCGCGGCGGCGCCACCCCGCTCAAGCTGGCGCTGGCCGGAGCCGCCACCTCGGCCGCCCTGACGTCGTTCGTCACCGCCATCGCGCTGCCGCGCGGCGACATCGCCGCCGACGTGCAGTCCTGGCAGGTCGGCGGCGTCGGCGGCGCGACCGTCTCCACGATCACGCCGGTGCTGCCGTTCCTCGCCGTCGGCCTGGTCATCAGCCTGCTGTCGGCGCGCAGCCTGAACTCCCTCGCGCTCGGCGACGAGCTCGCCGCAGGCCTCGGGGAGCGCGTGGCCCTCGCCCGCGGCCTGGCCGCCCTGGGCGCCGTGCTGCTGTGCGGCGCGGCCACCGCCGTCGCCGGCCCGATCTGGTTCGTCGGCCTGGTCGTCCCCCACCTGTGCCGGCTGCTCGTCGGCGTGGACCACCGCTGGCTGCTGCCGTTCAGCGCCCTCGCCGGGGCCTGCCTGGTCACCGCCTCCGACGTGCTGGGCCGCATCGTCGCCCGGCCCGGCGAGCTCGACGTCGGCATCATCACCGCCCTGGTCGGCGCCCCGTTCTTCATCGCCGTCGTGCGCCGGCAGCGGGTGCGCGAGCTGTGACCGCCGTCGTCGCCCCCGCGGCCACCGTCGTCGACGCCGTGACCCGGCAGCGGGTCCGCCGCGCGGCGCGCCGCCGGGTCGTCGTCACCGTCCTGGCGGTGCTGGTGGTCGCCGCGTTCGCGGTCACTCTCATGGTCGGCCGTACCTTCTACCCGCCGGGCGACGTGCTGCGCGTCGTCCTGGGCGAGCAGGTGCCGGGCGCCTCGTTCACCGTCGGCCGGCTGCGGCTGCCGCGCGGCGTGCTGGCCGTCGTCGCCGGGCTCGCCTTCGGGCTGGCCGGCGTCACCTTCCAGACGATGCTGCGCAACCCGCTGGCCAGCCCCGACGTCATCGGCATCAGCTCGGGTGCGAGCGCCGCGGCCGTGGTCGGCATCGTGCTGCTCGGCCTGGACGGCACCTCGGTGTCGACGCTGGCGGTGGTCGCGGCGCTGGTCGTCGCACTGCTGATCTACACGCTGGCGTTCAAGGACGGGGTGGCCGGCACCCGGCTGATCCTCATCGGCATCGGCGTCGGCGCGATGCTCACCAGCGTCATCCAGTACGTCCTGTCGCGCGCCGGGCAGTGGGACTACCAGGAGGCGCTGCGCTGGCTGACCGGCAGCCTGAACGGCACCTCGTGGACGACGGTCGGGCCGGCGCTGGTCGCCCTGCTCGTGCTCGGCCCGGTGCTGCTCGGGCAGACGCGGAACCTCGCCGCCCTGCAGCTGGGTGACGACACCGCCGCCGCGCTGGGTGTGCGCGTGGAGCGGACGCGGGTCATCGCGATCGTCGCCGCCGTCGGCCTGGTCGCCTTCGCCACCGCCGCGTGCGGGCCGATCGCGTTCGTCTCGTTCCTCGCCGGCCCGATCGCGGCACGGATCGTGGGCCCGAACGGCTCGCTGCTCGTGCCGGCCGCGCTGGTCGGCGCCCTCCTGGTGCTGGTGGCCGACCTGGTCGGCCAGTTCGCGCTGGACACCCGCTTCCCCGTCGGCGTCGTCACCGGCGTGCTGGGCGCGCCCTACCTGGTCTACCTGATCGTCCGCACCAACCGGGCCGGAGGCTCGCTATGACGTCCACGCACTCGCTCGTCGCCGAGGAGCTGACGCTCGCGTACGGCGAGCGGACCGTGATCGACGGGCTGGACCTGGCCGTACCGGCCGGCCGGATCACCGCGATCGTCGGCGCCAACGCGTCGGGGAAGTCGACGCTGCTGCGGTCGATGTCGCGACTGCTCGCGCCGCGGGCCGGTCGGGTGCTGCTCGACGGCGCCGCGGTGCACCGGATGCCGGCGAAGGAGCTGGCCCGCACGCTCGGCCTGCTGCCGCAGTCGCCGATCGCACCCGAGGGCATCACCGTCTCCGACCTGGTCGGCCGCGGGCGGCACCCGCACCAGGGCGTGTTCTCCCGGTGGAGCCGGGAGGACGACGCGGCGGTCGCGGCGGCGCTGGAGGCCACGCAGACCACGGAGCTCGCCGAGCGGGCCGTCGACGAGCTCTCCGGCGGGCAGCGCCAGCGGGTGTGGATCGCCATGGCGCTGGCCCAGCAGACCGACGTCCTGCTGCTCGACGAGCCGACGACGTTCCTCGACGTCAGCCACCAGGTCGAGGTGCTCGACCTGCTCACCGACCTCAACGCGGTGCGCGGCACCACGATCGTCATGGTGCTGCACGACCTCAACCTCGCCGCCCGCTACGCCGACCACCTGGTGGCGCTCGAGGCCGGGCGGATCCACGCGGCCGGAGCCCCGGGCGACGTCCTCACCGAGGACTGCGTGCGCGCGGTGTTCGGGCTGGCGAGCCGGGTGATCGTCGACCCGGTGTCCGGCAAGCCCCTGGTGCTGCCGATCGGCCGGCACCACGCCGCGCCCAGCACCGCGGGAGCGGTCGCCGCCGAGGTCTGACCGGGTCAGCCGTCGATGACCCGGTGCGGGCGGCTCTCCAGCTGCCGGTCGGGGCCGGCGACGTACCGGTTGACGTGCTGCTTCTTCTTCGGCGGCCGGTCGTTGGCCATGACGACGGCGATCCAGGGCAGCACGGTGCCGAGGAACGCGAAGATCAGCATCAGCCAGACGATCTGGTAGAACACCGCCGCCAGGACCAGGCAGATGCCGCGGACCAGCATCGTCAGGGCGTAGCGCTTCTTGCGGGCCGCGTGCTGGTCCACCTGGCTGACCTGCGCCTCGGTGATGAGCACGGGCTCGGCACGGCGCGGCCGCGGGAACTGCTGGCTGGTGGCCACGGGCTTCCATCCCTCCGCGGGCCGGTCCGCGGGGGCGAGCGCCCCGGGCGCTCCCCGGTCCGCGCTCCATGGTGCCACCGCGGACGGGGTCCGTGCAGGCGGCGGCCGGAGCTCCGCCGGCACCCCCGCCCCCGATCCGCGCCCCCGTCCGGTAGGACTTGGAGAGCCCCGCCGGACGGGGCTCGAGACGGGAGGTGCGGGGTGACCGGAGCACAGGTGTCCGCGGCGGGACGGGTCGTCGTCGGCGTCGACGGGTCGGAGGCGTCCACCCGGGCCGCCCTGTACGCGGCGGAGTGCGCCCGCCGCCGGGCGACCGGGCTGCTGATCGTCCACGTCACCCCGCGGCAGGGCGCCGGGGACGCGGTGCCGATGGCCGACCGCGAGGTGCAGGAGCGGTTCGACGCCAGCGCCACCGCTCTGGTGCAGGCCGCCGCCGACGCCGTCCGCGCGGGGAGCGACCTGACCGACGTGGACACCGCGGTCGTCGACGACTACCCCGTCGACGGGCTGCTGGCCCTCTCCGCCGGGGCCGCGCTGCTCGTGACCGGGCGCCGCGGGGCCGGCGGGCTCCCCGGGCTGCTGCTGGGGTCCACCGCGGGGGCGCTGGTGCAGCACGCGCACTGCCCGGTGATCGCACTGCCCGACGAGGTCGTGAGGCGCGAAGACGGCCGGCCCGAGGTGGTCGTCGGCGTGGAGGGCGGGCCGGGTGACGCCGCCGTCCTCGCCGTCGCCGTCGCCGAGGCCACCGCCCGCGGCGCGGTCCTCACGGCGGTGCACGCGTGGCGGGACCTCGCGGCGGAGGCCGCCCTCGGGAGCTTCGGGCCGGTGGTCGACTGGAGCGTCCTGGCCGCCGACCAGGAGCAGCTGCTGAGCGAGGTGATCGCCCCCTGGCGGACGGCGGAGCCCGAGCTGGTGATCGAGGAGTCCGTGGTGCGCGGCCGACCCGCGGCGGCGCTGCTGGCCGCGTCGGCATCGGCCGACCTGCTCGTCGTGGGCCACCGGCACCGCGGCCGGCTGGCCCGCCTCGGGTCGACGACGCACGCGGTCCTGCACCGGACCACCTGCCCGCTCGCGGTCGTGCCGGTCCGGGAGCACCCGAGCACGCCGCCGTCCCCCTAGGCTCGATCCCCAGCTGCCCGACGGCGAGGAGGACCCGTGCGTGCCCACGAGGTGATGACCACCGAGGTGGTCGCCGTCCGGCCGGGCTCCTCGGCCAAGGACGCCGCGGAGCTGCTGGCCGAGCGCGGGTTCGCCGCGCTGCCGGTCGTCGACGACGAGGGCCACGTGCTCGGCATCGTGGCCGAGGCCGACGTGCTGCGGGGCCGGCTGCCCCGGGACCCGCGCGCGCACGTGCTCCGCGACGTCGCCGACGGCGAGCCGCCTCCCGCGGAGGTGCGCGGGATCATGACGACAGAGGTGCGCACGGTCGAGACCACCGCCGACGTCGCCGACATCGCGCGCCTGTTCGTCGACGCGCGGCTGCGCAGCGTCCCGGTCACCGACCGCGGGCGGCTGGTGGGGATCATCAGCCGGCGCGACCTGCTGCGCACGCTGCTGGTCCCGGACGAGCGGCTGCGCGCCGACCTGGTCCGGCTCGTGACCGAGTACACCGGTGAGCCGGACGCCTGGGAGGTCGCCGTGACCGACGGCTACGCGACGATCAGCCGGACGTCGGGCAGCCCCGAGGGCGCCGTCGAGACCGAGGAGCGGGCGCTGCGCGCGCTGGCGCACACGGTGAGCGGGATCGTCGGCGTGCGGGTGCACGCGCAGCCCGCCCGCTGAGTGGCTCCTCGGTACGGGCCGCCGTCCCGGACGGCACGCGATCCCGACGCTGCTCAGGCTCGGCCGCTGCGGCTCGACCGTCGGTCTCGGTCGGACCTGCGGGCTCGCCGGCTGAGCCCGACCGCCATCAGGGGTAGTGCGACAGTCGCTGCTGCAGCGGCGAAGACGCCGATCTGTGCCGAGCGCGTGGCGTGCGCGCCCAGCATGGCCGCGCCGATCGCCGCTGCGGCCACTGCGGCAGCGAGCAACCACAGCACCGTGATCCCGCGCTGTGTCCCCGCCTCTTCCGCGGCGCCGGACCGTTGCCCGAGGGCCACCACCGCGCCGGCCGTCGCGCACGCCGCTGCGACAACCATCAGGAGGATCGCCAGCCAGGTCATGCGTTCCTCGGACTTCCCACGTCAGCGCCTCCCTGCCGACCACGGCTCCGGGAGGTCGCCCGGCTGCGTGCGGCCACACCGGCGTCCCTGCAGAAGCCGGTACGACTGCGCTTGAGGCACACCAGTCCCAGGAGGCGACCCGCTCCATCGACCACGGCCAGCCGGCGGGCACGGGCGTCCCGCAGCCGACGGAGCACGGCCGCGACCGGCTCCGTCGGCAGCACAGTCCTGCCACTGGTGGTCGACAGCGGAAGTGCGGGCGCGGATGCGGGGACGGTGTCCGGCAGGTCTCCACGGAGCAGGGCGCCGAGGAGGAAGCCCCGCTCGGCGAGCAGGACCATGACCACGTGGTCGTCCTCGAACACGTGCCGGACGTCTCCGACCGAGACGTCACCGGACACGACCTTCGGGCCGGCGATCATCACGTCGGCCGCGGTGACGACGTGTCCCGCACCTGGTGCCTCCGGCGACGAGCCGGGACAGCGCTCGCGCGCCTCGCCCGTCCGCCGGGGAAGGGATGCGGGGGCTACCGGGGTGGCCGTCATTCGTCGGTCGGGTCGTCGGCGGGGTTCTCGAAGTCGAAGGACGGGTTCCGGGGTCTGCCCCTCGGCGGCCACCATCGCGTCGATGGTGACCTCCCCCGCCTCCTCGAAGACGAAGGTCACGGGTATCGACTCCGAGGACCGCAGAGTGGTCTGCACGTCCTCCAGCACGATGGAGGGCGCTCCCTCCGCCCCGACGTAGACGTTGTCGTCCTCGGGGACACGGATGACCCCCGGTTCGCCGTCGACGGTGATCCTGCTGTCGAGGAAGTCGGGCCCGCGGACGTCGACCAGGTCGTCCTCGGGCTCACCGGTGTTGGCGATGCCTGCGTAGAGGGGCACATCCTCGCCCGGCTCGTACACCCCGTCCTCCGGGTAGGCCAGCTGGACCTGGAGCAGCTTCAGGTCCTCGTTCACGGCCTCGTCCGGGCCGATCGCGCCGCTGTCGTCGACGTCGGGCGTCTCGTCGCCACAACCGCTGACGGTCAGGGCGAGAGCGGCCGCAGCGGCCGCCGCGCCCAGACGCGCTGTGGTGGAACTCCTGCGTGCCATGTCGGTACTCCTCTCCGTCAGGGGCGGCGGGCCGGTTCCCGCGGTTCACCGACGGCGACTCGCGGCGCACCGCGGGCGCGTGCGGTTCCGCCTCCGAGGCCCACGTGGCGCGGCCGCTGTGGCGCAGGTCCTCGGTGTGGCTGCGGGCCTGCTCGACACGTCTCCGCCTGCCGGTCGATCCCCGTGCAATGACGGGCTGCCCGAGCCGGCGACCGGAAAACGACCACAGCGCCGTCTGTCACGGAACTGACATGCGGGGGTTCCGGCCCCTGATGTCCGGACCCCGGCGGTCCCGGGGAACCCTCGGCGCGGGAACCGGTGGGTCGGACATCCCCGACGCCGGTGCGCCCCCACACCGTCGGGACGTACCGGGCGCACAGCCGCCGCACCGGCCGGACGCCGAGCGGGTCCGGCGCTGCAGACGGCTCGACCGCGGCGTCGAGCACCAGCAGGCCGTCGTCGAGGGCAGCGATGGCCCCCTGCGCGGACTCGTCGGGTCCCCGGCATCCGAGCGCCCGGATCTGCGTGGCCAGCGCGCCACGCGAGACCACGGACGACCCGGCGGCGCCCAGCACCCTCACTTCCCCAGCGCCGTGACCGCGGTCAACAGCGCGGCGTAGAAGGCCAGGCCGGTGAGGAACCAGCCGTAGCTCGACCGGCCGGTGGAGGGCAGTTCCTCCTTGAAGACGTTGAGCAGGATGGATCCACCGAGCAGCGCGGTGAGAAGAGCGACGACCACCGTGCTCGTGGGTGCGAAGAGCGCGTCCAGGCCCCACCCGAGCAGGAGGGCGGCGGCGAGGAGGGCGCGGCCGCTGCGGGGGAACCGGCGCGGGTAGTGCTCCTCGAGCGAGCGGTCCGTGAGCACGAAGTGCAGGCCCATCGCGAGGGCGAACAGGACGGCGAAGGCGACGCCGGTCCGGAGCCGTAGGGCCATCGTGTAGGTGATCAGGGCGTTGTAGATCATGAACGACCCCAGGTGCAGCCAGTAGACCCCGGCCGGTTCCCGCGCTCCCCCCGCCGTGGCCGCCCGGGACCGGGCCAGGCGCTCCAGCCCGTAGAAGGCGGCGAATCCGGCCAGTGCGACCAGGAAGATGCCGAGGTCCAGCAGCGGTGTCGGCTCCAGCACGTCGCTCAGGGCCTCGCCGATCGCCTCGTTGCCCTCGGCGAGCTCCGGCAGCAGGTGCAGGAAGACGTACGCCACCGCCAGGCCCCCAGCGAAGGAGCCGGTCACCCGCTCGGGAACGAGGGGCAGCCGACGGATGCGTGGCGCCGCCACGTGCAGCGCGGCCAGCAGCAGGCTGATGACCAGCGCCCCCACCACCGACCCCGTCGTCGTGAGATCGACGTCCACCCGATGCCTCCCGCCGCCGGTTGCCGACGAGGTGCCCTTCCCCCGCCCTGTGGCGGTAGTCCGCCCGGCCATGACAGATCCGTGACGATCTCCGCGCTCAGCCCGCCTTCCCGTGGAGAGGAGATGCACAGTTCGGACGTGGACCGTTCAGGCCGTGCGCACGCGGGCACACTGCCCGACGTGCCGCAGTCGGTTCTGGTCATCGAGGACGACGCCCGCATCCGCCGGGTGGTCGAGATGACCCTGCAGCGCGAGGGCTTCGAGGTGAGCGGTGCCGCCTCCGGCGAGGAGGGATTGGCCCGTCTGAGCGGCCGGCCGTTCGACGTGGTCCTCCTGGACCTCCGCCTGCCCGGCCTCGACGGTTTCCAGGTGTGCCGCGAGATCCGGAAGACGAGTACGACTCCCGTCATCATGCTGACCGCCCGGTCCGACAGCGACGACGTCGTGGCCGGACTGGAGGCGGGCGCGGACGACTACGTCACCAAGCCGTTCGTACCCAAGGAGATCGTGGCGCGGGTGCGCGCCATCGCCCGGCGCAACCGCGGGGGCGGCGAGCCGCCGACGATCGTCGTCAACGGCATCGAGGTGTCCCCGCTCGCCGGCTCGGTCACCCGCGACGGTGTGCCCATCGAGCTGACCAAGACCGAGCTGCGCCTCTTCGTCGAACTCGTCGCCGACCGCGGCCGCGTCCTGAGCCGCGAGGACCTGCTGCAACGGGTGTGGGGCTACGACTACTTCGGGGACTCCCGCCTCGTGGACGTGCACATCCGCCGGCTGCGCAAGAAGGTCGAGGCCGATCCGGCCCGACCGGAGGTGGTCACCACCGTGCGGGGCCTGGGGTACCGGGTGCCGGCATGAGAGCCGCCCGCTGGCCGGGAACCCTGCGCGGCCGCGCCACCCTGGCGTTCACCACCGTGGCCGTCGTGCTCAGCATCGTCCTCGCCGTCGGGGTGTGGCTCGGGGTGTCCCGCTACCTGCTCGTCGGCCGGGAACGGGCCACGCTGGCGCAGACCATGGCCAACGCGGCGCAGGTCCAGCGCGCATCCGGAGCCGCTGGGCTGTCCTCCGAACAGCTGCTGTCGCAGCTCCCGCGAGAGACCGGATCCACGTCCCTCCTGGGCGACGGCGACCGCTGGATCACCACGTCGCTGACGGTCGGCCGCGACGACATACCGCCCCGCCTGCGGCAGGTGGTCCTGGACGGGACCCCCGCCCGCCAGCGGTTCGACGTGGACGGCCAGACGGTCCTCGGGATCGGCGTGCCCCTCGAGACGACCGGCGGCGGCTACTTCGAGGTGTTCCCGCTGGACGAGCTCGACCACACCTACCGGGTGCTCGCCGGCGTCCTCGCCGGCGCGACCCTGGCCGTGGTTCCGGCGTCGCTGCTGGTCGGCAGCTGGGCCACGCGGCCGACGCTCCGCCCGCTCGACCGGGTGGCGGGCGCGGCGGCAGCGATCGCGGCCGGCGACCTGACCGCCCGCATCGATCCGCAGGGGGATCCGTCCCTGATCCCCATCGCCCGGTCGTTCAACGCCACCGTGGCCAGGCTGGAGGAGCGGGTCCGCAGCGACGCCAGGTTCGCCGCCGACGTCAGCCACGAGCTCCGCAGCCCGCTCACCACGATCACAGGTGCCCTCGCGCTGCTGGAGGCGTACGACGGACACCTCCCTGAGGACGGGCGCGAGGGTCTGGAGCTGCTCCGCGCCGAGGTCACCCGCTTCGAGCGGCTGGTGGCGGATCTCCTGGAGATCTCCCGCGCCGACGCCGGCGCGGAAGATGCCGTGCTCGAGGACGTCCGCCTGGCCGACCTGGTGACCGAGTCCCTGTCCAGGCGCCAGACCACCGGCGGGCCGGCTGTTCCCCTCGTCGTCGCCCCCGATGCGCGGACGGCCGTCGTACGTGCGGACAAGCGACGCCTGGAGAGGGTCGTGAGCAACGTGCTGGAGAACGCCGAGAAGCACGGCGGCGGCGCTACGGCTGTCCGGGTGGAGGCGAGTCCGGCCGAGGCCAGCATCCTGGTGGACGACGCAGGCCCCGGTGTCCCCGAGGCCGAACGGTCGCGCGTCTTCGAGCGGTTCGCCCGTGGGCGCGACGCGAACCGAGCTCGGTCCGACGGCTCCGGTCTGGGGCTCTCGCTGGTGGCGCGGCACGTAGGGGGCATGGGCGGCAGCGTCTCGCTGTCCGAGAGCCCCGAGGGCGGAGCACGTCTGACCGTCACCCTGCCCCGTTGGGAGGCGTCGTGCGACGACTGATCATCTGCTTCCTCGCCTCGGGAATGGCGCTCGCCGCCTGCGGCGTGCCGACCCAGGACCGGCCCGAGAGCCTCGTCGTCGGGGCCCCGGCTCGGACCTCGACCACCGAGCCGGTGGTGGACGACGGCGCCGTCGAGCTGTGGTTCATCCGCGGCCGTCAGCTCGAGGCGGTGTCCCGGCCCGTCGGACCGGCCGACGTGCACGCCGCCCTGGACCTGCTCGTCGCAGGGCTGACACCGTCCGAGGTCGACGCAGGATTGCGGACGGCGCTGGCACCGCAGACCCTGCGGCACAGCGGACCCACCCCGGACGACCCTTCGGTCACCGTCACGGTCACCCGTGAGTTCACCGGTCTCCTGGGGGGCAACCAGCAGCTCGCCGTCGCCCAGATCGTCTGGACGGTGACCGAGTTCCCCGGGGTGGACGAGGTCCGGTTCAGCGTCGACGGCAGCCCCCTGGAGGTGCCCACCGACGACGGGCTCACCGACGAACCGGTCGACCGGGCCGACTACGGATCGGTGGCACCCCGGTGAGGGCGGGTCGAGCACGCCCGGGCGCCGGGAGCTGGGTGTGGAGCCGGTTGCGCAGCTCCCTGTGGCCACTCCCGGTCCTCGCCATCGCACTGGCCATCGGGCTCGGCATCGGTCTGCCGGCGGTGGACCAGGTTCTCGAGGAACCCGGCGGGGAGCATCCGCTCACCTTCGTGTTCGGAGGGGGACCCTCCGCGGCGCGCGACGTCCTCGCCGCCATCGCCGGATCCCTGATCTCGGTGACCGGCCTGACGTTCTCCTTCACCGTCGTCGCCCTCCAGCTGAGCAGCAGCCAGCACTCACCGCGTCTGCTGCAGACGTTCGTGACCGACCGCGTCGTCCAGGCCACCCTCGCCGTCCTGGTCGGCACCTTCGTCTACGCCCTGACGGTGCTGCGGACGGTGCGGACGGAGCAGTCGGCCGGTCCCGCGTTCGTCCCCCGGGCCTCGGTCACCGCGGCGTTCGTGCTGACGGTGGTCAGCGTCGTGGCCCTGGTCCTCTTCCTCGGCCACCTGGCGCGCTCGCTCCGCGTCGAGACCATGCTGCGGGACGTCTCCGACGAGGCCCAGGCCACCTTCGCCCGCGAACTTCCGAGCGACGACGGCGATGCGGCGGGCTATGTCCTTCCGACCGGCACCCCGGCAATCGTCGTCGCCTCGGCCAGCGGGTTCATCACCCATGTGGACGGGCCCCGCATCGTGGATGTGGCCGAGTCCGCCGGGGCCACGGTGCTCCTCGCCCACCGCATCGGGGACTCCGTCGTCGCCGGTACCCCCCTTGCACACGTCTGGCCCTCACACCCGGGAGCGGAGGCCGACACCGATGCGGTGAAGCGGTCGCTGGACGAGAGCGTGCACCTGCGCTTCGAGCGCGTCCCCGACCACGACATCGCCTACAGCCTCCGCAAGACGGTCGACATCGCCGTGCGGGCGCTCTCCCCGGGCACCAACGACCCGACGACAGCCGTGCACGCCCTCTCGCACGTCTCCGCCCTGCTGGGCGAGGTCCTCACCCGCCCGCCTCGGGCGACGCCCTTGCACGACCACGACGGCGTCCTGCGCCTCCTGCTGCCCCAGTGGGACCTGTCGGCTCTCGTCCAGCTGGGGCTCGAGGAGCCGGTGCACTTCGCGGAGGGACAGCCCGCCGTCCTGCGCCGCCTGGCTGCCCTGCTGCGCGAGCTCGCTTGGCGGGCTCCACGCGGGGTGATCGATCAACAACTGACCGACCACATGGATCGGATCGTCCGGCTGTCGGAGACGTCCGCGGCCGTGGACGCCACCGAGACGGCGCGCTGGCGGCGGCAGCTCGCGGACGCGCTCGCGGGCGACTGGCCCCCGGACACGTGGACCGACCGGTCAGGCGTCGCGGGCGCGCACCCCTTCCAGGCTTGACCCGTTCCCCAGCCGACTGGCCGAGATGACGCTCAAGGAGCCGTCGCTCTCCAGGACGACGGCGGCGGTCGACGTGAGGTCGCCGGACCCGGTCGCTCTCACCGCCTGGCGGACCTCGTCCATCGTCACGCGTTCGGCCCGCAACGCCTCCGGCAGGGCGCGCCCGTCGCGGAGCAGCAGGGTCGGCCGTGCGGTCACCACCTTCCGACCGCCCGGCCAGCGCACGGTGCCCCAGGCCACCAGCGACTGGAGCAGCGCCAGCACGGCCAGCGCAAGCGCACCCTCTGTCCAGGACACGTCGCTGTTGAGCAGGATCGTCGCCAGGGTGGAACCGAGGGCGACGGTGACGACCAGGTCGAAGGCGTTGAGCTTGGCCAGCGTGCGCTTGCCGGACAGCCGGAGGACCACCACCACGGTGAGGTAGGCGCTGGCGCCGATGACGGCCACCCGGACCAGGTCGGACCACGAGTCGAACCCACACGGTCACTCCTCCCTCTCGCTCACGCGTTTCCTGTGCCCGCTGCCGGCCCCGGCCTGGGCGGCCCGCCGGTAGAACACCCGGCTAGGCGCCGACGTCGTCCCGTGGACGACCGTGCTGGCGGCGACGACGAGGCTGCCGGCCGCGAGCACGACCGGATCCACGGCCAGCCGCTCGGCCTCCATCGCCAGGTAGAACACCGCCGACACCCCGATCGGGCCGAACCACCCGAGGAAGGCCGCGTCCGGCCCACCCAGGCCGAGGGGCCGGCGCAGCAACCACACCACCGGTAGCCGACGGAGAAGCAGGACACCGACGACGAGGGCGAGCCCACGCCAGCCCAGGTCTGCCCACGCCGACCACGGCAGGACGGCTCCGAGGCCCACGAAGAGCGGCAGCACCAGGAAGCGGTTGACCGCCTCGTCGATCGGCACGTCGTCGGTGCGGTCCGGGCCGGTGGCCGCGTAGTTGAAGGCGAGCCCCGCCACGAACACCGCGAGGATGCCGTCCACGTGCAGCAGCCCGGCTGCCCCCAGGACGGCGAAGGCCAGCACCGCGGTGAAGAGCAGCCGGGGGCCGGTGTCGACGGACCCGTGGTTCTTCCCCGCCTGCAGCGCGCGGGCGCCGAGCCAGCCGGCCGGGACGCCCAGCAGGACCGCCCCGGCCACCTGCCACACCGACTCGGCCAGCGCGGCACCGATGCTGTCGGCGCCGGCCACGGCGAGGGCCAGCAGGACCAGGGGCAACGCCAGGCCGTCGTTGGCCCCGGACTCCAGCGACAGGATCTGCCGGTCCGGGGCCGGGAGGTCCTCCTCGGCCGGCCCGCCGGTCACGACGCTGGAGGCCAGCACGGGGTCTGTGGGGCACAGCGCGGCACCGATCAGCACCGCCGTGCCGAGCCCGACACCCAGCACCCACGCGGCGAGCCCCGCGGTGACCCCGGCCATGACCGGCATCGCGACCGCCAGCAGGAGGAGCACCGGGCGCAGCCGCCTGCGGGCGCCGCCGAACGGGTACCGCAGGGCCACCGCCATCACCGAGATCGCCAGCAGCAGGCGGGTGGTCGTGTGCAGCCAGGTGCTGTCCTCGGTCAGGGGCGGCACGTCGAGCAGGCCCAGCAGCTCCGGCCCCAGGAGCACGCCCGCGGCGAGCGCGAGAACCGGCTCGGAGACGGGGAGACGACGCAACCGATCCGACAGCGCAGCCACCGCCAGGCCCAGCACGCCCGCGGCGACGAGCACGACGTCGATCAGCACCGGCCTCGCCCTTCGCGACCAGTACTCACAGCTGGGGCCGGACGCCGGCCTCGTCCCGGAGGTCGGCGGGCTGCAGCGGTCCACGTCCGTCGACTGCGGCCTGCCCCGGGCCGCGCCGCCCCAGCGGAAGCACCGTCCGCCGCCGGGCGCCCTCGAGCTCCAGCGCCAGAGCCGCGTAGAAGGCGACGACCGCCAGCGCCAGACCGACCCAGCCGGCCGCGGTCTTCCACCCGGTCGAGCCGGTGAGCTCGTAGGCCCCCGTGACGAGGAAGCGGGTGCCGGCCAGCGCCATGACCGCGGCAGGCACGGCCTTGCTGCCCGCGGCGGCGGCCGCCGGGACGACCATGGCGAGGCCGGCGGTCAGCAGGAAGACGCCGAGGCCGTCGCTGACCGCGCCCGGGGGCGAGGTCAGCGTCGTGTAGCCGATGACCGCCCAGGTGCCAGACAGGATGCCCATGCCGGTGGCGGCCACCGGATCGCGGCTGAGGAAGCCGATGACCGCGGCCAGGAACTGCAGCGGCAGCGTGGCGAGCAGCGCCGTCAGCGCCGCGATCCGGCCCTCGGCGAGAGCGATCCAGCCGAGCTGGACCGCGCTGAACATCACGGTCGACAGGGCCAGCGCGAGAAACCCCGGGGGCAGCGGGGTGGCGATGGGCCGGAGGACGACGCGGGTCTGCGGCTCCATCAGCTGACCAGCGCCTGCGTCGCGGACTCCTTGAGCTTGGCGTTGGCCCAGCGCATCTGCCGCAGCGTGTCGGGGTGGCAGCGCTCGGCCAGTTCCAGCAGTTCCCGCTTGCGAGCGCCCTGCGCGGCCTGGGCCAGCAGCTCCCAGTCCAGGGACACCCCGGCGGCCTCGCGGTGCACGTGCCGCAGATCGGCGAGCAGCAGCAGCCCGGGCTCGGGCCGGCGGCCGAGCAGGTCCGACGTGGCCTGCTGGATCTTCTCCAGGATCCCCGGCTCGCCCTCCGGTTCGGGGTCGAGGTCGACGCCGAAGTCTGCCCCGATGCGGGCCAGCTCCTGCACGTGCCGCTGCGACCAGCCGGCGATGTCGCGGGCGACGTAGAACACCTCGTGGTCGGCCTTGTGCCGGTCGGACACGGCCAGCAGCACCCGGGCGAGGTGGTTCTCCGAGCGGTGCAGTTCCTCGATGGCCAGGCCCAGCTTCATCGCGCACCTCCCGTGGCGAGCTCCTCCACGGCCTCGGCCGCAGGCCCGCCCCGCGTCGGCGGTACGTCGCCGGTGACCGGCCGCGAGCTCGTGGTGGTGGGCGCCGCCGACGGGCCGTCCCCGGAGCCGAGCCGGTCGGCCGCGGCGGCGGCGGTCTTGAAGATCGGCTGCTTGGAGCAGGGGTCCCAGTCGGTGAGGGTGAGTTCGTTGGCCGCCCGGCCGAAGCCGTCCGGCTCGTGCCCGCCGGGCTCGTCCCAGTAGCCGTAGTGGAACGGCAGGAACAGCACCCCCGGCCTGATGCCGCTGATCCGCAGCTTCGCCTCCACGCGCCCGCGTGGCGTCCGCAGCTCCAGCAGGTCGCCCTCGGCCCAGCCTCGGTCGGCGACGTCCGAGGCCGACATCTCGACCCAGACCTCGGGCGCAGCGGCCTGCAGCTGCGGCGCTCGGCCGGTCTTCGTGCGGGTGTGGAAGTGGTAGAGCGTGCGGCCGGTGATCAGTTGGAACGGGTACTCCTCGCTGACCAGCTCGTGCGGCGGCAGGTACTCGGCAGCCTTGAGCACCGCCCGGCCCGTCGGGTTGAGCGCGCGGTACTCGGTCTCGTCCAGCGCGGCGCCGGTGACCAGGTCGCGGCCGTAGCTCTCGCAGTACTCCGGCTGCGCCCAGAACTGCCCGTCGACGTAGATGTGCTGGGTGCCGTCGGGCGCGTCCTCGGTGACCGGCCACTGGATCCCGCTACCGCCGCGCAGCTTGTCGTAGGACAGACCGCTGTAGTCGCACGGCCGTCCCTTCGAGCACTCCTTCCAGCCCTCGAAGGCGCCCTCGGGGTCCGACCACTTCACCAGCGGGGCGCCGTCCTTGTCCCGCAGGTCCAGCCGCCGGGCGAAGTCGATGAGGATGTCCAGGTCGGCACGCGCCTCCCCCGGCGGCTCGACCGCCTTCTCCGACAGGTGCACCGTGCGGTCGACGTTGGTGAAGGTGCCCGTCTTCTCACCCCACGTCGCCGCGGGCAGGACGACGTCAGCCAGCTGCGCGGTCTCGGACAGGAAGATGTCCTGCACGACCAGGAACAGCCGCTCCTGCGCCAGGATCTCCCGGATCCGGGCCAGCTCGGGCAGCGAGACCGCCGGGTTGGTCGCAGTGACGTAGAGGAAGCGGATCGACCCCTCCTCCGCGTAGCGGAACATCTGCATGGCGTGCGTGGGCGGCGAGTAGTGCGGGATGTCCATCGGGTCGACGTTCCAGATGCGGGCGAGGTCCTTGATGTGGCTGTCGTTGGACCAGTTGCGGAACGCCGGCAGGTCACCGTCGGCGCCCGCCTCGCGGGTGTTCTGCGCCGTCGGCTGGCCGTTCATCTGCAGGATCCCGCAGCCGGGCCGGCCGAGCATGCCTCGCACGACGTTGATGTTGTTGACCTGGACGGCGGCCGCCGTGGCCTGGTGGGACTGGTAGAAGCCCTGCAGCACCGTCGACAGCAGCCGCTGCGCGTGCCCGATGATGCGGGCCGCCGCGCGGATGTCCTCGGCCGGGACGTCGCACACCTCGGCAGCGACCTCCGGCGGGTAGTCGCGGACGGCGCTTCTCCAGCTCGTCGAAGCCGACGGTGTGGGCCTCGATGTACTCGCGGTCGATCCAGCCGTTGCCGACGATCTCGTGCAGCAGAGCGTTCATCAGCATCACGTTGGTGCCCGGCCGTGGGGCCAGGTGCACGGTGGCCGCTCGGGCCACGGGCGTCTCACGCGGGTCGACGCAGATGATCTGCGGCGGGTTCGGCCCGGCGAGCCGGTCGAGGATGCGGGTCCAGAGGACGGTCTGGGTCTCGGCCATGTTGTGCCCGTAGAGGGCTATCACGTCGGCGGAGTCGATGTCCGTGTAGCTGCCCGGCTGGCCGTCGGAGGCGAAGGTCTCCTTGAGCGCGGCGGCCGCCGTGGCCGTGCACAGCCGGGTGTTGCCGTCGACGTGATTGGTGCCGATCCCGCCGTGCGCGATCAGCCCGAGGGTGTAGTACTCCTCGAGGAACAGCTGCCCGGTCGTGTAGAAGGCGACTGCGCTCGGGAAGGAGCTTGTCAACTTCTCTGTGTAAGACCTGCAGTCGATCTTGATGTTGTCAGCTGAGGTAAGGCTCGATGCGGTCGCCGAAGGCGATCATCATCTCGGCCATGGCCGGCTTCCAGCCCTGGGTGACCGCGCCCTCGACGAGCTTGCCGGGTGCGGTGCGCTGGTTGGCCGGCTTGCCGCGGTCCTTGAGCCGCTCCCGGGCCCGCTTGTCCTCGATGTCGCGGATCGCCAGCCAGAGCAGCTTGATCACCGCGGCGTCGTTGGGGAAGTGCCCCCGGTTCTTGATGATCTTCCGGAGCTGGTAGTTCAGCGACTCGATCATGTTCGTCGTGTAGATGATCTTGCGGAGCGCGGGTCCGAAGGCGAGGAACGGGATGAACCGCTCCCAGGCGTTCTGCCAGGTCGCCACCGCCGCCGGGTATTTGCGTCCCAGGTCGGAGTCGGCGAACTCCAGCAGCGTGGTCTCGGCGGCATCGGCGGTCGGGGCGGTGTAGACGCCCTTGAGCGCGGCGGCCACCTCTTCTTGCGGTCGCCGTAGGACACGAACCGCATCGAGGCGCGGATCAGGTGCACCACGCAGGTCTGCACGGTCGTGTGCGGAAAGGTCGCCTCGATCGCCTCGGGCAGGCCGGTCAGCCCGTCACAGCAGGCGATGAGGATGTCCCGCACGCCGCGGTTGGCCAGTTCGGCCACCACGCCGGCCCAGAACTTCGCGCCCTCGGTGGCCTGCACCCAGATCCCCAGCACGTGCTTGATGCCGTCGAGGTCCACTCCGACCACGATGTGCGCGGCCCGGTTGCGCACCTGATGGCCGTCGCGGATCTTCACCACCAGCGCGTCGACGTAGACGATCGGGTAGATCGGCTCCAGCGGCCGAGCCTGCCATGCGCCGACCTCGTCGAGCACCGCGTCGGTGATCTTGCTGATCGTGTCGTGGGACAGCTCGGTGCCGATCGTGCGGGCCAGATGGTGCTGGATGTCGCGCACCGTCATCCCACCCGCGTAGAGCGAGATGATCATGTCGTCCAGGCCGCCGAGGCGGCGTTCGCCCTTGGGCACCAGCTGCGGGGTGAAACTGCCCGCCCGGTCCCGGGGCACGGCCAGCGGCAGCGGGCCGACCTCGGACTGCACCGTCTTGGGCGTGCTGCCGTTGCGGCTGTTCGGCGAGCCCCGGCCGACCGGATCGCCCCGCTCGTAGCCGACGTGCTCGGTCAGCTCAGCGGCCAGTCCCCGCTCGAGGACGGCCTTGACCAGCTCCGGAAGGAACCCGCCCTCCCCGGTCAGCGCCACTCCGCCGGTCTCGGCCCGGTCGATCAACGCATCCAGCCACGTGTCATCGGCCAACAGCTGCCGCAGCTGCGCCCCGCTCACCCGGCCCGGGCCACCCGGGTCGCCGGCCTGCTCATCGGTCACGGTCATCAGGGTGCTCCCTCCCGAGGCCACAGCCCCAGGCTCACGCAGCTCCTACACAGACCATCTGACACGCCCTCGGGCCCTGCTCGTCCAGCAACTCGCGGCACTCGGCCGGCGACGGCGTCCATCGCGGTGTCCCAGTCGGTCTCCACCAGCTCGCCGTTCCGGCGGATCAGCGGCCTGGTCAGCCGGTCGGGCGAGTTGTTCGCCTGCCACCCGTACAGGTCCTTGGGGCCCAGCCGGCCGTGGTTGACCCGGTCCACCGCCCGGCCCCGGACGCCGACGATCCGGGCGTCCTTGACCGCGATGTCGAGCCCGTCGCCGTTGGAGTGCATGATCGTCGCCGACTGCACCCACCGTTCGACGTCGTCCTCGGTCAGCCCCTCGGCCAGGTAGGAGTCCACCCGGGTCGGCCACGTCTCCCCCGGCCCGTACGGCGTGCGGGTCCCCCACGGTTCGGCGATCCGGTCGATGCGCCCCATCACGTCCTCCTCCGCTCCACGAACGGCCCGGTAGAGCCGCCCGACCCCTACCCGTGCCTGCACGTCTGCCGCTGGCACCACATGACAGATCTGTGACATCGGAGCGGTGCGTGCGACGCCCGGGGTAGGTGGCGAGTGGTCGGTGGAAGCCGCATGCGTCGAAAGAACGCCTCCCACCGGCGCCCGGAGGAGGAGACATGACGGTTGCCAGCCAGATGCTCGAGACCTACCCCAAGGACCTCGGCGGCGTTGACCGCGACAAGCTGAGGGAGTGCATCGAGGCGTGCGTCGAGTGCGCCCAGGCCTGCACCGCCTGCGCCGACGCCTGCCTGTCCGAGGACATGGTCGCCGAGCTCACGAAGTGCATCCGCACCAACCTCGACTGCGCCGACGTCTGCGACGCCACCGGCCGGGTGCTCTCCCGTCACACCGGCTACGACGCGAACCTGACCCGCGCGGTGCTCGAGGCCTGCGCGGCGGCCTGCAAGGCCTGCGGGGACGAGTGCGGGGGGCACGCCTCCATGCACGAGCACTGCCGGGTGTGTGCGGAGTCCTGCCGTCGTTGCGAACAAGCCTGCCTGGAGCTCATCTCCGCACTGGGCTGACCCACCTCCCCATCGCCGCTCCTGCTCCCCGTGTCAGGAACGAAGGCACCAGTTCCTGCGCGCGTGGCCGAGCAGGGGCCCCAACTCGAGAACGGAGTCCTCCATGGCCTCGCCAGCCGAGCATGACCCCCCGCAGACGCATGACGGGAACCACGGCGGCAGCGACCCGATGAGCAGGACCATGTACCTGCGCTTCGGGGCGATGATCCTCACCGCCATGGTGGTGATGTACGCGGCCATGTTCGCCGGCACGTACGAGTGGGGTCACGTGCGGTTCAGCGAGAGCCGCGTGTTCATGGCGCTCACCATGGGCGGGACGATGGGCCTGGTGATGCTCGGCTGGATGCTGAACATGTACCGCAACACCAAGGCCAACATCGCGATCGTGGTAGCGAGCCTCGTTCTGCTCGGCGTCGGGGTGTTCCTCGACCGCAGTCAGACGACCGTCCAGGACGAGGACTGGATGAGCTCGATGATCCCGCACCACTCGCTGGCCATCACCAGGTCAGAGCGTGCCGGGATCTCCGACGTCCGCGTCTGCGAGCTCGCCGTCTCCATCAGCGAGGCCCAGCGCCGGGAGATCATGGAGATGGATTGGCTCCTCGACGACATCGAACGCAACGGGAAAGCCTCGACCGCGCAAGAGGCAGCGGCGCGTCCCATCCCGGAGTTCGACGTGTCGGCCCTGCGCGACTGCCCCACCGGCTGACCGGCGGAGGCGGCGGCGGCGCGTCCGTTCGCCTAGCGACGGGCCGGTTGCTCCGCCTGCAGCGGGCTCTGCGCGCAGGACGTCCGGCATCCCTCTGCCATCACCCGGCGCCTGCCGCCTTCTTGACGGCCGCCTTCTGCTCCTGCTTGAACCGGCGCACCTCGGCCAGCGACTCCGGCCCGGTGATGTCGGCGACCGAGCGGTGCGAGCCCTCCTCGCCGTAGGCGCCGGCGGCCTCCCGCCAGCCGTCCGGGGCGACGCCGTACTGCTTGCCGAGCAGCGCCAGGAAGATCGACGCCTTCTGCGCGCCGGAAACCCGGGAGCTCCTTCAACCGGCGGAGCAGCGCCTTGCCGTCGGTGGCGCCGGCCCACAGGTTCTCCGCGCGCCCGTCGTAGCGCTCGACGAGCAGCCGGCACAGCTCCTGGGCGCGGCCGGCCATCGATCCCGGGTAGCGGTGCAGCGCCGGCGGCCCCTGGAACACCGCGGTCAGGGCCTCGGGGTCCATGCCGGCCAGCTGCGCGGCGTCGAGGGTGTCGACGCCGAGCCGGTCGGCGAGCAGCCGGGGCGCGGAGAAGGCCCGCTCCATGGGGAACTGCTGGTCCAGCAGCATCCCGATCAGCAGCGCGAGCGGGTCGCGGCCCAGCAGCTCGTCGGCGGCGTCGTCCTGGGCGATGCGGAGGTTCGGCACCCCGGCAGTGTGCCGCTCCGCCGGTCAGCGACGGGCCGTCGCCGGGGACTCCCCGCCCTCCAGGTCGCCCTCGGTGTCGAGGTAGGCCTGCTGCAGCTCCGCCAGCAGAGCGGGGTCCGGCTCGGCCCACATCTTCCGGTCGACCGCCTCCAGCAGCCGCTCGGCGATGCCGTGCAGCGCCCACGGGTTCGACTGCTCCATGAAGGCACGGTTCTCCGGGTCGAGCACGTAGGTCTGGGCGAGCTTCTCGTACATCCAGTCCGCGACCACGCCGGTGGTGGCGTCGTAGCCGAACAGGTAGTCGACCGTGGCGGCCAGCTCGAACGCGCCCTTGTAGCCGTGCCGGCGCATGGCGGCCAGCCACTTGGGGTTGACGACGCGCGCGCGGAACACCCGGGCGGTCTCCTCGGTCAGCGACCGGGTGCGCACCTGCTCGGGCCGGGTGGAGTCGCCGATGTAGGCCGCCGGCGCGGTGCCGGTCAGCGCGCGCACCGTGGCGACCATCCCGCCGTGGTACTGGAAGTAGTCGTCGGAGTCGGCGATGTCGTGCTCCCGGGTGTCCACGTTCTTCGCCGCCACCGCGATCCGCCGGTACGCGGCCTCCATGTCCGGCCGGGCCTGCAACGCCGTCCAGGTCGCGGCCGTAGGCGTAGCCCCCCCACACCGCGTACACCTCGGCGAGGTCGGCGTCGCCCCGCCAGTTGCGGCTGTCGATCAGCGACAGCAGGCCGGCGCCGTAGGCGCCCGGCTTGGAGCCGAAGACCCGGGTGGTCGCGCGGCGCCGGTCGCCGTGGGTAGCCACGTCGGCGTCCACGTGCGCCTTGACGTAGTTCTGCTCCGCGGGCTCGTCCAGCCCCGCGGCCAGGGTCACCGCGTCGTCCAGCATGGTCACGACGTGCGGGAAGGCGTCGCGGAAGAAGCCGCTGATCCGCACCGTGACGTCGATGCGCGGCCGGCCGAGTTCGTCGAGCGGAACGACCTCCAGGCCGGTGATCCGGCGGGACGCCTCGTCCCAGACCGGCTGCACGCCCAGCAGTGCGAGCACCTCGGCGATGTCGTCGCCCGACGTGCGCATCGCCGAGGTGCCCCACACCGACAGCCCGACCGAACGCGGGTACTCCCCCGTGTCGGCGCGGTACCGGTCGACGAGCGACTCGGCCATCGCCTGCCCGGTCTCCCAGGCCAGCCGCGACGGCACCGCGCGCGGGTCGACGGAGTAGAAGTTCCGGCCCGTCGGCAGCACGTTGATCAGCCCACGCAGCGGCGAGCCCGAGGGGCCGGCCGGCACGTAGCCGCCCTCCAGGGCGTGCAGGGTCGCGTCGAGCTCGTCGGTCGTCCGGTCCAGCCGGGGCACGACCTCCTCGGCGGCGAACCGGAGGACGGCGGCGACCCCGGCGTCGTCGCGGTCGAGGACCTCGCGGACGACGTCCCCGACCGCCGCCACCGTCCAGCCGCGGCTCTCCATCCCCTGGACGAGCGCCTCGGCCAGCGCCTCGACGCGGTCGGTCTCCTGCAGGCCCGCGGTGCCGTCCTCCACCAGGCCCAGCGCCTGGCGCAGCCCGGGCAGCGCGACCGAACCGCCCCAGATCTGGCGGGCGCGCAGCATGGCCAGCACGAGGTCGACGCGGTTCTGCCCGGTGGGCGGCGCCCCGAGCACGTGCAGGCCGTCGCGGATCTGGGAGTCCTTGATCTCGCAGAGCCACCCGTCGACGTGCAGGATCATCTCGTCGAAGTGGTCGTCCTCGGGGCGCTCGTGCAGGCCCAGGTCGGCGTCGAGCTTCGCGGCCTGCAGCAGCGTCCAGATCTGCGCGCGGACGGCGGGCAGCTTCGCCGGGTCCATCGCCGCGACGTTCGCGTGCTCGTCGAGCAGCTGCTCCAGCCGGGCGATGTCGCCGTAGCTGTCCGCCCGCGCCATCGGCGGGACCATGTGGTCGACCAGGGTGGCGTGCGCGCGGCGCTTGGCCTGCGACCCCTCGCCCGGGTCGTTCACGAGGAACGGGTAGATCAGCGGCAGGTCGCCCAGCGCGGCGTCCGGACCGCAGGAGGCGGACAGGCCGACGTTCTTGCCCGGCAGCCACTCGAGGTTGCCGTGCTTGCCCACGTGCACGAGTGCGTGCGCGCCGAACTCCGAGCGCAGCCACCAGTAGGCCGCGAGGTAGTGGTGCGAGGGCGGCAGGTCGGGGTCGTGGTAGATCGCGATCGGGTTCTCGCCGAAGCCGCGGGGCGGCTGGACCATCACCACGACGTTGCCGGCCCGCAGGGCGGCGAACACGATGTCGTCCCCGTCCACGAACAGCGAGCCGGGCGCGGGGCCCCAGTGCTCCTCCACCGTCTCGCGCAGGTCGGCGGGCAGGGAGTCGAAGTGCGCGCGGTAGGCGGCCGCCGGGATGCGCACCGGGTTGCCGGAGACCTGCTCCTCGGTGAGCCAGTCGGCGTCCTGCCCACCGGCGGCGATGAGCGCGTGGAACAGGGCGTCGCCGTCGAGCTCGGCCACGCCGGGCAGCGCGTCCGGCCCGTCGAACGGCCCGATGTCGTAGCCCTGGCCGGCCATCGCGGCGAGCAGCCGGACGACGGACGCCGGGGTGTCCAGACCGACGGCGTTGCCGATGCGGGCGTGCTTGGTCGGATAGGCCGACAGCATCACGACGATCCGCCGCTCCCCGGGCGGGGTGTGCCGCAGCCGCGCGTGCGCGACCGCGGTCCCGGCGACGCGGGCGGCCCGCTCGGGGTCGGCGACGTAGGAGGTGAGCCCGTCCTCGTCGGTCTCCTTGAAGGAGAACGGCACGCTGATCAGCCGGCCGTCGAACTCGGGGATGGCGACCTGGTTGCCGACGTCGAGCGGGGAGAGCCCGTCGTCGTCCGCGGCCCACTCGGCGCGCGACCGGGTGAGGCACAGGCCCTGGATGACCGGGACGTCGAGAGCGGCGAGCTCGCCGACGTCCCACGCGCCGTCGTCCCCGCCGGCCTGGGCCGTGGCCGGCCGGGCCCCGCCGGCCGCGAGCACCGTGACGACCATGGCGTCCGCACCCCGCAGCGTCTCGAGCAGCCCGGGGTCGACCGACCGCAACGAGGAGGTGAACACCGGGAGCGCCCGCCCGCCGGCGTCCTCGACCGCGCGGCACAGCCGACTCCACGAAGCCGGTGTTCCCGGAGAGGTGGTGCGCCCGGTAGTAGAGGACGGCGACGACCGGGCCGTCGGTGCGGCGCGGGGTGCGGTCCAGGACACCCCAGTCGGGCGCGACCGACGGCGGCTCGAAACCCTCGCCGGTGAGCAGCACGGTGTCGGACAGGAAGCGGCGCAGCTGCACGAGGTTGTCCGGGCCGCCCTGCGCGAGGTAGCCGTGCGCCTCGGTGGCCACCCCCATCGGGACGGTGGACAGCTCCATGAGCTCGGCGTCGGGCACCTGCTCGCCGCCGAGGACGACGACCGGCGCCGGGCCGGCCAGCAGCGGGGCCAGCATCTCCTCGTACTGCCGCCGCACCCCCAGGATGCGGACGACGACCAGCGCGCTGCCCTCGACCATCGCGGCGAGCGCGGCGCCGTCGAGCCGGGCGGGGTTGCCCAGCCGCCAGCCGGCGCCCGAGGCGCGGGCGGAGAGCAGGTCGGTGTCGCTGGTGGACAGCAACGCGAAGGCAGGGGTGCTGGAGGCAGGGGTGCTGGAGGCAGGGTCGCTCACGGCGCGTTCCTCACTCGGGGTCCGCGCCCCGGGTCGTCGGGCACGGCAGCCGGAGTGTCTGGCTCACCCCGTTCTCGGGGCTGACAGTGGCGGGACCGCACCGGAATCGCACCGGTTTCCTCGCTGACTGCCGCGATGGGCGCACGCTACCGCGAGCGCCGCGCCGGCCCGGCGACGGGCCGGCCGGGCCCGTCAGGCCCGCTCGGGACGGCGGAGCAGGTAGGTGTCCATCACCCAGCCCTTGCGCTCGCGGGCCGCGGCCCGCTCGTCGGCGATGTCGTCGATGACGTCGGCGAGCTTGCCGCTGACGAGGATCTCGTCCTCGGTGCCCAGGTAGGCCCCCCAGTAGATGTCGAGGTCCTGGTCGGCGTACTTCCGGCAGACGAGGTGCGAGTCGAGCATGACCACGACGTCGTCGGCGTTGTCCGGGAACGCCTCGGCCAGCCGCCGGCCCGTCGTCAGGTGCACCGCGCCCGCCACCCGGTTGAGCAGGATCCGGTGCCGGGCGGTGAGCGCCTGCACGCTGGTGATCCCCGGGACCACCTCCCACTCCAGGTCCATCGAGCCGTGCGCCGCGATGCTCTCGATGACCCGGATCGTGCCGTCGTAGAGCGACGGGTCACCCCACACGAGGAAGCCCGCGGTCCCGCCGTCGGGCACCTCGTCCGCGAGGGCCTGCTCGAGGAGCGCCGCGCGGTCGTCGCGCCAGTCGTCGACGGCCCGCTCGTAGGCGGGCGTGCGGCGGTCCCGCTCCGGGTCGGCCAGCTCCACCAGCCGCCAGCGGTCGTGGGTGATGAAGCGCTCGCACACGTCGCGGCGGGCGCGCGTGAGGTCCGCCGTCGCCGGCCCCTTGTCGAGCACGAGGAAGACGTCGACCCGGTTGAGCGCCTCCACGGCACCCACGGTGACGAAGGCGGGATCCCCGGCGCCGATGCCGATGACGAGCAGGCGACGCACGCGCGCCCCTTCCGTACGGGTGGGTCCGGGACGGGAGCCACCGGTGGGTGTCCGAACCGGGACAGTGTCACCGAGACCACCCGGCCCGCCGCCACCGACCGGGCGCGCGCTCCGGGCACGCCCGCGGCGCACGGCATGCTGTGCGCATGCCCGGGGACCCCGCCGCGCGCGCCGCGCTGGCCGCCGCGGCCGACCTCGGGCCGTTCTTCGCGACCTCCCCGGACGCGGGCCCGGACTGGGTCACCTGGGACCGGCTGACCGCCGACCCCGCCGTCCTGGGCGGCCGGCTGGCCGAGGTCCGCACGGTCCTCGCGGGCGGCCCCGGCTCCCCGGCGGTGGACCCGGTCGTGGGGGCGTCGATCGCCCACCTCGGCCTGGTCGCCCGGCTGGTCGCACCCGTGCTCGGCGCGGCGCTGCTGACCGGCACGCTGCCGGTGTCCGCCACGTCGTCGGTGCACCTGCGGCTGTCGGGCACCAACCCCCACCCGCTGGCCGTCACGCTGCCGCGAGCGGTGCCGGCCGGCGGATCCGAGCAGCTGGCCGGCGCGTTCGACGAGCACTGGCTGGCGCCGGCGATCGCACCCCTCGGCGACGCGGTCCGGACGGCGACCGGCGTCCCGCCGCAGGTGCTCGCCGGCAACGTGGTCTCCGCGACGGCCGGCGCGTTGCGGATGGCCGCGCAGGCCCGCCCAGGGCTGGCCGCGGCGGCGGACGAGGTGCTGAGGGCGCTGCTGCGCAGCGGCCCGCTGGCCGGCACCGGCTCGCACCGGAGCGACGGCTCCTTCGTCCGCCGGTCGTGCTGCCTCTTCTACCGGATCCCCGGCGCGGGGACCTGCGGTGACTGCGTCCTCCGGCAGGCGCCCGGGGGCACGCCCGACGACCCGGCGTAGGGTCCCACCGCCGCAGTGTCAGGGAAGCCGGTTCAAATCCGGCACGGTCCTCGCCACTGTGACCGAGGAGCAGACCCCGCATGGCACCACTGGTCAGAACATGACCGGGAAGGTCGGGGCGAGCGACGATCCGGGAGTCAGGAAACCTGCTGCGGCGCGCACCATCCCACTCCACGAGGCATGGAAGAAAGGTTTCCCAGTCATGACCTCCGTTCCGCACGCGCACCCGGCGACCGCCGCATCCCGCATCGCCGTCCCCGCCTGGGCCTGGGCACTCGCCCTGCTGGGCCTGTTCGGGCTCTACCTCATCGCCCAGGACAACGGGGCGGTGCTCGCCTCGATGGGCGGGACCGCGCACGAGTTCTTCCACGACGCCCGGCACTCGCTGGGCATGCCCTGTCACTGACGGGGCACGGGAGATGACCGAGGTCCTCGACCGACCGTCCACCACCCAGCCGCCCGGCTTCGGCACGCTGTTCTCCCGCCTCGTGGCGGGAGGCCTCGTCGCCGGGGCGCTGGCGGGCGTCTTCTCGCTCCTGGTCACCGAGCGGGCCATCGCGCCCGCGCTCGACCTCGAGGAGGCGCGCACCGCCGGCGAGGCCGGCCACGACCACGGCGAGGAGCTGTTCAGCCGCGGCGAGCAGCTCGTCGGCGGTTTCCTGGGCACGGTGCTGGCCGGTGTCGTCCTGGCGGTGGTCTTCGCCGCCGTCTACGGCGCCGTCCGCCACCGGCTCCCCGGGCGCACCGACTTCGCCCGGGTGACCGTCCTCGCCGCCGTCGGGTTCGCGGTGCTGGCGCTGCTGCCGGCGCTGAAGCTGCCCGCCAGCCCGCCGGCCGTGGGCGACCCGGACACGGTGGGCACCCGGACCGCCATCTACGGCGCGACCCTGCTGTGCGGGGTCGTCGCCGCCGTGCTGGTCGGCGTGCTGGTCCAGGCGCTGCGGGCCCGCGGCGTCGGCGTGCCCGGGACGACGGTGGCCGCGGTGGTGGCCTCCGCCGTCGCGCTCGCCCTGGTCCTGGTGCTCGTGCCGGACAACCCCGACGTGATCGCCGCCGACGTCCCGGCGGCCGTGGTCTGGGACTTCCGGCTCGCGTCGCTGGGGCAGCTGGCCGTCCTGTGGGCGGGCATCGGGCTGGCCGGCGGGTGGTTCGCCGATCGCGCCACCCGCGGTCCCCGGGTGCGCTGACCGGCGCGTCCCGCCCCGTGCGACCGCACGGGGTGGCCGTCCCGCCGTGGACGGCCACCCCGTGCGCGTCGACGTCTCCGACCGACGACCCGACCCCCAGGTATCGCCGTGACCCCCACCCCTGCCCGCAACCGGGCCGACGCCTGCCCCGGCGCGCTCCGGACCCATGCCGCCGCGGACGGCCGGCTCGCGCGGGTGCGCGTACCGGGAGGGCTGCTCACCGCCGACCAGTGCCGGGTGCTGGCGGCGGCCGCCCGTGACCTCGGCGACGCCGCGCTCGAGCTGACCAGCCGGGGGAACCTGCAGCTGCGCGGGCTCCTCGACGGCGCCGAGGGAGAGCTGGGCGCGCGGCTGGCCGACACCGGGCTCCTCCCGAGCGAGACCCACGAGACGGCCCGCAACGTGCTGGCCAGCGCCCTCACCGGGCGGTCCGGAGGGCTGGTCGACGTCCGCCCCTGGGTCCGGGCCTTCGACACCGGCCTGTGCGGGGACCCGTCGCTCGCCGCACTCCCCGGCCGGTTCCTGGTCGCGTTCGACGACGGCCGCGGCGACGTCGCCGGCCAGGGCGCGGACGTCGCGCTCCGGGCGCTCGGGCCGGGCAGCGCGGCGCTGCTGCTGGCCGGCCACGACAGCGGGCTGCGCGCCGATCACGCGGGCGCGGTCGATCTGGCCCTGGCCGCGTCCCGCGCCTTCGTCGCCGAGCGCGCGGCGCAGGGCGGCACCGCGTGGCGGCTCGGCGAGCTGGCCGACGGGCCGGCGCGCGTCGCCGCGACCCTCGGCGACCCGGTGCCCGTGCGGATCGCGCCCGCCCCTCCCCTCCCGGCCGGACCGGCCGGCGCCGTGCACCAGGACGACGGGCGGACGGCGCTGACCGCCGTCGTCCCGCTGGGCCGGCTCACCACCGACCAGGCGCTGCTGCTGGCCGACCTGTCCAGGGGCGAGCTGCAGCTCACCCCCTGGCGGAGCGTCGTGGTCCCCGACCTGCCGGACGCGTCGGCCACGGCCACCCTCACCGCTGCCGGCCTGGTCCTGGACCCGGGCAGCGCCTGGCTGCAGGTCACCTCCTGCGCCGGACGCCCGGGATGCGCGAACTCCCTCGCGGACGTCCGGGCCGACGTCGTCCGCGCGGTGACGGCCGGCGCCCTCCCGGCGGGCGGCACCCGCCAGCACTGGGTGGGCTGCGCCCGCCGCTGCGGCCGCCCCGCAGGCCCTGTCCTCGACGTCGTCGCCACCGGCGACGGCTACCTGATCACGAACGGAACGTAGCGACGCCGATGCCCGAGCACCTGCACGAGTACGAGAGGGACGGCGCCGAGATCTACCGGCAGTCGTTCGCGACCATCCGCGCCGAGGCGGACCTGCGCGGCATGCCCGCGGACGTCGCCCGCGTGGCCGTGCGGATGATCCACGCCTGCGGGCAGGTCGACCTGGTCGAGGACGTGGCCTGGTCCCCCGCCGTCGTCCAGCGCGCCCGGGCAGCTCTGGACGCCGGGGCGCCGGTGCTCTGCGACGTCCGGATGGTCGCGTCCGGCGTCACCCGGCGCCGGCTGCCCCGGGACAACGACGTGGTCTGCACCCTGGACGACCCGCGCACGCCCGCCCTCGCCGCCGACCTCGGCACCACGCGCACCGCCGCCGCGACCGAGCTGTGGCGCGACCGCCTGGAGGGCGCCGTCGTCGCGATCGGCAACGCCCCCACCGCGCTGTTCCACCTGCTGGAGATGGTCGCCGCGGGCGGGCCCCGGCCGGCCGCCGTCCTCGGAATCCCGGTCGGCTTCATCGGCGCCGCGGAGTCGAAGGAGGCGCTGGCCGCCTCCGACCTCGACTTCCTGGTCGTCCGCGGCCGCCGCGGCGGCAGCGCGATCACCGCGGCTGCGGTGAACGCGATCGCGAGCGACGTCGAATGAGCGGACAGGGGCGTGAGCATCGCAGCGAGGAACGAGCGAGGAGCGGAGGGCCCCGCGGGAGCGAAGCAGGAGCGATGAGCGGACAGGGACGGCTGTACGGGGTCGGGCTGGGCCCGGGCGACCCGGAGCTGGTCAGCGTCAAGGCCGCCCGGCTCATCGGCGCGGCCGACGTCGTGGCCTTCCACGCGGCCCGCCACGGCCGGTCGGTGGCGCGCGGCATCGCCGAGCCCTACCTGCGCGCGGGCCAGATCGAGGAGCTGCTGGTCTACCCCGTCACCACCGAGGCCACCGACCACCCCGGCGGCTACCAGGGCGCCATCGACGAGTTCTACGAGGCCGCGGCCGCCCGGCTGGCCGCGCACCTCGAGGCCGGCCGCGACGTCGTCGTCCTGGCCGAGGGCGACCCGTTCTTCTACGGCTCGTACATGCACATGCACAAGCGGCTGGCGCACCGCTACCCGACCGAGGTCGTCCCGGGCGTGACCAGCGTGAGCGGCGCCGCCGCCGGCCGTCGGCCGGCCGCTGGTAGAGCGGGACGAGGTGCTCACCGTGCTCCCCGGCACGCTGCCCGCCGACGAGCTGACCGAGTGGCTGTCCACGACGGACTCGGCCGCGGTCATGAAGCTCGGCCGCACGTTCCCGCACGTCCGCGAGGCGTTCGAGCGGGCGGGCGTCCTCGACCGCGCCCTGTACGTCGAGCGCGCCACCACCGTCGGGCAGCGCACGGCGCCGCTGGCCGACGTCGACCCGGAGACGGTTCCCTACTTCTCCCTCGCGCTGCTGCCCAGCCCGCTGACCGGCGAGCTGCCCGGAGCCGAGCCGGACCCGGGTGGCGGCACGGCCACCGGCCAGGTGGTCGTCGTCGGCCTGGGGCCGGGGGCGCGGTACTGGACCACCCCCGAGGCCGCGGACGCGCTGGCCTGCGCCGAGGTGCTGATCGGCTACGGGCCCTATCTGGACCGGGTGCCGGCCAACCCCCGCCAGGAGCGCTTCCCGACCGACAACCGGGTGGAGGCCGAGCGCGCCGCGCACGCCCTCGGGCTGGCCCGCTCCGGCCGGCGGGTGGCCGTGGTCTCCAGCGGCGACCCGGGGGTCTTCGCGATGGCGGCCGCGGTGCTGGAGGTGGCCGAGCGGCCGGAGTTCGCGGGGGTGCCGGTGCGGGTGGTGCCCGGCCTCACCGCGGCCCAGGCGGTGGCCTCGAAGGTGGGGGCCCCGCTCGGGCACGACTTCTGCGTGCTGTCGCTGTCCGACGTCCGCAAGCCGTGGGACGTCGTCCTCGACCGGCTGCGCCACGCGGCCGCGGCCGACCTGGTCATCGCCCTCTACAACCCGCGCTCGAAGCACCGCCCGCACCAGCTCGGCGAGGCACAGCAGGCGCTGCTGGAGGTCCGAGCGCCGGAGACGGTGGTCGTCGTCGGCCGGGACGTCGGCGGGGCCGAGGAACGCCTCACCGTGACCACGCTGGGCGACCTGGACCCGGAGACCGTCGACATGCGGTGCCTGCTCATCATCGGCTCGTCGCAGACCCGGGTGGGGCCCTCCGGCCTGGTCTGGACGTCGCGGACCTACCCGGGCTGACCCCGCAGCCAGGAGAGCGCCTCGTCGACCGTCCCCACCACCGGCACCCCCGGAGGCAGGGGCGGCCGGCGCACGACCACCACGGGCAGCCCGAGCTCGCGGGCGGCGGTCAGCTTGGCCGCGGTCATGGCGCCGCCGCTGTCCTTGGTGACGAGGACCTCCACCGCGTGCTCGCGGAGGAGCGCGAGCTCGTCGGCGAGGCTGAACGGGCCGCGTTCGAGGACGACGGTGGTCCGCGCCGGCAACGGCGGGTCCGGGGGGTCGACCGAGCGGACGACGCAGTGCGCCGTGAGCGTCGCGAAGGCGGCCAGCCCCTGGCGCCCGGTGGTGAGGAAGACGCACCCGAAGCCGCGCACCGCCTCGGCCGCCCCGGTCAGCGAGTCGACCCAGCGCCAGTCGTCGGCGGGTTCCGCCGTCCAGCCCGGGCGCTGGAGGCGCAGCAGCGGGACGCCGGTGGCCGCGGCGGCGGTCGCGGCCGAGGCGGTCATCGCGACGGCGAACGGGTGCGTCGCGTCCACGATCACCTGGACGGGGTGCGCCGAGAGCCAGGCGGCCAGCCCATCGCTGCCCCCGAAGCCGCCGACGCGCACGTCACCGGGCGGCAGCACCGGATCGGCGACCCGCCCGGCCAGGGAGCTGAGCACCGGGACGCCCTCGTCCACCAGGGCCGTGGCCAGCCGGCGCGCCTCGCCGGTGCCGCCGAGCACCAGCACCCGCCCCGGCGGCGTCCCGCTCACCGCGGTCGCGTCGTCGAGTACAGGTGGCTGTCGGGGAACTGCCCCGCGGTCAGCACGGGCCCGACGACGACGACCGCCGTCCGGCGCACCCCCGCCGCCTCGACCTGCGCGGCGATGTCGGCCAGCGTGCCGCGGAGCACCAGCTCGTCGTCCCGGCTGGCACGGGCCACCACGGCGACCGGCCCCTCGGGCCCGTAGTGCTCGGCCAGCTGCGGCGCGAGCTCGCCGAGCCGCTGCACCGCCAGGTGCAGCACGAGCGTGGCCCCGGTCGCGGCGTAGGCGGCGAGCTGCTCCCCCGCGGGCATCGGCGTGGAGCGGGCCGAGGTCCGGGTGAGCACGACGGTCTGCCCGACGCCGGGCACGGTGAGCTCCCGCTTCAGCGACGCGGCGGCCGCGGCGAACGCCGGCACCCCCGGCACGACGTCGTAGGGCACGCCGTGCGCGTCCAGCCGGCGCATCTGCTCGGCCATGGCGCTGTAGACCGACGGGTCGCCGGAGTGCAGCCGGGCGACGTCGAGCCCGGCCTCGTGGGCGGCCAGCAGCTCCGCGGTGATCTGGTCCAGGTCCAGGTCGGCGGTGTCGACGAGGCGGGCGCCCTCGGGCGCGGTGTCCAGCAGCTCGCGCGGCACCAGCGCGCCCGCGTAGAGGCACACCGGAGCGCTCGCGATGAGCCGGGCGGCGCGGACGGTGACGAGGTCGGCCGCACCCGGTCCGGCGCCGATGAAGTGCACGGTCATGGCCGCTACCGAACCACGCTGAGGAGGGTCACCGGCATGGCCGGTCGCCAGCCGGTGAACGAACCGACCGGCGAGCCGTGCGCGACCGACAGCCGGACCAGGTCACCCCCGACGCGCGCGAACCAGCCGGCCAGCACCGCCTCGCTCTCCAGCGTGACCGCGGTGACCACCAGCCGCCCGCCCGGCCGGAGTGCGGCCCAGCAGGTGTCCAGCAGGTCCGGGGTCGTCGCCCCGCCGCCGACGAAGACGGCGTCGGGGGCGGGCAGCCCGGCGAGGGCCTCGGGCGCCCGCCCCTCCACGACCTGCAGTCCGGGGACACCCAGCCGGGCGGCGTTGCCGCGGATCCGCGCCGCGCGGTCCGGCCGGCTCTCGACCGCCACGGCCCGGCAGGACGGGTGGGCGCGCATCCACTCGATGCCGATCGACCCCGCCCCGGCGCCGACGTCCCACAGCAGCCGGCCCGGCAGCGGCGCGAGCCGCGCCAGCGTGACCGCCCGCACGTCCCGCTTGGTGAGCTGCCCGTCGTCCTCGAACGCCTCGTCGGGCAGCCCGGGCACCACCGGCAGGGGCACCGTGGCCTCGTCGGCCACCGCCTCGACCGCGGTGACGACCAACGGGTCGACGACGCCGTGCGGCCAGTCCGCGGCCGATCCGGTCAGCACGTGCTCGGCGGGCCCGCCGAGCTGGGCGAGCGCGGTGATCCGGCTCGCGCCGTAGCCCAACCGCGCGCAGAGCGCCGCCACCTCCGCCGGCGTGCCACCGTCGGAGCCCAGCACGAGCAGCCGGCGCCCGGGGGTCACGTGCGGGGTGACCAGCTCCAGCGCCCGTCCGACGACGGTCACGAGGGCGGTCTCCTCGACCGCCCAGCCCAGCCGCGCGCAGGCCAGGCTCGCCGACGAGGGGTGCGGGAGGACGTGCACCGCGCCGGGTCCGTGCAGCCGGACCAGCGCGGTGCCGACCCCGGAGAGCATCGGATCGCCGCTGGCCAGGACCACCACGCGCCGGCCGGGGTGCGCCTCCGGCAGGGCGGCGAGCGCCGGTGCCATCGGCGAGGGCCAGGGCACCCGCTCGGCCGGCACGTCGCCGGGCACGAGCCCGAGCTGGCGGGCGCTCCCGCGCAGGACGTCGGCGCCCTCGATCACCCGGCGGGCGACCGGCGGCAGCCCGTCCCAGCCGTCGGCGCCGATGCCCACGACGGTCACCGGCGCGCTCGTCCCCTGCTCGTCGGCGCGCACAGCGGGCGATCCTAGGCACGGGGTCCGCGGAGCCCATTGGCACGATGACCGGCGATGGACACCCCGATCGCGGCCGGCCTCGCCCTGGGCGCCGCCGCCGACCTGCTGCTGGCCGACCCCCGGCGCGCCCACCCCGTGGCCGGCTTCGGTGCCGTCGCAGCCGGGCTCGAGCGCCGGGTCTGGCGCGACTCCCGGGCCGCCGGTGCCGGCCACACCGCCGCGCTGGTCGCGGGCGCGGCCGGGATCGGCGTGCTCGTTGACCGCGGCACGCGCCGCCGGCCGGCGGCGCGGACCGTCGCCACCGCGGTGGCCGCCTGGGCCGTGCTCGGCGGCACCTCGCTGGGCCGGGCCGCCGAGCGGATGCGGACGGCGTTGGACGCCGGCGACCTCGCCGCCGCCCGGGCGGCCCTGCCGGCGCTCGCCGGCCGGGACCCGCAGTCGCTCGACGCGGACGGCCTGGCCCGGGCCACCGTCGAGTCGGTCGCCGAGAACACCTCCGACGCCGCCGTCGCGCCGCTGTTCTGGGGTGCGGTGGCCGGGCTCCCCGGGCTGCTCGGCTACCGCGCGGTGAACACCCTCGACGCGATGGTCGGGCACCGCTCGCCGCGCTACGCGCGCTTCGGCTGGGCCGCCGCCCGGCTCGACGACGTCGCCAACTGGCTGCCGGCCCGGCTCACCGCCGCGCTCACGGTCGCCTGCGCACCCGTGGCCGGCGGCTCGGCCGCCGGCGCGCTGCGCACCTGGCTCCGGGACGGCGCCGCCCACCCGAGCCCCAACTCCGGCCGCTGCGAGGCGGCCGCAGCCGGCGCGCTGGGTGTGCGGCTCGGTGGGCGCAACGTCTACGGCACCCGGGTCGAGGTCCGGCCCGCGCTGGGCTCCGGACGGGCGCCGGGGCCGGCCGACATCACGGCCGCGGTGCGGCTGTCGCGGGCGATCTGGCTCGGCGCCACGGGGCTGGCGGTCGGCGGTCGGCTGCTGCGGAGCCGGCCGTGAGCGGGGCGCTGCTGGTCGCCGGCACCACGTCGGACGCCGGCAAGTCGGTGGTCACCGCGGGCATCTGCCGGTGGCTGGCCCGGGAGGGCGTCTCGGTGGCGCCGTTCAAGGCGCAGAACATGAGCAACAACTCCGTGGTCACCCCCGACGGCGCCGAGATCGGCCGGGCGCAGGTCATGCAGGCCGCGGCCGCGCGGGTAGTGCCCGAGGCGGCGATGAACCCGGTGCTGCTCAAGCCCGGGGGCGACAACTCCAGCCAGGTGGTGGTGCTGGGCCGGGCGGTCGCCGACGTCACCGCGCTGTCCTACCGGCCGATGAAGGCCGCCCTGCTCGAGCAGGCCCTGGCCTCCCTGGCCGACCTGCGCGCCCGCTTCGACGTCGTGATCTGCGAGGGCGCCGGTTCCCCGACCGAGATCAACCTGCGCGCCGACGACATCGCCAACATGGGGCTGGCGACGGCGGCCGACCTGCCCGTGCTGGTGGTCGGCGACATCGACCGCGGCGGGCTCTTCCCGGCGCTCTACGGCACGGTCGCGCTGATGCCGCCGGCCGACCAGCGGCTGGTCGCCGGCTTCCTGGTCAACAAGTTCCGCGGTGACGTCCGCCTGCTGGAGCCGGGCCTGGTGGAGCTGGAACGGCTCACCGGCCGGCCGACGCTGGGCGTGCTGCCGTGGCTCGGCGGCCTGGAGCTGGACGTCGAGGACTCCCTCGGCGTCCCCACCGGCGCCGTGTCGGGCGCCCCCCCGCACGGCGAGGAGGTGCTCCGCGTCGCCGTCGCCCGGTTGCCGCGCCTGTCGAACGTCACCGACCTCGACGCGCTCGCCGCCGAGCCCGGGGTCCTGGTCCGGTACGTCACCCGGCCCGAGGACCTCGCCGACGCCGACCTGGTCGTCCTGCCCGGTACCCGCGCGACGGTCGCCGACCTCCGCTGGCTCCGGGAGACCGGGCTGGCCGAGGCGGTCTCCCGGCACGCCGCGGCCGGCCGGCCGGTGCTCGGCATCTGCGGCGGGCACCAGATGCTGGCCCGCAGCATCACCGACGCCGTCGAGTCCCGCGCCGGCACCGTCGCGGGGCTCGGTCTGCTGCCCACCGAGGTGCGCTTCGAGCGGGAGAAGACCCTGGGCCGCCCGACCGGGTCGGCCCTCGGCCAGCAGGTCACCGGCTACGAGATCCACCACGGCGTGGTGACCGTCGACGACGGCGCCGAGCCCTTCCTGGACGGCGCGCAGGCCGGGGCGGTCTCCGGCACGACGTGGCACGGCGCGCTGGAGAACGACGGCTTCCGCCGCGCGTTCCTCGCCGAGGTCGCGCGCACCACCGGTCGCCGGTTCGTGCCAGCGCCGGACACCGACTTCGCCGCCGTCCGCGAGGCCCGGCTGGACCGGCTCGGCGACCTGATCGCCGAGCACGCGGACACCGACGCGCTGTGGCGGCTGATCGAGTCCGGCGCCCCCTCCGGGCTGCCGCTGCTGCCGCCGGGTGCGGCCGGCGCCTGACCCCCGGGGCTGTCCGGCCGCCGGGAGGCTGTGGTTGCATGACGCCGCCACACGCGACGGCAGTGGAGGAAGCCCGGTGAGATTCCGGCGCGGTCCCGCCACTGTGAGCCGGCCCCCGGGTCGGTGAGTCAGGAACTCCCGCCGTCGCGCTCCTGCCACCTCCGGGCGTGGACACCCGGGGAGAGGAAGCGTGCTCCCGTGCGCCGTATCCACGCATGACCTACCCCTTCAGCGCCGTCGTCGGCATGGACGACATGCGACTGGCCCTGCTGCTCAACGCCGTCTCCCCCGCCGTCGGCGGCGTGCTCGTGCGCGGCGAGAAGGGCACGGCGAAGTCGACGACGGTCCGCGCCCTGGCCGCCGTGCTGCCGCCGGTCGCCGTCGTGCCCGGCTGCCGCTTCGCCTGCGACCCGGCCGCCCCCGATCCCGCCTGCCCCGACGGCCCGCACGAGCCGACCGCGGCCGGCCCCGAGCGGCCGGCCCGGCTGGTCGAGCTGCCGGTGGGGGCCTCGGAGGACCGCGTCGTCGGCTCGCTGGACCTGGAGCGTGCGCTCACCGCGGGCGTGAAGGCCTTCGAGCCCGGCCTGCTGGCCGCCGCCCACCGGGGCGTCCTCTACGTGGACGAGGTCAACCTGCTGCACGACCACCTGGTCGACCTGTTGCTGGACGCGGCCGCGATGGGCACCGCCTACGTCGAGCGCGAGGGCATCTCCGTCCGGCACGCCAGCCGCTTCCTCCTGGTCGGGACCATGAACCCCGAGGAGGGCGAGCTGCGGCCGCAGCTGCTCGACCGGTTCGGCCTGACCGTCGAGGTCGCCGCGCCGCGGGACCCGGCGGTCCGCGCCGAGGTGGTGCGCCGGCGGTTCGCCTCCGACGCCGACCCGACGGGTTTCGCCACCGGGTGGGCGGCCGAGGAGACCGCGCTGGCCGACCGGATCGCCGACGCCCGGGCCCGGCTGCCCCGCGTGCTGCTCTCCGACGCCGCCCTGCGGCAGATCACCGCCGTGTGCGCCGCCTTCGACGTGGACGGCCTGCGCGCCGACCTGGTCACCGCCCGCGCCGCCATGGCGCACGCCGCCTGGTCCGGCCGCGACGAGGTGACCGAGGACGACGTCCGGGTGGCCGCCCGCCTCGCGCTCCCCCACCGCCGCCGGCGCAATCCCCTCGACGCCCCCGGCCTCGACGAGGACAGCCTGGAGCAGGCGCTCGCCGACAGCCGCCCGGAGGACGACGGCCCCGGGGACGGCGGCGGTGCACCTCCCCCGCCGAGCGACCCGGACGTCTCCTCCACGGACGACGAGGGACTTCCGGTACAGGAAGTCCCGGACGACGAGGGACTTCCGGTACAGGAAGTCCCGGACGGCGACGGCGGGTCCCCGACGACGGCGCCGCGCGGTGAGGGCGGCGGCCGCACCGATGCCGCGCCGGTCCCCGACCAGGCGGCGGCCGCACCGTCCGGGACGTTCCGCGCGCGACGGCTCGAGGTGCCCGGCATCGGTGCCGGCGCGGCCGGCCGCCGGTCCCGCGCCCGCTCGGAGCGCGGCCGGGTCGTCGGCTCCACCCGCCCGGTCGCGAACGTCACGAAGCTGCACCTCACCGACACCGTGCTCGCCGCCGCGCCGCACCAGCGGGCGCGCGGCCGCACCGGCCCCGGCCTGCGGATCGTCCGGGAGGACCTCCGCCAGGCGACGCTCGAGGGGCGGGAGGGCAACCTCGTGCTCTTCGTCGTCGACGCCAGCGGCTCGATGGGGTCGCGCGCCCGGATGGGCGCGGTCAAGGGTGCGGTCCTCTCGCTGCTGGTCGACGCCTACCAGCGCCGGGACAAGGTCGGGCTGGTCACCTTCCGCGGTGCGGAGGCGGAGCTGGCCCTGCCGCCCACCTGGTCGATCGAGGCCGCCGCCGCGCGGCTCGCCGAGCTGCCCACCGGCGGCCGCACCCCGCTGGCCGCCGGGCTGCTGCGCGCCGCCGAGGTGCTGCGGGTGGAGCGCATCCGGGACCCGCGCCGCCGCCCGCTGCTCGTCGTCGTCACCGACGGTCGGGCCACCGGCGCACGGGGCGGTGCCCCTCTCGCCGAGGCGCACGCCGCCGCCCGGCTGCTCGCCGCCTCGGGGGTGGCCGCCGTCGTCGTCGACTGCGAGTCCGGGCCCGTCCGGCTGGGCCTGGCCTCGGCCCTCGGCGCCGTCCTGGGCGGGCCGACCCTGAGCACGGGCGACCTCGCCGCCGACGGCCTCGCCGCGACCGTGCGCGACGCCCGGCAGGTGGCCTGAGATGCCGAAGGGGCAGGTCGAGGCCGTCCCGGCCGACGGGCTGACCACGCGGCAGCGGCGCAACCGGCCGCTGCTCGTCGTGCACACCGGCCCGATGAAGGGCAAGTCCACCGCCGCCTTCGGGATGGCGATGCGCGCCTGGAACCAGGGCTGGCCGATCGCGGTCTACCAGTTCGTCAAGAGCGCCAAGTGGAAGGTCGGCGAGGAGAACGCGCTGACCGCGCTGGGCCGCCTGCACGAGCAGACCGGCGAAGGCGGGCCGGTCGTCTGGCACAAGATGGGCTCCGGCTGGAGCTGGTCACGCCGCGCGGGCACCGAGTCCGACCACGCCGCGGACGCCGCCGAGGGCTGGGCGCAGATCAAGCGCGACCTCGCCGCCGAGGCGCACCGCTTCTACGTGCTCGACGAGTTCACCTACCCCCTGACGTGGGGCTGGGTGGACGTCGACGACGTGGTCGAGACGCTGACGCACCGCCCGGGCGCCCAGCACGTGGTCATCACCGGCCGGGACGCCCACCCGGCGCTGATCGGGGCGGCAGATCTCGTGGTCGAGATGACCAAGGTGAAGCACCCGATGGACGCCGGCCAGAAGGGACAGCGAGGCATCGAGTGGTGACGGCAGTGCCGCGGCTCGTCGTGGCCGCCCCCTCCTCGAACGCCGGCAAGACGTCGGTGGCCACGGGGCTCATCGCCGCGCTCACCGCCCGCGGGCTCGCCGTCTCCCCGCACAAGGTCGGTCCCGACTACATCGACCCCGGGTACCACGGCCTCGCCGCCGGCCGCCCGGGCCGCAACCTGGACCCCTGGCTGGTCGGCGAGGACCGCATCGCCCCGCTGTTCCTGCGGGGTGCGCTGCACCCGCGTCCCGCCGACGTCGCCGTCGTCGAGGGCGTGATGGGCCTGTTCGACGGTGCCACCCACCCGTCGGTCGAGCCCGGCTTCGCATCGACGGCCCACGTCGCGGGTCTGCTGCGGGCGCCGGTGCTGCTCGTCGTCGACGGCTCCTCGCAGGCCCGCTCCGTGGCCGCGCTCGTGCACGGCTTCGCCACGTTCGACCCCGGCGTCCGGCTCGGTGGCGTGGTCCTCAACCGGGTCGGGAGCGACCGGCACGAGGCGATCCTGCGCGATGCGCTGGCCGCCGCCGGGGTGCCGGTGCTCGGCGCGGTCCGGCGGATGGAGCGGCTGCGCACCCCGTCGCGGCACCTGGGGCTGATCCCGGCGGCGGAGCGATCGGACGCCGCCGTGGCGACCGTCCGCCTGCTCGGCGATGTCGTGCAGCACGCTGTCGACCTGGACGCCGTGCTGGCCCTCGCACGCTCCGCTCCCCCGCTGGACGCCGCGCCGTGGGACCCGGCCGACGAGGTCACGCCGGCACCCGGCCGCCCGCGGATCGCGGTGGCCGGCGGCCCCGCCTTCACCTTCGGCTACGCCGAGAACACCGAGCTGCTCGAGGCGGCCGGTGCGGAGGTCGTGGCGGTGGACCCGCTGCGCGACGAGGCGCTGCCACCGGGGACCGCGGGCCTCGTCGTGGGCGGCGGCTTCCCGGAGGTGCACGCCGCCGAGCTGTCCGCGAACGGAACCCTGCGCGCCGGCATCGCGGCACTCGCGGCGCGCGGTGCGCCGATCGCCGCCGAGTGCGCCGGGCTGCTCTACCTGGCCCGCGAGCTCGACGGCAGGCCGATGTGCGGGGTGCTCGACGTCGTCACGGCGATGTCCCCCCGGCTGACCCTGGGGTACCGGGAGGCGGTCGCCGTCGGTGACTCCGTGCTGGCCCCGGCCGGGGCCCGGGTGCGCGGGCACGAGTTCCACCGCACGCGCGCCGATCCCCCGGTCGGTCGCGACGGCGCCTGGCGTTGGTCCCCGACCGGAGCCGAGGGCTTCACCCCCGGCTCCGTGCACGCCTCCTACCTGCACCTCAACTGGGCCGGCAGCCCGCGGCTTGCCGAACGCTTCGTCGCGGCGTGCGCCACCGCCGGACGACCGGAGGACGTCCGCGCGGCACCGCTGCGGGTCCCCGAACCGGCGGAGCGCCCGTGATCACCGTGGGCGTGGGGACGTCGAGCGGGGTGGGCGCCGACGAGGTGCTGGCCGCCGTGGACGCGGTGCTGGCCGCCGTGGACGCGGTGCTGCCGGCCGCGCCCGGTCGTGTGCGCCTCGCGACGCTCGACGCCCGGCTCGCCGAACCGGGCCTGGTGGAGGCGGCGACCCGGCGGGGCTGGCAGCTCGTCGGTTCCCCGGCGGCCGTGCTGGCCGCCGTCCTCGTGCCGTCCCCGTCCGACCGGGTGGCGGCTGCGGTCGGCACCGCCTCGGTGGCCGAGGCCGCCGCCCTGCTGGGCGGCGGCTCGCTCCTGGTGCCGAAGACGGTGGTCGGCCGGGTCACCGTGGCGGTGGCCCGGTGACCGACCTGCGCCACCACGGCGACGCCGACCTGGGCCCCGGCCTGGTCGACCTGGCGGTCAACGTGCGCGCTGACGCCCCGCCCCCCTGGCTGCGCGCCGTCCTGCACGCGTCCCTCGACGCGTCGGCCGCCTACCCGGACCCCGTCGCCGCCCGTGCGGCGGTCGCCGCCGCGCACGGCCGCCCCGTCGAGGAGGTGCTGCTGGCCGCCGGCGCCGCCGAGGTCTTCGTCCTCGTCGCACGGGCGGTGCGCCCCCGGCTCGCCGCCGTGGTGCACCCCTCGTTCACCGAGCCGGAGGCGGCGCTCCGCGCGGCCGGGCACCCGGTCACCCGGGTGGTGCTGAGCGCCGACGACGGCCGGCGGCTCGACCCGGCGGCCGTCCCCGGGGACGCCGACCTCGTCGTGCTCGGCAACCCCACGAACCCGACCTCGGTGCTGCACCCGGCAGCGGACATCGCCGCCCTCGCGCGACCGGGCCGGGTGCTCGTCGTCGACGAGGCGTTCGCCGACACGGTCCCCGGCGAGCGGGAGTCGCTGGCCTCCCGGCGGGACCTGCCCGGGGGTCCTCGTCGTACGCAGCCTGACCAAGACCTGGGGGCTGGCCGGCCTGCGGGTCGGCTACGCGCTCGGTCCGGCACCGCTGATCGCCGCCCTGGAGGCGCAGCAACCGCACTGGCCGGTGTCGACGCCCGCCCTCGCCGCGCTCGCCGCGTGCAGCACCCCGGCCGCCCGCGCGGAGGCCGACGCCGCCGCCCGCGAGCTGGGCCACCGGCGGGAGGTCCTGCTCCGCAGCCTGCCGCCGTCGGTGCTGGTGGAGGGCACCCCCCGCTCGTCGTTCGTGCTCCTCCGCGTCCCGGACGGCGCCCGGGTGCGTGCGGAGCTCCGGCAGCGCGGCTGGGCGGTGCGCCGCGGCGACACGTTCCCCGGCCTGACGCCGGACCACCTGAGGGTGGCCGTGCGGACCCCCGGGATCTCCTCCGCCTTCTCCGCCGACCTCGCCGCCGTCCTGTCGTCCGCCCCCACCCCCGAGGAGGTGCCGTGAGCACCCCGCCGCTCCCCCGCCCGTCCGCTCCCCTCCACCCCGTCGGCCTGCGGCTGGAGGGTCGCCCGGTGGTGGTCGCCGGTGGGGGCACCGTCGCCTACCGGGCGACCGCCGGGCTGCTCGCCTCCGGCGCGCTGGTGACCGTCGTGAGCCCGGCCGTCGTCCCCGCGCTGGAGGCGCTGGCCGACTCCGGCGCCCTGGCCTGGATCCGCCGCCGCTACGCACCGGGCGACCTGGACGGCGCCTGGTACGCGGTCACCGCGACCGCGGACCCGGTGGTGGACGGGGCCGTCGCCGCCGACGCCGAGCGCGCCCGGGTCTTCTGCACCCGCACCGACGCCCCGGACGCGTCCAGCGCCCGGCCGGCGCTGCCGGACGGCGGGGCCCCGCTCCTCCGCGACCGCCGGGGCGGCCGGGTCGTGCTCGTCGGCGGCGGCCCCGGCGACCCCGGGCTGATCACCGTCCGCGGGCGGGAGGCGCTGGCCGAGGCCGACGTCGTGGTCGTCGACCACCTGGGTCCCCGGACGCTGCTGGCCGGGCTGCGACCCGATGTCGAGGTGGTCGACGCGTCGAAGCTGCCGCGCAGGCGGGCGATGCCCCAGGACGAGATCAACGCGCTGCTGGTGTCGCACGCCCGTGCGGGCAGGTGCGTGGTGCGTCTCAAGGGCGGGGACCCGTTCGTCTTCGGCCGCGGCATGGAGGAACTGCTCGCGTGCACGGCCGCCGACGTCCCGGTGGAGGTGGTCCCGGGCGTGACCAGTGCCGTCGCGGTGCCCGGGGTCGCCGGCATCCCCGTCACGCACCGCGGTCTCACCCACGAGTTCGTCGTCGTCTCCGGCCACCTGCCGCCGGGGCATCCGCAGTCGCTCGTCGACTGGGCCGCGATCGGGCGGTTGCGCGGCACGGTCGTCGTCCTCATGGGGGTCGAGACCGCCGCCGCGATCGCGGCAGCGCTGGTCGACCATGGCCGCCGGCCGGACACCCCGGTCGCCGTCGTCACCGAGGGGACGACGGATGCGCCAGCGGGTCGTCACCACGTCGCTGGCGCGGCTCGGAGCCACGATCCGCGACGAGGGGATCTGCCCGCCCGCCGTCTGGGTGGTCGGTGACGTCGCCGGGTTCGCCGGCGGTGCCCACGGGCAGCACGCGGCTCGGGGTGCCCTCCTCGGCTGAGCCCCCGCCACCTCCGGGCCCCCGCCGGCGGCGTCGTCCCGGCCGGTGCGGGGCTCCGGCACGCCGGGACGGCTAGAGCCCGCGCGCCAGGCGGTCGAGCAGGCCGTCCAGCTGCTCCTCCCGCTGCTGCTCCGGCAGGTCGCGCAGGGGGCCCTGCAGGCAGAGGACGGCGAAGCCGTGCACCCCCGCCCAGCAGGTGACGTCCGCGCCGGGGCGGCGCTCGGCGGGCAGCACCCCGGTGGCGACCAGCTCGTCGAGGACGCCGGAGAGCACCCCGTAGGCGCCCTCCCCCGCGGCACCCTCCTCGGGCCGCGCGCAGGCGAACGCGGTCGCGAAGAGCCCGGGCTCGGCGAGCGCGAAGTGCACGTACTCCCGGCCGACCGCGCGCAGCCGCGCGGTCGGCTCGCCCTGCCCGGCACCGGGGAGCTCGTCGAGCCGGTCGCGCATACGCCGCTCCAGCTCGGCCATGCCCCGGGCGGAGACCTCCGCGAGCAGGTCGTCGCGGTCGGCGAAGTGCCGGTAGGCCGCGTTGTGCGAGACCCCGGTGCGGCGGGCCGCGTCGCGCAGCACGACGGCCTCGGCCCCACCGGCCCGGGCCTGGTCGACGGCGGTGTCGATGAGCGCGACCCGCAGGTTGCCGTGGTGGTAACGCCGCGCAGCGCGGGGGTGCTCAACCATGTTGACAGTGTCCACCGGCCGTACTGCGATGTCCATGTTGCCGGCGTCCACATGGGCAGCCGGAACGCCCCACCCCCAGGAGATCCGATGAGCCGCATCGCACTCGCCGGCCGGACGACCGCCGACGCCCCGCCCGGAACCGTCGCCTTCCTGATCGGCATGCGGGTCAACCGCCCGGCGCGCCTCCGGCACTGGCTGCCGGTCGCGGCGGCGATGCCCCGGATGCTGCGCGAGCTCGCCCGGCACCCCGAACTCGGCCTGCTCTCCGCCCGCACCTATGTCAGCGGCCGCGCGGTGCTCACCGTCCAGTACCGGCGCAGCGCCGAGGACCTCGACCGCTACGCCCGCGCGCGGGACGCCGCACACCTCCCCGCCTGGCGGGAGTTCAACCGGCGCACCCGCGACAACTGCGACGTCCCCCGCCGCCGGCGGTCCTGGGGCGCCGGCGTGGGTGTGCCAGACTCGGTCGGCCCTCGACACGGACCCGGGCCGGCCGCCGCCCCGAGGAGTTCCCGACCATGAGCACCTCCAGCACCACCGGCCGGCACGAGGCTCCCGCCGAGCCCGGCCGGCCCGCCACGGAGACGTTCGCCGAGGAGCTGCGAGACGCCTTCGCGCCCCGGACGCTGCTGCTGGTGGTCGGCGTGGCCCTGCTCTGCCTGGGGTTCGTCCTCTCCTACGTCGGCGCCTTCCACGCCCCGACCCCGCACCGCATCCCGGTCGCCCTCGTCGCCCCGGCGCAGGTCAGCGGGCAACTCGTGGACGGGCTCAACGGGATCGACGGCGAGCCGCTGCGGGCCCGCGCGGTCGAGGACGAGGCGGCCGCGCGCCGCCTCCTGGAGCGCGACGAGATCTCCGGCGCCCTGCTCGTCGACCCCGCCGCAACCGAGGACACCCTGCTCGTCGCCTCCGGCCAGGGCGCGGCGATCTCCACGGCGGTGCAGCGGGTGCTCACCGCGGTCGAGGACGAGCAGGGGCGCACGCTCGCCGTCTCGGACGCCGTGCCGCACCAGTCCGGGGACCCGCAGGGCTCGAGCGCGTTCTACGTCGCCGTCGGCGCGGTGCTCGCGGGCTACCTGCTGGCCGCCGTCCTGGGCATGGCGAAGGGCGCCCGCCCGGCCACCTTCCGCCGCACGCTGTGGCGCCTCGCCGCCACCGTCCCCTACGCGCTCGCCGTGGGGCTGGGCATCGCGATCATCACCGGCCCCGTGCTGGGCGCGATCACCGGGCACGTCGGCGCGGTCTTCGCCGTGGCCACGTTGCTCGTGCTGAGCGCGGCCACGGTCACCATGAGCTTCCAGGTGCTCTTCGGCATCTTCGGGATCGCCGCGACCATCCTGGTCTTCGTCGTCGTCGGCAACCCGTCGGCCGGGGGCGCCTACCCCTACCCCCTCCTGCCCGGGTTCTGGCGCGAGATCGGCCCGTGGCTGCCGAACGGCGCCGGCGTCGACGCGCTGCGCAGCGCCGTCTACTTCGGCGGCACCGGGATGGCGCCGGCCCTCTGGGTCATCGTGGGGTGGATCGCCGCCGGGACCGTGCTCACCGTGCTCGCCGCCCGCGTCATCTCGCGCCGCGCCACCGCCTGAGCCGGAGCGCGGCCGCCGTGGACGTCGTCCACGGATGGCGGGAGGATCCGTGCACCCAGGACCCACCCCACCCAGGACCACCAGCCCACGACCGAGGAGGACCGATGGCGCGACGACGCTGGCGCGACCTGAGCCCGGCCCAGCAGACCGGGGTGCTCGTGCTCGCCTCGGTCCAGCTCTCCCTGGCCGCGACGGCGTGGGTGGACCTCGCCTCCCGCCCGCCCGCGCGGGTCAACGGGCCCAAGCCGGTGTGGGCCGCGGTCATCGCCGTGAACTTCGTGGGACCGGCGGCCTGGTTCCGCTGGGGACGCCGCGGCTGACGCCCGCGCTCAGCCGCGGAGGTCGCGACGCCGGAACGTGGACACCGCGACCACGCCCAGCACCAGGACCGTGCCGGCCGACACCGCGACGGCCGGCCAGGAGACCCCGGAGGCCAGCGGGACGTGCCCCTGGTACTGCGCGAACGGGGACAGGTCGCGCACCGGCTCCAGCCAGCCGACCAGGGGCGCCAGCCCGTTGACCAGGTAGGCGAGGACCGCCGTCGCGGCCGGCACCGCACGCGCGAGGGCCACGCTGCCGGTGGCCGCGCCGACGGCTGCCGCGAGGGCGCCGAAGACGGCGCCGAGCAGCCACAGGTGCAGCATCGCGGCGAGCACGTGCGCCAGCGGGAGGTCCAGGCCGAAGAGCACGCCCCCGGCGGCCAGAGCCACGCCCAGGGCAGTGACCACGACCGCGGTCGCGACCACCGTCGCGGCGGTGCGCTCGACGACCACTCTCGTCCTGCTGACCGGGTTGGCCAGCAGCAGGTCGATCGACCGGCGGTCCTCCTCACCGGCGATCCCGGCGGCACCGGCCAGGACGGCGAACAGGATGACCAGCAGCGGGCCGGTCAGGCCCATGAGCTCCGCCTGGACGTACCCGACCGGCGTCGACATGTCGGCGGTCGCCAGGAGCGATCGCAGCACCTCGGGCAGCTGGTCCATGACGTCGGTGATCGACGGCTCGTCGCGGATGCTCGGCCACAGCGAGCCGTAGAGCACCACCATCGCGGCCAGACCCGCGCACCACGCCAGCAGGCTGCGCCGCTGCAACCGCAGGCTCTGCCGGAGCACCTCGCCGGGCCGCGCACTCCGTCCCGCGCGCGGCCGCACGGCGTCCGGGGGCGACGGAGCGGGGTCGAGCACGTCAGGCAGCACCGGCCCGCTCCGTCCCGTAGTAGGCGAGGAAGGTCTCCTCCAGGTCCGCCTCGGTGCACTCCAGGTCCGCCAGCCGGTGGGTGGCCATCCGCCGGCACAGGGCGTCCAGGGCCGACGCCGGCGCACTGCAGGACAGCGCCGTGCCGCTCACCACGACGTCGCGCAGGCCCGGTAGGCCCGCGAAGTCGCCGGCGGGGACCTCGTCCTCGAAGCGCGCGCGGACCCGGTGGAGGGAGCGGGCAGGCAGGTCCTCCATGGCCTCGACCGCCACGAGCCTGCCCGCGCGCAGGACGCCGATGCGGTCGGCGCTGCGCTGCACCTCCCCGAGGACGTGCGACGAGAGCAGGGCGGCGCCTCCGGTGGCCGTGTGCGCGCGCAGGAGCGCCTGGAACTCCTGCTGGGCCAGGGGGTCGAACCCGCTGGTCGGCTCGTCCAGGACGAGCAGCGGCGGGTCGGACATCATCGCCAGGACCAGGGCGAGCTTCTGGCGGTTCCCCTTGGACAGCTCCCGCGCCGGCCGGTCCAGGTCCAGGTCGAGCCGGCCGGCCAGCTCCGGCGCACGACCGGGTCCGTCGCCCCCGCGCAGCCGCGCCGTCGCCCGGACGTGCTCCCGTCCGGTGAGGCGGTCGTGCAGCGCGGGTTCCCCGCCGACGTAGCCGACGTCGGCGTGGACCCGGGCGGCGTCCCGCCAGGCATCCAGGCCGAGCACGCGGGCCGATCCGGAGGTGGGGCGCAGGAAGCCCATGAGCAGCCGCAGCGTCGTCGTCTTCCCCGCGCCGTTGGGCCCGAGGTACCCGAGCACCTCCCCGCGGCGGACCGCCAGGTCGACGTCCTGCAGGGCGGTCGTGCGCCCGAACCGCTTGGTCAGGCCCGTCGTGGCCACCGCGACCTCGGCTGCGCCGCCGGTCATCCCGACTCCCCGGCCCGGTCGGTCGCCATCGCGAAGTAGTTCTCCTCCTCCTGGAGGTAGTGCAGCTCCAGCAGGGCGTGCAGCCCGTACAGGCAGGCCAGGAGGTCCTGCCGGCGCGCCGGGTCGAGCTCCGCCCCGAGGTCGAGGGCGTGCAGGTGGGTCGCCAGCCGGCGGGTGAGCCGGCCGATCTCGGCGTGCGCCCGGCTCATCGGCGCCACCGCCTCACCGCTGCCCAGCGCCCGGGCCAGGGCGGGGTACAGCTCGGCCTCCTCCGCCTCCTCGTGCGGCACGAGCCGGTCCTCCAGGGCCGCCCTCGCCCGGTGCAGCGCCTCGACCGCCTGCGGCGCGGACCCCGTCGCCAGCGCGTCCGCCGCCTCCCGCACCAGCGGGAGGACCTGGCGGAGGTCATCGTGCTCGGCCTCGAACCGCCGGAGCAGGGCCTGCGTGCCGGGCTGGACGGGCCGCCCACCGACCTCGCCACCGCGGAGCGCGCGCAGCGCGTTGACGATGACGGCGACGTCGATCGCCTCCTGGAGCAGCGCCCCGAACGCCGGCGGCAGCAACCCGACGGCGGCCACCGCCATGGCCGCGAGCGACATGCCCATGCCCGCGACGGCGCTCTGCACCGCGATGCGGCGGGCGTGGCGGGCGATCTCCATCGCGTCGGCCACCCGGTCGAGCCGGTCGGTGGTCAGCACCACGTCGGCGGCCTCCGACGACGCGGTGGCGCCGCGTGCCCCCATCGCGATCCCCACCGTGGCGGCGGCCAGGGCGGGGGCGTCGTTGAGCCCGTCCCCGACCATGATGGTGACGGCGCGCCGCTGCTCGTCGCGGACGGCGTCGACCTTGCTCTGCGGCGTCTGCTGGGCCCGCACCTCGTCGAGGCCGAGCACTGCGCCCACCTCGCGCGCCGGTTCGGGACGGTCGCCGGTGAGCATGACCAGCCGCTCGATGCCGGCCGCCCGCAGCCGCCGCAACGTCCGGCCGGCGTCGGCCCGGACCGGGTCCCTGAGGAGGACCGCTCCGACGGGCGCGGCGTCCGCCTCCACCCACACCACCGCGCAACCGTCGAGCCCCGCCCGGCTGACGGCCGTCCGCGCCCACCCGTCCCCGGGTACCTCCTCGCGCTTGCCGACGCGGATGCGGACGCCGTCGACGGTGGCGGCGACCCCTCGGCCGGGCACCTCCTCGACGGCGGTCGGGAGCGACAGCCCCAGGCCGCGGACCCGCGCCTCGGCGACGACGGCCTCGGCGAGCACGTGCGGGGAGAGCTGATCGGCCGACGCGGCCAGCCGCAGGACCTCCTCCGGGGAGCCGCCCGGGGAGGTCAGCACCTCGACGACCGCCGGCCGGCCCGCCGTGAGCGTGCCGGTCTTGTCGACGACCATCGTGCGAGCGTGCCCCAGGTTCTCCAGCGCGCCCCCGGTGCGGACCACCACCCCCAGCCGGGAGGTCCGGGACAGGCCGGAGACGATCGCGACGGGGGCGGCCAGCAGCAGCGGGCACGGGGTGGCCACCACCAGCACCGCCACCGCGCGCTCGGCGGAGCCGCTCCCCGCCCAGGCCAGCCCGGCCACGGCGAGCGACAGCGGGAGGAACCAGGCGGCGAACCGGTCCGCCAGGCGGACCACCGGCGCGGTGTCCGCCCCCGCCTGCTCGACCAGGGCGACGATCCCCGCGTAGGTGCTGCGGGAGGCCGGTGCCGTGCACCGCAGCTCGAAGGCCCCGCCGGCGTTGAGCGTGCCGCTGCGCGCGGCGTCCCCGGCCGCCCGCTCGACGAGTTCCGCCTCCCCGCTCAGCGCCGACTCGTCCAGCACCGCCGGCCCGGCCAGCACCTCGCCGTCGACCGGCAGCACCTCACCCGGGCCCACGACCACGACGTCGTCGACGGCCACCTCTCCGACGTCGACCTCGGTCACCTCACCACCGACCCGCCGGCGGGCCGTGCGCGGCGCCCGCTCCAGCAGCGCGCGCAGGTCCCGCGTCGCCCGCCGTTGCGCGGCGGCGTCCAGCGCCCGCCCGGTCGCCAGCATCACCGCGATCAGCGCGCCGGCCAGGTGCTCGCCGACCGCCAGGGTGCCCACCAGGGCCAGCACGGCGATGAGGTCCACGCCGAGTCTCCCGCGCAGGAGCGCGACGACCACCCACCCGACGGCGGGTACGAGGGCGAGCAGCGTCGCCGCCGCCCACAGGACGTCGTCCCAGCGGCCGGCGCCGGTCGCCCAGGCGAGCCCGCCGGCGGCGAGCAGCCCCGTCGTCGCGACCAGGAGGGCCGGCTCGACCCACCGCCGCGCCGTCCGCAGCGGCCACGTGCCGGACCGGAGCGTCGTCGCGTCGCCGTCCCGACCGCCGTCCATCCCCCGATGATGGTGGCGCCCACCCCACCGGCCCGTGGCGTTGGTCCTCGAAACCGAGGACGGAGGTCCCGGCTCCTCCGCGGGTGGGGCGCCGGGTCAGGACCCCGCGGTCAGCGCGGGCACCTCGACCCCCGCGCGGCGGTCGGGCAGGCCGTGCGGGGCGGCGTCCGGACCGCTGCCGGCCCGCCGCCGCGGACGGAGCTGCAGAACGGCCACCGACGCCAGCACCAGCAGCCCGCCGCCGGCCTGCAGCGGCGTGAGCACCTCCCCGAGCGCGACCGCCGCGAGCGCGGCGGTGACGACGGGCTCCAGGGTGGAGAGGATCGCCGCCCCGGACGGCCCGACCCGGCGCAGCCCGGCGAAGAAGGTCAGCATCGCCACGACCGTGCAGACCACGGCGATGCACCCGATCCAGAACCACCCGGCCGGGCCGAACCCCAGGTCGATCCCCCCGGAGACGAGGGCGCGGAGCGCCAGGGCGACGGCGGCACCGCTCATGACCAGCGCGGAGAGCACCACCGGCGGCACCCGGTGCACCACGCCGTCGGCGACGAGGATGTAGGCGGTGTAGGTGACCGCGCAGCCGAACGCCATGGTCACGCCGGCGACGTCGACCGGGACACCGCCGGCCCCGAGCAGGACCAGCAGCGTGCCGCACGACGCCACGGCCAGCGCGGCCGCCCGGGGCGGCGTCAGCCGCTCGCGACCGAGGAGCGCGGCGGCCAGCGTGACCAGCGCCGGGTAGGTGTAGAACACCAGCGCCACGAGCGACGCGTCGGTGCGCTCGAGCGCCGCGAAGAACAACGAGGCCTGGGTGGCGTAGCCGAACGCGCCGAGACCGAGGGCGGTGAGCACCACCCGGCGGGGCAGCCGCGCCGGTGCTCCTCCCCTGGCCGGGTCCGGGCGCCCGGTGCGCAACCCGGGCCGCAGCCGCAGCAGCGCGAGCAGGAGCAGCGCCGCCAGGGCGAAGCGGAGCAGCACCAGCGCCGCGGGGGTCACGCCGGCCTCGTAGGCGAACTTGCCGAAGACGGCCATCGCGCCGAAGCAGGTGGCCGAGACCAGGCAGAGGAGGGGACCCACGCAGCCAGCATCCGGTCCCCATCCGTCCAGGTCCAGTGACGGTTCCTGGAGCGGACTGGTTAGCATTCCTGCATGGTCGATCTGGACCTCCGGCGGTTGCGGCTGCTCCGCGAGCTGGAGACCCGCGGCACGCTCGGCGCCGTCGCCGCCGCGCTGGGCTACAGCCCCTCGGCGGTGTCCCAGCAGCTCGCCGTCCTCGAACGCGAGGTCGGGGCGCAGCTGGTCGAGAAGGCCGGCCGCGGGGTCCGGCTGACCGACGCCGGGCACCTGCTCGCCCGGCACGCCGCCGTCCTGCTCGCCGCGGCGGAGTCGGCCCGGGCCGACCTCGCCGCGCTGACCGACGACGTCCGCGGCACGGTCCGCGTCGGTGGCCTGCAGTCGGCCACCCGCCGCGTCCTCGTGCCGGCGGTGGCCCGGCTGCTCGCCGAGCACCCCCGGCTCCGGGTCGAGATCTCCGAGTTGGAGGTGGAGCAGGCGCTGCCGGAGCTGCGCCTGGGCCGGCTCGACCTCGTCGTCAGCGACGAGTACGACGGCCACCCCGCGACCCCGCCCGGCCGGCCTGGCGTTCACCCCGCTGCTGGAGGAACCGCTGCTGCTCGTGCTGCCCGCCGGGCACCCGTTCGCCGCGCCGGGCGGCGCCGTCCCCCTGGCGGCCCTGCGGGACGAGGTGTGGGCCTCGTCCGCCGCTGGCACCGGCCACCACGCGTCGGTCGTGGGCACCTGCCGGGAGCTGGGTGGTTACGAGCCGGACCTGCGGCACCGCTCGAACGACGCCGACGTGCAGCTCGAGCTCGTCCGCACCGCCGGCGCGGTCGCCCTGATGCCGGCGCTCACCCTGCCGGCTGCGGACCCCGGCCTGGCGGTCAGCAGCGTTGCCGAGGGCGTCGTCCGGCGGCGGCTGGTGGTCGCGACGCGCGAGGGCCGGCCCGGTCCCGCGCTGCGCACCGTCCTGGCCACCGTGGACCGGCAGGGCCGCTCGCTGGCCGGCGCCGCGCCCGCTGCGCCCTCGAGCGGCTCGTCCGGGGCGCCGGGACCGCGATGATCCCGACGTGTGGTCCGGGGCCCGTCGGCCCTGCGCAAGGCCGGCTGCTCCGGACGACGCTCGTGACCGCGGCGTCATGCCGCGGGCCCGCTCCGCGGGAAGAGTGCGTCCAGCCCCGCCGAGCGGAGCACGTGGTTCACCGTCGGTGACGCCGAGCGGAGCACCGGACGCCGGCCGGCCGCCGCAGCCGCCGCCTCCAGGTACATGACCATGAGGCTCAGGCCCGACGAGCTGATGAACGTGACCGACCCGGCGTCGATGGCGTCCACCACCTGCCGATCCCGCCCGTGGGCGGCGCGGAAGTGGGTGGCCTCGGCGGTGTCCACGGTGCCGCGGAGGACCAGCACCCGCTGATCGCCCTCGACCTCGATCGCGATCGTCCCCCCGGGCACCCCCGGGGCGGAGTCCGCGTCCATGGACGCCCCCTCGTGCTGGCCAGGTACGACCGTGCCGCCGGCCCCACATGGCACCTCGGGTGCACCGCGGGTCCGTGCCCCGACGGTACGACCGGTGCGCGACGATGACCAGGCGCGTGCGGTGGTGACCAGGGTCGGTGCAGCGGCGGTCACCGTGGAGGGCCGGACCGTCGGCGAGATCGGCCCGGGCCTGCTGGCCCTGGTCGGGGTCGGCCACGACGACGACGCCGGCCGCGCCCGGCTGCTGGCCCGCAAGATCCACGAGCTGCGCATCTTCCCGGGCGACGACAGCACCGTCTCGGCCGCCGACCTCGGTCTGCCGGTGCTCGTCGTCAGCCAGTTCACGCTCTACGCCGACACCCGCAAGGGCCGGCGCCCCTCGTGGTCGGAGGCGGCGCCCGGCGAGGTGGCCGAACCGCTGGTCGACGAGGTGGTGGCCGAGCTGCGGCGGCGGGGCGCGACGGTGGCCACCGGCGTCTTCGGGGCGCGGATGCAGGTGTCCTCGGTCAACGACGGGCCGATGACCTTGCTCCTGGAGGTCTGACCTCGCCCGTCCGCGGGTAGCAGGGGTGAGCGACGACACTCCCTGCGGATTGCCTGTGAAGCGGGGAACGGCGGAACACACGGGGCGGCTCGCGCCGTTGTGCATTCCGTACCACACCGGACAGACGACAGACAGGGGCGGTCCGGCCAACCCGGCGCCCCCGTCGACCCCCCGGATGACAGCACCGCCGAGCCACCGACGACCGGCGGGTGCATCCGCATCGAAGGCAAGGACGAAGAAGCATCGTGACGCTGCTGCAGTCTTCCCCCACCGACACCCTCGAGGTGCGCTCCCGCACCCCGCGCCGTGAGCCCGACACCACCGGCCTGGTGTCGACCGACCTCGTGCGGGTGTACCTCAACACCATCGGCAAGACCGCGCTGCTGACCGCCGAGCAGGAGGTCGAGCTGGCCAAGCGCATCGAGGCCGGCCTCTACGCCGAGCGCCTGCTCGCCGAGAAGCCGACGATCTCGGCCGCCAAGAAGCGCGACTACAAGATCCTCGCCGTCGACGGCAAGGCCGCGAAGGCGCACCTGCTGGAGGCCAACCTCCGCCTCGTCGTCTCGGTGGCCAAGCGCTACACCGGCCACGGCATGACGTTCCTGGACCTCATCCAGGAGGGCAACGTCGGCCTCATCCGGGCGGTGGAGAAGTTCGACTACACCAAGGGCTTCAAGTTCTCGACCTACGCCACCTGGTGGATCCGGCAGGCCATCACCCGGGCCATGGCCGACTCCGGGCGCACCATCCGGCTGCCCGTCCACCTCGCCGAGCAGGTGAACAAGGTGGTCCGCACCCGCCGCCGGATGCACCAGGAGCTGGAGCGCGAGCCCACTGCCGAGGAGATCGGCCTCGAGCTGGACATGACCGAGGAGCGGGTGGTCGAGCTGCTCGAGCACAGCCGCGACCTGGTCAGCCTGGACCAGACCGTCGGTGCCGACGAGGAGTCGCGGCTCGGTGACTTCATCGAGGACGCCGACGCCGCCGTCGCCGAGGACGCCGTCGCCTTCCAGATGATGAAGGGCGACGTCCGCACCGTGCTGAACACCCTCGAGGACCGGGAGCGGGATGTCGTCATCCTGCGCTTCGGCCTCGACGGCTCGCAGCCGCGCACGCTGGAGCAGATCGGCAAGCAGTTCGGTCTGTCCCGCGAGCGGGTGCGCCAGATCGAGCGCGAGACGATGGCCAAGCTCCGCGACCCGGAGCGCGCCGACGCGCTGCGCGACTACCTCGCCTGAGTTGCAGACGGGAGCGCCGGTCACCGAACGGTGACCGGCGCTCCTGCGTTCGTGGCCGCGGTGTCGTCCGGAGGACGACCGATCACATGGCGGACCGCATCCGGCGGGGGCCGGGGTCGATGCGCGCGGTCGGCGGGCCGACGCGGGCGGTGCCGCCGGCGACCACCAGCGACCGGCCGCCGTGCCAGGGGTTGGCCGGGCCGACGATCACCGGCTCGAGGGTCAGCCGCAGCACCTCGGGCAGGTCGTCGGCGAGCCGGGCGACGCGCAGCAGCAGGTCCTCCAGCGCGGCGGTGTCCACCGGCTCCGAACCCCGCCAGCCGTCCAGCAGCGGCCAGGCGCGCGGGCCCCGCACCAGCTCGGCGGCGTCCAGGTCGGTGAGCGGCAGGGTGCGGAACGCGCGGTCACCGAGCAGCTCGGTGGCCACGCCCCCGACGCCGAAGCTGACCAGCGCGCCGAACGACGGGTCGTCGACGATCTCCACGACCGTGGCCACGCCCGGGGCGGCCATCTCCTGCACGATCACCGGGTCGCCGGAGGGGATGGCCGCGTACGCCGCGCGCACGTCGTCGGCGTCCACCAGGTCCAGCCGCACGCCGCCGAGATCGGACCGGTGCCGCAGCCACGGCGCGGTCGACTTGAGCACCACCGGGTAGCCGACCTCGGCCGCGGCGGCGACCGCGGACTCGGGGTCGGTGACCGTGCGGGTGCGCAGCAGCGGCACCCCGTACGCGCCGAGCAGCGCGATCAGCTCGTCGTCGTCCAGCTCGCGGCCGGCCGGGGCCGAGGCCAGCGCCCGCGCCACCACCGCGCGACCGGCCTCCTCGTCCACGTCCGGCAGGTCGGGCACGTCGCCGACGGGGCGGCGTCGCCAGCGCGCGTACTCGCTCGCCTTGGCCAGCGCGATCACCGCGCGCTCCGGGGTGCTGTACGAGGGCACCGAACCGCGGGCCGGCATGCCGTGCTCGTCGAGGACGGCGAGCTCCGGCGGCACCCCCTCGGTCGACAGGAAGCTGGCCACCACCGGCTTGGTCGCACCCGCGGCCACCTCGCGCAGGGCCGGGCCGAACTCGTGCGAGCCCGCCATCAGCGGCGGCAGGAACACCGCGATGACCGCGTCGACGCCGTCGTCGTCGACCGCGGCCTGCAGCGCGGCGGCGAACTGCTCGGGCGTGCCGTTCACGCCGATGTCGACCGGCTCGCGGTGGGCCAGCTGCAGCCCCTCCTCGAGGACCGCGTCGGCGACGAGCACCCCGATGGCGGTGGAGTTGCCGACGATGGCCACCCGGTCGCCGGCCGGCAGCGGCTGGTGGGCCAGCAGGGTGCCGACGTCGAACAGCTGGGCCACGGTCTCCACGCGGATGACGCCGGCGGAGGCGAACAGCGCCGCGACCGACTGCTCGGGGACCGCCACCGACGTGCCGGCCAGGCCCGGCGTCACGCCGACGTGCCGGCCGCTCTTCACCGCGACCACCGGCTTGGTGCGGCCGACCGTGCGGGCCAGGCGGGCGAACTTGCGCGGGTTGCCGAAGCTCTCCAGGTGCAGCAGCACGACCTCGGTACCGGGGTCGGTCGCCCAGTACTGGAGCAGGTCGTTGCCGCTGACGTCGGCGCGGTTGCCGGCGGAGACGAAGGTGGACAGCCCGATGCCGCGGCTGCGCGCCCGCTCCAGCAGCGCGACGCCGAGCGCACCGGACTGGGCGAAGAAGCCCACCCGGCCGCGCCCCGGGACCATCGGCGCCAGCGAGGAGTTCAGCCGCACCGCGGGGTCGGTGTTGACGATGCCCAGGCAGTTCGGGCCCACGACCCGCATGCCCGACGCCCGGGCCGAGGCGACCAGGCGGCGCTCCACCGCCCGGCCCTCCGGGCCGGTCTCACCGAACCCGCCGGAGACGACGACCAGCCCGCGCACCCGCTTGCGGCGGCAGGCCTCGACCACGCCCTCCACCTCGTCGGCGGGCACGGCGAGCACCGCCAGGTCCACGTCGTCGGGGATGGACTCGATGTCGGCGTAGGCGGGGACGCCGCGCACGTGCCGGGCCGAGGGGTTCACCGGGTAGACCGGGCCGGCGAAGCCGTAGTCGAGCAGGTGCCGCAGCAGCGCGTTGCCGATCTTGCCCGGGTCGTTGCTGGCACCCACGACCGCGACCGACGACGGCGTGAGCAGCCGGGCGATCGACCGGGACTCGCTGCGCTGCTCGCGCTCGTAGGCGACGGCCAGCGCGTCCTCGGTCTGCTCGATCGGGAAGGTGAGGTGGACGACGCCGTCCTCGTAGGAGCGCTTGGACTTGTAGCCGGCGTCCTGGAAGACCCGGACCATCGAGCTGTTCTGCGCCAGCACCTCAGCGACGAACCGCTTGATGCCCCGCTCGCGGCCGGCGGCGGCGAGGTGCTCCAGGAGCACCGAGCCCAGACCGCGGCGCTGGTGGGCGTCCTCGATGAGGAAGGCGACCTCGGCGTCGTCGGTGCCGGGGTAGCGGTCGTAGCGGCCCACCCCGATGACCTGGTCGCCGAGCAGCACGACGAAGGCGACCCGGGCGTCGTGGTCGACGTGGGTGAACCGGTGCAGCTCCTTGTCCGAGAGCCGCTTCATCGGCCCGAAGAACCGGTAGTACCGCGTCTGGTCGCTGCTGCGGTCCATGAGCCCGACCAGCCCGTCGGCGTCCTCGGGGGTGATCGGCCGCAGGTGCACGGTGCCGCCGTCGGCGGCCACGATGTCGGCCTCCCAGCCCGGCGGCGGCTGCGGGGTGTTCTCCTCAGGGGTCACGCCGTCCTCCGGCCGCGTCCCGGGAGCCGGTCGCGGATCGTCAGTCACGGGGGTCGTCCGGGTCGAGGCCGAACAGCGGGAAGCTGGCCCGGCGGGTGCGCAGGATCGCCCGGTCCACCCGGTTCTCGGTGAACGCGTCCCAGCGGGCGAAACCGGTGTAGCCGCCCTCGGTCATGTGCGTGGGTGGCCGGGCGCGCAGCCCCCGGGACACGACGTCGTCCCGCCAGGACTGCGGGATCTCGGTGGCCGGGTCCAGCGGGGCGCCCACCGCCTCGGCGATGAGGTGCGTCCAGGCGCGCGGCACGGCGCGGACCAGGCCGTAGCCCCCGCCGCCGAGCGCGATCCACCTGCCGTCGCAGATCTCGTGGGCCAGCTCGTGCATCAGCCGGTAGCTGGCGCGCTGCCCGTCGATGGTGAGCCCGAGGTCCGCGAGGGGGTCCTCGTGGTGGGCGTCGCAGCCGCACTGGGTGACCAGGATCTGCGGCTGGAAGGCCCGCAGCACGCTGGGGACGACGGCGCTGAAGGCCCGCAGCCAGGCGGAGTCCTCGGTGCCGTTGGGCAGCGCCAGGTTGACCGCGCTGCCCGATGCCTTCTCGGCGTCCCCTGTCTCCTCGGGGAAGCCGGTGCCCGGCCAGAGGGTGAGCGGGGTCTGGTGGATGCTCACGGTGAGCACCCGCGGGTCGTCGTAGAAGGCGGCCTGGACGCCGTCGCCGTGGTGGACGTCGAGGTCGACGTAGGCGATCCGCTCGTAGCCCTGCCCGAGCAGCCAGGCGATGGCCACGGCGGCGTCGTTGAAGATGCAGAACCCCGACGCGGCGTCGCGCATGGCGTGGTGCAGCCCGCCGGCGATGTTCACGACGTGCTGCGCGGCGCCGCTGTGGATCTGCTGGGCGGCCATCACCGAGCCGCCGGTGATCAGCGCGGCGGCGTCGTACATGTCGGGGAAGATCGGGTTGTCCGAGGTGCCCAGGCCGTGGCCCACCGCCGGGTCCGCGGGCGCGCGGCGCACCGCCTCGAGGTACTCCGGGTCGTGCACCAGCGTGAGCAGCTCCTCGCCGGCCGGGGCGGGGCGCTCCACCCGCACCCGGTCGCTGGACAGCACGCCGAGGGTGTCGGCCAGGCGCATGGTGAGGTCCAGCCGCACCGGGTGCAGCGGGTGCTCGCCGCCCATCGTGTAGCCCAGCAGGCTCTCGTCCCACACGACGGTGACCGAGTCGCTCATCGCACCTCCTCGTGCAGCTGGCCTGCCCGGACGCACGCCGGCGCCCGACCGCCGGCAGGGGCGACGCTACCGGCGCCGACCGGGTGACGCGCCCCCTGCGACCCGCGTCGCGGGACCCGGACGGGTGGCGCAGCGCCCGTAGACTGGCCGCCGACCCGGAGGAGTACCTGTGAACGACCTGATCGACACCACGGAGATGTACCTCCGCACCATCTTCGAGCTCGAGGAGGAGGGCATCACCCCTCTGCGGGCCCGGATCGCGGAGCGTCTCCACCAGAGCGGTCCCACCGTGAGCCAGACGGTGGCCCGCATGGAGCGCGACGGCCTGCTGACGGTGGAGGGCGACCGGCACCTCCAGCTCTCCGACGAGGGCCGCCAGCTGGCGACGGCGGTGATGCGCAAGCACCGGCTCGCCGAGTGCCTCCTGGTCGACGTCATCGGGCTGGACTACGCCGACGTCCACGAGGAGGCCTGCCGCTGGGAGCACGTCATGAGCGAGGCGGTCGAGCGCCGGCTGCTCGCCCTGCTCGGCAACCCCAGCGTCTCGCCGTTCGGCAACCCGATCCCGGGCCTGGAGGCGCTGCGCGGGGACGAGCCGCTGGGCGGCGAGACCTCCGCGGTGCTCGACGCGCTCACCGTGCTCTCCACGACCGCGACCCCCGAGGGGCGTCCGGTCGTGATCCGTCGGATCAGCGAGCAGCTCCAGGAGGACGCGACGCTGCTGCGGTCGCTGGCCGACCACGGCGTGCGCCCCGGCGTCACCATGCGGGCCCGGCTGGTCGAGGGGTCGGTGGTCCTGGACGACTACCCGCTCCCCCTGGACGTGGCCCGGCACATGTTCGTGAGCGCGGTCGACGAGGAGCTCACCCCGCTGGAGGCCGCTCCGCTGCTCTGAGTGCGGCCCCGCCCGGGTGCGAGCCCGGGCGGGGCGAGCGCTCACTACGGTGGGGCCGACGTCGACCCCTCCTGAGAGCAGGTCCCGGTGAGCCCGTCCGACCCCACCGATCCGACGGGCCCCCACGCCCCGGGCTCTGCCTCGCCGGCCGACGACGCTCCGCCCGCCGACGCCGCGGCGACGGAGCCGACGGCTCCCGAGCCTGCGCGCACGCCGTTCTCCCGGCCGGCCGACGTCGCGGCGCTGCCCCGGATCGGCGCGCTGGCGCTCTCCGTCGACGGCACCCGGCTGGCGATCTCGGTCGCCACGCTGGACCCGGCCGGCAAGAAGTGGCAGTCGGCCCTCTGGGAGGTCGACCCCGCGGGGCAGCGGCCGGCCCGCCGGCTGACCCGCAGCGCGCCCGGCGAGTCCGCGCCGGTGTGGGCCCCCGACGGCTCGCTGCTGTTCACCTCCACCCGCCCCGACCCCACCGCCGCCGAGGCGGGTGACCCGAAGCCGGCGCTGTGGAGCCTGCCCGCCGGCGCCGGCGAGGCCCGGCCGCTGCTCACCCGGCCCGGCGGCATCTCGGGGGTCGCGGTGGCGACCGGCACCGGCGACGTCGTGGTCGCCTCCGCCACGCTGCCCGGCGGCGCGGAGGCCGCCGCCGACGAGGAGCGCCGCAAGGCGCGGGCCGACGCCGGCGTCACCGCCGTGCTGCACGAGAGCTACCCCGTCCGGCACTGGGACTCCGACCTGGGCCCGGCGTCCCCGCACCTGTTCTGGGCCGGCCCGCTGGCCGAGGACGAGGACGGCGAGCCCCCCGCGCTGCGGGACCTGACTCCTGACGCGACGCCGCCGAACGGCGCCGGCGAGGAGTTCACCCTCTCCCCCGACGGGCGCCTGCTGGCCCGCTCCGAAGAGGTGCCCGACGGCCCGGCCGGCCACCGCAACCGGGTGGTGCTCACCGCGACCGACGGCAGCGGCACGCGGGTCCTCGTGGACGACCCGCTGGCCGACGTCTACGGCGCCTCCTTCTCCCCCGACGGCTCCGCGCTGGTCTGCGTCCGGGAGGCGCTGTCCAGCTACGCCGAGCCACCGGACTACACGCTGCTGCTGGTCGACGTGGCCGACGGCGGGGTCCGCGACCTCACCGCCGGGTTCGACCGGTGGCCCAGCGCACCGCAGTTCTCGGCCGACGGCCGGGCGGTCTACTTCCTGGCCGACGACGACGGCCGGCACGCCGTCTTCCGGGTGCCCGTGGACGGCGGCGCCCCGGTCCGGCTCACCGCCGACGGCGCCTACAGCCACCTGCAGGTCGCCCGGGACGGCAGCGCGCTGTACGCGCTCCGCTCGGCCTACGACTCCCCGCCGCTGCCGGTGCGCCTGGACCCGGAGGCCACCGGCCAGGAACCGTCGCCCCTGCCGAGCCCCGGCGCGATCGACGCCCTGCCCGGCACGCTGCACGAGGTGGAGGCCACCGCCGCCGACGGCACCCGCGTGCAGTCGTGGCTGGTGCTGCCCGAGGGCACCTCCGCCGACTCCCCGGCCCCGCTGGTGCTGTGGATCCACGGGGGCCCGCTGATGAGCTGGAACTCGTGGTCGTGGCGGTGGTGCCCCTGGGTGCTCGCCGCCCGCGGCTACGCCGTGCTGCTGCCCAACCCGGCCCTCTCCCAGGGGTTCGGGCAGGACTTCGTGCGCCGGGGATGGGGCACCTGGGGCGAGGCCCCCTACACCGACCTCATGGCCGCGGTGGACGCCGCCGAGCAGCGCCCGGACATCGACGCCACCCGGACCGCGGCGATGGGCGGCTCGTTCGGCGGCTACATGGCCAACTGGATCGCCACGCAGACCGACCGCTTCCGCGCCGTCGTCAGCCACGCCGGCCTCTGGCACCTCGACTCGTTCACCTCGACGACGGACGCCGCGTACTACTGGGAGAAGGAATGGGGCGACGCGCTCACCGAGCCGCGCCGCTACGAGCAGAACTCCCCGCACCGCTACGCCGACGCCCTGCGGACGCCGATGCTGGTCATCCACGGCGACAAGGACTACCGCGTCCCGGTCGGCGAGGCCCTGCACCTCTGGTACGCCCTGCAGAAGCGGGCCGTGCCCTCGAAGTTCCTCTACTTCCCCGACGAGAACCACTGGGTGCTGACCCCCGGCAACTCGTCGGTCTGGTACGAGACGGTGCTGGCGTTCCTCGCCGAGCACGTGCTGGGCGAGCCCTGGCAGCGGCCCGCCCTGCTGTGAGCGGACCGGCCGGTGCGCACCGGCCGGCCCGTCAGCTCCCCGCCGCACCCGGCAGCTCCGCCGCGGTGGTGGCGCCCGCCTCGTGCAGCATCGCGCGCAGCTGCCGGGGCGAGACGCAGATCGAGAGGGCGTCGGCGATCAGGCGGGCCAGCGGGTTGCCCGGATCGCTGTCCAGCGCCCGGTCCAGCGCGGTGTTGGCCAGGGCGCCGTCGCCGCGCAGGTAGGCGCAGATCGCCACCAGGGCGGCGGGGAAGCCGTCGAGCGGCGACGGCGCGCGCCGGGTGCACTCCGACCACAGCGCCTCGGCGCCCGCCCCGTCCTCCAGGCAGAGCAGGACGGCCCGGTCCCGGACGTCGGGCTGCCACAGGCTCCACACGAGCCGGGCCAGCTCCTCGTCGTCCGGCACCTCCTGGTCGGGCCCCGGCCGGGCGCGGGTGACCGCTGCGCGGATCCGCCCCCAGGCCGTGGACACATCGGCCCGCCCCTCGCCGGCCACGCGCAGGACCGCCCGCTCCACCGCCACCCCGGCCGCGCCGGCCACCGGCGCGAGCCGGTCCGCCAGCGCGTCGCGGGTGGGCGCCACCACCTTGCCCGCAGCCACGGCGGCCACCGCCAGCTGGCCGACGCCGGTCGGCAGCGGCGTGCCACCCCACGGGTCGCAGCACGGGTCGGGGCAGTCGAAGTCCCACCAGCGGCCGTCGCGCACCAGGACCGCCGACCCCAGCGGGATGCCCACCGCGTCCAGCGCCAGCACCAGCTCGTGCACCAGCAGCCGGTGCGGCAGGTCGGTGCCGGGTTCCCCGCCGGGACCGGGCGGCAGCAGGGGCGAGGCGTCGTCCGGCGCCTCCGAGACCACCATCAGCAGCGCCCCGCGGGGCCGGTCGGTGGCCAGGCTGCGCGCCAGCACCGCGGCCAGGGCGCGGGCCTGGCCCGGCGGCGGCAGGTCCGCGCGCACGGTCAGGCCGACGCGGCGCCCGGACTCCCCGGCCAGGGCGACCAGCACCACGGACTCGTGCGGGTGGTAGCCGAGCAGCTGGGGCAGCCCCGCGGCGAGCTCGCCGGGGTCGCCGATCCGCACGGTCACGGGCGGGCCGGTGCCGTCGGGGAAGGCGGGCGGGAACGAGGGGGCCGGGTCTGCCGGGCCGGGGAGGGGCATGCCCCCGACCCTGGCCGCGGGAACCGGCCCGCGGAGCCGTCCGGGACGATCTGTGGAGAGCGCCCCGGCCTGTGGACGGGCCGCCGAAGAGCGTCAGTCCAGCGCGTCGGACTGCGCCCGGTACGCCTGCTCGAGCAGCGCGGTGAACGCCGCGTCGTCCAGCTCGGGGGTGGCCGCGCCGGTCGGGTCGACCGCCAGCTGCGTGAGCACGACCAGCCGGTCTCCGTCCTCGACGGCGCCCAGCAGCGCCGGCACCGCCAGCTCCGTGCCGTCGGGCAGCGCGACGACGGTGGTGTAGCGCAGCGCCGCGGCGCCGTCCCCCAGGTCGGCGACGGGCAGGTCCTGGAATCGGACGGTGGCCGAGCCGATGTCCGGCGAGGTGACCTGCGCCTCGGGGCAGCGCTCGGCGGCGCCGGCGAGGGCCTCCACCGTTCCGCGCGTCGGGCCGCCGCGGACCAGCATCTCCACGACGGCGGACGTCCCCTGGGTCGCGCTGACCGCGGCGATGTCCTCGAAGTCCTCGAGGTCGGGCTGGGTGCCCTGCACCGCGCTGTTGCACGCATCGGGCATGATCTCGACGTCGTCGAACGAGGCGGCCAGGCCCGCCCCCTTCTGCAGCTCCTCCGGCGACACCGACGCGACGACCGCGTCGGGACCGAACGCCTCCGCGGGCAGCAGGCCCGACGCCAGGTCGACCACGGGGTCGGCGTCCTCCTTGGCGATGGCCTCCTCCGCCTTGCTGCTGCTGCCCGACCCGGCGCCCGCGTCGGCCTCGGCGTCGTCCCCGCCGCACCCGGTCAGGACCGCGGTGGACAGGAGACCGGCGGCCAGGAAGCCGCGCAGGCGGGGCGAGGACGTGATCGACATGCACCGACCGTAACCGCCGGGCCGCGCACGGGCACGCCGTCCGCGGGGCCGGGCCGGGCGCCTCAGGCCACGTACTGGACCGCGACCCGCGAGCGCAGGATCGGCCGCACGAACTCGGCGATGACCGACAGGTGCACCGGGTCCTGGGCGTAGCGGTAGAACGCCTCGGCGTCCGGGAAGTCGGCGATCAGCACCGCGGAGGCGTTGCCGTCGGAGAGCCCGGCGTCCTCCGCGACGACCAGGTAGCTCATCCCGCCGACCTCGTGCCGCAGACCGCGCAGGGCCTCGATCGTGGCGGCCACCTGTTCCGGGGAGGCCGTCGGTGACCACGTGAAGGTGACGACGTGACGGATCATGGGGACCACGATCGCAGGTGCGCCGCCCACCCGGACGGGGGTCCGGGCGCGGCTGGTGGCGGGACACGCCGGGTGGCCTCGTTAGAGTCCGGTGCATGGGACGGTCGTTGCGCGTTGCACTGCTGTCCTACCGGAGCAAGCCGCACGGGGGCGGCCAGGGCGTCTACGTCCGCGCGCTCTCCCGCGAGCTGGCCGAGCTGGGCCACCGCGTCGAGGTCTTCAGCGGCCAGCCCTACCCGGTGCTGGACCCCGGCGTCCCGCTGACGAAGCTGCCCAGCCTCGACCTCTACCGCGAGCCCGACCCCTTCCGGATGCCGCGGCCCTCGGAGTTCCGCGACTGGGTCGACGTCGCCGAGTGGGCCACCATGTGCGCCGCCGGCTTCCCCGAGCCGCTCACCTTCACCCTGCGCGCCGCCCGGCACCTGCTCCCGCGGGCCGACGAGTTCGACGTCGTCCACGACAACCAGTCGCTGGGCTACGGCCTGCTGCAGCTGACGAAGGCCGGGATGCCCACGGTCGCGACGGTGCACCACCCGATCGCCATCGACCGCGAGCTGGAGCTGGCCGCCGCCCCGTCGCTGCGCAAGAAGCTGACGCTGCGCCGCTGGTACGCCTTCACCCGCATGCAGGCCAAGGTCGTGCAGCGCCTGGACGCCGTGACCACGGTGTCGGAGACCTCCCGGGTCGACATCGAGAAGCACATGGGGCTGCCGTCGTCCCGGATCGACCTGATCCCCAACGGCATCGACCCGGACACGTTCCGGCCGCCGCCCGAGGGCCGGCCCCGCGACAGCGACTCGATCCTGGTCGTCACCAGCGCCGACGTGCCGCTCAAGGGGCTGGTGCACCTGCTCGAGGCGCTGGCCAAGCTGCGCACCGAGCGGCCGGTGACGCTCACCGTCGTCGGCAGCGCCCGGCCCGGCGGGCCGGCCGAGACCACCCGCGACCGGCTGGGCCTGCGCGACGCCGTCCGGTTCACCGGCTCGGTGCCCGAGGAGGAGCTCATCGGGCTCATGCAGCGGGCCACCGTGGTGGCCATCCCCTCGCTCTACGAGGGCTTCTCGCTGCCCGCGATCGAGGCGATGGCCTGCGGCGCCCCGCTGGTCACCACCGACGCCGGCGCGCTGCCGGAGGTCGTCGGCACCAAGGCCGGGCTGCGGGTGAAGGCCGGCGACGTCGGCGAGCTCACCGCCGCGCTGAAGCTGGTGCTCGACTCGCCGTCCCTCGGCGAGCAGCTGGGCCGCGCCGGCCGGCGCCGGGTCCTCGACAACTACACCTGGCGGGCCACCGCCGAGCGCACCGCCGACTGGTACGCGCAGACCCTGGAACGGAAGGGACGTCCTTGCTGACCGTCGACTACGACCTGCTCGACCTGCGGCCGGGGATGCGCGTCCTCGACCTCGGCTGCGGCGAGGGCCGGCACGCGTTCGAGGCCTACCGGCGCGGTGCCGACGTCGTCGCCGTCGACTGGGGCGTCTCCGAGGTGGAGACCACCAAGCGCTGGCTGGGCGCCATCGGCGAGGCCGGCGAGGCGGGGCTGCGGCCCGACGGCACGCCCGCCCGCTTCGAGGTGGTCCGCGGCGACCTGCTGCACCTGCCCTTCCCCGACGCGAGCGTCGACCGGGTCATGGCCTCGGAGGTGTTCGAGCACATCCCGGACGACGTCACGGCGATGGCCGAGATCTTCCGGGTGCTCAAGCCCGGCGGCCGGATGGTCATCACCGTGCCGCGCTACGGCCCCGAGCGGATCTGCTGGGCGCTGTCGGACGAGTACCACGCCAACGAGGGCGGGCACATCCGCATCTACCGCCGCGGCCAGCTGCGCGAGCGGCTCGCCTCGGTCGGGCTGGTCCCCGGCGCCAGCCACCACGCGCACGCCCTGCACGCGCCGTTCTGGTGGCTCAAGTGCGCCGTCGGGGTGGAGAAGGACAACGCCGCCGTCCGCGGGTACCACAAGCTCCTGGTCTGGGACCTCATGCACCGGCCCTGGCTGACCCGCACCGCCGAGAAGGTGCTGGACCCGGTGATCGGCAAGAGCCTCGCGATCTACGCCGACAAGCCGGCGACGGCGCGCGGCTCCGCCCCCGCCGACGCGGAGCCGGCCGTTGCCGTCGGCTGAGCGGCTGCTGCCCGAGCTGCCGGGAGTGCTGACCGGCGACCAGGTGCGGACGACGGTCGCCTGGATCGCCGGTGAGCAGCTCGCCGACGGCGCGCTGCCGTGGTTCCGCGGCGGCCAGCTCGACCCGTGGGACTCCGTCGAGGCCGCCATGGCCCTCGACCTGGGCGGCGAGCACGAGCGCGCCGCCGCGGCCTACCGCTGGCTGGCCGCCGCCCAGCGGCCCGACGGCTCCTGGGCGTCCGAGTACCGCGACGGCGCGGAGGTGTCCGCCGACGTGGAGAGCAACCACGCCGGCTACCTCGCCGTCGGCCTGTGGCACCGCTGGCTGATCACCGCCGACGAGCAGCTCGTCGACGAGCTCTGGCCGGTGGTGCGGCGCGGACTGGACCTGGTCGTGGCCATGCAGCTCGACGGCGGCGCGATCGGCTGGGCGCTGCGCCCCGACCGCACCCCCGACCCGCTGGCGCTGCTCACCGGCAACGCCAGCCTGTTCCAGGCGCTGCGCTGCGGGATCGCGCTGGCCGGCCTCGTCGGCGAGCCGCAGCCGGACTGGGAGCTGGCGGTCACCGACCTCGGCACCGCGCTGCGCACCCGCCCCGAGGCCTTCGCCGACCGGTCCCGGTACTCGATGGACTGGTACTACCCGATCCTCGGCGGCGCGGTGACCGGCGAGCAGGCCCGCGACCGGCTGGCGGCGGGCTGGGACACCTTCGTCGTCCCCGGGCTCGGGGCGCGCTGCGTCTCCGACCGCCCCTGGGTGACCGGCGCCGAGACCTGCGAGCTGGCACTGGCGCTGGTGGTCGCCGGGCAGCGGGACGCCGCCCTCGAGCAGGTCGCGGCCATGCAGCACCTGCGCGACGACGACGGGTCCTACTGGACGGGCTACGTCTTCGCCGACGACGCCCGCTGGCCGATCGAGCGCACCACGTGGACCGCGGCGGCCGTGCTGCTGGCCGCCGACGCGCTGTCCGGGGCCACCCCTGCCTCGGGCCTGTTCGCCGACCCGGCCGCGCTCCCGGGCGCCGGCACCGTCGACGCGCGCACCGCCGATTGGCTCCGGGGAGGTGCGGGCACGGTCACCCCGTGACCGAGCCCAGCGCCCCCTCGACCGCGGCCGACGTCACCGCGGCCGACGTCACCGTGGTCGTCGCCAGCCGGAACCGGCGCGCCGACCTGCTGGTCACCCTGCCCCGGCACGAGGCGCCGGTGGTCCTCGTGGACAACGGCTCGAGCGACGGCACGGTGGCTGCGGTGCGCGCCGCCCACCCCGGGGTCACCGTGCTGCCGCTGGAGCGCAACGTGGGCGCCCGGGCCCGCACGCTGGGCGCCGCCCGGGCCCGCACCCCGTTCGTCGCGTTCGCCGACGACGACTCCTGGTGGGCGCCCGGCGACCTCGCCCGCGCGGTGGCGGTCATGCGCGCGCACTCGCGGCTCGCCGTCCTCAACGCCCGGATCCTGGTCGGGCCCGAGGAGCGGCTGGACCCGGTGTGCGCCGCGATGGCCGGCAGCCCGCTCCCCCGCGGGAACCTGCCGGGGCCGGCGCTGCTCGGCTTCGTCGCGTGCGCCGCCCTGGTGCGCACCGAGGCGTTCGAGGCGGTCGGCGGCTTCGACCCCGTCGTCCGCTTCCCCGGGGAGGAGGAACGGCTGGCCCTCGACTTCGCGACCGCCGGGTGGTCGATGGCCTACGTCGACGCAGTGACCGTGCACCACCACCCGTCGGCGCGGCGGGACGCCCCCCACCGCCGGCAGGCCGGCATCTGGCGCAGCCGGCTGCTCACCGCGGCCATGCGGCTGCCCGCCGCGGACGTCGGGGCGGTGCTCCGCGACGCGGTCCGCGCCGGCCGCCCGGGGCTCACCGGCCTGGCCCGCGCCCTGCCGGACGTGCCGGCCGCCCTGCGCCGGCGGCAGCCCGTGCCGCCCCGGGTGCGCGCCGACCTGCGGCTGCTGGGGTCGGCGTGACGGCCGACCCGCGGGTGGGCGTCGTCGTCATCACCCACCAGCGCCGGGACGAGCTGCTCCTCGCGCTGGAGCGGCTGCTCGCCCTGCCGGAGCGGCCGCACGTCGTGGTCGTCGACAACGGCTCGACCGACGGCACGGCCGCGGCGGTCCGAGGCGGCTTCCCCGCGGTCGAGCTGATCGCCAGCCCGGAGAACCTGGGCGCGGTGGGCCGCAACCTCGGCGTCGCCCGGCTGAGCACCCCCTACGTCGCCTTCTCCGACGACGACACGTGGTGGGAGCCCGGATCCCTGCGCACCGCGGCGGACACCCTGGACGCCCACCCGCGGCTCGCCGTCGTCACGGCCCGGATCCTGGTCGAGCCCGGCGGCCACGAGGACCCGATCGTGCCCGAGCTGCGCGACTCCCCCGTCCGCGGCGCCGACTGGCTGCCCGGCCCCGCGCTGGGCTCGTTCCTGGCCGGCGCTTCCGTCCTGCGCCGCGCCGCGTTCGACGAGGTGGGCGGGTTCTCCGCGCGGTTGTGGCTGGGCGGTGAGAAGGAGCTGATGGCCGGCGACCTCGCCGCCCGCGGGTGGGAGCTGTGCTACCTGCCCGGGCTCACCGTGCACCACGAGGCCAGCCGCGCCCGCGATCCGCACCGGCGCCGCCGCGACGGCATCCGCAACACGCTCTGGACGACGTGGCTGCGCCGTCCGGTGCGTCCGGCGCTGCGCCGCACGCTGCACCTGCTGCGCACCGTGCCGCGCGACCGGACCACCGCGCTGGCCCTGGTCGACGCCGCCCGCGGGCTGCCCTGGGTGCTGCGCGAGCGACGGGTGCTCCCCCCGCACGCCGAGGCCCGGTTCGCCGCGCTCGAGCAGGCGCAGCGCCGCTCCACCGCCCGCCGCTACGTGAGCTGAGCGTTCAGCCGGGCGGCCTGGCGGACGAGGTGGTCGCGCTCGGCCCGGTTCGTCGCCGCGCGCGCCGCGTCGGCGTAGAGCCGGGCCGCGGTGGCCGGATCGCCGTCCCGCTCGTGCAGGTGGGCGGCGACCGCCGCGTAGCGCGGCAGCCCGGGGTCCAGGTCGGCCAGCGCCGCCAGGCCCGCCCGGGGCCCGTCGGCCTCGCCCACCGCGACCGCCCGGTTGAGCCGGGCGACCGGGTTGCCGGTCAGCGCGACCAGCTCGTCGTACCACCCGACGACCTGCACCCAGTCGGTCTCCGCCGCGGTGCGGGCGTCGGCGTGCAGCGCGGCGATCGCGGCCTGCGCCTGGTACTCCCCCAGCCGGTCCCGCGACAGCGCCGTCTGCAGCAGCTGCACGCCCTCGGTGATCGCCGCGGTGTCCCAGCGGCTGCGGTCCTGCTGCGCGAGCGGCACCAGGCTCCCGTCGGGCGCCGTCCGGGCCGGCCGCCGGGCCGCGTGCAGCAGCATCAGCGCGAGCAGCCCGGCCACCTCCGGGTGGTCGGTCACCGTCAGGAGCTGCCGGGTCAGCCGGATCGCCTCGGCGACCAGGTCGACGTCCCCGGAGTACCCCTCGTTGAACACCAGGTAGAGCACCCGCAGCACGGTCCCGACGTCGCCGGGCCGGTCCAGCCGCGCCCCCGCGATCGTGCGCTTGGCGCGGCTGATCCGCTGCGCCATCGTCGCCTCGGGCACCAGGTAGGCCTCCGCGATCTGCCGCGTGGTCAGGCCGCCGACGGCGCGCAGCGTCAGCGCCACCGCCGAGGACGGCGACAGCGCCGGGTGGGCGCACAGGAAGTACAGGTGCAGGGTGTCGTCGACCTCGGGCACCGGGCCGGGCGCGGGCTCCTCCTCGACCCGCTCCTCGCGTCGTCGACGCGCTGCCTCGGACCGCGTCGCGTCGAGGAACCGGCGCCACGCCACCGCGACCAGCCAGCCCTTCGGGTCCCGCGGCGGTTCGGCCGGCCAGGTCCGGAGCGCCTCGACGAGCGCCTCCTGGACGGCGTCCTCGGCCGCCGCGAAGTCGGCTCCGCGGCGGACGAGGACGCCCAGGACGCCCGGGACGAGGCCGCGCAGCACGGCCTCGTCGACGGGCGCGGTCACTCCGAGACGAGGGACGGCTCGCCGTAGAGCGGCCGGACCTCGAGCCACTCGTGGATCGGCTTCCCGTCCTTGCCCGGCGCCGCCGACAGCTCACCCGCCAGCTCGATCGCCCGCTCGGGGCCGTCCACGTCGATGACCATGAAGCCGGCGATCAGGTCCTTGGTCTCGGCGAACGGGCCGTCGGTGACCGGCGGCCGCCCCTCCCCGTCGTACCGGACCCACAGGCCGTCGGGCGCGAGCGCCTGCTCGCCGACGAACTCGCCGTTCTCCCGCAGTCGGTCGGCGAACTCGTCCATGTACCGGATGTGCGCGGTGATCTCCTCCGGACTCCACCGGTCCATCGGCTCGAAGCCGGGCGCGGTCGGACCACCGCGGTAGTGCTTGAGCAGCAGGTACTTGGCCATCGTCTTCTCCTCGGGACGTGCGGCCCATTCTGGCCGCGTGCACCCCGGGGACGGAGCCGATCGCGCGTCCTCGACATCCGCTGCGTTTTCTTCCACGAGATCTGCACACTCGGGGTGTTCAGGGCAGCGATTGCCCCGAGTGTGCAGATCTCGCGGGGATCAGCGGGCGCAGTCGATGCAGGTGCGGGCCGCGGGCCGCGCGGCGAGGCGCTCCGCCGCGATCGGCCGGCCGCAGCTCTCGCAGCGGCCGTAGGTGCCGGCCTCCACCGCGGTGACCGCGGCGTCGACGTCGGCCAGCCGGCGCCGCGCCTGGTCCAGCAGGGCGGCCACCTGCTGCCGCTCGAAGGCGATGGTGGCGCCCTCGGGATCGTGCTCGTCGTCGGCGTTGGACGCCTTGGAGGCGGCCACCACCTCGTCGAACTCGCGGGTCAGCGCCTCGATCTGGGCCAGCGCGGCGGCCCGCTCGGCCGAGAGCGGATCGGTCATCGGTCCCGGCGGAGCAGCCGCATCGACCCGACACCGGGGAGCTCGGTGAACTCCCCGGACTCCAGCACCCGCGTGTAGACGCCGTAGGGCGCCTGCCCGCCGTCGGCCGGGTCGGGGAAGACGTCGTGGATGGCCAGCGTGCCGCCGACGGCGAGCTTGGCGACCCAGGCGTCCTGGTCCCGGCGCGCGGACTCCTCGGTGTGGCTGCCGTCGAGGAACAGCAGCGCCAGCGGCGTGCTCCACAGCGGCGCGAGCACCTCCGAGCGGGTCACGATCGCGACCACGACGTCCTCGGCGCCAGGCGGTGGCGATGGTGTTCCGAAACCGGGGCAGGGTGTCGATCAGCCCGACGGCGGGGTCGACCAGCGACGGGTCGTGGTACTCCCAGCCGGGCTGGTGCTCCTCGGAGCCGCGGTGGTGGTCGACGGTGATCACGGTGCGCCCGGTCTCGCGGGCGGCCGCGGCCAGGTACAGCGCCGAGCGCCCCATCCAGCTGCCCACCTCGAGCAGCGGACCGGGGACGGCGAGGCTGCGGGCGGCCTCGTAGAGGGCACGGCCCTCGTCGTCGGGCATGAAGCCGGGAGCGGCGGAGGCGGCGGCGAGCAGGTCGGAGGTCACGCCGACAGCCTGACTCATCGGGCGAAGCGGCTGCGCAGGGCGGTCACCCGGCGCTCGGTCGCGGTGCCCGCGGAGGTGTCGGCGGCCTTGGCGAAGAAGGCGCCGACCGCCGTCGTCACGGGGACGGCGAGCACGAGCGCGATCGCGCCGACCAGCGTGCGGATGACCTCCTCCGACAGCGCCGAGGAGGTGAGCACGACCTCCCACGGCTGCGAGTACAGCTCGAACAGCAGCAGCAGCGGGAGCGCGGCGCCCGCGTAGGCGAAGACGATCGTGTAGACGGTCGACGCGATGTGGTCGCGCCCCACCGCCATCCCGCGGCTGTAGAGCTCCCGCCAGGTCATCGACGGGTCGACCTCGTGCAGCTGCCAGACCGCGGAGGCCTGGGTGATCGTGACGTCGTTGAGCACGCCGAGGCCGGCCACGACGATGCCGGCCATCACCAGGCCGGAGAAGTCCAGCGTCGGGTCGTAGCCCTGCAGCGTCACCGTCTCCTCGCTGGTGAGCCCGGTCAGCCGGGCCGCGGCGACGGAGAGGGCACCCATGACCGCGACCAGGGCCAGCCCGAACAGCGTGCCGACCAGCGCCGTCGTCGTCCGCGCGGTGAACCCGTGCGCCAGGTAGAGGACGACGAACATGATCGCCGCGGAGCCGACCAGCGTGACCAGGCCCGGCGGAGAGTGTCACCGAGCAGCCCGGGCAGCACGAACTCCAGCAGCACGAAGAACGCGAACGCCAGCCCGACCAGCGAGGCCAGGCCGCGCCACCGGGCGACCAGCCCGACGACGAGGGCGAAGGCGACGGCCAGGGTGACGATCGGGGTGTCGCGGGCGAAGTCGCTGAAGTTGTAGAGGGCTCCGCCGTCGGCGCCGGCGTCCCGGCTGAGCACGAGCACGTCGCCCTCGGCCACCCCGTTGGCGACCACGACCTCGTCCAGCCCGATCTGCACGTAGTCGCCCTCACCCGGGCCGTCGAGGACCTCGACGACCGCGGTGGCGCACAGCGCGGTGGCCTCGACCCCGCACTCCTCGGTCTGCACCGAGACCACCCGGCCGTCGGGGTAGGTGGTGCCCGGCGGCAGCGCCTGCGCGGCCGCCTGGGACGCCCGCGTGGGGCCGCCGTCGGGCCACAGCACGAGCAGGCCGATCACCGTGGCGAGGCCGACGGGCACCAGCAGCAGGAGCATCAGCCACACCGCGCGCCGTCGGCGCCCCAGCGCCTCCGGGCTCGGCGGCGGGGCGTCCGGGTCGGGTCCGTGGCTGTGCGGGTGGCTGGGAGGCACCCGGTCAGGCTAGGAGCCGCCCTGCGCGACGTCCTCGGCGCCGTTCTCGTCCAGGACCGGGAACCGGTGCCACAGGCCGCTGAGCTGCAGCGGACGGGTGACGGCGGTCGACGGCGTCACCAGCGCGACCTCGACGCCGCGGGGTGCGGCCATGCGCTGCAGCTGCACGAGGACGGCCATGCCGGCGGAGTTCATGAAGGGGACGCCGCCCAGCTGCAGCTCCACCCGGCGCACCGGCCGGCCCGACAGCAGCGCCTCGGTCAGCTCGCGCACCAGCGGGCGCCGCGCCGCGTCGGTCAGTTCGCCGTCCAGGGTCAGCGTCACGACGTCCCCCGCCGTCGCCGCGCGCACCTCCGGCTCGGCCCCGCCCCCACGTCCGCCCTGCTCCGTGGTCTCTCCCATGGCGCCGCATGTTCCCCGGCGGGTACGCCTCCACGCACGGGTTCCGGAACCGCGCGCCCGGGAACAATCTTGCGCGCTGGACGTTTACTAGAGCGCACGAGCGAGGTAATCTCCAGTCGCCACTAGAGGTTCTTCCTCGGGCAGCGAGCAGACCAGCACTTCCTGTGGAGGTATCACCATGATGCTGACCGCCTACGACCCGTTCGCCGCCACGTCCGCCGCCTTCCGCGCACTGGACCAGCTGGCCGGTCGCTCCGGCTCGATGACCGCCCGCCCCCTGTCGGGCATGCCGATGGACGCCTACAAGGTCGGCGACAACTTCGTCGCCCACTTCGACCTGCCCGGCGTCGACCCCGGCTCGATCGACCTCTCGGTCGAGGGCACCACGCTCACGATCAGCGCCGAGCGCTCGGTCCCGCACCTGGAGAACGCCGAGTGGGTGGCCGCCGAGCGGCCGTACGGCAGCTACACGCGGCAGCTCGTCCTCGGCCGCAGCCTGGACACCGACCGGCTCGAGGCCAGCTACCACGACGGCGTGCTCACGGTGAGCATCCCGATCGCCGAGAAGGCCCGGGCCCGCAAGATCACCGTCACCCGTGCCGACACGCCCCAGGCCGTCGAGGGGCGCACCATCGAGGGCGACGCGTCACCCGCGGACCAGAAGGCCGTCACCAGCTGACGACGGCGACCGGAGGGGCCGGACCCGGCGGGTCCGGCCCCTCTCCCGTTTCCCGCCCCGCGCAGACCCCGACCCGAGGAGGACGGCGATGACCGACGCCGGCAACCGGCTGCGCCGCCTGGACGACCCCGACTTCCCGGCGCTCACGATGAGCCAGGCCGCGGAGCTGCTCGGCGTCCAGGCCGCGTTCCTGCGCAGCCTGGACCTCGCGGGCACCCTCCAGCCGCACCGCTCGGCCGGCGGGCACCGCCGCTACTCGCGCGCCCAGCTCGCGGTGGCGGCGCGACTCCGGAGCCTGCTCGACGACGGGCACTCGCTCGCCTCGGCCGGGACGATCCTGGACCTGCAGGACCGGCTCGCCGCCGCGCTGACCGCTCTGGACGAGCTGCGGAACTCCTTGCACAGGAACCCTAGGGGGGTATAGTTCCATTCGGGCGACATCCGAGCCGCCCGGTCAGGAGGGGTCCCGGTGACCACCGTCGAGCAGCCGTCCGGGACGGCGTCCGCCGAGTGCACGCACGCGAGCCACCAGCACGGCTACATCCACCGCAAGGACGAGTACCTCAAGCGGCTGCGGCGGATCGAGGGCCAGGCCCGCGGCCTCCAGCGCATGGTCGAGGACGAGAAGTACTGCATCGACATCCTCACCCAGGTCTCGGCCATGACCAAGGCACTCCAGGCCGTCTCCCTCGGCCTGCTCGAGGAGCACCTCAGCCACTGCGTGGTCGCCGCCGCGCGGACCGGCGGCCGCGAGGCCGACGAGAAGGTCCGCGAGGCCACCGAGGCGATCGCGCGCCTCGTCCGTTCCTGACCCGTCCGGTCACCCTCTCCAGGCACCTCTCCAGGCACCCCCGCCAGGCACCCCCGATCCGGAAGGACACCCCCGTGACCACCACCAGCTACACCGTCGTCGGCATGACCTGCGGCCACTGCGTCAGCGCCGTCACCGAGGAGGTCTCGGCCGTCCCGGGCGTCGGCTCCGTCGACGTCGACCTCGAGTCCGGTGGCCTGACCGTGACCAGCGACGCGCCGGTCGACGAGGCCGCCGTCCGCGCCGCCGTGGAGGAGGCCGGCTACTCCGTGGCCGGCTGACCAGGCCACCCGGGGAGCCGCACCGCCATGGACACCCGCCTGAAGCTCGCCGCGTTCGGCGTCGGGCTGCTCGCCGTCTTCGGGGCGGCGGTCGGCGTCGGCTCGGCCGTCGGCCCGATCGGCCCGGTGGGGCCGGCACCCGCGGAGGTCTCCCCCACCGAGCACGCACCGGCGCCGTCGGACGGCGCGCCCGTCCCGTCGCACGAGGAGCACACCCCATGACGCAGACCTCCCCCGCGGACGTCGAGCTGCTCATCGGCGGGATGACCTGCGCCTCCTGCGCCGCCCGCGTCGAGAAGAAGCTCAACAAGCTCGACGGCGTCACCGCCACGGTCAACTACGCCACCGAGAAGGCGCGGGTCACCGTGACCGGCGACGTCACCACCGAGGACCTGATCGCCACCGTCGAGAAGACCGGCTACACCGCGGCGCTGCCCGAGCCGCCCGCGACCCGGGAGGCCGACCCGGCCGCCGACGACCCGGCCCGGGCGCTGCGCACCCGGCTGATCGTGAGCGCGCTGCTCAGCGTGCCGGTGGTCGTGCTGGCGATGGTGCCGGCCTGGCAGTTCGAGTACTGGCAGTGGCTCTCGCTCACCCTCGCCGCGCCCGTCGTCGTGTGGGGCGGCCTGCCGTTCCACCGGGCCGCCTGGACCAACCTGCGGCACGGCGCCGCGACGATGGACACCCTCGTCTCGCTCGGCACGCTGGCCGCCTTCGGCTGGTCGGTCTACGCGCTGTTCTGGGGCACCGCCGGCGTGCCGGGCATGGTGCACCCCTTCGAGCTGACCATCGAGCGCTCCGACGGCAGCGGCAACATCTACCTCGAGGCCGCCGCCGGGGTGACCACGTTCCTGCTGGCGGGGCGCTGGTTCGAGGCGCGGTCCAAGCGGCAGGCGGGCGCTGCGCTGCGGGCACTGCTCGAGCTCGGCGCCAAGGAGGTCTCGGTGCTGCGCGGCGGCACCGAGCGCCGGGTGCCGGTCGACCAGCTCGCGGTGGGCGACCTCTTCGTCGTCCGCCCCGGCGAGAAGCTCGCCGCCGACGGCGAGGTCACCGAGGGTTCCTCGGCGGTCGACGCCTCGATGCTCACCGGCGAGTCCGTGCCGGTGGAGGTCGGTACGGGCGACGCCGTCGTCGGCGGCACCGTGAACGCCGGCGGTCGGCTGGTCGTGCGCGCGACGCGGGTCGGCTCGGCCACCCAGCTGGCGCAGATGGCCCGGCTGGTCGAGGACGCGCAGAACGGCAAGGCGGAGGTGCAGCGGCTGGCCGACCGGATCTCCGGGGTGTTCGTGCCGGTTGTGCTGGCGCTGACCGTCGCCACGCTCGGCTTCTGGATCGGCACCGGCGCGGGTCTGCCGGCCGCGTTCACCGCCGCCGTCGCGGTGCTGATCATCGCCTGCCCCTGCGCCCTGGGGCTGGCCACGCCGACCGCGCTCATGGTGGGCACCGGCCGCGGCGCACAGCTCGGGATCCTCATCAAGGGCCCCGAGGTGCTGGAGAGCACCCGCCGGGTGGACACCGTCGTCCTGGACAAGACCGGCACGGTGACCACCGGCCGGATGACCCTGGTGGACGTCGTCCCGGCCGCGGGCGAGGACGCCGACCGGCTGCTGCGCCTGGCCGGCGCCCTCGAGGCGGCCTCGGAGCACCCGATCGCGCGGGCGGTGGCGGCTGCCGCCGCCGAGCGCGGCGACCTGCCCGCCGTCGACGGGTTCACCAACGTCGAGGGCCTGGGCGTGCACGGCGTCGTGGACGGCGCGGCGGTCGTCGTCGGCCGGCCGCGGCTGCTCACCGAGTGGTCCGCGGGGCTGACCCCGGAGCTGCAGCGCGCGGTGGACGACGCCGAGACCGCCGGGAGCACCGCGGTGGCCGTCGCCTGGGACGGCGCCCCGCGCGGCGTCCTCGTCGTCGCCGACGCGGTCAAGCCCACCTCCGCCACCGCGGTCGCGCAGCTGCGCACCCTGGGGCTGACGCCGATCCTGCTCACCGGCGACAACGCCCGCGCCGCCCGCACCGTGGCCGCGCAGGTCGGCATCGACGAGGTGGTCGCCGAGGTGCTGCCGCAGGAGAAGGTCGACGTCGTGCGGCGGCTGCAGGCCGAGGGCCGGGTCGTGGCGATGGTCGGCGACGGCGTCAACGACGCGGCCGCCCTCGCCCAGGCCGACCTGGGGCTGGCCATGGGCACCGGCACCGACGTGGCGATCGAGGCCAGCGACCTGACCCTGGTCCGTGGCGACCTGCGCGCCGCCACCGACGCCATCCGGCTGGCCCGCCGCACGCTGGGCACGATCAAGGGCAACCTGTTCTGGGCGTTCGGCTACAACGTCGCCGCGCTGCCGCTGGCGATGGCCGGCCTGCTCAACCCGATGATCGCCGGCGCAGCCATGGCCTTCAGCTCGGTGTTCGTCGTCTCCAACTCGCTGCGGCTGCGCGGGTTCGCACCGCTGCCCGAGAACCGGGACGCGGTGGGGGCGGTGCCCACCGCTCCGCCCGCGGCCATGTCCTCGTCCGCGCGCTAGTGCTCTGAGTCCCCCATGACTCAGAGCACTAGCGTCGGGGACATGACCTCCGCGCCCGGCTCTCCGGTTCCGCGTGGCGCCCGGCCCCTGGCCGCCACCGGCGCCACCGCAGGGCTCGTCCTGCTGACCCGCCCGCAGCAGGTCCTCGACGCGGTCGCGCCGGCGTTCCCGCGGGACCGGGCCTGGCTGGTGCGGGCCCTCGGCGTCCGGATGCTGGCCCAGCACGCCGCCGTGCTCGCCCGCCCCGCACCGGCGCTCCTCCGGGCCGGCGCCGGGATCGACCTGCTGCACGCCGCGAGCCTGCTGCCGTTCCTCGCCTCGGCGCGGTACGGCCGGGCGGCCCGGGTCAGCGCAGCGGTCGCGCTCGGCTCCGCCGTGGCCTCGCGGGTGCTCGCCGGGCCCCAGCGCCGGTCACCGGGCCGGTCACAGCGCCGGTCAAAGCGCGGGTCACAGCGCGGGTCACAGCGCCGGTAGCAGCAGCAACGCCGTCGGCAGGAGCAGCAGCAGGACGGCGCCCAGCAGCGCGCCGGCCCGCGCCGCCGGAGGCAGGGGCGCCGGCGGTTCGAGCAGCCGCACCACCCGGGCCCGCACCCCGCCCCCGGTCACCGCCAGCGCGCCACCGGGCACCTCGGCCGCACCGGGGCGGCCCGCCGCCGCCACGACCGCCTGCGCCAGGGTGCGCCGCGGGTCGGCGCCGTCGAGGTCACCCTCCGCCAGCGCACGCAGCGCGACGTCGTCGGCCCGCATCTCCACCAGCTCGCGGACGGCACCGTGCGCGCGCCCGGCGGCGGGCAGCACCGGCAGCGCCGCCTCCCACGCGACGAACGGCAGCAGCAGCAGGTGGTGGTGCTCGCGCAGGTGCGCCCGCTCGTGCGCGACCACGGCGGCGAGCTCGGCCTCGTCCAGCTCGGCCACCATTCCCGAGGAGAGCACGAGCAGCGGGCGGGCGCCCGGGATGCAGAAGGCGACCGGCGCGGGGTGCTCCAGCAGCCGGGTGTCGGGCGCGGCGCCGGGCTCGACCACCAGCTCCAGCAGCGCACGGTGGCGGTGCCGGGCGCGGGCGGTCCGGACCCAGGACAGCACCAGCACCCCGACCAGCTGCAGGGCCAGCACCGCGGCCAGCGTCATGGTCACCCAGTGGTCGCCGCGCACCGGGCTGCCGGCCGGCTCACCCCGGACCCACGACCACCACGCCTCCGGCAGCGAGTGCCCCCACGGCGCCAGGCCGTGCACGAGCAGCGCGCCGATGATGGACAGCCCTCCGGCCAGCCCGATCGCCTGCCAGCAGACCAGCGCCACCAACGGATCGCGCCCCGGCCAGCGGGCCCGGCCGAGCAGCGCCGGCACCGGCCACGCCAGGAGGGTGGCGAGGACGGCGAGGGCGGCCGCGGTGACGGGCAGCATCGGTCGGCGGGGCAGCGGTGGGCAGCAGCCGGATCAGCGACCGCCGGCCAGCAGCTCCCGGAGCAGGCGCGCCTCGTCGTCGTTCACGCTGCCGACGAACCGCGCCAGCACCGCCTGCCGGTCGGCGGCCTGGCCGAGCACCTCGTGCATCAGCTCGGCGGCGTGGTCCTCGCGGCTCGCCCGCGCGGAGAAGCGCCGGGGCCGGGCGTCGTCGTGGACGACGAAGCCCTTCTGCTCCAGCCGGGTCAGCACGGTGTGCACGGTGGTCAGCGCGACCCCGCGGTCGGCCAGCCCGTCGCGCAGCGCGGTCGCCGCCACCGGCCCGTCCGCCGACCACAGCTGGTCCATGACGGCCCGCTCCAGTTCACCCAGCGAGGCCATCGCTCCCCCTGTCGCCCGACTCACACCCAGTTCTTCTACGTGTCGTAGAAAAACGTCTTCTACCCAGCGTAGAAAGAACGCGTCGATCGTACGACGGTCGCCGCCGAGAGACGAGGAGCAGGGGCCGTGGATGTGCTGGGCCTGGACACGCTGGACATCGCGCGCTGGCAGTTCGGGATCACGACCGTCTACCACTTCCTGATGGTCCCGCTGACCATCGGTCTGGGGATCCTGGTCGCGGTCATGCACACGATGTGGGTGCGCACCGACGACCCCGCGTGGCTGCGGATGACCCGCTTCTGGGGCCGCATCTACCTGATCAACTTCGTGCTCGGCGTCGCCACCGGCCTGGTGCAGGAGTTCCAGTTCGGCCTGGCCTGGAGCGAGTACTCCCGCTTCGTCGGTGACGTCTTCGGCTCGCTGCTGGCGCTGGAGGCGCTGCTGGCCTTCTTCCTCGAGTCCACGTTCCTGGGGTTGTGGATCTTCGGGTGGGGCCGCATCCCGAAGAAGGTGCACCTGGCCGCGCTGTGGGCGGCGGTCATCGGCTCGATCGTGAGCGCGTACTTCATCATCGCGGCCAACTCGTGGATGCAGCACCCGGTCGGCGTCGAGGTCGACGACGCCACCGGCCGCCCGCTCCAGGTCGACTTCTGGGCGGTGCTCACCAACAACACCGCGCTGGCCGCCTTCAGCCACGCCATCGTCGCCGCGCTCATGGTCGCCGGCGCGCTGCTGGTCGGCATCGGGCTGTGGCACCTGCGCCGGCGCCGCCTGGCCGGCCGCTCCGCCGAGGAGGTCGACCACCGCGTCTGGCGCCGCTCGGTCCGGCTCGGCGGCTGGGTGTCGCTGGCCGCCTTCGCGCTGACCGCGCTGACCGGCGACTGGCAGGGCAAGCTCATGTACGAGCAGCAGCCGCTCAAGATGAGCTCGGCCGAGGCGCTCTGCGAGACCGAGGCGCCGGCGTCCTTCTCGATCTTCGCAGTCGGCAAGTTCGGCTCGAACGAGTGCGACGACGTCCACTCGATCACCGTCCCGTACATCCTCAGCTACCTGGCCCACGGCGACTTCTCCTCGCCCGTCCCCGGCGTCAACGAGCTGCAGGAGGAGTACGCCGCCGTCTACGGCGAGACCTACCCCGACGACCCGTCGTTCGGGTCGCTGGCCGGCGAGCCGATCGACTACGCGCCGGTGCTCGCGGTCACCTACTGGAACTTCCGGCTGATGATCGGCATGGGCGGGCTCTCGGCCGCCGTCGCCGCCTACGCGCTCTGGTCGACCCGCCGCGGCCGCGTGCCGACCTCCCGCATCGGCGTCTACGGCTCGCTGCTCGCCGTCGGCGCGCCGTTCGTGGCCAACGCCTCGGGCTGGATCTTCACCGAGATGGGCCGCCAGCCCTTCGTCGTCTACCCGAACCCCGACGTCCCGGTCGAGGACCAGGTCTGGTTCTTCACCGCCCAGGCCGTCTCGCCGGGCATCAGCGCCGCTGAGGTCCTCACCTCGCTGATCGGGCTGACCCTCGTCTACGGCGTGCTGGCGGTGGTCGAGCTGTGGCTGATCGGCCGGTTCGTCCGGGCCGGCGTGACCACCGGCGACGCGCACCCCACGCCCGGCATCGCCCCCGGGCCGCCCGACGACGACACGGACGACGACGGCACCCCGCGCCGCGAGCGCGACGACGACGTCCTCCAGTTCGCCTACTGACACCCCGCCCCACCAGGAGCTGACATGGACCTGCAGACCCTCTGGTTCGCCGCCGTCGCGGTGCTGTGGACCGGCTTCCTGCTGCTCGAGGGCTTCGACTTCGGCGTGGCCGCGCTGCTGCCCATGCTCGGCCGCAGGCCCGCCGACCGGCACCTCATGCTGCGCAGCATCGGCCCGCTCTGGGACGGCAACGAGGTCTGGCTGATCACCGCTGCCGGTGCGGTGTTTCGCCGCCTTCCCCGGCTGGTACGCCACCTGGCTGCCCGCGCTGTACCTGCCGTTCGTGCTGGTGCTGTTCGGCCTGATCGTCCGGGCGGTCGCGTTCGAGTGGCGGCACTCGCACCACACCGAGGCCTGGGACGCGACGTGGACGCGGATCATCACCGGCGGCTCGCTCATCGCCGCCCTGGGCATCGGCGCGGCGCTCGGCGCGACCACGCTGGGCCTGCCGGTCGACGCCGACGGCACCCGGGTGGGCGGCGCGTTCTCCGGGCTGAGCTGGCCGGCGCTGCTGGGCGCGGTCGCCGTCCTCGGCTTCTCGCTGGTGCACGGCGCGCTGTTCCTCGCGCTCAAGGTCGACGGCGACGTGCGGATGCGCGCCCGGGCGTTCGCGCTGCGCTGGTCGCCGGTGGCCGCGCTGCCGCTGCTGGCGTGGGCGGGCATCACCCACCTGCGCTACGGGACGCCGGTCACCGCGGTGCTGTGGCTGGTCGCCGCGCTGGCCGTGGGGCGTCGCCTGGACCCGGATCCGGCTGGACCGCGAGGGCCCGGCGTTCGCCGCGTGGGCGGTCGTGCTGGTCGCCTCGGCCGCGACGATCTTCGGTGCGGCCTACCCCGTGGTCATCCCCTCCACGGTGGACGTCGCGTTCGACGTCACCGTGGCCGACGCGTCGGTCAGCGACTACACGCTGACGATCATGACCTGGGCCGCCGGCGTCGGGCTCCCCGTCGTCCTGGGGTACCAGACGTGGACCTACTGGGTCTTCCGCAAGCGGCTCACCGCCGACCCGGTGCACGAGGAGCCGGCCGACCGGGTCGTCCCCGCATGAGGGCGGACATGGCCATGTCTGCCCCTCGGGGGCGGGGGCCGTTGGGTGCGCTGGCCGGCGTCTCGGGGCTGACCGGGGCGCTGGTCCGGGCCGCGCTCGCCGCCCTGGTCCAGACGGCGGGGCTGGTGCTGCTGGCGGCGGGGCTGGCGCACGCGGTGGCCCGCGGCACGGGAGCGGCCGACGGCCCGCTGACCGGCCCCTTGGCGCTGGCGGCCGCGGGCGCGGTGCTGCGCGCGGCCGCCGGCGCCCTCGGCCAGGTGCTGGCCGCCCGGGACGCCCGCCGCGCCGAGGACCGGCTCCGCCGCGCGTTGCTCGACCGGCTGGCCGGCTCCCCGGCCGCGGTCGCCGCCGCGGGCGGGCCCGGGCCTGCGGCGGTGCTCGCGACGACACGGCTGCACGACCTCGGCCCGGCGCTGGCCACCTACCTGCCGGCGCTGGCGCAGACGGTCGTGGTGCCACCGGCGCTGCTGCTGGTCCTCGCCGCCACCGACCTGCTCTCGGCGGTGCTGGTCGCGGTCACCCTGCCGCTGGTGCCGGTGTTCATGGTGCTGGTCGGGAAGTACACGCAGAGCGCGACCGCGGACTCCGCCCGGGCGCTGGACCGGATCGCCGCGCACGTCGCCGAGCTCGTGCGCGGGCTGCCCGTGCTGGTCGGCCTGGGCCGCGCCGCCGACCAGGCCGCCGCGCTCGCCCGGCTCGGCGAGGAGCACCGCACCCGCACGATGGCCACCCTGCGGATCGCCTTCCTCTCCGCGCTGGTGCTCGAGCTGATCGCCACCCTGTCGGTCGCCCTGGTCGCGGTGACCGTCGGCCTGCGGCTGGTGCACGGCGACCTCGCCCTCGCGCTCGGGCTCACCGCGCTGCTGCTCGCCCCCGAGGCGTTCGCCCCGCTGCGCGCGCTCGGCTCGGCGCACCACGCCGCCGAGGACGCCGCCCTCGCCGCCGCGGAGGCGCGCGCGGTGCTCGCCGAGCCCGTTCCCGCCGTCCCGGCGCCGGCCGCCGACGACGACCCGCGCGGTGCCGACGTCGCCGTCCGCGGGCTGACCGTGCGCTACCCCGGTCGGGTCGTCCCGGCGCTGCCGCCCACCGACCTCGCCGTCCGGCCCGGCGAGCTGGTGGCGCTGACGGGCGCGAGCGGCTCCGGCAAGTCGACGCTGCTGGCCGCGCTGGCCGGGGTGCTCGGCGCGGACGCCGTCGCGGACGGGTCGGTGAGCGGTGTGGGCGCGGTGGCCGTCGTCCCGCAGTTCCCCCGCACCACCGGGGCGACCGTCGCCGACGAGCTGCGCCGGCACGCGGGCTCGGCGCCCGGGGCCGACGAGGTCGTGGGCGAGGCGTTCGTCGTCGAGGCGCTGGCGCGGGTGGGCGCGGCCGACCTCGCCGGCCGGGCACCGGGATCCCTCTCCCCCGGGCAGCTGCAGCGGGTGGCGCTGGCCCGGGCGCTGGTGCGGATCCGCCGCGGCGCCTCGCTGCTGCTGCTCGACGAGCCGACCGCGCACCTGGACGACGACGCCCGGGCCCTCGTCGCCGGGGTGCTGCGGGGACTGCGCGGCACCGTCACCGTGCTGCTGGCGACCCACGACCCCGTGCTCGCCGCGCTGGCCGACCGCACCGTCGACCTGCCCTCCCCCGCGGCAGCCCCCGCCGCCGCCTCCGCCCTCACCGCCACGCGTCCCCGCCCGGGCGAGATCGCCGATCTCGCCGCCCCAGGGGCCCGGAAGCGGCGAGATCGGCGATCCCGCCGCGGATGAGCGGGGTGCCGACGGCGGGCCGGTGCGCGCGGCGCTGGCGAAGGCCGGGCTGCTGGGCGCGCTCTCCTCGGCCTCGGGCGTCGCGCTCACCGCGGTGTCCGGCTGGTTGATCGTCCGCGCCGCCGAGATGCCGCTGGTGCTCACCCTGCTGGTGGCCACGGCCGGCGTCCGCTTCTTCGGCATCGCCCGGGCCGCGCTGCGCTGGCTGGAGCGACTGGCCGCGCACGACGCCGCGCTGCGGCTGGCCGCCGCCACCCGGGTGCGCGTCTGGCGCGCGCTGGCGGCCCAGGGGCTGGCCGCCGACCGCTCCCCCGGCGCCGCGCTCGCCCGGGTCGTCGGCGACGTCGCCGTCGTGCAGGACCTCACCGTGCGGGTCCGCCCCGCGCTCGTCGTCGCCTCCACCGTCCCAGCAGCGACCGTCGCCGCGCTGGCCCTGGTGGACGCCGCGGCCGCCGCCGCGATCGGCGCGGTCCTCGCGGTCACCGCCCTCGCCGTGCTCGCGGTGCACCGCCGGGTGGACGCCGGTGCGGCCCGCGCCGCCCGCGGCCTGCAGGTCGAGGCGCTGCGGGAGACGACCACCCTGCTCGACGGCGCGACCGACCTGCGCGCGCACGGGCTGGCCGAGCGCACCGCCACCGCCCTCGGCGCGGTCGCCGACCGGCAGGCCGGCTCGGCCCGCACCGCCGAGCGGGCCGCCGCGCTGGGCACCGGGGCCGTCGTCCTCGGGACGGGGCTGGCCGCGGTGGTCGGCACCGCCGCCGCGTCCGCCTCCGGCGTCACCGGCCCGGTGCTCGCGGTGCTGGCGCTGGCGCCGCTCGCCCTGGCCGAGCCGCTGGGCGGGCTGGTCCCCGCGCTGCAGCGGCGCGGCGCGCTCGCCGACGCGCAGGCCCGCCTGGACGCCGTCGTCGCCGCGCCGCTGCCGGCCCAGCCGGAGGTGCCGCTGCCCGCCCCCACCCCCGTGCGCGACCTCGCCGTCGAGGAGCTGACCGCAGGTTGGCCGGGCGGGCCCGACGTGCTGCGCGACCTGACGGCCCGCACCGGCGCCGGAGAGGGCTGGCTGGCCGTGCGCGGCCCGTCGGGCACCGGCAAGTCCACGCTGCTCGCGGTTCTCATGGCCGCGCTGCGGCCCCGGGCCGGCCGCTACGAGCTCGCGGGCGTCGACACCGCCCGGCTGGCCGGCGACGACGTGCGCGCCGGCCTCGCCTGGCTCCCGCAGGACGCGCACGTCTTCGCGTCGACCATCCGCGCCAACCTGGCCACCGCCGCACCCCGCGGCGCGCTGGCCGGGGCGGCGGGCGAGTCGCGGATGACCGCGGCGCTCACCGCGGCCGGCCTCGGCCCGCTGCTGGCGTCCCTCCCCGACGGCCTGGACACCCCGGTCGGCGCCGGCGGGACGGCGCTCTCCGGCGGGGAGCGCCGCCGGCTGGCCGCTGCCCGTGCGCTGCTGGCCGGGCGGGACGTCGTGCTGCTCGACGAGCCGACCGCGCACCTCGACCCGCCCACCGCGCGGGCGTTGCTCGCCGACCTGCGCACCGCGCTGGCCGGCCGGGTGGTCGTCTGCGTGACCCACGACGACGCCGTCGAGCAGGACGGCGACACCGTCGTCCGGCTCGGGGAGGTCGCCGCCCGCGCGGTGCGCTGACCGGCCCGCGTTGTCGTACCCCCGCGGCACGCTGTCGGCATGGACGCACCCTTTCCCGGATCGGTCTTCCTCGGCATGAGCGTCGACGGGTTCATCGCCCGGCTCGACGGCACGCTCTCCTTCCTCGACGGCGCCGACGCGCCCGACGGCGGCGGCGCACCCGACCGGGGCGGCGACGCCCCCACCCCGGACGACGGCGAGGGCGGCGACTTCGGCTTCGGCGAGTTCGTCTCCTCGGTCGACGCCCTCGTCATGGGCCGCAGCACCTACGAGTTCATCGCCCCGTTCGCGGAGTGGCCGTACCAGGGCCGGCCGGTGCACGTGCTCAGCACGACCCTCCCGGCCGACGCCGACGGGAGGATCACCGTGCACCGCTCGCTGGAGGACGCGGTGGCGGCGCTGGCCGGGTGCCGCCGGGTCTACGTCGACGGCGGCCGGACGGTGCACGCCTTCCTGCGCGCCGGGCTGATCGCGGACCTCACGCTCTCGCGGGTGCCCGTGCTCATCGGCACCGGGCTCACCCCGTTCGGCGAGCTGGCCGCCGACATCCCGCTGGAGCACGTCGGCACGAGGTCGTTCGCCGGCGGCATGGTGCAGAGCACCTACCGGGTGCGTCGCTGACTCAGCTCGCGGGGACGTCCACGGCGATCTCCCCGCCCAGCTTCGCGCCGAGCAACAGCTCGAGGTGGTCCTCCGACGCGAACGTGCCTGGGTCGTACCAGTTCTGCGGGCGGGAGGCGGGCAGCAGCCCCATCGCGGTGTAGGTCGCCGCGACCAGCTCCGCGCAGTACACCGCCTCGGCCGAGGTGCGCCGGCGCAGCCGCCCCCGGATCCAGCCCGAGGCCAGCCCGCGGGTGGTCGGGAACGGCTTGCCGTCCAGCCGGGCGATGGTGCGCAGCACGGCGTCCTCCATCTCCGGGGTCACGCCGCCGTCGTCGGCCACGCCGACCAGCTGGCGCAGCCACGCGCGCTGGCCGTACTTCTGCCGCCAGGTCAGCACGGCGTCGCGCAGGTCGTGCAGCTGCACCCCGCGCTGGTGCTCCCCGGTCCAGACATCCGGCAGCGAGCGACCCAGCTCGGCGTGCCAGAGCAGCGGCGGCAGGTCCTCGATCACCACCGCCATCCCGACGTGGTTGACCGGGGCGTTGGTCACCGTCCGGATGGCCCGGTCGGCCACCGAGGAGCCGCGGAAGATCCAGACGTCACCGGTGCGGGTCTGGTCGACCGCCTCGTCGAGGGAGAGCGTGGGCACGAGGCGCTACGTTACGGACGTGCGCCCCTGGAAGCTGCTCGGACTGGCCGGCCTGGCCGGTGTCGCCGCGACCGGTGCCGTGGTCGCCCGCAACGAGCGGCAGCGCCGGGCACTCACCCCGGACGACGTGCGCACCCGGCTGCACGAGCGGCACGCCGCGCTCTCCGTCCTCCCGGACCCGGAGCCGCAGCCGACGACCGGGGAGCTCGTCGCCGGCCGCAGCCACCGGGTGGCGCGGCTGCTCCGTCGTCGCTGAGGTGATCCCTGCGGCTGACCTGGTTTGACCCCGTCCCGTCACGTGCAGGGAGCCTCTGTGGCTGCCGACGGGTCCCAGCAGCGCCGGGAGACCTCGGAGCTGATGGGCTTCACCGACACGACCGGCGACCTCGAGCTCCGCGAGAGCGTGGGCGAGCGGCTGATGGGCGCCCTCCTGGACCGGGCGCACCTCATCCCTCCGCGCCTGGTCGGGCCGCTCGTCGCCCAGGAGCTCCAGCACGCCGGCGCGAGCGACGTGAGCATCCACCTGCAGGACCTCGACCAGGTGAGCCTGCAGGTGGTGGCGGGCCCCGGCCTGACCGGCGCCAGCGAGCGCATCGACTCCAGCACCGTCGGCCGGGCGTTCTCGACCGACGAACCGATCGAGGTGGAGGTGGCCGGCGGGACCCGGCTGCACCTGCCGATGCTCGACGGGTCCGACCGGGTCGGCGTCCTCTCCTTCACGCTGCCGACGCTGGGCGAGCACGACCGGCGCCTCGCGCAGCGCGTCGCGGGACTGGTCGCCGACCTCGTCGTGACGAAGAACGCCTACACCGACACCTTCTCGCACGTGCGCGAGCGGCAGGACCTCGGGCTCGCCGCGCAGCTGCAGCGCCAGAGCCTGCCGCCGCTGGCGATGACGACGCCGGACGTGGACCTCTCCGGCGCGCTCGAGCCCGCCTACGAGGTGGGCGGCGACAGCTTCGACTACGCCCTGAACGAGCACGTGCTGCACCTGCTGGTGCTGGACGCGATGGGGCACGGCCTGGAGGCGGCGACGATGGCCACCGTCGTCCTGGCCACCTACCGGCACGGCCGGCGCCGGGACCTGTCCCTGGCCGAGCTGTACGACGAGGCGGACCGCGCGGTGGCGGCCACCTTCCCCGGTCGCTTCGCCACCGCCCACCTCGGTCGGCTGGACACCCGGACCGGGGAATTGACCTGGGTCAACGCGGGTCACCCTCCGGCGCTCTGGGTGCGCGACGGCCGGGTGATCGGTGAGCTCACCGGGCCGGTCAGCCGTCCCATCGGGTTCGGCACCGGAGAGCCGCGGGTCCTGTCCCAGCGCCTCGAGCAGGGCGACCGGCTGCTCTTCTTCACCGACGGCGTGGTCGAGGAGCGGCTGGCCGGTGGCGAGCAGTTCGGCGAGAAGCGGCTGCGCGAGGTGCTGGAGCAGACCAGCGTCGAAGGCCTGCCCGCCGCCGAGACGGTGCGCCGGCTCTCGCACGCGCTGACGGCGGCCCGCAGCGGCCGGACCAGCGACGACGCCTCGCTGCTGCTCGTGGAGTGGAAGGCGCCACCCCGGGACGACGAACTCTCGCCGGACATCCCGGAGTCGCGGCCCGGCGGTGACGGCTGACGCGAACGGTACCGCCCGGTCCGATCGATCGGCCCGACCGGTGTGCCCCGCCCGCGCCCGGGTAGTTCCAGCGGACCCATCGTCCACAGCTCTGGAGCCCCCATGGCCCGCAACACTCTCTCCCGCACGCTGCACGACGTCGGACTCTCCGCCTGGTTCGGCGGCACGCTGGCCAACGCGGTCGCCCTGAACGCCGCCGCGGGCGAGGCCGACACGGACTCCGGCACCGGACGCGTCGCCAACGCCGGCTGGGACCGGTGGACCCCGGTCAACGCCGCCGCCATCGGTGCGCACCTCGTCGGCAGCGTCGGTCAGCTGCGCGCGAACAGGCAGCGGGTGGCCGCCCAGCAGGGCGTCGCCGGAATGTCCACCCTCAAGACCCTGGTCACGGCTGCGGCCCTCGGCGCCACCGCGTACAGCCGAGTGCTGGGCCAGCGCGTCTCGGCCGCCGGGGCGGTGCCGTCGAAGTCGGGCACCAAGCCGAGCAAGCGGACGAAGCTGGCCCAGGCCGACGTCGCCGCCGCGCAGCAGCAGCTGGACACCCTGCAGTGGGTCATCCCGGCGCTGACCGGCGTGCTCGTCGCGATCAGCTCCTACGCCGGCGAGCAGCAGCGCCCCGGAGAGGTGGCCCGCGGCCTGTCGCAGGTCTGACTGCCGCTCAGCCGGGCAGTGCGGCCTCGTCCTTGAGCGCCACACCGGAGGCACCCAGCTCCCGGGCGCCGGCCAGCAGCGACGCGACCGTCCGTGCCGCCTGGTCGTAGCCCAGCCCGTGCGGCGGGCGGACGTTGGAGACGCAGTTCCGCTCCGCGTCCACCCGCCCCGGTCGCGGCTCCCAGGTCAGGTAGGCCCCCAGCGAGTCCGCCGACGACAATCCCGGCCGCTCCCCGATCAGCACGACGACGGCGCGCACCCCGAGCGCCGCACCGATCGCGTCGCCCAGCCCGACGCGCGCCTGGTGGGCCAGCACCAGCGGCGCCACCGACCAGCCGTCCAGCCGTTCCCGGAGCGCGGCGACCAGGCCGGGCGCGTGGTCGTGCACGGCCCGCGGGGAGAGCCCGTCGGCGAGCACGATGCCCAGGTCGTCGCCGGTCGCGGGCAGCTCGGTGCCCTCGGCCAGCCGCCGGCCGAGGTCGGGTCGCTGGAGGTACTCGGCGCGGTCCGCGGCGGCCGAGCGCACCTCCACGACGTCGCCGTCGCCGAGCGCCGCCCGCACCGCGGCCGGGTCCAGGGCGGTGTGCACCGCGTCGCGGGCGACGGCGTGCGCCAGCCGGAACTCCAGCTCCCGCGTCGTCGGCAGCCCGTCCCCGGCCCGGCCGAGCGCCACCCGGGCCCGCGTCGCCCCGCGCAGCACCGCCCACGGGTCGGGCTCGACGGTGCTCACGACGTCGCCGCCGCGAGCAGCGCCCGGGCCGCGGGCGCGTCGGGGGCCAGCTCGCGCACCCGGCCGTCGTCGCCCAGCAGGTCCATCCGCGCCAGCCACGCCTCGAACTCCGGCGCCGGCCGCAGCCCCAGCACCTGCCGGGTGGTGAGGACGTCGGAGAACGACAGCGACTGGTAGTGCAGCATCACGTCGTCCGAGCCCGGGACGGCGATGACGAACGAGCAGCCCGCGGCCCCGAGCAGCAGCATGAGCGCGTCGGTGTCGTCGGCGTCGACCTCGGCGTGGTTGGTGTAGCAGACGTCGACGCCCATCGGCAGGCCGAGCAGCTTGCCGCAGAAGTGGTCCTCGAGCCCGGCCCGCGCCACCTGCTTGCCGTCGTAGAGGTACTCCGGGCCGATGAACCCGACGACGGTGTTCACCAGCAGCGGCTCGAAGTGCCGGGCCACCGCGTACGCGCGGCACTCCAGGGTCTGCTGGTCGACCGGCCGCCCACCCACACCCAGGTGCGCCCCGGCCGACAGCGCCGAGCCCTGCCCCGTCTCGAAGTAGGTGACGTTGCGGCCCACCGTGCCCCGGCCCAGCTCCAGCGCACCGGCCCGCGCCTCGGCGAGCAGGTCGAGGGTCACGCCGAACCCGCGGTTGGCCCCCTGCGTGCCGCCGACCGACTGGAAGACCAGGTCCACCGGCGCGCCCTTCTCCAGCGCGCGCAGCGTCGTCGTCACGTGCGCGAGGACGCAGGACTGCGTCGGGATCCCGTACCGGGAGATCACCGCGTCGAGCAGCTCCAGCAGCGCGATCGTCTGCGCCGGCGAGTCGGTGGCCGGGTTGATGCCGATGACGGCGTCGCCGCTCCCGTGCAGCAGCCCGTCGAGCACCGACGCCGTCACGCCGAGCGGGTCGTCGGTCGGGTGGTTGGGCTGCAGCCGGGAGGCCAGCCGGCCGGGCAGCCCGATGGTCGAGCGCAGCCCGGTGACCACGCGGGCGCGGCGGCCCACGGCGATCAGGTCGGCGTTGCGCATCAGCTTCGACGTCGCCGCGACCATCTCCGGCGTGAGCCCGGGTGCGAGCGCGCTGATCGCCGGCTCGTCGCCCTCGGCCGCCCAGGCGAGCAGCCGGTCGCGGAACTCGCCCACGGTCAGCGAGGCGACCGGCGCGAACGCGGCCGCATCGTGGGTGTCCAGGATCAGCCGCGTGACGTCGTCCTCCTCGTAGCCGACCACCTGCTCCTCGAGGAAGGTGGCCAGCGGCAGGTCGGCGAGCACCGTCTGGGCCGCCACCCGCTCGGCCGCGGACTCCGCGGCGCAGCCGGCGAGCACGTCGCCGGACCGCGCGGGGGTGGCCTTCGCCATGAGCTCGACCAGCGACGGGAACTCGACGGTGTGCCCGCCCAGGGTCGTCCGCCGGATCGTCACCGGACCTCCTCGTCGGCGACGGCCAGCAGCTCGAACTCCTCCTCGGGCGCGGACGCCACGAGGTGGTGCCGGCTGTAGACGGCGAAGTAGCCGAGGAAGAGCGCGTACGCGCCGAGCGTCCACAGCGCCGCCTCGACGTCGACGAGGAACGTCGCCACGACCGCCGCCGCGGCGAGCACCAGCGCCACGCCCGTCGTCGCCACCCCGCCCGGCGTCCGGTACGGCCGGGCCAGCTCGGGCTCCCGCCGGCGCAGCACGATGTGGCTGACCATCATCAGCACGTAGGAGACCGTCGCCCCGAAGACGGCCATGTTGAGCAGCATCGCGCCCTGGCCGGTCAGCGAGAGCGCGAACCCGATCGCGCCGGGCACGAGCAGCGCCAGCACCGGCGCCTTGCGGCTGTTGGTCACCGACAGCTGCCGCGGCAGGTAGCCGGCCCGGGACAGCGCGAAGGTCTGCCGTGAGTAGGCGTAGATGATCGAGAAGAAGCTCGCGACCAGGCCGAAGAGCCCCGCGTAGTTGACGACGTCGGAGAGGGCGTCGGGCGCCCCGGCGACCTCCAGCGCCTCGACCGGCGGGTTGCCGCTGGCCGACATCGCCTCCGAGCCGCCGGCGCCGGAGGTGAACACCAGCATGAGGACGGCGAGCACGAGCAGCACGCCCATCGCGGCGGTGATGCCCCGCGGCAGGGCGCGGGCCGGGTCGCGCGCCTCCTCCGACGCCAGCGGCACGCACTCCACGGCGAGGAAGAACCAGATGGCGAAGGGGAAGGCCGCCCAGACGCCCATCCACCCGTAGGGCAGGAAGTCCGAGGCGCCGGCGGCATCGGTCTGCGCGATGTCGAGCAGGTTCGAGGAGTCGAACGCCGGGATCGCCCCGATCAGGTAGAGCACCAGCCCCGCGACGGCGACCGCGGCGATCGCCATCATCACCTTGAGCGCCTCGCCGACGCCCATGAGGTGCACGCCGATGAACAGCGCGTACGCGGCCAGGTAGACCCACCAGCCGTCGGTGATGCCGAACAGGCCGAGCGACTCGACGTAGGCGCCGATGAAGGTGGCGATCGCGGCCGGGGCGATCGCGTACTCGATGAGCACCGCGACCCCGGTGGCGTAGCCGCCCCACGGGCCCAGCGCCCGCCGGGCGAAGGTGTAGCCGCCACCGGCAGTCGGCAGCGCGGAGCCGAGCTCGGCCAGCCCCAGCACCATCGACCCGTACATCACCGCCATGAGGACGACGGCGACGAGCAACCCGCCGAACCCGCCCTCGGCCAGGCCGAAGTTCCACCCGGCGTAGTCGCCGGAGATGACCGCGGCCACGCCCAGCCCGGCGAGCAGCACCCAGCCGGCGGTGCCGGTGCGCAGCTGCCGCTCCTGCAGGTAGCCGGCCTCCACCGCCTCGGCCTCGACCCCCGCGTGGTGGTGGGGAGCGGACCGGGCGGTGGGTTCGGCGGTCATGGCGGGCCTCTCCGGTCAGCCCCCCGCGGTCGGGGACGCCAGCCTGGACCCGCCCGGCGGGGTCGGGCAACGGGCTGCGACGTCCTGGAACGCAGAGTTCACCGGCGCGTCGCACGCGCCGCTCAGAGGCTGCGCCAGCGCCCCTCGGTGGCGTTGCCCGAGGGCTTGGACTCCAGCACGTTCCCGGCCGTCGGCGGGGTCTCCTCCTTCGACACCGCCAGCTGCTGGAGCAGCGGTCCGACGAGCACGTCGTAGAGCCCGGGCAGCAGCCGGAACCCCGCGGTGACGACGGGGTTGAGCACCCCGGCCTGCACCACGCGGCGCGGCCGGTCCAGCGTGGTGAGCACCCGGCGGGCGACCCGGAACGGCGAGTAGACCGGGGGTGGCGGCCGGCCCGTGTTGCCGGTCCACGACGCCGCCTGGCTGTAGATGGGGGTGTTCACACCGCCGGGCTGCACGATCGAGATGGAGATGCCGGGCTCGTCGCGGGTCTCCAGCTGCAGCGTGCGGACCAGGCCGAGCTGGCCCCACTTGGCGGCGACGTAGCTCCCCATCGTGGGCGCGGTGACGTTGCCGAGCAGTGAGTTGACGACGGCCAGGTGCCCGGCCTTCTGCTCCCTGAAGACGGGGAGGACCACGCGGGCCAGGTTGGCGGTGCCGTGCAGCGCCGTGTCGACGACGGTCTCGTACACCTCGCGCGGCACGTCCTCGATCCGGCCGTAGGCCATCACCTGCGCGGAGTGCACGACCACGTCGAGCCGGCCGAACCGGCCGGTCGCCGCGGTGACCGCCGCGCGCACCTGGTCCTCGTCGGTGACGTCGCCGGCGCAGACCACGACCTGGGCCGCTCCGGCTGCCCGCATCTCGGCGGCGGCCTCCTCGAGGGAACCGCGGTCGCGGGACATCAGCACCAGCTGCGCGCCCCGCCCGGCCAGCTCCAGGCCGGTGGCACGGCCGATGCCGCTGGAGGCGCCGGTGACCAGGACGGTCAGCGGTGCGTCGTCGGATGGGATCGGCATGGGGACGTCTCAGCTCCTCGGCTGGGGTGGTGCGTCCGCGCAGGGCTACCCCCGCCTCCGCCGGGTCAACCCGCGGCCTCGTCCAGGCGGGCCAGCAGCCAGCCCGGCCCGGTGACGGCGACCGTGCCGGGCAGCCGCGCGCGCAGCCCCCGGTCTGCGGTCACCGCCAGCACGGGCCGGCCGGCCGCGGCGAGCGCGGCCGCCTCGGCGGCGAGGGCGTCGTCGCCGCTGCCGGCCGCGCGCACCACCTCGACCGCCGGCGGGCCGGCCGCCTCGCGTGCCCGCCCCTCGACGACGGCGACCACCGCGGTGCACGTCAGCGGCCCGCCGTCCGGGCCGGTCACCGTGCGCCCGACGAGCCCGCCGAGCCGTTCGAGCAGGCGGGTCGCCGCGCCCGCGCGGTCGCGCCACCACCCGTCGGGGCGCGCGCCGACGACGTTGGCCGCGTCGACCAGGAGCACCGTCATGCCGCCTCCGTCCTGTTCGCCCGTCCGGGGGACGTGCGGCCCCGTGCCGTTTGGCTGCCGCCCGCGGGGCAACCCGCAGTGCCGTCCGGGGGGATCGACGCACGTGTCCTGCGAGGAGACACCATGACCGGCTCCACGACGTCCGGTACCGAGCCCACCCTGCCCGAGCGCGAGCAGACCCGCGTCCAGCCCGCGCCGGAGGCGGCCCCTCGGCACGCCGCTCCCCCGTCGGTCCAGGAGACCGTCGCCGCCCAGCGCGCCTCCTTCGGCGGCATCCGGTGGGGATCGGCGTTCTTCGGCTGGCTGTCGGCCAACGGCCTCGCCGTCCTGCTGCTCGCCGCCCTCGGCGCCGCCGGGGTCGCCCTCGGGCTCGCCTCGGGGGTCGACTCCGCCGACGACGCCGCCGAGCAGGCGGCCACGATCGGGCTCGGCGGCGCGATCGCCGCGCTCGTCGTCCTGTTCCTCGCCTACCTGGCCGGTGGGTACGTCGCGGGCCGGATGGCCCGGTTCGACGGCGCCCGCCAGGGGTTCGCGGTCTGGCTCATCGGCCTGGTCGTCGTGCTCGTGCTCGCGGGTGCCGGCGCGGTCGCGGGTGCCCAGTACAACGTGCTCCAGCAGCTCGACCTGCCGCGCATCCCGATCGAGGAGGGCACCGCCACCACCGGCGCGCTCATCACCCTCGGCGCCGTCCTGGTGGCCACGCTGCTGGCCGCGGTGCTGGGCGGGAAGCTCGGCGACCGGTACCACCGCACGGTGGACCGCGCGGGCTTCCCGGGCTGACGCCGCGCTCCTACGCTCGCGGCCATGTGCCGGAACATCCGCCCGCTCTCCAACTTCGAGCCACCGGCGACCGACGACGAGATCCGTGCCGCGGCCCTGCAGTACGTCCGCAAGATCAGCGGCACGACGAAGCCGTCCCGCGCCAACGCCGAGGCGTTCGACCGCGCCGTCGAGGAGATCGCCGAGGTCTCCGCGCGGCTGCTCGGATCGCTGGTGACGACGGCCCCGCCCAAGGACCGCGAGGTCGAGGCGGCGAAGGCCCGCGAGCGGGCGGTGCTGCGCTACGGCACCTGACGTCCGGGCGCGGCGGGAATGCCCGGGTACCGACGCAGCTTGACCCGCGCATGACCACCTCCGCCGTCACCGGCGCCACCGGGCACCTGGGCCGTCTCGCCGTCTCCGCGCTCCTCGACCGCGGCGTTCCCGCGGGCGACGTCGTGGCCGTCGTCCGGGACCCCGCGAAGGTCGCGGACCTCGCCGCCCGTGGCGTCCAGGTGCGGGTCGCCGACTACGGCGACCCGGCAGCCGTGAAGGCCGCGCTCACCGGCGTCGACCGGCTGCTCTTCGTCTCGGGCAGCGAGGCCGGGCAGCGCGAGGCCCAGCACCGCACCGTCGTGGAGGCCGCGCAGGCCACCGGCGTGCGGCGGATCGCGTACACGAGCATCGCCCGCGCGGACACCAACAGCACCCCGCTGGCCGTCGAGCACCGGTTCACCGAGGAGCTGCTGCGCGCCTCCGGCATCGACTCGGTGCTGCTGCGCAACAGCTGGTACGTCGAGAACTACACCGCCCAGCTGCCGCAGTACCGGGCGACCGGCGCGATCGTCGGCGCCGCCGGCGAGGGCCGGGTGGCCGCGGCGCCCCGCGCCGACTACGCCGAGGCGGCCGTCGCCGCTCTGCTGGCCGACTCCCCCGCCTCGGCGACCTACGAGCTGGGCGGCCCGGCGTTCACCATGTCCGAGCTGGCCGCCGTGCTCGGCGACGTCACCGGCACCGACCTCGCCTACCGCGACCTCTCCCCCGCCGACTTCGAGGCCGGGTTGCTGGCCGCCGGTCTCGACCAGGGGACGGCGGGCTTCGTGCTCGCCCTCGAACTGGCCACGGCCGCGGGCGAGCTCGACGTCCCGGCCACCGACCTCGAGCGGCTGCTCGGCCGGCCGGCCACCGACCTGCGCACCGCGCTGACCACCCTCGTCGGCTGACCCGGCGGAAAGGTCGCGCACAACGGGAGTGACCGGCGGCGGGCCCGGGTACCTCCTGCCCTCGTGACGACGACCTCCGCGCCCACCGCTCCCACCGGCGGCGCGACCCGCTGCCCCGACTGCACCGACGGGCTGGGCCGCCCCCGCGAGGTGCGGCCCGGCTCGTTCCGCGCGCGGGTGCACGCCAACCGCCAGGTCGCCCTGACCTGGCGGATCGGCGTGTTCGTGATGGGCCTGCTGTGCGTGGCCCTCGGGGTGGCGCTGGCCGTGCTGCCCGGCCCGCTGACCATCCCGCCGGTCCTGCTGGGCCTGTGGGTGTGGTCGACGGAGTTCGCCTGGGCCCGGCGGTTCTTCGACACCTTCCGCCGCAAGGCCACCGACGCGTGGGCGCACGCCCGGCAGCACCCGGCCACCTCCCTGGCCGTCACCGTCGGCGGCCTGGCCGCGGCCGGCGCGGCGTTCTGGGCGGTCGGCCACTTCGAGCTGGTGGATCAGGCGACGACGGCCCTGGGCCGGTAGGCCGGCGCGAGGAGGACCAGGTGGCCCAGGACGGCGAGACCCGGCAGGAGCGGGTCAACCGCGAGCTCATGGAGCTGCTCAACGAGCTCCGGGTGGCTCTGCCCGGTGTCCAGTTCCTCTTCGCCTTCCTGCTCGTCGTGCCCTTCTCCGCGGGGGTCGACGAGCTGACCGACTTCCACCGCGACGGTGTACCTGGTCGCCCTCGTCGCGGCCGCGGTCGCCACGGCCCTCCTCATCGCGCCCGCCGCGCAGCACCGGGTGCTGTTCCGGCAGAAGGACAAGGAGGCGCTGCTGCACCGCAGCAACCGCTCCGCCTTCGCCGGGCTGGTGGTGCTCGCCGTCGCCGTCTGCTCCGCGCTGCTGCTGGTCGTCGACGTCCTGTTCGACCGGACCATGGCCTGGGTGGTGTCGGCCGGCGTGGCGGCGCTGCTCGCGTGGTGGTGGCTCGCCGTCCCGCTGTGGCTGCGGTCCCGCAAGGAGCAGGACGACCCGGGGAGCTGACCCGCCCCGGACGCGGATGAGGCGGTGCGGCGACCGCAGATGGCCGGCCGTCGGGGCTCCGGTACCAATGGGGCATGACGTCCTCCTCCGGCGACCCCGTCCTGCGCCGGGCCCGGTTCGCCGAGCTGTCCCCGTCCGAGGTGTACCGGTTGCTCCGGCTGCGGGTCGACGTCTTCGTCGTGGAGCAGGCCTGCCCGTATCCCGAGCTGGACGGCCGCGACCTGGAGCCGGGCACCGAGCACCTGTGGTTCGAGACCGCCGACGGCGAGGTCGCGGCGCTGATCCGGGTCCTGGAGGACGGGGGGAGCCGGGCGGTCGGCCGGGTCGTCACCGCGCCGGCCTTCCGCGGCCAGGGGCTCGCCGCCCGGCTGATCGAGCTCGCGGTCGCCGACCACGGCGACGGCCCGATGACGCTCGGCGCCCAGGCGCACCTGGAGTCCTGGTACGAGCAGTTCGGCTTCCGGCGCAGCGGCCCGGGCTACGACGAGGACGGCATCCCGCACGTGCCCATGCGCCGCGAGCCGGCCTGAGCCCGGGGCGGGGGATCCGCCGGGTGCCGGCGAGCACGTCGCTCCCGTGCTCCGGGTCCAGGTGGGGGCTCTCGCGCGGCCGCCGCCCACCCCCCACGAGCCGGCACCACCGCGACCCGCCACGATGCCCGGGTGGACGACGCGACCGCACTCCGCGCGGCGGCCGACCGGCTCGAGCAGCTGGCGGCCCGCACGACATCCGGCGACTGGCGCCCGGCCGGGCTGCTGGCGTCCCGACCCGAGGTCGTCGCGCACCTGCCGGACGGCGGCACCGAGCACGTGGCCGAGGCGCGGGCTGCGTCGGCGGCGTGGATCACGGCGCTCTCCCCCGCTGTCGCCGGGCCGCTGGCCGGGGTGCTGCGCGCCGCCGCGGAACGCGACCCGGTCGACCCCGCCGCCGTCGCCCTCGCCCGGGCCCTCCTCGACCGCCTGCCCCGTCCAGGGCACGGCCGGTCGTCGCCTAGCCTCGGGCCGTGACGGCGACCCGGGAGACCGACGCGCCCGCGACGCCGCGGCAGGCCGACCGCGGCCCGTCGCCGCGCTGGTCCCTCGCCGAGCTCCTGCCGCCGGCGCTGGTGCTGGCGCTCGGGATCCTGCTGCTGCTCCCCGGGCACGGGCTCTGGTTCGACGAGCTGTTCACCGCCGAGGTGGGCCGCCGGCCGCTCGGCGAGATCCTGGCCGCCATCCGGGACGGCGAGGGCGTGACCAGCTACCTCGCCGGCGTCCCCCCGTCGTACAACGCGCCGTACTACGTGGTCGTGCACGCGTGGATGTCCGTGCCCGGCCTCGGCAGCGACACCGCGCTCCGCGTGCTGTCCCTCGTCGCCACCGCCGGCGGCCTCGCCCTGGCCACCCGCGCCGTCGCCCGGCTGGGCGGCACCGCCACCGGCGTCCTCGCCGGGCTGCTCATGGCGGCCGGCCCCCTGCTGCTCCAGCAGTCGGTCGAGGCCCGCAGCTACGGGCTGGCCGTGCTGGCGACCGGGGCGACGGCGCTCGGCCTCGTCCGGTGGCTGCAGGAGCCGCCGCGGGGGCTGCTGCTGCTCGGGCTCGCCGGCGCGGGCATGGGGCTGGCCCACTGGTACGCCGTGACCGTGCTGGCGGCCTTCGTCGTCGCCGCGGTGGTGCTGCGCGGGCGCCGGGCGCTGCCGGTCGTCCTGGTGGGGGCGGCGGCCGCACTGCCCGTCGGCCTGCTGGTCGGCGTCAACCTGCTCAACGGCACGGGGTCGCGCAACGCCGAGCACCTCCGGGACACCGACGGCCGCCTGCTGGGCTACGCCGTCGAGGCCTGGGCCGGCGGGCGCACCCCCCTGCTGTGGCTCGTCGTCGGACTGGCGGTGGTGGGTGCGGTGCGGGGCACCCGCGAGCTGCGGGTGCTCGGGCTGGCGTGGACCTGCGTCCCGCTGCTGCTCCTGGTGGGCGCCGAGCTGCTCCGGCCCGTCTACCACCCGCGGTACCTCCTGGCCGGGCTGCTCGGGCTCGCCGTCTTGGCGGCGGTCGGGGCCCTGGCCGTGCCGCGCGTGGGACGGGCGCCGTTGGCGGCGGTGCTGCTGGTGTGCGCGCTGCTCGCCAGCACCCCGCTGCTCGATCGCGAGCCCCGCGAGCGCGCCGACGACCTCGTGCGCGCCCTCGCCGCGGCCCAGGTCGCCGGCGAGCCGGTGGTCGCCGCCGACCAGCGCTCGGCGATCGGGCTGGACCACTACGTGCGGGTGCTCGCGCCACGGCTGCGCGCCGACCTGGTCCTGCCGCCGGACGATGCCCCGGCCGACGCGGACCGGGTCTGGCTGGTCCGGCGGCTCATCGACGGCGTACCCGAGCCCACCGACGACGACGAGATCCTGCGTGCCGCCGGGCTCCGGCTGGGCGACGAGCAGGACTTCCGCGGCACGCAGACCCGGCTGGTGCTGCAGCGCTGGGAGGCCGGCACCTGACCGGTCGGGTCAGCGACGGGCCAGCAGCGCCCAGTGCAGCGACCGGGCCGACTGGCGCAGCCGCGTGCGGGTCGTCCAGGCCGACCGGCCCTCGGGGCGGGTGTCCCGCTCGACGGGGAGGCTCGCGACCGGCCGCCGGGCCGCGGCGACCGCCAGCACCACGCTGGGGGCACCGCCGTCGCGCACCGCGGTGACGACGGCGTCCCGCACGGCCCGGTCCATGGCGAAGAAGGCGCCGGCGTCGGCCGGCAGGCCGGTGAGCCGGGCCGCGACCCACCGGTGCAGGCCGCCGGTGAGCCGCCGGGCCGCCGACTCGTAGCGCCCCCGCCGGCCGGCGAAGACCGCGGCGACGTCCCCCCGGGCCAGCCGGTCCAGCAGCAGCGGCACGGCCTCCGGCGGGTCCTGGAGGTCGGCGTCCAGGACGACCCAGGCTTCGGCCGACCCCTCGTCGGCCAGGCCGCGGGCGAGCGCCGCGTGCTGGCCGCCGTTGACCGCGAGGACGGTGACGCCGATGCGGGGGTCCTCCGCCTCCAGGGCGGCCGCGACGGCGGCGCTGCCGTCCGGCGAGGCGTCGACGACCAGCCGCAGCCGCCAGTCCCGGCCCACCAGCGCACCGGCCAGCCGCTCCGCCAGCGGGCGCAGGGTGGCCTCGTTCCCGTACACCGGCGCGACGACGGCGACCCGCGTGCTCACGAGCGCGCCCAGGTGCGGGCCAGCCCCTCGGCGAGGTCGACGGTCGGTGCCCACCCGAGCTGCCGCCGCGCGGCGGTCGGGTCGCAGACCCAGTCGGCGGTGTCCCAGTGCCGGCCCGGGTGCGCGCCGGGCGCCGTGGCGATCGGCCGGCCGGTCACGCGGGCGGCGGTCTCGACGAGCTCCTCGGTGCTGGTCTGCACCCCGGTCCCGATGTTGAGGACGACGCCCGGCGGCAGGTCCTCCCGGCCGGCGGCACGCAGGCACGCGTCCACCACGTCGCCGACCCACACCCAGTCCCGCCGGCTGACGTGCGCGGGCAGCGCCACGGTGCCCCCGGTGCGGGCCGCCTCGAGGACGACCGGGACCAGCCGCGTCGGGTGGTCGCCGGGGCCGTAAACCTGGAAGGCGCGGAGCACCACCGCGCGGATCCCGCGCTCGGCCGCGGCGGCCTGCAGCAGCAGGGACCCGGCGGCCTTCGTCGCGCCGAAGAAGCCCCTCGGCTCGAGGGCGGCCCGCTCGGTCAGCGGCGCGGGCGAGGCGGCGTACTCCGTGGAGGAGCCCAGCCGGACCACCGTGCGGCACCGGTCGGGCAGCGCGTCCACCAGCCAGGGGCTGGTGTTCACCGCCACCGTCGCGGCCCGCTCCGCAGCGGTCGCCTTCGCGCGGCCGGCGGCCAGCGAGAACACCACGTCGGGATCCGCGGCCCGCACTGCCGCCGCGGCGGCGACGGGGTCGGCGAGGTCGACCTGCTCGCGGCCCAACGGCGCGACGTCCCAGCCGTCGAGCTGCAGCCGCCGGACGAGGTGCCGGCCGACGAAGCCGCCGGCACCGGTGACGACGGCCCTCACGCGGGCGGGGCCGACGCCAGCGCGAGCGGCCGCCCGTCGACGGCCTCGACGAACCGGGACCGGTTCTCGGCGACGGCCGCCGGGGCGCTGCCGCGGAGCTCGGCGAGGGATCCGAGCAGCCGCGGGACCTCGGTGAACGGGTCCCGCCCGGCCATGTCGGCGGTGAAGGACCGCCGGAGGAAGGTGAACTCGGTGCCGGTCCGGACGAGCTCGGCGGCGAGCAGGTCCGCGCTCACCGGGAACCCGCCGCCGGGCAGCGTCAGGCCGCCCACGCCGAACGGCTGGCTGACCGTCGCCGCCCGCACGGCCTCGACGGTGCCGTCGACGAGGGGGCGGAACAGCTCGGTGGACCGGCGGTCGATGCGCAGGTCGTTGAGCCCCACGTAGATCCGCGACAGCGGCCGGCGGGCCAGGTCGACCGCCCGGTCGACGGCGTGCTGCGTCTCGACGAGGATGCCGAGACCGCACCGGCCCGCGACCACGTCGAGCGTCCGGTCCACCTCCTCGACCGTGCGGACCATCGGCAGCAGGATCTCGTCCGCGCCGCGTGCGACGGCGTCGTCCACCTCGTCGGGCGTCCAGGGGCCGTAGCCGTTGATCCGGCACACGAGCAGCCCGTCGACAGCGGACCGCATGCGGGTCAGGTCCTCGGGGGTGTCCTCGTTGATCTGCGTGTTCTCGCCGAGGCTGGCGTCGCGCCTTCCCCCGCCGTTCCCAGTCGACGACGATGCCGGCTGCTCCGGCGGCGACCACGTCGCGCCCCCAGGACGGGTCGACGGTGAAGAGGAGGAGATCCACGGGACGTGAGCTTAGGCTCTCCTAATCCCCGGTCCCGGCAGGGGTGCGGCGCGGTGCGGCGCAGACGTCAGGCCGGCACCGACGTCGGCTGCCCGGTGCCCACCGACGTCGGGAAGGCCAGCGCCGAGCCCCGCACGGTCACCGCCACCTGCGCACCGGCCGCGGGCAGGTCGGCGCCGTCCAGCCGGGCGGTCACGGCCGTGCCGTCGGGGAGGGTGAGCCCGACCCGGGCGTCGTGGCCGTAGAAGTCGACCGCGCCCACGAGGGCCAGGAGCTCCCCCGGCACCGGGCCCGGGGCCGACAGTCGGAGCTGCTCCGGCCGCAGCAGCACCCGCGCCGGGCCGTCCGCGGGCGCCCCGTCGACCGGCACGGGCCCGAGGGCGCAGTGCGCCGTCCCCGCGCGGAGGTCGGCGGTGAGCACGACCGCCTCGCCCACGAAGGTGGCCACGTCGAGGTCCTGCGGGCTGCGGTAGAGGGTCTGCGGATCGGTCAGCTGCACCAGCCGGCCCTCGCGCAGCACGGCCACCTGGTCGGCCATCGACAGCGCCTCGGCCTGGTCGTGGGTGACCAGCACCGCGGTGGCGCCGGTGGCGTCCAGGGCGGTGGCGACGGCGGCGCGGGTCTCCTCGCGCAGCGCGGCGTCGAGGGAGGAGAACGGCTCGTCGAGCAGCACCAGGGAGGGCGCCGGTGCGAGCGCCCGGGCGAGCGCCACGCGCTGCTGCTGGCCACCGGAGAGCTGGTGCGGGGAGCGGGCCGCGAGCGCTGCGTCCAGCCCGACGATCTCGAGCAGCGACCGGATCCGGCCCCCGTCGCGGCGTTCGTGCCGGGGCAGACCGAACCCGATGTTGCCCGCCACCGTGAGGTGCGGGAAGAGACCGCCCTCCTGCGGCACGAAGCCGATGCCGCGGCGGCGGGCGGGCACACCGCGCCCGGGTCCACCGGCGACCACGCGGTCGCCGACGGCGACGGTGCCGGAGTCCGGGTCGTCGAAGCCGGCGACCAGCCGCAGCAGCGTGGTCTTGCCGCACCCGGAGGGCCCGAGCAGCGCGGTGAGGGTTCCGGTCGGCACGTGCAGGTCGACCCCCCGGAGGACGGGGGTGGCGCCGAAGGCCTTGGTCAGGCCGGTGACGGTCAGGGAGCTCATGGGGTCAGTCCTCGTCGGGCGTCTCGGGACAGGAGGACGGTCGCCGGCGCCGAGAGCAGCACCATGACCACCGCGTAGGGCGCTGCCGCGCCGTAGTCGAGGGCGCTGCTCGCCGACCAGAACGCCGTCGCCAGCGTCGTCGTCCCGGTGGGGGCCAGCAGCAGCGTGGCGGTCAGCTCCGTGACGACCGCCAGGAAGACGAGCGCCGCACCCGCGCCGATGCCCGGGGCGAGCAGCGGCAGGGTCACCCGCCGCAGCCGCGCCGGCGCCGAGGCGCCGAGGGAGGCCGCGACGTCGTCGTAGAGGGCCGGGGACTGCTCGACCGCGGAGCGCACGGTGACGATCGCGCGGGGCAGGAACAGGATCGCGTAGGCGACCAGCAGCACCGGCACCGTCTGGTAGAGCCAGGGCGTAGCCCGGATGCTGAGGGTCACCAGCGCCAGGCCGACGACGATGCCGGGCACCGAGCTGCCGACGTAGGTGCTGCGCTCCAGCAGGGTCGAGACGCGGCCCCGGGCCCGGACGGCGAGCCAGCCCGTGGGCAGCGCCATCGCGGTGGTCAGCGCCGCCGCCACCGCGGCCAGGGCGAGCGTCGTCCCCGTGGTGGTCAGCAGCGCCGCGCCGTCCAGGGCCGCACCGGCCCCGCGGGCCACCCAGTAGCCGAGGCTGCCCAGCGGCACGACGAGCGAGAGACCGACGAGGACGGCGAGCCCGCCGAGCGCCGGCGGCGTGAGGCGGCCCAGGCGCACCGGCCGGACCGGACGCGGGGCACCCCGGCCGGCGCGGGCGTAGCCCCGGTGCCCGCGCAGCCGGATCTCGGCGAGCAGCAGGACCAGGCAGAGGACGACGAGGACGCCGGCCAGCATCGTGGCGCCCGGTCCGTTGAACGTGGCGCGGTACTGGTCGTAGATCGCGGTCGTGAACGTCGGGTAGCGGAGCATCTGCAGCGCGCCGAACTCGGCGAGCAGGTGCAGGGCCACCAGGAGGCTGCCGCCGAGCAGGGCGACCCGCAGCTGCGGCAACTGGACCCGGAGGAAGACCGACCACGTCGAGAGCCCCAGCCCCCGGGCGGTCTCCTCGAGCGCGGGGTCCAGCCCGCGGAAGGCCGCGGCCAGCGGTAGGTACACGAAGGGGAAGTAGGACAGGCTGACGACGAGCAGCGCGCCGGCGTAGGTGTCCAGGCCGGGCAGCAGCGAGACCCACGCGTAGCTGTTCACGAAGGCCGGCACGGCCAGCGGGGCGACCAGCAGCACGTGCCAGACGCGCCGGCCCGGGACCGAGGTGCGCTCGACCAGCCAGGCGGCTCCCAGGCCCAGCACGGCGCAGACGAGCACCGTGCCGGCCACCAGCCGGACGGTGTTCCAGAGCAGCTCCCCCACCCGGGGCCGGAGGACGAGCTCGCGGATGCCGGCCCAGCCGAGGTCCACGCAGTACCAGGCGATGTAGCCCAGCGGCAGCAGCGCCAGCGCGGCGACGGCGACGGCCAGCGCCAGGGTCACCGGCGACCGGCGCAGCCGGCGGCGGGGCGATGCCGACGCCCGCGAGCCCCGGGCCGCCGGGAGGACCGGCGCCCCGGGGCCCGGGCCCGGCAGCGGAGGAGCGGTCAGAGCAGGCCCGCTTCCTGCATCAGCCGGGTGACCAGCGGGGCGTCGAGCGCCCCGGGGTCGACGGCGGGTGCCTGGAGGTCGGCCAGGGGCGGCAGGGCGTCGGCCGACGCCACCCCCACACCGACCGCGTACTCGAGCGCGCTGCTGTCGGCCAGCCGCTCCTGGGCCTGACTGCTGGTCAGCCACTCGACCAGCCGCTGTGCGTCGTCCTTCTGGTCGGAGGAGGCGAGCACGCCGGCTCCGGAGACGCTGACGAAGGCGCCGGGGTCCTGATGGCGGAACCAGTGCAGCCGGGCGTCGTCGCCGATGAGGCCGTTCTGCGCCTGGTCGCGGAACCAGTAGTAGTGGTAGGTGATGCCGAGGGGGACCTCGCCCTCGTCGACGGCCTTCATGATCGCGGTGTTGCTGGCGTAGACCTCCGCGTTGCGCTGCAGGCCCTCCAGCCAGGCGCGCGTCGCGTCCTCGCCCTCCAGCGCGAGCACCGCGCTGACGATCGCCTGGAAGTCCGCACCGCCGGAGGCGATCGCGACCCGCCCCTCCCAGGCGGGGTCGGCCAGGTCGAGCATCGAGGCCGGCAGCTCGTCCTCGGCGATCTCGGCCGGGTTGTAGATCAGCGCGGTCGAGCGGGCGGCGAAGCCGACCCAGTTGCCCGACCCCGGCCGGTAGGCCGCCTCCACCTGGTCCAGCGTCGCCTGGTCGACCGGCTCGAGGAGGCCCTCGTCGTCGACGACGTCGATCGCCGGGCTGTTCTCGGTGAGGAAGACGTCGGCCGGGGAGGCGTCGCCCTCCTGGACGATCTGGTTGGCCAGCTCGGAGTCGTTGGCGTCGCGGAACTCCAGCTCGATGCCGGTCTCGTCGGTGAAGCCCTCGAGCATCGTGCGGACCAGGCTCTCGTGCTGCGCGCTGTACACGGTCAGCGTGTCGGCCCCCGACGCCTCCGACTCGCCGCAGCCCGCGAGGGCGGCGACGACGGCGGCAGCAGTCAACAGCCCGGGGAGCGCCCGGCGCGGCGTGGTCACGGACGTGGTCCTCCTGCATCGGCTCCGCACCCCGCCGGTAGGCAAGGCACACCTAAGGATAGGCACGGCCGGGGGCGCGCCGGTCGGGCGCGGTCGCGGGTCCGGCGCCGGCCGGGAGTTCGCTCAGGCGCCGGGCGGCACCGCCCGTGCCCCGCAGTCGGCGGCGCGGCCGAGCAGGAGGGCGCGCTCGCGCTCGTTGCGCGTCAGCCCCGCGGCCCGCTGGAACTCGCCCCGGGCCTCCTCGGCCCGGCCCAGGGACACCAGCAGGTCCCCGCGGACGGCGGGCAGCAGGTGGTACCCGCTCATCGCCGGGACGTCGAGCAACGCGTCGACCAGCTCCAACCCCGCCGCCGGCCCGTACGCGCGCGACACCGCCACCGCTCGGTTGAGCTCCACCACCGGTGAGGGGGTGAGCGCGGCGAGCGCCTCGTACGACCCGGCGATCGCCGCCCAGTCGGTCTCCTCGACGCTGTGCGCCCGGGCGTGGCAGGCCGCGATCTCCGCCTGCAGCGCGTAGGGGCCGAGGCCGCCCCGCGCCGTCCCGTGCGCCCGGTCCAGCGCCGCCAGCCCTCGGGTGACCAGCACGCGGTCCCACCGGCTGCGGTCCTGGTCGGCGAGCAGCACCGACGCGCCGTCCGGTCCGGTGCGCGCGGCCAGCCGGGAGGCCTGCAGCTCCAGGAGGGCGACCAGGCCGTGCACCTCGGACTCCTCCGGCACCAGCCCGGCCAGGATGCGCCCGAGCCGCATCGCCTCCGCGCAGAGCGCCGGCCGGACGAGGTCCTCCCCCGCCGTCGCCGCGTACCCCTCGTTGAAGACCAGGTAGAGCACCTCGAGCACCGAGGAGAGCCGGTCGGCGAAGTCCGGGCCGGTGGGCATCTCGAACGGCACCCGAGCGGCGGTCAGGGTCCGCTTCGCCCGCACGATCCGCTGCGCCAGCGTCGTCTCCGGGACGAGGAAGGCGCGCGCGATCTCCTCCGTGGTCAGCCCGCCGACCAGCCGCAGGGTGAGCGCCACCCGGGCCTCGCGCGAGAGCACCGGGTGGCAGGCGATGAACACCAGCCGCAGGACGTCGTCCTCCACGACCTCGTCGAGCGCGGCGGCCCAGTCCTCCTCGGCGCCCTCCTCCTGCACCAGCCCGCGCCCCAGCTCCTCGGTCTTGCGGCGCAGGTTCTGCGCCCGCCGGAAGGTGTCGACCGCCCGGTGCTTGGCGGTGGCCATGAGCCACGCCCCGGGCCGCGCCGGGACGCCGGTCCCCGGCCACTGCTCCAGCGCCGCGACCAGCGCGTCCTGGGCCAGCTCCTCGGCCAGCCCGACGTCGCCGGTGACGCGGGTCAGGGCGCCGACGATGCGGGCCGACTCCATGCGCCAGACGGCGTCGACGACGCGGTGCAGGTCCGCGGCCGTCGACGCCGTCCCGGGGGTGCTCACGCCTGGCGCTGGGCGTTCTGCTCCCGGAGCTGGTTCTCCTTCTCCTGCAGCTCGGGGGTGAACGCCTCGCCGAAGTCCTCCGCGACGGAGAACGGGCGGATCTCCAGCTCACCGCCGCGGAACGGCGCCTTGCGGGCCCACTCCACGGCCTCCTCCTTGGAGGACACGTCGAAGATCCAGTAGCCCGAGACGAGCTCCTTGGTCTCGGTGAACGGGCCGTCGACGACGGTGGCCTCGCCCTTGTCGTCGAACCGCACGCGGGCGCCGTGGGAACTGGGCCGCAGCCCGTCGCCGTCGAGCATGACGCCGGCCTTGACCAGCTCCTCGTTGTAGGCGCCCATCGCCTCGAGCATCTCCTGGCTGGGCAGCGCGCCCCGCTCGCTGTCCTCGGTCGCCTTGACGATCACCATGAAGCGCATCGGAGTTCTCCCTTGTCGGCGGAGGTGGAGGCCGGTCCCGGTGGGCCGGCGCGAGCTCCCCTCCACCCTTCCGTCGATCGGGCGCGGGCGGGATCGACACGGCGCGCGAACTTTTTTCCGACCCGACCCCGCCGCCCCCGTTCTGCCCGCCTCCTCGGGGGCAGAAAGGGCCGTTTCTGCCCCAGGGGCGGTGATCCCGGGCCGCCCGCGGCCGGAGCCGGCGGGCGACCCGGACCGATCAGACCGGGCCGGCGCAGTAGATGGTGCCGGGCCTCGGTGAGCATGTCGCCCTCCCAGAGCACGTACTCGGTCGTGTCGACGAAGTCGACGCAGAGGTCCTCGACGGGAGCCTCCTCGAAGTCCTTGTAGGTCATCTCCTGCTCGTCGATGCCGATGATCTTGAACTCGGCCTCCTTCGAGTCGCAGTCGACCGTCTCGTAGTCGGTGTCGCTGGTCGTCCTGATGCAGTCACCGACGTCCGAGGTGCCGGCACCGAAGACGCCCAGCACGCCGGCGCCGACCACACCGGCGACGGCGACGCCACCGGCGATGCCGAGCCACTTCTTCTTCGAGGACGGCCCCTGCGCGGCCGGCTGCTGCGCTGCCGGGTACTGGGGAGCCGGGTACTGGCCGACGGGCTGCTGCGGCGCCGGGTGCTGCGGAGCCGGGTTCTGGCCGGCGGGCTGCTGCGGCGCCGGGTCCTGGCCGGCGGGCCCGCCGGGGGTGGGGGCGTCGGGGCCGGGGACGGTCATGGGTGCTCCTGGGTGCTCCGGACGGTGGTGCAGGTCGCGGAGAGACTGCACGACGGCGCGCTGACCTGGGGCTTCCCCGTCGTCACGCCGGACTCGGTCCGATAACGAAGCGTTCCGGATGAACCGCGCGCCCCAGCGGCCCCGCGCCCCACCGGGCGCCCCGGCGCTGGAGAGCCGCTGACCCGGCCCCGGGGCACCCACCGGGGCCCTGCCTGCAAAAGCCCCCGGCGGAGGGATCCCGAGAACGCCGCGGACCGCTAACCTGGGAGAACCCGCACGGTTGCCACCGCTGCGGCCCCGTCCAGGAGGCACCCCGTTCCCGCTCAGCACGGACGATGCGCCGACGCCCACCTCGGTTGCCCCTGCCGGGGGGACGCGCGGATCCACCAGGACCGCGCCGCGGAGATCGCCGAGGCGCGATCCAAGGCGGGCGAGCAGGTCGAGTGCCCCGAGTGCGGCGGCCCGGCCACGCCCCTCCAGATCGTGACCTGGGGCCACTGCCGCCCCTGCCACACCGCCGACTCGCGCTCCATCCAGCCGCTGCGCTGGTGAGGCGGGGCCCGCTGGGCCTCAGCGGCCGGGGCGGGCCCCGGCCAGCTCGCGGGCGGCTGCCGCGGCGTCGTCCTCGAGCTGCTCGACCGATGCCAGGAAGGTGTCCCACGCCTGCTCCGGGGTGACGCCCAGCGCGGTGGCGATCTGCTCCCACGAGGCGCCGCCGCGCAGGGCCGCGCGGATGCCGACCAGCCGGCTGTCGTGCGCCTTGCGCGCCACGACCTCGCCGAGGGCGAGCAGCTCCAGGGACTCGTGCACGTCGAGCTGGGTGTCGGTGTCCTTGAGCGACGCCCAGGAATCGTCGTCGTCCCGGACGGTGTTGAGCGTGGTGTCGCCGTTGTCGCGGCGGCTGAGGAAATCGAGTCGGGTCGCGGCCGTGGTCAGCGAGAACTCCGCTGCCAGGGCCTCGGGGGTGATGCTCATACCGGGAGGTGTCCCCCGTCCCCGCGGTGTGGCAAACGGCTGGGGACGCATGTCACCCGCACGGCACCCGCCGCGCGCCTCCGTACCGGCATGCGGGAGGGCCCGCACCCCGGACGGGATGCGGGCCCTCGGCCGGCGCGGATCAGCTGGAGACGCCGACGGCCTCCTTGGCCAGGTCGGCCAGGCGGGTCTGCGCGGCACTCGCCACGTTCGACCGCTTCTTGTGGGTCTCCTCGTAGCGGATCACCACGTTCACGTCGTGCGGCGTCGTGAGCTTCTTGATCGCCTTCACGGCGTCAGCGACCGCCATCGAGTCGTAGCCGGGGATCGGCAGCTCGTCGGCGGTCAGGTCGCCGAGCTCCTCGCGGGCGGCCCGGGCCGCGGCGGCCGCCTCCGGCTCGCCCTCGCGCCGGGCGATGCGCTCGGCCCGGCGCAGGCCGGCGGCGCGGCTGACGGTGAGGGTCTCGCCGACGGCGCCGGTGAGCGCGGCGGCGCGGTCGGCCACGGCGCCGAGGCGCTCGGTGGTCTCCTCGCCTGCCTGCTGCACCGAGTCCAGCGCGGTGTTGACCGTGTTGTGCACGAACCGGACCGGCGCACCGGCGGCCCGGGCGACGGTGCCCGCGACCTTCTGCAGCGGGGTGGCGACCAGCGCGGCGGGGCCGCCCAGCGCCTCCTCCGCGAGGACGACGGTCAGCCACTCGACGGTGGCCGTGTGCGCGTCGACCAGCTTCTCGGCCAGCCGCCGGACCTCGGTCGCGCCGGCCTTCTCGGCCAGCACCTTGAGGTAGGTGGCGCGGTCGACCAGCTGGTGCTCGAGCTGCAGGTCGGTGAGCAGCGCCTCCTCGAGCGGGGCGGCCTGCTCGACGGTGGCCTTGAGGACGGCGGAGAGCCGGCCGATCGCGGGGGTGACGACGTCCGGGACGCCGCCGGCCGCGCGCAGCGCCTCGGTGATCTCGACGGTGCGGGCCGCGGCGTTGTCGGCGTTCTGGACGAGTTCGCGGCGGACGGCGTCGGTCCGGGCCTGCGAGATCCGGGTCCGGGCGATCTGCTCCTCGGTCTGCGTGAGCAGGACGAGGGCGCGCAGCTGGTTCTGGATCCTGGTGGCGTCGGTCATGACGAGAAACAACTCCGTAGATCGGGGATGACCTGACGGTCTGGTCCATGCCCCGGATCCGCGGAGTGCTAACTCCAGCAAGCGGATTGCTAGCAGTGAGGCCGCTCACTGCCGCCGCTCCGCGGGTGCGGACGCCGCGAGTGGCATCCCACCCCCGGCGTCCGCAACCCCGCGGGCTCAGACGAGCGCGTCCCGCTGGAGCTCGACCGGGGTCCGCGGCGTGACGCCGAAGCGCAGCACCGGCTGGGTGTCGTCGTCGTTCAGGTGCTGCGGGGCCAGGCGCGGCCGGCGCACGGGCAGCGGGGACGGCGGCAGGCGCTTGCCGCAGCCGACGCAGAACCGCCCGCGCTGCGCGACGGCGTCGCACTGAGTGCACGTCATGGATGCCTCCCCGAGGGCGTGGACCGGTGGTCCTGGAAACGGAACAGCAGAACCCTCGCAGGCCCGGGCGTCGATCTGGGTCGGCCGGGGCGGGGTGGGACGACACGTCATCCAACCGTCATCCACGGAGCGGGACGGCCGCTCAGCCAGTGGGATGGGCCTGCTCCAGGAGCGCGTGGAGGCGGTCGAGGAAGGGCAACTGACCCTTCACCAGCTTCGCGCGCGCCTCGTCGAGGCCGAACCAGGCGGCCCGGTCGATCTCTGGGAACTCCTGGACCCGGCCCGACCGTGGCGGCCACTCCAGCTCGAAGGTGTTGCTGGTGCAGGCAGCGGCGTCGAGGTCGCCCTCGGCCGCCCAGATCGTGAGGACCTTCCCGGAGGCGCGGTGCTGCCCCAGCGGCACGAGGTCGGTGGCCGGGACCGGCGAGCCGAGTTCTTCGGCGAACTCGCGGTGCGCGACCGCCAGCGGGTCCTCGTCGGGGCCGTGCTCGCCCTTGGGGAGGGACCAGGCACCGTCGTCCTTGCGCGCCCAGAACGGGCCGCCCATGTGACCGAGCAGCACCTCCCGGCCGGTGGGGCCGAGCCGGTGCAGCAGGATCCCGGCGCTGGTCTTCGGCACGGTGCGATCCTGCCGGTCCGCGTCAGACCAGGCTGGTCCGGGTGACGCCCTGGCTGCGCCAGTACTCGTTGAGCGCGTTGTTGGTGCGCACGAACCAGATGAACGGGCCGACCAGGATGAAGATGCCGGGGAAGAACCACAGCGCGGTGAGGGCGGTGACCGGAGGGGCCTGCCCGCGGCGCTCGTAGAGCCGGCCGACCTCGTTGCTGAGCAGGAACGGCGAGACGATCCCGAAGATCACCGCGATGATCAGGGCGATGATGCCGCCGAGCCCCTCGCCGGTGTGCCGCTTCATCTCCTCGTGGGTCTGGAAGTAGTAGACGAAGCCCCAGACCCCCAGGGTGACGAAGAAGAGCAGGATGATCATCCCGGTCGGGCGCATGGTGCCCAGCGCGCCCGTGGGCTGGCTGTACTGCCCCCACGGCGGCGGGCCGGGCATCGGCTGCGCCGGGTACGTCCCGTCTCCCTGCCCGTAGGGCTGCTGCTCGTAGGGCTGCTGGCCGTGGGGCTGCTGCTCGTAGGGCTGCTGGCCGTAGGGCTGCTGGCCGTAGGGCTGCTGGCCGTAGGGCTGCTGGCCGTAGCCCTGCTGATCGGGGCCCGGCTGGCCGGGCGACGACGACGGCTCGTGCTCGGGCGTGGACATCCGGCACCTCCTCACCGACGGGCAGGTCCGCAGTGTGGACCCACCCGGAGCGGTGTGGGGCGCACCGGTGCGCGCCGTCCTAGCGGCCGCGCCACTCCGGGCGGCGCTTCTCCAGGTAGGCGGCGATGCCCTCGCGGCGGTCCTCGCTGAGGTAGGGGTTGGGGCCGACGTCGAGGCGCAGGGCCTGCCACAGCGGGAGCTCGACGCCCTTGACGGCGGTCTCCTTCATGCGGCGGACGCTGATCGGGGCGTTCCCGGCGATCTTCTCGGCGAGGGCGAGGGCGGTCGGACAGGACGTCGTCGGTGTCGACGATCCGGTTGACCAGGCCCCAGCGCTCGGCGTCCTCGCTGCTGACGTACTCGCCGACCAGCAGCATCTCCAGCGCGATGCCCATCGGGATGCGCTTGGGCAGGACGACGGAGCCGAAGTTGGCGCCCATGCCGATGGTGGCTTCGGGGAGGCCGAGCTTGATGCCGGGCGCGGCCACGCGGAGGTCGCAGGCGAGGGCGAGCTCGAAGCCGCCGGCGACGGCGTGGCCCTGCAGCGCGGCGACGACGGGGATGGGCGTCTCGGTGACGACCTCGAAGATCGACCGCCCGGGCCGGCCCATCGGCGGCCGGAACCGCTCACCGCGCTCGTCCTGGGCGCGGATCTCCTTGAGGTCGAAGCCCGCGCAGAAGGCGGGGCCGTTGCCCGTGAGCACGAGAGCGCGCACCGTGCCGCCCTCCGCGGCGTCGAGGAGCTCCTCGACGAGGTCGGCCTGCACGTCGGTGGAGAGCGCGTTGCGCCGCTCCGGCCGGTCGAGGGTGAGCACGCGGACGTGCCCGCGGTTCTCGACGACCAGGCCCGACTCGTACCGCTTCGATTCGCTCACGCGCCATTCGTACCGGTCGGCGTCCTGCGCAGCGCACCGGGCCCTCCCCGGCAGGGCGCGCGAGCAGCCCGGGTCTCCCCCACCCCGCGGATCGACGCCTGGGCTCGTAAGCCCGACCGCCAGCGCAGCAGGTTCCACCACGGGCGTTCGGCAGCAGCCGAGCGCCCGGGTCGGGCAGGGACGACGGGTCAGGCGGAGATGAGGAACGGTTCGCCGATGAGGATCTCGGTGCCGTCGGGACGGTAGGTGCGCCATCGCCCGTCCGGTTGTCGCTCGATGCGGAACCCGTGGTGGACCTTGGTGTGGTGCCTCTCGCAGAGCAGCCCTGAGTTGTGCAGCGAGGTGTCCCCTCCGTCGACCCAGTGCACGACATGGTGCACGTCGCACCAGTAAGTGGGCGCATCGCAGCCGGCGAAGACGCAGTGCTGGTCGCGCACCTCCACCGCCCTGCGCAGGTGCGGCGGAACCAGCCGTTGACTGCGGCCCAGATCCAGCGGTTGGCCTTCGGGGCCGATGACGATGCGGGTGACGGTGCCGTCGCAGGCCAGCCATCGGGCCTTCGCCGCGGAAATGATGCTGCCGAACCCGGTCCGGCCCGCGCCGGCACCGGTCCCCGCGGCGGAGCTGGTGTCCATCAGGTCCTCGTGGTCGATCAGCACCCCGATGTGCGGCTTGTGGCCGCGCAGCACCGGCAGCGCTCCGGAGGCCAGCGCGTTGTCGCACAGCTGCACCAGCGCATCACCGGCCTGCTGGGCGCGGGTGCGGGTGTCCCCGGCGGGGCGGGAGGCCTGCAGGATCGCCTCGACCGCGGCCTGGAACTTCTCCCCACCCACCGCATCGAGCGTGCCGGAGAACGACAGCGTGCCGTCGGTGTGCTTGGCGAACGACAGCGACCGCTGCTCGGTCGGATCCGGCTCAGTGCCGTCGGGGTCCAGCCGCGCCAGGTAGTGCCCCACGGCCTGCCGCAGGTCGGCATGCGAAGCGCTGGTGGCCACATCGGTGAGCAGCCGGTCGATCTCGGCCACGTCCACGCCTTGGGCCTCGGCGCGGGCCAGGTTCACGTCGGCCACCACCGGCGCGATCACCGACACCGCCTCCGCCGGCACGAGACCCGCCGCGGCCGCCGCGGCGAGCACCGGCAGCCGCTCCGACGCCCGCCCGTTGCGCACCAGCTGGCTCGCCGCGCCCTGCGGCAACCGGTGGTGCCCCCGCAGCCAGGAGGCCATCGTCGCCTTGCCGTCGTGCTCCGAGGCCCGGGTCAGCTCACCCTCCCGCACCGTCCGGGCCAGCTCCGCATCGATCACGTTCCGCGCACCCACCAGCACGGTGGCGCGCTCCAGCACCGCCGGCCCGAACGACGACTTCAGTTCCTCACCGGCCAGCGCCGCGAGAGCACCGGTCAGGCACTCCATCGGCGTTCCGCACGCGGTCGAACACATGTACGAATAGTACCGACGCCAGGCGCACGAGCCCAGGTGAATCCCCAGGTCAGCTCGTTGTCCACAGCCCATCGTCCACCGGTTGACGCGCACCCCGCGGACGGGTCGGATCGATGCAACCGAACAGGAGAACCCCATGGCGAGCAAGGACCAGAAGGCCCACCAGAAGCAGCTGAAGGACGAGTACCTCCGGGCTCAGCAGGCGGCCAGCGCCTCCCGCATGCCGCTCGACGCCGAGCAGCTCCAGCAGCTGCTCGAGCACGTCGACGCCGCCGTGCTGGCGGCGGGCTGCGACCACGGGCTGCGGGCCACCGAGGCCTGGGCGCACGCACACCGGATCGACGTCGAACGCCTGCGCGAGGGGCTCGAGGAGTACGGCGGATTCTGCGACTGCGAGGTGGTGATGAACGTCTACGTCGAAGACGTGTTCACCGCCCGCCGACAGCAAGCACCCGGTACGAGGCGATGACTTCGCCTGGCCGCGGACGTCTGGGTGTGGACGAGGCCGACGACATCGGCCCGGGACGAGAGGCATGTGCATGACCGACATCCGGAACGACGTGGACGAGCAGCAGCTGCAGCGCTGGACGGCAGCGACCTGCACCGGCCTCGCGGACCTGCTCGCCGCCGGTCCCGATGACGCGTGGGACGCGGCCACCCTCTGCGCGGGCTGGCAGGCCCGGCACGTCGTCGCCCACGTGACGATGCCGGCACGGCTCACGGCCGAGCAGTTCGGCGCCGAGATGACGGCCGCCGGCGGGAGCTTCGACCGGCTCTCCGACACCGTCGCCGCCCGCGACGCCTCGCTGCCACCGGGCGAGCTGGAGGACGCCCTCCGCTCCCCGGCGCTGCACACCTGGGAGCCGCCGGGCGGTGGCGCGATCGGCGCCCTGAGCCACGCCGTCATCCACTCGCTCGACGTGACGATCCCGCGCGGGCGGCCGCCCGTGGCACCGGCCGAGGCCGTCTCCGCCGTGCTGGACCACCTCGCCGCCGCCGAGGGCGCGGTCTTCGGCATCGACCTCGCCGGTGTCCGCCTCGAGGCGACCGACACCGGCCGCAGCTGGGGCGACGGCGAGCCGGTCCGGGCGGAGAGCGGCGCACTCGTCGCGCTGCTCAGCGGCCGCACGCTCCCTGACGGCCGGGCGCTCCCCCGGCGGTGACCACGGTCCTCAGCGCGAGCCGCGCACCCGCATCGTGAGCACCGTGCCGACGCCGAGCGCCACACCCGGCACCGCCAGCCACATCGGCCAGAAGTACGTCAGCCCGGTGCCGAGGCTGACCAGCAGCCAGACGGTCACGTTCAGGGCCACCACCGACGCCCAGATGGTCCAGAGGATCTTCAGCGCCAGCGGGAACCCGGCCGGGCGGCGCACCACCGAGGCCCCGGCGGCCCGTGCCATCCCGGCCGCGGCCGCCACCGAGGTCACCGGCGCGGGCGACGCGGTCCGCGCCGGGAGGTCGGTGAACAGCCGGGCGAGGTCCCCGTAGGTCACCGCTGCGTAGGCCGCGGCGAGCCGGCGGTCGTACTCGTCCAGGTCCAACCGGCCCTCGTCGTGGGCGGCGCGCAGGCGGTCGGCCGCCGCCTGCCGGTCGGCGTCCCCCGCCCGCACATCGGGTGCGTGGGTCATGGCACCTCCGGTTGCGGAACGTCCGAGCATCGTCGCACCGGGGCCCTCCCCGGCGGAACGACGCGGCCCGCCGGACCCGCCCGTCCTGTGATCCCCACCGGCTTCTCGACGCAGGTGTCACACCTGCCCCACCCGTCGGGGAGCATGAAGGGACCATTCCGTCCTACCCGGTAGACAGGTGACATGGAGAGCACTGCCGAGTCCGACCTCCGCGACGCCGTGGCGCCGCGGACGACGGCCGTCTCCATCGAGATCACCTCCACGCCGGTGCTGAGCTACGCGCTCGCGCACAACGGCATCCCGGTCGTCCCCCGGCTCGCGCTCACGTCGGAGAGCACCGTCCGCGGCGCGACCGTCCGGCTGTCGGTCCGCGACGCCGAAGGCCCGATCGCCCGCCCGGTCGAGTTGCTGGCCGACCTCGACGCGGGGCGCTCCACCGTCCTCACCGACGTCGGCCTCGTCATGGACCCGGCCGCGATGCTGCAGGTCGAGGAGCAGCGCCCGGGCGTCATCGACGTCGAGGTGTGGGTCGACGACGTCGCCGAGGGCGGGCCGGTCCTCGCCGGCGAGGCGTCCCGCTCCGTCCAAGTGCTCGCCGCCAACCAGTGGCTGGCCTCTCCCCTGCCGCTCGCGCTGGAGATGCTCGCCGCGCACGTCACGCCCAACCACCCGGCGGTGACCGCGCTCGTCGCCGAGGCCGTCGACCGGCTGGAGAGCACCACCGGCAGCGGGGCTCTCGTCGGCTACGCCGCCACCGCCGAGCGGGTCGACGAGGTGGTCACCGCCATCGCCGAGACGCTCCGGGCCCGCGGCCTGCGCTACAGCGAGCCGCCGGCCACCTGGTCCGACGTCGGTCAGCAGGTCCGCACCCCGGGCGACGTCCTGACCTGGAAGGTCGGCACCCCGCTCGACACCGTCGTCCTCCTCGCCGCCGCCCTGGAGCAGGCCGGCATCCGGCCGCTGCTCTGGCTGGCCGAGGGGATCGGCGGGAGGGAGGGGGGAGCACACGCCTTCCTCGGCTACTGGCGCGAGGAGCGGAGTGCGGAGTCCGCCGCCACCACCGACCCCGCGGGCCTGGTCAACCTGGTCGACCTCGGGCTGATCGGCCTGGTCGAGACCACGCTGCTCACGAGCATGGGCGAGGTCGGCACCGACCTGCACCACCCGGCCTACGACGGCTGGCTGACCGGCGAGCTCGACCGCATCGTCGGCGTGACCGACGTGCACCGCGCCCGCCGCGACGGCATCGTCCCGCTGCCGGCCCGCGCCCGTGACGAGGCCGGCGTGCTGCAGATCGTCGAGTACCGGGCCGCGGTGCACAGCGCTCCCGCGCCGCCCGAGGGGACGACGGCGACGGCGTCCGCACCGAAGCCGGACGCGCCCGCGCGCGTGCAGCAGTGGAAGAACGCCCTGCTCGACCTCAGCCTGCGCAACCGGCTGATCAACTACACCGAGCGGACCGGGCTGGCGCTCACCGTCCCCCCGTCCGCGCTGCCGGTGCTCGAGCGGTTCGTCCACGACGGCACCCCGATCACCCTGCTCCCCGGCGACAAGCTGGCCGCCGTGCAGACCGAGCGCGGCCTGGCCGACGCCGGCGACCTGCCGACCGCGCAGCTGGCCGACCTCCTGGTCGAGCGCCGCGAGGTGCACGCCGACGTCACCACCGGCGGCTACCTGCCGCGGCTGCGCAACCTGGCCTACCGCGCGAAGACGGTGCAGGAGGAGACCGGCGCCAACAACCTGTACCTGGCGCTGGGCTCGCTGGCCTGGGAGCTCGACGGCCGGCCGCTGCGTTCCCCGCTGGTCCTCATCCCGGTGACGCTCACGCCGCTCAGCCGCACCGGCTCCTACCGGCTGGCGCTCGACGAGACCGGCAGCACCGCCCCCAACTACTGCCTGCTGGAGAAGCTGCGCCAGCTGCACGGGCTCACCGTCCCGACGCTGACCGAGACCGCCGACGGCACCATGGACGTCGAGGCCGCGCTCGAGGCCTTGCGGGTCGCGCTGGTCGGTCACGGGCTGCCCTACCGGGTGGAGGCGACGGCGGACCTCGCCGTCCTCCAGTTCGCGAAGTACCGGCTCTGGAAGGACCTCGACGAGCACTGGGCCGACTTCGCGGAGAACCCACTGGTCGCCCACCTCGTGCACGAGCCGACCGAGCCGTTCACCGACCCGGCGCTGGAGAGCGGCGCGTACACCGACCTGGACGACCTCGCCGCAGGGCTGCCGGTCGCCGCCGACTCCTCGCAGCTGCGCGCCATCGCGGAGGCCGACGCCGGCCGCACCTTCGTGCTCGAGGGCCCGCCCGGCACCGGGAAGTCGCAGACCATCACCAACCTGCTGACCCGCGCCGTCGCCCAGGGCAAGCGGGTGCTGTTCGTCGCCGAGAAGCGGGCCGCGCTCGACGTGGTCGCCCGCCGGCTGGACGCCGTCGGCATGGGCATGTTCGCCCTCGACCTGCACGACAAGGGCAGCCGCGCCTCGATGGTGCGGGCGCAGATCCGGCTGGCCCTGGAGCACGCAGTCTCCGTCGACGAGCAGGGGCTGGCCGCCGACTCGGAGAACCTGCGCTCGGCCCGCCGGCTGCTGGCCCGCTACGCCGACCGGCTGCACACCGAGAACGCCGCCGGGCTGTCGCTGTACACGGCACGCACCGCGGAGCTCACCGCCGGCACCGACGTGCAGCCGCTGCCGATCCCGCTGCCGTTCGTCGCGAACGCGCCGGCCGAGGTGCTCACCCAGGTGCGGCGCGCGCTGGCTCTGCTGCCCGAGATCGCCGACCTCACCCGGCCCTCGCCGCGCCACCCGTGGGCGTTCGTCGACTCGCCGTCCATCGACCTCCCTGGCCGCCCAGGCCGCGGCCGCCGAGGTCGACGAGGCGGTGCGCGGCGTCGCCGGGCTGCCCGCGCTGACCCAGGTGCTGCGGCACGCCCGCACGCCGGAGGACTTCGCCGCGCTCGCCCACCTGCTCGGCGGCCCGGCCGTCGGCCTGGACGTCCTCGACGAGACCTTCTCCCACCGCTGGACGACGGCGACCGGCGCGGTGCTGGGCGAGGTCGCGGCGTTCCTCGCCTTCCGGCACCCGGGCATGGAGCTGGTCGAGCCCGAGGTGCTCGGCCTGCCGCTGGCCGACATCTACGTGGCCGCGCAGACGGCGGCGGCGTCGTCCTGGTGGGGACGCCGGCGGCGGCTGATCGCGGTGCGCGACCGGCTCGCCCCGCACCTGCGGCCCGACGCCAAGGTCAAGCCGAAGGACGTCCCGGCGCTGGTCGAGAACCTGTGGCGGGTGCAGACCGCCGTGCAGCAGATCGCCGGCCGGGTCGCCGCGCTGCCGGGGATGACGCTGCCCGAGGGCTGGAACCCGTTCGTCGACCCGCAGCTGGTCGAGCGCCAGGTGGCCTGGCTGCGCCGCGCCGGGCAGGCCGTCGACGGCTCGTCCACCTTCCACGTGCAGCTGCGCAAGCTGATCGTGGCCGGCACCCCGGTCGGCGCCGAGACGGCGTCGGCGGTGCACCGCCTGCACGACGCGGTGACCGCGCTGCTGCACGTCGGCGGTGCGAGCGCCGACCAACTCGCCGCCTGGGCCGGCGACGACGGGTTCACGCTGCGCTGGTCGATGACCCGGCCCGAGCGCGGCTCCGCCGCTCCGTCGGGGCCCGGCGGCGCCGGCTCGGTGCTCATGTCGCTGCGCCGATGGGTCACCTTCCTCGACACCCTCGAGCCGCTGCGCTACGCCGGCCTGTTCGACGCGCGGCGGCTGCTGGTCACGGGCGCGATCACGGCCGACGACGCCGTCCGCGCGCTGGACCGGGGGCTGGCCGCGGCCTCGGTGACCGAGCGGCTGGACGCGACCGGGCTGGACCTGTTCGACGAGGGCGTGCACGAGAAGGCGATCGACCGCTTCACCGCCGCCTCGCGGGCTGTGCGCGAGCACCTCACCTCCGCGCTGCCGGCCTCGGTGCTGGCCACCCGCCCCTTCGACGCCGCGGCGGGCGCCGGCCAGGTCGGTGCGCTCCAGCGCGAGCTGGCCAAGCAGCGCCGCGGGCTGGGCGTGCGGCAGCTGCTCGCCCAGTACGGCGACCTGATCACCGCGGTCATGCCGTGCGTGCTGGTCTCGCCGGACTCGGTGGCCCGTTTCTTCCCGGCCGCCGCGGCGCAGTTCGACCTGGTGGTCTTCGACGAGGCCTCGCAGATCCGGGTGGCCGACGCCGTCGGGGCCCTGGGGCGGGCGAAGGCCGCCGTCGTCGTCGGTGACTCCAAGCAGATGCCGCCGACGTTCTTCCTCGAGCCGACCGCCTCGGTCGCCGACGACGTCGTCGAGGTGGAGACCGCGGTCGAGGACGAGGAGTCGATCCTCAGCGAGTGCGTGCAGGCGCGGGTGCCGCGGCACTGGCTGTCGTGGCACTACCGCAGCCAGGACGAGTCGCTGATCGCGTTCTCCAACGCGCAGTACTACGAGAACCGGCTGTCGTCGTTCCCGGCGCCCACCCACGGCCGGGCGTCGGCCGAGCCGGACGGCCGCGGCGTCTCGCTGGTGCGGGTGCCGGGCACCTTCCACCGCTCGGGCGCCGGCCGGCTGCTGCGCACCAACCCGATCGAGGCCAAGGCGATCGTCGCCGAGATCCGCCGCCGGTTCGACGCGGTGCCCAAGTGGGAGGGCGTCGACGCGGTGCCCTCGATCGGCGTCGTCACCTTCAACGCCCAGCAGCGCTCCTACATCGAGTCGCTGCTGCGCGACGCCGACGACGAGCGGCTGGCCGCGGCGCTGGACCGCACCGACGGCGAGGGCCTGTTCGTCAAGAACCTGGAGAACGTGCAGGGCGACGAGCGCGACGTCGTCTTCTTCTCCACCGGCTTCTCCCCCACCGCCGACGGCACGCTGCCGCTGAACTTCGGCCCGCTCAACCGCAGCGGCGGCGAGCGGCGGCTCAACGTGGCCATCACCCGCGCCCGCCGGCAGGTCGTCGTCTTCTTGTCCTTCGACCCGGAGCAGCTGCGGGCCGAGGAGACCAGCTCGGTCGGCATCAAGCACCTGCGCGCGTACCTGGACATGGCCGAGCGGGGCACCGACGTGCTGCCACGCTCGCCCCGGTCGGTCGCCGTAATCGACCGGCACCGGGAGGAGATCGCCGACGCGCTGCGCGGGCGCGGGCTGGTGGTGCGCACCGACGTCGGGCTCTCGGAGTTCCGTGTCGACCTGTCGATCTCCCGACCTGTCGACCCGGAGACCCCGGTGGCCGCGGTGCTGCTGGACGGCCCGTCGTGGGCGCGCCGCGGCACGGTCGGTGACCGCGACGGGCTGCCGATCGAGGTGCTCGGCGAGCTGCTGCGCTGGCCCGTGGTGGAGCGGGTGTGGCTGCCGTCCTGGCTGCGCGACCCCTCCGTGGTGGTCGACCGGCTGGTCGAGGCCGTCGACGCCGTGCCGTCGGCCCCGGTGCTGCCCGCCCCCATCCCCCTGCCGACGGCGGCGCTCGAGTCGTTCAAGGGCGTGGCCGCGCTGCGCTCGTCGGTGACCGCGTCGGTGGCGCTGCCCGCGACGACCGCGCCGGCGAAGCCCGCCGCCAAGCCGGCCGCGGTCCGCAAGCCCGCCGGGCCGGTGCCGATGGACGGCGAGACCCCGTTCGTGCCGTGGATCCCGAAGGTCGCCGGCGAGAAGACCGTGCTCGACGAGCTACCCGCGTCCAAGGCGGCGCGGGCGGTGCGCCGGGTGCTGACCGCCGGTATCAAGGCCGAGGGCCCGATCCACGTCGACCGGCTGGCGAAGCTCACCGTCGGGGCGTTCGGGCTCACCCGGGCGACCGAGTCGCGCAAGTCGGCGCTGCTCTCGCTGCTGCCCCCGTCGGCGGTGCAGGGCGAGCACCTGTGGCCCGAGGGCGTCACGCCGGAGAGCTACGAGGGCTTCCGCCGCCAGGTCTCCAGCACCGACCGGCCCATCGACCAGGTGGCGTCGGAGGAGATCGCCAACGCGATGCGCGCGCTCTGCCGCGCCGCCGCCGGCATGCGGCGGGACGAGCTGTTCACCCAGACCGCCGCCGTCTTCGGGCACAAGCGCCGCTCGGCCGCGGTCACCGCGGTGCTCGAGGGGGCGCTCGCCACCGCCCTCGACCGCGGCCGGATCACCGAGCAGCCCAACGGCCTGCTCACCCACTGACTCTTTTCCGCTCTTCAGCGGACGAGCAGGCTGCTTCTCGGCGGAAGCGCAGGGTCCGGTCGCTCCCGGGTAATAGGGCTGCGCCGCTCCGCGTGCACGTGTTGACTGCACCGGCTGCGCAGCACCCCTGACCGCACACGGAGCGAATCGAAAGGACGATGGAGAAGATCAACGCACGCCTGCTCAACTGGGCGTCGATCCTGGAGGACACCACCCGCGAGCAGGCGGAGCGCACCGCGCAGATGCCGTTCATCCACCCGCACCTGGCCCTCATGCCCGACGCCCACCTGGGCATGGGCGCGACCGTCGGCTCGGTCATCCCGACCGACGGCGCGATCATCCCGGCGGCGGTCGGCGTGGACATCGGCTGCGGGATGATCGCCGTCCGCACCCAGTTCACCGCGGACGACGTCGCCGGCCGACCGCTGGACGTGCTGCACCAGCAGATCTCGCGCTCGGTCCCGCTGTCGGCGGGTGGCCGGAACGCGAAGATCCGGGCCAGCGCCGAGCCGCGGATCGCCGAGCTGCGGGACACCCCCGGTGCCGGGCAGGCCGACGCCGAGGCGCGGCAGTGGCCGCAGCAGCTCGGCACGCTGGGCAGCGGCAACCACTTCATCGAACTGTCCCTCGACGAGCAGGACCGGGTGTGGCTGTTCCTGCACTCGGGCTCGCGGGGTGTCGGCAACCGGCTGGCGCAGAAGCACATCAAGGTCGCCCGGGAGCAGTGCGCGAAGCGGCACATCCAGCTGCCCGACCGCGACCTCGCGTACCTGGTGGAGGGCGAGCCGGAGTTCGACCGGTACATCGAGGCGCTGCGCTGGGCGCAGCGGTTCGCCTACCTCAACCGCGAGGAGATGATGGACCGCTGCGTCGACCAGCTGGGCCGGTTCCTGGGCACCGAGGTCGAGCGGTACGAGACGGTCAACTGCCACCACAACTACACCGAGCGCGAGACGCACTACGGGCGCGAGGTGTGGCTGTCGCGGAAGGGCGCGATCTCGGCGCGGGAGGGTCAGCTCGGCCTGATCCCCGGGTCGATGGGCGCGGCGTCCTACGTGGTCGTGGGCAAGGGGAACGTCCCGTCGCTGATGTCCTCACCGCACGGCGCGGGCCGGAACTTCTCCCGCTCGGCGGCGCGGAAGCGGTTCACGCGGGCGGACCTGGACGCACGGATGGCGGGCATCGCCTGGGGGCGCTCGGACGCGTTCCTCGACGAGCACCCGGACGCGTACAAGCCGATCGACCAGGTCATGGCCGACGCCGCCGACCTGGTGGAGGTGCGGCACACGCTGCGCCAGATCGTGAACGTGAAGGGCGACTGAGCACCGGGCCGGCACCATGCGCAGACCGCGCTCGGACGCACGAGGGTGGTCATCCCCGCGGGGATGACCACCCTCTGACGTATGCGGGTGATGCGCAGACCGCGGCTCAACCCAGGGTGACCCTGCCCGTCCCGGCAGGCACGAGCTCGACCCAGGTGTTCCCGGGCGCGAGCAGCACGGGCGCGCCGCCGGGGCCGGTCAGGACGACCGGCGCGGTCTCCGACGCCTTCGACCAGCTCGCGGCGATGGTGCTGCCGCCGCTGGCGATGAGCGCCTCGCCGCCGCCGACCATGCGGGTCTCGGGGACCGGGTTGCCGGCCGGGTCGCGGAACGCGGTGTTGACGACGTCGACGCGCAGCACCACGACGTTCTTGGCGGCGAGCTGCGCGCCGTCCGACCCGGTCGCGGGTGTGTCGCCCTCGGCCCGCATCCAGCCCTCGTCCGGCACGCTCCACGCCCAGCTCGGGCGTCCGCTGCCGAGCTTGAGCTGCACCCGCGTGGTCGGCGTCCCCAGCGCGGCCGCGGTGGACGGCTGGCCGTCCGGCGCGAAGGAGAACTCGGGCGACGGCGGCGCCAGGTGGGCGGCGTCGGCCTGGGCCAGGAACCGCGCCGGGTCGGCGTGCACGTTGTGCGGCGCGGACCGGGTGGTCACCCGGAAGAAGCCGTCGGCGCCGGCGTCCTGGCTGAGCAACTGCGACCCGGTGTCGCCGATCGCCCGCACGAAGTCCGGGCCACCACCGGAGAAGGCGAACAGGCCGCGCAGCGGGCCGGCGATCGCGGCGTCCATCGGGCGCACCGAGCGGATCGGCCCGATCTCCGGCGGCACGTGCGAGTGGTAGACGGCGACGAAGCGGGTGATGCCGCCCTCGACGACCTCCTCCCACACCACGTCGGCGCTGCCCAGACCGGTCTGCGGCCGCGCGGCGGGCGAGTTCTCGATCTTCACCGCGAGCGCCGGGCGCTGCGGCGGCGCCTCGGCCATCACCCCGGTCAGCGGCCACGGCACCAGAACGGGTGCGGGTGGCGCGTCGGGGACCGCGGAGCTGGTCGAGCCGACCGGCGACAGCCCGTCGGAGCCGCAGCCGGCCAGCGGCAGTGCGAGCGCACCGATCAGCGCGAGGGCTCCGGCCGTGCGGCCGAGGGAGCGGCGGGAAGGCGTCCGGTGGGACATGAGGGCGAGCTCCTGCGTGCGGTGCGGACCGCCCGCCGAACGGGCTCCGCGTCACGATAGGGCGCAGAGACCATGACCGAGCGTGACGCCACACCGCATGTGACGGCTGAGGCTCAGGTGCGGGAGAGGGCCAGCACCGTGACGTCGTCGGTCCCCGGCGGGGCCAGCGCGCCGAGCACCGACTCGAGCAGCTGCTCCGGCGCCGCCGGACCGCCGGCCACCGCCTGGCGCAGCGCATCGAGCCCGCTCTGCAGCCCACCGCGGCCCCGCTCGACCAGGCCGTCGCTGAACAGCACCAGCCGGTCGTCGCCGACCAGCCTCAGCCGGGCCTCGGCGTAGGTCGGCGCGTCCAGCACCCCGAGCGCCGGCCCGCGACCGCCCATCACGTACTCGGCGCCGCCCTCGTGCGCGTGCAGCACCGGCAGGTGCCCGGCGCTGGCGACCACGACCTCGCCGGTCCCCGGATCGAGCTGGGCGACCACCACGGTCGCCATCTCGCCGGGCAGCAGCGCGCTCGTCACCTCGTTGATCATCGCCAGGGCCGCTGCCGGACCGGCCGCGCGCAGCAGGTGCGCCCGCAGCGCGTGCCGCAGCTGCGCGGTCACCGACGCGGCGGCCAGGCCGTGCCCCGCGACGTCCCCGAGGACGACGGCGAGCGTCCCGCCGGGCAGCGGCACCAGGTCGTACCAGTCGCCGCCGACGACGTCCTCCGCGCTGGGCACGTACCGGGCGGCCATCGCCACCCCGGGCACCTTCGGCAGCTCCTCGAGCAGGAGCGTGCGCTGCAGCGCCCCGGCCAGCCGGTTGTCCTCCTCGGACCGGTTCAGCGTGGCGGCGGCGAGGTGCCCGGCCAGGGCTCGGGCGGCGGCCACCTCGTGCTCGCGCCACGGCCGCGACGTGCCGCGGACGATCTCGCTCCACGCGTCGAACGAGCGGCGCGGGCTCAGCCGCGGGCCGTCGTCGGTCTGCGCGACCTTGGACTCGTAGGGGTTGCCGCCCCAGGTCACCTCGCGCAGCGTCTCCGGCCGGAACCAGGCCAGGAAGTCGCCCGGCCCGACCGGGACGGCGAGCACCCCGCTGGCGGTGTCGACGAGGTCGGCGGCGTCCGGCACCAGTGACGAGGCCGCGTCGGTGGCGGTCGCGCCGGCGGCCAGCAGCGCCGCCACGATCCCGGGCACCCGCTCGGCGGGCGGCGTCGTCCCCAGGAGCCGGAGCTGACCGCCCAGTCGCACCGCGGCACCGGCGGCGGGCAGCAGGTCCAGGACGGTCACGTCCTGCTCGGTGAGCGCAGCCCCGAGCGCGCGCGGCGTCCGGCCGACGGCGGCGGAGAGCTCGGCGGCGCGCTCGGCGACGTCGACGATGCCGTCCAGCTCGCTCTCGGCGACCACGGTGCGCAGCAGCAGCGAGGCGGTGCGGCCGAGGAACTCCGCGGCGGTGCGGTCGGCGTAGGACGGGCGGTGCGGGCCGGCGTAGTGGTGGCAGGAGATGAGCCCCCACAGCCGGCCGCGGTCGATGAGCGAGACCGACATCGACGAGACCACGCCCATGTTGGCCAGGTACTCCAGGTGCACCGGCGAGACGCTGCGCAGCATGGCGCCCGACAGGTCCAGCGGGCGCCCGGTGCCGGGGACGACGGCCGGCTCCAGCGGCACCCGCGCGTAGCCGGCGTCGGGGATCAGCCGCATCCAGTTGGTCGTGTTAGAGCTCCCGGGCCTGGGCAGGGATGTCGCTGGCCGGGAAGCGCAGCCCGAGGAACGGCTCGAGGTCGTCCCGGCGGGCCTCGGCGATCACCTCGCCGTTCCACTCCGGGTCGAAGCGGTAGACCATCACCCGGTCGAACCCGGTGACCGTGCGGACGTCGCGCGCCAGCGTCGCGCTGAGCTGCTCGAGCGTGGTCGACGCCGCCAGCCGCTGGAGCACACCGGGCAGCCGCCGGTGCCAGGCGGCACCGGCCTGCTCTGCGCCGGCCACGGGCTCCCACTCGGTGATCAGCAGCCCGTCCGCCCGGTGCAGGACGAGGTCGACCTCCGTACCGGCGACGGTCATGCGCAGCGGGTTCACCTCGGCGAGGTCACCGGCCAGCCCCGTCCGCAGGGTCGCGAGCGCCTCGTCGTCCAGCACGTCGGCGAGGCCGGCCGGCGTCCGACCGAACAGCTCCGCGGCGTTCGCCGAGGCGACGACGACGCCGAGGTCGGGCTCACGGACGCCGAGCAGCACCCCGTGCGGCTGGACCGCGCCGGGGACGGCGATCGGCTCGTCTGCACAGCGCGCGAGCGCCTCGTCGTCGACCCGACCGGCGGTCACGCTCCGGCGTCGCGGTCGGCGATGGTCGCGCGGATCTCGCCGGGCGAGCTGACCAGCGGCACGTAGGCGCCGAGGTCGAGCAGGTCGATGGTGAGCCGCACGGGCCCGTTCGACCGGGGGGCCACCACGTGCAGCCGGACGCCGGCCGTGCCGGCCTTGCGGGCGATGCCGAGCAGCGTGCGGGCACCGGAGGAGTCCAGGAACGTGGTGTGGGTGAGGTCGATGACGAACTCGGGCGAGCGGACCATCGACTCGTCCGCGGCGGCCTCCAGGCGCGGGGCGGTCGACAGGTCGAGCTCACCACGTACGGTGAGGGCGGGACGGCCGGCCACGGTCGCCGGTTCCACGTCGAACAGCACTGCACCGCCCCCTCTCATCTCGTCGTTCCGTCGAGCGTAGGACATCGGTGCCGAGGGGACAGACCTGCCATGGACATCTCGTTCAGCGTCCGGCTGCCGCGCGATGCGCGCAGCCTGCCCCTGATGCGCGGGCTGCTGCGCCAGGCGCTCGAGCACCTGGACGTCGCGAGGTCGACGATCGAGGAGGTCGTGCTCGCCCTCACCGAGGCGTGCGCGAACGTCGTGCAGCACGCCGGGGAGCACGAGGAGTACCAGGTCGACGTCGCCATCACCGACGACACGTGCCGGGTCAGCGTGCTCGACGACGGCCAGGGCTTCGACTTCGAGCAGGCGACGGCGGCCGAGGGGTCGCCGCTGGACACCGGCCGCGGTCTGGTCCTCATGCAGGCGCTGGTCGACAAGCTCGAGTTCGTCCGGTCCGACGACGGTCGGCACCGCGTGGAGCTGATCAAGCGGCTGCGCACCGAGCCCACCCTGCGACTGCTCCAGCCCTGATCCCGACCCCTGCGCACCGGTGGACGACGATGACGGCGTGAACGCTGTCCACCAGTCCCCCGAGGGGTTCGAGGCGCAGGTGCGCGACGCCGTCCGCCGGCTCGACGGCGTGGCCGAGCGGACGCCGCTGCAGCGCAACGCCCGGCTCTCCGCGCTGACCGGCGCCGACGTCTGGCTGAAGCGCGAGGACCTGCAGGTCGGGCGCTCGTACAAGATCCGCGGCGCGTACACGATGATCTCGGCGCTCGGTCCCGAGCAGCGCTCCGCCGGCGTCGTCTGCGCCAGCGCGGGCAACCACGGGCAGGGCCTGGCCTACGCCTGCCGCGCGCTGCAGGTGCGCGGCCGGGTGTTCGTGCCCGGGACGACGCCGCGGCAGAAGCGCGAGCGGATCGCCGCCCTCGGTGGCGACATGGTCGAGCTGGTCGTGACCGGCGACTCGTACGACGAGGCGGCGGCCGCCGCGGCGGTGTTCGCGGCGACGTCGGGGGCCACGCTGGTGCCGGCCTTCGACTCGCCGGCGACGGTGGCCGGGCAGGCGACCGTCGCCGTGGAGGTGCTCGAGCAGCTGCCCGAACCGCCGGACGTCGTCGTCCTGCCGGTCGGCGGTGGCGGGCTGCTCGCGGGTGCCGGCACCTGGCTGCGCGCCCACTCCCCCACCACCCGGCTCATCGGCGTGGAGCCGGCGGGGGCGGCGAACATGGCCGCGGCGCTGGCCGCCGGTCAGCCGGTCGACCTGCCGGAGATGGACACCTTCGTCGACGGCGCCGCGGTCCGCCGGGCCGGCGCGGTCACCTTCCCGATGGTGCGCGACGCGGGCGCGGAGCTCCTGGCCGTCCCCGAGGGGCAGATCTGCACCGAGATGCTCGACCTGTACCAGACCGACGGGATCATCGCCGAGCCCGCGGGCGCACTGGCGACGGCGGCGCTCAGCGGCGGGCTGATCGACCTGGCGCCGGGCTCCACGGTGGTCTGCGTGCTCTCCGGCGGCAACAACGACGTCAGCCGGTACGCCGAGGTGGTCGAGCGCTCGCTGGTGCACCGCGGGCTCAAGCACTACTTCCTCGTCGAGTTCCCGCAGGAACCCGGCGCGCTGCGCCGCTTCCTCGACGAGGTGCTCGGCCCGGACGACGACATCGTGCGGTTCGAGTACGTCAAGCGCGACAACCGGGAGACCGGCGCCGCGCTGACCGGCATCGAGCTGGGCCGGGTCGAGGGCCTGGCCGAGCTGCTCGAGCGGGTCGAGGCCAGCCCGCTGCGCATCGAGCACCTGCTGCCCGGGTCGACGGCCTACCGCTTCCTGGTCTGACCCGCTCCCCGGCAGGTCGTCCTGCCGGATCTAGTGCTCTGAGTCTGTGGCGACTCAGAGCACTAGGACCGACGGACCGCCCCCCGGGCGGACCCCCTGGCCCGGGTGGGCGGCGTCCGCGGTCCTACGGCTCGAGCACCCGCACGGGCTCGCCGGCCACCCACGCGGCGACGTCCTCCACCGCTTCGCCGTAGAACACCTCGTAGGTGCCACGGGTGACGTAGCCCAGGTGCGGGGTGAGCACGGTGCGCGGGGCCGAGCGCAGCGGGTGGTCCCGGGGCAGCGGCTCGGTGTCGAAGACGTCGAGCCCGGCGCCGGCGATCCGGCCGCCGTGCAGCGCGTCGAGGAGCGCCTGCTGGTCGACGATCGGCCCGCGGCTGGTGTTGACCAGGACGGCGGTCGGCTTCATCCGGCCGAGGTCGTCGGCGCCGATGAGGCCGCGGGTCCGCCGGGACAGCAGCAGGTGGACCGTGACGACGTCGGCGGTGGCGAAGAGCTCGTCGCGCTCCACCCGGCGGACGCCGACCTCCGCGGCCCGCTCGTCGGTGAGGTTCTGGCTCCACGCCACGACGTCCATGCCGAACGCCTGGCCGACGCGGGCGACCCGGCTGCCGAGCCGCCCCAGCCCGACGACGCCGAGCCGGGCGCCGTCCAGGTCGCCGCCGAGGGTCTGCTGCCAGCCCCCGGCCCGGACGGAGGCGTCCTCGCGCGGGATGTGCCGCAGCGTGGCCAGGACCAGCCCCCAGGTGAGCTCGGCGGTGGCTGCCGCCCCCGCACCGGTCCCGCAGACGGTGATGCCCCGCTCGGCGGCCGCGGCGACGTCGATCGCGCGGTTGCGCATGCCCGTGGTCACCAGCAGCCGCAGGTTCGGCAGCCGCTCGAGCAGGTCCCGCTGGAACTCGGTGCGCTCCCGCATGGCGACGACGACGTCGAAGGGCTCCAGCCGCGCGGCGAGCGCCTCGACGTCGGAGACCGAGTCGTGGAACCCGACCACCTGGACCGGCCCCGGCACGCGGGACCAGTCGCAGAAGTCGGCGGCGACGGACTGGTAGTCGTCGAGGACGGCGATGCGGATCACGCCCCCGGTCTACTACACCGCCGTCGCCAGGGGCCCGGCGCCGGACGTGCGACGGCCCCCGACCGGCGGATGCGGTCGGGGGCCGTCGTCGGGCGCCGGTGGGTCAGCGGGGGCGCTTGCCGCCGGCGTTCTTGTTCTGGAAGTCGGCGAGCATCTTCTTGAGCTTCGCCTGGTTCTGCGGCTTGCGCGCTTCCTGGATCACCCGTGCGGCGACCCCGGACGCGATGAGCTTCCGGAGCATTCCGGCCATGTTCGCCTCCTCAGCTGTGGACTGACCCCGTCCCTGCCCCGTGACGGCGGCCGCCAACCCCCGTCGGGATCCCGGTCCACCGGCCGGAGGACGCGATCGGCGCCGAGCCGCGTGAGTGGGCCGCTGCCGTCGGTGACGCCACGCCTCGCACAGAGAAGTAAGCGCCCGATCACGTTCCGCTATGTGGGCGAGAGGTGCCGGCGGGGCCGGACGGCGACCGGCGTGCTGGGGCCGCGAGTCGCCCAACGGGCACCCGGGCGTGGCGGCCGGCCCATCACCCGGACGACGCCGCGGCGCGGTCCGGCAGGGGCCGGTCGATCCACCTAGCGTCGTCGCGGTCCGGCCGAGGCCTTCGACGTCGCCTCCGGCGACACCCGGCCGGACACCGCCGAACCGGCGCCGAACGTCTCGGCGCCGGGCCGGGGACCCACGCGCAGTCCCTGGGGTGAAGCGCGACCGGCTCGACCGGTCCCGCCGGGCGATCTCCCCGCCCGAACCCGTCAGCTAACTCGGTAGGCGGTTGATGGAGAACAGGAGAACGCGTCGTCCATGACGACTACCCGCACGTCCTCGTCCAGCCGCGTCCGCGGGGCGACCCTCGCCCTCCTCACCGGCGCCGGTCTCGCCCTCACCCCCCTGGCCGCCTCGGTCGCCGTCGCCCCGCCCGCCGCCGCTGCGCCCGTGATGTTCTCCGCAGCCCCGGCACCGACGCCGACCACGCAGGCGGCCGTCAACCACGCCCTGGCGCAGCAGGGCAAGCCGTACGTGTACGGCGGCACGGGCCCCGGCGGCTTCGACTGCTCGGGTCTGACCTTCGCGGCCTACAAGGCGGCCGGCGTGCAGCTGCCGCGCACGTCGCGCGCACAGGCGACCGCCGGCGTCGAGGTCCCCTGGTACGCCATGCAGCCGGGTGACCTGATCACGTTCTACGACCCGGTCGGGCACGTGGGGATGGCCATCGGCAACGGGATGATGGTGCACTCGTCGACCTACGGGAAGCCGGTCTCGATCGTGCGGGTCGACTCGGTGCCCGGCTACCACAGCACCCGCCGCGTCGCCTGATCTCCGCAGCTGTCGGCACCGGGCCGGGCCATCACCGGCCCGGTGTCGACACGGCGACATGGCGACCCGTCGACGTGTCCACACAATGCGCCAACCGGACGGTCCGGTTTCGGGTTGATCCGCCGGAGCGCGTCAGATCACGCGCAGATAACGTCAGTGCCAGCCGACGGCCCGTACCGGTCCGTCACCCCCCGCCCCACTTCCCCTGGAGCAGCGCTGTGCCTTCGTCCTACCGCCCCTTCCTGTCCCTGGTCCCCGACGAGACGGTCGACACCCACGACCAGCCGTCGTGGAGCACCCCGTGGACCGAGCCCGTCGCCCCCGACGACGAGTCGTGGCGGCTGTCGGCGCTGTGCGGTGAGACCGACCCGGAGGCGTTCTTCCCGGAGAAGGGCGGCTCGACCCGCGACGCCAAGCGCGTCTGCACCGGCTGCGACGTGCGGGCCGAGTGCCTGGAGTTCGCGCTGCGCAACGACGAGCGCTTCGGCATCTGGGGCGGGCTCTCCGAGCGCGAGCGCCGGCGGCTGCGCGTGGCCCGTCGCGACGCCATCACCGCCTGAGCGGCAGGAGCCCGCGCCGGGTAGGGACGACGAGGTGACGCCTCCTCCCCCGGTGCTGCTGCTCGACGTCGACGGCGTGCTCAACGCCGTCCGGCACGACCTGCCCGTGGGTTGGCGGCGCGGCCGCTTCAACGGCTACGTCCTGTCCTGGGATCCGTCGGTCGTGGCCCGGCTGCGGGCGTTGCACGAGTCCGGCCGGGTGGAGCTGCAGTGGCTGACCACGTGGACCGAGCTCGCCGACGAGCTGCTGGCCGGGCCGCTGGGGCTGCCCCGCGGGCTGCGCACGCACGGCCGCGACGCGCTGCCCACCGGCTTCGGCGGCACGCTCGGCGGCGTCGCCGGCTGGTGGAAGCTGACCGCCGCGCAGGCCGTCGCAGCGGCGGAGCCGGGCCGCCGCATCGTCTGGATCGACGACGACCTCGCCGACCAGGCCGACGACGCGAGCGCGTGGATCAGCGGCCACGGCCAGGTGCTGGTGGTGGCGCCCGCCTACTCCACCGGGCTCACGCACGCCGAGCTGGACCGGGTCGAGCGCTGGCTGGCCGACGGCGGCTGACGCCCGCCGCCCGGCCGCGCCGCAAGACCTGTCCGCCCGCCCGTCGCGGTGCCACTCTGCGCGGTGGACCGCAGGGGGTAACCGTGGATACCGGAACCGAAGCGAACCGAACCCGGCCGACGGGAGGCCGTGTGCTGGTGCTGGCCGCGCCGGCCGGCCCCGCGGAGGCCGACCAAACGCGCGCCTTCTGCGCGTTCCTCGCCACCGCCGGCGTCGAGGCGTGGCTGGAAGTCGCTGACGTCCAACGAGCCCCCGGACCTGCAGCGGCTGCTGGAGGACACCACCGTCTCCTGGGTGCTGGTCGTCGCGTCGACGGCCCTGCCGAGTCGGGAGGTCGACGTCCCGCCCGGCCACTGCCCCGCCCTGGTCCCGGTGGTCCTCCCCGGCGGGCGGGCCGAGGACCTGCCCTGCTGGGCGCGCCCGGAGGGTGGCGCGGTCGTCCCGGTCACCGACTTCAGCGCGGAGGGCGCCGCTCCGCTTCTCGGGCTGCTGCTCCCGCCCGCGTCCCCGAACGGCCACGCACCGATCAGACCGTCGGGAGGGTGATCGACGACGGCGTCGGCCCGCCGGAGCGGATCCGGTGGGTGACCGGTCGGCTGCGCGTGGCCTTCCCGAGCGGCTCGCCGGTGCCGAGGTTGCGGGCGTAGCGCGGGTGCGCCCCACCGGAGACCTGCAGGCGGATCCGGTGGCCGGCGCGGAAGCGGTGCGCGGTGTCGGTCAGGGTGGTCTCGGATCGTCCGCAGCCCCGCGCGCGGCACCTCCCCCGGCGCCGGATCGAGCCGGACCAGCCGGTCGGTCACGTTGATCGAGGCGCCGTTCGGCTGGACGTCGCAGAGCCGCACGAACACGTCGGCGTACGGGTTGTCCGACTCGACGACCAGCCGCACCCGCACCCCGCCCTGGACCTCCACCGGTCGGCGCAACGGCTCGGTGGTGAAGGTGCGGACGTCGGCGCGGGCCTCGAGCGCCCGGTTGTCCCGCTGCCCGGCGCTGTTCGCGAGCACCCGCCCGCCGATCGAGGGCGTCGGATCGGTCGGGTCGTAGGTGAACCGGGTGACCGCGGCCTCGACGGGGGCGTCGTCGACCAGTCGGCCGCCGCCGGCGAGGTGGAAGGTGCGCTCGGTGGCCACCGGGGGCCAGTCGGGCAGCGTCCGCCAGGTGCGGGCGCCGCTGACGTGCACCCGCACCGGCTCGGGCCGCTCGGGTGCCGGCGGAGCGCCGTCCACGGGCAGGTGGATGGCGAGCCAGGCCAGGCTCTCCGGCGTCGTGACCGCGGGGTCGATGCCCAGGTGCGCCCAGGGGCCGAGGGTCAGGGCGACGTCGACGCCGCGCTGCCGCAGGACGCCGTACTGGTACAGCGTCTGCTCGAGGAACCAGTCCTGCCAGCCGCCGATGAGCATCGTGGGCACGGTCGAGGAGTGCACGGCCGGCGTCGCGCGGTACCGGTCCCAGTAGGGGTCGGCGAGGTCGGGGTGGTCCATCCACTCGTCGAACCAGGGCGCCGGGGTGCCGCCGAACCGCTCGGCCAGGCCCTGCAGCGGCAGCTCGCCGAGGAAGGGGGCCAGCCGCCGCTCCGCCGTCGCCAGCCGGACCAGGCCGCGCAGGAAGCCGACCTGCTCCTGGTGGGCGACCAGGTCGGTCCAGATCGCCAGGTTGGTGAGCTGGAAGGCGCCGTCGATCAGCCCGGCCTGGGCGAGGTCGTGCGGGCCGATGTGCAGGACCATGGCCGTGAGCTCGGGCGGCGGGTCGAGCGCCAGCGCCCACTGCGTGTAGCCGAGGTAGCTGGGCCCGAGGGTGGCCAGCCGGCCGTCGAACCAGGGCTGCTCGCGCAGCCACGCGCCGGTGTCCTGGCCGTCGTGCTCCTCGTTGACCACGGGCGTGAAGTCGCCACCGGAGCCGAAGGTGCCGCGCACGCTCTGCAGGACCACGGCGTAACCGCGCTCGGCGTACGGCACCGCCGTGGACACGGCGAACCCGGCTCCACGCCCGTACGGGGAGCGCAGCAGCACCACGGGGTGCGGGCCGGCGGTGGCGGGCAGGTAGACGTCGGCCCGCAGCGCGGCGCCGTCGCGCATCGGGACGTCGACGTCGCCCAGCACCTGGACCGGCGCGAGTGGGGCGGGCAGCTTCCACCGGCGGCCCAGCGCGGCGGCAGCGAGGCGGGCCGGGCGCGGGAGCGGCCGGGGCGAGGGAGGATCGGGCCGGCGCACGGGATCTCCTGGTCAGAGCGGCGGGGACGGCGCGACCCTAGCGGCGGGTTGCGACGGTCTGCTCGTCGGCGCGGGGCCCTAGGGTCGGGGCATCGTCGTCCCGCGAGGAGCTGACATGCGCGCAGTGCAGTACCGGACCGTCGGCAGCGAACCCGAGGTCGTGGAGATCCCGACGCCCGAACCGGGGCCGGGCCAGGTGCGGTTGAAGGTGACCGCGGCCGGGCTGTGCCACTCGGATGCGTTCGTGATGAGCCTGCCCGAGGGCGTCTATCAGCTGCCGCTGACGCTGGGCCACGAGGGCGCCGGCGTCGTCGACGCGCTCGGCGACGGCGTGAGCGGCGTCGAGCTGGGCCAGCCGGTCGCCGTCTACGGCGCGTGGGGCTGCGGGCGGTGCCACGCCTGCGCCCGGGGTGCGGAGAACTACTGCCCGCATGCGGGCGGGCTCGGCATCTACCCGCCCGGGCTGGGCGCGCCCGGCGCTCTGGCCGAGTACCTGATTGTGGACGACGCCCGGCACCTGGTCCCGCTCGGCGACCTCGACCCGGTGTCCGCGGTCTCGCTCACCGATGCCGGGCTGACGCCGTACCACGCGATCGTCTCCTCGCTCGGCGCGCTGCCGGCCGGGAGCACCGCCGTGGTGATCGGCGTCGGCGGGCTCGGGCACGTGGGCATCCAGATCCTGCGGGCGATCACCGGGGCGACCGTCGTCGCCCTGGACCTCAGCGACGACAAGCTCAAGCTCGCCCGCGAGGTCGGCGCGCACCGCGCGCTGCACTCCGACGAGTCGGCGGTCGCGGCGATCCGCGAGCTGACCGGCGGGGTGGGCGCGCAGGCGGTGTTCGACTTCGTCGGCGCCGCCCCGACGCTGGAGATCGCCCGGCAGACCGTGGCGATGGACGGCGTCATCCAGATCGTCGGCATCGGCGGCGCGGTGCTGCCCACCGGCTTCTTCTCGACGCCGATGGGCGCCACGGTGCGCGCGCCGTACTGGGGCACCCGGTCGGAGCTGATCGAGGTGCTGGACCTGGCCCGCAGCGGTGCGATCCACGTCGAGGTGGAGCGGTTCACGATCGAGGAGGCGCCCGAGGCCTACCGCCGGATGCACGAGGGGACGCTGCGCGGCCGCGCCGTCGTCGTCCCCTGAGGATCAGCTGGGCTGCGGAACCCGGCTGCCGGAGCCGCCGGAGTCGGAGCCGACCAGCTCGGCCCGGCCCCGGCCGAGGATCTTGGCGTCGTAGAGGGCGCGGTCGGCGCTGCGCATGAGCTGCGAGGCGCTGTCGCCCGGGCGGTACTGGGCGACGCCGCAGGACAGCGACACCCCGTCGTGCAGCGCGCAGACCCGGCGGACGAGGGCGAGCGCCTCCTCCCCCGTCCGGCCGGGTAGGAGCAGGGAGAACTCGTCGCCGCCGTGGCGGGCCAGCAGCGCGCCGGCAGGCAGCTCGCCGCGCCAGTCGTCGGCGACCCGGCGCAGCACCCGGTCGCCCTCCTCGTGGCCGTGGGTGTCGTTGACGGTCTTGAAGTGGTCGACGTCGATGAGGACGGCGGACAGCGGCTCGCCGGAGCGCGAGGCCTCGGCCATGAGCTCCTCGAGCGCCTGGTCGAAGCCGCGGCGGTTGTGCAGCCCGGTGAGCGCGTCACGGCTGGCGTCGGAGGCCAGTGACACCAGCTGCTGGATGACGATCCCGATGCTGGCGAGCACCAGGTCGAAGCCGAACGCGGTGCCCGGTCCGACGCCGCTGAGCAGCAGGGCCAGGGTGATGCCGACGACGGCGGCGGTGAGGTGGCCGAGCGCGGCCCGGCCCGAGAAGAAGAAGTGCGCGTCGACGACGACGAAGGTGATCAGCGTGGCTGCCGCCAGCGAGCTGACCGGGGTCGGCGCGATCAGGACGGCGCTCGCGATCATCGCCGTGGCAGCACCGACGGCGGAGTGCATGTAGGGCCGCGGCCAGCGCGCCCCCCACCGTCCGACGACGACGGCGGCGCCGAGCGCCAGGCAGCTGAGCACGGTGAGGATCGCCCGGCGGGAACCGGGGTCGATGTCGAGGGTCACGAGCAGGCCCGCCGCGCCACCGAACCCGTAGAAGGTGGCGAGCGTGCGCGCCATGATGCGCGTCGTCGCCACCTCGGGCGTTACGGACCGGCTCACCTCCTGGGTGTCGGCAGCTCCAGGGCCGGGCTTGAACGAGTCACTACAGTTTCGCCGCCCGCTCCTCCCCCGGGCGGGTGAGCCGCGTCGGGCCGGAGCCGGGTCCGACCGCGCGGCTACCGTGCCGGGAGGTCCGCGCCGTCCCCGGAGGTTCGATGAGCTCGTCCATGCACCGCTCGCACCGGGTGGCCGGAGCACTCGTCGGCTCCGCCGTGGGTGACGCGCTCGGCGCGCCCTTCGAGTTCGGCCCGGCCGGGGCCTTCTCCGCCCGCTTCCCGGCGCCGGCCCGCGGCGCGAAGACCGAGATGTGCGGCGGCGGGTCGCTGGGCTGGGCGCCGGGCGAGTTCACCGACGACACGCAGATGGCGCTGCTCGTCGCGTCGTCCCTGGTCGACGCCGGCCGGCTGGACCCGGCCGACGTCTTCGACCGGTTCGCGCAGTGGGCGGCGGCCGACCCGCCGGACATCGGCAACCAGACGCGGGCGGTGCTGGGCTCGGGCCGGCCGTGGTCGTCGGCCGCGTCCGAGCACTTCGCGCGGTCGGGCCACGCGGCGGGCAACGGCTCGCTGATGCGCGCGACGCCGTCGGCGATCTGGTTCGCCCGGTTCGGGACCGCGGCCACCACGGACGCCGCCCGGCAGCTCTCGGCGCTGACCCACGGCGACCCGTCCGCCGGCGAGGGCTGCGCGGTGCACGCCGAGCTGATGCGGGTGGCCCTGGACGGCGGCGACCCGCTGGCCGCGATCCCCGCGGCGCTGGAGCTGGTGGCACCCGAGCACCGCGAGCGGTGGGCGACGGTGCTCGCCCCCGACTGGACGCCCGATCAGGCGACCGAGTCGAACGGCGCGGTGTGGCCGACGCTCGGTCAGGCGGTGTGGGCGCTGCGGCACGGGTCGGACTTCGCCGAGGTGCTGCGCCTGGTGATCGACCTGGGCGGGGACACCGACACGGTCGCGTGCGTGGCCGGCGGGCTCGCCGGGGCCGTGCACGGGATGGGTGGGATCCCGAGCCGGTGGGCGTCGGTGGTGCACGGCCGGGTGCCCGGGTTCGCGGAGAAGCTGTGGCGGCTGGCGGACCTGCAGCAGCTGGCGGCCGCGCTGGACGGCGGGGTGCAGCAGAGCTACGACCCGGGCGTGATCCCGCGGATCGGCCCCGAGGAGGTGCTGCCGGGCATCTGGGCGGCGAACCTCGACGGCGCGCGGTACAGCGAGCAGGACTTCGCCGTCATCTCGCTGTGCCGGCTGGGCGAGCCGTTCGAGCACGAGCTGCAGCGGATGGCGTACGTCGCCGACAACGAGCACAACAGCGACCTGGACGTCGTGCTCGCCGACGTGCTGGAGGACATGGCGGCGCTGCGCGCCGAGGGACACCGGTTGCTGGTGCACTGCCACGGCGGCGCCTCGCGGACCGGGCTGGTGCTGCGCGCCTGGCTGATGCGTACCGAGGGGATGACGGCGGAGGAGGCGACGGCGCACGTCGCCGCGCGCTGGCCGCACCTCGGGTTGTGGAACGCCAGCTTCACCCAGGCCCTGGACCGGCTCGCCCGCTGACGCCGGTGGCGTCCACCAGTGGGCCGTCGTTCCGGACGCCGTAGCTCAGCCGGGCGCGTTCGCGGGCCACCACCGGCCCCCCGGCGCCGATCCAGCGACACCCCGGGGAGACCTCGCCGGTGCTCGCGGAGACGACGAAGCAGGTGACGTTCGGCCACCCGGTGGCGGCGCAGAACTCGCCGATGTCGGCGAGCACCCGGGACGCGGCGAGCGCGGCCAGGCCCGGCTGGACCTGCTCGGCGAACTCCCTGTAGGTCACGGGTCGGTCGCCGGTCCGCGCGAGCTCCTGCAGCAGGCGGAGCCCGTCGACCACGCGCCGCGCCCGCCCGGCCGACCACGCGCGGTCCGCCAGGTAGCCGGCCAGGACCGGGTGCAGCGTTGCCCTGCTCGACCCGGCCCCGTCCACCACGGCTCCGAGCGTGGCACGGCCCGCCGCCGTCCCGTCCCCGGGCGGGCGGAGCGCCCGCCCCGGGAGGGGCGTCGGGTCAGGGCATCGTGGGATCAGGGTGTCCGGGCGAACGCCCCCTCACCGATCCGCTGGACCTCACCCAGCCCGTTCGGCAGGTTGGCGAAGCTGGCCACGGCCCACGCGGTGGAGTACAGCGTGCCGCTGGCCATCTCCAACCCGGCGGGCATGGTGACCTCGGCGACGGCCCGGGAGCCGTCGGGCGAGATGCGCGTCAGGTTGCCGACCGTCGCGGGGTCGAAGCCGGCCGGTGGCGGGCCGTCACCCTCGGGAGCGCCCGCGATGACGTTCGAGACGTAGACGGTGCGGTCGTCGCCGACGGCGACCCCGGTGACCGACGTCAGGCCGTCGATGTGGCGCAGCACCTTGCCGTGCTGGTCGAGGACGTAGACCCGGGCCGCTCCCGGGGCCTCCGCGCCGAGGGTGCCGACGTAGATGAGCCCGTCCGGTCCCTGGGTGATCTCGGTCGGGACGGGGTCGCAGCCGACGGTGCCGGGGTTGTTCTCCGCCGTCGCGCACTCCGGGGTGCCGGTGATCACGGGTGGGACGAAGAAGGTGCTGATCGCCCCGGTGGCCAGGTCGATGGAGAGGACGTCGTTCGCACCGGCGTCGGCCACCAGCAGCCGGTCCTTCTGGGCGAGCACCGAGAACGGGTTGGACAGCGCGTCGACGGGCTGGCCGTTGACGAGCTGCACCTGGCCGTCGGGGTTGTTGGCCTTCTCGTAGGCGAGAAGGTCGAACGAGCGCAGGACCTTCCCGTCCGGCGTCGCCTCGAGGACGACGTTCTGCGGTTCACCGGCCGGCCGGGGCGGGGGTGGCGGGGCGCCCTCCTCCGGCGGCGGGCCGGCCTCGCCGACGGCGACGTAGATCAGCCCGTTCGCCGCGTCGACGCCCTGCGGATTGCCGAGGCCGCTGAGCAGCGTGCGCACCTTCCCGGTGTAGAGGTCCACCGAGGAGACCTCGCCGCTGTCGGACTCGGCGACGAGGAGCACCCCGTGGCTGAGCGTGCTCAGCTGGCGGGGGCCGTCGAGGCCGGTGGCGAAGGTGGTGATCGGTGGGATGCCGTGCTGGTCGCTGTGGGCGCTGGCCGTCGCCGGTGCCGCGAGCACGAGTGCCACGGCGGTGGCCGCGCCCGCGGCCGTCCTGTAGTGCCGCATGGATCTGTCTCCCTTGAGCAGGGGTTCCCCGAGGACGCGCAGGAACCTGCCAGGGACATGCGGCGTCGCGGACGCGACTTTGGTCCCGACTTCTGCCCCGGTGCGCGCGGCGTCGCAGGCGGTAGCAGCGCTCCTACGCCGTGATCCGGAACCGGCCCGACTCACTCGTCAGGGACAGGTCTCCTCGCGCTTCACCACACCGAAGTCGAGCTGCCCCTCGACGTCGCCGGTGACCCGCTGCCCGGGCGGCACGTTCTGATCGCAGACGATCCAGTTCGAGTCGAGGACCTGGTTCCGGCTGCCCAGCAGGTCGTGGGAGACGCTGTAGAAGACGCCGAGCTCCTGCACCGCGTCCTGCGCCGACTGCAGGTCCGAGCCGACGAGGTCGGGCATGACGAAGTCGACGGTGCTCGCGCTCGGGGCGCTGCTCGTCGCCTGCGGAGTCGGTGCCGGTGGGACGGTCGAGGACGGCGCGGTCGTCGTCGGGGTGGTCGTCGCTGCGGCGCGCGGCGCGGCCGAGGCGGACGCCGAGGACGACGACGTGGTCGCGGCTGCGGACGTGCCGGCCTCGCCGCTGAGGCCGCCCACCACCGCACCGCCGATGCCGATCACGGCCAGGCCGCCGACGACGACCCACCACGGCAGCGCGGAGGACTGCGGGCCGGCTCCCGTCGGGTGCGCCATCAGAAGACCGCGCGTTCCTGCAGGCTCTCGAGGGCCGACGCCGTCAGCGGCACCCTCACCACCAGCTCGGCCATGTCGTACCAGGGGCCGATCGCCCGTCGCTGGACGATGGCTTCCGCCGCAACGGCGTCGATGCCGGTGACGCGCGCGATCACCTCGGCCGGGGCGGTGTTGACGTCGATCAGGCCGCCGTCGTCGTAGCCGCGACCGAGGTCGGGACGGCCGATCCCGAGCTCACGCTGCAGGCCCGGGTTGGCCTCGATGAGCCGTCGCGTCTCCTCGCGGCGGGCCCGCGCGGCGAGCGCACGGGCGACGAGCGGGTCGGCGTGCACGGGCACGACGCCGCCCCCGCCGTAGACGGCGCGGCGGAGGGGGCGCAGCTGGATGCAGGCCATGACGATCACGAACAGCGCGCTGAGCCCGCCGATGGTGCTGAGCGTCGGGTTGCCCGACGTCCCGTCCGGCTGCTGCGGGGGCATCAGCGAGAACAGGACGACGAGGTAGATGCCGGCGGCGGTGTAGGTCAGCGCCAAGGTGCGGACATCGCGTCGGCCGAGCCGGGTCGCCGCGTGCCAGAACGGCACGGCGGCGAAGATCCCGGCCGATGCGATGGCCAGCACGAGGTACCAGCCGCCGGCCCGGAACCGCTCGCCGGACGTGGACGGCCCCCGCGGCGGAGGAGCCGGGAGGTAGGGCGGCGGGGTCACGCGGTTCCCTTCGGTGCAGCGGTTCGGTCGAGCGACGGTGCTCGGCGGCGCGGACCGCTGCCCCGCGGTGGGGTCAGCGAGCCACGTTGTCCCGGAGCTGCGCAGGCGACGGCACCGGCGGCTGCTCGCGGAAGCCCGCGTCGAAGCGCTGGGTGACGGCGATCTCGCCGGTGTCGGGGGCGGCATGCCGGCCGGCTCGCGGAAGAGCGAACTCGGCGGTCTGGTCGAGGAGGTGCTTGGCCACAGCTGGTCCCTTTCGTGGTCGTCGCACCAAGCTACGGAACGCCTGACGTCACATCCGGAACTGACACGGCATCTCCGGGGCGGGCGGGACCGGCGCGGCGTCTGGGGCGACCGAGAAGTCGACGGGTCGACATCCCCACGCGTCGCCCACCGGATGTGGCCTGGGCGAGTCAGAAGTCGCACATCCCGCACGTGCCGTTCCGGGACTTCTCCATGTTGTGCTTCTCGCAGATGTCGCCTCGCACGACCTCGACACCGGCGGTGCCGCCTCCCCCGCCGGGGCGGTAGTCGGGCAACTCGATCAACGTCTCGGCAGACGGGTTGACGTACGTCTTCCCCGCCCATGCCACGGCCCGCCCACCCCGGCCGAGGGCGATGTACGAGCCGCTGTGGACGATCCAGACCTGGTCGTGCTCGACGCCGGAGAGGTGGCTCTCGATCAGCGGCCAGTTGCTCCGGGCGGCACCGAACTCCGGCAACGCCTCGGCCAGCGACGCGAAGTACCGCCGTCCCTCACCGCGCAGTTCACGCTCGCACAGCGTGCAGATCTCGCCGTCGGTGTCGGCGGCCTGGATGACCGGCTTGCCGACGAGGTGCGAACAGCCTCGAATGTGTCGCCGCCCGCCAGTTCCGGTGCGGAAGAGGGGCACGTCCGACGCGCTCACGCAGTGACTCCGTCCTGTTGGTCGCGAGCAGTGTCGATCAACGGTGTGACAGTTCGGGCCGGCCGCCGTCGGACGGTGGCTCCGATCAGCCGACTCAGCCCGGCGACGAGTGGGTGAGTCGCCGGACGACGGCCTCGCCGCCGACGCGGCGGATGAGCTCCAGGTCGCCGCAGACGACCAGCAGGTCGCGGGCGCGGGACAGTCCGACGTAGAGCATCTCCCGGGCGCGGGACTCGTCCCGGAAACCGTTCACCGCCAGGACGACGGCCGGCCGCTCGAGCCCCTTGAACCCGAGGACGTGCCCGTAGAACACGTCCTCGCCGTCCCAGAAGGACGACCAGTACGAGTCCTGGCCGGCCTGCTGACGGGCCGCCTGCTCGGGGTGCCGCCGGTAGGTCGTCAGCAGCGCGACGGCGTCGTACGGGTAGCCGTCGTCGAGCAGCCCCTCGATGGCGTCGTCGGCAGCATCGAGGGCGTCGTCGGTCGCGCACTGGACGAAGCGCACCGGCACGCCGTTACCGCCGCGGTTCTTCATCTGCGACGTCGTCAGGCTGCCGAAGGTGCCGGCGATCTGCTTGGTGTTGCGCAGGTTCTCGGTGAGGTTGATCGGCGTCAGGGCCACCGTCGGACGCCCCTGCCGGGCGAAGACCCGCTGCCCCTCGTCGGCGAAGACGTACAGGCAGCCGTCGTCCGGGGATCGGAGCGCGGCAACCACCGCAGGCCACCAGCTCTCGGCGAAGTCCTGCGCCTCGTCGATCACGATGGCGTCGAAGCGCTCCGCTTCGGGCAGCTGCCCGGCCAGGGCCACCATCTCCTGGGGCAGGAGCTCCTCCCAGTACGGGCTGTCGTCGTCCGATCCGGCGGGCACGCCCCACGCGATTCCGAGGTAGTGGAAGGTGCCGACGTAGGCGGGCTGCTGCTTGGCCGGCCACGTGGCGACCCGGCGCTTGAGGAACTCGGCGAGGCCGCGCGAGTAGCACATGACGGCGACCCGCTGACCCTCCGCGGTGAGCCGCCGCGCCTTCTCGAGCGCGAGCCACGTCTTGCCCGAACCCGCGCCACCGCGGATCTCGACGCGGGAGTTGCCCTCGAGCATGTCGAGGACGCGCGCCTGGTCGCGGGTGAGCAGATCGCACTCGGCCTCGCGCTCGTGCAGGCCGGCGACCAGGTCCTGCTGCGGGATGCCGACGCCCTGCAGGCACTCGACGAGCCGATCGACCTCCTCGGCCGTCGGTGCCGGCACGTCCTGCTCGAGCTGCCGGAGGGCCGACGCGATGCGGCCGGCGGCCCCCGGCAGGTCGGTCCGGTCGAGCACCAGCCAGCGCGGAGCGTCAGGGGCCGCGAAGTCCTCCGGCAGTGTCGTCGTGGGCAGCGCGACGAGGTGGACCATCCGCGGGTCGCCGGCGCTCCAGCGCCGGTCCTTGCGGAGGTAGTCGCGCAGCAGGTACTTGCACACCTTGGCCTGGTCGACCGGGCGGATCCGCTTGTCGATGCCGCCGCCGTGCTGGCGCCACTCCCCGTCCCGGAGAGAGACGCTGCCGCCCTTCACCTCGATGACGGCGATGCCGAACCCGGGCCAGGCGACGATGACGTCGGCCTCGCGGTCCTCCTTGCGGTCGGTGAACCGCTGCCCGCAGACGAGGACGGCGTCATCGGGCAGCTGCTCGCTCAGCGCCTCGGCGAACAGCCGCTCGGCGGGCGAGCCGAAGTCCGCGTCCGCCGGGAGGATGCGCGCCGTCACGCGGGGGCTCCGACCGCCGAGAGGGACTCCCAGTAGACCGCCTCGCTGATGACCCGGACGCCGAGCGCCCGCGCCTTGGCCGCCTTTCCCGACTGCGAGTGCGGGTCTGCGCAGACGAGCACGGCGGTCTGCTTCGAGACCGAGGTCGCGGGCACCAGTCCGGCGTCCCGCGCCGACTGCTCCAGGTCCGCGCGGGCGCGGCTCATGGCACCGGTGAACACGACCTTGTCCCCGGTCGCGAAGACCCCCGGCCGTCGCGGCAGGGAGACCTGCGCGCCGCTGCGGACGACGGCCAGGGCCAGGTCGACGTCCCGGCCGGTCAGCCCGAGCAGGACCGCGACCCGCTCGAGATCGGCCCGCTCCTCCGTGGTGACGACGCCGTCGGCGTACGCCGTCGTGGCGAGCGCCTCCAGGTAGATCCGGTGCGCCGCGACGACGTGGTCGGCACCGCAGCCGAGCTCGCCGGCGAGAGCCAGGAGCTGATCTGCCTCCGTGACGCTGACCAGCCGGTCCTCCAGCACCTGGTCGAGGACGGCGAGGTACGGCGCCATGCTCGGCGGCGCGTCGTCGAGCGCGGGCAACGCCGCCACCAGGCCGCCGAGATAACCGTCGCGCTGCCGGACCGCCGCGGTCGCGGCGGTCCGGGGCAGCGTCGGGCACGGCGGGCAGGGGTCGCCGGCGTGCACGGCAGCCGCCGTCACGAGGTCCGCCCAGCCACCGCCCATGGGCTCGAAGCCGAGGTAGCTGCCGTCCTCGGAGAAGTCGACGCGGAAGCCGGCACCGGCGAGCGAGCCCTGACCGAGGTCGGACGCCAGCATCGACAGCATCAGCTCGGCCGTGGCGCGGGCGTCGTGGAGCGCGGCGTGGGCCTGGGCGAGCGGGATGTCGAGGAAGCCGCAGAGCGCCTGCAGCGACCGGGTACCGGCGCCGAAGAACAACGGGGCCAGCCGCATCGTGCACAGCGACGGCGAGAGGGTGAACGACACCCCGGCGCGACCGAACTCACGCGCCAGGAAGCGCAGGTCGAAGAGCGCGTTGTGCGCGACGACGACCCGACCGGCGAGCAGCGAGCGGAGGTGCGGCGCGACGTCGCCGAAGAGCGGGGCGTCGACGACGTCGGCTGCCCGGATGCCGTGGATCGCCGTCGGGCCGACGTCCCGGCCCGGGTTCAGCAGCGTCTCGAACTCGGCCTCCACCTCGCCGCGGGAGTCGAGGAGGACGATCCCGACCTCCAGCACCCGGTCGGTCCGCGGGGACAGGCCCGTGGTCTCCACGTCGATCACGGCCACCGTCACGGCGAACCTCCTGAGCGCACTCTCGCGCCCCCGTGGCGCCGTCCGGACGCTGCCACAGCCGACCGACAATTCCCCGAGTTTCGATCCGGACGGGCCCCGCATCCGCCACAGTCACCCCACCGCCCACACGAGTGGGCCGGCGGACCCCTCTGCTGGCGTCAGTGCGGCTCGACGATGCGGGCCAGTGCGCGCTCCAGCGCCGCTATCGCCGCCCGCCGCTCCACCGGTTCGGTGAGCGCGAGCAGCGGCACGTGCACATGGTGGGTGGTCGAGGAGGTCCGCTCGAGCCGGAAACCCGGGAACTCCGCGCTGACGGCGACGGCGTCCTCGGGGTCCAGGCCGACGGAGAGCGTCTGCGGACGCGCATAGGCGGCGACCCGCTCCTCCCCCAGCGGCCGCACGGCCACGTAGTGCGGCATGACCGACAGCGTCAGTGGGATCCGCTCGCCGAGCTCATCCACCAGCCGCTGGATGTGCGGATGCACCTTGACACCCGGCAACGCCTGGAACGACCGTGCGGGACCGGTCGGGCTCTCGGCCCGACCCGTCCGGGTGCGGTCCTTGCGAACCGGCCGGACGCCGAGCACCTCGACCGCGTCCCGACTGTCGGCGGAACGTCGGTAGAGCTCAGCGGGCTTGCCCATCACGCCGGCCCCAGGCTCCTTGCGGGCCGACTGGCCCGTGGGCTGGATGAGGCCCCTGCCGACCATGTAGCGCCGGAACGTGTCGATCGACGGGCGGGCCTCCCCCGCACCCGGCCGCGGCGCGACGGCGTCGTGCAGCGCCTGCAGGGCCTTGAGCGTGAACAGCTCACCGAGCAGGTGCGCCGGGTCCGGCTGGAGCGCGTAGTCCTGCCGCACGCGGTCGACGGCGAGGCGCACGATCTCGTCGTGGTCGAAGGGCTGCCCGGCGGCGTCCTCGACCGGCACCACCCGCACGTCGGGGCGGTTACCGAGCACCGGACCGACGTCCTCGGCGAGCAGGAGGACGGCATGGGCGACGGAGAGCACCCAACCGCGGTCGTCCCGGTCGGGATGGTCGAACACGTGCAGCTGCATGGGACGCGTCCCCTGGAGGCCGGCCTTCTCCGCGAGTGAGCGGAGCACGGCGTTGGCGAGCGTCTCCCCCTCGTGCAGGAAGGTGCCGGGGAGCGCCCACTCCCCCTCGTGCGCGCCGCCGTCGGGCCTTCGGTGCTGCACGACACCGAGGGAACCCGTGCGCACGTCGACGACAAGGACGGCCGTGTCGACCGCGACGGACGGCCGGGGGTAGTCGGTCAGTCCGCGGTTCGACCGGTCGTGGTGACGCCGCACGCTCTCGTTGCTCACACGGTTGACATTACCGGCATGTGTGCGTCAAAGTCTGATTACAAGCAAAAGTGCTTCGAAGTAGGGAGACGCCATGACCTCCTCCACCACCAGGCTGCACGTCGGGCAGGGCACGCACCGCGGTCCGCTCACCGTCTTCCCGATCTGGACGGACGCGCCGTCCACGCCCCGCGGGTACCTGACGGGGGCGTCCGCACCTGTCGACGTCGCGGAGCGCGCCGGCACGCCCGCCGTGGACCAACTGGTGCTCACCAACCGTGGCGAGCGCCCGGTTCTCCTGCTCGCCGGCGAGCTGCTCGAGGGCGGCTGGCAGACGCGGGCGCTGACCGCCACGACGCTGCTGGCGCCGGGCACGCCGTCCGTCGAGCGTGTGGTGTGCGTCGAGGAGGGCCGGTGGGGCGGCGACCTCGCCCACGCGCGGAAGGCGCGGCGCGTGCCCTTCGCCGTGCGCGCCCGGTTCGACCGCCCCGACGCCCAGCAGGCGGTCTGGGAGCGCGTCAGCCGGTACGACGCCGTCGCAGGGCCGTCGCACACCGGGTCACTGGCCGACCGGCTGGACCGCACCGCCCCCGCGGCCCGTGACCTGACTCGCGGGCTCCGCCCCCTCGCCGGGCAGCGCGGGCTCCTCGTCGGCATCGCCGGCCGCCCCGCTTGGCTGGAGGTGTTCGACAGCGGGCGGACGCTCGCCGAGCACTGGTCGGGTCTCCTGCACGCGGCAGCCCTCGACGGCCTGGGCAGATCGCCCCTCCGCACGCCGGGCGCGGCGGCACGCTCGTTCGCCGAACGTGTCGAAGGCACCCGGCACACTGCCGTCAGCCCGGCCGGTCTCGGCCGCCGGCTGTCCGGCGGCACCCATCTCCGCGTGGACGACGTCCGCTGGCACGACCGCACCATCCACCTCTCCGCCGTCCTCCAGGAGGCCTGAATGCTGTTCGACGAGGTGCGCCGCCGCGTGACCGAGAGCGTCGCCGACTGGGACGACGAGGACGTCCACCTCCGCGTGGAGGAGACCGCACGGCACCCCGTGCACGTGACCATCAGCAGCAAGCACCCCTCGACCTACTTCACCCAGCGGGTGGACCTGGCCGCCGACGGCACCGTCCACCTGCCGGCGCCTGACGACGGCTTCACCTCGGTCACTGCGACGGGCAGCAGCGCAAGAACGGCGACCAGCACGGAGGAGGCCGCTGCGCTCATCGCGGGGGCGGTGTCGGATGCCGTCCGGGTGCTGCGGGAGCTCCAGGCCAGGAACCTCGAGTGGGCCCGACCTGCCACCCAGCCGCAGGTGACGGCCGACGACCTGGCGGCGGCGTGCACGCTCTGGCAGGGCGGCCAGAACGTCGGGTCCTCACCGGTGCGCGCGGCGGCGCGGGTGCTCAGCGGGGTCCGCCACTACTTCCACGCGGACTTCATCACCGCCTATGAAGAGAAGGCCCGGACGACGCCTGAGGTCCTGGCCGCCGGCGTGGCCCTGTTGCGGGCGGTCAACGCGGCACAGCCACAGGACGCGGACGGCTGGCCCGCCCGCGTCGGGCTCCCTGCAGGCGGGTTCGCCGGTCGGGGCATCTCGTCGAAGCCCGCCGAGGACCCGCAGATCGAGAAGCGTCTGGCGACCGGGCGGATCGAGATGCCGCTCTGGGGCGTCTCCCTCTCCCCCGACGTGGCGGCCGGCTTCGGGACGCGGTTCCTGTTCGAGCTCGTCGGTGCGTTCCCCGCCGTCCCGGCCTGGGTGCACTCGGGCATCAAGGACGAGGAGCAGGAGCTGATCACCGGCGGGCAGTACCGGGTGCTGTCGCAGGAGGAGCGCGACGGGACCACGCACGTCCGGCTGCGCTGGATCGGCGCGAGCGGCGACAGGGTCGGCTCCGACGCGCTGCTGCTGTCCGTGCTCGGCGCCGTCTCCGACGTCATGGACAGCGAGCTGAGGCGAACCGCGGACGCCGAGACGCTGCGTCTGGGCCTGGGCCTGGGCCGCGACAACTGGGCGGAGATCACCCGGAAGGCCGAGTCGGACACCGCCAGAGTGGTCCGATATTGGGAGCTGGACGCCGACTGGAACGCCAAGGGCGACGATCCGTACACCCATGCCGCTGCCATCCGCGCGGCCTCACGGACGACCACCGTGACGGCGGACGTCAACTCGATCGTCGCCGCCGTCCTAACGGGCAAGGAGACCCCATGACCACGACCCTCGAGACACGCGCCGAGATGGGTGCTGGGCCGCTGAGCGAGCGTTTCGACGAAGCATTGGTGTTCGCGTCCCGGCACCACCGGGAGCAGCCGAGGAAGGGCTCGCGGGTGCCGTACATGTCGCACCTGATGAGCGTCAGCTCCCTCGTGCTCGAGCACGGCGGCACCGAGGACCAGGCAATTGCCGCACTGCTGCACGACGCGGTGGAGGACGCGCCGGCGGGCCAGGGCGGCGCCGTGCTGGCCGACATCCGGTCACGCTTCGGCGATGCGGTCGCCGACATCGTCCGGGCGTGTTCGGACGGCCTGGACGCCGACGGCAACCGGAGCGGGACGTGGGCGGAGCGCAAGCGGCCCTACGTCGCCGGCCTCGCCGACAAGCCGCTCGACGCGCTACTGGTCACGGCGGCCGACAAGACGCACAACGGGCTCTGCATCGCAGCCGACGTCCGCCGGTACGGGCGGGACTTCTGGTCGACGTTCAACGCGACCCGCGACGAGCTGCTCGGGTACTACACGAGCGTCGAGCGTGCGTTGGCAGAGCGGCTGCCCGCCACCTCCATCGCCGACGCGCTGCATCGCGCCGTCACCGAGCTTCTCGCCGCCGCCGACGTCGAGCGGGGTGAGGTGCCGGCGGCGATGCCGTAGCGGCTCACCGGTACCAGGGAAGACTCTCCCACCCGGGTCACCGCGGGCGGGTCGATACCTGCGAGACGTTGTCCCTTTCACACCTCTGTGATCGTCTTCGCGAGAGCGCGAGGAGGAGGTCAGGGTGGCCACGTCTATCGCTAGTTGGTACGCGAATCATTCACAGGTCGGGCCCGATGGCTCGCCGGACGACATGTGCGTCGAGCCGCAGGCTCCGTGGGACCTGGAGGCCACCGGAGGCTACTGACGGAGGTCTCGTCAAGTAGCGACAAGATCGACGGCGAAGCCGTCCTCGGAGGATCCGACCGGAAGGTCGGGGACTGGGGGCAGCTTCGCTGCTGTTCGGGCCGGATCAGCCGTCTTCGTGGGCGGATCGGCGGCCGTCGCGGGTCATCGGAGGCCCTGAGTGCCGTTCCGGATCGTTCGACCTCGATCGCCTAGGCGTCCTCGGACCTCACCGCCCCGCGCTGCTCGCCCAGATTGTCGCGGGTGCGCAGCAGCAGCCAATAGCCGTCCTCCGGCGTGCCACGGCGCATTGGCATCGAAAGCGGCGGCGAGCCTGGCCTCGATGAGCAAGTACGGCGGCCGGTCCGGCCGTGTGTAGACCAGCGGCCGGCGCGCCACAGGCCCCGACTGATCGCCGGCGCCCCAGGCGTAGCACCCGGCCGGCAGCGCCCCCAACCATTCCGGACCATCCCGGCCGCCGGACCGACCGCACCCGGTGAGCAGATCCCGGCGGGTGATCCGCCGGTATCTCTTCCCGAGCGTTGCGGGCGGCAGACCATGGAAGAACGTGGTCCAGCCGGATTGCCGATCCGGGCCTCCCACCAATCAGACTGGAAGTCGGATCCGTGCGCGAGGATCTGCGCCTCGGGGGACAGGTCGCCGACCCGCTGGGCGAACGTGTCGGTCGGCGGGGGCAGGGCCTGCCGCGCCGGATACGGCTCCGGATTGCGCACGGGGCTATTCACGGCCACGCTCAGTGCCCGTGCAACGCCGCCCGCGTCAGGCGACGGTTGCTTCGTGCGGCCGAGTGACGCCCAGAGTTGGTTCAGTCGCGTCGGTTGCCATCGGCTGCATCCAGCCGTCAAGGGTCTGCCAGTATGTCGCGTCGGCCTGCAGGTCTGTTTCGTACCGGAGCCTCCACAGCAGACCTGCGTCTGTGTGGGCACTCCAGGCCAGCAAGTAGTCCCGCAGAAAGGCGTTGATCGACTCGCCGCCTTCGTCGCAGGCGGCCTTCCACGGTTCTTGGTCCTGCAATTCGGCCAGCAGGCGGCGGGCTGGCGCAACTGGCGCCAGGCAGTCGAGGTTCTTCTTCTGAAGCCCCGCCAATTGACGGTGCATGAACTTGCGCTTGATGTCGCTGTCACCCCAGAACAGCCGAGTGTCGCGCAGGCCGTCGGCCACCTTGTCCGCCATGGCATTCGCGCCATCCATGATCGTGCCCATGGCCGCCATGAGCGTGGTCGCGTCCGCCGCTTGTTCCAGGTGGCGGCGGAGCCCGTCATCGCCGACCACCTTGAGCGGGTCACCCGAGCAGGCAAGGTTGTGCGCCTGGACGGCGGTCAGGCGGGCACCCCAGAGAAGGTGCAGGGCGGCCTCTGCCATCTCGCGCACGTCCGATGTCAGCGAGTAACTCCGATTCATGCCGGGCTGAACGGGACCGTCCATCGACGCGAAGAACCGGTCGAGAGCCTTGGCGACCAACTGCGCGAGCAGAACCAGATCGACCTCGTCGCGCTTGCTCGCGGACTTCAGCGCGTGGTTGAGGGTGTCGCGGAGATGGAGTTCTGCGACGTTGACGTCGATGCGTTCTGTGCGCGTCAGGAGATCACTGATCCCGGCCCGGACCTCCTGCAGTCCAACCTGCATCTCGCGCAGCATGCGCGTCTGCTTCTTGACCTCGAACAGGATCGCCGTGGAGATCGCAAGGTTGACGACAGAGACGCCGAGGTTGGCGAGTTGGACCGCACCTATCACGACGGAGGCGTCCGGTCCCGACGGCAGGGGCCCCGTCGGTGTGGGCAGCCCCAGGCCCGCCGCATCAGCGGATCCGACCGGGATGTAGCGGATCTTCCGCGGGTTTGAGATTGGCCCGTTGGTACCCATGACCTGGTAGACGAGGCGCACGGCCTGGCCGGGTCCGGTACTGGTGTACGGCGCTTCCACAGCCGCGCTCCTTCCGTTGCGTGGTGAACGTAGTGGCCGACGGTGACGATCAGGTCGAGCGACTCGCGCTGTGGTGCCAGCGCTCATCGAGCGTCCATGGGCGTCGACAGCCTGTGCCGCACCCCTCCTGGATGTCCAAGGCCGAACCCCCGTTCGAGGAGGCAGACACAACCGCTATAGCCCCACCGCTCCCGCCACCCCTCATCGAGCGAAGTCCTGTCAATAATGATCTTGAACACGGCGGGAACTGACCCTGCCCAGCAGGTTCGCGGTCCTGGTCAGCGGCTTCTGTCGTTACCCAGCCGGCCTGGCCACCACGCGGACTGGACGACAGGACGCGGGGCCGAGCAGCAAGTCAACCTGGACGTCGCGATCCCGGGGAGCCGCTGGCCAGACGGCTACCAGTGACAGATCTATCGATCGCGTGACCGCCGGGAGCCGCATGCCACGAGGGACGGCATCGGAGATCCGTCGCGCCGCACACGCCAATCGGCAGATTGGCTACAAGAAACTCGCCGCACTCCTGCGAGCGCGCGGGACGGATGTCACCAAGGCTCAGGTGGCCGAGGTCCTGCGGCGAGCACAGCCGGAACGGGCAGGCGGCCAGCCGCCCAAGAAGACCAGACGGCCGGCGCTGGTGGTGAAGGTGACCGCGGCGGTGCAGGCGAGCCGGACCGTTCACGAGACACCCCTCTGCCAGTCCTGCGGGATGCGCCTGAGCATTCACGCCATGTGCCGCTGCTCCTAGCCCATGTGGCGCTGCTCCTAACCTGCGAGGGCAACGATCTCGTGCACGTGTCTGGACCCCAGGCTGATCGCCTCGCGCTGCGAAGTTCGCACCTGCTTGGGTCCTTCCCCACCAGGAGTGACGAACGGGACGGATGAGTCCCGGATCCGCCCACAACGGGGCATAGCGCTGCTACGGTCCGCCGCGGTCGACACCACGGGGGATGCATGACTGCGTACGGCCGCGCTGCGCTCGAGCAGCTCCGCGACACCATCCGGGAGGCCAAGGGCGGGGATCCGCTGCGGCCGGTCACCGTCCTGGTGCCGAACAACATCGCCGGCATCGTCGCGCGCCGCTTCCTCGTGCAGGGCCTCGGCGACGGGCACGCCGGCGTGGCCGCGCTCTTCCCGACGACGATCGCTCGGCTCGCCGAGCAGCTGGCCGCACCGCGTCTGCACCCCCGCCGGCCCGCCACCACCCCTGTCGTGGCCGCGTCCTGGCGCGCGGCCCTGAGCAAGTCGCCGGGCGTCTTCGCCGAGGTCGCGAACCATCCGGCCACCGTCGAGGCGCTGGTCCGAGCGGGCAGGGAGCTGCGCGATCTCGACGACGTCGCCCTGAGCGCCGTCGCTACTGCCACGAGCCTCTCCCCCGACCTCATCCGCCTGTACCGCGACGTCCGCGACGGCTTGACCTCCAGCTGGTACGACGAGACCGACCTCCTCCGAGCCGCGACGGACATCGCCACCTCCGAGCCGCAGCGCGTTGCCGAGATCGGCACGGTCGTGCTCTACCTGCCGCAGGCCCTGACTCAGGCCGAGGCCGGCTTCGTGCAGGCGCTGAGCGGCACCGGCCAGCTGCGCGTCGTCGCCGGGCTCACCGGCAACGCGAAGGCCGACGCCGCCGTCCTCCGTTCTCTGGACCGCATCGACGTCGCAGCGCCCGAGGCGCCGGCGGTCCCCATGGCCAGCCGGGTGCTCACCGCATCCGATGCCGACGACGAGGTCCGCTGCATCGTCCGCGACGTCGTCAGGGCCCTCAAGACGAGGAAAGCCCACCGGGTCGCCGTCCTCTATGCCGCACGCAACCCGTATGCGCGATTGCTGCACGAGCACCTGGCCGCGGCCGGCATCACGGTGAATGGCCCGGGCACCCGCCCGGTGCACGAGCGCGCCGTCGCCCGCGCCGTCCTCGAGCTGCTGGAGCTCGCCACCAACGAGGTGCCCCGGGCAGACCTCTTCCGCGTCCTGGCTGCCGCCCCCATGCGCACTACCGACGGCGACCGCATCCCCGTCTCTCGCTGGGAGCGGCTGTCCCGCACGGCCGGTGTGGTGCAGGGCGACGACTGGGACCTCCGCCTGCGGCGCTATGCCGATGACCACCGTGAACACCTGGAGCAGGCGAAGCTCGACGGCGCCAGCACCGGGCTCGTGGCCCGGCTGGAATCGGACGTCCACAACGCAGACCAGCTCCGCGCCTTTGCCACGGGTCTACGAGGCGAACTGCACCGCGGCGCACAGCTGACCAGCTGGCGCGAGCTGAGCGACTGGGCGTTGGACCTCGTGCACTCGCTGATCGGCGAGGCCGAGGAACTCACGAGGCTGCCCGTGGAGGAGCAGGACGCCGCGGCCGCGCTCGAGCAGTCCCTGCGTGCCCTCGGCACCCTGGACAGCCTCGGGGCGCCCGCCGCGCTGCCTGCCCTCCGCGAGACGCTGGCCAGCCAGCTCGAGAGCGCCCTCCCCCGCGTCGGCCGGTTCGGCGACGGCGTCCTCGTGGCGCCGGTGTCGGCAGCGGTCGGTCTCGAGGCGGACATCGTCTTCGTCCTCGGCCTGGCCGAATCCCTCTACCCCGGCCGCCTCCGCGAGGACCCGCTGCTCCCCGAACGGGCGCGTGACGCGAGCGCCGGCCAGCTGCTCAGCTACCGCGAGCGGATCGACACCGCCCACCGCGCCCTCCTGGCTGCGTTCGCCGCAGCACCCGAGGTGGTGGCCTCCTTCCCACGCGGAGACCTCCGCACCAAAAGCCGGCACCTGCCCAGTCGCTGGCTGCTGCCGACGCTGCGGGAGCTGTCCGGCAACCAGAGCCTCTCGGCTACCCAGTGGGACAAGGCGCCGATCCACGGGCTCACCACCTCGCCGTCCTTTGCCGGCTCACTCACCACGACGCCGGACCCGGCGTGCGAGCAGGAGTGGCGCATCCAGGCCTCGCATGCGGGCGTGCGACTGGACGACGCCGTCGTGGCCGCCGCGCAGGAACTGTCCGACGGCCGGGACAGCTGCAGGTTCACCCGCTTCGACGGCGACCTGTCCGCAGTGGCCGAGGGCCTGCCCGACTACGCGGCCGGAGAGCGTGCCGTCTCCCCCACGGCCCTGGAGAAGTACGCCGGCTGTCCGCACGCGTACTTCATCGAGCGGATCCTCGGCGTCCAGCCGGTGGAGCAACCCGAAGACGTGATCACGATCAGCCCGGCCGACATCGGCACGCTGATGCACGAGTCCTTCGACGCGCTGGTCACGGAGTTCGCCGACGACCTCCCAGGATTCGGGGAGCCGTGGCGGGATGACCACCGCCGTCGCCTGGCCGAGATCGCCGACGTCACGGCCGCCCGGTTCGCCGACGACGGCCGTACCGGCCACCCCCGGCTGTGGCAGCAGACGCTGGTGCGCGTCCAGGCCGACCTGCAGGCCATGCTGGTCGCGGACGACGAATGGCGGGCGGAGCACCGCGCGCGCGTGCTCGCCAGCGAGCTGGCGTTCGGCATGCACGGGGCCGATCCGGTCGCCGTTCTCCTGCCGGACGGCGGCACGCTGCTCATGCGCGGATCGGCGGACAAGGTCGACGAGACCGAGGACGGCCGGCTGGTCGTCACCGACATCAAGAGCGGGAGCGCCACGTCGTTCAAGGGCCTCAGCGCCGACGACCCCGTCCTGGGCGGCTCGAAGCTGCAGCTGCCGGTCTACGCGCACGCCGCCCGACAGGCCTACGACCGGCCCGACGACGAGGTCGAGGCCGCGTACTGGTTCGTCCGGAAGGACAAGGGGCGCATCGCCGTCCCCCTGACTCCCGAGGTGGAGCAGGTCTACGCGGAGACGCTGCAGACGATCGTGGCGGGCATCCGCGGCGGCCTCTTCCCCGCGCGACCGCCGGAGAAGGACGACTACGCCTACGTGCAGTGCGCCTACTGCAACCCCGACGGCATCGGCCACGGCCAGGCCAGGTCGCGATGGCTGCGCACCAAGCGGGACCCGCGGCTGGCCGAGCTGGTGGCCCTCATCGAGCCGCTGCCGGCCGCCGACACCGACGGAGACGACGCGTGACCACTCCACTCTCAGACGCCGATGCCCGCCGGACCATCGGCGAGGACACCGGTGAGACGCTGTTCGTCGAGGCCGGCGCAGGCTCGGGCAAGACCAAGAGCCTGGTCGACCGGATCACCCGGCTGGTGCTCATCGACGGCGTGGAGATGCGGTCCATCGCCGCCGTCACCTTCACCGAGAAGGCCGGCGCGGAGCTGCGCGACCGGCTCCGCGCGGAGCTGGAGCGAGCCGGCGGCGAGCGCGCCGACCAGGCGCTCGACGACCTCGACGGCGCGGCGATCGGCACCCTGCACTCCTTCGCGCAGCGCATCCTCGGCGAGCACCCGATCGAAGCCGGCCTCCCGCCTCTGCTCGAGGTGGCCGATGAGCTCAGCTCCGCGGTCACGTTCGAGGAGCGCTGGGCCGAGCAGCGCAAGCGGCTGCTGGACGACGACGCGATCGCTCCGGCCCTCCTGCTGGCGATGTCAGCCGGCGTGACCCTGGACAACCTGCGGTCGCTGGGCAAGCTGTTCAACGCCGACTGGGACCTGGTCGCCGAGCGCGTCCTGGTCGGTGACGAGCCCGGGGTGCCGGAGCTGCGGGATCTCGACCGGTTGGTCCGGACGGCGGCCGAGCTCGCCGCGCGCGCCGACGACTGCACCGACGCCGGCGACAAATTGCTCCCTGACCTGCAGTCCATCGGCGCCTGGGGCCTCCGCCTGGACGCGGCCGTGGATGCGGCGCAGCGGCTCGAGGTGCTGCGCGACGCCACGGGCCTCAAGACGCGGTACGGGCAGGCCAAGAACTGGGGCGGCAAGCCGGCGCTCGACGAGCTCAAGGCGGACTGCAAGCAGCTCATCGCTGACGCCGGCGAGCTGGTGGACGAGGTCCTCGAGACGACGCTGCGGCTGCTCAGCCGGTGGATCGCCGCGCGGGTCCTCGAGGCGGCAGAGGAGCGCCGCGCGGCCGGCCGGCTGGAGTTCCACGACCTGCTCGTGCTCTCGCGGGACCTGCTGCGGCGCCGGGCCGACGTCCGCGCCGCTCTACAGGCGCGGTATCCGCGGCTGCTGCTCGATGAGTTCCAGGACACCGACCCCATCCAGATCGAGCTCGCGGTGCGGATCGCCGGTGGTGCGGAGGCGGTGCAGGAGCGGTGGGAGGACGTCGCCGTCCCGCCCGGATCGCTGTTCGTCGTCGGGGATCCCAAGCAGTCGATCTACCGGTTCCGGCGCGCGGACATCGGCATGTACCTGCGCTCGCAGCGGGTGATCGGCGACGACGTCCGCCTGACGACGAACTTCCGGACGACCAAGCCCATCGTCTCGTGGGTCAACGACGTCTTCGGCCGGCTGATCGTCGCCGAACCGGATGTTCAGCCGGCCTACACGCCGCTGGTCCCACGGCGTGAGCCGGCCGCCGGCTCGCCGGCTGTCGTGGCGCTGGGCGCGGACGCTCATCCGGACAAGCTCTCGGCCGCGGAACTCCGCGAGCTCGAGGCGGCGGACGTCGCCGGGGTCATCCGGCGGGCGATCGCCGAGGGCTGGCAGATCTTCGACGAGGACGACAAGACCTGGCGACCGGCGCGGCTGGCGGACATCGTCGTCCTCGTGCCGGCGCGCACGTCGCTGCCCTTCCTGGAAGACGCCCTGGATGCGGCCGGCATCCCGTACCGGGCCGAGGCGAGCTCGCTGGTGTACGAGGCGCAGGAGGTGCGGGACCTGCTGGCCGCCGCCCGCGCCATCGCGGACCCGAGCGACGGCCTGGCGCTGGTCACCGCGCTCCGGTCGCCGCTGTACGGCTGCGGGGACGACGATCTGTGGGCCTGGAAGCGCGACGGCGGAGTGCTCAACCTGCTGGCGCCGGTGGACGGGGCCCGCGCCGGGCATCCGGTCGCGCAAGCGCTGGAGCACCTGCGCCGGCTGCACTACCGGTCGCGCTGGATGGCGCCGAGTGAGGTGCTCGCGGCGCTCGTCGCGGAGCGCCGCATGCTCGAGGTGGCCGCGCCCGGCCCGTGCGCCCGGGACCAGTGGCGACGGCTGCGCTTCGTCGTCGACCAGGCGCGGGCGTGGTCAGAGTCCGAGCACGGCGGGCTGCGCGCCTACCTGGCGTGGGCGGCGCAGCAGGGCGAGGAGACGTCGCGGGTTGTCGAGGCGTCGCTGCCGGAGACCGACGCCAGTGCGGTGCGGGTGATGACGATTCACGCGGCCAAGGGGCTGGAGTTCCCCATCGTCGTCATGAGCGGCATGACCGCGGGGCCGCGCAACCAGTCCGGAGTGCGGGTGCTGTGGCCGGCGACCGGCGGCTACGAGGTGTCGCTTCGCAAGGGCGTGACGACCGGCGACTTCGACGTGGCCGCGCCGATCGACGAGCAGATGGACGACCGCGAGCGCCGGCGGCTGCTGTACGTGGCCGCCACCCGGGCACGGGACCACCTCGTGGTCTCTCTGCACCGGTCGGCGGCCTCCTCGACGCAGACGGCGGCACGGTTGCTGGCGGACGACGGGCTCGCAGCAGAGGGGGCGGAAGCGTGGTCGGCAGCGGAGCTTCCGGCTGATCTGCCGGCTCTCGTGGAGCCGACTGCGCCGACCACGCCGCGGGAGTACGACGAGTGGCTTGCCGAGATGACTCAGGTGCGGGAGTCCAGCGCTCGTGTCTCGGCGATGTCGGCTTCGGGGCTGGAGGGCACGGAGCCGTCGGCGGTCTTCGGTGCTGACGAGCCCGGTGGTGCCAAGGGGCCGCTCAACATCGAGCTGCCCGCGTGGTCGAAGGGCCGGTACGGCACGGCGATCGGCCGGGCGGTGCACGGGGTGCTGCAGTCGATCGACCTGGCCACCGGCGCGGGCCTGGACGACGCGGTGGCCGCGCAGTGCGTCTCCGAGGGCGTGGAGAGCCATGCGGATGTCGTGACCGCGCTGGTTCGATCCGCGTTGTCGTCGGAGGTGGTGCAGCGGGCGGCTGCCCGCGAGCACTGGCGGGAGATGTACGTCGGAACGGTGCAGGCCGATGGGACCGTGCTCGAGGGCTACGTCGACCTCGTCTACCGGGAGGACGACGGCTCTCTGGTGGTTGTCGACTACAAGACCGACGCCATCCCCGCCGAGGCCATCGCCGCCCGCGCGCAGTACTACGCGCCGCAGATCCGGACGTACGGGCGCTTGCTGATGGCCGCTGGCGGCGCGACCTTCGTGGACCAGCGGCTCGCATTCCTGACACCAGCCAGGGCACACGTCGTCCCTGCGCCGTCGACAACGACATGAAGACCATTGATGGATCTCGGAGGCGCTGATGGTTGAGTCACCTGGCACCTGGCACGACTCGGACCCGACAAGGAAGGTCGACTGGCATGTGGCGGTAACTGCGTGGGTGCAGGCCACCGAAGGCATTCTCGAGGGGGTCGCCTCCACCTACGGCAGCTCGATCACGTACGAGCAACTCGCTCACCAGTTGTTCGAGAAGACCCGCTACCGGACGCGCATGATGCTGGGCCACTGGATCGGTCAGGTGCTCGGACCGGTGCAGGCTGCCACCCTCACCGAGGGCAAGCCCCCTCTGTCAGCTCTGGTCGTGAGGGCCGGGACCGGTGGCGTGGGCGACGGGTACGTCAACCACGAGCACCCCGGGGGCTTCGCCTCGTTCGCCGAGCGGCAGCGTGCCGCCGCCGTCGACCGCCTCACCTGCTACCGCGCGTACTGCGACCATGTCCCCGACGACGCAACACCACAGATGACGGCGCTCTTCATCGCCAAACGGACGTCGCTCGACACCGTCGAGCGGACACCCCGCCAGAAGCCTGCGCCCCCTCCTCCCAAGATCTGCTCTACCCACAACATGGTGCTTCCCGCCAGCGGTCGCTGCGACTACTGCGCCTAACCGCTTCGAACCGCTGACCGTCGTGGGGCAGACTGCCTGATCACTGGCGCCCGTCATCGGGGCGGTACCCGAGCTCGGCCAGTCGCCGTCGGGCGACGCCCAGCTCAGCTTCGGTGAACAACGGCGCAAAGCGCGGGTCGAGGACAGTCGCCTCGACGCTGTGCCTGAGGAGTCCATCTGCAGCCAAGGTCCGCAGCAACCTCAGCGGCTTCTCTCGCCCGAGCAGGAACCGGGCCAGCCGAAGCGCTCCTGATTCGACCAGCTTCTGGCCCCACCACTCGTTGAGGTAGTCACTGATCTCGAGCAGGTTGCCGTCGAGTTGCTTCTGAAGAAGCGCTTCGAGCTCATCGAGGTCGTCGGGGCCCTTGGCGACGCCGGCAGTGAATGTCGACTCGTGTCCATCCCGGATTGCCGTGCCCAGCTCTGAGGACTCGCCGGAAGGACGTGACGTGGCGTGCGACTCCGATTGGCCGGCCAGCACGTAGTGCGCACCGCGCCCGGCCCCGCGCAGTTCCAGGAGGCCTTCATCGGCCAACCGGGCGAGGAGACGTTTGGCATCGACCCGGTCCACATCGAGCAGGTGTCGAACCATCTCATTGGTCAGGGGCCCTCGAGCCGCAAGCTCCAACACCAGCTGCGCCTTGTCGCCGAAGGCCACGTCGTTCGAACGGCTCACCGGCTGTCGCGTGCTGGTCAGCGTCGGGCTTGCGGTAGGAACCCTCGGCACGTGGTCCGAGGTTCCCGTGAGGACATAGTGCGTCCCCTTCGTGGCGCCTCGCTTCTCCAGCAGCCCTTGCTCGGTCAGGGCGCCCAACACCCGTCGCGCTTCCTCGGAACCGATGCTCAGGAACTGGCGCACGACCTCGTTGGTCAGCGCACCATCCGTGGCCAACTCGAGGACGAGGAGGCGCGTCTCCTCGTCCACTGCTCCGTACGACCGGGCTGCGTGGGCGACAGCAGGGGCTGGCCGGGCATCCGGCTCGCTGCTCGGCGGTATCGCTTCCGGCCGCGGCTGGGCCGGTACCGCAGGGGGGATCACCTCTACCTGGATCGGCGCTCTCGTGGTCGGCAAGACCGAAGTGGTCGGCCCCGCGGTTGCCCGCATCAGCGGCACGCCGGGGGGCGCCTCGTCGACCTCCTCGAGCTCCGCGTCGGCCTCGCCCTCCGTGGCGGGCAGATCCTGCGGCGTCCAGTCCACCGGGGGCTGGCCGTCCGTTGCGATGCACGCAGGCCCGATGCCGCGCTTGTCGAGCGTGACCCAGAGATCGGCGAGCGCGCCCTCCGGATCCAGGTAGTACCTCGACTCGCGAATCCGCCAGAACTGCCAGCCGCAGCGTCGCAACTCCAGCTCGCGCGCAAAGTCACTGGTCACCTGCTCCGGCGAGCTGTGCCACGCGTCCCCGTCGCACTCGACGGCCAACTTGCCCTGCGCCCCGGTGACGACGAGGTCGATCCGCCGACCATTCACCTCGACCTGCGGGGTCACGTGGTAGCCGCGCTGCTGGAGCCGCCGGAAGACACGCTGCTCGAACAGGCTGTCGAAGTGGGGGTGCCGCTCGTCCTCTCCCACGTCCCCCGGCATCGGCGCTGCGGCGGCAACGGGCATCGACGCCATGTACGACAGCAGTTGGGACCGCAGATCATCCTGGCGCAGCTGGTCGGCCATCACGGAGTGGAACAGCCACAACTGGTCACGCGCACGCGATGCCGCGACGTTGTACGAGCGCTGGGCGTCCAACCGGGTCTGCGATGCCCGCTTGTGGTCCGGCGCTGTGACCAGGCTCAGCAGGACGACATCTCGCTCGTCCCCCTGGAACTCCGGAGGCGTGCCGACGCGGATATCGCGACGCTCCCACTCCTCCGGCTCGACCCGGTTGAGCAAGGCATCGCGGATGAGTCCCACCTGCGCCTGCCCTTGAAGGACGATTACGCCGAACGTCTTGCCGTCGTAGTCCGGATCCGCCAGACAGCCGACCAGCGCTTCGACGATCGCCTCCGCTTCGACCTCGTTGCGCAGCAGGGCGTTCGCACCCTCGATGTACGCCCCAGGCACGAACGAGGTCTTGAGCGGGGGCAAGCGATCCGCACCGTGCTGCCGAACCGGGACGAGCGGGGCGTCTCGGTAGAACATCTGCGACGACCACGTGATGATCTCCGGCATGCACCGGAAGTGCTCGCGCAGCCGGATGACCTGACCGAACCGAGTGCGGAGGATGGAGAAGACGCTGGATCGCGGGGTGAAGGTGGATCGCAGATAGTTCGGCATGTCCGGAAGCAGGGTGTCCAGCCGTTCGAACACCTTGTCTAGCGCCCCGTGCTTCACCTCCGACGGGGTGCACTGCTTGTCATCGCCCACGACGATCACGCGGGGCGCGAGCCAGAGCAGGAACAGGTTCTCGATGCCGACCTGGCTCGCCTCGTCGACGATCACGACGTCGAAGGCGTTCTGATGCGGCGGGATGGAGGCAAGCACCTCCTGCAGCGGCATCACCCAGGCCGGTACCGCTTGCTGGGCCGCGGTCATCGCCTCGCGAGCGGCAAGACGGTAGCGCTGGGCGTACTTGCCGGTGCCCTTCCCGACGTTGGACATGCTGTCCCGGTAGGCCTGCAACGCGGTCACCTGGGTGGCGTTCATCCGCTCGAGGCAGGCCTTCCAGGCCTGCTGCGCTGCCAGCTCGGCGGTGAGCTTGGCGATGTCCCGATCCACTCCGGCGAGGTCCCGGTCGAGCACTGCTTCGCGGCCTGGTGCCGTCCGTTCCCGGACGAAGGTTGCGGCACGAGCCCAACTCCAGGCCTCCTCGAGCTGCGCGATCCGCTCGACCCAGACCTCCTCTTCCGCCGTGTCACGGAGCAGGGTCAGCAGAGCAGGAGCCGTCGTCCCGAGCCGTTGCGTCAGCTCGTCGCAGCGCAGCTGCGCGCGACGCTCCCTGCTTGCGACTTCCAGGTCGTGGAGCGCCGCCTCGAAGGTCTCGGCGTCGGCTCGGCGGAGCGCCTCCACCGCGGCCTCGAGCTCCGGAGGACGCTGAGCGCGGTCGATCGTCGACGCCAGCGCAGCAGCCAGTCGCCCCAGTTCGTCGGACGCACGCCGAGCGACCTCCACGTCAGCGAACACGGTCGCGACGTCGACGAAGGTGCGGACCCCCTGGGTCGTCGCCAGATCAGCGCGCGGCATCGCCGGGATGCGGCCGAGCGCGGAAGTCAGCCGGTCCCGCGCGCTGCGGAGAAACTCGATGGCCTCGATCGTCTGGACGACGCGGTGCGCGTGAGACACCTGGAGCGCTCGCGGACCGGCCACGCCGCCTGGGATCTGGACCATGGCGGTTGCCGAGGCGAAAGCCTGCAGCCGGGCCAAGGTGAAGAGGTGGAGCGCCACCAGGTGCGCCTGCTCAGCCGTGGTTACCGACTGCCCTTCGACCACCGCATCCGGGAGGTACGGCTCGGCGGCTTTCTGCTGCTCGCTCTTGAAGAGCTTCTTCAGCGCACCGCCGTCCTGCAGGTAGCGGGCGAGGTTGGCGAAGACCTGGGCGACTGGTGCTGGTTGGGCGTCGGTGGCGACCTGGACGTCACGGAAGCCGATCTCGGCACTCATCGTCATCGCGTCGTCGACGAGCTGGCGCGCCTGGCCGACCTGCTGCCACAGCAGCTCGTTGTCCCGGCGCAGCACGCTGTCCAGGACCGGCATCGCCCAAGAGGCGTCGACCCCGGCGGACAGGCTGCTGATCCCGTCCCGGATCTCACCGCACACCGCGATGAGCTCGGTGAGCGTGCCCGCATCCAGTTGTCCGAGGACCTCCGCCAGCGGGCCGGACTGGCCGGCCCGCGCTGCCTCGCCGCGCGCGACATCCTTCGCGAGCCGCCGCACGACCTGCACGTCGGGGATCGCGTCGGCCGCAGGGATCGACTGCTCGCGTCGACGGCGCCGGAGATCTGTGTCGCCGGGCAGTTCTCGGCGGAGCTCGTCGAACTCTGCGGTCGTGAGCGACAACGCGCCCAGAGCCGGCACGGGCATCCAGCCGTGCTCGCCCTGCGCCGCGGCCACCCGCTCGGCCACACGGGCCAGCGTGCCCGCATAGCCGGGGGCGACCTCGGGGTGCTGATAGGTCTCGGCTTCGCGGAGGGAGCGGATGTCCTCGAGGAGGCCGGCGCGCCGCGTCCGGGCCTGATCCAGCTTGCCGGCGAGGTCGGCGATGACCCGCCCGCTGCGCGCTGGGTTGTACGACGAGTGCTCAGCGGCGAGCCGGCTCACGCTCCTGCTCAGTTCCAGCGACCCGCCGCGGCTGGCGTCGGTGATCGAGACGCACAGCTCCTGCATCTCGGTGGGCAACTTGTCGCGGAGGACCTTGAGGGCCTGGGCTTTCTCACTCGTGACCAGCACTCGCTGGCCACGCGCCAGCAGAGCCGACATCAGGTTGGCGATCGTGTGCGTCTTGCCCGTCCCCGGGGGGCCCTCGACCACCACACCGGTGTCGCCGCGCAGGCGGTGGATGATCTGGCCCTGCTCCTCGTTGGCAGGCAGCGGGAACAGCGGGTCGTCGGCCAGGTCGACCGCCGCCGTCGCGCCCGTGGCCTCGAGCCAGGTCACCCGGTCCTCGGCCTCGATCGACTCGACGAGCTGCGCGAGACCAAGCGGCACGGGTTCGCCGGCCTCGGCCAGCGTGCGCTCGATGTCGTTGTAGTACTCCTGCAGCGCATATGCGCCTCGCCGCCTCAGGACGATCGCCGGTGACGGCGTGAGGGAGGAGGTGTTCCGCCCCGGCGCAGCCCAGGCTGCCGTGATGTCGACCGGGGCGAGGACCGCTCGCGCTGCCCACTCCTTGAGGAAGACCAGCGCGTTGTCGCTGGCCGGCCGGACGTCGAGCTCCACGATGCGCGCGCGCAGGGCGGCGGTCCCGCCGTCGTCGAACACGTCGAGGCCGGACAGCACACGGGAGTCCTCCAGTGACGTGGCCGTGGACGGGTCGAGCCGGACGATGACGTCGCCGGTCTCGATCTCGATGTCGACCGTCGCCCGGTGTGCGAGGACGTGGGTGCTGACACCGTGGGCGGGCAGGTTCAGCAGCCCCCCGGCTACGACGACCTCGACGCTCTCCGGGTTCTCGAGCGTCTGCTGCCGCATCGTGCGCAGCCGGTCGTACGTCTGGTGCAGCAAGCGCTGCGGGCGGTCGCGCGCCGCCCACCGTTGCCATTCCGGGAGCCAGGCGTCGTACGCAAGGGCGCGTTTGTATAACAATCGGCAGTTCAAGGACTCATTCAATCCTGCCTCAACCAGCCAGCAACCCACCGGTTGCGGGAAGAGCAGAGTCACCATCAGTCAGCGACGTTTTTGGAAGTCCCTCGCAGCCAGCGCAAGCTCGGAAGCCTGCCTGGACCTTTACCGACGCCATGTCCATGATTCTCTGCTCGCCTGCGCTGAGCTATCGACGCTGACGCCCCTGGATGTCGCGAAAAATCGATGAAGGCAGTAATAGCGCCTCAGTCGGTGACATACGAAGGCAATCGCATTCCACGGGATTGCCGTGTTGGCGTTTGTGCGTCGATATCAGCGCTGTCTGGTCAGGACCAAATGCTAGCATCGTTTCAGTCGGTGACGGCCCGGCGACCTCTTTATCAAAGCACTCGGCAGCAATAGGGGGCAGAAGCTCGACACCCTGATACCATTGGCAGTCAGCGAACTCTTGCTGACGGATTTTCTTCTCTTTTGCGGGGATAAATATCCTGCTGTCCTCAATGCAGGTGCTGCACTGCCACGAAAATTTACGGCTGTTCCACTGCGGCGCGGAAGGTTCAAACCCTCATCTTTGTTCGACATTTGGCGACTCAGCACCGGACTGGCGCTCGATATCTTCACTCAGCGGAGTCATTACCTACCCATCAGCGGCCGCCTGGTGGGGGCATCATCATGCCATATGGTGATCTCGTCTGTGTTCGACGCCTTCGACCCTTTGAAGGGCAGCGCATTTGTGTCTATATCCCATTGCACAGTGTGCCGGATCATCTGGCAGGCCCATCAGAACGACGCCTATGCTAATGGCGTGCTACACGACTCCTGCGGCGCCCCCTTATTGACGCAGTAATGACGGCGATAAGTTTGGTGACACTCTCCACGCCACGGTCACGCCCTCAGATTTGCGGTGCGCCGCCGGAGCCATCTGCAAAGCCGTGCTGAGCTCGTTATGGTATTTTTTCTCATCGATTGGCGTTGGAAAAATCTGGATCAGTTAACTCACTTTGGGAAAAATTGAAAGCGCTTTGGCTTCCGCTGGAACGTCTTTGGTTTCTCTTGGCGTCCCACACTTCTCTCCAGTTCTCAGTCTGCGAGCGATCGCAGGCCGCCTTCGCCGACCGTCTTTCCTCTCTGCCACCCGGCGTGTCGTAAGGAGAAGTCGAGCGTCTCTGAGGCGGTTTTGGCGATTAAGTCTCGTTATTTCGGGCTGCGAAAGCGGGCTGTACGAGCGAACTGGGCACAGTTTCGCTAAAGATGACAGCGCGGCTAAGCCATACCACACCGCCTGCGCCTGGTTTTGCGGGTGCCGTGCTGGCAAGCGCTCCAGCCGTGGTTATGTTATCAGTCGACGGGATTCTATCTCGCGTCGCGTTCGCTCGCGCGCCCCTCTGGCGCGGACGGAAGTGAAGCTGATTGAAGCACGCCGCCGGTCCGTCGACGTTGGGTGCACGACACTCGGACGCGCAACTCGGATCGGGCGTACCTCTTCTGCTTCTCTGCGTTGGCGGAGATCGGTTTTGCCTCTGCGGAATCATCGTTACGGCATCTCGCTGGCGGCCGTTAAATTAGCGTGGGATTGGCGGGCGTGAAGATCGATCTCAACCTGTGTTTCTGGCGCTTTCCGCTTCGCGGCGTTCGCGTGGGGATTACTACTACCTCGCATTGTTCACCACCGGGAGCTCTGTTTAAAACTGTGCTTTGTCTCCGGCGCATCTGGCGTGACGCGTCTATGTGGTCTGTCAGCAATATCAAAGCGGGAGCGTGTGGCGCCAGTGCTGATGCTGGCACGCTAAACTCTCGTTCCTCTTTATCGATCTCAGCGTTGTGCGTTCAACGTGCAGTTATTGGGCGAGTTCCCTACGCTTGCGGCGTGATTACCACCGCTATCGGCTGTCTTTCACGCTGCCGGGTATATTATCGATGCCTGGCGACATTTCACCGCATAAAGTTACAAGGTAGCGGTGCGCCATGACTGATAAGCCTGCGTGGCAATATTTCCCAATCTGGTTGCCCGGTGACGGAAAACTCATCTACATTCGAGCGTAACGTCGGTGATACCACTGGATTCGATCGAGCGGGCGCTCCGGCGATCTTTCAGTGCTGTTCCGGTCTCCCTGCTGCGCCTGCCAGGCCACCATATCGGATCGCGTCATCGTTTCAGCGGTGAGATGTGCGTTGCCGATCGCGTCAGCCGGCGTGCCGCGGTCCAGCGCCTTCGCCGTGTGCGCTCTCAGGCGCCCCGCGGCCGGAGGCATCCCGGCGGCAATCCGCCCGGTGATGAAGCCAGCGCCGCTCAAACCGGCGACGGCGCCTCGCCACCTCTGCGGATGGAGTCGTGAACATGCTCGCCACCACCTGTTCTCCAGCCACTGTTCGCGGTGGGAAACCAAATATATGCTGTGCAGTCGGCGGTGCCGACCGTGCAGCGGAGGACGCTGCAGTGCCTCGCCGCGTCAGTTGCGGCTCGCTATCAGGATTGCCCGAGCCACGGCGACGCTGGACTGTATCAGCGCCAGCCTGCGCGTTCAGTTCTGCGGTGAAAGACGCTGTTTGAGCTGGCCGGCGTCAACGACCGTTAAGAGTTCAGTGTTTCCAGCAGGTTTGCTAAGTTCATTGTCCGAGCGCGCCGGGACATGATGTCGATGCAGCATCAGCGCCACTCCAGCGCGCTACTGGTGCTTCTCCTCAACGGCGTTTGCGATCGGCAGCCAGCCATTCGTTCTCTGGAACGGACGCGTATCAGGTGGAGACATCTCCGCCGCGCCAGTTTTCACCGTTTCATGATTGACACTCTTATTGTGTTCATTCAATCAGGCGGTTTTAACACCGGGCGGTTCAACTTTCAGCGAAGCGCTCGCGGCACCTCGATGCAGCCACGCTGTGGGCGGCGTCGACGGAAGCGGATTCATCGGATTCTGCTCGCGTCTGTCGCCGCTCCCGCCTCGTTCGATCGTGGCGGGTTGTGGCTGGCATTACTCTCGCCCTGCCTTCTCCATCGCTGGGTGCGATTCACTGAAGCGCTGGCGGTTATCGAAACCTGCGAAAAACATTAATCCGATCGTGAAGCCAGCTCGTTTGACGGATACCGGCGCCATCGCCGCGCATGCACCGATACCGGTCTGGTGATTTCACCCGCACTCGCCACTAACCGGAACAGACTGCTACGGGCGCCCTCGTGCATCAGCGTTTGCGGTAATGGAAGAACAACTACGGATCCCGTGACCTTCGGTGGCATCTTCTGTTGTTGGCATTTTTGGGCGTTTCGGTTCACCATTGCAGTACATTGTAGTGCATTGCTCTTTATTTGCTCCTTTCCAGTAAGTTGCTGCGGAGCTTGTCCGCAGTGCATCTCGTGGAAGAACTGGCGTGCGATATTACCTGTATTACAGTCTCTGTTTTATATACACTCTGCAGGGCAGAAGCGGGCGGAGTGTAACACCGCTGTTCTCTGCTACCAACAACGATAACGCGCTACCGGTGCCGTAAGGCTTTAACACCGGATCATATAACGGCGGAGCTGGACCACGTCATTATCAGCATGTTCATCCGCGATCTGTTACTCAAACATGATCAGACTCCGTTTGTTTGGCAGGTCTACCGGACGGCACTGCCGGATGGCGGGTTCTGGACAGTGTTCCAGCTGCCGCCGTGGGCGAAGGCCGCTGCCTCCACGCCGGGGGCGGGAGTCAGCGCAGGGGTCGTCGTTCATGCATCGGAGCAGCCGCCGACTCAGCGTTAATGACTCTCAAATTCGTTGACGTTTCCTCAGCGGTTTGGCGACCTTCTGCCGCGCAATGTCTACCGCTGGCAGATTTTCGCCATCTGGCTGCGGGCAGCGCCCTGATGATACCTGCCGGATATCGATCAAACCACTCTGGCATTGCGCCTCAGGCCTCTGCCGGACGTATTGCTTCTGGCGTCACCTACTTCATCAGAGGACGGCGGAAGGCATCTGCGGGCAGTTCCTGCCACCTGCGTCCCCGTTGTTTGTGGCGCAAGCTCGCCGAAGGCGCCGCTCTCTTCTCCATCGCGCCGTCGACCGGCGTTCGATGATTTATGAGCATCATCGTTGCACACCGAACCACGTTGCTGGGTAGTCATACGCCTGGTGGAGTTGGGCACGCGTATCGACCACTGACTGTTATTCAGAAAACCGGTCGCGGAGAACCATGTAAACGGTGTGATGGCGCCTCCGCCTTTTTAATTCTCACCGTTTCCGCTCACGCATCGTCGTCACGCAAACCAACGTGGACGACCGTTTGGGCGGAGCTGTTTTCTCTGTTGCAAAGATTAACACTTTTGCGAAGAAATACCGTCGCATCATCGGCGTGCGGCTGGCACCTGTCGTCCTCGGTGGAGGACATCTGGTCGGGGTCGACGGTGATCATCAGCACAACGCTCAGGAAATGCAGGTGATGTATTCTCTCACCATGGGCGCGGCCTGACCCGGAGCGCCTCGAGCAGAGGTGGTTTCATAAGGCAGCTGACGGGCCGCTCTGACTCGAAGGCCGTCGCCGCCCGTGGTCCGGGATATGTTACAGCTGGGCTGACGGTCCACGGATTACTGCCAATATTCGTCCCTGGGTTGGCAAATCGCCACCCTATTAACAGCACCGTTCCTTTCTGCCGCCGTGCTAATGCGGCGGTCTAAGGTCGTGATCGTTAAAGTTTGGCGAAGTTGTAGCATTGTCAAAATTTCGGTTTGCCGCTCCGGTGATCATCAGCTTGCCACCGCTACCCGGACTCTCGACAGGCGCGGAGGAAAGGAAGAGCGGCGGGCCAGGGTCCCTAACAACGGTAAAGCCAAGGGTTCCCTCTACAACCATGAGCCTTCAGAAGGTTGGGCTACCCAAAAAAACAGTTGACAAATTTATCAGGATGTTGCCGCGCCGCGGTCACCGCGTCGGATTTCATATCGTGTATCGCGGCGCTGAACTGCTTGGGCGGCGTAACAGTCACCGATCCAGTTTCGGGTGACGGAAATCAGCTGTGGCCAATCTTCGACGTACCACCACCACCGCTATTATGCTGCTATACTCTGGGGTTGGTCAATGCAGTGCGTAAACCTCTGCCGACCTTCACGCGCCGTTCGTGAAGCAGTATGATTCAGCGCGTAGCTGAATTCTGGTGATGATCGTGATTCATTCCGTTCGCCGGGATCTTGTGAGCAAAACCAGCCTCCCTGTGATGGGCCGTAAGCCGCATTAACGTTGGGGATCAGTGATACGCCGCCGCGCAGTAATCTCACTGTAAGCCCCATGGCTGCGGAAGGTCTCACCAAACCGATTATGCTTGCTGATAGTAAAACTGTGCGCTACCACGCTGTTTGGAATTTTGCCTTCGCTACCGTTTCACCTTTCTGCCTTGCGAAGGAAGATATCGGTGAACCCAATAATCTTCCCCTGCTAATGGCTGCATTCACTCCATCATCGAAGCTGGAATTTCACCACCAGTGACAGTTCTGCCGGCGATGATCAGGTCAGCGACCGGCGACGATGAAACGTTTCTCCGGCTGGCGGGAACTAATCATTGGCAAGAGTCTTGTGTGTTCAGGGAGTCAGTTACGACCACTGAAACGCCGGAGGTGCAGCTCTTGCACCCTTCGAACACTTTTGCTGCGGCGCTGCATCATCTGTTCTGGCGCCGCGGCGTAGCGGTGAGAGCTCAGTGCCAGTCAAGTGTTGATCCCAGTCTGGACGTTCTGTCCGGTCGGTATTGTTCGCGGCAGCGTTCGTGCGAGGAAGTCAGGCGCCGGCGTCGCGGCATATCATTGAAGAGCCACTGCAGCCGGCGTTTATATACAACTCGGGCAGCGCTGAAGGCTTAATCTCATATTCTGCCATCAGCCACTGTGATGCCTCTATCTTTGGGAACTGGTACGATCAGACCGACGCTCTCAGAAGGGCGGCGATCGTCAATAATGCTATTGCAATAAATCTATTGGTGTGGTTTGATGCTGATATTCGAAATGTCATCAGAAGTGTGAATGCATGACCAGTCATCGTCCCTACCCCGTCACGAGTTCCATCAGCTTGGAGTAGCTGTCGGCGACGTCGTACTTTACTTGGCCCTCGAACTTCTTGTTGACGTCGGCGAAGAATTTCCGGGCGCATTCGATCTTCGCGTCCTCGATACCTTTCAGTTGAAGGGTAGAGAGGGAGCCCTTTGTCTCGGCGACGAAGTACACGTGCTTGACCGAACCCTCGGTGAAGGCGATCGCCCAGTCGGGATTGTAATCGCCGACCGGCGTTGGAATGAAGAACCCGCGCGGCAACTTGGCGTACACCTCTACCTCGGAGCTTGTGTCCAGCTCCGTGACGAGATCACGTTCAACCTTCGAGTCCGTGACGACGTAGTCATACACGTGCTTCTTGAGCTTCTCACCAGCCTTGGCGAAGTCCTGGGCACTCTGGTTCTCCGTGAAGATGGCCATGTCGAAGCGGTCCTCCAGCGCGTCGTACGCCAGATGCTCGACGATAACCGTGGCCTTCTGTTCGTTGATGAGTCGCGCGGCTTCGGTAATAAATTGCTCCGGATTCAGGCGGAACTTGCCGAACGTGTTCGGATTGATCCGCCCAAGGATCGCAGCGGCAGTGCGCCGAGTGAGCTGGGTCTTCTCGGTCACCTCCCCCAGCAGGTCGTACTTTACCTGAGACCCGGCAGACACTGTCGCGGTCTGGGTTGATGTCGTGGAGACGTCAAATCCGGTGCCACTGGTCAGGTCATCAGCGTCTAGCGACTCCCGCTGCCTGCCGGCCTGGACGACGTACTGCATGGCTGCGACGTTCAAGTGGGTGTCGAGTGATGCCACGCACTTGCCCACCAACTCGGCCGAGTCGAACTCGACCTGATAGACGGCCTTGTGGTTGATCCGACTCCAGAGCTCTTGGAACTCCTTCTTCTTGAAGTTCGCCTCGTTGAGGGGGATCTTCTTGGGTTTGCGGTCGTTCGTCGGCGCGGGGATGTCGATGTACAGGGCGTCGATCAATGGCCAAACGAAGTCGATGACCGGCTTGAGCACTTCGGACAACGGCTCCGCGAGCGACCCGGCGTCTTTGTCCTCCTTGTACTTCTGCGTCACGAGCCCGTCGTCGTCGACGTAGTCGTTGCGCACAAGGTAATTGTACAGAGCGGTTGCGAGCTTCTCGTCGACGTCGCTCTCGCCGGACTCGGTGTGGATCGTCATGCCAGTAAAGAACTTGATGCTGGCCTTTCGTGGGCGCGTCGCCAGCGACTCTGCGATCTCCTTCTGCAGCCCGGCGACGAAGTCGGTATAGGACTCGTCAGTCACGACGGTCAGCTGGTTGATGGCATGCACCGTAACGGGATTGTCCATGCGCTCGCCATCTTGGTTGACGGCGAGCCTCAGTCCACGCCCGATCTCCTGCCGCCGCGAGATGGTGTTGTCACTCTTCTTGAGCATGCCCATGACGAAGACATTTGGATTGTCCCATCCTTCGCGGAGGGCCGAGTGCGAGAACAGGAACCGCACAGGCTCATCGAAGGACAACAGACGTTCCTTGTCCCTGAGGATCAAGTCGTAGGCCGCAACGTCCTTCGACTGGCCCTTCTCATCGCCGGTCTTGTGCACGTCGCCGTCGACGAGCCGCTTGCTCTTCTTGTCGATCGAGAAATAGCCCTGGTGCACATCCCGAGCTTCGTCACGGCTGAGGTACTTCTTGTATACCGCTGTTGCGTCATCGAGCTCCAGCTCCCCGAGGACCTCCTCGACGACGGCGGCGTACTCCTCCTCGAACACTCGTGCGTAGTCGCCAAGGGTGTCCTCGCGGTCGTAGTCGCGGTACTTGGCGACCTCGTCGATGAAGAAGAGCGAAAGAACCTTGATGCCTTGGCCGAAGAGTTCACGCTCCTTAGCGATGTGCGCGCGGATGACTTCGCGGATCTGGATACGCCGCTTGGTCTGCTCGGTGACGTCGCGGTCGGCGAGCTGCCCGGCGATGACGATGTCCCCGTTGCTGAGCGTGATGGTGTCGTCGATCGCGCTGACGTCGGTGACCACAAGGTCCTTATAGGCCTCGAGGCCGTTCGCGAGGTCATGAAGTCGGGTGCCCTGGGTGACCCGCCTGGGTTGCCGCTTGATCGGACCGCCCTTTGTCTGCACTTCCAGTTCCACACGGGCCGTGGGCGGCTGGCCCTTCTTGACCTCGATCGCATCGAGGTAGAGGTAGGCGGTGGAGCCGGCCAGGCCCTTGACCGTAATGCCACGGACAGCGATCTTCTTTACGAGCTTCTGGTTGTATGCATCGAGGGCGTCGAGTCGGTGGACTTTGGTGTGCTCAACCTTGTGAGTGGCCGAGTAGCGCAGCACCATCAGGGCGTTGAAGCGGGACAGCGCCTCAAGCGACTTCGGAGCACCGATTTTTTGTGGCTCGTCGATGATGACGATAGGTCTGTTCGCGCTGATCACGTCGATCGGCTTGCGAGACTGGAAGTCGTCCAGCACATCGTAGATGCGCCGGTTGTCCTTTCCCGTGGCGTTGAAGGCTTGGATGTTGATGATCATGACCTGCACGCCGGCGTCTGAACTGAATCGCTCGAGCTCATGCAGCTGCGAGGAGTTGTAAATGAAGAAGCGCGGCTTGGTGCCGTAGGTCTGCTGGAAGTGTTCAGCCGTGACGTCGAACGACTTCTTGACGCCCTCGCGAATCGCCACGGACGGGACCACGATGATGAACTTCGACCAGCCGTACCGCTTATTCAGCTCCATGATTGTCTTGATGTAAACGTAGGTCTTGCCCGTGCCAGTCTCCATCTCGACGTCGAGGTTCGGAGCGCCGAGCGCAGCCTTGCTGTCCGCAACCCTCGGCGCCAGCGGCAAGTTCCGAGATTTCTGAACCTGGTGAAGGTTGGCGAGCAACTGGGCCGCGGAGAGCTCGATCTCGGCGTTGCGCAGACCGGAGTCTGATGTCGTACTTGTCCCGAACAGGGCCGGCGCGGTGCTCGGCTTCACCTTGCCAGGGTCGATCCTGTAGGAGACGTCACTACGTCGAGGTTGGCCGGAGAAGACGTCAACGACCGAGTCGACAGCGCCCGTCTGGTACAGCTGGGTCTTGAATTGAAGCTTCATCTAGGTCAGACGGCCTTCACATCGGTAGAAGGCGAGAGTTCCTTAAAGATCTGTTCAGCGTTGATGCGCGCGTCATCGGAATCGAAGCCAAAGTCACGAAACACGGCGCGAAGCGGCTCGCGCTTGGCGAGCGACCGCACGAGATCGGGGCTCACGTTGTCCTCGAAGCAGGCAATCAGGACATCGTCCTCCATGACCAAGACCTCGTAGCCTTCGACGCTCTCGACGGCGATCGGTGTGGAGATGTCCAGCCCCCAGCCAAGCAGGACTTCGAAAAGCAGGTCCTCACCGGACCGTCCAGGCTTGACGCTGTGCTCCAGCTCGCTCAGCTGGAGCTGGTCGGTGTCATCAGGGGAACGTAGGACGTCCGCCATGTTGGAGGAGTCGATGCGGAACGTTCTGAAACCGATATCGAGACGGTCTCCCGTCATGCCCGCCTCCTCGCGGAGTCTCAAGCCCACCTGCCGAATTCGTTCACGAGCGATCTGCCCGATCTGAGTGAAGCCGGCCTCACGGGCACCGGACTTCTCCGGCGTCTCCTCGTCGAGTTGAACCATGATGAAACGCCGAGACCCGCCGTCAACGGAGTTCAAGTGCATCACCGCATGCGCGGCGGAGCCCGACCCCGCGAAGAAGTCCATGACCAAGGCTTCCCGGTCCGATCCCGTCACAACGTCGAACCATCTGGCCAGCACATACTCATCCTTGGGGTAATCGAAGACGCCTGGTCCGACAAGGCGCGCCAGACGTTGCGAAGCAGTCGTTCGGATCTGGGTGAAGACCGACTCTGCGACTTGACTGTCCAGCTCTTCGAGGAAGGTTTTGCCCCCGCGGAATTTTTTTCTCGTCCTGTCCGAACTCGACGAGGCCGGCTTCAATCTGCTCCTTGAGCCTGGCTTCGGTGAACCTCCACCCGGTGCTGGGGATCGAGACCGGCCTGCCCGTCACAGGATGCAGCACCTCGAATCGCGGTCCCCCTCCTCCCGGCCAACCGAGATCCTTGTCCGCGTTGTAGATGCGGCCGGTGTCGTCGATAGTCTTGAAGCGCGTCACGGCGGCGGTGATATCCGGCTGCATGGAGAGCCACGCACGATAAATGGACGTTGCTGCGGCGGCATCATAACCACTCTCGGCCCACGCCTCCCGCCCCGCAGCCAACGCCTCATCGACACCGGTCTTGCGCTCTCGCCACCGAACCCCGAGCTCCTGAAGGCGCGCCTCGTTTCGCGCGTAGATCACCAGGTAGTCATGTCCGACAGAGACATAGCGAGAGTCGTTTTTGCGGCCACCCTGCCAAACGACGGTCGCGATGTAGTTTCGTTCGCCGAACGCCTGATTGGCGACCGCACGCAAGTTCGCCAATTCGGCATCGTCGATCGACATGATCAGGACCCCGTCGTCGGCCAGCAGGTTTCGCGCGAGGATTAGGCGCGGATAGATCATGCTGAGCCAGTCAGAATGAAACCGGCCATTGGACTCCGGGTTTGCATGAAGACGAGCACCCTCGTCATCAATTTGACGAGACCGCCGTAGATATTCGGCCGTCGACTCCGCGAACTCGTCGCGATACACGAAGTCATTTCCGGTGTTGTACGGCGGGTCGATATAGATGACCTTAACCTTGCCCAGATATGACTCTTGGAGCAGCTTTAGCGCGTCGAGATTGTCGCCCTCAATGAAGAGATTCTTCGTGCTGTCGAAGTCGACCGACTCGTCGCGAACGGGACGCAGCGTCTTCGCGATCGGAGCGTTGGCGGCAAACGCCGCCGCGCGCTTGCCTGGCCAGTCGAGCTGATAGCGCTCCCGCGGCCCCTCGACTAGGTGATCAGAGAGTTCCTGGCGAAGCAGATCGAAGTCGACTGTACTGACCGAAATTCCTTCGGCGTCGACGGTCTCTGTGATGACGCGGGGGAACAATTCAGCGATTTTGGCTACATTGCTCGCTGTCAGGTCCGGTGACGCCATTCGGAGCTTCTCCACGTTGGCCCTCAGTTCGTATTGCCCGTGGCCGGGCTGTCGGTCGCACCCATAAGATCAGTGAGCGCGGCTTGCTTTGACTTCAAGGCTCGTCGTAGCTCAACCTTCCGATTGAGCTGCGGTTCGTTCCGCATTTTCCGCTCCAAGGCTGCGATCTCGCGCTCCAGCGACCGAACTGTCGTGAGTCTGTCGACCACGTCCGACACACTTTCGCCGGCGCGTGGCGCTACGGACGTAAGCGGCTGCAGCAGCGCCGTATACAGTCCCATCAGGGCGATGGCTGTGGGGAGCGGGACTCGCTCGCCGGACACAGGCTGCCATTCAGTGCTGAAGTAGGGGCCCAATTTCGGTATACCCGCTCCGAGCTGCTTGTGAGCGGCGGCCATGCGGATGGTTCCGTTCTCGCCCTCTCCCCGGCTGATTTCGAAGATGATCGGAGTTCGGACTGCCTTGTCGATCGCAGCGAGCACGCCCTCCGCGACGTCCTCTTCCTTTGCTCCGATCTCGAAGACTTGGATCTCTGGGATCTCAACGCTGCCCGGAAGGTTGATCGTCGACTCCGCGAGCTTGTAGGCCCATGTGATCCGTCGTACGTCGGAGACGAAGCGGTCCTTGATCGTGGATCCGATGCTCGCGTGCTCGTAGAACTTGGTCTTGGGAACCGTTCGGCCGAACCGGGCTGCGGCCGGCCAGCGATACAGCCGATCCCTCATGCGGTGCCCTGCGCTGGGTCCACGATGGCGATGAAGGCGATGAGCTCGAAATCGTCCAGTCCGCCGATGGTCTGGGTGAGCGCGGTCGTAGCTCCGTCGGAGAAGAGGCTGTCCAGGTCGCGCTCGGCCGTCACGTCGACCATCGAGCTGATCGCCGCGGTGAGCAGCTCCGAGTAGTGCCCCATCTCAGCGCCCTCGTTGGTGGCCGAGTTAAAGATGCGCGTGACCGCACCGACCGGCTCGTCGTGGGGGCGACATCCGGCACGGATGAGGTCGAGGAGGTACTTGACCTCCGTGTGGTCGGCGATGACGTTGCCGTCGCCGTCGAGATAGACGAGGTAGTGCGGGTGGAGTCGGTTGCCGCGGTTGATGTTCTTGTCGGTGTTCACGTTGTGAAGGACGAAGAGCGCTCCCGGCTTGAGTCCCTTGTCCGCTTGGGCCGGCACGACGGCATGGAGCCCCTTGGGCGCGCTGGCGAGGTCGCCGTACTCTTTGATGTAGCCCAGAAGATCCATGCGGAAGTCGTTGAGGCCGAGGTCAGTGATCGAGACACCGGTGCGGACGTCTTCGAGCTCGATGACCTCGTTCTGCAGCTTGCGGAGCTGTTCCTTGCGGAAGGCTGCGTCGCCGTCCTCCAGGGTCAGGACGTTGTCGTCGGCGGTTCCCGCTAAGTCAGCGATGACCATGCGGTTTTCGACTCGTTCCTTCAGGTTGATGTACTCGTCCAGAGAGATGTCGGGCCAGAAGTTGACCAACTGGATGTACGTGTTCGTGGAACCGATGCGATCCACGCGACCGAAGCGCTGGATGATCCGGACCGGATTCCAGTGGATGTCGTAGTTGACGAGATAGTCGCAATCCTGAAGGTTCTGGCCCTCGCTAATCACGTCGGTGGCGATCAGCACGTCGAGCTCGCCCGCCGCCTTGGGCATGGTCAGGTGTCGCTGTTTGGACTTCGGCGAGAAGAGTGTGAGCACCTGTTGGAAGTCATAGCCAGGACCGAGCGTGGTCCTCGCGGTGTGACCACCGCCGGTCACCAGGGCGGACTCGAGGCCAGCCTTGCTCAGGCGTGGCGCGAGCTCCCGGTAGAGGTACTCGGCGGTGTCGGCGAAGGCCGAGAAGATGAGCACCTTGCAGGTTGCCCTCGTTGATCGGGTGAGCGGCCTTGCCGGCGATCAGGTCCGTGAGTGCCCGGAGCTTGCGGTCGTGCTCCGGTGTGACCCTCCGCATCTCATCAAGCAATTCGCGGAGCGTCTCACGGTCGTTCCACAGGTCGCGTCGCCAGGACTTAACGTCGACGTCATCAAGATCGATCTTGATGTTCTCGCCGAACGCGAGCGCGTCGGCGCCCAAGGCGTCCTCGTCATCGACGTCTAGGCCAGCGAAATCGATGTTCATGTCGGCGATCGCGCCCTCGTGAGAGTCGAGCCTGCCCAGTGTGCGGTCGACGGCTCCCTCGATCTTCGCGAGCGTTAGCCGGAAGGCCTCGACTGAGCTCTCCAACCGCTTCAGCAAGTTGACGGTCATCAGCTTCTTCAGCCCTTGCTCACGGCCCCGCTGCCCGAGGTTTGACCGTGCCATTCCACCCTCGATGTTGTACAGGTCGTCGTACTTCTGCACGCGGCTATCGAGTACGTACTTCAACGGCGTGTAGACGGCGAGCGTTAGCTCCTGCAGTTGCTCGAAGATCTCTTTGAACGTCGGGACCGTTTGGAGGTCAGTAAGCGGCTCACGGATCGAGGCCGGCGGCATGCGCTCGGGAAACGCACCGATCTCGGCGGTGTCGTAGAACGCCTGGATGTGCTTGCGTGACCGTGCAATGGTGACCGAGTCGAGCAACTCGAAGAAATCGAAGTCCAGCATCTTCAAGATCGCGGCCGGGGTGCGAGACTCTGGCGGTAGCTTCGACCACTCGTTGAACGCCCGTTGGGCGTCACTGAAGACCCTCTCCACGGTCGTGGACAGGCTGAGATGCTTCGCGAGGCTCTCCGACTCGCCCTCATAGGCGAGCTGGAGCTGGTTCTTCAGGTCGTTGAACCGGTTGTTGACCGGTGTTGCCGACAGCATGAGCACCTTGGACTTCACGCCCTCGCGGATCACCTGCCGCATCAGCCGCTGGTAGCGGGATTCCTTCTCCTCCGCATAGTCGGCGTTGCGGAAGTTATGGGACTCGTCGATGACGACGAGGTCGTAGTTGCCCCAGTTCACTCGGTCAAGCCGGAGTCCCCCAGACTCACCCTTGGTGCGGGATAAGTCGGTGTGGGCGAGAACGTCGTAGTTGAAGCGATCCTTGGCGAAGATGTTCGTCGTCAAGTTCGCGTTGTAGTTCGTCCAGTTCTCCAATAGCTTCTTTGGAGCCAGCACTAGCACCGACTTGTTGCGCAGCTCGTAGTACTTGATCACGGCGAGGGCTGTAAAGGTCTTACCGAGGCCGACGCTGTCAGCGAGGATGCAGCCGTTGTAGGTTTCGAGCTTGTTGATGATCCCCGTTGCAGCGTCCCGCTGGAAGTTGTAGAGCGAGTTCCAGACCGCCGAATCTTTGTAGCCGGTGCGATCGTTGGGCAGCACGTCCTCGCTGATGTCGTCGAGGAATTCGGCGAACAGGTTGTAGAGGATCAGGAAGTAAATGCGCGCCGGTGAGTTCTCGGCGTACACGCTGGCGATGTGATCGTGAACCGCGTCGGTGACGTCGTCAAGCTGGTCTGAGTTGTGCCAGATCTGGTCGAACAGTCGGATGTACTGCGCCGTCATCGGCGCATCGTCGACGCGGTGCACCATGTTCGAGACTGCGTTGCCCCGCTCGTAGCCGAGGTCGGCGGTCGTGAACCCCTGGAGCGGCATGTAGGCAGCCTTGCCGTCGATCACGGCGAATTGCTGCATCGGATTGCCGGTTGAGTTGGACCGGAACGTGACCTTGCGGCGCACCCAGTCCGCGCACTCCCGTGCGATCGCGCGCTGCGTGAGCTTGTTTCGCAGCCGGATCTCAAACTCCGAGCCGTGGAGGCTCGACTCGCCACCCTTGGCATGCGGGATGAAGAACTCACGGCGCTCCTTGCGGAGCTTGTCCGTGGCCTTGCTCGTCACGAAGGAAGGCGAGGTGAAAATGAACTTCAGCTCGTTGACCTGCTCCAGCTCCTTGCGGAGGGCCTCGAACGCGAAGATTGAGAATGTCGACGCCGCGATGCGGACCTTCGACCCAGGCGTGATCGCGGCCTTGACATCGTCGCCGAGTAGCTCGTTGACATTGTCGATGATTTTCATGCGCCACTCCGCGAAACTTCAGCTCGGTCAAGGTCCGCATCTGCCCCGCACCGACTCGGCCCCTCTTTGGCCGCTTGTGCACCCATGCGACCGCCAGCTCCGCCAGTTGGCATTACCAGAGAAGCGACGGACGCGAGGGGGGCTCGGCCGGGGACTGGCTGCGGCGCGTCGACCGCCGCTGGGTCAGCGGGACCGGCTCGCTCGGCCGCTTGCGAGCTGATGGGGATCACGATCGACATCCGGATGGGTACCTCCTGCGGCGGACAGTACATACGGGCGGGAGCAGATCCGAAGATTGCGGCCCTGAATTGGCTCAATGCCGTCGGCTGCTCGGCCTTCTCTCGGCCGCTGGCTCAGCCCCTGGGCGCGCGACGCCGTCCGGCCGGCCGCGGCCAGTCCGTCGAAGGTGGCGATCAGCTCGTCAGCCATGCCAGACGTGAGCGCGTTGCGCCTGTCCGCGGCGTTCAGCGTCACGACCGCGACGCCGCCGCCCACGTCAAGCAGCCCTTCACCGAAGTCGGGGCCGTATCCCTTCGCGCAAGCCGGGTTGCCCGCTATCAGACGCGGCGAAGGCGCCGACCGCCATCGCGGTCGGCGCCCTCGGCTCGCCTCAGGCGCGCAGCGCCGCCCGGGCGACCGGGACGAGCGAAGCCAGCACGACCAGCTCCCCCACAACGCTTACCCACACGGGGAACTCGCCGCTGGCGAGCACGAAGCCGACCAGCATGGCCGGCGCGGCCCACACCGCGATGTCCGCACGTGCTCGAACCACGGCGGCCGCGGAAACCAGCGTGCCCAGGATCGCCATCAGCACCAGTGAGCCCAGGACGGCGAACGGCGCACCGTCCTGCACTACCTCCCACGCCTCCACCGACGACGCCCCGCCCCGCTCGGCCAGCTCGATAGCTACTAGCCGCATGCCGGCGAAGCCGCCGCCGCCCACGCTGCCGACAACCAGCAGTGCGGCCGCGATACCCGACAGCCAGGTGGCGCTGCGGCGACCGGCGAGCGCCAGCATCGCGGCGCCGGCCACCCCGGCGAGCATGGCGACCAGGTAGGCGATGACCGAGAGGACCTGGCGCGTCGGGTCCTCCGCCAGGCCGGCCAGCCAGGGTCCGGCCTCGTCCCGCGGCAGCCCGTCCGTGCTGAGCAGGTACTGGGCCGCGAGCGCGATCGGGCCCAGGAAGGCGGCGCCCACCAGCAGGCGGCGGCGGGCGTGCACGCCGGGAGCGGGAGCCGGAGCGGCCGGGGTGGGGACGGCGGGGCCGTCGATGTGGTCCGGGGCGACGACGCCGCTGCCGAGCCGGGTGGTGGTGCTGTCCATCGGGATGTCTCCTCGCGATGCCGGCTCCGTCGGCCGGGCTGCAACCACCGTCGCGACGGCGCCGTCCTCCCCGCATCGGACGCCTGTCCCGTTCCCCCGCGGGTGGTGTGTCCCTGGCGACCGGGACATCCGCGCTGCCACGATGCCGCGGTGATCGACGTCCGGAGCGCCGTGGCCGTCACCGCGGCCACCGGCGGAGCCGCCGTCGCGGTCGCGGCCGCGGTCATCGCGCCGACAGCGGACGTCGGTGCCGACGCCGTCGCCTGGGGGCTCGCCGGCGCGCTCGGCTTCGGCGGCCTGGGCGCCCTGGTCATCACCCAGCGCCCGCGGCTGGCCGCCGGCTGGCTCATGCTCGTCGTCGGCGTGTGCAGCGGCGGGGTGTCGCTGGCGGCGGTCCTGGCGGCGGCGATCCTGCCGTCCGACCCGGGCTCGAGTGCCGGTGCGCTCGCCTACTGGGTGCAGACGTGGCTGTGGGTGCCCGCCTACGCGCCGGTCCCCACGCTGCTCCTGCTGGTCCTCCCCGACGGCCCCCTGCCCGGGCGCTTCTGGCGAGCGACGACGGCGGTCGCGGCGGCAGCCAACGTGCTGGGGCCGCTGGCGTGGGCCCTGACGCCCTACGACCAGCAGGACCAGCCGGTGCCCGCGGAGTACGGCGACGTCCGCAACTCGGTCGGGGTCGACGGCGCCTGGTCGGTCGTCAACCTGTCGCTGCTGCTGCTCGTCGTCAGCGCCGTCCTCGGCATCGCCTCCCTCGTCGTCCGTCTGCGCCGGAGCGCAGGCCGGGAGCGGGACCAGGTCCTCTGGGTCCTCGCCGGCGCCCTCGGGACCGTCATGCTCGTCGCCCTGGCGTGGATCGTGCCGTCGGCGCAGCTCCTGCTGATCGCCGCGGCGCTGCTGCCGCTGCCGGCCGCGGTCACCTGGGCGCTGCTGCGCGCCCGGCTCTGGGACCTCGACATCGCGCTGGGGCGGACCCTCGTCTACCTGGCGCTGAGCCTGCTCGCGCTGGCGGTGTACGGCGGGCTGCTGGTGCTGGCGGGTTCGGTGCTCGGCGACCTCACCGGCTCGACCGACCTGCTGGTCTTCGCGATCGCCGCCGTCCTCGTGCAACCGGCTCGGGACGGGCTGCAGCGGCGGGTCAACCGGCTGCTGTACGGGGACGTCGTCGAGCCGGAGATCGCCATCGGCGAGCTCGGCCGGCGGGTCGACTCCGCGGCGTCGCCCGCGCACGTGCTGCCGGCTGTCGTGGATGTGCTGGCCCGCACGCTGCGGCTGCCATTCGTCGCCCTGCGGCTGCCGGGGCGGGAACCGGTCGCGCACGGGACGCCGACGACGTCCGCCGAGACCGTGCCGCTGGTCCACCAGGGCCGGACCGTGGGCGAGCTGGATCTCGCGCTGCCGCCGGGCGGGCTCGGACCGCGGGTGCGGACGATGCTCGACGAGCTGGTGCGCCAGACCGCGCAGGTCGCGCACGCGGTGCTGCTGCAGGAGGAGGTGCAGCGCTCGCGGGAGTCGATCGTCACCTCGCGCGAGGAGGAGCGCCGCCGGCTGCGGCACGACCTGCACGACGACCTCGGACCGGGACTGGCGGCGACGGCGATGCAGCTCGAAGCGGTCGGCGAACTGCTCGAACGGGATCCCGGGCGGGCCGGGTTCATGCTGGACCAGGCGGCCGGCTACCTGCGCAGCACCGTGGCCGAAGTACGGCGGATCGTCGACGACCTGCGGCCTGCCGCCCTCGGTGACCTCGGTCTGGTCGGGGCGGTGCGCGCGCACGCCGCCCGCCTGGCCGACGGCGGCCTGCAGGTCACTGTCGACGCGCCGGACGAGCTGGACGACCTGCCCGCCGCGGCGGAGGTGGCAGCCTTCCGCATCGTGGGCGAGGCGATGACCAACGTGGCGCGGCACGCGCGAGCCTCGCGGCTGCACGTCTCGATCCGTCACCGGGCGGGACGGCTCGAGCTGTGCGTCGAGGACGACGGGATCGGCGTGCGGCCGGGGGCCCGCACCGGCGTCGGGCTGGGCTCGATGCACCAGCGCGCGGCGGAGCTCGGCGGCACCTGCGAGATCACCGGCGGCGCCGGCACGACGGTGCGCGCCGTCCTCCCGACGGGGGCGGGATGAGCCAACTGAAGACGGTGCTCGTCGTCGACGACCACCCGATGTTCCGCGACGGCTTGGTGTCCCTGGTCGAGTCGCTCGACTGGGCCGAGGTCGTCGGCCAGGCGGAGGACGCTGAGTCGGCCGTCGCGCTGGCCCGCGACGCGCGCCCCGACATCGTGCTGATGGATCTGCACCTGGCCGCGGGCAACGGCCTGGATGCCACCGCCCGCATCACCGCGGAGCTGCCGGGCACCGCGGTGCTCGTGCTGACCATGGTGGAGAACGACGACGCCGTGGCCGCCGCCCTGCACGCCGGGGCCCGCGGCTACCTCGTCAAGGGCGCGAGCCGGGCACAGATCCGCCGCGCGCTGGAGGCGGTGGCCGACGGCGAGACGATCCTCGGCCGGGGCACCGCCGGCGCGCTGGCCCGGCTCACCGCTAACGGGGATGCCCTGAGCGCCTTCCCGACGCTGACCGACCGCGAGCGTGAGGTGCTGGGGCAGCTCGCGGCCGGGCTGAGCAACGGGGAGATCGCGGCGCGCCTGTTCCTGTCGGACAAGACGGTGCGCAACGTCGTCTCGGCGATCTTCGGCAAGCTGGAGGTCTCCAGCCGGGCGGAGGCGGTGGCCCGGGCGCGGGACGCGGGGCTCGGGGGTGCCGCGCCGGGCCTGGGTCGGCGGTCGGACGGCTAAGTCAGGTACCGGTACGGGCCATCGACATGCCGGGCCAGCCGGGTCCAGGCTGGAAGGCCCCCCGACGGAGCTGTGCCGGCTCGTCCACGGGCGCCGCGACGAGACGAAGCGTCGTCGCGCTCGGGGCCGACGCCTCCCGGCGGGGCAGGTTGTCGCGACACCAGCGCTCGCAGTCGGCCAGCAAGTTGCCGGTGGACATCGGGCGGAACGCTCCGCTGGACGGCAGGCCGGACAACGCTGCACAGCTCCCTGGGTGAGAACGACGGGACCGCACGTCCTCACCGGCCCGCGAGGAGCCGCCCGGGCAAGAGGAACCACCGGTCGTGAACGACCGTGGACCTGCCGGGAGCGCGCCGGGAGACGGGGAAGGACGCAGAATCGAACCTAGGCCACTCCCCCGCCCCGGCCCGGCATCCCGGCTCCCGGCGCGCCCTCCGACCTACTGGGCCGAGCGGCGCATCGACCACATCTGCGCCGGGCGCTCCGACTGCATCGCGACGTCCCACGGGATCGCGCCGTTGACGACCTCCTTGCGGAAGTTGCCCACCGCCACCCGCGCCAGCTCCGGGTCGGCCGCCACGCGCTGCGCCAGCTCGATCGCCCGGCCCTCGACCGCCGCGTCGTCCAGCGACTCCCACGCCAGCCCGAGCTCGACGGCCTTGTCGCCGTTGATCTCCTCGCCGAACAGCGCCATCGCCGCCGCGGCCTCCCGGCCGATCAGCCGCGACAGGATGACGAAGTGCCCGCCGCCCGGGTGCATACCGCGCCGCAGGAAGCCCGCGAGGAGGCGGACGTCGCGAGCCACGATCCGCAGGTCCGCCGCCAGCAGCATGTTCATGCCGGCACCCACCGCCGAGCCACGCACCGCCGCCACGGTCGGCACGCGGACCTGGCCCAGCCGGTAGAAGGAGTCGTAGATCTTGCCCATGCCCTCGTAGGCGTCCGGCGTCGCCGGGTCCTTGCCGGCCGAAGTCAGCGTCGCGACGTCGCCGCCCGCGCAGAACGACTTGCCGACGCCGCGGATGACCAGCGCGCCCACCTCCGGCTTCGCGTCCACCTCGTCGAAGGTCGCGATCAGCTGGTCGGCCATGCCGGGCGTCAGCGCGTTGCGCCGGTCCGGGGCGTTCAGCGTCACGATCGCGACGCCGCCGTCCACCTCGAGCAGCACTTCACCGGTTTCGGCCACGAGCCCACCTCTCGAACGAGCGCACCGGCCCCGACGCCGGCTCCGCCTCTCTGACAGGCATCAGACCACGGGCCGCGGCGGTCTGCGCCATGGCGTCTCAGCCCTCGTCGTCCTTGTCTTCGCCGCCACGCCAACGACCTGCTCGCGCGGCAATGCCGCTGGACAGCTTGCCGGTCACCGATCGCGCCTTGCCGAAGGTCTCGGTGCCGAGCTGCTTGGCGACGCCGAGCCCGTCGGCCCCCGTCGCGAGGGCCGCGTCCCTGGCTTCGACCGCGGCGGCACGCCAAGCCTTCGCCTCGAGCGCCGCTCCTCCGGACTCGATCCCCAAGCTGCCGTGGAAGCCGGCGACATCGAGGGCGACGCGTTCCCGCGATCGAACGACGGCCGGGGACTGCATGGGGTTCATCAGCACGTTTGCGTTCGCCTTCGCCGCTGCGGCGTCCATCCGGTTCAGCAGCTGAACCGTGCACTCGGCGATGGTGTCGAGGCGCTTCTGCCTGGCCGCCTTCAGCCCGCGCCGGTGTCCGTCCAGATCGTCCGGGGCGACGTCGAGCACGCGGTCGAGCTCGAGCACCGCGATCGCGTCCTGGAGCTGGAAGCACCGCGCCAGCACGGCGAGCCACTCCTGGGCCTTCGCCTCGGCGGTCTTCGCCGCCTTCGCCAGGTCAGCGATGGTCGACGTGCGCTCCACCTTGTCCGCGAGCGCGTCGAGCTGCCGCAGTGCGTACGCCTGCGTGCGCGCGATCGTCGCTGACGACGCCTGAACCTTCGACCACGTCACCTCGTTGACCCGACCGCCGTGCTCGCGGAGCGTCATGGCCTCGTCGATGTCGAAACCGACCCCGATCAGGTCCGCGATGACGGCGTCCTCATGGGCGCGGAGCACGTCGTCGAGCTTCTGGTCGATCGTCTTCAGGTAGTCGGTGATCTCGTCCATGGTCTGCTGCATCGCGACCTGTGCCATGAGCCCGGCAGCCCCGGTCAGGACCGCCGGGTTGCTCAGCACACCGCTCGGTGACGTCTTCACGATCTCGAGGATGTGCTTGGTTTTGTTGTCCTTCATGGCGATGGCGCGGCTGACCCCGTCCGCGGATCCCTTCATCAGGGGGCTGTTCCGCATCGCGGCCGCCGACTTCTCGGTCAGCTTCACCCACCGCCCCGATTGGGCAGCGATGTGCGCCCCGGCCTGCGCCGCCGCACTCCCCGTCTTCAGGAACGGTCCGAGCCGCTCCAGGCCCAGGTCTCGCGACGGCAGCTCCGCGGAGACAAGAAAGCGATCGACCGCCCCTGCGTCACCGATGACTGCGAGGCCGTCCCCGTCACTGATCACTTGAAGTTCGGCACTCATCATCGGCTCCTCGGTATGCGGCAAAGGACGCTGCGGGGACATGGCTGCGCGCGCCCGGGGCATCCTGACCCGCGCAGTCCGCTCACCCGTGCTCATCCGCCAGCGCGTCCACGAGTCGCACCACGCACGCACCAGCGCCCTCAGGTGCTCCTCGAGTGGTGCGCACGGCAGATGACGGCTGCGAACGCCGTCAGTCGGTAAGCTCGACGGGTTCCTGAACGTCCCGTGCATCTACCTGCTGTCGGCCCCGCCGGCGGATCAAGGCGGCACGCCTGATCCGCAGATGCCCAGAGGTCATGTTCCGCACCGACAGCCCACTGCTCCGGCACGCCGGGCCCACCTACTTCCCGCTGGCGTTCATCGCGCGGCTGCCGTTCGCGATGATGGTCGTCGGCGTACTGACCCTCGTGGTCGCCGAGCGCGGCTCGGTCACCCTCGGCGGGCTCAACTCCGCCGCCGCCGGCATCGGCACCGCCGTCGCCGGCCCGCTGCTGGGCGCCGCCGTCGACCGGTTCGGTCAGCGCCGCGTCCTCGTCCCCGTCGGGCTGCTCAACGCTGCCCTGCTCGGCTCGTTCCCCCTGGTGGTTGCCAGCAGCGCGAAAGACGCCGCCCTGCTCGCGCTCTCCGTCCTCATCGGCGCCACCGCCCCGCAGGTCGCGCCGCTCTCGCGCACCCGCCTCGTCGCGATCATCCGGCGCCACATCCCGAGCGAACGCCAGGAGAAGACGCTCAGCGGCACCATGGCCTACGAGTCCGCCGCCGACGAGACCGTCTTCATCGTCGGCCCGTTCCTCGTCGGCCTGCTCGCCAGCGCCATCGCCCCCTGGGTCGCCATCGCCGGCGCCGCCGCGCTCACCCTCGTCTTCGTCACCGCGTTCGCCCTGCACCCCGCCGGCCGGGTCGACCCGGGCACCCACGAGACCGCCGAGCAGCAGGCCCCCGCCCGCGAGCTCGTCGGCGGCAAGCTGCTCACCGTCGTCGTCGGCACCCTCGGCGTCGGCATCTTCTTCGGCGCCACCCTGACCAGCCTCACCGGCTTCCTCGCCGCCGACGGCGACGGCGACCGCGCCGGCCTGCTCTACGGCGTCATGGGCATCGGCTCGGCGGTGCTGGCCCTCGGCTCGGCCGCGCTCCCGGTCCGGTTCACGCTGCCCGCCCGCTGGCTCGCCTTCGGCTCGCTGCTGCTGGCCGCCGCCATCGGCTTCGCCTGCGCCCGCAGCGAGACCGGCCTGGTCGTCGCCCTGGCGATCCTCGGGCTCGGCGTCGGCCCCACCCTGGTCACGCTCTACAGCCTCGCCGCGCAGCTCAGCCCGGCCGGCCGCTCGGCCACCACCATGACGATGCTCGGCTCGGCCGTCGTCGTCGGGCAGGCGCTCGCCTCCGCCGTCACCGGCGTCGTCGTCGACCGCGCCGGCGAGAACGCCGGGCTCGTTGCGCCTGCCCTGGCCGCCGCGCTCGTCGTCGCCGCCGGCCTCGCGCACACGGTGGCGCCGGAGCGCGTCGAGGAGCCCGAGCTCGTCCCCGCCTGACACGCGATGGGCCCGGCCACTCGAGCGCGGCCGGGCCCATCGTCAGCAGATCAGCAGATGCCGCGGGCCCGGCTACGGCCGAGCGCGGTCAGACCCAGGCCCAGCGCGAGGACCAGCAGCCCACCGAGCAGCGCCGGAGCGCCCGAGGTACCCGTGCGGGCGAGCGTCGAGCCGGTGGCGGCAGGCGCCCCGGTGGCGCCGTCCCCGGTGCCCATCGTCACGGCGCTGCTCGCCGGAACCGCGCCCCGGGCGGTCTGCTCACCGGAAGCCTGGGTCACCGGCGTACCCGGCGTACCCGGCACCACCGGCGTTCCCGGCGCGACCGGAGCGCCGCACGTGGTGCTCACCCCACCGATGACGCCGAGGCCGACGCCGCACACGCTGACCGGCGCATCGACGCCGACGACCGGGCCCGTGCCGTCCGTCGGACCGCCCGAGCCAGGCGAAGGAGCTGTGCAGCTCGCGGCCGCGTCGCCCAGGACGCCCGCGGCGATGCCGCAGAGGGTGACCGGTGCGTCGACGTCCGCGATGCTGCTCCCGGGAGCACCCCCGGCGACGGCTTCGGCGCAGGTCGCCTCGGCATCCCCAAGGACCCCGACAGCGGCACCGCACACCAGCACCGGGACGTCGGCGTCGAGCAGCGACGCGTCGTCGGCACCCCCGCTCGACGCCGCCGGGGTGCCGGCGGACGAGCCGTCCGCGGTGGCGTCGCCCAGGACGCCGATCGCGTTGCCGGTCACGGCCACCGGCACGTCGACGTCCACGGCCGAGCCGGACCCGGAGTCGGCCGCCCGAGCAGCGCCGGGCTGGGCCAGGTCGACGCCCCCGGCGTCGGCGACGTTGCCGCCGACGCTGATCGGAACCGTGACCGACAGGCCGCCGATATCGACGCCCAGGGTGCCGTCGAGCGGCGGCAGGCCGATCTCGGCCGGCGTGGTGCCGGCGGTGCCCAGCACCGCCACGGCGTTGTCGGTGACGGTGATCGGGACGGTCACCGCGACCGCGTTCTCGTCGGCCGACGCGAGGCCCGTACCGGCGGCCAGCAGACCTCCGGTGACCAGGGCCGTCTGCAGCCCGCGCTTCATCCACACGTTCATGAGGGGTGTCCTTCTCTGACTGAGGGACCGGTCCGGTCGGACCGGCTGGAGTGGCCGCGGTCGGCGCAGGGCCGACCGGGGCGTCCTCAGTCGGGAGGGACGGCGGGGTCGAGCGCGCGGTCCGCTGCCCCGTCCCGTCCGCCGTCGGCCGCGGTGCCGAGCGCTCCGAGGTCGCCGACGAACGCGGCCGGGGGCAGATCCCCTGCGGGCTGGTCGAGCGACGACGACGACCCGGCGGACGACGACGGTGCGGGTGCGCCGGCCGGCAGCACGGGGGCGGGCGCCGGGACAGGGTCCCCGCCGGGAGCGGGCGCGGAGGCGACGGTCGCGCGGCTGACCGAGGACGGAACCGGCACGCCCGCGTGACCGTCGCTGGTCCCTTCGGTCACCTCCCCGCCCGTCGCGGACGGAGCGGGCACGCCCCCGGCGGCCGAGCCGCCACGCGCATCGGCGGCAGCCGGTGCGCCGGCCGTCGCACGCACGGTCTGCACCTCGTCCTGGGGCACCGGCCGCACCGGGGCGAGAGGCGCGAGCACCGGGGGGACGGCCGCCATCACCGGCTGCAGCACGGGGGCGAACGAGGCGACCACCGGGTCGAGCACCGGCGCCAGCGCGCCCACCACCGGCGCCGTGACCGGCTCGACCGCCCGGAGCACGGGCGCGACCAGCCGCTCCCCCACCGGCGCCGGCGTCTGCGCGACCGGCACGAGAGCGGTGTCGACGACGGGTGCGACGACCGGTGTGACCGCGGCGGGAACCGGAGCCAGCAGGTCACCGGTCAGGTCCACGATGCCCTGCACCGGAGCGGCGGGCGGAGGGACGTCTGCCGAGGCGGAGGAGGTCGCCGTGCCGACCAGCCAGAGCCCGCTGGAGAGACCGAACACCAGCAGTGCGCGCCGGACGAGAGGCGATCCCGAGAGCCGGAGGAGGGCAGGCGTCGTGGGCACAGCCATCGTTCCTCCTCGACCGTCCGTACTCGCTTCGTGACGATCAGTGAACGCCCGGTGACGGACCGCCGCCACGCGAGTTCCGTCGCCCGATGGGGTGCAGCTCGCGGACGACGATCACTCGGCGTGAGCCGGCCCTCTGGTCTGGCTCCCCCCGACGGGGGAGACCGCCTCAGGCCCGCCGAGAAGTGGGACGATGCAGTTCCCATGAAGTGGTCCGGCGTGCCCGAGGTGGCGACCCCGCGCGTGATGACGCAGGCGCTGGCCACCCTCTACCTCTTCGGCGGCAGCGCCAGCCTGCTGGCCGTCCTCGGCAGCAGCGCCGCCTGGTCCGACCGCGCCCCGGTCGCCGGCCTCGCCATCTCCGCCCTCACCGCCGGCGCAGTCGTCTTCCGCTTCGGCGCCCGGTGGCCGCGGCCCGCGTTCCACCTCGCCGTCGCCCAGGCCACGGTCGTCGTCGTCGCCGGGGTCGTCCTGGCCGCCGACGCCCCCACCGCGGTCGCCGTCGGCGCGCTGACCAGCTTCCTCGCCATCGCCGCCTGCTTCTTCTTCAGCCTCCCGCTCGCCGTCCTGCACATCGCGTTCGCGCTGATCGGCCTCACCGGCGGCCTCCTGGCCCAGGGCGACGTCGCCCTCCCCACCGCGCTCTCCCTCGACGCGATGGTCATCGGCCTGAGCGTCGTCACCCGCGGCCTCGTGCTGCGCGCGTCCAGCGCCAACCGCGACCCGCTCACCCGGCTCACCAACCGCCGCGGCTTCGACCAGGCGCTGCACGAGCTGATGCGCACCGTCGCCCGCACCGGCGAGCCGCTGTCGGCCGCGCTGCTCGACCTCGACCACTTCAAGGCCATCAACGACACCCAGGGCCACGCCGCCGGCGACCGCGTGCTGCGCCAGGTCGCCAAGGTGTGGGGCCGCGCCCTGCCGACGACGGCGGTGCTCGCCCGCCACGGCGGCGACGAGTTCGCCCTCCTGCTGCCCGGCGTGCCCGGCCCGGCCGCGCTCGAGCTCGTCCGCAGCATCCGCGCGATGCACCCCGAGATAGGCATGTCCTGCGGCGTCGCCGAGCACCAGCCCGGCGAGAGCGCCGCGCAGCTCATGCGCCGCTCCGACCTCGCCCTCTACACCGCCAAGGCCGCCGGCCGGGGCCGTGTCGAGCTCGGCGCCGGCCCCCGGTCCTCCGACCTGGTCGCCGACCTCACCGCCGCGCTCGACGCCGGCGACGTGACCGTGCACTTCCAGCCGATGCTCGACCTGTCCACCGACGAGGTCGTCGGCGTCGAGGCGCTGGCCCGCTGGACCCACCCCGAGCGCGGGCCCGTCTCGCCGGCGGAGTTCATCGCCGTCGCCGAGCAGCACGGCCTCATGGGCCGCCTCGGCGAGCAGGTCGTCCGCTCCGCCTGCACCCAGCTGGCCGCGCTGCGGGCCGAGACCGGCCGCCAGCTGCGCCTGGGCGTCAACGTCTCCGGCCGCGAGCTCTCCGACCCGGCCTACTGCGACCGGCTCCGCCGCGTCTTCGCCGAGACCGGGTGGTCGGCCTCGGAGACCGTGCTCGAGGTGACCGAGACCCTCGTCGAGGCCGAGTCCTCGGCCGCGGTCGCCGCGCTGCACCAGCTGCGCGCGCTCGGCCTGCGCATCGCCATCGACGACTTCGGCACCGGCTACTCGTCGCTGAGCCGGCTGGACACCCTGCCCGCCGCCATCCTCAAGCTCGACTCGTCGTTCATCGCGACCGTCGCCACCTCGCCCCGGCGGGCCACGCTGCTGCGCAGCATCGTCGGCATGGCGCACGTCCTCGGCCTGGACGTCGTCGCCGAGGGCGTCGAGACCCCGGCCCAGGACGCCGAACTGCGCGCCGCCGGGTGCCGCTTCGGCCAGGGCTACCTCTACGGCCGGCCCGCCCCGCTGGCCGACCTCGCCGCGCTGCTCGAGCGCCGCACCGAGCGCACCCCCGCCCTGCGCGGCTGACCTCCGGACCTGTCGGTCCAGCGCACTAGCCTTTCCCGATCATGGCGAAGATCAGGAAGCGGCGTCCGAAGCACCGCAGCACCGGTCACCGGCCGCCCACCCCGGAGGCCGCGCTCCTGGCCGGTCTGGCTGCGGCGCTCGACAGATCCACGCCCGGGCCGTTCCTCGCCGCCGCCGGGACGCTGCTCGGCACCACGCGCGGCGAGGGGGCGCCGCCCGTGACCGAACTGGTCTTCAGCCTGGATGACTTCGGCCGGCCCGAGACCCGGGCCGCTCTGCTGGCCATCGCCATCCTCACCGGCGACGGGGAGCTGCGCCGCCGGTTGCGCCGGGAGATCGCCGCCGAAGGCCAGGTGCTTCCCCGCTGGCTCGCCGAGCTGGACCGCACCGAGCCGGGAGACCGCGCGGTCGAGATCAGCAGCGTCTACGGCGACGTCGACCACCTGCTGGTCAGCGCCACCGCGCCCGGCGACTGCCCGCTCACTGCCGTCGTCCTCGTGGACAACGAGCTGGGCGCCTTCGCCGCCGACGGCTTCCTGGTCGAGCAACCTCTGGATGCCGTGATCCCGCTCATCGTCGAGGAGGTCGGTCCTGACCCCACGGTGCGCGACATCGCGACCGCGGACGCCCGGGCGCGCATCGAGGACGCGCTCAGCGAGCTGGACCTGGGTCCCGGCACCGGTGGCTACGAGGACTGGACCGAGCAACGCGCGCTGGTCGAGTGGCTCATCGCCCTGCTTCCGCCCGGTGGCGTCGTGCCCGAGCAGGAGCTGACCGAGGACGAGCTCGACGAGGTCGCCCAGCAGTTCCTGGCCTGCCCGTCCGGGTCGCGGTGGACCGGCAGCCGTGCCCTGCTCGACGACGTCCTCGCCTCCGCCAGCGGCAACGGCCGCGGCGACCCGCTGATCTGGAGCCCGGCCAACGTGCGGCGGCTGCTCGACCCCGACCTCTGGTACCTCGACCGCGAGACGCCGGGGCTCGACCGGGCCCCGGACCTGCTGCGCGACCTGATCCGCCACGGGCACGCCGAGCGCGGCCTGCGGCCGGAGCTCACCGACCTCGCGCTGGTCGAGGTCGACGCCGCCGAGCCCGCCTTCCTCACCGCCGTCCGCGAGCTGGACGCAGACGACCTGGACGGCCACGCCCCGAGCTAGCAGCGACCGGTGACCTTCGGCCGTGGACAGCCCCCGGCAGCGGAGCAGCATGGCCGGTGCGGCGACGCCGCAGGGGCGCCGCTCCTCATCCCCGGAAGGGGGCGTCATGTACGCACGCACCACGTCCGTCATGGCCGACCCGAAGCGCATGCACGAGGGCGTAGCCGACGTCCGCGACAACGTCATGCCCGCGGTGAGCCGGATGGAGGGCTACACCGGCCTGTCGATGCTCGTCGACCGCACCACGGGGCGCTGCATCGTCACCACCGGCTGGGAGACCGAAGCCGCGATGACGGCCAGCCGCGACCGCGTGCTGCAGATGCGCGCCCAGGCCGCCGACCGGTTCGGCGCCCGCGACACCGACGTCCAGGAGTGGGAGATCGCGGTCGTCCTCCGCCTGCACTCCGCCGGCGACGAGTCGTGCGCCCGTGTGCTGTGGAGCCGCATCGAGCCGACCCGCACCGACGAGACCCTGGAAGCCTTCCGCGCCCGCATCATCCCAGCGATGGACGACATCCCCGGCTTCTGCAGCATGAGCCTGCTCATCGACCGCGCCACCGGCGTCGGCACCCTCACCACCGTCTACACCGACCGCGCCGCCATGGACGCCACCCGCGACCAGATCTCGGCTCTGCGCGACGCCTTCTCCGCGCAGATGGACGTCACGCTCACCGACGAGGCCGAGTTCGACGTCGTCGTGCACGAACTCCGGGTGCCCGAGCTGGTCTGACCAGCGTGGGGGCGGCCGGCCTCCCGGCCGCCCCGTGCACACCGGACCCGGCGGACGACGGCGGGTGACGACACGCGCGTGCCGCCACCCTTTCTCTCCCCGCCGGCGGGCACCGTCCCCCGGCCCCTTGACCCTCCCACCTGCGCGGGAGCACGGTGGCCGTCCGCCCGGGAGCCGCGGGCGGATGGCAACGGGGGCCGGCCGGACGGGACGCCATGGCTGTCTACGAGTACCGCTGCGAGGACCACGGCACCACGGAGCGCGCGCTGCCCATCGGCACCGCGCAGCCCACCACCCCCTGCCCGGCCTGCGGTGGCCCGGCGACGCGGGTCTTCACCGCGCCGCGGCTCTCCCTCGGCGACCCCGTGCGCCGCGCCCTCATCGACCGGACGGAGCGCACGGCGCACGTCCCCGACGTCGTCGACTCCCCCGGCCCGCGCCCGGCCGCGCGCTCCCGGGTGCCCAGCAACCCGGCCTGGAGCCGCCTGCCGCGACCCTGACCCCCCTCGGCGGGGCCACCGCCACCGGGCTCCGCCGATCCACGGGGAACCGCCGGGCCGCACACCGAACGAAGGGACGCCCCCATGGCCAGCGTGGGACTTCTGTACGTCGGAGCCGTGCTCATCCTCAACGGGCTCATGCTGCTGGGGCTGGTCGACGCCCGGGCCGCAGCGCCCCTGAACTTCTTCGTCGGCGGCCTCCAGGTGATCACCCCGACCTACCTGATCGTCACCGCCGACGGGGACCAGAACACCATCCTGGCCGCCTCCGGCCTCTACCTGTTCGGCTTCACCTACCTCTACGTCGGCTTCAACCTGCTCGCCGACCTGGACGGCACCGGCCTGGGCTGGTTCTCGGCGTTCGTCGCCTGCTGCGCCGTCGTCTACGCCGGGCTCAACTTCGGCCGCCTCGACGACGCCGCGTTCGGGGTCATCTGGCTGTACTGGGCGGTGCTGTGGGCGCTGTTCTGGGTCGTGCTCGGCCTCAAGCGCGAGGAGTGGACCCGCTTCACCGGCTTCGTCGCCGTCGTCGCCGGGGTGGTCACCGCGGCGGTCCCCGCGTTCCTGCTGCTGACCGACGTGTGGTCCGACCACATCACCGCGTGGGCGGTCGGCCTCGCCGTCCTCTGCACCGCCTCGCTGACGCTGGCCCCCCGGATGCGCGATCGAGGAGCGGCCGCCGCGACCGCACCCGCCCCGGAACTGCGCGAGGGCACCGCCGCGCCGGCCCACCGCGCCGACGTCCCGGCCGCACGACCGGGCACGACCACCACCGACGGGAGGAGGTGATCGCCGTCCGCAGCCCGCAGGACGCCGTCGCCACAGCGCTGCACCGCAGCGGTGCCGCTCCCCAGCCCCGGAGGTAGACCGTGCCGAAGAACGTGTTCCCGCTCGACTCGTCGAAGAAGTTCACCGACCAGCAGTACGTCGGCCACAACCGGTGGCACCCGGACATTCCGGCCAACGTGACCGTGAAGCCCGGTGACGTCTTCCGGGTCGACTGCCGGGAGTGGTTCGACGGCGCCATCCACAACGACGACTCCGCCGACGACATCCGGGACGCCCCGCTGTCGACCGTGCACTGCCTGAGCGGCCCGTTCCACGTCGAGGGCGCGCAGCCCGGCGACCTGCTGATCGTCGACATCGTCGACGTCGGCCCCATCCCCCAGGAGGACTCCGGGCCGCTGGCCGGCCAGGGCTGGGGCTACACGGGCATCTTCGCCACGCAGAACGGCGGCGGCTTCCTCACCGAGCAGTTCCCCGACGCGTACAAGGTGATCTGGGACTTCACCGGCCAGAAGGCCACCTCCCGGCACGTCCCGGGCGTCTCGTTCACCGGCATCGTGCACCCCGGGCTCATGGGCACCGCGCCGTCGGCCGACCTGCTCGCCACGTGGAACCGCCGCGAGCAGGCGCTCATCGACACCGATCCCGACCGCGTGCCGCCGCTGGCGCTGCCCCCGCTCCCCCAGGACGCCGTCCTCGGCTCGCTGCAGGGCGCCGACCTCGAGCGGGCCGCAGCCGAGGCCGCACGCACCGCACCGCCCCGGGAGAACGGCGGCAACCAGGACATCAAGAACTTCACCAAGGGCAGCCGGGTCTTCTACCCCGTGTTCGTCGACGGCGCGAAGCTCTCCATGGGCGACCTGCACTTCAGCCAGGGCGACGGCGAGATCACCTTCTGCGGCGCCATCGAGATGGGCGGCTTCATCGACCTGCACGTCGACCTGATCAAGGGCGGCATGCAGACCTACGGGGTGAGCGAGAACGCGATCTTCATCCCCGGCAACGTCGACCCCCGCTACGAGCGCTGGCTGGCGTTCTCCGGCACGTCGGTCACCCTCGACGGCGAGCAGCGCTACCTGGACTCGCACCTGTCCTACCAGCGGGCCTGCCTGCACGCGATCGACTACCTGACGACGTTCGGCTACACCCCGGAGCAGGCGTACATGATCCTGGGGGCGGCGCCGATCGAGGGCCGGCTGTCCGGCGTCGTCGACATCCCGAACTCCTGCTCGACGGTGTACGTCCCGACCGGGATCTTCGACTTCGACGTCGAGCCGTCGGCGTCCGGGCCGACCCGCATCGATCCGGGCCAGGGCGTTCCCCGGTCCAGCTTCTGAGACCGGCGCGGGGCCCCGGCGGCGACCGGGGCCCTGCGACCCTGCTCAGACGCCGGCCCCTCAGACGCCCAGGTGCGCCAGCGCCGTCAGCAGCAGGGTGCTCTGCCCGTTCATCAGCTCGGCGAGCACGCCCGGGTCGCGCGCCTCGTCGGGGGTGAACCAGGTCAGCTCGAGGGCGTCCTGCTGGGGCGCGCAGTCGCCCTCGACCGGCACCACGTAGGCGAGCGACACCGCGTGCTGCCGCGGGTCGTGGAACGGCGTGACACCCGGGGTCGGGAAGTACTCGGCCACGGTGAACGGCTGCGGCGCCGGGGGCACCCGCGGCAGCGCGAGCGGCCCGAGGTCCTTCTCCACGTGCCGGAGCAGGGCCGCGCGGACCCGCTCGTGGTACAGCACGCGCCCCGAGACCAGCGCCCGCTTGATCTGCCCGTCCTCACCGGCGCGCAGCAGGAGGCCGACGGCGATGACGGTGCCCTGGCCGTCCACGCGCACCGGCACCACGTCGACGTAGAGGATCGGCAGCCGCTCGCGGGCGAGGTCCATGTCCTCGCGGGAGAGCCAGCCCGCGTCCGGGTTCGTCACCTCAGTCATGTGCCCTGTCTAGCCGACGGCGCGCCGTCGCACCGCGCACGGGTCGACGGCGCGTCCTGCGAGATCAGTCTCCGGAGTAGGTGGCGACGCCGAACGTCTGCTCGCCGTCCTCGTCCTCGTGCACCAGGACGGTGTACGCGGCGCCGTCCACGATGGCCGAGCACGAGTCGCCGTCGCACTGCACGCTCTCGACCTCGCCGCCCTTGTCGTCGATGAAGTCGCGCACCGCGGACTCGGTGTCGGCGTTCCCGTCGGCGACCGACTCGCGGTAGAAGAACAGCGAGACCAGCGCCGCAGCGACGGCGATGATCGCCACCGAGACGCTGATGACCAGCGTGGCGTTGCGGTCGAACCAGCCGGGCTCGGGCTCGTCGACCGGCCCCGCGGCCCCGGTGAAGTAGGGCGCGCCGGGGTCACCGGGCACCGGCTGCGTGGCGACGGGAGCAGCCGCCGGGGAGGGCGAGGTCGGCGGGACGGCGGTCGGCGGGACGGCGGTCGGCGGGACGGCGGTCGGCTGGTCATCGTCGGTGCTCATCGGTGCAGGCCTCACGTCGTCGGTGCTGGGAGAAGCACCCTGTCACGGGCCGACCCCGTTCCGCGAGCAACCCCGCGGGATGCACAGCAGATCGGCAGCCTCAGCGGGGCAGCCATCCCGCGGCGAGCTTGGCGTGCACGGCCTGCAGCGCCGCCAGCGGCGCCAGCCACTCGTGCGCCTGCAGCCGACGCGCCTCGGCCAGCACGTCGTCCCACCGGTCGGCCGGCGCGGCCTCCCGCAGCAGCGCCCGGGCCTCGGCCAGCTCGGCGGTGGCGCCGATGCGCTGGGGAGGGATCGAGATGCGCCTGTTCATGATCGGCTCGATCTCCATGCCCGGCGAACCTCGTGATCATCGCGCCGTCCGGGTAGCGGTTCGCGCACGGTCCGTCAGACGCGCTCGGGCTCCCGGGGCTCGGGAAGGGTGCCGGAGCCGGCCTCCGGGCGGACGTCGGGACGGCGGCGCATCGTGCGCACCGTCCGCGAGGCGGCCGTGCGGGCCAGCCCGAGGATGGGGCCGGTGTCCCAGGTGCGGCGTCCGGCGTCCTCCGGCGCGGCCTCGGTCCGCGGCTCGGGCACCTGCTCGGCCGCCTCCCGCTGCGCGACCGCGGCCGCGATGCGCGCCCGGCGGCGGGCCAGCACCTGCTCCTTCTGCCGGTCGACGCGCTCCTTCTCGGCGAGCACGAGCAGCTCCTGCACGGCCTGCTCGACCTCCACCCGCGCGCTCTGCTGCAGCTGCTCGATCTCGAGGTCGCCGTCGTCGCGCAGGTCGGAGAGCCGGTCGTAGGTGCTGCGCGGCCCGACGTTGAGCAGCATCTTCATCAGCACCGGCAGCAGCTCGACCGAGATGAACAGCAGCGCCAGCATGTAGTGGGCGATCGCCATCGTGGTGTTCGAGTCGCTCAGCGCGGAGAGCGCCTGCAGCCGGATGAGGATGCCGGTGTTGTCGGCGTTGGTGGCGTCGAAGGCCGCCTGCAGCGCGGTCTGCTGCTCGGTGAGCCGGGCGAGCTCCGCGCGGTCGGTCTCCAGGTCGGCGGCCGCCTGGGTCATGCTCCGCGCGGCGCCGGCCGACACGGCGGCGACGGCGGCGTCCAGGTCGCTCTTGGCCGCGGCGACGACGTCGCGCTGCCCGTCGGCGGCCCGCCGCGCCTGGGCGTAGGCCTCTCCGGTGCCGGCGTCGCCGGTGCCGCAGGTGCCATCGAGCTCGCACTGCGCCCGCGCCGACAGCTCGCGCTGGGCGGTGAGCGCCGCGTCGTAGGCGGCCTGTGCGGCGACGACCTCGGCCTGCAGCGGCGCCAGGTCGGCGTCCGCGGTCCCGCCGCTGGCGACGACGGCCTGCTCGGCGACGAACTTCTCGCGCAGCGCGGGCAGCCCGGCGAAGCGGGCGTCGTCGTCCAGGCTCCGCTTGTAGGCGTCGGAGGCCTCGGCCTGCAGCGCGACGACCTGGGTGTCGATCTCCTTGTGGAAGATCTGCAGCGTCAGCGGCGTGGAGATCACGATGCCGAGCACCAGCGCCAGCCCGACGCGGGGCACCGCCATGAGCAGGTTGCGCCGCATCGAGGGGTCGTGCGCCATCCCGACCAGCAGCATCCGGTCGAGGTTGACGATGACGAAGCCCCAGCCGAGGCCGACCAGCGCCGCGAGCGGCCACCAGACGCCGAGCGCCATGGAGACGGCGAACGCCATCGAGAGCACCGCCAGGCCGCCGGTCGAGAGCAGCACACCGCCGAGCGCCACGAACTTCGCGCGGGCGCCCGGCACCGCTTCCAGCACGTCGGCCCGGGCGCCGGACAGCACCGCCAGCCCGTCGCCGATCCGTTCACGTCGTCGCGCCACAGCGCACCTGCCCCCCTGGGCGGCGGGATCGAGGAGCTCCGCCACCCGGTGAGGTATCGGCGGGCCGGAGGACCGACCGGACCGAACCGGCCGGTCCGGACCGTGAACCACGTCCCAGCCGCCCCACCCCCTGCGGCGAGATCGCCGATCTCGCGCGTTCCGGGGGTGGAGAACGACCGACATCGGCGATCTCGCGCGTTCCCGGGGTGGAGAACGACCGACCCCGGCGATCTCGTTGTCGAGAGTCGGGGGGAGGATGCTGGCGCGGACGGAGGAGGGATCCGTGGTTCCACCCCTGCACCTGCCCAGCGCCGGGCCGGCGCCCATCCCCGGCGACGCCGCGCTCGCCGCGGTCCTCGGCTACGCCCGCGCCCGGCGACCGCTGCACTACCGCGCGCCGAACGACCGGACCGGCCGCTGGGCGCAGGTGCCGGCGTTCGGCTACGAGCGGTTCGACCGCCGGCCGGTCCCCGACGGCCCGCTCGGCGAGGCCGACATCCTCACCGCGGAGGGGCTGCACGGCCGGCTGGACCGGAAGGCGTGGACGGCGATGGCCGCCGCGCTCCCCGACGTGCAGGCGCTGGCCGACGACGTCGTCGCCCGGGCCGCGGGGCGGGCGTTCTGGGAGCTGCCCGACGACGAGTTCTCCGTCCTCGCCGAGCCCGGCACCGTGGGGGCGCTGCTGCGGCGGCTGCGCGTGGTGTGCGCCGGGCGCGGGCTGAGCGCGCCGCACGTGACCGCCGCGCTGCACCACCGGTACCCCGCGCTGATCCCGCTGCTGCACGACGCCACGCGGTGGCCGCTGCTCCCGCACGTCCGCGAGGGCGACAGCGGGGTCGCGGCGGTGGTCCACCGCGAGCTGCGGCAGGCCGCCGACGGCTTCGCCGAGCTGGAGGACGCCGTCCGCCGCGCGGGCGTGGCGCTCACCCGGCTGCGGCAGCACGACGTGCTGCTGTGGCTGACCACCACGCTCCGGTTCGCGCACGCCGCGGCCGAGGGTTCGCGCCCCGCGCACGAGGCCGACGAGACGGGGAGTCCGCGATGACCACGAGCACCGGCACGACCGTGCCCGAGCTGATGGCCGAGCTGGCCGCGCTGGAGGACCCGCGGATCCGCGCGGTCAACGAGCGGCACGGCGACGACCACGGGGTGAACCTCACCACGCTGCGCGCGGTGGCGAAGCGCCTGAAGACCCAGCACGACCTCGCCCGGGAGCTGTGGGCGACCGGCGACACCGCCGCCCGCCTGCTGGCGCTGCTGGTCTGCCGGCCGAAGGAGTTCGGCCGCGACGAGCTCGACGACATGCTGCGCGCGGCGCGCGTGCCGAAGGTGCACGACTGGCTGGTCAGCAACGTGGTGAAGAAGAGCCCGCACGCCGAGGAGCTGCGCGTCGCCTGGTTCGCCGACGCCGATCCGGTGGTGGCGAGCGCGGGCTGGGCGCTGACCACCGAGCGCGTGGTCAAGCGGCCCGAGGGCCTCGACCTGCCCGGCCTCCTCGACGAGATCGAGGAGCAGATGGCGCAGGCTCCCGACCGGCTGCAGTGGGCGATGAACGAATGCCTGGCGCAGATCGGAATCTCCCACCCCGCGCTGCGCGAGCGCGCGATCGGTATCGGCGAGCGGCTGCGCGTGCTCGAGGACTACCCGACCTCCCCGGGCTGCACCTCCCCGTACGCGCCCACCTGGATCGCCGAGATGGTGCGCCGGCAGGAGGGCTAGCTGCTCCTCGGCCGCCAGCCCGGGTCGCGGCCGGTCTGCCCGAGCAGCCGGTCCAGGAGCGGCGCCTGCGCCGGCACCGGGACGACGGGGCCGTACAGCCCGGCGCGGGCCTCCGGGTCGTCACCGAACGAGGCGGCGAACTCCAGGCAGCGCCGCGCCGACTCCTCGTCGGGGCGGTACCCCTGCCCGGTGGCGACGGCGAGGTCCCAGCCGTGCACCACGAGCTCGTCGAGCGCGACGACGGCCATGACGGCGCCGGGCATCTGCACGCCGCCGGCGATCGCCATGCCCTCCCACGCGTCGGGCTTGCGCCAGGCGTCGACCAGGTCGTCGAGCTGGGCGGGCAACCGGGTCCGCCAGTCCGCGGCCAACTTCGTGGCATCGGCGTGCGGCCCGCCGTCCGGCACCGTCTTCTCGGCGGCCATCCGGAAGGCCAGCGTCAGCCCGACGAGGTGGTCCAGCAGCCCGGCCACCGGCGTCGGGCCGCACGGGGTGGGGTCGGCCAGCTGATCGTCGTCCACACCCGCGGCGATCCGGCGGAGCTCCGCGGCGGCGGGCGCGAGGTCGAAGGTCTCCATGCGGTGAGGACCGACCGGCCGCCGCGCACTCATCGGTCAGTCGTCGAACTGCACCTGGGGGCGCGCGCCGTCGTTGCGCCAGCCGGTCGCCTGGCTCAGCCCGCGCACCTTGCCGGCCTGCAGCGCGGCCACGTGCTCGTCGCACAGCCGCAGCTCGATCGGCTCGATCGCGAGCTCGACGGTCCCGACCTGGGTGGCGGGGCGGGTGCAGTGCTCGGCGTCGCAGGTCATGGCCCCGAGTCTGCCCGGCCGGATCCGCCGGTGCGTGGCAGCGTTCCGCGCATGAGCGACGCCTTCGACCTGCAGCGGTTCGTCGACGCGCAGCGCGGCAGCTACGACACCGCGCTCGCCGAGCTGCGCGCCGGGGCCAAGCGCAGCCACTGGATGTGGTTCGTCTTCCCGCAGATCGCGGGCCTGGGCCGCAGCGCCACCGCGCAGCACTTCGCGATCTCCGGCCTCGACGAGGCGCGCGCCTACTTGGCGCACCCGGTGCTCGGCCCGCGGCTGCTCGAGTGCACACGGGCGCTGGCCGAACTCGACGCGAGCGACCCCGTCGCCGTCCTCGGCTCGATCGACGCGCAGAAGCTGCGCTCGTCGATGACGCTGTTCGCGCACGCCGACCCGGCCGAGCCGCTGTTCCGCGCCGTCCTCGACCGGTACTTCGCCGGCGCCGAGGACGACGCGACCACCAGCCGGCTCTGACGCCGCGGGCGCCGACTGTCGAGTTGTCGCCGTCGGCCGCGGCGTGTCCGCGCGTGTCGGCGACACCAACTCCGCACTCGGCGAGGCGGGTCAGCGGCGCGGGACGGCGACCCACCCCTCGGTGCCGCGCAGCGTCGTCTTCAGCACCTTGCCGCCGGCGTTCCGCGGCAGCGCGTCGTCGAGCACGCGGACGAACTGCGGCACCTTGTAGTCGGCCAGCCGCTCGCGGGCGAAGGCGATCAGCGAGGGCACGAAGTCCTCCGGCGCGCCGGGGCGGGGCAGCACGACCGCGCCCACCTTCTCCCCCATCACGGGGTCGGGGACGCCGACGACGGCGACCTCGAGGACGTCGGGGTGCGCGGTGAGCGCGTTCTCCACCTCGACGGAGTACACGTTCTCGCCACCGCGGTTGATCATGTCCTTGGCGCGGTCGACGATCCGCACCATGCCGTCGGTGATCGCGGCGATGTCGCCGGTGTGCAGCCAGCCGTCGACGAAGGTCTCCGCCGTCCGGGCCGGGTCGTTCCAGTAGCCGGCGACCACGTTCGGGCCGCGCACCAGCAGCTCCCCCACCCCGGACACCGGGTCGGGCGCGTCGAGGCGCACCTCGTTCACCGGCGTCGGGAAGCCGACCGACTCGGCGTGGTCCACCGCGTACTCGTGCGGCAGGAAGGTGGCGATCGCCGACGTCTCCGACAGCCCGAACCCGTTGCCCACTGGCGGGCGTTCGGGAAGGCGTCGAGCAGTCGGTGGACCAGCTCCGGGGCGATCGGCGCCCCGCCGTAGCTGAGCGTCCGGATCGACGAGACGTCGGTGGTCGCGAAGTCGGGGTGCCGCAGCGCCAGCTCGAAGATCGTCGGCACCGCGGTGACCAGCGTGACCCGGTGCTCCTGGATCGCGGCCAGGAACGCCGCGGGCTGGAACTGCGGCATGACGACCGACTGCCCGCCCAGGCCCATCTGCGACATGAACTGCGAGCAGCAGCCGGTGACGTGGAACAGCGGCACCGAGATCAGCCCGACGTGCTCCGGCCCGCGGTCCAGCCGCCGGCAGCGGATGACGCTCTCCACCGTCGACAGGAAGTTCTCGTGGGTGAGCATCGCGCCCTTGGGGCGGCCGGTGGTGCCCGACGTGTAGAACAGCGCGGCGACGTCGCCGTGCTCGCGCCGCGGCACCTCACCCGGCTCGCCGTCGGGCAGCGGCTCCCCCGGCAGGACGACGAAGGACGCGCCGCAGTCGCCGAGGATGTACTCGACCTCCGGCTCGGCCAGCCGGGTGTTCATCGGGACGACGACCGCCCCGGCCAGGTGCCCGCCCCAGAAGGCCAGCGCCCAGTCCAGCCCGTTGCCCAGCCGGATCGCCACCCGGTCGCCGGGACGCACCCCGGCGTCGCGCAGGCCACCGGCGACCCGCAGCGCGCGGTCCCACAGCTCGCCGAAGGTGATCGACGGGCCGCCCAGCTCGACGACCGCCGTCCGCTCCGGATAGCGGCCGACCGTCGTCCGCAGCATGTCGACGACGGTCCGCTCCAGCCCGGTGTAGCGGCGGATCCCGTCCTCGCCGACCTCGATGCCGCTGGTGTCGAACGGTCCGTCGACCACGTGCTCCCCCAGTCCCGGCACCCGCTCGGTGCCCGCTCCCGGCATTCTGCGCCGGATGCCCGGTCCCGGTACTGCCGGGGCCGCTCGAGCTCGCCGCTGGGTGATGTCGGCCCCTCGGGGTGTACGCGGCGGCGCGACCGGGCAGGCTGGCGGGGTGAGCGACGCGAGCAGGAGCGGTTCGGGGTACGTCGAGGCCGACTACCAGCGGGACACGAAGTACATCGAGGACCGCATCACCGCCGACGGGCGGGACGGCTGGCCGGTCGAGGCCGGCCGCTACCGGCTGATCGCCGCGCGGGCCTGCCCCTGGGCCAACCGCACGATCATCGTGCGCCGGCTGCTCGGCCTGGAGCAGGCGATCTCGATGGGCCTGGCCGGGCCCATGCACGACGAGCGCAGCTGGACCTTCGACCTGGACCCTGGTGGCCGCGACCCGGTGCTCGGTTACGAGCGGCTGCAGGAGGCGTACTTCGCCCGCGACCCCGAGTACCCGAAGGGCATCACGGTGCCGGCCGTCGTCGACATCCCGACCAAAGCCGTCGTCACCAACAACTTCCCGCAGATCACCCTCGACTTCTCCACCGAGTGGACGCAGTTCCACCGCGACGGCGCCCCCGACCTCTACCCGGAGCACCTGCGCGACGAGATGGACGAGGTGATGCAGCGGATCTACACCGAGGTCAACAACGGGGTGTACCGCTGCGGCTTCTCCGGCTCCCAGCGCGCCTACGACAAGTCCTACGAGCGGCTGTTCACCGCGCTGGACTGGCTGGAGGAGCGGCTCACCGACCGCCGCTTCCTGATGGGCGACACCATCACCGAGGCCGACGTCCGGCTGTTCACCACCCTGGCCCGCTTCGACGCCGTCTACCACGGCCACTTCAAGTGCAACCGGCAGAAGCTGACCGAGTTCCGCGCGCTGTGGGGCTACGCCCGCGACCTGTTCCAGACCCCCGGGTTCGGCGACACGACGGACTTCCCGCAGATCAAGGAGCACTACTACGTCGTCCACGCCGACATCAACCCGACGCAGATCATCCCGGCCGGCCCGGACACCTCGGTCTGGCTGACGCCGCACGGCCGCGAGGAACTCGGCGGCTCCCCGTTCGGCGACGGCACGCCGCCCGGGCCGACGCCGGAGGGCGAGCGCGTGCCCGCCGACCACGGTCCCGGGGGCATCCCCCACCGCTGATCCGGAGGCGGCGCGGGCGCGGCGATACCCTGGAGGCACCTCCCCCGTCTCCCGAAGGGCCCGACCCGGTCCTCGCACAACCAGAGGAGCCCGCTCGTGCGGCCCGCTTTCTTCACGCTGTCCGCTGACCGGTTCGTCCCGCACGAGGATGCCCGCAGCTGGTGGACCCCCGGCATGCTGAGCGGCCCGCTGCTCGGTGGCCTGCTCGCCCGCGCCCTCGAGACCGCGCACGGCGCCCCGGAGTTCCAGTTCAGCCGGCTCACCGTCGACCTGTTCCGCAACGCCCCGTTCGAGCCGATCGAGATCACCACCGAGGTCATCCGCGAGGGCCGCCGCATCCGCGTGACCGAGGCGAAGGTGCACACGAGCAAGGGCGTGGTCGCCCGCGCCAGCGGCGTGCAGCTGCGCCGCGGCGAGCAGCCGCCCAGCCCCGTCCCGACCCGCACGCCGGTCTGGGACACGCCGAGCCCGGCGGGCCTGCCCGACGCCTACAACGACGTCGTCCCGGACGGCGACTTCTCCCGTCGCGGCATGTGGATCCGCGCCGACCGCCCCCTGGTGGCCGGCGAGGAGCTCTCCCCGTTCGTGCGCGTCGCGCTCGCAGCCGACGAGGGCAGCCCGGTCGCGCACCGCGGCGAGACCGAGCTCGAGTTCATCAACGCCGACTACACGCTCACCCTCAGCCGCGACCCGGTCGGTGAGTACGTCGGGCTGCAGGCCGGCGGCCACGTCAGCCAGGACGGCATCGCCGTCGGGCACGCCACCGTGCACGACGAGAAGGGGCCGATCGGCTTCAGCATGACCACCGCCGTCGCCAACGTCCGGACCGTCTGACGGTGGGGCGCCCCGCCTACTTCACGCCCGCCGCCGAGGGGCTCGTGCCGCACGAGAGCGCGCGCAGCTGGTGGGTGCCGGACATGATCCACGGCCGGCTGCTCGGCGGGCTGCTCGCCCGCGCGCTCCAGACCGAGCACGGGGCCCCGGAGTTCCAGTTCAGCCGGCTCACCGTCGACCTGTTCCGCAACGCCCCGTTCGAGCCGGTGCAGGTGACGACCGAGGTCGTCCGGCAGGGTCGGCGCATCCAGGTCACCGAGGCGCGGGTGCACACGAGCATCGGCGTCGTCGCCCGGGCCGGCGCCGTCCAGCTGCGCCGCGGCGAGCAGCCGCCCAGCCCCGTGCCGACCCGCACGCCGCCGTGGACCGCGCCCGATCCCGCGACGATGCCGCGCTCGGTCGCCGAGTTCGGTGACGACCCCACCCGCCGCCGCATGTGGGTCACCGAGAAGAGCCCGCTGGTGGACGGCGAGGTGCTCTCCCCGTTCGTGCGCGTGGCGCTGGCCGCCGACATGGCCAGCCCGCTGGCGCACCGCGGCGAGGCCGACATCGAGTTCATCAACGCCGACTACACCCTCACGCTCAGCCGCGATCCGGTCGGCACCTCGATCGGGCTGGAGTCCGGCGGCCACGCCAGCGACGACGGCGTCGCGGTCGGGCACTGCACGATGCACGACGTGGAAGGCCCGATCGGGTTCAGCATGGCGGTCGCCGTCGCCAACGTCCGGGCGGGCTGACCGCGCCGGCCCGACTGGCCCCCGCGGGGTGGGCTGCGTCACAGTGGGCCCCGACGGCGGGAGACCGACCGCGCTCCCGCCGGTGGACCAGGGGGAACCGGCATGTACGCACGCTCCACGACCTTCCACGGTGATCCGCACCGGATCGACGACGCGCTCGCCTACCTGCGGGACCGCGCGATGCCCGCACTCATGGGCATGGACGGCTTCGTCGGCCTCTCGATGCTCGCCGACCGCGGCTCGGGCCGGGTCATCATCACCAGCTCGTTCGAGGACCACGCGGCCCTGCAGCGCAGCGCCTCGGAGATGCGCGGCATCCGCGCCCGCACCGCCGACGTCCTGCAGAGCCCGCAGGCGCTCCAGGAGTGGCAGATCGCGCTGATGCACCGCGAGCGCAGCGCACCCGACGGCGCCCGCGCCCGCCTGACCTGGTGCCGCACCGACCCGGACCGGCTCGACCCGCTGCTGGACGCCTACGGCGAGAGCATCGTGCCGCGGCTGACCCAGCTGCCGGGGTTCTGCAGCGTCAGCGTCCTGGCCGACCCCGTGGAGGGTCGCAGCGTCACCGCGGTCACCTTCACCGACGACGACGCCCTGGAGCAGGCCACGGCCCGGCTCGCGCCGTTGCTGGCGGAGCTGGGCCGGCAGCACGCCGGCGAGGTCACCGACGAGGCCACCTTCGACCTCGTCCTCGCCCACCTGCGGGTGCCCGAGACCGTCTGACCCCCGCCCCCGTTGATCATCGTCATCCGGCTGCCCGCCACGCCGGGAGGGCCGACCGTTCGACGATGATCAACAGGGAGGCTGCCGCGGTCAGACCACCCGGGTGAGGGCGGGCCAGAGGCCGTCGGGGCCCTCGGCCAGCAGACCCTGGGCCAGCACCTTCGACCAGAGCAGCTCGCTGCCGGCCTCGTCGCGCCACGACCACAGCCGCTTGGTCAGGTGGTGCAGCCGGTGCTCCTGGGTGAAGCCGATCGCGCCGTGCACCTGGTGGGCCAGCCGCGCGACGACCTCGACCGCCGCACCCGCGCGCACCTTGGCCGCCGCGGCCGCCAGCCAGAAGTCGCCCTCGCCGTGGTGCAGGGACTGCACGGCGGCGTCGGTCAGCGCGGTCACCGCCGTCACCTCGCCGGCCATCTCGGCCAGCTCCATCTGGATCGCCTGGAACTTGGCCAGCGAGCGGCCGAACTGCTGCCGCTCCCCCGCGTACTGCACGGTCCACGCCAGCACCTGCTCCAGCGCCGCGGTCAGCTGCACCGCCCGGGCCAGCGCGTAGCCGGCCCGCAGCTCGCGCACCTGCGCGGCGTTCAGCGGTGCCGCCACGGCCGGGACGCCGTCCAGCGTGAATGTGCTGCGCGGCTCGCCGGCCAGGTTGACCGCGGCCGACGCCGCCAGCCCCGCCGTCGGCAGCAGCGCCAGGACGGCGCCGTCCGGGCCGGTGGCCAGCAGCGCCAGGTGCGCGGCCGTCGCACCCCACGGGACGTCGGCGACCGTGCCGGTGAGCGACCACGCGTCGCCGGCCGGGGTGGCCGCCACGTTCTCGGCGTGCCCGAAGGTGAGCGGCTCGTCGACCGGCGGCAGCGGCAGGCCGGCCGCGATGACCGCGGGGCCGGCCACCAGCAGCTGCTCGGCCACCGGCACCGCGCCCGCGCCGGCCGCCAGCGTGCGGACCACCGCCACCGCGTCGGCCAGCTCACCGCCCGAGCCGCCGGCGCTCTCCGGCAGCCCGACGCCGGTCAGCCCGGTCCCGGCCAGCGCCGTCCAGAGACCGGCGTCCCAGCGCCGCTCGGGCGTCGGGTCGAACGGCTCGTGCCGCCCCAGCAGCCCCTGGACGGTCTCGACCACCAGGTCCTGATCGCTCATCGCAGGCCCAATCCACGCGCCACGATCCCTCGCAGGATCTCGTTGGTGCCGCCCCGCAGCGTGAAGCCGGGCTGGTGCAGCTGCGCCTCGGCCAGCGCCCGCGCCAGCGGGTCGGGCGAGTCCAGCGACGGCAGCACGTCGACCACCCGCCGGACCTCGTCGATCACGTCGGCCTCGAACGTCGTCCCGACGTCCTTGACCAGCGCGGCCGGGATGTTGGGCAGCTCGCCGCGGTCCAGCGCCGCCGCGATCCGCAGCGACATCTGGCGCAGCGCCAGCACCCGGGCCGACAGCCGGCCCAGCGCCGCCAGCGCGGCCGGGTCCCCCGAGTCGACGACGCGACGTCCGAACTCGGCGACGAGGGGATAGGTCGACAGGAACCGCTCCGGGCCGGACCGCTCGAACGCCAGCTCCGCGGTCACCTGGTGCCAGCCGTCGCCCTCGGTGCCGAGCAGCATGTCGCCGGGGACGACGACGTCCTCGAAGACCACCTCGTTGAAGTGGTGGCCGCCGTCGAGGATGCGGATCGGGTTGACCGTGATGCCCGGCAGCGACAGGTCGACGAGCAGCTGCGACATCCCCGCGTGCCGGTTCGCGGTGTCCACGGGGGCGGTGCGCACGAGCACGATGCCGTAGTGCGAGGCATGCGCGTTCGACGTCCAGACCTTGGCGCCGTTGACCACCCAGTCGCCGTCGCCGTTGCGCACCGCCTTCGTGCGGATCGAGGCCAGGTCGGAGCCGGAATCGGGCTCGGACATGCCGATCACGAAGTAGCACTCGCCGCGGGCGATGCGCGGCAGGATCTCGCGCCGCTGCGCCTCGGTGCCGTAGCGCAGCAGGTTGGGGCCGGACTGCCGGTCGGCGATCCAGTGCGCCGCGACCGGTGCGCCGGCGGCCAGCAGCTCCTCGGTGACGGCGTAGCGCTCCATCGCCGTCCGCTCGTGGCCGCCGTACTGCTTCGGCCAGGTCATGCCCAGCCAGCCGCGGGCGCCCAGCTTGCGCGAGAACTCCGGGTCGACGCCGGAGAGCCAGGTGTCCACGTGCGTGGTGAACGTGCCGGCGGCGAGCTCCTCGGCGAGGAAGTCGCGCACCTCGCCGCGCACCTGCTCGGCGGCCTCCGACCGCGGGGCCGGCGCCAGTGTCAACGGGTTGGTCATGCGACTCCCAGCTCGAGCTGTCCGACGTGCGTCCTGCATCGGTTGTACAGGGCAGCCCGCGCCTGTGCGCGCCCGGCCGTGGTCGTCCTCCCTCGCCGTAGCGCGTCCTCCCTCGTGGTGTGCGCTGAGGGAGGACGCGCGACGATCAGGTCACCTGATCCCGGCGCGGGGGGCGGGTCAGACGCGGGTGAGGACCAGCAGCGCGATGTCGTCGGCGCGGTGCGGGCCGGTGAGCTCGCGCAGCAGGTGGTCGCAGAGCGCGCCGGGGTCCGACGTGCCGGCGGAGGACGCGGCGTGCAGCAGCGCCGCGAAGCCCTCGTCGATGTCGGCGGAGCGGCTCTCCACCAGGCCGTCGGTGAACAGCACCAGGGTGGCGCCCTCGGGCAGCACGCCGATCCACTCGTCGGCGATCGACGGCGGCGCGCCCAGCATCCGGCTCGGCGGCACGGGCAGGAACGACGCGCGCCCCCCGGTGATCAGCACCGGCGGCGGGTGGCCGGCCGAGGCGATCCGCAGCCGGCCGGTGGCGGAGTCCAGGGAGGCGAACAGCGCCGTCGCCATGCGCCGCAGCCCCAGCAGCGGCCAGCCGGCCTGCAGCCGCTCGACGACGGCGCCCGGCGCCGGGCCGTCGGCGAGCAGCGCCCGGTAGACGCTGCGCAGCTGGCCCATCGTGGCGGCGGCGGTGATGTCGTGGCCGACGACGTCGCCGACGGCCAGGCCGATCTCGTCCCCCGGCAGCCGGACGACGTCGTAGAAGTCCCCGCCGACGTCCACCCCGCGGGTGGCGGCCAGGTAGCGCACCGCGATGGACAGCCCCTCCAGCTCCGGGGGCGCCGGCGGCAGCAGGTTGCGCTGCAGCGCGTGCGAGGTGCGGACGGCGAGGTCGAAGCGCTGTGCCCGCGCCACGACGAGCCCGAGCTGCAGGGCCAGCTGCTCGGCCACCTCGACGTCGGCGACGGTGAACGGCCCGCGGCGGCGGTCGGTCGCGACGGTGAGGACGCCGAGCTGCCGCCCCTCCACGGTCAGCGGCACGGCCACGACGCCGGCGATGTCGAGTGCCCGCATCGCCGCGAGGTGCTCCTCGTCGACCGCGATCGAGCGCAGGAAGTCGTCGTCCACCGCGCGGATCCACTCGGTGCCGCCGCCGCGCAGCGCCCGCACGCTGGGGTGCGTCGCCGAGCGGCGCGGCAGGTGCCGGCTGCGCAGCTCCTCGACCAGGTGCGCGAGCCCGGGGTCGCGGTGCCGCACCGCGGGGCGGGTCAGCCCCTCGTCGGTCTCCAGGTCGATGACGCACAGGTCGGCCAGCCGGTCCACGACCAGCCCCGCGACCAGCTCGACGGTCTCGGCGACGTCGGCGGCCTCGGCGAGCAGGCGGGCCGCCTCCAGCAGGAAGGACGCGCGGGCGGCCTGCCGCGCCGTCTGCTCGTGCAGCCGCGCCCGCTCGAGGGCCTGCCCCGCCTGGCGGCCGATGGTCCACAGCAGGTTCACCGAGGCCGTCGCCAGCTCCGCGCCCTCCCCCGGCTCCACCAGGCTGATCAGGTCGCCGGCCACGTCGCCGCGGGCCAGCACGAGCACGCCGAGCCGGCGGCCGTCGGCGCTCACCGGCACGACGACCAGATCGGACAGCTGCGCGGCGGCCATCGCGGCTGCGAGCGCGGGCCGGTCGGCCCGCAGCTGGTCGGTGAGCGCGATCGTCCGCACGCCCCGTGCCAGCTCCACGGCCAGCCTGCTGCCCGCGGCCTCGCGCAGCTCCCGCAGCACGTCGTCCGGCACGCCGTCGGAGCGCACCGGCCGCAGGGCGGGCAGCGCCTCGGGGTCGTGCGGATCGGCCTCGACCAGCACCAGCGCCGCCCCGCGGGCCTGCAGCGCCTCGCGGCTGCGCTCGACGATCACCGCGGCGACGTCCTCCACCGAGACCGCGGCTGCGAGGTCCGAGACCACCATCTGCAGGGTCAGCGAGCGCCGCTCGGACTCCTCGGCGGCCTGCTGCGCGGCGAGCAGCTCGCGCTCGTACCTCCGGCGGGCGGTGGCCTCGAAGACCGTCGCGCGGATGAGCAGCGGAGCGCCGTCGTCGTCCCGGATCTCCACGGCGTTGGCCAGGCAGGACAGCGGCTGCCCGTCGACGCGCACCAGGTCCAGCGCGATCTCCCGGACCGCGCCCTGCATGCGCAGCAGCGGCACCAGGTGCGTCTCGTAGTAGACCCGCCCGCCCATGCTCAGCAGGTCCTGGAAGCGGACGCCGAGCACCTCGTCGGCCGAGCGCCCGATCCACTCGCAGAAGGTGCGGTTGACCTTGACGATCCGCCCGTCTGGCACCGTCGAGAGGTATCCCATCGGCGCGTTCTCGTAGAGGTCGGCCGGGTCGTCCTCCAGCAGCCGGTCCAGCCGGCCCACGTCGTCGGGGTCCGGTCCCCCGGCGCCCCTGAGCGTCGACACGCTCACCCCGGCAGGAAGGCCCGGATCGCGGCCGCCGTCTCCTCGGGCGCGCTCAGGTGCGGGCAGTGGCCGGTGGCGGCGAGCTGGGTGAACGTGCTGCCGGGGATGTGCTCGTGCACGTAGCGGCCGACCACCTCGGGGGCGATGACGTCCTGGCTGCACTGCAGCACCAGCGTCGGGACGTGCACGCTCGCGAGGTCGGCGCGGTTGTCCGACAGGAAGGTCACGCGGGCGAAGTGCCGGGTGATGTCGGGGTCGGTCCGGCAGAAGCTGTTGGTGAGCTCGGCGGCCATCTCCGGGTGGTCGGGCACGCCCATGATCACCGGGGCCATCTGCCGGGACCAGCCGAGGTGGTTGGCGTCCAGCGCCTCGAGCAGGCCGGCGATGTCGGTGCGGCTGAACCCGCCCACGTAGTCGCCGTCGTCGACGTACCGCGGGCTCGGGCCGATCATCACCAGCGCGCCGAACAGCTCCGGGGCCTCCTGCAGGGCCAGCACGCCGATCATCGCGCTCACGGAGTGCCCCACGAAGACCACGTCGCGGAGCTCCAGCTCGCGGCAGATCGCCACGACGTCGGCGGCGTACCCGCGCAGCGAGTTGTAGGTCGCGTGGTCGTAGGCCGACAGGTCGGAGTTGCCCGCGCCCACGTGGTCGAACAGCACGATGCGGTGATCGTCCTCGAACTCCGGGACGACGAAGCGCCACATCTCCTGGTCGCAGCCGAACCCGTGCGCGAACACCATCGGACGCCCGTCCGGTGTCCCGCCGAGACGCACGCAGTTGCGCTCCAGGACGTTCCCCACGCCCGAACCCTAGAGGAGGAGGGAGGTCGTGTCTGTGCCTCCCGGCGCCTCCGCCGGTGACCCCGGGTCAGCCTGCGGGGACGGAGGGACGCCCTCCTCCGGCGCGGCGAAGGCCGTGACCGGCGGGTTCCGGAAAGCCCTGTGCGCGCGGTCCCGGGCGGTCCTACTCTCGCCGCGTCGCACCCCGGAACCCCCGGGGTCCGGACCCGAGCCGCCAGCGAGGCCTCCGCATGACCGCCGCCCACGTCGGTACCGCCACCCCCGTCCTGCCGGTGCCGCGCGCGCCCGCCGACGACGCGCTCCCCGCACCGGACGCCGCAGCCCTCCCCGCGCCCGGCGGCCGCGCGGCGGGCTCCCCGCGGGTGCTCCACCGGCTGCTGCGCCGCGAGCTGCGGCTGCTGGCCGACCTGCTGTCGTGGGCGCCGCCGGACGAGCCCGCGCGCACCCGCGCCCTCACCGCGCACGTCGACCTGGTCTCCCGGCTGCTGCTCGCCCACCACCGGTTCGAGCGCGAGGCGCTGTGGCCGGAGCTGCTGACCGCCGTCCCCGCCGGCTCGGAACCCGGGCTGCGCGCCGCCGTCGCCACCTGGACGGTGCGGGCCGCCCGCATCGATTCCGCGGTGCGCGACCTCTCCACCGCGTCCCGCCAGTGGGCGGTCACCGGCAGCTGCGCCGCTCGCGACGCCCTGGCGCGGTCCTGCCGCCGGATCGCCGACGAGGTGGACGCGCACCTCGCCGAGGAGGAGCGCGTCCTCGTCCCGCTGCTCGAGGCGCACCTCGACCCGGCCCGCTGGGCGGCGGTCGCGGCGGTCGCCTCCTGCCGGCTGACCGGCCGCGAGCGGCGGCTCGTGCTCGGCCTCGCGCTCGAGGACTCCTGCGCCGCGGAGCGCGCCCGCCTGCTCGACGGGCTCCCCGCGCGGCGGCGCCTGGCGTGGCGGGTGGCGGGCGCCCGCCGCTACCGCGCCGCCGTCGTCCGCCTGCGGGGTGCGCCGCCCGCCGCTTAGCGCCGGGTCAGTAGCGCGACGTCCCGCAGTCGGTGCACCGCTTGCGGACGGCGCGGGTCTCGGTGCGGCAGTTCTCGCAGGTCCAGGTGGCGTCGTGCGCGGCGCCGTCGGGAGCGGTCCGGACGTCCGGCCGCTCGAGGGTGCTGGTGGTCATCGGGGTTCTCCTCCCTCGGGGACGCCTCCGACGCTAGGCAGCGACTGTGTCGCGCAGGTGACCGCGAGGTTGCCGCTTCCCCGGCACACCGATGAGTTGGGTCACCGGCCGTGGTCTCCTCTCCCGTGACCGCTTTCGTCCTGGTGCCCGGAGCGGGCGGCGCCGCCTCGTACTGGCAGCTCCTGGTCCCCGAGCTCGAGCGCCGGGGCCAACGCGCGCTGGCCGTCGGCCTGCCCGCCGCGGACCCCGCCGCCGGGCTGGCCGCCTACGCCGACACCGTCGTCGGCACGGTGCGGACGGCGCTCGGCGAGGAGCCCGACCCGGTCGTCCTCGTCGCGCAGTCGATGGGCGGGCTGACCGCGCCGCTGGCGTGCGACCGCCTGCCGGTCCGCCTGCTGGTGCTGCTCAACGCGATGGTGCCGTGCCCGGGCGAGACTTGGCGGTGAGTGGTGGGGGGCCACCGGTCACGCCGATCCCGGCGACCCGACCGAGGCGTTCTTCCACGACGTCCCGGCCGCCGTGGCCGCGAGGGTGCAGTCCGAGCCGTTCGCGCAGACCGGCCGCCCGTTCGAGGACCCCTGGCCGCTGGAGCACTGGCCCGACGTCCCCACCCGCGTGCTGGCCGGCCGGGACGACCGCTTCTTCCCGATCGGCTTCCAGCGCCGGGTCGCGCGGGACCGGCTGGGTCTGCCCGTCGACGAGGTGCCGGGCGGGCACCTGGTCGCGCTGAGCCGACCCGTGGAGCTGGCCGAGCGGCTCGTGGCCTACCTGGGCGACTGACCCCGCGCGCGCATAATGGGCGGCCGCCCCGCAGGACCCCTGGGACACCCTGCGCACCCCCGACCGAAAGCGGCACGACTTGTCGACAGCTCGAGCCGCGGACGCCCCCGACGCCGGGATCGCCGCGGAACAGCCCTACGTGACCGCGCTGTTCGACCGGCTCGACGAGGTGCGCGCGCGCAGCGTCGGCCGCCTCGAGGACGCGCTGGCGCTCGTGCCGCACAACCCGCAGGCGGTCGGCGAGCGCGAGGCCGCCGTCGAGCTGCACACCCACCGCATCGTCGCCCTCGACGCCGCCGAGCACGGCCTGGTCTTCGGCCGGCTGGACCGGCACGAGTCCGACACGCCCCGCTACATCGGGCGGATCGGGCTGTTCGCCGACGGCGCCGAGGAGCCGCTGCTGATCGACTGGCGGGCGCCCGCGGCGCGGCCGTTCTACACGGCGACCCCCCTGCACGACGAGGGCGTGCGCCGTCGCCGGCACATCCGCACCCGCGGCCGGACGGTGGTGAGCGTCGCCGACGAGACCCTCGACATCTCCGCGGCGGCGGCCGAGGGCGCGGCCACCGACCGCGGCGGGCTGGCCGGTGAGTCGGTGCTGCTCGCGGCGCTCAACGCCTCGCGCACCGGCCGGATGACCGACATCGTGCGCACGATCCAGGCCGAGCAGGACCGGATCATCCGCGCCGACGTGAAGGGCGTGCTGGTCGTGCAGGGCGGGCCGGGCACCGGCAAGACCGCCGTCGCGCTGCACCGCGCCGCCTACCTGCTCTACACGCACCGCGAGCGGCTGGCCCGCAGCGGGCTGCTCGTCGTCGGCCCCTCCCCCACGTTCCTGCGCTACATCGCCGACGTGCTGCCCTCGCTCGGCGAGACCGGTGTCGTGCTGGCCGACCTGGGCGGGCTGCGCCCCGGCCTGCAGGCGCACGCGCCGGAGGCCCCCGCGGTCGCCGAGCTCAAGGGCCGGCTGGTCATGGCCGACGTCGTCGCCGCCGCGGTGAAGCGGCGGCAGGCGGTGCTCGACCGGCCCGCCGAGCTGGTCATCGACGGCGTCCCCCTGCGGTTCACCAAGGCGGACGCTGCGAAGGTGCGCAGCCGCGCCCGCGCCGCCTCGCGGGTGCACAACGAGGCCCGCCCGGCCGCGGCCCGCACGGTGATCGAGCTGGTCGCCCGCAAGTACGCCGACAAGCTGGGCGAGAACGTGCTGGGCGGGGCGAACCTGCTGGACGCCGGCGACGTCGCCGCGCTGCGCCGCGAGGTCGCCGCCGAGCCGGCGGTGCACTCGTTGATCGACCGGCTGTGGCCGCGGCTCACCGCCGAGCGGGTGCTGCGCGACCTGTTCGCCTCGCGCGCCCAGCTCGACGCCGTCGCTCCCGCGCTGACCGCGGAGGAGCGCGCACTGCTGCACCGGGCGCCGTCGGCACCGTGGACGCCGGCCGACGTGCCGCTGCTCGAGGAGGTCGACGAGCTGCTCGGCATCGACGAGACCGCGCAGCGCCGGGCCGAGGAGCGCGACCGGCAGCGCCGGCTGCGCGACGCCCAGGAGACCCTGGACATGCTGCACGGCTCCCGCTCGCTGGACGCCGAGACCGAGGACGAGGCCGAGGAGCTGCTGGCCGGGGACCTGCTCGACGCCGCGGGGCTGGCCGACCGGCAGGAGGAGACCGACTACCGCAGCACCGCCGAGCGGGCGTCGGCGGACCGCACCTGGACCTACGGGCACATCATCGTGGACGAGGCGCAGGAGCTGTCGGCGATGGCCTGGCGGCTGCTGCTGCGCCGCTGCCCCACCCGCTCGATGACCGTGGTGGGCGACGTGGCCCAGACCAGCACCCTGGCCGGCGCGACCAGCTGGGCCGAGGTGCTCGACCCGCACCTGGGACGCACCTGGCAGCTGGCCGAGCTGACCGTCAACTACCGGACGCCCAGCGAGATCATGGACGTGGCCACCGAGGTGCTCGCCGCCACCGGTGCCGCGACCTCGGCCGCCACCTCGGTGCGCTCCACCGGGGTGCTGCCGTGGGCGCAGCAGGTGCCCGACGCCGAGCTCGCGGACGCCGTCGCCGAGGCCGCGCTGGAGTTCGACAAGGAGGAGGGCACCCTCGGGGTGCTCGTGCCGCACAGCCGGCTGGACGCCGTGCGCGCCGCGGTGGAGTCACGCCTGCCGGCCGACCCCGACCGGGCCGACGCGCCGGTCGTCCTCCCGCCCGAGGGCGCCAAGGGCCTGGAGTTCGACTCGGTGCTCGTGGTCGACCCGGCCGCCGTCGTCGCCGAGGGGGTGCGCGGCTGGAACGACCTCTACGTCGTCCTCACCCGCGCCACCCAGCGGCTCGGCGTCCTGCACCCGGACGAGCTGCCGGCCGAGCTCAGCGGGCTCGCACCGCGCTGACCGGCGGGCAGCTCAGGAGCCGCAGCCCCCGGCGCCGCAGGCGCAGCCGCCGCAACCGCCGCCGACCGGGGCGGGTGCCGGCTGGGCCGCGACCGCCCGCAGGTTGACGGCGCTGACCAGCACCGGCACGGCCAGGGCCGCGGTCATCAGCGCCGCGACGACGGTGGCGGCGTCCGAGGCGCGCGCCCAGTCCTGGGCGAGGCCGGTGACGACCAGCAGGCCGGTGACCAGCAGACCCCACACGAGCAGCACCTGACCGCCGCGCCGGGCGGCCCCGGTGCGGGTCAGCAGGGCGAGCGCGCCGCCGAGCAGCACCACCGGCACCGCGACCAGCAGCACGCGGGCCGCGGCCACCTCGGAGACCAGCGCGACCACCAGCGCCACGACGCCGGCTCCGGCCGCGACCGTGCCGAGCGTCCGGGCGCGGCCCGCGAGCTCGCCGTCCAACCCCGGGGCGGTGCGCAGCAGCACCCCGCCGCGCACGGCGAGGAAGAGCCCGAGCGCCCCGAGCAGCAGGCGGGAGCCGCCGTCGGACCACGCGGTGGACGCCACGGCGACGGCGATCATCGCGGCGCCGAGCGCGAGCCACTGCGGCCAGGCGCGGCGGGCGACCTCGGGGGTCGGTCGAGCGGTCAGGACGGTTCCAGCGTTCGCCACGCAGCCAGTGTCCCCCACCGCGGGGGGACGACGGCAGGCACCGGGGCCGTCCGCGTGCCACGCTGGGTCGTTGATCACCACCGATGAGCGGAGTCGCGGATGAGCGGACAGCGGTCCACGAGCGGTGCCCTGGGCGCCGCGGACGGCGACGGCCTGGAGAACCTGGCGCGCGTGGGCCTCCTCGCCTACGGCGTCGTGCACCTGCTGGTGGCCTGGCTGGCGCTCCAGCTGGCCTGGGGGTCCGGCGGCGAGTCGGCCGACCAGTCCGGCGCGCTGTCGACGGTCGCGGAGTCGCCGGTCGGCAAGCCGCTGCTCTGGATCATCGCGATCGGGCTGATCGCCCTCGCGGTCTGGCAGGCGCTGGAGGTGCTGCGCTGGCGCTCGGGCTGGTCGGCGTCCGGGGACGCGCGCAGCCGGGCGGTCAAGAAGTCGGTGAAGGCGGTCGCCAAGGCGGTCGTCTACGCCGCCCTGGCGGTGCTGGCGATCCGCTTCGCCACCGGCGGCGGCTCGTCGAGCTCCCAGCAGCAGCAGCAGGAGACGACGGCCGGGATCTTCGGCTGGCCGGGCGGGCGCTGGCTGGTCGGTGCCGCCGGGCTGGTGCTGCTCGGGGTGGCGGCCTACCACGTCTACAAGGGGGCCACGAAGCGCTTCCTCAAGGAGATCGACCTGGGGCAGGCGCCGGCGTCGGCGACCCGGCTGGTCACCCGGCTCGGCCAGGTCGGCTACCCCGCCAAGGGCGTCGCGTTCGGCGTCGTCGGCGGGCTGCTCGTCCACGCCGCGGTCACCTTCGACCCGGCCGACGCCAGCGGTCTGGACGGCGCGCTGCGGACCATCCTCGACGCGCCCTTCGGCCAGTTCCTGCTGACCCTGGTGGCGCTGGGCATCGCCGCGTTCGGCGCCTACCTCTTCGTCCGCGCCCGGTACCCCGAGCGCACCTGACGCGGGACGACGGGGTGCGCCGGTCGGCGCACCCCGTCGTCCGGGCGGATCAGGTGCGCGGGCCGCCCGCGGCGTAGATGACCTGCCCGCTGATGAAGCCGGTGCCCTCGCTCACGAAGAACGAGACGGTGTGCGCGATGTCCTCGGGGACGCCGGCGCGGGCGACCGGGATCGCCGCGGCGCGCTTGGCCACGTAGGGCTCCCACTCCTCGCCGATCCGCTCGGCGGTCGCCTTGGTCATGTCGCTGACGATGAAGCCCGGTGCGATGGCGTTGGCGGTGACGCCGAACTTGCCCAGCTCGATGGCGAGGGTCTTGGTGAAGCCCTGCAGGCCGGCCTTGGCGGTCGAGTAGTTGGCCTGACCGCGGTTGCCCAGCGCCGAGACGCTGGAGAGGTTGACGATCCGGCCCCACTTCGCCTCGATCATGTGCTTCTGGGTGGCGCGGGTCATGAGGAACGAGCCGCGCAGGTGCACGTTCATGACGACGTCCCAGTCGGCGTCGCTCATCTTGAACAGCAGGTTGTCGCGGGTGACACCGGCGTTGTTGACCAGCACGACCGGCGGGCCGAGCTCGGCGGCGACGCGGTCGACGGCCGCCTGGACCTGCTCGGCGTCGCTGACATCCGCGCCGACGGCCAGCGCCGTCCCGCCGGCGGACTCGATGGCGGCGACGGTGCCGGCGCAGTCCTCTGCCTTGAGGTCCAGGACGGCGACGGCGAAGCCGTCCTGCGCGAGGCGTTGGGCGGTGGCCGCCCCGATGCCGCGCGCCGCGCCGGTGACGATGGCGACCCTGCTCATTGCGTGCTCCCGTTCGTCGTCGTTGCGCGGATCACTCAGGCGACCCGCTCGAACACCGCGGCGAGCCCCTGCCCGCCGCCGATGCACATCGTCTCCAGGCCGTAGCGCGCCTCGCGGCGCTCCATCTCGCGCAGCAGCGTGGCGAGGATCCGGCCGCCGGTCGCGCCCACCGGGTGACCCAGCGAGATGCCGGAGCCGTTGACGTTGGTGCGCTCCCAGTCCTTCTCGGTGAACTCCCACTCGCGGGCGACGGCGAGCACCTGGCTGGCGAAGGCCTCGTTCAGCTCGATCAGGTCGATCTCGGCCAGGCTGAGGCCGGCGATCGCGAGCGCCTTGGCCGTGGCCGGCACCGGGCCGATGCCCATGGTCCGCGGCGGGACGCCGGCGACGCTCCACGAGACGAGCTTCGCCAGCGGGCGCAGCCCGAGCTCGGCGGCCTTCTCCGGGGTGGTCACGATGCAGACGGCGGCGCCGTCGTTCTGGCCGCTGGCGTTGCCGGCGGTGACGGTGGCGGCGTCGTCCTGGCGGCCCATGATCGGGCGCAGCTTGGCCAGCGTCTCGAGGTTGGCGTCGGGGCGGATGTGCTCGTCGCGGTCGACGACGGTGTCGCCCTTCCGGCCCTTCACCGTGACCGGGACGATCTCGTCGGCGAACCGGCCGGCCTCGACGGCCGCGGCGGCGCGCTGGTGGCTGCGCACCGCGTACTCGTCCTGCTCCTCACGGCTGATCTCGTACTCCGCGCGCAGGTTCTCCGCGGTCTCGATCATCCCGCCGGGAACGGGGAAGTTGGTGCCGCCGGCGGTGACGCGTCCGCGCACCAGCCCGTCCTCGAGCAGCACGCCGGTGCCGGCGCGCACCCCCCAGCGCATGGCGGTCGAGTAGAACGGCGCGTTGCTCATCGACTCCGCGCCGCCGGCGAGGACCAGGTCGGACGCGCCGGACTGCACCTGCATGGCGGCGTTGACGACGGCCTGCAGGCCCGAGCCGCAGCGGCGGTCGATCTGGATCCCGGAGGCCGTGACGGGCAGCCCGGCGTTCAGCCCGGCGACGCGGCCGATCGCCGGCGCGTCCATGGTCGGGTAGCAGTTGCCGAGCAGCACGTCCTCGACCGACTCCGGCGGGATCCCGGTGCGCTCGATGAGCGCCCGGATCACCGTGGCGGCGAGCTCCTGCACGGGGACGTCGCGCAGCGAGCCGCCGAATCCGCCGACCGGGGTCCGCAGGGGCTCGCAGATGACCGCATCTCGCACGGGGTTCCTCCAGGCGTAGGTCCGCGTCCGCGGGCCGGAGAGCGGCCGGCGCGGGTCAGGAGGAAGTGTGCCCCGCGGCACACGGGTCCGCGCACGCACCCTCCCGCCGTCCCCGGCCGGGCGCTCGCGCGGGACGGATCAGGCGACCCCGGCGTCCTCGGCCGCGGGGGCGACCTCCTCGACGCCGAGCAGCTGCGCGAGCCCGGTGATCTGCAACGGGCGCATGACCGCCCGGGCGGAGACGAGCACGCGGAGGTCGACGTCGCGCCGGCGGGCGCTCTTGTGCGCGGTGGCGAGCACGCGGAGGCCGGCGGAGTCGAGGAAGGTCACCCCGCGCAGGTCGATGACCAGCCGGTCGGGCGTGCCGGCGATGACGTCGTCGAGGCGGTGCTCGAGCACCGGCGCGGTGGAGGAGTCGATCTCCCCGGCAGCGTGCACCTGCACGGCGGGCCCGTGCGCGACGACGTCGATGCGCAGGAGGTCGGAGGCCGGCGGTACGGCGGACGGTGCGGCCATCGGGTGGACCTCTCGGCAGGTGGTGCCTGGAACCCAGGAGAGCCGACCGGTCGATGCCCGGAACCGGGCCACCCGACTGATGCGTGCCGCGAGGGGGACGGCCGGCTGACGAGCCGTCGGCCCCACCGTAGGAGCCCGCACCCGCTCCTGGCAAGGAGACCCGTGACCTCCCCCCTCCGGGGCCCGGTGGGTGGTGGCCGCACGCAGGTCCCGCGGAGCGGATACTGGGCCGGTGACGACTGAGCCCGCACGCGCACGGTGGAGCCCCGGCCCGGTCCTCGGGGTGGTCGCGGCCGTCGTGCTGGCGGTGCTCGCGTTCCTCGTCCTCGACGTCGTCATCGCCGTGGCCGTGGCCATCGCGCTGCTCACCGTCCTCGGCATGGGGCTCGCGGCCCGTGGCTGGGACGAGCACTCCACGTTCGAGGAGCGGGAGGCCGAGCGCGCCCGCCGCCGCAAGGCGAAGTGGGAGCAGAACGCGGGCGCCCGCGAGAAGGACCGCCGCCGCTGGGAGGCCCACCGCGCCGCCCAGGCCGCCCGGTCCACCCAGGCCGGCTCGGCCGGCGCCGAGGACCGGGAGCGGTAATTCGCTCGACGGCACCGCGCCCTCGTCCCTAGGGTCCCGGCCATGCGGTACGTCGTGCGGATGCGCACCTCCTCCTGAGTTCCGGGGCCGTTCCGGCCCCGGCCCGCCCCGAGCCTCGTGCTCCCGCCGGGAACGGTTCCCCCCGTCCGGCCGCGGCGACCCGGCCCTGCCCGGTCCCCGATCCCTCTCCCCCGCGCCCACCGGGCACCGTGCTGACCCGGGGGCGTTCCGCACCGCCTCGTCCGGAGGTACCCCGTGTCACGTCCGAGTCCCGTTCCCGCCGGCCCCGCGGCCGATGCCCGCGCCGGCCTGCCCGAGTCCGACACCCCCGCGTTCGACCGCCTCGCGCACGCCGTGCTGGCGTCGTCGTCGGCGCCGCTGGGGCCGCTGCTGCGCGCCCAGCTGCCCGGCACCGCCGGGGTGCAGTGGCTGCGGCACGAGGGCCTGCCGCCGACCACCCGGCCGTCGGCGCTCACCGCGGCGCAGTGGCGCTCGCTGTTCGACTGCTGGACCCGCACCTCGCGGGCACCGTCGGCCGGCGCGCCCCGCGCCGGTCGCGGCGGGCGGCCCTCGACGCACGGGCACGCGCCCGGTGCCGCGGCCATCCCGCGCTGGGGTCAGTAGGACCAGTGCCCGATCGCGTCCTCGGCCGCCAGGTCGAGGACGCGGTCGGGGGCGGCGAACGCCTCGGCCAGCGCCTGGCGCAGCTCCCACCGCCCGGCCCGCCAGGCCAGGGCGCGGCCCAGTGCCGCCGGCGTGCCGTCGACCCGGTCCGGCTCCCCCGGCCACCACGCCACCGGGACGCCGTCGGCGGCCAGCCGCGGATCAACCACCACCTCCCCGGTCAGCTCGCCCACCCCGAGGCGGGCGGCCGCCAGCGCGGCGCCGGGCAGCTCGGCCCACGGCCGTCCCGGCCCCCTCGAGGACGGCGCGCTCCGCACGACCTCCGAGGCCAGGGGGAGGTCCAGCAGGTCGGCCACCGCGGCTCCCCCGGGGACGACGTCGGTTCGGACCAGTGACTGCAACCACGGCGCGTCCAGGACGACGGCGTCCGCCGCCACGCGGTCGGGCGCCACGCGCACCCGCCCCGGCGGGTCCACGTCGACGCCGTCGAGCGCCTCGGCGAGCCGCGGGTAGATGCTGCCGAGCAGGTCGAGCCGCACGACGCGGGCCGGGTCGCCGAGCCGGTGCAGCAGGTCGATCGCGCCGTCGACGTCGGCGAGCACGTCGTCGACCGTCGCGGGTGGGCGCACCAGGCGCAGCAGCCGGTCGTCGAGCTCGGCCAGTTCGTACAGTCCCTGTAACGGGCCTGGTCCGGGTGCCCGCAACCGGTCCGGGCGGCGGCCGTCGAGCACCGGGTGCGTGGCCAGCCACCAGCGCAGGTAGCCGGGCGCCGGGACACCGCCGAGGATGACGTCGTCCCATGCGGCGGCGGGCAGCTCGGCCAGCAGCCGGAGGGCAGCGGGCCAGTCGGCCACCAGCTCCAGGTCGCGGACGGCGGTCAGGGCCGGCCAGTCCGGTGCGGGCGCGTCCCGGGGCAGCCGGTCGAGGACGGCGTCGGCCCACTCCTCCGCCGCGTCGACGTCGAGCGCGTCGGGATCGCCGGCGGTGACCAGCGCGAAGGTGTCGAGCACGCCGACCCGCCGGAGGGCGTCGTGCTCCGCCGCCGCGGCGACGGCTGCGTCGAGCACGCCCAGCGCGCCCGGCTCGAGCACGCCCGCCAGCGGGGCGCCGGGCAGCAGCAGCTCGCCCGCCGGTGCCCACCCGCCGTCGTCGTCGGGCAGGGCGAGCTCGGCGAGCCAGGGCTGCCCGTCGGCCGCCGGGCCGGCCGCGGCCACGAGGGCGAGCACCGCGTCGGCCAGCTCGGCAGGGTCCGGCTCGTCGGGGACGGCGTCCTCGACCGCCGCCAGCGAGTGCTCCACGGCGGCCCGGACCACCGGGTCGGCGAGCACCGCGGCCGCCGTGGCGGGCCGCGCCCCGAGGCGCTCGAGCAGGCGCCGGGCCGCCGGCGGGGCGACGGCGTCGGGATCGGCCAGCCGCAGCCCGAGCGGTGCGAGCCGCGCGGCGGGCAGCCCCTCGACGGGCAGCAGCACCCCGGCCGGTCCGTGCGCGGTGCGGCCGTCGGCGAGGGGCACCGGCAGCGCGCCCAGCTCCTCGCGGTCGGCGCCGTCCAGCGCGGCGTACAGCCGGGCCCACCACCCGGGCGGCCGGTCCACGCCGCGCACCGCCTCGACCGCCTCGGCCGGGCCGATCCGCCGCACGCCGAGCGCGGTGAAGACCGGCGCGTCGGTGCGGCGCGACCAGGCGGCGGGCAGCAGGCCCGGCAGCACCCCGGCGAGGGCGGCCACCCGCGCCTCGTCGGCGTCCTCGAGGACGACCGCGCCGAGCGGCGCGCGGCGCTCCTCCTCCCCCGCGACCGGCAGCCAGTCCTCGGCCGAGAGCCGGTCACCGACGGCGCGGTCCAGCGCCTCGGCCAGCGGCGCCCCGGGCCACCGGCCCGGGTGCGGGAGCAGCGCGAGGACGTGCGGGATCGGGCGGCAGCTGCCGGACGAGCGCGGCGAAGGCCCGCGCGGCCTCCGCCACCAGGAGGTCGGTGACCGGGCCGGGCAGCACGTGCCGCCGGTCCGGGCCGAGCGGGAACGGGGCGATCAGCCGCACCGGGAGGCTCAGCGGCTCGTCGCTCGGCGTCGGCGCGTGCACCACCTGGCGGCCCGGCAGCGGGCGCGGCCGGCCGTCGTCGTCCACCGGCACCGCCCAGGTGAGGTCCCAGGCCCGCCGCCCGCGCTCCTCGACCGGCCGGCCGGCGGACAGCTCCGCGGGCAGCTCCCCCGCGGCGGTCGCGACGGCCCACGTCGTCGTGCCCTCGCCGTCGGTGAGCCGGACCAGCGGCGGGGCGCCGTCCCGGGTGAGCAGCCGCCGCCCGCCGTCGGCGATCACCTCGACGCGGTCCAGCCCGGGCAGGGCGAGCAGCAGCTCGGCGTCCAGCGCGGCCAGCGCGGCGGCGACGGTGTCGCGGGCACCGGGCCGCAGCGGCAGCACCACCTCGGTGGCGAACCCCTCCGGCGGGGCGCCGACCGCCGGCTCGGGCAGCCGCAGCACCGGCACGGCGCCGTCGCGCGCGGCTAGCTCGGCGGCGAGGTCGGGCACCGCGGCGACGGCGGCCCGGGTGCGGGCGGCGCTGAACCGCACCCCGCCGGTCGTCGAGCGGACGGCGGGCTCGTCGGTCACCGCGAGCACCGCGGCGAAGCCGACGCCGAACCGCCCGGCGCTCGCCGCGTCGTCCCGCTTGGCCGAGGCCCGCAGCGTCGCCAGACCCTCCACCCCCGCGGCGTCCAGCGGGGCACCGGTGTTCGCCGCGCGCAGCTCCGGCGCGGCCCCGCCGGTGAGCTCGAGCCGCAGCCGGCCGGGCACCCCGGCCCGCCGTGCCGCGTCTGCGGCGTTCTGGGCGAGCTCGACCAGCAGCCGGTCGCGGTAGCCGCCGCGGACCAGGTCCTCCTCGGCGTTCGCGTCCTCGCGGAAGCGGGCCGGGGAGTCGGTCCAGGCCGCGAGCACCCGGCGGCGCAGCTCCGCCGTACCGAACGGGTCGGCGGTGCGCGGGCTCCCCATGGCGCGACCCTAGAGTCCGGGCCGCCCCCTCCGGGTGACTCCGTGGTTGGCGATCTCGGGGATCGGGCAGGGGGACCGACGAGGTCGGCGTCGGGTCGGTCCGAGTACGGGGGGCGGTGACGGTGGGGCTCTGGGAGAGCGCACGCCTGCCGCACGGTTTCACCGAGCTGTGGTGCCAGGACCTCACGTCCCTGTCCGAGCTCGCGACGCTCCGGCAGCGGCTCCGCTCGTCCACGACCGGCCGCACCACCGTCGAGCGCCCCGAGACCGAGCAGTGGTCCGAGCGGCTGGTGCTCATCGCCGACGAACTGGCGTCCAACGCGCTGCGGCACGGCGGCGCCCCGGTGGCCGCCGCGCTGAGCCAGGCGGGCGACGAGTGGCTGATCGCGGTCAGCGACTCCGCCCCCGGTGTCCCGCCCACCCCCGCGCAGGGCCGCGACCCGGGCAAGGGCGGGTTCGGCCTCTACCTCGTCGCCGACCTCTCGGTGCGGCACGGCTGGACGACCGCCGGCCGGGGCAAGAAGACGGCGTGGGCCGTCGTCACCGCGGTCTGACGTTCGACCGGGCCGGACGGCGAACCCGTCGGTAACCTGCGGGACATGTCGCTCGCCGAAGAGATGGACGCGGTCACCGGTACCTCCGCCGGGAGCGTCGACCGCCACGCCACGTCCCGCACCTTCGAGTCCACCGACCCGGCCACCGGCGCGGTCGTCGGGGTCTTCCCGGTCCACGACGAGGACGCCGTCGCCGAGACGGTCGCGGCGGCCCGCGCCGCCGCCGAGCAGTGGGCGGCCCTGGGCTTCGGCGGCCGCAAGCAGCGGCTCGACGCGTTCCGCGGGTACGTGGCCCGCCGGCTGCACGAGCTCGCCGACCTCGTGCACCGGGAGAACGGCAAGCCGCACGCCGACGCGATCCTCGAGATCAGCCTGGCCATCGACCACCTCGCCTGGGCCGCCGGGCACGCCCGCAAGGCGCTCGGCCAGCGGCGGGTGAGGTCGGGGATGCTCGCGGCCAACCACGCCGCCTACCTCGAGTACCAGCCGCTGGGCGTCGTCGGCGTCATCGGGCCGTGGAACTACCCGGTGTTCACGCCGATGGGCTCGATCGCCTACGCGCTCGCCGCCGGCAACGCCGTCGTCTTCAAGCCCTCGGAGTACACCCCGGCCATCGGCGCGTGGCTGGCCGCCGCCTGGCGGGCCGCCGTCCCGGACGCCGTCGACGTCGTCCAGGTCGTCACCGGCTTCGGCGAGACCGGCAACGCGCTGTGCCGCGCCGGCGTCGGCAAGATCGCCTTCACCGGCTCCGCGCCGACCGGCAAGAAGGTCATGGCCGCCTGCGCCGAGACCCTCACCCCCGTGCTCATGGAGCTCGGCGGCAAGGACGCGATGATCGTCGACGACGACGCCGACGTGGTCGCCGCGGCCGACGCCGCCGTCTGGGGCGCGATGAGCAACGGCGGCCAGACCTGCATCGGCGTCGAGCGCGTGTACGTGACCGAGGCCGTCTACGACCGCTTCGTCTCCGAGGTCACCACCCAGGTGCGCGAGCTGCGCCCGGGGTCGGACGACGAGGCCACCTACGGCCCGATGACGATGCCCTCGCAGATCGACATCGTGAACCGGCACGTGCAGGACGCCGCCTCCGCCGGCGCCCGCGTGATCACCGGCGAGGCCGCCTCCGGTCGGGGCTACGTCGCGCCGACCGTGCTGCTCGACGTCCCGGAGGAGTCCGCGGCGATCCGCGAGGAGACCTTCGGCCCGACGCTGACGATCACGCGGGTGCGCGACGCCGAGGAGGCGCTGCGGCTGACCAACGACACCACCTACGGCCTGGCCGGCTCGATCTTCTCCGGCTCCAAGGCGAAGGCGATGGACCTGGCCCGCCGGATGCGCAGCGGCATGACCTCGATCAACTCGGTGCTGACCTTCGCCTCGGTGCCCGCGCTGCCCTTCGGCGGCGTCGGCGACTCCGGCTTCGGCCGGATCCACGGCGAGGACGGGCTCAAGGAGTTCACCCGCTCGAAGTCGATCACCCGCCAGCGGATCGCGCTGCCGGTCAACGTCATGAGCTTCCGCCGGCCGGCGACCACCGCCGACCAGCTCGCGCGCGTCGTCGGCATGCTGCACGGCCGCCACCGGTGAGCGATCGCACCACCGAGTACGACGTCGTCGTCGTCGGGGCCGGCTCGGCCGGCTCGGCGCTGGCGGGACGGCTGAGCGAGGACCCGTCGCTGCGGGTGCTGCTGCTGGAGGCCGGCGGCTCCGACCGCGTGCTGGAGGTCCAGATCCCGGCGGCGCTGTACAAGGTGTGGCGCACCCGGCGGGACTGGAACTACACGACCGAGGAGCAGCCCGGGCTCGACGGCCGGAAGCTGTTCTGGCCGCGCGGCAAGGTGCTGGGCGGCTCGTCGTCGATCAACGCGATGATCTACATCCGCGGGGCGCGCGCCGACTACGACGAGTGGGCGCGGCTCACCGGGGACGACGGGTGGTCCTACGACGCCGTGCTGCCGCTGTTCCGGCGCATGGAGGACAACGCCCGCGGTGCCGACCGGTGGCACGGGGTGGGTGGCCCGCTCCGGGTCGAGGACCTGCGCTCCCCGCACGCGTGGACCCGCGCCGTGGTCGAGTCCGCCGTCGCGGCCGGCTACCCGCGCAACGACGACTTCAACGGCGCCACGCAGGAGGGCGTCGGGCAGTACCAGGTCACCCAGAAGCGGGGGCGCCGCTGGTCGGCAGCCGATGCCTACCTGCACCCGGTGCCGGACCGGCCCAACCTGACCGTGCTCACCGGCGCCCTGACCACCCGGGTGCTGGTCGAGGGCGGGCGCGCGACCGGCGTCGAGTACCGCTGGAACGGCGCGCTGCACACCGCCCGGGCCGCCGAGGTCGTGCTCTCCGGGGGCGCGGTGAACTCCCCGCAGCTGCTCATGCTCTCGGGCATCGGCCCGGCCGACCACCTGCGCGAGGTCGGGGTCGACGTCGTGCACGACCTGCCCGGCGTCGGAGCGGGGCTGCAGGACCACCCGCTGGTGCCGGTGATCTGGGACGTCCGGTCCGGCGAGTCGCTGTTCCGGGCGGAGTCGCCGTCGGGCTACGCGAAGTGGTTCGGCGCCCGCCGCGGGGCGCTGACCTCGAACCTGGCCGAAGCGGGGCTGTTCACCCGCTCCTCCCCCGGGCTGGCCGAGCCCGATCTGCAGTTCCACTTCCTGCCGGTGAAGTTCTGGCGGCAGGCGGAGGTCGATCCGGACGTCGACGCCTTCACCTCCGCGGTCGTGCTGGTCGACGTGCACTCGCGCGGCTCGGTGCGGCTGCGCTCGGCCGACCCGACGTGGGCGCCGTCGATCGACGCCGGCTACCTGACCGACGAGCGCGACCTGGACGCCCTGGTCTCCGGCGTGCAGAAGGCGCGCGAGATCGCCTCGGTCGGGCCGCTCGCCTCGGTGCTGGCCGACGAGTGGTCGCCGGGCCGGGCCGCTGTGTCGCGGGACGGGCTGCGGGCGAAGGTGCGCGAGACGCTGGAGTCGCTGTACCACCCGGTGTCGTCCTGCCGGATGGGGACGGACGACCTCGCCGTCGTCGACCCCCAGCTGCGCGTGCACGGCATCGACGGCCTGCGGGTGGTCGACGCCTCGGTGATGCCGACGCTGGTCCGCGGCAACACCAACGCCCCGACGATCATGATCGCCGAGCGGGCGGCCGACCTGATCCGCGGCCGCACCGTCGACGCGGAGCTCGCCGCCGCCCGCTGACCCCTCCCCTCCGGGACTTCCGGCACCGGAGCCCCGGAGGTGGTCAGGCGCGGCGGCCCAGGCGGGCGAGCACCCGGGTGGCGCGGTCGGCGTCGGCGGGGACGGTGACCTCGGGGGCGCAGACGCCGTCCGAGTGCAGGGCCGGGCCGAAGCCGTCGGCGCCGCGAGGTCGATGCTGTCCAGCTCGGCGTCGGTGAGACCGGCGTCCACGCCCGCGGCGGTCGCGACGTCCCAGCGGTGCACGACCATGTCCCAGACGTAGAACCGCTCGAACGTCTCGCCGATCGTGCTCGGCCCGAAGTAGCCCTCGTACGGCGTCGCGACGACGTCGTCGGTGAGCGCCTCCCGCACCCGCTGCGCGTGCGCGCGCCAGGCGCCGGCGGGGTCGGCCGCGACGTCGGGGGCGTCGCCGAGCTCGAGGCCGCGCCCGGTCAGGAACTCCCGTTCGGTGCTCACCAGGTGCGCGACCACGTCGGCCGCCGTCCAGCCCTCGCACGGGGACGCCGCGTTCCACGCCGCACCGGGCACGGCCTCGAGGACGGCGGTCAGCGGGCGGTCGGCGGCGTCGTAGCGCGTACGGGTCTCGTTCATGGACCCAGCCTGCTCCGCTGCGGCAGGCTGGTCTTGATGAAATCCGACAGCGCGCCGTGGGACGCGATCGCCCGCGCCCACCTCAAGGACCCGCGCGACGCCTCGCACCGGATGCACCGCTACGAGGCGCCGGCAGAGTTCGCGGGCCTCCTGCGGTGGTTCTGGATCCCGGTGTGGTCGGTGCCGACGGGGCAGGAGGCGCCCCAGAAGGTGCTCCAGTACCCGAACTCGCTGATCGTGATCGCGCAGGACTACGCCCGCTTCTACGGCGTCACCGCCTCGCTGTCGACGACGACGCTGACCGGCGACGGTTGGGCGGTCGGCGTCGCCTGCGCCCCCGCGGCCGGATACCTGCTGACCGGCCGGCCGATGGCGGAGTTCACCGACCGCGCCGTCGACGTGGGCGAGGTGCTCGGGGACGCCGGGCGGGTGCTCAGCGACCGCGTCCGGGCGGCGATGGCACCCGACCCCTCCGACCCGGCCGGCCACGCGGCGGCGATCGAGGCGTTCGGCGAGGCCCTGCGCCCCGCGCTGCCGGTGGACGACGAGGGCGCGCTGGTCAACCGGCTCGTCGCGTTCGTCGAGTCCCGCAGCGACGTCACCCGCGTCGCCCAGGTGTGCGCCGAGTTCGGCCTGGGCGAGCGGGCGTTGCAGCGGCTGGTGCAGCGGCGGATCGGGCTGACGCCGAAATGGCTGATCCAGCGACGCCGGCTCCAGGAGGCGGCCGAGCGGCTGCGCACCGACGGCACCTCGCTGGCCGAGACCGCAGCCGTCCTCGGGTACGCGGACCAGTCGCACCTCAGCCGGGACTTCTCCGCCGTCACGGGCATGACGCCCGGCGAGTTCGCCGCCCTCCACGCCCGCCCCTAGGGGCAGAGATGGCCATGTCTGCCCCTCAGCCGTGGGCCTGGGCGGCCGCGGCCTCCTGCGCGTCGGTCGGGGCCACCGGGACCGGCGGCGGCGGGTTCCGGCGGATCGAGATCGACATGACCGCCGCCGCCATGCAGAGCGCCCCGGCGGCGAACCAGGCGAGGTCGTAGGAGCCGGTGACGTCGCGGATCACCCCACCCCCGAACGCCGCGGCCGCCGAACCGAGCTGGTGGGAGGCGAACACCCAGCCGAACACCACGGGCGCGCGGTCGCCGAAGTGCTCGCGGCACAGCGCCAGCGTGGGCGGCACCGTGGCCACCCAGTCCAGGCCGTAGAAGACGATGAACACGACCATGCTCAACCCCGGCTCGGGCCCGAACAGCGGCGGCAGCAGGAACAGCGAGAACCCGCGCAGCCCGTAGTAGGCCAGCAGCAGCAGGCGCGGGTCGACCCGGTCGGTGAGCCAGCCGGAGAAGATCGTCCCGGCGATGTCGAAGATGCCGACGACGGCGAGCAGCGACGCCGCCGTCGTCACCGGCATGCCGTGGTCGTGCGCGGCCGGGATGAAGTGCGGCTGCACCAGCCCGTTGGTCGACATGCCGCAGATGAAGAAGCCGCCGGCGAGCAGCCAGAACGGCCGGGCCCGGGCGGCGAGCGCCAGCCCCTGCAGCGCCGAGCGCGCCGCGCCCACCCGCACCGGCTCGACGTCGTCGGCCGCCGTGCCGCCGTACGGGACGACGCCGAGGTCGCGCGGCCGGTCGCGGAGCAGCCACGCCACCAGCGGGAGGACGGCGAGCGCGGCCGCCGTCGTCCCCAGGGAGGCGGCGCGCCAGCCGTGCTCGGAGTCGATCCACGCGACCAGCGGCAGGAAGACCAGCTGCCCGGCCGCGCCGCCGGCGGTGAGGATGCCCGAGACCAGGCCGCGGCGGGCGACGAACCAGCGGTTGGTGACCGTGGCGACCAGCGACAGCGCCATCGACCCGGTGCCCAGCCCGACGAGCACGCCCCACAGCAGGACCAGCTGCCAGCTCGCGGTCATGAACACGGTCAGCCCGCTGCCGACGGCGACCACCAGCAGCGCGCACATGACCACGCGGCGGATGCCGAAGCGCTCCATCAGCGCGGCCGCGAACGGCGCGGTCAGCCCGTAGAGCGCCATGTTGACCGCGACCGCGGCCGAGATGGTCGATACCGACCAGCCGAACTCGTCGCGCAGCGGGTCGATGAGCACCCCGGGGACGGCGCGGAAGGCCGCGGCCCCGACGAGCGCCAGGAAGGTCACCCCGGCCACCCACCAGGCGGGGTGGATGCGCGGCGCGGCGGCGGTTCTCACGCCGTCCAGGATCGCGCACCGCCCCATCTGCGCCGAGAGGCCGGGGTGCCACGTTCCACCGGTATCCGGCCATCCCCGGCTCCGCTGTTCCGCGGGGATCGGGGCGGCGACACCCCTCGTTGTGATCCTTCGCTCCCCACACCTGGGACCAGATCACCGCCGGGTCTGGTTATGTGGTCCGTACCGGCGCCGCCCTCGCTCACCCTGAGCGGCAGGAATCGACGTCGGGCTGAGGCTGCGCCACCTCGGTGCGCCCGGCTGACCGACGTCTCGCCGACGACGCGAGCCCGCCCTGCCCTGTGCAGTCGTGCCGGTGCTCGCCTTCGCGAGGTGGAGTGCAGCCACCGATCGTCGAAGGATTCCCTTGACCTCCCAGCACCAACAGCTCCCCCGCCGCCGCCTCCGAGAGCGGCGGCCCCCGTCGTCGTCGCGGCGGACGCGGTCGCGGCACCCGCCCGGCCGGCGAGCAGGGCCAGCAGCAGGCCCGTCCGGCCGCGCCGGCGCCCACCGCCCCGGCTCCCGTCGTCGTCCCGGTCGGTGCGGACGCCACCGTGCTCCCCACCGACACCACCTTCGCCGCCCTCGGCGTCCCGGCGCCGATGGTCGAGGTGCTCTCGGCCAGCGGCATCACCGCGCCGTTCCCGATCCAGGTCGCCACGCTCCCCGACAGCCTGAGCGGCCGGGACGTGCTGGGCCGCGGCCGCACCGGCTCGGGCAAGACCCTCGCCTTCTCCATCCCGCTGGTCGCCCGCCTGGCCGCCTCGGACAGCAGGCGGCAGCCCAAGCGGCCGCGCTCGCTGATCCTCGTGCCGACCCGGGAGCTGGCCAACCAGGTCGCCGCCGTCGTCGACCCGATGGCCCGCGCGCTCGGCATGCGGACCACCACGATCTTCGGTGGCGTCGGCCAGAACCCGCAGGTCCAGGCGCTGTCGCAGGGTGTCGACGTCGTCATCGCCTGCCCCGGCCGGCTCGAGGACCTCATCGGCCAGGGCCACTGCGACCTCGGCGCCATCGAGGTCACCATCCTCGACGAGGCCGACCACATGGCCGACCTCGGCTTCCTGCCCGGCGTCAAGCGGATCATGGACCGCACCCCGAAGGTCGGGCAGCGGATGCTGTTCTCCGCGACCCTCGACAACGGCGTCGACATCCTGGTCAAGCGCTACCTGAGCAACCCGGTCACCCACTCGGTCGACCCGGCCGTGGCCCCGGTCAGCACCATGACCCACCACGTCTTCCACGTGCAGACCGCCGACAAGGCCGAGGTCGTGCGCCAGCTCGCCTCGGGCCTGGGCCGCAGCGTGCTGTTCACCCGCACCAAGCACCAGGCCAAGAAGCTGGCCAAGCAGCTCACCGCGCAGGGCATCCCCGCCGTCGACCTGCACGGCAACCTGAGCCAGAACGCCCGCGAGCGCAACCTCGAGGCGTTCAGCAACGGCACCAGCCGGGTCATGTGCGCCACCGACATCGCCGCCCGCGGCATCCACGTCGACGACGTCGCCCTGGTCGTGCACGTCGACCCGCCGACCGAGCACAAGGCCTACCTGCACCGCTCGGGCCGCACCGCGCGCGCCGGCGCCGGCGGCACCGTCGTCACCATCACCACCCCGGACATGGTCGGCGAGGTGCGCACGCTGACCCGCCAGGCCGGCATCAGCCCGCAGATCAGCACGGTCGCGCCCGGTTCCCCGCTGCTCGCGGAGCTCACCGGCCCGGCCGCGCCCTACGTCGAGCCGGCCCCCGTGGTCGAGCAGCAGCCGCAGGGCAACGGCGGTGGACGACGTCGCGGCGCCGGCGGCGGCCGCGGCACCTCCTCGGCAAAGGCCGCCTCGGGCGGTCGCGGCGGCTCGGGCGGTTCCGGCCGCTCGTCCGGCCCGGCCCGCACCCGCGCGGAGCTCGCCGCCCGCGCCGGCACGTCGTCGGCGGCGTCGTTCAGCGCCGGCTCGCGCCGCGGTCGCTGACCTCCGGGTCGCCGTCCTCCCTCAGCTCCGCGCGTCCTCCCTCACCGTGCACCACGAGGGAGGACGCGCTGGGATCAGGTGACCTGATCCCAGCACCTGCCGTCGGCCTGACACGATCCACTCGTGGCAACGATCGAGATCTCCGCCGACACCGTTCGCGTCGCGCTGAGCCGGTCCGAGAAGTTCTTCGGCCTGCTCCGCGACCTCGAGGTGCCGCGCTCGGCGGTCACCGCGGCCGAGGCGGTCCCCTCCGGGCTGGGGGCGGTGCGCGGTCTGCGCGCCCCCGGGCTCGGGCTGCCCGGCGTCCGCGCCATCGGCACCTGGCGGGCCCGCGGCGAGAAGAGCTTCGTCTCGGTCCGTCGCGGGCAGCCGGCCCTGCGGCTGCGGCTGACCGGCCGGCGCTACGACACCGTGCTGATCGGCACCGACGCCGCCGCGGAGCTCGCCGCCCGGCTCGCCCCGGGAGTTCCGCGGCACGGTTGACCGGCCCGGTGATGGGCACAGGGTGCTCCGATCCCGCGTGGTCGAGCGCTCGGCCACGCCCCGCCGGAGAGCCGAGGAACCGATGCTCAAGTTGCCCATCACCCTGTCCGAGATCGCCCCGCGCATCAGCGCCGGCGCGTTCATCCTCAACAGCGGGCTCGGCAAGCGCGGAGCCGACGAGGAGACCGCGGCGGGCATGCACGGGTTCGCCGCCGGTGCCTACCCGGTGCTCAAGTCCGTGCCGCCGCAGCAGTTCGCGCAGGGACTGGCGACGACGGAGATCGTGCTCGGGGCCGCGCTGCTCACCCCGTTCGTCCCGACCTTCGCCGCCGGGGCCGCGCTGACCGCCTTCTCCGGTGGCCTGCTGGGCCTCTACCTGAAGACGCCGGGCATGCGGAAGCCCGGCAGCCTCGCTCCCACCGAGCAGGGGCTGGCCATCGCGAAGGACAGCTGGCTGGTCGGCATCGGCATCGGGCTGATGACCCGCGGGCTGATCGAGCGCCGTCCCCGGGTGTCGGTGAAGAAGGCCGAGAAGCTGGCCACCAAGCACGCCAAGCAGGCGGCGAAGGACGCCCGCCGCGCCGCCAAGGCCGCCTGACCCCGCGTCCTCCCTCACCGCCGGGCGTCCTCCCCCACCGCACACCGCGAGGGAGGACGCCCGACGATCAGGTCACCTGATCGTGGCGCGGGGCGCCGTGGCGTCAGTTGCCGCTGGCGAAGGCGGCGTCGAACGCGGCCGCCGGCGGGTCGAAGGCCAGCCGGCGGACGAACTCCAGCGCCTCGGGCGCGCCCACCAGGCGGTCCATGCCGGCGTCCTCCCACTCCACCGAGATCGGCCCGTCGTAGCCGATCGTGTTGAGCATCCGGAAGCACGCCTCCCACGGGACGTCGCCGTGCCCGGTGGAGACGAAGTCCCAGCCGCGGCGCGGGTCGGCCCACGGCAGGTGCGAGCCCATCCGGCCGTTGCGCCCGTTGCCCACCTGCTTCTTCGCGTCCTTGCAGTCGACGTGGTAGATCCGGTCCTTGAAGTCCCAGATGAACGAGACCGGGTCCAGGTCCTGCCAGACGAAGTGCGACGGGTCCCAGTTCAGCCCGAAGGCCTCCCGGTGCCCGATGGCCTCCATGGTGCGGACCGTCGTCCAGTAGTCGTAGGCGATCTCGCTGGGGTGCACCTCGTGCGCGAACTTCACCCCGACCTCGTCGAACACGTCGAGGATCGGGTTCCAGCGGTCGGCGAAGTCGCGGTAGCCGTCCTCGATCATCGACTCGGGCACCGGCGGGAACATGGCCACGGTCTTCCAGATCTTCGACCCGGTGAACCCGACGACGACGTCGACGCCGAGCGCGCGGGCCGCCCGCGCGGTCAGCTTCATCTCCTCCGCCGCCCGCTGCCGGACGCCCTCGGGGTCGCCGTCGCCCCACACCCGCGGAGTGCACCATGCCGCGGTGCCGCTCGTCGATCGGGTCGTCGCAGACGGCCTGGCCGTTGAGGTGGTTGGAGATCGCGAACACCTGCAGGCCGTGGCTCTTGAGCAGGTCGAGCCTCTCCTGCGCGTAGGAGGCGTCGTTCGCGGCGCGCTCGACGTCGAGGTGGTCGCCCCAGCAGGCGATCTCCAGACCGTCGTAGCCCCACCCGGAGGCCAGCCGGCACACCTCCTCGAAGGGCAGGTCGGCCCACTGGCCGGTGAACAGCGTGACGGGGCGCGGCATCAGTCGTCTCCTGGGATCTCGGTCCAGCGGGCCTGGTCGGCGGCGCTGCGCTCGACGGCGTCGAGCACCCGCTGCACCTGCAGCCCGTCGGCGAAGGACGGCGCGGGGTCCGCGCCCTGGGCGATGGCGGTCACCAGGTCGACGACCTGGTGGGTGAAGCCGTGCTCGTACCCGAGGCCGTGACCGGCCGGCCACCAGTGACCGACGTAGGGGTGCCCGGGCTCGGTGACGACGATCCGGCGGAAGCCGGCGGTCTCCCCCGGCTCGTCTCCGTCGAAGAAGTGCAGGACGTTCATGTCCTCGAAGTCGAAGGCCAGGCTGCCCCGCGACCCGTTGATCTCGATCCGGATGGCGTTCTTCCGGCCGAGGGCGAACCGGGTCGCCTCGAACACGCCCAGCGCGCCGCCGGTGAACCGGGCGGTGAAGACGGCGGCGTCGTCGACGGTGACCAGGCCGGTCCCCTCCCCCGCCACGCCGGACAGCGATCCGGCGGCGGCGGGCAGCGGCCGCTCCTTCACGAAGGTCTCCAGCAACGCGCTCACGCCGGTGAGCCGCTGGCCGGTGATGTGCTGGGTGAGGTCGACGACGTGGGCGCCGATGTCACCGAGCGCTCCCGACCCGGCCTTGTCCTTCTCCAGCCGCCACGACATCGGGGCGGCCGGGTCGGCGATCCAGTCCTGCAGGTACTGGGCCCGCACGTGCCGGATCTCGCCGAGCCGCCGCCGTCGGCGACCAGCTGCCGCGCCAGCCCGATGGCCGGCACCCGCCGGTAGGTGAACCCGACCATGGAGCGGACCCCGTCGCGGGCGGCGCGCGCGGCGGCCGCGGCCATCGCCTCGGCCTCGGGGACCGAGTTGGCCAGCGGCTTCTCGCACAGGACGTGCTTGCCGGCCTCGAGCGCGGCGATCGCGATCTCGGCGTGGGTGTCGCCGGGGGTGCAGACGTCGACCAGGTCGACGTCGTCGCGCTCGAGCACCCGGCGCCAGTCGGTCTCCGTCGTCGCCCAGCCGAGCCGGTCGGCGGCCTCGGCGACGCGGGCGGGGTCACGGCCCACGAGCACCGCGAGGTCGGGCCGGAGCGGGAGGTCGAAGAAGTGGGGGGCGGTGCGCCACGCCTGGGAGTGCGCGGCGCCCATGAACGCGTGGCCGATGAGGCCGACCCCCAGGCGGGGCCGGTCGGTGGAGGTCATGACGACTCCTCGGGAAGCGGGGTCGCCGGCCGGGGTGCGGCCGGCGACCCCGGAGCGATCAGGACTCGAACGCGGCGTCGATGTACTCGTCGACGTTGTCGGCGGTGACCACCGGCGCGTTGAGCACGATCTCGCGCGGCACGCCCTGGGAGTTCAGGTCGGACACGCCCTTGCCCTGGGCGATCAGGCGGGCCAGCCGGACGCCGTCGGCCGCCTGGGTGTGCGGGTAGATGACGGTCGCCCGGAGGACGGAGTCACCCGACTCGATGGCACGCATCGCGTTCGCCGAGCCGGCGCCGCCGACCATGAAGAACTCGTCGCGGCCGGCGTTCTCGATGGCGGCCAGGACGCCGACGCCCTGGTCGTCGTCGTGGTTCCAGATGGCGTCGATCTGCGGAGCGGCCTGGAGCAGGTTGGCCGCCTCGGCCTCACCGGACTCGACGGTGAACTCGGCCGCGACGCGGTTGCTCACCTCGAGTTCGCAGTCGGCCAGCGCATCGGCGAAGCCCTGGCTGCGGTCCTGGGTCAGGGGCAGCGAGTCGATGCCGGCGATCTCGGCGATGACGGCGTCGGGCTGGTCGCCCAGCTCCTCGCAGATGTAGGTGCCGGCCGAGACGCCCATGCCGTAGTTGTCGCCGAGGATCGTGGCGCGGGCGGCGAACGGGCTGTTGAACTCGCGGTCGACGTTGATGACCGGGATGCCGGCCTCCATCGCCTCGAGCGCCACGGGGGTGAGGGCGTCACCGTCGAAGGGCAGCAGCACGATGGCGTCGACGCCGTCGTTGATGAACGTCTCGACCTGGCTGATCTGGGTGCCGACGTCGTTGGTGCCCTCGGCGACGCGGAGCTCGACGTCGTCGTACTCCTCGTCGACGGCGCGGGCGGCCTCGGTGATGCCGGCCATCCAGCCGTGGTCGGCGGCCGGGGCGGAGAAGCCGATGACGACGGTCTCGCCCTCTTCGTCGTTGTCGCTGGCTGCGGCGTTGCCGCCCCCGCCGCCCGAGTTCTCCGGCTCGTTGCTGGTGCAGCCGGCGACCAGGGCACCGGCGCTCAGGAGGGCGACGGCGGTGTAGGTCATCCGGCGGAAGGGACGCTGCCTCGCTGCGGACATGGTGATCTCCTCGGGGGTGTTCGCCTCCCTGGCTGGACCGCCAGGTCGTCGGGCTCGTTCGGGTGGGGAGCTGCGGGTCCGGCGGGCGGGAGCCCGCCGGGGGGGGTGCTGGCCGGGGTGCGGCGGTGAGAGGTCGCCGCACCCCGGTCAGGTCGGAGAGGTGCCGGGACGGGCGCCGCCGGGCCCGCCCGGGTCGCTGGTGCCGCCGGAGACCGCGCCGGCCGGGCTGCCGTGGACGAGGCCGCCGCCGGCCGGGCCCTCCCCCGGTCGGCGGAAGGTGAAGCTGCCGGTGGCCAGGCGCTGCTGCAGCAGGACGGCGACGACGATGATCACGCCGCGCGCCACGGCCTGCGCCGAGCTGGAGAGGTCGTTGAGCGTGAAGACGTTGCCGAGCGTGAAGAAGATGATCACGCCGAGGACGGTGCCGACGATCGTGCCGCGACCGCCGATCAGCAGGGTGCCGCCGATGACGACCGCCGCGATGGCCTCCAGCTCCCAGAGCGTGCCGTGGGTCGAGCTGCCGGTCGTCGTCCGGCCCATGATCATCACGGCCGCGATGCCGCAGGTGAGGCCGGAGAGCACGTAGAGCTTCACGGTGTGCCGCTGCACCCGGATGCCGGCGAGCCGGGCTGCCTCGGCGTTGCCGCCGACGGCGAAGGTGCGCCGGCCGAAGGTGGTGCGGTTCAGCAGGATCCAGCCGGCGATCGCCACCAGCGCGAAGATGATGACCAGCGTCGGGACGCCGAGCACGTCGCCGGAGAAGAAGTCCAGGAAGGCGCTGTCCCGGACGATCTGGGTCCGCCGGTTGGCGATGATCTCGGCGAGGCCCCGGGCCGCGGTGAGCATGGCCAGGGTGGCGATGAAGGCGGCCAGCTTGCCGTAGGCGATCACCACGCCGTTGACCAGACCGGCGCCGGCGCCGACGGCGAGGGCCGTGAACACCATGACGATCCAGTGCACGTCCTCGGCGAGCTGCTGCGTGGCCAGGGTGGTGGCCCAGACCGACGAGAGCGCCGCGATCGCGCCGACGGACAGATCGATGCCACCGCCGATGATCACGAAGGTCATGCCGATGCTGACCACGCCGACGATCGAGGCGCCGCGCAGGATGGTCAGGACGTTGTCGACGTCGGCGAACCGGTCGCCCGCGGTGATCAGGCCGACGACGCAGAGGATGACCAGCGCGACGACGAGGCCGAGGTTGCGGCCGACCGGCCCGGACATGAAGCCCGGGCCCTTGCCGGCGTCCCGGCCGGTACCGGCCGGCGCCGCGGACACGTCGGCCGCGCCTCCGGCCGTCGCCGTGGTGCTGCTGCTCATGCCACGTCCCCTTCGTGCTGCATCGTTACGACCGGGGTGCCGCGATGGGCGGTCCCCTCCATGACCAGGTCGAGCACGCGGTGCTCGTCGAGCGCGTCGGCCCGCTCCTCGGCGACGACAGCGCCGTCGGCGATCACCAGCACGCGGTCGGCCAGCCCCAGGACCTCGGGGATCTCGCTGGAGACCACGACGACGGCGACGCCGCGGTCGGCCAGGTCGCGCACCAACGCGTAGATCTCCGAGCGCGCACCGACGTCGACCCCGCGGGTGGGCTCGTCGAGCAGCAGCACGCGGCAGTTGCGGAGCAACCACCGGGCGAGGACGACCTTCTGCTGGTTGCCGCCCGACAGGGTGCGGACCTCGCGGTCGACGTCGGCCGGGCGCACGTCCAGCGAGCGGGTCAGCTCCTGGGCCGCGGTGCGCTCGGCGCCGCGGGCCAGGAAGCCGGCGCGGGCGAAGCGGGCCAGGCTGGAGATGCTGATGTTGCGGTAGACGGAGTCACCGAGCAGCAGCGCCTGGCTCTTGCGCTCCTCCGGGGCCAGCCCGACACCGGCGGCGACCGTGCTGCCCACGTCACCGTTGCGCAGCTTCTTCCCGCCGACGCGCACGGTGCCGGTGGTCGCGCGGCGGGCGCCGAAGACGGTCTCCAGGATCTCCGAGCGCCCGGCGCCGACCAGCCCGGCGAGCCCGAGGATCTCGCCGGGGCGGACGACGAAGGAGACGTCGCCGAAGCTGCCGCGCAGGCCCAGTCCCTCGACCTCGAGCAGGGGGGCCTCGTCGCGGGCGACCTCCGACCGGCGCTCCGGGAAGACGTACTCGATGGTGCGGCCGGTCATCAGCGTGATGACCTCGCGGGTCTCGGTCTCGCAGGCGGGGAGCCCGGTGGCGACGGTGCTGCCGTCCTTCAGGACGGTGATCCGGTCGCCGATCTGGCGGATCTCCTCGAGCCGGTGCGAGATGTAGACGACGGCGACGTCGTGGGCGGTGAGGTCGCGGACGACGGCGAAGAGCCGCTCCACCTCCTCGTTGTCCAGGACGGCGGACGGCTCGTCCATGACGATGAGCTTGGCGTCCTGCGACAACGCGCGGGCGATGCTCACCATCTGCTGCGAGGCGGCCGGAAGGGAGCCCACCTCGGCGGTGGGCCGGATCTCGGGGTGGCCGAGCCGGGCGAGCAGCTCGGCGGCGGCCCGGTTCGCCACGGCCGGGCGGGTGATGCCGAAGCGCGACTGCTCGCGTCCGAGGAAGATGTTGTCGGCCACGGTGAGGCCGGAGACGAGGTCGAGCTCCTGGTAGATCGTCGCGATGCCCAGGCCCATGGCCGCCTGGGGGCTGGCCAGCCGGACCTCCTCGCCGCGCCAGGTGATCCGGCCGGCGTCGGGCTGGTGGGCTCCGGCGAGCACCTTGATCAGGGTCGACTTGCCGGCGCCGTTCTGGCCGAGCAGGCAGTGCACCTCGCCGGCGCGCACGTCGAGGTCGACGCCGTCGAGCGCCCGCACCCCGGGGAACGTCTTGACGATGCCGTGCATCTCCAGCAGGGGGGCACCCCCCGCCGTCGTGCGATCCGGTCCGCTCACGCGTGCAGCTCCTCGGGACTTTTGCTCAGCGCTGATCAATAGTCTGCTGAGGCAGCAACCTATGAGGCGAGTCACACGGGGTCAAGGAGGACGGGCACGGTTACCCGATCGAGACTCCGCTGATCGCGATCCCGTCGAGTGCGATCCCCGGATCGCAGCGCGGGAACGAGCCGCCCCACCTGGGCTGAGCGCGTCCGTCGCGCCTGGGCGGGCCCCTTCGGGCCCCACGCGCCACGACCGGGCAGGGACTACCTGGCGAGCGTCTCCACGGACTCCTCGTCGAGGAACTCCTCGATCGCCATGCGGGCCGCACCGACGCGGCCGGAGAGGTCGGGCGCCTCGCTGACGGTGATCTCCAGCGCCCGGGCGGCCAGCGGCATGGACCGCCGGTAGACCGCCTCGCGGATGCCGGCCAGCAGCGGCACGCCGGCGCTGGCCACGCCCCCGGTCATCACGATGCAGTGCGGGTTGAAGAAGTTGACCAGCGCCGCCAGCACGGTGCCGATGGTGCGGCCCGCGTCGCGTGACCAGCTGCAGCGCCGCCCCGTCGCCGTGCGTGGCCAGCGCGACGAGGTCGCGCACGCTCTCGACCGGCAGCCCGGCGGCGCGGGCGTCGCGGACCAGCGCCTGGCCGCCGGCGATCGCCTCCAGGCAGTTCTCCTGGCCGCAGCGGCAGGTCACGGTGCGGCCGTCGGGCCGGGCGACGTGGATGTGCCCGATGTCGCCCGCGCTGCCCTGCGCCCCGCGGTACACCCGCCCGTCGACGATGACCCCGCAGCCGATACCGGTGCCCACCTTGACCACGAGCAGGTTCTGCGTGGACCCGGCGGCGCCGAGCTCCCCCAGGGCCATCACGTTCACGTCGTTGTCGACGAACACCGGGCAGTCGAAGCGGCCGAACGCGCTGGGGATCGGGTAGTCGTGCCAGCCCGGCATGATCGGCGGGTACGAGGGCCGGCCGGTGGAGAACTCCACCGGGCCCGGCACGCCGACGCCGACGGCGCAGACGTCGGCCGGCGTGAGCCGCGGCTTCGGCCAGCACCGCCTGCGCCAGCCGGTCGACCTCGGCCAGCACGACCTCGGGGCCGTCGGCGATGTCGATGGGGTGGCCGACCGTGGCCAGGATCTGCGCCGAGAGGTCGGTGACGGCGACGTCGACGCTGCTCGCGCCGAGGTCGACGGCGAGCACGCACCCGGCGCGGCTGTTGAACTGCAGCAGCGTCGGGGGCCGCCCGCCGGTGCTCCAGCCGCGACCGCCCTCCTCGAGCAGCCGGGCCGCGATGAGCTGGTCCACCCGCGCGCTCACCGTGTTCCGGGAGGCCCCGGTGAGCGCCACGAGGTCGGCGCGGCTCCGCGCGCGACCGGTGCGCACGTGCCGCAGCAGTGCGCCGGCCGACGCGGAGGTGGACGCCACGCCGTCATAGTGGCACGCCCCGGAGGCCTCCCGGTCCGGTCACCGGACGCCGAGCAGGTGCTCCATCGCCAGCTGGTCGAGCCGCTCGAACTCCAGACCGCGCTCCCCCAGGGCCACCGGGTCGTGCGCCTCGTCCCGAAGCGCGTCCAGCGATTCGCCGTCCGCGAGGGTGGGGACGGCGAGCTCCGCCACCTTCGCCGCGGCCAGCGCCTCGGCGACCTCGGGGTCGGCCCGGAAGGCGCGCGCCTTCTCCCGCAGGATCAGGAAGTTGCGCATGCAGGCCCGCGCGGTCTCCCAGACGCCCTCGATGTCCTCGGTCCGCGGCGGCTTGTAGTCGAAGTGCACGTAGCCGTCGTAGGCCTTGCCCGTGCCGGAGCCGAGCATGGTGTCCACGGTCCAGAAGGCGCCGCGCAGGTTGCCCGCACCGAAGCGCAGGTCCTGGTCGAAGCGCGGACCGTGCTGGCCGTTGAGGTCGATGTGGAAGAGCTTGCCGTGCCACAGCGCCTGCGCGATGCCCTGGGCGAAGTTCAGCCCGGCCATCTCCTCGTGCCCGACCTCGGGGTTCAGCCCCACGCGGGACGGCTCGTCGAGCTCGTCGATGAAGGCCAGGGCGTGGCCGATCGTGGGCAGCAGGATGTCGCCGCGCGGCTCGTTCGGCTTGGGCTCGAGGGCGAACCGGATGTCGTAGCCCTTGTCGCGCACGTAGGCGCAGAGCAGGTCCAGCCCCTCCTTGTACCGGTCCAGCGCGGCGGCGACGTCCTTGCTGCCGCCGGACTCCGCCCCTTCACGGCCGCCCCACAGCACGTAGGTCTTCGCGCCCAGCTCGGCGGCGAGGTCGATGTTGCGCAGCACCTTGGCCACGGCGTACCGGCGGACGGCGCGGTCGTTGGCGGTGAAACCGCCGTCCTTGAACACCGGCGCGCCGAACAGGTTGGTCGTGGCCATCTCGACGCCGAGGCCGGTCTCCTCCAGCGCGCCCTTGAAGCGCTGCAGGGTGACCTCGCGGGTGGCGTCGTCCGGCACCAGGTCGTCGTCGTGGAAGGTGACCGCCGCGGCGCCGAGCTCGGCGAGCCGGTGCACCGCCTCGACGGGGTCCAGCGGCGGGCGCACCGCGCCGCCGAAGACGTCGACGCCCTGCCAGCCCACGGTCCAGAGACCGAAGCTGAACCTGTCGTCCTTCGTCGGGGTGTAGGTCGTCATGCCGGGGTCTCCGTCCGGATGGGGGTGGGGTGCTGCGGGAGGTCGGGGGTGGCGACGAGGGTCGGGTCGTCGAGGACCGGCTCGAGCGCCACGTGCGCGCCGCCGCGCGCGGCGGCGGTGAAGCCGAGGGTGGAGAGGACGACGCGGGCACCGGCGAGGTCGGCGGCGAACACCCGCGCGCGCAGCTCGGCGGTCATCGTCGGCAGCAGGAACCGGCCCAGGACGGCGAAGTAGCCGCCGAGCAGCACGACCCGCGGGTTGACCAGGTTGATGAGCACGGCGGCGCCGGTGCCCAGGCCGGTGCCGACGGCGGCGAGGGCGTCGAGCGTGCGCCGGTCGCCGGCGTCGGCGCGGGCGGCGAGCTCGGCCAGCCGGGCCTCGAGGTCGCGGCCGGTGTCACGCACCGGGTCGTCCGGGTCGGCGGCGGCGCGCAGCAGGGCGCCCAGCCCGACGACGGTCTCCCAGCACCCGCGCCGGCCGCAGCCGCAGGCGAGCGCGGGGTCGCCGAGCGGGGTGTGGCCGACCTCGCCGGAGAACCCGGAGGTTCCGCGGAGCAGCCGCCCGTCGACGACCAGCCCGCCCCCGACACCCACCTCGCCGGTCAGGTAGACGAGGTCGGGGGTGCCCGCCTCGGGACCGGTGGCCCACTCGGCGATGGCCGCGAGGTTGGCGTCGTTCTCCACGCGGACGGGGCACTCCGGGCGCAGGCGGGCGTTGAGCCCGGCGAGCACCGGGACGCCGCGCCAGCCGAGGTTGGGCGCGTCGGTGACGACGCCGTCGGCGCTGCGCACCAGTCCCGGGACGGCGACGGTGATCCCGACCGGGGTGGCGTCGCTGGTCCCCTCGACGGCCACCCGCACCAGCCGCGCGACCTCGTCGAGGGTGCGCTCGGCCCCGAGCGCGGGGACGTCGAGCGGCACCCGGTGCTCGAACCGGACCTCGCCGCGCAGGTCCAGCACGAGCACGGCCAGGTAGTCGACGTTGAGCTCGACGCCGATGCCGCAGACGCCGGTGCCGTCGAGGTGCACGGTCTGCCCGGGCCGGCCCACGGCGCCGCCGCGGTCGACGTCGCCCGGGGCGACCAGCCCGCGGTCGGCCAGCTCGGCGACCAGGCTGGAGACGGTGGCCTTGTTCAGGCCGGTGTCCGCGGCGATCCGGGCCCGGGAGCGGGGGCCGGCGTCGCGCAGCAGGCGCAGCACCCGGCCGAGGTTCCCCCGGCGGACGGCGGCCTGGTCGCTGGGCGTGGTCCGGACGGCGCTGCGCGGGCGCCCGGGGAGGTCGGACACGGATCTCCCTCCACCACGCCCCGCGCTCTATTCGTCGGGCCGGTCAACAAATTAGGCTGACGGCATGGAGCGGTCAAGTTCACAGCGCGCGCGGTTCGGTCGATGACGGCGACGCGGGTCCTCGTCGCCGGCGTCGACACCTCGACGCAGGCCTGCAAGGTCGTCGTCCGCGACGCCGCGACCGGCGAGCTGGTCCGGTCCGGCCGCGCGCCGCACCCGCCCGGCACCGAGGTCGCCCCGCGCGCCTGGGAGGAGGCGTTCACCGCGGCGGCCGCTGCCGCCGGCGGGCTCGACGACGTCGCCGCGGTGGCGGTCGGCGGCCAGCAGCACGGCATGGTCTGCCTGGACGACGACGGCGAGGTGGTCCGCGACGCGCTGCTGTGGAACGACGTCCGCTCGGCCGGGGCCGCGCACGACCTGGTGCTCGAGCTCGGCGACGGCGACGAGGCGGCCGGGCGGCGGGCGTGGGCCGACGCCGTCGGCTCGGTGCCGGTCGCCTCCTTCACCGCGACCAAGCTGCGCTGGCTGGCTGACGCCGAGCCGGCGCACGCCGACCGCACCGCCGCGGTCTGCCTGCCGCACGACTGGCTGACCTGGCGGCTCTCCGCGGACCGGGCGCTCGGCACGCTCACCACCGACCGGGGCGACGCCAGCGGCACCGGCTACTGGTCGGCGCGCACCGGCGGGTACCGCCTGGACCTGCTGGAGCGGGCGATGCGCGGGCGCCGCCCGGCCGTGCCCCGGGTCGCCGGGCCCGCCGAGCAGGTCGGCACGGTCGCCGGCTCCGGCGCGCTGCTGGGTCCGGGCACCGGCGACAACGCGGCCGCCGCGCTCGGGCTGGCCGCGCGGCCCGGCGACGTCGTCGTCTCCATCGGCACCTCGGGCGTGGTCTCCGCCGTCACCCCTACGGCGGTCGCCGACGTGACCGGCACCGTCGCCGGGTTCGCCGACGCGACCGGCAACCACCTGCCGCTGGTCGCCACCCTCAACGCCGCGCGGGTGCTCGATGCCGCCGCGACCCTGCTCGGCGTCGACCACGCCACACTCTCCGACCTCGCCCTGGCCGCGCCCTCCGGCGCCGACGGGCTGGTCCTCGTCCCCTACCTGGAGGGCGAGCGGACGCCGAACCTGCCGCACGCCACCGGCTCGGTGCACGGCCTCACCCTGCGCAGCTCGACGCCGGCCCACTTCGCGCGGGCGGCCGTCGAGGGCCTGCTGTGCGGGCTGGCCGACGGCATCGAGGCGGTCGTCGCGCAGGGCGTGGCCGTCGAGCGGGTGCTGCTCGTGGGAGGGGCGGCCCGCTCCCCCGCCGTCCAGCAGCTGGCGCCGGGCATCCTCGGCCGGCCGGTGCTGGTGCCGCCGCCGGGCGAGTACGTCGCCGACGGCGCGGCCCGCCAGGCGGCGTGGGTGCTGTCCGGCGCGGCCGGGCCGCCGGAGTGGGCGCAGCCGGGCCTGCAGGCGTTCGAGGCGCCGCCGGCCCCGGCCGTGCGGGAGCGGTACGCGGAGGTGCGCGGCCGGACCGACGGCCAGTAGGCGGTCAGCCGAGGCCGGCCAGGACGGCGGCCACCTCGGCGGGGTGGGACTGCGGCGTCATGTGCGCGGCGCCGGGCAGCTCGACCAGCCGGCCGTGCGTTGCGGTGGCCGCCAGCCGCGCAGCCCAGTCCCCCGGGCAGAGCGCGTCGCGGCTGCCGCGCACCACGACGACGGGCACGGCGATGCGGGCCAGCCGCGCCTCGATCCGGTCCGGCGAGGCCCGCCGCCACAGCGCGCGCATCGCCCTGGGTCCGGTGCGCGACCACTGGGCGAGGATCCGCGGCACCTCCGGCAGGGGCTCGCGCACCGCCGTCCGCAGCCAGGCCGGCACGAGCCCGCGCAGCCTGCGCAGCCGCGGGTCGGTCGTCGGCCCCAGCAGGACGACGGCGGCGACCCGGGGATCGCGCTCGGCGACGGCGGCCACGACCTGGCAGCCCTGCGAGTGGCCGGCGAGCACCACCGGCCCCGGCCCCAGCCGTTCCCGCAGCCCGGCGGCGAGCAGTTCGAGCCCCGGCACGGGTTTCCGGCGGCCCATCCCGGGCAGGGGGACGACGTCCGCCGGCAGCGAGGCCGGCAACCGGCTCCGCACGCCCGCCCACGAGCGCTCGTCGAGCCCCAGACCGGGGACGACGACGATCCGGGTCGGCGCAGAGGTCACCCCGGCGGTCTACCCCCCGGGCCCGTGGACGGCCAGCCGGGCAGGTCGAGATGTGGTTCGGATCGCCCGGGGTCGCCCGGGGGCGGAGCCCGTCGGAGTGGGAGAATCGTGAGCATGACGACAGCAGCGACGCGTGTCCCCGCCGGACGCGAGACCGACAGCGGGCGGCCGCGGGTCGTCATCATCGGCTCCGGCTTCGGCGGCCTGTTCGCCGCCCGGGCCCTGGCGAAGGCCCCGGTCGACGTCACGCTGATCGGGAAGACCGCCCACCACCTGTTCCAGCCGCTGCTCTACCAGGTGGCGACCGGCATCCTCTCCGAGGGCGAGATCGCCCCCGCGACCCGCGAGGTGCTCCGGCACCAGAAGAACGCGACGACGGTGCTCGGCGAGGTCGTCGACATCGACCTGGCCGCCCGCACCGTCACCTCGGTCGTGCTGGGCCGCCGCACCGTGCACCCCTACGACGAGCTGATCGTCGCGGCCGGCGCCGGGCAGTCCTACTTCGGCAACGACCACTTCGCCGAGTTCGCACCCGGCATGAAGAGCATCGACGACGCCCTCGAGCTGCGCGGCCGCATCTTCGGCGCCTTCGAGCTCGCCGAGCTCGCCACCGACCCGGCCGAGATCGACCGGCTGCTCACCTTCGTCGTCGTCGGCGCCGGCCCCACCGGGGTGGAGATGGCCGGGCAGATCGCCGAGCTCGCGCGCCGCACGCTGCGCCGCGACTTCCGCCGCATCGACCCGACCAGCGCGCGGGTGATCCTGCTCGACGCCGCTCCCGCGGTCCTCCCCTCCTTCGGCGAGAAGCTGGGCGAGCGGGCCCGACGGCAGCTCGCCGAGGGTGGCGTGGAGGTCCAGCTGGGCGCCATGGTCACCTCGGTCGACGCCAACGGCATCGACGTGAAGGACGGCGACGGCCAGGCCCGCCGCATCGAGGCCGCCACCAAGATCTGGGCGGCCGGCGTGCAGGCCAGCGGGCTGGGCCGGCTCCTCGGCGAGCAGTCCGGCGCCGAGGTCGACCGGGCCGGCCGGATCGCGGTGCAGCCAGACCTCACGCTGCCCGGCCACCCCGAGGTGCACGTCGTCGGCGACATGATGGCGCTGGACAAGCTGCCCGGCGTCGCGCAGGTCGCGATCCAGGGCGGCCGCTACGCCGCCGACGCGATCAAGCGCCGGATCGCCGGCAAGGAGCCCAAGGCCCCGTTCCGCTACCGGGACAAGGGCTCGATGGCGACGATCTCCCGCTTCCACGCCGTCGTCGACCTCGGCGGGCGGCTGAAGTTCGAGGGCTTCATCGCCTGGGTGATGTGGCTGGCCCTGCACCTGCTCTACATCGTCGGCTTCCGCAGCCGGCTCACCGCCGCGCTGCACTGGACGGTGAGCTTCCTCGGCCGCGGCCGGTCGCAGCGGGTGGCCACCCAGCAGCAGGTCTACGGCCGGCTGGCGCTCGAGCAGCTCGGCCCCGGCTGGGAGGCGTCGAAGACCGGCGGCCCCAAGGAGGCCCCGGCCGACGAGGACATGACCGGGCGCGAGTCCGCCTGAACCGACCGGCCGTAGCCGCGGTGGCGCGGCAGCGCGCCGGTCGCGAGAGCCGGGAAGGACACCGTTGCGGGCTCCGCGGCGGGGGCCGGGACCGGGACGGCCGGGCGACGGCGGGCGTCGTCGGCAGCACCGGCGCGCCCCGTCGTCCGCAGCATGGTCAGCGTGGCCGCGCGCAGCCGCCCGCTGAACGGCCGCTCGACCAGGTGGTGGAGGGCGGCGGCCGCGACCAGCGCCACCACCGTCGCGGCCAGCACCGCCACCCACGGCCCGACCGAGCCGCGCAGCAGGTGGATGACGAACCAGCCGAGGTTCTCGTGCACCAGGTAGAGCGGGTAGGTGAGCGCCCCCGCCAGGGTCATCCAGCGGGCGCTGCGCGCGGCCAGCGGCGTCAGCGTCACGAGCGCGACCAGACCGAAGCAGGCCAGCGTGCCCAGCGCGATGAGCGCGGTCGAGGGCGCCCACGGCGTCTCCAGGCCGAGCACGACCGGGTAGTAGCCCATCGCGAAGTTCAGCGCGAACAGGCCCTGGAGCCCGACCAGCAGCCAGGTTCCGGTGTCGGAGCCGTCCCGGTGGATCAGGTAGAGCAGCATGCCGCCGGCGAAGAACGGCGCGTAGTCCGGCATGAGGAACGCCGTCAGCAGGCGGGACTCCGACCCGGCGGCCAGCGCACCGGCGACCGGCCAGAGGGCGCAGAACGCCAGGATCCGCCGGCGGGTGATGCCCACCAGCATGAGCAGCACGATCAGCAGGTAGAAGCGCGCCTCGTACCAGAGCGTCCAGTACGGGCCGTCGACGTCGTGCACGCCGAAGGCGCCCTGCAGCATGGTCAGGTTGAGCAGCGCCTGCGAGGTGCTGATCTCGTGGTCGAAGAACGCCGGGTTCGCCGGCCACACGTAGAGGACCAGCACGATGCTGGCCGCCGCCGCCACCCAGTAGGCCGGGTAGAGCCGGGCGACGCGGGAGGCGACGAAGCCCGGGACGTCTCTCCCCCAGGAACTCATGAGCAGCACGAAGCCGCTGATGACGAAGAACAGCGGCACGCCCATCCGGCCGTAGGCCGCCCACTGGCCCACCGGCGCGAGCGCGTCGGGGACCGGGCCGTCCCACGCCGGGCTGTTCCGCGCGGTGAAGTGGAAGGCGACGACGCTCAGCGCCGCCAGCAGCCGCAGGACGTCGAGCATGCCGAGACGGCGGTCCGGCGTGCTGGCAGGCGCTCCCGAGGTCACGGCGCGGACGCTAGCCATGGTCGGGCCCGGACCCGGGGACGCGGGAGCGCGACGGGAACCCTCCGTCACATCCGCCTCAGGGAGCGCTGGGGACGCCTCTCCCCCGGGCGGGGCAGCGTCGGCGCCGGGGCCCTACAGGTGGGGAGCGGGAACGACGAGGATGGGGACATGGATCGCCCCCACGGGGCGCCGGCGGTTCCGCTGCTGGCGGCGCTCTACCTCGTCAGCGGAGCCCTGTGCCTCGCCGGTGCCGCCTGGCCGGTGAACCCGGACGCCCCGGTGCAGCTGCTCTGGGTCCTGGGCTGCACCGGCGTGGGCGTCGGCGGGGTGCTCGCGCTGCTGCGCGACGAGCTGCCGGCGTGGGCCGTCGACGCGGGGCTGTTCCTGATGTCCCTGCTGATCGGCGTCCTGGCCTGGCGGTCGGTGACGCAGGCCGGCGTCGTCGGGCTCGGCCCGGTGATGATCGCCGTGGCGCTCTACGCCGCGCACGTGCTGCCGCTCCCCGCTGCGCGGGTGCACGCCGTCGTCCTGGTCACGGCGACCAGCGCCGGCGCCGCCGCGGCCGCGCCGTCGGGGTTCCTCCCGGCCTGGGTCGCGCTGGTGGTCGCCGTGCTCGCGCTCACCGAGGTGCAGGGCCGCCTGGCCCGGCAGCTGCGCGACGCCGCCGACACCGATCCGCTCACCGGCGTCGCGAACCGGCGCGCGTGGCAGGCCGCGACCTCGCGGCACCTGGCCCACGCGCTGCGCACCGGCGAGCCGCTCACCGTGGCCATCCTCGACCTCGACCACTTCAAGCTGGTCAACGACCGCGACGGGCACAGCGCCGGCGACGCGCTGCTGCGCGAGCTGACCGCCGGCTGGACCGGGCGGCTGCGGCACGCCGACCTGCTCGGCCGCTACGGCGGGGACGAGTTCGTGCTCTGCCTGCCCGCGACCGACGAGGCCGGCGCACGGGACCTCGTCGACCGCCTGCGGGAGGCCCACGGCTTCGGCTGGTCGGCGGGCCTGTCGACCGTGCGCGCGGGCGACACCCTCGACGCGGTGCTGCGCCGCGCCGACGAGGACCTCTACGAGCGCAAGCGGGCCGGCCGCGCCTGCTAGTCGCGCACGCCGCGCTCGAACCGGCCGGCCCAGTCGGCCAGCAGGTCGCGCAGCTCGGCCGGTGCGAGCACCGTGAACTCCGCGCCGGTGCCGCCGAGCGCCAGCGCCGCCCAGCTGAGGTCGTAGGTCTCCATCCGCAGCCGGCACCCCCCGCCGGGCTCCTCGGTGATCGTAGTCCACTGCCCGACCCGGCGGCGGACGTCGTCGGCGGGTGCGGCGACGAGCGCCTCGACCACGTACCCGGCCGACCGGGCGTCGGTGCCGCGCCGGACGAACGCGGCCGCGTCCTCGGCGGGCAGCACCCGCGGCGCGAAGCGCTGTCCCGTGCCGCGCGGCGCGCTCAGCCGGTCGAGGCGGAAGCTGCGCCAGTCGCCCCGGCCCAGGTCGTAGGCGACCAGGTACCAGCGGCGGCCCATCGCGACGAGCCGGAAGGGCTCGGTCAGCCGCTCGCTCCGGGCGCCGTCGGCCGCGGTGTAGGAGAACTCCAGCCGCTCGGTGTCCCGGCAGGCGCCGGCGACGGCGACGAGCACCTGCGGGTCGACGACGGCGCCGGACGCGCTGCCCGGAGCGGGCACGGTCATGGCGCTGAGCGCGTCGGCGCGGCGGCGGAGCCGGGCGGGCAGCACCTGGACGACGGTGGTCAGCGCCCGGACCGACGCCTCCGCCATGCCGGCCACCGCGCTCTGCGCGGCCGCCTGCAACCCGACGGTCAGCGCCACCGCCTCGTCGTCGTCCAGGACGAGCGGCGGCAGCGCCGCCCCCGGCGCGAGCCGGTACCCGCCGTCGACCCCCGGCTGGGCCTCGACCGGGTAGCCGAGCTCGCGGAGCCGCTCGACGTCCCGGCGCAGGGTGCGCAGCGAGACGCCCAGCCGGTGCGCGAGCTCGGCACCCACCCAGTGCCGGCGCTGCTGGAGGATCGACAGCAGGCGCAGGGTGCGGTTCCCCGGGCCGGTCACGATCCGAGAGTCTGCCCCATTGCGGCCAGGATCTGACACCGATCGCCCCTAGCGTCGGAGAGGACAGCACCCCCGACGAGAGGCACCGGTCATGACCACCCCCACCCTGTCCCCCGAGCGCGCGGACCTGCTGGAGCTGCTGCAGGCCCACCGGCACTTCCTCCGCTTCACCGTGCAGGGCCTCACCGACGAGCAGGCCCGGCAGCGCACGACCGTGAGCGAGCTGACGCTCGGCGGGCTGATCAAGCACGTCAGCCGCACGGAGGAGGCCTGGGCCCGGTTCACCACCGAGGGGCCGGCCGCCATGGCGGCCCCGCAGGACGAGGCCGGCTACGCCGACTGGGCCGACGGGCACCGGCTGCTGCCCGGCGAGACGCTGGCGGGCGTGCTCGCGGAGTACGAGCGGGTCGCCGCGCGGACCGACGAGCTGGTCCGCACCCTCGACCTCGACGCGTCGTTCCCGCTGCCGGAGGCGCCGTGGTTCCCGCCGGGAGCGCGCCGGTCGGTGCGACGCGCGTTCCTGCACATCGCCACCGAGACCGCCCAGCACTCCGGGCACGCCGACATCCTGCGCGAGGCCCTCGACGGCCAGAAGACGATGGGGTGAGCCGTTCGCCCTGGGCGTGATCGCCGCCCCGGCCGCCCGATGCGGCGTTCACTGGTGCGCGCACGCGCGTGATCGGGAGGTCGCCATGACACCGGAACCCGCCGCCCGCGCGCCGGAGACGGCGCTGGACGCCTACTCCCGCATCGTCACGTCGGTGGCCGCCGACCTCACGCCGCACGTCGCCGCGCTGGAGGTGCGCGGCGCGGACGGGCGCGGGGGTGCTGGATCGGCCGTCGTCGTCGACGACGCCGGGCTGCTGCTCACCAACGCCCACGTCGTGGCGGGCGCGCGGGCCGGCCGCGCCGTCTTCGCCGACGGCTCGGAGGTCGACGTGGACGTCGTCGGCGCCGACCCGCTGTCCGACCTGGCGGTCGTGCGGGCGCGGGGCGGCACGCCGCCACCGGCCGAGCTCGGGGACGCCGGCACGCTGCGGGTCGGGCAGCTGGTCGTGGCGGTCGGCAACCCGCTCGGGCTGGCCGGTTCGGTCACCGCCGGGGTGGTCAGCGGGCTCGGCCGGTCGCTGCCCACCCGCGACGGGCGCACCGCCCGGGTCGTGGAGGACGTCATCCAGACCGACGCCGCCCTGAACCCGGGCAACTCCGGCGGCGCCCTGGCCGACGCCGCCTCGCGGGTGGTCGGCATCAACACCGCCGTCGCGGGGTGGGGCCTGGGCCTGGCGGTGCCGATCAACGCCACCAGCCGCCGGATCCTCGCCGCCCTCGTCGCCGACGGGCGGGTGCGCCGGGCCTACCTGGGCCTGGTCAGCACCCCCGCGCCGCTGCCCGCCGAGCTGGCCCTGCGGACCGGCCGGCGGCGCGGGCTGCGGATCGTCGACGTCGTCCCCGGGGCGCCGGCCGACCGGTCCGGGCTCCGGCGCGGCGACCTGGTGCTGGAGGCCGGCCGCCGGCCGGTCGCCGACGCGCAGAGCCTGCAGCGGCTGCTGTTCACCGAGGCGATCGGCGAGCCGCTGCCGTTGACCGTGTTCCGCAGCGGCGCGATGGTCGACGTGATCGCGGTGCCCGGCGAGCTCACCGGCTGACCCACTCCGGCGTGCTCAGCCGCCGTTGAGGGACTCCACGTGCGCGACGGCGCGGTCGCGGGTCTCGGCGGCGTCGTCGGCGGCCCGCTGCGCGGCGGCCCGGCGGCGCTCCTCCCGCTTGAGCGCGGCGGCCGCGTCGGCCGCCGCCCGCTCGGCCTCGGCCAGCTGGTCGGCGAGCTCCTCGACCCGTTCCTGCAGCTCGGTCTGCCGGGCGGCGAGCTCGTCGGTCTGCCGGCGGTGCTCGTCCAGTGCTGCCGCGGCGTCGTCGGCGGCCGCGGTGGCCTCCTCGGCGGCCGCCCGCGCGGCGGCGAGCTCGCGCTGCCGCTTCTCCTCCGCGGCCCGCCGGCGCTCCTCCTGCTCGCGGGCCCGGCGGTCGGCGGCGGACTCCCCCGCCGGCTTCTCCTTCTCCGCACCCTTGGTCGCCGTGGTCGCGGCCTTCCCCGCGGGTGCGGCGGGGCGCTCCCGCCCTGGGTGCGGGGTGGACCAGGCGCAGGTCGGGCTTCGCGACCGTCGTCCCCAGGCCGCTGTAGGACATCGGCGAGGTGAGCCGGCCGGTGAGCAGCGCCCGCCCGGCGTCGGGGTCGGCCATCGCGGCGCGCAGCGTCTCCTCGACCTGGGTGGCGACCGTCGTGCTCACCGGGTGCCCTCGGCCGGAGGCGAGCGCGCGCGCCTGCCGGGTCAGCGCGGTGACCAGCTGCCGCCGCTGGACGTCGAGGGCGCGCAACTGGTCACCGGCCAGGTTCTCCTGCGCCTCGCGGAGCAGGTCGCCGAGCTCGACGAGGTCCTCCAGCTCGGCGCGCTGCTCCCGGACCAGCAGGTTGCAGACCCACGCGCCGGCCGAGGGCTTGGGCAGCGCACCGATCTCCTTGGCCAGCGCCTTGTCGCCGTCGGCCTTCGCGGCGTCCTGCCGCTCCTTCCGGAGCGCGACGAACTCCTCCGGCGGCACCTCGTACAGCTCGTCGGCCACCTCGTCGAAGTCCACGCGGCGACCCTGCCAGAGAGGGACCTCAGCAGCAGGCGGGAGCCGGCTCCGCGGCGGTCTTCCCCTCGAGGTCGGGGCGGTCGTCGCCGGTGACGGTGTAGACCTCCCACGGCTCCCCGCCCGGGCCGGTCACCCACACCTTGTCCTGCACGGCGTAGCAGCAGGTGGTGCCCTCCTCCGGCCGCGTGGCCAGGCCGGCGTCGGCCAGCCGGGTGGTCGCCGCGGTGACCTCGCCGGTCGAGGCGACCTCGACGCCGAGGTGGTCCATGCGGGTGGGCTCGCCGGCGGTCCCCTCGAGCAGCACCAGCTTCAGCGGCGGCTCGGCGATGGCGAAGTTGGCGTAGCCGGGCCGGCGCTTGGCCGGCCGGGTGTCGAACAGCCGCGAGTAGAAGCCGACGGCGGCCTCCAGGTCGGCGACGCGGAGGGCGAGCTGGATCCGGGACACGGGGGACCTCCTGAGATCGGGACATCGACGGGCGTCGATGCGACGAATGAACACCTGACATAGATGCTTGTCAATACGATGCGCGTCGTTACGATGGCTACCGATGTCGACGACGCAGGAGACGACGATGAGCGACCCCGGCCTGGCGTGCTGCACGCCGCTCTCCAGCACAGCGATGTCCGCCGAGCAGGCGGAGCAGGTCGCGCCGCTGCTCAAGGCGCTGGCCGATCCGGTGCGGCTGCGGCTGGTCAGCCTGATCGCCTCCAGCACGACCGGGGAGGCCTGCGTCTGCGACCTCAACGAGGCCTTCGACCTCACCCAGGCGACGATCAGCCACCACCTCAAGGTGCTGCACTCGGCGGGCCTGCTGGTCCGCGAGAAGCGGGGCGTGTGGGTCTACTACGCGGTCCGCCCCGAGGCGCTGTCCGCGGTGGCCGGCCTGTTCTCGACCCCCGCGCTCGCGCCGGCATGAGCGACGCCGTCCGCGAGAGCGCCCGACCCGACGTCCCCGCCGACGCCCCGGTCCTGCGGAGGCTCTCGACGCTCGACCGGTTCCTGCCGGTCTGGATCGTCGCCGCGATGGCGCTGGGCCTCGCGCTGGGCCGCTGGGTCCCGGGGCTGGACGACGCCCTCTCCGCCGTCGAGGTCGGGGGCGTCAGCCTGCCGATCGCGGCCGGGCTGCTGCTGATGATGTACCCGGTGCTGGCCAAGGTCCGGTACTCCGAGCTGGACCGGGTGACCGGCGACCGGCGGCTGCTCGTCGCCAGCCTGGTGCTCAACTGGCTGGTCGGGCCCGCGCTGATGTTCGCCCTGGCCTGGCTGCTGCTGCCCGACCTGCCCGAGTACCGCACCGGCCTGGTGATCGTGGGCCTGGCCCGCTGCATCGCCATGGTGCTGATCTGGAACGACCTCTCCTGCGGCGACCGCGAGGCCGCCGCGGTGCTGGTGGCGATCAACTCGGTCTTCCAGATCGCCGCCTTCGCCGCGCTCGGCTGGTTCTACCTGCAGGTGCTGCCGGGCTGGCTCGGCCTGTCGACGACGTCGGCGGAGTTCAGCGTCTGGGCCATCGTGCTCAGCGTGCTGGTCTTCCTCGGCATCCCGTTGCTCGCCGGCTTCCTGACCCGCACCATCGGCGAACGCCGCCGCGGCCGCTCCTGGTACGAGGAGCGCTTCCTGCCGCGGATCGGCCCGGTCGCCCTGTACGGCCTGCTGTTCACCATCGTCATGCTCTTCGCGCTGCAGGGCGACGCGATCACCTCGAACCCCTGGGACGTCGCCCGCATCGCGCTGCCGCTGCTGGCCTACTTCGCGCTGATGTTCGGCAGCTCGTTCCTCCTCGGCATGCGGCTGGGGCTCGGGTACGCGAAGACCGCGACGCTCGCCTTCACCGCCGCCGGCAACAACTTCGAGCTGGCCATCGCCGTCGCCATCGGCACGTTCGGCGTGACCAGCGGCCAGGCGCTCGCCGGCGTCGTCGGCCCGCTGATCGAGGTACCGGTGCTGGTCGGCCTCGTCTACGTCTCCCTCTGGGCCGCGCGCCGCTGGTTCCCCGGCGACCCGACCGTCCCCGACCTCGTCAGGAGCACCCGGTGACCGCGTCCGTCCTGTTCGTCTGCGTGCACAACGCCGGCCGCTCGCAGATGGCCGCCGGCTGGCTGCGGCACCTCGCCGGCGACGCCGTCGAGGTCCGGTCGGCCGGCTCGCTGCCCGGCGACCGGATCAACCCGGCGGCGGTCGAGGCCATGGCCGAGGTGGGCATCGACATCGCCGACCAGCAGCCGAAGGTCCTCACGACCGACGCGGTCGAGGCCTCCGACGTCGTCATCACGATGGGCTGCGGCGACGCGTGCCCGGTCTTCCCCGGGAAGCGCTACCTCGACTGGCCGCTCGACGACCCGGCCGGGCAGGGCGTCGCGGCGGTGCGCCCGATCCGCGACGAGATCGAGCAGCGCATCCGCGGGCTGCTCGCCGAGCTCGGGGTCAGCCCTCGCGGGTGAGCACGAAGAAGAACGGGCCGTCCAGGCCGCGCAGGTCCATGACGCCGAGGCGGACGTCGTCGGACACCCGGCGGAAGACGTCGATGATCGGCAGCGCGTCGTAGACCATCGCCGCGGTGTGCACGCCGCGGTGCTCGACGGTGCGCAGCCGGGCCCGCGGCCGCGTCGTCGTCACCAGGGGGCGGGCCAGCCGGAACGCCGCGCGGGCCGCCCGGGAGTGCGCCAGCGCGGGCCGGTCGCGCAGCACCGCCATCGGCACGAACGCCGGGTCGACCGGCCGCGGGCCGGAGCGGGTGGTGAACAGCAGCGGGTGGACGGTCTCGGCGTCGAGGAACTCCTTGCCGTACCAGCCGTAGGCCTCGAGCAGGCCGTCCAGCGGTGACCCGGTCGGCAGCCCGCTCCCCCGCCACCGGCCGATCATCGCGGCCGGCTCGACCGGGCCGAGGGCGTCGAACAGCGCCAGCGCCTCCTCGGGAGCGGCGCCGGCCGCGAGCCCGGCCAGCCGCGCCTCCGGGCTCCCGGCCCGCGGTGCCGCGCTCAGGCGACCGGCCGCTCGAAGGTGACCAGCACGCCCTCGACGCCGCCCGGGCCGATCCGGCCCTTGACCTCGACCGAGGTGATGGCCTTGAGCTGCCACCCCTGGCGGGCGTGCTCGTTGAGCACCTTCTCCAGCTTCCCGCCGGACATCTTGCCGCCGATCATCCCCTCGCGGATCTCCTCGACCTTGTACTCGAACCGTGCCGCCATGCTGTCCTCCTCGGGTCGTCGCCAGCCTGCCCGGCCGCGGCCCGCCCGTCGAGAGGCGTCAACCCAGCACCGGCAGCGACCGCTTGGCGGCGAGCCGGTCCATGCCTGCCTGGATCGCCGCCTCCACCTGGTCGTAGATCTTCTGCACGTAGGCCAGGTCGTCGGCCCGCTCCGGGTCGTCGTCCACCTCGATCGGCTCCAGCAGCGCGGTGCGGATCTTGGCCGGCAGCGGCACGTGCGCCGGCAGGATCTCCACGGCCAGCGGGAACGGGAAGCCCGCGATGATCGGCAGGTTGGCCCCGCGCAACGTCGTCTTCAGGCCGGTGAACCGGTCGAGCGCGTCGGCCAGCCACGTGCCCTCGGAGAGGACGAAGACCGTGTCGTGGCCGCCCACGGTCGCCACCGGGACGATCGGGACGCCGGAGCGGATCGCCTGCTTCACGAAGCCGGTCCGCCCGCCCAGCGTGGCGACGTCGCGCTTGCGCCAGCTGCGCATGGCGTCGACCTCGCCGCCGGGCCAGACGACGACGTCGTCGCCCTGCTCCAGCGCGGCGCCGACGCTCCGCCGGTTCGCGGCGATGACGCCGACGGCGCGGAAGTAGTCGCCCAGGCCCGGCGCGGCCATGAGCACGTCGTGCGCGGTGCCGTGCAGGGTGCGGCGGCCCTCGAAGTGGGTGTGCCAGGCGTTGACCAGCGTCCAGGCGTCCATCGTCAGGGCGCCGCCGGAGTGGACACCGACCACGAGGCTGGTCCGGTCGGGCACGTTCTCCCAGCCGTCGATCTCCAGCCGGAAGTACCACCTGTCCAGCAGGTCCCACAGCGGCTGCTGCAGCTTGAGCAGCGTCTCGTTCGGCGGCTGCGGTTCCATGGCGGCGCTCACCCGCCAGGCGATGAGGCGCTGGAGGAGGTTCTGCTGCTTCCCGGCCACGCTGCTCCCTCGGTCGTGGAGGACGACGGCTGTGCTGTGCAGGACAACGGCGGCGGACCCGGAAGGTGACGCCGCGGGCACGGGCTCCCCGGTCAGCCCTCCGCCGGCGTCCCGGGCGCCGGGGGACGCGGCCCCTCCGGCCGGTCGGTGAGCCAGCGCCGGATCGCCGCGTACACCCGCGGGTGGTCCAGGAGGTCGACGTGGTGCAGCCCACCGAGCCGCTGGACGTGGTCGGCGGGGAAGGCCAGCCGCTCGTCGTCCCCGGTGTCGCCCAGGGCGCTGCGGGGGGACACCATCAGGTCGCCGAACAGGTCGGCCAGCCGGCCCGACGTGTTCGGGCTGAGGGTCGCGAGGACGACGAAGTGGCCGGGCGCCGTCCTGCAGCGGGACGAGCGTGCGGCTGCTCGGGGCCGGGGCGTCGGGATCGGTACCGGTCCAGTCGTCCTCGACAACGGTTCCCCGGCCGAGGTCCTTGATGCCCGCGCTGCGGAGCGCCAGCACCCGGGCCAGCGGGCGGGTCTCGGGCAGCCGGGCCAGCTGCGCGGCCAGCCGGTGCACCCCGCGCTCCAGCGGTGCGCCCAGGTGCGGCGAGCCCAGGGTGACGGTGTCGCGCACCAGGGCGGTCCAGGGCTGCGCCCCCGCGTCCCCGTCGCGGGCCTGGTGCAGGGCGCTGCGCGCGACGAGCCCACCCAGCGAGTGGCCGAGGACGACGAGGTCCTGCACCTGCTGCGGCCAGGCCTCGACCAGCGCGGCCAGCAGGGCGGCGAGCGCGCGGCCGTTGTCGGAGATGTGCCGGCCGGTGTTGTAGCGGACGTACACGGGGGTGAGCCCGAGGTCGGCCTGCAGCAGCGATCCGTAGGTGACGCCGGCGCGGCCGAAGTGCTTCTCGGCGCCGTAGGCCCAGGAGTCCTCGGTCTCGGTGAGCCCGTGCAGGAACACCGCGATGCGGCCGGTGGCCTCCGGGAACGCCGTCCGCAGCGCCTCGGCCTCCGGCGGCACCACCCGGCCGCCGACCCGGACCGTCATGCCGACGTCCAGCCCGGGTGCGGCCGCGTGCACCAGGTCGCCGTGCGCCCCGTTGAGCACTCCGAGGGCCACCCGGCCGCGGCGCTCCTCGTCCAGGCCCCGGCCGCTGGCCCGCCCGGCGGCCACCCGCCCGACGGCCCGCGCGCCCAGCCCGAGCGCGACCCCCACGCCGGCGTAGCCCAGCCCCGCGACGGCGTCGTGCCAGAGCCGGACCGGCCGCCCGACCGGGCCGACCACGTCGAACACCCGGCCGGCGATGCCCGAGTGCACCTCCCGGACGCGGTGGGTGGTCCCCCGTACCGCGAGCCGCGACAGCTCGGAGATGCCCTGGACCTCGTCCACTCCGCATGCCCGGCCCCCTACCCGCGCGGCCCCGGCTTCTCCCGTGCCGTGCGCCACCGGGCCTAGGGTGGATCGCGCACCCGCCCGACGACCTCAGGAGTTCCCCGTGCTGCGTCTGCTCGGCTGGCTGGTCGTGATCTGGCTGGCGCTCAGCATCCTCGGCGCGGTCATCAAGGGGCTGTTCTGGCTGACCGTCCTCGGTCTGCTGCTCGCCGGCGCCACCGTCGCCCTGGGCTGGACCAAGCGCGGCCGCAAGGAGCTCCCCCGCCGCTGGTGACCGGTCAGTCGCCGTCGACGTCGCCGGACATCCCGTCGCCGTAGGGCAGCGGCTCCCCGGCGACCGGCGCCGGGACGACGGGCACCGCCTGCATCTCCACCTGCTCCGCGCGGGCCACCTCGGCGCCGGCGACGAACTCCTCGAGCGGGATGGCGTACCGGGGATCGACCATGCCCGGCAGCCTCCCGCTCCACGGGGCGACGGTCCAGCCCCTCAGCGCATCTCCCCCGCCCCGACGTACGGGAACGGGCTGGTGAGCAGGTGCCCTTCGGCGAAGCGGGAGAGCCGGAAGTCCGACTCCGGGACGTCGGGGTGCGAGCTCTTCCCGTCGACGACGAGGTCGGCCACCAGCCGGCCGACCGACGGCGAGATCTTGAAGCCGTGGCCGCTGAAGCCGGCCGCGACCACGAGGCCCTCGACGGGGGTCTCCGAGATGACCGGGTTGAAGTCCGGCGTCACGTCGTAGCAGCCGGCGTAGGTGCCGCTGACCGAGGCGTCCTCCAGCCCGGGGAAGCGGTGCGCGACCTTGCCGACGGCCATCTCCAGGAAGTCGTCGGTGGCCCGGTTGAGGTAGGCGTCGGGGTCGGCCGGTTCGGGCACCGACAGGTCGCTGTTGCCGAACAGCAGCTGCCCGCCGCTCTCGGCGCGGATGTACTGCAGCGACACCAGGTCGGAGAACACCGGCACCGGGCCCAGGTCGGCACCGGGGTCGAGCAGCACGATCGCCTCGCGGTGCACGCGGACGGGCAGGTCGATGCCCAGCGGCGCGAGCAGGGCGACCGACCACGGGCCGGCCGCGACGACGACGGTGCCCGCGGTGACGGTCGAGCCGTCGGCGAGCCGGACGCCGGTGGCCCGCCCCTGCTCGACCAGCACCTCGGTCACCGCCGTCCCCTGCCGGATGCGGACGCCGGCCCGGCGGGCGGCCGCGGCGAACGCCTGCGCGGTGCGGTGGGCGTCGCCGTACCCGCCGCGCGGCTCCCAGCCGAAGGCGGCGAAGTCGTCGAGGTCGGCCGCGGGCCAGAGCCGGGCGACCTCGTCGCGGTCGATCTCCTGCGTGTCCACGCCCAGTGCGCGCTGGTTGGCCAGGCTGGCGCGCAGGGAGCCCACGTTCTCCGGGCCGACGCCGACGACGTAGCCGGTCTGCGTGAAGCCGACGTCCTCCCCCAGCACGTCCTCGGCGTGCTCGAAGAGGTCCAGCCCGGCGTGGGCCATCGCGGCCAGCGACGAGACCCCGTAGTGGCAGCGCACCACGCCGCTGGACTTGCCGGTGCCGCCGGAGCCGACGGTGTCCCGCTCGCAGACGACGACGTCGGTCACGCCCCTGTGCGCCAGCGCCCAGGCGGTGGCGACGCCCTCGAGGCCGCCACCGACGATCACGACGTCCGCGCTGGTCACAGCCCCCGCCCCGGGATCCACGAGGTCCCGGCCAGCGGCACCCGTGCCATGGCGGCGGCCTCGATGGTGAGCGCGACGAGGTCCTCCGGCTCCAGCGAGTGCAGGTGCGCCTTGCCGCAGGCGCGGGCGATGACCTGGGCCTCCATCGTCATGACGCGGATGAAGTTGGCCAGCCGCCGGCCGGCGAGGACCGGGTCGAGCCGGGCGGCCAGCTCCTCGTCCTGCGTGGTGATGCCCGCCGGGTCGCGGCCGGCCTGCCACTCGTCGTAGAACCCGGCCGCGGAGCCGAGCGCGCGGTACTCCTCGTCCAGGTGCGGCGAGTTGTCGCCGAGCGCGATCAGCGCGGCGGTGCCGATGGCCACGGCGTCGGCACCGAGCGCCATGCACTTGGCGAGGTCGGCGCCGTTGCGGATGCCGCCGGAGACGATCAGCTGCACCTTCCGGTGCAGCCCCTCCTCCTGCAGCGCCTGCACCGCCTGCGGCAGCGCGGCCAGCGTCGGGATGCCGACGTGCTCGATGAACACGTCCTGGGTCGCCGCGGTGCCGCCCTGCATGCCGTCGAGCACGATGACGTCGGCGCCGGCCTTGGCCGCGAGCTTGACGTCGTAGTAGGTGCGGCTGGCACCGATCTTGACGTAGACCGGCTTCTCCCAGTCGGTGATCTCCCGCAGCTCGCGGATCTTGATCTCCAGGTCGTCCGGGCCGGTCCAGTCCGGGTGCCGGCAGGCGCTCCGCTGGTCGACCCCCATCGGCAGGGTGCGCATGCCGGCGACCCGCTCGGTGATCTTCTGGCCGAGCAGCATGCCGCCGCCGCCGGGCTTCGCGCCCTGCCCCAGCACGACCTCGATCGCGTCGGCGATGCGCAGGTGGTCGGGGTTCATCCCGTAGCGCGACGGCAGGTACTGGTAGACGAGGTGCTTGGACTGCCCGCGCTCCTCCGGTGTCATGCCGCCGTCCCCGGTGGTGGTCGACGTGCCGACCTCGCTGGCGCCGCGGCCCAGCGCCTCCTTCGCCCGGCCGGAGAGCGCGCCGAAGCTCATCCCGGCGATGGTCACCGGGGTGGACAGGTGCAGCGGGTAGGCGGCGTTGCGGTCGCCCAGGACGACGTCGGTGTCGCACCGCTCCCGGTACCCCTCGAGCGGGTAGCGGGACATGCTCGCGCCGAGGAAGAGCAGGTCGTCGAAGTGCGGGACGCGGCGCTTGGCGCCGCCGCCGCGGATGTCGTAGATGCCGGTCTCGGCGGCGCGCTGGATGCCGGCGATGGTGGCGCGGTCGAAGGTGGCGGACTCGCGCAGGGCGGGGTTCGGGCTGGTCACGGGGTCGTCCCCTCAGTACGCCGAGGCGTGGTCGACGGAGAAGTTGTAGAGCCGGCGGGCCGAGCCGTAGCGCCGGAAGTCGGCGGGGTCGGCTGCCATGCCGGCGGCGGCGAGCAGGTCGGCGAGCTCGGCGCGGTGCTCGGGCCGCATCTCCTTCTCGACGCAGTCCGCACCCAGGGACTTCACCGAACCGGCCACGTAGATGCGGGCCTCGTAGAGCGAGTCGCCGAGCGCGTCGCCGGCGTCGCCGCAGACGACGAGCCGGCCGGCCTGGCCCATGAACGCGCTCATGTGCCCGACGTCGCCGCCGACGACGATGTCCACGCCCTTCATGGAGATGCCGCACCGGGCGGCCGCGGAGCCCTCGACGACGAGCAGCCCGCCGTGGGCGGTGGCGCCGGCGGACTGGCTGGCGTTGCCGCGCACCCGCACGGTGCCGCTCATCATGTTCTCGGCGACGCCGACGCCGGCGTTGCCGTGCACGGTCACCGAGGCGGTCTTGTTCATGCCGGCGCAGTAGTAGCCGACGTGCCCGTCGATCTCCACGGTCACCTCGGCGTCCAGGCCGACGGCGATGCTGTGCCGCCCGTCGGGGTGGGTGACCCGCCAGGACGGCGTCGTCTCGGCGACGTCGGGAGCGTGCAGCGCCGCGTTCAGCTGCCGGACGTCGGTCACCGACAGGTCGACGACGGTGGGTTCCGGGCGGACCGGGGCCGCCATCAGGACGTCGCTCAGCGCTGCCATGCGTAGACCTCTTCCGGCTCGGGTTCGAAGATGCGGGCGTTCTCGATGCCGGGGAGTCCGGCGAGGGCGCGGTACTCCGACGCCATCGCGACCCACTCGGGGGTCTCGGCGACGACGGCGGGCTTGCAGGCGATGGCGTCGCGGACGATCGCGAAGCTGTCCCTGGTGGAGACCAGCAGCGTGTAGAAGCCGTCGAACCGCTCGCACAGGAGCTTCAGCGACTTCTCCAGGTCGTAGCCCGCGGCGAGCTGGGCGGCGACGAACCGCGCACCGACCTCGGAGTCGTTGTCGGAGTCGAAGACCGCGCCGCCGGCGACGAGCTCGCGGCGGATGGTGGCGTGGTTGGCGAACGAGCCGTTGTGCACGAGGCACTGGTCGGCGCCGACGGAGAACGGGTGGCAGTGCGCCGGGGTGACGGCGGACTCGGTGGCCATGCGGGTGTGCGCCACGCCCTGAAAGCCCTGGGCCTGGGCCAGCCCGAACTCGGCGGCGAGCAGCTGCGGGTGGCCGACGCCCTTGAGGACGGCGACGTCCTCGCCCGAGCCGATGACCAGCACGTCGGGCAGCGCGGCGCGGACGGCGGTGACGAGGGTGTCGACGTCGACCGGCGCGTGCACGACCAGCGTCTGGCCGGCGTCGACCACCGTGACGTCGGGGACTGCTCCGCGCAGCGCCGTCGCCACCTGGTCGGGGGCCGTCGTCCCGGGGAGGAGGGAGACCGAGGCGTGCCCGGGCGGTGACCACCGGGGGTCGCCGTAGACGGCGACGCCGGCGGAGTCCGGGCCGCGCTCGGTGACCTGGCAGAGCATCCCGGTCAGCAGCTCGCCGAGCCGGGGGTGGAGGGAGGGCTCCCGCAGGTGGAGCCCGACGATCCCGCACATGAGTGTTCCTTTCTGGTTCTCGGTAGGCGCGGGTCAGAAGGCGGTGACGTAGCGGTCGACCTCCCAGCTGGACACCTGGCCGTGCCACTCGAAGAACTCGTCGCGCTTGAGCCCGGCGAAGTAGCTGCTGACCCCGGGGCCGGCGGCATCGAGGGCGCCGGCGACGACGGCGTCGGCCTCGAGCTGCTCGACGGCGTGCAGGAGGGTCGGCGGGAGCGGGTTGCTGCTGGTGGCGCCGGGGTCGCCCGGGTCGAGGTTGCGGCGGATGCCGTCCAGGCCGGCGGCGAGCGCGGCCGCGGCCGCGAGGTAGGGGTTGGCCGAGCCGTCGCCGCCGCGCAGCTCGACGCGGTTGCCGTCGGGGACGCGCAGCAGGTGGGTGCGGTCGTTGCCGCCGTAGGTCGCCGTCCGCGGGGACCAGGTGGCGCCCGAGCGGGTGGAGGTGGCGCCGGTGCGCTTGTAGGAGTTGACCGTGGGGGCGAGCACCGCCTGCAGGCCGCAGGCGTGGTCGAGCAGGCCGGCGACGAAGGAGTAGGCCAGCGGGCTCAGACCCAGGCCGCGCGAGTCGCCGCCGTCGGGGAAGGCGGGTGCGCCGTCACGCCACAGGCTCAGGTGCAGGTGCAGCCCGCTGCCGGTGCGGTCGGTGAACGGCTTGGGCATGAAGGTGGCGGTCATGCCGCGCTCCTCGGCCATGACCGAGAGCAGGTACCGGAGGGTGACGACGCGGTCGGCGGTGGTCAGGGCGTCGGCGTAGGCGAAGTTCTGCTCGAACTGACCGTTGCCGTCCTCGTGGTCGTTGGCGTAGTTGCCCCAGCCGAGGGAGTTGATCGCCTTGGAGACCGCGGTGAGGTGCTCGTACATGCGGGTGAGGCCACGGGCGTCGTAGCAGGGGCGCTCGGCGGTGTCCTTGGCGTCGGCCGGCCGCAGCGTGCCGTCCGGTGCGCGCTCGACGAGGAAGTACTCGACCTCGGCGCCGACCTTGAGCTCGAGGCCCAGCTCGGCGGCCCGCGCGATCTGCTGACGCAGGATGACCCGCGGGGCGTAGGGCCACGGCGCGCCTTCGACGTGCGGGTCGCAGTGCACGATCGCCAGGCCTGGTCGCAGGAACGGCACCGGCATGTAGGACGACGGGTCCGGGATCGCCATGAGGTCGGGGTCGCGCGGCTCCTGCCCCATCGCGCCCACGGCGTAGCCGGCGAAGCCGACGCCGTCGGTCTGCAGCTCCTCGACCGCCTCGATCGGGACGAGCTTGGCGCACGGCTTGCCGGTGAGGTCGACGAAGAGGGCGAGGATGAACTCGACGCCGTCGGCGCGGGCGCGCGTGGCCAGGTCGGGGGTTGTCTCCGCGAGCGGCGCCTCGGCGGTGCGCGGGACCTGCTCGAGGACCGGCGGGGCGTCGGGGCGGGCGGCGGTGAGCGACACGGGGACCTCCGGCGAGCGCTGTTCACTGCTGTGAACCTCTGTCGCATAGGAGTAGACGGGGGCTCCGTTTCGCCGGCGTTACCCCTGCGGGGTTTTCGTGTTGCGTCGTGTCCCATGAGCTCGTTCGCGTGCTGGCGCAGCCGCACCCCGGCCGCGGCGGACCGGCTGCCCGCGGTGACCGCGGGGACCGGCTCGCCGGGCGGGCCCGACCGGGTAGCACCACCGGGCGAGCTGTCGAGAACTTCTCGGCCCGCAGGCCGCTGAGCAGCGAAAATTGTCAGACCCTCTCCGTAGCTTGGCTGCATGACGGTGACCGCGGAGCAGCCCGAGGGCGGGTTGATCGAGTGGTTGCTGTGGCGGGAGCCGTCGGTCGAGCGGCTGCCGGTCCAGCGGTTGACCACCGAGCAGAAGGTCACCGAGCTGCAGCGGGTGCGGGCCCGCAAGGCGATGGACGACGCCTACGAAGGCCGAGCTGCTGATGGCGCTGGCCGCGGACCGGCCCGACACCGACGACCCGCCACCCGGGCATCCCGGCGCGCGGCGCCGCGGCGGTGGCTCACCGGTGCCGGGGACGTCGGAGTTCCTGCCCGACGAGGTGGCGCTGGTGCTGAACTGCGGGCGCCCGTACGCGGTCGGCCTGCTGTCCGATGCCTTCCAGCTGGTGGCGCGGATGCCGGCGGTGCACGCCGCCTGCGCCGCGGGGCGGCTGGACTGGTTCCGGGCCCAGGTGTTCGCCGACGTGCTCGCCGGCGCCATGGATGAGGTCGCTGCCGCGGTGGTGGCGGCGGTGCTGCCGGAGGCCGCGGGCCTGTCGTCGGGGAAGCTGCGCAACCGGCTGGTCGCGGCGGCGATTGCCGCGGACGAGGAGTTCGCCGAACGCCGCCGCGTCCAAGCCGAACGCCGAGCGGCCGTGCGCATCTACCCGACCGGCGACGGGATGTCGGCGCTGACCACCGAGGCCCCCTCGGCCGTGGCCGCGGCGATGTGGTCGGTCATCGACCAAGCCGCGCAGCTCGCGCGCACCGCCGGGGACGACCGGCCGATCGGGGTGCTGCGCGCCGAGGCGCACGCCGCCCTGGTGCTGCGCACCGGCGACGACGGCCGCCCGGCGATGACCGGGCACCTGACGATCACCGCTCCGCTTTCCGCGCTGCGGCGGCCCGGGTCCCCGGGAGGGATGGGCGCCGCCGACTCCGCGGGAGAGGCGGGAGCGCGAGACGACTACGGGGCGGGCGCCACCGGGGCGGGCACCGACCCACGGCAGCTGGGCGAGGGGATGCCGCAGCTCGGCAGCATCCCGATCACCGCCGCGCACCTGCGCGAACTGCTCGCCCAGCTCGGCGCGCTCGGCGTCCAGGCACCGCCCGGCGGCAGCCTGGCCGTGGCGCTGACCGACGACGACGGCGCGCTGCTGGCCACCACCACCCCCGCCGAACTCGCCCGCCTCGCCGCCCGCGGCTGCACCACCCACGGCCGCGACGCGGACTGCTCCTGCCCCGCCCTCGGCCCCCCACCCGAGGTCCCTGGCTATCACCACACGCCCGCGCAGGAACGCTTCCTGCGGCTGCGCGACCGCACCTGCCGCCACCCCGGCTGCGGCCAACCCGCCGGCCGCACCGACGCCGACCACGTCCTCGCCTACAACTGCGGCGGCAGAACCACCTGCCAGAACCTGTGCTGCCTGTGCCGCACCCACCACCGGCTGAAGACCTTCGCCCGCCGCTGGCGCTACCGCATGCACCCCGACGGCACCCTCACCGTCACCACACCGTCGGGCGTCACGAGGACCACCCGCCCACCCGGCCTGCGCCACCCCCAGCAGCAACGAGCCCTGCCCTCACCCCGACCCAGCCCGGTCGCCGAGGACACCCCGCCCTTCTGACCCCCGACGGGGCGCACGGATGCGTCATCCCTCAGCCCGGAACGACGCATCCGCGCACCCGGTCGACGGCGCGCTACCGACGTGCGCGGCTCACCGCGACGGCCAGCGCCAGAGGGGACGGTCGAGCATGCCCTGGCCGTCGACGCGCGTCTCCCCGTTCTCCTTGACCAGGTGCAGGTCCGCGACATCGGCGCCTTCCGTGGCCGCAGCCAGCAGTCCGCGCAACGCGGCGGAGTGCGTCACCACCACGACCTGGGCGCGAACGGCCGCGCTCGCCACCATCTCCGCCAGAGGTGGGAGCAGGTCGGGGTGCAGGCTTGTCTCGGGCTCGTTCAGCACGAAGAGCTCCGGGGGCCGCGGGGTGAGCAGCGCCGCCGTCCAGAGCAGGAAGCGCAGCGTGCCGTCGGAAAGTTCGGCGGCGTCCAGCGGCCGGAGCAGCCCGGACTGGCGCAGCCGCACCCGGAACAGCCCGTCCTGGTCGACGACCTCCAGCCGGCTGCCGGGGAAGGCGCCGGCCACTGCTGCGTCGAGCTCCTCCGCGTGCCCGAGCTCGCGCAGCGTCTGCAGCGCCGAGGCCAGGTCGGCACCGTCGTCGGCCACGACCGGCGTGAACGTGCCGGGCTGGGCCCGGCGCGCCGGAGCCCCGGCATCGGTGCGGAAAGAGTCGTAGAACCGCCACCCCCGCACCCGGTTGCGCACCCGCAGCACCTCGGGTGCGCTCTCGATGTCGGACACCTCGGCCAGCAGGCTGTCCTGCCGGGCCAGCCGCCGGCCCGTGTCGAGCCATCGACCGTCTTCCCGGGTCATGACCGCCGACCCCGCGCGCCGGCTGAGCAGGGCCGCGGGGCGCAGCACGGGGCCGGCCCAGACGACCTCCTCCTTGATCTCGGGGTCGCGTTGGAACATCGAGGTGCTGTCCGGCACCGGGAGGCCGAAGTCGACGGCGTAGCCGAGGTCGTCGCCGCCGAGCCCGATCCGCACGGCCACCGGCCGGGTGCGCACCGAGCCGGAGAGGTCCTCGTCGTCCGCCGCACGCTCCGGCCCCGCCCAGAGGACCGATGCGATGCCACCCTCGGCCGCGAGGGCCCGCACCGCTCCCCCGTCCGCGGTGGCTGCCAGCAGTCGCAGCACCCGGTAGAGGTTGGACTTGCCCGAGCCGTTCGCGCCCGTGACGACGGTCAGCTGAGCCAGCGGGACCACCAGGCTGCGCAGCGAGCGGTACCCCTCGACCGCGACCGTCTGCAGCACCGCACGACCGTAGCGGGGCGGCCCGACGCGACCCCGCTAGCAGCACCCCGGACGGGTTACCCGCCCGTTACGTTCTCGCTGCCGCGCCGTTCGGGCCTGGCCCTCCGACCTATGCTCGACCGGTGGAGGTCACCCCGGAGCCCGCGGCCACCGCCCCGGACGAGACGCCGAGCGGCCACCTCGAGGACGTCATCGCGATGCGCGTCCGCGAGCTGCGGCTGGCCAAGGGCATCTCGCTGGCCGAGCTGGCCCGGCTGACCGGCATGAGCAAGGCGATGCTCTCCAAGATCGAGAACGCGCAGACCTCGTGCAGCCTCTCCAGCCTGGCCCGGCTGGCCGACGCGCTCGCCGTCCCGGTGACCGCGCTGTTCCGCGGCCTGGACGACCAGCGCGAGGCCGTGCACACCCCGGCCGGCCACGGCGCGCAGATCGCCCGCCGCGGCAGCAACGTCGGCCACCTCTACCAGCTGCTGGGCGCGCTCCGCGGCGAGCACAAGCGCCTCGAGCCGCTCCTGGTCACCCTCACCGAGGCCAGCGAGGTCTTCCCGCTCTTCCAGCACGCCGGCACCGAGTTCCTCTACGTGCTCGAGGGCGTGATGATCTACGGCCACGGCCAGGCCCGCTACGAGATGCACCCGGGCGACTCGCTGGTCTTCGACGGCGAGGGGCCGCACGGCCCGGCCGAGCTGATCGAGCTGCCGGTCCGCTTCCTCGCCGTCACCGCCTACGGCCACGTCTCCTGAGCCCGGACCGCACGACCGGGCACACCCCCGGGCACGACGAAGGGGCCGGCATCCCCCGCTGCCGGCCCCTCGCCCCCGCCGTGGATCAGCTGGTCGGCTGACCCTCCGCGGCGGACCGTGCCACCAGCGCCTCCGCCGAGGCGACGACGGCCTGCGGCGTGGGCGCGGTGCCCGGGGTCTGGACGCTCCCCTCGAGGTCGAACGCGACCTCCGCGTGCTGGTCGAGGTCGATGCCCGCCGCCTCCGCCTCCGGCGAGACCCGCAGCCCCAGCGTCTTGTGCAGGGCGAACGCGATCAGCAGCGAGACGGTGAAGCTGTAGGCCACCACCGCGACCGTCGCGATCGCCTGGTCGGCGAGCAGGTCCAGCCCACCGCCGTAGAAGAGCCCGGCGCGGCCGCTCGGCGCCTCGGCGGAGCCGAAGAAGCCGACCAGCAGGGTGCCGATGATGCCGCCGGCCAGGTGCACGCCGACGACGTCGAGCGAGTCGTCGTAGCCGAACCGGTACTTCAGCGCGATCGCCAGCGGGCAGAGGGCTCCGGCGATCGCCCCGACCGCCAGCGCGCCGAGCGGGGTCACCGCCCCGCAGGACGGCGTGATGGCGACCAGCCCGGCGATCGCGCCCGACATCCCGCCGAGCGTGGTGGCGTGCCCGTCGCGCAGCTTCTCCACCAGCAGCCAGGCGAGGATCGCCCCGCACGTGGCGTTGAACGTGGTCAGCATGACGACCGCCGCGCTGTTCCCCGCCGCCAGCGCCGAGCCGCCGTTGAACCCGAACCAGCCGAACCACAGCATCCCGGCGCCGAGGGCAACCAGCGGCAGGTTGGTCGGCCGGGCCTGCCGCGGCCAGCCCACCCGCTTGCCGACGACGAGCACCAGCGCCAGTGCGCCGAGGCCCGCGTTGATGTGCACCGCGGTGCCACCGGCGAAGTCGACGGCGCCCAGCGTGTTGGCGATCCAGCCGCCGGAGACGCTGCCGTCGGCGGAGTCGAACGCGAACACCCAGTGGGCGACCGGGAAGTAGACCAGCGCGGCCCACAGCCCCGCGAACACCAGCCACGGGCCGAACCGCACCCGGCTGGAGACCGCGCCGGCGATGAGCGCGGTCGTGATGACCGCGAACAGCGCCTGGAACACCGCCACCAGCGCCGGCGGCAGCGCGGCCGCCTCGTCACCGGCCACGAGCGAGCCCAGCCCGGCGTACTCGGTGACGTCGCCGAGCAACCCGGCGCCGCCGTAGGAGTCGCCGAAGACGGCGGAGAAGCCGAACAGGGTCCAGAGCATGCCCACGACCGCGACGGCGCCGAACACCATCATGATCATGTTGAGCACGCCCTTGGACGAGACCATGCCGCCGTAGAACAGCGCCAGGCCCGGGATCATGAGCGCGACGGCCATCGTGGCCGCGAGGATGAATGCAGTGCTGCCGACGTCCACGGGAACCCCTCGTTCACTGGTGGTGGTCGCTGTCAGGCGGCAGTAGACGGCCCGTGTGTTGCCCGCGCGGTCATCCCCGGTGACGTTCACGTGACATCGGGCGGGAACCGGGTGCGCCGCCCGTGACACGCTCGACGGCGTGACGACCAGCGCCGACCCCACCGCGACAACCCGCGCCGCAGCGGGCTACCTGCGCACCTGGCTCGAGACGCAGGCCGCGCACCGCCGGGTGCCGGGCGTGCAGGTCGCCGTCCGCTCGGGTGGGGAGCTGCTGCTCTCCGCGGCGGTCGGCGTCGCGGACGCCGGCACCGGCGCGCCGCTCACCACCGAACACCTCTTCCACGTCGCCTCGCACTCCAAGACGTTCACCGCGACCGCCGTCCTCCAGCTGGTCGAGGCCGGCCGGATGCGGCTCGACGACCCGATCGGCACCCACGTCCCCGAGCTCGCCGGCTCGCCCCTGGCGCGGGCCACCGTGCGCGAGCTGCTCGGCCACCAGTCCGGGGTCACCCGCGACGGCGCGCACGCCGACTTCTGGCAGCTGGAGGCGGCCTTCCCCGACCGCGCACGGTTGCTCGACGAGGTCCTGCCGGACGGCGTCGTGCACGGGCGGAACGAGCGCTTCAAGTACTCCAACGTCGGCTACGCGCTGGTCGGGCTCGCCGTCGAGGCGGTCACCGGCCGGCCCTTCGCCGAGCACGTGCGCGACGCCGTCCTCACCCCGCTCGGCCTGACCCGCACCGGCGCCGACCACGACCCGGCCCGCGCCGACGAGTACGCCGCCGGGCACACCGCGCTGCTGCTCGGCGCGCAGACCCGGCAGGTGCTCGGGCACGCTCCCACCGGCGCCTACGCCCCGGCCACCGGGTTCTGGTCGACCGCCGAGGAGCTGAGCGCCTTCGCCCAGGCCGCGCTCGTGCACGGCGACGAGCGGCTGATCCCGGACGACGCCAAGCGGGTGATGCAGCGGCTGGACTCGGTGGTCACCGCCTACGGCAAGGAGGTCGGCCGGTACGGGCTCGGCGTCGACCTCTCCACCGTGGGCGAGCGCGCCCTGGTCGGGCACAGCGGCGGCTGGCCCGGCCAGATCACCCTGACCCTCGCCGACCCCACCGCGGGGCTGGTCGTCAGCGTGCTCACCAACGCGATCGACGGACCCGCGCAGGAGCTCGCGCACGGCCTGGTCGCGCTCGTCGACGCCGCCCTCACCCCGCGCGCCGAGGTGCCGCCACCCCCGGCCGACGCCCCGCCGCCGAGCGCCTTCACCGGCCGGTTCACCGGCCTGTGGGGCGTGCTCGACGTCGCCGAGCTCGGCGGCCGGCTGGTGCTGCTGCGCCCCACGCTCGCCGACCCCCTGCACGGCATGGAGGAGGCGCAGGTGGTCGACGACGGCACGCTGCGGCTGGCAGCCCAGCCCGGGTTCGGGGCGGCCGGCGAGCTGGTCCGGCTGGAGCGAGACGGCAGCGGGACGGTGACCGCGGTGCGCCTGGGCGGGGTGACCCACCGCCGGACGGCGTCCCTCCCTGACGCGCTCGGGCGATGACGCGCTACCCGTCCCGGCGGGCGCGGACGGTCGCGGCGGTCCCCCAGACGGCGGCCGCGGCGAGCACCGCGGCGACGAGCAGCAGCAGGTTGCGGCCGACGTCGTGCGGCAGGGAAGGACGGGTTGCCCGGGTCCGCGCCGTAGCCCAGCACGAACGGGAACGCGACGAGCGCGAGCACCCCGGACACCGCACCGCCCACGACGGCGGCCGGACGGGCCGGGCGCGGCAGCAGGCGCACCGCGAGCCGGCCGAGGCCGATCCACAGCGGCGCGAGGACCAGGTCGTGGAGCAGCGCGCTGCCGACGAACCAGGTCGCCCAGGCGCGCAGCGGCACGTCGGTGGCGACCAGCCCCGAGGCGCCGTAGCCGACGGCGGCCAGCCCGGGCAGCAGGAGGAGCCAGCGCCACCAGAGACCAGAAGTGTCCGGAGCGGTCATGCCGGCGCCACCCGGGTGACCCACTTGGTCTGCAGCACGCCGGGCCGGTTGGGCGCGATCAACCGCACCGGGTAGCCGTGGTCCGGGTCGAGTGGCGCCCCGTTCAACCCGGTGGCCAGCAGCGTCCGGGGACTGCGGGCGTGCGGGGGCGCCACGGTCGAGCGCCGGTACAGCCCGGCGCTCCTGCAGCGACTCGACGACGACCTCGGTGTCCCGCGGCAGCCCCGCCGCGGCGAGCAGGTCGCCGAGCCGGACCCCGGTCCACGTCGCGTTCGCGCTCCAGCCCTCGACGCAGGCGATCGGCAGCCGCTCGGTGCGCTGGGGGAAGGCGGCGAGGTCGGCCAGCGTCAGCTCCAGCCGGTCGGGTCCCTCGACGACCAGCCGGTACCCGGGCCCCACGTCGGTGACGCCGGCGGCCCGCGCCGTCTGCCGCACCGGCAGCCCCTGCGGGCCGACGCCGGGCTGCCGGGGCGCGAGCAGCGAGACCGCGCCCAGCGGGGAGAACGTCTGGCCGGCGGTGGTGAGCGTGACGGCCCCGACGCCGAGGCCCGCGGCCAGCACGAACGCCCGCCGCGGCACCGGGCCGGACTCCTCGGCCCGCACCTCGGCGGCGTCGGCGACCGGGCTGCTCCGGCGGGCCAGCCCGCGGCGGATCTCCGGGGCCTTGGCACCGACGTGCACCGCGACCGCACCGATCGCGATCCATGCCGTCCAGTAGTGGGCGACCGGGAAGAAGAAGCCGAACGGGTACCACTGGGCGGTGTTGATGATGCCGGTGACCAGCTGCATCGCCGCCGCCCCGACCAGCACCAGGACCGACAGCCGGCTGACGACCCGCGCGACCGTGCCGGCCACCGGCCAGGCGAACAGCGCCGGGTAGACCGTCCAGAGCTTGACCAGCAGCAGCGGGACCGCGGCCAGCCCGGTCGCGACGTGCAGGCCCTGGGTGACGCGGTACAGCCAGGACGGCGAGGCGGGCCAGACGAACCAGCCGGGCGGGTGCTGCACGAGGTGGCTGACCAGCCCGGTGGCGAAGCAGACCGCGAAGGCCAGTCCCAGCCACACCCCGCTCCGGGCGGCCCGCCGCTCGGAGTGCAGGGGGCTGGAGAAGGCGTCCGCGCGGAACGGCCCGCGGCGCAGGGCCTCGGGCGGCCCGGGCACGGGTGCCCCCAGCAGCCGGTCGAGGACGGTCACGCCGGGCTGCCCACGTCCGCGGCCGTGGCGGCGACCGCCCGCGCCGTCCGGCTCCCCGGGGCGCACAGCGCGGCCACCGCGACGGCGTCCGGGAAGTGGTCGATGTCGGTGAGCTCGGGCAGGTCGACGACGACGAGGCCGCGCCCCTCGAGCGCCGCACGGGTGCGGACGGCGGTGTCCTCGCGCGACATCGGCACCGTCGCCAGCACCGCGGCGTCCTCCGGCCGGTGCACGCCGAGCGCCCACCAGCCACCGTCCGGTGCGGTGCCGAGCACCGCCGTCCCCGGGCCGGCCGCCTCCAGCCGCTCCGCGCACCGGGCGAGCAGCTCGGGCGTCACCTGCGGGGTGTCCATGCCGATGAGCAGCACGGGCGCGGTCGAGCCGGCCATGGCGTCGGTGAACGCTGCCGCCAGCCGGGTGCCCAGGTCGCCCTGGACCTGCGGGACGACGGCGAAGCCGGTCAGGTCGAGCGCTCCCGGCGGCCCGTCCAGCGCGACGACGCGGCCGGCCACCGGAGCCGCGCGCACCGCGTCGAGGGTGTCGCCGACCGCGGCGGCAGCGATGGCGGCCGCCTGGTCGGGGCTGCACGGCGGGGTGAGCCGGGTCTTGCTCCGCCCGGGCACCGGTGCCTTGGTGATGACGAGGGCCCGGGTGCGCAGCGCGCCGGTCACCGGGCCAGCACCGCGCTCATGTCGCGGATCGTGCGGGCGGTGCCGCGCACGGTGCCGGTGACCTTCGACCGCGAGCCGGCGGTGCGCACGGCGTAGTCGACGTCCACCTCCCGGATGCGCCAGCCGTCGTCGGCCGCCGCGGTGACCATCTCCAGCGGGTAGCCGAACCTGCGGTCGGTGAGGTCGAGCGCGAGCAGCGCGGACCGGCGGGCTGCCCGCATCGGGCCCAGGTCGTGCAGCCGCAGGCCGGTGCGCCGGCGCAGCATGCGGGCCAGCGCGATGTTCGCGATCCGCGCGTGCACCGGCCACGCCCCGCGCGCGGGGCGGCGCCGGCCCAGCACCAGGTCGGCCTCCCCCGCCAGCACCGGCCCGGCGACCCGCGGCAGCTGCGCCGGGTCCATCGAGCCGTCGGCGTCGCAGAAGCAGACCAGGTCGGCGGTCGCCGCCTCCAGCCCGGCGTGCGCGGCGGCGCCGAACCCACGCTGCGGCACGTGCACGACCAGCGCGCCGTGCGCGGTGGCGACGGCGGCCGAGCCGTCGGTCGAGCCGTTGTCCGCGACGATCGCCCGGTAGCCGGCCGGGAGGCGGGAGAGCACCCACGGCAGCGACGCCGCCTCGTCCAGGCAGGGCAGGACGACGTCGACCGGCGGCGGTTCAGCGGGGGCAGCCATGACCGGCGTTCGTGCCGGGGCCCGCGTCCGGTTCACCAGGGCGTCCGGACGGTCACCTCCACGGTGATCGCCAATAGCGCTGCGAGCGCCAGCCAGAATCGGTGCGAGCGGGCCGGCAACGACGCCGTCGCCGGCAGCAGCCAGACGACGAACGGCAGCCAGATCCGCTCGGTCTCGCCGAGCACCAGGCCGGAGAGGTCGCTGACCAGCACCCCGCCCAGCGACGCCAGCGGCAGCCAGGCCACCCGGCCGCGCACGCCGGCCAGCCCGGCGACCACGGCCGGCCCCGCGGCGACCGCACCCGCGGCGAGGTTGGCGGCCAGGAACCAGGTCGCCTGCGCGGCGCGGTCCTCGTACGCGGCGCCGTCGCGGACCCGCTGCGACACCGCCTCGATCCCCTCGACCCACCAGTAGCCCCCGGCGGTGAACAGCGCGGCCACCAGCAGCACCCCGGCGGCGGCGACCGCGAGCACCCGCAGCACGCCGGCCCAGTCCAGGCGCGCCCGCTGCAGCAGCACGACGGTCAGCGCGAGCAGCCCCGCCGCGGCCAGCCCGAAGGACAGGTACAGGCTCAGCCCTAGGAGTACGCCCCCGGCCAGGGCGCGGACCCAGCCGGCCCGTGCCGGGAACCGTGCGGCGGCCAGCGCCAGCAGCGCCACGCCCCAGGCGGTGACGCCGGCGAAGAACGCGTCCGCGCTGGTGGCGATCCACACCGCGCCGGGCAGCAGGACGGCGAACGGCGCCACGGTCCGGGCGGCGGCCTCGTCGGCGACCACCCGGACGGTGACCAGCACGGCGGGGACGGCGAGCGCGCCCCCGGCGATGCACAGCGCGGCGGCCCAGCCCGGTCCGCCCAGCCCCACCCGGTCCAGCAGCACGAACGCGAGCAGCGCACCCGGCGGGTGCCCCGACACGTGGGTGACCCACGGATCGGGAGAGCCGACCGGCACCGAGTCGACGAAGGTGGCCAGGAAGGTGCGCAGGCCCCCGACCCGGCCGACGTCGGCGACGTACTCGTGCTCGGTGGCCATCGGCGCGGCGAGCGCGGACCAGCTGCTGCTGAGCGCCAGCGCGACCGCCCACGCCGCGGCGCCCGCGGTGCTCGCGGCGAGCACCGCGGGCCAGCGCAGCCGGCGGGCCGTCGCCGGACCCCACAGCACCACCGCGACCGCGACGGCCACCGGCAGGAGCATCCGCGGGGTGAGCACGACGTCGAACGGGCCGACGACGACGTAGCCCTCGCGCAGGCTGAGCTGCCCGCCGTCCCGGGTGATCCGCCGGCCGCTGAGCCAGACGGCCAGCACGCCCGCCGCGACCAGCACGACGGCGAGCCCGCGGGCGGTGCGGCCGCGCGCGGGCGTCGTCGTCCCGGCGGGGCGGGGCGGGGCGGTGGTCACCGGCTCGGTGCGGCCGGGCGGAGCGGGTCGGTGGCGAAGGCGCGCATGCCGTCGGCGAAGGTCACCCGCGCCCGGAAGCCGAGCTCCCGCGCCGCGCGCTCGGGGCTGGCGACGACGTGCCGCACGTCGCCGATCCGGTACTCGCCGGTGGTCCGCGGCTCGGGGCCGCCGAACGCCTCGGCCAGCGCGCGGGCCATGTCGCCCACGGTGTGCGGGGAGCCCGAGGCGACGTTGTGCGCGCGCAGCGCCCCCTCCGGCGGCTCGGCCGCCAGCGCGCACAGGTTGGCCTGCGCGACGTCGGTGACGTGCACGAAGTCGCGCTGCTGGCCGCCGTCCTCGAACACCGCGGGCGCGCGGCCGGCCTCCAGGGCGCTGCGGAAGATCGCCGCCACCCCGGAGTACGGGGTGTCCCGCGGCATGTGCGGGCCGTAGACGTTGTGGTACCTCAGCGCGACCGCTCCGCCGCCGGTCGCGGACGCCCACGCGGCGGCCAGGTGCTCCTGGTGCAGCTTGGTGGCGGCGTAGGTGTTGCGCGGATCGGCCGGGGTCTCCTCGCCGACGGTGTCCCACGCGAGCTGCCGGCCGCACCGCGGGCACGGCGGCTCGAACCGGCCGGCGTCCAGGTCCGCGCGGCGCCGGGCGGCGGCGGGGACCACGCCGTCCACGGGGCAGGCGTAGCGGCCCTCGCCGTAGACGACCATCGAGCTGGCGAGCACCAGCCGGCCGACGTCGGCGCGCGCCATGGGCGGCCAGCAGCACCGCCGTGCCCAGCCCGTTGATGCCGGCGTACTCCGGCATGTCCTGCACGTCGACGCCCAGGCCCACCATCGCGCCCTGGTGGCAGACGGCGTCCACGCCGTCCAGCGCCCGGTCGACGGTGGCCGCGTCGCGCACGTCGCCGTGGTGGAACTCGACACCGTCGGGCAGCCGCGGTGTGCTGCCGGCCGGGTGGACGGCGGGCAGCAGCGCGTCGAGCACCCGCACCTCGTGGCCGGCGGCGGCGTAGGCCTCGACGACGTGCCCGCCGATGAACCCGGCGCCGCCCGTGACCAGCACCCGCATCAGGAGGCCCGCAGCCGCAGCACGGGCGCGTCGCCGGCGACCGGCGCCAGGGCGGCGAACCAGCGGCCGTCCCGCTCCCACGTGGTGACGGGCTCGAGGCCGGCGGCCGCGGCGGGCCCGGCGACGGCGTCGGCACCGACCTGCGCCCACGGGAACCAGCTGCCCCTCTCGGCACCGCGTTCGAGCCGGACGCGGCCGGCGCGCAGCCCCGTGCCGGGGCGCCCCAGCTCCACCAGCACCCGGCCGGTGGGCGTCAGGAGCTCACGGCAGCGGGACAGCAGCGCGACCGGGTCGCCACCGATGCCGATGTTGCCGTCGGCGAGCAGGACGGTGTCCCAGCCGCCCTCGGCGGGCACCGGCTCGAAGACCGACCGCCGGACGGCGGTTGCACCGAGCCCCCGCGCGATCCGCACCGCCTCCCGCGAGGTGTCCACGCCGAGCGCCTCCCGGCCCTGCCCGGCCAGCTCCGCGGCCAGCCGGCCCGGCCCGCAGCCGGCGTCCAGCACCGTGCCCTCGGCGCGGTCGAGCAGCTCGCGGTCGGCGTCGTCGGCGGTGCCGACCCACTGGCCGAGCGCACCTGCCAGCGAGTGCCGGCCGCCGCCCTCGTACCGGGCGAACCACCGCCACCGCTCCGCCGGGGAGCCGGCCGACCGCAGCGCGGTGTCGTACAGGTCGGCCGGCGCCGGCTCGGCGATCGCGAGGCTCATCGGCCCGCGCCCGGGGTCGCGGGGCGGGGGGCGACGGCGCTGCGGATTCGACTCACGTGCAGGCGTTCGTGCCGGGGAGGCGGTCCGGTTCACCCCGAACCCGATCGAGGAAGTTCGCGTCGGGGGCAATCCGATCGCGGACCTCGGGTCGAAGGCCTGCTGACATCCGATCGAACGAGGAGATCCCATGACGCAGTTCCGCTCCCCCGCCAAGCTCCTGGTCGCCGGCGTGGCCCTCACCGCGGCCCTCGGCCTCAGCGCCTGCAGCGACGACGCCTCGGCCGACGACGCCACGACGTCGAGCTCCTCCTCGGAGAGCGCGCAGTTCGCCCGCCCCGAGCCGGTCGCCTCCCTGCCGGCGATCCCGGCCGGTGGCAGCACCGCCGTCGCCCTGGACGCGGCCTTCGTGGACGCGCTCGGCAGCCTCGGCCTCACGCCGGGCACCGTCGGCGGCGCGACGCTCGCCGACGGCTCGGTCAGCTTCCCGATCACCGGTGGCACCGTGACCGTGTTCGACAAGTCGACCGGCTACAAGCCCTACGTGCAGGGCACGCTGTTCCACCAGGGCAGCGGGCTGAGCCTGACCGCCGGTGGCACCACGGTGGAGCTGACCAACTTCACCATCGACCCCGGCACCCCGTCGCGGCTGTTCGGTGACGTCTCGGTCAACGGCGAGCTGGCCGTGCCGAGCGCCCCGCTGTTCGACCTGGACGGCAGCACGCTGAACCCGCCGACCATCGAGGGCGGCGAGGCCACCCTGCAGGGCACCGAGGTGCTGCTCAGCGCCGAGGCCGCCGAGCTGCTGAACACGACCTTCGACACCGACGCCCTCGCGGGCGGCTTCCTCATCGGCGTCGCGACGATCACCGTGCCGACCAGCTGATGCGCTAGCCGGCAACGCACAGGAGGGGTGGAGCCGGTCGGCTCCACCCCTCCTGCGCGTCTGCGCCCGGTGCTACCGGCGGCCCTCGGCGGGCCAGCCAGGTGCGCGCGGCCGAGACCAGGGCCTTCACCCCGGTGCTCAGCGTGGGCTCGATGACCGGCGCGAACTGCGCCGAGTGGTTCGACGGCAGGTCGCGGACGACCCGCTGCAGGCCCTCGCGGTCGGTGACCCCGGCGAACGCGGCCGGGTCGGCGCCGCCGAGCAGCCAGTAGACCAGCGGCACGCCCGCGGCGGTGGCGAGCATGCCGACGTCCTCGCTGCCGGTGACCGGGCCGGGGTCGACGGTCAGCCCAGGACCGAGGTCGCGGTCCCAGCCCTCGATGGTGCGCTTGCCGGCATCGGGGTCGTTGACCAGGACGGGGAAGGACTCCTTCAGGTTCACCTCGGGCTCCTCCGGAGCCCCGGAGGCGGCGGCCTCGGCCCGCACGATCCGGTCGATGGAGGTCATCAGGCGCCGGCGCACCTCGGTGTCGTAGGAGCGCAGGCTCACCCGCAGCTCGGCGCGCTCGGGGATCACGTTGCCGGCGTTGCCGGCGTGCATCGCGCCCACGGTGACGACGGCGGACTCGCTGCCGGCCACCTCGCGGGAGACGACGGTCTGCAGCCGCATGACGGTGGCGGCGGCCATGACGACGGGGTCGACGGTCGTCTCCGGCCGGGAGCCGTGCCCACCGCGGCCGTGCAGCACGATGTGCAGCATGTCGGCGCCGGCGAAGGCCGGGCCCTTGCGCAGGCCCAGCAGGCCCGCGGGCAGCGGCGAGACGTGCTGGCCCAGCACGACGTCGGGCTTGCCGAACCGGTCGAAGATGCCGTCGTCGATCATCGACTGGGCGCCGCCGCCGACCTCCTCGGCCGGCTGGAACACCAGCATCAGCGTCCCGCTCCAGGTGTCCCGCTCGGCGACCAGCGTGGCGGCGGCACCGAGCAGGCAGGTCACGTGCACGTCGTGACCGCAGGCGTGCATGACCGCGGTGTCGGAGCCGTCGGCCGCCGTCCCCCGGGCGGTGCTGGCGTAGGGCAGGCCGGTCTCCTCCTCCACCGGGAGGGCGTCCATGTCGGCGCGCAGCAGCGCGGTCGGCCCCGGCCCGTTGCGCAGGACGCCCACGACGCCGGTGCGCCCGACGCCGGTGGTCGTCTCGTACCCCAGCGCCTCGAGCCGCTCGGCGATGATCCCGGCCGTGCGGTGCTCGGCGAAGGCGAGCTCCGGGTGGGCGTGCAGGTCCCGGTAGATGTGCTCCAGGTCTGCGAGGACGTCGGCAGGGCTCACGTCGGCGGCTCCTTGGGTGGTCGGCCGTGGCCGGCGGATCGGGAGGCGACCGTATCCCGGCACGTGGCCGCCGTCACCGACCCGGGGTGACCGGCGGCACAACCCTGGGTCCGCCGGCCGGCAGCGCTTCGCTACGGTCCGCACATGACCGACCGCCGCCCGATCCGCATCGGCAACTTCTCCGGTTACCTCGGCGACCGGTTCACCGCGATCGAGGAGGCGCTGGCCGGCGACCCGGTCGACGTCCTCATGGGCGACTACCTGGCCGAGGTCACCCTCGCCTCGCTGTCGACCACCTACCGGCAGAACCCGGAACGCGGCGGCTACGTCCCCACGTTCCTGCGGCAGCTCGCCCCGCACCTGCCGGTGCTGGCAGAGCGCGGGATCAAGGTCGTCACCAACGCCGGCGGGTTCGACCCGGCGGGCATGGCCGCCGCGGTGCGGCAGCTGGTCGCCGACGCCGGGCTGGCGCTGGAGGTGGCGCACGTCGACGGCGACAACCTGGTCGGCCGGCTCGAGGAGTTCCACGCCGAGGGGCACGCGCTGGAGAACCTGGACACGAACGCGCCGCTCAAGGACTGGGGCGTGGAGCCGATCGCGGCCAACGCCTACCTCGGCGGCTTCGGCATCGCCGAGGCGCTGCGGGCCGGCGCGGACATCGTCGTCACCGGGCGGGTCACCGACGCCTCGCTCACGGTGGGCCCGGCCGCGTGGTGGCACGGGTGGACGCCGGACGAGTGGGACGCCCTGGCCGGCGCGGTCACCGCGGGGCACATCATCGAGTGCGGCGCGCACGCCACCGGCGGCAACTTCTCCGGCTTCCGCAGCGTGCCCGGCATGACCCGGCCCGGCTTCCCGATCGCCGAGATCGCCGCCGACGGCAGCAGCGTCATCACCAAGCACGCCCGCGACGGGGGGATGGTCACCGTCGACACGGTGACCGCCCAACTGGTCTACGAGATCCAGGGCCCGCGCTACCTCAACCCGGACGCGACGGTGCACCTGGAGACGGTGCAGCTCACGCAGGTCGGCCCGGACCGGGTGGCCATCGGGCCGGTGACCGGGTCGCCGCCGCCGGTCACCGCCAAGGTCGCCGTCTTCGCGCCGATCGGCTTCGAGATCTCCACGATGCTGTTCTGCACCTCGCCGGACGTCGAGGCGAAGGTGGACCTGCTGCGCGCGCAGCTGGAGCTGCTCCTCGGCGACGTCGTCGACGAGCTGGACGTGACCGCGCTGGGCACCGCGGCGCCGGACCCGGCGACCCAGTGGGCGGCGACCGTGCCGATCCGGGTGATCGCCACCGCCCGCGAGCGCGAGCAGCTGCGGGCGTTCCCGTCGGCCGTGAGCGGCCTGTACCTGCAGGGCTTCCCCGGCTTCCACCACGACGGGCACGCGCAGGCCGCCCGCGAGCCGTGGCCCCGGATCGACTACTGGCCGGCGCTCGTGCCGGCCGAGGTGCTCGTGCACCGGGCGGTGCTGGCCGACGGCACGGTGCTCGACGCCCCGACGCCGTCCCGGACGGCGACCGACGACGAGATCGCCCAGCCCCGCCACCCCGAGCCCTCCCCCGCCGCCGACGCCGGGGCGACCCGGCGGGTGCTGCTCGGCGAGTTCGCGCACGCCCGCGCCGGCGACAAGGGCGGCAACTCCAACGTGGGGTTGTGGGTGAGCGACCCGGCGCACTGGGAGTGGCTGCGGACGACGCTGACCACCGACGGGCTGCGGGCGCTCATGCCGGAGGCGCGCGAGCTGACGCTGCGGCGGCACGAGTTCCCGCACCTGCGGGCCGTCCACTTCGTGCTCGAGGGGCTGCTGGGCACCGGTGGCTCGTCGAACCTGCGGGTGGACCAGATCGGCAAGTCCGTCGGCGAGTACCTGCGCTCCAAGCTGGTGCCGGTGCCCGAGGAATGGGCCGGCCGTTCCGCGACGTTGCCGTGAGCCAGACCACACGACGATCAGGAGTGCACGCATGAAGGCAGCCGTCTACCACCGCAACGGTCCCCCCGACGTCCTCCAGTACGAGGACGTGCCGGACCCGGAGGTCGGCCCGGGCATGGTGCTGATCCGCGTGGAGGCGGTGTCCATCGAGGGCGGCGACACCCTCAACCGGCTCGGCGGCCCGCTGATCACCGTGCCGCACATCGTCGGGTACCAGGCCGCGGGGACCATCGTCGCGGTCGCCCACGACGTGACCGACCGGGCCGTGGGCGACCGCGTGGTGGCGACCAGCAGCCACGGGTCGCACGCCGAGCTGTTCGCCGTCTCGGCGCGGACCACGTGGAAGGTGCCCGAGGGGGCCGACATCGCCGCGGCCGCCTGCGTGCCGGTCGCGTACGGCACCGCGCACGACTGCCTGTTCGAGTTCGGCCGGCTGACCGAGGGCGAGACGGTGCTGGTGCAGGCCGGTGCCGGTGGCGTCGGGGTCGCCGCCATCCAGCTCGCCAAGCGGGCCGGTGCGACGGTGATCGCGACCGCGTCGTCCCTCGCCCGGCTCGAGCCGCTGAAGGAGCTCGGCCTGGACCACGCCGTCGACTACTCCAAGCACGGCTGGGTGGACGAGGTGCGCGGGCTGACCGAGGGCGGGCGCGGGGTGCACGTCGTCGTCGACTCGGTGGGCGGCAAGACGCTGCAGCAGTCGGTCGCCTGCCTGCGCCGCCGCGGCCGCGCCATCACCGTCGGCAACGCCGGCCGGGACGTGACGCCGTTCAACGCCGGGGTGCTGGGCATGCAGAACCAGTCGCTGACCGGCGTCTACCTGGGCGGGGAGATCACCACACCGCGCGTGCAGCAGATGGTGCAGGGCCTGGTGGACGACGTCGCCGCCGGCCGGCTCGCCGTCCTGATCGACCGCACCTTCCCGTTGTCCGCGGCCGCCGCGGCGCACGAGTACATCGAGAGCCGCAAGGCCGTCGGACGGGTCGTCCTCACCCCGAACGCACCGGAGGAGGTCGTCGCCACCGACGACGACTGAGGCAGTCCGCGGCGGACGACGGTCCGTCGCGAGCACCGGCAGAGGGGTGCGGGGACGAGGTCTCCGCACCCCTCCGTGTCTCCGCACGCGTGCTCGCCGGCGACCGAGGTCCCGCCGCCACCGGGGCGGTCGACCCTGGGCCGCCGGACGCGCGGGGATCACCCTCGGGTCCGTCCGAGCACTCTGCCGACGGCTCCGGAGGACGTGCGATGACCGACCCGGCGTCCCTGCTCAGCGTGCCGCGACCGCGTCACCCCGGCCCGGAGATGGCCGCGCTCGACCGGTTCTACGCCGACGGTGACCTGGACCGGGACCATCGAGCCGGACGGGATGGGGCCGGGCAGCCCGGCGATGACCGCCCGAGGGTCGGGCGTGCACTCCCGCCTGCACGACGGGCTGTGGATCGTCGGGGACTACCGGCAGGACCAGTTCCTGCTGGACGGCACCTTCCTGCTCACCTGGCAGCTGCACTGGGTCACCGGCTGGGACGCCGACGCCGGCGAGTACCGGGCCACGCTGGCCGACAACTACGGCCATGCCGACGTCATGCGCGGCCGCCTGGATGGCGACCGGCTGGTGTACGCCTCGGTCGGGGATGCCCCGATCCGACTGCGGCTGACGTGGGACGTCTCCGACCCGGCGGCGGCGGAGTGGACCAACGAGGTCTCCGTCGCCGGGGGCACGTGGACGCTGGTCGAGCGCTACCGGATGACGCGGTCGGCCCCCTCGACCGCGGCCGGCTGATCGCCGTGCCCACGCCCGCGCGATCCGTGGAACGAGCCGGACCGACCGCGGCGGAGCTCGCACGGGAGGTGCGGGACGTCCTCGCCGACCTGCCGCGCTTCGTCATCGCACCGCTGCTGCGTCCTTGGCACCGGCACTGGGGTGCGACTCCGGCGGAGGTCGCGGCACCGTTCCCGGGCGACGACCGGGTGGCCGATGCGCACCTCGGGGCCACCCGAGCCCTCACCATCGCGGCGCTGCCGGACGAGCTGTGGCCCTGGCTGGTGCAGGTGGGCTGCCTCCGTTCCGGGTGGTACGCCGACGACCTGCTGGACAACCTCGGTCACCCGAGCGCCACGGCGATCGTGCCCTCGTTGCAGGACCTCCGCGTGGGCAGATGGCTCCCGATGTCCCCGCGGCCGACGGAGCAGACCTCCTTCGTCGTCGACTCCCTACGACGAGCCGCGGTGGATGCTGTGGCGCACGCCGACGAGCACGTGGGCCTGGCGGCTCGCACCGCTGCCTGGCGACCGGACACGCCTGGCCACCCGGCTGCGCGTCACCTACGACCGGCGGCGTCCGGCGGCGGTCCTGCTTCTGGAGCTCGGCGACTGGCCGATGATGCGGCGGATGCTGCGGGGCATCCGGTCGCGCGCGGAGGCCGAGCACCGCCGGCGTCATCCGCCGGCCGCCCGCCCCCGCATCCTGGCGCTGATCAAGGCGGGGCACACCGCCCTCTGGGCCACGATCGAGTTCTGCGTCGGCTTCCTGCTGTGGTCCACCGTCCGCGGGCGTCGGGACAGGCGGGTCGCGGCGGCCGCCGCCGTCGTCGCGGCCGAGTGCCTGGTCTTCGTCGGGGCCGGTTTCCGGTGCCCGCTGACGGGACTGGCCGAGCGGGCCGGCGCACCCGCGGGCGGGGTCACCGACATCTACCTGCCGGCCTGGTTCGCCCGGAACCTGCCCGCCCTGTACGTGCCGGTGCTCGCCCTCGTCGTCTGGCTGCGCACCCGCCGGTAGCAACGCCAGAGGGGTGCGGAGACCAGGTCCCCGCACCCCTCTGTGCTCGTCACCTGGCGGTGACGTCGCGACTGGATCAGCTGTCGTCGGTCATCCAATGTCCGTCCAACGCCCACGTCGTGGGCTCGAACGGCGGCAGGCCCGCACCGATGGGGTGCGGGTGTGCCGTGGCGATGCTGCGCCGTTGGTGAAGTGCACGTCGATGGGTACCCGCAGCAAGGCGGGCTGGACATGACCGAGCTGCGCGGGCAGGCATGTCGCGGACGGCGCGGGCAGCCCCGGTCGGGGGTCGGGCTCCGGGCCGCAGGACGGGCAGCGGAACGCCGGGGCGGCGGTGTTCATCGGTCTTTCCTCGGTCGAGTGGTCAGCGGGCTTGCTGTCTTCCGCGACCCGCACAGCCCGGCCCCTTCCGCACTCGAGCCGTGACTTCCGACCAGAGTGTCGGCGCCCATGGGACGACAGTCATGGGCCTCTGCTCCAGCGAACGACACTCGACCAAGCCGCGCCTTGGTCGCCGCGCAGCTCAGTCCGCCGGGGTGGCCAACACCTCATGCTGCGGGCGGCCACCCCGGCCGCATCACACCGTCACCCCACCCGGCCACCAGCCACCCCGCCGGACCGAGCGACAGGAACAGCGATAGCGACTGCACCGCCGTGTCGCTCTCCCACACGTGCGTCCCGTCGGCCTGCTGCGGCACCTGGTCGACCGGTGTCACCCGAATCAGCTCCAGCCCGGGGGCGACCAACCGGGGCCGGGTTCCCGTGCCGAGCTCCCGGTCGTCGAACATGCGCGCGATCACGTCGACCAGGTCGCGGCGGAGCACCCGCTCCAGGTGCGGCCACAGAGGATGCGCCGGCGGCAACGCGGCCAACTGCTCCGCCAACTGCTCGCGAGACGCGCCTCCAGTCAGCGGGTCGTTGAGCGCTCGCGGGTTGTTGAGTACCCACATCTGCACGTAGGACAGGCGGAAGTCGGCGTCCATGCCGCCCCAGACGCTCAACACGTCGCGGGCCCGGGCCTGCTCCACCCATTTCAGGGCGGAGAGCGCCACTTCCGCGTTCGCCGCAGTGGCGTCGAAGTCGAACCCAGAGTCGTCGGTCACGGCTGCATTGTGTGCCTGCTGGCTGACATCCCGGTCGGTGCCCGGGTCGGCGGAAGAGTGTCGCCTGTCGGAAACCGTGACCCGGGTCGGCGACACTTTCATCGGAACGCGCGTCGGCCCGTCGCTCCCATCCGGTTGGCCGCCGTCGTGCGTCTCGGAGACCCCCTTCAGTTGTTCGACGCCGTCGGCGTCGAACAAGTCCAGCTGTCCCATCACCTTCGCCCTGCGCATGTGCCCGACCGTGCGGACGTATGCGCAGGCGTCACGGAACCTTTCGAGATCCGGTGAGACGGTCGCCGTGGCTCCTCCGGCTCTCCGCGGTCGCCGCCTTCGATGCCTAGACGCGACAGCGATCTCGTCCGGCTGGATGCACGGCTGGCCGCGATCCCGTCAAGCCGAAAGCTGTCGCCGAGCGCGCCGGGAACCGCTCCTTCGAAGCGCGGCTAGCTCTCCGCGGACCTCGCCGGCGAGCGCCTCCACCTTCTGCCGTGTGCTCCCGGCGAACCATCCCCCGCCTGGCTCTGCCTCCACGGCCTTCATGGCCTTGCTGATGCCGTCAACGAGGGCAACGCCGACCGCGGCCCGCTCCTCCCGCTGCTTCAGCTCGTAGTCCTCCAGCAGTGCTGCGGTCGTCGGGTCGGTCTGGGCGACTGCGTACCGGTGCAGCAACTCCGCCACCATCAACGTGGCCTCCGCCTCGGCGTAGTAGGCAAGGCTGAACATCACATCGGGCACGGTGGTCTGCAGCGCCTCGAGCTTCTCGCGAGCATTCGACGGAAGTCGACCGAGGTCCCGCTTGAGCCGGGCGACCTCCTCGGCAGCGCGCTCCAGTTGCACCTCCAACGCGCGGCGGTCAGGCAGTTCGGCCGCCAGAGCTTCAGGCAGCGCTCCCAGCAACGAGGCGAGCTCGACCACCTTGACCACCCGTCGACGGTCCGCCCGTAGCTGGGCGATCTGCTGGTCCCGTTCCATCCCCTTCAGGTTGTCGAGGGCGGAGCCGACGGCGGTCAGCGTCTTCATCATCCGCGCCTGACCGGCGAGCGAAGCGGCGACGAAGATCAGCCCGGATACCGACGCCAGCGAACGCAACCCGGTCCCTGCTTGCTGCCACCGCACCAACGCCCGAATGCCCTTGTCTCCGCGGAGAACTCCGAGCATCTCCCCGTTCGACATCACGGCGTCGAACTGCCGGAACTGCTCGACGCTGCTCTTCGCGACCTTGAACACCAGTCCGGCCTGCCGGACGTCCTCTACGGCGCTAGCCGCCTGCAGGGCCGCGGCCGCTGCGCCGAACGCTGTGCCCAACTCGGCGGTCGCTGCGTGCGTCAGCTGCGGGGACAGCGTGTACAGCGGCTTCCCCAAGTGAGCAACCAAGCCGGTGTTGCCCAGCACCAGGACCTTGTCGTCGTCCAGGCGCTGCACAAGCGCGTCGTCCGTGGTGAGTTCGGGCAGTCGCTCGACCACGACAGGCGCAGCGTCGCCCGATTCCCGCGCTGCAGCGGCCGCCCAGTCCTCCCATGGGCTCAGCAGTGATCGCGTGGACACGTCGTCCTCGTGCCCAGATTCGGGCGCATCCAGAAGCGCCGCGTCGGCATCAGGGGCGAACCGGACCCGAACACGGCCAGCGACCGGCGCTGCCAGCACCACCACGGGCACGGTTCGCGTCACAGCGCGGCCCCGGGCCGCGCACGCGTACGTCCGCCCGATGGCAATGTCCGCTGCGCGCATGGTCCCCGACCCTGCCGTGAGACGTGCGCGGACACCATCCCCGAGCAGAGTGAAGGCGGGAGGGCCGCTCGACGCCACCAGCATCGGCGGCTCGGTCGCCTAACCCGCACCGAAAGCTCGCCGCGCGCTGGAGGCCCTAGCCGGCCTGGCGACACCTCATGGAGGACGGGAGGAACAGGAGCGGCGACAACTCGCGGGGGCCGCCGGTCAGCTAGGCGCCGGAAGCTGTCTTCACCGATTCAGCCTGCAGCCAGCCGTCTGTGGTTTCGCCGTTGATGGTGGCTTCCACGGCCTCCACGACCATCTCGACTCGCGTGCCGTTCTGCCAGCCGTCCGCGTCCGACTCGTCGACGAACACCGGTAGGTCGTCCGCTCCACCCTTCGCCATCACGTAGACGACGAAGTCCCCGGACGCCCCGACTCCCCACGCGTCGGATTCGAACAACTCGGCCGTGATCCTGAACCGGTCCCCGGTGGCGATGCCACTCGAGCTGCCGGCGTTCAGCGCATCGAGCAGTTCATCGACCGTGGTGTCAGTGACGGGCGTGGGCGGGGTGTCCACCGGCTCGGTCGCCACGGGTGCCGGCGGGGCGTCTACCTGCTCGGTCGGCTCGGCCGCCGGCGGGGCGTCCGACTCCTCGGCCGTCACGGACGTCGAGGTAGCCGATGCGGAGTTCTTGCTGTCTCCATTCCCCTCGAGCAGGGCGCCGACTCCGATGACGCCGGCGAGAACCAGGACGGCGGCACCGGCGATCGCGATCTGACGCACAGGAAGTGGCGGCTTCGGCTTCCGGAAGTTGAGCGTCGTGTGCAAGGTGCCCGCGCTCTGGTCGACGAGCTCCCAGCCGTCCTTCTGCCACTTAGCGACCGACCTGCCTTCGGTACCGCGTATGGCCTTCACGGTCTTCAGCTCGTACCGCATACCGCCGTCACCCATGCCCCGACCCCCCCAGATCCCACTCGGACCTCCGGCTCCGGGGTCCGCGTGAGCTTAGGGCGTCACTGGGCGGTAGCCGGTGACCTTCCGACCTTTACGGAGCAGCAACTTCCCCGGCGACAACGTCCGGCACAACAGAATCAGCGCAGGGCCGCGTACTCGTGAGGAACCTGCACCAGTTCCACGTCCATCAGATCGCAGAGCCCCTGCAGGCGGTCACGCCACACCGGCTGCTCATCGAGCACTGGAACGGCCACCGCGGCCCGCACCGCGGTGCGGTCCAAGCCGTGGCGGCTGAACCACGGGTCCAGCGGGCTGGCGCTGCGGATGAACTGGCGGTACAGGACCGCCTGGGCGACGGCGTGCCGGTAGTAGCCGCCCACTCCCCCACCACCGCGGACCTTCATCTCCACGGCCCACGGCACGGAGCCCTGGCGCATCAGCGCGTCGAGGTAGCGGGCGGCGTTGCCCGTGGTGTGTCCCCAGCGGGTGGGGAACTGGCTGCCCCAGTTGGTCATGCCGTCATCGGGCTGCAGGAGCTCCAGCCGGCCGGAGGTAACACCGATCGGGCACGCGCCGCGCAGGATGCGTGACTCCAATGCGTGTTCGTTTTGCTTGGCCTCAGCTCCAGCGGCCGGTGCGCGGAACCAGTCGTCGGCGAAGGCGGTCAGTGCGGCCACGGCCAGCTTCACGCTCTGCTCGTCGTCGTCGCGCACGATGAGTCGGGTGCCCCCGTCGGGCTGGACCGCGGCCGCTCGCCAGGCTCGGCGCGCCTCGCCCTCATTACCGGTTCGGCCGACCTTGCCGACGTCCAGCCATCCACGTCCGGCACGAATCCGGCCGACCTCCAGTCCTTCCAGCCGCAGCGACCAATCGGGATAGCCGGTCAGCATCGGGTAGGCACGCAGCTCCGTGCGGCCGACCTCTTTCTGCAGCCGGCGCAGTAGGTCGGGCGGGCCGTCCTCGAGGCGGTCCATCAGGCCCAGGTACCGGACGGCCTTGGCGCTGGTGGAGAAGTCGGCCGGGGCGAGCGGCGGCAGCTGTCGGAGGCCGGTCGCGTCGGCGGTGTAGATGTGTACCGCCGGGCCGCCGCTCATGGCGGCCAGCAGGGAGCCGATCGCGTCGAGCGCCTCGGTGTTCTCCCGCTCACCGAGCACAACGGCGACCTCGCCGGCGGGCTCACCTTCGCCCGCAGACGCCCCGGCCCCGTGCAGGTGCAGGTCGAGCAGATCGAGAACGGCACCGATGCAGGTCTCGGTCGACGCACCACTGGCGACTGCGACGGTCCGCCGGCCATCGAGTCGACACCGCATGACCGTGGATGAGATGGAGTTCTTGCGGTCCTGCTTGTCGGTGACGTCCTGCGCGCCGGCGCGTTCGAGTGCGGCCTTGAGCTGGTCATGGGTGATCACGGGGAGCTCGCCCTTTCCTGGTCTCGCCGCGAGAACGTGGAACGGCGGCACGGTCCTGCCTATCGGCTCGTCAGCGTGCCGGAACGCGACGCGCTGCGGGAGTGCCCTGCCTCGATGGGGGCGGACGCGCCCGCCCACCGAGCGGCCGGTGCGCGGTACGGCTCAGGCCTCGAGCTCTGCGGCAAGCTCCTGCAGGGCGGACAGCCGGAACGGGTAGCTGAGGCCCGTGGCGGTCGTGCCGACGCGCAGGTACACGCCGTCGGCCTCCAGCTCCAGGTCACCGTCCCAATCGAGGGCGTCTTCGATCGCGTCGACGCTGTCAACGTCGAGCGCAGCCGCCAGCCCGTCCTCGTCCCACACCACATCCGGTGCGTAGCGCAGCACGTACTCCCGGCTGGTCAGGTCGGGGTCGAGGAACACTGCGGGGTCCATGACCGTGTACCGGTCGGTCTGGCGCAGCAACTGCTGCTCCCATACCTGCGACACCGACTGGCCCAGCGCGCGGTGTTCGGGGCGCGGCAGGGACCGCTGGTAGGCCTGGTTGTCCGGCGGCAGGACGTGCACCACGCGGACCCGGTCGGCGACGCCGGCCTTCTCCAAAGCGTGCGCCAGGAGCTGCTGGCGCACCAGCTGGTAGAACGGCTCGTCCAGCAGCAGATCGAAGGGCAGCACACCGTCACGGATCGGGCCGGCGGGGTCGGCTACCGCCGCGGCGTACCGTCGGCGTCGGGTCTCGTCGCGTGCCGGCTCCGGGTCGCGCAGCCGGTAGGACTCCGTGTACTTCCACTCCACCAGCACCAGCTCCCGGCCTCCATCGGGGGCCCGGTGCAGGAAGGCCGCGTCAACGCTGGTGCAGCGCGCGCCGCGGATCCGGTCGCTACCGGGTGCCTCGCTGAAGAAGTCGGTCGGCCCGATGTACTCGAACGTCAGGTACCGGCCCGGCTCGATCTCCAGGACCTCGCCCACCGGCACGGTGCTGCCGAACGCGGCCGCGACCCGGGCCGGGTCGCTGACCGTCTGGCCCAAGGCGTTCACGCACTGCACCTGCGAAGACAGCAGGTGGTTGCCCGGTCCGCCGCCGATGCCGGCATGCCAGGGAATGCCCAGCTCGGCGAACAGCGCCAACGCGGCGTCACGCACGTCGGGCAGCAGGTTGTGCTCCGCGAGTGCCGCCGGGAGGCAGAACTCGTACGCCGGGCCGCCCGCCCGGCCGTCCTTGGCGACGTACGGCGCCGGGGCCTTCGCGGCCGTCGGCAGTGCTTCGGTGTGGTGCTTCCATGCGGCGGCGTGGCGTCGTTGCTCAGTCGAGTAGCTCATCTGCGGCGCACGCTACGGCGGGGGTACGACAGTTCCGCCGACGCTCGCTGACCGGCCGCACCGGAGACCTCCGATCGGGTGAGATCGCTGCTCAGCGCCTCGAGTCGTGCTCGCTGCTGCCGATGTCGTCAGTGCGCGGCGTCGTGGTCCAGACACGGTGGCGCGCCGCGGCCGAGGCTGGACCGACTCGGCTGCCCTCCGCTCGGTCCCGACCTACTGTCACTAGGCCGGGGCCGAGCGGAGACCTATGCCGTGGCCAAAGGTCAGCGGACAGCCCCCGACGACCTGAACCGGTACCGGCCTCTGCCGTCACGGGTGAAGTCGGCGTAGCCGGCGGTGCCAACTCCGGTGGCGTCGGCGCACAGGTGAGCGCCGATCATCGTGCGGATCGTCGACTCCGCGTAGCCGGTGCCGCGACGACGCATCTCCGCGATGACCTCGGGCATCGTGAAGGCGTTTTGACCGCTACGGCTGACGACGGCCTGAGCCGCGGCCAGAATTTCCGCCCGCGCCCCTTCGCGACTCGAGCGCTTCGCGATGACGGCGGCGTCGGTGTGGGCCGCTGCCTCGCTGGCATCGACTCCGGCCGTTATGACTCCGGTGACTAGCTCGGCGGCGGGCAACTGGTCGATCCGGAACGCGTAGAGCAAGAGCCCCTCACCCGCCGGCTCGATGACGGCACAGGTCGCCGACACGGTGCCCGACACCGCAGCAGCACCGATGGCGCGGACAGCCGTCACCGGCAGACCGGCCAGAGCCGAAGCGGGCAGCGTCATGGTGCCGCCGACGGCCTCGGGCCAGGCAAGGCCGTGACGAAGACAGGCGTTGATGACATAGCGAGCGAGCCGGTCGTTGAGCAGCTGCACCACCCACCGGTCATCAGCGGGCACCGCGGCCACGCGCAGAAAGTCCCGTAGCAGCTCACCGAACGTCATCGTGTCTGGCGAGAAGCCGGTGCGGCTGTCCCGCGGGTACTTCAGCTCCACTGCGACGCCACCGGGCGGGTCCACGACCAGGTCGAGCTTGCCTCCGGCGAGTTCGGGGGCGAGGACCTCGGCAGCCAAGCGCCCCGGTGCGACACCGAACTGCTCCAGCACAAGCACCGTCTCCAGCCGCACGGTGTCCTCGGTCAGCAGATGCCCGCGGCCGGCCGCCCGATGCGCCGCCACCCGCGCCGCCACCGCGGCCCAGATTCCCGGCCAGTCGATCACCGCAGCATCGTGCCCCACCCGGTCCTCCCCGGCCTCTCCTGACGCACCGTCGGTTCCGCCTTCCTGGATGCGGGAGTTCCGCCCGTTACGGTCCGCGCCATGGTCACCCCTCCCCCGCCGGACGTTCCCGAAGGCTGGCCGCGGCCGGCGTCCAGCGAGCTGGAGTACGCGCGAGAGGTGACGATGGAGGCACTTTCCGACGACACCGCCCGACCGGCCACCGAGCGACTCGGCAAGCACTACGACCCCGTCCGGCGAGGCGCCGGCACAACTTTCCTCGAACTGGCGCCCGTCGACCCGACCACCATCACCGCGGCCGACCTGCACGCCCTCACAGTGCTCAACGCCGGCGTTGACGCGTTGACCACACGGCGGCTGCTCAGCGACCCCGGCATCCGCGCGGACATCGAGCAGGGACTGGCCGGGCTGCCTTCTGACGCAGACCTCGCAACGGCCGACCACACCACGTTCGGGACTGCCCAGACTTCAGTTGACTCGTCTCGGTAGGGGCGGTCAGGCCGCGTGAGCGGTCTGGGTCAGTGTCTCGAACTCGATAGGGGTCATGCGGCCGAGGGCGTCTTGGCGCCGGCGGCGGTGGTAGGTCTTCTCGATCCAGACCACGATCGCCAGTCGTAGTTCCTCGCGGGTGGTCCAGCGTTGTCGGTTGAGGACGTTCTTCTGCAGCAGGCTGAAGAAGGACTCCATGGCGGCGTTGTCAGCACACGCTCCGACTCGGCCCATCGAGCCGCGCAACTGGGCCTCGCGCAGAGCCCGGACGTAGGCGTGGGAACGGAACTGGCTGCCGCGGTCCGAGTGCATGATCGCGCCGACCGGGCCGCGCAGCAATGGCATTACGGAGCGCGTTGACCGCCAGCTCGGAGGTCATCCGGGCGTCGATGGAGTAGCCGACGATCCGCTTGGAGCTGGCGTCCTTGATCGCGCAGAGGTAGAGCTTGCCCTCGGCGGTGGGGTGTTCGGTGATGTCGGTCAGCCACAGCTGGTTGGGGCGCTCGGCGGTGAAGTCCCGGCGCACCAGGTCGTCGTGCACCGGCGGTCCGGGCTTGCGGTTCAGGCCGCGCTTGCGGGAGTGCACCGACCACAGCCGCTGCGAGGTGCAGAGCCGGTTGACCCGGTTGCGGGAGGCCCGCAGCCCCTTGTCGGCGAGTTCGTCGGCGATGAACCGGTAGCCGAACTCCGGATCGTCGTGGTGGATGTCGATCGCGGCGTTGATCAGGTGCGCGTCGTCCCAGTCGCGCTGACTGACCGGGTTGGCCTGCCACTTGTAGAAGGCCTGCTTGGAGAAGCCGAGCACCCGGCAGGTCACCGCGACAGGGATCTTGTCGGCGGCGAGGTCTTGGACCAGCGGGTACATCATTTTGGGAGGACGTCGCGGGCGAAGTACGCGGTCGCCCGGCGCAGAATCTCGTTCTCCTGCTCCAGCTGCTTGGCCCGCTTGCGCAGCTCCCGGTTCTCGGCTTCCAGGTCGCTGCCGGTGCTCGAGCCGGCCGGCGGCGAGGTCTTGGCGGCCAGGCCGTCGTCGCGGTCGGCGATCTTCAGCCAGCGTTGCAGGCAGGACTCGGAGATCCCGAAGCTCTTGGCAACCTGTGCGATCGACTGGTCGCCCTGCCGGGCCACCGCGATCACGTCACGCCGGAACTCCTTGGGGAACGGCTTGGGCACGGTGCTGATCCTTCCAGCGAGGCCGAAACCTCACAGGCAAGGAGTCAACCGAACCCTGGGCAGTCCCTTCGAGGCGATGGAGACCTTGGCGGGAGCGATTCACGGCGGTTGCTGCGACCCGTGGGTGGCCAAGCCCAACCCGTGGGTGACCTCAGCGAAGCTGTGCGCCCGCAAGCGCCCTCGACTGTTCCCGGTGCGCGACCGGGTGGTCTGCGAAGGGCTGGGGCTGTACGGCACCCCCATCCGGCGGTATGGCACCCGCCGGGTCGACTGGCAGGTGATCGCATTCCTGATGCGCGACGAGGCCATCGGCCGCCGCCTCGTCAAGCTCACCGAGCAGGTGAGGACCTCCCACGGCGTGCGTTGCGATGATGTGCCACTGCGCGTACTCGACGTCGCCCTGTGGACCTGGCTGCGCCGCGACTGAGTTGACTCCCTAGCGTCTTGGTTTCGTCGACGGCGCACGTCGACGAAACGCGCCCTTCAGGTGCGCGTAGGCATGGTCTCAGCGATGGTTGCCGGTGCAGTCTGGACCTTTGATCACGTGACCTTGCGAAGCCAGCAGCCCCGACGGTCACGGTCGGGGCAGCTGCATGTCCGCACCGGTCAAAGGCGTCATCGGTCAGGTCAGCGACGCCCGCCGGGCAGTCAGCAGGCGCGGCTCGACGCTGTACGAGCCGTCGCTGTGGGCGTGGAAAGCCTGCAGGGCCAGTAGCCGCTCAACGACCTCTCTGGCGGAGCTGTCCATGTCGGCGGCGACGTGCAAGTCGGCCCGGCTGACCGGCTCTCGACCTGAGAGCCCGACGCCCTGGGGTCGAGCTCTCGCTGTTGCTCGGGCGCCCTCGCAGACTCAGTCCCACGCCGCTCGCGCGGGCGGTTGGGAGCCAGTGCTGCCGGGACAGCGAGAACGCACCGGGGCCATGGACGCGCAGTGACCCCCGAAGGGCCCGATGCGTACTGCCTACTGAGGCGGGATCGGGAGGGAGCTGTAGTCCCCGACCAGCTTGATGCCGATCTCGGCGGCTACTCCGTGGAGCCACTCGAGCGAATCGGCCTTGACGTAGCGGAGGCCGTCGATGTTCTTGATCGCACGGTCCTCGCTCCCCGGTCGGTCAGCCCACCCGTTGACGGCGCGAGCGTCGGGGTAGCCGGCCTTGAGCGCGTACTTGCGCACCTCGCCAGTGGTGGCTCCGCGACCCTGAGTCGCGTTGATGCGGGCGATTGCGCCGACGTAGGTCACGCTTGCCATCCCCTTGTGTGCCCTGGGGGCGTCGTGCGCGGGGTCCTGGGGCAGCGGAACCGGGTCGACCAAGGGGTCGTACTCGATGAGGTCCCCGTCTGCAGCCGCAGTGGCCGCGGGCGGTGTTGTGGGCGACTCGTCCAGGCCGTCGAGCGAGGCCAGGAAGGCCTGCGCTCCCGCGCGCATCGCGGCCTCCAGCCGGGAGGAAGGGTCGGTGCTATTGCGGTTCATGGCGCTCCTCGATGTTCTGTGAAGTGCTGTGAAGGTGCAACAGTACGACAGATTGAAGGTTCTGGAAGTGCAGTTGCAGTACAGATTCACCTGGAGTCCGGAGGGGCCCGACCCCCTGCACAAGGTCGGGCCCTTTGGTCCGAGTCGTTGCGCGACAGCTGGGCGGTGGCCGCGCGGCCGATCATCGTTGTCCGGCGCAGCGGTCACGATCGGCCGGTGCAGAGCCGCTGACCGAAGCGGGTCAACTCCACTGACCCAGCAAGCGGGTGGCCAGCGCCGTGTTTATAATGCCGCATTCGCGGCATGCTCGGCCGGTGCCCTGAGCGGCCCACTCTGGGGCCAGCGCGGGGACGTACGGTTCGCGCGTGGCCGCGCCCGCATCCGTCCTAATCCCTCGATGGCGGCGCCTTGACGCGGCCATGAGCCGTGCCCGGGCTGCGGACGTCGGCTCGGCCACGGAGATGCCTGACGCGGTTGTTGCTGTCCTGCACGCGATGTACGACCTCTGGGAGGTCTGGCGGCGGGAAGCGCAGCTCAGCAGAAGGGCACAGAACGAACGCGCGGGTCGCGACGGCGGCGGGCAGACGGCTGCTGCGCTGATCTCTGCTCGCGGCGGCAGGATCATGAGCCCGTCGACTTCGCGAGGAACGAGGGCTTCGGACGCCAGCCCTTCGGGGTCACCCCCTTCGGTGGTGGCTGGTACTGGCAGGAGTACGTCGACGACCGCGAGGAGGAACGTGCCAGCTGGTACGCGAGCCGCGTCCGATGGAAACCGGTACTGATGCCCCTGGAGGTTGCCTACGAGCGGCTGGTCTCCCAGCCGGAGATCGATCACCCCTAGGGCCCACTCTGAGCGTTACCCCGACGCCCTAAGCGGCCCAATCAGGGACACCTGAAGCAACCGCCAGAGATGGTGATCGGGGTGAGCGCTGGGTACTTCTGGCGCGCCCACCCCGGGTGCCTGCACAGGTGTCCCGCCCCGGGTTCAGTGGAGGCTCGGTACTGACGGGGGGCGGGACACTCACCACCCATGGATGCCGTACAACAGCGCGGCCATGACGGTGCCGCCCATGAACTGCTCCCCCGATAGGCAGCGGCTCCACGCCGACTCCGAGATGCCGAACGTGCGGCCGAGGCGGCGCCTGTCGCCGTGACGCCGGACAGCCTTGTAGCGCAAAACGAGATCGTGCTGCACACGTGCGACGGCGGCGGACACCGGATCACCGCCCGGCGGAACAACACATTTCGCTTCCGGCGTACTGCCGAAGCCTCGTGGGATGTAGGCGCGCGGAGTCAGCGTGCGGCGGCGATCTAGACGGTTGGCACCCGGTCGATTCACGAGGGCAGTGGTGCCGGCCCGCGGGCAGCAGGCATTCGCCGCGGTCACCCGGTCGGGCGGGAAGTTGCCCAGCCATGGCCGGGCAGCTTCCTCGATCTCGATGCGCCGCCACACGGGCGGCACGTGCGCTTGGGGCCCCTCGCTGACGTGCAGCGACCCCACTGAAGGGACGTATCCCGTGGACGATCAGTCCCCCGGCCCGAACAACCCCGACGCCAGCCCCGGCGAGGCGTCGCCCGCCGCCACCGGTTCCTTCTACGCCCCCAGCGCCGGCGCCGAGGAGCCCAGCCCGCCGCAGGAGGCGGGTGAGGACGCGGACGGCGCCGCCGCGGAGGCCGCACCGGAGCCGCCGGAGGCTCCGACCGCCCCTGCGACGTCCCCGCCCCCGTCGGCGGGCGGGCCGGGACAGCGCCGGATCACCAGGTACACCACCACGTCGACGACGCGCACCGAGACGTCGACCGACGAGACGATCGTCGAGGACGTCCAGATGGCGCCGCCGGTATGGGCGGCGTCGTCGGGCGAGCACCCGCGGCCAGTGGGCTGATGAGCGCGCCGGTGGCGGCCGGTGCCGCCCTCACGCCGTGGTGGATTGCCTACCCGCAGGTGTGGGAGCTGGAGCGGAAGGAGCTGGCCGCCGCCGGCGCGACCTGGACACCTCTGGCCTTCGACCACGTCGCCGCCGGCCGGAGCGACGGCGTCGCGGCGCCGTCCCGGGGGCTGATGGTCAGCTGGCCGCACCCGGCGCCGCAGCCGGGTGACCCCGACCGGCTCGAGCTCTCCGTCCACTACCCGGCTCAGTTCCCGTGGTGGCCGCCGACGGTGCTGCTGCGCGAGCCCCTCGCCGGGCTGCACCGCCATCGGGACCCGATCATGGGGACGCTGTGCCTGCTCGGGGGCGAGCAGGAGTGGCTGCCCTCCACCACCCTGGCCGCACTGCTCACCACTCAGCTGCCGCTGTTGCTCGCCGCCGGGCGCACGAGCGGTGCGGATCCGGCGACGCTGGCGCTGGAGACCGGCGCGGAGCCGGTGTGGACGCGCCTGATGCCGGCCCGCGGCGGGCTGCTGGCCGACTCGGGGTGCCTGCCGCCGGCCGGCGTGCCCGGCGGCCTGGCGGCCCTGGCCGTGATCGGTGCCCTCCCACCGGTGCACGCCCTGGTGCAGCTGCTAGACGGGGACGGGGAGTTGCTGGCCGCGAGCGACCTGTACGCCGGCCTGGAGTCGGTGCAGATCCCATGGGTGCGGCTCACCGACCTGCCGCCGGGCCGCCTGATCGCGGCCGACCTGTGGCGACGAGGCTGGGCCCAGCTGGCCGCCACGGTGCCCACGGCCACCTACCTCCCCCGGCTGCAGGCACTGCTTGTGCTGGTGCCGTCCGAGGCCGGCGATCGTCGGGCCTGGGAGGAGTACCTGCTGCTCACCCTGCGCGCCGCCGCGCGGACCGGTGAACGCCCAGCCGCTGGCGACCCTCCACCGCCGGGACAACTGCCACTGTTTCCGGTCACCGAGCTCTGGCCCGCCGACCCGAACGCCGCAGAAACCGCAGACACCGCTCCGACCGAACAAGCGAGCGCCCGGGCGCGGCTGCGGGTGACGGTCCACCGCAGTCACGCCATCGGCCGAGACGACCTCGCCGCCCGGCTACCGGGCAACACCGGGCAGCAGCTCTCCGGCGCCACGGTCACCGTCGTCGGCGTGGGCGCGGTCGGCGGCCCGATCGCGCTGGAGCTAGCACGTGCTGGCGTCGGCATCATCCACCTTGTCGATGGGGACCGGCACGAGGCGGCCACGGGCTCCCGGCAGATTCCCGCCGTCGCGGACGCGGGTGAGTACAAGGCGCTCGCCGTCGCGCGGCGCATCCTCGAGCACAACCCCCACGTCGAGCTCACCTGCGGCTTCCGCCACCTCGGCCGCGACGACGGCCAGGAACTCCCCCGGCTGACCGGGAGCGATCTGGTCGTTGACGCGGCCGCGAACCCCACCGTTTCCCGTTTCCTCGCCGCGCACCTGCGGCGGACCGGCACGCCCCTGCTGATCGCCTCTGCCACTGCTGGCGGGTGGGGCGGGGCGATCGTGGCGCAACCCGCGGCCGGCGGCGGTTGTTGGGAGTGCGCCCAGCTGCACCGTGCCGAGCGCACGCTGCCGTGGCCTCCCGCCGAGGACGGCGCGTGGCTGACCCCGGTGGGATGTTCGGAGGCCACGTTCGTCGGCGGCGCGTTCGATCTCGGTGAGGTTGCGCTGCAGGCGGTGCGCACCGGACTGGCCATCCTCACCGCCCCTGCGGACACGGTGCGGCGATCGCCGTACGGGGACGTGCAGGTGTTGTCGCTACGCGGGCGTCGGGGGCCGCAGCAGCCGCGCTGGCAGTCCCGCCGCCTGACTGTGCACCCCGACTGCGCCCTTCACGCGCTGCGGTGAGCACAGCCGCGAGGGCAATCACTGGGCGGCGGATCCTCGGCCGGGCGCAGTACCGGGCCGCACTGCACCGAGGTACCGCCCCCGCCCCCGGCCAGATCTGGATCGCCGGGCGACTGACGACGGCTGCGGGCACCGAACGGTGCCCGCACATGTTCTACGACGACGAGGAACTGGCCCGCTCCAGTCAGGTGGGCGTGCTCGTGCACGCCACCATCGGCACCCTGGCCGCGCGCACCCGCACGCCCACGGCGGCGGAGCTGCGCATCGCCGCCGACCGCGCGATGCACATGTTCGCCCCGATCGAGGCACGCGCCCACCGGCAGAACATCGCCTCGCTGACCGGCAGCTACTTCTGGCACCTGCTGCCCCCTCCCGGCTGGCTGTTCGCCGGCACCGAGCTGGACGTGGGTGTCGGCCGGATCGACCTGCTCTGGCGCGACCGCGACGACCGGGTGCTGATCGACGAGATCAAGGCCGGCAGCCCCCGCGGGATCTCGCTGGCTCGCACCAGCGCGCAGGTCACCCGCTACGGCGACTGCGCAACCCGGCTGTGGCCGGACCAGTTCATCGGCATCCGGCTGCTCAGCCTCACCGAGCCGCACCGCTCGGTGTTCGTGCGCTCCGACGGCGGCCGGATGCCCCTGTTCCACACCGACGTCGTGACCAGAAGGAAGTGAGCTCCGTGAACACCCGCGAGCCGAAGAAGAACACCAACAAGCCCAAGTACATGCGCACTGCCCGGGACCGCGCGGTCGACGCGCTGATGGAGCTGGCCAAGACGCGACCGGTGACGCCGGACGACGTGCGCCGGGAGGCGGCGAAGGTCGGCTACAGCGCCCGGCAGGTTCAGCGCGCCCTGGACGCGAAGACGCAGGGCCGGTCGCTGCCGGGTGCGGCGCGGTTCGCGGTGACCGAGGCGGTCATCACCGCGGTGTTCCTGTGCTGCGGCGGACTGGCGCAGGCCTACCAGCTGCTCGCGGGCAGCATGTCGCTGCCCAGCGAGAGCACCTTCCGCCGGTGCGTGCGCGCGGCCATGGGCAGCCAGATCGAGTACGCCCGCGGCGGGTCGGCCGGCTACCGGGACCACCAGCTGTACCTGCGCAACGACTACCCGCACCGGATGCACAGCGTGCTGCTCGACCACACCGAGCTGCCCATCTTCGTCGTGCCGCGCGGGTACAAGACGGCGGTCAAGCCGTGGATCACCGCGGTCATGGACGGCTCCACCCGCTACGTCCTGTCCTGGGTGGTCACCTTCGGGCGGCCCACCGCCGAGGAGGTCCGGGCGTCGCTGGTGCAGGCGATGACGCTGCGCGTCGCCGGGGACGGCGAGACCATCGTCGGCGGCAGGCCGATGAAGGCGGTGTGGGACCGCGGCCTGGAGTTCCTGGCCACCCTCATCACCGAGTCGTGCCTGCGGCTGCAGGTCATGCCGATCGCGTTGGCCGCATACTCCCCGCACTTGAAGGGCCGTCTCGAACGGTTCTGGCTCACCCTCAAGCGCAGCCTGCTTCCGCCGCTGCCCGGCTACAGCGAGGGCCCGCACGACCTGCGCGGTCAGCACGCCATCGCCGACAACGCCCTCGGCGAGGACGAGTTCCTGGTGCTGCTCGATGAGTGGATCACCGACTACAACACCAACCACGTCGTCAGCACCATGAAGATGACGCCGCTGCAGGCCTGGAAGGCCGACGGCACCCCGCTGGAGGAGATCGCCCCCGAGCAGCTCTGGCACGACTTCCTGACCTCCAAGGACCGCTGCAAGGTCAGCAAGAACGGCATCCGCTGGGACACCATCGACTGGGTCGCCCCCGAGCTGGTCGACGTCATCGGCCGGCACGTCGAAATCCGGCACCTCCCCCACGACCGGTCCTTCATCGAAGTGTTCCTCAACGGCGAGCACCTGTGCACCGCCATTCCGGTGCAGGAGCTGTCCGACGAGGAGCGGCAGGCCACCATCGAACGCCGGCAGGCCGCCCGCGCCCAGGCGCAGAAGCGCTTCACTACCGCCAACCGGATGCGCGTCAAGAACCACCCCGGCACCTCCAAGATTCGCAAGGACAAGGACGGCAAGCGCCAGGTCATCGGCACCTCCGATGACCTGCTGTCCGGTGGTGACGACGCGCTCAAGCAGCTCCTCGGCCAGCTCGACGCGGACGGCGCCGACGGCCTCGGCGGCGTTCACGCGCAGCTGCGGATCATCTGATGGCCCTCGCCGGACTCGAGGAGGCGCGAGTGGTCCGCACCCCCGCCTTCGCCCGCATCGCAGACACCGCCGCCCTGGTGGTCCCCCGCCACGAGATCGCCCTCATCCACGGGCCGCACTCCACCGGCAAGCGCACCGCCCTCAACACCTGGCTCGCCGGCCAGGAGCTGCCCGTGGCCAGGCTGACGCTCGCGGGCAACGAAAGCGGCCGCAAGCTGCTGCAACTGCTGCACGACCAGGTCATCGCCCCCGACGACCTGCCCGAACGGGACCTGCAGGACGACCTCGTTGAGGCCCTCGCCGCGCAGCCCCGGATCGTCGTCGTCGAGCACACCGAGCGGTGCACCGCCGAGGCCGCCGGGCAGATCGAGTGGCTGCACGGCCGCCCCGGACAACAGGCCGCCTGGTTCCTCCTCGGCGGCCCGCAGGCGGCGAAAGCGATCGGCCGCGACCCGCTGCTGTGGGACGCCATCTGCGCCACCGTCGAAGTCGCTCCCCTGACCGATGAGGTTCTGCTGCGCGCCCTGCGGGGCATGCACGACCTGTTCGCCGGCGCCGACACCGACCTGCTCACCGAAATCGACACCCGTGTGTGCCACGGCGTCCTCGGCCGCTGGTCGCGGTTCCTGCAGCACGCCATCCACCTTCGCGACCAGGCCGTCGCCCTCGGACGCGAGCGCCCCGTTCTGGACCGCCCGTTCGCGAAGGCGGTGCTGGCGTCCATGCCGGCCACCGTGCTGAAGAAGCGCTGACCGATGTCCCCCACCATCCTCAGCGTCGACGTCACCGGCGCCCCGGTGACCATCCCGGCCCATCCGCCGCTGGTCACCGGGGCCCTGTGGGCCGAGATCCGCCCCGACCTGCGCCGGCTGCACGTGCTCGCTGGCGACCTGCTCGCCGCCCTCGGCAAACGCCGCGACCTGGCCGGCACCGGCCGTAACGAACAAGACGACGTCCGCCACGCCCTGGCCTGGATGTGCGCACACGACATCGCCGACGTCGTCCTCACCGAGGCCCAGCGGCTGCACCCGGTGCTGCTGAACAGCCTGGTGCGGCTCACCGACACCGCAGGGGCGCGGCTGTGGCTCCTGCACCGGCCGCCGCGCAGCGACACCTTCGTGCGCGCACTGGGACGCCGCCGCAGCGCCGCCACCGCCGACCTCGCCGCACCCAGCGCCGCACCCGCGCCGCACCTCCCCGTGCCGGTCGACCTGCCCGCCGTCCCCGCCGCGGAGTTCACCACCTTCCGCAGCGCCTACCGGCGCACCCTCAGCGCCGCCGACGCCGCCCGCGTTGACGCCGTCTTCAGCACCACCGCCCGCGACTGCACACAGGGCCTGCGCGCGCACGGCGCTACCCGGGGCACCGTCGCCGACCTGCTCTACGGCCTGCTCAACCCCGCGCCGCCGGACGCACAGCTCACCGTCCAACTGCGCGCACTTCAGGCCGCCGCCTGGCACCACGACCTCTACGTCAAGATCGACCTCGCCCGGCTGCTGCACGGCGAGGAACGCCCCCGCATCCCCGCCGCCGTCGCCGACGCCGCCCTGGCCCCCTACCGCCAGCCCTACCGGCCCATCACCGTCATGCTCACCCGCAACAGCTGGGACCTCGCCAGCATCGGAGCGATCCGCATCAGCGACGCCGCCGGCGACGGGGCCACCCTCGCAACCACCACCGGCCGAGTCTCGTTCGGCCCGCACACCGCCCGCGCCGTGCGCGCCCAGGTGCAGTTGCGCCGGGCTGCCGGCGCGGAGGACAACGACCCGCTGCTGCCACACAGCCCCAAGGCCCTGGCCAAGGCCCTCACCGAGGCGGCCACCGACCTCGGCCTCCACGTCCACGGCCGCCGCGCCGAACGCACCCGCGACCACACCGAAGGCGCGCTGCGGGCCCTCGGCGTCACCGTGGAGGCCCTTCCGTGATCGACGTGAACGCAGTGCGCCGGCTGCGCACCGATCGCGGGCTGTCCCAGCGCCGGCTCGCCGCCGCCATCGGCGTCGACCCGCTCACCGTCAAACGCCTCGAGGCCGGCGCCGACCCCGGCGACCTGCCCCTGCGCGTCATCGAACGCCTCGCGCACACCCTCGCGGCACCACTGCAGGACCTGCTGCTGCCCCAGCACCGGGCAGGCGAGGACACGCAGCTGGGCCCGGCCGTGGGCGCCGCACTGCTCGCCCACGGCCGCACCACCGTCACCGCCCTCGCGACCGCACTGCACGCCACCGTCGCGGAAGGTCACCGAAGCCATCGAGGCGCTGAACTACCAGCTGCCCGACGCCGGGATCGCGGTCTCCCGCCACCACGACGACGTCTGGCTTGTCCCGCACGTGCACACGCCTGCGGACGTCGCAGCTGACCGCCCGCTCACCCTCGCCGAAGCCCGCCTGCTGCGCCGCATCCAGCGCGGAGAAGATGTCCGCCGCAAGCTGAGCCGCACCGGCCGTGAACTCACCCTGCCCGCCCTGCACCGCCGCGGCCTCGTCGAGGACCACGGCGACGGCCCCGTCCTCGCCGCGCACGTCGCTACCTCTCTGGAGACTGCGTGAGGGCGACGTGGCATGGGCCAGCGAGGAGCCATCCGGCACCGTCGGCGTCCGTCCCGGCACACCCGCGACCCGGCGGAGCCCGGGAGCCCCACCTAGGCCCGTTCCTGAGCCGCGCGACGCCGCCCCGCTTCTCAGTGCGTCGACGGTCCGTTCGAGACACGTGCAGGCCAACGCACCAGCGCTGCATCCGAACGGTGCATACCCCTGCGCTGCATGCGGGCCGGCAAATCGGAGACGTCCGGGCAACAGATCCACCTCGGCGGCCCCGTCAACTACCCACCGGTTCCACCAGCGGGTACACACGCTGGCCGGCAGCAGCGCGATGGTGTCGTGGCCGTCGTCGGCCGCCTGAACCATCCGCTCGAGGAACCGCGGGAGCAACCGCGCGGAGTACGGGGGGTTGCACCAGATCGATGTTCCGGGCTCCACGAAGTCCGACCAGCGGACCAAGGTCGCGTCCCTGCGGCTCTCCACGGGATTCGTCGGCCCCAGCCAACTGCCGGGCACGAGCGTCGACTCCGCGCACGCTGCGGCGTCCAACCCCAGGTCGTACACCGACACCCGCTCCCTGATCTCCGGCGGCGTCCACCACTGCGACCAGTCCGGCCCCGCCTGCAGGCGCTGCTCCCGGCGGCGCCGGCGCGCCCACATCGCCTGCCGGCAGCGCTGCCCGCAGTACTCCCGCGGCCGACCCGTCTCCGCCTGCGCCAGCGGTTCCCGACACCCCACGCACACACGACGCCGACCCACATTCGCAGCTTCGTTCCGTCGACGTGCGCATCGACGGAACACACCCGACCGGAACCCAATCCGTGATCCGACCGTGACTGGCTTGGTCCGCCGGAAGCGCCTCGGTCCGGCAGCGCACATGGCGGGGAATGCGTTGGGGCCGGCGATGCGCCCGCGGCCAGCCCCCTGCGGGCTCTCGCTAGGCGCAACTGCCGCAGCGCCGGGCAACGGAGTCCGCGCATCCCGCGGGCGAGGTCGAGGACCCACCGTCTGGTGAAGGTGCGCGCCCCGAAGGCAGCCGGGCGCACCCACCATGCTGCTGCCGCGCGTGTGGTGGCGGGCGGCAGCTGCTCAGCGGCGCGCGGCGCGCGACCGAGTCAGGGCGTCGGGCAAGGTCCGCGCCTCGTTCACCACGTGCTGGGGAACGAGCAGGTACTGCCACTCACCGTGCTGGCCGTCGTCGGTGACGTACCGGGCCCACTGCTCGGCTGCCGCGCGCTTGCTCTGTACGACCGGGTCGTCGACGCGGTCGTCGCCCTTGACCTCGAGCAGGTAGTGGACGCTGGAGATCTCGGCGTGGAAGTCCGGGCTGTAGCGGCCGCCCTCCCACTCCACGACGAACTCGCCGCGCTGGATGCGCGCCCACACGGTGACCTCGGCGGCACTGTCGAGCAGGTTGGCGAACCTCCGCTCGGTCTCGCTGTCGAACCAGTTCAGCGGGTGCAGGGCCCGCTCACTCCACGTGGAGTAGGCGACCCCGCGGCTGAACTTCCCGTACCGGTTGGGCTCCACCGGCCGGCCGTTGGTCCGCGTAGGACCGAACGCCGTGGTGCTCACGCTCCGGTCGACCACCTCGGGGGCAGCCCGGTACTCCTTCTGCAACATCCGCTGTACCGCGGTCAGGGTCTGGTTGACGTACGGCGCCACGTTGTCGGCGCCTCCGGCGGCGTCGACCAAGACGGTCGCGAGCCGCTTGGCCGCGTTGAGGTCGGAGCGACGCGCGGAGTCGATGAACTCGACGGCGAGGATGCCGTTCTTCAGCGAGCCGACCACGTCGCCGTACGGCAGCTCGGGGGTGCTCGCGTCGATGATGTCGGCGGCGTCGGCCGGCACGAGACGCAGCCCAGTCGGACTGCTGGGGTCCTCGACCACATCCAAACGCTTGCGGGCCAAGCTTCCACCGCCTGCGCCGGCGACCTGCTTGCCGATGTCGGCGAGGAGGTCCTCGTCGACGTCGGAGAGCGCGAACGACCGAGCGACGACGGTGCGCTCCACCTTCGGCATGACGATCTCGCGTGCGGCGGTGATCGGCGCAGCGACGCTCTCGGCCTGGGCGTTCGCGTCCCGCAGCCGTTCATCCAGCGTGGTAATGGTTGACCCGCCAGTGGGTTCGTCGGCCGGTGAGACCGGAACCGGGGTGACGGCGTCGCTGCCGTCCACACCCGCCGCCGCGGGGGCGACATCGGTGTCCGCCGCGGGCTGCGTCGCCTCTGCCGGTGTCAGTTCCGCAGAGCGCTCAGCGGTCGGTCCGTCGGTCGGAGGCGCAGGTTCGTCGACGTCTGGAGCGGCAGGGTCGTCGCCGGTGGGGGCATCGACGACGCGGGTCACGTTCGGCACGTCGGTCGGCACCGGGACGACGCGGCGCTCGACCAGGCCCTCCAGGAGGACGCCAGCTCGCGAAAGCAGCGCGTCGTATCGCTCGTGCGAGAGCACCTCGACGGTGTCGAGCAGCTCGACGCCGGTGTAAGAGCCCCACGGCAGCCGGAGGCCGCGGCCGAGGGTCTGCTCCGTCAGGACGTCGGAGATCGACGGACGCAGGGAGCAGATGACGTAGATGTTCTTGACGTCCCACCCCTCCTTCAGCATGTCGACGCTCACGATGACCCTGACTGGGCTGTCGGGCTCCTCCACGGCCCCCAGCCGCGCCAGGGCGTCGTCGGCAGCCTTGCTGTGGACGGTGAGAACGCGCTGCTCGTAGTCGTGCTCGTACAGGCCGGGGCGGCGAAGCACCGCGGCGACTGCCTGCGCGGAGTCGATGGTGTCGGCCACGACGAACATGACGGCGTGGATGCGTGGAAGGCCGTGAGCGTCGGAGTACGCGTCAGCCGCCTTCTGCTTCGCGTGCAGGAGGGAGACGCCGTCGCGCAGGCGCACCTCGACGCTGTCCGCGGTGTCTGTCCGACCGACGAGCACCGGGGTCTTGACGTACTTGTCGGCGATGGCCCTGGCCAGCGGGTAGCGGTAGACGATCTTCGACAGGTCCGACTTCGCCGGCGTGGCCGTCAGCCCGACGAGTGCCAGCGGGTCCAGGTCTCGGATGGCTGCGGAGAACGACGCCGCTTCCTCGGAGTACACGTGGTGCTCGTCGGCGATGACGACCAGGTCTGGCCGCGACTTCAGGTAGGCGTAAAGGTCTTCGCCGAGCCACTCCTGGAACTTGCGGGTGCGGCGCGTGACCTTGTCCGGCTTCGTCAGCGCATGGACGGTGAACACGAAGAGCTTGACGGTGTCCTCGTCGCCCAGCGCGGTGGCCACGTCTCCGGTGTTGAAGTTGTCGACCGTGACGATGGTCGGACGGGTGGTCATCCCGCCGAGCACCGACTTCTTGTGTCCCTCGGTGAAGTTGTTGACCGTCTTGTCCAGGATGGTGCGCCCCGGGGTCACCACAAGGACGTTGCGGACACCGGACTCGGCCAGGTACTCGACGAGACCGGCGGCCAGGTAGGTCTTGCCGACGGCGGTAGCCAGATCGCACACGGCCTCCGTCGAGGCCCCGGCTGCGGCGTCGATGTGCTTGGCAACGGCGGCCAGAGCCTCGGCGTTGGGCACCCGCAGGTCCAAGCGCGCGGCGACGTCGTCGATGAGGGCCTGATCGAAGGGCACACTGAGGTGGTCGCTCATGCCGTGTCACCGTCCGGGGTGGAAGTCAGGGAAACCAGCTGGCTGGGGAGGATGCCGCGGCGCGCGAGGTCGCGCGGCACCTTCCGGACCTTCGAGCCGCCCCTGCGGGCCGCGAGCAGCTCCTCGGCACCGGGCTCGATGGCCTGGGCCACCACCAGGAGGGTCTCGCGGTCGGCGAGCTTGGAGAGCAGCAACTCGGCCACGCCGGCGGTCAGCATGCCGTCCAGCACCGCGAGCCGGCTGCGACCCCGTCGGCCGGTGAACGGCCCGTCGGGCTCGTACTCATAGCGCACCTGCGCACAAATGGCGCGAGCGAGCTCACCGCCGACCGCCCAGTCGGCGAGGTACAGATCGCCGTCCTCGTCGGCCTCGAACATGCTCGAGGCGACGCGTACGAGACGGAACCCGCCGCCGCCCGCCCACGCTGCCGTGCCGGTCACCCCTCCGGCGTCCTCGCCCTTGACCACCTTCTCCAGGCGCGGCCGCACGAACGTGTCGATGTTGCTCTCCGACAGCTCCACGGTGACGAAGCGGCGGCCCATCTTGTGCGCGACCGCCGCCGTCGTGCCGGAACCGGCGAAGCAGTCGAGCACGATGTCGCCTGGGTCGGAGGCGATGTGGATGATCTGTTCCATCAGCCGCTCGGGCTTCGGTGTCGCGAAGATGGCGCTGCGGCCCAGCAGGGAGACGATCTCGCCCTTCGCCTCGCGGTTGTTGCCGACCTCCTCGTGAGCCCAGATGGTGGTCGGCACCAGGTCGCCGAGCTCGCTGCGGAACCGCTTGCGGAAGGGGAACGTACGGCCGGTCTTGCCCCACCAGAGGCGATCATCGGCCCGGAGCTCCTCGAAGCTCGTGGGTGACACGCCCCAGTAGCGGCCGGCGCGCGGCGTGAACTTGTCGCCGTGCGGACCCGTCACCTCGTACTTGCCGTCGTTGTAGGGCTTGGCCGCGGTGAGGTCCGACCGGCGCCAATCACCTCGCGGGTCGTTGTCCGGGTTCCAGAAGTCGGCGTCGCTCTTCGAAGTACGAGCGACCCGGTTGCGGCGCCACGCGGCCTTGTTGCGGGCGTACACGTGGATGAAGTCGTGGTCGGCGGAGAAGTGCTGCGCGGAGTTGTTCCGGCTGTGGCTCTTCTGCCAGATGACCGTCGCGACGAAGTTCTGGGCACCGAAGACCTCGTCGAGCACGCAGCGGGCCCGGTGCTGCTCGACGTCATCGAGGTGGACCCACACGCTGCCGTCGTCGGCGAGCAGCCGTCGGATCTGGTTCAGCCGGTCGCGCAACATGGTCAGCCACACCGAGTGCTCGACGGCGTCGTCGTAGTGGGCGAACGTCTCCCCGGTGTTGAACGGCGGGTCGATGTAGACCAGCTTCACCTTGCCGACGTAGGCCTCGGCCAGGTCAGGCAGCGACGTCAGCGACGTCAGGGCATGCAGAGCGTCGCCGTGCACCAGGAGGTTGCGTTCGGGCTCGTCACCGATGTCGGCTACTGGGGCCAGCAAGCGCACCTCTGAGACACGCCAGTCGGTGGGCTGCACCCACTCGTACCGGTCCGCCCCGTGTGACAGGAGCCGCATGTCCTTGTTCGACCACGACAGCTCCAGCCGTCGACCACTCGCCACAGTTCCTCCTTGGTGACGCACGGTACGTGCCTGACGGACCGTGGAGGACCGCTACTGCGGGCATGTCGCCCCTCTGGCCCCGCTCGTACCGCCGGATCCGCGCGCGGCACGTGTTGGACTGCCAGCCGCGCCCAGTCAGCGACACCCACGTCCAGACGACGTCACTCCACGAGGCATCTTCCCTACCGGTGAGCGCAGTGGTCCGGCCTCGGCCATGTCCGTATGGGGCGGGGCAGCTGGCGGAAACCCATGCGTGTCCGCACCGACCGCACACCAACTGCCCGACCCCCGAGCGACGGGATCCCGCCGAACTCCCCCAGGGTCCCGAGCTGCCGCCCGCGACGGCGTGACGCATGTCTCTCGTGCGCCTACGATCATGACGCACCGGTTCCACGACGACCGGTGGCCTCAACCCGCCGTTCACGGACCGTCGGCGAGGTCGTCGACAGGTCGGGCGGGACGGGGGAGTGCGTGAGCGAGTACGACCAGTGGCTGCTGGTCGGTGACGTCGAGGCGGGCCTGCAGCTGCTGCGCCGGATCGCCGCACAAGCCGTTCGCACCGGCCCCTTCCCGCCGCCGCAGGGCTACGACCGGTGGAGCGACGATGCAGTCGACGAGCTGCTGGTGGAGATGATCGCCAAGAAGGGGAGTACCGCGTTCCTGCTCGACGCCCTGGCGTCGGTCGACAACCAGGGCTCCGCGGAGCGGTACCTGCTGGCGACGGTGCAGAACTTCCAGAAGGATCAGGCGAAGGCCACCGAGCACGGGAAGCTGCGTGAGCGCCTGAAGAACGTGCTCGGCAAGGACTCCCGGTTCATGTTCGTCACCAGCCCGCACGACGGCTGGCGGCTGGTCGACGGTCCCGCTGAGTGGTGGCAGGGTGACATCGCCGACCTGCACCGCACCGCCCTGCGGGTCCGCGGGGTGTCCATCCCCTCGTGGAACACCGCCGGCCCCACCGCTCGTCCAGCTCAGCACGCCCTCGCAACCGTGGCCGTCGCGGTGCTCACCGACGCCAACGGCACCGTGCGGGCCGAGGACCTGGCCCAGATCCTGCTGGAGCGGTTCCGCCACGAGATCGCGCCGGAGACCGTCGGCGAGTTGTTCCTCGCGGACGGCGATGAGCAGATCGGGCGCACCGACCAGGAGCTCGAGCACGCACTCACGGGCATCAGCGCCGAAGAGCTGTGGGCGCGGCTCACCAGCGAGCAGCGCGCCATCGTGCCCTACCTGATCACGCCGGGCGACGCCGCCGCGCAACTCGGCATCGGTCCGAAGGAGGCGGCCGCACGCCGGGCTCAGGTCATCGAGCTGGTTCGGCTGGCGACCGTCGACGACCCCCGCGCCGACGAGGTGGTGATGGCCTTGCTCGACATCGCCTCGCTGCCGGCCCGGCCGGCCGGGGAGATGGCTCGTCAGTCCCTGGAAGAACCGGCCGACACCGAAGGGAGGATGAGCTCGTGACCGAAGTTGAGGGCACTGCAGCTGCCCGGTTGCGAGCGGCCCTGACCGCAGCGGCGCTCCCTGCGGCGGTCCGACGAGCATGGACAGATCAGCCGCCGACACCCGCGCCGGGGCAGATCTGGCGGGCCCGATGGGGATCCACCGCCCAGTTGCTGCTCGTCGTGGACGCCTCCCGTCGCTCCGTGCGGGCCGTCCCAGTCACCTTGGACGTCGATGCCGCCGACGACAGCGCAGCCATGCTGAGCGCGGAAAGTAGCGATCTCGCCTGCTCGCTGGTCGTGTGGCTTGCCGACGCCACGTTGCTCCCGTTGCGCGTCATGGACCGCTACCTCGGATCGTTGACTGTCAACCTCGGAGAATTGAACGCCGCCGACCGCGGCCGGCCAGTGCTCACCGCCGCTGATGACCGCGCCGTACAGCGGGCGAGACGGCAAGACATCCTCGACACCTTCGTCGCTGCCCGCTGGGCCGCCCGAGGGAAGCGGCAACCTCAAGGAGCTCCTGCCCTCATCTGATGTCAAGGGCCTAGCGCAGGTGCTTCAGGTGCCCGAACGCACTGTGGTCGCGCTGCGCCGGGGCCGGGCGGCGCTCACTTCCGAGCAGGCTGAGCGTCTGGCACCCGTCGTGCACCTGCCGGTGGAGAGGTTGCTGGCGGCCAACCCGCCACTACCCGAAGACCTCGTCGCCGATCTGGATCAGCCCGGCTACCGGGCCAAGGTGGTCGCCCTCGCCGAGCGTCGGGGCATCGACGAGATCGAGGCTTGGCTGACCGCCGGCTTCGCTGTCGCCGCCGTGGCCCACCGGCAGACCGAAGGCGAGAAACCGGCCTGGACCGACCGCCTCGATCACTACTTCGCGCTGGTGCTCGATGAGCCTTGAGATCCCCGTGCGCCGCGACACCGTCCGCCGGCAGGCGCAGGCCATGCTCACCCTTCTCGACAGTCTCCTGCCCGGCCGCCGCGACGCGCTCGGTCGGGATCCGGTTGAGGTCCTGCGCACCTGGCCGGAGGTGGACTACCGGGAGGTGCCGCCGGCCGAGACCGGCAGCCGATGCAGCGTCGCCGGCGCCTACTACGGCTCCGAGGATCCACCTCTGCTCACGGTGGCCGACGCCACCAGCCCCGGACGCCGGGCGTTCACCGCGCTGCACGAGCTCGGCCACCACCTGCAGCAGTCCGATCCCGACCTCGCCGAGACCGTCGACCTGCACGAGGGCGCCGCTGATCAGTTCGAGGACGCCGCCTGCGACGCCTTCGCCGCCGACGTACTCCTCTCCGAGGAGCTCGTCGCCCGCCATCTCCCGGCGGGCACGCCGACCGCCGACAACATCGTGGCCCTGCGCCGCGGCGCCACGGCCTCCCGCGCCGCCGTCTGCGTCCGCGCCGCGCAGCACCTGAGCTCACCCGGCCACGTGCTGCTCCTCGACGCGGAGGGCACCGTCCAGTTCGCCGCCTCGCATCTCATGCCCCGGCCCGGCCGCGGCAGCGACCAGAGCACCGCCGAAGTCATCCGCCAGGCCCTCAGCAATCCGGCCGGACAGGGCCGGTCCCGCGGCCGTACCCGCCTCCGGTACCGCAACGGCATCCAAGGGGACGAGCTGTACGCCCAGGCGGCACCGATGGACGGCTACCTCGTCGTCGTCGCCGTCACCGACCACGCCCCCTGGGAGACCGGGTTCACCCTGCCGATCGCGCAGACCGGGCCGACGGCCGCCTGGCGGATCTGCGTCCACTCCGAGTGCGGCGAGGACTTCCAGACCTTCGAGGGCCCCTGCGCTCGTTGTGGTCACCACACCTGCACGAAGTGCAGCCGCTGCGCCTGCGCCCCGGTGGTGAAGGAGCGGGACTGCACCCGCTGCGGCCTCCGCCTCCCGGCACGGCTCTTCGACGGCGACGCCGACCGCTGCCGCGACTGCTCCTGAACTTCCTGTCCTCGATCGCCCTCTTCTGCCGAGATGGCTCGTCTGTCCCAGGTGAGGCCCCACGGCCCACCGCCGCGCAGCACCGACCTGCGCGGACGGACAGGACAGTCGGCACGAGAGGACACACAACTGATGACTGACAAGCCCCCCACCATGGAGCAGCTGCTCACCCAGGCCCGCGGCCGCATCCAGATCACCGAGGAGGAGATCAAGGAGGCCCGCCGGCGCCGCGAGCTCATCGCCAGCGCGCTGCGCAAGGCGTTCCCCGGCTCCCGGGTCTACTTCAACGGCAGCCTCGCCCACGGCGACGCCCTCACCCCGCTGACGGACATCGACCTCGGCATCGTCATCGCCGAGGCCAAGGACACCCACGGCCCCGGCAAGAAGGGTCCGCGCGACCTGATGGACCGCGCCGCCGAAGCCATCCGTGACGCGCTCGGCGAGGAGTTCCCCAAGCTCACCGTGACCGTCGAAGGCTGCACCCGTGCGGTGCTCGTCCGCTTCGGCGACCCCGTCCACGCCGGCGAGAAGGACTTCACCGCCGACGTCATCTGCGCCATCGACAATGCGCGCGCCCCGGGCCTGTCCATCCCGAAGGCGCCCGGTTGGTCCCGCTCGGACCCCGAGACGCACACCCGGCTCGTGCGCCAGGCGATCGAGGACACCCGCGTCGCGTTCGCGCACATCGTCCGCCTGCTCAAGCACTGGGACCGCAGCAACGGCATGCCCCTGGTCAGCTGGAACATCAAGGCCCTGGCGCTGGGCTGCATCACCGCCCCCACGACGCACCTGGCCGGCCTGTCGAAGTGGTTCACCCACGCCGCCGACGAGCTGGACAAGGGCCTCACCGAGGACCCGGCGCGGGTCGCCGAGAAGCCGATCAAGCTGGGCAAGGACTGGACGCGCACCCAGGTCGTCACCGCCCTCCGCGACGCCGGCAAGCGCCTCGACGAGGCGGCCCGCCTTGAGCGCGACGGCTACCCCCTGCTCGCCCACGACGAGCTGGCCAAGCTCTTCAACGACGAGGAGATGCTGCCGCGCCCGGACCAGGACGCTGTACGGGCCGAGGAAGCGCGCCGCATCCAGCGCGGCAGCCGCAACGGTGCCCCCACCACCGGCACCGGTGCCGGTGCCAGCCGCCCCCGGGTCCCGGTCCGGAGTTGGGCCCCGTGACCGCCTCCATCGACGGGCTGCTGTGGACCCAGCAGCCCGACGTCACGTGGTACGGCCTGCAGCCGTGGTGGCAGCGATGGGTGGAGGCCGGCGCCCGTGCTGAGCACGGCGCTGACCTTCGGCTGGGCCTCGACCTCGACCGGATCACCTACCGCGTGCCGATCGAGGTCCGGGGCCGCCGGGACCCCGTCGACCTCCGGATCGAGTTCCACCGGTGGCCCCGGTATGACTGCTACGACCTCCCGCCGGAGGAGTACCCCCGGGTGTTCGCCGCTCCGGGGGCGGCCTCCCCGCACCGGATGCCCACCGACGACGCGCTCTGCCTCTACTTCCCCGACTCCCCGCCGTGGCGCCGGTGGCGGCCGGTCGACGGCCTGCTCGCGCTGATCGACCTGGCGCGCGACCACGTCTTCTTCGAGGACTACTGGCGCGCCACGGGCGGTCACCGCGGAGGCACCTGGCTGGGTGACGAGGCGCCGCACGGTTTCCCGGCGGTGGCCGCGTGATCCCCGAGCTCGTCGCCGCCGCGGTGCGCGCGACCGGCACCGTCGCCGCCCGAACCGCATGCGCACCCGTAGAACAGCCCGACCCCGGGTTCTGGTCCGACATCGACGCCGGCAACCTCCTCGGCGCCCTCGCGACGGTGATCGTCGGCATCGTCGCCGCCGTCGTCGCGGTCAACGCCTACAAGACCCAGCAGCGGGAGGCCCGCCGGCAGGAGAAGGCGAAGTTCTACGCCGAGGCGGTGCGCGCGGTCGAGGACTACATGGAGGCGCCGTACCGCATCCTGCGGAAGGACGGCTCAGCCGAAGCCCGCCGGGAGATCACCCAGCACATCAGCGACGTGAAGTCACGGATCAGCTTCTACACCGGCTCGGATGGAGATCCATGGGACCACCGCGGTGTGCAGCGCCTACCGGGACTTCGTCGCCGCCTCTCAACGGGAAGCCGGCCCGCAGATGACCGCGGCCTGGAGCGCCAAGCCAGTCAAGAAGGACAAGGACGTGCCGCTGCGCACCGCACCGCTGCCCCGCACCGCCACCGACGCCGCACGGGACACGCTCGTGACCGCCATGCACGACGACCTCAACCGGTAGCGAACTGGCCAGCTCGTAGACAGCCGGCCGGGCGGACAGCGCCGATCGCGACCAGCCCCCCGGAACGTCCACGTCGGGGTCGCATGTTGAATCCGGCGGTGAGCTCCTCTCCGCACGACGCCGCAGCCCACCCCGAACCACCCAGGAGAGGCCGCCTGCAGAAGGCCCCCCGGACATCCTTCGTGGAGATGGTCAGGGGACGGCTATCGGCGACCTGGTGGCCCAGCGCCGCGCCGCCCGTCAACGCCGACGACCTCTACGCCTCCGCGCAGCGCCACGCCGTGCGGGCGTTCCGCGCGCGGGCCAACGACGACCAGGACGACGCGGCCCTGCAGTTCGGCGTGATGCTCGAGCACCTGGCGAAGGCCTACCTCGTCGGACTCCATCCGACGCTGGTGCTCGAAAGGAACTTCGACTTCCCGACGCTCCTCCGCCTCGCCGGTCAGGGCCAGCGTGTCAAGCCCGGGCACGTACTCAAGACGATCGGCCTACGCGGTGCCCTCGAGCGCTTTGGCGAGATGGAGGCAGCCGGCGCGCCAGGGGCCGGCAAGAAGCACGCGGACCGGTTCGAACTGCTGCTGCAGGCACGCGACGGCGTCGCGCACATCGGGGCCGCCGGCACCGCCGCCGACACGGTCGCCGAACTCGCCGTGCGCGGCGCCGTGGAGATCCTGGACAAGATCAACCGACCCCACGACATGTTCTTCGGCGACTGGTCTGCACCCGCCCGGGCACTGCTCGATGAGCACGCGACGAAGGTTCATCAGCTCGTCCAGCTCCGGTTGTCGCAGGCCCGAGACGCCTTCACCCGGCGCTTCAGCGGACTCGACAAGCCGGACCGCGACGCCCAGCTCATCGCCCTCGACGTCCGCCCCGCCACCGTCGCCGACGACACCAAGCTCGCCGTCACCTGCCCCGCCTGCAGCCAGCACGGCGTCCTCACCGGCACCGACGACCTCGACTTCGAGGCCGACTGGGACGTCGAAGACGGTGACTCGTTCGTCAGCGGGGTCATCTCCACCGTGATCCTCCGCGCCGACGCCTTTACCTGCCCCGTCTGCGGCCTCCGGCTGACCGGCCGGGAGCAGCTCCTCGACGCCGGCCTGGACACTGTCGTCGACCTCCGCGCGGCGACCCAGGAGGACCTTGAGGCCTACGAGTCCAAGCGTCACGCCGACGCGTGGGAGCGCGAACCCGACCACGCCTGACCCACCCGAGGGCGCCGCCAACCCCGTAACCGCATACCGGGGAGTCTTTGTAGCCACCGGCGCCCTACAAGCCGTTGTCCTCGACGCCTATGCCCGGGGAACACCTCACCGGCGTTCTCCCCTTCTGCCTCAGAAGCGGCCAGCGGCCCGGCCCCTTGAGAAGGGACCGGGCCGCTGGACGGGGTCGAGCTAGCCGCGGAAATGTCTCGCTGACCGAACCCGGGACAATGCTGACCGAACTCCGGACATTGCTGACCGCGCCAGCGCGGACATTTCCTGGCCGTTCACATCAGCTGCAGCCGCTGGTGGAGCCGCAGCCCTCGCAGACGTAGCAGCTACCGGCCGGTCGCATCTTCGTACCGCAGGTCATGCACAGCGGCGCGTCGGTGGCGGTGCCGGTGACCAGCTCGAGCAGTTCGGCCGAGGAGTGCGCCTCCTTGACCGACTTCGGACCGGCGGGGGTCACCTTCTCCTCCACCTTGGCGGTCTCGATCGGCGCGGAGCCGCGCAGCTCCTCCAGGTCGACCTCCTCCTCGGTGACGGCCGGCGTGCTGGCCGACGAGCCGTAGGAGCCGGCGACCTGGGCGGCCCGCTCCTCGGCGGTGAAGATGCCGAGGCCGGCCCGCTTCTCGACGGGCAGGTGGTCCAGCGCCAGGCGGCGGAAGATGTAGTCCATCACCGACTGGGCGATCCGGATGTCCGGGTCGTCGGTCATGCCGGCCGGCTCGAAGCGCATGTTGGTGAACTTCTGGATGTAGGTCTCCAGCGGCACACCGTGCTGCAGCGCCAGCGAGATGCCGATCGAGAAGGCGTCCATGACACCGGCCAGGGTCGAACCCTGCTTGCCGAGCTTCAGGAACACCTCACCGAGGCTGCCGTCCTCGTACATGCCGGCGGTCATGTAGCCCTCGGCGCCGGCGACGCTGAACGAGGTGGTGACGCTCGTCCGCTTCTTGGGCAGGCGCTTGCGGACCGGGTGCGAGAGCGCCGTCGGGGCGGCGGCCTCGACGACGACCTCGTCCTTGGTGCCGTCGTTCTTGCCCTTGCCACCGGACAGCGGCTGGCCGACCTTGCAGTTGTCCCGGTAGATCGCCAGCGCCTTGAGGCCGAGCTTCCAGCCCTCGAAGTAGATCTTCTCGACGTCCTCGACGGTCGCCGTCTCCGGCATGTTGACCGTCTTGCTGATCGCGCCGGAGATGAAGGGCTGCACCGCGGCCATCATGCGGACGTGGCCCATCGGGGAGATGGCCCGCTCGCCCATGGCGCAGTCGAAGACCTCGTAGTGCTCGGGGCGCAGCGACGGCGCGTCCACGACGTGCCCGTGCTCGGCGATGTACTCGACGATCGCCTCGACCTGCTCCTCCTGGTAGCCCAGGCTGCGCAGTGCCCGCGGGACCGTCTGGTTGACGATCTGCATCGAGCCGCCGCCGACCAGCTTCTTGAACTTGACCAGCGAGAAGTCCGGCTCGATGCCGGTCGTGTCGCAGTCCATCATGAAGCCGATGGTCCCGGTGGGGGCCAGCACGGAGGCCTGCGCGTTGCGCCAGCCGTTGTCCGCGCCGATCTCGAGGCAGTCCTGCCACTGCTGGGTGGCGGCACGCAGCACGTCGGCGTCATCGGCGCCGACCGGGCGGATGGCGTCGTTGGCCGCGGCGTGCTTGCGCATGACCCGGGCGTGGGCGTCGGCGTTGCGGGCGTAGCCGTCGTAGGCGCCGACGATGCCGGCCAACTCGGCCGAGCGGCGGTAGGCGGTGCCGGTCATCAGCGAGGTGATCGCCGCGGCCAGGCTCTGGCCACCACGGGAGTCGTAGGCGTGGCCGGTCGCCATGAGCAGCGCGCCCAGGTTGGCGTAGCCGATGCCCAGCTGGCGGTAGGCGCGGGTGGTCTCGCCGATCGGCTCGGTCGGGAAGTCGGCGAAGCAGATCGAGATGTCCATCGCGGTGATGACCAGCTCGACGGCCTTGACGAAGTTCTTCGAGTCGAACGTGCCGTCGTCCTTGAGGAACTTCATGAGGTTCAGCGACGCCAGGTTGCACGAGCTGTTGTCCAGGCTCATGTACTCCGAGCATGGGTTGGACGCGTTGATGCGACCGGTCTCGGGGTTGGTGTGCCAGTCGTTGATCGTGTCGTCGTACTGGATGCCCGGGTCGGCGCACTCCCACGCGGCCTGGGTGACCTTGCGGAACAGCTCCTTGGCGTCGACGGTCTCGATGACCGAGCCGTCCATGCGGGCACGCAGGCCGAAGTCGGTGCCCTCCTCGACGGCGCGCATGAACTCGTCGGAGACGCGGACGGAGTTGTTGGCGTTCTGGTACTGGACGCTGGTGATGTCCTTGCCGCCGAGGTCCATGTCGTACCCGGCGTCGCGCAGCGCGCGGATCTTGTCCTCCTCGCGCGCCTTGGTCTCGATGAACTCCTCGATGTCCGGGTGGTCGATGTCGAGGACGACCATCTTGGCGGCGCGACGGGTGGCGCCACCGGACTTGATCGTCCCGGCGGAGGCGTCGGCACCGCGCATGAAGCTGACCGGGCCGGACGCGGTGCCGCCGGAGGAGAGCAGCTCCTTGGACGGAGCGGATGCGGGAGAGGTTGAGGCCGGCACCGGAGCCGCCCTTGAAGATCAGGCCCTCCTCGCGGTACCAGTTGAGGATCGAGTCCATCTCGTCGTCGACGGCGAGGATGAAGCAGGCGCTGACCTGCTGCGGGGAGCTCGTGCCGACGTTGAACCACACCGGCGAGTTGAAGCTGAAGTACTGGTGCATGAGCATCCAGGTCAGCTCGTGCTCGAAGATCTCGGCGTCGCCCTCGCTGGCGAAGTAGCCGTGCTCGCGACCGGCCGCACCGTAGGTGAGCACCACCCGGTCGATGAGCTGGCGCAGGCTGGTCTCGCGCTGCGGCGTGCCCACGGCACCGCGGAAGTACTTCGTGGTGACGATGTTGGTGGCGTTGATGCTCCACTCGGCCGGGAACTCGACACCGCGCTGCTCGAAGTTGATCGAGCCGTCGCGCCAGTTGGTCATGACGACGTCGCGACGCTCCCACGTCACCTCGTCGTAGGGGTGCACACCGGCGGTGGTGAAGACGCGCTTGATCTTGAGGCCCTTGCGGCTGGGCGCCTTGGTGCTGCGCCGCGCGCGGGTGCCGGCCAAGCGGTCGTCGGTCTCGGTCATGGTGTGGAGCTCTCCCTGTCGATGTGGTGCGCGGTGTGGTGCTCGGTGCGCGCTGCGGAGCCGCGCGGTGAGAGATCGGAGGGCTGGGGAAGAGCCGCGATCGCGGTGCTCGGGTGATGTCTAACCGGAGGTGCTGACAGTTCTAGGAGCTGCCGGAGGGGCCCGCCGGCTCGGGGCCCCCGGTGGTGCGGGCCTTGAGCTCGGCGATCTCCTTCTCGAAGTCGGCCACCGAGGTGAAGGCGCGGTAGACGCTGGCGAACCGGAGGTAGGCGACCTCGTCCAGCTCCCGGAGGGGACGCAGGATGGCCAGCCCGACCTCGTGGCTGGGCACCTCCGCCGCGCCGCTGGCGCGGATGGTGTCCTCGACCTGCTGGGCGAGCAGCGCCAGCTGGTCCTCGTCGACCGGCCGGCCCTGGCAGGCCCGGCGGACGCCGGCGACCACCTTGGCGCGGTTGAACGGCTCGCTGACGCCGCTGCGCTTGACGACGGCGAGGACCGCCTCCTCGACGGTGGTGAACCGGCGGTTGCACTGGGGGCACGACCGGCGACGACGGGTCGTGGCCCCCTCGTCGGCCTCCCGCGAGTCGATCACCCGGCTGTCGGGGTTGTGGCAGAACGGGCAGCGCATCGCGGTTCACCTCCCTCGCGGCTCCTCGTCCGGGCGCCCTGTGGACCCTCCTGGGGACATCCGGTGGACGCCGCGGGGAGAACCTGAGGAGCAGCCTGTGGACAAGGCTTACAGCTCTGTAACTACTAGATCTAGTGGAACCCTAAGCCTGGCCCCACTAGATGTGCAAGAGCGGGGATCGTCGGCGTGTTCCGCCCTGACCCGGCTGTCACCCCTGGGAACACGGCTTCCCAGCAGTCACACGACACGCCACGGCGACGCGCCGGTGGATCCGCCCGGAACTCCGGGAAGGGACCGGTCAGGCGGAGCGGGAGCCGCTCAGCCGGGGACGCCGGGCGCCCGGCGCCAGGTCGCTGAGGCGCATCGGCCGGGTGAGCAGATCGGGCTCCGCGTCGATCCGGCCGGTGCAGACCTCGGCGCGGCCGAGGGACTCCTCGGGGCGGGGCGTGCGAGCGGTGGGCACCGCCCAGCCGGCGCCGGTGTGCGGGCGCGCGGCACGGCGCGGCTCGGCGGCCGGCCCGGTGACGGCGGTCCCGGTGACGACGGCGTCGGCCACGGCGGGCAGCTGGTCGGTGGCGTCGGAGACCGCCGCGAAGACCTCGGTGTCGGCCGCGCGGTGGCGACCCTCCTCGCCCGGGGCGCGGTGCCGGCCCGCGGCGACCGGGCCCGCGACCGCGGCGGCGGGCGCCCCTCCGGCGCGCGGCGGCGGCCGGTGCGACGGGCGGGCGCGACCTCGTCGCGGATCAGCGGGAGCGCGGCAGTGGCCGTCGTGTCGGCGGTCGCAGCGGTGGCAGCGGCGGCGGTGGCGGTGGCGGCCGTGTCGGTGACCCGGCTGCGGCTGCGCAGCGCCGAGATCGCCTGATCGGGCGGGAGCACCTGCTTGACCTGCGGGTCGATCCGGCCGGACCGCGCCGCGGCGGCCGCCTCGGCGTCCGGCAGGCGGAGCGCGGCGAGGTCGATCCACGCCGTCTCCTCGACGCCGCCGACGACGACCCGGACCCACATCTGACAGGCGCCGGAGGCGTCGTGCCGCCAGCCCAGCAGCTCGCCCGACCACCACGTGCCGGCCTGGAAGACCTCGACGGCCTGGGGGGAACTGGTGAAGACGGCCGCGCGGCTCTCCATGGCACCTGACACCCGACGACCGTAAGCGCTCGGACGACCACCCTCCGTGAAGGCACCCGGGCAGAGGATTGACGAACTGACCGCCTCGGCTTGACGAGGTGTTGCCCTGGCCGGCGCGCCGCCCGTGGGCAGGGCGCCCGCGGTCACGGGAGGACGAGCGTCTGGCCGGGCGCGATCGAGGCGTCCGCCAACCCGTTCAGCTCACGGATCTCGGCGACGACCGCGCGCACGTCGTCCCCGCTGCCGGCGACCGAGGCGGCGATGGACCACAGCGTGTCCCCGGACTGCACGACGACACTGCTCGCCCCCGCCAGGCGCAGCCCGCCGTCGTCGGAGACGACCGAGCCCACCCACGAGCCGACGACCACCCCGACCGCCAGGCCCAGCACCACACCCAGCCGCCGGGCGCGACGGGTCAGCCGGAGCGCCGGGGCGGCCGGGCGCTCCACCCCGCGACCCGGCACCGGCCTGCGTGCGGCGGGCGCGGAGGGCAGCGGCCGACCCGGCCGCGCCGCGGAGGGGCGCCGGCCGTGCACCGGGAGCCCGGCCGGCGACCGACCCGCACCTGGGGGCACCGCGACCCGGGGGCCGGCCTGGTCGGGGACGGCGCGGAGCTGCCCGCGCCGGACCGGACCACCGGCCAGCGGCGGGCGCCACGGCGCCTGCACGGCCTCGTCGAACTCCACCACTGCCTGCGCCACGCTTCCCATGACCACTCCTCCCGACGGCCGCCCGCGACCTTCGAACGGCTGTTCGAATCGAACGTCTGTGCGATGTCTACCGGACGGGTCCGACAGAAGCGACCCCGGCACGGCGACTTTCTTCGAACACCTGTTTGAAAGCGAGAGCGATCGGCGCTACGGTCGTCCCGACGCACACCAGCACGGCTGCAGCGGCAGCCCGCGAGGAGGAGACGTGGCGGAGACCAGCGGGACGTCGGGGGGCCGGCGCACGCGCAGCGCGACGGCCGAGCCGGGCACCGACGAGGGCACCGCCACGGTGCGCTCCTTCCCCGACCGCGGCGCCGACGGTGACGGGCTGACCCAGCGCCAGCGCCGCGTGCTCGAGGTCATCCGCGACTCGATCGACCGGCGCGGCTACCCACCCTCGGTCCGCGAGATCGGCGAGGCGGTCGGCCTGTCATCCGCCTCGTCGGTGGCCCACCAGCTCTCGGTCCTGCAGAAGAAGGGCTGGCTGCGGCGCGATCCGAACCGCCCCCGCGCCCTGGACGTCCGGCTGCCCGGCGACACGTCGCGCCCCACGGCACCGCTGGCGGAGCCGGTGGCCGGCACGGACGAGCCGGTGTCGGCGCCGACCTACGTGCCGCTGGTCGGCCGGATCGCCGCCGGCGGCCCGGTGCTCGCCGAGCAGGCCGTGGAGGACGTCTTCCCGCTGCCCCGCGAGCTCGTCGGCGAGGGCACGCTGTTCATGCTCAAGGTCGCCGGTGACTCGATGGTCGAGGCCGCGATCTGCGACGGCGACTGGGTGGTCGTCCGCCAGCAGCCGACCGCGGAGAACGGCGAGATCGTGGCCGCGATGATCGACGGCGAGGCGACGGTCAAGACCTACAAGCGGCGCGACGGCCACGTCTGGCTGCTCCCGCACAACCCGGCCTACGACCCCATCCCGGGCGACGACGCCACGGTCCTCGGTCGGGTCGTCTCGGTGCTGCGGCGGGTCTGAGCGACCCGCGGATCAGCGCTTGGCGCGCCGGCGCAGCGCGCCGCCGAGCCAGACCACGACGGTCGCCACCGCAGCCGCGATGAGCGCGGTGGTGACCGTCGACCGGCCCGACCCGGTGAGCTCGCTCAGGGTGGGCACCGGCCCGTCCGACGACGCCGGAGCATCGGAGGCCGATCCCGCCGGGATCGGCACGACGACGACGTCGCCGGGCACACCCTCGCTCGCCACGACGAGCCGCCGGCTGTCCGCCGTGAAGCTGATCGCCTCGCCCTGCGGCGAGTCGGGCAGGGCCACCCGCACGGGCGTGCCGGCGAGCGCGCCGGCCACGTCGGACCCGGACAGCGGCCAGACGTAGGCGTCGGTGTAGGTCCGCAGTGCCAGGGCGGACCCGTCGGCGGCCACCGCTCCCCCGGTGATCAGCAGCTGGCCGGCGCGGCCGACCGGTCCGCCCGCCGTCCCGGTGAGCGTCATGTTCACCGTCGCGACCCGCTCCATCGGCACCGTCGCCTGCTCCGACAGCGGTGCCGTGGGCCGGTAGACCCCGCTGGAGCCCAGGACGTCCTTGGTCACCAGGTACGGGGTGCCGTCGGGGGCCAGCAGCAGCGCCTCCGAGTCGTGCGCGCGGTCCGGGTAGGTGAGCCGGTGCACGCCCGCCGAGCCGTCGGGCCGCAACGAGAGCAGCGCGACGGTGGACCGGATCGCGGTGTTGTCCCCCGCGTCGGCCAGCCAGACGGTGCCGTCGGCGCTCATGCCGAGGTCCTCGGGGTCGTAGGGGTCCACGTCCGCGGTCCGCGTCTCCAACACCTGGCAGCCGGCGTCGAGCACCGTCACGGAGAGCTGGTCCCCGCCGTCGTTCATGACCAGCATCCGGTCGCCCAGGTCGACCAGGCCGGAGATCTCGTCCAGCGCCGGATCGGTGATCGTGCAGCGGACCTCGGGCGCGCCGGCCTCCTCACCCGCCGCGGCCGGTGCACCGACCAGGAGCAGCGCGGCGCCGAGGAGGACGGCCCCGCCGAGCCGGACCGCCGGCGTGGCTCGTCGTCCTCCAGCGCCGCTAGGCGGTCGGCCGGCCTGCTCGGGCACGGACCCAGCGTGACAGGACGACGGCGTCCAGTGCGTGAACCACGCCCAGCAGCACGATCCCCACGGCCGCACCGACGACGGCGTCGGTGACCCAGTGGAAGTCCAGCGAGATCATCGACAGCCCGGTCAGGACGGGGCCGACGACGCTCAGCCACCAGAAGACGTGCTGGACGCGCAGCGGCAGTCCGTACTCGACCGCCTGCCACCGGGCGACACCCCACATGAGCACCGCGTTCGCGACGTGCCCGGAGGGGAACGAGGCGCCGTCCTCGTGGAAGAAGTAGCTGCCGGGGTAGCCCGGCGCGGTCCGCCCGGTGCCGAACTTCAGCGCGTAGACGACCCCGGTCAGCAGGGCCAGGGCGACGAGCACGCGGACGAGGGGCAGCAGGGTGCGCCGCGTCCAGCCCAGGTAACCGACCAGGCCGGCCAGCACCACCAGGATGGTCACCCGGCCGCCCAGCTGGGTCACGACCCAGACCAGCGGGTAGGCCGCCGAGTCGGCCAGGCCCCAGCCCCGCACGACCTCGGAGACGCGGACGTCGAGCCGCTCGGTGGCGCCGGAGGCGAGCAGGTCCAGCGTGACCAGGCCGCCGACCACGAGCGCGACGAGCACCAGCCACCAGGAGGGCCGGCCCACCGGCAGCCGGGCGTCGGTGCCCCGGGGGCCGGCGTCGCGCACCACGCCGCTCGTCACCGGCCCACCGTACCGGGCCGTGACCTCGTCGTGACCTGGACGAGCCGGACCGGGCACGGGTGTCACCCCACCGGGGCGGCGAACTCCTCGAGCGCCGCGGCCAGCGACCCGTCGACGCGGGCGGTGAGCCGGGTGCCCCCGGCCTCGTGCACCTCGGCGAGCACCTCGCCGTCGCGGTGGACGCGGGCGACGAGGTCACCCCGGTCGTAGGGCACGAGCACGTCGACGTCGACGTCCGGGTGGGGCAGGCGCGCCGCGATCAGCTCGCGCAGCCCGTCCATGCCGGCGCCGGTGCGGGCCGAGACCCAGACCGCACCGGGCAGCGCCTGGCGCAGGGTGAGGATCGCTTCCTCGTCCATCGCGTCGACCTTGTTGACGACGATGACCTCCGGGACCGCCGAGGCGTCGATCTCCCGCAGGACGACGTGCACCGCGTTGATCTGGCCGAGCGGGTCCGGGTCGGAGCCGTCGACCACGTGCAGCAGGAGATCGGCCGCGGCCACCTCCTCCAGCGTCGACCGGAAGGCGTCGACGAGCTGGTGGGGCAGGTGCCGCACGAAGCCGACGGTGTCGGTGAGCGTGTACTCGCGGCCGTCCGGCCCCTCGGCGCGGCGCACGGTCGGGTCCAGGGTGGCGAACAGCGCGTTCTCGACCAGCACGCCGGCGCCGGTGAGCTGGTTGAGCAGGCTGGACTTGCCGGCGTTCGTGTAGCCGGCGATCGCCACGCTCGGGGTGGCGTTGCGGTCGCGGCTGCTGCGCTGGGTGGCGCGGGCGGTGGCCATCCCGGCGATCTCCCGGCGCAGCTTGCTCACCCGGGCGCGGATCCGTCGCCGGTCGGTCTCGATCTTCGTCTCACCGGGGCCACGGGTACCGATGCCGCCACCGCCGGCGACGCGACCACCGGCCTGGCGGGACATCGACTCACCCCAGCCGCGCAGGCGCGGCAGCATGTACTGCATCTGCGCCAGCTCGACCTGGGCCTTGCCCTCCCGGCTGGTGGCGTGCTGGGCGAAGATGTCGAGGATCAGCGCGGTCCGGTCGACGACCTTGACCTTGAGCACCTTCTCCAGCTGGTTGAGCTGGCCGGGGGTGAGCTCACCGTCGCAGATGACGGTGTCCGCACCGGTGGCGGCGACGATGTCGCGGATCTCGCCGGCCTTGCCCGAGCCGACGTAGGTGGCGGCGTCGGGCTTGTCGCGGCGCTGGCTCACGGCCTCGAGCACCTCGGAACCGGCGGTCTCGGCGAGCGCGGCCAGCTCGGCGAGGGATCGGTCGGCGTCGGCCTGGGTGCCCTCGGTCCACACGCCGACGAGCACCACGCGCTCGAGGCGCAGCTGCCGGTACTCGACCTCGGTGACGTCGGCGAGCTCTGTGCCGAGCCCGGCGACGCGGCGCAGCGCGCCTCGCGCCTCTAGGTCGTAGGAGCCGGTGGTCTGGTCGTCGACGCGGCCGGCGGCCTTGTCGACCCGGGCCTGGGCGTCGTCGAGGAGGGCGCGGTTCTGGGCGGTGGTCATCGTCTCCAGCGTGGCACGGTCGTCGGCAGGTAGCACCTGAGTTGTCATCACCGTGCACAACACCGCGAGCGCCCCGGTGCATCCCGACCCGGTGCGCGGGTAGGGCGGTCCTGACCAGATCGCCCCACACGAGGAGGAACCGATGAGCGGAAGCGGATCGAGCAGCATCGGATCGGGCAGGGCCGGATCGGGCGGCGAGCTGGACGATCCCGGCCGGGACCCGAAGGGCATCGGCGGGCCGCCGCGCAACCCGATGGGCGGCGGGCCGGACCAGGACAGCGGGCGCGGCGAGCCGACCGGCAGCCCGGGCACCGAGGGCGAGTCGATGATGCCGGAGTCCCCCGACGGCGACGACGAGCGCGTCTGAGGATCAGGCCCCCAGCCACTCCTCGGTGAGCGACCCGGTCGCCACCAGCACCGCGGGCCCGGTGAGCACCGTCGTCCGGGGGTCGATCTGCACCGACAGGCGACCCCCGGGCACGTCCACGACGACGGTGCCCTCGGTCCGGCCGGCGGCGGCCAGGGCGGTGTAGGCCGCCGCGCACGCGCCGGTGCCGCAGGACCGGGTCTCCCCCACGCCGCGCTCGACCACCCGGAGCCGGATGTGCGCGCCCGGTTCCAGCACGTTGACCAGCTCGACGTTCACGCCCTCGGGGAACAGCCCGGCGTCGAACACCGGGCTCCCGGTCAGGTCGAGGGTGTCGACGTCGACCTCGGTGAGGGCCGCCAGGTGCGGGTTGCCCATGGAGACGGCGAGCCCGGAGAACGTGCGGCCGTCCAGCTCCGCCGTCCCGCGCCCGAACTCCCGGGCCGGCCCCATGTCCACCCAGTAGCCGCCGCCGGTGGCGGCCCCGACCCGGCGCGGGCCGCCGCGGGTGCCGACGAGCACGCCGTCGGCGCACGCGGCCCGGTCGAGCAGCCCCTCCTCGACGAGCGCGTGGAGGAACAGCCGGATGCCGTTGCCGCACATCTCGGCGTAGGAGCCGTCGGCGTTGCGGTGGTCCATGAACCACTCGCAGGCGTCCAGGTCCGGCCCGAGGACGGCGGGGGCGTCGGGCACGTGCGCGCTGCGGACCAGCCGCAGCACGCCGTCGCCGCCGAGACCCGCGCGCCGGTCGCACAGCCGGCGCACCGTGGCGGCGTCCAGGCGCTCGCCGGTCCAGACCGTGCCGTCGGGGTCGGGCAGCACCACGAAGTCGTTCTCGGTGCCGTGCCCGAGCAGGACGCGGGGGGTGGCGGTCACGCGCCGATCGTACGGTCGGCGATCACGGCGGCCGCGGCGTCGAGCAGGTCGGGGCGGCCCGCGTCGAGCCAGGTGGTGGTCGCGTCGCGGCGGAACCACGAGCGCTGCCGGCGGACGAACCGGCGGGTGGTGTTGACCGTCCGCTCCTTCGCCTCCTCCGCGGTCAGCGTGCCGTCGAACTGGGCGAGCACCTGCGCGTAGCCCAGCGCGCGGGACGCCGTCGGCCCCTCGCGCAGCCCGTCGGCGGCCAGCGCCTCGACCTCCGCGACGAAGCCGGCCGCCCACATCCGGTCCACCCGCAGCGCGACCCGCTCGTCCAGCGCCGCGGGCTCGCGGTCCAGGCCCAGCACCACGGCCGGGTAGTGCGGCACCGGCTCGGGCATCGTCGCCCGGAACGGGCCGCCGGTGATCTCGACGACCTCCAGCGCGCGCACGATCCGCCGTCCGTTGCCGGGCAGCACGGCGGCCGCGGCGGCCGGGTCGACCCCGGCCAGCCGCGCGTGCAGCGCCGCCGGCCCGAGCTCGGCGAGCTCGGCCTCCAGCCGCGCGCGCACGGCGGGGTCGGTGCCCGGGAAGTCCAGCTCGTCGAGCACCGCCCGGACGTACAGTCCCGAGCCGCCGACCAGCAGCGGGACGACGCCGGCGGCGCGCAGCCGGTCGATCTCGGCGCGCGCCCGCTGCCGGTACTCGGCGACCGAGGCGGGTTCGCGCACGTGCCAGAGGTCGAGCAGGTGGTGCGGGACGCCGCCGCGCTCCGCCTCGTCCGGCTTGGCGGTGCCGATGTCCATGCCGCGGTAGAGCTGCATGGAGTCGGCGTTGACCACCTCCCCGCCGAGCCGGCGGGCCAGCCGCACGGCGAGCGCGGTCTTGCCCGTCGCGGTAGGGCCGACGACGGCGACGACCGGCGGCGCTCCGCTCACCGGTCCGCTCACCGGACCGCCCAGTCGGCCACGAGGTAGCCGACGCCGAGAGGGGCGGTCGCGGCACGCAGCGAGGCGACGACAGCGCGGTCGGCGAGCGCCCGCCCGACCGCTCGCCACACCGGGACGCCGGCGGCCAGGAGCCGCTCGCCCTCGGCGGCGTCGAGCGCGGCCAGGGCGGCGGCGTCCCCGCGCCCGAGCGCGCCGGCGACGGCGGCGTCGAAGGGCTCGGCGGCCGGGTCGAGGTGGCCGGGCGCCTTGACGCTGCGGCGCGCCGAGCCGTCGCCCATCGCCAGCACGCCGACCCGGCCGGGCAGCGACCGCACCAGGCCGGGCAGGTCGTCGGGCCCGACGCCGACGCGCACACCGGCGTGGCCGGCCTGGTCCAGCAGCCACGCGCCGAGCAGGTGCGGCAGCGGCACCCGGCGCCCGCCCGGGCGGACCCGCCCGCTGAACGGCAGCTCCAGGTCCACGCCGAAGCCGCGCAGGTCACCGGCGTCGCCGTCGCCGAACCGCAGCCCCGCCGCGGGTCCGGCCCCGACCACGACGACCACCTCCGGCTCCGCCCCGAGCACCGCGGTCACGGCGTCGACGCATGCGGCACGCAGGGCCGCGGTGGCCGCGTCCGGCGTCCCCTCCACGGCCGGCAGCAGCAGCGGCGGAGCCGGGCAGAAGGCGACGCGGACCCCGTCCGGGGCGAACGGGACCGGAGACCTCCCGGGATCGGCACTCACATCCAGCAGTGTCGCCGATGCGACGTGGGACACTTCCGGGGTGTCGAGCACGGACAACCCCGGCAGCGGGGCGCAGCAGGCCACTCCACCGGTTGTGGGGACCCCCGACGGAGCGGGCCCGGAGGTGGAACAGGTACCGACGGCGGTGACGCCGGAGGCGGGCACCCCCGAGGCCCCGGCCCCCGGCGACGCCGCCCTCCCCGACCCCACCGGCGAGGCGACCGCCCAGGCCGCCCCGGCCGCGGCGCCGCAGGGCGCCGAGCCCGAGGTGGCGGTCCCGGCGGCGGAGACGCTGGAGACGGTGGCCCCCGAGGCCGCGGTCCCCCCGGCGGAGGAGCTCCCGCCCGCGGTCCCGGACGCGGCCCTCCCCGCTGACGGCGGGACGCCCTCGGCGCCCGACGCCGAGACCCCGCCCGCCGCGGGCTCGGCCGGCCCCGCCGTGCCGCCGCCCGCTCCCGCCGTCCCCTCCCCCGCCTCGATCGCCCCCTCCGCCGCCGGCAGCGACCCGTCCCAGTGGGGCCGGGTCGACGAGGACGGCACCGTCTACGTCCGCACCGCCGAGGGCGAGCGCGCCGTCGGGTCCTGGCAGGCCGGCGAGCCCGTGGCCGGGCTGGCCCACTACGCCCGCCGCTTCGACGACCTCGCCACCGAGGTCACCCTGCTCGAGGCGCGGCTCAAGGCGCACACCGGCAACCCGGCCGAGATCAAGAGCAAGGCGCAGACGCTCGCCGACTCGATCCCGACCGCCGCCGCCGTCGGCGACCTCGAGGGCCTGGCCGCCCGCGCCCGCGCCATGGTCGGCACCGCCGACTCGGCCGCGGCCGAGTCCCGCGCCGAGAAGGCCGCCGCGCGCGCGGCCCAGGTGGCCCGCAAGGAGGCGCTGGCCGCCGAGGCCGAGCAGATCGCCGCCGAGTCCACCTCGTGGAAGGCCGCCGGCGACCGGCTCAAGGCCATCGTCGAGGAGTGGAAGACCATCCGCGGCATCGACCGCAAGACCGACGAGGCGCTGTGGACCCGCTTCGCCGCCGCGCGTGACGCGTTCGGCCGCCGCCGGGGCGCGCACTTCGCCCAGCTGGACACCCAGCGCGGCGAGGCCCGCGCGGCCAAGCAGGAGCTGATCAAGGAGGCGCAGCGGCTGGCCACCTCCACCGAGTGGGGGCCGACCAGCGCGGCCATGCGCTCGCTCATGGACCGCTGGAAGGCGGTGCCCCGTACCGGCCGCGACGGCGACGACGACCTGTGGAAGCAGTTCCGCGCCGCGCAGGACGTCTTCTTCGCCGCCCGCGCCGAGTCGGACAAGGCCCGGACCAGCGAGGAGACCGCCAACCAGGCGCTCAAGGAGGAGCTGCTGGCCGAGGCGGAGAAGCTCGACCCGGCCAAGGACCTGCGCGGGGCGCAGAACGCGCTGCGCAAGATCCAGGAGCGCTACGACGCCATCGGGCACGTGCCGCGCGGCGTGATGCGGCAGCTCGAGGACCGCATGCAGGCCGTGGAGCAGAAGGTGCGCGGCGCCGCCGACGCCGGCCGCCCGCGCGCCGCCGCGGAGAACCCGATGGTCACCTCGATGCGCGCCGCGGTCACCAAGGCCGAGGAGCAGCTGGCGAAGGCCGAGGCCGCCGGCGACCAGCGCCGCATCGCCGAGGCGCAGGCCAACCTGGCCACCCGCCGCGAGTGGCTGGCCGAGGCGGAGAAGTCCGCCCGCCGGTAACGGCCACGACGCGGAAGGGCCCCGTCCGGTTCGGACGGGGCCCTTCTCGCGCGCGGGATCAGCAGCCGGAGGCGAGCACCGGCAGCGGAGCGGGGACGCCGATCCGCGGCATGCCCAGCGAGACGCCCGGGGTGGTCGGGCGGGTGCCCGCCTCGGCCGCGTCGCCGGCCCGGGTGCGCCGGTGCGCGAGCAGCAGCCCGTCGGCCACGAGGAAGTGCGGCTTGGCATCGGTGACGACGGTCTCGACGACGTCGCCGGGCCGGACGCCGTCCGCGGCGGTGAAGTGGACCAGGCGACCGTCGCGCGCCCGGCCGGAGAGCCGGCCCGTGGCGGCGTCCTTGCTGCCCTCGCCGGCGGCGACGAGCAGCTCGACCCGCCGGCCGACCTGCGCGCGGTTCTCCGCCCAGCTGATCTCGTCCTGCAGGGCGGTCAGCCGCAGGTACCGCTCCTGCACGACCTCCTTGGGCAGCTGCTCGTCCATCTCGGCGGCCGGCGTGCCGGGGCGCTTGGAGTACTGGAAGGTGAAGGCGCTGGCGAAGCGGGCCTGCCGCACGACCTCGAGGGTCTGCTCGAAGTCGGCTTCGGTCTCGCGGGGGAAGCCCACGATGATGTCGGTGGTGATCGCGGCGTCGGGCATCGCGGCGCGGACGCGCTCGATGATGCCCAGGTAGCGGTCCTGCCGGTAGCCGCGGCGCATCCGGCGCAGCACGTCGTCGGACCCCGACTGCAGCGGCATGTGCAACTGGTGGCACACCGCGGGCGTCTCGGCCATGGCGGTGATGACGTCGTCGGTGAACTCGCGCGGGTGCGGGCTGGTGAAGCGGATCCGCTCCAGGCCCTCGATCCGGCCGGCCGAGCGGAGCAGGTCGGCGAAGGCGCCCCGCTCGCGGAACTCCACGCCGTAGGCGTTCACGTTCTGCCCGAGCAGGGTCACCTCGAGCACGCCCTGGTCGACCAGCGCCTGCACCTCGGCGAGGATCTCGCCCGGGCGGCGGTCCTTCTCCTTGCCGCGCAGCGCCGGGACGATGCAGAACGTGCAGGTGTTGTTGCAGCCCACGCTGATCGACACCCAGCCGGAGTGCGCGGAGTCCCGCTTCGCGGGCAGCGTCGAGGGGAAGACCTCGAGGGACTCGACGATCTCGACCTGCGCCTCGGCGTTGTGCCGGGCGCGGTCCAGCAGCGCCGGGAGCGAGCCCACGTTGTGCGTGCCGAAGACGACGTCGACCCACGGCGCGCGCCGGACGATCTCGCCGCGGTCCTTCTGCGCCAGGCAACCGCCGACGGCGATCTGCATGCCCGGGCGGGCGTCCTTCACCGGGCGCAGGTGACCCAGGTTGCCGTAGAGCCGGTTGTCGGCGTTCTCCCGGACCGCGCAGGTGTTGAGGACGACGACGTCGGCCTCGTCCCCCTCGGCGGCGGCCCGGTAGCCGGCCTGCTCCAGCAGCCCCGAGAGCCGCTCGGAGTCGTGCACGTTCATCTGGCACCCGTAGGTGCGCACCCGGTAGGTGCGCTCGGGGCTCTCCACTGCGCTCTCCATGACAGGAGCGAGCGTACGGCGCGGGTGCCGGCGGCCGGCCGCGCGAGCCGCTCCCCGGCCACCGCCCGGTGCCCCGCACGGGTGGAACCGGTCGTTCGTTACCCCTTCGTGATCCCACGGTTCGGGATCCGGGCCCTCCCGGCTCTAGTCTCCCGGGGTGACCAGCCGTCCTCAGGGAGAACCCCTCGTCCGCCTCACGGGCGTCAACAAGTGGTTCGGCGACCTGCACGTGCTGCAGGACATCGACCTGACCATCGACCGCGGCGAGGTCGTCGTGGTCATCGGCCCCTCGGGGTCCGGGAAGTCGACCCTCTGCCGCACCATCAACCGGCTCGAGGGCATCGAGCAGGGCGAGATCACCATCGACGGCCAGCGGCTGCCCGAGGAGGGCAAGCAGCTCGCCCGGCTGCGCAGCGACGTCGGCATGGTGTTCCAGAGCTTCAACCTGTTCGCGCACAAGACGATCCTCGAGAACGTCAGCCTCGGGCCGATCAAGGTGCGCAAGCACTCCAAGGCCGACGCCGAGAAGCGCGCCCGCGAGCTGCTCGACCGCGTAGGCGTCGGGGCGCAGGCCGACAAGTACCCGGCCCAGCTCTCCGGCGGCCAGCAGCAGCGGGTGGCCATCGCCCGGGCGCTGGCGATGGAGCCCAAGGTCATGCTCTTCGACGAGCCGACCTCGGCGCTGGACCCCGAGATGATCAACGAGGTCCTCGACGTGATGACCTCGCTGGCCCGGGACGGCATGACGATGGTCGTCGTCACCCACGAGATGGGGTTCGCCCGCCGCGCGGCCAACCGCGTCGTGTTCATGGACGGCGGCCGGGTCGTCGAGTCCGCCGACCCGGAGTCGTTCTTCACGAACCCGCAGTCCGACCGGGCCAAGGACTTCCTGTCCAAGATCCTCAACCACTGACCACCGAAGGGATCACCATGCGCATCACCCGCTACGCCGCCACCGCGGCCCTCCTGAGCCTGGCGCTCGCCGCCTGCTCCAGCGACGCCGGCAACGAGAACGAGCAGGCCGCCGACGAGACCGCCGCCGTCGAGACCGACGTCGAGTTCCCCGAGGGCTCCACCATGGCCCGGCTGAACGAGGCCGGCTCGATCACCATCGGCACCAAGTTCGACCAGCCCGGCTTCGGTCTGCTCAACCCGCAGACCCAGCAGCCCGAGGGCTTCGACGTCGAGATCGCCAAGATCATCGCCGCCGAGCTGGGCATCGAGGCCGACGACATCGAGTGGACCGAGACGGTCTCGGCGAACCGCGAGCCGTTCATCCAGAACGGCCAGGTCGACATCGTCGTCGCCACCTACACCATCAACGACACCCGCAAGCAGGTCGTCGACTTCGCCGGGCCGTACTACGAGGCCGGGCAGGACATCATGGTCGCCAAGGACAACCCCGAGGGCATCGAGGGCCCGGACGACCTGGCCGGCAAGACGGTCTGCTCGGTCGAGGGCTCGACGCCGGCGCAGAACATCCGGGACAACTACCCGGAGGCGCAGCTGGTCACCTACGACGTGTACTCCAAGTGCGCCGACGACCTGAAGAACGGCAACGTCCAGGCCGTCACCACCGACAACGTCATCCTCACCGGCCTGGTCGCCGGCAGCCCCGACGCCTTCGAGCTGGTCGGCAACCCGTTCACGGCCGAGCCCTACGGCATCGGCCTGAAGAAGGGTGACGACGAGTTCCGTGCCTTCATCAACGACGTCCTCGAGGGCGCGTTCGAGGACGGCACCTGGGAGGCGGCGTGGGACCGCACCGCGGGCGCCATCAGCGGCACCGAGGCCCCCGAGCCGCCGAAGGTCGACCGCTACTGACCGCCGCCGGGTGGGGAGCCGGTGCACCCGGCTCCCCATCCGCGCTGCCTGACCGAGAGGGGGCGAGATGTCCTTCCTGGCCGACAACTTCACGCTCCTGCGGGACGCGTTCCTGACGACCCTGTCGCTGGCTGTGGTCAGCGGCATCTGCGCCCTCGTGATCGGCACGCTGCTCACCGCGATGCGGGTGAGCCCGGTCGCCCCGCTGCGGGGTGCGGCCGGCTTCTACGTCGAGGTCTTCCGCAACACCCCGCTGACGGTGGTGTTCTTCTTCCTCGCGTTCGGCATCGTCCAGATCGACCTGCAGTTCCCCTCGCGGTTCATCACCGCCGTGGCGGCCCTGTCCCTCTACACCGCCGCGTTCGTCTCCGAGGCGCTGCGCTCGGGCATCAACTCGGTGCCCCCGGGCCAGGCCGAGGCCGCCCGCGCCCTGGGCCTGGACTTCCGGCAGACGCTCACCTCGATCGTCCTGCCCCAGGCGTTCCGGACCGTCGTCCCGCCGCTGGGCAACGTGTGGATCGCGCTGGCGAAGAACACCTCGATCGCCGCGGGCTTCGCCGTCACCGACCTGACCGCGGCGCTGCAGCGGCTGACCAACCAGAACGCCGACCAGCTGCTCGTCGTCTTCCTCGCGATCGTCTGCGGGTACCTCGTGATCACCCTCCCCTCCGCCTGGCTGATCGGTGTCATCGAGCGGCGGACGTCGCGGTGCTGCGATGACCGCCAACGTCCTCTTCGACATCCCCGGGCCGCGCGCCCGCCGGCGTCACCGCATCGGCACCTTCGTCGGCGGCCTCGTCGTCCTCGCGCTCATCGGCCTGGGTCTGTGGCGGCTGGGCTCCAACGGCCAGCTCGAAGCCGAGCGCTGGGCGGTGCTGTTCGACTCGAGCAGCGGCGTTCCGCAGGCCTTCGGCCGCGCCCTGGTCGACACCCTCCAGGTCGCCGCGGTCGGCATGGTCGCCGCGACCGTGCTGGGGGCGCTGCTCGCCGTCGGCCGGCTCTCCGACCACGCCTGGGTGCGCGTCCCGGTCACCACGGTCATCGAGTTCTTCCGCGCCGTGCCGCTGCTGATCCTGATCCTGTTCTGCCTGCTGTACCTGCCCACCGTCGGCCTGGACATCGGCCCGTTCGGGGCGCTGGCGCTCGGCCTGACGCTCTACAACATGGCCGTCCTCGCCGAGATCTTCCGGGCCGGCATCCTCTCGGTGGACCGCGGGCAGCGCGAGGCCGCGTTCGCGATCGGCATGCGCAAGTACCAGGTGATGACGCTGGTCCTGCTGCCGCAGGCGGTGCGGCGGATGCTGCCGGTGCTGATCGCCCAGCTGGTCGTCCTGCTGAAGGACTCCTCGCTCGGCTTCATCGTCGGCTACTTCGAGCTGCTCCGTCAGGCGCGCAGCCTGGTGGAGTTCTTCAACTTCCGGTTCGGCGACCGGTACACCTTCCAGATCTACGTCGCCGCGGCGGTCATCTACATCGTCGTGAACGTCCTGCTGTCGCTCCTGGCGCGCTACGTCGAGCGGCGCACGCGCACGAACCGCAAGACGGCCGCGACCGAGGAGCTCGAGCTGCCGGCCGACGTCCAGATGGGTGGAGGCGGCGGAACCGTCTGACCGGCCCGGACCCGACCGGGGGTCCGGGCCGCCCACCGGCCAGAATCTCGCCACGCCCGGCCTCAAGAGCCCTGCTCCGGCGCCCGATGGGAGACCCTGGCACTCCCCCACCGGAAAGGCGAGCGCGACCGTGACCGTGACGACGGGTTCCCCCCGCCCGGCTGCCGCGCCGATCCCGGCCGACGGCCTCGCCGGCGACCCGGCGTCCCGCACCCCCGCGCGACCGCGCTGGTGGGTCGAGTTCGCCGTCGTGGGCGCGCTCTACGCCGTCTACTCGCTGGTGCGCAACAGCGTGGGGGACGTCGTGGCCCGCGCATACGCCAACGGACGGGAGATCCTCGCCCTGGAGGACGGCTGGGGGCTGGCCGTCGAGCGCGGGCTCAACCGGTGGGTGCACGACAACGACGTGGTCTCCGCCGCGGTCGCGCTGCACTACGCGACGCTGCACTTCCTGGTCACCCCCGCGGTGCTGGTCTGGCTGTTCTTCCGCCGGCCGACGCGGTACCGGGTGAGCAGCGCCGTCCTCGTGGTCACGACCGCGCTGGCGCTCATCGGCTTCTACTGGCTGCCGACCGCTCCGCCGCGGCTGCTCGGCGAGGAGGGCTTCGTCGACGTGATGAGCCAGACCTCGTCGTGGGGCTGGTGGCCGTCGTCGGGGACGCCGGGGTCCGACGCGATCTCCAACCAGTTCGCCGCCATGCCCTCGCTGCACTGCGCCTGGGCGGTCTGGTGCGGGCTGGTGCTGGTGCTGCACGCCCGGTGGACCTGGCTGCGGCTCGTGGGTGCCGGATACCCGGCGACGACCTTCTTCGTGGTCCTGGGGTCGGGCAACCACTACCTGCTCGACGTCGTCGGCGGCGTGCTCGTGCTGGCTGCCGGGGCGGCCGTGGTCCTGCTGGCCTCGTCCGCCGCCACCCGGAGCCGCGCGCCGGAGCCGCTGCACGCCGTGGACCACGACGCAGACGACGCGGTCCCGACCGCCGCCTGACCCGCCCGTCCCACCCGTCGCACGGCTCGGCGCGCCCTCCCTCGACGAGGCCGGAGCCGTGGCGAGACTGACCGTCACCATGGAGACCATCCACGCCGGTCGGCGCCGCAGCCTGCCCCCCGTTCCGCGCACCGCGATCGACGGCGACATGCCGCTCGAGACCGTGGCCAGCGCCGGCGCCCTCGCCCTGGCGCTCGCGGCCGGCGACGAGCGTGCCGACGACGCCGCCCAGCAGTTCGTCGCCCGCCTCCGCGGTGCCGCGGCCGGGTTCGCCGTCGCCGCCGGTGCCGAGTCCGCCGTCGTCCGAGAGGTCGTCCCCCCGGCCCGCCACCGCCGCTCGCGCTGCCGCGTCGTGCTGCGGCAGGCCGACGGCCGCCAGACCGACGTGACGTTCCTCGGCCCCGCCGGCCGCCCGTCCGACGGCGCGCAGCCCGGGTTCGACCTCGACATCACCCGCTGGCTGGCAAGCGGGCAGCTGCGGGACGACGCCTGGCTGGTCCCGGACGCGGATGCCCCCGACGGCGTGGCCGTCGACCTGAGCGCGTGGCGCGCGGTGTCCTGACCGCCCGGGCAGATCGCACCGGTTCCGCTCCGCCCCGGGTTTCCCTCTCCGCCCCGGTGGGCGACGATGGCTGTGCCGCCGCTCGCAGCACCCGGGCGGCGTCCGTACCGCGTCATCGACCTCCAGGGGCGACCATGTCCGGACTGCGCATCACCGACCGACGGGCCTCCGCCCGGCCCCGCACCGGAGCCGCCGCGTGACCGCCATCGCCCCGCGGCCGATCATCAGCCGGCCCGGCCCCGTCGCGGTTCCGACGAAGGGCTCGCGGCTGTCGAACCTGCTGCGGACCACCGACCACAAGACCATCGGCCTGATGTACCTGGTCACGGCGTTCACGTTCTTCATCGTGGGCGGCCTGATGGCCATGCTCATCCGGGCCGAGCTGGCCCGGCCGGAACTGCAGTTCCTGTCCCCGGAGCAGTACAACCAGCTGTTCACGATGCACGGCACGCTGATGCTGCTGATGTTCGCGACACCGCTGTTCTTCGCCTTCGGCAACCTGATCATGCCGCTGCAGATCGGTGCGCCGGACGTCGCGTTCCCGCGGTTGAACGCCCTGTCCTTCTGGCTGTTCCTCTTCGGTTCGCTGATCGTGCTGTCCAGCGTCGCGACCCCCGGTGGCGCGCCGGACTTCGGCTGGACGGCCTACACGCCGCTGTCCGATGTCGCGCACTCCCCGGGCGTGGGCGGCAACCTGTGGATCGGTGGCCTGGCCGTCAGCGGCCTGGGCACGATCCTCGGTGGCGTCAACTTCGTCACCACGATCGTCTGCCTGCGCGCCCCGGGCATGACGATGTTCCGGATGCCGATCTTCACCTGGAACGCGCTGGTCACCAGCCTGCTCGTGCTGCTGGTCTTCCCGATCCTGACCGCGGCGCTGATGGGCCTGCTGCTGGACCGGAACCTGGGAGCGCTGATCTACTCCGCCGAGAACGGCGGGCCGATGCTGTGGCAGCACCTGTTCTGGTTCTTCGGCCACCCCGAGGTCTACATCATCGCGCTGCCGTTCTTCGGCATCGTCACCGAGATCATCCCGGTGTTCGCCTCGCAAGCCGCTGTTCGGTTACAAGGGCATGGTCGGGGCGACCCTGGCCATCGGGTTCCTCTCGCTGGCCGTCTGGGCGCACCACATGTTCGCCACCGGCGCGGTGCTGCTGCCGTTCTTCGCCTTCCTCACCTACCTCATCGCGGTGCCGACCGGGCTGAAGTTCTTCAACTGGATCGGCACCATGTGGCGGGGTCAGATGACCTTCGAGACGCCGATGCTCTGGTCGATCGGCTTCATGGTCACCTTCCTCCTGGGTGGGCTCACCGGTGTGCTGCTGGCCTCGCCGCCGCTGGACTTCCACGTGCACGACTCCTACTTCGTGGTCGCCCACTTCCACTACGTCGTCTTCGGCACCGTCGTGTTCGCGGCCAACGCCGGCATCGCGTTCTGGTTCCCCAAGATGTGCGGCCGGATGCTGGACGAGCGGCTCGGGAAGCTGCAGTTCTGGATGACCTTCGTCGGCTTCCACGGCACCTTCCTGGTGCAGCACTGGCTGGGCAACGAGGGCATGCCGCGCCGGTACGTGGACTACCTGCCCACCGACACCTTCACCACGCTGAACATGATCTCCACGATCTTCAGCTTCGTCCTGGGCGCCTCCATCATCCCGTTCCTCTACAACGTGGTGCGCTCCTGGAAGTACGGCCAGCTCGCCCTGCGCGACGACCCCTGGGGCCACGGCAACTCCCTGGAGTGGGCCACCTCGTCCCCGCCGCCGCGGCACAACTTCGTGGAGATCCCCCGCATCCGCTCCGAGCGCCCCGCCTTCGAGGCGCACTACCCCCACCTGGCCGGCCGGCTGCAGGACGAGGCGCACGCCGGCAGGCGCCACGAGCCGTACGGCGGGGTCAGCGAGATCGGTGTCAGCGCGGGCCCGCGGCAGGGACCGAACGACCCCGACCCCACCTGAGCCGGCCGCCGCGCCGGCACGGCCCAGCACGGCACAGCACGGCGCAGCACGGGAGAGGCCCGGAACCGCACCGGTTCCGGGCCTCGTCCGTTCACGGCCGGCGCACTTCCGCCGGGGAGACGCCGGGTGGCGCACGGCCGGCGTCAGGGCAGCAGGGCGTCCTGGTCGAGCTCGTCGACACCGGGGACCGCGTCGTCGTCGGCGCCGTCGGCGTCGAGCGCCTCGCGCACCACGCCGGCCGCCAGGCCGCCGCTGTAGCCCTTGCGGGCGAGCACGCCCATCAGCCGACGGGTGGCGGTGGCCCGGTCGAGCCGGCGCATGGCGGGCAGCTTCCGCTCCACCAGCCGCCGCGCGGTCTCCCGCTCGTCGTCGTCGTCGACCGCCTCCACGGCGATGGCCGCGACCTCGTCGTCGACGCCCTTGGCGCGCAGCTCCGCCTTGAGCGCCCGGCGGGCCAGGCCGCGACCGGCCTGGCGGGAGGTGACCCATGCCTGGGCGAAGGCCTCGTCGTCGATCAGGCCGACCTCGGTGAGCCGGTCCAGCACCGTCTCCGCGGCGTCCTCGGGCACCTCGCGCTGGGCCAGGAGATCAGCCAGCTGCTGGCGGGTCTTCGGGGCGCCGGTGAGCGCCCGGAGGCAGAGGTCGCGGGCGACCGCCTCGGGGTCCTTCATCGGCCGGGCCTCGACACCGTCGGCGCCCTCCGCACCGCCCGCGGTGGAGGGCCGCCGCCGCGTGCCCCAGGAGCTCTGGGGCGCGCGGCGGCGTCCGGCCGATCGCTCGGTCATCGAGCGGCTCAGAAGTCGACGGCGTCGGCCACCGGCTTGTCCAGCGCCGGACCGATGCCGAGCTTCTCCTTGATCTTCTTCTCGAGCTCGTCGGCGAGGTCGGGGTTGTCCTTCAGGAAGTTGCGCGAGTTCTCCTTGCCCTGCCCGAGCTGGTCGCCGTCGTAGGTGTACCAAGCGCCGGACTTCTTCACGAAGCCCTGCTCGACACCCACGTCGATGAGCCCGCCCTCGCGGCTGAAGCCCTGACCCCAGAGGATGTCCAGCTCGGCCTGCTTGAACGGCGCGGCCACCTTGTTCTTGACTGACCTTGACGCGGGTGCGGCTGCCGACCGCGTCGGTGCCCTGCTTCAGGGTCTCGATGCGGCGGACGTCGAGGCGCACCGACGAGTAGAACTTCAGCGCGCGACCACCGGTGGTGACCTCCGGCGAGCCGTAGACGACGCCCACCTTCTCGCGCAGCTGGTTGATGAAGATCGCCGTCGTCCCGGAGTTGCTCAGGGCACCGGTGATCTTCCGCAGCGCCTGGCTCATCAGGCGGGCCTGCAGACCCACGTGGCTGTCACCCATCTCGCCCTCGATCTCGGCGCGCGGCACGAGCGCGGCCACCGAGTCGATGACGATGATGTCGAGCGCGCCGGAGCGGATCAGCATGTCGGCGATCTCGAGGGCCTGCTCACCGGTGTCCGGCTGGCTGACCAGCAGGGCGTCGGTGTCCACGCCGATGGCGCGGGCGTACTCCGGGTCGAGCGCGTGCTCGGCGTCGACGAAGGCGGCGATGCCGCCGGCGGCCTGGGCGTTGGCCACGGCGTGCAGGGCCACGGTCGTCTTACCGGAGGATTCCGGGCCGTAGACCTCGATCACGCGGCCACGCGGGAGACCCCCGATGCCGAGCGCGATGTCGAGGGCGATCGACCCGGTCGGGATGACCTTCATGGCCACCTCGGGGCTGTCACCCAGCCGCATGACCGAGCCCTTGCCGAACTGCTTGTCGATCTGGGCGAGGGCCATGTCGAGGGCCTTGTCGCGGTCGAGTGTCGCCATGGTGGTCACCTTCGGTTCGCGGGAAGCGGGTCGGGACCGACGCTAGGACGAGCCACCGACAGTTCTCGGATCTCGACCGGGATTGTGGACATCCCGGTCGCCTGTGGACGCCACTGTAGGCCGAACACCTGTTCGACTGCCAGGTCGACACGCCCGGTTCCTGCCGCCGTCGGCCCACCGGTCCCACGGGTCACCGGCGCGCGCCCGGGACGGGTGCTCAGCGCTCCTTGAGCGGTACGTCGTAGGCGTCGCAGATCGCCAGCCAGACCTTCCGCACCGGCACGCCGGCGTCGATGGCCTCCACGGCGTTGCGCCCGCCCAGGCTGGAGAAGTGGTGGTCGCGGGTCATGCTCTGGGCGCGCATCGGCCCGAACCGCTCGTCGAGCCGGGACCAGAACTCCTGCAGGCGCACGCCCCGACGCTAGCGCGCCCCGGGCCCTCCCCGCCGCGGCCGTCCGGACGCCGGTGGCGCCCGGCCCGTCCTACCTGGTCCGCGCGGCCGCGCGGGTGGAGGTGGCCCAGACCACCGCCAGCGGCAGCACCAGGGCCGCCGAGACCGCGCTGACCAGCCCGAAACCACCGGCCGCCAGCAGCGGCCCGCCCACGACGCCGGCCAGGGCGGCCCCCAGCCCCATGAGCAGGTCGGTGCCGCCCTGGGCGGTGGGCCGCAGGTCGGCGTCGACCGCGCCGGTGACGAGGGTGGAGCCGGCGATGAGCCCGCAGGACCAGCCCAGGCCCAGCAGCAGCAACCCGGTCCCGAGCCGGACCGACTGCGCGGGGCCGGCCGTCCCGGCGACGGCGGTCGCGGCCAGCAGGAGCAGCCCGCCCAGCGCCACGACCGCGGGTGCGCCGATGCGGTCGGCGAGCGCGCCCGCCAGCGGGGAGAAGAGGTACATGCCCGCGACGTGCACGCTGATGACCAGGCCGACGACCCGCAGGACGGCGTCCTCTGCCCCGCCGGCGTGGCCCATGTGCACCGGCGTCATGACCATCACGCCGACCATCACCGCGTGCGCCACGACCACGGCGACCAGGCCGAGCCGGCCGGCGGGCGAGGACCAGACCGCCCGCAGCGCCGTGCCGGTCGGGGTCCGCGGGGGCGCGCCGCCCGCACCCCCGCCGAGCCGGCGGGCGAGCAGCAGCGGGTCCGGGCGCAGCAGGGCGGCCAGCACGAGCGCGACCACGGCGAAGACGACTCCGGAGACCACGAACGCCCCGGCGAGCGCCGGCAGCCCGAGCGCGGTGCCCAGGCGCGCGCCGGGCGCGGCGAGGTTGGGCCCGAGGACCGAGCCGACCGTCGTCGCCCAGACGACCAGCGACAGCGCCCTCCCCCGGTGCTCGGGCGTGGCCAGGTCGGCGGCGGCGTACCGGGCCTGCAGGCCGCAGGCGGTCGCGGCGCCGAACAGGAACAGCCCGGCGACGAGCAGCAGCAGCGAGGACGCGGCAGCCGCTGCGACGGTGACGAGCGCACCGACCACGCTCACCAGGTAGCCGACCGCCAGCCCGGCCCGGCGGCCGGCGACGGCGCTGATCCGCGCCAGCGGGACGGCGAGGACGGCCGCGCCCAGCACCCCGGCGGTCTGCCCGAGCCCGGCGGCGCTGTCGGTGCCGGCGACGTCCCGGGCGAGCAGGCCGCCCGCGGTGATGCCGACGGTCACCCCGAGCCCGGCGAGGGCCACGCTGCCGCTGAGGACGCGCACCGTCCGGCGCTGCACCGGCGCCACGTCGGTGACGGCGGATCCGGCCTCCGGGCGCATGCCGGAAGTCTGCCGCACCCCGGCGACGTCGCGGGGGCGCCCGGTACCCGGCCGCCCGAGCGGGTGGTCGGGGCCGCTCCGACCGGCGGAGTGTCGTACCCCGCGGGGACACTGGCTGCGTGGCCCGCCGTCCCTCCTCCACCTCCGCGCTCGACCGGTTCTCCGAGCCCGCCCGCGCATGGTTCACCGGCGCGTTCCAGCAGCCCACCGGGGCGCAGGAGGGGGCCTGGGACGCGATCAGCAGCGGCGAGCACGCCCTCGTCGTCGCCCCCACGGGCTCGGGCAAGACGCTGGCCGCCTTCCTCTGGTCCCTCGACCGGCTGACCGCCACCGAGCCGGTCGACGAGCAGTCGCGCTGCCGGGTCCTCTACGTCTCCCCGCTCAAGGCGCTGGCCGTCGACGTCGAGCGGAACCTGCGCGCCCCGCTCGCCGGCATCGGCCAGGCGGCGGCCCGGCTGGGCCTGCCGCGGCCGGAGATCCGGGTCGGCATCCGCTCGGGCGACACCCCGGCCGACGAGCGGCGGGCGTTCGCGAAGCGGCCCACGGACATCCTCATCACCACGCCCGAGTCGCTGTTCCTGCTGATGACCAGCGCCGCCCGCGAGGCGCTGCGCGGCGTCGAGACGGTCATCCTCGACGAGGTGCACGCCGTCGCGCACACCAAGCGCGGCGCCCACCTCGCGGTCACGCTGGACCGGCTCGACGAACTGCTGGAGCGGCCCGCCCAGCGGATCGGGCTCTCGGCCACCGTCCGGCCGATCGAGGAGGTCTCCACCTTCCTCACCGGCGGCCGGCCGGTGCGCGTCGTCGCCCCGCCCTCGACCAAGGAGTGGGACCTCTCGGTCGTCGTGCCGGTCGAGGACATGAGCGAGCTGGGGCAGCCGACCGGCGAGCTGGAGGGCTCGGCCGCGGGCAACCAGCCGCGCAGCTCGATCTGGCCGGCGGTCGAGGAGCGGGTGCTCGACCTGGTCGAGGCCCACCGCAGCACCATCGTCTTCTCCAACTTCCCGCCGGCTGGCCGAACGCCTGACCAGCCGGCTGAACGAGCTGGCCTACGAGCGGGCCACCGGCGAGCCCGTCCCGCCCGGCACCAACGCCGCCGCGCTGATGGCGCAGGCGGGGTCCGGTGGCGGCACGCCGGAGGGCTTCCAGCCGGTCGCCGCCGCGCACCACGGCTCGGTCTCGCGGGAGCAGCGGGCGATCGTCGAGGAGGCGCTGAAGTCCGGGCGGCTGCCGGCCGTCGTCGCCACCTCCAGCCTCGAGCTGGGCATCGACATGGGCGCGGTCGACCTCGTCGTCCAGGTCGAGTCCCCGCCGACCGTGGCCGCCGGGCTGCAGCGGGTGGGCCGCGCCGGCCACCAGGTGGGCGCGGTCAGCCGGGGCGTGCTGTTCCCCAAGTACCGCGGCGACCTCGTGCAGTGCGCGCTGGTCGCCGAGCGGATGAAGGCCGGCGCGATCGAGTCGATCCGCTACCTGCGCAACCCGCTGGACGTCCTGGCCCAGCAGATCGTCGCCATCGTCTCCGAGCGCCCCCGCACCGTCGACGAGGTCGCCTCGCTCGTCCGGCGTTCCGCGGCGTTCAGCTCGCTGCCCGACTCCGCGCTGCACGCCGTCCTCGACATGCTGGCCGGCCGCTACCCCTCCGACGCGTTCGCCGAGCTGCGGCCCCGGCTGACCTGGGACCGCGTCACCGACACCCTCACCGCACGGGCCGGCGCGCAGCGGCTGGCGGTCACCAGCGGCGGCACGATCCCCGACCGCGGCCTGTTCGGCGTCTTCCTCGTCGGCTCGGAGGGCACCGGCGGGCGCCGGGTCGGCGAGCTCGACGAGGAGATGGTCTACGAGTCCCGGGTGGGCGACGTCTTCCTGCTCGGCTCCTCCTCCTGGCGGATCGAGGACATCACCCACGACCGCGTCCTGGTCACCCCGGCGCCCGGCCAGCCCGGCAAGATGCCGTTCTGGCACGGCGACGCGCCGGGCCGCCCGCTCGAGCTGGGCCGGGCGCTGGGCGCCTTCCTCCGCGAGGTGGGGACGGCGACGCCGGAGGCCGGCCTGGAGCGCGCCCGGGCGGCCGGGCTGGACGAGTGGGGCGCGGCGAACCTGGCCGCCTACCTGACCGAGCAGAAGGCCGCGACCGGCCACCTGCCCGACGACCGCACGCTGCTGGTCGAGCGGTTCCGCGACGAGCTCGGGGACTGGCGGCTGGTCGTCCACTCCCCCTTCGGCGCGCAGGTGAACGCCCCGTGGGCGCTGGTCCTCGCCGCCCGGCTGCGGGAGCGCTACGGCGTCGACGTGGCGAGCATGCACTCCGACGACGGCATCGTGCTGCGGCTCCCGGACACCACCGGCGAACCGCCGGAGGCCGACCTCGCCGTCCTCGACCCCGACGACGTCGAGCGCGAGGTCACCGCCGAGGTCGGCACCTCGGCGCTGTTCGCCAGCAGGTTCCGCGAGTGCGCGGCGCGCGCCCTGCTGCTCCCCCGCCGGGACCCGCGGCGGCGCACCCCGCTGTGGCAGCAGCGCCAGCGCGCGGCCCAGCTGCTCTCCGTCGCCAGCGAGTTCTCCTCCTTCCCGATCACCCTCGAGGCCGCCCGCGAGGTGCTGCAGGACGTCTACGACGTGCCGGGGCTCGTGGAGCTGATGCGCGACGTCCGGTCCCGCCGCGTGCGCGTGGTCGACGTGCAGACCGACACCGCCTCCCCGTTCGCCCAGTCGCTGCTGTTCGGCTACGTCGGCCAGTTCCTCTACGAGGGCGACGCCCCGCTGGCCGAGCGCCGCGCCCAGGCCCTGGCGCTCGACACCGGGCTGCTGGCCGAGCTGCTCGGCCGCACCGAGCTGCGCGAGCTGCTCGACGGCGAGGCGATGGCCGAGATCGAGTCCGAGCTCCAGCGGCTCCCCGAGCAGCGGCACCCGCGTGACGTGGACGGCGCCTCGGACCTGCTGCGCGGACTCGGCGACCTGAGCGTGGCCGAGGCGGCTGCCCGCGGGGTGCCGCAGGCGTGGCTGGACGAGCTCGTCGACGCCCGGCGGGCGCTGCGGGTGCGGATCGCCGGGGAGGAACGGCACGTCGCCATCGAGGACGCCGGGCGGCTCCGGGACGCGCTCGGCACCGCGCTGCCCGTCGGCGTGCCCGAGGTCTTCACCGAGCCCGTCACCGATCCGCTCGGCGACCTCGTCGGCCGGTACGCCCGCACCCACGGCCCGTTCCAGCCGGCCGAGGTCGCCGTCCGGCTCGGCCTGGGCGTCGCGGTCGTCACCGCGACCCTGCAGCGCCTCACCGCGTCCGGCCGGCTGGTCGCCGGCGAGTTCCGGCCCGGCGGCACCGGCCAGGAGTGGTGCGACGCCGAGGTGCTGCGCTCGATCCGCCGCCGCAGCCTGGCCAAGCTGCGCCAGGAGGTCGAGCCGGTGCCGATCGGCACGCTGGCCCGCTTCACGCCGTCCTGGCAGGGAATCGGCGGGCGGCTGCGCGGCACCGACGGCGTGCTGGCGGTGGTCGAGCAGCTGGCCCGGTGCGCTCGTGCCGGCCAGCGCGCTGGAGTCGCTGGTGCTGCCGACCCGGGTGCGCGACTACTCCCCCGCGATGCTCGACGAGCTCACCAGCGCCGGTGAGGTGCTGTGGGCCGGGGCCGGGGGCCTGCCCGGCGGCGACGGCTGGATCAGCCTCGTGCCGGCCGACCTGGCGCCGCTGCTGCTGCCCGAGCCGCTGGACCCGCCCGAGGCCGGCGCCCCGCTGCTGGACCTGCTCGCGGGCGGGCAGGCGCTGTTCTTCCGCGGGCTGTCCGACCTCCTCGGCGCCACCGACGACACCGCGCTGGCCGACCTGGTCTGGGACCTCGTGTGGTCCGGCGCGCTCACCAACGACACCCTCGCGCCGCTGCGCACCCGGCTGGGCGGGGGCGGCACCCACAAGCGTGCGCCCGCACCGCCCCGGGCCCGGCTGGACCGGGGTCGCGCCGGGCGCACCCGGCTGGGCCGCCCGGCGATGCCGACCCGCACCGGGCCGCCCACGGTCGCGGGCCGGTGGTCGCGGCTCCCCGACCGCGAGCCCAACGCCACCCGGCGCACGACCGCCCGCGCCGAGGCGCTCATCGAGCGGCACGGCGTGCTCACCCGCGGCGCGGTGATGGCCGAGCAGGTGGCCGGCGGCTTCCCGGCGGTCTACCCGGTGCTGCGCGCCTTCGAGGAGAACGGCCGGGCACGGCGCGGCTACTTCGTCGAGACGCTGGGCGCCGCCCAGTTCGGCACCCCCGGTTCGGTCGACCGGCTGCGCAGCTTCGCCGCCCCCGACCGGGTGCCAGGCGGCGCCGTGGTCCTGGCCGCCACCGACCCGGCCAACGTCTACGGCGCCGCGCTGCCGTGGCCGGAGCGGCCGTCCGCGACCGAGACCGACGCCGTCGACCTCGGCGAGGGCACCGGCAGCACCCGCAAGGCCAGCGGGCACCGGGCCGGGCGCAAGGCCGGCGCGCTGGTCGTGTTCGTCGACGGCGAGCTCGTCCTCTACGTCGAGCGCGGCGGCAAGACGCTGCTGTCCTGGACCGAGGACGAACAGACGCTCAAGGAGGCGGCCACCGCGCTCTCCGGCGCGGTCGGGGCGGGGGCGCTGGGCCGCATGATCGTGCAGAAGGCCGACGGCGCCTCGGTCCACGAGTCCACGCCGCTGTCCGCAGCACTCCAGGCGGCCGGGTTCAGCGCGACCCCGCGGGGCCTGCGGCTGCGCGGGTGATCGGGAGCGGTCCTGCCTACCGGCGGCTCTCCGCAGGGCGCAGCCAGCCGCCCAGCAGCCGGGTGAGCGCGGGCATGGCGACGTGGCCGAGGAGCAGCACCACGACGGTCGCCGAGAGCAGCAGCCGCACCTCCACCGGCCACCCGCCCAGGTGCGGGGTCACGAGCAGCTGGAACAACGACGTGATGGCGAAGACGGCGGCGATGGTCACCAGGGTCAGCCGCCAGCGCGGGCCCGCCGGGGCCGACCGCGGGAGGAAGTTCTCCAGGCCGTCGACGCGGGCGTAACGGACCTCGGGCGCCAGCTCCTCGGCCCGGGCCAGGGCGGCGCGGCGCTCGGCCGAGCCCTCCCAGGCGGCCAGCGCCTCGTCGTCCGCGAAGCGGTAGACCAGGTGGTACTCGGCGCTGTCCGGTCCGGGCAGCAGCAGCGACGCACCCAGGTTGCCCGGGAAGCCGGCCGCCACCTGCAGCACGTCGTCGGCCCACCGCTCGAAGGCCGCCCGCCGATCCGACGGGACCACCCGGGCCACCGTCACGGTGACCGGCCGCCCACCCGGGGTGCGCGGGCCGGTGCGGGCACGACGTCGCCGGGTTCCGATCACAGGAGCCGACAGCGCACCCGACCGGTGCGGGCATCCCGGTTGTCGGCGGGCTCACACCGCAGAGCAGGGCCGACGACCACCGGGGACACTGGAGCCGTGCCCGAGGGAGACACCGTCTGGCTGGCGGCCAAGCGGATGAACCAGGCACTCGCGGGCGCCACCCTGCGCCGCGGCGAGTTCCGCCTGCCGCAGCTGGCCGCGCTCGACCTCACCGGGGCCACGGTGCGCGAGGTGGTACCCCGCGGCAAGCACATGCTGATCCGGCTGGGCGACGAGCGCACCCTCCGCACGCACTACCGGATGGACGGCAGCTGGCACATCTACCGTCCGGGGGCGCGGTGGCGCGGCGGGCCGGCACACGACGTGCGGGTCGTCCTGGCCAGCGACGAGTGGGAGTGCGTCGGCTACCGGCTGCACGACGTCGAGATCCTGCCCACGAGCGACGAGGACCGCCTCGTCGGTCACCTCGGGCCCGACGTGCTCGGCCCGGACTGGGACCTGGCCGAGGCGCTGCGCCGGCTGCGCAGCCACCCGGACGAGCAGATCGGCGTCGCGATCCTCGACCAGCGCAACCTGGCGGGCCCCGGAAACCTGTACAAGGCGGAGTCGCTGTTCCTCTGCGGCGTGCACCCGTGGGCGCGGGTCGCGGACGTCGACGCCGAGCTCGAGCCGCTGGTGACGCGGGCCAGGACGCTGATGCTGGCCAACCGCGACCACCCCGAGCAGAGCACCACCGGTGACACCCGCCGCGGCCGGGACCACTGGGTGTACGGCCGCAAGGGCAAGCCGTGCCGCCGGTGCGGGACGCCGATCCTCATGGGCGACCAGGGGCCGCACCTGCAGGAGCGGGTGACCTTCTGGTGCCCCCGCTGCCAGGCCACCGACGCCTCCGTCGACCCGCTGGCCCGCACCGGCGAACCGGGGCGGCCCCGGCCCGTGTCCACCCCCAGCTGACCCGGAACGACGACGCGGCGGCCCCCGGGAACCGGGGACCGCCGCGTCGTCGTGCGAGAGGGGGCGTCAGCCCTGCTGGCCGGGCCGCTCGACCGGCTGGGCCTCCTGCTGCTCCGTGGCCGGCTGGCCGACCGCCGGGGTGCCCTGCTCGAGCGCGGCGGCCGGGCTGCCGGCCTCGACGGCCTGCGTCCCACCGCTCATCGAGGCGCGGATCGCGTCGAGCCGCGAGGCGCCGGCGACGTCCAGGGTGGCCTTCTCCACCTCGAGCATCCGGCCCTCGACCGAGGTCTGGGCCAGCTCGGCCTGCCCCAGGGCGTTGGCGTAGCGGGCCTCGATCTTGTCGCGGACCTCGGACAGGCTCGGGGTGTTGCCGGGCGCGGAGAGCTCGTTGACCTGCTTGAGCGAGCTCGCCACGTGCTCCTGCATCTTGGCCTGCTCGAGCTGGCTCATGAGCTTGGTGCGCTCGGCGAGGGTCGTCTGCAGCCGCATGCGGCTCTGCTCGACCGCACCGCGCGCCTGCTCGGCGGCCTGGAGCGCCTCGTCGTGGCTGCGCTTGAGGTCCTCCATGGACTGCTCGGCGGCGACCAGCTGGGTCGCGAACGCCTGCGCGGCGTTCTCGTACTCGGCGGCCTTGGCGGCGTCGCCACCGGCGCGCGACTTGTCCGCGAGGACGAGCGCCTGGCGCGCTGAGGCCTGGAGCTTCTCGACCTCCCCCAGCTGCCGGTTCAGGCGCATCTCCAGCTGGCGCTGGTTGCCGAGGACGGCAGCGGCCTGGTTGGCCAGCGACTGGTGCCGCTGCTGCTCGGCCTCGATCGCCTGCGCGATCTGGATCTTCGGGTCGGCCCGCTGGTCGATCTGCGCGTTGGCCGACGCCGTGAGGTACTTCCACAGCTTCACGAACGGGTTGGGCATTGCTTCCTCCTGCTCCGGCACCGAAGCCGGGGGGTGGGTGGCCGGCGCGGCGATGTTCGTCACCCCATCGTCCCAGGTGACCGCCCCTCGTAGCCAACGCGGTCACCCCGGACGTGGCGACCTACGGTGGGCCCGTGTCCGCACCCATCCCGAAGCTGTGCGTCCTGGGCGAGCTCGTGGTCGACCTGCTGCCCGTCCCCGGGGCCGGGGCCGGTCCCCAGGGCACCGCCCCGCAGTACGTCGCGCGCCCCGGCGGCAACGCCCTGAACGCCGCCGTCGCCGCCGGCCGGCTGGGCGCACCGGTGGCGCTGGTCGCCCGCCTGGGCACCGGGCCCCTGGGGGCCGCGCTGCGGCGGCACGCCGAGCTGGCGGGGGTGGACGTCTCGGGTTTCGTGGCCGCCGCCGAGCCGGTGAGCCTCGCCGTCATCGGGCTGCTCCCCGACGGCTCCCCGGACTACGGCTTCCACGTGCTCGGCGCCGCCGACTGGCAGTGGACGGACGACGAGCTGGCCCGCGCGGTGCCGGAGGGGACGGCGGTGCTGCACGTGGGCTCGATCTCCAGCTGGACCGAGCCCGGCGCCGGCGCCGTCGCCGGCCTGGTCGAGCGGCTGGCCGGCACGGTCCTGCTCAGCGTCGACCCGAACATCCGGCCTCCGCTGGCCGACGGGCCCGTCGGTGCCTCCCTCGGCAACGACCGCGCCGGGGTCACCGCGCGGCTGGACCGCCTGGTCGCGCAGGCCGACGTCGTCAAGGTCAGCGCCGAGGACCTCGCCTGGCTCGAGCCCGGCACGACCGACCTGGACGACGCCGCGCGCCGCTGGGCCACCCGCGGGCCCGGGCTCGTGCTGCTCACCGACGGCGGCGCACCGCTGCGGGTCGCGCGGCCCGGCCGGCCGGTTGAGCACCGGGAGCCGCCGCGGGTCGAGGTGGCCGACACCGTCGGCGCCGGCGACTCGCTCGCGGCCGGGTTGCTCAGCGGGCTGCTCGCCGCGGGCGTGACCGACCGCGCCGCGCTCGAGGGGCTGGACGACGAGCGGCTGCTGGCGATCGTCGACGACGCCGCGCTGGTCGCCGCGCTGAACTGCACGCGGGTCGGCGCCGACCCGCCGACCCGTGCGGAGCTCGACGCGGCGCGCGCCGCCCGGTGAGCGCCGCCCTGCGCCTCGTCGGGTTCGAGGAGCTCTCCGCCGGCGTCCTGCGGGCCCGCCTGCTCGCGCGCCGCGGCTCGTTCTGGTCCGGAAGCGTGCTGACCGACGAGGAGCTGCTGGCGCTGCACGACCCGCTGTTCTTCCACCAGCTCGGGGGCTTCGGCGCGGTCGCGCTCACCCAGGACGACGCCGACGCCGGCTACCTGCTCGGCGTGGTGAGCGCCGACCGCCTGGGCGTTGTGCACGCCGTCGCCGTCCACCCCGACCACCGCGGCCGCGGGCTGGCCGGCCGGCTGCTGCAGCGCTTCGCAGGCCTCGCCGCGGGGGCCGGGGCGCGGGTGGTCCAGGCCGTCGCGCGACCCGACGACGTCGCCGCGCGCGGACTGGCCGAGCACTGCGGTGCCGTGGCAGCCCCCTCTCCCGGCCACGCCGGCCCGGGTGCCGACCGGACGGTCTACACGCTGCCGCTGCGCCGCGGCTGAGCCGCCGGCCCACCGAGGACGGTCGCCAGGCGGGCGGCCTGCCGGTGCCGGTCGATCGACCGCCCCGGCTGGACGACGACGCCCAGCAGCCAGCGGCCGGCGAGCTCGGCGCCGTCGTCGTCGGTGCCCAGGGCGGCGGCCAGCCGGTCCCGCAGCGCCCCCCACCGGTTGGCGTCGACGGCGAGCAAACCGGCGAGCACCTCCGGCTCGGTCGTGGCGAGCCGGCGGAGCACCGGGTGGCCGCCGAGCTGGTCGGAGAGCACGGCGAGCGCCTCGGCCGCCGGCCGCTCGGCCGCGAGGTCGGTCAACCGGTCGAGCTCGAGGCCGAGCAGCTCGCGGGCGACCTCGTCCTTGGTCCGGAAGTGGTTGTACAGCGTCGCCTTGGCGACGCCGGCGGCCGCGGCCACCGACTGCATGGTGCTGCGGCGCAGCCCGTGCTCGGCGAACGCGCGGGCGGCGCCCTCGAGCAGGCCGCGCCGGGTGGGGTTCACGACCCCGCCCGGAGCGCGCCCGGGCGCATCAGGCGGCGAGCGAGACCGCCTCGCCGCGGCGCAGGGCCCCGCGGGCGGGGGCACCGACCAGGGCCAGCGCGGGCTCGGCCACGGGCACGCCGGCCTCCTCGGCCGCGGGCCGGTCCTCGGCGGCGGCTGCGTCGGCGGCCTCGTCCGGGACGGGGTGCGCGAGCGCCCGCACGCCGCCGGCACCGGCGACGCGGAGCTCCAGGCTCACCTCGGCCAGCAGGTCGGCGAGCTCGACGTCGAGGGCGTCGCAGATGGAGGCGAGCAGCTCGGAGGAGGCTTCCTTCTGCCCGCGCTCGACCTCGGAGAGGTAGCCCAGGCTGACCCTCGCCGCGCCGGAGACGTCGCGCAGCGTCCGGTGCTGACGCAACCGGTGACCCCGCAGGGTGCTCCCGAGCTGGGTACGCAGCAGCAACATGGCCACTCTCCTGTCCTGCGAGCGGGGGAAGCACCGGCACCCTTCGCAGGCGCCGTGCGCTCACGGTACGCGGCGCCTCGCCCGGTGGCTGGCCCACCCGGCTCGCGTCCTCTCACGGCGTAACGCCGCCGCTCGGGCCGCCCTTCCCGCGGCTCAGGCCAGGCGGGCGAGGAGGGCGTCGGTGGCCGCGTCGACGGCGGCCGACCGCACCGCGGCGCGGTCCCCGGCGAGGTCGAGCTCGAGGACGTCGGTGCGCGCGCCGTCGGAGAGCCCGAGGTAGACCCGGCCCGGGCCGTGCCCGTCGACGCGGGCCGGGCCGGCCACCCCGGTGAGCCCGACGCCCCAGGTCGCGGCGCACCGCACGCGCACCCCCTCGGCGAGCGCCGCGGCGGTCTCCGGGCTGACCGGGCCGTGCGCGGCCAGCAGGTCGGCGGGCACGCCGGCGAGCGCGGTCTTGAGGTCGGTGGCGTAGACGACCACTCCCCCGCGCAGCGTCGCGCTCGCGCCGGGCACCTCCGCCAGGCGGGCGCAGAACAGCCCGGCGGTCAGCGACTCGGCCGCGGCCACCGTCTCCCCGCGCGCCAGCAGCGCGGCGTGCAGCCGGGCGGTCCGGTCGTCGGCCACGGGGCGCCCGCTCAGGCGGCGGTGTCGGTGCGCGTGCCGGTGGCCCCGGCGCTGCCCGCGTTCGACCGGCGGGCGGCCGCGGCCTTCATCGCGCGGGCACTGGTCCGGCGCAGCCGCAGCGCGCGGGACGACGTAGTCCAGGCCGGTGACGACGGTGAGGACCACCGCCAGCGCCATCACCCACCAGCGCGCGGTCGCCGCCGCCCCAGTGAGCGGCAGGATGTACGCGCCGATGGCCAGCGCCTGCGCGACGGTCTTGGCCTTGCCACCGCGGCTGGCGGCGATGACACCGTGCCGGATGACCCAGAACCGCAGCACGGTGACGCCGATCTCGCGCACGAGGATCAGCCAGGTCACCCACCAGGGCAGCAACCCCAGCGCGGAGAGCCCGATGAGCGCGGTGCCGGTGAGCGCCTTGTCGGCGATCGGGTCGGCGAGCTTGCCGAACTCGGTGACCTGCCCGGTGCGGCGGGCGATCATCCCGTCGTACCGGTCGGTGATGATCGCCAGCGCGAACACCAACGTCGCCCAGTAGCGACCGGCGTCGTCGAGGCCGTCGTCCTTCACCAGGAGGTAGGCGAACACCGGCACCACGGCCAGGCGGAGCACGGTCAGGGCGTTGGGCAGGTTCACCAGGCGTGCCGTCTGCGGCGGCGTCGCCGCGGGGTCGGGCAGCACCTCGCTCACGGGATCACCGGCCGGCCGGCTCGGCGGCGCGGGCCAGCAGGTCGATGCCCTCGGTGCCCACCACGGTCGCCGGCACGAGCTGCCCCGCCACGGCGCCCTCGGGCACCCCGGTGACCGTGGTCGTGCCGTCGGCGTCGGGGTCCTGGTGCGCGGCGTGGCCGAGCCAGGTGCCCGGCCCGTCGGTGGCCGAGAGGTCCTCGGTGAGCAGCACCTCGACGTGCTCGCCGATGCGGTCCTCGGCGCGCTGCGCGGTCAGCTCCTCCACCAGGTCGGTGATCCGGCGGACGCGGGCGTCGATCTCGGCCTGGTCCAGCTTGCCGGGCAGGCCGATGGCCTCGGTCCCCTCCTCGTCGGAGTAGCCGAAGACACCGACCGCGTCGAGCCGGCCGTAGGTCAGGAAGCGCTCCAGCTCGGCGACGTCCTCCTCGGTCTCCCCCGGGAAGCCGAGGATGACGTTGGTGCGGAAGCCGGCGCCCGGCGCGAGGCTGCGCGCGCGCTCGATCGTGCGCAGGAAGTCGTCGGTGCCGCCGAACCGGCGCATGCGGCGCAGCAGGGTCGGCGAGGAGTGCTGGAACGACAGGTCGAAGTAGGGCGCCACACCCGGGGTCGTGGCGATGAGCTCCAGCAGCCCCGGGCGCAGCTCGGCCGGCTGCAGGTAGGCCACGCGCACCCGCACGATGCCCGGGACGGCGGCCAGCTCGGGCAGCAGCTTCTCCAGCGAGCGCAGGTCGCCGAGGTCCTTGCCGTAGGAGGTCGAGTTCTCGCTGACCAGCACGAGCTCGGTGACGCCCTGCTCGGCCAGCCAGTGCGCCTCGCCCAGCACCTCGGCCGGCGGCCGGGAGACGAACGCGCCGCGGAAGGTCGGGATGGCGCAGAACGCGCACCGCCGGTCGCAGCCCGAGGCGAGCTTGAGGGCGGCCATGGGGCCCGAGGCCAGGCGCTTGCGGCGCAGCCAGTCGTGGCCGGGGATGACCGGCGCGTCGGCCGCGGCGGTCGCCGCGGTGCGCTGCACCGGGCTGATCGGCAGCAGGGTGCGGCGGTCGCGCGGGGTGTGCGGCACCAGCGGGCGCCCGGCGATCACGTCGTCGAGCCGCTCGCCGATCTGGGCGTAGTCGTCGAAGCCGAGGACGGTGGCCTCGGGCAGCGCGCCGGCCAGCTCCGAGCCGTAGCGCTCGGCCATGCAGCCCACGGCGACGACCGGGGCGCCCGAGTCGGTGGCCGCGAGGATCGCGTCGACGGAGTCCTTCTTGGCCGACTCGATGAACCCGCAGGTGTTGACCAGGACGGCGTCGGCGGCGTCGGCGTCCTCGACGAGCTCGTAGCCACCCGCGGCCAGCCGGCCGGCCAGTTCCTCGGAGTCGACCTCGTTGCGGGCGCACCCGAGGGTCACCACCGCCACAGTCCGGGCAGGGGAGGGCGCAGCTGTCACCGGGCCATCGTAGTCGCCCGGACCGCCGCCCTCCCCGCTCCCGGGAGTGATCCCCGTCGTCCGCGTCAGTCCGCCCCGCCCCGGATCGTGAACAGCGTCGCCTCGAGCTCGTCGGGCTTGATGAGCACGTCGCGGGCCTTGGAGCCCTCGGACGGGCCGACGATGCCGCGGCTCTCCATGAGGTCCATGAGCCGGCCGGCCTTGGCGAACCCGACGCGGAGCTTGCGCTGCAGCATCGAGGTGGATCCGAACTGGCTGGTGACGATCAGCTCGACCGCCTGCAGCAGCAGGTCCAGGTCGTTGCCGATGTCCTCGTCGATCTCCTTCTTCTCGCCGGTCGACCCCGCCGAGAAGACCTCCTCGCGGTACTCCGGCTCGGCCTGGCGCTTGCTGAACTCGACGACCGCCTCGATCTCGGCGTCGGTGACGAACGCGCCCTGCACGCGCATCGGCTTGCCCGCGCCGATGGGCATGAACAGCGCGTCACCCATGCCGATGAGCTTCTCCGCGCCCGGCTGGTCGAGGATGACCCGGCTGTCGGTGAGGCTCGAGGTGGAGAACGCCAGCCGCGAGGGCACGTTGGCCTTGATCAGACCGGTGACGACGTCGACCGACGGGCGCTGCGTGGCGAGGATCAGGTGGATGCCGGCCGCACGCGCCTTCTGCGTGATGCGGACGATGTGCTCCTCGACGTCGCGCGGCGCGACCATCATCAGGTCGGCGAGCTCGTCGACGATCGCCAGGATGTAGGGGTAGGGCCGGTAGACCCGCTCGCTGCCGGGGGGCGCGGTGATCTCGCCCTTCTCGACCTTGCGGTTGAAGTCGTCGATGTGCCGCACGCCGGTGGACTTCATGTCCTGGTAGCGCTGCTCCATCTCCTCGACCAGCCAGGCCAGCGCCGTGGCGGCCTTCTTCGGGTCGGTGATGATCGGCGTGATCAGGTGCGGGATGCCGTCGTACGGCGTCAGCTCGACCATCTTCGGGTCGACCAGGATCATCCGCAGCTGGTCCGGCGTGGCCCGCAGCAGCAGCGAGGTCAGGATCGAGTTGACGCAGCTGGACTTGCCGGCCCCGGTGGCGCCGGCGACCAGCAGGTGCGGCATCTTCGCCAGGTTGGCGCAGACGAAGCCGCCCTCGATGTCCTTGCCCAGCCCCACGAGCATCGGGTGCGGGTCCTGCTTGGCCGCCCCGGAGCGCAGGACGTCGCCGAGGCTGACCTTCTCGCGGTCGGTGTTGGGCACCTCGATGCCGACAGCGGACTTGCCCGGGATCGGCGCCAGGATGCGGATGTTGTCGTTGGCCACCGCGTAGGCCATGTTCTTGGTCAGCTGGGTGATCTTCTCGACCTTGACGCCCTGGCCGAGCTCGACCTCGTACCGGGTGACCGTCGGCCCGCGGGTGAAGCCGGTGACCGCGGCGTCGATGTTGAACTGCTCGAGGACGCCGCTGATCGCCTCGATCGCGACGTCGTTGGCCTTCGATCGCGCCCGGGGCGGATCGCCGGGCCGCAGCATGGACAGCGCCGGGAGGACGTAGTCGCCCTCGACCGGCTGGATGGACAGCTGCTCCGGCTCGGTGATCGGCGGCAGCTCCTCCTGCGGGGAGGTGCGGTCGACGACCGGCGGGCGCGGCGGGGCGGGGCGCAGCTCGGTGTGCTCGGGCTCGGTGGTGAGGGTCGCGTCGACGGCCGCGGCCATCGCCCCGTGGTCGATCGGGCCGGTGGCGAGCAGGTCCTCCGACAGCTTCCGGCGGGACCGCCGCGTCGCCGGGGCGGGCGGCTCCTCGTCGTACTCGTCGTCGTCGTACTCGTCGTCGTAGTCGTTGCGGCCCAGCAGCCGGTCGGCGAGCTCGCGCATCCGCTCGGGGATCTGGTGCACCGGGGTGGCCGTGATGACCAGCAGCCCGAAGAACGCCAGCAGCGACAGCAGCACGATGGTGACCGCGCTGCCCAGGCCGGCCACCAGCGGCGTGCCCACGGCCCAGCCGACGAGCCCGCCCGAGCCGGGCAGGCCGGCCTCGGGGTCGGCCGGGTCGCCGACCACCTGGGCGATACCGAGCACCGACGCGATCGTGCAGAGCCAGCCGATGACCAGCCGGCCCCGGGCCTCCGGACGCGGTCCGCTGCGCAGCAGCCGCAGCGCGGTGAAGAACAGGACGACGGGCAGCACCACGACCAGGGCGCCGATGACCCAGCGCACGCCGTCGGTCAGGGCCTCCCCCACCGGGCCGATCCCGTTGCTCCAGGCGGCCGCGCCGAGGACGACGGCCAGCCCGAGGAACGCCAGCCCGACGCCGTCGCGACGGTGCTCGGGGGCGAGCGGCTCGGCCTCCTCGGGCCGGGCGACCGAGCGGGCCAGGCCGCCGGCGCCGCGGGCCAGCAGCCCCCAGGTGCCGCTGGCGGCACGCCACAGGTTGAAGCCGCTGTCTTGCTTCTTCTTGGCGGCCGGGCGGCGGTTGCCGGAGCGCTGGGCGGCCGGGCGCTTCTTGCTCGCAGCGGTCGAACCCGAGCGGCTCCGGGAGGACGCCGGGCGGCTCGACGTGGTGCGGGCAGGCATGCGTCGAACGGTAATCCGCTCGGAGGCCGCGAACGGGCAGGCAGAGCGTCGTGTCCCGCACCGGCGACCCATCTCATAACGTCACAGGCATGAGCCCGACGCGCACCCCCGGCAGCTGGCCGACCCCGATCACCTCGGAGCTGGTGGTCCGCGCGGCCGCCCGGATCGGCGAGGTCGTCGTCGACGGCGCCGACGTCTGGTGGTCGGAGTCCCGGCCCGACGAGGGCGGCCGGTCGGTGATCGTGCGGCGGGCTGCCGACGGCGCGGTCAGCGACGTGCTGCCCGCGCCGTGGAACGCCCGCACCCGCGTGCACGAGTACGGCGGCGGGGCCTGGACGGTCGCCGGCGGCACGCTGTGGTTCACCGAGTTCTCGGACCAGCGGCTGTACCGGCTCGACCCGGGCAGCGCCTCCCCCGTCGCCGTCACGCCGGAGCCCGCGGTGCGCGCCGGTGTCCCGGCACGCCGACCTGACCGCCGTCGCCGGCGGCGTGCTCGCCGTCCGCGAGCACCACCCCGCCGAGCACGCCCCCGCCGCGGACGTCGTGAACGAGGTGGTGCGCATCGGCCCCGACGGCGCCGAGGTGCTGGTGAGCGGCCCCGACTTCGTCTCCGACCCGCGGCCCGGGCCCGGCGGCGAGCTGGCCTGGCTGCAGTGGGACCACCCGCACATGCCGTGGGACGCCGCGCAGCTCGTGGTCCGGGCGGCCGACGGGAGCGAGACCGTCGTCGCGGGCGGACCGGGCGAGTCCGTCGTGCAGCCGGTGTGGGCGCCCGACGGCGCGCTGTGGTTCCTCTGCGACCGCACGGACGTCTGGTCGCTGTACCGGTGGCGCGCGGGTGCCGCGGCCGAGCTGGTGCTCGACGTCGGCAGCGACATCGCCGGGCCGCAGTGGGTGTTCGGCGCCAGCCGCTTCGCCCTGCTCGACGACGGCCGGATCGTCCTGGCCCACGGGCGCGAGGGCCGCGACCGGCTGGTGGTCCGCTCCCCCGACGGCGGGCTGCGCGAGGTCGAGCTGGCCTACGCGGCGCTGCGCGACCTGGTCGCGGCCGGGAACGACGTCGTCTGCGTCGCCGGTGGCCCGGACAGCGAGCCGGTGGTGCTGCGGGTGCCCCTGGACGGGAACGCCCCGGTGGTCCTGCGCCCGGCGCGCGACCTCGGGCTGGACCCGGCCTGGTTCTCCCGCCCGGAGCACGTGAGCTTCCCGACCGAGGACGGCGGCACCGGCATCGGCGTCGCGCACGCCCTCGTGTACCCGCCGGCCAACCCGGAGGTGACCGCGCCCGACGGCGCGCTGCCCCCGCTGCTCGTGCTCGTCCACGGCGGCCCCACCTCGGCCGCCTCCCCGGTGCTCAACCTCGCCGTGCAGTACTGGACCTCGCGCGGGTTCTGCGTCGCCGACGTCGACTACCGCGGCTCCACCGGCTACGGCCGCCGGTACCGGGACGCGCTGCAGGGCCGGTGGGGCGTGGTCGACCTAGACGACGTCGTCGCCTGCGCCCGGTACCTGGCCGACGCCGGCCGGGTGGACCCCGCGCGCATGGCGATCCGCGGCGGCTCGGCCGGCGGGTACACGACGCTGGCCGCCCTCTCCATGCGCCCGGGGGTCTTCACCGCCGGCGCGAGCCACTACGGCGTCGCCGACCTCGGCGCGCTGGCCGCCGAGACGCACAAGTTCGAGTCCCGCTACCTCGACGGGCTCGTGGCGCCGTGGCCTGCGGGCGCCGACGTCTACGCGGAGCGCTCGCCGATCAACCACGTGGACGCCCTCGACACCCCGCTCGCCGTGTTCCAGGGCGACGAGGACGCGATCGTGCCGCCCGACCAGGCCGAGGCGATCGTGGCGGCGCTGCGCGCCAAGGGTGTGCCGCACGCCTACCTGCTCTTCGCCGGCGAGCAGCACGGCTTCCGCCAGGCGGCCAACATCCGGGCCGCGCTGGACGGCGAGCTGTCGTTCTACGCCCAGGTCTGGGGCTTCGACCTCCCGGCGGACGAGGACATCACCCCGATCGACGTCGTCGCCCTGTGACCGTCATCCGGCCGGCGACGGTCGCCGACCTGCCGCGCCTGCGGGAGATCGAGCGCGCCGCCGGCCGGGCGTTCGCCGGGCTCGGCATGCACCTGGTCGCCGACGACGAGCCGCCGGCGCTCGAGGAGCTGCGCGGCTACGCCGACGCCGGCCGGGCGTGGGTCCGCACCGACGACGACGACCGGCCGGTGGCCTACCTGCTCGCCGACGTCGTCGACGGCTGCGCGCACCTCGAGCAGGTGAGCGTGCACCCCGACGCCGCGGGGCACGGCCACGGCCGGGCGCTCGTCGAGCACCTCGCGACCTGGGCCCGGGAGCGGGGGCTGCCCGCGGTCACCCTCACCACCTACGTGGACGTGCCGTGGAACGGCCCGTACTACCGCCGGCTGGGCTTCTCCCCCGTCGACCCCGCGGAGCTCTCCGCGGGCCTGCGGGAGATCCGCCGGGTCGAGGCCGCGCACGGCCTCGACCGCTGGCCCCGCGCCGCGATGCGGCGCGAGATCAGACCTCGAGGACCGTCGGGATGATCATCGGGCGGCGGCGGTGCTTGTCCGACACCCACTTGCCGACGGTCCGGCGGATGATCTGCGACAGGCGGTGCGCGTCGACGTCGTCGTCCTGCAGCGCGCGCCGCAGGTTGTCCTCGACCAGGCGGAGCGCCTCGTCGAAGGTCGACGGGTCATCGGAGAAGCCCTTGGTCGACAGGTGCACCGGACGCACGATGGTGCGCGTCGAGGGCTCGACGACGACAGTGAGGGCGACGAAGCCCTCGTCGCCGAGGATGCGCCGCGCCTGCAGCGACTCCTCGCCGACGTCGCCCACGTTGAGCCCGTCGACGTAGACGTCGCCGATGGGGACGCTGCCCACGATCGAGGCCTTGCCGTCGACCAGGTCGATGACCACACCGTCCTCGGCGAGCAGCACGCGGTCGGCCGGCATGCCGGTCTCCTCGGCGAGCTTGGCGTGGGCGCGCAGGTGCCGCCACTCGCCGTGCACGGGCATCAGGTAGCGCGGCTTGGCCACGTTGAGCAGGGTGCGCAGCTCACCGGCCGGGGCGTGCCCGGAGACGTGCACCTTCGCCGTCTCCTTGTGCACGACGGTGGCGCCGAGGCGGGACAGCCCGTTGATGACCTTGTAGACGGCCGTCTCGTTCCCCGGCACCAGCGACGAGGCGAGGACGACGGTGTCGCCGGGCTCGATCGTGACCTGGTGGTGGTCGCCGCGGGCCATGCGGCCCAGCGCCGAGAGCGGCTCGCCCTGGGAGCCGGTGCTCACCAGCACGACCTGCTCGGGCGGCATCTTGGCGGCGTCGTCGAGCGACACCATGAGGCCGGGTGCCATGTGCAGCAGGCCGAGGTCGCGGGCGACGCCCATGTTGCGGACCATCGAGCGGCCCACCAGCGCCACCTTGCGGTTGTGCTTGTGCGCGCAGTCGAGCACCTGCTGGATGCGGTGCACGTGGCTGGCGAAGCTGGAGACGATCAGCCGCTGCGTCGCGCGGGCGAAGACGTCGTCGAGGACCGGGCCGATGCTGCGCTCGGGGGTGACGAAGCCGGGCACCTCGGCGTTGGTCGAGTCGGCCAGCAGCAGGTCGATGCCCGAGACGCCGAGCCGGGCGAAGGCGCCCAGGTCGGTGAGGACGCCGTCGAGCGGCAGCTGGTCCATCTTGAAGTCGCCGGTGTGCACGAGCAGGCCGGCCGGGGTGTGCACCGCGACGGCCAGGGCGTCGGGGATCGAGTGGTTCACCGAGATGAACTCGCAGTGGAACGGGCCGGCCAGGTGGTCGTCCCCGGCGGCGACCTCGACCAGCACGGGGTCGATGCGGTGCTCGCGCAGCTTGGCCTTGACCAGCGCCAGGGTGAACCGGGAGCCGACCAGCGGGATGTCCTCGCGCAGCCGCAGCAGGTACGGGATCGCCCCGATGTGGTCCTCGTGGCCGTGGGTCAGGACGACGGCGGTGATGTCGTCGAGGCGGTGCTCGATGACGCCGAAGTCCGGCAGGATCAGGTCGACGCCGGGCTGCTCCGCCTCGGGGAAGAGCACGCCGCAGTCGATGACGAGCAGCTGCCCGTCGAACTCCAGGACCGCCATGTTGCGGCCGATCTCGCCCAGGCCGCCCAGGGCCATGACGCGCAGGCCGCCCTCGGGCAGCGGCGGCGGGGCCTTGAGGTCCAGGTGCGGTTGGGTGACCACGCCACTCATCGGGTGTCACTCACAGGTCGATGCCTCCGTCGGCGAGGTCGATGCGCAGTTGCGCGAGCTGTTCGTCGGTCGCCTCGACCAGTGGCGGCCGCAGCGGGCCGGCCGGCAGGCCGAGAGCGTTGAGCGCCGCCTTGACCAGGATCGCGCCCTGGGTGCGGAAGATGCCGGTGTAGACCGGCAGCAGGCTGTCGTTCACGGCGCGGGCCCGGGCCAGGTCACCGGCCTCGACGGCGGCCACCAGCTCGGCCAGCCGTGGCCCGGCCAGGTGGCCCACCACGCTGACCACGCCGACGCCGCCCATCGCGAGGATCGGCAGGTTCAGCATGTCGTCGCCGCTGTAGTACGCCAGGTCGGAGCGCGCACGGGTCCAGGCCAGCGCGCCGAAGTCGCCGCGGGCGTCCTTGACCGCCACGATCCGCGGGTGCTCGGCGAGGCGGACGAGCGTCTCGACCTCGATCGGGATCACCGAGCGGTGCGGGATGTCGTAGAGCAGCACCGGCAGGTCGGTGCTGTCGGCCACCGTCGTGAAGTGGCGCAGCAGGCCGGCCTGCGGGGGCTTGTTGTAGTACGGGGTGACGACCAGCAGGCCGTCGGCGCCCAGCCGCTCCGCGGCCCGCGCCCGCTCCGCCGAGTGGGCGGTGTCGTTCGTGCCGACGCCGGCGATGACCGTGGCGCGGTCGCCGACCGCGTCGATCACCGCCTCCAGGACGGCGTTGGTCTCGCCGTCGCTGAGGGTCGGCGCCTCGCCGGTCGTCCCGGTCACCACGAGCCCGTCGTGCGACTGGCGGTCGACCAGGTGCGCGGCCAGCTCCTGCGCGCCGGCGAGGTCGATCGACCCGTCCTCGGCCAGCGGCGTGACCATCGCCGTGAGCACGCGCCCGAACGGTCGGGCGGGGTCGGTGGTCATGGGTCTGAATCTACCGATCCGCGCGATCGGGCACCGGCCCGCCCACGGCGGCGCGCTCGTACTCCGACACCGCGTAGCGCAGCCCGCCCGACGTCGACTCCGCCCAGCCCCGGTCGGGGGTGCGTGCGGTGCGGGTCCAGCCCTCGTCCAGCGGCGGCGCCCAGGTGTCGCCCTCGACCGCCACGTCGACGTCGGTGACGACCAGGCGACCGGCGTGCGGCAGGAACGCGGCGTACACCGCTCCCCCGCCGATCACCCAGCACGACGGGTGCTCGGCGAGCACCTGCTCCACCGAGGCGGCGGTCCGCGCCCCGTCGGCCCGACCACGCCGGATCGCCGGTCAGGACGACGTTGAGCCGGCCGGGGAGGGGGCGGAAGCGCTCGGGCAGCGACTCCCACGTGCGCCGGCCCATGACGACCGTCGACCCCGTGGTGAGCCGCCGGAACAGCGCCAGGTCCTCGGGCAGGTGCCACGGCAGGCCGCCGTCGGCACCGATCACCCCGCCCCGCCCCTGGGCCCACACCATCCCGATCACCGGCAGCGGCCGATCAGACGGCGACGGCGCCGCGGATCGCGGGGTGGTGCCGGTAGCCGCCGAGGGTGAAGTGGTCGTAGGTGTAGTCGAACAGCGAGGGCACGGGCGCGAGCTCCAGCGTGGGGAACGGCAGCGGGTCGCGGGAGAGCTGCTCGGTGACCTGCGCGACGTGGTTGCTGTAGACGTGGCAGTCGCCGCCGACCCAGACGAAGTCACCCGGCTCCAGGCCGACCTGCGCGGCGACCATGCGGGTGAGCAGCGCGTAGCTCGCGATGTTGAACGGGACGCCGAGGAACATGTCAGCGCTGCGCTGGTACAGCTGGCAGGAGAGCTTGCCGTCGGCGACGTAGAACTGGAACAGCGCGTGGCAGGGCGCCAGCGCCATCTCCGGCAGGGCGCCGACGTTCCAGGCCGAGACGACCATGCGGCGGGAATCGGGGTCCGAGCGCAGCGTGTCGAGGACGGCGGCGATCTGGTCGATCTGCTGCCCGTCCGGCGCGGGCCAGGACCGCCACTGCACGCCGTAGACGGGGCCCAGCTCGCCCTCGGGCGACGCCCACTCGTCCCAGATGGTCACGCCCTGCTCGCGCAGCCAGCCCACGTTGCTCTCGCCGCGGAGGAACCACAGCAGTTCGACGGCGATCGACTTGAAGTGCACCTTCTTCGTCGTCACCAGGGGGAAGGTCTCCGACAGGTCGTACCGGAGCCGCTCCCCGAACAGGCTCAGGGTGCCGGTCCCCGTGCGGTCCTGCTTGGGCGTGCCCTGCTCCAGGATCCGCCGCAGGAGGTCCTCGTACTGGGTGTCGATCGCCGCTGCCACGGACCCGAGACTACGGCCGGGGACCGACCGGCGGGCGGGGCCGTCGCAGACGCCCCACGGGCCTCAGCCCTCGCCGACGAGCGGGCTGGCCGCGACGTGCGTGCCGTCGGCCAGCGCGCTGATCCGGAAGTCGCCGAACACGTTGCCGGCCACCCGCTGCAGCTCGCGCAGGCAGGCGATCGCCAGCGCGCGGAGCTCGACGTCGGCGTGCTCGCTGGCGCGCATCGCGACGAAGTGCCGCCAGGCCCGGTAGTTGCCGGTGACGACGATCCGCGTCTCCGTGGCGGCCGGCAGCACCGAGCGCGCGGCCTGCCGCGCCTGCTTGCGCCTCAGGCCCGCGCCGGGCCCGTCCCCGACCCGCCGCTCCAGCCCGGCCCGCAGCTGCTCGTAGGCCTCGGCCGCCGCACCGGTGGCGGCCTCGAACAGCGCATGCAGCTCCGGGTCGGCGGCGATCGCGGCCGGCTCGACCACGGCGGCGTCCTGCTCGGGGACGAACCGCTGCGAGAGCTGGCTGTAGGAGAAGTGCCGGTGCCGCACCAGCTCGTGGGTGAGGGTCCGGGAGACCCCGGTGAGGTACATGGTCACCGAGGCGTGCTCGAGGACGGAGAGGTGGCCGACCTCCAGCAGGTGCCGGAGGTAGGCGGCGTTCGTGGCCGTCGCGGGGTTGGGCTTGTCCCAGGACTGGTAGCAGGCCCGACCGGCGAACTCGGCCAGCGCCTGCCCGCCGTCGGCGTCGGTCTCCCACGGCACGTCGGCCGGCGGGGTGAACTGGGTCTGGGCGACGACCTGGACCTTCAGCGGCACGATGTCGGGCACGCCGCCGAGCGTACGGCCGGGGCGGGGGCAGACTGGCCGCGTGGAGCCGCTGCGGGTGCTCGTCGCCGTGGGTGGCGGCCTGGTGCTGCTCTGGCTCCTGCTGCTGCTCCTGCTGTGGCGCTCCCGCACCCTGGCGCCGCGCGAGGCGCTGCGTCTGCTCCCCGACCTGGTCCGCCTGGTCCGCCGGCTGGCCGCGGACGGCTCGCTCCCCCGCGGGGTCCGCGTCCGGCTGTGGCTGCTGCTCGGGTACCTGCTCTCGCCGATCGACCTGGTCCCCGACGTCGTCCCCGTCCTCGGCTACGCCGACGACGTCGTCGTCGTGGCGTGGGCGCTGCGCGCGGTGGTCCGCCGCGCCGGGGACGACGCGCTGGCCCGCCACTGGGCCGGGAGTCCTGCGGGGCTCGCGCTGGTCAGACGGCTGGCCGGGCTGCCGGCAGCGGGTGCACCGCGCGGCTGAGCTCCGCGGCCAGGTCCCCGCGCTCGACCACCTCCACGGCCTCGAGCTCGAGCCAGTCGGCCAGGAGCCGCAGCTCCGCGGCCAGTTCGCGCGCCACCTCGACCGGGTCGACGCCGTCCTCGGCGTGCGCGGCCTGCACGCGCAGCACCGCGGCCCGCCGGTCGGCCTTGAGGTCGACCCGGGCGACCAGCCGGTCGCCGAGCAGGAAGGGCAGCACGTAGTAGCCGTGCACCCGCTTGGGCGCCGGGGTGTAGATCTCCAGCCGGTAGCGGAAGCCGAAGATGCGCTCCACCCGCGGTCGCTCCCAGACCAGGGAGTCGAAGGGGCTCAGCAGCGCCCGCGCCCGGATCCAGCGCGGCCGCCGCGCCGCCGGGTCCAGCCACGCCGGCCGCCCCCACCCGGCCACCTCGACCGGCAGCAGCTCGCCGGCGTCGGCGAGCTCCGCGATCGCGGTGCGCGCGTCCGCCGGGGAGAGCCGGAAGTAGTCGCGCAGGTCGGTCTCGGTCGCGACGCCGAGCGCACGGGCGGCGGTGCGCACCAGCACGCGGACGGCGTCGGCCCGCTCGGGCACCGGCTGGGCGAGCACGGCGGCGGGGATCACGCGTTCGGTGAGGTCGTAGACGCGCTCGAACCCGGCGGTGCGCCCGCGCGTGGTGAGGACCCCGGTGAAGAACAGGTACTCCAGGGCTGCCTTGCCCTCGTGCCAGTTCCACATGCTGCCCGGGCGGTCGGGGCGGGTCTCGCCGAGCTCGGCCGCGCGCAGCGGCCCGTCCCGGCGGATCCGCTCGACCAGGGCGGACAGGTACTCGGGGCGCTCGCGGGCGACCCGCGTCATGGAGCCCCACGCCTGCGAGTCGGCGGCCGCCATGCGCCAGCGCAGGTAGGGGTGCAGCCGCACCGGCAGGAAGGACGCCTCGTGCGCCCAGTACTCGAACACCGTGCCGCGGCCGGCGGTGAACGCGTCCAGCGCGGCCCGCGGATAAGGACCGAGCCGGCTGAAGAAGGGCAGGTAGTGCGAGCGCGACAGCACGTTGACCGAGTCGATCTGCACCACGGCCAGCCGCTCCGCCGTCGCCCGCAGCTGACGGGTGCCCACGGGCGTGGCCGGGCGCGGCACCGCGAAGCCCTGGGCGGCGAGCGCGATGCGCCGGGCCAGCGGGGCCGGGAGGTGCTCGGGGCCGGTCACGGAGCAGATCCTGCCGTCAGCCACCGACAGCCCGCGCCCCTGGGGCTGCCTAGGCTCGCGGGCGTGACCCTGCCGCCGTTCCCCCGACTGACCGGCACCGCCGACGTGCAGGTCCGTCCCGCGCGGCCGGCGGAGGCGGCCGACATCGCCCGCGTGCAGGCGCTCGCCTGGCGGACGGCCTACCGGACGCTGCTGCCTCCCGAGGTGCTGGACACCTGGGACGAGGACTCCGCGGCGCAGTCCTGGCGGGCCGCCGTCGCGTCCCCGCCGACGCCCGGGCACCTCGTGCTGGTGGCGCTCGAGGGCGAGACGGTGGTGGGGTTCGCCGCCGTCGCGCCCGCCGAGCTGGACGAGGACGAGGACGAGCAGCGGTCGCACGCCGGTCCGCTGTCTGAGATCTCGACCCTCCTGGTGGAGCCGCGCTGGGGGCGACGGGGCCACGGCAGCCGGCTGCTCGCTGCCGTCGTCGACCTGGCCCGGGCACAGGGGGTGGCCGAGCTGCGCACCTGGCTGCCCGAGCAGGACCGGACCTCGGCGTCCTTCCTCGAGTCCGCCGGCTGGGCACCCGACGGCTGGGCACGGACGCTGGACACCGGGGCTGCGCCGTTGCGGGAGCTCCGCTGGCACGCACTGCTGGACGACGACCTCGACGAAGGAGACCGCAGGTGAGCTTCGCAGGCTTCCCCGACGAGGGGCTGGTGTTCTACGAGGGCCTCGAGGCGGACAACAGCAAGACCTTCTGGACGGCGCACAAGGCGGAGTACGACACCTTCGTCCGCGCACCCGTGCTGGCCCTGCTCGAGGAGCTCAGCGCCGAGTTCGGGACCGCGAAGGTGTTCCGCCCCTACCGGGACGTCCGGTTCAGCCACGACAAGACGCCGTACAAGACGCACCAGGGGGCAGTCGTGACGCCCGAGGGACGCGGCGCCGGCTCCTGGTACGTGCAGATCTCCGCCGACGGCCTGCTGGTGTCCGGGGGGAGCTGGCGGCTGGAGAGCGACCAGGTGGCCCGCTACCGCCGAGCCGTCGCCGACCCGGTGCAGGGCCCGCTGCTGGAGGCGGAGGTCGAGCGACTGCGCGCCGCCGGCTGGGCGATCGAGGGCGACCGGCTGGTCCGCGTGCCCGCCGGCTACTCGGCCGACGACGAGCGGATCGAGCTGCTCAAGCACAAGGCGCTGCACGCCACGCGGAACTGGACGCCGACCGACTGGCTGCACACCCCGGCCGCCCTGGACCGCGTGCGCGACGCGTGGCGCGACCTGGCGACCCTCAACGCGTGGCTCGCCGACAACGTCGGCGCCACCACGAAGGAACCCCGCCGCTGACCTACCCCTACAGAAGCCGGCTGCCGGTCCGCGGAGAGGCGGCCCGCTTCTCCGCGGAAAGCCAGGGCTTCGTTTCCGCAGTACACACGTCTGCTCCTCCCGGGACGAGCGGCGTTTCTCGGGGACGCCGAAAGGGGCCCCAGCGCGGATGCTGGGGCCCCTTCGGGAATGGTTGTCCGGGCGGCGTCCTACTCTCCCACCCCGTCTCCAGGGCAGTACCATCGGCGCTGAGAGGCTTAGCTTCCGGGTTCGGAATGTTGCCGGGCGTTTCCCTCTCGCCATGGCCGCCGTAACTCTGTGAACTTGAACCATCGTCTGGTTCGTGCGTTCAGAACCGCACAGTGGACGCGAAGCACTCTTCGTCAGTTGACACTTGATCTGGCACGACAGCCCGAGTGGGTGTGTGTGGTCAAGCCCTCGGCCTATTAGTACCGGTCAGCTCCACACCTTGCGGTGCTTCCACTTCCGGCCTATCAACCCGCTGGTCTGGGCGGGGGCCTTACCCGGTTGACCCGGTGAGAGACCTCATCTTGAAGCGAGCTTCCCGCTTAGATGCTTTCAGCGGTTATCCCTGCCGAACGTAGCTAACCAGCAGTGCACCTGGCGGTACAACTGGCACACCAGAGGTTCGTCCGTCCCGGTCCTCTCGTACTAGGGACAGCTCTTCTCAAGTCTCTTACGCGCACGGCGGATAGGGACCGAACTGTCTCACGACGTTCTAAACCCAGCTCGCGTACCGCTTTAATGGGCGAACAGCCCAACCCTTGGGACCTACTCCAGCCCCAGGATGCGACGAGCCGACATCGAGGTGCCAAACCATCCCGTCGATATGGACTCTTGGGGAAGATCAGCCTGTTATCCCCGGGGTACCTTTTATCCGTTGAGCGACACCGCTTCCACATGCCGGTGCCGGGTCACTAGTCCCAGCTTTCGCTCCTGCTCGACCCGTCGGTCTCACAGTCAAGCTCCCTTGTGCACTTGCACTCGACACCTGATTGCCAACCAGGCTGAGGGAACCTTTGGGCGCCTCCGTTACATTTTGGGAGGCAACCGCCCCAGTTAAACTACCCACCTGACACTGTCCCTGATCCGGATCACGGACCGAAGTTAGACATCCAATTCGACCAGAGTGGTATTTCAACGATGACTCCACGAACACTGGCGTGCCCGCTTCACAGTCTCCCACCTATCCTACACAAGCCGAACCGAACACCAATATCAAGCTATAGTAAAGGTCCCGGGGTCTTTCCGTCCTGCCGCGCGTAACGAGCATCTTTACTCGTAGTGCAATTTCGCCGAGCCTGTGGTTGAGACAGCTGAGAAGTCGTTACGCCATTCGTGCAGGTCGGAACTTACCCGACAAGGAATTTCGCTACCTTAGGATGGTTATAGTTACCACCGCCGTTTACTGGCGCTTGAGTTCTGAGCTTCGCCTTACGGCTAACCCGTCCCCTTAACGTTCCAGCACCGGGCAGGCGTCAGTCCGTATACATCGTCTTACGACTTCGCACGGACCTGTGTTTTTAGTAAACAGTCGCTTCTCACTGGTCTCTGCGGCCACCCACCGCTACCCCGCGCAAGGCGGTTGACAGTAGATGGCCCCCCTTCTCCCGAAGTTACGGGGGCATTTTGCCGAGTTCCTTAACCACAGTTCGCTCGATCGCCTTGGTATTCTCTACCTGACCACCTGAGTTGGTTTGGGGTACGGGCCGCTCGGAACTCGCTAGAGGCTTTTCTCGGCAGCATAGGATCATCCAATTCGCCTCATTCGGCTATGCGTCAGGTCTCACCCTGTATGCGGGACGGATTTGCCTACCCCGCGGGCCACACCCTTGCACCGGTACTACCACTCACCGGTAGGACTACCTTCCTGCGTCACCCCATCGCTTGCCTACTACCAGTCCGGGTCCCAGCCTCCCCACACTCGCCTCACAAGTGAGGACCGGTGGATCGGGTGGTTAGCATCGCTGGGTTCAGCATGGGCGTTCCTTCGCGGGTACGGGAATATCAACCCGTTGTCCATCGACTACGCCTGTCGGCCTCGCCTTAGGTCCCGACTCACCCTGGGCGGATTAGCCTGGCCCAGGAACCCTTGGTCTTCCGGCGGGGGAGTTTCTCACTCCCCTCTCGCTACTCATGCCTGCATTCTCACTCGCGTGGCGTCCACGGCTGGATCACTCCGCCGCTTCGACCGCCACACGACGCTCCCCTACCCATCCACACACCTGGCCGGCCCACACAAGGACCGACAGGAAAAGCATGAATGCCACGGCTTCGGCGGTGTGCTTGAGCCCCGCTACATTGTCGGCGCGGAATCACTTGACCAGTGAGCTATTACGCACTCTTTCAAGGGTGGCTGCTTCTAAGCCAACCTCCTGGTTGTCTCTGCGACTCCACATCCTTTTCCACTTAGCACACGCTTAGGGGCCTTAGCCGATGATCTGGGCTGTTTCCCTCTCGACTACGAACCTTATCGCCCGCAGTCTCACTGCCACGCTCTCACTTACCGGCATTCGGAGTTTGGTTGACGTCAGTAACCTTGTGGGGCCCATTAGCCATCCAGTGCTCTACCTCCGGCAAGAAACACGTGACGCTGCACCTAAATGCATTTCGGGGAGAACCAGCTATCACCGAGTTTGATTGGCCTTTCACCCCTACCCACAGCTCATCCCCTCAGTTTTCAACCTAAGTGGGTTCGGTCCTCCACGCGGTCTTACCCGCGCTTCAACCTGGCCATGGGTAGATCACTCGGCTTCGGGTCTAGGGCACGCGACTGAATCGCCCTGTTCGGACTCGCTTTCGCTACGGCTACCCCCCACGGGTTAACCTCGCCACGTACCACTAACTCGCAGGCTCATTCTTCAAAAGGCACGCAATCACCCCGGACCGAAATCCTAAGGCTCTCACGGCTTGTAGGCACACGGTTTCAGGTACTATTTCACTCCCCTCCCGGGGTACTTTTCACCTTTCCCTCACGGTACTTGTCCGCTATCGGTCACCAGGGAGTATTCAGGCTTAGCGGGTGGTCCCGCCAGATTCACACCGAATTTCACGGGCTCGGTGCTACTTGGGATCACGCTCGGGAGAGCACATGTTTTCGTGTACGGGGCTCTCACCCTCTACGGCGACCCCTTCCAGAGGCCTTCCACTAACACGTGCTTTTCTCACTCCCTGAGTGCTCGGCAGAACACTCGGAACGGTCCCACGACCCCGACCACACAACGCCTGCCGGCTATCACATGCGATCGGTTTAGCCTCATCCGCTTTCGCTCGCCACTACTCACGGAATCACGGTTGTTTTCTCTTCCTGTGGGTACTGAGATGTTTCACTTCCCCACGTTCCCTCCACACGCCCTATGTGTTCAGGCGCGGGTCACACCACATGACTGGTGCGGGGTTCCCCCATTCGGAAATCCTCGGATCAACGCTCGGTTGACAGCTCCCCGAGGCTTATCGCAGCCTCCTACGTCCTTCATCGGCTCCTGGTGCCCAGGCATCCACCGTGTGCCCTTAACAACTTGGCCACACAAAAATCCCACACAACAGCGCCCGGAAGGACACCCGTCGTGCGGGCCTACAAGAACTCTCATGCAAATAAGAGTCAAAAAGATGCTCGCGTCCACTGTGCAGTTCTCAACGTACGACCAGACACCCTCCACACGACCCGCCAGACCCGGCACCCCCACGAGGGGCCGGCCCTCAGGACCCAACAGCGTGCCTACGACCAACCCACCACCACCACCCCGTTCCCCACACCCCTACCCGTCCCGAAGAACACGAAGAGATGCCGTACTAGGAGCAGCACCAGCTGCCGGCCGAACTGGTCAGCGTTCCACCCTCGAGCACCACCCAGACACCCCGCGCACCCCGAAACTGGAGGGCACATCCTGGCCTGGCATGGCTCTGCACCGACAAGCTGATGCTTGCCGGCGAGTTGCTCCTTAGAAAGGAGGTGATCCAGCCGCACCTTCCGGTACGGCTACCTTGTTACGACTTCGTCCCAATCGCCGATCCCGCCTTCGACGGCTCCCTCCACAAGGGTTGGGCCACCGGCTTCGGGCGTTACCGACTTTCGTGACGTGACGGGCGGTGTGTACAAGGCCCGGGAACGTATTCACCGCAGCATTGCTGATCTGCGATTACTAGCGACTCCAACTTCATGGGGTCGAGTTGCAGACCCCAATCCGAACTGAGACCGGCTTTTTGGGATTCGCTCCACCTCGCGGTATCGCAGCCCTTTGTACCGGCCATTGTAGCATGTTTGCAGCCCTAGACATAAGGGGCATGATGATTTGACGTCATCCCCACCTTCCTCCGAGTTGACCCCGGCAGTCTCCTATGAGTCCCCACCATGACGTGCTGGCAACATAGAACGAGGGTTGCGCTCGTTGCGGGACTTAACCCAACATCTCACGACACGAGCTGACGACAACCATGCACCACCTGTGCACGGCCCTTACGGACCCACCATCTCTGGAGGATTTCCGTGCATGTCAAGCCTAGGTAAGGTTCTTCGCGTTGCATCGAATTAAGCAACATGCTCCGCCGCTTGTGCGGGCCCCCGTCAATTCCTTTGAGTTTTAGCCTTGCGGCCGTACTCCCCAGGCGGGGCGCTTAATGCGTTAGCTGCGGCACGGAACTCGTGGAATGAGCCCCACACCTAGCGCCCAACGTTTACGGCGTGGACTACCAGGGTATCTAATCCTGTTCGCTCCCCACGCTTTCGCTCCTCAGCGTCAGTTGTTGCCCAGAGACCCGCCTTCGCCACCGGTGTTCCTCCTGATATCTGCGCATTTCACCGCTACACCAGGAATTCCAGTCTCCCCTGCAACACTCTAGTCTGCTCGTATCGACTGCAGGCCTGAGGTTGAGCCTCAGGTTTTCACAGCCGACGCAACAAACCGCCTACGAGCTCTTTACGCCCAATAATTCCGGACAACGCTTGCACCCTACGTATTACCGCGGCTGCTGGCACGTAGTTGGCCGGTGCTTCTTCTGCAGGTACCGTCACTTTCGCTTCGTCCCTGCTGAAAGAGGTTTACAACCCGAAGGCCGTCATCCCCCACGCGGCGTCGCTGCGTCAGGCTTTCGCCCATTGCGCAATATTCCCCACTGCTGCCTCCCGTAGGAGTCTGGGCCGTGTCTCAGTCCCAGTGTGGCCGGTCACCCTCTCAGGCCGGCTACCCGTCGTCGCCTTGGTAGGCCACTACCCCACCAACAAGCTGATAGGCCGCGGGCCCATCCTCAGCCGATAAATCTTTCCACCACCAGACCATGCGGTCAGCAGTCACATCCGGTATTAGCCCCAATTTCTTGGAGTTATCCCAGAGCTGAGGGCAGGTTGCCCACGTGTTACTCACCCGTTCGCCACTGATCCCCCACCGAAGCGGGTTCACCGTTCGACTTGCATGTGTTAAGCACGCCGCCAGCGTTCGTCCTGAGCCAGGATCAAACTCTCCGTAGATGAATTTGAACCGGCTGAGAACCGAGAGCTAGCACTCTCGATATCAATCAACCAAAGGAATCCCAGCCGGAAACACAAAGCCCCCGGCACGGGGTATTACTTGGCACTGACTTTCGGCACGCTGTTGAGTTCTCAAAGAGCGGACGCGCACAAACTCGACCCTTCCGGGCTCCGTCTGCGGCTGGATGTCCAACACTACGCCGGTTTCCGTTGCCCCCACCAGCGGCGGGTCCCGGTCCGGCGGAGCCTCAGCTCCGCGCGGCGCATGGAGAACCATACACGCCCTCCAGGGGCTCGGCGCAACCCCCCGGGGAGCGGTCCCGGTCACACCACCGGTCAGAGGCCCAGCAGGTGCTCGATCCCCACGGTCAGCCCCGGCCGGTGGCCGATCTCGCGCACCGCGAGCAGCACGCCGGGCATGAAAGACGCGCGGTCGTAGGAGTCGTGCCGGAGGGTGAGGGTCTCCCCCGACGTCCCCATGAGCACCTCCTGGTGGGCGACCAGCCCGGCCAGCCGCACCGCGTGCACGGGGATGCCCTCGACATCGGCGCCGCGCGCCCCTGGCAGACCCTCGCTCGTCGCGTCGGGCGCCGGGGGCAGGCCGGCGGCACGGCGGGCCTCGGCGATCAACCGCGCGGTGCGCACCGCGGTCCCGGAGGGGGCGTCCACCTTGCCCGGGTGGTGCAGCTCGACGACCTCCACGGAGGGGAAGAAGCGCGCCGCCTCCTGCGCGAACTTCATGAGCAGGAGGGCGCCGATCCCGAAGTTCGGCGCGATGATCACGCCGACCTCGGGCTTGGGCTCCAGCCACTCGGCGATCGTCGTGAGCCGGTCCTGGTCGAAGCCCGTCGTCCCGACGACGCAGTGGATGTTGTTGTCGATGCAGAACCGGATGTTGTCCATGACGACGTCCGGCCGGGTGAAGTCGACGACCACCTGGGTGCCGGCGTCGGCCAGGCCGAACAGCCAGTCCCCCTCGTCGACCATCGCGACGAGCTCGAGGTCCTCGGCGTCGTTGACGGCCCGGACGACCTCGGTGCCCATGCGGCCGCGGGCCCCGAGCACCCCGACGTTGATGACGGGGGTGTCCTCGGACGGAGGGGCGGGCTGCTGGCCGGGTGCGGAGGTGGTCACGCGGCCAGGTTTCCCGGACGACCGCAGAACCGCAAGACGCTCCCCCGGTTCAGCGTGGCGCGGCGTCCCGGCGCTCGAGCCACGCCCACAGCGCCAGGCCGGCCAGCACGCCCACGGCGTCGGCGACCCAGTCGGCCAGGGACACGCTGCGGTCGAGCACGGCCAGGCCCTGGAGCACCTCGCTCACCGCCGCGTACACCAGCAGCAGCGGCGCCAGCGGCCGGGCGGCGATGCCGGCCCACCGCCCGCTCAGCGCCAGGGCGGCGAACAGCCCGAGGTGGACCAGCTTGTCCACCCCCGCCGGCGCCGTCGGGACGTCGGAGGCGGGGGCGAACAGCACCGCCAGGGAGAGCAGTACGACCACGGCGAAGACGCCGCGGGCGAGCGCGCCGTGGACGGCGAGGGCGGGGTGGGACGCCATCAGAGCCCGTCGAGGTCCGCGTCGCGGTAGGGCCCCACGACCGCCAGGCAGGTGGGCCGGCCGAACAGCTCGGTCGCCACCTCGCGCACCTGCTGCTCGTCCACGGCGTCCAGGCGGGCCAGTACCTCCCGCACCGGCAGGTACTCCCCGTAGGAGAGCTCGCTCTTGCCGAGCCGGCTCATCCGGGAGCCGGTGTCCTCGAGGCCGAGCACCATGCCGCCCTTGAGCTGGCCCCGGGCGCGGGCGACCTCCTCGGCGGTGAGCCCGTCGGCGGCCACGCCGTCCAGCCCCGCGCGGATGAGCCGCAGCACCTCGGGCACCCGCTTCTTGGAGCAGCCCGCGTAGACGGAGAAGGTGCCCGTCCCGGCGTAGTGCCCGAGCGCGGAGCCCACGCTGTAGACCAGGCCCCGCTTCTCGCGGATCTCCTGGAACAGCCGGGAGCTCATGCCCCCGCCGACCGCGGCGTCGAGGACGGCGGCGGCGTACCGCCGGTCGTCCAGGCGGCCGAGGCCGGGAGCGCCCAGCAGCAGGTGGGTCTGCTCGGTGCGCCGCGAGATGAGGCCGGTCGGGCGGGCCGGCTGCTCGACGCCCGGCTCGCCCAGGCGGAGCGGTGCGGGCACGCCGTCGCCGCCCAGCCGGTCCCCGAAGGCCGCCGAGACCAGTTCGAGCACCTGCTGGTGGTCGACCCGGCCGGCGGCGGTGACGACCATCGACGGCGCCGCGTACCGCGTCCGGTACCAGCCGTCGACGTCGTCGCGGGACAGGCCCTCGATCGACTCGACGGTGCCGAGCACCGAGCGGCCGAGCGGGGTGTCGTCGCCGAACAGCGTCTCGGAGAACAGGTCGTGCACCGCGTCGGCCGGCTCGTCGTCGCGCATCGCGATCTCCTCGAGCACCACCGTGCGCTCGGACTCGAGGTCGGCCGCGGTGTTGGTCGCGTCGGTCACCAGGTCGGCGAGCAGCCCCACCGCGAGCGGCAGGTCGCTGGCGAGCACGTTCGCGTAGAAGCAGGTGTGCTCCTTGGCGGTGAACGCGTTCATCTCGCCGCCGACGGCGTCCATCGCGGTCGCGATCTCCAGCGCGCTGCGCGACGTCGTCCCCTTGAACAGCAGGTGCTCGAGGAAGTGCGACGCGCCCGCCACACCGGGGGTCTCGTCGCGCGAGCCGACGTCGACCCAGATCCCGACGGTCGCCGAGAGGACGCCGGGCATCGTCTCGGTCAGCACCCGCAGCCCCCCGGGCAGCGTGGTGCGCTCCACCCGGCCGCCGACCTCGTCCAGGTCGAGCAGCCGGGTCACCCCGACGGGAACCGGGGCGGGTGCAGCAGCACCCGCCCCGGACCCGATCACGTCAGCGGACGTCGTCACTCACCCGCGGGAGCGTCGGCGGCCTCGGCCACGGGGGCCTCAGCGGCCGCACCGGCGTCGCCCTCGGCGACCGGCACGAGGCTGATCTTGCCGCGGGCGTCGATGTCGGTGATCTCCACCTGCATCTTGTCGCCGACGTTGGCCACGTCCTCGACCTTGCCGATGCGCTTGCCGCCACCGAGCTTGCTGATGTGCACCAGGCCGTCGCGGCCGGGCAGCAGCGAGACGAAGGCACCGAACGGCGTGGTCTTGACGACCGTGCCGAGGAACCGCTCGCCGACCTTGGGCAGCGTCGGGTTGGCGATGGCGTTGATGCGGTCCACCGCGGCCTGGGCCGACGGGCCGTCGGAGGCGCCGACGTAGATCGTGCCGTCGTCCTCGATGGTGATGTCGGCGCCGGTCTCGTCCTGGATCGCGTTGATCATCTGGCCCTTGGGCCCGATGACCGCGCCGATCTTGTCGACCGGGATGCGCACCGTGGTCACGCGCGGGGCGTACGGGCTCATCTCGTCCGGGGCGTCGATGGCCTCGTTCATCACGTCGAGGATGTGCAGCCGGGCCGCGCGGGCCTGGGTCAGCGCACCGGCGAGGACGTCGGAGGGGATGCCGTCGAGCTTCGTGTCCAGCTGGAGCGCGGTCACGAAGTCGCGGGTGCCGGCGACCTTGAAGTCCATGTCACCGAACGCGTCCTCGGCGCCGAGGATGTCGGTGAGCGCGACGTACTCGGTCTTGCCGTCGACCTCGTCGGACACCAGGCCCATCGCGATGCCGGCGACCGGCGCCTTCAGCGGGACGCCGGCGTTGAGCAGGGCCAGCGTCGAGGCGCAGACCGAACCCATGGACGTGGAGCCGTTGGAGCCCAGCGCCTCGGAGACCTGGCGGATCGCGTAGGGGAACTCCTCGCGGTCCGGCAGCACCGGGACCAGCGCCCGCTCGGCGAGCGCGCCGTGGCCGATCTCGCGGCGCTTGGGCGAGCCCACGCGGCCGGTCTCACCGGTGGAGTACGGCGGGAAGTTGTAGTTGTGCATGTAGCGCTTGCGAGTCACCGGCGACAGCGTGTCCAGCTGCTGCTCCATGCGGAGCATGTTCAGCGTGGTGACGCCCAGGATCTGGGTCTCGCCGCGCTCGAACAGCGCCGAGCCGTGCACGCGCGGGATGACCTCGACCTCGGCCGACAGCGGCCGGATGTCGGTCAGGCCGCGGCCGTCGATGCGGACCTTGTCGCGGAGGATGCGCTGGCGCACGACCTTCTTGGTCACCGCGCGGAAGGCACCGGAGATCTCCTTCTCGCGGCCCTCGAACTGGCCGGCGAGCGCGGCCTTGACCTCGTCCTTGAGGGCGTCGGTGGCGTCCTCGCGCTCGGCCTTGCCGGGGATCTGCTGGGCCTGGGCCAGCTTCTCGGAGGCCTGGGCCTCGACGGCGGCGTAGACGTCGTCCTGGTAGTCCAGGAAGCGGGGGAAGTCGGCGACCGGCTTGGCGGCCTTCTCGGCCATGGCCGACTGCGCGTCGCACAGCGCCTTGATGAAGGGCTTGGCGGCCTCGAGGCCCTGGGCCACGACCTCCTCGGTGGGGGCGGTGGCGCCACCGGCGACGAGCTCGATGGTCTTCTCGGTGGCCTCGGCCTCGACCATCATGATCGCGACGTCGCCGTCGGGCAGGACCCGGCCGGCCACGACCATGTCGAAGACGGCGTCCTCGAGCTCGGTGTGCGTCGGGAAGCCGACCCACTGGCCGTTGATGAGGGCGACGCGGGTGGCGCCGACCGGCCCGGAGAAGGGCAGGCCCGAGAGCTGGGTGGACGCCGAGGCGGCGTTGATGGCCACCACGTCGTAGAGGTGCGTGGGGTCCAGCGCCATGACGGTGATGACCACCTGGACCTCGTTGCGCAGGCCCTTGGCGAAGGTCGGGCGCAGCGGGCGGTCGATCAGGCGGCAGGTGAGGATCGCGTCCTCGGAGGGACGGCCCTCGCGGCGGAAGAACGAGCCGGGGATGCGCCCGGCGGCGTACATCCGCTCCTCGACGTCGACGGTCAGCGGGAAGAAGTCGAACTGCTCCTTCGGCTGACGGCCGGCCGTGGTGGCGGACAGCAGCATGGTGTCGCCCATGGTGACGACGACGGAGCCGGCGGCCTGCTTGGCGAGGCGGCCGGTCTCGAACGTGATCGACCGGCTGCCGAAGCTGCCGTTGTCGATGACCGCGGTGGCGGTGGTGACGCCGTCCTCGGCGTCGAACTCTGCGGTGATGGTGGGTGCGGACACGTGTCCTTCTCTCTTCTTTCGTCGCAGCGGCCTCGTGCCGACCTGCGACTCCTCTGACGACCAGTTCCCCGTGGCGGGGGTGCCGTCCTGCGTCCGGGGCGACCGGTGCTCGATCGAAGCCCTCGGGATCGGATTCCCCGCGGCGCGGGGAGCCACTCCTCGCGTGGAGGAGCCTGCCCGGGGGCCACTACCGAGGACCGGCCCTCGAGGGACGCGTCCGGCGGCTGGCCGGTTCTCCTGCGTGCGACGGGTGCCGCACGAGGAAGGGGACCGTCCCGGAGTCTTCCGGGAACGGCCCCCTCGTGGTGCTAGCGGCGCAGGCCGAGACGCTCGATCAGCGACCGGTAGCGGTTGATGTCGGTCTTGGCCAGGTAGTTCAGCAGCCGGCGACGGCGGCCGACCAGCAGCAGCAGGCCACGACGGCTGTGGTGGTCGTGCTTGTGCATCTTGAGGTGCTCGGTGAGGTCGCTGATCCGGCGGGTCAGCATCGCGACCTGCACCTCGGGCGAGCCGGTGTCGTTCTCGACCGTCGCGTAACTCGGTCATGATCTGCTTCTTGAGCGCGCTGTCGAGCGCCATGGTCGCCTCCGGGGCGGGTCAGGTGTGGCCCTCGGTCTGAATCACGAGGGCAGGCTTCACACACGCCGGGTCACCCCGGCGGTCCCCCAGGTTACATGCCGAGGATGCCGCGGGTGTCCGAGACGTCCTTGGCCATGGCCACCAGCAGGGCGTCGACGTCGGGGAACGCGGCCATCGGGCGGAGCCGGGAGACGAACTCGACGCCCACGTGCTCGCCGTACAGGTCGCCGTCGTAGTCCAGGACGTAGGCCTCGACGGTGCGCCGGCTGCCCTGGAAGGTCGGGTTGCTGCCGACGGAGATCGCGGCCGGGAAGCGCTCGCGGCTCGCACCGCCGCGCGGGTCGCGGGTGACGAGGTGCCCGGCGTACACGCCGTCGGCCGGGATGGCGGTGAACGGCGGGCTCTCGACGTTGGCCGTGGGGTAGCCGAGGTCGCGGCCGCGCCGGTCCCCGCGGACGACGACGCCGTCGACCCGGTGCGGGCGCCCGAGGGCGCGCGCGGCCGCCACCATGTCGCCGGCCGCCACGCAGGCGCGGACGTAGGTCGAGGAGATGGTGACGTCGCCGGAGTCGGAGGAGTCCTCGGCCAGCTCGACGCCCTCGACGGCGAAGCCGAACCGGCGGCCCTCGGCGGTGAGGGTGGCGACGGTGCCGGCCGCCCGGTGCCCGTAGGTGAAGTTCTCCCCCACCACCACCTGGGCGGCGTGCAGGTGCTCGACCAGGACGGTGTGGGTGAACGTCTCCGGCGCCAGCCGCATGAACTCCGGGGTGAACGGCAGCACGCACATGGCGTCGACGCCGAGCCCGGCCACCAGCTCGGCCTTGCGGTCGAGCGCGGTGAGGATCGCCGGGTGCGAACCCGGGCGGACCACCTCGGCCGGGTGCGGGTCGAAGGTGAGCAGCAGGCAGGGCCGGCGCATCGCCCGCGCGCGGGCGACCGCGGCGCCGATCAGCGCCTGGTGCCCGCGGTGGACGCCGTCGTACATGCCGATGGTGACCACGGTGCGGCCGAGATCGGCCGGGGTGGCCTCCAGGCCTCGCCAGCGCTGCACGTGTCCGACGTCCTCCGGTCCGGGCCGGTCAGCCGACGCGGTGCAGCCAGCCGCGGGTGTCGGCCACCCGCCCGTGCTGGATGTCGAGCAGGGACTCGCGCAGCCGCATGGTCAGCGGGCCGGGGGTGCCGTCGCCCACGGTGAAGTCGCCGGTGCGCGCCTTGACCTCGCCGACCGGCGTGATCACCGCGGCGGTGCCGCAGGCGAAGGTCTCGGTGACGGTGCCGTCGGCCACGCCCTGGCGCCACTCGTCGACGGAGAACTTCCGCTCGGTGACGGTGTGGCCCATCGAGCGGGCGACCTCGATGAGCGAGTCGCGGGTGATGCCGGGCAGCAGCGTGCCGGTCAGCTCGGGGGTCACCAGTTCGGCGTCCTCGCCGGAGCCGAGGACGAAGAACAGGTTCATCCCGCCCATCTCCTCGACGTACTTCTTCTCGACCGCGTCGAGCCACACGACCTGGTCGCAGCCGGCCTCGATGGCCTGCTCCTGCGCGAGCAGGCTGGCGGCGTAGTTGCCGGCGCACTTCACGTCGCCGGTGCCGCCGGGGGCGGCCCGGATGTAGTCCTCGGAGAGGTAGACCGAGACCGGGTGCACCCCGCGCGGGAAGTAGGCGCCCGCCGGGCTGGCGATGATCATGAACAGGTACTCGTGGGCGGGGCGCACGCCGAGGAACGGCTCGCTGGCCAGCATGTAGGGGCGCAGGTACAGCGTCTGGTCCGGGCCGGTCGGGACCCAGTCGCGGTCGGCGTCGACGAGGGCGTCCACCGCGGTGAGGAAGGACTCCTCGGGGACGACGGGCATCGCCAGCCGGCGGGCGCCGCGGGCGAAGCGGGCGGCGTTGGCCTCGGGGCGGAAGGTGGCGACGCTGCCGTCGGGCTGGGCGTAGGCCTTGAGCCCTTCGAAGATCGACTGCGCGTAGTGCAGCGCGGCCGTCGCCGGGTCCATCTGCAGCGGGCCGTAGGTGGTCAGCCGGGCGTCGTACCAGCCCTCGCCGAGCCGGTAGCGGGCCACGAACATGCTGTCGGTGAAGTACCGGCCGAAGCCCGGGTCCTCCAGCAGGCCGGCGCGCTCGGTGGGGGTGCGGCGCCGCACGTCCTCCACGACGACCGGCACGCCCTCGGTGAACATCCGCGAGTCGGTACGGCTGTCGTTGAGCGTGTCGGTCATGGCTCCCACCTGCAGTGCGTGCGATGCGGCGGGCCCGGCGAGCACCGGCCCCGCGCCCACACTATCCCCGCGTCCGGCGGCGGCCGGACGCCGACCGCCGCCGGACGGGATCAGGCCTGGTTCTCCTGGTTGGCGTCCGGGCCGGCGAACTCGAGCACCTCGTAGGTCCACACGTGCGCGGAGTGCGGGGCCGCCGACGCCAGGGTGTCGCCGCCGCCGTCGTGGGCGCGGTCGAAGTCCTGGCTCGACTGCCAGGCCTCGTAGGCCTCGTGACTGCTCCACCGGGTGTAGACCAGGTACTGGTCGGTGCCCTCCAGCGGGCGCAGCAGCTCGAACCACTCGAAGCCGGGCGTGGACTCGACGGCGCCCGCGCGGCCGCGGAAGCGCTCCTCGAACCGGCCCTGCTTGTCCTTCGGGACGGTGATCGCGTTGATCTTGACGACGCTCATGGGCTCCCCGTTCCCGGGGCGGAGCCGGCTCAACCCCCGGCCGGCGAGGGCGGGAAGCCGACGACCACCCGGGCCGTCGTCCCGGCGTCCTCGACGAGCGCGACCAGCCGGCCCGCCGGGTCCACCGCGGCGTGCAGGCCGGGCGCGCCGGTGGCGGGCACCCGCTGCCCGTACCCGACGGCGGTGGCCTCGGCCGCGGTGAGCGGGCGCTCCGGGAAGACCAGCCGGGCGGCGTCGGTGAGGGGCAGGAAGCCCGCGCCTCCGCCCGCGGCCAGCGCGGCACCGGCGTCCTCGACCGGGGCGGCCTGCGCCACCGCGAACGGACCCGACGCGGTCCGCCGCAGGGCGGTGAGGTGGCCGCCCACGCCGAGGGCGGCGCCGGCGTCGCGGGCGATGGCCCGGATGTAGGTGCCCGCGGTGCACTCGACGGTGACGTCGACGTCGACCAGGTCGGGCTCGGGCCGGCGGATCCGGTGGACCTCGAGCCGGTGGACGGTCACCGAGCGCGGCTCGAGGACGACGTCCTCCCCGGCGCGCACCCGGTCGTAGGAGCGGCGGCCGGCGACCTTGACCGCGCTCACCGACGACGGCACCTGCTGCAGCGGGCCGGTCTGGGCGGCGAGCGCCGCGCGGACCCCGTCGTCGTCCACGCCGGCCGCGGACGTCGTGGTGAGGACCTCGCCCTCCCGGTCGTCGGTGACCGTCGTCGCCCCCAGGCGGATGGTCGCCTCGTAGGTCTTGTCGTGCCCGCCGACGTGGCCGAGCAGGCGGGTCGCCGTCCCGACGCCGAGGACGAGCAGGCCGGTCGCCATCGGGTCCAGGGTGCCAGCGTGGCCGATCTTGCGGACCGACAGCACCCGCCGGGCGCGGGCGACGACGTCGTGGGAGGTCATCCCGCCGGGCTTGTCGACCAGCAGGAGACCGGGCGGGACGTCGGCGTCGGGCGTGCGGGGGCTCACGCGGTAACGGTCGCAGGTGCGCTCAGCCAGCGATCACCGGCCACCCGCGCCAGCACCCCGACCAGCCGCAGCGCGATGAACAGGCACAGGCCGGTCCAGACACCGGCCAGCCCCCAGCCCAGCGGCGCGGACAGCAGCGACAGCGGCAGGAAGCCGAGGACGGCCGAGCCGACGGTGAGCGTCCGCAGGTAGCCGACGTCGCCGGCGCCCATGAGCACGCCGTCGAGGGCGAACACCACCCCGGCCAGCGGCTGCATGGCGGCGAGGAACCACCAGACGAGCTGCGCCTGGTCGACGACGGCGGGGTCGTCGGTGAACAGCGGCGGGACGAACGCCGCGGAGCGCGAGCAGCACCGCCGCGACGGCGACCCCGGTGCCCAGCCCCCACCGCGCGACGCGGCGGGCGGTGGCCCGCGCGTCGGCCGGTCGGCCGGCCCCGAGGGCGTGGCCGACGAGCGTCTGCGCGGCGATCGCGTAGGCGTCGAGGACCAGCGCGAGGAAGAAGAAGAGCTGGAGCGCGATCTGGTGCGCGCCCAGCTCGGCGGTGCCGGTGCGCGCCGCGACGCCGGCGGCCACGAGGAAGGAGACCTGGAGGACCGCGGCGCGCAGCAGCAGGTCGCGGCCGATGACCAGCTGGGCGAGGACGGACGCCGGGCGCGGCCGCCACGCCGCGCCCTCCCGGGCCAGGGCGCGCAGGAACAACGCGGCGGTGACCGACTGACCGGCCACGTTGGCGACCGCCGAGCCGACCAGGCCCCAGCCGACCACGTGCACGAGCAGGGGGCACAGCACCAGGCTGAGCAGGCTGCCGGCGAGCACGAAGCGCACCGGGCGGCGCAGCTCCTGCACCCCGCGCAGCCAGCCGTTGCCGGCCAGCGACACGAGCAGCAGCGGGAGGCCCAGCGAGGCGATCCGCAGCCACTCCTCCCCCGCCTCGGCCACCGGCCCGGCACCGCCGGCCAGCAGCCGGGTCAACGGGCCCGCGGCGAGCTGGAAGAAGACGAGCACCATCACGCCGAGCGCCGCGGCCAGCCAGGTCGCCTGGACGCCCTCGGCGACGGCTCCGGCCCGGTCCCCCGCGCCGGCCCGCCGCGCGGCCCGCGCCGTCGTGCCGTAGGCGAGGAAGTTCAGCAGCGCCGCGGACCAGGCGAGCAGCCCACCGCCGACGGCGAGCCCGCCGAGCGCGACCGTGCCGAGGTTGCCGACGGCGGCGGTGTCGACCAGCAGGTACAGCGGCTCCGCGGCCAGGACCACCAGCGCCGGCAGCGCCAGCGACAGCACCGACCGCTGAGGGGCAGAAATGGCCATGTCTGCCCCTAGCGGGGGGCGAGCTGGGCGCGCAGCGCCGCGATCGTCCCCTCGCGGTCGAGGTGCGAGGTGTAGCCGGCGGCCAGGGTGTGCCCTCCGCCGCCCAGCGTCGTGGCCACGCGGGCCAGGTCGGTGCCGCCGCGCGAGCGCAGCGAGACCGACCACGAGCCGTCCTCCTGGCCCTTGAGCACGCAGGCGACGTCGGCCTCCTCGGCCGATCGGATGACGTCGACCAGCGCCTCGAGCTGCTCGCCGGGCAGGCCGTGCTCGGCGGCCTCCGCGGTGCTCGACCAGGTCCACACCAGGCCGGCGCCGACGCCGGGCTCGAGGACGGCGCGGCCGGTCACGACCGAGAGCAGACCCAGCCAGCCGAACGGCGCGGTGTCGAACAGCCGGCGGCTGATCGCGGCGTGGTCGATGCCGGTGGCCAGCAGCCGGGCGGCCAGCTCGTGGGTCTGCGGCCGGGTGTTGCCGAACCGGAAGGAGCCGGTGTCGGCCGCCAGCCCGGCGTACAGGCAGGTGGCCAGCTGCTGGTCGAGGGCGACGCCGAGGTCGTCGAGCAGGTCGGCCACCAGGGCCACCGTGGCGGGCGCGCCCGGGTCGACCAGTCGCAGGCCGCCGAACCCGGGGTTGCTGGCGTGGTGGTCGACGACGATCGAGGTGCCCGCGCCGTCGAGCAGCGCGGCGACCTCACCGAGCCGGCCGGGCGAGGCGGCGTCCAGGCTGACGAAGACGTCGGGTGAGCCAGGCAGCGCCGACGACGGCACCAGCCCTTCCGCGCCGGGGAGCCAGCCGAGGGACGCCGGCAGGGTGAACTCGCCCGGGAAGGTCGGCAGCACCCGCGCCCCGCGGCGGCGGAGCCCCTCGGCGAGGGCCAGGGTGCTGCCGAGCGCGTCGGCGTCCGGGTTGACGTGCCCGGAGAGGACGACGGTGGCCCGGGCCTCGGCGGCCTCGGTCAGGACGCCGGCCACGGAGCGGGACACCGCGTCGAGGCCGTCGGGAGGGAGCGGAGCCATGGATCAGGCGTCCGGTCCCGGGTCGGCGACCGGCGGGGCGTTCTGCTCCTCGGTGACGGTGCCACCGCCCACGGGGTAGCTGCTGCCGTCGCCGGGCTCGTCGGAGGCGATGCTCGGCGCCTCGCCGATCTCGCCGTGCTTGCCGCCGTCGGTGGGGTCACCATCGGCGGGGACGGCGCGGCCGCCCAGCACGGAGGTGCCCTGGCCCTCGTCGGGCTCGTACGGGTCGGGGTCGTTCTCGGTCACAGTGCGCTCCTCGTGCCGGCCGGCAGGTCCCCGGTGGTGTCCGCGGTGGTGTCCGCGGTGGTGTCCGCGTCGGCGTCCTGGTCGGTGTCCCCGTCGCCGAGGCCGGCGGGGGTCTCGTCGTCGTCCTCGTCGTCCTCCGCGGGCTTGCGGTAGGGGTCGGCCTCGCCGGCGTACTGCGCGCCCTCGCGGGCGCGGGCCAGCTCGGCATCGGCGTGCCGGGCGCGCTCGAGGGCGTCCTCGAGCTCGCGCGCGGTGTCCGGGACGATGTCGGCGACGAAGGCCAGGGTCGGCACGAACTTGATGCCGGTCTGCTTGCCCACGGTGGAACGCAGGACACCGGTGGCGCTGGTGAGGGCGGCCGCGGAGTCGGCGATCTGCGTCTCGTCGCCGTAGACGGTGTAGAAGACCGTCGCCTCGCGCAGGTCGCTGGTGACGCGCGCGTCGGTGACGGTCACCATGCCCAGCCGGGGGTCCTTGATCTGCGTCTCGATCGCGGCGGAGACGATCTGACGGATGCGCACCGCCAGCTTGCGTGCGCGGGCCGGGTCGGCCATCGGGACTCCTTGGTCAGGGCGTCGGTGGACGCCGGGCGGGCACGGGGGTCAGCTGTCGGTGTCGCTGATCAGCTGACGGTGGGTCGACAGCAGCGTCACCTCGGGTCGTTCGGCCAGCAACCGCTCGCAGGCGTCCAGGACGTCGCGGACCTGGCCGGCGTCCGCGGCGACGGTGGCCAGGCCGACCTGGGCCCTGCGGTGCAGGTCCTGGTCACCGACCTCGGCCGCCGCCACGGAGAAGCGGCGCCGCAGCTCGGCCACGATCGGCCGCACCACGGCGCGCTTGCCCTTGAGCGAGTGGACGTCGCCCAGCAGGAGGTCGGCGGTGAGCGTGCCGGTGAACACGCTCACCGCCTCCCTGCTGCTGCTCGGATCAGACGCGCGGGATCTCACGCATCTCGAAGGTCTGGATCACGTCGTCGACCTTGATGTCGTTGAACGATCCCAGACCGATACCGCACTCGTAGCCCTCGCGGACCTCGGTCGCGTCGTCTTTGAACCGGCGGAGGGACTCCACCGTCAGGTTGTCGGCGATCACGGCACCGTCGCGGAGCAGACGGGCCTTCGAGTTGCGGACGATCGTCCCGGTGCGGACCAGCGAACCGGCGACGTTGCCGATCTTGGGGACGCGGAAGACCTCGCGGACCTCCGCGGTCCCGAGCTGGACCTCCTCGTACTCGGGCTTGAGCATGCCCTTGAGGGCGGCCTCGATCTCGTCGATGGCCTGGTAGATGACCGTGTAGTACCGGACGTCCACGCCCTCGCGGTTGGCCAGCTCGGTCGCCTGGCCCTCGGCCCGGACGTTGAAGCCCAGGACGATGACGTCGTCGGCCAGCGCCAGGTCGATGTCGCTCTTGGTGATGCCACCGACGCCGCGGTGGATGACCCGGAGCGAGATCTCGTCGTCGACCTCGATCTTCATGAGCGCCTCTTCGAGCGCCTCGACGGTGCCCGAGTTGTCGCCCTTGATGATCAGGTTGAGCTGGCGGTTCTCCTTGAGCGCGGCGTCGAGGTCCTCGAGGCTGATCCGCTTGCGCATGGAGGCGTTCTGCGCGTTGCGGATGCGGGCCTGGCGGCGGTCGGCGATCTGCCGGGCCACCCGGTCCTCCTCGACGACCAGGAAGGTGTCGCCGGCGCGGGGCACCGACGTCAGGCCGACGACCTGGACCGGCCGCGACGGCAGGGCTTCCTTGAGCTTGTTGCCGTGCTCGTCGAGCAGCGACCGCACGCGGCCGTACGCGTCGCCGGCCACGATCGAGTCGCCCTGGCGCAGCGTGCCGCGCTGGACGAGCACCGTGGCGACGGGGCCGCGGCCCTTGTCCAGCTTGCCCTCGATGACGACACCCTGCGGGTCCTGCTCGGTGTTCGCGCGCAGGTCCAGCGAGGCGTCGGCGGTCAGCAGGATCGCCGTGAGGAGCTCGTCGAGACCCTGACGGGTCGTCGCCGACACGTCGACGAACATCGTGTCGCCGCCGTACTCCTCGGCCACGAGGCCGTACTCGGTGAGCTGCTGGCGGATCTTGGCGGGGTTGGCCCCCTCCTTGTCGATCTTGTTCACCGCCACGACGATCGGCACCTCGGCGGCCTGGGCGTGGTTGAGCGCCTCGACCGTCTGCGGCATGACGCCATCGTCGGCCGCGACCACCAGCACGACGATGTCGGTGACCTTCGCGCCACGGGCACGCATCGCGGTGAACGACTCGTGACCCGGGGTGTCGATGAAGGTGATCGGACGCTCGTTGTGCTCCAGCTCGGTGACGATCTGGTAGGCGCCGATGTGCTGCGTGATGCCACCGGCCTCCTTCGAGACCACGTTGCTGTGCCGCAAGGCGTCGAGCAGCTTGGTCTTTCCGTGGTCGACGTGACCCATGACGGTGACCACCGGCGGGCGGGACTCCCAGTCGCCCTCGTCGCCCTCTTCGTCGCCGAAGGTGAGGTCGAAGGTCTCGAGGAGCTCGCGGTCCTCGTCCTCGGGGCTGACGACCTGGATGACCCAGCCGATCTCGGCACCGAGCAGCTGCAGCGTCTCGTCGTTCACCGACTGCGTCGCGGTGATCATCTCGCCCAGGTGGAACAGGGCGGTGACCAGCGCGGCCGGCTCGGCGTTGATGCGCTCGGCCAGGTCGGTCAGCGAGGCGCCACGGGGCAGCCGGACGGTCTGCCCGTTGCCGCGGGGCAGGCTGACGCCGCCCATGCTGGGCGCCGCCATGGAGTCGAACTCCTGACGCCGCTGCTTCTTGCTCTTGCGACCGCGGACGGGACCGCGCCCGCCCGGACGGCCGAAGGCACCGGCGGTACCAGCACCCGAGCCACCACGGCCGCGGCCACGGGGGCCACCGCCACCGCGGAAGCCACCACCGGCCGGAGCGCCACCGGGCGCACCGCCGCCACCGGGACGGAAGCCACCGCCGCCACCGGGACCACCGGGACGACCGCCACCACCGGGACCACCGGCGCGACCGCCGGGGCCGGGACGACCGGCACCGGCCGGGCGGCCGGGCATCATGCCCGGGCTCGGGCGCTGCGGCATCATGCCCGGGTTCGGGCGCGGACCGCCGGCACCGGGAGCCGGGCGGGGACCGCCGGCGCCGGGCGCGGGACGCGGGCCGCCGGGACCGGGACGGGGACCGCCCGGACCGGCCGCCGGACGGGGACCGCCCGGAGCGGGCCGGGCACCCGGCGCGGCCGGGCCCGGACGGGGACCGGCGCCGGCACCCGGCACGGGGCCGGCCGCCGCGGCCGGAGGCGCGGCGGGACGGGGCGAGCTGAAGGGGTTGTTGCCCGGGCGCGGCGCCGGCCGCGGGGCGGGACGCGGACCGCCACCGGCGGGCGAACCGCCGGGGGTGGCCGGACGCGGCGCGGCCGGACGGGCCGCGGGGGCCTGGGGGCCTGCGGCGCCGAGGCCGCGGGAGCCTGCGGAGCAGGAGCGGCCGGACGCGGGCCGGGGGCCGGAGCCGCCGGGGGCTGCTGCACCGGCGCAGCGGCAGCGGGGGCCTGCGGAGCCGGGGCGGGAGCCGCCGGGCGCGGGCCGGGGGTCGGTGCGGACGGACGGGCCGCCGCGGGCCCCGGACGGGCGGCGGGCGCGGCGGGGGCGCTCGGCGCGGCCGGGGTGACGCCGGTGGCGGCACCGAGGGCCTCGCGGAGCCGGCGGGCCACGGGGGCCTCGACGGTCGACGAGGCGGACTTCACGAACTCGCCCTGCTCCTTGAGCGTGGCGAGCACGGTCTTGCTGTCGACACCGAACTCCTTGGCGAGTTCGTGTACGCGGGCTTTGCCTGGCACGGGTCTCCTCTTGGTGAGGCCGGCGGCTTGCCCGCTCGACCTCGTCGTTAGTGGCGCATGGTCATCGTGAGAACTTCACGGCTGAGTCATCCGACTTGCGTCCTGTCGACGTGCGGACCGGCCTGGTGCCGGTCCGACTGGAACTTCTCCGATCGGTGGGCGCGGATCGCGCGCTCACCCGCCCGTCCCGGTCCGGTCCGCGGCGGCCTCCGGGGAGGAGCCGAGGACGTGGTCCCGGAGCGGACCGGCCTCCACCTGACTGCCTCCGGGGAGGCGCAGTGCCCGGTGGAAGGCCCGGCGTCGCTCCGCCGCGACCAGGCACCCCGGGGTGGGGTGCACCGAGGCCCCCCTCCCGGGGAGCCGCCGCCGCGGATCCGGGACCAGGGTCCCGGACTCGACGACGACACGCAGCAGATCGGTGACCGGAGCGCGGCGCCGGCAGCCCACACAGGTGCGCACCGGGATCGACGTTTCGGCCACCCTGCACTCTAGCGCGTCGTGGGCCCGCGATGTTCCACGCGTCGGGGCGGCGGCCGGTGAGCGGCCGGCCGGCCCCCCGTCGGGGGCTGCGGCGCACCCGAGCGCAGCGGCGCGCGCCCCACGCCCGGCGACGGCTCGGCCGCGGCGTCCTCGGCCTGGGCGTCGCTGCGGATGTCGATCCGGCAGCCGGTGAGCCGGGCGGCCAGGCGGGCGTTCTGCCCCTCCTTGCCGATGGCCAGCGACAGCTGGTAGTCGGGGACGACGACGCGCACGGCCTTGGCCTGGGCGTCCACGACCCGGGACTCGGTGACCCGCGCCGGGCTCAGCGCCTGGGCGACGAAGGCGGCCGGGTCGTCCGACCAGTCCACGATGTCGATCTTCTCGCCGTGCAGCTCGCTCATGACGTTGCGCACGCGCTGGCCCATCGGTCCGATGCAGGCGCCCTTGGCGTTGAGCCCGGGCACCGCGGTGCGGACGGCGATCTTCGAGCGGGCGCCGGCCTCGCGCGCGACCGCGACGATCTCGACGCTGCCGTCGGCCACCTCGGGCACCTCGAGGGCGAACAGCTTGCGCACCAGGTGCGGGTGGGTGCGCGAGACGGTGACCTGCGGGCCGCGGAAGGTCCGGGCGACCGAGACGACGTAGGCCTTGAGCCGGCTGCCGTGGGCGTAGTCCTCGCCGGGCACCTGCTCGGTGGGCGGCAGCACCGCCTCCACCTTGCCGATGTCGATCAGCACGGTGCCCTGCACGTTGCGGCGGTCGTGCGCCTGCACGATGCCGCTGACGATGTCGCCCTCCTTGCCGGCGTACTCGCCGAAGGTCTGCTCGTGCTCGGCGTCGCGCAGCCGCTGCACGATGACCTGCTTGGCGGTGCTGGCCGCGATCCGGCCGAAGTCGGTCGGGGTGTCGTCCCACTCGCGGACGACCTCGCCGTCGGCCCCCAGCTCCTGGGCCAGCACGGCGACCTCGCCGGTCTTGCGGTCCACGTGCACGCGCACGTGCTTGGCGGCGCCGTCGGCGTGCCGGTAGGCGGTCACCAGGGCGGTCTCGATCGCCTGGATCACCGTGTCGGCGGGGATGTCCTTCTCCCGCTCGACCGCCTTGAGCGCGGTGACGTCGATCTTCACTGTGCTCCTCCTCGCGCCTGCGGCGCGTTCCCCGGCGCGACGTCGTCGTCGAGCTCCGGGTCGTCCATGTCGTCGTCGGTCTGCTCGTCGTCGAGCAGGTCGTCCTCGTCGAGCTCGTCGTCCGCGTCGTCCCCGGCGAGGTCGTCCTCCGCGGGGGCGCGGCCGAACTCCACCTGCACGCGGCCGGCGCCGAGCTCCGCCCACGGCACCTGCCGCGGGGTCGGCGGGCGCTTCTTCGCGCCCGGCTTGCCCTGCGCCTCGACCGCCAGGGTCACCCCGCCGTCCTCCACCGCGAGCACGCGGCCGGTGACCTGCTCGGTCCTGCCGGCCGGCCCCACTACCACGGTGACCAGGCGGCCGGTGTTGCGCCGCCAGTGCCGCTGCTCGGTGAGCGGCCGGTCGACGCCGGGGCTGGTGACCTCCAGCACGTAGGGCGTGCGGCCCATGCCGTCGTCCTCGCTGTCGAGGACCTCCGAGACCGCGCGGCTGACCTCGGCGATGTCGTCGAGGGTCACGCCGGCGTCCCGGTCCACCACGACCCGGACGACGCTGCGGCGGCCGGCGGGGGTGACCACCAGCTCCTCGAGGTCGTAGCCGGCGCCCAGCACGACCGGCTCGATCCACCCGGCGAGGCGGGCGGCGGCGGGGTCGGTGCGGGCGGTGCCACGAGCAGCGGACACGGTCATCTCCTCCTGGCTCGGGCGGCCGCGGGGTGCGGGGCGCGTCCCCGGGCCCGTCCCCCCGGCACGGCCGGGGAGGGTGCTCCGAGGGGAAGAGGTCAGGTTACCGCCCGGCGCGGCGTGCGCGGACCGGGCACCCGTGGGGTGCGAGGGGCGGGCGGGACCCGCCTGCCCCCGGCGTCGACGCGGAACGCGCCCGGCCGCCGCCGTGCCGACCCCGGTCGCCCGCGGCTGCGAGGATGGACCCGATGTCGTCGATCCCCTCCCCCGGCCCGCGGGGCTTCTCGCGGCGGACGCTGCTGGCGGCCTCGGCCGCCGGACTGGCGCTCGTCGCCGCGGGCTGCACCTCCGCCCCGCCGGACGACCGCGAGCTCGTGACCGGCGCGCAGGCCGACCAGCTGTTCGACCAGGTCGGGGTGCAGGAGACGCTCGTCGCGGCGTACACGGCGGCCGGCGCCGCGGACCCGGCGCTCGCCGGCGAGGTGGCCGAGCTGGCGGCGCAGGCCGGCGAGCAGCTGGAGCGGCTGCGCGCCGCCGCGCCGGGCGCCTCGCCGAGCTCGGTCTCCCCCGGTGCTCCCGCGTCCGCCGAGGAGGCCCGCCCCTGGCTGCGGGCGCAGGTGGCAGCGGCCGCCACCTCCCCACGCGGCCGCGTGCGTCACCCAGTCCGGCGCCCGGGCGGCGCTGCTCGGCTCGATCGCCGCGGGCCTCCGCGGCCAGGACGGACCACTCGCATGACGGGAGCCGCGCATGGCTGACGACGGTGCCGGCGAGGGCTCGGGCGAGCTCGCCGCGGAGAACACCGCGCTGGGGCTCGCCCTCGGCGCGGAGCACGCCGCCATCTGGGGCTACGGGGTGGTCGGGGCCGCCCTGGAGCCCGCCTCCCGCGGTGGCGCGGGCGCCGCGGAAGCGGCGCACCGCGACGTCCGCGACCGGGTGGTCGCGCTGCTCGCCGGGCGGTCGGTGGAGCCCACCCCCGCGGAGGGTGGCTACGCGCTGCCGTTCCCGGTGCTGTCCGGGGTGGACGCCGCGGCGCTGGCCGTCGTCCTGGAGGACGGCGTGGCCGCCGCCTGGGTGCGCGTGCTGGACCAGGCCGCCGAGCCGGCCACCCGCGAGCTGGCCCTGGAGGCGCTCAGCGCCGCCGAGGTGCGGGCGGTGAGCTGGCGGTCGGCTGCCGGGCAGACCCCGGTCACCCGCGCGCTGCCCGGGTTGTGACGCTCAGCCCAGCGCGCCGAGGAAGGCGTCGGTGACGGCGACGGCGGCGCCGCTGGACTGCCCGCCCTCGACGAGGACGGCGAAGGCGATCGGCCCCGCGGCGCCGTCGGTGCGGTAGCCGACGAACCAGCCGTGCGAGTCCGGCGGCGTGGCGTTGCCGTACTCGGCCGTCCCGGTCTTGCCGAAGACCTCGCCGCGGTCGGCCAGCGCCGCGGCGGTGCCGGTGAGCACCACCTGCCGCATCATCGGCCGCAGCGCGTCGAGCACCTGCGGGCCCGGGCCGGTCGGCGTCGCCCCGGCCGGCTCGGCGCCGACGACCTCGACCGGCGCGACCGGGGTGCCCCCGGCGATGCCGGCGGCCACGAGGGCCATCTGCGCCGGGCTCACGAGCACCTGCCCCTGCCCGATCGCGTTCGCGGCCTTCGTCGTGCCGGTGCTGTCGCCCGGGACGCTGCCGGAGAAGACGTCGACCGGCAGCTGCCAGTCGGTGCCCACCCCGTAGGCGGCCGCGGCGTCGGCCAGCGCGCTGTCGGGCAGCTGCATCGCCTGCTGGATGAAGGTGGTGTTGCACGACTCGGCGAAGGCCTCGGTGAACGGCACGGTGCCGAGGTCGAACTGGTCCTGGTTCTCGAACTCGCGGCCCTCGACCACCGTCGTCCCGGGGCACGGGACGACGGTGTCGGGCGCGACCGCCCCGGCGGTCAGCAGCGCGGTCGCGGTGATCGTCTTCATGCTCGACCCGGGCGGGAACCGGCCGGCCAGCGCGTTCCCGGCGTCGGCCACCTCGTTGGAGGAGACGGCGAGGATCTCGCCCGTGCCCGGGCGGACGACGACGAGGTGGGTGGGCCGGGTCTCGGCCGCCACCGCGGCGTCGGCGGCGTTCTGGACGGCGGGCACCAGCGGGGTCCGCACCGGCTCGCCGGGCACCGGCGCGACGGCGCCGACCTCGCGGCCCTCGTCGCCGATGCTCTCGTCGAGGGCGACGACGCGGACGGTGAAGCCCGGGGTGCCGGCCAGCTGGTCCTGGAAGGCGCGCTGCAGCCCGGAGGTGCCCAGCTGGTCGCCGGCGGCGTACCGGGGCTCGCCGTCCTCGGCGGTCTCCTCGAGGATCTCGGCGGTGGCCGCCCCGACCCGGCCGAGCAGCGCCTCGGCGAACCGCGGGGTGGGTGCCAGCAGGCGGGTGGCGGTCGGGAAGACCGCGCCGGGGAGGTCGAAGACCTGGGCCCGGATGGCCTCGAAGTCCGGCCGGCGCAGCGTGATGACCGGGACGAACTGGCCCGCCGGCGCGGCCTGCACGTCGGCGGCGATCTCGTCCGCGGCGACGCCGGTGGCCGCCGACAGCGCGGCGGCCAGGGCCGGGAGGTCGGTGACCTGGCCGGGGTCGACGCCCACGTTGACCACCTCGGTGGGGGTGAACAGCGGCGCGCCCGTCGCGTCGGTGACCGGCGCCCGCTCGGGCAGGCTGCGCGCGAGCACCAGGTGCTGGCCCTCGTCGAGACCGGGGTGCACCACGGTGGGCCCCGCGACGACGGCCCAGCCGTCGTCGCCCTCCTCGAGCCGCAGGGTCGCGTCGTAGCTCCAGTCGGGTGCGGCGGCGAGGTCCCAGGTGGCGGTCCAGTCCGCGGTGGCGGTGCCGTCCTCGACGGTGACCGCGCCGAGCTCGGCGGACAGCTCCGCGCCCGGCAGGTCGGTGGCGGTCTGCTCCAGCAGCGCGGCGGCCGCGCCGGGATCGGTCGTCGCCCCCGCGGCGGCGTCGGCGTCGCCGCCGGCCCAGGCGTCGAGGAACGCCTGCGCGGCCGCCCGCACGTCCTCCTCGGAGCTGTCGGAGCAGGCCGACAGCAGGGGTGCGGCGACGATGACCGCGGTCAGCAGGAGGGCGGGTCGCCGCGAGGTGCGCACGGCGGCCAGCCTCCCAGACGACCCCTCCGCGGCGCGGTGGACCCGCGGAGCGCAGGTCAGGGGTCAGGCGTCAGGGCCGGACGTGCTGCTGCCGCGGTATCGCGGTGCTCCGCCGGCAGGGCATGGTGACCAGCGTCGGCCCCGCCGCGCCGTCCGGGAAGGACTCCCACGGGTCGCCGGCCGGGACGTAGTTGTTGCCCGCCATCCACACCTCCAGCGTCTCGTAGGTGAACCCGACGGTGTCGTGGTCGCCCACGTGCGGGGCGGCCACGCGGAGCCCGCCGGGCAGCTGCTCGGTGGTCACCCGGCCCGACGGGCGGAAGTCGGCGTCCACCGGGATGCCGGCGGTCACGTCCAGCCCGATCCGGGTGGACCGGTACCGGGCGAACGGCGGCCCGGCGGCGGGCAGCCGCTGGTCGGCCAGCATCCGCCGGACCTCGCCGAACGCGGCGGCGAGGAAGTCGTCGTACTCGGAGTTCTCCACGTGCCCGTACACCACGGCCACCGTCTGCGGCGGGTGGTCGGACAGCTCGATCAGCCCTGTGGTCATGCCGGCTCCCCGGGGACTGCCCGCGTCGACGGCCTCGGCGCGAGGCCTCCCCATCGTGGACCCCCGGACCCGTCGACGGCACCCCTGCCCGCCCGGCGTCAGAAGAGCACGCTGGAGAACTGCCCGACCTCCCGGAAGCCGACCCGGAGGTAGGCGGCGCGCGCCGCCGCGTTGTAGTCGTTGACGTAGAGGCTGACCACCGGGGCGACGTGCGCGCGGGCGTGCTCGACCACCGCGGCGGTGCCGGCGGCACCGATGCCCCGGCCGCGGTGCTCGGGCGCCACCCAGACGCCCTGCACCTGGCAGGCCGCGCGGCTGACGGCGCCGATCTCGGCCTTGAACACCACGCGCCCGTCCTCGATCCAGGCCAGCGCGCGCCCGGCCCGGACCAGCTCGGCCAGCCGCGCCCGGTACCCGGCCCCGCCGTCCAGGCGCAGCGGGCTGACGCCGATCTCCTCGGTGAACATCGCGACCGCGGCCGGCAGCAGCGTGTCGAGCTCCTCGGGGCGCACCGGCCGCACCCGGGGTTCGGGGACGACGGCCGGCGGGCCCTCGATCGCCATGAGCGGCTGGCGGGGGCGCAGGTCGCGGGCCGGGCCCCAGGCCGGCGCCAGCACCTCCCACAGCGGGGCCACCGAGGCCGTCGGGCCGACGATCGTGCTGCACCGGCGCCCGGCCCGGAGGGCGCGGTCGGCGAACGCCGCCGCGGCGGCGCGCTCCGCGCCCGGGACGGCGAACGGGATGAGGTTCGCCCCGGCCAGGCAGACCGCCTCGAGCGCCCGGCCGGAGCCCACGCCCCACAGCGGCGCGCCCACGGCCGCCGGGGCGGTGCCGGTCAGCTCGACCCGGCCGGCCAGGACGCAGGCGGCCACGGGGTCACCGGCGAGCAGCCGGTGGACCGCGGCCTCGTCACCCTCGTCGAGGACGCGGGCCGTCGGGGTGGTGGGGGACCCGGGCGAACGGAGCACGAGGGGCGGGAGGAGCGCCGGTCAGCTGACGGAGACGACCGGCGGGCCGGACGGCGCACCCGCGTCGGTGACCTCGCCGGCGATCCGCATGGCCTCCTCGATCAGCGTCTCCACGATCATCGACTCGGGCACGGTCTTGACGACCTCGCCCTTGACGAAGATCTGCCCCTTGCCGTTGCCGGAGGCGACGCCGAGGTCGGCCTCGCGCGCCTCGCCGGGGCCGTTGACGACGCAGCCCATGACCGCGACGCGCAGCGGGACCTCCATGCCCTCCAGCCCGGCGGTCACCTCGTCGGCCAGCTTGTAGACGTCGACCTGCGCGCGCCCGCACGAGGGGCAGCTGACGATCTCCAGGCCGCGCTGCTTGAGGTTCAGCGACTCCAGGATCTGGTTGCCGACCTTGACCTCCTCGGCCGGCGGGGCCGACAGGGAGACGCGGATGGTGTCACCGATGCCCTGGGACAGCAGCGCACCGAAGGCGACGGCGGACTTGATCGTGCCCTGGAACGCCGGGCCGGCCTCGGTGACGCCGAGGTGCAGCGGGTAGTCGCACTGCGCCGCGAGCAGCTCGTAGGCGCGGACCATGACGACCGGGTCGTTGTGCTTGACCGAGATCTTGATGTCGCGGAAGTCGTGCTCCTCGAACAGCGAGCACTCCCACAGCGCGGACTCGACCAGCGCCTCCGGGGTCGCCTTGCCGTACTTGGCCAGCAGCCGCTTGTCGAGGGAGCCGGCGTTGACGCCGATGCGGATCGGGATGCCGGCGTCCTTGGCCGCGCGGGCGATCTCGCCGACCTTGTCGTCGAACTTCTTGATGTTGCCCGGGTTCACCCGGACCGCGGCGCAGCCGGCGTCGATCGCGGCGAACACGTAGCGCGGCTGGAAGTGGATGTCGGCGATCACCGGGATCTGCGACTTCTTGGCGATCGTCGCGAGCGCCTCGGCGTCGTCGGTGTCGGGCACCGCCACGCGCACGATCTGGCAGCCCGAGGCGGTCAGTTCGGCGATCTGCTGCAGCGTCGCGTTGATGTCCGCGGTCTTGGTGGTGCACATCGACTGGACGCTGACCGGGAAGTCGCTGCCGACGCCGACGCCGCCCACGTCGAGCTGGCGGGTCTTCCGCCGCGGAGCGAGGACGGGCGGGGGTGCAGCCGGCATGCCGAGGCCGACGGGGATCGCCATGCCCGCCAGTATCCCCCGCGCCGCCGCGGATGCCCGCCGCACGGCTGTGACGTGCGCCGTCGGGTCAGCCGGCGACCGCGGCGGCCTCGGCTGCCAGCGCGTCCAGGACGACCTGCACCGAGCGGCGGGCGGCCCGGTCGGGGCGGGACAGGGCTTCGACGACCCGGCCCGCGCGCAGGTCCGCCAGGGGCACCAGCGCCAGCCGCCCCTCCGCCCGCTCCTGGGTGGTGTGCCGGGGCAGCAGCGCGATGCCGTGCCCCCCGGCGACCAGCTTCTCGATGAGCGGCAGGTGGGTCGTGCGGCGCACGACGCGCACCGGGCGGCGGGCCTGCGCCGCCAGCGCGGTCAGCACGCGGTCGATCGGGAACTCCGGCGGCGGCACGATCCAGTCCTCGTCGATGACGTCGCCCGGGCTCACCCGGTCGCGCCCGGCGAGCGGGTGGTCCAGCGGCAGCGCGACGTCCAGCGGCTCGCGGAGCAGCAGGCGGACCTCCAGGCCGTCGCGCCGCGGGGGGACGACGTCGTCCGAGCGGTGCGCGACGACGACGTCGTAGTCGGCGGTCAGGCCCGCGAAGTCGTCCTGCAGGACGTCCTCGTCGACGGTCTCCAGGACGACGTCGGGATGCGCCGCCATCCGGTCGAGCAGACCGGGGACCAGGAGCTCCCCGGCCGAGTGGAAGGTCGCCAGCCGCACCGTGCCACCGACCCCGCCGCGGTAGCGCTGCCAGTCGGCCTCCGCGGTGGCCAGGGCGGTGGAGACGCTCGCCGCGATCCCGGCGAGCGCCCGGCCGGCGTCGGTCAACCGCACCCCGCGCCCGGCCCGCTCGACCAGGACGACGCCGAGCCGGCGCTGCAGCACCTTGAGCTGCTGGGAGACCGCCGACGGCGAGAGCCGGGTGGCCCGGGCCGCCGCGGTCACGGACCCGTGCTCGGCCAGCTCCCGGAGGACGGCGAGGTGCGCGACGTCCACCCGCTCCCACAACCCGCTGTCGACCATGAAGCAACGCTACAAGGTCGGTGCACGAGAACGCGCTTGCCCTTCACCCTGATGGGCCGGAAGCTCGTCGCCGTGCCTCCCCGCGACCGCCTCCTCGCCTGCCTCGTCGCCGTCTGCTGGGGCGTCAACTTCCCCGCCACGGCGCTCGCCCTCGAGCACTTCCCGCCGCTGTTCATGGTCGCGCTGCGGTTCACCCTGGTCGCCCTGCCCGCCCTGCTGCTCGTGCCCCGCCCGCCGGTGCCGCTGCGCTGGCTGGTCGGCGTCGGCCTGGGCATCGGGCTCCTGCAGTTCGCCTTCCTCTACCTCGGCATGGCCGCCGGGATGCCCAGCGGCCTGGCCTCGCTCGTCCTCCAGGCCTCGGCGCCGTTCACCGTGCTGCTCGCCGGCGTCTGGCTGCACGAGAAGCTCTCCGCCCGGCAGCTCGGCGGCGTCGCCCTGGCCGTCGCCGGGCTGGCCGTCATCGCGCTGCACCGGTCGCAGACCGCCGCGTGGCTGCCCGTCGTCCTCACCCTGTGCGGGGCGCTGGGCTGGGCGATCGGCAACGTCTGCAGCCGGCAGGCGAAGGCGCCCAACGGGCTGCACCTCACGCTGTGGTCCGCGGTCGTGCCGCCGCTGCCGATGCTGGCGCTGGCACTCGTGGTCGAGGGGCCCGCGCGGATCGGCCGGTCGCTGACGAGTGTCGCCACCGCCGAGGCGCTGCCGGCGGTCCTGGGACTGCTCTACGTGGTCGTCGTCGCCACGCTCGTCGGGTACGGGCTGTGGAACTCGCTGCTGTCCCGGCACCCGTCGAACGTGGTGGCGCCGTTCTCGATGCTCGTGCCCGTGGTCGGCGTCCTCGCCTCCTGGCTCGCGTTCGGGGAGGTGCTCGACCGCGTCGAACTGGCCGCCGGCGTGCTCGTGGTCGCCGGCGTGCTGATCGGCTCCCGGCCGGCTCAGCCCGCGAGGGTGATCGGGTTGATGACGTCGGCGAGGAACAGCAGCGCGGACAGCGCCAGGAAGACCCCGGCGACCACGTAGGCGACCGGCATCAGCCGGGCGATGTCGAAGGGCCCGGGGTCGGGCCGGCCGCGCAGCCGGGCGACGGTCGCGCGCGCCTTCTCGTACAGCGCCCCGGCCACGTGCCCGCCGTCCAGCGGGTAGATCGGCAGCAGGTTGAACAGGAACAGCACGAGGTTCATCCCCGCCAGCAGCTGGAAGAACAGGCTGGCCTTCTCCAGGGTGGTGAACCGGTCGAGGGAGAACACCTCGCCCGAGATGCGGCCGACCCCGACCACGCCGATCGGCCCGAGCGGGTCGCGCTCCTCGCCGAGGAAGGTGGCCCGGAACAGCGCCGGCACCCGCTGCGGGATCTCGACCAGCCGGTCGACGGCGCGCTGGGCGTAGTCGCCGACGAAGCCCGGGACGGCGGTGACCGGCTGCCGCACGTAGTCCTGCGCGGCCTGGATGCCGACGTAGCCCACGGTCCGGGTGCCGTCGGCCTCGCCGTCCCCGTCGTCGTCGACGTAGACGGTGTTGGCGATCGGGGTGACGGTGAGGTCGACCCGCGTCGTCGCGCCGTCGACCTCGCGCTCCACGGTGAGGACGACGGGGGTGTCGATGCTCTCCCGGATGGCGTCCTGGACCTGACCCCAGCCGGTCACCTCGTCGTCCTGACCGGTGTCGGCGACCGAGGACACCGGCCGGCCGTCGATCGCGACGACGGTGTCCCCGGCGCGGATGCCGGCAGCGGCCGCCGGGGAGGGGGTGGCGTCGTCGGAGCAGGTGCGGACGGCCGCGTCGGCCGGCAGCACGCACTCGGGCACCGCGCTGACCGTGGTGGTCGCCCCGGGGATGCCGAAGGCGGTGAGCACGATGGTGAAGAACAGCACCGCCAGCACCAGGTTGTGGAACGGGCCGGCGAACATCACGATGACCCGCTGCCACCAGGGCTTCTTGTAGAAGACCCGGTCGCCGTCGGTGGGCAGCACGTCGTCCAGCGCCTGGCCGCGGACCTCGGCGATGAAGCTGCGCATCCGGGTGGCGCGCGTGCCCTCGCCCTCCTCAGCGGGGGGGATCATGCCGACGATGCGGATGTAGCCGCCGAGCGGGATGCCCTTGATGCCGAACTCGGTCTCCCCGTAGCGGCGGGAGAACACCGTCGGGCCGAAGCCGACGAAGAACTGCGGCACGCGCATGCCGAACTTCCGCGCCCAGTAGAAGTGGCCGAACTCGTGGAAGCCGATGCTGAACAGCAGGCCCAGCGCGAAGGCGACGATCCCGAGGACCGTCAGGAGGAACCCGCTCAGCTCAGCCTCCGGCGATGATGCCCCGGGCGTGCTCCCGGGCCCACTCTTCTCCGCGGCCAGGACGTCCTCGACGCGCGTGGGGACGCCGAGGTCCGGCGCCTCGTCGAGGGTACGCGCGACGAGCTGGACGATCCCTGGGAACGAGAGCCGACCCGCCGTGAATGCGGCGACCGCCTCCTCGTTGGCCGCGTTGTAGATCGCCGGGGCCACGCCACCGGCCTCGCCGACCGAGCGGGCCAGCCGCACGGCGGGGAACGCCTGCTCGTCGAGCGGGAAGAACTCCCAGGTGCTGGCCGCCGTCCAGTCCAGCGCCGGCTGCACGTCGGGCAGCCGGTCGGGCCAGGCGAGGCCGAGGGCGATCGGCAGCCGCATGTCCGGCGGGCTGGCCTGGGCGATCGTCGCGCCGTCGGCGAAGGTGACCATCGAGTGCACGATCGACTGCGGGTGCACCACGACGTCGATGTCGGCGTAGGGGACGCCGAAGAGCAGGTGCGCCTCGATCAGCTCCAGGCCCTTGTTGACCAGCGTCGCCGAGTTGATGGTGACGACCGGCCCCATGTCCCAGGTGGGGTGGGCCAGCGCCTGCTCGACGGTGACGCCCTCCAGCTCGGCGGCCGACCGGCCGCGGAACGGCCCGCCGCTGGCGGTGAGCACCAGCCGGGCGAGCTCGCCGCGCGTGCCGGCCCGCAGGCACTGCGCCAGCGCCGAGTGCTCGGAGTCGACCGGGACGAGCTGGCCGGGCGCGGCGGCGGCGAGGACCAGGTCCCCCCCGGCGATCAGCGACTCCTTGTTCGCCAGCGCCACGGTGCGCCCGGCGCGCAGGGCGGACAGCGTCGGACCCAGGCCGATGGAGCCCGCGATGCCGTTGAGGACGACGTCGGCCGGGCGCGCCGCGAGCTCCTCGGCGGCGCGCGGGCCGGCGAGGATCTCCGGGAGGGAGTACTCGCCCTTCGACCAGCCCTTCTTCGACGCCGCGGCGTAGAACGCCAGCTGCAGGTCCTGGGCGGCGGTCGCCCGCGCCACCGCCACGGTGCGCACGCCCAGCGCGAGCGCCTGCTCGGCCAGCGTCGCGACGTCGCCGCCGCCCGCGGCCAGCCCGGTGATGCGGATGCGGTCGGGGTTCTGGCGGGCCACCGCGATCGCCTGCCGGCCGATCGAACCGGTGGACCCGAGGACGGTGACCTCGCGCGGCTGGCTCATGGCGCTGATCCTGCCAAGCCCCGCCCCGGCACCCCGACCTCACCCGCCCCTCCGGCACCACCTGCCCCGGAAAGGTGACCAGGGCTCAAGCGGAACGTCGGCGTGCCGATGTCCTGGTCGACGGTCCACCTACGGGGCCGCAGATGCCAGGAAGGCTCCTCCATGTCGCAGCTCTCCCCCCGTCGCGCGGTCAGCGCCGCCGGTCTCGTCCTCGGCACCGCCGCCCTCGGCGTGGCGTTCGCCCCCGCCGCGTCGGCGGCCCCGTCCCCGGCCGTGACCGTCAGCCAGTCGACCGTCGCGCCGGGCGCGACGTACACCGTCTCCGGCGGTGACTGCATCTCCGAGGACGCCGACTACGACGCCGCGGGCGTCGTCTTCCTGGCGGTCGGGGCGCAGTCGGCCGACGCCGAGCTGGCCGACGAGAACGGCGACTGGACCCTCACCGCGACCGCGCCGACCGAGGCCGGGTCCTACGAGTTCTCCGCCGTCTGCGACTGGTACACCGACGGCTTCGAGTACGGCAACTTCACGATCACCGTCGCCGCGCCGTCCTCGACCCCGGCGCCGGCTCCGGCCCCCGCGCCCTCGGCCACGCCCTCCGCGCCCGGCACCCCGCGCGGCGCGGCGGCCGTCACGGCCGGCGTCGCCAGCCCCGACACCGGCGCCGCCACCGGCGACGCCGCCCCGCTGGGCCAGAAGGTCGTGAAGATCCTCACCGGCTTCAAGCCCTTCGAGGTCGTCACCGTCACCCTGAACTCGACCCCGCAGCGCGTGGGCACGTTCACCGCCGACGCCTCGGGCACCGTCCGCGTCGAGTTCACCGTCCCGGCGGGCACGCCGGTCGGTGACCACACGCTGGTCTACGAGGGCGACAAGGGCACCTACTTCCAGGAGGCCTTCGCCGTCACCGCCACCCCGGCCGGCGGCTCGGCCCGCCTGGCCTCCACCGGTGCCAGCGTCGCGCTGCCGCTGGGCCTGGGCCTGGGTGCCCTCGCCGCCGGTGGAGGCCTGGTCCTCGCCGCCCGTCGCCGCTCCACCGGGGGCGTGCAGGCCTGAGCATGACCGCTCCGCACGATCCCGACGCCGGCCAGGCCCGCCCTGGCCGGCGTCGGTCGTCGTCCCGGCGGTGGCTGCGGGCGACGGCCGCCGTCCTGCTGCTGGTGCTCCTCGCCGCCGGCGTCGACGTCGCCGTCCTCTCCGCCCGGATGGGTGCGGTCGAGGTCGACCTCACCGCCGACGACCGGGACGGCAGCACGTGGGTGCTGCTCGGGCTCGACTCCCGCGCGGCCCTGCCCCGCGGCGCGGACGCCGCCGCCTTCGGGACGACCGAGGAGGTGCCCGGCAGCCGGGCCGACGTCGTGCTCGTGGTGCACCGCTCCGACGCCGGCACCCGGGTGCTGTCGGTCCCCCGCGACCTGCTGGTCACCGGCGGGGGGCAGAGCGGGCGGCTAGCGCTCACCTGGCTCCGCGGGCCCGGGGCCACCGTCGCCGCCCTGTGCGGGCTCGGCATCCCCACCGACCACCTGGTCACCGTCGACCTCGCCGGGTTCACCGACCTGGTGGACGCCGTCGGCGGGGTGGAGGTGGACCTGCCCGGCCCCGTCCGCGATCCGCAGGCCGGCCTCCTGCTCCCCCGGGGCGGGGCGCAGGAGCTCGACGGTGCGACGGCGCTGGCCCTCGTCCGCTCCCGCCACCCGGAGACGCCGGCGGACGGCGGCGGCTGGGCCCCCTCCCCCGTCGACCCCGACGCGCGCGCGGCGACGGCGGCCGGGGTGCTGCGGGCGTTCGCGGACCGCGCGGCCGAGGCCCGCACCCGTCCGTGGCGGCTGCAGCGGGTCGCCTGGGCCGCCTCGGGCGCGGTGTCCCGGGACCCGGGCACCTCGCTGGCCGACCTCGCGTCCTTCGCCGGCACCGAGCTCGGCACGGCCGAGGTGCTGCCCGCCGGCCCGCCGGTCGAGGGCGCCCTCCTGCGCCTGCCCACGCCCGCCACCGCGGCCGCCGTCGCCGCGGCGGGGCTGAGCTGCGGCGGCTGAACGCGCCACGCGCGACCGCCCTGGCCGGTCACCGCGGACACCGCCTGGCATCATGAGCGGGTCAGCGACCTGCGCGCTGATCACGGACACAGCAGCGTCGCGAGGAGAGCACGTGAGCGAGCAGACGCACCGGGACCGGATCGCGATCGACGACCCGGCCACCGAGCGGGTCAACCAGCCCGGTCGTGAAGAGGGCGTGGTCCGCGCGGGTGCGCACCCCGTCGAGCACGAGGAGCCGGCCGACTGGGGCTGGCACGGGCAGACCGGCCGCAAGGGCCGGATCGGCGCCTGGATCGCCGTGCTCGTGACCCTGAGCTACCTCGTCGGCAACCACGAGGGCCGCGTCGAGGACCTGTGGGTGCTGGGCACCGCGCTCCTGCTCATCGTGATCCTGGTCTGGGACATCTTCCGCAGGAAGAACGCCTGGCGCAGCCGCTGACCCGCAGCCCGAACGCACGCGAGGGCCGGTTCCCGCACGGGGAGCCGGCCCTCGTCGCGTCCGGTCAGGCGACCGCGACGCCGATCGCCGAGCCGATCAGGTAGGTGATCCCGGCGGCGGCCGCGCCGAAAAGCAGCTGCCGGGCGCCGGCGTACCACCACGGCCGCGGGGTGAAGGTCGAGGAGAGCGCCCCGGCCACCACCAGCCCGAGGCCACCGCAGAGCAGGGCCGGCCACAGCACCGCGGCACCGAACAGGTACGGCAGCAGCGGGATCAGCGCGCCGACGCCGAAGGTGACGAACGAGGAGACCGCCGCGGTCGTCGGCGACGGCTTGTCGCCCGGGCTGAGCCCGAGCTCGGCGACGACGTGCAGCCTGCAGCGCCGTCTCCGGGTCGCGGGAGAGCTGGACGGCGACCTCGGAGGCGAGGTCCTGGTCGACGCCCCGCACGCGCAGCATCTCGACCAGCTCGCGCAGCTCCCCGTCGGGGTTGCGCTCGAGCTCCCGCCGCTCCTTCTCGACCTCGAGGTCGAGCTGCTCGTTCTGCGTCTTCACCGAGGTGTACTCGCCGAGCGCCATCGAGATCGCGCCGGCGACGAGGCTGGCCACGCCGGCCAGGACGACCGCCCGGGGGGCCGCGCCCCCGCCGCCGACGCCGGCGACGAGCGCGGTGTTGGTGACCAGCCCGTCCATGGCGCCGAAGACCGCGGCGCGCAGCCAGCCGCCGGAGACGTCGGAGTGCGAGTGCTCGTGCGCCTCGGCGTCCGGGGCCGCGTCGGTGGTCACTCGTCGCCCTCGGCGCCGAGCTCCACGGGCGGCTCGACCGGCTCCGCCGAAGGGGTGGGCAGCGCGACGCTGGGGACGCCGTCCACCTGGTCGGCGGCGGCGAGCTGGCCGCAGGCGCCGTCGATGTCCTGGCCGCGGGTGTCGCGCACCGTCGTCGGCACCCCCGCGGCGCGCAGCCGGGCGACGAACTCCCGCTGGGCGGGCAGCGGGCTGGCGTCCCACTTGCTGCCCGGGGTCGGGTTGAGCGGGATCAGGTTGACGTGCGCGAGCCGGCCGGCCAGCAGCTTCCCGAGCAGGTCGGCGCGGAAGGGCTGGTCGTTGACGTCGCGGATGAGCGCGTACTCCACCGAGTAGCGGCGGCCGGTCTTCCGCGCGTAGGCGTCGGCGGCCTCCACCACCTCGCCGACCTTCCACCGGGTGTTGATCGGCACGAGGCCGTCGCGCAGCTCGTCGTCCGGGGCGTGCAGGCTGACCGCGAGGGTGACGTTGAGCCCCTCGTCGGTGAGCCGCCGGATCGCCGGCACCAGGCCGACGGTGGAGACGGTGACCGAGCGCTGCGCCAGGCCCAGCCCGTGCGGTGCGGGGGTGAGCAGCGCGTCGAGGGTCTTGCGGACGCGGGGGTAGTTGGCGAGCGGCTCGCCCATGCCCATGAACACCACGTTGGACAGCCGGCCCGGGCCGCCGGCGAGCTCGCCGTTCGCCATCGCGGCGGCCGCCGCCACCGCCTGGCCGATGATCTCGGCGGCCGACAGGTTGCGGGTGAGGCCCTGCTGTCCGGTGGCGCAGAACGGGCAGGCCATGCCGCAGCCGGCCTGGCTGGAGATGCAGACGGTGGCCCGGCCCGGGTAGCGCATGAGCACGCTCTCCACGAGCGCGCCGTCGTGCAGCCGCCACAGGGTCTTGCGGGTGCGCCCGTCGTCGGCGGTCTGGTGCCGGACGACGGTCAGCAGCCCCGGCAGCAGCGCCTCGGTCAGCGACTCGCGCACCGCGGCGGGCAGGTCGGTCATCTGCTCCGGGTCGGTGACGCCGCGGTAGAAGTGCCGGGCCAGCTGGTCGGCGCGGAACGCCGGCTGCCCGAGCTCGGCGACGGCGGCCCGGGCCTCGTCGCGGGTGAGGTCGGCGAGGTGGCGCGGCGGCTTGCCGCGGCGCGGGGCGTCGAAGACGAGGGGCAGGGCAGTCATAACCGGTCCATGGTCCCACTCCACCTCGCGTGCAGACCGTGCGGAGACCGAACTCACCCCCGTCGGGTCGGCACCTGGCAGGGTTGCGGGCATGAGCCGGCTCGCGGACGTCGACCTGACCGCCTCCCTCGGCAAGGAGGAGGCCAAGGCGCAGCTGGCGGCGGCGCAGCACCGGCTGACCCACCTGCGGCTGCTGCTGGGCGGCCAGCTCGGCTCCGGCGAGCTCGGGCCGCCGCTGCTGGTGCTGTTCGAGGGCTGGGACGCCTCGGGCAAGGGCGGGGCGATCAAGCGGCTGGTCGAGCCGCTTGATCCCCGGCACGCGCGGGTCGCGCAGTTCTCCGCACCGAGCTCCCACGAGAAGCGGCACCACTTCCTCTGGCGGTTCTGGCCGGCGCTGCCCGGCTGGGGCGGGATGGCCGTGCTGGACCGCACCTGGTACGGCCGCGTGCTGGTGGAGCGGGTGGAGGGCCTCGCGTCCGAGGAGGCGTGGCGCCGCGCCTACGGGGAGATCGTCGACCTGGAGACCACGCTCGCCGCCGAGGGCACCGTGCTGGTCAAGTTCTGGATGCACGTCTCGCCCGAGGAGCAGCTGCGCCGCTTCGAGTCGCGGCAGGCCGATCCGCACAAGGCGTGGAAGCTGACCGACGAGGACTGGCGGAACCGCGGGAAGCGGGCCGAGTACGAGGCCGCCGTCGAGGAGATGCTCGAGCGCACCGACACGCCGGCCGCGCCGTGGCACGTGGTCGCCGGGGAGGACAAGCGCTGGGCCCGTGTCGACGTCGTCCGCACCGTGTGCGCGGCGGTCGAGGACGCGCTCGCCGCCCGCGGCATCGACACCGGGCTGCCGCCACGGCGATGAGCCCGGCGCCCGGCCCGGCCGCGCGAGCGGCTCGGGTCAGCCGATCCGCGCGTGCTGGCGCACCCAGGCGTGCATCGCGATGCCGGCGGCGACCCCGACGTTGATCGAGCGGGTCGAGCCGAACTGGGCGATCGAGACGGTCAGGTCGGCGCCGGCCCGCGCCTCCTCGGTGAGCCCGGGGCCCTCCTGCCCGAACAGCAGCAGGCAGCGCTCGGGCAGCACCGCGGTCTCCAGGGGCACCGCGCCCGGGTGGTTGTCGACGGCGACCACCGTCAGCTGCCGCGCCGCGGCGAAGGCGAGCAGCTCGCCGACGTCGGTGTGGTGCCGCAGGTGCTGGTACCGGTCGGTGACCATCGCGCCCCGCCGGTTCCACCGGCGCCGGCCCACGACGTGCACCTCCTCGGCGAGGAACGCGTTGGCGGTCCGCACCACCGTGCCGATGTTCGCGTCGTGGCCGAAGTTCTCGATCGCCACCGAGAACCCGTGCCGGCGACGGTCCAGGTCGGCGACGATCGCCTCGACCGTCCAGTAGCGGTACCGGTCGACGACGTTGCGCCGGTCGCCGGCGGCCAGCAGCTCCGCGTCGTAGCGCGGGTCCTGCGGCCACGGGCCCTCCCACGGGCCGACGCCGACCGTCGTCCCCCAGTCGGTGGGGCCGGGCAGCTCGTCGTCGGGCACCCAGGGAGGATCGCAGGGTGGCTGCCGACGTCCTCCTGCACCTCATCGAGCCGGCCGCATGGCGGGCCGCGCTGACCGACGGCGCGGTGCGCCCGCCGTCGCTCGCCTCGGTCGGCTTCGTCCACCTGTCGACGCCGGAGCAGGTGCACCTGCCGGCGCGGGCGCTCTTCCCGGGCCGCCGCGACCTGGTGCTCCTCGTGGTCGACCCGGCGCGGCTGACCGACCCGGTGCGGTTCGAACCCGGCCGCCCCGAGGACCCCGCGGGCATGCTCTTCCCGCACCTGCACGGGCCGCTGCCGACCCGCGCGGTCGTCGCCGTCGTCCCGTACCGGCCGCCGGTGCCGCCGGTTCTCCCCTCCCCCGACGACGCGCTGGGGCGCGCCCTGGCCCACTACACCTCGCTGCCGGTGCGCCGCGCCGTCGGCGTGGGCGACGTACCCGGGGGCGTCGCCGTCCTCGATCCGGACGTGGTCGCCTCCTACGACAACAACAGGCTGGTGCTCACCTCGCCGGTCGACGCCGCGGAGGTGGAGGCCGCCGCCGAGGACGTGGGCGGCAACGCCGGCTGGCCGCACCGGGCGGCCTACCTCGCCTGGCCGGGGGCGGAGCCGGTGGCGCTCCAGCTGGGCCGCCGCGGCTGGGCCGTCGAGGACCTGGTGCTCATGGGCCGCTCCCCCGCCGACCCGCCGCGGGCGGCGACCGACCGGGTGACGGTGGTGACGACGGAGGAGCTCCGCGACCTCCGGGACCGGTCCTGGCGCCGTGACCTGGCCGGCACGGTCGACCGGCTGGACGCCGTCGTCGAGCAGCTGCTCCGGCGTGAGCTGCTCAACGACCCGGTCCTCGCGGTGACCGACCTGGCCGTGCACGAGGACGGCCGGGTCGTCGCCGCGGCCCAGCTGCGGGTGGACGGCGCGACCGCCGCGCTGGAGTCGGTCATGACCGACCCGGAGGCGCGCGGCCGGGGGCACGCCGACGCGCTGCTCGCCCGGGCCCTGGAGCTGGCCGGCGCCGCCGGTTGCGACCTGGTGGTGCTCGAGGCGACCGCCGACGACTGGCCGAGGAGGTGGTACGCCCGCCGTGGCTTCGCCGAGCTGGGCCGCACCTGGTCGGTCAGCCGCAGCGCCTGAGGCGTCAGACGGGGGCGAGCGCCGAGAGCAGCAAATAGGCGACGGCCGCCGAGGGCAGCAGCGAGTCCAGCCGGTCCATGATCCCGCCGTGCCCGGGCAGCAGGTTGCCCATGTCCTTGATGCCGAGGTCGCGCTTGATCAGCGACTCGCCGAGGTCGCCGATCGTGGCGGTGAGCGCCAGCGCCACGCCGAAGAGCACGCCACCCCACCACGGCTCGTGGAAGGTGAAGGTGAACAGGCAGACGCCGATGGCCACGCAGGCCAGCACCGAGCCGGCCAGGCCCTCCCACGACTTCTTCGGGCTGATCGAGGGCGCCATCGGGTGCTTGCCGAAGAGCACCCCGGCCGCGTAGCCGCCGACGTCGCTGCAGACCACGGTGGCGATGAAGGCGAGCACCCGGGCCACGCCGTCGTCGGGAACGGCGAGCAGGACGGCGAAACCGGCCAGCAGCGGCACGTAGAGGGCCACCAGGACGCCGGCCGAGGCGTCCCGCAGGTAGCCCGCCGGGCCGTCGGCGAGCCGCCAGAACAGCACCGCGAGCACGGTGACGAAGAAGCCGGTGACCAGGCCGGTCGTCCCGCGGGTCCAGGCGAGGACCAGCATGGCCGGCACGCCGACGAGCAGCGGCACCAGCGGCGCGCGGAACTCGCCCGCGCGCATCGCCCGGGTCAGCTCGACGACACCCACGAGCATCGCCGCGATGACCAGGCCCACGAAGGCCGGCCGCCAGATCAGCAGTGAGCCCAGCACCAGGCCGGCCAGCCCGAGACCGACGCCGATCGCGGCACCGAGGTCGCGCCCGGCGCGGCCGTGGCCGGTCACCGGCTTCTCCGTCTCGGGCAGCTCGTCCACCGGCGGTTCCGCATCCGCGGGCGGCTCCGCGACGGGGGTGCCGTCGGCAGCCGTCGCGGGGACCTCGACCGCGGGGACCTCGACGGTCGCCTCGGGGACGGGCTCCACGGGCCGGGAGGCCAGCGGCGGCAGCGGCGGGACCGACCGCGACCGGGAGACCGGACCGGTGTCGCCGTCGGACCTCCCGGAGGCGGGGCGGGCGCCCGCCGGCGGGAACGGCGTGGCCCCCGGGCGCAGCGCGCCCGGGCGGTCGGCGGAGGGGGGTGTCATGGGCGGTCGGCCGATCGGAGGTCAGACCTCGAGCAGCTCGGTCTCCTTGTTCTTCATCGCCTCGTCGACGTGCGCGACGTGCTGCTCGGTGAGGTTGTCCAGCTCCTTCTCCGCGCGGCCGGACGTCGTCCTCACCGGCCTCGCCGTCCTTGGCGATGCGGTCGAGCTCGTCCTTCGCGCGGCGGCGGATGTTGCGGATCGCCACCTTCGCGTCCTCACCCTTGGCGCGCGCCTGCTTCACCAGGTCGCGGCGGCGCTCCTCGGTCAGCTGCGGGAAGACCACGCGCAGGATCTGGCCGTCGTTGGTGGGGTTGACGCCGAGGTCGCTGTCCCGGATGGCCCGCTCGATCGCGGTCAGCTGGCTCATGTCGTAGGGCTTGATGACCGCCATCCGCGCCTCGGGCACAGTGATCGAGGCCATCTGCGGCACCGGGGTGTAAGCGCCGTAGTAGTCCACCATGATCTTGCTGAACATGGACGGCGTGGCGCGGCCGGTGCGGACCGAGCCGAGGTCCTCCCGGGCGACCGACAGGGCCTTGTCCATCCGCTCCTCGGCATCGAGCAGGGTGTCGTCGATCACGGGTTGTCCCTCCTGCGACGGCCGGACCGCGGCCGTCGTCGTCCTCGTCTGTGCAGATCGTGCGCCGGGGTCAGGCCGGCTGGCTGATCAGCGTGCCGATCCTCTCACCTGCGGTCGCCCGGGCGATGTTGCCGTCGCGGAGCAGGTTGAACACCACGATGGGCATCCGGTTCTCCATCGCCAGGCTGATCGCCGTGGCGTCGGCGACCTTGAGCTCGTCGGCCAGCACCGTGGCGTAGTCCAGGTCCTCGTACATGGTGGCCGCCGGGTTGATCCGGGGGTCGTCGTCGTACACGCCGTCGACACCGTTCTTGGCCATCAGCAGCACCTGGCAGCCGATCTCCATGGCGCGCTGGGCGGCGACGGTGTCGGTGGAGAAGTACGGCATGCCCGCGCCGGCGCCGAAGATGACCAGCCGGCCCTTCTCCAGATGCCGCACCGCCTTGCGCGGGATGTAGGGCTCGGCGACCTGGCCCATGGTGATCGCCGTCTGCACGCGGGTCTCCAGGCCCACCTGCTCGCAGAACGCCTGCAGGGCGAGCGCGTTCATGACCGTGCCGAGCATGCCCATGTAGTCGGCGTGCCGGCGGTCCATGCCGGCCTGGGCGAGCTCCGCGCCGCGGAAGAAGTTGCCGCCACCGACGACGACGGCGACCTGCGTGCCCTTGTGGACGACCTCGGCCAGCTGCTCGGCGATGCTGTGCACGATGCCGGAGTCGATCCCGACCTTGCCGCCCCCGAACGCCTCGCCGGAGAGCTTGAGCAGCACGCGCTGGTAGCCGGTGCCGTCGGCGGGCTGGAACGCGGTGGGCGCGGACAGCGGTGCGGTCGTCTCGGTCAACGCGTCATCCCTCGTTCGACGTCAGTGGGGTTGATCCTGCCGCACAGACGTTCGGCCCCGCTCCCGGAGAGGAGCGGGGCCGAATGCCCGTGCGCGGGTGCTCGGCTCAGGCCTGGCCGACCTCGAAGCGCGCGAAGCGCTCCACGGTCATACCGGCCTCGTCGACGATCTGCTTGACCGTGCGCTTGGGCTCGGTGATCGACGGCTGCTCGAGCAGGACGAAGTCCTTGTAGTAGGCGTTGACCCGACCCTCGACGATCTTGGTGATCGCCTGCTCGGGCTTGCCCTCCTCCTTCGCCGTCTGCTCGGCGACGCGGCGCTCGGTCTCCACCGCCTCGGCCGGGACCTCCTCGCGGGTGAGGTAGCGCGGGCGCGCGGCGGCGATGTGCATCGCCAGGCTGCGGGCCGCGTCCTCGCTGCCACCGCTGTACTGCACGGCGACACCGATGGCCGGGGGCAGGTCGGTGGCCCGCTTGTGCAGGTAGGTGGCGGTGGTGCCCTCGAAGATGGCGAAGCGGCTCAGCACCAGCTTCTCGCCGATGCGGGCGGACTCGCCCTCGACCAGCGCGGCGACCGTCTGGCCCTCGACGTCGCTGCCCAGCAGGGCCTCGGCGTCGGCGGCCTTGTTCGCCAGGCCGATCTCGAGCAGGCGCTCGGCGAGCTTGATGAAGTCGGCGTTCTTGGCGACGAAGTCGGTCTCGCAGTCGAGCTCGAGCAGGGCGCCGTCCTTGCTGACGACGATGCCGTTGGTCGTCGAGCGCTCGAGGCGCTTGCCGACGTCCTTGGCGCCCTTGACGCGCAGGAACTCGACGGCCTTGTCGTAGTCGCCGTCGGCCTCGGTCAGGGCCTTCTTGCAGTCCATCATGCCGGCGCCGGTGGCGTCGCGGAGACGCTTGACGTCGGCCGCAGTGAAGTCAGCCATGTCTTTTCCTCTGTGGTCTGTCGGTGCTGCGGGGGTGGAGCGGGCGCGCCGCGGCGCCGTCCCCGGTGTCGGGGACGGCGCCGGGTGATCAACCGTTCTGGGCGCCCTGGGTGCCGGTCTCGGTGCTGCCGGTGGCGGGCACGCCCTCGACGGGCGCGACCTCCTCGGCGGTGACCGTCGGGGCCTCGGCCGGGGTCTCCGGCAGCGGGGTGGCGGCGGCGTCGGCGGCCGGGGCGGCCGCGGCGTCCCCACCGGTCAGCAGCTCGCGCTCCCAGTCGGCCAGCGGCTGGTCGCCACCGATGACCTGCTCGGCGCCGTCCTCGCGGCCGGCGTTGGCCTGCGCGGCCGAGCGGGCCATGAGGCCCTCGGCGACGGCGTCGGCGATCACGCGGGTGAGGACGGCGATGCTGCGGATCGCGTCGTCGTTGCCCGGGATCTTGTAGTCGACCTCGTCGGGGTCGCAGTTGGTGTCGAGGATCGCGACCACCGGGATCTTCAGCTTGCGGGCCTCGCCGACGGCGATGTGCTCCTTCTTGGTGTCCACGATCCAGATGGCGCTGGGCACCTTCTTCATGTCGCGGATACCGCCCAGGGAGCGGTCGAGCTTTGCCTTCTCGCGGCTGAGGACCAGCTGCTCCTTCTTGGACAGGCTGACCAGCACGCCGGTCTGCTCCATGTCCTCGATCTCCTTGAGGCGCTCGAGGCGCTTGAAGACCGTCTGGAAGTTGGTCAGCATGCCGCCGAGCCAGCGCTGGTTGACGTAGGGCATGCCCACGCGCGTGGCCTGCTCGGCGACGACCTCCTGCGCCTGGCGCTTCGTGCCGACGAACAGGATCGAACCGCCGTGCGCGACCGTCTGCTTGACGAACTCGTAGGCGTTGTCGATGTACCCGAGCGTCTGCTGCAGGTCGATGATGTAGATGCCGTTGCGCTCGGTGAAGATGAAGCGCTTCATCTTGGGGTTCCAGCGACGGGTCTGGTGCCCGAAGTGGACGCCGCTGTCGAGCAGCTGCTTCATGCCGACGACTGCCATTGCAGCCTCTCTTCTTCCGCGCGCGACCCCACGGGGCCGCACGCATGATCCGGTTGTCGCGGGCACCGGGTGGCGCCCGCCCTGGCGTCCTGCGGCACCACTCCCCCCGCCCGTGCGGGCGAGGACCGAGGTGGTGGCTGCCCCGCCGATCGGCGGGAAGAGGACACGCGAAGTCGACCCGCGGACGGGTCGCACCGGACAGCATACGCGACCTCACGGGGGCTCCTCCCCCGCCGCCAGGTGCCGTCCACAGCCTCCGGTGGGCGGCTCTCCTGCGGCCGGTCCGCGGGCAGGCTCGGCGGCATGCGTCCCGTCCCCGCTGCCGCGCTCGCCGCGCTGGTCGCGGCGCTGGTCGTGGCAGCGGCGACACCGGTGTCGGTGGCGGCCCCGCCTCCCGCTCCGACGGCCGCCGCCTGGGGCGTGCCGCTCGACGGCGGACCGGTGGTGACCCGGCCCTTCGACCGGCTCGCGAACCCGTACGGGCCCGGCCATCGGGGCGTGGACCTCGCCGGTGCCCCCGCGGCGCCGGTCCTGGCCGCGGGCGAGGGCGTCGTGGTGTTCGCCGGCATGGTGGCCGGGCGGCCGGTGGTCAGCATCGACCACGCCGGTGGCCTGCGGACGACGTACGAGCCGGTCACCGGGTCCGTGGCCGCGGGCCAGCGAGTGGCGCGGGGCTCCCCCGTGGGCGCGCTCGTCCCGGGCCACGCGGGCTGCCCGGTGGAGGCGTGCCTGCACTGGGGGCTGCGCCGCGGGGAGGTCTACCTGGACCCGCTGTCCCTGCTCGCGCCGCCGCGGGTCCGGCTGCTGCCGCTGCGCGGGGGCTGATCCGGCGAGCCGTCAGGCGATGTCGGCGAGCTTGGTGCGCAGGTGCAGGACCGCCTTGGTGTGCAGCTGGCAGATCCGGCTCTCGGTCACCCCGAGGACGCGGCCGATGTCGGCGAGCGTGAGGCCCTCGAAGTAGTAGAGGGAGACGACGACCTTCTCCCGCTCGGGGAGCTGCTCGACGGCGCGGGCGAGCAGCTGGCGGGCCTCGCCGTGCTCGGCCATCGCCTGCGGGTCCAGCGCGCTGGTGTCCTGGAGGGTGTCGCCGAGCCGCGGGGCACCGCCGTCGTCGTCGGTGAGCAGCTCGTCGAGGGCGACGACGTTGACCAGGGACAGCTGGCCGAGGAACTTGCGGATGTCCTCGACGTCCATGTCCATGGCGTCGGCGACCTCGTCGTCGGTCGGCGTCCGGTGCAGGCGGGCCTCGAGCTCGGCGACGGTGCGCTCGAACTGGCGGGCCTTCATGCGCACCGACCGCGGGATCCAGTCGGTGTTGCGCAGCTCGTCGATGATCGCGCCGCGGATGCGGGCCATCGCGTAGCTCTCGAACTTGACCTCGCGGGTGGGCTCGTAGCGGGTGATGGCGTCGATGAGCCCGAAGGTGCCGTAGGAGACCAGGTCGGCCTGCTCGACGTGGCTCGGGAGGCCGCTGCCCACCCGGCCGGCGACGTACTTGACCAGCGGCGCGTAGTGCAGGATCAGCCGGTCGCGCAGGCCCGGGTCGCGGTCGGCGACGTAGGCGGCCCACAGCTGCGCGACGAACGCGTCGGTGTCCTCGGCCGCCTCGTCGATCCGGTGGATCGTTGCCTCAGGCACGGTGGCCCTCCTCGCTCGCGCTGCGGGCTCGCGCCCCGTTGTCCCGGCCGGTGGTGGCTGCTGTGCGTCGCATCCGTCGTCCCCGCCGCTCAGGCCCGTGGATGGGCCTGGGCGTGGACCGCACGGAGCCGTTCGACGGTCACGTGCGTGTAGATCTGCGTTGTAGCGAGGCTAGCGTGGCCGAGCAGCTCCTGGACGGACCGCAGGTCCGCGCCGCCCTCGAGGACGTGCGTCGCCGCGGAGTGCCGCAGACCGTGCGGGCCGATGTCGGGTGCCCCCGGGGCCGCCGCGACGGCGGCGTGCACCGTGCGCCGGGCCTCGCGGGGGTCCAGCCGCCGGCCGCGCGCGCCGAGCAGCAGCGCGGGCCCCGAGTCGGTGACGGCCAGAGCGGGGCGGCCCCGCGTCAGCCAGGCGTCGAGGGCCTTCTCGGCGGGCAGCCCGTAGGGGACGGTGCGCTCCTTGCGGCCCTTGCCGAGCACGCGCAGCACCCGGCGACCCCGGTCCACGTCGTCGACGTCGAGGCCGACGAGCTCGCTGACCCGGATGCCGCTGGCGTAGAGCAGCTCCAGGACCAGCGCGTCGCGCAGACCGACCGGGTCCTCGGCGTCCGCGGCCGACTCGACGACGGCCCGCGCCTGGTCGGGTGCGAGCACGTCGGGCAGGGTGCGGTGGGCGCGGGGGCTGACCAGCCGGAGGCCGGCGTCCTCGGCGGCGTGCCCGGCGCGGTGCAGCCAGCGGGTGAAGGACCGGGCCGCGGCGGCGTGCCGGGCGGTCGTGGCGCGGCTGTGGCCGCGCGTCCGGCCCTGCGCGAGCCAGCTGCGGAGCACGGCGAGGTCGAGGTGCTCGGGGCGCTCGCCGCCGCGGCGGGTGAGGTGGTCCAGCAGCCCGGTGACGTCGGTGACGTACGCGCGGACGGTGTGCTCCGAGAGGTCGCGCTGGCCGCGCAGGTGTTCCTCGTACCCGGCGAGCACCTCGGCGAGGGCAGGCGGCAGGGCGGCGCGCGCGTCCGTCGTCCCGGTTGCCACCCCGGAACCGTCCGTCGGCGCGCCGGGCCGGTCAAGGCGCCGCGCCGGATCCGGTCGCGGGCCGCGCCCCGGGCTGCGGGGCCAGCCGCCAGCCGGTGCCGGTCCACTGCACGAGGTCGGCCAGTTCGAGGGCGGGCAGGACGCGCAGCACCTCCAGGACGTCGCAGCCGGCCACCGCGGCCAGGCGGTCGGGGCTCACGCCGGTGCGGACGGGGCAGGCGTCGAGCACGCGGGCGGCGAGATCGGAGAGCCCGTCGCGCGGGGTGGTGTGCCGGGGTGCGGGGTCGGCCAGGTCGTCCCCGATCCGCCCGACCTCCTCGAGCACGTGCGCCGCGGAGGTCACCAGCCGGGCGCCCAGCTCCGCCTCGCGGAGCAGCTCGTGGCACCCGACGCTCAGCGCGCTCGTCACGGGGCCGGGCACGACCAGCACCGGGCGGTCGAGCTCCTGCGCGCGGCGGGCGGTGGCCAGCGCACCGGAGCGCGCGGCGGCCTCCACCACGACGGTGCCGCGGGTGAGGGCCGCGATCAGCCGGTTGCGGACGAGGAACCGGTGCCGCAGCGGCGCGGACCCCGGCGGCCACTCGCTGAGGAGCAGCCCGGTCGCGGCGATCCGGTCGAACAGCGCGCCGTGGGCGGCCGGGTAGGGCCGGTCGACCCCGCAGGAGAGCACCGCGACCGTCGGCGCCTGGGCGGCCAGAGCCCCGCGGTGCGCGGCGCCGTCGATGCCGAACGCCCCGCCGGAGACCACGGCCCAACCCCGCTCCCCCAGCTGGTGCCCGAGCTCGGCGGCGACGTGCTCGCCGTAGGCGGTCGCCGCGCGGGCGCCGACGACGGCCACCGACCGGTCGGCGAGCTCGTCGAGCCGGCCGGGTCCGCGCAGCCACAGGGCGAGCGGGGGCACGAGCGCCTGGGTGCGCTTCGACTGGTGCTGCCGCTCGGCGGGTTCGGCGGCGACCGCGCGGGTCAGCGCGGACAGGGGCAGGTGCGGCCACTCGTCGTCCTCGGGGACGAGCAGCCGCGCCCCGCAGCGCTCGGCCCGCTGCAGGTCCGCCAGCGTCGCGTCCTGGTCGGCCCGCGCCCCGATCAGCGAGCGCACCGTCGTCGGCGCCCGGCCGTCGCGCAACCGCCGCACGGCCTCCACTGGCCCGTGGTCGTCGACGTAGCGCCAGAGGTCGATCGTGCCCGGCTCGACGGCGCGGCTGAGCCAGGCCCGCGCCCGCCGCAGCCCCGGGTGCACCGGACCGCTGCCGTGGCCGGCGACCCCGGCGGCGTCCTCGAGGTCCTCGTCCAGGGTCGTCATGCCGCTACCCGCTGCAGGCGCATGCCGAGGGCCTCGGCCACCTCGTCGGCGCCGGGCACGGTGCGCCCGGCCAGGTCGCTCAGCGTCCAGGCGACCCGCTGGACGCGGTCGAAGCCGCGCACGGAGAGGGCGCCCCGTTCCAGGGCCCGCTCGGCCAGGGCCAGCGAGGACCGCGGCGGGGCGAAGCGCTCGCGCAGCAGCCGGCCGGGCACCTGGCTGTTCAGCAGGAGCCCCGTCCCGGCCAACCGCTCCGCGGCCACCGCGCGGGCCTGTTGCACACGCCGGGCCACGACTGCCGTGGACTCCGGCTCCCCCAGCCCGTCCAGCCAGGCGGCCCGGGTGACCGGCGGGAGCTCCACCCGGAGGTCGATGCGGTCCAGCAGCGGCCCCGACAGCCGGGACCGGTAGCGGCGCCGCTCGAGCGCGCTGCACGTGCAGGCGGCGTCGCCCGCGGCGCTCGCGCAGGGGCAGGGGTTGGCCGCCAGCACCAGTTGCGCGCGGCACGGGAAGGTGGCCGAGCCGGCCGCCCGGTGGATCGTCACCTGACCGCGCTCCAGCGGCTGGCGCAGGGTGTCGAGCACCGCCCGGGGGAACTCGGGCGCCTCGTCGAGGAAGAGCACCCCGCGATGGGCCCGGCACAGCGCGCCCGGGCGGATCTGGCCCGAGCCGCCGCCGATCAGCGCGGCCATCGTGGCCGAGTGGTGCGGCGCCTCCAGCGGCGGGCGGGTGAGCAGCGGCGCGTCCGGCGACAGCGTCCCGGCGATCGAGTGGATGGCGGTGACCTCCAGCGCCGCCTCCTCGTCCAGCGGCGGCAGCAGGCCGGGCATGCGCTCGGCGAGCATCGTCTTGCCGGCACCCGGGGGCCCGGCCAGGAACAGGTGGTGCCCGCCGGCGGCCGCGACCTCCACCGCCCGGCGGCCCACGGCCTGGCCGACCACGTCCCCCAGGTCGGCGGTCGGCGCGGGCCCGGGAGTCTCGCCGCGGACGTGCGCCGGGATCACCCGGCGCCCCGAGAGGTGCTCGACGAGCTGCTCCAGCGAGCTCACCGGCAGCACGTCGACGCCCGCGACCAGCGCGGCCTCGTCGGCGTTGCCGGCCGGCACGACGACCTGTGCGTGGCCGGCGTGCGCGGCGGCCAGCACCGCCGGGAGCACCCCGCGGATCGGCCGCACCGCGCCGTCGAGCCCGAGCTCCCCCAGCAGCACCAGCCGATCGATGGACCCCTCGGGCACCGTCCCGGCCGCGGCGAGGACCGCCGCGGCCAGCGCCAGGTCGAAGCCGCTCCCCTGCTTGGGCATCGACGCCGGCGACAGCCCGATCGTGATGCGCCGGTTCGGGAAGTCGCCGCCGCTGTTCGCCACCGCCGCACGCACCCGGTCCACCGACTGCCGCACCACGGTGTCGGGCAGCCCCACCAGGGTCACCCCGGGCAGCCCCTGCCCGATGTCCAGCTCCACCTCGACCAGGGCGCCACGGACCCCGACCAGCCCGACCGACCAGGTGCGCGCCAGCGTCACGAGAACGCCGCCGGGAGGTGCGTGACCTGCGCCGGCCGGCCGGGCCGGACGAGCACGCCCACGACGTCGAACCGGATCTCCGGCGCGTGCTCGTCGTGGGCCGCCAGCCACCGCTGGGCCAGGACCCGGAGCCGCCGCTGCTTGGCGGGCGTCACCGCCTCGGCGGGGTGGCCGTAGCCGATGCCGCGGCGGGTCTTCACCTCGCAGAAGACGAGCGCACGCGCGTCGCGGGCGACGATGTCCAGCTCGCCCTCGCGGCACCGCCAGTTGCGGTCGAGGACGCGCAGGCCGGCGTCGGTCAGGAAGGCGGCGGCGATCCGCTCACCGTGGTCGCCGAGGCGTGGAGGAGGCACCGCTCCACCCTCACCGGCCCGCCGCCGGGATCCCAGGTCTGCGGCGGAGCTGTGGACGGTGGCCGCGCCTGTGGACGGGGCCCCGCCGTCGGCGTGGCTACCGTCGGGGCATGTACGTCGAGACGGTCGTCCAGATCAACGAGCGGGACACCTACCAGGCCAGCGTGCGGCTGCGGTCCTCCGCGGCGAGCAGCCGGCCGCCGGTCGACGCCTTCGTCCGCTTCAGCCCCGCCGGGTGGCTCACCATGAAGCCGCTCGTCGGTGGCCGCGTCCTGGTCGTCTCGACCGCCGAGGTCATCGACGTCACGAACATCGAGCGGGTCCAGACCCTCGACACGTAGCCCTCAGGGCAGGCGCGGGTTGTCCGGCAGCTCGAGGTCGGGCTTGTCCAGCTCCTCGACGTTGACGTCCTTGAACGTCAGCACCCGCACGTTGCGGACGAACCGGGCCGGCCGGTACATGTCCCACACCCAGGCGTCGGAGAGCTTCAGCTCGAAGTAGACCTCGCCGCCGGCCTCGCGGACCTGGAGGTCGACGGAGTTGGCCAGGTAGAACCGCCGCTCGGTCTCCACCACGTAGGTGAACTGGCGGACGATGTCCTTGTACTCGCGATAGAGCTGCAGCTCCATCTCGGTCTCGTACTTCTCGAGATCCTCGGTGCTCATCGGTCCTCGGTGCTCGTCGCGGGCTCGCAGGACTCAGGGCGCATGGCCCCATCATCGTGCATGGCGGCACCGACGGGCAGCCCGAGGGACCTCCCCGCGTGCAGGTCGCGGGCGCGGGCCACGTTCACGAACCGCATCCGGTGCGCCGGGCAGGGCCCGTGCCGCTCCAGCGCCGCCGTGTGGACGTCGGTGATGTAGCCCTTGTGGCCGGCGAAGTCGTACTCCGGCCAGCGCTCGTGCAGCTCCAGCATCACGCGGTCCCGGGTGACCTTGGCCAGCACCGAGGCCGCCGCGACGCAGGCCGCGACCCGGTCGCCCTTCCACACGGCGAGCCCGGGACGGGACAGCCCGGGGACCGGGAAGCCGTCGGTGAGCACGTAGTCCGGCTCGGGGTCCAGCGTGCACACAGCCCGGCGCAGCGCCTCGAGGTTGGTGACGTGCATGCCGCGCGCGTCGAGCTCCTCCACCGGGATCTGCACGACCGACCAGGAGACGGCGCGGTCGAGGATCTCGGCGTAGACCCGCTCCCGGGCGGCGGCGGTGAGCAGCTTGGAATCGGCCAGCCCGGGCACCCGGCCGCGCTTGCCCGAGGGCAGCACGCAGGCGGCGGCGACCAGCGGCCCCGCGCAGGCGCCCCGGCCGGCCTCGTCGGCCCCGGCGACGGCGGTGAAGCCGCGCCGCCGCAGCGAGCGCTCCATGTCCCAGAGCGCGTCGGGCCGGTCGTCGACGACGACCCGGCGCCCGCGGGGCACCGGGGCGGCAGCGGAGTGAACGGGTCGAGCAGCCATCGCGCACCGACCCTACGACGGCGGTCCGACGGCCCGGGACCGGACACCCGGCGGCCCCGGACGCACGCAGGGCCGGCCCTGGAGCGGACCGGCCCTGCGTGCGGAGGAACGTGCGGGCGCGAACGCCCCGGGAACTCAGATCTCGGCGGGCACCTCGGCGGGCACCTCGGCGCGGGCGGTGCCGTGGGCACCGCAGGTGCAGGTGGCAGGGGTGCGCGAGGAGAGCACGAGGGAGACCGCGTGGGCCCGGTCACGGGCACCCAGCTTGCGCAGGATGGCCTTGACGTGGCTCTTGACGGTGTCCTCGCTGATGAACAGGTTGCGGCCGATCGCCCGGTTGGACTGGCCCTGCAGCAGCTCGTCGAGGACGTCCTGCTCGCGGCGGGTCAGCGGCACCTCGGGGGTGAACGGCTTGGCGGCCGGCACGGCGGAGGGCTCGACCCGGCGGATCTGCGGGTCGACGACGGTGCGGCCGGCGCGGGCGGCCAGGATCGCCCAGCCCAGCAGGGTCGGCGAGGTGTTGAGCAGCAGGTAGCCACCGACACCCGCGGCGAGCGCCTCGTTGACGACGGCCGGGTCCTCGGAGGTGGCCAGCGCGACGATGGCGACCCGGGGGAAGCGGCGACGGAGGTCGCGGCAGGCGTTCAGCGTGGCGGCGCGGCCCTGGCCCAGCTCGACGACGACGGCGTCGGGGCGGGCCGACTCGGCCAGCGTCATGGCGCGGCGCAGCTCGCCGGGCGTCCCGACCGACTGCATGCCGGCGGTCTCGTTGATCATGCTGACCAGACCACGGCGCAGGACGGGCGCGTCGGCGAGGAGGAGCACGCGGGTGACTCCGCGGGCGGTGCTCGCCATGGGTGCAGACACAACTGACTCCGTTTCACTCCGAATTGCTTGCTCTCTCTCCATCGGAAGGGTGAAACGGTTGCTTGAACACTTTGCTGACAATTTTTCGTCGCTTATCGAGAACGACCATTCCTGCGGCCCGCGTCACATGCGCACCATCGGATCGCCATTCCGGGACGACGACCCCGTCAGCGGTCGCGGCGACGGCGCCGCCACGCCACGACCGGCACGGCGCCGACCAGCCCGACCGCGGAGGAGGCGAGCAGGTCCGGGCGCACACCCGTGGCGCCGCCGTCCACACCGGCACCGGCCGCGTCGACGTCCTGGATGTCGGGCGAGCCGACGAAGCCGAACCGGCTGAGCGGCCAGACGATGACCGCGGCCTTGCCGATGACGTCGTCGACACCGACGGTGCCGGAGTACCGGTCCCCCAGGTGCGCCTTGGAATCCGCCGACGCCGACCGGTGGTCGCCCATCACCCACAGCCGCCCGTCCGGGACGGTGACCGGGCCGAAGGCGCGCTGGTCGATCGGGGTGTTCTCGAAGATGTAGGGCTCGTCGAGCGGCTCGCCGTCGACGGTGACCCGGCCCTCGGCGTCGCAGCACTGGACGGTCTGCCCGCCGACGGCGATGACCCGCTTGACGAAGTCGTCCTCGCTCGGCGGCGCGACGCCGACGGTGCGGCCCAGCCACAGCAGGGCCCCGGTCACCGCGTTGCCGGGTTCGGCGACGGTGACCTCGGGGCTCCAGGTGTCGGGGCCCTTGAAGACCACCACGTCGCCGGGCTCGGGCTCGCCGAACCAGTACGGCACCTTGTTGACCAGCACGCGGTCACCCGTGCAGCCGGGGCAGCCGTGCAGCGTCTGCTCCATCGACCCGGACGGGATGAAGAACGCCTGCACGAAGAAGGTCTTCACGACCAGGGCGAGCACGAAGGCCACGACCAGCAGCACCGGCAGCTCCCGCAGGAGCGAGCCCTTCTTCGCCGCGCCGTCGCGACCTCGACGCCGCCCACCGGACGCCTCGGCCGGCTGCTCCGCCCGGTGCCCGGTCTGCTGCTCCGCCTCGCCGCTGCGGGCGCCGTCCTCCGGGTCGGGCTCGCCGGGAACGGACGTCGGCGGGCCCCCCGGGCCGTTGGCTGCTCATCAGGAGCAGCGTACGGCGCGGAGGGCCCGCCGGAGACGCAGAGGGCGGTCGAGCCGCCCGTCGTTCAGCGCAGGTCAGCGCGCGACGACGTCGCGCTTCTCCTTGATCTTGGCGGCCTTGCCGCGGAGCTCGCGCAGGTAGTAGAGCTTGGCGCGACGCACGTCACCGCGGGTGAGGACCTCGATCTTCTCCACGACGGGGGTGTGCACCGGGAAGGTGCGCTCCACGCCGACGCCGAAGCTCACCTTGCGGACGGTGAAGGTCTCGCGGATGCCGCCGCCCTGGCGGCGGATGACGACGCCCTGGAAGACCTGGATGCGGGAGCGGTTGCCCTCGACCACGCGGACGTGCACCTTGACGGTGTCACCCGGGCGGAACGTCGGGATGTCGTCGCGCAGCGAAGCGGCGTCGAGTGCGTCCAGGGTGTTCATCGCGGCAGTCCTCATGTTCTGGCAGTGGCTCGTGTGCGGTGCGGACAGCGGTACGACCCGGCTGTCCGTTCCCGGGAGCTGCGGGCTCCTCGGCGGAACTCCCCCGTCGACCCGGCCGACGGTGCGCAGCAGTGGTCCATCGTGCCACATCTTCAGGTGACGATGCGCGGCACCCCGGTCCACGGGCCCGCCACCAGCGCCGGGAGCACCGCGGCCAGCTCGCGGGGTGCGAACTCCTCGCTGCTGGCGGCGATCTCCTCGACGGTCCACCACCGGTGCGGCTCGTCGCCCAGCAGCTCGAGCTCGGTGCGGCCGCGCGGGTCGACGTCGTGCACGACGTCGCGGAGCACGAAGTAGGTCTCCCGGTTGTCGTACTCGACGCCGCCGAAGGGGCCCACGAAGCGCCGGAACCAGACCGGTCCCTCCAGCGCCGCGGGCTCGACGTCCAGGCCGATCTCCTCGGCGAGCTCCCGGACGGCGGCGGTGCGCAGCGACTCGCCCGCCTCCACGCCCCCGCCGGGGGTGTACCAGAACAGCACGTCGCCCGGCGGCACGCCGGGGTCGGTCAGCCGGGCGCCCAGCAGCAGGATCCGGCCGACCGGGTCGAGGACGACGACCCGAGCCGAGGGGCGGACGACCGTGCTGCCGGCCACCGCTCAGCGGCCGTCGAGGAGGGCGCGGTCCGCGGCGTCCAGCGCCTCGTCGGGCAGCGCGGCGAGCAGGTCTGGGCGCCGGTCGGCGGTGCGCCGCAGCGACTCCGCGCGGCGCCACCGCTCGATAGCCGCGTGGTCGCCGGAGAGCAGCACCGGCGGCACCTCGTGGCCCCGCCAGGTCGCGGGCCGGGTGTAGGACGGACCCTCGAGGAGGCCGTCGGCGTGCGAGTCGAACTCCACCGACTCGCGGTTGCCGACGACGCCGGGCAGCAGCCGGGTGACCGCCTCGACCATGACCAGGACGGCGGACTCCCCGCCGGCGAGGACGTAGTCGCCGATCGAGACCTCCGACACGGGACCGGCGTCGGCGGCCCAGTCGGCGACCCGCTGGTCGATGCCCTCGTAGCGGCCGCAGGAGAAGACCAGGCCGGGTTCGGCCGACCACTCCGCGGCCAGGGCCTGGGTGAACGGGCGCCCGGCCGGCGTCGGGACGACGAGGCGGGTGCCGGGCGGCCGGACGGCCTCCAGCGCGCGCGCCCACGGCTCGGGCTTCATGACCATGCCGGGGCCGCCCCCGTACGGGGAGTCGTCGACGGTGCGGTGCACGTCGTCGGTCCACTGCCGCAGGTCGTGCACGCCGATGGCGACCAGGCCGCGCTCGGCGGCCTTGCCCAGCAGCGACTGGCGCAGCGGCGCCAGGTACTCGGGGAAGATGGTGACGACGTCGACCCGGTACGGCGCGCTCACAGGTCGAGCAGCCCCTCGGGCGGATCGACGACGAGGAAGCCGCCGTCGAGGTCGACGGTGGGTACCAGCGCCGCCACGAAGGGGATCAGCGCCTCGCCGCCCTCGGGCCGGCGCACGACGAGCAGGTCCTGCGCCTCGTGCCGGACGGCGGTGACCTCGCCGATCACCGAGCCGTCGGGCAGCCGGGCGCCCAGGCCGACCAACTGGTGGTCGTAGTAGGAGTCGGGCTCCTGGAGCTCGGGCAGCTCGTCGACCGGGACGAGCAGCAGGGTGTTGCGGAGGGCGTCGACGGTCTCGCGCAGTGCGTAGACCTCACCGGAGGGAGCGGCCAGCTGCAGCAGCAGCGTGCCGCTGTGCCAGCGCTTGTCGACGACGGTGAGCGGGCCGCGCTCGGCCGGCTGGGTGCGCAGCACGGTGCCGGGGGCGAAGCGGGCGTCCGGGTCGTCGGTGCGCACCTCGACGGTGGTCAGACCACGGACACCGTGGGGCCGGCCGATGCGGCCGACCACCACGGTGTCCGGAGGGGGGTCGTGCGGAGTGCTCAAGGCGTCGTGCTCAGCGCCCGTCGGTGTCGACGACGTCGACCCGGAGGCCGCGTCCCCCGACACCGGTCATCACCTGGCGCAGCGCCTTGGCGGTACGACCGCCGCGGCCGATGACCTTGCCGAGGTCGTCGGGGTGCACCCGGATCTCGAGGGTCTTGCCACGGCGGTTGGTGAGCAGGTCGACCGTCACGTCCTCGGGATGGTCGACGATGCCCTTGACCAGGTGCTCGAGCGCGTCTTCGAGCACGTCTTACTCGGCAGGCGTCTCGGCCGGGGCGGCGTCCGCGGCCGGAGCCTCGGTCGCCGGGGCCTCGGCGGCGGGAGCCTCGTCGGCGGCAGCGGCCTTCTTCGGCGCGGCCTTCTTCTTGGCGGTGGTCGCCTCGGTGGTCGGCTCGTCCATGCCGGCGCGGACGGCGGCCTCGTAGAGAGCCTTCTTGTCCGGCTTGGGCTCGGCGACGCGCATCGGCGCGGGGGCCGGCTCGCCCTTGAACTTCTGCCAGTCACCGGTCACCCGGAGGATGGCGGCGACGGCCTCGGTCGGCTGCGCGCCGACACCCAGCCAGTACTGCGCGCGCTCGGAGTCGACCTCGATGTAGGAGGGGTCCTCCTTCGGGTGGTACTTGCCGATCGTCTCGATCGACCGACCGTCACGCTTGGTGCGGGCGTCGGCGACGACGATGCGGTAGTACGGCGCGCGCATCTTGCCCAGGCGCATGAGCTTGATCTTGGTGGCCACGGTGGGTGGTGTACTCCTCGAACGCTGTGTGGTTGCTCGCCGGGCGACGTGTGGGGTTGCGTCGGGGCGGAGCGATGGACACGGCCGGGATCGGTGAGAGGGCCGCTCCCGCCGTGTTCGACCGACCATGATGCCAGATCCCGGGAGGAGCGCCGTGGCCAGCACCGGACCGCTGCACCACATCGAGCTGTGGGTGCCCGACCTCGCCCGCGCGGAGGCCTCCTGGGGGTGGCTGCTCCCCCGCCTGGGCGCGCAGCCGTACCGGTCGTGGGAGGACGGGCGGTCGTGGCGGTGGGGTGCCGACGGTGTCTACGTCGTCGTCGAGCAGTCCCCCGCGCTGGTCGGCGCCGCGCACGAGCGCCGCGCCCCCGGGGTGAACCACCTGGCGTTCCGCGCCGGGTCTGCCGCCGAGCTGGACGCGCTGGTGGCGGAGGCTCCGGCGCACGGCTGGCGGCTGCTGTTCGCCGACCGGCACCCGTTCGCCGGGGGCCCGGACCACCGCGCGGCGTTCCTGGAAGACGCCGACGGCTACGAGGTCGAGCTGGTCGCCGACCCGGCCGGCTAGCCCCACCGCACCCGGTCGACCGGCGGCAGAGGCAGAGGCAGAGGCAGAGGCAGAGGCAGAGGCAGAGGCAGAGGCAGAGGCAGAGGCAGAGGCAGCGAATCGTCGTCGAGCGGGTACACCTCGAGGCCGGCCAGCCGGCCGTCCTCGAGGAACAGCAACAGCCCGCCGACCGCGTTCCCGGCGAGGTCGAGCACCGTGCCCTCCACCCGGACGGGGCTCGTCGCGGTCGACGGGGGCGCAGCGTCGGGCACGTGCAGTTCGACCGTGCCGCAACCGCACGTGCACCCCGGCGACGCCGTCGCCGTCCCCGACTGGGCCCGCAGTTGCTCGACCCCGGGGAAGTCGTGCCCGAGAAAGGCATCGAGGAGAGCGCGCTCGATCGCCGTCAGCGGACGGCGGTCCTGGGCGGTCATCCGTCGGCGTCATCCTCGGCGGCCACCAGGAAACCGCCCCAGCCGTCGTAGGTGCCGCCGTGCCGGTTGACGATGCCGACGACCTCGCGGGTGAAGGCGGCCGCGGTGCCGTGGTCGACGGCGGTCATGGCACTGAACTCCAGCCACACGGTGAGGAAGCGGCGGCGCAGCCCGTCGATGCGGTAGCCAGCGGCCACCAGTTCCTCCCCCGCCGCCTCGGCGGCGCGGCGGGTGCGGAACCCGGCCAGGTGGTCGATCGGCCGCGGCTTGTGCACCTGGTCACCGAGGGCCAGGTTCTGCTCGACAACCTGTGCGCTCTGCGCGACCTGCTCCTCGACGTCCTGCGGCATGTCCAGAGTGGATCACGGGCGGCTCCGTCCGGTGAGCCGTCGAGGTCAGCGACACGCGACCGCTCGCCTCGACGACGGACCGGCGCCCCCTGCCGGACGCCGTCCTCCCTCACCGGAGCGCTTCCTCCCTCACCGCGCACCGTGAGGGAGGAAGCGCTGGGATCAGGGAACCTGATCCCAGCGCGGGTGCCTCGGGTCAGCCGCGGACGGCGGCGAGCACGCGGGCGCCGGCCTCGGCGACCGGCACCTCCTCGCGCTCGCCGGTCTTCCGGTCGCGCACCTCGATGACGCCCTCGGCGAGGCCGCGGCCGACGGTGACGATCGTCGGCATGCCGAGCAGCTCGGCGTCCTTGAACTTCACGCCGGGGCTGACCTTGGGCCGGTCGTCGTAGAGCACGGTGAGCCCGGCGGCGACGAGCTCACCGGCGAGCGCCTCGGCCGCCTCGAAGACGGCGGCGTCCTTCCCGGTGGCGACGACGTGCACGTCGGCGGGCGCGACGGAGCGCGGCCAGGCCAGGCCCAGCTCGTCGTGGGTGGACTCGGCGATCGCGGCGACGGCGCGGGAGACGCCGATGCCGTAGGAGCCCATGGTGACCGTGACGAGCTTGCCGCTCTCGTCGAGCACCTTGAGCTCGAGCGCCTCGGCGTACTTGCGGCCGAGCTGGAAGATGTGCCCCATCTCCACGCCGCGGGCGAGCTCCAGCGGGCCGGAGCCGTCGGGTGCGGGGTCGCCGGGCAGCACCTCGGCGGCCTCGATGACGCCGTCCCAGGTGAAGTCGCGGCCGGCGACGAGGTCGAAGACGTGCTTGCCGGCCTCGTTGGCGCCGGTGATCCAGCGGGTGCCGGAGACCACGCGCGGGTCGACCAGGTAGCGGATCTTCGAGTCGCTCTCGGCACCGAGCACCTGCGGGCCGATGTAGCCCTTGACCAGGAGCGGGTTGCCGGCGAAGTCGGTGAACGGCTCGACCTCGGCCGGGGCGACCTGCGCCTCGAGCCGCTTGGCGTCGACCTCGCGGTCGCCGGGCAGGCCGATGACGACCGGCTCGCGGCTGCCATCGGGGTGCACCAGCGTGACGACGACGTTCTTCAGCGTGGAGGCCGCGGTGTAGCCGGCGTCCGGGAACAGCTTCTGCGCGACGGCGACCAGGGACTCGATGGTCGGGGTGTCGGGGGTGTCCTCGACGTGCGCGGCGGGCAGCCCGTCGAACGGGATCTCGTCGGGCACCACGGTGGTGACGGCCTCGACGTTGGCCGCGTAGCCGCCGGGCGAGCGGACGAAGGTGTCCTCGCCGATCGCGGTCGGGTGCAGGAACTCCTCGCTCTTGGAGCCGCCCATCGCGCCCGACATCGCCGAGACGATGACGTACTCCAGGCCCAGCCGGTCGAAGATGCGGATGTAGGCGTCGCGGTGCTTGGCGTAGCTGACGTCCAGGCCGGCGTCGTCGATGTCGAAGGAGTAGCTGTCCTTCATCGTGAACTCGCGGCCGCGGAACAGGCCGGCGCGGGGCCGCGCCTCGTCCCGGTACTTGGTCTGGATCTGGTACAGCGAGACCGGCAGGTCCTTGTAGGAGCCGTAGAGGTCCTTCACCAGGAGGGTGAACATCTCTTCGTGGGTGGGGCCGAGCAGGAAGTCGTTCCCGCGGCGGTCCTGCAGCCGGAAGAGGTTGGGGCCGTACTCGGTCCAGCGGCCGGTGGCCTCGTAGGGCTCGCGCGGCAGGAGAGCCGGGAAGGCGACCTCCTGGGCGCCCATCGCGTCCATCTCCTCGCGGATGATGCGCTCGACGTTGCGGAAGACCCGGTAGCCCAGCGGCAGCCAGGTGAACCCGCCGGGCGCGGCGCGGCGGATGTACCCGCCGCGGGCGAGGAGGCGGTGGCTGGCGACCTCGGCGTCAGCCGGGTCATCACGCAGGGTCCGCAGGAACAGGGTCGACATCCGGAGCAGCACGGGACGAGTCTCCCAGGCCGCGCGAGCGGGTATCGGGTGGCCCGGGTCAGGCGACGACGCGGCCTCGCAGGACCGTCCGCTGCGGCGACTGCAACGCGCCCAGGTCGGTGCGGGGGTCGCGCTCGTAGACGACGACGTCGGCGACCGCGCCCTCCTCGATGCCGCGCAGCCCGAGCCACTCGCGCGCCTTCCACGACCCGGCGGCCAGCGCGTCCTCGGCCGGGATGCCCGCCTCGCACAGCGCGCGGATCTCGTCGGCGATGACGCCGTGCTCGATGCCGCCGCCGGCGTCGGTGCCGGCGAACACCGGCACACCGGCCTCGAACGCGGCCCGCACCACCGCACCCGAGTTCGCGTACAGCCGCCGCATCGTGCTCGCGTAGGTCGGGAACTTCTTCTCCCCCGCGGCGGCGAAGCCCGGGAAGTTCTCCACGTTCACCAGCGTCGGGACGACGGCGGTGCCGCGTGTGGCCATCGCGCCGATGAGCTCCTCGGTCAGGCCGGTGCCGTGCTCGATGCAGTCGATGCCGGCCTCGATCAGCGCGGGCAGCGCGTCGGTGCCGAAGGTGTGCGCGGTGACCCGCGCGCCCTCCTCGTGCGCCGCCGCGATCGCCGCGGCGACGACGTCGGCCGGCCACTCGGGGGCGAGGTCGCCGACCGAGCGGTCGATCCAGTCCCCCACCAGCTTGACCCAGCCGTCCCCGCGCCGGGCCTGCACGCGGGTCTGCTCGACCAGGTCCTCGGGTTCGATCTCGATGCCGAGGCCCGGGATGTAGCGCCGGGTGCGGGCGATGTGCCGGCCCGCCCGGATGATCGTCGGCAGGTCGGGTTCGTCGTCGAGGGCGCGGGTGTCCACCGGCGAACCGCAGTCGCGCAGCGCCAGGACGCCGGCCTCGCGCTCGGCGACCGCCTGCGCGCGGGCCTGGCTCAGGTCCTCGGCGTGCCCGCCGCCGCGCAGGATGCCGACGTGGCAGTGCGCGTCCACCAGCCCGGGGATCAGCCAGCCGCCCCGGCTGACCGTCTCGGCGCCCGGGACGGGCTCGAAGGTGAACCGCCCCTCCCGCACCCAGACGTCACGGTGCTCCCCCTCGGGGAGCACCACACCGGACAGGTGCAGGGAGGGCAGCGGCGCGCTCACCGCCCGTTGCCGTCCTTGAACTGGTCGAAGTTCAGCTTGGTGAGGTCGGGCAGGCCCTGACCCGGGGGCAGGTTCGGCATCCCGCCGGGCAGCCCGCCGAAGGGGTTGCCGGCGCCGGGCGGCAGGCCGGGGGCGCCGACGGGACGGCGGGCGGGACCGCCCTTGCCCTTGCCCTTCTTCCCCTTGCCCTTCTTCGACTGCGCCTGCATCTGGCGGCCGCGGGCCTTCTTCGACATGGGGCCCATGCCGGGCAGACCCATGCTGCCGGCCATCTGGCCCATCATCTTCTGGGCCTGGGCGAAGCGCTCCAGCAGCTGGTTGACGTCGGTGACGCTGACGCCCGAGCCGTTGGCGATGCGCACCCGCCGCGAGGCGTTGATGATCTTCGAGTTGACCCGCTCCTGCGGCGTCATCGAGCGGATGATCGCCGCGGTGCGGTCCAGGTCGCGGTCGTCGACCTGCTTGAGCTGCTCCTTCATCGCCCCGGCGCCCGGCAGCATGCCGAGCAGGTTGGCGATCGGGCCCATCTTGCGGATGGCCATCATCTGCTCGAGGAAGTCCTCGAGCGTGAAGCCCTCGCGGGAGGCGAGCTTGCCCGCGATCTTCTCGGCCTGGTCGGCGTCGAAGGTCTTCTCGGCCTGCTCGATGAGGGTGAGCACGTCGCCCATGCCGAGGATGCGCGAGGCCATCCGCTCGGGGTGGAAGACGTCGAAGTCGGTCAGCTTCTCGCCGGTGGAGGCGAACATGATCGGCTGGCCGGTCACGTGCCGCACCGACAGCGCGGCACCACCGCGGGCGTCGCCGTCGAGCTTGGTGAGGACGACGCCGCTGAAGCCGACGCCGTCCTGGAACGCCTGCGCCGTGGTGACGGCGTCCTGGCCGATCATCGCGTCGACGACGAACAGCGTCTCGTCCGGGTGGACCGCGTCGCGGATGTCGGCCGCCTGCTGCATCAGCTCGGCGTCGATGCCGAGGCGGCCGGCGGTGTCGACGACGACGACGTCGTGCATGGTGCGGCGCGCGTGGTCGATCGAGTCGCGGGCCACCTGCACCGGATCACCGACGCCGTTGCCCGGCTGGGGCGCGTAGACGTCGACGCCGGCCTGGCCGGCGACGATCGAGAGCTGGTTGACCGCGTTCGGGCGCTGCAGGTCGGCGGCCACCAGCAGCGGGGTGTGCCCCTGCTCCTTGAGCCAGCGGCCGAGCTTGCCGGCGAGGGTCGTCTTACCGGCACCCTGCAGACCGGCCAGCATGATCACCGTCGGCGACTGCTTGGCCAGCCGGATCCGCCGGGTCTCCCCGCCGAGGATGCCGATGAGCTCCTCGTTGACGATCTTGATGACCTGCTGCGCCGGGTTGAGCGCCTGCGAGACGTCCGCCCCGCGGGCGCGCTCCTTCACCGCGTCGATGAAGGACCGCACGACCGGCAGGGCCACGTCGGCCTCGAGCAGCGCGATGCGGATCTCGCGCGCGGTGGCGTCGATGTCGGCGTCGGTCAGCCGACCCTTGCCCCGCAGGCCGGTGAAGACCTTGTCCAGGCGGTCGGAGAGGGTCTCGAACACAGCACGTCCTCAGCAGTTCCGGGCGCGAGCACGTCGCGCCGTCCGCCCCGAGGGTATCGGCGGTCTAGGCGGCGTGCGTCAGGCCCGACCCGACGAGCGTGCGCGGCGCGACGCCGGTGACCAGCGCGGCGCCGCAGTCGACGCAGGCCCAGTCCGGGCAGGGGCCGCCGTCCTCGGTGTGCCCGTCGGTGCACGTCGGCTGCACGAACTCGCGCTCGTCGCCGCAGTCGGAGCAGTGCCACAGCTGGAACTCCACGTCCTGCCCTCCGTCGGTGGGACCGGTCCGTCCCGCTCGGTCCCGACCGTCGCACGGGGCACCGACAGGTTCACGCACCCGCGACCGGCGTGTCCGCTCCCGCCGGGCGCATCGCACCCACGAGCGCGGCGTCCACCCGGCGGCGCTGCTCGGGGTCGACCGGGTCGCCGGAGGGGTTGGCGACGTAGAAGCAGTCCACCGCGTCGGCGCCGAGCGTCTCGATCCGGGCGGAGGTGACGTCGAGCCCCTCCCCCGCGATCGCCGCGGTCAGCCGGTACAGCAGCCCGGCGCGGTCGCCGGCCCGCACCTCGACGATGCCGGTCGCCGCGCCGCTGACCTCGCCGTTGTGCCAGGAGATCCGCGGCGGCGCCGAGCGGGCGCCGTCCTGGTGGTAGTCGGCCTCCCGCTGCCGCAGCCGCTCGGCCAGGGGCAGGCTGCCCTCGAGGGCGGCGCGCACGCCGTCGGCCAGGATCTCCGGCACCGGGGCCCGGCCGAACCGCGGCCGGACCGCGAACACGCTCGTGGCGTGCCCGCCCTCGACGGTGATCTTCGCCGCGCGGACGTCGAGCTGGTTGAGCGCCAGCACGCCGGCGCAGGTGCTCAGCAGGCCCGGGCGGTCGGGGGCGCCGATGGTGACCTCCTGGCCGTCGGCGACGTCCCGGATCCCGACGGTGACCGGCGCGGTCTCCCCCGGCAGGTCCGGCGTCGGCGTCGAGGCCTGCGGGCTGGTGGGCCGCAGCACCGGCGCGGGCTCCTCGACCGGCACCCCGCCGAGCCTGGCCTGCACCCGGGCGACCAGCGCCGCCACCAGGTGGGCCTTCCACGGCGACCACGCCGACGCGCTGGTCGCCGCGCCGTCGGCCTGCGCCAGCGCGTGCAGCAGCTGGAGGACGGCGCCGTCGCAGCCGATGGTCTCCGCGACCCGGTCGATGGTCGCGGGGTCGTCGATGTCGCGGCGGGTGGCGGTCGCGGGGAGCAGCAGGTGGTGGCGCACCAGGGTGGCCACGATCGCCACGTCGGCCTCGGTGAAGCCCATGCGGGCGGCGATCGCGGCGGCGATCGGCTCGCCCACCTCGCTGTGGTCGCCCGGCCAGCCCTTGCCGATGTCGTGCAGCAGGGCGGCGACCAGCAGCAGGTCGGGGCGGTCGACGTCCCGGGTGAGCTCGGCCGCGGCGGCCGCGGCCTCGACCAGGTGCCGGTCGACGGTGAAGCGGTGCCAGGGGTGGCGCTGCGGCAGCGAGCGGACGCGGTCCCACTCCGGGATCAGCCGGGAGAGCAGCCCCTCCTGGTCCAGCTGCTCCAGCACGGGGACGGCGGAGCGCCCGCTGGCCAGCAGCCGGAGGAACGACCAGCGCACCTCGGCGGGCCACGGCTCGGGCATCGGCTGGCTGTGCACCGCGAGCACCTTGAGCGTGTACGGCGAGAGCAGCAGGTCGGCGCGGGCGGCGGCGGCCGCGGCCCGCAGCAGCAGGCCCGGGTCGCCGGCCGGGCGGGCGTCCCGGGCGAGGACGACCTCGTCGCCCTGGCGCACCACGCCGTCGGCCAGGGGCTCGCGGCGCACCCGGCGGTAGCGGCTGCGCGGCCGGCGCACGAGCGTGGCCTCCACCCGACGCCAGGTCTCGTCGGCGACGAACGCCAGCCGGCGCCCGGCCAGGCTGACCTCGCGCAGCAGGTCGTCCTCCCCGGCCAGGCCGAGGGCCACGGCCACCGGCCGCTGCTCCTGGCGGACCAGGACGTCGGCCGGGCGGCCGGTGCGCCGGCGGAGCTCGTCGCGGACGTCGAGCAGGAAGGCGTAGGCGGCCTCGACCTCGGCGGTCGGCTCGTCGGCGAGCTGCGCGGCGGCGACCGCGCGCAGCACCTGCCCCTCGCGCAGCCCTCCGTAGGCCTCCTTGAGGTCGGGTTCGAGCAGGAAGGCCAGCTCGCCGACCTGGCGGGCGCGGTCCCGACGCAGGTCGCGCAGCGCCGGCAGGAGCCGCGAGGCGGCCTGCCGCCAGCTGCTCAGCGTGGCGGTGCGCAGCCGGCCGGCCAGCTCCGCGTCGCCGGCGACCAGCCGAGCGTCGAGCAGGCCCAGGCCGGCCTTGACGTCGGTGGAGGCGACCGCGACGGCCTCGGCCACCGAGCGCACGGAGTGGTCCAGCCGGAGGCCGGCGTCCCAGACGGGGTACCAGAGCGCGTCGGCGATGGCGGCGATCTCGGGCCGGCCGTCGTGGACGAGGACGAGGTCGAGGTCGCCGTGCGGCGGCAGCTCGCGCCGGCCCAGGCTGCCGACGGCGACGAGCGCGAGGCCGTCGGTGCCGGTGCGGGGCGGGGCGCTCCCCCGCCGGGCCAGGGGCGGCGGCGTGCCGCCGACCGCGTCGTCCAGCAGGCCGGCGAGCCAGGTGTCGACGACCTGCACGCGCTCGGCGCGGGGCAGACCGGGCAGCGCCTCGGTGTCCAGCACGGGTCCCCCTCTGTCGGCCTCGGGAAGTGCGCCGGCCGGGGCGGTGGGCGGTCCCACCACCCCGGCCGGCGGGTGTGCTCAGCGGTGCATCAGAGCGCGTCGTCCCCGCGCTCCCCGGTGCGGACCCGCACGATCTCGTCGATCGTGGTGACCCAGACCTTGCCGTCGCCGATCTGCCCGGTGGAGGCGGCCTCGACCACGGCGTCCACCACGCGGGCGGCGTCGACCTCGGAGACGACGACCTCGATGCGGACCTTGGGCACGAAGTCCACCTGGTACTCCGCGCCGCGGTAGACCTCGGTGTGGCCGCGCTGGCGGCCGAAGCCCTGGACCTCGCTGACGGTGAGCCCGGCGATGCCGATCAGCTCGAGGGCGTTCTTGACGTCGTCCAGCTTGAAGGGCTTGACGATCGCGGTGACGAGCTTCATGCCATGGTCCTCTCGGTGTTACGGGCCTCGGCACGCGCCTGCCCGGCCAGTGGGGCGGTGGAACCGCTGCTGCCGAGCGAGGCGAAGTCGTAGCCCGACTCCGCGTGCACGACGGTGTCGATGCCGGTGATCTCCTCATCTTCGCTGATCCGGAAGCCGATGGTCCGCTGGATGGCGGTCCCGATGATCCAGGTGACCACGAAGGAGAAGGCGAGCACGGCCAGGGCGCCGACGATCTGGCGCCACAGCAGGTCGGCGCTGCCGCCGAAGAAGAGGCTCTCCGCACCGGCGGGGGCGTCGGGGTCGGCCAGGAAGCCGATGGCGATGGTGCCCCAGAGGCCACCGACGAGGTGGACGCCGACGACGTCGAGCGAGTCGTCGTAGCCCAGCTTGTACTTGAGCCCGACGGCCAGGGCGCAGAGCGCGCCGGCGATCGCGCCGACGATGATCGAGCCGATCGGCGAGAGCGCGGAGCAGGCCGGGGTGATGGCGACCAGGCCGGCGACGACGCCCGACGCGGCACCCAGCGAGGTGGAGTGGCCGTCGCGGAGCTTCTCGACCAGCAGCCAGCCCAGCGTCGCGGCGCCCGTGGCGACCAGCGTGTTGACCCAGACCACCGAGGCGGTGTTGTCGGCGGCCAGGGCGGAGCCGGCGTTGAAGCCGAACCAGCCGAACCACAGCAGGCCCGCGCCGATCATGACCAGCGGCAGGTTGTGCGGGCGCATCGCCTCGCGGCCGAAGCCGCGCCGCTTGCCCAGGACCAGGGCGAGGGCCAGGCCCGCCGCACCGGCGTTGATGTGGACCGCGGTGCCACCGGCGAAGTCGATGACCTCCAGACCGTTGGCGATCCAGCCGCCGACCACGTCGTCGCCGTCGAAGGCGAACACCCAGTGCGCGACCGGGAAGTAGACGACCGTGGCCCAGATGCCGGCGAAGACCATCCAGGAGCCGAACTTGGCCCGGTCGGCGATCGCGCCGGAGATCAGGGCGACGGTGATGATGGCGAAGACGGCCTGGAAGCCGACGAAGGCCATGACCGGCAGGCCGCCCTCGTCGCCGGTGACGTCCTCCATGAGGCCCTTGAGGCCGAAGAACTCGCTCGGGTCGCCGAGCAGCCCGCCGCCGATGTCGTCGCCGAAGGCGATCGAGTAGCCGTAGAGCACCCAGAGCACGCTGATCAGCGCCAGGGCCCCGAAGCTCATCATCATCATGTTCAGCACGCTCTTCGCGCGGACCATGCCGCCGTAGAACAGTGCGAGGCCGGGCGTCATCAGCAGCACGAGCGCCGCGCTGGTGAGGATCCAGGCGGTGTCGCCGGTGTTGACCACGGCAACCTCCTGAGGGGGTCGTCGGCCGGGCGGCCGGTCGGTGGCGCCGGTCCCTCCGGGGGGAGGGCGACGTGGCGTTCACCGTGCCGGGCGTGTGTTTCGGCGGGCGGTCTCCGCTTGTTTCGCGACGGTGAACTCCCGTCCGCGTGTCCCCTCCGCACGTTGCAGGCGTGTTGCGGACCCCCGGGTACCGCCGTGGACCACCGCTGCCCTGGCTAGTTGCAAACGATGTGCAATAAGGTCGAGGGCGTGCACGTACCCGACGGATTCCTCGACGCGCCCACGTCGGTCGCGACCGGCGTCCTCGCCGCCGGCACCGTGGCCCTGGCGCTGCGCAAGGCGCGGGAGGAGCTGGACGAGCGCACCGCGCCGCTGGCCGGCCTCACCGCGGCCTTCGTCTTCGCGGTGCAGATGATGAACTTCCCGGTCGGTGCTGGGACCAGCGGCCACCTCATCGGGGGCGCGCTGACCGCGGTCCTCGTCGGGCCCTGGACCGCGGTGCTCTGCATGACCGTGGTGCTGCTCGTGCAAGCCGTCCTGTTCGCCGACGGCGGGCTGACCGCGCTCGGCACGAACGTCACGCTCATGGCGCTGGTCGCGGTCGGCGTGGGCTACGGGCTGTTCCGCCTCGTCGTCGCGGTGCTGCCGCGGACGCGGACCGGCGTGCTCGTCGGCGCCGGCGTCGGCGCGTTCGCCTCGGTGCCGCTCTCGGCCCTGGCCTTCGTGGCGCTCTTCGCGGCCGGCGGCGTCGCCGACATCTCCCTCGGCGCGGTCGCCGCGACGATGGGCGGCATCCACGTGCTCATCGGCCTCGGCGAGGCGGCGATCACCGTGGCCGTGCTCGGCGCCGTCCTCGCCGCGCGGCCCGACCTGGTGCACGGCGCCGCGCACTTGCGCGACGCCGGCACGCTGCTCCGCCGTCCCGAGGTCGTGGCGTCCCGATGACCACCCGCCGCCGGACCTCCGGCTTCCTGCTCGCCGGCCTGCTCGTGGCGCTCGTCGTCGCCGGCATCGGCAGCTACTACGCCAGCAGCTCCCCCGACGGCCTGGAGTGGTCGGCCGAGAAGGAGGGCTTCGCGCACACCGCGGAGGACAGCTCCACCGCGGGCTCGCCGCTGGCCGACTACGCCGTCTCCGGCGTCGAGGACGGCCGGCTCTCCGGCGGCCTCGCCGGGGTCATCGGCGTCGCCGTGACGCTGGCCCTCGCCGGCGGCATCACCCTGCTCGTCCGCCGCCGCAGCGGCACCGACGATGTTCCCGCCGACGACGACTCCCGCACGGACGTCGACGCCGGCTCCGCACCGAAGGCCTGACGTGGGCGCCGGCCACGGCGGCGCGCTGAGCGCCCGCTACGTGGCGGGCACCAGCCCCGTGCACCGGCTGGCCCCGCAGGTCAAGCTGGTCGCCGTCCTGGCCTACGCCCTGGTCGTCGTGGCGACGCCGGTGCACGCCGGCTGGGCGCCGTGGGCGTACGCCGGCTACCTGCTGGCGGTGCTGACCGTCGCCGCGGTCGCCCGGGTGCGGCCCGCCCGGCTGCTGCGCAGCCTGGTCGTCGAGATCCCGTTCGTCGTCTTCGCGCTGCTGCTGCCGTTCGTGACCCGCGGCCCGCGGGTCGAGGTGCTGGGGCTGTCGCTGTCGGAGAGCGGCCTGCAGACCGGTGGCGCGCTGCTGGCCAAGGCGACGCTGTCGGTGCTGGCGGCCACCGTGCTGGCCACCACGACCGAGCCGCGGGCGCTGCTGCGCGGGCTGGAGCGGCTGCGGCTGCCCGCGGCGCTGGTCCAGATCCTCGGCTTCATGATCCGGTACGTCGACGTCGTCAGCGGCGAGCTGCACCGCATGCGGGTGGCCCGGGAGTCGCGCGCCTTCGACGGGCGGCGGCGCGGGGCGCTCCGGGTGCTCGGGGCGGCGGCCGGCGCGCTGTTCATCCGCTCCTACGAGCGCGGCGAGCGCGTGCACCTGGCGATGCTGTCCCGCGGGTACAGCGGCCGGCTGCCCGGCGGGCCGGCCGCCGCCGTCCCCCCGCGGGAGTGGGCCGCGGGCCTGGCGCTCCCCCTCGTCGCGGGCGTCGTCCTCGCGACGGGGATGCTGCTGGGGTGAGCACCACCCCCTCGCTGCTGGTCGAGGACGTCGCCTTCGCCTACCCCGACGGGCACCAGGCGCTGTTCGGCGTCGACCTGCGCATCGACCCCGGCGAGCGGGTCGCGCTGCTCGGCCCGAACGGCGCGGGCAAGACGACGCTGGTGCTGCACCTCAACGGCATCCTGCGGCCCGGCCGCGGCTCGATCTCGGTCGCCGGGCTGCCGGTGGCCAAGCAGAACCTGCGCGAGATCCGCAGCCGGGTGGGCATCGTCTTCCAGGACCCCGACGACCAGCTCTTCATGCCCACCGTCGGCGAGGACGTCGCGTTCGGCCCGCGCAACCTGGGGCTGCCCGAGGCCGAGGTGGCCGCCCGCGTCGAGGAGGCGCTGGCGCAGGTGGGCATGGCCGGCGCCGCCGACCGCGCACCGCACCACCTGTCGTTCGGGCAGCGGCGGCGGGTCGCCGTCGCCACCGTGCTGTCGATGCACCCGGAGATCCTGGTGCTCGACGAGCCGTCGTCGAACCTCGACCCGGCCGGCCGGCGCGAGCTGGCCGAGGTGCTGGAGTCGCTGCCGGTGACCCTGCTGATGGTCACCCACGACCTGCCCTACGCGCTGCAGCTGTGCCCGCGGGCGGTGGTGCTGGACGGCGGTGCGGTCGTCGCCGACGGCGGCACCCGCGAGCTGCTCGCCGATGCGCCGCTGCTCGCGGCGCACCGGCTCGAGCTGCCCTACGGGTTCGACCCCAGCCGCGCCTGACCCGTCAGCCGACGATCGCCTCGGCGAACGCCTCCGGCTCGAACGGCGCCAGGTCGTCGGCGCCCTCCCCCAGCCCGATCAGCTTCACCGGGATGCCCAGCTCCTGCTGGACGCGGACGACGATGCCGCCCTTCGCGGTGCCGTCGAGCTTGGTGAGCACCACCCCGGTGACCTCCACGGCCTCGGTGAACACCCGGGCCTGGACGACGCCGTTCTGCCCGGTCGTCGCGTCGAGGACCAGCAGCACCTCGGTCACCGGCGCCTGCTTCTCCACGACCCGCTTGACCTTGCCCAGCTCGTCCATCAGCCCGGACTTGGTGTGCAGCCGGCCGGCGGTGTCGACGACGACGGTGTCGACCTCGGCCTCCACGCCGGTGCGCACGGCCTCGAAGGCGACCGACGCCGGGTCGCCGCCCTCCTTGCCGCGCACGGTGAGGACGCCGACCCGCTCGCCCCAGGTCTCCAGCTGGTCGGCGGCGGCGGCGCGGAAGGTGTCGGCCGCGCCCAGGACCACGCTCTTGCCGTCCCCGACGAGCGCGCGGGCGATCTTGCCGACCGTCGTCGTCTTGCCGGCGCCGTTGACCCCGACGACGAGCACGACACCGGGGTGGCCGTCGCGGCGGGCGGTGCCCAGCGTGCGGTCCAGGTCCGGGCCGAGGACGCCGGTGAGCTCGCCGACGAGCAGCGCCCGCAGCTCGGCCGGCGAGGCGGTGGCCAGCACCATCGACTGGGTGCGCAGCCGGTCGACGATCCGGGTGGTGGCGCTGACGCCGACGTCGGCGGCCAGGAGCGTCTCCTCGACCTCCTCCCAGTCGTCCTCGGTGAGCTTCTCCCGCGCCAGCACGGTGAGCAGGCCGCGGCCCAGGGAGGACTGCGAGCGGGCCAGCCGGGAGCGCAGCCGGACCAGGCGGCCGGCCGAGGGCGGCGGCGTCTCGAAGACCAGCCCCGGCTCGGGCTCGGCCGGCGGCAGCTCGACCGGCGGAGCGGCGTCGGGCACGACGGCATCGGGCTGATCCGCGGGCGGCGCGGGGGCGACCGGCGGGGTCTGCGGCGGCCGCGGGCGGGTGAGCGTCGTGCCGGCGACGGCGTCGTCGTCCAGGCGGGTGGTGCGCCGGCCCCGCCCGACGAGCAGGCCGACCCCGGCGACGAGCGCGACGACGAGGATCGCGATCGCGATCAGCACGAATTCCATGCCGCGAGTCTCCCAGCCCGCGGCGTTCCCGCCGACGCGACTCCCCAGCGCCCGCCGCCCGGGGCGATGGGCCAGGCTGGGGGCATGCCAGCCACCGCACCGAGCGCACCCACCCTCGTCCTGGGTCCGCTGCTGCGGCACGTCGACCCGGTCTCCGCGACCGTCTGGGTGGAGACCGACCGCCCGTGCCGGGTCGAGGTCCTCGGCCGCAGCGCACGCACGTTCTGCGTCGCCGGCCACCACTACGCGCTGGTCGTGGTGGAGGACCTGGAGTCCGGCAGCACCACGCCCTACGAGGTGCTCCTGGACGGCGAGCAGGTCTGGCCGCTCGCCGACTCCGCCTTCCCGCCCAGCCGCATCCGGACGCCGGGCCGCCCGGGCCCGTTCCGGCTGGCAGTTCGGCTCCTGCCGGTACGCCAGCCCGCGCACCGTCGAGGACGCCGAGGGCATCCCGCCGGACGCGCTGGACCTCTACGCGCGCCGGCTCGCAGGCGAGCCCGAGGACCGGTGGCCCGACGCGCTGGTGCTCCTGGGCGACCAGGTCTACGCCGACGAGCTCACCGAGCGGACCCGGTCGCTGCTGCACCGCCTGCGGGACCGGCGCACCGAGCAGCGCGCCCCGGACGACCAGGTCGCGGACTACGAGGAGTACACCCGGCTGTACTACGAGTCCTGGCTGGACCCGGAGGTGCGCTGGCTGCTGTCGACGATCCCCTCGTCGATGGTCTTCGACGACCACGAGCTGATCGACGACTGGAACACCTCGGCGGCCTGGCGCGCGACGACCACCCGCGAGCCCTGGTGGCACGGGCGGATCACCGGCGGGCTGGTCAGCTACTGGGTCTACCAGCACCTGGGCAACCTCAGCCCGCAGGAGCTCGCGGAGAACGCCGCCTCGGCGGTCGATCCAGGAGATGGCCGGGGACGACGAGGTCCGCGACGCCGAGCCGATGCTGCGCCGGATGGCCGAGCTCGCCGACGCCGAGCCCGCCACGTTCCGCTGGAGCTACGTGCGGCACTGGGGCGACGCGCGGCTGATCATGGTCGACAGCCGGGCCGGCCGGGTGCTGGAGGAGCAGCACCGCCGGATGCTCGACGAGGATGAGTTCGCCTGGGTCGAGGCCGCGATGCGCCGCGCCGTCGACGAGGGCGTCGAGCACCTGATCGTCGGCACCTCCCTGCCCTGGCTGCTGCCGCACGCGATCCACAACATCGAGCGCTGGAACGAGACGCTCAACGTGCGGCACCACGGGCGCTGGCGTGGCCGGCTCGCCGAGCAGCTGCGACAGGCCGCCGACCTGGAGCACTGGGCGGCGTTCGGGCACTCCTTCGAGCGGCTGGGCGCCGCGCTGACCGCCGTCGCCCGCGGCGAGCACGGCCGCGCACCCGCCACCGCGCTGGTGCTCTCCGGCGACGTCCACCACGCCTACGCCGCCGAGCTGGTGCGACCCGGCGACCTCGACGCGCGGGTGCACCAGCTCACCGTCTCCCCGCTGCACAACCAGGCGCCGCACCCGATCCGCGTCGGCTTCAAGATCGGCTGGAGCCGCGCGGCCCGCCGGTTCACCGAGCGGCTGGCCCGGTTCGCGAAGGCCGAGCCGACGGCGCTGCAGTGGGAGAAGCAGGCCGGGCCGTTCTTCGGCAACCAGATCGGCGAGCTGGTGCTGGAGGGCCGGGAGGCGCGGTTCCTCCTCTCGGTGGCCGAGCAGGGCGACGACGCCCTGCGGCAGGTGCTGGACAGCCCGCTGTCGGACAGGTGACAGGCTGGACCGGTGACCGACCCCTTCGGCATCCGCCCCGCCCCCGGTCCCGACCAGCCGCCGATCCCGGTGCGGCTGGTCACCTTCAACACCCACCACGGGGTCGGTGAGGACTCCCGGCACGACCTGCCGCGGCTGGCCAAGGTGCTGGCCGCGGCCGACGCCGACGTCATCTGCCTCCAGGAGGTCGACCGCTGGTTCGGCGCGCGCAGCGAGGACGTCGACCAGGCGCTGCTGCTCTCCCGCGCGCTGGACATGCAGCTGGCGTGGGGGCCGGCGATCGACGAGCCGCATCCGGGCGATCACCCTCGCCGCCAGTACGGCAACGCGCTGCTCTCCCGGCTGCCGATCCTGATCAGCGACGTGCACCGGCTGCCCGGCAGCGGCGAGCCCCGCAGCGCGCTGCGCACCATGCTCGAGCTGGACGGCGGCACGCTGTGGGTGACCGCCACGCACCTGACCACCCGGTCGGCGCAGGAGCGCGCGCAGCAGGTGGCGGCGCTGGCCGCGCTGCACACCGAGGAGATGGCCTCCGGCGTCCTGGTGGGCGACTTCAACGCCCGCCCCGACGCCCCCGAGCTGCACCCGCTGCGGGAGCGGTTCACCGACGCCTGGGAGCTGGCCGACGACCGCGGCGACCAGGCCCGCTGGCGCTTCTGGCAGCGCGACGCGGGGCACACCCACCCGGCCCGCTCACCGCACCGGCGGATCGACCAGGCGTGGGTGTCGGCCGGCGTGACCGTCGCGAGCGCCCGCGTCCTCGACGCCGCCGGCGCCTCGGACCACCTGCCGCTCGTCGTCGACCTGCGGATCCCCTCCGGCGTCTGAGACCGCACCCTTCCAAGATCAGCACGCACTGACGGTGGGCGGTCTCCGGATCGCCACCACCACCCGCGCGTGCTGATCTTGGTGCGGCGGCACTAGCTCGACGCGTCGTCCTTCCACCACCAGACCCGGTCGGGCGTGGCGACGACGTCCAGCGCCAGATCCATCGACTCGATCCCGACAGCCGTCCGCCGGAACGACTGCTGCAGGTTGACGTAGAACCCGTACCGCTCGCCCGAGGGCAGCCAGCTGACCCACACCGCGTGCCAGTCGCCGGGCCGCAGGATCCACAGGCACGAGACGTCCCACACGTGGTCGACGTGGATCCAGTCGCCCCGCGCGAGGAGGTCGAGGACCCGCGCGGTCCCCTCCCCCGGGTCCGGGCGGTGCGGCGGCGTCCACGGGACCTTGCGCACCGTGCCGGCGGGGAGCCAGAACAGCATCCGGTCCGGCGAGTCCTCCACGACGACCAGCGGGCGGGCCGCCCAGACGCGGTCGCGCCAGACCTCCTGGTGGACGACGACCTCCCCGGGCGCCCATGTCATGGGCCCGATCGTGGCAGCAACCGCCGTCGAACAGGGCAGAAATGGCCATTTCTGCCCCGGGGGTCAGGCGGCGGGGAGCTCGCGGAGGCGCTGGCTGATGACGCCGGTGATGCCGTCGCCGCGCATGCTCACGCCGTAGAGCGCGTCGGCGATCTCCATCGTGCGCTTCTGGTGGGTGATGACGATCAGCTGCGAGGTCGACCGGAGCTGCTCGACCAGGGTGAGCAGCCGGCCGAGGTTGACGTCGTCGAGGGCCGCTTCGACCTCGTCGAGGACGTAGAACGGCGAGGGCCGGGCGCGGAAGATCGCCACGAGCAGGGCGACGGCGGTCAGCGAGCGCTCGCCGCCGGACAGGAGCGAGAGCCGCTTGACCTTCTTGCCCGGCGGGCGGGCCTCCACCTCGATGCCGGTCGTCAGCATGCTGTCGGGCTCGGTGAGCACCAGCCGGCCCTGCCCGCCCGGGAACAGGGTGGCGAAGACGCCCTCGAACTCGCGGGCGACGTCGGCGTAGGCGGCGGCGAAGACGTCGTGGATGCGGTCGTCGACCTCGCGGACGACGGTCAGCAGGTCGCGCCGGGTGCTCTTGAGGTCCTCGAGCTGGGTGGCGAGGAAGGTGTGCCGCTCCTCCAGCGCCGCGAACTCCTCGAGCGCCAGCGGGTTGACCTTGCCGAGGGTGGCGAGATCGCGCTCGGCGCGGGCGGCCCGCCGCTCCTGCACCGCGCGGTCGTAGCCGGTCGGCGCCGGGGGCTCCTCCCCCGCGGTCTCCGCGGCGGCGACCTCGGCCGGCGACGGCGGCACCGGCGCGGCCGGCCCGTACTCGGCGACCAGGGTGGGCAGGTCGACGCCGTACTCCTCGGCGGCGCGGCCCTCGAGCGCCTCGATCCGCAGCCGCTGCTCGGCGCGGGCCACCTCGTCGCGGTGCACCTCGTCGGTGAGCCGGTCGAGCTCGGCGGTAGCCGCCCGCACCCGGCCGCGGACCTCGAGCAGCTCGGCCTCGGCGGCGGCCCGGCCGGTGGCCAGCGCGTCCCGCTCGGCGGCCGCGCGGGTGAGCGAGCCAGCCAGGGCGGTCAGCGCGACCTCGGCGTCGGCCCGCACCCGGCCGGCGACGGCGGCGCCGCGCTCGCGGGCGGCGCGGGCGGTGGCGGCTCGCTCGCGCGCGGCGCGTTCCTGCCGGGCCTGGCGGCGCAGCGACTCGGCGCGCCCGGTCAGCGCGCGGGCCCGCTCCTCGGCGGTGCGCACCGCCAGCCGGGCCTCGGTCTCGCCCTGCCGGGCCGCGGCGACCTCGGCGCGCAGCCGGTCGCGCTCCTCGGTGGGCGGCTCCTCCTCGACCGGCGCGGCCTCCGCCTCTGCCAGCCGCGACTCCAGGCCGGACAGCGCGACCTGGGCCTGCTCCAGCTCGCCCTCGGCGCGGACGCGCGCGGCCTCGTGCCGTTCGGCCTCGGCCGCGGCGGAGCGGGCGGCGGCACCGAGCTCGGCGAGCTCCGCGGCCACCTTGGACCGACCGCGGTCGGCGGCCTGCCGGGCGGCGAGCGCCGCGTCCACCTCGCCGGACCTGGCGCGGGCGGTCTCGCGGGCGGCGGCCAGCTCGTCGGCCAGCGCGGCGGCCCGGGCGACGGCGGCGGTCAGCTCGTGCTCGGCCTCGTCGACGCGGGCGCGCACCTCGAGGTTGGACGGCGCGTCCCGCTGGCCGCCCAGCGCCCAGTCGGCGCCGAGCAGGTCGCCGTCGGCGGTGACCGCGCGCACCCGGGGGTGGGTGCCGACCAGTTCGACGGCGGCGGGGAGGTCGGCGACGAGCGCGACCCGCTCGAGCGCGCGGGCCAGTGCCGGCCGCAGCTCCGCGGGCGCCTCGACCGCGTCCAGCGCCCACCGGGCGCCGGCGGGCAGCTCGGGCCAGCCGTCGCGCGGCACCGGCGGCAGTCCGCCGGTGACGAGCAGCCCGGCCCGGCCGCCCTCGGTGGTCTTGAGCCGCTCCAGCGCGCCGGCGGCACCGGCGACCCCGGCCACGACGACGGCGTCGGCCATCCCGTCCAGCGCGGCGGCCAGCGCGACCTCGTCGCCGGGGTGCACGGTGAGCCGGTCGGCGACCGGCCCGAGGACGCCGTCCAGCCCGGCGGCCAGCACGGCGGCGGCACCGTCCGCGGGGGTGAGCCCCAGCGCCAGCGCATCGCGCCGCGCCTGCCAGGAGGCGCGGTCGCGCTCGGCGGCGCGCTCGGCGGCGGTCAGCTCGGTGACCGCCTTGGCGGCGGCGGTGTGCGCGGCGACGGCGTCCTGGTGCGCGGTGACCAGGGCGACGTCGGAGTCCTCCTGCTCGGCGACGGCCGAGCGCCGGTCGGCCAGCCGCTCGGCCGCGTGCTCGGCCCGCTCGGCGGCCTCGGCTGCGGCGCGCGCCAGCCGCTCGATCTCGGCCTCCCCCGCGCCGACCTTCGACTGCGCGGCGGCCACCTGACCGGAGAGGCGGGCCAGGCCCTCGCGCCGGTCGGCGAGGGCGCGGGCCGCGGCGACCCACGCCTTCTCGGCCTCGGCGAGCGCCTGCTCCAGGCGGCCCCGCTCGGCGACGACGCCGGCCAGCCGGGCGCGCTCGGCCTCCAGGCCGGCGGCGAGCTCGGCCTCGTGGGCCGCCACCCGCTCGGCCTCGGCGTCGAGCTGGTCGGGGTCGCGCCCGGCGGTCTCCGCGGGGGCGGCGGCCGAGAGGTGCCGCGACCGCTCGGCGGCCAGCGACGCGACGCCGCGGAACCGCTCGGTGAGCGCGGAGAGCCGGTACCAGGTCTCGGACGCGGCCGCGAGCAGCGGCGCGCTCTCGGCGAGCGAGGACTCCAGCTCCCCCTCCCGGCGGGAGACGACCGACAGGGTCTGCTCGACGGCGGTGCGGCGCTCGCGGGCGGCGTTCTCGTCGGCGACGTCCTTGTCCAGGGCGTCGCGCAGCTGCACGAGGTCGTCGGCGAGCAGCCGGAGCCGGGCGTCGCGCAGGTCGGCCTGCACGCCGGCGGCCCGGCGGGCCACCTCGGCCTGCCGGCCCAGGGGCTTGAGCTGGCGGCGCAGCTCGGCGGTGAGGTCGGCCAGCCGGTCGAGGTTGGCCTGCATGCCGTCGAGCTTGCGGAGCGCCTTCTCCTTGCGCTTGCGGTGCTTGAGGACGCCGGCGGCCTCCTCGATGAAGGCGCGGCGGTCCTCCGGGCGGCCGGACAGCACGGCGTCGAGCTGCCCCTGGCCGACGATGACGTGCATCTCGCGGCCGATACCGGAGTCGCTGAGCAGCTCCTGCACGTCGAGCAGCCGCACCTTGTCGCCGTTGATCTCGTACTCGCTCTCCCCGGAGCGGTACATGCGGCGGGTGATCGACACCTCGGTGTAGGCGATGGGCAGCGCGCCGTCGGTGTTGTCGATGGTCAGCGTCACCTCGGCCCGGCCCAGCGCCGGGCGGCCGGCGGTGCCGGCGAAGATGACGTCCTCCATCTTGCCGCCGCGCAGGCTCTTCGCGCCCTGCTCGCCGAGGACCCACGCGATCGCGTCGACGACGTTGGACTTGCCGGACCCGTTGGGGCCGACGACGGCGGTGATGCCGGGCTCCAGCCGGAGCGTCGTCGCGGACGCGAAGGACTTGAAGCCCTTGAGCGTCAGGCTGGAGAGGTGCACGGGACGGAGAGCTTAGTGCCGCGGCCCGCCCGGCAGGGGGCGTCCGGGACCGGTGGTGCGGGTGGGGTGGCGCTCAGGCCAGCGCGGGCTCGGAGTCGTCGGCCATCGACAGCAGCTCGTGCGCGATCGCGGCGTCGCGGTGCGCGCGCAGCACCTCGAGCTCGGACTCCAGCCGGCGCAGCTTCGCCCGCAGCGCGGCGTTCTCCTCGACCAGGCGCAGCTGCGCGGGGGCGACGACGGAACCGAACAGGGCCTTGGCCATGGCTGGGACGGCCTTTCCAGACAGCGGGAGGGTGAGCCGGCGCCCCGGGACCCGGTCGGCGCGGCTGTGGTGATGCCAGGGTGACAGGCCCGCCGACGCCGGTCAACGGCCGCAGGACCTGGCCACCGTGTCCGGGAGGTGTCGGATTCGTCACTCCCGGATGTCCTCAGGCCCGGCGCGCGCGGGCCGCCGTGCCCCGGGGAGCCACCGTCTTCCGGCCCCGCGGCGGCGGCTGGCAGACCGGGCAGCTGTAGCTGGACCGGTTCATGAACGACTCGCGCCGGATCGGCGTCCCGCAGCGGGGGCAGGGCCGGTCGAGCTGCCCGTAGACGGCGAGGAAGCGGGAGAAGTAGCCGCTCTGCCCGTTCACGTCGACGTACAGGGAGTCGAAGGACGTGCCGCCCTGGGCCAGGGCCTCGCCGAGCACGTCGCGCACCCCCTCGAGCAGGTCGGCCACCTGCGCGCGGGTGAGCTTGTCGGCGGGCCGGGCGCCGTGCAGCCGGGCCCGCCACAGCGCCTCGTCGGCGTAGATGTTGCCGACGCCGCCGATGAGCGTCTGGTCCAGCAGCGCCCGCTTGACCTCGGTCCGCCGGCGGCGCAGCGCGGCGGAGAAGCCGTCGACGTCGAAGGCCTCGTCCAGCGGGTCGATGGCGATGTGCGCGAGCCGCGGGGGGACGGCGTCGTCGGCACCCAGCTCCTCGACGACGAGCCCGCCGAAGGTCCGCTGGTCGACGAAGCGCAGTTCGCGGCCGCCGTCGGTGAAGGTGAAGCGGGCGCGTAGGTGCGTCTCGTCCGGCGCCGACGGCTTCTCGACCAGCAGCTGGCCGCTCATCCCGAGGTGGCCGACGAGGGCGCGGCCGGTGGGGGCGCCGTCGGGCTCGGCCATCGGCAGCCAGAGGTACTTGCCGCGGCGGTGCGCGGCGGTGAGCGTCCGGCCGGTCAGCGCCTGCACGAAGTGCTCCGCGCCCTCGAGGTGGCGGCGGACGGCGCGCGGGTGGTGCACCTCGACGCGGGCCACGGTGCGCCCGGCGACCCAGCGCTCCAGCCCCCGTCGCACGACCTCGACCTCGGGCAGCTCCGGCACGGCGTCAGGCCTCGGCGGTGAGCGCGCGCCAGGCCACCTGGGCGGCCTCCTGCTCGGCGGCCTTCTTGGTGCGGCCGCGCCCCCGCCCGTGCACGGTGCCGGCGAGCACGACCGCGGCGGTGAAGGTCTTCGCGTGGTCGGGACCCTCGTCGGCGGTGTCGTAGCTGGGCGCGCCCAGGCCGAGCGAGGCGCCGAGCTCCTGCAGGCTGGTCTTCCAGTCCAGGCCGGCGCCCCGGGTGGCCGACTCTGCCAGCAGCGGGTCGAACAGCCGGTGCACCAGCACCCCGGCTGCGTCCAGGCCGCAGCCCAGGTGCACCGCGCCGATCAGCGCCTCGACGACGTCGGCGAGGATCGAGTCCTTCTCCCGGCCCCCGGTGGTCTCCTCGCCGCGGCCGAGCAGCAGGTGCGGCCCGACGCCGCCCTCCCCCAGCCGCCGGGCGACGCCGGCCAGCGAGGTCATGTTCACGACCGAGGCACGCAGCTTGGCCAGCTGGCCCTCGGGGAGGTCCGGCTGGCTGCGGTAGAGCTCGTCGGTGACGACGAGGCCGAGCACCGAGTCGCCGAGGAACTCCAGGCGCTCGTTGGTCGGCAGCCCACCGTTCTCGTACGCGAACGAGCGGTGGGTCAGGGCGAGGCCGAGCAGGTCGCCCGGGATCTCGACGCCCAGGGCGTCACGCGCCCACGCGGCGGCGCGCTCGGCGTGCTCCCGCCCACCGGGGGGACGGCCTGCCCCGGCACCCTCGTCGGGGTGCGCTGCGGCGGCCGTCCTGCCCACGGTGATGCGGTCGTCGATCAGACCGAGAGGACCTGGCGGCCGGAGTGCTGGCCGCAGTTCGGGCACGCGATGTGCGGCGGCTTGAGCTCGCCGCAGGCGCGGTTCGGGCACGGCGCGAGCGTGGGGGCGACGGCCTTCCACTGCGAGCGGCGCATGCGGGTGTTGGCGCGGGACATCTTCCGCTTCGGAACGGCCACGATCAGTTCTCCTTGGTGGTGTCGTCGTCGCCGGGGGTGCCCGACGATGAGGCGAAACGCTGTGCGAGGCCGGCCCAGCGCGGGTCGGTGATCTCGTGCGAGTGGTCGGCGGGGAGGTCGTCGATGCGCTGACCGCAGTCGACGCAGAGGCCGCCGCAGTCCTCGTCGCAGACCGGCGAGAGCGGGAGGCTCAGCACCACGGTGTCGCGGGCCATCGGCGCCAGGTCGAGGAAGTCGCCCTCGACCAGGCGCACCTCGTCCTCCTCGCTGGTGGCCTCGGTGGTGCTGCCCTCGTAGGCGTACAGCTCCTGCACGTCGAGGGTGAGGGTGTCCTCGATCGGCTCGAGGCAGCGGGCGCAGGAGCCCACGAGCGGCGCCTCGATCTCGCCGGAGACGAGCACGCCCTCCATCACCGACTCCAGCCGCAGCCGGAGGTGCACGTCGGCGCCGGCGGGGACGCCGATGAGCTCGACCTTCCAGTCGTCCGGCGCGGGGACCGTGCGGTCCAGCTCCTGCATCGAGCCCGCGCGGCGCCCCAGCTCCCGGAGGTCGAGCTTCCAGGGGTTGGCGGAGGGACGCCGGTCCGGGGTCGGAGCGGCGTCGCGGCGGGGCGCAGGAGCGGCAGGCATGTCAGTACTCGCGGTAGGTAGTGGGAGGGGCCCGACCCGGGGCGGAACCACCGGTGGTCGAACCAGGGAGCCAGCCTACCCGACCGGCCGGCCGGAACCGCTGGCGGCGAGGGAGATCACCCCGCGCGGGCCGGTCTGCGGGCCGCTACAGCCGTTGGACCGCCGCGACGGCCAACCAGAACAGGTCCGTCCGGGCCGACGACGTCTGCCACTGGCGGCTGTCCCAGACCGCGCCGCTGACGTCGTCGCCCGCGTAGAGGTACTGCCCGAAGGTCACCGACCGGTGCCGGGCGACGGCGAGGAACGCCGCGGTCTCCATCTCCACCGTCAGGCACCCCTCGGCCCGCCGCGCCGCGACCTTGGCCTGCGTCTCCCGGTACGGGGCGTCGGTGGTCCAGGTCTTGCCCACCACGTGCGGGACGTCGCGCTCGGTCAGCACCGCGGAGAGGACGGCGGTGACCCGCGGGTCGGCGGCGATCTCCCGGCCGGCCGGGAGGTAGTGGTACGAGGTCCCCTCGTCCCGGACGGCGGCATCGGGGACGACGACGTGCCCCAGCGCCAGGCCGGGGATCACCGCGCCCGCACCGCCGCAGGCCACGAACGTGCGGCAGCCGCTGGCGATCATCTCCTCGAGCACCCCGCTGGCCAGCGGGGCGCCGACGCCGGGGTGGAAGACCCCGATCTCGCCGCCGTCCACGCGCAGCCGGTACAGCGTGTGCGCGCCGCTCTCCCACGTCGTCGAGCCCACGACCTCCGCGCGGCCGTCGCCGCAGACCTCGTCGATCACGTCGCGGAAGAAGCACACGACCGCGCGCTCGGGCACGTCCCCGGCGACGGCCAGGGACTCGGGCACCATCACGGCGGGCGAGTGCCCGTCGAACTCGGCGAGCGGGAAGTCGGCGGGCGCCACCGCTACTCGCGCAGGGTGGTGCGGGCCTTCTCGACCGACCGCAGCATCCGCTCCAGCGTCGTCCCGAAGTCGGCGAGCCGGGTGTCGACGTACTCGTCGACCTCCGCCCGCATGCGGGCCGCCTCGGCGTGCGCCTGCTCGCCGAGGGCGTCGGCGCGGTCGACCGCGGTGCGGTAGACCTCGGTCTCGGTGAGGAGCCGCTCGTGCTCGGCCTGCGCCTCGGCGATCATCGACTCGCGCCGGCGGCGGCCGTCGGCGACCAGCACCTCGGCCTCGGCCTCGGCGTCCACGATCAGCTGCTCGACGTCGAGCTGCGCCTGGCTGATGAGCTCGTCGCGCTGCCGGCGGGCGGTGGCGAGCAGCTCGTCGCGCTGGCGGCGGCCGGCCTCGAGCAGCCGCTCGGCCTCGTCCCGCGTGTGGGTGGTGAGCCGCTCGGCCTCGGCCTGCGCCTGCTGGAGGATCTCGGTGCGCTGCTCGACGATGGCGCCGGCGGCCTGCACGTCCTCGGGGAGGGACTCCCGCAGGTCGTCGAGCAGGTCCAGGACGTGGTCGCGGGGCACCATGCAGGAGCTCGACATCGGCACGCTGCGGGCGTTCTCGATGACGGTGGTGAGCTCGTCCACGGTCTCGTAGAGCCGGTAGACGACCTCGGTGGTGTTCATCCGCCCGGGGCGGGTCACGGCGCCTTCTCCTCCGCCGCGCGGGCGCGCAGCCGGGCGTCGACGACGGCCGGGACCAGCCGCGAGACGTCGCCACCGAAGGTGGCGATCTGCTTCACCAGGCTCGAGGAGAGGTGGCCGACCTGCGGGGCGGTCGGGACGAACAGCGTCTCGATCGAGGCGAGCTCGCGGTTCATCTGGGCCATCTGCAGCTCGTACTCGAAGTCGCTGACGGCGCGCAGCCCCTTGACGATCACCGGGATGTCGTGGGCGCCGCAGTAGTCCACGAGCAGGCCCTGGAAGCTGTCCACGCGCACGTTGGACAGGTGGGCGACGGACTCGCGGAGCAGCTCGATGCGCTCCTCGACCGGGAAGAACCCGGCCTTGCCGGGGTTGACGAGCACGGCCACGACCAGCTCGTCGTACAGCGCCGAGGCGCGGTTGATGACGTCGACGTGGCCATTGGTGACCGGGTCGAACGAACCAGGGCACACGGCGCGTCTCACGACAGCCGACCGTACCGGAGCACGGCCTCCCCGTAGCGCCGATCGCGCAGTCCGGTCAGCGGTGTCGGCCACTCCCAGGGGTCGTCGCGCCGGCCGCGCTCCACGACGACCACCGCGTCGGGGGCCAGCCAGCCGTTCCCGACGAGGGAGGTGAGGACGGTGAGGACCTCCTCGACCGGCGTCGCGTAGGGCGGGTCGGCGAGCACCAGGTCGAAGGGCTCGGGCGCGGTGCCGGCGACGACGGTGGTCACCGAGCCGGCCTGCACCCGCCCGCCGGGCAGCCCGACGGCGTCGAGGTTGGCCCGCAGGACCGGCAGCACCCCGGCTCCCGACTCGACGAACAGCACCGACCGGGCGCCGCGGCTGAGCGCCTCCAGACCCAGGGCGCCGGAGCCGGCGTACAGGTCGAGGACGGCGGCGCCCTCGAGGTCCAGCAGCGAGCCCACGCTGTTGAACAGCGCGCCCCGTGCCTTGTCGCCGGTCGGCCGCACGCCCGTGCGCGGAACGGCCAGCCGCCGTCCCCGCGCGTGCCCGGCGATCACCCGTGTCATGCCTTCTCCAGCCAGTCGGCGCGGTCGTCGGAGGCCAGCGCCGCCACCTCGGCGGCGAGGCCGGGGTGGTCGGCCAGGCCGCGGTCGGTGGCGAGCAGCGCGGTCGCCTCGGCGCGGGCGGTGGCGATGAGCTCCTCGTCCTCCAGCAGCGACAGCAGCCGGATGCCCGAGCGGGTGCCCGACTGCGCGGCGCCGAGCACGTCGCCCTCGCGGCGGGTCTCGAGGTCCAGCCGGGCCAGCTCGAAGCCGTCGGACGTCGCGGCGACCGCGGCCAGCCGCTGCCCGGTCGGGGACGACGTCGGCGCGTCGGTGACCAGCAGGCACAGCCCCGCGTGCTTCCCGCGGGCGACCCGGCCGCGCAGCTGGTGCAGCTGGCTGACGCCGAACCGGTCGGCGTCCATCACCACCATCACGGTGGCGTTGGGCACGTCGACGCCCACCTCCACCACCGTGGTGGCCACGAGCACCTCGGTCTCCCCGGCGGCGAAGGCGCGCATCGCGGCGTCCTTCTCCTCGGGGGTCATCCGGCCGTGCAGGACGTCGAGCCGCAGCCCGGCCAGCGGGCCGGACCGGAGCAGCTCGGCGACGTCGAGCACCGCCAGCGGGGGGCGGCGGTCGCTGCGCGGGCCGTCCTCCTCCGGCGGGGCGCCGTCGGCGTCCTCGGGCTCGTCGCCGGGCAGGTCGCCGATCCGCGGGCAGACGACGTAGGCCTGGCGACCGGCGGCGACCTCCTCGCGCAGCCGGGCCCAGGCGCGATCCACCCAGCCGGGCTTCTCGACCGCCGGCACCACCGAGCTGGAGACGCCGCCGCGGCCGCTCGGCAGCTGGCGCAGCGTGGAGGTCTCCAGGTCGCCGTAGACGGTCATGGCGACGGTGCGCGGGATCGGCGTGGCGGTCATGACCAGCACGTGCGGCGGGCGGGTGCCCTTCGCGCGCAGGGCGTCGCGCTGCTCGACGCCGAAGCGGTGCTGCTCGTCGACGACGACCAGGCCCAGGTCGGCGAAGTCCACGCCCTGCTGGAGCAGCGCGTGCGTGCCGATCACGATGCCCGCGCTGCCGTCGGGCCACCTCGGCCAGGGCCTGCCGCTTGGCCGCCGCCTTGAGCGAGCCGGTGAGCAGGGTGACCCGGGTGCCGGCGGGGTCGCCGTCGAGCTCGCCGGCGCGGCCGAGCGGGCCCAGCAGCTGGCGGATGCCGCGGGCGTGCTGGGCGGCGAGCACCTCGGTGGGCGCGAGCAGCGCCGCCTGGCCACCGGCGTCGACCACCTGGGCCATGGCCCGCAGCGCGACCACCGTCTTGCCGGAGCCGACCTCGCCCTGCAGCAGCCGGTGCATCGGCTGGTCGCGGTCCAGCTCGGCGGCGAGCTCCTCCCCCACCTCGCGCTGGCCCTCGGTGAGCGCGAAGGGCAGGGCGGCGTCGACGGCGTCGAGCAGCCCGCCGGCGCGGCGCGGCCGGGCGATGCCCGGCTCCAGGGCCGCGGCGCGGCGGCGGGCGGCGAGGGTGAGCTGGAGGACCAGCGCCTCGTCCCACTTCAGCCGGGAGGCCGCGCGCTCGACGTCCTCCATCGTGGTCGGCCGGTGGATGTCGAGCAGCGCGGCGGCGAGCGGGAGCAGCCCGTGGCGGGCGCGGATCTCCTCGGGCAGCGGGTCGTCGACCAGCTCGCCGAAGCCACCGGTGGCGCCCAGCAGGAGCTTGAGCGACTTCTGGATCACCCAGCTCGAGACGTCCTTGCTCGCCGGGTAGATCGGGACCAGCGCGCGCGCCCAGTCGGTGTCGTCGTCGGCGCTGTCGAGCAGGTGCATGTCGGGGTGGGCGAACTGCTTCTCGCCGCGCCACTCCCCCACCGTGCCGGCGAACATGCCCCAGGCGTCCGGCTTGAGCTGGGCGTGCCGGTGGTTGAAGAACACGAGCTTCATCCGGCTGCTCCCGTCGCCCACGACCACCTCGGTGAGCGATCCGCGGCGGTTGCGCATCGGCCGGGTGGTCACGCTGCGGACCTGGGCCAGCACGGTCACCCGGTCGCCCACCTGGACGTCGGCGAGGTCGGCCTGCTCGCCGCGGCGGGCGTAACGGCGCGGGTAGTGCCGGAGCAGGTCGCGCACGGTCTCCAGGCCCAGCTGCTCGCTCATGCTCGTGGCCGTCTTCGGGCCCAGCACCCGCGCCAGCGGCGTCTGCATCGTGACGGCCACGTCAGCCCCCCAGCCGGCTCACTCGACGCCCACCTGCAGCGGGATGGCGGCCGGCCCGCCGCCGTAGCGGACGACCTCGATCGTGGGGTGCCGCGCCGAGAGGTGGGCGCAGACCGCGTCGCCGAGCGCCTCGTCCGGCCCGACCAGCAGCGTGGCCATCTCCCCGCCCGCCGACAGCAGCCGGTCGAGCAGGTCGCAGGCGACGTCCGCCGGCTCCTGCCCGATGACGACGACGTCGCCCTCGGCGGAGCCCAGCACGTCACCGGGCGCGCACCGGCCGGCCGAGGTGAGCGCCTCCTGCTCGGCGACGGTCACCTCCGCCCACCGGGTCGCGGCGGCGGCCTCGGCCATCGCGATGACGTCGTCGCCGAACCGCCGGCCGGGGTCGCCGACGGCGCAGGCGGCCAGCCCCTGCACCGGCGAGCGGGTGGGGACGACGCCGACCTCGCGGCCCAGCTCGCGGGCGCGGGCCGCGGCGCGCGCGGCCACGGGGAGCAGCGCGGCGTCGTTGGGCAGCACGGCGACCTCGTGCGCCGCCGAGGCCAGGATCTCGTCGAGGACGTCGTCCTCGGTCACGCCGTCGGGGCCGCAGGTGACCACGCGCACGCCGGCCTCGCCGAACAGCTCGGCCAGCCCGTCGCTGGAGACCACGGCGACCAGCGCCCGGGTGCCGGCGACCGGTGCGGGCACGGGCTGCGGGGCCAGCGGCTCGACCGAGACCCGGTAGGGCCGGCCGGCCTCGATGCCGGCCTCGATCGCGGCGCCGATGTCGGAGACGTGCACGTGCACGTTCCACTCCCGGCCGGTCGGGGTGTCCACGCCGACGACGACGAGGCTGTCGCCGAGCTCGGCGAGCCGGGCGTGCATGCGCGCCAACCGCCGCCTCGTCGGAGTCGGCGAGCAGGAACTGCACCTCGCCTCCCGGCCCCGGCGGGGGCTGGTGCGGGAGGTCGCGGGAGTCGGTGCGGTGGGGGTGCCGGTGCCCCGCCTCGCGGCGGGCCAGCGGGGGCCGGGCCGGCTCCACGCCGGTCACGGTGGTGACCAGCGCGTCGAGCACCAGGCACAGCCCGGCACCGCCGGCGTCCACCACGCCCGCCTCGCGCAACGCGGCCAGCTGGCCGGGGGTGCGGTCCAGCGCGACCCGCGCGCCGTCGGCGGCCGCGGTGACGACGTCGGCGAGCGACGTGCGACCGGCGTCGACCGCGTCCCCGGCCGACTCGGCCGCACCCCGGGCCACGCTGAGGAAGGTGCCCTCCTCCGGATCGGCCACGGCGGTGTAGGCGGTCTCGGCGGCCTTCTGCAGCGCGGTGGCGAGCACCGGGCCGTCGGCGGCGGGCCGGCCGGCGAGCTGGTCGGCCAGCCCGCGCATCAGCTGGGCGAGGATCGTGCCGGAGTTGCCGCGGGCGCCCAGGACCGCGCCGCGGGCCAGCACCGACCAGGCGGGCTCGGTGGTGCGCGCGCCCTCCTTCTCGAGGGCCGCCAGCGCCGCCTGCGCGGTGAGCAGCAGGTTGGTGCCGGTGTCGCCGTCCGGGACGGGGAAGACGTTGAGCTCGTCGAGCCGGCCGCGGGCCTCGGACAGCGCCTCGACCGCGGTGCGGCACCAGTTGCCGACCGCGGCCTCGTCCAGCGCCTCGAGCACGGGCGGAGGGTACCCGTGGCGGCCGACAGGACCGGTCCCGGCGAGCTCGCGACGGGGCGGTGGCGGCACGTCGTCCCGGGAGCGGCTAGACTCCTCTCCGGTCTTGTTGCGGGTGCGTCTGCCCCGCCGTCTGTGAACGATTCTTTTCTGGGAGTGATCCGCCGTGGCTGCCGTGTGCGATGTGTGTGGCAAGGGCCCCGGTTTCGGTATGTCGGTGTCTCACTCGCACCGCCGCACCGCCGCGCCGTTGGAACCCGAACATCCAGTCCGTGCGGGCGCTGATCGCCCCCGGCAACCGCCGGCGCATCAACGCCTGCACCTCGTGCATCCGCGCGGGCAAGGTCGTGCGCGCCTGATCCAGGCGCCGCACGACACCTGAACACCGCGTCGAACCCCGGAGGCCACCGGCCTCCGGGGTTCGTCGTGCTGCGCCCTCAGACCGCGCCGATCCCCCGGCTGCGGGCCGCGCCGACGACCAGGTCCACGACTGCGTCGACCGCGAAGGCGGTGCTGTCGATCACCAGGTGGTAGTGCCGCGCCGAGGACGCGTCGGCCCGGTAGAAGTGCCGGACGTAGGCCTCGCGGGCCCGGTCGTTGGCGTCCATCTCGCGGCGCAGCTCCTCGGCGGGCCGCCCGTACCGGGCCACCGCCGCCGCCAGCCGCCGCTCGCGGCGCCCGCCCAGGCGCACGTGCAGCACGTCGGGCCGGTCGGCCAGCACCAGCGCCGCCGCCCGGCCGAGCACCACCCCGCCGCCGGTGGCGGCGATCTCGGTGAGCACCCGTTCGGTCTGCTCCCGGAACGCCCGCGCGTCGGGGATCCCGGCCGCCGGCATGACCCCGCCCACGGTGTCCGGCATGGCCCCGAGGCTGGCGACCATGCGCCAGAGCCCGGTCACCACGGTCTCGTCGTTGGCCTCGGCCTCCTCGACCGGCACCCCGAGCCGGCCCGCGACCTTCACCGGGATGACCCGGTCGTGGAACGGCAGCCCCAGGCGCTCGGCCACGGCCGGCCCGATGTCCGGGCCTCCCGCCCCGTAGGCCGCCGACAGCGTCACGACGCCCATGAGATCCCCTTCCCACCCTCGATGCCGTCCGGTCCCCCGCGCGGCGCGAGCTCCCTGCCCAGGAACACCGCGTCCGGCGCACATGCGTACACCCCGTACCCCGGTACCGGCTGGTAGCCCAGCCGCGCGTACAGCGCCAGCGCCTCCGGTTGCTGCTGCCCGGTGTTGAGGACGACGGCGCGGTGCCCGGCCCGGGCGGCGCTGTCCTCGAGGGCGGCCATCAGCCGCTGCGCCAGGCCGCGCCGCCGGTGGGCCGGCTCCACGTAGACCCGCTTGATCTCCACCTCGCCCGAGGGCAGGACCCGCCAGGCGCCGCAGCCGGCGGGCACGCCGTCCACCTCGGCGACGAGGAACAGCCCGGCCGGGGGTGTGAACTCCGCCGGGTCGACCACGGCGGCGTCCCGCCCGCCGTAGCGGACGACGTACTCCTGCTGCACCCGCTCGACGAGGTGCTGGGCGACCGGGTGGTCGTAGGGCAGCGGCCGCAGCCGCTCAGCCGAAGTGGGCATGCCCGGTCCCCTCCGCCCCCAGCTCGCGCGCGACGACCTCGGCCGGCCGGCCGTCCACGAGCACGCCGGCCCGCTCCGCGGCGCGCACCGCGCCGATCGGCCGCCAGGGCTCGGGCAGCGGGGTGCCCGCGGGGAAGGTCGCCACGAGGGCATGGTCCTCGCCGCCGGTGAGCACCCACACCAGCGGGTCCACGCCGAGCGCCGCGCCCACCTGCTGCAGCGGCCCCTCCGGCGTCAGGCACGCCTGGACGAGCGCGGCGCGGTCCAGGTCGAGCACCACCCCGCTCGCCGTCGCCAGGTGGCCGGTGTCGGCGAGCAGCCCGTCGCTCACGTCGCACATGGCCGTCGCCCCGGCGGCGGCCGCGACCGGCCCGGCCGCGTAGGGGGGTGCCGGCCGGCGGTGCGCCGCGACGGCGGCCAGCGGGCTGCTGAAGCCGCGGCGGAGGACGGCCAGCCCGCACGCCGACCAGCCCAGCCGGCCGGCCAGCGCGACGACGTCGCCGTCCCGGGCGCCGGAGCGCAGGACCGGTGATCGCCCGGCGAGGTCGCCCAGCGCCGTCACCGACAGCACGACGGCACCGCTGCCGGGCGCGGAGGCGACCGTGTCGCCCCCCACGACGGCGGCGCCCAGGGGCGCGCACTCGGCGGCCAGGCCGGCCGCGACCTCCTCCAGCCAGGCGGTCGGCGTCTCCGCGGGGCAGGCCAGGCCGACGAGCAGCGCGGTCGCCGTCGCACCCATCGCCGCGACGTCGGCCAGGTTCGCCGCCGCCGCCTTGCGCCCGATGTCCTCGCCCGAGGACCAGTCCCGGCGGAAGTGCCGGCCCTCGACCAGCACGTCGGTGGTCGCGACCACGCGGGCGTCGGGCGCGCTGACGACGGCGGCGTCGTCACCGGGGCCCACCTCGGCGAGGCGGGCCACCCCGGCGCGGGCGACCACGCGGGCGATGACGCCGAACTCGCCCACCGCCCCGACGGTGTCGGCGGGGTGCGAGGGGACGGGCGGGCGGGGCCGACTCACGAGGTGCCTCCGGTCACTGCGGTAGGTTGCCGACCTGTCCGCCACCCGGCGGGGACGACGTATCGGCCGAGTGGCCGGAGGAAGGATCTCCCGTGGTCCACGCCTACATCCTCATCCAGACCGAGGTCGGCAAGGCCGCCCAGGTCGCCTCCACGATCAGCGAGATCACCGGGGTCACGCGCGCCGAGGACGTCACCGGGCCCTACGACGTGATCGTGCGCGCCGAGGCCGAGACCGTCGACGAGCTCGGTCGCCTGGTCGTGGCGCGGGTCCAGTCGGTCGACGGCATCACCCGCACGCTGACCTGCCCCGTCGTCAACATCTGACGCCCTGACCGAGCACCCGCCGGTCCCCGACCGCCCCGACGACCCGCTGCGGCGGGTCGCGCTGATCGCGCTGGCAGTCCTGCTGCCGGTCGTCGTGGCGCTCGCGGTGCTGGTCAACGTCCTCGGGGACGACGCGGAGGACGACGAGCCGCGCGGCCCCGCCGAGATCGACGGCACGGCCGCGCCGCAGCGGGCCGACCTGCCGACGCTGCAGCTCGACGTCCCGCCGGTGCCGCCGGAGGCCGAGGAGCCCTGCACCGCGCTGATGGGCGCCCTGCCGCTGGAGCTGGCCGGGGAGCAGTCGCGCCGGATCGACTCGGACTCGCCGTTCGTCTACGCCTGGGGCGAGCCGCCGGTGGTCCTGGAGTGCGGGGTCGACCGGCCCGACGGCTGGGTGGTCGGTGCCTCGGCGATCCAGATCAACGGCGTCCAGTGGTACGTCGACACCAGCGATCCGGAGACCACCGTGTGGACGGTCGTGGACCGGCCGGTCTACGTCGCGGTGCGCCTGCCGGCCAGCGTCGACAGCGCGCCCGTCACGGCGCTCACCACCGCGCTGGCCGGGGCTCTCCCCTACCGGGAGCCCGAACCCGGCGCGTGAGCCGCTCAGGCGCCCGGTAGCCGGTCCAGCTGGTCGGCGACCACCGCGCCGACCTCCTCGCCCGCCGCGTCGAGCGAGCCCGCGATCGCGGTCACCGAGACGCTGAAGCTGCCGCGGGTGCACCAGGCGAAGGCGGCCGGGCCGGAGAGCCCCTGCTCGGGGCGGGCCTCGTCGACGACCAGCCGCCAGCAGCCGGCGGGCAGGTCCGGGGAACCCTCGCTGAGCAGCCCGCCGTAGTGCTCCGCCTCGTTGCGGGCGAGGTCCTCGGCGTAGGCCCGCGCGCCGTCGGGCCGCTCGAAGCGGTCCACGAAGACGCCGGTCTGCGGCCCCTCCCCCGTGCCGGAACCCCAGAAGCGCTCCCAGCCGAACCGGTAGCCGTAGCCGGCCAGCACCGCGCGCTCGCGCGCCGGGTCATCGGAGTAGCCGTCGACGTCCGCCACGCTCTTGGCGCCGGCCGGCGGCGTGATCGCGTCGTCGGGCAGCCGCGGCAGCCCGGAGGCCACCGCGTCGACCACCAGCGGCTCGAGCTCCCCCACCTCGGCGGGTGCCGCGCCGGCCGGGCCGGCGGTGTCCGCCGCGGTCGCGTCCCCGCTGCCCTGCGCGCAGCCGGGTGCGGCGCCCAGGACGAGCGCCAGCAGGACGGCGGCCCGGTGCGCGCCGGCCCGCCGCCCAGCGTTCACCGCCGGGCCAGGGCGCCGGACACGAGGCGGTCGACGAGCTCGGCGAAGTCCACGCCGGTGGCCGCCCACATCCGGGCGAACATCGAGATCGGGGTGAACCCGGGCATCGTGTTGACCTCGTTGATGACCAGCCGATCCGCGCCGTCGGGGCCGGTGCCGAGGAAGAAGTCGACCCGGGCCAGGCCCGCGCAGTCCAGGGCCAGGTAGGCCCGGCGGGCGGCCGCCTGCACCGCCTCCACCTGCGCCGGGCTCAGGTCGGCCGGGATGTCGAACTCGGCGGCGTCGTCGAGGTACTTGGCGGCGAAGTCGTACCAGGCCACGCCCTCCCGCAGCCGGATCTCCGCCGGCAGGCTGGCCTCCGGCAGGCCGGTGCCGCGCGCGGCGAGCACGCCGCACTCGATCTCCCGGCCGGGGACGGCGGCCTCGACGATCACCTTCGCGTCGTGCGCGGCGGCCTCGGCGACCGCGGCCGGGAACTGCGCCCAGTCCGTGACCCGGGTGATGCCGATGCTGGAGCCGGCGCGGGCGGGCTTCACGAACACCGGCAGGCCGAGCCGCTCGCGGGCGGCCTCGTCGAGCACGGCGGGGTCGGCGCAGAGGGCGCCGTGCGCGTCGCGCAGGACGACGTGGTCGCCCTGCGGCAGCCCGGCGGCGGCGAGGAGCTTCTTGGTGAACTCCTTGTCCATGGAGGCGGCGCTGGCGAACACCCCGGAGCCCACGTAGGGCAGCCCGGTCATCTCCAGCAGGCCCTGGATCGTGCCGTCCTCGCCGTAGGCGCCGTGCAGCACCGGGAAGACGACGTCGACCTCGGTGAGCGCCCGGCCGACGGCCGCGCCCGGCTCGAGCACCGCCAGCCCGCGGCCCTCCGGGTCGCCGACCAGGGAGACCGCCGTCCCGCCGGTCACCTCGGGCAGCGCGCCGTCGGTGATCGCCAGCTGCTGGTCGGGGTCGGCCAGCACCCACCGCCCGTCGCGGGCGATGCCGACCGGCACGACCTCGTAGCGCTCCGGGTCGAGGGCGGCCATCACGCTCCCCGCCGACACGCAGGAGATGGCGTGCTCGGCGCTGCGGCCCCCGAACACGACCGCGACGCGCACCTTGCCTGCCTGCCCGTTCATCGCACCGACCCTAGCGGCCGGTTCCCAGGGCCCGCGCCGTCCCGCCGGGCACCGCGCGGTGTGGCAGCCTCGTCCCGTGCAGGATCAGGCAGCTCCCCCGGCGGAGACGTTCTCGCGGCGGCAGCGGCTGGCCGGTGCGGCGGTGCACGTCTACACCGCCAGCGGCTCGGTGCTGGGCCTGCTCATCGTGCTGGCCGCCCTCGAGGGGGACGTCGAGGCGGCGCTGTGGCTGGGCCTGGCGGCGCTGTTCGTCGACGGCACCGACGGCATGCTGGCCCGCCGGTTCCGGGTCAAGGAGACGATCCCCTGGTTCGACGGCGCCCTGCTCGACAACATCGTCGACTACCTGACCTACGTGTTCGCCCCGGTCGTGCTGCTGTGGACCACGGGCCACCTGCCCGAGGGGGCGGTCGGGTGGGTCGTCGCGGCGGTCCCGCTGCTGGCGTCGTGCTACCAGTTCTGCCGGGTGGACGCGAAGACCAGCGACCACTTCTTCCTGGGCTTCCCCAGCTACTGGAACGTCGTGGCCTTCTACGTGATCGTGCTCGACACCGGCGAGCTGGCCACGTCGATCTCGCTGCTCGTCTTCGCGGTGCTCGTCTTCGTCCCGATCCGGTACCTCTACCCGTCCCGGATGGGCGCCCTCCGGGGCGTCACGCTCGCGTTCACCCTCGTCTGGCTCGTCACCTACGCGGTGCTGGTCGTGCAGCTGCCCGACCCGGCCCCCTGGGCGGTCGCGGCGTCGCTGGCCTACGTCGTCTACTACTGGGGCCTGAGCTTCTGGCTGACCGCCCGCGGCGCCGGGGTGCGGCGGGCGGCCCGCTCAGTCCAGGGCAGCCAGGGCGACTGACAGGTCGGCCACGAGGTCCGCGGTGTCCTCGATGCCGCAGGACAGCCGCACGAACCCCGGCGCGACGGCGTCCCCGCCCCACTGCGCCCGGCGGTCGATCGTGCTGTGCACGCCGCCGAAGCTGGTCGCGGCCGCCCACAGCCGGCTGGCGGCCACCAGCCGGGCGACGGCCTCCTCGTCGGCGAGCTCGCAGGAGAGCACCCCGTTGGGCCGCAGCATCTGCCGCGTCGCCAGCGCGAACGACGGGTCTTCTGGCCGCCACGGCCACCGCAGCCCGGTGACCGCCGGGGAGGCGGCCAGCAGCTGTGCCACCGCGGCGGCGTTCTGCGCCTGCCGCGCCAGCCGCAGGTCCAGCGTGCTCATCGACCGGTGCCCGAGCCAGGCCTCGAACGGCCCCGGCGTGCTGCCGGTGCGGTCGCGGAACCCCTTGAGCCGGGCGTGCAGCTCGTCGTCGGTCGTGCTGACGTGGCCGAGCAGGACGTCGCTGTGCCCGGTCAGCGCCTTGGTGTCGCTGCCGACGGTGAGGTGCGCGCCCAGTGCCAGGGGCCGCTGCCCCAGCGGGGTCGCGGTGGTGTTGTCGACGGCGACCAGCGTCCCGCCCGCCCGGGCGGCGCGCGCCACCGCGGCGATGTCGCACACATCGAGCTGCGGGTTGCTCGGCGTCTCCAGCAGCACCATCCGGACGCCCTCGAGCCCGCCGTCGGCGGCGAACCGCTCGACCTCCGGGGTGGCCACCTGGAGGACCTCGATGCCGAAGCGGGTGAGCTCCTCCGCCCCCAGCAGGCGGGTGGCGAAGTAGCCATCCGACGGGAGCACGACGCGGTCGCCGCTGCCGGCGCAGGCCAGCACCGCCGCGGTGAGCGCGGCCATCCCCGTGGCGAAGGAGAGGCACCGGCCGCCGTCGAGCTCCCCGACGGCCGCCTCGAAGTCGCGCAGCGTCGGCTGCTCGGTGCGGGCGTAGGCGTCGACGCCACCGGCCCGCGGCGGGAGGTCGCCGAGGTGGAAGGGGGCGGCGAAGACCGGCGAGGGGCGCAGCGGCGCACCCGGGACGGCCGGCTGCTCCCCCGCGCGCACCGAGCGCGTGCCGTCGCCCCAGGAGTCGTCCCTCACTCCGGCTTCGCCTCCCGCGCCATGATCGCCTTGACCATGCGCGCGGCCGACTCGCCCTCGTGGCACACCCGGACGACGGCCTCGGTGATCGGGACGTCGACGCCGTGGGCGCGCGCCAGGTCGAGCACCGAGCGGCAGCTCTTCACGCCCTCGGCGGTCTGCCGGGTGTCGCGCTGCACCTCCTCGACGGTCATCCCGCGGCCGAGCTTCTCCCCGAACGTGCGGTTGCGGGAGAGCGGCGAGCTGCAGGTGGCGACCAGGTCGCCGAGGCCGGCCAGGCCGGCGAACGTGGTGAGCTCCGCGCCCAGCGCGAGCCCCAGGCGGGCGGTCTCGGCCAGCCCCCGGGTGATCAGCGAAGCCCGCGTGTTGTCACCGAAGCCCAGGCCCTCGGCGATGCCGCAGGCCAGCGCGATGACGTTCTTGACCGCGCCGCCGAGCTCGCAGCCGACCAGGTCGGCGTTCGTGTACGGGCGGAAGTACGGGGTGTGGCAGGCCGCCTGCAGCGCCGCAGCACGGTCGCCGTCGGTGCAGGCGATGACCGTGGCGGCCGGCTGCTCCTCGGCGATCTCGCGGGCGAGGTTGGGCCCGGAGAGGGCGGCCACGCGGTCCGGCCCGGCGCCGGTCACCTCGCAGATGACCTGGCTCATCCGCTTCGTCGTCCCCAGCTCGATGCCCTTCATCAGGCTGAGCAGGGTGGCGTCGGCCGGCAGCAGGGGCGCCCACGCGGTGAGGTTGTCCCGCAGCGACTGCGAGGGCACCGCGAGGACGACGACGTCGGCTCCGGCCAGCGCCTCAGCGGCGTCCGTGGTGGCCCGCACCGCGGACGGCAGCCGGATGCCCGGCAGGTAGTCGGGGTTCTCGCCGCCGGCGGTGATGGCCTGCACGAGCTCGGGGCGGCGCGCGTGCAGGGCGACGTCGCACCCGGCGTCGGCGAGGACCTTGGCGAACGTCGTCCCCCAAGAGCCCGCGCCGAGGACCGCCGCGCGCCTCACGCCGCGCCGCCGGGCAGGTCACCGGGGAGCTCGCGCCGCGGCCGCGGGTGGAACAACGCGGGCGCCGGCTCCCCCCGCAGCTCGGCCAGCTGGTCGCGGACGCGGCCCATCATCAGCTCGGTGGTCTCCTTCAGCAGGTCGGCGGTGAGCGGGCGCCCGGCGCGCACCTGGGCGCGCACCTCGGTGAGGTCGATCGGCTCGCCGACGAGGTACTCGGCGGGCGTGCGCAGCCGCGGGTGCAGCTTCTTGGCGTGGTAGTCGTGCAGGTTCTGCGGGCCCCACTGGGCGACGGGCACGACCACGGCGTCGGTGGTGAGCGCCAGCCGCGCCGCGCCGGTGCGCGACTCCATCGGCCACCAGTCCGGGTCCCGGGTGACCGAGCCCTCGGGGTAGATGACCACCAGGTTGCCGGCGGCCAGGTCGGCCTGGGCCGCGGAGAGCGCGCCGACCGCGTCGGAGGAGTAGCGGGCCACCGGGATCTGCCCCGCCGAGCGCAGGATCGTGCCGGCCAGCCCCTTGAACACCGACTCCTTGGCCAGGAAGTGCGGCATCCGGCCGTGGTCGAACACCAGGCGCGCGCAGGCGATCGGGTCGAGCACCGAGACGTGGTTGGCCACCAGCAGCACCGGGCCGGTCCGGGGCAGCCGCTCGCCGTGCCGGTAGCGGATCCGGAACATCAGCTTCGACGCCGGGAACACCACGGCGATGCACAGCCAGAACGCCCAGCCGATCCGCCCGCGGGTGCGCCACCTGCCGGGCCGCCACCGCTCCTGCCGACGGGCGACGGGCTCCGAGGGCGCGAGCGCCCCGGCCGTGCCCGGGTCCGCCCAGGACCTCTCCTCCGCCACCGGACCGCCTCCCCGTCGCTGTGATCTGCCCCATGATCGACCCTGCCCCACTCGGGTGGGGCCACCGGGTCCGCCGCGGTGCCGGTGGACTCCTGGCGGGGGTGTGTTCACATGGTCGCCGTGCCTGCCTGGTCGGTCGTCGTCCCGGCGAAGCGGCTCGCCGTGGCCAAGACGCGGCTGCGGCCGCTGACCGACCACGCCGCGGAGCCCGCCGCCGCGCATGAGGCGCTCGTGCTGGCCCTGCTGGCCGACACCGTGGCCGCAGCGCTGGCCTGCCCGCGCGTCGCGGAGGTCGTCGTCGTCACCGACGAGCCGGCGGCCGCGGAGCTGGTGGGCGCCCTCGGCGCCCGCACCGTCGCCGACGCCCCGGACGCCGGCCTCAACCCCGCCCTCGAGCACGGCGCGCGCGAGGCCGGCGGTGACGCCGTCGCCGCGCTCTCCTCCGACCTGCCGGCCCTGCGCCCCGCCGAGCTGGCCGCGGCGCTGGACGCCGCAGCGGCGCCGCGCTGCTTCGTCGCGGACGTGCACGGCACCGGGACGACGGTGCTCACCGCGACCGGGACGCCGCTGCGGCCGCGGTTCGGCCAGGGCTCGGCGCGGGCGCACCGGGAGGACGGCGCGGTCCCCCTCACCGGCGACTGGCCCGGCCTGCTCCGCGACGTGGACGACCTCGACGACCTGCGGGCCGCGGTCGCGCTGGGTGTCGGCCCGCGGACGACGCACTGGCTGGCCACCTCGCCGACTCTCGCCGTCCACCTGGGTGCGGCACGATGACCACGTGCCCTCCACCGACGACGACGCCCCGCTGCCGGCGGACCGGTTCCTGAACCGCGAGCTCTCCTGGCTGGACTTCAACGCGCGCGTCCTGGAGCTGGCCGAGGACGACACCGCGCCGCTGCTCGAGCGGGTCAAGTTCCTGGCCATCTTCGCCAGCAACCTCGACGAGTTCTTCATGGTCCGGATCGCCGGGCTCAAGCGGCGGCAGAGCACCGGGCTGACCGTCCGCTCGCCCGACGGGCTCACCATCCGGGAGCAGCTGGAGCTGATCACCGCCCGCACCCAGGAGCTGGTGCAGCGGCACTCCGACGTCTTCAACGGGGACGTGCTGCCCAAGCTGGAGGAGTGCGGCATCCGCATCGTCCGCTGGGACCAGCTGGAGGAGGGGGCGGCGCTGCGGCTGCGCGAGTACTTCCGCGACCAGGTCTTCCCCGTGCTCACCCCGCTGGCGGTGGACCCGGCGCACCCCTTCCCCTACATCAGCGGGCTCTCGCTCAACCTCGCCGTCTCGGTGCGCGACCCGGAGACCAGCGCCCCGCGCTTCGCCCGGCTCAAGGTGCCCAACAACGTGCCGCGGTTCGTGCCGGTGGGCACAGGGGGCGGCGGCGACGGCACTGCCGTGTTCCTGCCGCTGGAGGACCTCATCGCCGCGCACCTCAACCAGCTCTTCCCGGGGCTGGACGTGCTCGACCACCACTTCTTCCGCGTCACCCGCAACGCCGACGTCGAGGTGGAGGAGGACCGCGACGAGGACCTGCTGCAGGCGCTCGAGCGGGAGCTGGCCCGGCGCCGCTTCGGCCCCGCCGTGCGGCTGGAGGTCGCCGAGCCGATGGACCCGCGGATCCTCGAGGTGCTCGTCTCCGAGCTCGAGGTCTCGCCGGCCGACGTCGTCCACGTGCCGGGGCTGCTGGACCTGGCCTCGCTCATGGCCCTCTACGACCTGGACCGCCCCGAGCTCAAGGACGAGCCGTTCGTGCCGGCCACCCACCCGCGGCTGAGCGAGGGCGAGACGCCCAAGAGCGTGTTCGCGACGCTGCGCGAGGGAGACGTGCTGGTCCACCACCCGTACCACTCGTTCGCGACCAGCGTGCAGCGCTTCATCGAGCAGGCCGCCGCCGATCCGGACGTGCTGGCGATCAAGCAGACGCTGTACCGGACCTCGGGCGACTCCCCCATCGTCAACGCCCTCATCGAGGCCGCCGAGGCCGGCAAGCAGGTCGTCGTCCTGGTGGAGATCAAGGCCCGCTTCGACGAGGAGGCCAACATCAGCTGGGCCCGCTCGCTGGAGCGCGCGGGCTGCCACGTCGTCTACGGGCTGGTCGGGCTCAAGACGCACTGCAAGACCGCCCTGGTCGTGCGCCGCGAGCAGGGCCTGATCCGGCGCTACTGCCACATCGGCACGGGCAACTACAACCCGAAGACGGCGCGGCTGTACGAGGACCTGGGCATCCTCACCGCCGATCCGCGGGTGGGCGCGGACCTCACCGACCTGTTCAACGTGCTCACCGGCTACTCGCGGCAGACGAACTACCGCACGCTGATGGTCGCGCCGCACGGCATCCGCAACGGCCTGATCGAGAAGATCCGCCGCGAGGTGCGGCACGCCGGCGAGGGCCGGCCGGCCGGCATCCGGATCAAGGCGAACTCGATCGTCGACGAGCAGATCATCGACGCGCTGTACGCCGCCTCGCGGGCCGGCGTCCCCGTCGAGCTGTTCGTGCGCGGCATCTGCGCGCTGCGCCCCGGCGTGCCGGGCCTGTCGGAGACGATCCGGGTGCGCTCGATCGTCGGCCGCTTCCTGGAGCACTCCCGGGTCATGTCGTTCGTCAACGGCGGCGAGACGGAGTGGTGGCTCGGCAGCGCCGACCTGATGCACCGCAACCTCGACCGCCGCGTCGAGGTGCTGCTGCGGGTCTGCGACGACCGGCTGCGCACTCAGCTGGAGCAGACGCTGGCCCCGGCCATGGCGCCGGGAGTGCGGTGCTGGGAGCTGCGCAGCGACGGCAGCTGGGAGCACCTCGACGGCCGCGACTACCAGGCCGAGCTCATGGGGCGCATGCATGAGCTCGCCGGTTGAGGGCCCGGTGATCGCCGCGGCCGGCGGGGTCGTCTGGCGGCCGGCGGCGGACGGCGAGGGCATCGAGGTCGCCGTCGTCCACCGGCCGCGGCACGACGACTGGTCGCTGCCCAAGGGCCACGTGGACGCCGGCGAGCACGCCCTGCAGGCGGCGGTGCGCGAGGTGCTCGAGGAGACCGGGCTGACCGCGGTCCCCGGGCGCCGGAGCCTCACCACCCGCTACGCGGTCGAGGGTGCACCGAAGCGGGTGGACTACTGGGTCATGCGGTGGACCGGCGGCGGCTTCGCCGCCAACGACGAGGCCGACGACCTGCGCTGGCTCGCGCCCGCGGACGCCGCGCAGCTGGTCAGCTACGCACACGACGGGCAGGTCATCGCGGACGCGGCGCGCACCGACGTCCCGCGGGAGGTGTCGGTGCTGCTGGTCCGGCACGGCAAGGCCGGCAGCAGCGACGACTGGGACGGCCCGGACGAGCAGCGCCCGCTGACGGCTGCGGGCGAGGAGCAGGCCGCGCGGCTGGCGGCGGTGCTGCCGCTGTTCGGGCCGACGTCGGTCGGCGCGGCGGCGCCCCTGCGCTGCCGGCAGACCGTCACCCCGCTGGCGGAACGGCTGGACCTCCCCGTCACCGGGCGCCGGGAGTTCGGCGAGCCGGAGTTCGGCGGCGACCCGCAGATCGCCCTGGAGTCCTTGCAGCGGGAGCTCGACGCGCCCGGTGTCGCCGTCGTCTGCAGCCAGGGCGGGACGATCCCGACCGTGCTGCGGGCGCTGGGCGTGCACGGCCACGGCGTGCCCGGCCTGCACCCGCCGGCCGCCAAGGGCAGCGTGTGGGCCCTCGGCGGCCGGCCGGGCGCGCTGGTCGCGGACTACTACCGGGACCTCGACCCCGATCCCGACGCCCGGCCCTGAGGGCAGAAATGGCCATTTCTGCCCTCGGGGGGCGGGTCAGACGGCGGGCAGCGCCTTCGGCTTCCAGGCCGGCCGGGACGACTCGAAGGCCTCGATCGCGTCCAGGTGGCGCTCGGTCAGGCCGACGTCGTCGAGCCCCTCGAGCAGCCGCCAGCGGGTGTACGGGTCGATCTGGAACGGCACGACCGTCTCGCCGTAGGTGACCTGCTCGGCCTGCAGGTCGACGGTCACCGGCAGCGCCGGGTCGGCCTCGATCGCGGCCCAGAGCGCCTCGACGTCGGCCTCGGGCAGGACGACGGTGAGCAGCCCGGCCTTGGTCGAGTTGTTGCGGAAGATGTCGGCGAACCGCGGGCTGATGACCACGCGGAAGCCGCCGTCCAGCAGCGCCCAGTTGGCGTGCTCGCGGGAGGAGCCGGTGCCGAAGTCCGGGCCGGCCACGAGGATCGAGGCGTTCGCGTACTCGGGCTTGTTGAGCACGAAGTCCGGCTCGTTGGTGCGCCAGGCGACGAACAGGCCGTCCTCGAAGCCGGTGCGGGTGATCCGCTTCAGGTACTCGGCCGGGATGATCTGGTCGGTGTCGACGTTGGTGCGGCGCAGCGGCGCGGCGGTGCCGGTGTGGGTGGTGAAGGCGTCCATGGCGGTCAGGCTCCGATCAGGTCGGCGGGGGCGGTCAGGCGGCCGGTCAGCGCGGTCGCGGCGGCGACGGCGGGGCTGACCAGGTGGGTGCGCCCGCCCTTGCCCTGACGGCCCTGGAAGTTGCGGTTGCTGGTGGAGGCCGAGCGCTCGCCGGGCTTGAGCTGGTCGGGGTTCATGCCCAGGCACATCGAGCACCCCGCACCCCGCCACTCGGCGCCGGCGTCGAGGAACACCTGGTCCAGACCCTCGGTCTCGGCCTGCGCCTTGACCGCCACCGACCCGGGGACGACGAGCATCCGGGTGCCGGGGTCGATCCGCTTGCCGCGCAGCAGCTCGGCGGCGACCCGCAGGTCCTCGATCCGGCCGTTGGTGCAGGAGCCGAGGAAGACGGTGTCCACCTCGATCTCGCGCAGCGGCGTGCCCGGGGTCAGGCCCATGTACTCCAGCGCCTGCTCGGCGGCGCGGCGGTCGCCCTCGTCGGCGAACTCGGCCGGGTCGGGCACGCGGGCGTCGATCGGCAGGCCCTGGCCGGGGTTGGTGCCCCAGGTGACGAAGGGGGTGAGGGTGGAGGCGTCGATGACCACCTCGGCGTCGAAGACCGCGCCCTCGTCGGTGCGCAGCGTCGACCACTCGGCGACGGCGGCGTCCCACTCGGCGCCCTGCGGGGCGTGCGGCCGGCCCTGCAGGAAGTCGAAGGTGGTCTGGTCCGGCGCGATCAGCCCGGCCTTGGCGCCGGCCTCGATCGACATGTTGCAGATCGTCATCCGGGCCTCCATCGACAGCTTCTCGATGGCGCTGCCGCGGTACTCGATGACGTAGCCCTGCCCGCCGCCGGTGCCGATCTGGGCGATGACGGCGAGGATCACGTCCTTGGCCGAGACGCCCGGGGGCAGCTCGCCGTCGACGGTGACCGCCATCTGCTTGGGCTTGTACTGCGGCAGCGTCTGGGTGGCCAGCACGTGCTCGACCTCGCTGGTGCCGATGCCGAAGGCCAGCGCGCCGAAGGCCCCGTGCGTGGAGGTGTGGCTGTCGCCGCAGACGATCGTCATGCCCGGCTGGGTGAGGCCCAGCTGCGGGCCGATGACGTGCACGATGCCCTGGTCGCGGTCGCCCATGGGCGCCAGCCGGATGCCGAACTCGGCGGTGTTCCGGCGCAGCGCCTCCACCTGGGCCCGGCTGACCGGGTCGGCGATGGGTGCCAGGATGTCCAGCGTCGGGACGTTGTGGTCCTCGGTGGCCATCGTGAGGTCGGGACGGCGCACGGTGCGGCCGGCGGCGCGGAGCCCGTCGAAGGCCTGCGGGCTGGTGACCTCGTGGACGAGGTGCAGGTCGATGTAGAGCAGGTCGGGCTCTCCGTCGGCGCTGCGCACCACGTGGGCGTCGTAGACCTTCTCGGCCAGGGTCTTGGGCACGGTCCGTCCTCTTCCCGGGGGTCACCCGGCTCGTCGCGCTTGCGTCTCACTGTATGAGATGCAAGTATTGCTGTGTGGGACAGCCTAACCCCGTCGCCGTTCTGGACAAAGCGGTCGCGATCCTCCGCGCAGTCGCCGAGGAACCGGCGACGCTCGCCGAGCTCGTCGCGCGCACCGGTCTGCCCCGCGCCACGGCGCACCGGCTGGCGGTCGCGCTGGAGGGCCACCGCCTGGTCTCGCGCACCGACGCGGGCACCTGGGCCCCCGGCCCGGCGCTCGCCGAGCTGGGCCGCGGCTCCGCCGACCTGGGCGACGTCGCCGGCCGGCACCTGGTGACCCTGCGCGACGCGACCGGCGAGAGCGCCCAGTTCTACGTCCGCGACGGCGCCAGCCGGGTCTGCGTCGCCGCCGCCGAGCGCACCAGCGGCCTGCGCGACACCGTCCCCGTCGGCGCGCGGCTGCCGATGACCGCCGGTTCCGCGGCGCACGCGCTGCTCGCCTTCACCCCGGCCGACGAGGTGACCCGGCTGCTCCCCTCGGCCAGCTTCACCGCCCGCACGCTGCTCGACGTCCGCCGCCGCGGCTGGGCGCACAGCATCGCCGAGCGCGAGCCCGGCGTCGCCTCCCTGTCGGCGCCGGTGCGCGACGGCTCCGGCGCGGTGCTCGGCGCGGTCTCGATCTCCGGGCCGGTCGAGCGGCTGGGCCGCCGGCCCGCCCCCGAGGTGGTCGGCGCGGTGCTGGACGCCGCGACCGCGATCGCCCGCGCCGCCCGCTAGGAGGGCTCCCGGTCGCCGGCCGGGGCGTCGCCGGTCTCCGGCGAGTCGACGACGACCGGCCGCAGGCGGGCCCACAGCGCGAAGGCCAGCGCGAAGGCGGCCAGGCCGAGGCCCACCCAGAGGTTGGCGTTGAACCCGTCGGTCTTCTCCAGCGCCGCCTCGTCGTCGTCGACGAGCCCGACGACGACCAGGACGACGCCGTAGAACCCGATCAGGGCGGCGATGACGTTCCGGACGTCGAAGGCCCCGGCCGCCTGCTTCTCACTGCTCATCGGATCGCGCTCCTGGCTCTCAGCGGAAGATGACGTTCAGGGCGATGACCATGACCAGCGAGATGCCGGCCAGCGTCGTCGGCGACCGGTACCACGGCAGCGCGCCCGCCTCCGGGTCGGTGCGCTGCTCCTCCGGGGTCTCGGAGTAGACCAGCCCGACCAGCTCGCGCGCGGGCTTGGGCTCGGTGACCCGGGTGACGACCACGCTCACCACGATGTCGACGACGAACGCCGCGCCGGCGGCCACGAAGCTGGCGCCCCTGGCCGCTCAGCGGGAGCACGCCGAGCGAGAGCGCCCCGAGCGAGTCATCGCTGAGCAGCGCCACGCCGACGGCGGCCAGCGTTCCGGACACCAGGCCGGTCCAGCCCGCCGTCGGCGTCATCCGCTTCCAGAACATGCCGAGGATGAAGGTCGCGAACAGCGGGGCGTTGAAGAACCCGAACAGCGTCTGCAGGTAGTCCATCAGGTTCGTGTAGCCCGAGGCGATCAGCGCCGTCCCGATCGCGGTGACGGTGGCGCCCAGCGTCGCCCACCGGCCCACCCGCAGGTAGTAGTCGTCGGGCCGGTCCTTCTTCACGTACTGCTGCCACAGGTCGTAGCTGAAGACGGTGTTGAAGGCGGAGATGTTGGCCGCCATGCCGGCCATGAAGGCGGCCAGCAGGCCGGCCAGCGCGACGCCGAGCAGCCCGTTGGGCAGGACGTCGCTGATCAGGTACAGGATCGAGTTGTTGTAGTCGAAGTCCTCGTCACCGGTGGCCTTGGCCGCGGCGACCTCCGGCACGAGGACCGTGGCGATGATCCCGGGGATGACCACGATGAACGGCACGAACATCTTCGGGAACGAGCCGATGATCGGCGTCGCCCGCGCGGCGGAGATCGAGTGCGTGGCCATCGCCCGCTGCACCTCGACGAAGTTCGTCGTCCAGTAGCCGAAGGAGAGCACGAACCCCAGGCCGAGCACGACGCCGACGACCGACCAGAAGGGGCTCTCGAAGCCGGTGAGCTCGGTGGCCGGCCACGAGGCCAGCATCTCCTCGTTCCCGGCCTCCCGGACCGAGTCGATCAGCCCGCCGACGCCGCCGGCGCGGTGCAGGCCGAGGAGGGTCAGCGGCAGCAGCGCGGCGACGATGACGAAGAACTGCAGGACCTCGTTGTAGATGGCCGCCGACAGCCCGCCGAGGGTGATGTAGCTGAGGACGACGACCGCGGCGACGATCAGCGAGACCCAGAGCGGCCAGCCCAGCAGCAGCTCGACGATGTGCGCCAGCAGGTAGAGGTTGATGCCGGCGATGAGCACCTGGGCGACGGCGAAGCTCAGCGCGTTGACCAGGTGCGCCCCGGTGCCGAACCGGCGGCGCATGTACTCGGGGACGCTGCGGACCTTCGACCCGTAGTAGAAGGGCATCATCACCACGCCCAGGAACAGCATCGCGGGCACGGCGCCGATCCAGAAGTAGTGCATCGTGGCCATGCCGAACTGGGCGCCGTTGGCCGACATGCCGACGATCTCGACCGCGCCGAGGTTGGCGGAGACGAACGCCAGCCCGGTCACCCAGGCCGGCAGCGAGCGCCCGGACAGGAAGAAGTCGAGGCTGTCGGAGACCCGCCGCCGGGCGGCGAAGCCGATGCCCAGCACCACGGCGAAGTACGCGGCGACGAGCGCGTAGTCCACGACGTTCGCGTCGAGCTGCAGGGTGTCGTCCATCGGGTTCCTTCTCGGGAGCGGGTCAGGCCAGCCGGCGCGCGCCCGCGGAGGGCACGACGGCGGAGGTGCGGGTGGAGCGGGCGGCCACGGCGGCGGTCACGGCGTCGACCGCATCGGCCTCGACGAGGGCGACGACGCTCCCGCCGAACCCGCCGCCGACCATGCGGGCGCCGTGGGCGCCGGCGTCGAGCACCGCCTCGACGCAGGCGTCGATCTCGGGGACCGAGACCTCGAAGTCGTCGCGCAGCGACGCGTGGCCCTCGGTGAGCAGCGGGCCGACGGCGCGCGGGTCCTCCCCCGCCCGCAGCACCTCGACGACGCGCAGCACCCGGGCGTCCTCGGTGACCACGTGCCGGGCGCGGCGGTGCAGCAGCGCCCCCTCGGCGGTCCCGTCGGCGAGCCGCTCCAGCGCGGCGACGTCCGGGACGTCGCGCAGCAGCGGGACGCCGAGCCGCGCCGCCGCCTCCTCGCACTCCCGGCGCCGGTCGCGGTAGCCGCCCTCGGCGTGGTCGTGGGTGGTGCCGGAGTCGAGGACGAGCAGCGCCAGGCCGGCGGCGGCCAGGTCGAAGGGCACCTGCTCGGTGCCGCGGTCGCGGGTGTCGAGGAACAGCGCCGCGCCGGCCTCGCAGAGCAGGGAGGCGGACTGGTCGAGGATGCCGGTGGGCGCGCCGACGAAGTCGTTCTCCGCCCGGCGGGCCACGTCGACCAGCTCCGCGCGGCTCAGCCCGAGCGCCAGCAGGTCGCGCAGCGCCAGGGCGACGGCGCACTCCAGCGCCGCCGACGACGACAGCCCCGCGCCCGCCGGGACGTCGCCGTCGATGAGCACGCTCAGCCCGCCGGGCGCCGCACCGGCCAGCTCCGCGACGACCCCGGCCGCGTACCCCGCCCAGCCGGCGGGGCTGCCCGGCGCGAGGTCGGCGAGGGCGAGGTCGGCGTCGTCGCCGGGGTGCTGCAGCGACCGCAGGACCAGCCGGCCGTCGTCCCGGCGGGCGACCGCGGCCCGGGTGGTGTGCGGCAGCGCGACCGGCAGCACGAAGCCGCCGTTGTAGTCGGTGTGCTCGCCGATGACGTTGACCCGGCCCGGCGCCGCCCAGACGCCCTCGGGAGCCCGGCCGAACCGCTCCGCGAAGGCGTCCGCCGCGCGCGCCGCCGCCTCGTCGTCCCGGGTCACCACGTCACGGCCCGCAGCTGCTCGGCGACGTCCTCCGGGTCGGTGTCGGTGATGAACGCGCCCATCCCCGACTCCGAGCCGGCCAGGTACTTGAGCTTGCCGGGCGCGCGGCGCAGCGAGAACAGCTGGAGGTGCAGCCACCACTCGTCGCGGGCCGGGCGCGGGGCCTGGTTCCAGGCGGCGATGTAGGGCATCGGGGTGTCGAAGCGGTGCGCGAAGCGGCCCAGCACGTCGAGGTACACGGCGACGAGGGCGTCGCGCTCCTCGCCGGTCAGCGCCGGCAGGTCGGGCACCCGGCGGGTCGGGAACAGCTGGACCTCGTAGGGCCAGCGCGCCGCGGCCGGGACGAAGGCGGTCCAGTGCTCGTTGGCGGCCACCACCCGGGGCCCGGAGCGCTCGGCCGCCACCACCTCGGCGAACAGGTCGCCGCCGGTCCGCTCGCGGTGCCGGCGCACCGAGCCGAGCACCTTCTCGACCCGCGGCGGGACGAACGGGTAGGCGTAGATCTGCCCGTGCGGGTGCGACAGCGTCACCCCGATCTCCTCGCCGGAGTTCTCGAAGACGAAGACCTGCTCGACCCCCGCGAGACCGGACAGCGCCTTCGTCCGCTCCGCCCACACGTCCACGACCAGCCGGGCCCGGTCGCGGCCGAGCCCGGCGAAGTCGCGGTCGTGGTCGCTGGTGAAGACGACGACCTCGCAGCGGCCGAACCCGGGCCGCAGCTCGGCGAGGGGGGCACCCGCAACGGTCGGCGGCAGGTCGGTCGCCACCCCGGTCGCCAGCGAGGGGAAGCGGTTCTCGAACACCACCACCTGGTAGTCGTCGTCGGGGATCTCGGTGGGCCGGCCCGGCCGGGAGGGGCACAGCGGGCACTGGTCGGCCGGGGGCAGGAAGGTGCGGGTCTGCCGGTGGGCGGCGACGACCACCCACTCCCCGAGCAGGGCGTCCCAGCGCAGCTGGGAGCGGGTGGCCACGGGCGGCAGGTCGCGGGTGTCGGGGGCGTCGTGGGTGCCCGGGTGCGCGTCCTCGTCGAAGTAGAGGATCTCCCGGCCGTCGGCCAGGGAGCGGCTCGTCCGGATCACCGTGGCAGCGCCTCCCGCGCAGGTCGGGCCGCCCCGCACCCGTCGGCGGGCGGCCCGGCCCGACGCTAGCCCCGCCCGGCGGGAGCGGCCACGCCAGACGTCGGGATCCCCCTCCCGGGTGGTGGCGCGCTACGTTCCGCGGCGCAGCACTCCCCCGCCCCCGGACGAGAACGGGCCCATGACGACCGACGCCACCTCCGCCACCCGGCTCTCCGACGCGCTGGGCGCCCTCTCCCTCGAGCAGAAGGTCCAGCTGCTCACCGGGCGGGACTTCTGGACCACCTGGCCGATCGAGGAGATCGGCCTGCGCCGCATCCTCGTGTCCGACGGTCCCTCGGGGGTGCGCGGCGAGGTGTGGGACGAGCGCGACCCCTCGCTGAACCTGCCCTCGGCGACCGCGCTGGCCGCCTCCTGGGACCCGGAGCTGGCCCGCCGGTACGGGGCCGCGGCGGCCGTGGAGGCCCGCCGCAAGGGTGTCGACGTCGTCCTCGGGCCGACGATCAACCTGCACCGCTCGCCGCTGGGCGGCCGGCACTTCGAGTGCTTCAGCGAGGACCCGGTCCTCACCGCCGAGCTGGCCGCGGCCTACGTGTCCGGCGTCCAGGACAACGGCGTCGGCGCCACCCCCAAGCACTACGTCGCCAACGACTTCGAGACCGACCGCTTCACCGTGGACGTCCGGGTCGACGAGCGCCCGCTGCGCGAGCTCTACCTGCTGGCCTTCGAGAAGGCCGTCGTCGAGGCGCGGGCCTGGCTGGTCATGAGCTCCTACAACTCGATCAACGGCGCCACCGCCAGCGAGAACGAGCTGCTGGAGACCCCGCTCAACAGCCAGTGGGGCTTCGACGGCGTCGTCGTCAGCGACTGGACCGGCGTCCGCAGCCTGGCGAGCGCCCGCGCCTCCCAGGACCTGGTCATGCCCGGCCCGCAGGGGCCCTGGGGCGAGGCGCTGGTCGCCGCCGTCCGCGCCGGGGAGATCGACGAGGCCGTCGTCGACCGCAAGGTGCTGCGCATCCTGCGGCTCGCCGAGCGCGTCGGGGCGCTGGAGGGCACCGCACCGGCCGAGCCGGTGCTGGTCGAGGACGGCCGGGCGCTGGCCCGCGAGGCGGCCGCCGAGGGCATCGTGCTGCTGGAGAACCGCGGAGAGCTGCCGTGGGCCGCCGCGGCGCTGCGCACGGTGGCGGTGATCGGCAACAACGCCTCCGCCGCGCGCACCCAGGGCGGCGGGAGCGCGACCGTCGTCCCCGAGCACACGGTCTCCCCGCTCGAGGGGCTGCGCGCCGCCCTGCCCGGCGTCGACGTGCGCTACGCGGTCGGCGCGGTCGTCCAGGACGGCGTGGTCGAGCTGCCGCTGCGCGAGCTGACCAACCCGGCCACCGGCGAGCCCGGCCTGCACGCGCGGTTCCTCGCCGAGGACGGCGGCGAGCTGCTCGCCGAGGACCGCCGGTCGAGCAACCTCGTCTACTTCGGCAGCGACGTGCCCATCGAGGACGCCGCCGAGTTCGAGCTCACCACCACCTGGACGCCGTCGGAGAGCGGTCCGGTGCGGCTCGGCCTGGCCCTGGTCGGCACCGCGCAGCTCTTCGTCGACGACGACCGGCTCATCGACGAGCGGCTGCGGCCCAGCGCGGAGGCGCTCGGTGCGGCGTTCACCAACCCGCCGACGGCCTCGGTGCAGGTCGAGGTGGTCGCCGGCACGCCCGTGGACCTGCGGCTGGTCTACGACCTGCGGCGGCGCCGCGGCTTCAACGCGCGCGCCATGTCGCTGCGCCTGGGCACCGAGCCGGCCGACGTCGACGCGGACGCGCTGATCGCCGAGGCCGCCCGCACCGCCGCGGAGGCCGACGTCGCGCTGGTCGTCGTCGGCACCAACGCGCTCGTGGAGTCCGAGGGCTACGACCGGACCACGCTGGCCCTGCCCGGCCGGCAGGACGACCTCGTGCGCGCCGTCGCCGCGGCGAACCCGCGCACGGTGGTGCTGGTCAACTCCGGCGCCCCGGTCCTGCTGCCGTGGCGGGACGACGTCGCCGGGCTGCTGCTGGGCTGGTTCGGCGGTCAGGAGTTCGGCGCGGCCGTCGCCGACGTCCTGCTGGGTGCCACCGAGCCCGGCGGGCGGCTGCCCACCACCTGGCCGGCGGCCGAGGCCGACGTCCCGGTGCTCTCCTGCACGCCGGTCGACGGGGCCCTGGAGTACGCCGAGGGCATCCACATCGGCTACCGCGCCTGGCTCCGGCAGGAGACCGCCCCGGCCTACTGGTTCGGCGCCGGCCAGGGGTACACGCGGATCGACCTCCTCGGCGTCGAGGCGCCGGACGCCGCCCGCGGGGGCGAGGTCGTGCCGGTGACCGTGGAGGTGGCCAACCGCGGCGACCGCGACGGCAAGCAGGTGGTGCAGGTCTACGCGGAGCGGGCCGGCTCGGCCGTGGACCGTCCGGTGCGCTGGCTGGTCGGCTCGGCCCCGGTGCGGGTGCCCGCGGGGGCGACCGCGCGGGTCGAGGTCGCCGTCGCGACCCGGCTGCTGGCGCACTGGTCCGACGGCTGGCAGTACGAGCCGGGCGGCTTCCGGCTGCGGATCGGCACGAGCGCGGTCGACCTGCCGCTGGAGACGACGCTGACGCTGGGCTGAGGCCGCCCCCTGAACGCCGAGAGCCCCCGACCCGTGGGTCGGGGGCTCTCGCGCGTTGTAGCCCCGAAGGGATTCGAACCCTCGCTACCGCCGTGAGAGGGCGGCGTCCTAGGCCGCTAGACGACGGGGCCGGACACCGGACATCTTGCCACGGCCCTCCGGGGGGCTCGCACGGGGGCCCGTGAACGCCGAGAGCCCCCGACCGTTGCCGGTCGGGGGCTCTCGTGTGCGTAGCCCCGAAGGGATTCGAACCCTCGCTACCGCCGTGAGAGGGCGGCGTCCTGGGCCGCTAGACGACGGGGCCGTGCAGTGCTGCGGTCGTGCTGCAGCGAGAGGAGCTCTCGCTCCCTCGCTGGGGTACCAGGACTCGAACCTAGACTAACGGAACCAGAAACCGTCGGGCTGCCAATTACCCCATACCCCATGGGCCGTTCTCACGGCGCCGGGGAGAACACTACCCGATGCCCGGAGCGCCCGGAGCACCCCCCTCTAGGTCCGCGCGCCCCGGCGGGCGACCAGCGCTGCGAAGGCGGCCAATCCTCCGGCTCCGACCAGCGCGAACGCCGTCCCAGGGCCGGCGGACAGCCCCGGCACGACGCCGTCCCCGAGGCCGGCGGTGAGCAGGAACACGACCAGCGCGACCACCGCGTGCAGGGCGACGGCGGCCTCCAGACCCCCGGTCAGCGCCACGGCGGCCGAGGCGGCCAGCCCCAGGGCGGTCCACCCGAGGAACGCGGGCGCGTCGTCGGCACCGTGCAGCAGCGCACCGAGCGCGGCGCTGACGACGGCGGCTGTCACCGCCCCGGCCCGCGGGCGGCCGATCCAGCCGGCCACGGCCTGGCTCAGGTAGCCGCGCAGCAGGAACTCCTCCCCCGCGGCGCGCAGCGGCACGGTGAGCAGCCCGGCGACGAGCACCCACGGCAGGTCGGCGACCGGCCCCGGTGCCTCCCGGTCGGCCAGCAGGACCGCGCCCGCGGTGGCCAGCGTCACGCCGGCGCCCGCCGTGCCCAGGGCCAGCAGGGCTGCGCGGCGCAGCAGCCCCCACCGGAAGCGCCGCGCCACGGACAGGCCACGACCCGGCCCCACGTCGTGCGCGAGCGGCCAGGCGAGCAGCACCGCGGGGACGGCGGTGGCCAGGAGCAGGCCGGTGACCAGCAGCCCGCGCCAGGTCAGCGGCGCCGGGCCCAGGTCCGCGCCGGTGCCGGTGAGCACGTCGGCGATCCCGGTCAGGACCAGCGCGATGCCGAGCAGGAAGGCGACGACGGCCAGCCCCGCGACCGGCCGCCACCACGCCCACGGAGCCGACCGCATGGCCAGCAGGTAGGGCAGCGGGCGGACCGGTTCGGGCACGGCGACGTCGTCGTCCGGTTCCTGCTGCGGCGCCGGCCGGAGCTGCTCCGGCGTCGGCCGCCGCATGGGCGGCGGACCGGCGTACGGCTCCGGTGCCCGCTCCCGCTCCTCCGGCGCCAGGTCCCCGGCCGCCCCGGCGGTCATCCGCCGGCGACGGTGCGCGCGGCGGCCAGCCGGGCCAGCGTGCGCTCGCGGCCGAGCAGCTCCATCGACTCGTACAGCGGCGGTGAGACGGTGCGACCGCTGACGGCGACGCGCACCGGGCCGAACGCCTGGCGCGGCTTGAGGCCGAGCCCCTCGACGAGCGCGGCCTTGAGCGCCTCCTCGATGGCGGCGGTGCTCCACTCGGGCAGCTCGCGCATCGCCGTCGTCGCTGCGTCCAGGACCGCGACCGCGCCCTCGCCGGAGAGCTGCTTCTCGGCCGCCGCGGGGTCGATCTCGACCTCGTCGACGAACAGGAAGCGCAGCAGGTTCACCGCCTCGGAGAGCACGATCATCCGCTCCTGGGCCATCGGCGCGATGGCGGCGAGGACCCGCGACTGCTCCGCCGTCGGCGGCTCGGCGACCAGCCCGGCGCCGGCCAGGTAGGGCACCACGCGCTCGGTGAACTCCTCGACCGGGAGCGCGCGCAGGTGGGTGGCGTTGATCGCCTCGGCCTTCTTGAGGTCGAAGCGGGCCGGGTTCGCGCTCACCCGGGTGACGTCGAAGGCCTCGACCAGCTCGGCCATCGAGAAGATGTCGCGGTCCTCGGCGATCGACCAGCCCAGCAGCGCCAGGTAGTTGGCGAAGCCCTCGGGCAGGAAGCCGCGCTCGCGGTAGATGTCGAGGTTGGACTGCGGGTCGCGCTTCGAGAGCTTCTTGCTGCCCTCGCCGGTCACGTAGGGGAGGTGGCCGAAGCGCGGGGTGCCCTGCGCGACGCCGATGTCGGTGAGCGCCGCGTAGAGCGCCAGCTGGCGCGGGGTGGAGGGCAGCAGGTCCTCGCCGCGCAGCACGTCGGTGATCTGCATGAGGGCGTCGTCGACCGGGTTGACGAACGGGTACAGCGGGACGCCGTTGCCGCGCACCAGCACGAAGTCGGGCACCGAGCCCGCGGCGAAGCGCACCTCGCCGCGCACCAGGTCGTCCCAGACCAGGTCCTCGTCGGGCATCCGGAGCCGGAGCACCGGGGAGCGGCCCTCGTCGCGGAAGGCGGCCTTCTGCGCGTCGGTGAGGAACCGGTCGTGGTTGTCGTAGCCGAGCTTGGGGTCCTGGCCGGCGGCCCGGCGGCGGGCGTCGACCTCCTCGTTGGTCGAGAAGGACTCGTAGGCGTGGCCGGACTCCAGCAGCTTCGCGGCCACCTCGCGGTAGACGTCGTGCCGCTCGGACTGCCGGTAGGGGCCGAACGGGCCCCCGACCTCGGGGCCCTCGTCCCACTCCAGGCCGAGCCAGCGCAGGCAGTCGAGCAGGTGCCGGTAGGACTCCTCGGAGTCGCGCGCGGCGTCGGTGTCCTCGATGCGGAAGACGAAGGTGCCGCCGGTGTGGCGGGCGTGCGCCCAGTTGAACAGCGCCGTCCGCATCAGGCCGACGTGCACCATGCCGGTGGGCGACGGGCAGAACCGGGTGCGGACCGGGCCGGGGACGGTCACCGGGCACCGCCCGCGGTGGAGACGGCGTCGGCGTCGGCGACCGAGTTGGCCAGGGTGCCCAGCCCCTCGATCGTGCACTCGACCCGCTGGCCGGCCCGGATGGGGCCGACGCCGGCCGGGGTGCCGGTGAGGACGACGTCGCCGGGCAGCAGCGTCATCACCTTCGAGATGTAGGAGATGAGCGTCGGGACGTCGAAGATCAGCGCGCTGGTGCGGCCGTCCTGGCGGGGCTCGCCGTCCACGGTGCAGGTGACCCGGAGGTCGGCGGGGTCCAGCCCGACGCCCGGGAGGTCGGTCTCGATCCACGGGCCGAGCGGGCAGAACGAGTCGAAGCCCTTGGCGCGGGTCCACTGCCCGTCGCTCTGCTGCATGTCCCGCTCGCTGACGTCGTTGCCGATCGTGTAGCCGAAGATGCTGGCGCCGACCTGCTCGGGCGAGATGTTGCGGGCACCGCGGGCGCCGATGACGACGCCCAGCTCGACCTCGTGGTGGACGTTGGTGCTGCCCGCCGGGATGCGGATGGCATCGCCGGGGCCGATGACCGAGGTGGAGGGCTTGAGGAAGATCAGCGGCTCCTTCGGGGCGTCGCCGGTCAGCCCCTTCATCTCCGCGATGTGATCGGCGTAGTTCTTGCCGACGCCCACCACCTTGCTCGGCAGGATCGGCGACAGGAGCCGGATGTCGGCCTGCGCGTAGCGGGCGCCGGTGAAGGAGATCTGGCCGAAGGGGTGGCCCTCGATCTGGGCCACCTGGCCGTCCCCGTCGAGGACACCGAAGGACATGCCCTGGGGCGAGGCGAAACGGACGATGCGCACAGCGCGAGGTTAGCCGCGCCCGGTCCCGGCTACCGGGCGCCCATGGCCTGCCGCTTCTCCGAGCTCGTCGTCAACAGCCGCGACCCCGAGGCCCTGGCCGCCTTCTGGGCGGCGGTGCTGGACTACCGGGTGCTGGGCCGGGAGGACGACGGCAGCGTGGAGATCGGCCCCGCGGAGGGTTTCGGGGGTGCCGCGCCCACGCTGGTGTTCGGTCCGGTGGCCGACCCGACCCCGGGCAGGCGGCGGCTGCACATCGACGTCAGCCCCACCGACCGCGACCAGGCGGCCGAGCTGCAGCGGCTGCTGGACCTGGGTGCGGTGCGCGCCGACGTCGGCCAGACCGGCGGGGAGAACTGGCACGTCCTCGCCGACCCCGAGGGCAACGAGTTCTGCCTGTTGGAGCGCCGCCTCGACCCGCTGTGAGCACCGCTGGGATCAGGGAACCTGATCATCGAGCGTCCTCCCTCAGCTCCCACGGTGAGGGAGGACGCTGCACGATCAGGTCACCTGATCCTCGCGGGGCGGGGGCGGGTGGCCGCGGCCCGGTCCTGAGGACGACGATGGGCGCGTGATCCTCATCGTCGTGAAGTTCCCCGTCCGCCCCGAGCGCGCCGACGAGTGGGCGGCGCTCGCCGCCGACTACGCGCGGGGGGTGAACGCCGAGGAGGGCTCGCTGTTCTTCGAGTGGTCCCGCAGCCTCGAGGACCCGAACACCTTCGTCTGCGTGGAGGGCTTCCGGGACGGCGACGCCGGGGCCGCGCACGTCGGCACGGACAACTTCAAGCGGTTCGTCGAGGGCGCGCCGGACCTGGTCGCCGCGCAGCCGCAGATCATCTACGTCGACGCCCCCGACGTCTCCGGCTGGGGCCCGATGGGCGAGATCCAGCCGCGCTGAGCGCTCAGCCGGCGGCCGGCCGGCGCAGCACGGCGTAGGTCATGGCGTCGACCAGCGCGTGCCACGAGGCCTCGACGATGTTGGCGTGGACGCCGACGGTGGTCCACTCCCCCACGCCGTCGGTGGTGTCGATGAGCACCCGCGTGGTCGCGCTCGTGCCGCCGCGCCAGCCGAGGATGCGGACCTTGTAGTCGGCCAGGGCGACGTCGGCGAGCTGCGGGTACCGGTTGACCAGCGCCTGGCGCAGCGCGTTGTCCAGCGCGTTCACCGGGCCGTTGCCCTCGGCGGTGCTGATGATCCGCTCCCCGTCGACGTGCACCTTGACGGTGGCCTCGCTGACGACGACGCCGTTGCCCCAGTGCTCGACCGAGGTCTTGTAGCTCTCCAGCTCGAACAGGGGCGCGGGGGCGTCGGGCAGCTGGTCGCGCAGCAGCAGCTCGAAGGAGGCGTCGGCCGCCTCGAACGACCAGCCGTCGGCCTCCAGGACCTTGACCCGGTCCACGACGCGGCCGATCGCGTCGGCGTGCCCGCTGAGGTCGACGCCGAGCTCGCGACCCTTGAGCTCCACCGACGCCCGGCCGGCCATCTCGGTGACCAGGATGCGCATGTCGTTGCCGACGACGGCGGGGTCGAGGTGGTTGTAGAGCTCCGGGCTGACCTTGATCGCGCTGGCGTGCAGCCCGGCCTTGTGCGCGAACGCCGAGGCGCCGACGAACGGCTGGTGGTCGTCGGGGGCGATGTTGGCCAGCTCCGCGATGGCGTGGCTGACCCGCTGCAGCTCGGGCAGGCACTCGGCGGGCACCACCGGCAGCCCCATCTTGGTGACCAGGTTGCCGATGAGCGCGAAGGTGTCCGCGTTGCCGGCCCGCTCGCCGTAGCCGTTGGCGGTGCCCTGCACGTGGGTGACGCCGGCCTCGACGGCGGCCAGCGAGTTGGCGACCGCGCAGCCGGTGTCGTCCTGGCAGTGGATGCCCAGCCGGCCGCTCACCCGGGCCCGCACGTCGGCCACGACCCGGCCCACGCCCGAGGGCAGCATCCCGCCGTTGGTGTCGCACAGGACGCCGACCTCCGCGCCGGCGTCGAACGCCGCCCGCAGCACCGCGACCCCGTACTCGGGGTCGGCGGCGTGGCCGTCGAAGAAGTGCTCGCAGTCGACGAACACCCGCCGACCGTGGGAGACGAGGAAGGCGACGGTGTCGGCCACCATCGCCAGGTTTTCCTCCAGCGTCGTCCGCAGCGCCTCGCGCACGTGCCGGACGTCGGACTTCGCGACCAGGCACACCACCGGCGTCCCGGCGTCCAGGAGCGCGCGGACCTGCAGGTCGTCCTCGACCCGGACCCCGGCCTTGCGGGTGGCGCCGAAGGCGACCAGCTGGGCGTGCCGCAGCTTGAGCTCGGTGCGGGCGCGGGCGAAGAACTCGGTGTCCTTGGGCAGCGCACCGGGCCAGCCGCCCTCGATGAAGCCGACGCCGATCTCGTCCAGCAGCCGGGCGACGGCGAGCTTGTCGGCCACGGAGTAGCTGACGCCCTCGCGCTGGGCGCCGTCGCGCAGCGTCGTGTCGAAGACGTGGAAGTCGGTGTCGCTGGTGGTCACGGATCTCTCCCGGAGAGGGTGCGGCCGGCCCGAACACGAAAAAGACCCCCCGGGTACGGGAGGTCTGCGCGCAGTCGAGGAGGGGACTGCGCGCTACACGATGATGATCGAGGCGGTGGTGTGCATCGCGACGAGTAAATCACGCGCCGCCGGCGGCCCCGTCCGGCCGGCCGACGTGGTGCGCGGATGACGCGTCCCGCGGTGCGGAAGGCGTCATCCGCGCACCCTGTCGAGGGGGCGTCAGCCGCTGGCGAGCGCGGCCAGCCGGTCGCCGACCTGCTGGGTGCGGATCTGCTGCTGCGGGTCGCGGGTGGACAGGTCGAAAGCGACCGCGGCGTTGACCTTCTTGGCCTGCTCGGCGCGCCCGAGGTGCTCGAGCAGCAGCCCCACCGACAGCACGGTGGCGGTCGGGTCGGCGATGCCCTGGCCGGCGATGTCCGGCGCGGAACCGTGCACCGGCTCGAACATGCTCGGGTTGGTGCCCGAGGCGTCCAGGTTGCCGCTGGCGGCCAGCCCGATGCCGCCGGTCACCGCGGCGGCGATGTCGGTGACGATGTCGCCGAACAGGTTGTCGGTGACGATGACGTCGTAGCGGCCCGGGTCGGTGATGAAGAACATCGAGGCGGCGTCGACGTGCTGGTAGGCGACCTGGACGTCGGGGAACTCCGCGGAGACCTCCTCGACGACGCGCGACCACAGCCCGCCGGCGTGGGTGAGCACGTTGGTCTTGTGGATCAGCGTCAGGTGCTTGCGCGGGCGGGTGACGGCCCGCTCGAAGGCGTAGCGGACGACGCGCTCGACGCCGAACGCCGTGTTGAGGCTGACCTCGGTGGCGATCTCGTGCGGGGTGTCCTTGCGCAGCACGCCGCCGTTGCCGACGTAGGGCCCCTCGGTGCCCTCGCGCACGCACAGCATGTCGATCGGGCCGTCGGCCGCCAGCGGTCCGCGGACGCCGTCGAACAGCTTGGCCGGGCGCAGGTTCACGTGGTGGTCGAGCTCGAAGCGCAGCCGCAGCAGCAGCCCGCGCTCGAGGATGCCCGGCGGCACGCTCGGGTCGCCGATGGCGCCGAGCAGGATCGCGTCGTGCTGGCGCAGCTCGTCGAGCACGGTGTCGGGCAGCAGCTCACCGGTCCGCTGCCAGCGGGCCGCACCCAGGTCGTAGGGGGTGGTCTCGAGGTCGGGGGCCACCTCGGAGAGGACCTTGAGGCCCTCCGCGACGACCTCCGGGCCGATGCCGTCGCCAGCGATCACTGCCAAGCGCATGGGGGAACTCCTGGTCTCAGAGGGTGTCGAGGTCGGCGGCGCGGGCCTCGCGGGCGCCGATGCGGCCCGCGATGGACTCGAGCAGCTCGGGGCTGACCGGGCTGTCGACGGTGACGGCCATGAGCGCCTCGCCACCCTCGGTCGTGCGGCTGACCTGGGCGCCGGCGATGTTGATGCCGGCCTCCCCGAGCGCCGCACCGACGGCGCCGACGACGCCGGGCCGGTCCTCGTAGGTGAAGAACAGCAGCCGGCCGTCGGCGGCCAGGTCGATCTCGAAGCCGGCGACCTCGGTCAGCCGGGCGACCTGGTTCTTGCCGTAGAGCGTGCCGGAGACCGAGACCTGGCGGCCGTCGGCCATGGCGCCGCGCACGGTCACCAGGTTGCGGAAGGTGGGGCTCTCCAGGTCGCTGGTCAGGCCGACCTCCAGCCCGCGCTGCTCGGCGAACAACGGTGCGTTGACGTAGGTGACCTGCTCCTCGACGACGTCGGAGAAGACGCCCTTGAGCACCGCCAGCTGCAGCACCGAGTCGTCGAACTCGGCGAGCTTGCCGCGCACCTCGACGGTCAGCGACTGGGCCAGCCCGCCGGCGACGGCGGTGAACGCCCGGCCGAGCTTCTCGGCCAGCGGCAGGCCCGGGCGCACGTCCTCGGCGACGACACCGCCGGCCTGGACGTTGACCGCGTCGGGGACGAACTCGCCCTGCAGCGCCAGGCGCACCGAGCGGGCGACGGCGGTGCCGGCCTTGTCCTGCGCCTCGGTGGTCGAGGCGCCCAGGTGCGGGGTGACGACGGTGTTCGGCAGCCCGAACAGCGGGCTGTCGGTGCACGGCTCGGTGGCGTAGACGTCCAGTCCCGCAGCACCGACCTGGCCCGAGCGCAGCGCGTCGGCCAGCGCCGCCTCGTCGACCAGCCCACCGCGGGCGGCGTTGACGATGATGACGCCCTTCTTGGTCAGCGCCAGCTGCTCGGCGCCGATGAGCCCGAGGGTCTCGGGGGTCTTGGGCAGGTGGATGGAGATGAAGTCCGCCTCGCGGAGCAGCTCCTCCAGAGAGACCAGCCGGACGCCGAGCTGGGCGGCCCGGCCGGGCTGGATGTAGGGGTCGTAGGCGATGAGCTCGACGCCGAAGGCGGCCAGCCGCTGGGCGAACAGCACGCCGATGCGGCCGAGGCCGACGACGCCGACGGTCTTGTCGGTGACCTCGACGCCCATGAACTTCGAGCGCTTCCACTGGCCCTCGCGCAGCGTCGCGTCCGCGGCGGGGATCTGGCGCGCGGCGGCCAGCAGGAGGGCGACGGCGTGCTCCGCGGCGCTGACGATGTTCGAGGTCGGCGCGTTGACGACCATCACGCCGCGCTCGGTGGCCGCGGGGACGTCGACGTTGTCCAGGCCGATGCCGGCGCGCGCCACGACCTTGAGGTTCGGCGCCGCGGCGAGGGCCTCGGCGTCGATCTGGGTGGCGCTGCGGATCATCACCGCGGCGGCGTCGGCCAGCGCGGGCAGCAGCGCCGACCGGTCGGCGCCGTCGACGTGGCGGATCTCGACGTCGGTCCCGAGCACCTCCAGGACGCTCGGGGCGAGCTCTTCGGCGATCAGGACGACGGGCGCGGTCCCCCGCACGGTGGCTGTCACGGCTCGACAGCCTAGGGAGGACGCCACCCGCGGGAACGTCCGGGTGCATGGTGTGGGACGGCGGTCCCACTGAGCGGGACAGCCGCCCGAGCTCTTGCCGCCGGCCCCGCGGACCGCTCATCCTGGCCGCGTCGCGGCATCCGCCGCGCCGACCGAGGGAGGACGACGTGACGCAGCCCCCCGGGGACCTGCCCCGCCTCCCGGAGGACCCCGCCTGGAGCCGGGGGCCGCACGGCGGCCGGTTCGGCTACGCCGGGTACCCACAGCAGCAACCGCACGGGCATCTCGCACCCCCGCCCCGTCGGCCGGGCACGGTCGTCGCGGCCGCCGTCCTCGGGTTCGTGTTCGGCGCCTTCGGTCTGGTCGTGGCGCTCGGCGCGCTGGTCCTGGGCGCGATCGCAGGCAGCCTGGACGACGACTCCTCACCCGCCGGGTTCGACGGCCTCGCCGACGCGGCGGTCGCGGTGGCGGTGGTCGTCGCGCTGCTCGCGATCGCGTGGGCGGTGCTGCTCATCTGGGGCGGGGTGTGGGCGCTGACCGGGCGCAGCCGGGTGCTGCTGCTGGTGGGCGGCTCGATCGCGCTCGTCGTCACCACGCTGGGGTTCCTCGGCAGCGTCAACAGCACGAGCGGCGGCGACGTCGTCGTCAACCTGCTGCTCTTCGCCGGGGCCCTGGCGATCGTGCTGCTGCTGTCCCTGCGGCCGTCCGCCGACTTCTTCGCCGCCTCCCGGGGCCGCCGCGGCTCCTGAGGCCCGGGGCCCGGAACCCCTACACTCCGGCCCGACGACCCGCCGCCGTGGCGGGCGGCCCAGGAGGACGCTGCGCGATGACGACCCCACCCCCCGGCTACGACCCGAACGTCCCGCCCGAGGACCAGCCGGGCTGGGGCACGACCCCCCCGCCGGCCGGCTACGGCCAGGCCCCGGGCTACGGCCAGGCCCCGGGCTACGGCCAGGCCTACCCCGCGGCTCCCGGCTACGCCGGCCCGTCGGGCGCCTCGCCGCAGATGGACATCGCCACTGCGGTGCGCAGCGTCCTGGGCCAGTACGCGAACTTCACCGGCCGGGCCCGGCGCTCGGAGTTCTGGTGGTTCTACCTGGCCAACTTCCTGGCCTCGGTCGTCGCCTCGATCATCGACCAGGTGCTCGGCGTGCCGCTGCTGCAGATCGTCGTCGGCCTCGGGCTGCTCATCCCCGGCCTCGCCGTGGGCGCCCGCCGCCTGCACGACATCGGCAAGTCCGGCTGGTGGCAGCTCATCGCCCTGGTGCCGCTGGTCGGCATCATCGTGCTGATCGTGTTCTGGGCCCAGGACGGCGACCCGGCGCCGAACCAGCACGGTCCCTCGCCGAAGTACCAGGCGGCTGGCGGCTACGGCTACTGACCCGGTAGGAACGCAGAAGGGCCCCGTCACCGCGAGGTGACGGGGCCCTTTCACGTGCTGGATCAGCGCGCGGCGGTCCCGGTGTAGTCGTCCTCGGCGGACACCCAGCTCATGAGGCCGCGCAGCTTGCGCCCGGTCTCCTCGATCGGGTGCGCCTCGGCGGCGGCGCGCTTGGCCTTGAAGTCCGGCGCGCCGGCGTCCTGGTCGGCGATGAAGGCGGCAGCCCACGAGCCGTCCTGGATCGCGGTGAGGACGTCCTTCATCGACTCCTTCACGCGGGCGTCGATGACCTTCGGGCCCGAGGTGTAGTCGCCGTACTCGGCGGTGTCGGACACCGACCAGCGCTGCTTGGCGATGCCGCCCTCGTACATCAGGTCGACGATCAACTTGAGCTCGTGCAGGCACTCGAAGTAGGCGACCTCGGGCTGGTAGCCGGCCTCGGTGAGGGTCTCGAACCCGGCGGTGATCAGCGCGCTGGCGCCACCGCAGAGCACGGCCTGCTCGCCGAACAGGTCGGTCTCGGTCTCCTCGGCGAAGGTCGTCTTGATGACGCCGGCGCGCGAGCCGCCGATGGCCTTGGCGTAGGACAGCGCGAGCGCCTGGGCGTTGCCGCTGGCGTCCTGCTCGACGGCGATCAGGCAGGGCACGCCCTTGCCGTTCTCGAACTCGCGGCGCACCAGGTGGCCGGGGCCCTTGGGGGCGACCATGGCGACGTCGACGCCGGCCGGGGGCTGGATGTAGCCGAACCGGATGTTGAAGCCGTGGCCGAAGAACAGCGCGTCGCCGTCCTGGAGGTTCGGCTCGACCGACTCCTTGTACAGCCCGCGCTGCACGTGGTCGGGCGCCAGGATCATGATCAGGTCGGCCTCGGCGGCCGCCTCGGCCGGCGTGACGACCCGCAGGCCCTCGGCCTCGGCCTTGGCCCGGCTCTTGCTGCCCTCGGGCAGGCCGACGCGGACGTCGACGCCCGAGTCGCGCAGCGACAGCGCGTGCGCGTGCCCCTGGCTGCCGTAGCCCAGGACGGCGACGGTGCGCCCCTGGATGATCGAGAGGTCGGCGTCGTCGTCGTAGAAGATCTCGGCGGCCATGCTGTGGTGTGTCCCTTCGGTTGTTTCGAGCGGGTGACTCAGGCGGTGCGCTCGACGGGGCGCAACGTACCGGTGCCGGACATGGACCGCGGGCCGCGGCCCAGGGCCACGGTGCCCGACTGCGCCATCTCCTTGATGCCCAGCGGGGCGAGGACGGCGAGCAGCGCCTGCAGCTTGTCGGGGGTGCCGGTGGCCTCGAGGGTCACCGTCTCCGGGTTGACGTCGATGACGCGGGCCCGGAACAGCTCGGCGGTCTGGAGGACCTGGGTGCGCTCGGCCAGCGGCGCGCGCACCTTGACCAGGAGCAGCTCGCGCTGCACCGCGGCGCCGGTCTCCAGCTCGACGATCTTGATGATCTCCACCAGCTTGTTCAGCTGCTTGGTGATCTGCTCGAGCGGCTGGGCCTCGGCCTCCACGACGATCGTCATGCGCGACAGGCCGGGGTTCTCGGTCGGGCCGACGGCGAGGGACTCGATGTTGAAGGCGCGCCGGCTGAACAGCGCCGAGACGCGGGCCAGGACACCGGACTTGTTCTCGACCAGCACCGAGAGCGTGTGGCGGGGCATCAGACCTGACCCTCTCCGAAGACGGGCCGCACGTCGCGCGCGGCGAGGATGTCGTCGTTGCTCGCGCCAGCAGCCACCATCGGCCACACCTGCGCGTCCGAGCCGACGATGAAGTCGATGACGACGGGGGCGTCGGTGATCGCCATGGCCTTCTCGATCACGGCGTCCACGTCGTCCTTGCTCTCGCAGCGCAGCCCGACGCAGCCCAGCGCCTCGGCCAGGGCCACGAAGTCGGGGATGCGCACCGGCTTGGGCGTGCCGTCGGCGTTCTGCGGGTGCAGCTTGGTGTTGGAGTAGCGGCCCTCGTAGAACAGGGTCTGCCACTGCCGCACCATGCCGAGGTTGCCGTTGTTGATGACCGCGACCTTGATCGGGATGCCCTCGATGGCGCAGGTGGCCAGCTCCTGGTTGGTCATCTGGAAGCAGCCGTCGCCGTCGATCGCCCACACGGTGGTCTCCGGCATGCCCTGCTTGGCGCCCATGGCCGCGGGGACGGCGTAGCCCATCGTGCCGAGGCCGCCGCTGTTGAGCCAGGTGCCGGGCTTCTCGTACTTGATGAACTGCGCGGCCCACATCTGGTGCTGACCCACGCCGGAGGTGTAGATCGCGTCCGGGCCGGCGATCGCGCCGAGCCGCTCGATGACGTACTGCGGCGAGAGCGCGCCGTCCTCGGGCTCGTCGTAGCCCAGCGGGTACCGCTCGCGCCAGGTGTCCAGCTGCGCCCACCAGGCCGCCAGGTCGGGGGTGCGCCCGGCCTCGTGCTCGGCGCGCAGCGCGGTGACCAGCTGGCCGATGGTCTCCTTAGCGTCACCCACGATCGGCACGTCGGCCTTGCGGTTCTTGCCGATCTCGGCCGGGTCGATGTCGGCGTGCACGACGAGCGCGTCGGGCGCGAAGCTCGACAGCTGGCCGGTCACCCGGTCGTCGAAGCGGGCGCCCAGGGCCACGAGCACGTCGGACTTCTGCAGCGCGGTCACCGCGGCGACGGTGCCGTGCATGCCGGGCATGCCCAGGTGCTGCGGGTCGCTGTCGGGGAACGCGCCGCGGGCCATCAGCGTGGTGACGACGGGCGCGCCGGTCAGCCGGGCGAGCTCGGCCAGCTCCTCGGTGGCACCGGCCTTGAGCACGCCGCCGCCGACGTAGAGCACCGGCCGGCTCGCACCGGCGATCAGCGTCGCGGCCTCGCGGACCTGCTTGCCGTGCGGCCGGGTGGTCGGCCGGTAACCCGGCAGGTCCATCCGCGGCGGCCAGGCGAAGTCCGTCGTCGCCTGCAGCACGTCCTTGGGGACGTCGACCAGGACCGGGCCGGGCCGCCCGGTGGAGGCCAGGTGGAAGGCCTCGGCGATGCGCTGCGGGATGTCGGCGGCGTCGGTGACCAGGAAGTTGTGCTTGGTGATCGGCATCGTGATGCCGCGGATGTCCGCCTCCTGGAAGGCGTCGGTGCCGATCGCGCCGCTGGGCACCTGACCGGTGATCGCGACGATCGGGACCGAGTCCATGTAGGCGTCGGCCAGCGGGGTGACCAGGTTGGTCGCACCGGGGCCGGAGGTCGCCATGCAGACGCCCACCCGCCCGGTGGCCTGCGCGTACCCGGTGGCGGCGTGCCCGGCGCCCTGCTCGTGGCGCACCAGCACGTGCCGGACCTTCGAGTCGAACAGCGGGTCGTAGAGCGGCAGGATCGCGCCGCCGGGGATGCCGAAGACGACGTCGACGCCGATGGCCTCCAGCGAGCGGACGAGGCTCTGCGCCCCGGTGATGCCCGTGGCCGGCTCGTGGGCGGCCTCGTCGAGGGAGCGGGCCGTCGTCTCGACGCCCGTGAGGGCGGTGGCGGCCTCGCGGGTGGCGGACTCGCTCTGGCTGGTGGTCATCCGGGGTTCTCTCCTGGCCGTGCGGGACGGTGCGGGTGTGCGGTGCGGGCGTCGACAGCTGTCGGGCAACAAAAAACCCCTCGTGCCGCAGGCACGGAGGGGTCAGCGCGTCGGTCGGGTGGACCGGCGCGCTACGGAACTACGAGGAGGCTGCGGGAGCGGCCGTCGACGAGCGGGCAGGCGTGGGGCACCTCCACACTGTGCGCCTGCCGACGGCCGGCCGTCAACCAGCCCGTCCCACTGGCTGGGCATTGGTGTCCAGATCCACACCGCGGTCGGCGAGGACGGCCTCCGCGTCGAAGCCGGCGAGCACCTCCTGGAGCGAGCCGGCGTCGACCGGCCGGCCGAACAGCCAGCCCTGCATGAACCGGCACCCGCGCTACTCGAGCAGGCGCCGCTGGCCGGCGGTCTCCACGCCCTCCGCGACGACGTCCAGGCCCAGCCGCCGGCCGAGGTCCAGGACGCCGGCCACGAGGGTGGCCCCGCGCTCGTCGTGCTCGATGTCCGCGACGAACGCGCGGTCCAGCTTGAGGATCTGCACCGGCAGCCGGGACAGGTAGGCCAGCGACGAGTAGCCGCGGCCGAAGTCGTCGACCGAGAGCACGCACCCCATCTCGCGCAGCGTGGCGAGGTCGCTCTCGAGCCGGTCCTCCGCGTCGAGCATCACCGACTCGGTGATCTCGAGGATGAGCTTGTGCGGCGGCAGGCCGGACTCCGCCAGCGCGACGGCCACGTCGGGGGCCAGGCAGCCGGCCTGCAGGTGGCGGACCGAGACGTTGACGCTCGTCATGACCTGGAACCCGGCGGCGAGCAGCGCCGCGGCGTCGCGGGTCGCCCGCCGCAGCACCCAGCGCTGCAGCGCGACGATCAGGCCCTCGTCCTCGGCCAGGGAGATGAACTCGTCGGGCGGCACGGTGCCCAGCACCGGGTGGTCCCAGCGGACGAGGGACTCCAGGCCCAGGATGCGCCGCTCCTCGATCCCGACCACCGGCTGGTAGACCATCCGGAAGTGCTCCTGGTCCAGGGCGGCGGGCAGGTCGCGGGCGAGCCGGGCACGGCGGCCCATCGCGGAGTCGGTGGCCCGGGCCGCCGTCCGGACGCAGGACTTGCCGTCGGCCTTGGCCGCGCGCAGCGCGATGTCGGCCTGCCGGATGGTCTCCGACGCCTCGTCGTCGGCGTCCAGGGCGGTCGCGCCGACGCTGCCGCCGACGTCGAAGACGACCCCCGCCGCGCGGGCGGCGTCGGGCGCGGCGCGGACGGTGCGCAGGTCGGCGACGACGCGCTCGGCCAGACCCACGGCGTCCTCCAGCGGACCGCGGACCAGGACGGCGAACTCGTCGCCGCCGAGCCGGGCGACCAGGTCGCCGTCGCGGACCGCGGCGCGCAGCCGGCCGGCGACCTGCACCAGCAGGTCGTCCCCCGCGTCGTGCCCGGCGACGTCGTTGACCAGCTTGAAGCCGTCCAGGTCCAGCAGCAGGAACGAGGCCGGCTCGCCCTGGGCGGCCCGGGCGCGGGCGTCGGCGAGCGCCGCCATGAGCCGCGCCCGGTTGGGCAACCCGGTCAGGTAGTCGGTGTAGGCCATCCGCTCGAGGTCGCTGCTGCGCCGCCCGTCGGCGTCGCGCAGGTGCAGGACGGTGCCGTCGCCGCGGCCGGCGCGCTCCCCCGCCGCGTCCGCGGGCAGCACCGAGGAGGAGGCGGCGCGGACGACCTCGAACCGGTGCCAGGCACCGGTCCTGCCGCGCAGCCGGAAGACCGGCGCCGGCCCGTCCGCGCCCGCCGGGACGCTGTCGCTCCGCCGGTCCAGGGCCACGTGCAGCTCGTGGCGGTCGTCGGGGTGCACGACGTCGCGCAGCGCCCGGCCCTCGAGGTCGGGGGGCAGCCACGCCGTGATCTCGGGGGTGGCTGCCCCGGCCCAGGTCACCTGGCCGGCGGCGTCGAGCACGACGGTGACGTCGGCGGCGTGGTGGACCAGCGTGCGGAAGTAGGCCTCGGTCCGCAGCACCTGCCGGGTCAGGCGGGCGCCGTCGGCCGCCCAGACCAGCGTGCGGGCGAGGGTCAGCAGCATGAGCACGACGAGCGGCAGCGCCTCGAGGGTGCGCAGCGGCTGCCCGGCGGCCATGCCGCCCAGCACGAGCAGGAGCACGCCGAAGCCGAGGCAGCAGCTGACCACGACGCCGAACAGGGGCACCGACGAGGCGCCGAGGGCCTCCGTGGCGCCCCGCGGGCCGGGGTCGGCGGCCAGCGCGAGCGTCGCGGCCGCGAGCACGCCGAGGTAGGCGGTGGTCGCGACGGCGTCCAGCAGCGCGGAGGGCCCGGCCACCGCGAGGGCGCCGACGGTCAGGGTCACCGCGAGCGAGGTGAACCCGGCCAGCACCCAGCCGGCCGCGCGCCGCCGCGGCGGGGAGACGGCGCCGACGGTGACCAGACCGACGGCGCAGAGGACGGCGGTGACGACCGGGTAGTAGACGGTGAGCAGCTGGTCCCCCGGCGCCCCGTCGGGGCCGGGGGTGAGCGGCACCAGCAGCTGGACCAGCACGCCGAGCGCGACGAGGGCGACCAGCGCGTCCAGCACGACCTGCACCCGCAGCCGGCCGCCGGTCGAGCGCATGAGCCGCACGCAGAGCAGGACCACCACCGGTCCGGTGGCGGCCAGGAAGAGATCGGCGGGCCCGGCGGCGGTGGGGTTCACGCCGGCCCCCGTGAGCGCGCGCACCAGGTGGCCCAGGGCGAGCAGACCGCCGATGAGGGCGACCGACCGCCACGTGACGGCCGCCCGCGCATCGAGCCGGCGGCCGTGACGGGCGATCAGCGCGGTGAGGCCGGCGGTGGCCAGCGCGAGCCCCGCCGGACCGCTCCACCCGTTCCAGCCGGGGACGACGAGCTGCTGGACGGCGAGCACGACGGCGGTGGCCGCGAGCGCGACCACCAGCGGCCGGCGGGGCCACCCCGCCGCCGGGTGAGCGGTCACCGCGCACCGTCGCTCATCGGGAGCTGACCAGACCCGGCCACGCCGCCCCCGCCTCGTCGCGGAGCACGGCCACGAGCTGCTCGCGCGGCATCGGGCGGGCGAGCAGGAAGCCCTGCGCGTAGTCGCAGCCGAAGCTGCTCAGCACGGCGAGCTGGGCGGAGGTCTCCACCCCCTCCGCGATGACCGACATGCCCAGGGCCCGGCCGATGCCGAGGACCGACTCGCACAGCGCGCGCATCTTCGGGTCGCGGTCGATGCGGGACACGAAGGCGCGGTCGAGCTTGACCATGTCGATCGGCAGCCGCGTCAGGTGCGTCAGCACCGAGGAGTCGCCACCGAAGCCGGTGAGGCCCACGTGCACGCCCATGAGCCGGAGGGTCGCGACGTCGAGGGCGTCGCGCTCCTCGCGGGAGGTGACGGTCTCGTGGCTGATCTCGAGCACCAGCCGCTCGGGCGCCAGGCCGGAGCGGCGCAGCGCCGCCTCGACGTCGGCCACCATCGCGCCGGTGGCCACGTAGGCGGCCGGCGCGTCCAGGCCGATGAGCACATCGCCCGCGGACTCCGGCAAGACGGCGGCCGTCGTGACGGCCTCCTCCAGCGCGAAGCGCTGCAGCTCGCCCAGGAGGCCGGACTGCTCGGCGATCGGCAGGAACTCCGCCGGCGGGATCTCCCCCAGGGTGGGGTGCCGCCAGCGCAGCAGCGCCTCGACCCCGGACATGCGCCGGTCGGCGAGGGAGACGACGGGCTGGAAGAGCACGAACAGCTCGCCGCGGGCGCGGGCGGAGCGCAGGTCCTCGCGCAGCTGCTCGCGGCGCGCGGCGGCCTCGCCGAGGGCGGGGCGGTAGCGCTGCGCCATGCCCTGGCCGGCGGCGCGGGCGGCGCGCACGGCCAGGTCGGCGCGGGCCAGCAGGTCCTCGACCGCCAGGCCCGGGTCGAGCTCCACCAGGCCGACGCCGGCGGTGAGGTCGACGATGCCGGCGTCGGTCGGGATCGGCTGCTCGACGACGGAGAGGATCCGACCCGCCAGCCGGTCGGCGTCGGCGCCCTGCCCCGTGGTCAGGACGCCGAAGGAACCCCCGCCCATGCGGGCGACGACGTCGTCGCCGCGCACGGTGGCACGCAGCCGGCGGCCGATCTCGGCCACGACCGCACCGACCACGTCGCGGCCGGCGTGCTCGCGGGCCTCGAGGATCCCGTCGAGCTCGACCAGGAGCAGGGTGCCCGGTTCCTCGGCCCCGGCCGGGCCGGTCAGCCGCTCGCCGAGCAGCTGCAGCATCCCGGCCCGGTTGGGCAGGGTGGTCATCGGGTCGATGTAGGCGACGTTCTGCAGCGAGGCCTCGCGGGCCTGCCGCTCGGTCATGTCGCGGCACTGCAGGACGACGGCGCCCACGTCGGGGTCGTCGCGGAGGTCGGCGATGCCGGCCTCGAGGCAGCGCCACACGCCGTCGGTGTCCGCCAGCCGCAGGCCGAGCAGCGGCGAGACCGGCCCGCCGGGCACGAGGGCCTCCTCGATGGCGGCGGTGTCCTCCGGGTGCACGGCGTCGAGCAGGGGGCGGCCGACGAGCCCGGCCGCCGCGGCGCCCAGGACGCGGTCCAGGGCCGGGGAGGCCCAAGTGACGCGCAGGGCGTCGTCCAGCAGCACGACGGCGTCGGTGCCCGAGTGGACCAGCGAGCGGAAGTAGGCCTCGCTGCGGCGCAGCCGCGCGGACAGGCGCTGCTCCTGGCAGGCGGAGGTCCAGCGCTGCACGAGGGCCAGCAGGACGGCGAGCAGGAGCCCGGCCCAGGTGGCCACGTCCAGCTGCCGGCCCAGGAAGCGGACCACGCCGGCGGCCGTGACGGCGACGACCAGCGCGCCCAGCGGCAGCAGGTGGCCGATCTCGACGGTGCGCGAGACGGTGCGCGGCGCCGGCGGCGCGGCGTCCCGGCCGGGGTCGGTGAGCACGGCGAGCGCGAGCAGGAGCAGCCCGCCGGCGACGAGGAAGCGGGACAGCGCCACCAGCGCATCGGTGTCGGAGAGCACGGCGGACGTGCCCAGCCCGCGGCCGCTGGTGAGCAGCACGGTGCCGACCAGCAGCACCGCGGCCATCCGCCGGCGGGCCGGCTCGACGACGCCGAGCAGCACGAGGGCGGCGGTCATGGTCGCCGAGGTGACGGCGACGGCGGCGCCCAGGACGAGCCGCTCCCCCAGCTCCATGCCGGTCCACTCGCCGACGGGGCCGGCGACGAGCAGGCGGACCACCACCACGCAGGAGGTCAGGAACAGCGCGGCCTCGGCGGCGGCCAGGCGCCCGGTGCGCAGTCGCGACCGGCCCGCGAGCCCGAGCAGGGCGACGGTGGCGATCACGTAGCCGGGCACGGTCGGCAGCCAGCGCACGACGACCCGGTCCAGCGGGTCGGTGGCGTCCACGAGGGATGCCAGCACGGCCCCGAGCACCGGGAACAGCGGCGCGACGGCGAACATCCGCCAGGCGGCGGACCGCCCCGGCTGCCGTCCGGCTGTCCACAGGACGGCCGAGGTGATCAGTCCGACGAGGACGACGGCGAGGTCGCCGAGGTCACGGAGGGCAGGGGTTGCGGCGGCGGCGGTGCAGGCGATCCCAGCCGGCACGGCCACCGCGATCAACCACCAGCGACGCGGGTCCACACCGCCTTCTCGGCACCGGCGGGCGCCGGGCCGAGTCGTGCGGTGCGGACCTCACCCCAAGGGAGGGGGCGCCACGGGAGGGTCGATCAGCCGCAGATGGCGCCCTGCGCGGCCGAGCCGACCAGCTTCGCGTACTTGCCGAGGACACCGGTCGTGTAGCGCGGGGGCAGCGGCTCCCAGCCCTCCTTGCGGCGGGCCAGCTCCTCGTCGTCCACCAGCAGGTCCAGGGTGCGGGTGGCGAGGTCCAGGCGGATCCGGTCGCCGTCGCGGACGAACGCGATCGGCCCGCCGTCGGTGGCCTCGGGGGCGACGTGGCCGATGCACAGGCCGGTGGTGCCGCCGGAGAACCGGCCGTCGGTGAGCAGCAGGACGTCCTTGCCCAGGCCCGCACCCTTGATGGCGCCGGTGACCGCGAGCATCTCGCGCATGCCGGGGCCGCCGCGCGGGCCCTCGTACCGGATGACGACGACGTCACCGGGCTGGAGGGTGCCGTCGGTGACGGCGTCCATGGCGCCCTGCTCGCCGTCGAACACGCGGGCGGTGCCCTCGAAGGTCGTGGACTCGAAGCCAGCGGACTTCACGACCGCGCCCTCGGGGGCCAGCGAGCCGCGGAGGATGTCCAGCCCACCGGTGCGGTGGATGGGGTCGTTCATCGCGTGGATGATCGCGCCGTCGGGGTCGGTGGGGGCGAGGTCGGCCAGGTTCTCCGCCATCGTCCTCCCGGTGACGGTCAGGACGTCGCCGTGGAGCAGGCCGGCGTCCAGCAGCGCCTTGAGGACGACGGGGACGCCGCCGACGCGGTCGACGTCGGTCATGACGAACCGGCCGAAGGGCTTCACGTCGGCCAGCAGCGGCGTGCGGTCGCCGATCCGGTTGAAGTCCTCGAGCGTGAGGTCGACCTGCGCCTCGTGCGCGATCGCCATCAGGTGCAGGACGGCGTTGGTCGAGCCGCCGAGGGCCATGACCACGGTGATCGCGTTCTCGAACGCCTTCTTGGTCATGATCTGGCGGGCGGTGATGCCGTGGCGGAGCAGGTTGACGACCGCCTCGCCCGACGCCACGGCGTAGTCGTCGCGGCGGCTGTCGGGCGCCGGCGGGGCGGCGCTGCCGGGCAGCGCCATGCCGAGGGCCTCGGCGACGCTGGCCATCGTGTTGGCGGTGTACATGCCGCCGCACGACCCCTGTCCGGGGCAGGCCGCCTTCTCGATGGCGGTGAGCTCGTCGCGGCTGATCAGCCCGCGGGCGCAGGCGCCGACCGCCTCGAAGACGTCGATGATCGTGAGGTCCCGGTCGTCCAGCTTCCCGGGCATCGTGGAGCCCGAGTAGAGGAAGACGCTGGCCAGGTCCAGGCGGGCGGCGGCCATGAGCATGCCGGGCAGGGACTTGTCGCAGCCGGCCAGCAGCACCGAGCCGTCGAGCCGCTCGGCGAACATGACGGTCTCGACCGAGTCGGCGATGACCTCGCGGGAGACCAGCGAGGCGCGCATGCCCTCGTGGCCCATGGAGATGCCGTCGGAGACCGAGATGGTGCCGAACTCCATCGGGAACCCGCCGGCGGCGCGGACGCCGTCCTTGGCCCGCTGGGCCAGGCGCTGCAGCGACAGGTTGCAGGGGGTGATCTCGTTCCAGGACGAGGCGACGCCGATCTGCGGCTTGACCATGTCCTCGTCGCCCATGCCGACGGCGCGGAGCATCGCGCGGGCGGGGGCCTTGGCGTCCCCGTCGGTCACCTCGAAGCTGCGCGGCTTCATGGGGCTGCGGGTCGCGCTGGCCGAGTCGTTGCCTGGGATGAGGTCCTCGCCGGTCGTCACGGGCACCGATGCTAGGCCGGTGCTCCCGGCCACGTTCCCGGCGGTGGGAGGATCACCTCCCGTGGCCACCCCCGCGCGCTTCCGCATGAACCGCACCTCGCTGCTGCCGGTGCTGGTGTTCGCCATCTGCCTGACCGCGCTGGCCGCCGCCTCGCTCTGGGCGCTGCTGCTGCTGGTCATCCCCGCGGTGGTCGCCCTCTGGGTGGTGCGCACCGGCTTCGACGTCGACGACGAGGCGATCACCGTGCGCACGCTGGCCGGCAGCCGCCGGGTGCCGTGGGCGGAGCTCGCCGGCGTGCGCGTCGGCGAGCGGGCCGACCTCTGGCTGGTCACCACCGGAGGCACCGAGGTGCGGCTGCCCGCGGTGCGCGCCCGCGACCTGCCCGCGATCGCGCACGCCTCGGGCGGCCGCATCCCCTCCCCCGCGCCGCCGGCGGACCGGTAGCGCCTGCGGCTCAGTAGCGGTCGACCACGTTCTCCAGCGGCCGGCCGTCGAGGATCCGGCGCAGCTGGTCGGTGACCGCCGCCGCGGCGCGGAGGTTCGTGCCCGGCACGTCGCCGCCGACGTGTGGGGTGAGCAGCAGGTTGGGCGCCGACCAGAGCGGGTGCCCCTCGGGCAGCGGCTCGGGCTCGGTGACGTCGAGGGCGGCGCGCAGCCGGCCCGACGTCAGCTCGGCGAGCAGGGCGTCGGTGTCGACGACCACGCCGCGGGCGGCGTTGACCAGCAGGGCGTCGTCCTTCATCGCGGCGAGGAACGCGGCGTCCACCAGGCCGGTCGTCTCGTCGGTCACCGGCACGATCACGACGACGACGTCGGCCTGCGGCAGCAGCTCGGGCAGCTCGCTGGTGGCGTGCACGCCGTCGCGGGCGGTGCGCGCGACGAAGGTCAGCTCGACGTCGAAGCCGGCCATCATCCGGCCGATCGTGCGGCCGATGTCGCCGGCGCCGACGACGAGCACCTTCGCGCCGACCAGGGAGTGGTGGGTGCGCGGGGTCCAGCGGCCGGCGTCCTGCTCGCGGACGAAGAACGGCATCCCGCGCTGGGCGGCCAGGGTGGCGGTCACCGCCCACTCCGCGGTCGAGGGCGTGTGCGCACCGCGGGCGTTGCACAGGGTGACGCCCTCGGGGAGCCGCCCGGCGAAGCGCTCGGCGCCGGCGCTGAGCAGCTGCACCACGCGCAGGTCGGGCAGCGCGGCGAAGAACTCCCCGTCGGGCACGTCGGCGCCACCGGAGCGCGGGACCCACACCCGGGAGCGGACGGCGTCGCCGCTGGGCGGGCCGTCGAGCACCGACCAGCGGTGCGCGCGCACCCGCGGCGAGACCGCCTCGACGGCAGCCGCCAGGGCGCGGGAAGGGACCAGGACGTCGAGCACCTCGTCGGGGCCGATCAGCGGTTCGCTCACGAGCGCCGAGACTAGGCGCAACCTCCGTCCGGCCCCGCGGTGCGCACGTACTGTGGGGGCATGCGGCGGGTCTCGGCGGGTGCGCTGCTGCTGAGCGCCGTCCTCCTCGCCGGGTGCGGCAGCGACGGCTACGAGCCGTCCGGGCCCTTCCGCCCGCTGCCCGAGGGCGCCCCACCCCGGGTCGGGCCGCCGCCGTCGTCGTCCGCGCCGGACCCCGACCGCCCGGCCGAGCCCGGCGCGGAGGAGTCCGACGGCGACCCCAACGTCGTCGCCTCCGGCCTCGCCGTGCCCACCGGGCTGGCGCTGCTGCCCGACGGCACCGCCGTCGTCGGCGAGCGGGACACCGGCCGCATCCTGCAGGTCTTCCCCGACCGCTCCCCCGCCCGCGAGCTGATGGTCGTGCCGGGCGTGGACCCGGCCGGTGACGGCGGGCTGCTCGGCCTGGCCGTCTCGCCCACGTACCTCGAGGACGGGTTGCTCTACGCCTACCTCTCCACCGGGACCGACAACCGGGTGGTGCGCTTCCCGATCGGGGGGACTCCGAACGCGGTGCTCACCGGTCTCCCGCGCGGCGAGGTGCACAACGGCGGCGGGTTGGTGTTCGGCGCCGACGGCAGCCTCTACGTCGGCACCGGCGACACGGGCAACCCGGCGCTGGGCACCGACCCGCTCTCCCTCGGCGGCAAGGTGCTGCGGATCGACGTCTTCGGGGGGCCGGTGGGCGCCGGGCCGGCCTTCACCAGCGGGCACCGCGACGTCACCGCCGTGTGACGTCGGCGAGGAGGACCGGCTGTTCGCCGTCGACGCCGCCCTCGACGGCCCCGACGAGCTGGACGCGCTGACCGAGGGCCGCGACTACGCCGTGACCGGCCCCGTCGTCGAGATCCCGCCCGGCGACGACGGCCTCGGCGGCTGCGCCGTCGCCGGCAGCGCGGTGTTCCTGGGCGCGCTCGACGGCCAACGGGTGCACGCCGTCCCGGTGGACGACGCGGGCGCGGTCGCCGGCGACCTCGAGGAGTTCCTCGGCGGCCGCTACGGGCGGCTGCGCACCGTCGTCGCCGACCCCCAGGGCGCGCTGTGGATCACGACGTCGAACCGCGACGGCATCGGCGCCCCGGCCGAGGACGACGACAAGGTGCTGCGCATCAACCCGCCGTCGTCCGCGGGCGGAAGTCCGCTCTAGGAGAGCCGCTCCTCGAGCATCCGCTTGACGGTGGCGGCGTCGGCCTTGCCGCGGGTGGTCTTCATGACCGCGCCCACGAGCGCGCCGATGGCCTGCACCTTGCCGCCGCGCACCTTCTCCGCGACGTCGGGGTTGCCCTCGATGGCCGCCTCGACGGCGCTGACCAGCTCGTCGGAGTCGCCCATGACGGCCAGCCCGCGCGCCTCGACCACGGCCGCCGGGTCACCCTCGCCGGCGAGCACGCCGTCGAGCGCCTGCCGGGCCAGCTGGTCGTTGATCGTGCCGGCGGAGATCAGCCCGATCAGCTCGGCGACCTGCTTCGGCGTGACGGCGAGCTCGCCCAGCTCGACACCGGTGTCGTTGGCACGGCGGGCGAGGTCACCCAGCCACCACTTGCGGGCGTCGGCGGGCGAGGCGCCCGCGGCGACGGTGTCGCTGACCAGCTCGACGGCACCGGCGTTGACCAGCCAGGCCATCTCGGTCGGCGAGATGCCCCACTCGTCGGAGAGCCGGGTGCGCCGGGCGGCGGGCAGCTCGGGCAGGGCGGCCTGCAGCGAGGCGACCCACTCCTCGTCGGGAGCGACCGGCACCAGGTCGGGCTCGGGGAAGTACCGGTAGTCGGTCGCCTCCTCCTTGCTGCGGCCGGGCGAGGTGCTGCCGGTGTCCTCGTGGAAGTGCCGGGTCTCCTGCGTGATCGTGCCGCCGGCATCGAGGACCGCGGCCTGGCGGCGCATCTCGAAGCGCACGGCGCGCTCGACCGAGCGCAGCGAGTTCACGTTCTTGGTCTCGGTGCGGGTGCCCCACTCCAGGCTGCCGATCGGCGCCAGGGAGGTGTTGACGTCGCAGCGCAGGTTGCCCTGCTCCATGCGCACCTCGGACACACCGAGCGCGACGAGGATCTCGCGCAGCTCGGTGACGTAGGCCTTGGCCACCTCGGGGGCCTTGGCGCCGGCACCCGGGATGGGCCGGGTGACGATCTCGACCAGCGGGATGCCCGCGCGGTTGTAGTCGATCAGCGAGTGGTCGGCGCCGTGAATCCGCCCGGTCGAGCCACCGACGTGCAGGTTCTTGCCGGTGTCCTCCTCGAGGTGCACGCGCTCGATCTCGACCCGGTACGTCTCGCCGTCCACCTCGACGTCCAGATGCCCGGCGGTGCACATCGGCTCGTCGTACTGCGTCGTCTGGAAGCCCTTGGGGATGTCCGGGTAGAAGTAGTTCTTCCGGGAGAACCGCGCCCACGTGGCGATCCGGCAGCCCAGCGCCAGGCCGATGCGGATCGTCGACTCGATCGCGGCGGCATTGGCCACCGGCAGCGAACCGGGCAGCCCCAGGCAGGTCGGGCAGGTCTGCGTGTTGGGCTCCGCGCCGAAGGTCGTGGCGCAGCCGCAGAACATCTTGGAGGCGGTGCCCAGCTCGACGTGGGTCTCCAGGCCGAACACCGGCTCGTAGCGGGTGAGGACCTCGTCGAAGTCGACGAGCCGGTCGGTGGTGCTGCTCACGGGGTGGGGCCTTCCTTGGGTGCGGGGGGCCGGCCTGCGGCTCGCTCGGCGCGGCCGGTGACCACGGCGCCGACGGCGGTGAGCACGCCCAGGACGAGGAAGACGGCGAAGACGGGGCGCCCGGAGGCGATCCAGCCGACGAGGCCGCCGACGATGACAAAGGCGGTCAGGCCCCAGGCGGCCTTCAGCGCGCCGCTCACGCCGCGCTCCCGGCCGGGCGGGCGGTGAGCTGGTCGAGGAACCGGGAGCCGCGGGCGGCGTCCTGAGCTGCCTCGAGCGCGGCGGCGACCTTGTAGCAGCGGTCGTCGGCCAGGGCCGGCGCCATGATCTGGAAGCCGACCGGCAGGCCCTCGGAGAGCCCGCAGGGCACCGAGATCGCGGGCACGCCGGCGAGGCTCGCCGGCAGCGTGCAGAGGTCGGCGGCGTACATGGCGATCGGGTCGTCCACGCGGGCGCCGACCGGCCAGGCGACGGTCGGGCTGGTCGGGCTGACCAGCACGTCCACGTCGTCCCAGGCGCTGGTGAAGTCGCGGGTGATAAGGGTGCGCACCTTCTGCGCCTGCCCGTAGTAGGCGTCGTAGTAGCCGCTGGACAGCGCGTAGGTGCCGAGGATGATCCGGCGCTTGACCTCGGGACCGAAGCCCTGCTCGCGGGTGAGCGCCATGACCTCGTCGAGGTCCCGGTCGCCGTCGTCGCCGACCCGCAGGCCGTACCGGACGCCGTCGAAGCGGGCCAGGTTGGACGACGCCTCGCTGGGCGCGATCAGGTAGTAGGCCGGCAGCGCGAGGTCGAACGCCGGGCAGGAGACGTGGCGGACCTCCGCGCCCAGGCTCTCCAGCAGCGCGACCGCCTCGGCGACGCGGGCGAGCACGCCCTCGTCGTAGCCGTCGGTGTGGCCCTCGCCGCCGAGCTCGGTGACGACGCCGACCCGCAGGCCGGACAGGCCGCCCTCGGCGCCGCGGCGGGCGGCCTCGGCGAGCACCGGCACCGGGGAGGCGATGGAGGTGGAGTCCAGCGGGTCGTGACCGGCGATGGCCTCGTGCAGCAGGGCCGCGTCGAGGACCGTGCGGGTCATCGGGCCGGCCTGGTCGAGGCTGGAGGAGAAGGCGATGAGGCCGTAGCGCGACACCGAGCCGTAGGTCGGCTTGTGCCCGACCAGGCCGGTGACGGCCGCGGGCTGGCGGATCGAGCCGCCGGTGTCGGTGCCGATCGCCCACGGGGCGAGGCCACCGGCGACCGCCGCCGACGAACCACCGGACGAGCCGCCGGGGATCCGGTCGTGGTCCCACGGGTTGCGGGTGACGCGGTAGGCGGAGTTCTCGGTGGAGGAGCCCATCGCGAACTCGTCCATGTTGGTCTTGCCCAGCAGGACGGTGCCGGCGTTCTTCAGCCGGGCGGCCAGCGTCGCGTCGTACGGCGGCCGCCAGCCCTCGAGGATCTTCGAGCCGCTGGTGGTGGGCACGCCCTCGGTGACGACGACGTCCTTCAGCGCCAGCGGGATGCCGGCGAGCGGACCGGTCGCGGTGCCGCCGGCGCGGGCGGCGTCGACCCGCTCCGCGGTGCGCAGCGCGGCCTCGCCGTCGACGTGCAGGTAGGCGCCGATCGCGTCGTCCTCGGCCTCGATGCGGTCCAGGTAGGAGCGGGTCACCTCGACCGCGCTGACCTCACCGCCGGAGAGCAGCCGGCCGAGCTCCGCGGCGTCGGTGGTCGTCAGGTCGCTCACGCTTCCTCCCCCAGGATGCGCGGCACGCGGATCCGGCCGTCCTCGGCGGCGGGCGCGCCGGCCAGCACCGCCTCGCGGGGCAGGCTGGGCCGGGCGACGTCCTCGCGGAAGACGTTGGTCATCGGCACCGCGTGCGTCGTCGGCGGGACGTCGGCGACATCGGCACCGCCCACCTGGGCGACGGCGTCCAGGACGGCGCCCAGCTGCCCGGCGAAGAGGTCCAGCTCCTCGTCGGTGACGGCCAGCCGCGCGAGGTGGGCGAGGTGCGCCACCTCGTCACGGGTGAGTCGGTCCTTGCGGGACGGCGTGCTCATGCGGGGCGGAACTCCACTTCGAGGGGCGGCTGGCCGGCGTCGACACCCCTCCGGGGACCGGCGCCTGACCGTCCCACTGTACGTGGGGGGTCTGCGCGCCTCGTCACCGTGAGAGGGTGCTCCCGCCTGCGATCAACGGAGATCGGCCCACGCCCGAGGACGTCCCGGAGGAACCGTGTCCTATCTCCTGCGCCTGGTCATGCCCGACCGGCCCGGCATCCTGGGCGCGGTCGCGACCGCGCTGGGCAGCGCCGGCATCGACATCGTGTCGCTCGACGTGCTCGAGCGGGGCAGCGGCGTGGCCGTCGACGACCTGGTCGTCGACCTGCCGCCGGACCGGCTGCCCGACGGCCTGATCACCGTCGCGCAGAGCGTGCCCGACGTGGTGGTCGAGTCGCTGCGCCCGTTCGCGGGGCCGCTCGACACCCACCGCGAGCTGGAGCTGCTGGACGGTCTCGCCCGCGCCGGCGAGGGGACCGCGGAGACGCTGCTCGCCGCGGAGCTGCCGCGGGTCTTCCACTGCGGGTGGGCGGTGGTCCTCGACTGCGGCCCCGGCTCGTGGGAGGTGCGTGCGGCGTCCGACGCGGCGCCGGCGTTCGACGGGCTGGAGCTGCCGTGGATGCCGCTGACCGCTCCCCGGCTGCTGCCCAGCGAGGACGAGTGGCTGCCCGAGCGCTGGCGGGAGATGGCGATCGAGATGATGGCGGCCCCGTACGGCGGGGACGCGTGCGCGGTGGTGCTCGGGCGCTCGGGTGGGCCGGCGTTCCGCCGGTCGGAGCTGCTCCGGCTGGTGCACCTCGTCGGCATCGCCTCGACCGTGGTGCACCTGCCGCCGGCCTGAGCTCCCTCTGCCGGGCGGCTCGCCCCGGCATACTGCTCCCCCGGTCCACCTGCGTTTTCTCCGTCCACAGGCACCTTGTCGGCATGGTCGTTCGAACGTATGATCGAACGCATGAGCGGCGCTGCGACGGGGACGACGGCCGGTCCGGCCGCGCCCGAGGCGCCGTCGGTCGGCTGGGCCTCGGGGCCGCTGGGGGTCGTGCAGGCCGCCCAGCGCGAGGCCGGCCGGCAGCTCGCCCGCCGTGCCCGGGCGGTGGCCGCCTTCGCCGCGACCCGGCCCACGTCGGCCGACCGCCCCGCCGGCACGCCGGGCGCCATGAGCGCGGAACGGCGGGCCGCCCGTCCCGAGGTGCTGGCCGACGTCAGCGAGTGGGCGGCGCAGGAGCTCGTGGTGGCGCTGTCGATCAGCCCGGTCGCGGCCGAGAACCTGCTGGAGCGGTCGCTCACGCTGGTGCACCGGCTGCCCCGCGTCCTGGCGGCACTCGAGTCCGGGTTGATCCACGAGGGGCACCTCTGGTCGCTGCTGGAGAAGGTGGCGCCCATCCGCGACGCGGCGATCCGCGCCCGGGTGGAGCGGGAGGTGCTCGAGTGGGTGGCCGGCCGGTCGGTCACGACGCCGCCGCAGCTGGGTGCGAAGGTGCGGCGCTCGGTGCTGCGGCACGACGCGGCCGCCGCGGCCCAGCGGCTGGCGCGGGCGCTCCGCGAGCGCGGGGTGTCGGTGCGGGCGGACCGCCGCGAGGGCATGGCCGTGTTCGACGCCCTGATCACCGTGCCCGAGGCCCAGGCCCTGCTGGACGTGCTCGGTCAGTACGCGGACGCCATCGACGACCCGGACGATCCCCGGACGCGCGGCCAGAAGATGGCCGACTGCCTGCTCGACCTCGTGCTCCGGCCGGGCGAGCACGACGGACCTCCGGTGCGGGCGCGGCTCACCGTGGTCGCGGGCATCGCCACGCTGCTGGGCGGGGACCAGCCCGGCGAGATCGGCGGCGAGCCGGTGCCGGCGGAGGTGGTGCGTGCCCTCGCCCGTGCCCTGGGACTGCTGCCCGACGCGGCCCCCGACCCTGGCGGGCCCGCTGCGGCGCCGGACCCGGGCGGTGCGCCTCCGGCCGCGGGGTGGCTGTTCGACGAGCCCCCGGTCGAGGCGTGGAACGACGCGATGCGCGCCGCGGACGAGCGCTGGTGGACCGAGGTGGAGGCGCGGGCGCTGCGGGGTGAGTGGGGCGGCGAGGAGGACCCGCCGCTCGAGGTGCTCGAGCGCTGGTGGGCCGAGCAGGCCCGCCGCAGTGGCCCCACCCCGCCGGACGACGACTGGACGCCACCCGATGCGGAACCACCCACCGAGGCGACCGACTCCCGCCCGCCGACACCCCCAGCCGACCCGGCGTCAGATGTGGACGCGACGCCATCGGCCGACGCGGCGTCGCCGGTGGACGCGGCACCACCGGGCACTCCGACGTCACCGCCCGACGGGGCCGATGCGTCCCCAGGGTGGGCGCGTGCCGATCGAGCGGTCGACGAGGCGAGCGCGGCCCTGCTGGAGCTGCAACGCGCGGTGGGTCGGGCCGATCGGGCGGTCGCGGCGGCCGGACGTGCCGCGGCGGACGACGACGCGGCGTGGGAGGACGGCCCGGCCGGGCGGATGACGCGGGCCCGCGGGGCGATCGACGCGCTCGTGGCGGCCACCGCCGGGCAGCGCGAGGCGCTGGCCGCACTGCTGGAGCGCACCGCGGGCGGCGGGCTGCTCGACCGGCCCCGCATCGCGATCGTGGACGACCTCAGCGGAGCGCTCCTGGCACTGACCGACAGCACCGAGTTGTGCGCGTTGGCCACCTGCGGCGACGACTCCTGCCGCCGCGACCCGGCCCGGTGCGATCACGACCTCGGCGACCGCCCGGGCCTCGGTCCACCGCCACCGAGCTCCGGCTACCGACCCGGGGCGAAGCTCGACCGCTTCCTCCGCGCGCGCGACCGGCGCTGCCGGCAGCCCGGGTGCCGCCGGCGGGTGCCGCTGGGCGGCGAGCTCGACCACGACCGGCCGTGGCCCGACGGGCCGACGAGCGCCGGCAACCTCGCCGGCTACTGCACCGGGCACCACCGCGGGAAGCACCAGGCGCCGGGCTGGCAGCACCACCTGTCGGAGGACGGCACGCTCACGGTCGTCACGCCGAGCGGTCTGGTCGCGACCACCACGCCTCCCCCGTTCTGACCGGACGCCGCATCACCGGGGCGCCGGGCGCCTGATCGCGGGGTCCTGCGGTCGCCTGGTCGCCTCGCCGCCTGGTTGCTGGGTCGCCTCGTCACTGGAGCGCCGGGCAGAGGGCGGGCCACGGTCAGCCGCGCGGCGAGGTGACCTTCTCCGGGGTGATCCGCACCAGCAGCCGCACCTGGTCCCGGCCGCCGAACCAGGGGTAGGGGCGACCGATGTAGCGCTGGGAGAGCGCGTCGATGTGCTCCCGCGCTCCGTCCTCGGTCACCTCGGTGACACGGCCCCGCACCTCGAAGTAGCGGCTCGGATCGTCGGGGTCGGCCACGTTGAGCGCCACTCGCGGGTCGCGCTCGACGTTCCGCACCTTCTGGTGCCCGCGGACGGTGTTGATCAGGACGTCGTGCCCGTCGGTGTCCACCCAGGTCTGCGTCAGCTGGGGCGAGCCGTCCGGCATGAGGGTCGAGAGGAAGCAGGGGCTCGCCCGGCGGAGCAGGTCGAGCAGGGCGTCGGGGAGAGCAGCGGGCACGGCCACGCAGGGGTCCTTCCGGAGCAGTGGACCCGGCCCCTACCCGAGACCAGCGGCGTCACTCCGCCGGCGGCTCGCTCCCGTCGCCGATCGTCGCGACCTCGCGGGCGGCGTCCGGCCCCTGGTCAAGCAGCACCTGGAACCCGTCGTCGTCGAGGACCGGCGCCTTCACCTGCACCGCCTTGTCGTACTTGCTCCCCGGGTCGGCACCGACGACGACGAACCCGGTCTTCTTCGACACCGACCCGGTCACCTTGCCGCCGCGCTCCTGGATGGCGGCGGTCGCCTGGTCGCGGCTGTAGTCCCGCAGCGACCCGGTGACCACCACGGTCACACCGGTCAGCGGCCCCGGGCCGGCGTCGCTGCCCTCGTCGACCATGCGCACCCCGGCGCGACGCCACTTCTCCACCACCTCGCGGTGCCAGTCGACGGCGAACCAGTCGCGGATCGACGTCGCGATCGTGGGCCCCACGCCGTCGGCGGCGGCGAGCTCCTCCTCGGACGCCTCCGCGATCCGGTCCAGCGAGCGGAAGTCGCGGGCCAGCGCCTGCGCCGCGGTCGGCCCGACGTGCCGGATGGAGAGCGCGACCAGCACCCGCCACAGCGGCACGTCCTTGCGGCTCTGCAGGTTGGTGAGCAGCTTCTGCCCGTTGGCCGACAAGGCTGCGTCCTTCTTCTTCGTGAAGAACGTGGTGCGGCGGAGCTTCTCCTCGTCGAGGAAGAAGATGTCGCCCTCGTCCTGCAGCAGGCCGCCCTCCAGCAGCGCGATCGCCGCCTCGTAGCCCAGGTTCTCGATGTCGAACGCCCCGCGGCCGGCGACGTGGAACACCCGCTCCCGCAGCTGCGCCGGGCACGACCGGGAGTTCGGGCAGCGGATGTCGGCGTCGCCCTCCTTCTCCGGCCGCAGCTCGGTGCCGCACTCGGGGCAGTGCGACGGCATCTCGAACGCCCGCTCGTCCCCGGTCCGCGCCGCGACCACCGGGCCGAGCACCTCGGGGATGACGTCCCCGGCCTTCCGGATGACGACCGTGTCGCCGATCAGCACGCCCTTGCGCACGACCTCGGAGGCGTTGTGCAGCGTGGCCAGCTGCACCGTCGACCCGGCCACCTTCACCGGCTCCATGTACGCGAACGGCGTGACCCGCCCGGTGCGGCCGACGTTCACCCGGATGTCGAGCAGCTTCGTCGTCGCCTCCTCCGGCGGGTACTTGAACGCGATCGCCCAGCGCGGGGCCCGCGACGTCGACCCCAGCCGCCGCTGCAGCGCGTACTGGTCGACCTTGACGACGACGCCGTCGATCTCGTGCTCGACCGAGTGCCGCTGCTCCTTGGTCTGCTCGATGAACGCCCACACCGCCTCGAGGTCCTCGACCACGCGCGACCGGTCGCTCACCGGCAGGCCCAGCGAACGCAGCCGCTCGTAGGCGGCCGACTGCCGGTCGACGTCGAAGCCGCGATGCGCCCCGACCCCGTGCACGACCAGCCGCAGCGGCCGGGAGGCGGTGACCCGCGGGTCCTTCTGCCGCAGCGACCCCGCGGCGGCGTTCCGCGGGTTGGCGAACGGCGCCTTGCCCGCCTCGACCATGCCGGCGTTGACGTCGGCGAACGCGGCGACCGGGAAGTAGATCTCGCCCCGCACCTCGAGCAGCTCGGGGACGTCGTCCCCGGAGAGCTGCTGCGGCACGCCCGCCATGGTGCGGACGTTGGCGGTCACGTCCTCCCCCGTCGTCCCGTCGCCCCGGGTGGCCGCGCGGACCATCCGGCCGTTCTCGTAGACGATCGCGACCGCGACCCCGTCGACCTTGAGCTCGCACAGGTAGGCGGCACCGGCCGCGCCCTCGCGCTCCGCCCGCGCCGCCCAGGCGGAGAGCTCGTCGCTGCTGAACGCGTTGTCCAGGCTCTGCATCCGCTCCAGGTGCTGCACCGGCGCGAACGTCGCGGTGAACCCGCCGTTGACCTTCTGGCTCGGCGAGTCGGGCGTGAGCAGCGCCGGGTGGGCGGCCTCGAGCGCCTTGAGCTCGCCCATGAGCTCGTCGTACTGGCCGTCGCTGACCAGCGGCTCGTCGCGGACGTAGTAGGCGAAGGCGTACCGGTCCAGTTCCTCGGAGAGGTCGCGGTGGCGGGTGCGCGCGTCGTCGGGGACCTCGGTGACGTCCTCGCGGTCGGTCGCCGCCTCGACGGCGGGCTCGTCCAGCGCAGCGGGATCGGTGCTCACGCGGGAACGTTATCCGGCCGGTACGACAGCCAACCGGACGTCACCCGGGGCAGTGAGGACCGCCGGTACCGGCCGGCCTGCCACGATGCCGGTGTGCACCCCGAGCTCGCCCGCGCCCTCGAACCGGTGCTCCACGACCTCCGGGCCGGCGGGCCGCAGCCGCACCGGATCGGCGATCAGGACCCGGCTGATGAGGAGGGCGTCGCCTCCGCCTGGCTGTGGTCCGCCGACGGCAGCGGAACCGGCGTGTCGGTCGTCCTGGGCGCCCCGTTGCCGGAGCAGCTCGCCCACGTCGCGGACCAGGTGCACGACTGGGCGGTCGAGGAGCTGTGGGGCACCGCGAGGACGAGCTGGCCGCCCTGCCCCGAGCACCCGGACAGCCACCCGCTCGTCGTCCGGCGCGCCGGGGACGACGTCACCTGGGCCTGCCCCCGGTCGGGCACCACCGTCTGCCGGGTGGGCGAGCTGCGCTGAAGGGGCCGCGAGGGCCTACTCCGGCTGGAGCTGCTCCGCCGCCTCGCGCAGGTGGGTCATCGCCGCCCGGGCGTACGCGGGGCTCGCCCCGGCCAGCCCGCAGGACGGCGTCAGGGTGACGGCGTCCGGCAGCGCCTCGGCGGAGAAGCCCAGCTCGCGCCACCAGCCCCGCACCCGCGAGGCGGTCGCCTTCGGAGAGGGCAGCGCCGCGTCGGTGCCCGGCACCACCCCGGCCAGCAGGTGGACGCCGGCGTCGACGGCCTCACCCACCGCGTCGAGGTCCTGCACCACCCCCAGGTCGAACGACAGCCCGGCCGCACCCGCGGCGCGGAACAGCCCCAGGGGCATGCGGGGCGCGCAGCAGTGCACGACCACCGGCGCGGGCAGGCCGGTGACCACGGCCCGCAGCTCCTGCTCGACGACCTCGGCGGGCACGGCCGGCAGCCGACCGAATCCGCTCGCCGTGGGCAGCGCGCCCTGCAGCACCGCGGGCACGCTCGGCTCGTCGAGCTGCAGCACCAGGCGCGCTCCGGGCACCCGCGCCGCGACGGCGGCGGCGTGCGCCGCGAACCCCTCGGTGAGCGACTGCGCCAGGTCGCGGCGCGCCCCGGCGTCCACGACCGCCCGCTCACCGCGGGTGCGCTCCAGGGAGGCGGCCAGCGTCCACGGCCCGGCGGCCTGCAGCTTCAGCGTCCCGGTGAACCCGTCGGCCTGCTCGTGCAGCGCGTCGAGGTCGCGCGCCAGGAACTCCTCGGCCCGCCGCTGCTCGATGCCCGAGCGCGGCACCAGCCGCCAGCCGGCCGGCGTGATGTCGACGGCCAGCCCGACCAGCAGCGCCGCCGTCCGCCCGATCATGTCGGCGCCGGCCCCGCGGCCCGGCAGCTCGGGCAGGTGCGGCATGCCCGGCAGCTCGCCGAGCACGGTGCGGACGGCCTCGGCCGTGTCCGTGCCGGGCAGCGACCCGACGCCGGTGACCGGCCCCCAGGGTGCGGTCACCGGGCGAGCCGCACGGCCGCCTGGCCCACCACCCGGTCGCCGCGCTCCGCGTCCGGCTCGTAGAGGACGGCGGACTGGCCCGGCGCGACCCCGCGCTGCGGGACCGCCGGCTCGATGCGCAGGCCGTCGTCGTCGGCACTGACCTCGCAGGGCACCGGGCTGCCGTGCGCCCGGAGCTGCACCTCGAAGCGGCCCGGCAGCACCGGCGCGGCACCGGTCCAGGTCGGCGCACCGGTGCGCACCTCGTCGACCGACGCCAGCTCCGCCGTGCCGATCGTGACCGTGCGGCTGACCGGCTCGATGCCGAGCACGTACCGCGGCCGCGCGTCCCCGGCGGCGACCCCCAGGCCGCGGCGCTGGCCGACGGTGAAGCCGTAGGTGCCGTCGTGCTGGCCGACGGTCTCGCCGGTCGTGGCGTCCACCACCGGCCCGGGGCGGCTGCCGAGCCGGCGGGCCAGGAAGCCGCGGGTGTCGCCGTCGGGGATGAAGCAGATGTCGTGCGAGTCCGGCTTGGTGGCGACGGCGAACCCGCGCTCGGCGGCGATCTCGCGCACCCGCTCCTTGGTCATGCCCCCGAGCGGGAACCAGGCGGCGGCCAGCTGCTCGGCGGTGAGCACACCCAGCACGTAGGACTGGTCCTTCGCCGCGTCGACCGATCGCCGCAGCGCACCGTCGGCGAGCCGCGCGTGGTGCCCGGTGACGACGGCGTCGAACCCGAGCGACAGCGCGCGGTCGAGCACCGCCGAGAACTTGATCTTCTCGTTGCAGCGCAGGCACGGGTTGGGCGTGCGCCCCGCGGCGTACTCGGCCACGAAGTCGTCGACGACGTCCTCGGTGAACCGGTCGGCGAGGTCCCACACGTAGAACGGGATGCCCAGCTCGTCGGCGACCCGGCGCGCGTCGTGCGAGTCCTCGACGCTGCAGCACCCGCGGGAGCCGCTGCGCAGCGTCTGCCGGTTCTGCGACAGCGCCAGGTGCACCCCGGTGACGTCGTGCCCGGCCTCGACGGCCAGGGCGGCGGCGACGGCCGAGTCCACTCCCCCGCTCATGGCGGCGAGCACCCTCATCGGCGCCACCTCATCGTCGACCCAGCCCCGCCCGCCGAGCCCGCTCCACGACCGGCCCGATCACCTCGACGACGGCGTCGACATCGGCGTCGGTCGAGGTGTGACCGAGGCTGAACCGGAGCGAGCTGCGGGCCCGCTCGCCGTCGGCGCCCACCGCCAGCAGCACGTGGCTGGGCCGCGCGACGCCGGCGCTGCACGCCGACCCGGTCGAGCACTCGATGCCGCGGGCGTCGAGCAGCATGAGCAGCGCGTCGCCCTCGGCGCCGGGGAAGGACAGGTGCGCGTTGCCGGGCAGCCGCCCGGGTCCGCCGGCGACGACGTCGTCCAGCGGGGCGCCGTTGAGCTGCGCGTCGGGCACCTGCGCGGCGACCTCGCGCACCAGCCGGTCGCGCAGCTCGCCCACCCGGGCGGCCCGCTCCCCCCGGCTGCCGACGGCGGTGACCGTGGCGACGCCGAGCCCGACGATCGCGGCGACGTCGAGCGTCCCCGAGCGGACGTCGCGCTCCTGCCCGCCGCCGTGCAGCAGCGGCGTGCAGTCCGCGTCGCGGCGCAGGAGCAGCGCGCCCGCGCCCATCGGCCCGCCCAGCTTGTGCCCGGTCATCGTGAGCGCGTCGACGCCGCTGGCGCCGAAGTCGACCGGCACCTGCCCGACGGCCTGGACGGCGTCGGTGTGCACCGGCACCCCCACGGCGTGCGCGACGGCGGTCAGCGCGGCGATGTCGTTGACCGTGCCGATCTCGTTGTTCGCCCACATGACGCTGACCAGCGCCACGTCGCGGCCGTCGCCCAGCGCCTCGGCGAGCGCCTCGGGCCGGATCCGCCCGCTGGGCTCGACGGGCAGCCAGGTCACCTCGGCGCCGTCGTGCTTGACCAGCCACTCGACGCTGTCCAGGACGGCGTGGTGCTCGGCCGGGCTGACCACCAGCCGTCGGCGCTGCGCGTCGGACCCGCGGCGCGCCCAGAACATGCCCTTGATGGCCAGGTTGTCGCTCTCGGTCCCGCCGCCGGTGAAGAGCACCTCCGACGGGCGGGCGCCCAGCGCCTCGGCCAGCCGCTCGCGCGACTGCTCCGCCACCCGGCGGGCGGCCCGGCCGCTGGCGTGCAGCGACGAGGCGTTGCCGACCCGGCCCAGCTGCTCGGTCATCGCCGCGAGCACCTCGGGCAGCATCGGCGTCGTCGCCGCGTGGTCCAGATACGTCATGTCGCCGCCAGGGTAGTCGCGGCCGCCGGAGCCTCCTGGCCCGGCGGGACGGTGCGCCCGGCCACGCGGGCACCCACGATCGCGGGGATCGACAGCACGGCCACCGCGAGCAGCACCGCCGGTGCGAGGTCGCCCCCGCCGTCGGCCGCCCCGGCGACCAGCAGGCCGGAGAGCCCGACGCACAGCGCCGAGCCGGTGACGTCGGAGATCTGCAGCGCCGCGGAGTTCGCGCCGCGCTCGGCCTCCGGCGACTGGTCGAGCAGCAGCACGCCGACGCTGGGCATCGCCAGCCCCATGCCCACACCCGCGACGCCCCAGGTCAGGTAGGCCGGCCAGCCGCCGAGCGCCGGCACCGCGGTGGCGGCGGAGGCGACCAGCCCGAGCGCGAGCAGCAGGAACCCGGCGCGCAGCACCCGTCGCCGGGGCACGTCGGGCCGGCGGCCCTGCAGCTGCGCGGCGACCACCCAGCCGACCGCGCCGGCCGTCAGCGGCAGCCCGGCGGTCGCGGCGCTCCACCCGTGCTGCTGGGTGAGCACGAAGGGCAGCAGCGCGTCCATGCCGAAGAAGGCGCCGGCGGCCAGGCCGCGGCAGGCCACGACCGCGGGGATGCCCGGCCGGGCGCGGACCGTGCCGCGCGGCAGCAACCGGCGCAGGCCGGCGGCGAGCGCGGCGGCACCGACCAGGGCCAGCCCGGGGGAGACGACGTCCAGGCGCTGCGCGGCGTACTGCAGCGTGGCGATCCCCGCGCCGGCCAGCAGCGCCCAGAACGCGTTGCTGCGCCGGTCGCCGTCGACCCCCTCGGGCGCGACATCGGGCGCCGCGCTCAGGAGCAGGGCCAGGCCGGCCCCGACCAGCGGCAGCAGGCCCAGGAACACTCCGCGCCAGCCGACGTGCGTGGTGACCAGCCCGGCGGCGAGCGGCCCCACCAGGGCCGGCAGCACCCAGCCGGCGGCGAAGGCGCCGAACAGCCGCGGGCGCAGCTCCGCGGAGTACGCCTGCCCGGCGATGACGTAGAGCAGCACGATGACCACGCCGGCGCCCAGGCCCTGCACCGCGCGGCCGAGGACCAGCACCGCCATGTGCTGGGCGAGGCCGGCGACGAGCAGCCCCGCGGCGAACACCAGCACGCCCGCGAGGACGCCGGGCCGGGGCGAGCGCCGGTCCCCCACCTCGCCGCCGACGACCATGCCGACGATCGACGTGACGAGGAACGCGCTGAAGGGCCAGGCGTACCAGGCGACGCCGTCGAGCTCGTCGACCGCCGTCGGCATCGCCGTCCCGACCGCCATCGCCTCGAAGGCGATCAGGGTGACGAGGGTGAGCAGCCCGATCGTCGTCAGCCGGTGGCCGGCGTCCCAGATCGACGCGCGTGACTCCTCCACGCAGCGACCCAACCCCGCGGGCGCCCCGGACCTTCCCGGGTCCGGGAACGCGTCCGGGCGCCGCTCCCCGGAGGGAGCGACGCCCGGGCGTCGGTGCGAGGTCCTACTTGCGAGCGGTGATCAGCTCGGTCGCCGTCGGGACGACGGTGTTGAGGTCGCCGATGACACCGAAGTCGGCGAGCTCGAAGATCGGCGCCTCCGGGTCCTTGTTGATGGCGACGATCGTCTTCGACGTCTGCATGCCGGCGCGGTGCTGGATGGCACCGGAGATGCCGACGGCCACGTAGAGCTGCGGCGAGACGGTCTTGCCGGTCTGCCCGACCTGGAAGCTGTGCGGGTAGAAGCCGGAGTCGACCGCGGCGCGCGAGGCGCCGACGGCGGCACCGAGCGAGTCGGCCAGGCCCTCGATGATCGAGAAGTTCTCGGCGCTGGCCACACCGCGACCACCGGAGACCACGATCGAGGCCTCGGTGAGCTCGGGGCGGCTGCTCTTCTGCTCGATCACGCGGTCGGTGACCTTCGCGCCCTTGGCGGCGTCGGAGACCGACACCGTCACGGCCTGCTCGGCACCGGCGGCGGGGGCCGGCTCGGGGGTGACCGAGTTGCCGCGCAGCGTGTAGATCGGGGTGCCGGCGGTGACCTTCGAGTGCACGATCACCTGGCCGGCGAACGCGACCTGGGTCGCGGTGCCGTCGGCGGCGATCTCGGTGACGTCGGTCAGGAAACCGCTGCCGACCTTGACGGCCAGGCGCGCGGCCACCTCCTTGCCCTCGGGCGAGGAGGGGATGACGACCGCGGCCGGCGACTTCTCGCCGACCAGCTGGGCCAGCACCTCGGCCTTGGGGGCGACGAGGAACTCGTCGACCTCGGGGGCCTCGGCGACGTAGACGGTGGCCGCGCCGTACTCGGCCAGCGCGTCCTTCACGCCCGCGGCGGTGCCGGGGGCGGCGATGACGACGGCGGACGGCTCACCGAGCGCACGCGCCGCGGTCAGCGCCTCGAGGGTCGTCTTGCGGACTCCTCCACCGGCCGGGTTGAGCTCGGCCAGGACCAGGACCTCTGCCATGAGTAGCTTCTCCTCTTCCTTCGATCCGGGCCGGGCTCAGACGATCTTCTGGCCGGCGAGGAAGTCGACGAACTTCTGCGCGCCGTCGCCCTCGTCCGTCACCTTGACGCCCTCGCCCTTGGGCGGGCGACCGGCGAAGTCGAGGACCTGGGTGGTGGCGTTGGCCAGCCCGACGACCGAGGCGTCGACGCCGAGGTCGGCCAGGGTCTTGGTCTCGACCGGCTTCTTCTTGGCGGCCATGATCCCCTTGAACGACGGGTAGCGCGGCTCGTTGATGGTGTCCCAGGTGGACACGATCGCGGGCAGCGGGGCCTCGACGGCCCAGTAGCCGCCGTCGGTCTGCCGCTCGATCTTGGCGACGCCGCCGTCGACGGTGAGCTTGCGGGCACCGGAGAGCTGCGGCAGGCCCAGGCGCTCGGCCAGCAGGGCCGGCATGACGCTCATCTGGCTGTCGGTCGCCTCGGCGCCGCAGATGATGAGGTCGTACTCCAGCTGACCCAGGGCAGCGGCCAGGACGGCGCTGATCTGGACGGCGTCGGAGCCCTTGATGGCCTCGTCGGAGACGTGGACCGCCTTGTCGGCACCCATGGAGAGCGCCTTGCGGATGGCGTCGGTGGCGCTGTCGGGGCCGACGGTCAGGACGGTGACCTCACCGCCCTGGGCCTCCTTGACCACGAGCGCCTCTTCGATGGCGTACTCGTCGATCTCGTTGACGACGTTGTCAGCGGCGGCGCGGGCGACGGTGTTGTCCGCCGGATCCATCTTGCGCTCGCTGCCGGAATCCGGGACCTGCTTGACCAGAACGACGATGTTCATCGCCAGACATACCTCCGCGACGCGTCAGGGGGTGCGGGCGAACGCCCGACCAACTCCGACTTCGGAGGTTACTTCCCCGTTTCGGCACTGCGGGACGAGGGCCTGGTGAGCCACGTCACGCCGTGGTCGGCCAGTCGCCGGTCTCGGCGAATCGGCGCAGCGTGGCGGCGTGCGGCGCCAGGTCCAGCCCCTGCCCGGCGACCCACTCGTCGGAGTAGTAGGTGTGCGCGTACCGCTCGCCGCCGTCGCACAGCAGGGTGACGACGCTGCCGGTGCGGCCGCTGGCGCGCAGCTCGGCCACCAGCGAGAAGGCGCCCCACAGGTTGGTGCCGGTGGAGCCGCCCGCCCGCCGGCCGGTGACCTCGGCCAGGTGGCGCATGGCGGCCAGCGAGGCGGCGTCGGGCACCCGGATCATCCGGTCGACGATGGTCGGCACGAACGAGGGCTCCACCCGCGGGCGGCCGATCCCCTCGATGCGCGAGCGCCCGCCGGTGGTCGCCTCCGGGTCGCCGGCGGCCCAGCCCGGGAAGAACGCGGAGTTCTCCGGGTCGACGACGGCCAGCCGGGTGGGGTGCCGCCGGTAGCGCAGGTAGCGGCCGATGGTGGCGCTGGTCCCGCCCGTGCCGGCGCCCACGACCACCCACGCGGGCACCGGGTGCCGCTCGGCGGAGAGCTGGTCGAAGATCGACTCGGCGATGTTGTTGTTGCCCCGCCAGTCGGTGGCCCGCTCGGCGTAGGTGAACTGGTCCAGGTAGTGCCCGCCGCACTCGGCGGCCAGCCGCCGGGCCTCCCCGTACATCTCCGCGGCGCGGTCCACGAAGTGGCATCGGCCGCCGTGGAACTCGATCAGCGCGATCTTCTCGGGGCTGGTCGAGCGCGGCATGACCGCCACGAACGGCAGCCCGAGCATCCGCGCGAAGTACGCCTCGCTCACCGCCGTCGACCCGCTGGAGGCCTCCACCACGGTGCTGCCCTCGGTGATCTGGCCGGAGCACAGGCCGTACAGGAACAGCGACCGGGCCAGCCGGTGCTTGAGGCTGCCGGTCGGGTGGGTCGACTCGTCCTTGAGGTAGAGGTCGATGCCCCACTCCGGCGGCAGCGGGTAGACCAGCAGGTGGGTGTCGGCGCTGCGCCGGGCATCGGCCTCCACCAGCGCGACCGCCCGGTCCACCCAGGCCCGGCCGCCGGGGTCGGAGCGGTCGACGGAGGTCATGCCGGCTCGGCCGGGACGACGAGCACCGGCCGCTCGGCCGGCACCACCGACACCGCCGTCCCCGCGGTGAGGTGCTGGCTGTCGGCGCTGGCCAGGTCCGCGCGCACCTCGGTGCCGTCGGGCAGCGCGACCAGCAGGCGGGTGACCGCACCGGAGAACGTGCGGGTGACGACGTGCGCGGGCCCGCCGGCGGTCACCACGAGGGCCTCCGGCCGGACCAGCGCCTCCACCGCACCGGCGGGCGCGGAGCCCGCGACCGGGCGGCGGACGCCGAGCAGCTCGACGGCGCCGGCCGACAGCGTGGCGGGCAGCCGGTTCATCGTGCCGACGAACTCCGCGACGAACGCCGTCGCCGGGCGCTCGTAGAGCTCGTCCGGGCCGGCCACCTGCTCGAGCCGCCCGGCCCGCATGACGCCGACCCGGTCGGCCACCGACAGCGCCTCGGCCTGGTCGTGGGTGACGAAGACGGTGGTGATGCCGAGCTCGAGCTGGATCCGCCGGATCTCCTCGCGCAGCTGCACCCGCACCTGGGCGTCGAGGGCCGACAGCGGCTCGTCCAGCAGCAGCACCTTCGGCGCCACCGCCAGCGCCCGCGCCAGGGCGACCCGCTGCTGCTGGCCGCCGGAGAGCTGGTGCGGGTAGCGGTCGCCGCGGTCGGCGAGGCCCACCAGCTCGAGCAGTTCGGCCGCCCGCGTGCGCTGCTCGGCGCGGTCCCGCCGCCGCACCCGCAGCCCGAAGGCGACGTTCTCGGCGACCGTCAGGTTCGGGAACAGGCTGTAGGCCTGGAACACCATGCCGGCGTCCCGCTTGTTCGCCGGCACCCCGGTGACGTCCCGGTCGCCGAGCAGCACCCGGCCGGCGTCGGGCCGGTCGAACCCGGCGATCGCCCGCAGCGCCGTCGTCTTGCCGCAGCCCGACGGGCCGAGCAGCGCGAGGAACTCGCCGCCGGCGATGTCCAGGTCCAGCCCGTCGAGGGCGACGACGGAGCCGTAGCGCCGGGTCAGCCCCTCGATCCGGATGGGCACGCCGGGGCGGGTGTCCGGGGCCGCGGCCGCGGTGCGGGGCGAGGCGGCGGTCATGCGGTCTCCTCCGTGCCGCGCCGGCGGTCCAGCGCGGAGATCATCAGCAGCAGCAGCCAGGTGACCAGCAGCGAGAGCACGGAGACGGCGACCGACAGCTGCGGCGCCGAGCCCGAGATCCGCAGGATCCAGGTCGGGAAGGTCTCGAACCCGAGGATGTTGGCGAAGGTGAACTCGCCCAGCACGAGGGCGAGGGTGAGGAACGCGGCGTTGAGCACCGAGGTGCGCAGCACCGGCAGCACCACCGAGACCAGCACCCGCGGCCAGGACGCGCCCAGGTTGCGGGCGGCCTCGGTGAGCGTGCGCAGGTCGGCCCCGTGCACGCCGGCGTCCAGCGCGCGGTAGACGAACGGCAGCGCCAGGACGACGTAGGCGAACACCAGGATCCAGGGCAGGTCCGGTTCCTGGATCGCGAAGAACGCATCCGCCAGCGGGGTGCCCAGGAAGTAGTCCGGTGCCCACGACAGCACGCTGCGGACGCCGACGACCAGCGCGATCGGCGGGACGACCAGCGGCATGAGGGTGAGCAGCTCCACCGCCGTCCGCAGCCGGGGCAGCCGCAGGTCCACGAGGACGACGGTCGGGATCATCAGCGCCAGCGCGAGGAGCACGGTGAGCGCGGCCAGGATCAGTGAGCGGGTGAAGGCCTCGGCGAACCCGTCGGCACCGGGGATGCCGGTGTAGAACTCGGCGGTCACCCCGCCGTCCCGGCGGTCGCGCACGGTGAACCAGAACGAGGCCGCGATCGGGATGAGGAAGTACAGCCCGAGCAGGCCGAGGACGGCGAACCGCCAGGCCCCGCCGCCACGCCGTCCGGACCGGACCGGGGTGTCCGGGGCGACTCCCCCGGCGCCCGCGACGCCCTCCGCCAGCGCGGTCATGCCAGCCACCGCTGCGTGCGGCGCTGCACCCAGGCGTAGAACGCCATGACCAGGCCGACGACGACGACCATGCCGAGCGCCAGCGCCTTGCCGAGGTTCTCCGCGCCGACGACGACGTTGCTCGACAGCGCGTCGGCGATCTGCAGCGTGACCAGCGGGACGCTGCTGCCGACCAGCGCCTTGGCGGTCGCGTAGGCGGCGAACGCGGAGGCGAACAGCAGCATGGTGGCGCCGAGCACCGGCGGGGCGAGCACCGGCCCGCCCACATAGCGCCAGTACTGCCAGCCCGTCGCGCCGAGGTTGTCGGCGGCCTCCCGCCATTGCGGCCGGAGCGCCTCCAGCGCCGGGATGATCGTGAGCACCATCAGCGGCACGAGGAAGTAGAGGTAGACCAGCGCCAGGCCGGTCATCGAGTACAGCGAGAACCCGCCCAGGCCGATGCCGAGGGTGTCCTGGAGCAGCGCGGTGACCACGCCCTGGTTGCCGATGGTGGCGATGAACGCGAAGGCCAGCGGGATGCCGCCGAAGTTGGCGAGGACACCCGAGGCGGTGAGCACCATCCGGCGCAGCAGCTGCCCGCGGCGGGCGCGCAGGATGGCGACGGCCAAGGCCAGCCCGAGGACGGCGGCGAGCACGGCGGTGATCAGCGAGAGCTGCAGGCTGCCCAGGTAGGCGCGGCGGTAGACGCCCTCGGTGATGGTGGTGATCGAGCCGGTGGACCAGGTCTCCTCGTAGGTGACCGGGTCGGTGGCGCGGAACGCCTCGACCGCCAGCACCGCGATGGGGAGCAGCAGGAACACCGCGACGTAGAGGAAGAACGGCACCGTCCCCAGCGCCGTCAGCACGCGGCCGCGCCGGCCCCCGCGACGGGGGGCCGGCGCGACCGCGACCGGAGCTGACGTGCTCAGCCGGACATCTCCTCGTTCCAGCGGGTCGTGACGACCTGCTTGGCGGCGGCCTCCTGCTCCTCGGTCGGGAACTCCGCGGAGCCCTCGATCTCGGGGAGTGCGCTGCGCGCCTCCTCGTCGGCGGTGCCGGCGTCCTCCATCACCGGGAGGCGGACCGGGCGCGCCCCGCCCTTCAGCCAGATGTTCTGGCCCTCGTCGCTGTAGAGGAACTCCTGCCAGAGCCGGGCCGCGGCCGGGTGCGGGGCGAACTTGCTGATCGCCTGGCTGTAGTAGCCGCCCATCAGGCCGTCGGTCGGCACGTTGACCTCCCACGTCGACCCGGCGGCCGCCATCGGCTCGGTCTGCGCAGCGTTCACGTAGTCCCAGTCCAGCGAGATGGGGGTCTCGCCCGACAGCACCGTGGCCGGCGTCGACTCGACGGGGTTGAAGTTGCCGCTGGCCTTGAGGTCGACGAAGAAGTCGATCCCCGGGCCGATGTCGTCGAGGTCGCCGCCGTTGGCCAGCGCCGCGGCCCACACGCCGGCGAAGGCGGCCTGCGCCTGCGTCGGGTTGCCGTTGAGCGCGACCTGCCCGGCGTACCGCGGGTCGGCGAGCTCGGCCAGCGTGGTCGGGCAGACGCCGACGATCGTGGCGTTGCAGCCGATCGACAGGTAGCCGCCGTAGTCGTTGTACCAGTGGCCGTCGGGGTCCCTCTGGTCCTCGGGGATGTCGTCCCAGGTCTGGACCTTGTAGGGGGCGGTGAGGTCCTGCGCCTTGGCCTGGCGGGCGAAGGACAGCCCGAGGTCGAGGACGTCGGGGGCCCGGTCCTGGCCGCGCTGGCTGGTGACCGCGTTCAGCTCGTCCTGGCTGGAGCCGTCGGGGCTGGCGCTGTTGATCTCGATGTCGTACTTCTCGCTGAAGGTGTCGAGCATCTCGCCGTAGTTCGCCCAGTCCGGTGGGAGGGCGATGACGTTGAGCTCGCCCTCGGCCTGCGCGGCCTCGACGAGGGCGTCCATGCCGCCGCCGTCCTCGACGGAGGTGGCGGTGGCCCAGTCCGAGCCGCTGCCGCCACCCGAGTCGCCGTCGTCCGAGCCGCAGGCGGTCAGGGTGAGTCCCGCCGTCACGACCGCGACGGCGGTCCGCAGGGTGCTTCGTCGCACGTGTCCTCCTGGTGTGGGGTCGCGCCCGGAGCCGGATGACGCCGGTGATCGACCTCGCGCATTGTGACCGACCGGACATGGCCGCGCCCGGTGCGGTCGGGTGGCGATCCGGTGAGCTCCGGGCGGCGGACCGGCGGGTTCAGCGTCCGGTGAAGGTGGCCTTGCCCGGGCCGCTCTCCAGGAAGGAGCGCATGCCGGCCGCCTGGTCCTCGGTGTCGAACAGCTCGGCGAACAGCCGGCTCTCCAGCGCCAGGCCCTCGTCGAGGGGCAGCTCGAGCCCCTCGTCGATCGCGCGCTTGGCGGCGGCGAGGGCCAGCGGCGGCCCGGCGGCGAACTTGCGGGCCATGGCCAGGGCGGTCTCGTACACCTCGGCGTCGGGGACGACGGCGTCGGCCAGGCCGATCTCGAGGGCCTCCTCCGCACCGACGTGCCGGCCGGTGAAGATCAGGTCCTTGGCCTTGGCCGGGCCGACCAGGCGGGCCAGCCGCTGCGTGCCGCCGGCGCCGGGGATGACGCCGAGCTGGATCTCGGGCTGGCCGATCTTCGCCCGGCTGCCCAGCACGCGGAAGTCGGCGCACAGCGCCAGCTCGTAGCCGCCGCCCAGGGCGTAGCCGGTGACCGCGGCGATGACCGGCTTGGGCAGCCGCGCCACCGTCCGGAAGGAGTTCTGCAGCTCGCGGCCCCAGGCGACCATGCCCCGGCCGTCGAGCTGGGACATGGCCTTGATGTCGGCGCCGGCCGCGAACACCCGCTCGCCGCCGTAGATCACGACGGCGCGCACGTCGTCGCGCTCCTCCGCCTCCATCGCGGCGGCCCGCACCTCGTGGTGCAGCTGCTCGTCGATGGCGTTCATCTTCGGGCGGTCGAGGCGGATCGTGCCCACCCCGTCCTCCACCTGCAGGGTCACGAACTCCGGGGTCTGCGCCATGGACCGAACCCTAGCGAGCGCGGCGGGCGGCGAACCGCCCCTCGGTGCGGGTGAGCTCCAGCGGCAGCCCGAAGGTGTCCGACAGGGCGCCGGCGGTCAGGACGTCGTCCACCGCACCGGCCGCCACGACCTCGCCGCCGCGCAGCAGCAGGGCGTGCGTGTAGCCGGGCGGGATCTCCTCGACGTGGTGGGTGACCAGCACCTGCGCGGGGGCGTACAGGTAGCGCGCGAGGTCCGAGAGCCGGGAGACGAGGTCCTCGCGGCCGCCCAGGTCCAGGCCTGCGCCGGGCTCGTCGAGCAGCAGCAGCTCGGGGTCGGGCATGAGCGCGCGGGCGATCTGCGCGCGCTTGCGCTCGCCCTCGCTGAGCGTCCCGAACGGCCGGTGCGCGAACTGTGCCACGCCCCACTGCTCCATGAGCATCCCGGCGCGGGTGAGGTCGTGGACGTCGTAGCGCTCCCGCCAGCGGCCGACGACGGCGTACCCGGCGGAGACGACGACGTCGCCGGTCCTCTCCGCCGCCCCGATGCGTTGGGTGAGCGCCGCGCTGGTCAGCCCGATCCGCGGCCGCAGCTCGAAGACGTCCACCGCGCCGAGGGTCTCCCCCAGCAGCCGCACCTCGCCGCGGCTCGGCTGCAGCAGCGCCCCGGCCAGCTGGAGCAGCGTCGTCTTCCCCGCCCCGTTGGGCCCGAGCACCACCCAGCGGTGATCGGCTTCCACGCGCCAGTCGACATCGCGCAGCAGGGTGTTCTCCCCGCGCACGACCCCGACCCCGGTCATCCGCACGACGGCCCCGTCCGAGGCGTCCGATGTCGACACGCTGCCCATCCAACCAACCCGGCGCGCACCACCTGCACACGCACACCCCGCCGCACTTGGCACGATCGCCCGGTGACCGCATCCCCCGCCGTCGAGGTCCTGCCCGGCTCCCCCGCGCCGCTCGGCGCGCACTGGGACGGCACGGGCACGAACTTCGCCCTGCGGTCGGCCGGGGCGCACGCGGTGGAGCTGTGCCTGTTCGACCCCGACGGCAGGGAGCACCGGTACCCGCTCACCGAGAGCACCCACCAGGTCTGGCACGGCCGGGTCGGCGGCATCGGGCCCGGTCAGCGCTACGGCTACCGGGTGCACGGGCCCTACGAGCCCTCCAGCGGGCACCGCTTCAACCCGGCGAAACTGCTGCTGGACCCCTACGCCCGTGCCGTCGACGGCGGCCTCACGCTGCACCCGGCGGTGTTCGGCCACCCGGGCGACGCGGTGGACGGCCACGAGCCCGACGGGCAGGACTCGGCGCCGTTCGTGCCGCGCGGCGTCGTCGTCCACGACACCTTCCCGTGGGACGGCGACCGCGCGCCGCGCACGTCGTGGTCGGACACCGTCGTCTACGAGGTGCACGTCAGGGGCGCCACCATGCGGCACCCCGGCGTCCCCGCCCACCTGCGCGGCACCTACGCCGGGCTCGCGCACCCGGCGTTCGTCGAGCACCTGCAGACCCTCGGCGTGACCGCCGTCGAGCTGCTGCCGGTGCACGCCTTCGTCAGCGAGCCGCACCTGCTGCGCCGCGGGCTGACCAACTACTGGGGCTACAACACCCTCGGCTTCTTCGCCCCGCACGCCGGGTACAGCGCGTCGGGGAGCGACGGCGGCCAGGTCACCGAGTTCAAGACGATGGTCAAGGCGCTGCACGCCGCCGGCATCGAGGTGATCCTCGACGTCGTCTACAACCACACCGCCGAGGGTGACCACACCGGCCCGACGCTGGCGTTCAAGGGCATCGACAACGCCGGCTACTACCGCCTCGACGGCGCGGACCCCGCCCGCTACACCGACGTCACCGGGTGCGGGAACACCCTCGACGTGCGCCGGTCGCCGGTACTGGCCCTGCTCATGGACTCGCTGCGCTACTGGGTCACCGAGATGCACGTCGACGGCTTCCGGTTCGACCTGGCCCCGGCCCTGGCCCGCGGCACCGAGGACTTCGACCGGTTCTCGGGCTTCTTCGACGTCGTCCACCAGGACCCGGTGGTCAGCCAGGTGAAGCTGATCGCCGAGCCGTGGGACGTCGGCCCCGGCGGGTACCAGGTGGGCAACTTCCCGCCGCCGTGGGCGGAGTGGAACGCGGCCTACCGGGACACCGTGCGCGACGTGTGGGCCGGCGGACACGTCGGCGTCCGCGACCTGGCCTACCGGCTGACCGGCTCCTCGGACCTGTACCGCTCCGACGGCCGCCGCCCGTTCGCGTCGGTCAACTTCGTGACCGCGCACGACGGGTTCACCCTGCGCGACCTGGTCACCTACGAGCACAAGCGCAACGAGGCCAACGGCGAGGAGAACCGGGACGGCGAGAGCCACAACCGCGGCTGGAACTGCGGGGTCGAGGGCGAGACCGACGACCCGCAGGTGACCGCGCTGCGCCGGCGGCAGGTGCGCAACCTGCTGGCCACGCTGCTGCTGTCCACCGGGGTGCCGATGCTCACCGCCGGCGACGAGCTGGGCCGCACCCAGCACGGCAACAACAACGCCTACTGCCAGGACGGCGAGCTCTCCTGGCTGGACTGGACGCAGGTCGACGACGAGCTGCGGGCCTTCGTCGCGCACGTGCTGGCGCTGCGGCGGTCGGCGCCGGTGCTCCGGCAGGAGGCGTTCTTCGAGGGCCACGAGCTGCCCGGCACCGGCGGCACCCGCGACCTCGCCTGGTTCGCCCCCGACGGCGGCCAGCTCACCACCGCGGACTGGTTCGACGCCGACCTGCAGACCCTCGGCATGTACCTCGACGGCCGCGGCATCCGCGCCCGCGACGCCCTCGGGCGCCCCGTCGTCGGCGACTCGTACCTGCTCTGGCTGCACGCCGGCGCCGAGCCGCTGACCGTGCAGCTGCCCGCCGCGCCCTGGGCGGACGGCTACGAGTTGGTCGTCTCCACCGAGTACGCCACCGGCGCGCCGCCCGCGGCCGCGATGATCGCGCCCGGCCCGGTCGAGCTGCCCGGCCGCAGCGTGTGGGTGCTCAAGGTGCTCCGCCGCCCCTGAGCCGGCCCGCGGGACCCGACAGTGTGCGCTGGTGCGCAGTTCCGGGCCCTGGAGCGGCGCATCAGCGCACACTGTTCACCCGGATCGGAGGAGTCGACGCCGTGGTCGGACTGCTGTTCGTGCACGCCATCGGTCCGCGTGCCGGATCCGACGCGTGGCCGGGGCAGGCCGGCGTCCCGGGTGGGCGGTTCGTGACGCGGCGCGGCTTCGACGGCGGCGACCTCCTCCGGGAGTACACCGTGGACGGCGAGGCCTCCTGGCTCGTCCCCGGGCTGACGCCGGCCACCGTGCTCGTCGGGCACTCGTGGTCCGCCGTCGCGGCCCTCGCGGCAGCGGTGCGGGCGCCCGCGGTGCGCGGGGTGGTCCTCATCGAGCCGATGGCCGCGGTCGCAGCACCCGATGACGCCGTGGTCCGCGAGCACGTCCGGGCCGTCTCCCCCGCGTTCGAGCCCGACCTGTCTCGCGAGGAGTTCCGCCGTCGCTTCTCAGCCGGGATGGGCTTCGACCTGCCCGTCCCGCGGACGGCGGACGACGGGCGGGCGCTGGAGCTCCTCCGCCGGCACCGCCCGCCGTGGGAGTCCACGCTGACGCACGAGTCGCTCCACGACCTCGGGGTTCCGCTCGCGGTCGTCACGGGTGCGTGGAGCCCGCTGTACGAGACCGTGGGTGCCGCGCTCGCGGAGTCGACCGGCGCTAGCCACGTACGCATCGAGGGCGCTGGCCACCGCCCGCAGGACACGCGCGGGTTCACCGACTGGCTGCTCGACTGGGCCGGGGCGCTCCCGCCATCGGAGCCGTGAGCCCGCGGGACCCGCCCGCCCCGATCTGTGAGCATCGCGCCCCCGGTATGTCCGTCGCCCCTGAAGGTTGACCGGCATAACCTGCCGCGATGCAGAGGGATGCCGATCGGCTGACGGCCGCCGCGGTCCGGGTCGAGGCGGACCTGCGGCGGACGACGGGCCGGCCGTGGACCTGCTCGGTCGAAGACTTCGCCCTCACGGTCACCGACGGCGTCCTGACGCGGCGCGTGGAGCTGGAGCACGAGGTGGAGGAGGCCTTCGTCGCTCCGCCCGTCGAGCCGCGTGATCTCGAGGCCGATCTGGATGCGGACGCGGACGAAGTCGTCGCCTACGAGGTGTCCGAGGCGCTGACCGACCTGGGCCTGCACTGGCCGGTGTGTCCCGAGCACCGGCAGGTCATGGGCTCGTGCACCGGCTGGTGGTACTGCTCGGGAGAGACCTACCACGACGTCGCCGAGATCGGCTCGCTGCAGGCTGGGTGAGCCCGCCGCATCGGCCGACCGGGCGCACCGATGCGTCATCGCGGGCTCCGAGATGACGCATCCGCGCGCCAGATCGGCGCGCCGGCGCCGGCCCGCGAACGCGAGAGGCCCAGAACCTGGTCGGTTCTGGGCCTCTGGCGTTCAGCGGGTGGGTTACTCGGGCTGCTCGAAGGTGATGACGGTCCAGCCGAGGAGCAGGCGGTCGCCGTCGGAGAGCGGGTGCGGCTGACCGGGCTCGAGCTGGGTCCACTCGGTGGCCTCGGGGCCGGCGACGTGCGTGCCGTTGAGCGAGCCGAGGTCGACCAGCGAGACCTCGGTGCCCGAGCGGGTCAGGGCCGCGTGGGCCGAGGAGAGCACGTTCTGGGTGTCGGCGATCGGGACCGGGCGGGCAGTGCCGGCGGTCACCATCTCGTGGTTGTCGGGACGCCGCCCCAGCACGAGGTCCTCGTCGACGGTGACGACCAGGCCGTCGTCGAACCGCAGCAGCGGCACACCGGCAGCGGGGGCGTCGGAGTCGGAGTCCGGCCGCCAGAACGCGGTCTGCTCACCGGACTCGGCGGCGGGCGCCGCGGCCCGGCTGGAGCCGCTGGCGGCCCCCGCGCCGAAACCGGCGTCGGACCCCGCGAGGAACGACGAGGCGGCCGGCTGCGACGACGGGCCGGCGGCCGCGGGCGCGGCAGCCGGGGCGGTCACGTGCAGCGTGGCGCCGGAGCCGGGCACGGTGCCCTCGACCAGATCGAAGGCGACGCCGGAGGCGGCCTGCGCGGCGGCGGAGCCGGGGCCGACGTAGAGCGTGCGGCCCAGCGCGAACCCGCTGGCCACGGTGCCGCCGTCGACCGAGGAGCCGGAGACCGGCACCCCGTCCACGGAGAGCTGGCCCTTGCCGGACCAGAGCGCGGTGCCCGTGCCGGCGCCGGCGTCGGTCAGCACGAGCGCGAAGGAGGCGCTGCCGGAGCCGAGCGACCCGGCCTGCGCGGCGACGGCGGTCAGCACCTGCTCGGCGCCGGGGCCGGAGACCCCGAGGCACGCGTGCAGGGCAGCCACGAGGGCGGGGGAACCGGGGGCGTCGACCCACAGCAGCCCGCCGTCGCGGCGGGCGACGACGGCGTCTCCGGGGAGGACTTCACAGCGGTCGGGCATGGCGGCCAGCCTAGTGATGCCGTCCGGGGTTCGGCGCCCGGCCGCCCCCGCCACGCCGTGACCGCTCCACGTCACGCCCAACGGGTGGGACGAGCGTGACGGGAGCGTCGCGACGGGTCACTCAGGCGGTCGTGACGACCCCGAGCTCGGCCGGATCGGCCAGGTGCTCGGAGTGCGGCAGGACCCGCACGGTGTAGCCGAAGGCGCCGGTGCGCTCCAGCGGGACGGTGGCGGTGAACCAGTGCCGGGAGCCCTCGGTCTGCTCGTGCGCCATCGGCACCGCGGTGACCTCGTGCAGCCCGTCGGCGTCGTCCACACGCCCGTAGGCCGCCTGCACCTCGACGTCGCCGGGCTCGAGCCCGGGCAGCTCCACCTCGGCCCGCAGCGCCAGCGTCGAGCCGATCTCCGGGGTGTCCCCGGCACCGGTGGCCTCGACGTGCGCGACCCGCACGGTGGACCAGTTGTGCAGCAGGTGCGCCCGCCACTGCGACTCGGCGCGCGCCGGGGCGTACCCCTCCGCCGCCATGACGCGGGAGGACTGCGCGGCCGGCACGTAGAGCGCCTGCACGTAGTCGCGCACCATGCGGGTGGCCAACACCTTCGGGCCGGTCTCGCGGAGCGTGTGCCGCACCATCTCGACCCAGCGCGCCGGCACGCCCTCGCGGTCGCGCTCGTAGAACCGCGGCAGCACCTGGGTGCCGAGCAGGTCGTAGATCGCCCGCGCCTCCACCTCGTCGCGGCGGTCGGCGTCGGCGACGCCGTCGGCGGTCGGGATCGCCCAGCCGTTCTGGCCGTCGAACCACTCGTCCCACCAGCCGTCGCGGATGGAGAGGTTCAGCCCGCCGTTGAGCGCGGACTTCATGCCCGAGGTGCCGCAGGCCTCCAGCGGCCGCAGCGGGTTGTTCAGCCAGACGTCGCAGCCCCAGTACAGGTAGCGGGCCATGCCGATGTCATAGCCGGGCAGGAACGCGATCCGGTGCCGGATCTCCGGGTCGTCGGCGAACTCGACCATCTGCTGGATCAGCTTCTTGCCGCCGTCGTCGGCCGGGTGGCTCTTGCCGGCGATGACCAGCTGCAGGGGCCGCTCCGGGTCCAGCAGCATCGCCTTGAGCTTGGCCGGGTCGCGCAGCATCAGCGTCAGGCGCTTGTAGCTGGGCACGCGGCGGGCGAACCCGATGGTGAGGACGTCGGGGTCGAAGGCGGTGTCGGTCCAGCCCACCTCGGCCTCGGTGGCGCCGCGGGAGAGCGCGGTCTCGCGCAGGCGGCGGCGCACCTCCTCCACCAGGCGGCCGCGCAGCGTGCGGCGGACCGCCCACAGGTCACCGGCGGGGATGCGGTCGACGCCGTCGAAGTGCGCCGCCCCCTGGACCTCGACCGGGTCGCCCTGGCTCGAGCTCTGGGTGCCCATCTCGACCAGCTCGCGCGCGGTCCACGTGGGGGCGTGCACGCCGTTGGTGATCGAGCCGATCGGCACGTCGCCCTCGTCGAAACCCGGCCACAGGTTGCTGAACATCCCGCGGCTGACGTGGCCGTGCAGCTCGCTCACACCGTTGGCGCGCTGGCCCAGCCGCAGGCCCATGTGCGCCATGTTGTACTTCGACGGGTCCTCCTCGGCGCCCAGCGCGAGCAGGTCGTGCAGCGGGACGCCGAACCCGGCGAAGTACCGCTCGATGAGCGCCTTCGGGAAGCGGTCGATGCCGGCCGGCACCGGGGTGTGCGTGGTGAACACCGTGCCCGCCCGCACCGCCTGCAGCGCCTCGGCGAAGGTCAGCCCGTGCGACTCGATGAGCTCGCGGATGCGCTCGAGGCCCTGGAAGCCGGCGTGGCCCTCGTTGGCGTGGAACACCTCGGGCAGCGGGGTGCCGGTGCGCTGGCAGTAGGCGCGCAGCGCCCGCACGCCACCGATGCCGAGGAGCATCTCCTGCCGCAGGCGGTGGTCCTCGTCGCCGCCGTACAGGCGGTCGGTGACGCCGCGCTCGGCCGGCGCGTTCTCCTCGATGTCGCTGTCGAGCAGCAGCAGCGAGACGCGGCCGACCTGGGCCCGCCAGACGTGCGCGTAGAGCGTGCGCCCCTCGGGCAGCGGCACGGAGATGACGACGGCGGACCCGTCGGGCTCGCGCAGCAGCTTGACCGGCAGGCCGTGCGGGTCGAGGGACGGGTAGTGCTCGAGCTGCCAGCCGTCGGCCGACAACCCCTGCTCGAAATAGCCGGCCCGGTAGAGCAGCCCGACCCCGATCAGCGGGACGCCGAGGTCGGAGGCGGCCTTCAGGTGGTCGCCGGCCAGGATGCCCAGGCCACCGGAGTACTGCGGCAGCACCTCGGTGATGCCGAACTCCGCGGAGAAGTAGGCGATGCTCGCCGGCGCCTCGGCCCCCAGGGACTGGTACCAGCGCGGGGTCGCCAGGTACTCCTCCAGGTCGTCGACGGCGTCCTGCAGCCGGCGCACGAACCTGCGGTCGGCGGCCAGGGCGGCCAGCCGCTCGGCCGAGACCTCCCCGAGCGCCTTGACGGGGTCACCCCCGCAGCGCTGCCACAGCGCCGGGTCGAGCGCCTCGAACAGGTCCCGCGTCTCGGGGTGCCACGACCAGCGGAGGTTCATCACCAGCTGGGAGAGCGGGAGCAGCGGCTCCGGGAGGGCGGCGCGGACGGTGAAACGGCGGAGGGGCTCTCACCCGGACGAGGGTAGCCAGCGAGCACGCCACCGCCAGGGGTCCGGCGACATCGGCAGCACCTCCTGCCCCACCCGCCCCACGCCCCGCCGTCTCCTGCCCTCCACCCGGACGAGTGCTCGCCGAAGTGCCCGGACCCCGCTACCTCGATAGCGTGACGGGGATGAATGGCCGCGCTGACCTCCGCCTCGGCATCACCGATGTCGCCCCCGTCGTCTCCTGCGGGTCCTTCTCCGCCCGCGCGGTGGTGGGAGAACACCTCCCGATCACCGCGACCGTGTTCCGCGAGGGGCACGACGCCGTCGCCGCCAACGTCGTGTGGACCGGCCCCGACGGCACCCCGGGCCCGCTGACCCGCATGGCCCGCTTCGGCGAGGAGCCCGACCGCTGGCTGGCGACCGTCGTCCCCGACCGCGCGGGCGCCTGGACGTTCCGCGTCGAGGCCTGGAGCGACCCGCTGGCCACCTGGCGGCACGCCGTCGAGGTGAAGATCGAGGCCGGCCAGGGCGCCGACGAGCTGGCCAACGACCTCGAGGAAGGTGCCCGGCTGCTCGACCGCGTCGCCGCCGGGGCCGAGGGCGACTGGCGCGACCGGGTCACCGCCGCGGCCGCGGCGCTGCGCGACTCCTCGCAGGAGCTCACCGTCCGCGTCGCCCCGGCGCTGGCCTCGGGCCTGCAGCGCTACCTGCACGAGCACCCGGTCCGCGAGCTGGTCACCACCACCGAGCCCTACGAGGTGTTCGTCGACCGGCCGCGCGCCCTCTACGGCTCCTGGTACGAGTTCTTCCCGCGCTCGGAGGGCCCCGTCGTCGGCGGCACCCCGACGCACGGCACCTTCACCACCGCCGCCGACCGGCTCCCGGCGGTCGCCGACATGGGCTTCGACGTCGTCTACCTGCCGCCGATCCACCCGATCGGCACGGTGAACCGCAAGGGCCCGAACACCGCCCAGTTCCCCGGCGGCAACCCGCACGAGATCGCGCCGGACGACGTCGGCTCCCCGTGGGCGATCGGCAGCGCCGAGGGCGGCCACGACGCGGTGCACCCGCAGCTGGGCACGATGGAGGACTTCAGGGCCTTCGTCGCGCGCGCCGGCGAGCTCGGCATGGAGATCGCCCTCGACTTCGCGCTGCAGGCCGCGCCCGACCACCCGTGGGTGGCCGAGCACCCCGAGTGGTTCACCACCAAGCCCGACGGGACCATCGCCTACGCGGAGAACCCGCCGAAGAAGTACCAGGACATCTACCCGATCAACTTCGACAACGACCCCGACGGCATCTACGCCGAGTGCCGCCGGGTGATCCAGGTGTGGATCGACGCCGGCGTCAAGATCTTCCGCGTCGACAACCCGCACACCAAGCCGCTGAACTTCTGGCACTGGCTGATCTGGGACGTCAAGCAGAGCCACCCCGACGTGCTCTTCCTGGCCGAGGCGTTCACGCGGCCGCCGATGATGCACCAGCTGGCGCGGATCGGTTTCACCCAGTCCTACACGTACTTCACCTGGCGGACCGAGCGCGGCGAGCTCGAGGAGTACGGCCGCGAGCTCGCGTCCAACGCGCACTACATGCGGCCGAACTTCTTCGTGAACACCCCGGACATCCTCCACGAGTCGCTGCAGTTCGGCGGCCCGCCGATGTTCAAGATCCGGGCCGTGCTCGCGGCGATGATGAGCCCGACCTGGGGCGTCTACTCGGGGTTCGAGCTCTTCGAGCACGTGGCCGTCAAGCCCGGCAGCGAGGAGTACCTGGACAGCGAGAAGTACTCCCTGCGGCCGCGCGACTGGGCCGGTGCCGAGGCGGCCGGCCGCAGCCTGGCGCCCTACCTGAAGCGGCTCAACGAGGCCCGGCGCGCGCACCCGGCGCTGCAGCAGCTGCGCACGCTGCGCTTCCACCCGGTCGACAACCCGAATCTGCTGTGCTTCTCCAAGACCGACCCCGGCTCGGCCGACGCCGTGATCGTGGTGGTGAACCTGTCCAGCCGCGACACCCAGATCGGGACGACGGCGCTGGACATGTCCGCCCTCGGCCTGGACTGGCACGAGCGCTTCGCGGTCACCGACGAGCTCAGCGGCGCCCGGTACGACTGGGGCCAGTTCAACTACGTGGAGCTCGACCCCTTCCGGGAGCCCGCGCACGTCTTCGCGGTCACCTTCCCGCGCCCCGTGCAGTTCCCGCCCCCGGTCTCCTGACCGGGGCCGTCCGACCGACCACCCGCGACTTCCCGAGGGCTCACCAGCGATGACCGTTCCCGTGCCCGAGTCCGCCCCCAAGCACTCCGCACTGCCCCCTCCCGGCACCGACCCCGAGTGGTACAAGCGCGCCGTCTTCTACGAGGTGCTGGTCCGCGGCTTCGCCGACAGCAACGCCGACGGCGTCGGCGACCTCCGCGGCATGATCGACAAGCTGGACTACCTCCAGTGGCTCGGCGTCGACTGCCTGTGGCTGCCGCCGTTCTTCGCCTCCCCGCTGCGCGACGGCGGGTACGACGTCGCCGACTACACCGCCGTCCTGCCCGAGTTCGGCGACATCGAGGACTTCAAGGAGTTCCTCGACGCCGCCCACTCGCGCGGCATGCGCGTGATCATCGACTTCGTCATGAACCACACCTCGGACCAGCACCCCTGGTTCCAGGCCAGCCGGAACGACCCGGACGGCCCCTACGGCGACTTCTACGTCTGGGCCGACGACGACACCGGGTACGCCGACGCCCGGATCATCTTCGTCGACACCGAGAGCTCGAACTGGACGTTCGACCCGGTGCGCAAGCAGTACTTCTGGCACCGCTTCTTCTCCCACCAGCCGGACCTCAACTTCGAGAACCCGAAGGTGCAGGAGGCGATCATCGACGCCCTGCGCTTCTGGCTCGACCTCGGCATCGACGGCTTCCGGCTCGACGCCGTGCCCTACCTGTTCGAGGAGGAGGGCACCAACTGCGAGAACCTGCCGCGCACCCACGAGTTCCTCAAGCAGGTGCGCAAGGTCGTCGACGCGAACTACCCCGACGTGGTGCTGCTCTGCGAGGCCAACCAGTGGCCGGCCGACGTCGTCGAGTACTTCGGCGAGAACGGCGACGAGTGCCAGATGGCCTTCCACTTCCCCGTCATGCCGCGCCTGTTCATGGCGGTGCGGCGGGAGCAGCGCTTCCCGATCTCGGAGATCATGGCGCAGACGCCGGACATCCCCGACAACTGCCAGTGGGGCGTCTTCCTGCGGAACCACGACGAGCTGACCCTCGAGATGGTCTCCGACGAGGAACGCGACTACATGTGGGACGAGTACGCCAAGGACCCCCGCATGAAGGCCAACATCGGCATCCGCCGGCGGCTGGCGCCGCTGCTGGACAACGACGCCAACACCCTCGAGCTGTTCAACGCCCTGCTGCTCTCGCTGCCGGGCTCGCCGGTCCTCTACTACGGGGACGAGATCGGCATGGGCGACAACATCTGGCTCGGTGACCGCGACGGCGTCCGCACCCCGATGCAGTGGACGCCGGACCGCAACGGCGGGTTCTCCACCGCGGACCCGCAGCGGATGTACCTGCCGCTCAACGCCGACCCGGTCTACGGCTACCAGGTCACCAACGTCGAGTCCCAGCTGCGCAACACCAACTCGCTGCTGCAGTGGCTGCGCCGGATGCTCCAGGTCCGCGCCCAGCACCCGACCTTCGGCCTGGGCACGTTCGAGGAGATCGGCTCGCGCAACCCCACGGTGCTCTCCTTCGTCCGCCGGTTCGGCGACGACGTCGTGCTGTGCGTGAACAACCTGTCCCGGTTCCCGCAGCCGGTGGAGCTCGACCTGCGCGAGTTCGAGGGCTACACCCCCGTCGAGCTCACCGGGCGGGTGGAGTTCCCGCAGATCGGCGTCCTCCCCTACATGCTCACGCTCGCCGGGCACGGCTTCTACTGGTTCGAGCTGTCCAAGCCGGCCGAGCCCGCTCCGGACGAGACCGAGGACTGGGAGACCACCGGCAGCAGCGCGATCGCCGACTCCCTGCTCGCCGCCGGGGTGGTCAGCGCCGCGGAGGAGACGCCCGGCGACAACCTCCCCGCTCCCGACGACGCCGCTGGAGGCACCCGATGAGCGCCCTGGCCGACCTGCTCCGCGAGTGGATGCCCACCCAGCGCTGGTTCGGGAGCAAGGGCCGCGAGTGGGCCGGGATCACCGAGGACGGGTTCTTCCTCGACCGCAGCGAGCCGGTGCTCTCGGTGCACCGGGTGCGGGTGACCTACGCCGACGGCGGCGCGGACACCTACCTCGTGCCGATCTCCTGGCGCGACTCCGAGGTCGAGGAGCTGAGCACCGCCTACATCGGCGCGGTGAGCTCGGACGGCCGGGAGTCGCACGCCTACGACGCGATGCGCGACCGGGACGCCACCACCCCGTGGCTGATCCACCTGGTCAACGCCTCGACCGTCGGGCCGATGCACTTCCACCCCGCGGGCGTGGCCTACATCCCCGAGGGTCTGCCCGGCGACATCGTCTCCACCGAGCAGAGCAACACCTCGCTGGTCTACGGGTCGGAGGCGATCTTCAAGCTCTTCCGGCGGTTGGAGCCCGGGCTCAACCCGGACGTCGAGGTGCACGACGCGCTGCGCCGTGCCGAGAACCCGCACATCGCCCCGCTGCTCGGGCACATCCAGATCGACGACCCCGACCCGGCCGTCGAGCCGGCGACGGTCGCGATGCTGCAGACCTTCGTCCCCAACGCCAGCGACGGCTGGCGGCTGGCCACCGCGAGCGTGCGCGACCTCTACGCCGAGGGCGACCTGCACGCCGACGAGGTGGGCGGCGACTTCGCCGCCGACAGCGAGCGGCTGGGGGCGGCGACGGCGTCGGTCCACCGGGACATGGCCGCCGTGCTGCCCACGGCGCCGGCCGACCGCGACTGGTACGCCGCCGTGGCGCGGCAGATGGGCGAGCGGCTGGACGCCGCCGTCGAGATCGTCCCCCAGCTCGCCGAGCACGTGGACGGCCTGCGGCAGGTCTACGCCGCCGTCGCCGAGAGCACCGAGCCCGTCGTCCGCCAGCGGGTGCACGGCGACCTGCACCTCGGCCAGGTGCTGCGGACGGCGACCGGCTGGATCGTCCTGGACTTCGAGGGCGAGCCGGCCCGCCCGCTGGCCTCGCGCCGCGAGCTCGACAGCCCCCTGCGCGACGTCGCCGGGATGCTGCGCAGCTTCGACTACGCCGCGCGGCACATGCTGGTCGAGCAGCCCGACGACGCCCAGCGCGCCTACCGCGCGCAGGAGTGGGCCGAGCGGAACCGGGCGGCGTTCTGCGCCGGCTACTCCGAGGCCAGCGGCCTCGACCCGTGCGGAGGGTCACCACTCCTTCGGGCGTTCGAGGCCGACAAGGCGGTTTACGAGTGCGTCTACGAGGCACGCAACCGACCGCACTGGCTGATGATCCCGCTCGACTCCCTGTCCCGGCTCACCGCCCGCGCGTGACGCGGGCACGACGGACCCGAGGCCATCACATCTACGAGCACGGCACCGGAGGAACACGACGATGAGCAGCGATGACCGGAAGGACCCGGTGGCCGGCAAGGACGACCTGCAGCGTGCCGTCGAGGAGCGGGTCGCCGAGGTCGAGGCGGTCGCCGGCAGCGAGCCGGTGATCAACGCCCCGGCGAAGAAGGCCCCCGCGAAGAAGGCTCCCGCCCGCAAGGCCGCCGCCAAGAAGGCGCCCGCGAAGAAGGCGACCCCGTCGAAGGCCACCGCGGCCACGAAAACCCCGGCCCGCACGACCACCAAGCGTGCCCCAGCGAAGAAGGCCGCCGCCACCGGCAACGTCGCTCCCCCCGGGGAGACGACGACCGACGAGCGGCCGAGCACCGCCTCGACCGCGCCCGAGGGCGGCCCCACCACGGTGCCGCCGGTGGTCGCGCCGGCCCCCATCGCCGAGCCCGGCGACCCGGCCGGCAGCCCGGCCGGGCCGCCCGAGGCACCCGACCCGGACCCGGCGGAGCCGAGCACGCCGCAGGCGCCCGAGGACGCCGCGCCCACCGATGCGCACGGCGACTCACCCGCGGGCGGGCCCGCGGCTCCCGGCGAGCAGTCGGTGGGCGAGGTGTCCGAGGAGCACCTGCGGGCGATCGTCGAGGGCTGGTCGCACGACCCGCACGGCGTGCTCGGCGCGCACGAGTCCGGTGCGGGCTGGGTCGTGCGCACGCTGCGCCCCGACGCGGTCTCGGTGGCCGTGCTCGACGAGGACGGCGGCCGCTACGACGCGCAGCGCCTGCACGACGGCGGCATCTTCGAGGCCGCGCTCCCCCAGCAGCCCGGCGACTACCGGATCGAGGTCGAGTACCCCGACGGCCAGGGCGGCACCTCGCGGCACACCGTCGACGACCCCTACCGCTGGCTGCCCACCCTGGGCCCCCTGGACGAGCACCTGATCCGCGAGGGCCGGCACGAGCGGCTGTGGGAGGTGCTGGGCGCGCACGTCCGGCGCTACGAGACCCCGCGCGGTGCGGTCGAGGGCGTCTCCTTCGCCGTCTGGGCGCCCGCCGCCCGCGGCGTCAAGGTGACCGGCGACTTCGACTACTGGGAGGCGCGGGCCTACCCGATGCGCTCCCTGGGCTCCTCGGGCGTGTGGGAGATCTTCGTGCCCGGCGTCCCGGTCGGCAGCCGCTACCGGTACCACGTGCTGGGCGCCGACGGCGTCTGGCGGGAGAAGTCCGACCCGCTGGCCTTCGCCACCGAGGTGCCGCCGCTGAACGCCTCGGTGGTCACCGAGAGCACCCACGAGTGGAACGACGACGCCTGGCTGGCCGAGCGCGCCTCCGCCGGCTGGCACGAGAAGCCGATGAGCGTCTACGAGGTGCACGCCGGCTCCTGGCGGCAGGGCCTGTCCTACCGGGAGATGGCCGACGAGCTGGTCGAGTACGTCGTCGCGGCCGGCTTCACCCACCTGGAGTTCATGCCGCTGGCCGAGCACCCCTTCGGCGGCTCGTGGGGCTACCAGGTCACCTCCTACTACGCGCCCACCTCGCGGTTCGGCAGCCCGGACGACCTGCGCTACCTCATCGACCGCGCCCACCAGGCCGGCATCGGCGTCATCGTCGACTGGGTGCCGGCGCACTTCCCGAAGGACGAGTGGGCGCTGACCCGCTTCGACGGCACCCCGCTGTACGAGCACGGCGACCCGCGCCGCGGCGAGCAGCTGGACTGGGGCACGCTGGTCTTCGACTTCGGCCGCTCCGAGGTCCGCAACTTCCTCGTCGCCAACGCGCTGTTCTGGTGCAAGGAGTTCCACGTCGACGGCATCCGCGTCGACGCCGTCGCCTCGATGCTCTACCTCGACTACTCGCGCTCCGAGTGGCTGCCGAACAAGTACGGCGGCCGCGAGAACCTCGAGGCGGTGGCCTTCCTCCAGGAGTTCAACGCCACCGTCTACCGCGAGGTCCCGGGGGTCGTGACGATCGCCGAGGAGTCGACCGCCTGGCCGGGCGTCACCCGCCCCACCCACCTGGGCGGCCTGGGCTTCGGCTTCAAGTGGAACATGGGCTGGATGCACGACTCGCTGGCCTACGTGGAGCGCGAGCCGGTGCACCGCAGCTACCACCACGGGCAGCTCACGTTCTCGATGCACTACGCCTACTCCGAGAACTTCGTGCTGCCGATCAGCCACGACGAGGTCGTGTACGGCAAGGGCTCGATGCTGCGGAAGATGCCCGGCGACCGCTGGCAGCAGCTTGCCAACCTGCGCGCCTACTACGCCTACATGTGGGCCCACCCCGGCAAGCAGCTGCTGTTCATGGGCTCGGAGTTCGCGCAGGACTCCGAGTGGGCCGAGAGCCGCTCGCTGGACTGGTGGCACCTGGATGACCCGGCGCACCGGGGGATCCTGCAGCTGGTCACCGACCTCAACGCGCGCTACCGCGAGCTGGACGCGCTGTGGGCGCACGACGTCGACCCGTCGGGCTTCAGCTGGATCGACGCCAACGACGCGTCGGGCAACACCCTGTCGTTCCTGCGGTACGGCAAGGCCGTGCCCGCCGCGGACGGGCAGGAGGCGGGTACCACCGCTGAGGGCGACGACGACACCCGCTCCGCGCTGGCCTGCGTCGTCAACTTCGCCGGCTCCCCGCACCACGAGTACCGGATCGGCCTGCCCCGGCCGGGGTACTGGCGCGAGGTGCTCAACACCGACGGCGAGGGCTACGGCGGGTCCGGGGTCGGCAACTACGGCGGCGTCGAGGCCGTCGCGGAGCCGTGGCACGGGCAGCCGTACTCGGCCACGATCTCCGCTCCCCCGCTCGGGACCGTCTGGTTCCAGCACGAGGCCTGACCGGTCCCCGGTGAGCGCGGCGCGCGGACGACGGCGGTGGGCACTGCTCGCCGCCGTCGTCTCGGGCCTGGTCGCCCTCACCGGGTGCTCGGTGGTCGTGGTGGGGCGGGGCAGCCCCGCCCGCCCGCCGGTCACCGACGTCGGCGCCGGTGACACGGACGTCGTGGGTGCGACCGGCGAGGAGGTCGACGTCCTGGCGCACGCAATGCGCTGACCGACCTGGAGGTCTACTGGGGCGAGCAGTTCCCGGAGGTCTTCGGCACACCCTTCGAGCCGCTGCAGGGCGGCTACTTCAGCGTCGACCCGGAGAACGTCGACCCCTCCGAGTACCCGAACGGCATCGGCTGCGGGAGCGATCCGCGCGACGTCGAGAACAACGCCTTCTACTGCGTCGCCCCGGACGCCCCCAACTCCGACTCGATCAGCTACGACCGCGCGTTCCTCGCCGAGCTGGGCTCGGAGTTCGGCCGGTTCATCCCCGCGCTGGTCATGGCGCACGAGTTCGGGCACGCGGTGCAGGCCCGGGTGGGCGCGCCGAGCACCTCCATCGCGGCCGAGACCGAGGCCGACTGCCTCGCCGGCACCTGGACCCGCTGGGTCGCCGACGGGGAGGCGCAGCACTCGGTGCTGCGCACCCCCGAGCTCGACGACCTGCTGCGCGGGTACCTCCTGCTGCGCGACCCGGTCGGCACCGGGCAGGGCGAGCAGCAGGCGCACGGCTCGTACTTCGACCGCGTCGCCGCCTTCCAGGAAGGCTTCGACAGCGGGGCCGAGGCCTGCCGGGACAACTTCGGGCGGGGGCGGGTGTTCACCCAGCAGCCGTTCCTCAGCGACGAGGACGTCGCCACCGGTGGCAACGCGTCCTACAGCCTGCTGCGCACCATCATCGACGCCACCCTCCCCGCGGTCTGGGAGCAGGTGGTGGGCAGGGACTTCGACCCGCCGGCGATCGAGGCCTTCGACGAGGACCCGCCGCGCTGCGCGCCCGACGCCGAGCTCGACCTCGTGTACTGCGCGGATGAGAACCTGGTCGGCTTCGACGAGACCGACCTCGCCGCGCCCGCGTACGAGGAGCTCGGCGACTTCGCCCTCGCCACCGCGGTGTCGCTGCCCTACGGGCTGGCGGTGCGCGACCAGCTGGGGCTCTCCACCGAGGGCGAGGACGCCGTCCGCTCGACGGTCTGCATGAGCGGCTTCTACACCGCGCAGGTCCGCGCCGGTGCCGGCGGGGAGTACTCCATCTCCCCCGGCGACGTCGACGAGAGCGTGCAGTTCCTGCTGGCCTTCGGCGGCGAGCCGGAGGTCGTCCCGGGGGCCGACCTCACCGGCTTCCAGCTGGTCGACCTGTTCCGCAGCGGCTTCTTCGAGGGCCTCGACGCCTGCGGGCTGGAAGGCTAGAAGAGCGCGGTGGTGAGGGCCCGCCGGGCGGGTCCGACGCGGGGGTCCTGGTCGCCGACGACGGTGAACAGCTCGACCAGGTGCTTGCGGGCCTGGTCGCGCTCCTCCCCCGCGGTGCGGCGGACGACGGCCAGCAGCCGCTCGAAGGCGCCCTCGACGTCGCCGGTGCCGAGCAGGAAGTCCGCGGCCCGGGTCTGCGCGGCGATGTCGTCCGGAGCGGCGTCGGCCGCGGCCAGGGCGTCAGGCCCGGCCTCCTCCGCGCGGCGGAACAGCCGGACCTGCTGGAGCGCGATGCCGGCGTCCGGGTGGTTCGGCTCCTCGGCGAGGATCGCCTCGTAGGCGGCCTCCGCGGCGGCGAGGTCACCGCGCTCGAGCGCGTCCTCGGCGGCGTCCAGGCGCGGGTCCTCGACCTCGGGCGCCTCCGCCCCGCCGCCCGGCACCGCCCCACCGGTCGTGGCGCGCACCAGCTCGGCGACGAACTCGCGGGCCTGCTCCTCGGGGATGGCGCCGTTGAACTCGGCGATCAGCTGCCCCTGCCAGACGGCCTTGACCGCCGGGATGCCCTGCACCCGCAGCCCCTGCGCGAGCGCCGGGTTCGCGTCGACGTCGACCTTGGCCAGCACCCACGAGCCGCCGCCCTCGGCGGCCAGCCGCTCGAGCACCGGGGAGAGCTGCTTGCACGGCCCGCACCACTCGGCCCACAGGTCCAGCACGACCGGCACCTGGAAGGAGCGGTCGAGCACCTCGGCCTGGAACGTGGCCTCGGTGACGTCGACGACGGCGCTACCGGGTGCCCCGGCCGGTGCCGCAGCACTCGGCGGCGGGGCGGACGCGGCGCGGGCGGCGGCCTCCGACCGCGCCTTGACGGCGGCGAGGTCAACGGCCCCGGCCATGGTGGCGGCCATCGAGGCCTGCGCGCGCGGGTCGGGGCGTCCGGGGCGGGTCGGCTGCATGACCCCGATCCTCCCACCGCTCGCCCGGGCGTGTCGGCCGCGGGTCGCTCAGCGGTCGCGGTCGTGGGTGAAGCTCACCACCTGCTGGAACGTCGGCCGGTCGAGCCGCTTCTCACCCGTGTGCGTACGCGCGTGGTCTCCACGTGCCCGGTGACCACGCCGGGGCGTATGCGGGCGACCAGGCCTGTGGACGGCCGCCGCAGCGGCCCCCCGGATCCCGGCAGAGTGCGCGGATGCCTTCCGCGCCCACCCGCCCGGCCCCGTTGCGCGGGAGGATGTTCCGCGGCTCCGAGCAGGTGCGCCTCGGCGTGCTGACGAAGAACCAGCTCCGCAGCTCCGCGTGGCGGCGGCTCTTCCCCGACGTCTACGCCTGCGCCTCGCTCCCCGTCGACCACGCGCGCCGGGCCCGCGCTGCGGCCGCGCTCGTCGTCCCGGGGGCGGTGGTCAGCGGGCGGAGCGCGGCGACGCTCTGGGGATCACCGCTGGCCGAGCCCGGGGACGACGTCGAGCTCACCGTGCCACCCGGCTGCCGAGCCGGGGCGGTCCGCGGCATCCGGGTCTCGCGGCGGCATCTGCCGGCCGACGCCGTCGTCGTCCGCGGGGGTGTCCGCGTGACCACCGCGGTGCGCGCGGCCGTCGACATCGCGCGGGCCGAGCCGCTCGAGGACGCCGTCGTCGCTCTCGACCGTCTCATCACCGGCGGGCTCGCGACGCTCGACGACGTGCGCGCGGCGGCCGTAGCGCTCAGCGGCCCCGGCTGCCGCTCCGCCCGACGGGCCGCGGCGCTGGCGGACGGCCTGGCGGGGTCACCGCAGGAGACCCGGCTCCGGCTGGTGCTGCACGCCTCGCTGCTGCCTCCTCCGGTCGCCTGGCCGGACGCGAGGGTCGCCCTCGAGTACGAGGGCGTCTGGCACGGGGCGCCGCAGCAGGTGGCCCGCGACCGGCGGCGGCTGAACGAGCTGACCGCGGCCGGCTGGACCGTCGTGATCGCGACCGCGGCGGACCTGCGGGACCCGGTTGCGCTCATCGCCCGGATCGCGGCCGCCCTGGGCTCGCGCCGGTACGTCTGAGCATGCGGGCGCCACGGGTGACCGAGGCCACGTCCACCCCCGTATTCCCAGTGATGACGCGGCATGTCGACTCGCTGACCTGGCGATTCGTCGACTCCCGGGTTGAGGACCGGGTGCGTCGTTCCTACGGTGGAGGAGCCGGCCGGGTGGTCGTCGCCCGTCGAGGTGGCCCCGGGTCCGGTACCGCCGCAGCCCGGTGCGGTGCGCCCCGACGAGGGCGCGCCCCGGAGCGCGAGCCGCCACGATCCACACCTCCTCCGTTCCTCCGGTGTGCCGTGCCGTGCCCGCGATCGGCTCGCGGCGGGCGAACGGAAGGAGAGCCACCGCATGGTGACCACTCGCCCGAACCTCCAGAACCGCACCCTCCGCCGCACCGGCGCCGGCCTGCTCACCGGGGCCGCCGCCTCGCTGGGTCTCCTCCTCACCCCCGCGACCGCCGTCGCCGCCGAGCCGGCTCCCGCGCCGGCCGCCGAGGCCCCGGCGCCCGCCCCGTCGGCCGCGCAGGTCGCCGTCGACACCGCGCTGGCCCAGGTCGGCAAGCCCTACGTCTACGGCGGCGGCGGCCCGGACTCCTTCGACTGCTCCGGGCTGACCCAGTTCGCCTACGCGGCCGCCGGCATCTCGCTGCCGCACTCCAGCAAGGGCCAGTCGCAGATCGGCGTGCCGATCGCGCCGCTGGACCTGCAGCCCGGCGACCTCGTCTTCTACTACTCGCCGGTGAGCCACGTGGGCATCTACATCGGCGACGGGCAGATCGTGCACGCCGGCACCGAGGCGACCGGCGTGGAGATCACCACGGTCAGCATGGACGGCTACAACTACGCCACCCGCATCGCCTGATCCGCGGCCGCTGCGCCCGGCTCAGCCCCGAGCCGGGCGCAGCGGCGGCACGCTGCGGACGCCGAACACGTCCCGCAGCGCCACCTGCGCCGCGTTGTCGCCGCAGGCGCCGTGCACGGCAGGACCGGGCGGCGTCGCCGCCGAGGCGAGGTAGACGCCCTCGACCGGGGTCCGGTAGGTGTTCCAGCGCGGCACCGGCCGGGCCAGCATCTGACGGAGCGTCGCCTGGCCGTTGGAGATGTCGCCGCCCAGGTAGCTGATGTTCCACTGCTCCATCTGGACGGCGGTCTTCGTGCGCCGCTCCACGATCGTGTCCTTGAAGCCCGGGGCGAACCGCTCGACCTGGTTCTCGATCGCCCCGGTCATGTCGACGTCGGCGCCGTGCGGCACGTGCACGTAGGCCCAGAAGATGTGCCCGCCCTCGGGCGCCCGGGTCGGGTCCGCCACCGTCGGCTGCACGGCGAGCACGTACGGCTTGTCGGTCAGCCGGCCCTGGTTCGGTGCGCGCTCCCCCGCGAGGGTCTCCTCGAGGTTCCCGGCGACGTGGATCGTCCCGGCCCGGCGCACGTCCGGGTTCGCCCACGGCACCGGCTCGGAGAGGATCCAGTCGATCTTGAACACGCCGGCACCGTGCTTGTAGCGGCGCACCCAGCGGCGGTACCCCTCGTTCAGCCGGTCCCCGGCCATCGACACGAACGCCTCGGGCGTGGTGTCCAGCAGCACCGCCGGCACGCCCTCGAACTCGCGCAGGTCGGTGACCTCGTGCCCGGTGACGACCTCGCCGCCCTGCTCCTCGAGCGCGGTGACCATGGCATCGGCCAGCTTCTGCGACCCGCCCTCGATCAGCGGCCAGCCCGCGTGGTGGGACAGCATCGACAGCAGCATCCCGAGCGCCGAGGTGAGCGGCTGGCTCAGGTCGAGCATCCCGTGCGCGGCGGCACCGGCCAGCAGGGCCTGACCACCCTCGGTGTCGAAGTACCGGCGCGCCAGCCAGCGCACGTTGGGCAGGCCCTGCAGCCCGAAGCGGGCGATCTGCGCCGGGCTGCGGGTGGGCAGCCGCCGCAGCCGGCTGGTCAGGAAGAAGTCGACGACGTCGGTGCCGTGCTCGACCAGCGGGCCGAACAGCCGGCGGTAGGCGTCGCCGTCGGCACCCAGCCGCGCGGCGGTCTCCTCCAGCGAGGTCAGCGACACCGCGGCCCGGCCGCCGTCCAGCGGGTGTGCGAAGTTGATCTCCGGGTGCACCAGCCGGACGCCGCGGCTCTCCAGGTCGAACTCGCGGAAGAACGGCGCCGCCGCGGCCATCGGCTGCACGGTCGAGCAGACGTCGTGGTGGAAGCCGGGGCGGATCAGCTCCTCGGTGCGCATCCCGCCACCGGGGCGCTCGGCCGCCTCGACGACCTGCACCCGCAGCCCCGCGGCCGACAGGCGCAGCGCCGCGGCCCAGCCCGTTGGGCCCTGCCCCGACGACGACGGCATCCGGTCGTCCAGCACGCCCGCTCACCCGCTGATCCTCACGACGGCGCCGGTTCTCCGCAAGTTCCGGGGCCCGTGAGTCGGCCCGTACGCCTGGGGCGCGTCGGGCGCGCGCTCGTGGCGGCCGACCCCGCGCCGGATCTAGCCTGCGCCGGTGCCGTCCTCCCCCCTCCCGCCGTCCGCGGCCGAACCGGAGGTGCTGCGGCTGAGCCCGTCGGGCCGCCGGCGCCGGCTCTCCGCGGTGCTGATCGTCCTGGGCCTGCTGCTCGCCGGCACCGTCTGGGGGGACGACGACGCGTTCCCGTTCGGACCGTTCCGCATGTACTCGACGCGCAACGACCCGAACGCACCCGTCATCTCCACCCGGGCGGTGGGCGTGACGGCGGCCGGTGAGGAGATCAAGCTCTCCGGCGGCCAGGTCGGGCTGCGCCGCGCCGAGTTCGAGGGCCAGATCCAGCGGCTGCGCGCGCACCCCGAGCTGCTGGGGCTGCTGGCCGACGCCTGGACCGAGGACCACCCGGACGCACCGGAGCTCGTGGCGGTCCAGGTGGTGCACCGGAAGTTCGGGCTCTCCGACGGACGGCCCACCGGCGACTACACCGACACCGTCGTCGTCCACCTCGACCTGGAGGACGACGGCTCGTGAGCACCCCGCCGACCACCCCCGCCCCGATGACGGGCCGCTGGTGGTTCTCCCCCGTCCCGCTGGCGCGGATCGCGGTCTTCCGGACGATCGCCTACCTGTTCATCCCGGTCGACGTCTTCCTCACCACCGCGTGGGTGCGGGCGCACGCCGACGTCCCGACCGAGTGGTACGCCCCGCTGCTGGTCGGCCGGCTGCTGCACCTGCCCACGCCGACGCACACCCTCGTGCTCGTCGTCCAGTGGGCGCTCGTGCTGGCCGCCGTCGCCGCCGCCACCGGGCGGGCCCCCCGGCTGCTCGGCGCCGCCGTCTTCCTCCTGTACGCGGAGTGGATGGTCATCGCGATGAGCTACGGCAAGGTCGACCACGACCGCATCGCGTTCCTCGTGGCGCTGGCCGTGCTGCCGACCGTCGGCCGGGCGCGGTTCCGCGACCGCCGGCTGTCGGAGTCCGCGGGCTGGGCGATGGCCGCGGTCCTCGTCGCGGTCATGCTCACCTACTTCCTCGCCGCCTGGGCCAAGGTGCGCTTCGGCGGCTGGGACTGGCCGACCGGCTCCACGCTCACCCGCGCCGTGCTGCGCCGCGGCACCCCGCTGTCGGACTGGACCGTCGACGTCCCGGGGCTCCTGCCGGCCGCGCAGTGGGTGATGCTGGTCCTCGAGTTCCTCGCCCCGCTGGTGCTGCTGGTGCGCACCGACCGGGCGCGGATCGCGCTGACGGTCTTCCTCATCGGCTTCCACGTCATGACCTACGCCGGCGTGCAGATCATCTTCCTGCCGCACTGCGTGGCGATCCTGTCGATCCTCCCGTGGGAGCGGCTGACCGCCCGGTCCGGGCGGCAGCCGGCTCAGAGCTGGGCGACCAGCTCGTCGGCGGCCCGGTAGGGGTCGGTCTCCCCCGCCACCACGCGCCCGGCCAGCGCACCCAGCGCCGCGCTGCCGCGCAGGTCGCCGATCCGCGCGCGCAGGGCCGCCAGGGCGATCGCCTCGATCTCGCGGGCGGCCCGCTCGGTCCGGCGCCGCTCGCCCTCGCCCGAGGACTCCAGCCACAGCCGGTGCTCCTCGACCTTCGCGAGGACCTCGTCGATGCCGTTGTCGGTGTCGCGGGCGGCGACGGTGCGGCAGATCGGCGGGCGCCAGCCACCGGGCTCGGCGTACCGACCGCCGAGGGACTGCATGTAGCGCAGGTCGCGCACCGCCTGCTGGGCGCCGTCCCGGTCGGCCTTGTTGACCACGAACAGGTCCGCCACCTCGAGGATGCCGGCCTTGGCGGCCTGGATGCCGTCGCCCATGCCGGGCGCGACCAGCACGAGGGTGGTGTCGGCGAGCGAGGCGATCTCGAGCTCGGACTGCCCCACGCCGACGGTCTCGATGAGCACCACGTCGCAGCCGGCCGCGTCGAGCACCCGCAGCGCCTGCGGGGTCGCCCACGACAGCCCGCCCAGGTGCCCGCGCGAGGCCATCGAGCGGATGAACACCCCGCCGTCACCGGCGTGGTCCTGCATGCGCACGCGGTCGCCGAGCAGAGCGCCGCCGGAGAACGGGGACGACGGGTCGACCGCCAGCACCCCGACCCGCTTGCCGGCCTGGCGCAGCGCCCGCACCAGCGCCGTCGTCGTCGTCGACTTGCCCACGCCCGGCGAGCCGGTGAGGCCGAGCACCTGCGCGTGGCCGGTGTGCGGCGCCAGCGCGGCCGCGACCTCCCGCAGCGCCGGGCTGGCGTCCTCGACCAGCGAGATCAGCCGGGCCACCGAGCGCGCGTCGCCCTCGCGGGCCCGCTCGACCAGCGCGGGGACGTCGACAGCACGCCGCCCCCGCCGCCCGGGGGCGGCAGGGGCGGACGTCTGGACCGCGGTCCCCGCAGGGACCTCGGTCACGCGTTGCTGGGCGCGTGCAGGATCAGGGCGTCGCCCTGGCCACCGCCACCGCACAGCGCGGCAGCGCCGACCTTGGCGCCCCGGCGGCGCAGCTCCAGCGCCACGTCGAGGACCAGCCGCGCGCCGCTCATGCCGATCGGGTGGCCCAGGGCGATGGCGCCGCCGTTGGGGTTGACCTTCTCGGGGTCGATGCCCAGCTCGCGGGTGGAAACGATGCCGACGGCGGCGAAGGCCTCGTTGAGCTCGACGACGTCGAGGTCCTTGGGGTCGATGCCCTCGCGGGCGCAGGCCTTCTTGATCGCGGCCGACGGCTGGCTCTGCAGCGTGGCGTCCGGACCGGCGACGACGCCGTGGGCGCCGATCTCGGCGATCGGGGTGAGGCCGAGCTCCTTGGCCTTGGCCGCGCTCATGACCACCACGGCGCAGGCGCCGTCGGAGATCTGCGAGGCGGTGCCGGCGGTGATCGTGCCGTCCTTGGCGAAGGCCGGCCGCAGCTTGCTCAGGCTCTCCGCGGTCGTGTCGGGGCGGATGCCCTCGTCCTCGGTGAACTCGATGGGGTCGCCCTTGCGCTGCGGGATGAGCACCGGGGTGAGCGCCTCGGCGAAGACGCCGTCCTTGTGCGAGCGGGCCGCCTTCTGGTGGCTGGCCGCGGCGAACTCGTCCTGCTCCTCGCGGGTGAGGTTGTAGCGCGAGTTGGCCTTCTCGGTCAGCTCGCCCATGGCGACCTGGTCGAAGGTGTCGGACAGGCCGTCGTGGGCCATGGAGTCGATCAGCTTGGTGTCGCCGTACTTCGTGCCGGTGCGCGAGTTGGCGAGGAGGTGCGGCGCCTGGGTCATCGACTCCTGGCCGCCGGCCACGACGATGTCGAACTCGCCGGCGCGGATGAGCTGGTCGGCCATCGCGATGGCGCTCAGGCCGGAGAGGCAGACCTTGTTGATGGTGAGGGCGGGGACCGACATCGGGATGCCGGCCTTCACCGCGGCGGGGCGGGCCGGGTTCTGCCCGGCGCCGGCCTGGATGACCTGGCCCATGATCACGTACTCGACCTGGTCGCCGCTGATGCCGGCGCGCTCGAGGGCGGCCTTGATCGCGACGCCTCCGAGGTCGGCGGCCGAGAAGTCCTTGAGCCCGCCGAGGAGCCGGCCCATCGGGGTGCGGGCACCGCTGACGATGACCGAGCGGGCTCGGGTGTTCTCACTCATGGGGAGGCCTCCAGTGCCGGGCCGCCGGTGCGGGCGACCGTGAAAAGACGGAGCGGACCGCGCTGTTCGCGCGGCGTCGGGCTGCACATGATGGTAGAGCCCCACCCCCGGCGGACGTGGCCTGGGCCACGTCCCGGCCCACTTCCCGGCCCGCGCGTCACCCGACCGGGGCTGCCCGTCCGCCCCCGGAGTGTCGCGTCAGGGCAGGGCGCGGCAGGATGCCGGGCGTGACGACCAACGACGCCGCGGCCACGGGTCTGCCCGAGGGGCTGTTCACCACCATCGACCACGTGGGCATCGCCGTGCCGGACCTCGACGAGGCCATCGCGTTCTACGCGCAGGCCTTCGGCGTGCGCTCGGTGCACGAGGAGACCAACGAGGAGCAGGGCGTCCGCGAGGCGATGCTCGCCGTCGGCGACGGCGACACCCGCATCCAGCTGCTGGCGCCGCTGACCCCGGAGTCGACAATCGCCAAGTTCATCGGCCGCTCCGGCCCGGGCCTGCAGCAGCTGGCCTTCCGGGTCGAGGACGTCGAGGCGGTCAGCGCCACCCTGCGCGAGCGGGGCCTGCGCCTGCTCTACGACGTCCCGAAGCGCGGTACGTCCGACAGCCGGGTCAACTTCATCCACCCGAAGGACGCCGGGGGCGTGCTCGTCGAGCTCGTCCAGCCGGCCGCTGCCGCGCACTGAGCGCACCTCCGTCAGGGCGGGGCCGTTACCCCTGGGTAACGTCCCCCGCCACCGCACTGCCCTCCGAGCCTGGCCGACGACGGCCGACCACGACCCAGGAGAACGCGTGAACGAGATCAAGGACGCCATCCTCGCCGGCCAGCTGGACGCGCTGGGCGGCCTCGCCGTGCCGGAGTCCTACCGCGCCGTGGTGGTGCGCAAGGACGAGCAGAACATGTTCGAGGGGGTGCCGACCAAGGAGAAGGACCCCCGCAAGTCCCTGCACATCGACGAGGTCGCCACGCCCGAGCTCGGCCCCGGCGAGGCGATCGTCGCCGTCATGGCCTCCTCGGTGAACTACAACACCGTGTGGACGTCGATCTTCGAGCCCGTCTCGACCTTCGGCTTCCTCGAGCGCTACGGCCGCCTCTCCGAGCTGACCAAGCGCCACGACCTGCCCTACCACGTGGTGGGCTCCGACCTCGCCGGCGTCGTGCTGCGCGTGGGCCCCGGCGTCAACAAGTGGAAGCCGGGCGACGAGGTCGTCGCGCACTGCCTCTCGGTGGAGCTCGAGGACCCGGCCGGTCACGACGACACGATGATGGACCCGCAGCAGCGGATCTGGGGCTTCGAGACCAACTTCGGCGGTCTCGCCGAGCTGGCCCTGGTCAAGAGCAACCAGCTCATGCCCAAGCCCGCCCACCTCTCGTGGGAGGAGGCCGCCAGCCCCGGCCTGGTGAACTCCACCGCCTACCGGCAGCTGGTCAGCAAGAACGGCGCCAACATGAAGCAGGGCGACGTCGTCCTGATCTGGGGCGCCTCCGGCGGCCTGGGCTCCTACGCCACGCAGATGGCGCTCAACGGTGGCGCGATCCCGGTCTGCGTCGTCTCGAGCCCCGAGAAGGCCGAGATCGTCCGCAAGATGGGTGCCGAGCTGGTCATCGACCGCTCCGCCGAGGGCTACAAGTTCTGGAAGGACGAGCGCACCCAGGACCCCAAGGAGTGGCAGCGCTTCGGCAAGAAGATCCGTGAGCTGACCGGTGGCGAGGACGTCGACATCGTCTTCGAGCACCCGGGCCGCGAGACCTTCGGCGCCAGCGTCTACGTCGCCAAGAAGGGCGGCACGATCATCACCTGCGCCTCCACCAGCGGCTACATGCACGAGTACGACAACCGCTACCTGTGGATGAACCTCAAGAAGATCCTGAGCTCCCACTTCGCCAACTACAAGGAGGCGTGGGAGGCCAACCGCCTCATCGACAAGGGCCTCATCCACCCGACCCTGTCGAAGGTGTACCCGATGGACGAGGTCGGCCAGGCCGCGCTCGACGTCCACCGCAACGCCCACCAGGGCAAGGTCGGCGTGCTGACCCTCGCCCCCGAGGAGGGCCTGGGCGTCAAGGACGCCGAGAAGCGCGAGAAGCACCTCGAGGCGATCAACCGCTTCCGCGGCGTCTGATCCCTGCCCGCAGCCCGAGGGCCCGGCTCCCCCACCAGGGGGCCGGGCCCTCGGCGCGTCCACCCGGCCTACGGTGTCGGCAGGTGCGTCCGGGTCGATTGCGACCGGTGCGCCCGACACCGGTGACCCGACGTCCCCCCGTCTGCGAGGATGACGACATGAGCGACCCCCGCCACGATCTGCCCGTGCACGAGGTGCAGCACTCGTTCGACCTGGTCATGCGGGGGTACGACCGCCGCCAGGTCGCCGACACCATCGAGCGCCTCGAGGCGGACTTCCGGATCGCCCTCGCCGACCGCGACGCCGCCGTCGCCCGCTCCACGGACATGGCCGGCCAGCTCGCGGCGATGCACAACGAGATCGAGGCGCTGCGCCGCAAGGCCGCCACCGCCTCGGCGCCGACCTTCGAGAACATCAGCGAGCGCATCCAGCACATGCTGCAGCTCGCCGAGGAGGAGGCCGGGGAGATCCGCCGGGCCGCCCAGCTCGACGCGCAGGCCGTCCGCGAGCAGACCGACGCCGAGGAGCGCGCGCTGCTCGAGCGGCACGCCGCCGGTCAGGCCGAGGTCGAGCGGATGATCGCCGAGGCCCGCCAGGGCGCCGAGCAGATCATGCAGAAGGCCCAGCTGCGCGCCGACGAGCTGGTCGCCAAGGCCCAGGAGCGGGTCGCCCGCCTCGACGCCGAGTCCCAGGCCCGCCGGGCGAAGGTCGAGGAGGACTTCGACATCGCCCAGCGCGCCCGTCGCGCCGAGGCCGCCCGGGTCGAGGAGGAGCGCGAGCGCGTCTCCACCCAGGCCGCCCGCCAGCGGGTCGCCGCGGCCGAGCAGCACGCCGCCGCGCTGGTCGCCGACGCCGAGGCGAAGGCCGAGTCCATCCGGGGCGTCCGCGACGAGCTCACCAGCCGGCTGGTCCACGCCCGCAAGCTGCTGGACAACCTGCCCGACCTCGGCGACCGCCCCGAGCAGCCGGCGGCGCCCTCGTCGTCCGCTCCCGCTGCTGCGGCCGCGCGCGCCGAGGCGCCGGCTCCGGCTGCTGCGGAGACCGACGTCACGGAGACCGACACCCCGGCGACCGGCGCCCCCGAGACCTCGGCCGAGCAGGCCCCGGCCGAGGAGGCCACGCGGGCGCAGGACGCGCAGCGCCCCCAGGCCGCCCCGCGCCCCCAGCCGACCCCGCGGACGACGCCGGCCCCGGCCGCCGAGCAGACCGCGCCGGCCCAGCCCGCGCAGGCCGCGCCGCAGCCGGCCACCCGTCAGCTGCCGCTGCCGCCGCGCCCGTCCGGCGCCACCGCCGCCCCGGCCACGCAGTCCATCGACGCACCCGTCACCCAGGGCCGTCCCTGACGGCTGCGGGGCGGCTGCCGGCGGCGCTGCTCGCCGGCCTGCTGGGGGCCGTGCTGCTGCTCGCCGGGGCGCCGCACGCCCGAGCGGCCGGTGACGACGGCCGGCTGAGGATCGCGCACCTCTCCCCCGACTCGCCCGCCGTCGACGTCGCCCTGACGCCGGTGGACGGCGAAGGCCCCGCCGTCGATCCCGGCACGGACGTCGCCGGCGGCCTGACCTACGGCGACGTCGGCGGCTACGCGGACCTGCCGCCAGGCAGCTACGCGGTCAGCGTGCGGGCCGCGGGCTCCCCGGCGACCGCGCCACCGGCGCTCTCCACCCGCGTCGACCTGCCCGCCGGCGGTGCCACGACGCTCGCGCTCTGGGGCCGGTTCGCCGATCTCTCGCTGGCCCCGCTGACCGACGACCTCGCCGCGCCCGGGAACGGGGCGGCCCGCGTGCGGGTCGTCACGGCGGCCGCGGGGGCACCGGAGCTGGACGTCGCGGTGGACGGCGGGCCGGAGCTCGCCGTCGGGCTGCGCTTCCCCGCCGCCTCCGGCTGGACGAGCGTCCCCGGCGGCCCGGGCACGCTGCGGTTGCGCACCGCCGGGACGGAGACCCGCGTGCCGGTCGACGTCGTCCCGGGCACGGTGGTGACGCTGCTCGTGCTCGACACCCCCGCCGGCGGGCTCGCCGTCCGGCCGGTCGTCGACGCGACCGCCGCCGCGGTGGTGCCGACCGGCGGTGTCGAGGCCGGTGGCTCCGGCAGCTGGCCGGCCCGCCTGCCGCGGCTCCCCGCGGCGCTCGCGGCGGGCGCGCCCGCCACCGGCGCCGCAGGCGGCCGCGCCGGTGCGCATCCGGGCCGACGCGGCCGGCCTCGACGCCGCCGTGGCCGGCACCGGCCTGGACCGCGCCGGCGCGCTCGCTGTGCCGGCGGACCCGGCCCTCGCCGGCTGGTACGCCGCGGGACCCGCGCCGGGCCTCCCCGGTCCGGCGGTGCTCGCGGGGCACGTGGACTGGGCCGGGCGGCCCGCCGTCTTCGCGGGGTTGCACCGGCTCGCGCCCGGCGACGAGGTCGTCGTCGACCGCGCCGACGGCACCAGCGCGCGGTTCGCCGTCGACCGCGTGCTCCGGGCGCCGAAGAAAGCCTTCCCGACGGCCGTCGTCCACGGGCCGACCTCCGGCGCCGAGCTCCGGCTGATCACCTGCGGCGGCGCGTTCGACCGCGCCACGGGCAGCTACGCCGACAACGTGGTGGTGTTCGCCCGGCTGGTCGGCTAGCGGCGCCGGTCGCGGGCCCGCCAGCAGGCGGTGTGCCAGTGCCGCCGCAGGTCCGCCGCCGAGTCGGTGTCCCACGGCTCCAGGTCGGAGTCGCGGGCGTAGGCGGGCCAGGTGACCACGTGCGGCGTCCCCGGGCGGATCTCCTGGTCGCAGCTGGGGCAGCGGTAGGTCTTGCCGGTGCTCGACCCGGTCAGGGGCCGGACCACCCAGTCGCCGTCGCCGGCCTCCTCGACCGGCTCAGCGCGACGGCCCGCCCCCCGGTCCGAGGACCGGGGGGCGGGCCGTGGGCGCCTGCGGGGCAACTGTCAGCGGCGGGCGTAGTCGTGGAAGCCACGACCGGTCTTGCGGCCCAGGTAGCCGGCGGTCACGAGCTGCTCGAGCAGCGGGGCCGGCGCGAGCGCCGGGTCGCGGAACTCGGTGTGCAGCTCCTGCTCGATGGCCAGCGACACGTCGTTGCCGACGACGTCGAGGAGCTCGAAGGGCCCCATCGGGTAGCCCAGACCCGCCTTGACCGCGGTGTCGATGTCGGTCTTCGAGGCGTAGTGCGCCGCCAGCATGCTCACCGCGTCGTTCAGGTACGGGAAGAGCAGCGCGTTCACGATGAAGCCGGCCCGGTCGTTGCAGGAGACGGCGACCTTCTTGAGCTTCGCCGTGACCGCGTGCACCGTGGCGGCGACGTCGGGAGCGGTGGAGACGGTGGAGACCACCTCGACCAGCTTCATGACCGTGGCGGGGTTGAAGAAGTGCATGCCGACGACGTCGGCCGGGCGGCCGCTGGCCAGCGCGCACTTGATGACCGGCAGGCTGGAGGTCGTGGTGGCGAGCACCGCGCCCGGCTTGGCGATCCGGCCCAGGTCGGCGAAGAGCGCCTCCTTGACCGGCAGCGACTCGATGACCGCCTCGATGACCAGGTCGACGTCGCCCAGCGCCTCGACCGAGCTGGCGCCGGTGACGCGGCCGAGCACCTCGTCGCGCACGGACTGCTCGAGGCGGCCGCGCTCGACCTGCTTGTCCAGCCGACTTGGCCAGCGCCTTCTCGACGCCGGCGACCTTCTCGTCCGAGCGCGCGATGAAGGTGACGTCGTACCCGGCCTTGGCGACGACCTCGATGATGCCGGTGGCCATCGTGCCCGAGCCGACGACGCCGACGGTCTGCACGGGGCGGGCGCCCTCGGCGGCCCCGCCGGGGGTCGGGGTGGCGGCGTCGGCGACGACCTCGCCGGAGCCGGCCTCGGCGTAGGTGTAGAAGCCGCGGCCGGACTTCCGGCCGAGCAGGCCGGCGGTGCGCATCTGCTTGAGGACCGGGCTGGGCGCGTGCAGCCGCTTGCCCGAGACCGCGTGCAGCGCGTCGAGCACGTCGTAGGCGGTGTCGACGCCGATGAGGTCGAGGACCTGCAGCGGGCCCATGGGCAGGCCGCAGCCGAACCGCATGGCGGCGTCGATGTCCTCGCGGCTGGCGTAGCCGTTCTCGAACATGGAGACGGCGTGGTTGAGGTAGCCGAACAGCAGCGCGTCGGTGATGAACCCGGGGTTGTCGCCCACGGTCACCGCGACCTTGCCGGCCTTCTCGACCAGCGCGACGGCGTCCTCGACCACGGACGGGTCGGTGACGGCGGTGCGGACGACCTGGACCAGCGTCGCCGTCGGCACCGCGGTGGACACGTGCAGCCCGATGACCTTGCTCGGGCGGCCGGTGCCGACCGCGAGCTCGGTGACCGAGAGGCTCGAGGTGTTGGTGGCCAGGATCGTGTCCGGGCCGGTGACCTTGTCCAGCTGGGCGAAGATCTCCGCCTTCAGCGCGAGCCGCTCGGGCACGGCCTCGACGACCAGCTCGGCCCCGGCGAGGTCCTCCAGCGAGGTGCTGTAGCGGATCCGGCCGAGCGCGGCGTCGTCCGCCTCGCCGGCGGCGATCGAGCGCTCGATCGCGGCGCGGCCGCGCGCGGCCGCCTCGTCGCTGACCTCGACGGCGGTGACCGACAGGCCCGCCCGGGCGAATGCTTCCGCGATGGCGGCACCCGCGGTGCCCAGCCCCACGATGCCGACCTCGTTCAATTCCCTGGCCACGCTGCCATCCCTCCACCGTCGGTGATCGGTGGGCAGTCTCTCATCCACCGATCCGCCGACCGGAGGCCACCGCTCAGAACAGCCGCTGGGTGGGGTCGTCGGTGCCCTTGAGGACGGCGTAGTCGACGGTGACGCAGTCGATGCCCCTGTCCGTGGCCAGCACCCTGGCCTGCGGCTTGATCTCCTGGGCGGCGAAGACGCCCTTCACGGGGGCGAGCAGCGGATCGCGGTTGAGCAGCTCCAGGTAGCGGGTCAGCTGCTCGACGCCGTCGATCTCGCCGCGGCGCTTGATCTCCACCGCCACCGTCGTCCCCGTGGCGTCGCGGCAGAGCAGGTCCACCGGGCCGATCGCGGTCGGGTACTCGCGGCGCACCAGCGACCAGCCCGCGCCGAAGGTCTCCACGTGCAGGGCCAGCAGCCGCTGCAGCTCGGCCTCCACGCCGTCCTTCTGCAGGCCGGGGTCGACGCCGAGGTCGTGCGCGTGGTCGTGCTCGACGGCCTCGATGGTGATGATCAGCTGCTCGCCGGCCTTGTTGGTGACCGTCCAGGTGCCGCTGCCGTCGACGAGCTCGTCGCGCAGCGTGCAGGGCGGGGTCATCCAGTTCAGCGGCTTGTAGGCGCGGTCGTCGGCGTGGATGGACACCGAGCCGTCCGCCTTCACCAGCAGCAGGCGGGTGGCCATCGGCAGGTGGGCGGTGAGCCGCCCGATGTAGTCGACGGAACAGCGGGCAATGACCAGGCGCACGGGCGCCGACGGTACCCGGCGCAGCAACGGCCCCGGCGGCCCCGCCGTCCTGGGAACATGCCGGCGTGGCCCCTGTGCGCGCCGTCGCCGTCCTGCTGCTGCTGGCGCTCGCCGCCTGCGCCGAGCCCTCCCCCGTCGGCAGCCGGCCGCCCGACGCCGTTCCGCCACGGGCGCAGCTTCCCGCAGATCCCGGGGCGCTGGTGCTCCGCGTCGAGCAGGTGGGCATGTTCACGACGCCGCAGGCGCTCGCCGCCCGGCTCCCGGTGGTCAGCGTCTACTCCGACGGACGGGTGGTCCTCCAGGGTCCGGTGGCGACCATCTGGCCGGCCTTCGCCTGGCCGAACGTCCAGGTGCTGGACGTCGGAGCCGTCGGAGTGCAGGAGCTGGCCGACCGGGCGCTGGCGGCCGGGGTGGCCGAGCAGGCCGACCTGGGCGTCCCGCCGCTGGCCGACGTCGGCTCCACCCGGTTCACGCTGGGCACGGCCTCGGGGACGCACGTCCGGGAGGTCTACGCCCTCCAGGGGTCCGCCGCGATGACCGGCAGTGGTCTCACCGCGGACCAGGTGACGGCCCGCGAGCGCCTCCAGGAGTTCGTCACCGAGCTCTCCAACCTGGTGTCCGCAGGCACCCCCGAGGAGGTCCCGCGACCCTGGACCCCGGCTGCGGTGGCCGCCGTCGCCCAGCCGTGGACGGCGTCCGAGGAGGACGTCGCCCAGGGCTGGTCTCCCGAGCCCGTGCCGTGGCCGGGCCCGCCGTTGCCCGGGGAGCCGATCGGTCCGGGCATCAGCTGCGTCGTCGCGACCGGGGAGGTCGCGGGCGACGTCATCGCGGCCGCACGGGACGCGAACGTGCTCACGCCGTGGGCCACCCCCGACGGTGCCCTGTGGTCGGTGGCGTTCCGACCGCTGCTGCCCGACGAGACCGGCTGCGCCGACCTGACCGGCTGACGACCTCGTTGATCATCGTCATCCGGTGGCCCGACATTCCGACGGGCGCAGCCGGATGACGATGATCAACAGGGGTCAGGCCGTGGCGGGCTGCCGCAGGTCGGCGTCCACGCCGCCGTGCTCCTCGGCCGCGGCCAGGGGCTCGACCGGGGAGGTCGCGTTGTACCGCTCGAGGTCGAGGATGCCCTCGCGCTTGGCCACGATCGTCGGCACCAGCGCCTGGCCCGCGACGTTCACCGCGGTGCGGCCCATGTCGAGGATCGGGTCGATCGCCAGCAGCAGGCCGACGCCGGCCAGCGGGAGGCCCAGGGTCGACAGCGTCAGGGTCAGCATCACCACGGCGCCGGTGACGCCGGCCGTGGCGGCCGAGCCGATCACCGAGACCAGCGCGATGAGCAGGTAGTCGGTGATGCCGAGGTCCACGCCGAAGAACTGGGCCACGAAGATCGCCGCCAGCGCCGGGTAGATCGCGGCGCAGCCGTCCATCTTCGTCGTCGCGCCCAGAGGCACGGCGAACGAGGCGTAGGACCGCGGGACGCCGAGGTTCTGCTCGGTCACCCGCTCGGTCACCGGCAGCGTGCCGATCGAGGAGCGGGAGACGAAGGCCAGCTGGATCGCGGGCCACGCCCCGGCGAAGTACCGGACCGGCGAGAGGCCGTGCGACTTGAGCAGCACCGGGTAGACGACGAACAGCACGAGGGCCAGGCCCGCGTAGACCGCGCCGGCGAAGACGCCGAGCGAGCCCAGGGAGTCCCAGCCGTAGCTGGCGACGGCGTTGCCGATGAGACCGACGGTGCCGATCGGGGCCAGCAGGATGACCCACCACAGCACCTTCTGGACGATCGCCAGGGCGGAGCGGGTGAGGTTGAGGAACGGCTCGGCGGCCGGGCCGACCTTGAGGATCGCGACGCCGACGGCGGCCGAGATGACGATCAGCTGCAGCACGTTGAACGACAGGCCCACCGAGCCGTCGGCACCGGCGGAGGCCTGCAGGCCGAGGATGTTGCCGGGCACCAGGCCGGTGAGGAAGTCCCACCACCCGCCGGTCGTGCCGACGTCCTGCGCGGCGGAGGCGTCGACGGAGCTGTTGCTGCCGGGCTGGGTCAGCAGGCCCAGGCCGATGCCGATCGCGACGGCGATCAGCGCGGTGATGGCGAACCAGAGCAGCGTCTGCGCGGCCAGGCGGGCGGCGTTGGACACCTGCTTGAGGTTGGCGATCGAGACGATGACCGCGGTGACGATCAGCGCGGGCACCAGCGCCTTGAGCAGCGAGACGAAGCTGCTGCCGATGGTCTGCAGGGTGCTGGTCAGCCAGTTCGGCGAGCCGTCGGAGACGGTGCCCATCTCGCGGGCGACGAAGCCGAGGGCGACGCCGACCACGAGGGCGAGGAGGACCTGCGCGCCGAAGGGCACGCGGCGGAGACGAGCGAGCACGAGGGATACCGATCTACGGGAGGGAGGAGGACGCGGGAGCTGCGGGCGTCAACAGCTCGCCGTCGTCATCCGCCCGTAGTCGAGGGCGCGCCTGCGCGTCAGGCCCCACACGTTGTGCACGGAGGGTCAAGGCCTGCGGCGGCGCGGCCATGCCCGCCTGTGCGCAGGGTCTCAGTCGGTCCAGACGGGCGGGCGCTTCTCGAGGAACGAGGCCATCCCCTCGCGCGCGCCGGGGATCTGGCTGGCGGCGGCCATGACCTCGACGGCGGTGTCGTAGGCGTCTCGCTCGGGGCGGTCCAGCTGGGCGTACATCGTCTGCTTGCCCCACGCCTTGCTGGCCCGGGAGCCGCGCGTGGCCCGCGCCATCAGCTCGTCGACGGCGGCGTCCAGGTCCTCGTCGGGCACCACCCGGTTGACCAGGCCCCAGTCCAGCGCCGTCCGTGCGTCGATGACGTCGCCGGTCAGCGCCAGCTCCATCGCCCGCTTGCGGCCGACGTTGCGGGCGATGGCCACCATCGGCGTGTGGCAGAACCAGCCGCCCTTGCCGCCGGGGGCGGCGAACCCGGCCGACTCCGCAGCGACGGCGAGGTCGCAGGACGCGACCAGCTGGCAGCCCGCGGCGGTGGCCAGCGCGTGGACCCGCGCCAGCACGACCTGCGGGACGTCCTGGAGGGTCTGCATCAGCTCGGTGCAGAGCTTCAGCAGGCTGCGCACCTCCGGCAGCGGCCGGCCGGACACGTCGGCGAAGTCGTGCCCGGCGCTGAACACCGGCCCCTCGGCGGCGAGGACGATCCCGGCGGCGTCGCTCTCCCCCGCCGTCGTGACCGCACCCAGCAGCTGGGTCAGGTGCTCGCGCGAGAGGGCGTTCCGGCGCGCCGCCCGCACCATCGTGATGCGGACGACGTCGCCGTCGCGTTCGATCCGGGGTGCGCCGTCAGCCATGGACCGACGCTAGACCGATCAGGCCGGCGCGGGCACCTTCTGGTCCAGGCCGTTCGCCTCGCGGATCACGTCGACCACCGAGCCCATGATCTCGGTGAGGCCGAAGTCCTTCGGCGTGAAGACGCGGGCGACGCCCTGCTCGCGCAGCCGCCGGGCGTCGCTGTCGGGGATGATCCCGCCGACGACGACCGGGACGTCGTCCAGGCCGGCCTCCTTCAGGCCGCGGAGCACGGCCGGCACCACCTGCAGGTGGGAACCGGAGAGCACCGACAGGCCGACGACGTGCACGTCCTCCTCGACCGCGGCCGAGACGATCTGCGCCGGGGTCAGGCGGATGCCCTGGTAGATGACCTCGAAGCCGGCGTCCCGCGCGCGGACGGCGATCTGCTCGGCGCCGTTGGAGTGCCCGTCCAGACCGGGCTTGCCGACCAGGAAGCGCAGCCGGCCGCCGAGCTCCTCGCCGGTCGCGCGGACCCGCTCGCGCACGTCGGTGAGCGTCGCGTCGGCCTCGCCGCCGCTGCTGGCCGCGGCCACGCCGGTGGGCGCCCGGTACTCGCCGAACACCTCGCGCAGCACCCCGGCCCACTCCCCCGTCGTCACGCCTGCGCGGGCGCAGTCGAGGGTGGCGGCCATCAGGTTGACGTCGCTCGCGGCCGCCTCGCGCAGCGCGGCGAGCGCGGCGTCGGCGGCCGGCTGGTCGCGCTCGGCACGCCACTTCCGGACCGCCTCCTGGGCGGCGCTCTCCACGGCCGGGTCGACGACCATGATCGCGGCGTCGAGGTCGGCCAGCAGCGGGTTGGGCTCGGTGGTCTCGAACTTGTTGACGCCGACGACGACGTCCTCACCGTTCTCGATCCGCCGGCGCCGCTCGGCCAGCGAGCCGACCATGGCGCTCTTCATGTAGCCGGACTCGACGGCGGCCACGGCGCCGCCCATCTCCTCGACGCGGGCCATCTCGGCCCGCGCGCCCTCGATGAGGTCGGCGACCTTCTTCTCCACGACGACCGAGCCGGTGAACAGGTCGTCGTACTCGAGCAGGTCGGTCTCGTAGGCGAGCACCTGCTGCAGACGCAGCGACCACTGCTGGTCCCACGGCCGGGGCAGGCCCAGCGCCTCGTTCCACGCGGGCAGCTGCACGGCGCGGGCGCGGGCGTCCTTGGACAGCGTGACGGCCAGCATCTCCAGCACGATGCGCTGGACGTTGTTCTCCGGCTGCGCCTCGGTCAGGCCCAGGGAGTTGACCTGGACGCCGTAGCGGAAGCGGCGGTGCTTGGGGTCCTGGACGCCGTAGCGCTCCTGGGTCAGCTCGTCCCAGAGCTGGGTGAAGGCGCGCATCTTGCACATCTCCTCCACGAAGCGGACACCCGCGTTCACGAAGAAGGAGATGCGGGCGACGACCTCGCCGAACTTCTCCTGCGGCACCTGACCCGAGTCGCGCACCGAGTCCAGGACGGCGATGGCGGTGCTGATCGCGTAGGCGATCTCCTGCTCCGGCGTCGCCCCGGCCTCCTGCAGGTGGTAGCTGCAGATGTTGATCGGGTTCCACTTCGGCATGGTCGTCACCGTGTAGGCGACCATGTCGGTGATCAGCCGCATCGAGGGAGCCGGCGGGAAGACGTAGGTCCCGCGCGACAGGTACTCCTTGATGATGTCGTTCTGCGTCGTCCCGGCCAGCTTGCTGACGTCGTGCCCGTGCTCCTCGGCGACCGCCTGGTAGAGCGCGAGCAGCCACATGGCGGTGGCGTTGATCGTCATCGACGTGTTCATCTCGTCGAGCGGGATGCCGTCGAAGAGGGCGCGCATGTCGCCGATGTGGGTGACCGGGACGCCGACCTTGCCGACCTCGCCGACGGCGAGCTCGTCGTCGGGGTCGTACCCGGTCTGCGTCGGCAGGTCGAAGGCCACCGAGAGGCCGGTCTGGCCCTTGGCCAGGTTGCGCCGGTACAGCGCGTTGGACTCGGCCGGCGAGGAGTGGCCGGCGTAGGTGCGCATGACCCAGGGACGGTCACGCTCCTCCGGCGATGACGGGAACGGCATACCGGCGGAGTCTAGGGCGGTCCCGGGACGGGAGCAGCGCCGCCCGCGGGGAGGCGCACGGTGGCACACTCGATCGGGTGTCGCAGGGGCTCGGACCGCTGGTCCTGATCCTGCTCGTCGTGGGGCTGCTGGCGCTGGTCACGCGGTGGGCGTTCGGCCCCGGCTACGGCCGGTCGGCCCGTCCCGCCGCGCCCCCGGACGACGGGCTGCTCGTGCTCGTCGCCACCGTCTCCTCACCCCAGACCGCCCGCGCGCTGCGGGCGCTGCTCTCCGACGCGGGCATCCGCTCCACGCAGCGCACCCGGGCGCCGCACCGCACCGACGTCCTGGTCTTCCCCGACGACGCGGCCCGCGCCCGCGCGCTGGCGGCGTCCTTCACCGGCTGACCCGGGGGGTCAGTCCGGCCGCTGGGTCCGCTCCACCTGCGCGCCCAGGCCGCGCAGCTGCTCGACGAAGTGCGGGTAGCCGCGGTCGACGTGGTGCACGTCCTGCACCTCGGTCACGCCGTCGGAGACCAGGCCGGCCAGGACCAGGCCCGCACCGGCCCGGATGTCGGTGGCCAGCACCGGGGCGCTGGAGAGCCGCTCGCGACCGCGGACGACGGCGTGGTGGCCGTCGATGCGCACGTCGGCGCCCAGCCGGACCAGCTCGTTGACGAACATGAACCGGCCCTCGAACACGTTCTCGGTGATCAGCGCCGTGCCGGTGGAGACCGCGGCGAGGGCCACGGCCATCGGCTGGAGGTCGGTCGGGAAGCCTGGGAAGGGCAGCGTGACGACGTCGACGGCCCGCGGCCGGTCGGCCATCGCGACGCGCAGCCCGTCGGGCAGCTCCTCGACGGTCGCGCCGGCGTCGACGAGCTTGTCCAGCGCCACCCGCAGGTGCCCGGCGACCGCCCGCTCGATGACGACGTCGCCCCGGGTCATGACCGCGCCGATCGCCCAGGTGCCGGCCACGATCCGGTCGGGGACGGTCGTGTACGTGACCGGCGCGAGGCTCTCGACGCCCTCGACGGTGAGGGTGGAGGTGCCGGCGCCGTCGATCTGCGCGCCCATCGCGGTGAGCATCGCGCACAGGTCGACGATCTCCGGCTCGCGGGCGGCGTTGTCGATGACCGTCGTCCCCTCGGCCAGGACCGCGGCCATGACGAGGTTCTCCGTCGCCCCGACCGACGGGAAGTCCAGCCAGATCGAGGTGCCGGTCAGCCGCGGCGCGGTGGCGACGAGGAAGCCGTGCTCGCTGACGATGGTGGCGCCGAGCCGCTCGAGGCCGGCGATGTGCATGTCCAGCCCGCGGGAGCCGATGGCGTCGCCGCCGGGCAGCGCGACCCGGGCGCTGCCGCAGCGGGCGACCAGCGGGCCGAGCACGCTGATCGAGGCGCGCATGCGGCGCACGAGGTCGTAGTCGGTCTCGGTCGAGGGCTGCTCGGGCACGTCGACGACGACCCGGCCGCCGCCCCCGCTCCCTGGCGTCGGCGTGTACGTGACGCCGCAGCCGAGCCGGCGCAGCACCTCGCTCATGATCGAGACGTCGAGGATGTCGGGCACCTCGTCGATCGCGGTGCGGCCGGGGGCCAGCAGGGCCGCGGCCATGAGCTTCAGCGCGCTGTTCTTCGCCCCGGTGACCCGCACCCGGCCGGACAGGGCCGCTCCACCGGACACCTCGAAGCACTCCACCGGAACACCCTACGGCCGCGCCCGGGGAGGCTCCGTGCGCCCGCTCTACGCTGCTGGCCATGACCGTCCGGCTGACCCGCATCTACACGAAGACCGGCGACGCCGGTCAGACCCACCTGGGCGACATGAGCCGGGTGGCCAAGACCGATCCGCGGCTGGTCGCCTACGCCGACGTCGACGAGACCAACAGCGTGCTCGGGACGGCGGTGGCGCTGGGCGCGCCCGAGCCGGCCCTGGCCGAGCTGATCCGCAGCATCCAGAACGACCTGTTCGACGTCGGCGCAGACCTGTGCACGCCGATCACGCCGGACCCGGAGTACCCGCCGCTGCGGATCACCGCCGCCTACACCGAGCGGCTGGAGGCGGCCTGCGACGAGTACAACGAGACGCTGCCGAAGCTGAACAGCTTCATCCTGCCCGGCGGCACGCCGCTGGCCGCCCTGCTGCACCAGGCCCGCGTCGTCGCCCGGAGGGCCGAGCGCAGCGTCTGGGCGCTGCTCGAGGCCGACGAGGCCGCCGGCCGCACCGGGGTCACCAACGTCGAGCCCGCGCGCTACCTCAACCGGCTCTCGGACCTGCTGTTCATCCTGTCGCGGGTGGCCAACCCCGGCGGGGACATCCTCTGGGTCCCCGGCGGCCGCTCCGCGGACGCGCAGGAGCCCGCCGAGGGCTGAGCCCGCCCCTCCCCCGGCCGGCGCCGGCTCAGTGCCCGGGTGGGGCGGACTCCACCCAGGACAGGAAGCCGGTGACCGTCGAGCGGTCCATCGCCAGCTCGCGCTCACCCTGGGCCGTCGCGCAGGCGAGGACGACGACGTCCTCGGGCAGGCCGACGTCGTCCCGGCCGGCCGGGCGCTGCGCGCCCACGGCGAAGCCGGACCGGGACAGCCGGTGCTGCGGCCGGACCGAGAGCGACAGCGCCCGGTACCAGAGCAGGGCGTCGCCGCCGTACCAGGCGACGCCCACCGACCAGCGCGTCGAGCCGGGGGCGCGCAGCCACATGGTGACCGCCCCCAGCCCGGAGAGCAGGAAGCGGCGGCGCAGCAGGAACACCACCGTGACCACGACGGCCAGCAGTCCGAGGAGGACCAGCAGGACCGTGGTCACGGGGAGGCCGGGCGCTGCGCGGGAGGTGCGGTCGGCCTCAGACGGTCTCGCCCGCGGCCCGCAGGCGCGACTGCGCGCGACGGGCGGCGTCCAGCGCCTCGCCGTCGTCGTCCCCGGCGGACTCGGCGCGGCGCAGCGCCTCGCGGGCGCGCTCGACGTCGATCTCGGTGGAGATCTCGGCGGTCTCCGCGAGGATGGACACGCCGGCCTCGCTCACCGAGAGGAAGCCACCGTGCGCGGCGACGGTGAGGTCCTCACCGCTCTCGGTGCGGATGGTGACCACGCCACCGGGCGCCAGCTGCCCCAGCAGGGGCGCGTGCCCGGGCAGGACGCCCAGCTCACCCTCGGTCGTGCGGGCGATGACCATCGTGGCCTCGCCGGACCAGATCTTGCGCTCGACGGCCACCAACTCGACCTGCAGGGTCGCCACGACACTCCTCGGGTTCTCCGGACGGGGCTCCCACCCTAGCGCCGGCCGGCGCGGCGGCTCCCCCTGCCCCCTGGAACGGCGGCCGGGACGCCTGCTCGCACGAGGGTCAGGCGGCGCGGCGGTAGAGCAGCGTGAAGCCGGCCGACGCGCACCCACGGGTGCCGGACCGTCGAGGCCGGCGCCCACTCCTCCACCCGGAACCGGGCGCGCTCGACCGGCTCCTCGGGGGCGAACGGCGCCCACGTCCAGCCGGCGTCGCTGCCGGTGGCCGGGCGGTCGGTCGTCGTGCTGGTGGCGTCCACGTCGGATCCCTGTGCGCGCGCCCGCCGGTCGGGCGTTCCCTGTCGATGGTCGGCACGCCGGGGACCGGACCTGAGCCCCGGCCGCGAAAAACACCCGGTCGGGTGACCCGGAGACGCCGACGGCCGGGCCCTCCGCGAGGAGGACCCGGCCGTCGATCAGGACCGAGCGGGTGCTCAGGCCTTCTTGAGCTTGTCCGCGTTGCGCTCGAGGTCCTCGAGCCCACCGCACATGAAGAAGGCCTGCTCCGGGACGTTGTCGTACTCGCCCTCGGTGATCGCCTTGAACGCCTGCAGCGTCTCCGACAGCGGCACGAACGAGCCGGGCTGACCGGTGAAGGCCTCGGCCACGAACATGTTCTGCGACAGGAAGCGCTCGACGCGACGGGCCCGGTTGACGGTGACCTTGTCCTCTTCACCGAGCTCGTCGATGCCGAGGATCGCGATGATGTCCTGCAGCTCCTGGTAGCGCTGCAGCACCTGCTTCACCCGCTGCGCCGTGTCGTAGTGCTCCTGGCCCACGTACTGCGGGTCGAGGATCCGGCTGGTGGAGTCCAGCGGGTCCACGGCCGGGTAGATGCCCTTCTCCGAGATCGGCCGCGAGAGCACGGTCGTCGCGTCGAGGTGGGCGAAGGTGGTGTGCGGCGCCGGGTCGGTGATGTCGTCGGCGGGCACGTAGATCGCCTGGAGCGAGGTGATCGAGCGACCCCGCGTCGAGGTGATCCGCTCCTGCAGCTCACCCATCTCGTCGGCCAGGGTCGGCTGGTAGCCCACGGCGGAGGGCATGCGGCCCAGCAGCGTGGAGACCTCGGAGCCGGCCTGGGTGAACCGGAAGATGTTGTCGATGAAGAGCAGCACGTCCTGGTTCTGCTCGTCGCGGAAGTACTCCGCCATCGTCAGCGCGGAGAGCGCGACCCGCAGACGGGTGCCCGGCGGCTCGTCCATCTGGCCGAAGACCAGGGCGGTCGAGTTGATGACGCCGGACTCGGTCATCTCGGTGATGAGGTCGTTGCCCTCACGGGTGCGCTCGCCGACACCGGCGAACACCGACACGCCACCGAACTCCTGGGCGACGCGGCGGATCATCTCCTGGATGAGCACGGTCTTGCCGACGCCGGCACCACCGAACAGACCGATCTTCCCACCGGCCACGTAGGGCGTGAGCAGGTCGATGACCTTGATGCCGGTCTCCAGCATCTCGGTGCGGCCCTCGAGCTGGTCGAACCGGGGCGCGTGGCGGTGGATGGTCCACCGGGGCGCGTCCAGGCCGTAGCCGGGCTCGTCGAGGCACTCGCCCAAGGCGTTCCACACGTGGCCGGTGGTCACGTCGCCGACGGGGACGCTGATCGCGCTGCCGGTGTCGGTGACCTCGGACCCGCGCACGAGACCGTCGGTCGGGGCCATCGAGATGGTCCGGACCACGTTCTCGCCCAGGTGCTGGGCGACCTCGAGGGTCAGGGTCTTGCTGAGGTCGGCGAGCGTGACGTCGACCTTCAGGGCGTTGAACAGGTCGGGCATCGCGTCGCGCGGGAACTCGACGTCGACGACCGGCCCGGTGACCCGCACGACGCGGCCGGTGCTGGCCTGCGTCTGCGAGCTGGTCGGACGGTCCTCGGTGACGGTCATCTGTACTGCTCTCCTGCCCTCGGGCTCGTGCTGCGTGGGGGAACGGTGGTGAGCGGGTCAGTCGCCCGCGTTGGCCGAGACCAGCGCGTCGGCGCCGCCGACGATCTCGCTGATCTCCTGGGTGATCTCCGCCTGGCGGGCCTGGTTCGCCTGCCGGGACAGGTTCTTCGCCAGCTCCTCCGCGTTGTCGGAGGCCGACTTCATCGCCCGGCGGCGCGACGCCGACTCGGAGGCTGCCGCCTCGAGCATCGCCGCGTAGATCCGGGTGGTGATGTACTTCGGCAGCAGGGCGTCCAGCAGACCCTCGGCCGACGGCTCGAACTCGTAGGAGGTCGGGACGCCCGAGTCGGCGGCCGCACCGCGCTCGCGGTCCTCCCGCTCGTAGTCGAACTCCTCGACCTCCTCCACCTCCAGCGGAGCCATGCGCTTGGCGACCGGCACCTGGGCGAGCAGCGAGCGGAACTCGGTGTAGACGATGTGCAGCTCGTCCACGCCGAGGATGCCGTCGGCACCCGCACCGCCGTCCTCGTCATCGGCACCGGCGGTGAAGACGTCGATCAGCGCGGAGCCGACCTCCTGCGCGTCCTCGTAGCCGGGCTGCTCGGAGAAGCCGGTGAACGTGGCCGCCATCTCGCGGTCGCGGAAGGAGTAGTAGGTCTCCCCCTTGCGGCCGACGACGTACAGCACCGGCTGCTTGCCCTCCTGACGGAGGAGCGCGAGCAGCTCCTCCGTCCGGCGGAGGACGTTCACGTTGTACGAGCCGGCGAACCCGCGGTCGGAGGTGATGACCAGGACGGCGGCGCGCTGGGGGTTCTCCCGCTCTGTGAGCAGCGGGTGGTCCAACGACGCCGACGACGCCAGCGCGGAGAGGACCCGCGTGATCTCCCGGGCGTAGGGCTTGGACGCCTCGACCCGGGCCTGGGCGCGCACGATGCGGGCACCGGCGATCAGCTCCTGAGCCGAGAAGATCTTCTTCGTCGACTGGGTGGAGCGGATGCGGCGCCGCAGGGCGCGCAGAGAGGCGGCCACGGGTCAGGCCTTCTTCTTGACCTGGACGCGCTCCTGGCCCCGCTCCGAGGCGTCCATGGCCTCGGCCTCGGGCTCGTTCACCCGGAGCGACTCGCCCTCCCCGGTGGTGAACTGCCCGTAGAAGGACTCCACGGCGCGCTCGAGGCTCGCGACGGTGTCGTCCTCGAGCTTCTTGGTGCTGCGGATGGCGTCGAAGATGCCGTTGTCGCCGCGGCCGATGAAGTCGAGGAACTCCGACTCGAAGCGGCGCACGTCGGACACCGGGACGACGTCGAGCTTGCCGGTGGTGCCCAGCCACAGCGAGACGACCTGCTTCTCGACCGGGTAGGGCGAGTACTGGCCCTGCTTGAGCAGCTCGACCAGGCGCATGCCGCGGTCCAGGGTCGCGCGGCTGGAGGCGTCGAGGTCGGACGAGAAGGAGGCGAAGGCCTCCAGCTCGCGGAACTGCGCGAGGTCCAGGCGGAGCCGGCCGGCGACGGACTTCATCGCCTTGACCTGCGCCGAACCACCGACTCGGGACACCGAGATGCCGACGTTGATGGCGGGGCGGACACCGGAGTTGAACAGACCCGTCTCGAGGAAGATCTGGCCGTCGGTGATCGAGATGACGTTGGTCGGGATGTAGGCCGACACGTCGTTGCCCTTGGTCTCGACCAGCGGCAGACCGGTCATCGACCCGGCACCCAGCTCGTCGGAGAGCTTCGCGCAGCGCTCCAGCAGGCGGGAGTGCAAGTAGAAGACGTCGCCGGGGTAGGCCTCGCGGCCCGGCGGGCGGCGCAGCAGCAGCGAGACCGCGCGGTAGGCCTCGGCCTGCTTCGACAGGTCGTCGAACACGATGAGGACGTGCTTGCCCTCGTACATCCACTGCTGGCCGATGGCCGAGCCGGTGTAGGGGGCGATGTACTTGAAGCCGGCGGCCTCGGAGGCGGGGGCCGCGACGATGGTCGTGTACTCCATCGCGCCGGCCTCTTCGAGGGCGGTCTTCAGGGCCGCGATCGTCGAGCCCTTCTGGCCCACGGCCACGTAGATGCAGCGGACCTGCTGCGACGGGTCGCCGGTGGCCCAGGCTTCCTTCTGGTTGATGATCGTGTCCGTCGCGACCGCGGTCTTGCCGGTCTGGCGGTCACCGATGATCAGCTGGCGCTGGCCGCGGCCGACGGGGGTCATGGCGTCGATGGCCTTGATCCCGGTCTGCATGGGCTCGTGCACCGACTGGCGCTGCACCACGGTGGGCGCCTGCAGCTCGAGGGCGCGGCGGCCGGTGGTGGCGATCGGGCCGCCACCGTCGATCGGGTTGCCCAGCGGGTCCACGACGCGGCCGAGGTAGCCGTCGCCGACGGGCACGGAGAGCACCTCGCCGGTGCGGCGGACCTGCTGGCCCTCCTCGATGCCGGAGAAGTCACCCAGGACGACGACGCCGACCTCGCGCACGTCGAGGTTCAGGGCCAGGCCGCGGACGCCGCTCTCGAACTCGAGCAGCTCGTTGGTCATGACCGAGGGCAGGCCCTCGACGCGGGCGATGCCGTCGCCGGCCTCGGTGACCGTCCCGACCTCCTCGCGGGAGACGTCGGGCCGGTACTCGGTGACGTAGTTCTGGATGGCACTGCGGATCTCGTCTGCGGAGATCGTCAGCTCGGCCATGGCTCTGGTCCTCTTCCCTGCGGGGGTCGTTGTGGTCTGCGGAGGGGCGGTCAGCCGGCCAGCCGCCGGCGGGCGGCTTCCAGCCGGTGGGCGATGCTGCCGTCGATGACCTCGTCGCCCACCTGGACGACCAGGCCGCCCAGCACGTCGGGGTCGACCGTGACCTGGAGCCCGACCGGCCGGCCGTAGAGGCGGCCGAGCACGTCGCCCAGCTGCTGCTCCTGGGCCGGCGTGAGGGCCACCGCGGTGGTCACGCGGGCGACCGACTGGCCCCGGCGGCGGCTGGCCACCTCGGACAGCCGCTCGATGGCGATCTCGGCGGTACCGGCGTGCGAGCCGGTGAGCACGTTGCGCAGCAGCTGCTCGGTCACGGCGTTCACCCGACCGGACAGCAGCCGGTCCAGGAGCGCCGCGCGGCCCTCCACCGGTGCCTTGCGGTCGCTGAGGATCCGGTTGAGCTCGCGGTCCCCGGCGACGATGCGCCCGAAGCGGAAGAGCTCGTCCTCGACGCCGTCCAGCTCGCCGTTCACGTCGGCGGCGTCCAGTGCCGCCTCGGTGGCGACGGTGACGGTCGCCTCGACCAGGTCGATCGGCCGCGACCAGCGCTGCCGGGCGATCGTCTCGACCAGGTCGAGCGCGGTCGGCGACAGCTGGGAGGCGAAGAGGCGGCGCACCAGTCCGGCGCGCTCCTCCGGCTTCCCGGCCGGGTCGGCCATCGCCCGTCGCAGGGTGAGCTGGCCGTCCAGCACCCGGGACACCGCGAAGAGCTCGTCCGCGATGGAGAGCAGCTCCGGCCCGGTGGCGGGGTGCGCGGACCGACGCGTCAGCTGCTCGAGGCGCTCGCGCACCTCGACGATGGCCGCGCGGGTGGAGGCCTCCATCAGCGGTTGCTCTCCGCCACGGCCCCGCGGCCGTCGCCGGAGGCGGCCATGCCGTCCAGCTCCGCGAGGAAGCGGTCGACGGTGCCGCTGCGACGGGCGTCGTCGGCCAGCGACTCGCCCACCACGCGACCGGCGAGGTCCACGGCCAGCGTGCCGATCTGCCCACGGAGCTCGTGGACGATCTGCTGCCGCTGGGCCGCCAGCTGCTCTTCGCCGCGGGCGACGATGCGAGCCGACTCCTCCTGGGCCTGGGTGCGCAGCTCCTCGAGGATCTGCTGCCCCTCGGCGCGGGCGGCGTCGCGGATCTGCGCGGCCTCGCCACGGGCCTCGGCCAGCTGCGCCCGGTACTGCTCGAGCGCCGCCTTCGCCTCGGCCTGCATGGCCTCGGCACGCTCGAGGCCGCCCTCGATCGCCTCACGACGAGCGACGAACGCCTTCTCGAAGCTCGGCACCACGAACTTGATCACCACGAAGGCGAGGATCGCGAAGGTGATCAGGCCGACGATGATCTCGCCCACCGGGGGGAGGAGCGGGTTGGCGCTCTCCGCAGCCAGGATGTTCATGCTCTGCACGTCCCTACGTCAGCTGGACAGGACCGGCTGGCTCAGCCGTAGATGAAGGGCGCGACCAGACCGATGAGCGCCAGCGCCTCGGAGAGGGCGGGCACCGAGGAAGGCGTAGGTCCGGGTCAGGCCGGCCGACTCGGGCTGGCGGGCGGTCGCCTGGATGTAGGCGGCCCACACGACACCGACACCGATACCGGGGCCGATGGCGGCGAGGCCGTAGCCGATCGCGCCGACATTGCCCTCGAGCTCTGCGAGAACCTCGATCATTGGGGGGTCTTCCTCCTGTGTCGGTCACCCGGGTGCGTCCCGGGTGGCTGGCGGGGTGGAGCGGTCAGTGGGCGGGTTCGACGGCACCGTTGAGGTAGGTGGCCGTCAGAACGGTGAAGACGTACGCCTGGAGCACGATCACCAGCACCTCGAAGAACGTCATGGCCAGGGCCATGAGGAACGCGAACGGGCTGAAGATGATCGAGAAGTTGCCCACCTGGAGCAGGTAGACGGTGCCCAGCGAGAACACGACGAGCAGCATGTGCCCCGCGAACATGTTCGCGAAGAGCCGGACCGCGAGGGTGAACGGCCGGATGATGAACACCTGCAGCAGCTCGATCGGGGTCACCAGGATCAGCGCGCCGACGGGCACGCCCGGCGGGATGGCGGCGTCCTTGAAGTACTTGCCGGCGCCCTGCTCCCGGATGCCGACCCAGTTGTAGAGGATCCACACGAGCACCGCGAGCACCAGCGGCAGGGCGAACTTCGACATCGGCGAGATCTGCGCGAACGGGATGATGCTCATCGCGTTGTTCGCCAGGATGAAGAAGAAGAGGGAGGCGAGGAACGGCGCGAACGGCAGGCCCTTGGGGCCGATGACGTCGCGGGCCATCCCGTCGCGGACGAGGGAGTAACCGCTCTCGCCCAGGAACTGCAGCCTGCTCGGCACGATCGAGGCCTTGCGCGAGGCGAGGACCAGGAAGACCAGGATCGCGGCGGTCGCGACCCAGGAGATGATCGTGATGCGGGTGATCGCGAAGTCGACGCCCAGGAGCGAGAACTCCGCGATGGGCTCCGGGTAGAACTCCGCGATCGTCGGAGCGTGGAAGCCTTCTCCGCCGGATGCGAGCACGCTGCCGAGCGCTGAGGCGCTGGAGGTCACCGTTGTCCCTTCTGCGTCGGGCCCTGCGTCCGAGGCGAGCTCCGCTGCCCGCCCGGGGTCGTGCGTGTGTGCGATCGGGCCCCGGGGGGCGGGTCGACGGCACCGTACTTGACGACCACCAGGTAGATGGCCACACCCAGACCGAGGATGACGCCGACGAGGGTGAAGACTCGCGTCTCCCACCAGCGGTCGAGCAGCCAGCCGACCCCGCCCCACACGAGCATCCCCGAGAGCATCGTCCCGGTGATCCCCCACCCCACGTCCGCCCCGGAGGGAGGACGCTCGGCGTCTGCGGAGCGCGGTCGAGCGTCCCTGCGTGCAGGGGTGTTCTCGGCCATCACTCGGGACACTATCTCAGCCGTCGGACGCCGGACGGGCCGGGTCCGGGGCGGCACCGTCGGGACCACCCGCCCGGGTGGCGGCGGGCGCGGCCGGCGGCGCCACGTAGAACACCTGGCGGGTCCACACCCAGCGCATCTGCACGCCGCTCCACAGCAGCGCGCCGGCGATGACCGTCCAGGCGAGGACGGGCCGGTCGAGCCAGCCGTCCTCCGGGAGCGCGCCGAGCAGGGCGAACAGCACCAGCAGCTTGACCAGGAAGGTCCCGAGCGCCGCCGGCAGCGCCAGGGCGTCCTGGATGCCGCCGGCCCAGGCGATGACGACGCCGGAGACGGCGAAGAAGGCGACCACGGTGGCCGCGCCCACCAGGACGGCGACGGCGCTCCCCCAGCCGCCGATCACACCGGCCACGGGTGCGGCGACGGCGGTCGCGACCGCCGAGGCGATCGCCCCCACCCGGAGGAACGCCAGGTCCCACGGCGCCCGGGCCTCCGGGGTCGCGGGGGCGGCGGGCTGCGGTGCTGCGGTCATCTCAGGACCTTCCGGCTCTCGGCGGCGCGGGCGGCGGCCCGGCCGGCGCGCGCCTCGGCGCCCCGGCCCCGCACGGCCCGGGCGGTGGGGTGGTCGGCGCGGCTGCGCTGCCGCTGCGCCGCGAGCTCCGCGGCGCGCGCCTCGCGCGCCGCCCGGCGGGCCCGCGGGCTCAGCACCACGACCAGGCCGACGACCAGCAGGACGGCGATCGCGACCAGCAGCTCCGCCGTGCCGCCGGTGATGGAGAGCGCGACCGCACCGAAGGACAGCAGCGCCGCCCAGAAGTACATGACGAGCACCGCGCGGCGGTGCGAGTGGCCGATGGAGAGCAGCCGGTGGTGCAGGTGCATCTTGTCCGGCGCGAACGGCGAGCGCCCCTGCCGGGTGCGCCGGACGACCGCCATGACGAGGTCGATGAAGGGGATGAAGAGCACCGCCACCGGCACCAGCAGGGGCAGCGTCAGGGGCAGCAGGGTGGCCGCGGAGTCGAAGGACTGCGGGTCCACTCCCCCGGTCGCGGTGACCGCTGCCGCCGACAGCATCAGCCCGACCAGCATCGAGCCGGAGTCGCCCATGAAGATCCGCGCCGGGCTGAAGTTGTGCGGGAGGAAGCCCAGGCAGGCGCCGGCCAGCACGGCGGTGATCAGCGCCGGGGCGCTGGCTACGTCGTCGTAGCCGACCAGGCCCAGGTGGTAGCTGTAGGCGAAGAAGGCGATCGCCGCGATCGCCGAGACGCCGGCCGCCAGCCCGTCCAGGCCGTCGATGAAGTTCAGCGCGTTGACCACCAGGACGGTCAGCAGGATGGTCAGCGGAACGCCGACGTCCGGGCCCAGCGAGATGGTCCCGATGTCGGCCACCGGCAGGAACAGGAACGACAACTGCACGCCGAGCAGCACCATCACGCCGGCGGCGGCGATCTGCCCGGTGAGTTTCGTCAGGGCGTCCAGGCCCCACTTGTCGTCCAGCACACCCAGGGCGCAGATCAGCCCACCGGCGACGAGGACGGCGTAGGTCTGCGAGTCGTCGAACGTGCGCTGCAGGGCCGGCAGGCGCGTGGCGACCAGAACCGCGGTGGCCACGCCCAGGTACATCGCCACCCCGCCGCCGCGCGGCGTCGGGATCGAGTGCACGTCGCGGTCCCGGGGGGCGGCCATCATGCCGAAACGGATGGCCAGCATCCGCACCACCGGGGTGGTCAGGAAGGTGACCAGCGCTGCGGTGAGCAGGACGACGGCGTACTCGCGCATCGGCTCAGCCCGCCCGGACCGGCTCGGGACGGGGTCCGCGGGCGGGCGCGCTCATCCAGCCGCCCTCCCGCACGTCGTCGTGCCGCGACACCTCGAGGTGGCGCGGCGGTCTCCCCACGGTAGCGCCCGGACCCCGGGGTCCCCCGGACCGCACCGCGGCCCCGCGGTCGTGATCCGGCTCAGTCCTGGACGTCCGGGACGGCGTCGCGCAGCCGCTCGACCGGGATCGCGCCCACGCGGAGGACCCTCGGAGTGGCGCCGGTGCAGTCGACGATGGTGCTGGCCGCGGAGTCCGCGCGGGGCCCCCCGTCCAGGACGACGGCGGCGTGCGCGCCGAGCTGGTCGGCGGCCTCCTGCGCGGTGGTGGCGGCCGGCCGGCCGGAGCGGTTGGCGCTGGAGACCGCCAGCGGGCCGGTCCGCCGCAGCAGGTCGCGGGTCAGCTCGTCGTCGGGGAGCCGGACGGCGACCGTCCCCTCGGCGTCACCGAGGTCCCAGGCCAGCGACGGCGCGTGCTCGACGACGAGGGTCAGCCCGCCGGGCCAGAACGCCTGCGCCAGGGCGGTGGCCGCGGGCGGCGTGTGCAGAACCAGCCCGGCCAGCGTCGAGGCCTCGCCGATGAGCACCGGCACCGGCATCCCGCGGCCGCGGTTCTTCGCGGCCAGGAGGGCGGTCACGGCGTCCGGGTCGAACGCGTTCGCGGCCACCCCGTAGACGGTGTCGGTCGGCAGCAGCACCAGCTCCCCGCTGCCGATGGCCGCGGTCGCGGCCTCCAGGCCGGCGGTGCGCGCCTCGGGGTCGGTGCAGTCGTAGATCTCGGCCACGGGGAGGGAGTCTCCCACCGCTCCCCGCGCCCCGCGCCGGGCGGGTTCAGCGGCCGCCCTCGCCCCGGTTCCCCCGGCCGCCCCCCTGGCCGGGGCCCTTCTCGTCGTCCCGGTCGCGCGGGCCGCCACCGGGCTCGCCCCGGCCGCCGCCCTCCGGCTCGTCCGCCTCCTCGTCACCGCCGTCGTCCACCGGTGCCGGCGCGGGCGCGGGCGCCTGCGTGGGCTCCGGGACCGGCGGCACGGCGTAGCCGAGCCGGACCAGCGCGTCGGGCGGCAGGGCGCCGGCGGGCTCGACGGCGGTGACCAGCCCGGCGGCGACGTCGGCGGTCTCGACCGCGGCGAGCTCGACCCGGAGGCCGCGCCCGATGAGCTCGGCCTGCACTTCGCGGACCGGGCGGCCCACCAGCGCCTCGGCGAGGACGTCGACCGGGTCCGGCGTGCGCGGCGTGGTGGGGGTGGTCGACGCGGTCGTCGGCCCGGCCGTGGTCCCGGGCTGCCCGCCGTCGCCTGAGCTCGCGACGAGGGCGGCCACGCCCGGGACCACGAGCAGCGCGGCGAGCACCAGCACCACCGGCCACCGGCGCCGGCGCGACCGCTCGCCGGGCGGCCCGTCCGCGGGAGTGGGGACCGGCACGGCCGGGAGCACCGCCGTCGGCGCCGGGGACCGGGCCGGCGCACCGGCGCGCACCTCGTCGACGGCGTCGCGGAGCGCCGCGCCGTCCGGGAACCGGGCGGCGGGGTTCTTCACCATCGCGCGGTCGATGAGCGCGCGGACCTCCGGCGGGACCGAGGCCGGCAGCGGGTCGGGGTGCTCGCGGATCTGCATGACCGCGATCTGCACGGCGCTCTCGCCCTCGAACGCCCGCCGCCCGGCCAGGCACTCGTAGCCGACGGTCCCGAGCGCGTAGACGTCGCTGGCCGGGCTCGCCCGCTGCCCGGAGGCCTGCTCCGGGGAGAGGTAGTGCGCGGTGCCGATGACCTGGCCGGTGGTGGTGACGGCGGCGCTCGCGGCCGAGCGCGCGATGCCGAAGTCGGTCAGCTTCACCACGCCGTCGGAGCCGACCAGCAGGTTGGCCGGCTTGATGTCGCGGTGCACGACCCCGGCGGCGTGGGCGGCCCCGAGCCCGTCGGCAGCCTGGCGGAGCACGTCGAGCGTGCGCGGCACGTCCAGCCGCCCCTCCCGGCGCAGCACGTCGGCCAGCGACTCGCCCTCGACGAGCTCCATCACCAGGTAGGCCACCGGCGCGGAACCGGCCGTGCCGGGCAGCTCGCCGTAGTCGAAGACGGCGGCGATGTGCGGGTGGACCAGCGTTGCGGCGTGCTGCGCCTCCGCCCGGAACCGGGTGCGGAAGGCCGGTTCGGCGGCGAACTGCTCGCGCAGCACCTTGACCGCCACCGGGCGGTCGAGCAGCGTGTCGCGGCCGCGCCACACCTGGCCCATGCCGCCGCCGGCGATGAGCGAACCCAGCCGGTAGCGGTCGGCCAGCAGGCCGGGCTGCGGCCCGGGCCCGCTCACCGGTCCTCCCCCGGCCCCCTGCGGGCGGTCGTGAAGCGCGGGCGGCCGGAGAGATCGGGGTGGTCCTCGACGTCGGTGAACCCGCCGTGCGCGCGCACCACCGCGGGCAGCGCCGTCCCCTGCTGGTCGGCGTGCTCGATGCCGAGCCGGCCGCCGGGGCGGAGCAGCCGCGCCGCGACGCCGAGCATGCCGCGCACGACGTCGAGGCCGTCGGGGCCGCCCCACAGCGCCAGCGGCGGGTCGTGGTCGGCCACCTCGCGCGGCACGCGGGCGCCGTCGGGCACGTACGGCGGGTTGGAGACCACGAGATCGACCCGCCCGTCGAGCTCGGAGAGCAGCGCGGGGTCGGTCATGTCGCCGGCGACGACGCCCACCGGGGTGTCCCCGGCGCCGACGCGGTCGAGGGCGTTGTGGCGGGTCCAGGCGATGGCGCCGGGATCGCGCTCCACGGCGGTGACCCGCGCGCCGGGGTGCTCGTGCGCGATCGACAGGCGCGATGGCGCCCGAGCCGCTGCCGAGGTCGACCACGACCGGCCCGTCGACGCCGGCCAGCTGCTCCAGCGCCCACTCGACGAGCAGTTCGGTCTCCGGCCGCGGGACGAACACCCCCGGGCCGACGGCGAGCTCGAGCCGCCGGAACGGGGCCCGGCCGGTGAGGTGCTGCAGCGGCACGCGGTCGGCGCGCTGCTCCACCAGGCCGGCGAACCGCGCCGCGGCGTCGTCGTCGACCTCGTCGAGGGTGAGCAGCCCGGCGCGGGTCCGGCCCACGACGTGCGCGAGCAGCAGCTCGGCGTCGACCCGCGGGGACTCGACGCCGGCGTCGGCCAGCCGGCGCGCGGCGTCGGCGAGCAGCGTGCGGACCCTCGCCCCGGACCCGCCCCTCAGGAGCCGGCCGCCAGCAGCTCGGCGGTGTGCGCGCTGCTCAGCGCGTCGATCACCGCGTCCAGGTCGCCGTCGAGCACGGCATCCAGGTTGTGCGACTTGTAGCCGACTCCGGTGGTCGGAGATCCGGTTCTCCGGGAAGTTGTAGGTGCGCACCCGCTCGCTGCGGTCGACGGTGCGCACCTGGCTGCGCCGCTGGTCGCTCGCGGTGGCGGCCGCCTCCTCGCGGGCGGCGGCCAGCAGGCGGGAGCGCAGCACCCGCAGCGCCGACTCCTTGTTCTGCAGCTGGCTCTTCTCGTTCTGCGAGCTGACCACGATGCCGGAGGGCACGTGCGTGATGCGGACGGCGGAGTCGGTGGTGTTCACGCTCTGCCCGCCGGGGCCCGAGGAGCGGAACACGTCGATCCGCAGGTCGTTCGGGTCGACGGTGACGTCGACCTCCTCGGCCTCGGGCAGCACCAGGACACCGGCCGCCGAGGTGTGGATGCGGCCCTGGCTCTCCGTGGCGGGCACCCGTTGCACGCGGTGCACCCCGCCCTCGAACTTCAGCCGCGCCCAGATGCCCTCGTCGGTGCGGCTCTTGATCGCGACCGCCACGTCCTTGTAGCCGCCCAGCTCGGCGTCCTGGGCGTCGAGCACCTCGGTGGACCACCCGCGGCGCTCGGCGTAGCGCAGGTACATGCGCAGCAGGTCGCCGGCGAACAGCGCGGACTCCGCGCCGCCCTCCCCCGCCTTGATCTCGAGGATGACGTCCTTGTCGTCGTCGGGGTCCTTGGGCAGCAACTGCTCGCGCAGCCGGTCCTCCAGCTGCGGGATGCGCTGCTCGAGGGAGGCCGCCTCCTCGCGGAACGACGCATCCTCCGCGGCGAGCTCGCGGGCCGTGGCCAGGTCACCGCGCGCCTCGTCGAGGGCCCGGGCGGTCTCCACCAGCGGCGCGAGCTGCGCGTACCGGCGGCCCAGCCGGCGGGCCCGGCCCTGGTCGGCGTGCACCGCGGGGTCGGCGAGCTCCTGCTCCAGCGACGCGTGCTCGGCCAGCAGCACGGCCAGCCGGTCGGGGGCGAGGCTGCTCATCGGGGAACTCCTGCGTGCGGTCGGGTCCGGACACGACGACGGCGCCCGCCCCACCGCGAGGTGGGACGGGCGCCGTCGGGGGTGCTACTTGGCGTCTGCGGGCGCCTCGGCGGAGGCAGCGCCGCGCTTGCCGAACCGCTTCTCGAAGCGGGCGACGCGGCCACCGGTGTCGAGGATGCGCTGCTTGCCGGTGTAGAAGGGGTGGCAGGCGGAGCAGGTCTCGACGGTCAGCGTGCCGCTCGGCGAGGTGCTGCGGGTGGTGAAGGTGTTGCCGCAGCCACAGGTCACGGTGGTGACGTTGTAGGCCGGGTGGATGTCGGGCTTCATGGCTGGCGCCTCTTCCGAGAAGTCTCTGGTGTGCGTGTGGTGGAACGCCTGCGGGCGCCTGGTATTCCGGCGCCGCAGCGGGGCTCGGTCGACCAGTCTCCCAGATGGGGAGACCGGGCGACCGGCCACCCTGGTCAGTCCTTGTCCGGACCCAGCGTCGTCTTCTGGATCTGCATGAGGAACTCGACGTTGTTGCGCGTCTTCTTCAGCTTGTCCAGCAGCAGCTCGAGCGCCTGCTGGGGCTCCAGCGCGGCGAGGACCCGGCGCAGCTTGATGACGATGGCCAGCTCGTCGGGCGACATGAGGATCTCCTCCTTGCGCGTGCCCGACGCGTTGACGTCGACCGCCGGGAAGACCCGCTTGTCCGCCAGCCGGCGGTCGAGCTTGATCTCCGCGTTACCAGTGCCCTTGAACTCCTCGAAGATGACCGTGTCCATCGTGGAGCCGGTCTCGACCAGCGCCGAGGCGATGATCGTGAGCGAGCCGCCGTTCTCGATGTTGCGGGCCGCACCCAGGAAGCGCTTGGGCGGGTACAGCGCCGTGGAGTCGACACCACCGGACAGGATGCGCCCGCTGGCGGGGGCCGCCAGGTTGTAGGCGCGGCCCAGCCGGGTGATCGAGTCCAGCAGCACGACCACGTCGTGGCCCATCTCGACCAGGCGCTTGGCCCGCTCGATGGAGAGCTCGGCGACCGTGGTGTGGTCCGACGGCGGCCGGTCGAAGGTCGAGGCGATGACCTCGCCCTTCACCGAGCGCTGCATGTCGGTGACCTCTTCGGGCCGCTCGTCGACCAGCACCACCATGAGGTGGCACTCGGGGTTGTTCGTGGTGATCGCGTTGGCCAGCGACTGCAGCACCATGGTCTTGCCGGCCTTCGGCGGCGAGACGATCAGCGCGCGCTGCCCCTTGCCGATCGGCATGACGAGGTCGATGACCCGGGTGGTGAGCAGGTGCGGCTCGGTCTCCAGCCGCAGGCGCTCCTGCGGGTAGAGCGGGGTCAGCTTGGTGAACTCGGGGCGGTTCTTCGCCTGCTCCGGGTCCAGGCCGTTGACCGTGTCGAGGCGGACCAGCGCGTTGTACTTGTCCTTGCGCTCGCCCTCGCGGGGCTGCCGGACGGCGCCGGTGATGGCGTCACCGCGGCGCAGGCCGTAGCGGCGCACCTGCGACAGCGAGACGTAGACGTCGTTCGGCCCGGTGAGGTAGCCCGACGTGCGCACGAAGGCGTAGTTGTCGAGCACGTCGAGGATGCCGGCGACCGGCAGCAGGACGTCGTCCTCGCTGATGGTCGGCTCGCCCTGGTCGAACCGGTCCCGCCCGCCGACGGCGTTGCCGCGCTTGTTCCGGTCGCGGTAGCGACGCCCGCGGCGGCCGCGGCCGCCCTCGAAGTCGTCGTCCTCGTCGGCGTTCGGACCGCGGTTGCCCTCGGTGCGGTTGTCGTTCCGGTTGCCCGGACGGCCGTCCCGGTCGGTCCGCTCGCCGCGGTCCGGGCCGCGGTTGCCCTCGCGGGCGGTGTCGCGGTTCCCGTCGCGGTTGCCGCGCTCGGGCCGGTCGCCGCGGTCGTTGCCGTTGTCACGGTTGCCGCCGTCACGGGCGTTGTCGCGGTTGCCGCCGTCACGGGCGTTGTCGCGGTTGCCGCCGTCCCGGTCCGCGCGGTTGCGGTTCCGGTCGCGGTTGCGCTGCGGGCGGTCGCCGTCGCGCTGCTCGCCGTCGGACTGCTCGGCGTCCCGCTGACCGGCATCGCGCTGGTCGCCGTCCCGCTGACCGCCGTCGCGCTGGGGCGCCTCGGCGGGGGCAGTGGCCTCCGCCGGACGGGCGTCGGCGGCCGGGGCGTCGGCGGCGGGGGCCGGCTCGGCGGCCGGGGAGCCCGCGGGGCGGCTGGCCCCGCGGCGCGACCGGGTCGGCCGCGCGTCGGCGTCGTTCGTCGTCAGGGGGCCGCCGTTGGCGCCACCGCTGATCGGTGCCTCGAGGGGCGCGGCCGTCGCGGCCACGCCGCGGGCGCGGTCGGCGCCGGTGTCCGGGGCCTCGGCGCGGGGCGCCGGGGTGCCCGAGTCGCCGCCGACCTGGCGGGCGGAGATGGCGGCCACGAGGTCGCCCTTGCGCATGCGCCCGGTGCCGGGGATGCCCAGCTCGGCGGCCAGGCGCTGCAGCTCGGGCAGCAGCATGCCGGCCAGTCCGGTGCCGCGGCGGCGGGCGCGGCCCGCAGCCTCGGGAGCGGCGGGGGCCTCGCTCGTGCCGGCCGCGTCCTGCGCGCCGGTCATGGCGAGGTCGGTGCTTTCGCTCACGTACAGGTCCTTCCCTGCGGTGACCTGCGCGTTCCAGCGCAGGGGGTGCACCGCTCCCCGTGGGCCCGGGCATGAGGCGGGGGCGCAGGGAGGAGCGGGGTGAAGATGTGGGGCGGATCATCGGCTTGATCGCCGGCTTCGGTCCCACGCGAGGCTCGCCCGAGTGGGCGGCTACGCCGTGAGCCTAGACGCACGCTCACGGACTGGACAACACCGGTGGTTCCCAGCGTGTTCCTCGTTACCGAGACGATACCCGGGGGCCCTCCAGCACCGTCGCGCCGGCCCGGTCGACGGCGAGCGGGAGCACCCGCCAGCCGGCCGGCGCGAGCGCGCGGATCGCCCGCACCTCGGCCGCGTCCTCGACGTTCGCGTCGCCGGGCTGCCGGCGGGCGAGCACGAGCACGCTCGGCCCGGCCCCGGAGACGACGGCGGCGTGCCCGGCCGCGCGCAGCGCCGCCACCAGGTCGTGCGAGGCCGGCATGGCCGCGCCGCGCTGCGCCTGGTGCAGCCGGTCCTCGGTCGCCTCGAGCAACAGGGCCGGTGCCGCGGTGAGCGCGTGCACCAGCAGGCCGGAGCGCCCGGCGTTGAACGCCGCGTCGGCGTGCGGGACGAGCTCGGGCAGGAGCCCGCGCGCGACGTGGGTGGACAGCGTCGTCGTCGGGACCAGCACCACCGGCAGGACGTCGTCGGACACCGCGAGCCGTTCGGCGCGGGCACCGCCGTCACCCATCCAGGACAGCGTCGCCCCGCCGAGCAGGCAGGCCGCCACGTTGTCCGGGTGGCCCTCGATCTCGGTGACCAGCCGCAGCACCGCCTCGCGGTGGACCGCGTCGACCGACGGGCACAGCGCCCACGCACCGACGACGCCGGCGACGACGGCCGCGGCCGAGGAGCCCATCCCCCGCCCCTGCGGGATGCCGTTGCGCGTGGTGATCCGGAGCCCGGCCGGCGACCAGCCGAGCTCCGCGCAGGCCGCGCGGAAGGAGCGGACGACGAGGTGCGACTCGTCGGCGGGGAGGGTGTCCGCGCCCTCACCGGTCATCTCGACGACGAGCCCGCCGTCGGTCACGGCGAACTCCAGCTCGTCGTGCACGGTGAGCGCGAGGCCGGCGCAGTCGAAGGCGGGTCCGAGGTTGGCGCTGGTGGCGGGCACCCGGACGCGCGCCCGCAGCGCGCCGGGCGCGGTCACAGCCCGAGCTGGGCGGCCGCGGCGGCGGCGTCGACCGGGATCGTCACCGGCGCCGGGGCGCCGGAGATCGCCCACTCCGGGTCCTTGAGCCCGTTGCCGGTGACCGTGCAGACGATCCGCTGGCCGGGCTCGAGCTCCCCGGCGGCGTGCACCTGCAGCAGGCCGGCGACCGAGGCCGCGGACGCAGGCTCGACGAACACCGCCTCGCTGCGGGCCAGCAGCCGGTAGGCCGAGAGGATCGCGCGGTCGGTGACGGCGTCGATGCGGCCACCGGAGTCGTCGCGGGCGGCCAGCGCCTTGGTCCAGGACGCCGGGTTGCCGATGCGGATGGCGGTGGCGATCGTGCTCGGGTTCTCGACGACGGCGCCGTTGACGATCGGCGCGGCGCCGGCGGCCTGGAAGCCCCACATGCGCGGGGTGCGCGTCGCCGGCCCGTCGGCCGCGTACTCCCGGTAGCCCTGCCAGTAGGCGGTGATGTTGCCGGCGTTGCCGACCGGCAGGCAGTGGATGTCGGGGGCGTCGCCGAGGACGTCGACGATCTCGAACGACGCCGTCTTCTGGCCCTCGATGCGGAACTGGTTGACGCTGTTGACCAGGCTCACCGGGTAGTCGATGGCGAGCTTGCTGGCCAGGGCGAGGCAGTCGTCGAAGTTGCCGTCGACCTGCAGCAGCTTGGCGCCGTGCACGAGCGCCTGGGCCAGCTTGCCCATCGCGATCTTGCCCTGCGGCACGAGGACGGCGCAGGTGATGCCGGCGCGCGCGGCGTAGGCGGCGGCGCTGGCGCTGGTGTTGCCGGTGGAGGCGCAGATGACCGCCTTGGCGCCCTCCTCGACGGCCTTGGTGATCGCCATCGTCATCCCGCGGTCCTTGAACGATCCCGTCGGGTTGGCGCCCTCGACCTTGAGGTACACCTCGCAGCCGGTGCGGCTGCTGAGCTCGCGGGCGTGCACCAGCGGGGTCGCGCCCTCGTGCAGGGTGATGACCGGGGTCGAGTCGCTGACCGGCAGCCGCGACCGGTAGGCCTCGATCAGGCCGGGCCAGCCCGGGGAGACCGTCGTCGGTGAGCTCATTGCAGACCTTCCACGCGCAGGACGCTGGTGACGCCACGGACCGCGGGCATGTCCCGCAGAGCGGCGATGGTGGCCGAGAGCGCCGCATCGGGGGCGCTGTGGGTGACGATGACCAGCGTGGCGGCGTCGCCGCGGCCGGTCTGGCGGACGGTGGAGATGCTCACCTCGTGGCGGGCGAACTCCTGCGCGACCGAGGCCAGGACACCCGGCTTGTCGGCCACGTCGAGGCTGACGTGGTAGCGCGTCGGCGTCTCGGCCATCGGCCGGACCGGCAGGTCGGCGTAGCCGGTCGGGCCCTGGCCCGAGGCGCCGGCGACCCGGTTGCGCGCGACGGCCACGAGGTCGCCGAGCACGGCGCTGGCGGTGGGCTCTCCCCCCGCGCCCTGGCCGTAGAACATCAGCTGCCCGGCGGCCTCGGCCTCGACGAAGACGGCGTTGAACGCGCCGCCGACCGAGGCCAGCGGGTGGGTCGTCGGGATCATCGCGGGGTGCACGCGGACGGCGACGGAGTCCCCGTCACCGTTGGGCACCCGCTCGCAGATGGCGAGCAGCTTGACGGTGCAGCCGATCTCGGCGGCGCGCGCGACGTCGGTCGCGGAGACCGCGGAGATGCCCTCGCGGTGCACGTCGGCCGAGGAGACCGGCGTGTGGAACGCCAGCGACGCCAGGATGGCCGCCTTGGCCGCCGCGTCGAAGCCGTCGACGTCGGCGGTCGGGTCGGCCTCGGCGTACCCGAGCTCGGTGGCCTCGGCCAGCGCCTCGGCGAAGCCGGCACCGGTCTCGGCCATGCGCGACAGGATGTAGTTCGTCGTCCCGTTGACGATGCCGACGACCCGGCGGAGCTGGTCACCGGCCAGCGACTCGCGCAGCGGCCGCAGCAGCGGGATCGCGCCGGCGACGGCGGCCTCGTAGTAGAGGTCCACGCCGGCCGCCGCGGCGGCCGCGTGCAGGGCAGGGCCGTCCTCGGCCAGCAGCGCCTTGTTCGCGCTCACCACCGACTTGCCCGCCTCGAACGCCGCGAGCATCAGGCTGCGGGCCGGCTCGATGCCCCCGATGACCTCGACGACCAGGTCGACGTCGTCCCGGCGCACGAGGGCCGCGGAGTCCGTGGTCAGCAGGTGCTGCGGCACGTCGGGGTGGTGCGCGGGCCGGCGGACGGCGATGCCCACGACCTCGATTGGGCGGCCGACGCGGGCGGTGAGGTCGTCGGCCTGCTCCTCGACCAGGCGCAGGACGGCGCTGCCGACCGTGCCGCAGCCCAGCAACGCGACGCGCAGCGGCGCGCTCACGAGCGGGCTCCGGCGGCGTGCTCGGGGGCCGGCTGGTCGGGAGCGGGCGAGGGGGCGGGCACGTCTGCGAGGACGGCGTCGAGGGCGAACACGTCGGACAGTGTCTGACGCCGCACGATCTCGGTCGCGACGCCGTCCCGGACGGCGACCACCGGCGGCTTGAGCAGGTAGTTGTAGTTGCTCGCCATCGACCAGCAGTAGGCGCCGGTGGCGGCCACCGCGAGCAGGTCGCCGGGGGCGACGTCGGAGGGCAGCCACAGGTCCCGGACCAGGATGTCCCCGCTCTCGCAGTGCTTGCCGACGACGCGGCACAGCGCCGGCGGCGCGTCGGACGTCCGGTTGGCCAGCACGCACGTGTAGTCGGCGTCGTAGAGGGCGGTGCGGATGTTGTCGCTCATCCCGCCGTCGACGGAGACGTAGTTGCGCACGGCCGGCACCCCGGGGCCTCCCCCGGACCCGAGTCGCACCGGCTTGATGGTGCCGATCTCGTAGAGCGTGACGGTGCCGGGGCCCGCGATGGCGCGGCCGGGCTCGACCGCGAGCCGCGGCACCGGCAGCCCGAGGGCGGCGCACTCCGCGGCGACGACCGAGCGCAGCCTGGCCGCGACGTCGCCCGGGGCGACCGGGTCGTCGTCGGCGAGGTAGGCGATGCCGAAGCCGCCGCCGAGGTTCAGCTCGCCGAGCAGCTCGCCGGTGGCCTGGTGGATCTGGCCGAGCAGGCCGACGACGCGGTGCGCGGCGGCCTCGAAGCCGGCGGTGTCGAAGATCTGCGAGCCGATGTGGCTGTGCAGCCCGGCCAGCCGCAGCGCCGGCTCGCGGATGACCCGCACCGCGGCGGTCAGCGCGTCGCCGGTGGCCAGGGAGAAGCCGAACTTCTGGTCCTCGTGCGCGGTGGCGATGAACTCGTGGGTGTGGGCCTCGATGCCGACCGTCGACCGGATGAGCACCGGCACGGGCGCTCCCCCGGCGGCGACGCGGGCCGCGGCGAGGGGCGCGAGCCGCTCGATCTCGTCGAACGAGTCGAGCACCACGTGCCCGATCCCGGAGTCGACGGCCAGCTGCAGCTCGACCAGCGACTTGTTGTTGCCGTGCAGCGCGATCCGCTCGGCGGGGAAGCCGGCCGCCAGCGCCAGCGCCAGCTCGTTGCCGCTGCAGGCGTCCAGGTGCAGGCCGTCGTCGGCGATCCAGCGGGCCACCTGCCCGCACAGGAACGCCTTGGACGCGTAGTGCACGTCGGCGCCGTCGAAGGCGGTCGCGAAGTCCGCGGCGCGGCCGCGGAAGTCCTCCTCGTCCAGCACGAACAGCGGGGTGCCGTGCTCGCGGGCGAGGTCGGTGACAGCTCGCCCGGCGAGGTGCAGCTCGCCGTCGACGCGGGTGGCCGAGCGCGGCCACACCTGCGGGTCCAGCGCCCCGAGCTCCGCGGGAGGCGCGCCGGCGCCGGTCGGCTGCTGGATGCTCCCGTGCAGCGGCCCGGCCGGGTGCGCCCTCACATCCGCTCCGGAGCGGTCACGCCGAGGACGTCCAGGCCGTTGCGCAGCACCGTCGCGGTGGCCGCGCACAGCCACAGGCGGGCGGTGGTCAGCGGGGTGACCTCCTCGTCGCCGCGCGGCAGCACGCGGCACGAGTCGTAGAACCGGTGGTAGGTGCCGGCCAACTCCTCCAGGTACCGGGCCACCCGGTGCGGGGCGCGCAGCTCGGCGGCGGCGGTGAGCACGCGCGGGAACTCGCCCAGCGCGCGCAGCAGGTCGCTCTCGCGCTGGTGCTCGAGCGCCGCGACGTCGACGTCGGCGGCCTCGCCGAGGACCAGCCCCAGGTCGGCGGCGTTGCGCAGCAGCGAGGAGATGCGGGCGTGCGCGTACTGGACGTAGAAGACCGGGTTGTCGTTGGTCTGCCGGCTCCACAGGTCGAGGTCCAGGTCGATCTGCTGGTCCACCGAGGCGCGGGCGAGGGCGTAGCGAGCGGCGTCGGCACCGACGGCCTCGACGAGGTCCTCCAGCAGGACGACGGTGCCGGCCCGCTTGCTCATCCGCACCGGCTCGCCGTCGCGGACCAGGTTGACCAGCTGGCCGAGCAGGATCTCGAGGGTGGCCTCCGGGTCGTCGCCCACCGCGGCGGCGAGCGCCTTGTAGCGGCCGACGTAGCCGGCGTGGTCGGCGCCGAGCATGATCACGACCTTGTCGAAGCCGCGGTCGCGCTTGTCCAGGTAGTAGGCGCAGTCGGCGGCGAAGTAGGTCGGCGCGCCGTCGCTCTTGATCAGCGGGCGGTCCTTGTCGTCGCCGAAGTCCGTCGTCCGCAGCCAGACGGCGCCGTCGGCCTCGTACACGTGCCCGTTCGCGCGCAGCCGGGCGATCGCCTTGTCCAGGGCGCCGGTCTCGTGCAGGGTCCGCTCGCTGAAGTAGACGTCGAAGACGACGCCGAAGTCGGCCAGGGTGCGCTTGATCTCGGCGAACATCAGGTCGACGCCGCGGACGCGGAACCGCTCCTGCTGCTCGGCCTCGTCCCGCTCCAGCAGGCCGGGCTCGGCCGCGACCACCTGCTCGGCGATGTCGACGATGTAGTCGCCGGCGTACCCGTCCTCGGGCACCGGCCGGCCGTGGGCGGCGGCCATGAGGCTGAGCGCGAACCTGTCGATCTGCGCACCGGCGTCGTTGAAGTAGTACTCCCGCGTGACCGAGGCCCCGCTGGCCTCCAGCAGCCGCCCCAGCGCGTCGCCGACGGCGGCCCAGCGGGTGCCGCCGATGTGCACCGGGCCGGTGGGGTTGGCCGAGACGAACTCCAGGTTCAGCTTCTGGCCGGCGAGGGCGTCGGTGCGGCCGTAGGCGGCGCCGGCGGTCACCGCCTGCACCGCGATCGTGCCGAGCACGCCCTTGGCCAGCGTGATGTTCAGGAAGCCGGGACCGGCGACGTCGACCCGCGCGATGCCCTCGTGCGCCCGCAGCTCCCCGGCGAGCACCTCGGCGACCTCGCGGGGCGGCCGGCCGGCGGGCTTGGCCAGCCGGAGGGCGACGTTGGTGGCGTAGTCGCCGTGCTCGGGGTTCTTCGGTCGCTCGATGACGACCTCGGCGGGCACCTCGACGGGCAGCGCGCCGCGGTCGACGACCGCGCTCACGGCGGTACGGACGACGTCCTGCAACTGCTCCGGTGTCACCGCACGAGCGTACTGACCGGCCCCCGCCGCACCTGCGCCCCCGCCCGGAGCATGCAGGGAACGCCCAGGTTCGCGACCTAGACTCCCCCGCGCACCGTGCACCCCCCGCATCCGAGGAGTGGCCTTGGCCAAGGACCGCAAGCCCGACGACGCCCGCCCCCGCGGCGGCGCTCCCCGGTCGGGAGGCGGCAACCCCAACCGCGCCCGAGCCGGCGGCCGCAGCGGCCGCACGCGCCCTCCGACGCAGGTGGTGGCCGACGCGCACAAGCGCCCGTGGGGCCTGATCGCCGGCGCCCTGGCCGTCGTCGTCTTCGCCACCGCCGTCATCACCTACGCGGTGGTGCAGGTGAACGAGGCGAACGCGGACAAGCTGGCCTCGATCACCGAGATCTCCGGCGTGGAATCGGCCGAGTACTCCCCCGGCCAGGACCACGTCACCACCGAGGTCGACTACACCGAGGCCCCTCCGGTGGGCGGCCCGCACGACGGCACCTGGGCCGACTGCACGGGCACGGTCTACGACGTCGACATCCGGCACGAGAACGCGGTGCACAGCCTGGAGCACGGCGCGGTCTGGATCACCTACGACCCCGAGCTGGTGTCCGACGCCGACATCGACACCCTCAGCGACCTCGTCGACGGCACGTCGGGCCGGATGCTGTCCCCGTACGCGGGGCTCGGCTCGCCGATCAGCCTGCAGGCCTGGAACCACTCGCTGAAGGTCGACAGCGCGTCCGACGAGCGGGTCGAGAAGTTCGCCGACTTCATGACCTACCAGCGCTCCCCCTACGGCGACGGCGACGAGCGCAACGCGCTCGCCTTCCCCGAGCCCGGCGCCTCGTGCGAGAACCCGGCCTTCGCCGCGGACCCGCTCGTCGAGGGCGAGGGCAGCGCCCCGGTCGGCCCCAGCGACATGCCCAGCGACGAGGACCAGGGCTGAGTCGTGACGGGTACCTCCGGCGGTCGCGGGCTGCGGATCGTGCTCCTCGCCGTCATCGGCGTGGGGCTGCTGCTGCTCGGCGGCGGGCTGGCCGTCGCGCTGGGCATCGGCCGCACCGACACGCCCTCGGCCACGTCGGTGGACGCCGGGTTCGCCCGCGACATGAGCACCCACCACCTCCAAGGGGTGCTCATGGCCAACCTGGTCGCCGAGCGCAGCGAGGACCCCGAGGTGCGCCAGCTGGCGTTCGACATCTCGGCCACGCAGACCAACCAGGCCGGCCGCATGCAGGGCTGGCTGGCGCTCTGGGGCATCCCGCAGAGCGGCGGCGACACGATGGCCTGGATGTCCGGCGGGGACGGCGGGCACGACCACGCGATGCCGGACGACGGCGGGCTGATGCCGGGGATGGCCACCTCGGAGGAGCTGGCCACCCTGCGCGGCCTCACCGGCACGCCGTTCGACGTCGAGTTCCTGCGGCTGATGATCCGGCACCACCAGGGCGGCTTCGAGATGGCCGAGTACGCCGTCGACCACGCCGAGCTGCCCGCGGTGCGCAGCCTGGCACAGGCGATCTCCGGGGCGCAGACGGCGGAGACCCGGACGATGGCGGCGATGCTCACCGCGCGTGGCGGCACGCCCCTCCCCGCGCCCTGAGGCCCTCCGCCCGCCCGGCCCTCCGGGGCTGATAGGTTCATCCCCGAACGAGACGAGCCCCCGTAGCTCAGGGGATAGAGCACTGCCCTCCGGAGGCAGGGGCGCAGGTTCGAATCCTGCCGGGGGCACTCTCTCGTTCCACCCGCCGCCTCCCGCGCGGAAGGCAGTGACCGGCGTCTCAGCCGGCTGCACTAGGTTCCGCTCCCATGGAGAGCAGCGGCACCACCAGCGGCATCGAGAAGGTCACCGTCGGCGACGTCGAGCTGGCCTACGAGACCTTCGGCGACCGGTCGGCCACCCCCGTGCTGCTGATCAGCGGCCTGGGCTCGCAGATGATCAGCTACGCGGACGAGTTCTGCGCCGACCTCGCGGCACGCGGCACGTTCGTCGTGCGCTTCGACAACCGCGACGTCGGCCTGTCCACCCACCTGCACGAGGCCGGCCCGCCGGACCTCGGCGCGATCCGCCGCGGCGACCGGTCCGGCGTCGCCTACGACCTGGCCGACATGGCGGCCGACGCCGCGGGGCTGATCACCGCCCTGGGCCTGGAGTCGGTGCACGTGGTCGGGGTCTCGATGGGCGGGATGATCGCCCAGCGGGTGGCGTTCACCTACCCGGAGCGGGTGCGCAGCCTGACCTCGATCATGTCCACGACCGGCGACCGGTCGGTGGGTGGCGCCTCGGAGGCCGCCACCGCCGTCCTCTACGCACCGCCGGCGACGGACCGCGAGACCGCGATCGCCCGCCAGCTGGAGACCTCACGGGTGATCGGCTCCCCCGGCTTCCCGCTGGACGAGGAGGCGGTCAGCGCGCGGGCCGCGCTCGCCTTCGACCGGGCGCACGACCCGGCCGGGGTGGCCCGCCAGATGGCCGCGATCTTCTCCAGCCCCGACCGCACCCCGGACCTGGCCCGGGTGGCCGTGCCGACCCTGGTCATCCACGGCTCGGACGACGCCCTGGTGAACGTCTCGGGCGGCCGGGCCACCGCGGCCGCCGTCCCGGGCGCCGAGCTGGTCGTGCTGGAGGGCATGGGCCACGACCTGCCGCGCCCGCTCTGGCCGGAGATCATCGAGCGCATCGCGAAGCTGGTCGCCTCCGTCGAGGGCCTCGCCTGACGAGCGGCACCCGGGTCGCCGGCCGACCGGCTGCCGGCCCGGGTGCCCGTCGCTCAGCTGGTGAGCATCCCGCCCTCGACGGGGATGGTCGTCCCGGTGACGTAGCCGCCGGCGTCGCTGACCAGGAAGATCAGCGCGGCGGCGAGCTCCTCGGGATGGCCCTTGCGGCCGACCAGGATGCGGTGCATCTGCGAGTCGATGTACTCCGGCGGGTACTGGTCGGTCATCTCCGAGACGAAGAAGCCCGGGGCCAGCGCGTTGACCCGGATGCCCTTGCGCCCGGTCCACTGCTGGGCGAGGTCGCGGGTCAGCCCGATCAGGCCGGCCTTGCTCGCCGCGTAGGCCGCCTGCGGCAGCCCGGCCGTGGTCAGGCCGAGCATGCTGGAGATGTTGACGATCGAGCTGCCCGGCTGCATGACCCGCCCGCAGGCCTGCGCCATCCAGTAGCAGCCGTTGAGGTTCACGTCGATGACCGAGCGGAACTGCTCGGGGGTCTCGCGGGTCGCCGGGAAGGCGGTGCCCACGCCGGCGTTGTTGACCAGGATGTCGACCCGGCCGAACTCGGCCATGGCGGCCTCGACCAGCGCGGTGCAGTCCTCGGGCACGGCGACGTCGGTGCGGACGGCGAGCGCCCGCCGCCCGGTCGCCTCGACCGCGCGCTGCGTGTCGGCCAGCCGGTCGACCCGCCGCGCCCCGAGGACGACGTCGGCGCCGGCCTCGGCCAGCGCCCGCGCGAACACCGCCCCCAGGCCGGAGGAGGCCCCCGTGACGACGGCGACGCGGCCGTCGAGGCGGAACATGTCCAGGATCGTCCGGTCGGTCACCGCCCGAACCTAGCCCAGCTCAGGCCTCCGCGACCTGCCCGCGGGTCACCTCGAGGCGCCGGGTCGTGTGCACCGCGTCGAGCATCCGCCGGTCGTGGGTGACCAGCAGCAGGGTGCCGGTGTAGCCGGCGAGCGCGGTCTCGAGCTGCTCGATGGCCGGCAGGTCGAGGTGGTTGGTCGGCTCGTCGAGGACCAGCACGTTCACGCCGCGGGCCTGCAGCAGGGCCAGCGCGGCCCGCGTCCGCTCCCCGGGCGAGAGCGTCGCGGCCGGGCGCAGCACGTGCTCGGCGGTGAGCCCGAACTTGGCCAGCAGCGTGCGCACCTCCGACGTGGGCCAGTCCGGCACCTCGGCGCCGAAGGCGTCCAGCAGCTGCTGCTCGCCGAGGAACAGGCCCCGGGCCTGGTCGATCTCGCCGATCTGCACCGCCGCGCCGAGCGACGCGGTCCCCTCGTCCAGCGGCACCCGGCCGAGCAGCGCGGCGAGCAGGGTGGACTTGCCCGAGCCGTTCGCGCCGGTGATCGCCACCCGGTCGCCCCAGTCGACCTGGAGGTCCAGCGGCCCCAGGGTGAAACCGCCGCGGCGGACCACGGCCCCGCGCAGGCTCGCCACCACCGCACCGGCGCGGGGCGCGGCGGCGATCTCCATGCGGAGCTCCCACTCCTTGCGGGGCTCCTCCACGACGTCGAGCCGCTCGATCATCCGCTGGGTCTGCTTGGCCTTGGCGGCCTGCTTCTCCGACGACGCCCGGTTGGCCGCCTTGATGTGCTTGTCGCCGTCCTTGGACTTCTTGATCGAGTCGCGGACGCCCTTGGCCATCCAGTTGCGCTGCATCCGGGCGCGCGCCTCGAGCGATGCCTTCGTGTCGGCGAACTCCTCGTACTCCTCGCGCGCGTGCCGCCGGGCGACCTCCCGCTCGGTCAGGTACGCCTCGTACCCGCCGTCCACGACGCGCACGAGCTGCTGGGCCAGGTCGAGCTCCACGACCCGGGTGACCGTGCGGGCCAGGAACTCGCGGTCGTGGCTGACCACGACGATGCCCGCGCGGGAGCCGGCGACGAACCGCTCCAGCTGGTCGAGGCCGGCGAGGTCGAGGTCGTTGGTGGGCTCGTCGAGCAGCAGCAGGTCGTAGCGCGAGAGCAGCAGCGAGGCCAGGCCCACGCGGGCGGCCTGCCCACCGGAGAGCCCGGTCATCTCCGCGTCCAGGGCCACGCCCGGGGCGACCTCGGCCACGACCTCCTCGGCGCGCTCCTCGAGGTCGGCCCCGCCCAGGGCGAGCCAGCGCTCCAGCGCCTCGCCGTAGGCGTCGTCGGCGCCGTCCTCGCCCGCGGTCAGCCGCTCGGTCGCGTCGTCGAGGGCCGCCTGCGCCGCCCCCACGCCGGTGCGCCGGGCGAGCGCGGCCAGCACCGTCTCCCCCGGGTGCCGCTCGTGCTCCTGCGGCAGGTAGCCCAGCGTCGCCGACGGCGGGCTGACCGCGATGCTGCCGGCCTCGGGCGCCAGCTCGCGGGCCAGCGTGCGCAGCAGCGTCGACTTGCCGGCGCCGTTGACACCGACCAGCCCGACGACGTCCCCGGGGGCGACGACGAGATCGAGGTCGGCGAACAGGACGCGGGCGCCGTGACCGGCGGCCAGGCCGCGCGCGACGAGGGTGGCACTCACCGCACCAGCGTCCCATCCGGCCCGGGGGCGCTCACTCCAGGTCGAAGGCGTCCTCGTCGTAGCCGCCGTCCGGGTCGGGGGCGTCGTCGGCACGGCGCCGGCGCACCAGCCACGGCTGCAGGTGGTCGTAGCCCCGCACCGAGACCCGGCGCAGCGGGCGCACCCGGTACTCGGGGAGGTCGCGGATCCGGTGCGCCAGCTCGCGGTCGACGAGGAAGGTGCCCGGCCGGGCGATCGACGTGAGCCGGCTGGCCAGGTTCACCACCGGCGAGTAGATGTCGCCGAGCCGGGTGAGCACCGCGCCGAAGCCGGCGCCGACCCGCAGCAGCGGCCGCTCGGGGGCCGACCAGGCGTCCGGCAGCGCCAGGCCGATCTCGGCGGCGTCCACCGGGGCGGCGGTGAACAGCACCCCGTCGCCGACGGTCTTGACCACCCGGCCGTGGTGCCGGGCGATGACCGAGGCGGCGATGCTCTCGAAGTCCTCCACCATCGCGCCCAGCTCGCGGCCGCCCATGCCGCGGCTGCGCGAGGTGTAGCCGACGAGGTCGGCGAAGCCGACCGTGAGCTCCCGGCGGTCGCCCTGGCCCCCGGGCGTCACCAGCCGGCCGGCGTTGGCCGCCAGGTGCCGGCGCCACACGTAGTCCAGGACCTGCCGCAGCTTGGGCAGCAGCTCGCGGGCCGCCTCGACGGCGACCTCCGGGGACACCGTCCGCTCCCCCGGCCCCACGGTGCGGGCCAGCGAGTCGGCCAGCATGTCGGTCTGCCAGTCCGCCAGCCGGGACAGCGACTGCCCCATCGCGCGGGCGATGGAGGCCTCGGTGGAGGGGTCGACGAAGCCGGAGTCGATCAGCCTGGTGAGCACCGCCAGCGCCTCGACGTCGGCGTCGGTGAAGACCGGGTCGTCGTCGGCGGCGTCGGGGAAGCCCAGCGCCCGCCACAGCCGCTGCGTGCGCTCCGGTGCCAGCCCGGACATCTCGGCGACCTGCAGCCGGGTGTACCGGCGCGGGCCGTCGAGCAGCAGCCGCTCCAGCGCGTCCCGGGGATCGTCGCCCGGCGGCGGGGCGGGGTCGTCCATGCCGGCCCCGGCCTCAGCCGGTGGTGTGGACGACGAGCACGTCGCACGTCGAGCGACGGGTGGCGTCGGCCGGCACCGACCCGAGCAGCCGGCCCTTGATCCCGTTGAGCCCGCGGTTGCCGACGACGAGCAGATCGGCGTCCTCGCGGCGGACGATCTCGAGCAGCGTCTCCACGGGGGAGCCCTGGACGGCGACGGTGCGCACCTCGCCGGCACCGGCGGCGCCGGCCCGCTCGGCGGCGGTGCGCACGGTGTCCTCGGCCGGGTGCGAGCCCACCACCTGGTAGGCCTCGTCGCCGAGCACGTCCTGGGCGCGGGAGAGCTCGCGCTCGTCGGCCTCGGTCGGCAGGTAGGCGCAGGCGATGACCAGGGTGGCCCCGGTCGCCCCGGCGATGGCCCCGGCCCGCGCGACGGCGCGCAGGGAGGACTCCGACCCGTCCGTGCCGACGACGACGGTCCGGTACGCGCTGGCGCTGTCGCTCACGGCGGGCACTCTATGTGACCGTGTGCTGGGGGTCACCCGGAGCCGAGGAGCGGCCGGGCCGCGCCCCGGGCGAGGGAGGACGACGGCGCGTGGCCGCGATCAGCACCGGCGGACCCGACGCACGGCTGCGGCACGCCCGCACGGCGGTCGGCGCCTGCTTCTTCGCCAACGCCGTCCTCTACGCCAACCTGGTCCCCCGGCTGCCGGAGCTCAAGGCCGAGCTCGGGCTGAGCAACACCGCCCTGGGCACCGCGCTCGCCGCCCAGCCGCTGGGCGCGCTGGTCGCCGGGGTGGCCGTGGCCCCGCTGATGACCCGCCTCGGCTCGGCCCGGATCGCCGGCGGCGGCCTGGTGCTGCTGGCCGCGGCGGTCTGGGCGGCCGCGGCCGCTCCGCAGTGGGGTGTGCTGGCCGGCGCGCTGCTGGTCGCCGGCGCGGTGGACGCCGCGGTCGACGTCGCCCAGAACGCCCAGGGGCTGCGGGTGCAGCGGCGGTACGGCCGCTCGATCATCAACGCCTTCCACGGCACCTGGAGCGTGGGGTCGCTGGCCGGCGGGCTGCTCGGTGCGGCCGCCGCGGGCCTCGGCGTGCCGCTGTCCTGGCACCTCGGCGTGGTCGCCGTGCTGGTCGCCGTCCCCGCCCTGGCCGGCGTGCGCCTGCTGCTGCCCGGCTCCGACGACCCGCCGCCGGACGCCTCCGCTCCCCGCCCGCGGGCCCGCGCGCGGTCGCGCGCCGTCGTGGGCATCGCCGCGCTGGGTGCCCTGGCCGCGTGCGCCGTCGTCGTCGAGGACGCCGGGAGCTCGTGGAGCGCGCTGTACCTGCGGGTCGAGCTGGACGCCGGGCCCGCCGTCGCCGGGCTGGGCTTCGTCGCGCTCTCGCTGGCGATGACGGTGGGCCGGTTCACCGGTGATCGCGCCGTCGACCGGTTCGGCCGGCGCCGGGTGGTGCAGGCCGGCGGGCTGCTCTCCGCCGTCGGGTTCGGCGCGGCGCTCGCGATGCCGTCGGTGCCCAGCACGCTGGCCGGGTTCGCGCTGGCCGGGCTGGGGGTCGCGACCCTCGTGCCGGCGGCCTATACCGCCGCCGACGAGCTGCCCGGGCTGCGGCCGGGGCTCGGCCTGGCGGTGGTCAACGTGCTGCTGCGCACCGGCTTCCTCGTCGTCCCGCCGCTGGTCGGGGTGATCGCCGACGCCAGCAGCCTGCGGGTGGCGCTGCTCGCCGTCGTGGTGGCCGGGGTGGGCACCGCGCTGCTCGCCCGGTCGGTCCCGCGGGGCTGAGCGGGGCACGCCGAGGATCGGCGGACCCGCTGCCCCGGGCGCCCGCTGCGCTTGGATGGGGGGGCCCATCGACGACGACGAGGAGTGCGACATCCCCACCGCAACGACCGCGGCGACCGGCCCCGTGCGGGTCGAGGTCCGCGGACTGACCAAGTCCTTCGGGGCCGTCCGGGCGGTGACCGACCTGGGGTTCACCGTGGAGCCCGGCCAGGTCACCGGCTTCCTGGGGCCCAACGGCGCGGGCAAGACCACGACGCTGCGCATGGTCCTCGGGCTCATCCGCCCCGACACCGGGACGGCGACCTTCGACGGCGTCCCCTACGCGGACCTGCCCGATCCGGTGCGCACCGTCGGCGCGGTGCTCGAGACGGCGTTCCACCCGGGACGCTCCGGGCGCAACCACCTGCGGGTGTACTGCCGCGCCGCCGGCCTGCCGATCGAGCGCGCCGACGAGGTGCTGGTCCAGGTGGGCCTGGCCGACGCCGGCAACCGCCGCGCCGGCAGCTACTCCCTCGGCATGCGGCAGCGGCTGGCGCTGGCCACCGCGCTGCTGGGCGACCCCGCCGTCCTGGTGCTCGACGAGCCGGCCAACGGCCTGGACCCCGAGGGCATCCAGTGGCTGCGCGGCTTCCTCCGGCACCTGGCGCACGAGCAGGGGCGGACCGTGCTGGTGTCCAGCCACCTGCTGTCGGAGGTCGAGCAGACCGTCGACCGCGTGGTCATCGTGGGCGCGGGCCGGCTGGTGCGCGAGGGCTCGATGAGCGACCTGCGGGCCGGTGCCGACGGAGCCGGCACGGTGCTCGTGCGCAGCCCGGAGGCGGGCCGGCTGGCCGAGGCCCTGCGGGCCGACGGCGTGCAGCTGGCCCTCGACGGCACGGCCCTCACGGTCACCGGGCGGACCACCGACGAGATCGGCGCCCGCGCCTTCGCCGCGGGGGTGGAGCTGCACGAGCTGCGCTCGCGCACCAGCGGCCTGGAGGAGATCTACTTCCAGCTCACCGCCGGGCAGGGCCAGTTCGCCGCCCCGACCGCCGGTACCGCCGTCCCCGAGGGAGCAGCCCGATGACCCGGCTCGTCCGCGCCGAGTGGACCAAGCTGTTCACCACCCGCGTCTGGCTCGCCATGCTGATCGCCGCGGCCGTGCTCACCGCCGGGTTCGCCGCGCTGATGACCGCCTTCGCCGGGAACCCCGACAGCGGGCTGCCGCCCGTCGGCACCGCGGAGTTCGAGCAGACCGCCCTCGCCCAGGCCTCGGGCGCCACGATCCTCACGATCATCCTGGGGATCATCGGGGCGACCCAGGAGTACCGGCACCGGACGGCGACGCCGACGTTCCTCACCACGCCTCGCCGCGGGCGCGTCGTCGTCGCCAAGCTGATCGCCTACGCGCTGGCCGCGGTGCCCTTCGCCGTCGTGGCGGTGCTCGTCGGGTACGTGACCGTCGTGATCTACGCCGGTGCCCGCGGCGCCGCGCCGTCCCTGACCGCCGACAACCTCGAGGTCATGCTGACCTCGGGCCTGGCGCTGGTCATCTACGCCGTCATCGGCGTGGGCCTGGGCGCGCTCCTGCGCAACCAGGTGGGCGCCATCGTGGCCGCGCTGGTCTACCTGTTCGTGGTGGAGGGGGTCATCCGCTCCATCCCCGCCACCTCCGGTGCCTACAAGTGGCTGCCCGGCGGGGGCCTGGAGGCCATGACGGCGACGGTCGACAGGCCCCGAGCTGCTGGGCGCCTGGCAGGGCGGCTTCCTGCTGCTCGGCTACGGCCTCCTGGCGGCGCTGCTCGGCACGTTCCTGTCCGTCCGGCGGGACGTCGTCTGACACCTCCGGCGGCCGCGCCCGGGCGACCGGCGCGGCCGCCGTCACGCCCGGTCGGCCGCGGCCGACGGGCGTAGACTGCCCGCTCAGCCATCCTTGCCCCGAAGACGCAGCCCAGAGACGAAGAAGGCACTCGACCCCGTGTCAAGCGAGAACTCATCCCGGCCCTCCGCCCAGTCCCCGGTGACCGGCTTCGGCACCAACGAGTGGCTGGTCGAGGAGATGTACCAGCAGTACCAGTCCGACCCGTCCAGCGTGGACCAGGCCTGGCACGAGTTCTTCGCCGACTACCGCCCGGGCAGCCCGGTCGACGGCGGGGTGCGCGAGAACGCCCCGGCACCGGCCAAGGCCGCGAGCCCGGCACCCGCGAAGGCCGCGACCCCGACGCCCGCGCCCGCCGCGAAGCCGGCCCCCGTGCCCTCGCGCCCCGAGCCGCAGTCCGAGGGCACCGTCGTCGCCCGCGCCGCGGACCGCGCCGACCAGCAGCAGCCGGCCGCCCCGGCGCCGAAGGCCGCCAAGCCCGCCACCCCCGCGCCGGCCACGGGCGCGACGCAGTCGCCGCTGCGCGGCGCCGCCGCGGCGGTGGTCAAGAACATGAACGCCTCGCTCACCGTGCCGACGGCCACGAGCGTGCGCGCGGTGCCGGCCAAGCTGCTGGCCGACAACCGCATCGTCATCAACAACCACCTCAAGCGGGCCCGCGGCGGGAAGATCTCCTTCACCCACCTCATCGGCTACGCGCTGGTCCGCGCGCTGGACGACTTCCCGAACATGAACAGCGCGTTCGCCGAGGTCGACGGCAAGCCGGTGCACGTCCAGCCCGAGCACGTGAACTTCGGCCTGGCCATCGACCTGCCCAAGCCCGACGGCTCGCGGTCCCTGGTGGTCGCCTCGATCAAGGCCGCCGAGGAGATGGACTTCGCCCAGTTCTGGGCCGCCTACGAGGACATCATCCGCCGGGCGCGCGGCGGCAAGCTGACGATGGAGGACTTCTCCGGCACCACGATCAGCCTGACCAACCCCGGCACGATCGGCACGGTGCACTCGGTGCCGCGGCTGACCGCCGGCCAGGGCGCGATCGTCGGCGTCGGCGCGATGGAGTACCCCGCCGAGTTCCAGGGGATGAGCCCCGAGGCGCTCACCGAGATGGGCATCTCCAAGATCATCACGCTCACCTCGACCTACGACCACCGGGTCATCCAGGGCGCGGAGTCCGGCGACTTCCTCCGCCGCCTGCACGCGCTGCTGCTGGGCGAGGACGGCTTCTACGACGAGGTCTTCCGCTCGCTGCGGATCCCCTACGAGCCGGTGCGCTGGATGCCGGACGTGCGGGTGAGCACCGAGGGGCAGATCGACAAGGAAGCCCGCGTCATCGAGGTCATCGAGGCCTACCGGCGCAACGGCCACCTCATGGCCGACACCGACCCGCTCGAGTACCGGGTCCGCAAGCACCCCGACCTGGACATCCGCGAGCACGGCCTGACGCTGTGGGACCTCGACCGCAAGTTCCCGGTCGGCGGGTTCGCCGGCGAGCGGATGATGGCGCTGCGCGACATCCTCGGCGTGCTGCGCAACTCCTACTGCCGCACGGTCGGCGTGGAGTACATGCACATCACCGACCCCGAGGAGCGCGAGTGGCTCCAGAAGCGGGTCGAGGTCGCGCACGAGCAGCCCGACCGCGAGAAGCAGAAGCACGTGCTCGGCCGGCTCAACGCCGCCGAGGCGTTCGAGACCTTCCTGCAGACCAAGTACGTCGGGCAGAAGCGGTTCAGCCTCGAGGGCGGTGAGTCGCTGATCCCCGTCCTCGACGAGGTGCTGCTCGCCGGCACCGACCACGGCCTGGACGAGGTCGCGATCGGCATGCCGCACCGCGGCCGGCTCAACGTGCTCGCCAACGTGCTCGGCAAGAGCTACGCGAAGATCTTCGGCGAGTTCGAGGGCAACATCGACCCCGGCACCGTCCAGGGCTCGGGCGACGTGAAGTACCACCTCGGCGCCACCGGCACCTTCCGCAACCCGTTCCGCTCCGACGCCGAGATCGCCGTCTCCCTGGCCAGCAATCCCAGCCACCTGGAGACGGTCAACCCGGTGCTCGAGGGCATCGTGCGGGCCAAGCAGGACATGATCGACAAGGGCGAGCAGGGCTTCACCGTGCTGCCCGTCCTGCTGCACGGCGACTCCGCGTTCGCCGGCCAGGGCGTGGTGCAGGAGACCCTGAACCTCTCCCAGCTGCGCGGCTACCGCACCGGCGGCACCGTGCACGTCGTCGTCAACAACCAGGTCGGGTTCACCACCAGCCCTGCCGCGGCCCGATCGAGCCTGTACTCGACCGACGTCGCGCGGATGATCGGCGCCCCGGTCTTCCACGTGAACGGCGACGACCCCGAGGCGTGCGATGCGGGTCGCCCGGCTGGCCGTGGACTACCGCCAGGCGTTCAAGAAGGACGTCGTCATCGACCTCGTCTGCTACCGCCGCCGCGGGCACAACGAGGGCGACGACCCGTCGATGACCCAGCCGCTGATGTACGACATCATCGACCGCAAGCGCTCGGTCCGGAAGCTGTACACCGAGGCGCTGGTCGGCCGCGGCGACATCACGCTCGAGGAGGCCGAGGAGGCCCTCAAGGACTACCGCGGGCAGCTCGAGCGGGCTTTCGCCGAGACCCACGACTCCAAGGACTCCTCGGGCCCCGAGCCGGTCATGGACCCGCGCACGGCCAACGAGTCGCAGCTGCAGACCGCCATCACCCCCGAGGTGCTCAAGGCGATCGGCGACGCGCACGTCTCGTTCCCGCCGGAGTTCACCCCGCACCCGAAGCTCAAGAAGATGCTCGAGCGGCGCGCGGCCATGGTGACCGAGGGCGGCGTCGACTGGGCCATGGGCGAGCTGCTCGCCGTTCGGGTCGCTGCTCATGCAGGGCGTCCCGGTCCGGCTGGCCGGCCAGGACTCCCGCCGCGGCACCTTCGTGCAGCGGCACTCGGTGCTCATCGACCGGGAGACCGCCGCGGAGTACACGCCGCTGGCCAACCTCTCCGACGAGCAGGCCAAGTTCTTCGTCTACGACTCGCTGCTCAGCGAGTACGCCGCCCTCGGCTTCGAGTACGGCTACTCGGTGGCCAACCCCAAGGCGCTGGTCCTCTGGGAGGCGCAGTTCGGCGACTTCGTCGACGGCGCCCAGATGGTCATCGACGAGTTCATCAGCTCCGGCGAGGCCAAGTGGGGCCAGCGCTCCGGCGTGGTCATGCTGCTGCCGCACGGCCTCGAGGGCCAGGGCCCGGATCACTCCAGCGGTCGCATCGAGCGCTTCCTGCAGCTGTCGGCGGAGAACAACATGACCGTCGCCAACTGCACGACGCCGGGCAACTACTTCCACCTGCTGCGCCGCCAGGCGCTCTCGGACGTGCACCGGCCGCTGGTCGTGTTCACCCCGAAGTCGCTGCTGCGGGCCAAGGTGGCGGTCAGCCCGGTCAGCGACTTCACCGACGAGGGCTTCCGGCACGTCCTGCCCGACCCGGGCGTGGCCGGCCGGCCGCTGGACGGTGCGGCGGTGCGCCGGGTGCTGCTGTGCAGCGGCAAGGTCGCCTACGACCTGATGGCCCAGCGCGAGTCCGAGGGCTCCACCGACGTCGCCGTCGTCCGGGTCGAGCAGCTCTACCCGCTGCCCGCCCAGCAGATCGCCGAGGCGCTGGAGCAGTACCCGAACGCCACCGACGTGGTGTGGGTGCAGGAGGAGCCGGCGAACATGGGCGCCTGGCAGTTCATGGCCGTCAACCTCCCCGAGCACCTGCCCTCGGGCCGCACGTTCCGGCGGGTCAGCCGGCGCGCGTCGGCCAGCCCGGCGGTCGGCTCGGCCAAGGTGCACGACGTCGAGCAGCGCCAGCTGGTCGCCGAGGCGCTCGCGAAGTAGCCCGCGATGTACTTCACCGACCGGGGCCTGGAGGAGCTCGCGCAGCGGCGCGGCCAGGAGGAGGTCAGCCTCGCCTGGCTGGCCGACCAGCTCCAGGTGTTCGTCGACCTGCACCCCGACTTCGAGGTACCGGTCGAGCGGCTGGCCACCTGGCTGGCCCGCGGCGGCGCGGACGCGGACGACGACGACTGACAGAGGGGCCCCTCCCACCGGGAGGGGCCCCTCTGCGCGCCTCCCCCGCATGCCCGGCCCTCGGGCGCACGCTGGGTAGGTGCTCGGTCACTCCCATGCCCTCTCCGGCCTCGCCGCCGGGGCGGCGACCCTCCCCTGGGCCCCGGTCTCGGGGACCGTCGCGCAGATGTCCTGGATCGCGGCGGCCGGTGGGTTCGCCATGCTGCCCGACCTCGACCACCGCGGGTCGACGGTCTCGGACATGTGGGGGCCGGTGACCGACGTCCCCTCGGGGCTGGTCGGCAAGGTCACCGGCGGGCACCGCTGGGGCACGCACGACGCGGTGCTGGCGCCACTGGCGCTGGGAGGGCTGGCGATCCTCGCGGCGGACGTCTACTGGTCCAGCCTGCTGCTCATGGCGCTGGCCATCGGTCTGGCGCTGCACGCACTCCACTTCGTCATCCCCGGCACCACCGAGACGACGATCGTCGGCAACATGGCGCTGTCGTGGGCCGGAGCCTGGTGGCTGCTGGAGCACAGCCCGCAGCCGACCTGGCTGCCGTGGGCGGTGGCCCTCGGCGTGCTCACCCACATCGCCGGGGACGCGCTCACCAAGGCCGGGGTCCCGCTGCCGGTGCTCTGGCTGGTCCGCCGGACGCGCATCGCGTTCTCGCCGATGCGCACCGGGACGGTGTTCGAGAAGGCCGTGCTGGTGCCGGCGTTCCTCCTCGCCACCGTCGTTCTCATCTGGGTGAACACCGACATCAGCCGCACGTTCGACCCGATCGTCGACCGGTTCAGCAGCGCCGGTTGATCCACGCCCCGGGCGTCAGACGGTGACGTGCTGCTCCCGGGCGCACGCCGCGACGGCCTCGGCGACGGCGGTCGCGACGCGGCGGTCCAGGGGGCTGGGCACGATGTACTCGGGCCGCAGGTCCTCCCCCACCACGTCGGCCAGCGCGACGGCGGCGGCCAGCTTCATCTCCTCGGTGATGCTCGTGGCACCGGCGTCGATCGCGCCGCGGAAGACGCCGGGGAAGGCGAGCACGTTGTTGATCTGGTTCGGCAGGTCGCTGCGCCCGGTGGCGACGACGGCGGCGTGCCGGGCGGCCATCGCCGGGTCGACCTCGGGGATCGGGTTGGCCAGCGAGAAGACGATCGCGTCCTCGGCCATCGCGGCGATCGACGACTCCGGCACCGAGCCGCCCGAGAGCCCCAGGTAGACGTCGGCGCCCACGAGCGCGTCGGCCATCGTCCCGGCGTGGCCGGACGGGTTGGTGTTCTCCACCAGCCACTGCTTGCTGGCGGTCAGGTCGCCCCCGGCCGGCGTGCAGCAGGCCCCGGGAGTCGGCCACCACGAGCTCCCCGACGCCCGCCTCCAGCAGGATCTTGGTGCAGGCCACGCCCGCCGCGCCCGCGCCGGAGACGACGACCCGCAGGTCCGCCATCGCCCGCCCGGTCACCCGGGCCGCGTTGCGCAGGGCGGCGAGCACGACGATCGCCGTCCCGTGCTGGTCGTCGTGCATGACCGGGATGGGCAGCCGCTCGCGCAGCCGCTCCTCGATCTCGAAGCAGCGCGGCGCGCTGATGTCCTCGAGGTTGATGCCGCCGAACGAGGGGGCGATCGCCACGACGGTGTCCACGATCTCGTCGACGTCGGTGGTCGACAGCACGATCGGCACCGCGTCCAGGCCGGCGAACTCGGAGAACAGGCAGGCCTTGCCCTCCATGACCGGCAGCGCGGCCGCCGGGCCGATGTCCCCCAGCCCGAGCACCGCGGTCCCGTCGGAGACCACCGCGACCACCCGGGAGGCCCAGGTGAACCGGCGGGCCAGCGCCGGCTCCGCGTGGATCGCGCTGGACACGCGGGCGACGCCCGGCGTGTAGGTCAGCGCGAGGTCGCCGATCGACTCGATCCGCCGGGTCGGGACGACGGAGAGCTTGCCGCCCTCGTGCACGGCGAAGGCCGGGTCGTCGGCGAAACGGTCGGGCTGGGCGTCGTCCGCACCCGGGTTGCCGCTCATGGTGCCAGGAGCGTAATCCGGGCCCGGAGCAGCCGTGCCGCTACGGTGCCACCGTGGAGATCCGAGAACTGGCCGTGCCCGACAGCTACGTCATCGATCTCGTCCCGCACGGCGACTCCCGGGGGAGCTTCACCGAGTGGTACCGCGCGGACGTCCTGTCCGAGGCCGTGGGCCACCCGCTGGGCCTCGCGCAGGCCAACCACAGCGTCTCGGCCCGGGGTGCACTGCGCGGCATCCACTTCGCGCTCGTCCCGCCCGGGCAGGCGAAGTACGTCTACTGCCCGGCCGGCCGCGTCCTGGACGTCGTCGTCGACATCCGGGTGGGCTCGCCGACGTTCGGCGTGCACGACAGCGTGGTGCTCGACAGCGATGCGCCGCGCGCGGTCTACCTGGCCGAGGGGCTCGGGCACGCCTTCGTCTCCCTCGCCGACGGCAGCTCCCTGACCTACCTGGTCTCCACCGGCTACGACCCCACCCGCGAGTTCGGCATCCACCCCCTGGACACCGAGCTGGACCTGCCGTGGCCGGCCGACGTGGAGTTCGAGCTCTCCGCCCGGGACCAGGTCGCCCCGACGCTGGCCGAGGCCCGGGAGAAGGGCCTGCTGCCCACCTGGGCGGAGAGCACCGCCCGCTACGCGCAGCTGCGCGGGGCCTGAGCGCTCAGACCTCCGGCGCCGGGGCGACCCGGCCCGGGCGCGGCCACAGCCGGGCCACGACCCGCCCCACGACGACGGCCGGCCCGAACGCGCGGCTGTCGTCGCTCCGGACGGCGTTGTCGCCCTCCACCCAGTGCCCGCCCTCGACGGCCCGGCGCACCCGCTTGACGACCAGCAGCTCCGGGCGGGCGGGGAACCGGGCGACGACGACGTCCCCCGGGCGCACCCGCGAGGGGTCGCGCACCGACCGGGCGAGGACCTGGTCGCCGTCGCGCAGCGTCGGGGACATCGAGGGTCCGCTCACCCGTACCCGCGTCCAGACCGCGTCGAGCGCCCGAACGCCCAGGTCGTCCCCGCTGTCGTCCGTCCTCACCGGGAGTAGGGTCGCAGACGAACCCACCCATGAGACCGGAGGCTATCCCCATGCGCCTGTTCCGCATGTTCTCCGCCGTGGAGGCCACCGCGCACTGCGACCTCCCCTGCGGCGTCTACGACCCCGCCCAGGCCCGCATCGAGGCGGAATCCGTCAAGGCGATCCAGGAGAAGTACCAGGGCAGCGACGACGAGGTCTTCAAGATGCGCTGCGTGCTCATCAAGGAGCAGCGCGCCGACCTGGTCAAGCACCACCTGTGGGTGCTCTGGACCGACTACTTCAAGGCCCCGCACTTCGAGAAGTACCCGCAGCTGCACGAGCTGTTCAACAAGGCCACCAAGCAGGCCGGCGCCGCCGGCGGCAAGGGCAGCATGGACCCCGCCGAGGGCCAGAAGCTGCTCGACTACATCGCCGAGATCGACAAGATCTTCTGGGAGACCAAGGCCGCCTGACGGTCCGCACTCCCCCTGCGTCCTCGCCGATCCGGCGATACGCTGGTCGACGAAGCTCAGCTGCCGGGCCACCCCACGGGGTGACCCGGCAGTCGTCTGTCCGCCCGGCGCACTACCGCGCGTGCGCCTGGGGTTCGCCCGTGCGCGGACCGGAGGACCTCGTGATCGACGTCGGCGCTCTGCTGGAGAAGGTGGAGAACGCGGCACCGATCGCCGCGGTCGAAGCCGTCGCCGGAGCGCTCCGCGAGATGGTCGCCGCCCGATCGGCCGCGCTGCTCATCGCCGACTTCAGCGGCCACTCCGTCGTCCGGCTGACCTCGGCAGGGCCCGTCTCCGGGGCCCGCACCCACGACGGCGAGCAGGCCGAGACCCTCCCGCTGGAGGGCACCCCGTACGACCGCGTGATCCGCACCCAGCGCGTCCACGTCGAGGAGCTCGGCGACGGCGCGCGCGTGCTGGCCCCGGTCACCGACCGCGGCGACGCCATCGGTGTCCTGGAGCTGGTCCTCCCCGGCTACCCGTCGGCGGACGACGTCGCCGACATCGGCAGCGCGGCGCACGCCCTCGCCTACGTGGTGATCGCCGCGCGCCGGCACACCGACGTGTTCGAGTGGGGCCAGCGCTCCACCCCGTTCGCGCTGGCCGCCGAGATCCAGCGCCGGCTCCTGCCGGCCTCCTACACCTGCGAGGCCGGGCAGTTCACGCTGGCCGGCTGGCTGGAGCCGGCCGGTTCCGTCGGGGGCGACACCTTCGACTACACCCTCGAGCGCAACGCGCTGCACCTCTCCATCACCGACGCCGTCGGCCACCAGGTGGAGGCGGCGCTGCTGGCCACCCTGCTGGTCGGCAGCCTGCGCAACGGCCGGCGGCGCGGCCTGGACCTCGCCGCGCAGGCCGCCTACGCCAACGACAGCCTGGCCGACAACTGCCTGCCCGGTCAGTTCGTCACCGGGCAGCTGCTCGACCTCGACCTGCGCACCGGCGCCGCGCGCGTCGTGAACGCCGGGCACACCCTGCCCCTGCGGCTGCGCGACGGCCACGTCGAGGAGATCGACCTCCGCGTCGAGCCGCCGTTCGGCGTCCTGCCCGGCAAGTCCTTCCAGGTGCAGCCGTTCCCGCTGGAGCCCGGCGACCGGATCGTCTTCCTCACCGACGGCATGCTCGAGCGCAACGCCGCCACCCTCGACGTCGCCGCTGCCCTGGCCGACAGCGCCGACCTGCACCCTCGCGAGGTCGTGCACGAGCTCGGGGGCGCCGTGCTGCGAGCCACTGGTCACGACCTCAAGGACGACGCGACGATGGTCTGCCTCGACTGGTACGGCGGCCCGCAGCGCGACCGCAGCACCGAGCTCGGCGCCGACCCCTCCCGGGCGTCGACCGTCGCGCGCCCGGAGTGAGCCGGTGCCCGGCCGGTACGGTTCAACCACGATGCGCATCGACCGGGCCGGGTGGCCTTTCCTCACCGGACCCCTGGTCCCCGCTGCCGGCCTGCTGGCGCTGAGCCGCGTCACCGGCCGCCGCGGAGCCCGGGCGGCCGCCTGGCCGCTGCTGGGCCTGTCCGCGTACATGGCGCTGTTCTTCCGCGACCCCGACCGGCGTTGCGACGTCGAGCCGGCGGACCCGGACGAGGTGCTCTCCCCGGCCGACGGCGTGGTCATGGTCGCCGGCGAGCCGCAGGAGGGTGTCGCGCCCCCCGGCGAGTGGCAGCAGGTCAGCGTCTTCCTCTCCGTCGTCGACGTGCACGTGAACCGGTCGCCCTACCGCGGCGAGGTCGTCGAGAGCTCCTACCGGCCGGGCAGCTTCCTCGCGGCCTACCGGCGGGACTCCGCGCACCGCAACGAGCGCAGCGAGCTCTGGCTCCGCGACGGCGAGCGCACCGTGGTCTTCCGGCAGATCGTCGGCGTCCTGGCGCGGCGGATCGTCACCCGCACCGGCGTCGGTCAGCGGCTGGCCACCGGTGAGCGGATGGGCCTGATGAAGTTCGGCTCCCGGATGGACGTCTTCGTGCCGCTCGACTGCGAGCTGACCGTGACGACGGGGCAGCGCGTGCGCGGCGGCGATACCGTCATCGCCCGCTGGCCCGCCGCCCGCTGAGGCCCCCGGTGCCGACGCGGCGCACCGCCACGGCCGAGTTCGTGCGCGGCTCGGTCACGGGTTCCCGGCGACGGGCCCTGGCCACCCTGCCCAGCCTGTTCACCCTCGCCAACATGGGCTGCGGCTTCGGGGCGATCCTCGTGTCCATCCGCGGCGAGCACGGGGTGGCCGCCGTCCTCATCGGGCTGTCGGTGCTGTTCGACATCCTCGACGGCGCGGTGGCGCGCAAGGTCGGCGCCGTCACCCCGTTCGGCCTGCAGTTCGACTCGCTGGCCGACCTCGTCTCCTTCGGCCTGGCCCCGGCGCTGGTGGCCTTCACGCTCTTCTCCGAGGGCCGCGACGAGTGGGACGTGCTCGGCTGGGTGGCCTGCTTCCTGTGGGTCGCGTGCGCGGCGATCCGGCTGGCCCGGTTCAACGTGACCATCGACCCCACCGCCGACAAGCGGTACTTCACCGGCATGCCCAGCCCCGGCGCCGCCGGCGTCGTGCTGGCCTCTGTGTTCGCGTTCGGCGACCAGATGCAGGGCCGGGACCGGCTCTGGGTGCTGCTGGTCATGGCCGTGCCGGCGCTGCTGATGGTCAGCAACGTGCGCTACCGGTCGTTCCGCTCGCTGGTGAGCCCGCGCAGCGGCCGGCCGTACGGCCCGATGGCGGTGGCGCTGCTGCTCGTCGTCGCCTTCGCGCTCGCCCCGGTCCACACCGGGATCGTCCTGGCCTACGGCTACCTGTTCGCGCCGGTGCTCGTGCCGGTGCTCTCCCCGCTGGCCCGTCTGGTGCCGGCCTCGATCAAGGAGGCGCTGTCGTGACGGTGCGACCCATCCGGCCCGGCGACGTCCCCGCGGCCGTGGGGCTGGTGCGCGAGCTGGCGGACTACGAGCGGGCCCTGCACGAGGTGCGCCTCACCGAGGAGCAGCTCACCGCGTGCCTCTTCGGCGAGGCCCCCGCGCTGTTCGGCCACGTCGCCGAGGACGACGAGGGCCGCGTCGTCGGCCTCGCGCTGTGGTTCCTCAACTTCTCCACGTGGCGCGGCACGCACGGCATCTACCTCGAGGACCTCTACGTGCAGCCCGCCCAGCGCGGCCGCGGGCTGGGCCGCGCGCTGCTGAGCACGCTGGCCGCGGTCTGCGTGGAGCGCGGCTACTCGCGGCTGGAGTGGTCGGTGCTGGACTGGAACACCCCGTCGATCGAGTTCTACCGCGCGGCCGGTGCCGTCCCGATGGACGACTGGACGGTCTTCCGGCTGACCGACGACGCCCTGACCGCCTTCGCCGCCCCGCGGTAGACCGGTCACGGGAGGCCCGGCCACCCCGCAGGGCCTAGCGTGACCGCCGTGACCACCGAGCGCGTCCCCGCCGAGTGCTGGCTGACCGACATGGACGGCGTGCTGGTCCACGAGGAGCAGGCGCTGCCGGGCGCGGCCGAGTTCCTCGAGCGGCTCGTCGACCGCGGCCGCCGCTTCCTCGTGCTCACCAACAACTCGATCTTCACCCCGCGCGACCTCGCCGCCCGGCTGGCCCGCACCGGGCTGCACGTGCCCGAGGAGTCGCTGTGGACCTCCGCGCTGGCCACCGCGGACTTCCTGCGCACCCAGCTGCCGGGCGGGTCGGCCTACGTCATCGGCGAGGCCGGGCTGACCACCGCGCTGCACGAGGTCGGCTACGTCATGACCGACACCGACCCCGACTACGTGGTGCTGGGCGAGACCCGCACCTACTCGTTCGAGGCGATCACCCGCGCCATCCGCCTGATCGGCCGCGGCGCCCGCTTCATCGCCACCAACCCCGACGTCACCGGCCCCTCGCCGGAGGGGCCGCTGCCCGCGACCGGCTCGGTCGCGGCGATGATCACCCGCGCGACCGGCGCCGAGCCCTACTTCGTGGGCAAGCCCAACCCGATGATGTTCCGCAGCGCGATGAACCGGATCGAGGCGCACTCGGAGTCCACGGTGATGATCGGCGACCGCATGGACACCGACGTCGTCGCCGGCATCGAGGCGGGCCTGGACACGATCCTGGTGCTGTCCGGCTCCACCGCGGCGGCCGACGTGGCCCGCTTCCCGTTCCGCCCGGGCCGGGTCCTGGACTCGATCGCCGACGTCATCGACCTGGTCTGAACCTCAGCGGTCGAGGTAGGCCAGCCGCGCCTCGGGGGTCATGAGCAGGTAGACGACGCCGGCCACGAGCACCAGCACCGGGATGCCGATCTCCGGCCGCGCGGCCTGGAACGTCGCGACGAAGCCCGCGGCCCCGAAGAACACCTGCAGGGCGATGACCGGCCCCCGCGCCCACCCCGCGAGCCGGCGCAGGCCGACCGCGGCGGCGCCCAGGACGCCCGCGGCGAGCCCCGCGAGCACGACCTCGGCCAGCGCGCGGGGCACGCTCTCGGGGTCGCCGGTGAGGGTCAGCCAGAGCAGCACCAGCGCGAGGACGACGAAGCCGGCGGCCTCCACGGCGACCAGCGCGGCCGCCTGCCGCACCGAGCGGGGTGCCTCCTCGCGCGGCGGCGCGGGCCGCACCTCGGGCGCGGGGGTCACCGCACCGAAGAGCCGGTCGGCCAGCCGGCGCGGCTGCGGCGTCTGCTCGGTCACGACGGCGAGGTTACGCGGGCCCCGCGGGCCGGTCCGCCGGTTGCGCACACCTCCCACGCGGGCCGGGTGCCCGGAGCTAGCCTGGTGGTCATGCGCGCGCTCGTGGTGGTCAACCCCGCGGCGACCAGCACCACGTCCAAGATGCGCGACGTCCTCGTCGGCGCGCTGGCCAGCGAGCTCAAGGTCGACGTCGCCGAGACCGAGCACCGCGGCCACGGCCGGGAGCTCGGCGAGCGGGCGGCCTCCGACGGCCTGGACCTCGTCGTCACCCTCGGCGGCGACGGCACGGTCAACGAGGTCGTCAACGGGTTGCTGGCGCACGGCCCCGGCGCGCACCTGCCGACCCTGGCGGTCGTGCCGGGCGGCTCCACCAACGTGTTCTCCCGGGCGCTGGGCCGCTCCCGCGACCCGGTCGAGGCGACCGCGGAGATCCTCGCCTCGGTGCGGGCCGGCCGGACCCGGCTGGTCTCCCTGGGCACCGCCAGCGCCACCGGCACCGCGCACGAGGCGGGGTGGACCGACCCCCGCTGGTTCGTCTTCGCCGCGGGGCTCGGCTTCGACGCCGAGGTCATCGCCCGGGTCGACGCGCAGCGGGCCCGCGGCCGGCGCTCCACGGGGGCGCTGTACGTGCGCGAGGGGACCAGCGCATTCCTCCGCGGCCGCGAGCGCCGCCGTCCGGCGATGACCCTGCAGATCCCCGGCGAGGACGACGTCGAGGGGCTCTTCCTCTGCCTGGTCTCCAACGTGAGCCCCTGGACCTATCTCGGTGCGCGGCCGGTGCAGCCCTCCCCCGAGGCGTCGTTCGACACCGGGCTGGACGTCTTCGCGCTGGGGCGGACCAACCCGGTCGGCATGCTGCGCACCCTGCGCCGGGCGCTCGCCGAGCGGCCGCAGCACCGCGGCCGCGGCCTGCACCGCCGGCACGACCTGGCGGAGCTCACGCTGACCGCCGTCCGGCCGCAGGGCTGGCAGGTCGACGGCGAGCACCTGGGCACCGCGACGGGGCTGCGGCTGCGGTCGGTCCCGCACGCCCTGCGCGTCGTCTCCTGACGGCTCCCTGGCAGTAAACGTCGCCGAGCGCATGGTGCCTCGCCCTGCCGAGTGGCGGGCCTATCACGAGCGTGGTGAGGTTGCTCACGCGGGGGTCGGCACTGGCCTCGTTTCGCTTGACAGTCGCCGCCCGCGTGAAAGCATCGCTGCAGGAACGCAACCTGCCGGTAACACAGCAGGCAGTCACTGCCGCAAGGCGCTGGAGACCCCGGTGTCGGCCCGGTGGCGTCGGCCCGGCCGCAGGCCGGGCCAGCGACTGACCTAGAAACCGTAGACGACACCGAGGAGAACACCGCCATGGACTGGCGCCACCGCGCGCTCTGCCGGGACGAGGATCCGGAGCTGTTCTTCCCGATCGGGACGGCCGGCCCGGCCGTCGTCCAGATCGAGCAGGCCAAGGCCGTGTGCCAGCGTTGCCCCGTCGTGACGTCGTGCCTGGACTGGGCGCTCAGCTCGGGCCAGGACTCCGGCGTCTGGGGCGGCCTGTCCGAGGACGAGCGGCGGGCGCTCAAGCGCCGCCAGGCTCGCACCCGGGTCCGCACCGCCTGACCGCCAGCAGCACCGGCCGCGCCGCGGCCACACCGATCGCCTCGAGGCCGGTCCGGGATCCCCCGGGCCGGCCTCAGCGCCGTCCCGGGCGGGTCAGCGGCGCGGCAGGCCCGCGCCGGGCAGCGTCAGCACGACCTCGGTCCCCCGCCCCGCCGGGGGGACGGTCGTGCGCAGGCCGCCCCCCAGCTCGCTCTCCACGAGCGTGCGCACGATCTGCAGGCCCAGCCCCTCGCTGACCGACGGGTCGAACCCCGCCGGCAGGCCGCGGCCGTCGTCGCGCACCCGCACCACGAGGTCGTCCCCGGTCCGCTCGGCGAGCAGCTCGATCGAGCCGGGCTCCCCCTCCGGGAAGGCGTGCTCGGCGGCGTTGTGCAGCAGCTCGGTCACCGCGAGGACCAGCGGCGTCGCCGTCGCCGCCGGGAGCTCGCCGAACGAGCCGGTCCGGCGGGTGCGCGCCGCCGGCCCCACCGAGGTGAGGTCGCCGAGCATGGGCAGCACCTGGTCCAGCACCTGGTCGACGTCGACGACGTCCATCCCGGCTTCCGGCCAGCGTCTCGTGCACCAGGGCGATGGAGGCCACCCGGCGCACCGACTCCTCCAGCGCCTCCCGCGCGGCCGGCACGGTCATCCGGCGGGCCTGCAGGCGCAGCAGCGCGGCGACGGTCTGCAGGTTGTTCTTCACGCGGTGGTGGATCTCGCGGATCGTCGCGTCCTTGCTGAGCAGCGCGCGGTCCCGGCGGCGGACGTCGGTGACGTCGCGCACCAGCACCAGCGCACCCTCCTCCGCGCCCGGCGCCTGCAGGGGCAGCGCGCGCACGAGCACCGTCGCGCCGGCGGCCTCGACGTCCATCGGGTCGGGGAACCCCCCGGCGACCGCCGCCGCGATGCCCGCCGCCACCTCCTCGCCCACGACCCGCTCGCGCGCCGCCGACCGGGTGACCTCGGCCAGGTCGCGGCCGACCACGTCCCCCGCCACGCCGATCCGCCGGTAGGCCGACAGCGCGTTGGGGCTGGCGTAGACGACGCGGCCCCGGGCGTCGAGCCGCAGCAGTCCGTCGCCCACGCGAGGGCTCATCTCGGCGTCCTGGAGCTTCTCCGGTGGGAACGTGCCCGCGGAGATCATCAGGCAGAGGTCGCCGGCGATGTCGAGGTAGGTGTGCTCGAGGGTGGAGGGCGCGCGGGTCACCGCCAGGTTGGTGTCCCGGGCCAGCACGGCGACCACGACGCCGTCGTGGCGGACCGGGACCACCTCGCGCCGGCGGGGAGCGGGCCCCGACCAGTCGGGCGCCCCCTCGGTCACCGGCCGTCCCCTGCCGTAGGCCGACCGGAACGGCCCTGCCTCCTCCCCCGCGACCTCGGTGCCGACGAGGTCCTCCGGGCGGCAGGTCGGCGCCGTGAGCGGCCGCACCTGCGCCACGCACCACCACGAGCCCGGCTGCGGCAGGGGTACCCAGAGCGTCAGGTCGGCGAAGGAGAGGTCGGCCAGCAGCTGCCAGTCGGCGACCAGCCGGCGGCAGTGGTCGACCTGGGCCGGGTCGGAGGCCGTGCCACGGGTCAGGCGCTCGGAGAGGCTGTTCATGGTGCGACCGAGCGTAGAGAAGGCGCACCGCGGGGACGGCGCACCGCCTCCTACGCTGCTCGGTGTGGCCGACTCCCCCGCACCCCCCGCCGTCCGGATCGAGCCCGCCACCCCGGCGGACCACGCCGCCATCGCGGAGCTCACCGTGTCGGTGTACATCGACGGGGAGCTGGCCGGCCCGAGCTACACCCCCGAGCTGGCCGACGTCGCCGGCCGGGCCGACCGCGCCGAGCTGCTGGTCGTGCGCGACGACGACGGCCGGGTGGTCGGCAGCGTCGCGCTCGTGCTGTCCGGCGACTTCGGCGAGGTCACCGAGTCCGACGACGAGGCCGCCGTGCGGATGCTCGTGGTCGACCCGGCCGCGCAGGGCCGCGGCATCGGCGAGCTGCTGATGACCGACTGCCTGCGCCGGGCACGGGCGGCGGGCAAGCGCCGGATGGTGCTCTCCACCGGACCGAAGATGCTCGCGGCGCACCGCCTCTACGAGCGGATGGGCTTCACCCGGCTGCCGGAGCGGGACTGGACGCCGGTCCCCGGCATCGACCTGCTGGTCTACGCCCTCGACCTCTGAGGGCGGCTCAGCGGTCCAGCCACGGGAAGCCGAGGCCGAACCTCTGCCCGGGCCCACCGCGGACGACCGACGAGCAGTTCCCGTCGTCGACGGTCACCGCGCGGCGGGTGCCGGTCCGGTCCTCGACGACGGCGGTGTGCACCGGCTCCTCGCTGGCCCCGCAGTCCGCGATGGCCCCGAGGATGCCGTGCATCCCGATGCGGACGCGCTCGGCCTCGCCCTCGGTCAGCTCCCGCAGCACGGGCTCGCTGCTGCCGGGCGACCACGTGCAGACGATTCCGCGCACCGCCGTCAGCGGCAGGACCATCGGGGCCCGCATCCCCGCGGCGTAGCCGGTGTCGAGGGACGCCGACGCGCCGTCCCGGTCCACGGCCGAGGGGTCTTCCGGGTCCTCCGGGCACACGAGCGGCGTCCCGGCCGGGGCGTCCTCGAACCGGTCGGCGTACTGGCGCCCGAACGCCGTCATCAGCAGCCCGTACACCCCCAGCCCGTCGGGCCCGCCGACCCCCGCGCCGGTCCCGGGGAACCGTCCCACGCAGTCGGGATCGGTCGCACCGACGATCGTCGTCACGCCGCCGTCCGCATAGCCGATCTGGACCTCGTAGGTGCGTCCGTCGGCCAGCAGGGGTGCCGCGCCCTCGTCGTAGGAGGAGAGGTGGCAGGGCCACCCCGCGGGCACGTCCTCCGCGTCGCGCTCCGCGAGGCCGGCGAGCAGCTCCAGGTGCGAGGTCAGCGCGTCCGACGGCACCTCGGCGGGCAGCAGGTGCCGCTCCGGTCCGGGGCAGAAGCGCGCCCAGACCGGCGTGCCCTCGACGCTCCCCCGCGTCGCCTCGGCGGGATCGAGGCACGCGGCCGGGCCCGCATCCGGAGCCGCCTCCGGGGGCGCGCCGTCCGCGGCCGTGCAGGCCGAGGTCGCCAGGCAGGCGAGGGTTCCGGCGAGGACGGCGAGGCGGCGCACCGCCGCATCATGCCCGGTCACGCCCCCGGAGGAGGCGGTTCAGCTCGCGACGGTCGCGATGAGGTCGCCCTCCTGGAGGACCTCGCCCTCGACGACGTGCAGCGCCTCGACGGTGCCGGAGAGCTCGGTGAGCACCGGGATCTCCATCTTCATCGACTCGAGGATGACCAGCGTGTCGCCCGCAGCGACCTGCGCGCCGGGCGCGACCAGCACCTTCCAGACGCTGGAGACCATCTCGGCGTGGATCTCCTCGACCGCCACCGGACCTCCCTCGTCGCCGGGCCGCGCCGGGGTGCCGCGCGGCCTCGGCTCATCCTGGCACGACGACCGGGTCAGACGCCGGGTGCGGCCTCACCGGCGGCGAGCCGTCGCAGCACGGCGCACACCTCCGGCCCGTCGTGCGGCACCCCGAGCTCCGGCAGGCCGGCCAGCGCCTGGCTCGCGGAGCGGGCGGCGGTCGCCGTGTCGGTGGCCGCCGCGCTGACCGTGGCCAGCAGCGCGTCGTACCAGCCGTCCAGCCGGTCACCGGGCTCGTAGCCGCCGACGGCGACGACGTCCACGCCCGCCTCCGGCTGCGGCTGCGGCCGGCCGGTCCCGGGCAGCCGGCCGGCCACCCGGCCCGCCTGCCCCGGCGGCAGCGTCGCGCGCAGCTGCACGGCGACGGCGGACCGCCAGTCCGACGACGTCGGTCCCTGCGTGTCGGGGCGGTGGGGGGCGGCGCTGCGCAGCGCCAGCTCGACCGCGTCGACGCCGTGGGCCCGCTCGAGGACGGCGATGTCCAGGGAGAAGCCGGCGGCCACCTCGGCCAGCTCTCCGTCCGGCGAGATCCCGACGGTGACCAGCCCGCGCCAGCCCACCTCGGCCAGCCGGCCGGCGGCGGCCGGCACCGCGGTCCGCCCGTCCGGGGTCCACGAAACGCGGGCGATGCCGGCGGCGCGGTCGCGGGAGACCGGCGTCGGGAAGCGGAGCCCCTCGTCGGTGACCCAGGCGAGCAGCCCCCGCTCGCTGGCCGGCTCGACGCCGTCGCCGCCGAGCCGCTCGAGGACGTCGGGGTCGGGGCCGACCCAGACCAGGCCCGCCTCGCGCACCGCGGCGGCCAGCCGGGCGTTGCCCGCCAGCGCCGGCGGCACGGGGAGGACGGCGGAGACCCCGCTGCGGCGCGCGGCCTCCACGATGCGGTCGACGGCGAGGTAGGACTCGGTGGCCGGCGCGGGGCCGAGCAGCACCGCCTCGTCGGCCAGCCGCACGTGCCGCGCCGAGCGCTCGGCCTCGGAGTGCACCGCCACGGCCTTCACGCCCAGGCGGGTGAGCGAGGTGATGACGCCGCACGCGGCCGGACCGCGTCCCGCGACGAGCACGCTCTCGATCCCCAGCTGTGCCACTGCTCCTCCTGCGTCCCCGCCCCGCGCATGCGCGCCCTCGCCTCGTGAGAGGCTGGAGTTGTCAGCTTGGCGGTTCCGGCTCCGACGCGCACGCCACGTGCGCCGTCTCACGTCGACCGCATACCCCGGGCCCGGGCGGGCCCACCGGCAGAGAGAGGAGGGCAGCGATGTCCAAGCGTGGACGCAAGCGTCGCGCTCGCAAGAAGAGCGGCGCCAACCACGGCAAGCGCCCCAACGCTTGATGACAGGCCCGGGAGCATCGCAGCGAGGAACGAGCGAGGAGCGGACCGGGCCGCGGAATCGAGCAATGTGGAGAGCTTGAGCTCCTGCCCTCGTCGAGGGCCGCGGATGCTCGAAGGCCCCGTCCCGCAGCTGCGGGACGGGGCCTTCGCCGTCCTGGGGTCAGAGCAGAAATGGCCATTTCTGCCCCGGGGCTACTCGCCGGAACGCTCCACCGTGAGCCGCTCGACGGTGACCTGGGTGCCGTCTTCCTCGAAGGAGACGCTGGTCAGCTGCATCTTGATCCGCTCGCGGAGCGAGGGCGGCGGCACGTCGCCACCGCAGCGGCGCCGGACCAGGGCCTTGAACTCCTGCTCGATGCCGAACTCGCGCAGGCAGGAGGAGCAGTCCTCGAGGTGCTCGGCGATGATCCCGCGGCGGGCATCGCTGGTCTCGTGGTCCAGGAACTCGAAGACGTGGGTGAGCACGTCGTCGCAGGAGTTGATCTCGATCGGCTCGCCGGCCTGAGGTGCGTCGTCGGACATCAGGAGCTCGCCTCCTCACCGGCTCCGGCGCGGACGAAACCGCGCTCGCGGGCGTAGTCCGCCAGCAACTTCTGCAGCCCGCGGCGGCCGCGGTGCAGCCGGGACATCACCGTGCCGATGGGCGTGCCCATGATCTCGGCGATCTCCTTGTAGGCGAACCCCTCGACGTCCGCGAGGTACACCGCCAGCCGGAAGTCCTCGGGCAGCTGCTGCAGGGCCTCCTTGATGTCGGAGTCCGGCAGGTGGTCCAGCGCCTCGATCTCGGCGGAGCGCAACCCGCTGGAGCTGTGCTCCTCGGCGGCGTACAGCTGCCAGTCCTGCACCTGGTCGGTGGGGTACTGCTGTGGCTGGCGCTGCTTCTTGCGGTAGCTGTTGATGTAGGTGTTGGTCAGGATCCGGTACAGCCAGGCCTTGAGGTTGGTGCCCTCGGCGAACTGGTGGAAGGCCGAGTAGGCCTTCACGAACGTCTCCTGGACCAGGTCCTCGGCGTCGGCGGGGTTGCGGGTCATCCGCAGCGCCGCCGGGTACAGCTGGTCGAGGTAGGGCAGGGCGTCCCGCTCGAAGCGGGCGTCCCGCTCGGCACGGGTCTCGGCGACCTCCGTGCGGCTTCCGCCCTCGCGCGCCTCGGGGACCTCCACCTGCGCGGGGGTCTGACCGGGCTCGTCGACCACGGGCTCCTCGGGCACCGACCGTCCTCTCTGGGCTCCCCGGGTGCGGGGGACCACGTCGATCGATCCTAGCCGCGCGGCATCCGGGCGGCCTGGTGGCCGCCGGGGCGCGACCCGCGGACGGGCGTTCGAGAGGGTGCTGCTCACGGCCGGTGCAACCGGGCCGGTCGCGCGCCGATTCCCGGTCGGCTCCGGAAAGGCGGCCGCGTCCTAGGCTCCCGGCGTGGCGTCCACCCCCGCCGTGCGGGTCCTCGAGAAGCACTCGGTGCCGCACACCCTGCACACCTACGACGTCGGTCAGGTCGGCGACGCCGGCTACGGCGAGGCTGCCGCGGCCGCGCTCGGCGCGGACCCCCGGCGGATGTTCAAGACGCTGGTCACCGCGGTGGACGGCGCCCTGACGGTGGCCGTCGTCCCGGTGGCGACGACGCTGGACCTCAAGGCGCTCGCCGCCGCCGTGCGCGGGCGGAAGGCGGCCATGGCCGACCCGGCCGACGCCGAGCGCGCGACCGGCTACGTGCGCGGCGGGATCAGCCCGCTGGGCCAGCGGAAGGCGCTGCCGACGGTGGTCGACGAGTCCGCGCTGGATTTCGACACCGTGCTGGTCAGCGCGGGCCGGCGCGGCCTGCAGGTCGAGCTGGCGCCCGGCGACCTGGTCCGGCTGACCCGCGGGCGCACCGCACCCATCGCTCGCTGACCGCCGCGGTCAGGGCCGCCCGTAGGGCGTGAGCAACTGGTCGACCGGGGCGTGGTCGTCGGTGAGCACCTCGGCGTCGCCGACGAAGGCGTCGAGATCGGCACCGGAGGAGAGCCGCCAGGCCAGGTCGTTGTCGATCATCGCGGCGGCGATGGCCTCGGTGTCCAGCGGCCGCTGCGAGGCCACGGCGATGACGTTGCCGCCGTCCTCACCGGTGAGGATCGGCACCCGGGCCAGCACCACCACGTGCGCGAACACCTCGCGCAGCGTCGCGAGCTCCGCGCGCACGAACCCCAGCGGCGGGTTGTCGATCAGGTTGACCGCGTAGACGCCGTCGTCGGCCAGCGCCCGGTCGACCAGCCGCAGCGCCTCCCGGGTGGTGAGCTGCCACGGCACGGACAGCCCGCCGAAGGCGTCCCCGATGACGAGGTCGCGCTCCCCCGCCGGCTCGTCGGCCAGCCCGACCCGGCCGTCGGCCACCCGGACCTGCAGCTCGTCGGAGGTCTCCAGGGCCAGCTGCTCGCGGTCGATCGCGACGACACCCGGGTCCACCTCGACGACCAGGCTGCGCGTGCCCGGGCGCACCTCGGCCAGGTAGCGGGGCAGGGTCAGCCCGCCGCCGCCGACGTGCAGGGCCGAGATGGCCGCGCCGGCCGGGAACGCGGCGTCGGTCACCGACGCGATCGCCCGCACGTACTCGAACTCCAGGTGCGTCGGGTCGGCGAGGTCGACGTAGGAGTGCCGGAGGGTGTCCAGGAGCAGCACCCGGCCGGAGTCCCGCTCGGGATCGGCCACCACGCGGGCGCAGTGGTAGGCCGTCTCCTCCTCGCACGGCGTGGGCGCGACGGCGGCCAGCCCGGCCCCGACCACCGCCAGGACGACGAGCGCGACCGGCGCCCGCCCGTACCCGCTGCCCCGCTGCAGCAGGATCCCGAGCGCCACGCCGACCGCGACGGTGACCACGCCGGTGCCGACCAGGACCACGCTGCTCGGGAGGATCGCGATCAGCAGGAAGCCGGTGACGAACGTGGCCGCGATCGCCCCGAGCGTGCCGATGCCCGAGAGCCGGCCCACCACGGCGCCGGTCTCCTCCAGGTCGGACAGCTGGAGCTTCACCACCATCGGCGGCACCGCCGACAGCAGCGCCGCCGGCACCACCACGGCGACCGCGGCCAGCAGCAGCACCGCCCCGGCGTCCGCGCCGCCGACCAGGGACCCGGTGAAGCGCACCAGCGGGAGCACCGCGATGACCAGGGCGCCGCCCGCGACCATGAGCGGTGCGATCAGCCGGCGGGGATCGATGCGGTCGGCCGCGGCCCCGCCGGTCCACGCGCCGAGGGCGATCGCGGCGAGGGCGAACCCGATGACGGCGGTGCTGGTCTGCAGCGTGACGCCGACGTAGGGGGCGATGAGCCTCAGGCCGACGATCTCCATGACCAGCACGGCGGCGGAGCTGAGGAAGGTGACGGTGGCGGCGACCCATCCGGCCAGCGGGGCGGGGGGTGCCGCGGTGGGCGGGGAGGTCCCGGCGGGCACGGACTCCTCGGCGGGCACGGACTCCTCGGCGCGTGCGGCCACGTCAGAACAGCGCCGGCTGGTCGGCCGGCTCCGCGACGGTCTCCGCGCGATAGGTCAGCTGCCGGCCGTTGTTCGCGACGTTGTTCACCGCGGTGCTCACGGGGCGCAGCTCCAGGGCCTCGACGACCTCGGGCGGGGTCGGGCCGCTGAGCTGCTCGACGTCCTCGCGGGCGGGGTCCAGCCAGTCCGCCCACCGGTCGCGCGGGAGGACCAGCGGCATCCGGTCGTGGATCTCGGACAGCGCCCCCACGGCCGGCGAGGTGACGACGGTGCAGGTGTAGAGGCGGTCCTCCCCGCGGCCCCACACCTCCCACAACCCGGCCAGCGCGAGCACCGAGCCGTCCTGCGGGGTGATGAAGTACGGCTGCTTGCCCGGGCTGTCCAGCCGCTTGGCCCACTCGTACCAGCCGTCGGCCGGGACGATGCAGCGGCGCGTGCGGGCCGCCGTCCGGAAGGCCGGCTTGTCGGTCAGCGACTCCACCCGGGCGTTGATCATGCGGTTGCCGATCGACACGTCCTTGGCCCAGGACGGGACCAGGCCCCAGCGCACGGCGCGCAGCTCGCGGTGGCCGCCGCCGGTCAGCGCGCCCTCGGCGTCCCGCTCCTTCTTCCAGCGGACGACGTGCACGTCCTTGGTGGGCGCGACGTTGTAGTCGGCCGGCACCGCGTGCTGCCCGCCGGCGGGCACCGCCTCGAACTCCAGCGCCAGGTCCTCGGGCTTGCGACTGGCGGCGTAGCGACCGCACACGGGCGTCTCCTCGCACCGGATCTGCTGACCGTTCGCACTCTAGGTGCCCCCACCGACAGCGCGCCCCGCCCGTGACAGCGGGAGGCGTTTGGGGTACCCCTCTGTCGGAACAGCCGACGAGAGACGAGGATCACCGCGTGACCGTGACGCAGAACGCCCCCACAACCGCCAGCGACAGCGCCTCCCGGCGCTACGCGACCGTCAACCCCTTCACCGGCGAGACGGAGAAGGAGTTCCCGTTCACCGAGACGTCGGAGATCGACGGCATCATCGGTACGGCGCACAGCGCCTACCTGGCGTGGCGCGACCGCTCCGTCGAGGAGCGCGCCGCCGTCGTCCAGAAGGCCGCCGAGCTGCTGGACGAGCGGATCATGGACTACGCCGCCCTCATCACCAAGGAGATGGGCAAGCGCCGCGACGAGGCCGTCGGCGAGCTCTTCCTCTGCTCGATGATCCTGAAGTACTACGCCGGCAACGGCCCGAAGTTCCTCGAGCCGACCTCGATCGAGCCGATGATGGGCGGCGGCGAGGCGGTCATCGAGACCAAGCCGGTCGGCGTGCTCCTGGCGATCGAGCCCTGGAACTTCCCCTTCTACCAGGTCGTCCGCGTCGCCGGCCCGAACCTGGTGCTGGGCAACACGGTCATCCTCAAGCACTCCGAGATCACTCCGCAGTGCGCCGTGGCGATCGAGCAGCTGTTCCGTGACGCCGGCGCTCCCGAGGGCGCGCTGATCAACACCTTCCTCAAGATCGAGGACGTCGAGCAGGTCATCGCCGACCCCCGCATCCAGGGCGTGACGCTGACCGGCAGCGAGCGGGCCGGCTCCTCGGTCGCCGCGCTGGCCGGCAAGCACCTCAAGAAGTCGGTGCTGGAGCTCGGCGGCAGCGACCCGTTCATCGTGCTCGACGGCGAGGACATCGAGGCCAGCGTCAAGGCGGCCACCGCGGGCCGCATGGGGAACACCGGCCAGGCGTGCACGGCGTCCAAGCGGCTGATCGTCACCGAGGACGCCTACGAGCCCTTCGTCGAGGGCCTCAAGCAGGCGTTCGGCATCTTCACCCCCGGCGACCCGGCCGACCCGACGACGTCGCTCGCGCCGCTGTCGAGCGAGAAGGCGGCCCAGGACCTGCAGGCGCAGATCCAGGACGCCATCGACAAGGGCGCCACGGTCGTCGCCGGCGGCCAGCGCCCCGACCACGCGGGCGCGTTCGTGTCGGCCACGATCCTCACCGACGTGACCCCGGACATGCGGGCCTACCGCGAGGAGCTCTTCGGGCCCGCGGCCGTCGTCTACAAGGTGAAGGACGCCGACGAGGCCGTCGCGCTGGCCAACGACAGCGACTTCGGCCTCGGTGCCACGGTCATGGGCAGCGACGTCGAGGCCGCGCGGGCCGTGGCCGAGCGGCTCGAGGCCGGCATGGTCTGGATCAACCAGCCCACCGGCTCCTCCCCCGAGCTGCCCTTCGGTGGCGTCAAGCGCTCCGGCTACGGCCGCGAGCTCTCGGAGCTGGCCATGTTCGAGTTCGCCAACCGGCGGCTGCTGCGCACGGTCCCGGTCAAGAAGGCCGAGAAGCCGCAGGCCGGCTGAGCACGTGCGCGGAGGTGCGGCGCAGGCGGGCAGACTGATCACGTGAGTGACGTCTGGCCCGCGCCGCACCACCAGTCCCCCGTCGACGCCGTCGTGCCCCTGCCCGGGTCCAAGTCGCTGACCGCCCGGGCCCTGGTGCTCGCGGCGCTCGCCGACGGGCCCAGCCGTCTGGTGCACCCCCTGAGGGCGCGCGACACCGACCTCATGGTCGGTGCCCTGCGTGCCCTCGGGGTGGGCATCGAGGACGACGGCGACGACTGGCTGGTCACGCCGGCCCCGATGCGGGGTCCGGCGACGGTCGACGCCGGGCTGGCCGGCACCGTCCTGCGGTTCTTCCCCCCGGTGGCCGCCCTCGCCGAGGGCGCGGTCACCGTCGACGGCGACCCCCGCCTGCACGACCGCCCCAACGCCGGCCTGCTCGACGGGCTGCGCGGGGTCGGCGTCCGGATCGACGACGGGGGGCGGGGCAGGGCCCCGTTCACCGTGCACGGCACCGGCCGGGTGCGCGGCGGTGCCGTCGAGGTCGACGCCAGCGAGTCCTCCCAGGTGGTGTCCGGCCTGCTGCTGGCCGCCGCCCGGTTCGACGAGGGCATCGAGCTGACGCTGGCCGGTGGGCTGCCGTCGCTGCCGCACGTCGACATGACGGTCGTGACCCTGCGCGAGCACGGCGTGGACGTCGTCGCGACCGACCGCGGCTGGCGGGTGGCACCCGGTCCGATCGCCGCGCTCGACCGCGTGCTCGAGCCCGACCTCTCCAACGCCGCGCCGTTCCTGGCCGCGGCCCTGGTGTGCGGGGGGCGGGTGACCGTGCCCGACTGGCCCGAGGTCACCACCCAGCCCGGCGCGCAGCTGGACCGGCTGCTCTCCCTGATGGGCGGCACCGCCGAGCGGACCCCCGAGGGGATGCGGTTGACCGGCACCGGCCAGGTGCGCCCGCTCGTCGCCGACCTGCACGAGGTCGGTGAGCTGACCCCGGTGCTCGCGGCGCTGTGCGCGCTGGCCGACGGCCCCTCCCGGCTCACCGGCGTCGCGCACCTGCGCGGGCACGAGACCGACCGGCTGCAGGCCCTCGACGAGGTGCTGACCGCCGTCGGCGCCACCGTGCGGCAGCTGCCCGACGGCCTGGAGATCGAGCCCGGGCCGCTCCGCCCGGCCCGCCTGGACTCCTACGCCGACCACCGCATGGTCATGGCCGGCGCCGTGCTCGGTCTGGCCGTCGAGGGCGTCGAGATCGCCGACCCCGGCGCTGTCACCAAGACGCTGCCGGACTTCACCGACAGGTGGGCCCGGCTGCTGGGCGAGACGGCCGGAGCGCCCCGCTGAGCGGGCACCGCCGCGACGCCCGGCGGATGGACGAGGACGACGTCCGGATCCGCCCCGGCCGCCGGGGGTCCCGCCCGCGCACCCGCATCCGGCCCGCACACGAAGACGCCGTCCCCGGCCTGGTCGTGGCCGTGGACCGCGGCCGGATGACCGTCCGGGTCGACGGCCCCGACGGCGCCGTCGACGTCACCGCGATGCGCGCCCGCGAGCTCGGCAAGCACGGTGTCGTCGTGGGCGACCGGGTGCGGCTGGTGGGCGACACGAGCGGCCGCACGGACAGCCTGGCCCGGATCGTCACCATCCAGGAGCGGACGACGTCGCTGCGCCGGACCGCCGACGACACCGACCCCACCGAGCGGGTGGTGGTCGCCAACGCCGACCTGCTGGTCATCGTCACCTCGATCACCGACCCGGAGCCCGCCCTGGGCTTCCTCGACCGGTGCCTGGTCGCCGCCTACGCCGGCGGCCTGGAGCCGCTGCTCTGCCTGACCAAGAACGACCTCGCCTCGGCCCAGCCGCTGCTCGACCGGTACGCCGGCCTGCGGCTGGACGCGGTCCCGATGTCGCGCGAGATGCCGCTGGACGACCTCCTCGACCGGCTCCGCGACCGGATGAGCGTCTTCGTCGGCCAGTCCGGCGTGGGCAAGTCCACGCTGGTCAACCGGCTGGTCCCGGACGCCCTGCGGGCCACCGGTGACGTCAGCAAGATCGGCAAGGGGCGGCACACGTCGTCGTCGGCCGTGCTCTTCGACCTCCCCGGCGGCGGGACCGTCATCGACACCCCGGGCATCCGGTCGTTCGGCCTCGCGCACGTCACGTCCGGGGACGTCCTCTCCTCGTTCGACGAGATGGCCGACGTCGCCGCGGACTGCCCGCCCGGCTGCGGCCACACCGCGGAGGACCCCGACTGCGCGCTGGACGCCTGGGCCGCGGCCGGCCCTCCGGAACGGCAGGAACAGCTCGCCGCCCTGCGGGTCCTGCTGGGCGCCGTCGGCCAGGTCGGCCCCGGGTACTGACCTCAGCGATCCCTCGGCGACCTGACAGCACTGCTACTTGACATGGCCGGGTACCTGGCGAGACAGTGCACAGGTGACCGGTCACGACCCGCAGATGCTCAAGGGGGTGCTCCCCCTCGTGCTGCTGCGCCTGGTCGCCGACGCCGAGGACTACGGGTACGCCGTCGTGCTCCGGCTGCACGAGCTCGGCCTGGCCGAGCTCACCGAGGGCACGGTCTACCCGGCGCTGACCCGGCTGGAGGCGCGGGGGCTGATGAGCTCCCGGCTGGTCCCGTCGTCGTCGGGCCCGGCCCGCAAGTACTACGCGATCACCCCCGCGGGCAGCGAGGAGCTCGCCCGCGGGGCGGCCGCCTGGGAGTCCCTGGCCGCCACCGTGCACGCCGCCCTGTCCCGCACCGCAGCGAGGAGCGACCGATGACCGTCCGCGACCGGGTCCGGATCGAGCGGGCCGTGCAGTCCTACGACTGGTGGCTGGACCTGCGGGGCGCGCCGCGGCGACGGCGGCGCGAGCTGCGCACGGAGCTGCGGTCGAACCTGCGGGACGCCACCGCGCACGTCGGCTCCCGGGCCGCGGTGTCCGGGCTGGGCAGCACCCGGCAGATGGCCGCCGAGGTCGTCCCCGAGGACCCGACCCGGCCCCGGTGGACCGCCGGGCTGCAGGCGGGGGGCGCCGCCCTGGCGATCGCCGTCCTGGTGGCCCTGCTCGCCGGCCTGGCGTGGGCCGACGGCGCCATGAGCGCCGACGCGAACTCCCCGGCCCGCGGTTCGGTGGCGCTGCTCCCGGGATCGTCGATGGAGTACGAGCCGCTGGGCGACGGGTTCTCGGTGTCCACGGGCGTGGGCTGGCTGCCGCTCGCGGTCGGCGTGCTGGTCTTCGTGGCCGTCGCCCGCCCCTGGCGGGCCCTCCGGGCTCAGACCTCGACGGTGCCGCCGCTGCGCCAGTAGACGCCGGCCTCCCGGGACAGGAAGCCCTCGTCCACCAGGTAGCGGCGCAGCGCTGCGACGTCGGGGTGCCAGACCGCCAGGAGCACGTTGACCTCGCGCTCGGGGTAGCGGACGCCGGGCTCGAAGACCCGCACCAGGTGGTCGAGCACCACCAGCCGCTTGCTGCGCTGCGCAGGGATCGACGTCAGCCGGCCGTCGCGCACGAACGCCGAGAGCACGGCGTCCTCGGCAGGGTCGTCGGACAGCGGCTCGGGTGGCGGGGCGGCCTCGGCGGCGGCCCGTGCGGCGGCGCCGAACAGCTCGGCGCGCAGCTCGAGATCGTGCCGGTCGCGCACCACCAGCCCGGCACGGGCGAGCCGGCGGGCCGCGAGCGCGACGTCCTTCAGGGGCAGCCCGGCGGCCGCCGCGACCTCCTCGATCGTGCCCGCGCCCAGCGCCAGCGCGGCGACGACCCGGAGCCGCACGGGGTCGGCCAGCAGCCCGGCGATGGTCGCTGCGTCCACGCCCCGACGGTAACCAGACCGCAGCGCCCGGCGCCTCGGGCGGCACGCGGTCCAGCGGAACCGGCCGCACCACCAGTAGGTTCGGTGCCCATGACGTCGGGGCGGGGTTTCTCGGAGGACATGCGGCTGGCACACGTGCTGGCCGACCAGGCCGACTCGATCAGCATGGAGCGCTTCAAGGCGCAGGACCTGCAGGTCGAGACCAAGCCCGACCTGACCCCGGTGACCGACGCCGACCGGGCGGTCGAGGAGCAGCTGCGCATCACGCTGAGCCGGGCGCGCACCCGCGACGCGGTGCAGGGCGAGGAGTTCGGCACCACCGGCCACGGCTCCCGCAAGTGGGTGCTGGACCCGATCGACGGGACGAAGAACTTCGTCCGCGGCGTGCCGGTGTGGGCGACGCTGGTCGCGCTGATGGACGGCGACGAGCCCGTCGTCGGCCTGGTGTCGGCCCCGGCGCTGAACCGGCGCTGGTGGGCGGCCAAGGGCGTCGGCGCGTGGACCGGCCGCCGCCTCGAGAACGCCGTCCGCTGCACCGTGTCCGGGGTGCGCTCGCTGGACGACGCGAGCCTGTCCTACTCCAGCCTGTCCGGCTGGGAGGAGCGCGGCGTCCTCGACGGCTTCCTCGACCTGACCCGGTCGGTGTGGCGCACCCGCGCCTACGGCGACTTCTGGAGCTACATGCTGCTGGCCGAGGGCGCGGTGGACATCGCCTGCGAGCCCGAGGTCTCGCTGTGGGACCTCGCCGCCCTCGACGTGATCGTGCGCGAGGCCGGCGGCCGGTTCACCGACCTCGGCGGCACCCCCGGCCCTGCGGGCGGCAGCGCCCTGGCCACGAACGGCGCGCTGCACGACGCCGCCCTGCGGCACCTGCGCCCCGCGACCCCCTAGGCCGCGGGGCCGCCCGGTTCAGTGCGCGGGGCCGGTGCCCGTACCGCCCTTGCCGCCGCCCTGGAACTTCCGGCGCGCCTCGTCGATCTTGGCCTTGGTCCTCGGGTCGTTGGCCAGTTGCTGCGCCTTCTCGGTGGCCTGCTTGATCGCCTGCTTGCCCTTCGGGCTGTTCGCCAGCTGGACGACCTTGTTGAACAGCGATGCCATGCGGCCCGCCCTCCTCATCGGTGACCGCGGGTCCGTGGACCGGCCCGTGTGGTGGTCCAACGGTCGCAGGGCGACGGGCGTTCCGCCGGGTCAGCCGGCGGAGCCCGACCAGCGCCGGGCGGCGTCGGCGAGCCGCGCGTCGGACCGCGGCCGCACCGGGGGCTCCGGACGGCGCCGGGGCACCACGTCGACGCCGACCCCGCGGGCGGCGAGCACCGCCGCACCGATCGCCGAGGCGCTGCGCAGCGGCAGGTGGCCCACCGGCCGGCCCAGGACGTCGGCCAGCACCTGCCGCACCACCGCCGGGCGGGCGCCGCCGCCGGTGACGACCACGGGCGTTCCGTCGTCCCGGAGGTCGAGCGAGCGCACCGCCGCCGCCACCGCGAACGCCACGCCCTCGACCGCCGCCCGGGCCAGGTCCACGCGGGTGGTGGTCGCAGAGAGCCCGGTCCAGCCGCCGCGGTCGTCCGGCCCGGCGATCCCGCCGCGCTCGCCGGTGAGGAAGGGCCGGAACAGCGCTCCCCCGGCGCCGGGCGGGCCGGCCGCGGCGGCGTCGAAGAACCCGTCCCAGCCCAGGCCCAGCACCTCCCGCACCCACGCCCAGGCCGAGCCGCCGTTCTGCAGGGCCGCCATGGCGTACCAGCCGCCCTCGACGTCGGCGTAGGTGTGCGTCGAGGGGTCGGCGGCGGGGTGGGGCGCGGACGCGGGACGCAGCACCTGGATCCCGGTGCCGAGGTTGATCTGCAGCCCGCCGGTCGTGCCGGCCGCCAGCAGCGCGAGCGGGGTGTCCGCGCCGCCGACCACGACCGGCACCTCCGCGCCGCCGAGCGCCGTCGTCCCGACCACCGCCGTGCCCGGCCGCACCTCGGGCAGCAGCTCCGGCGCCACCCCCGCCGCGGCCGTGGCCGCCGCCGACCAGCCGTCGGCGACGACGTCCCACAGCAGCGTGGCCGAGGCGTCGCTGCGGTCGGTGACCGCGACGTCGGCGCCGGGGACCAGCGCCGCCCGCAGCGCGTCCTTGGGCAGCAGCACCGCGGCCGCGCGCTCGAGCACCCCCGGTTCGTGGGCGGCCAGCCAGGCGAGGACCGGCCCGGTCATGCCGGGGACGAGCGGATTGGCCAGCGCCGCCCGGTCGGCCTCCGGGAGCCGCCGCCAGCGGGCCAGCTCGGCGGCCGCCCGCCCGTCGGGCCAGAGCACGGCGGGGCGCACGGGCCGGCCCGCGGCGTCGACGAGCACGGCGCCGTGCATCTGCCCGGACAGGCCGAGCGCCCCGACCGGCCGCCCGCCGAGCGCGGGGACGACGTCGCCGAGCGCCGCCTCGAGCGCCGCGCGCCACACCCGGACGTCGGTCTCCGCCCACCCCGGCCGCGGGCGGTCGACGGCGTGGTCGCGCTCGGCCTCGGCGACGACGACGCCGCCGGCGTCCAGCGCGACGAGCTTCAGGCCGCTGGTGCCGACGTCGGCGCCGAGGAAGACGGGCTCGGTCATGGGTGGGCCGTCACGGCCGGGCCGTCACGAGCCGCCGTCGTCCGCCAGGAAGCCGACCAGCGCGCCGGCGAACACCGGGGAGCGCACCGCGCCGAGGTGGTCCCCGGGCACGGTCACCAGGCGGGCGCCGGGGATCGCGTCGGCCAGCACCTGCGGGTGAGCGGCCAGTGGGTCGGAGTCGCCGGCCAGCACGAGCGTGGGCGCCGCGATCGCCCCCACCGGGAACGGCTCGGTGCGCACCGCCCGGACGTGCGCGGCGAGGGCCTGCCGGTCGGCGCCGGTGCTGTCGGCGAAGGTGCGGAACGCCGCAGCGGTCGGGTCGGAGATCGACGCGGGGTCATCGGTCTCGAGCGCGTCCGCCAGAGCGGTGGAGCGCACCGCCCGCATGTCCCCCCGGCCCCGCTCCAGCACGGCGGCGCCGATACCGCCGACCACCAGCCGGCGCACCCGGGGGTCGCTGCCGGCGAGCACCAGCGAGACCATCCCGCCCATCGAGTAACCGGCCAGGTCGAAGGTCTCCAGGCCCAGCTGGTCGGCGACCGCGGCCAGGTCCCCGGCCATCGCGGCCTCCCCGTAGCGCTCCGGGTCGTGCGGCTTGTCGGAGGCGCCGTGACCGCGGGCGTCGACGGCGACCACCGCGCGGCCGTCGGCCAGCAGCGCCGCCACGACGCCGCTGTCCACCCAGTTGCGCAGGCTGTCGGCGGCGAAGCCGTGCTGCAGCAGCACCGCCGGCCGGTCGCCGGGCACCCCCCACCGGTGCACCGCGACCTCGACGCCGTCCCGGCCGCGCACCCGGCTCGTCACCGGCGCCGGAGCGCTCATGCGGAGCGCTCCGGGCTGTCGCCGTAGGCGTAGCCGCTGTCGGGGTACCGGGTGCCCTCGGCGGCGCCGGGCGGCGCGATCGCCTCGAGCCGGGCGAGGTCCTCGGCGCTCAGCTGCACCGCCGCAGCGGCCGCGTTCTCCTCCAGGTAGCTGCGCCGCTTCGTGCCGGGGATCGGGACGACGTCCTCGCCCTGCGCCATCACCCACGCCAGCGCCAGCTGACCGGCCGAGACGCCCTTCTCCTCGGCCATCGCCCGGACGGCGTCGACCAGCCGGAGGTTGGCCCGGAACGCCTCGCCCTGGAAGCGCGGCTGGTTCTTGCGGAAGTCGTCGTCGTCGAAGTCGTCGGGGCTGGTGATCGCGCCGGTGAGGAAGCCGCGGCCCAGCGGGCTGAACGGCACGATGCCGATGCCGTGCTCGCGCGCGACGCCCAGCACCGAGTCGCCACCCGCCCCACCACCCGCAGCCAACTCCAGGTCGCGGGTCCACAGCGACCACTCGCTCTGCAGCGCCGCGATCGGGTGCACCGAGACCGCCCGCCGGATCGAGGCGGCGCTGGCCTCCGACAGCCCGAGGTACCGCACCTTGCCCTGCTGCACGAGCTCGGCCATGGCGCCGACGGTGTCCTCGATCGGGACCTTGGCGTCCACCCGGTGCTGGTAGTAGAGGTCGATGACGTCGACGCCGAGCCGCCGCAGGCTGGCCTCGGCGCGGGCCCGCACGTTCTCCGGCCGGCCGTCGATCCGCATCCGGCCGCGCTCGTCGCGGGAGATGGAGAACTTGGTGGCCAGCTGCACCTCGTCGCGGCGGGCGGCGATCGCCTCGCCGACCAGTTCCTCGTTGTGCCCGTCGCCGTAGACGTCGGAGGTGTCCAGGAAGGTGATGCCGAGGTCGAGTGCGCGGTGGATCGTCGCCACGGACTCGGTGCGGTCGGCGGCGCCGTAGCTCTGGCTCATGCCCATGCAGCCGAGGCCGAGGGAGGAGACGGTCAGGCCGCCGAGGGTGCGGGTGCCGGGTGCGGGAGAGGTCATGGGCGCATCTTCGTCCCGGTGACCAGGGCGGGCACCTCTGGTGGGATCGTGGACCCCGGGTCCTGGTGGTCAGGGCCCGCGAGGAGGCACGCCGTGCAGTACGCCGAGTCCGTCATCGACCTGGTCGGCAACACCCCGCTGGTGCGGCTGTCGTCGATCACCCGGCACCTCGGGCCCGACGCCCCGCTGGTGCTCGCGAAGGTCGAGTACCTCAACCCCGGCGGGTCGGTGAAGGACCGCATCGCCGTCCGCATGGTCGACGCCGCCGAGGCCAGCGGCGAGCTGCAGCCCGGCGGCACCATCGTCGAGCCCACCAGCGGCAACACCGGCATCGGGCTGGCCCTGGTCGCCCAGCAGCGCGGCTACAAGTGCATCTTCGTGTGCCCCGACAAGGTCGGGCAGGAGAAGATCAACGTGCTGCGCGCCTACGGCGCCGAGGTCGTCGTCTGCCCCACCGCCGTCGACCCCGCCGACCCGCGCTCCTACTACTCGGTGTCCGACCGGCTCAGCCGCGAGACACCCGGCGCCTGGAAGCCCGACCAGTACTCCAACCCGAACAACCCGCGCTCGCACTACGAGACCACGGGCCCGGAGATCTGGGCGCAGACCGAGGGACGGGTCACGCACTTCGTCACCGGCGCGGGCACCGGCGGCACGATCAGCGGCGTCGGTCGCTACCTCAAGGAGCAGTCCGGCGGGAAGGTCCAGGTCATCGGCGCCGACCCCGAGGGCTCGGTCTACTCCGGCGGCACGGGCCGGCCCTACCTGGTCGAGGGTGTCGGCGAGGACTTCTGGCCGAGCACCTACGACCAGGAGGTCGCCGACGAGATCATCGCCGTCTCCGACGGCGACTCGTTCGCGATGACGCGGCGCCTGGCCCGCGAGGAGGGGCTGCTCGTCGGCGGCTCCTGCGGCATGGCCGTGGTGGCGGCGATGCGCGTGGCCGAGCGGCTGACCAAGGACGACGTCCTGGTCGTGCTGCTGCCCGACGGCGGGCGTGGCTACCTGAACAAGATCTTCAACGACAACTGGATGGCCGACTACGGCTTCCTCGAGGCCGGCGCCGGCGAGACCGTGGGCGAGCTGCTCGAGGCCAAGGGCGGCAGCACCCCCACGCTGGTGCACACCCACCCGAACGAGACCGTCCGCGACGCCATCGACATCCTGCGCGAGTACGGCGTCAGCCAGGTGCCGGTCGTGCGCGCCGAGCCGCCGGTCACCGCCGGCGAGGTCGTCGGCTCGATCGACGAGAAGACGCTGCTGGACGCGCTGTTCGCGGGCAAGGCGTCGCTGGCCGACCGGGTCGAGAAGCACATGTCGCCGCCGCTGCCGATCGTCGGCTCCGGCGAGGCGGTGAGCGCCGCGGTCGCCCAGCTGGGCGGCGCCGACGCGCTGCTCGTGCACGTCGACGGCAAGCCCGCCGGCGTCGTCACCCGGCAGGACGTGCTGGGCCACCTGGCCGGTCTGACGTCTGCGGGGCTCACGCCTACGGTCGCGTCATGACCGGCTTCAACACCCGCGCGATCCACGCGGGCCAGGACCCCGACCCGGCGACCGGCGCGGTGATCCCGCCGCTGCACCTGACGACGACCTACAAGCAGGACGGCGTCGGCGGGCTGCGCGGCGGGTACGAGTACAGCCGCAGCGGCAACCCGACCCGCGACACGCTGCACGCGGCGCTGGCCGCCCTCGAGGAGGGCACGACGGCCCTGGCGTTCGCGTCGGGCCTCGCGGCCGAGGACACCCTGCTGCGCACCACCTGCCGGGCCGGCGACCACGTCGTCCTGGGCGGCGACGCCTACGGCGGCACCTTCCGGCTGATCTCGCGGGTGCTCTCCGAGTGGGGCCTGGAGCACACGCCGGTCGACCTCGCCGACCCCGACGCGCTGCGGGCGGCCATCCGCCCGACCACCCGCGTGGTCTGGTGCGAGACGCCCAGCAACCCGCTGCTGAACATCACCGACATCGAGGCGACGGCGGCGATCGCGCACGAGGCCGGCGCGCTGCTCGTCGTCGACAACACCTTCGCCTCGCCCTACCTGCAGCGGCCGCTCACCCTCGGTGCCGACGTCGTCGTGCACTCGACGACGAAGTACCTGGGCGGGCACTCCGACGTCGTCGGCGGCGCGCTGGTCACGCGGGACGCCACCCTCGGCGAGCAGCTGGCCTACAACCACAACGCGATGGGCGCGGTCGCGGGCCCCTTCGACGCGTGGATGGTGCTGCGCAGCCTGAAGACGCTCGGCGTGCGGATGGACCGGCACTGCGCCAACGCCGCCCGGGTCGCGGAGTTCCTGTCCGGGCACGACGCCGTCGCCTCGGTGCTCTACCCCGGCCTGCCCGAGCACCCCGGCCACGACGTCGCCGCGCGGCAGATGTCCGGCTTCGGCGGGATGGTCTCCTTCCGGCTGCGCGCCGGCGAGGAGGCGGCGCTGCGGGTCTGCGAGCGGGCCGAGCTGTTCACGCTGGCCGAGTCGCTGGGCGGCGTCGAGTCGCTCATCGAGCACCCCGGCCGGATGACGCACGCCAGCGCCGCGGGCTCCCCGCTGGAGGTGCCGTCGGACCTCGTGCGGCTGTCGGTCGGCATCGAGGACGTCGACGACCTGCTCGCCGACCTCGAGCGCGCGCTGAGCTGATCCGGTTCGCGCCCGCATGCGCCTGGGAGTGGTCTCCCCGGCGCATGTGGGCACGCTGGTGCGCATGAGCGCGCTCAGCGCCCTCCCGAACTTGGTCCGGGCCCGACGAGTCATGCGAACTCGGGCCGATCAGCCGGCGATGACCACGAGTTCGCATGACTCGGGCGCTCAGCGCGGGAGGGTGAGGATCCTCGGCCCGTCGTCGGTGACTGCGACGGTGTGCTCGACGTGCGCGGCGCGGCTGCCGTCGGCGCTGCGCAGCGTCCAGCCGTCGGCGTCCACCCGGTAGTCGTCGCTCCCCCCGCCCAGGAACCACGGCTCGATGGCGATGACCAGCCCGGCGCGCAGCGGCACCCCGCGCCCGGCCCGCCCCTCGTTGGGCACCGACGGTGCCTCGTGCATCGAGCGGCCGACGCCGTGCCCGCCCTGGTCGGTGTTGATGCCGACGCCACCGGCCCGGCCGACGGCACCGATGGCGGCGGAGATGTCGCCGATCCGGTTGCCGACGACGGCCGCCGCGATGCCGGCCGCCAGGGCCCGCTCGGTGGTCGCCACGAGCTCCAGGTCCTCCGGCCGCGGCGTGCCGACGGCGAAGGTGATCGCGCTGTCGCCGACCCAGCCGTCGAGCACCGCGCCGGCGTCCACGCTGAGCAGGTCCCCGTCCTGGAGTTCCTCCGGGGTCGGGATGCCGTGCAGCGCGACGTCGTTCACCGACAGGCAGACCACGCCGGGGAACGGCGGGGTCGTCGACAGCGGCGCGTACCCCTCGAACGGCGAGGTCGCACCGGCGTCGGCCAGCACCTCGCGGGCCACGGCGTCGAGCTGGGTCAGCCGCACGCCGGGTGCGGCAGCGGCGCGGACGGCGGCCAGCATGTCGGCGACGACAGCGCCCGCGGCCCGCATCGCGTCGATCTCACCGGGTGTGCGCAGCTCGATCACGCGGACTCCCCCGGCGCGGCGGTCAGCACGGTCGTGAAGTGCTCGACGACCGGGAACGGCTCGTAGAAGGAGTGCAGCTCGGCCTTCCAGTCCTGGTAGGCCGGGGAGCCGCGGAACCCCTCGGTGTGGGCCTCCAGCGAGTCCCACTCCACGAGCAGCAGGTAGCCCGTCCCCCGCTCCAGGCACCGGGACAGCCGGAGGCCGCGGAAGCCGGGCGAGGCGGCGATCAGCCGCCGCGCCCGGCCGAAGGCCGCTTCGAAACGGTCCTGCTCGCCCTCCCGGACGGTCAGCAGCGCGTGCTCGAGGATCACGCCCGCGACGCTATCGGCCGCCGCGGGCGGCCGGCCGGTCGGGGCAGGTCAGCTCTCCGAGCCGGCGACCAGGTCGGCGTAGTCGTCGTGCTTGCCGATCCACCCGCGCACGAACGAGCACCGCGGGACGACGGAGCCGCCCTGGGCGCGCACGTCGTCGAGGGCGCCGCGGACCAGCGTGCTGCCGAGCCCGGACTGCCCGGCGTCGGGGTCCACCTCCGTGTGCGTGAACACGAAGGTGGACCCGTCGCGCTGGTAGTCGGCGTGACCGAGCAGGCGGTCGCCGTCGCGGATCTCGTAGCGGTTGGCGTCCGGGGCGTTGGTGACTGTGGGCTCCATGCCCAGCCCCTACCCGCGAGCGGCCGCTTCGATCACTCCGCCAGGGCGAGTGCCCGTGCGGGGCAGGACTGGACGGCGTCGCGGACCGCGTCCAGCTCGCGGGCCTCGGGTTCCTCCCGGTGCAGCTGGAGGACGCCGTCGTCGTCGAGCTCGAAGACGTCGGGCGCCAGGGACTCGCACACGCCCGAGCCGACGCAGCGCTCGCGGTCGACCTGCACCCGGCTCATCGCTGCCCCGTGAACCGCGCCGGCAGCCGCTTGAGGCCGTTGACGAAGGAGGAGCGCAGCCGGTCGGGCTCGCCGGTGATCTCCAGGTCGGGGCAGATCTCGAACAGCCGGCGAAAGGTCACCGCCAGCTCGCGGCGGGCCAGGTGGGCGCCCAGGCAGAAGTGCGGTCCGTGCCCGCCGAAGCCGACGTGGTTGTTCGGGTTGCGGCTGACGTCGAACCGGTGCGGGTTCTCGAACGCCTCCGGGTCGCGGTTGGCCGCGGCGTAGAACAGCAGGAACTTGTCGCCCTCCTTGAAGGAGTGGCCGTTCACCTCGCCGTCCCGGGTCGCGGTGCGGCGCATCCAGGTGACCGGGCTGACCCAGCGGACGATCTCCTCGACGGCGGTCTTGTCCAGCGACGGGTCGGCCATCCAGGCGGCGCGCTGGTCCGGGTTCTCCGACAGGGCGAACAGGCCCTGCGCGATCGCCGTGCGGGTGGTCTCGTTGCCGGCCACCAGCAGCAGGATGAAGAACGAGGCGATCTCCTGGTGGGTCAGCTTCTCGCCGTCCACCTCGCTGTTGACCAGCGCCGTCGTCAGGTCGTCGGTGGGGTTGGCGACGCGCTCTGCGGCCAGCCGCTCCATGAGCGCGGCCATGTTCATGCCGGCCTCGAGGAGCGCGGTGAGCGGGTCCTCCTCGTCGGTCAGCTCGGGGTCGCCGCCGGAGAGGATGGTGTTCGAGGCGTTGAGGACCAGCAGGCGGTCCTCCTCGGGGACGCCCATCATGTCGCAGATGATGCGCAGCGGGATCGGCGCGGCGATGTCGGCGACGACGTCGATCCGAGCCGTCGCCCGCCTCGGCCTTGGCGCGGGCCTCGACCAGCACCTGGTCGACGATGCCGATCACGGAGTCGAGGACCTGCTCGAGCATCCGGGGCGTGAAGGTCTTGGCGACGATCCGCCGGATCCGCGCGTGCCGCGGGTCGTCCATGCTGATCATCGAGCCGTAGAACTCGCTGAGGTCGGCCGGCAGGTCCTGGATGGACACCGCGCCCTTGCCCGAGCAGAAGGTGGCCGGCTCGGAGCTGATCGCGTCGAGGTCGGCGAGGCGGGTGACCGCCCAGTAGCCGGGGCCGGGCTCCATGCCCTCCATCACCGGCTCCTCGAAGTGGGCGATGGGGCGCTCGGCGCGCAGCTTGTCGAAGACCGCGTGCCGGACCGCCGGCGGCTCCGCCCAGAAGTCGCGGTCGGAGAGGTCGATCGCGTCGATGTCGAGCGCATCGACGTCGACGGAGCCGGCAGGGGTGTTCACGGACACGGGGCGCCTCACTGTCGGGCAGATGAAAACGGTCAGCGCTGACGCTAATCAGCGGAGGGGTGACGCACAACACTCGGGTGCCCCCGATTGCGCCACCCCTCCCCCGCGCGGCCGGTTCAGACCAGAGCGGGGACCCGCAGCTCGCCCGCCGCGGCCCCGGTCAGCCCGCGGCGGCGCAGCTCCGGCAGCACGCCCTCGCCCACCCAGTAGGCCTCCTCCAGGTGCGGCTGCCCGGAGAGGATGACGTGCTCGACGCCGACAGCGGCGTACTCCTCGATCAGCGAGGCGACCTCGGCGTGGCTGCCGACCAGCGCCGTCCCGGCCCCCTGCCGCACGAGGCCCGGTCCCGCCCACAGGCCGGGGTGGATCTCCAGCCGCTCGTTGGCGCCGTTGCGCAGCGCGGCCTGCCGGCGCTGGCCCTCGCTGTCAGCAGCGCTGAACTTCTCCTGGGCGCGGGCGATGACCTTCGGGTCCATGCGGGCCTGGATGCGCCCGGCCTCGGCCCAGGCCTCCTCGGAGGTGTCCCGGGCGATGACGTGCGCGCGGATGCCGAAGCGCAGCGTGCGGCCGTGCCGGGCGGCGCGCTGCCGCACGTCCTCCACCAGCTCGCCGACCTGGGCCGGCGGCTCGGTCCAGGTGAGGTAGGTGTCGGCCTGCGCCGCGGCCACCTCGCGCCCGGCCGGGCTGGCACCACCGAAGAAGATCTCCGGCGCGACCGCGGGCGGCCGGGCCACGGTGGCGCCGGCGACGCGGAAGTGCTCGCCCTCGAAGTCGAACGGGACGCCGGACCAGGCGCCCTTCAGCACCTGGAGGAACTCGTCGGTGCGCGCGTAGCGCTGGTCGTGGTCCAGCCAGTCGCCGAAGCGGCGCTGCTCCTGCAGGTCACCGCCGGTCACCACGTTGAGCAGCAGCCGCCCACCGGAGAGCTCGGCGTAGGCGGCGGCCTGCTGGGCGGCCAGCGTCGGGGTGATCAGGCCCGGCCGGAAGGCGACGAGGAACTTCAGCGTGCTGGTCTGGCCGAGCAGCGCCGCCGTGGTGATCCAGGCGTCGCTGCAGTAGGTGCCGGTCGGGGTCAGCACGGCCTCGAAGCCGAGCGACTCGGCGGCGCGCGCGACCTGGCCGAGGTAGTCCAGCGTGGGCGGGCGGTCGACCGAGCCGGCGCCGGCGGCCTTGGCGGCGCCGACGACCTCGCGCCCGTCGCCGGAGGTGGGGAGGAACCAGTGCAGGTGCAGGGACATGCCAGTACTCCGGGGTGAGGTGGGGAGGAGCCCGCGGGCCGGACCGGCCGCACGGCGGCCGTCCGGGCACGGGACGGGGAAGGGAGCGGCCGGGCAGCGGCCGCGAGCGTCAGCTCAGCGACGGCTCGGACACAGCGCGCTCGCCGAGCGCCGCAGGTCCACGTGCACACGGGTCACCAGAGCGGTGCCGGAGCGCGTCATGCAGCATGTCTATCAGCTTGGTAGGGATTGGCCCAGCACCGGGCTCCCCGAGCACCCGGCAGGGGTCGCCTACTCCGAGAGCGCGGTGGTGAGCAGGGCGACGAGCGCCTCGAGCTGCACGTCGGTCGAGGACGCGACCTCGTCGGACCCGTCGAGCGCCCGGGCGGCGAGCCCGGCCTTGCTGTCGATGAGCTCGGCGATCCGGGCGTCGATGGTCTGCGCGGCGATGATCCGCCAGGCGGTGACCGGCTCGGTCTGCCCGATGCGGTGGCTGCGGTCGATGGCCTGCGTCTGCTCGGCGTCGGTCCAGGAGAGCTCGGCCAGCACGATGTTGGAGGCCACCTGCAGGTTGAGCCCCACGCCCGCGGCGGTCAGCGAGCAGACCGCGACGGCCACCTCGGGGTCGGTGACGAACGCGTCGATGTTCCGCTGGCGGGCCGACGGCGTCTGGTCACCCCGGATCGAGGCGAACCGGATGCCCTGGGCGGCGAACGACTCCTCCGCGACGTCCATGACGTCGACGTGCTTGGCGAAGAAGACCACCTTGCCGGCGCTGCGGGCCAGCTGGGCGGCGTAGTCGGCGGCGAGCCCGGCCTTGGCCTGGCCGATCCGCCGCATCATGCCGAAGACGTTCTCGCCGGTCGCCGACGAGTTCGCGTCCTTGAGCTCCCACCCGGCCACCTTGCGGACCAGGTCGGCGTCGATGCCCTCGACGACGGTGGCCGACTCGCGGGCGGCCAGCGCGCTCTCGTAGCGCTTCACCAGCCGGCGGGCGAGCTCGCGCTCGGCCGCGCGGATGGAGCGGCCGGCCTTGTCGTCCAGCTCGACGGGCAGGTCGGCGATGCGGCGGGCCGGGATGTCGGCGGCGACGTCGACCTTGCGGCGGCGCACGATGCCGAGGTCGATGACGCACTGGCGCGCCGCCGGGTAGAAGCCAGGGTCGGCGGGGGTGAGCCCGGTGGCCTCCAGCGCGTCCATCAGGTCGCCCAGCGGCTTGCTGTCGTCGATCCAGCCGAGGAACTGCCAGATGGCGCGGAAGTCGTCGATGTCGTTGATCAGCGGGGTGCCGGTGAGCGCCATCAGCAGCGGCCGCGCGGTCCAGGAGCGGATCCGCTGGGAGAGCTCGAGGACGTGCTGGGAACGCTGCGAGGTCTTGTTCTTGATGAAGTGCGCCTCGTCCACGACCATGCCGCGGAAGCCGAAGTCGCCCAGCCAGCCGACGTGCCGGTCGAGCACCTCGTAGTTGACCACCACGACGTCGGCGAAGCCGTCGACGGTGTCGCCGTTGCCCTGCACGACGGTCGCCTTGCGGTGCGGCGTCCAGCGCCCGGCCTCGCGCGCCCAGTTGGTCTTGACCACGTTGGGCACCACGACCAGCAGCGGGTAGGCGTCGGCGGCCTCGGCGGCGAGCAGCGCCTGCGCGGTCTTGCCCAGGCCGGGCTCGTCGGCCAGCAGGAAGGTGCGGTGCCCACCGGCCGCGGCGGCGACCAGCTGCCCCTGGTGCGGCATCAGCTCCGAGCCCATCGGGGTGAACCGGTCGGTCGGGAACGGCAGGTCCATGCACGCGGGGGCTCCCCCGCCGGCGGCGCTCGAAGGAGTTGAGCAGCGGGGCCATGAGCTCCCAGCCGGCCAGCCGGTGCGGCCGGGGTGCGGCCTGCGGGCGGGCGGCGTCGAAGTCCGGTGCGAGGAACGGGTTGGCCAGCTGCCGCGAGACCACCGACTGGGGGACGACGCGGCGCTCGAGCGCGGCGGGGGCCTCGACCGGCTCGGCGGGCGGCGGTTCGACCGGCTCGGGCTCGATCCCGGCGGCGCGCAGCATCTCGGTGCGCAGCGCCCGGGCCGACTCCGACACGACGGCGTCCTCGCCGAGGAGGGCCAGGAGCGCGGAGTCGCGGACGGCGGTGCGCGCCAGGATCGTCGCGATGCCGTCGAGCCGCTTCAGCTGCTCGGCGCGGTGGCTCGGGCTGCTGGCCTCGTCCGCCTTGACCCGGGCGCGCTCGTCGCGCGCCACGAGGGCCACGGCCTGGAACTTCGTGCGCACGCTCGCGGTCACCGAGCCGCGCTGGACGGCGGCCTCCACCTCGCTGCACCGCCCGGGCCAGCACCGCGATGACGTCCTCCGGCCCGCGGGCACGGCGCTGACCGCGCCCTGGGGCGCGGCGGGCCCCGGTCTGGGGCTGCCCTCGTCGAGCCAACTGCTCCTCCTCGAACGGCCGGGCACGCTCGCCCGGCGGGTGCAGGAGGCCCCTGCCCCGGGCGGTGCCGAGATCGGCGGATGAGAAACGGCCCTCACAGTGCGACTGTGAGGGCCGTTCCATCGTGGTAGCGGGGACAGGATTCGAACCTGCGACCTCTGGGTTATGAGCCCAGCGAGCTACCGAGCTGCTCCACCCCGCGTCGGTAGATGCCACTGTACACCGACCGCGGACCTCCGGCCGCGGGGGTGGCGGCAGGCACCGGAGTGAGTGGTGGGACTGGCCCGTCACGCGGCGCGGCAGAGCGTTCGCGCGCCTTCCGGGCCGGGCGGTTCCGCCGACCTACAGTCCGCCTCGTGAGCGGGTACTCGGCGGTGAGCCTCTTCGCGGGCGACCCCCAGCCCGTGGAGATCCACCACCGCGGCCTCTGGTTCTCCGGGGAGCTGCTGGGCTGGGTGCACACCGACGAGGGGCGGGTGCTGGGCCGGGTCCGGTGCGTCGTCGACGGGCTGCGGCACTCCACCTGGAAGGACCTGGCCGAGCTGCGGCTGCCCGATCCGGCGCGCCCGCCGCGGCGCGAGACCTTCCCCGCTCCCCCGGTCGACCCACCGGCAGCCGACGACGGCGCCGACGCCACCCGCCCGCACGCGCTGCTCACCGGGTCGCGCGCCCCCAAGCCGGACCACGCGCGCACCCCACCCGCGGCACGGGCGCACGCCGGCTCCCCGGCGGTGGCCCACCCCGCGGCCCCCGCCCGGCCCGCGTGGCGCACGAACCCCGACCGGCGGCGCAGCGACCGGCTCAGCCCCGTCTGACCGCCCCGCCGGCCCCCGCGCCGTCCGGCCCGGTCAGTCCGCCAGGAAGCCCAGGATGTGCCGGTTCACCTCGTCCGGGCGCTCGAGGTGCAGGAAGTGCCCGGCGCCCTCGACGACGACGGCCTCCGACCCGGGCGAGAGCGCGGCACGCACGGCGTCGACGGTGTCGGCGCCCATGCAGCCGTCCTGGGCGCCGTGCAGGTACAGCGTCGGCTGCGGCGGCACCCCGCCCACGGCCTGCTGCTCGGCCGCGAGCTCCGGCGACTGCTCCGCCGGGTCGAACAGGGCGCGGTAGTAGCCCAGCGCGGCGGCCAGGTTCTCCGGCGTCCCGAGAGCGCGGCGCACGGCGGCGAGGTCCTCGGTGGCGTCGTAGCCGGGCGACCAGTCCGCCCAGAGCCGGGCGATGAACGCCTGGTCGTCGGCGGCCACGAGCACATCGGCCAGCGGGTTCTGGAAGAAGTACATGTAGAACGACCGCTTGATCTGGTCGTAGGTGAAGAACGAGCCGGCCAGCGCCGGGCCCACCGGGACGGCCATGGCGACGACCTTCCGCCAGCGCTCCGGCGCGCTGACCGCGGCCCCGTAGGTGGCCTGCGCGCCCCAGTCGTGGCCGATGAGCACCGCGCGGTCGTCGCCCCCGAGGGCGTCGTGCAGCGCGACGGCGTCCCGGGCGAGCGCGCCGGTCTGGTACCGGCCGTCGGCGGGGACGGCGGTCGGCGCGTAGCCGCGCGAGAACGGGGCCACCGCCCGGAACCCGGCGGCGGCCAGCTCCGGCAGCAGGTGCCGGTAGGTGTGCGCGGTGTCGGGGAAGCCGTGCAGGCACAGAGCCAGCGGCCCGTCCTCCGGCCCCGCCGTCAGATAGGTGAACGGGAGGCCGCCGGCCTCGATCTGCTTCTCGACCGTCGTGTGAGCCACGTCGCCAACCTAGATCAACGGGACCCCCCGCGGTCAGGACGAGGAGAGCACCCGCCGCGGGTGCCGGCCGTCGACGTACCCGAGGAACGGCGGGTGGACGTTGTAGCCCAGCAGCTCCTGGAGCCGCTCGGGCAGCTCGCGGGCGATCTCCCGCGGCACGGCGAGGGTGTGGTTCTCCTGCGGGCGCAGCCAGGAGGCGGCGTACTCGAGGATGACGCCGAGCCGCGGCCGGTCGGTGGTGTTCGCGCCCCCGCCGTGGATCAGGTTGCCGACGTAGATGAGCACCGATCCCGCCGGCATGACCGCGGCGGTCGTCTCCTCCTCGGTGGCGGTGCGCCCCGCCTCCCAGCGGTGGCTGCCCGGCACGAACCGGGTGGCGCCGTTCTCCACGGTGAAGTCGTCGAGCGGCCACATCGTGTTGACGACGACGTCCGTGCCGGTGCGCGGCAGCGGGTAGACGTCGTCGTCGCGGTGCAGCACCTGCGCGACCTCCCCCGGCCCGATCTGGATGCCCACCGGCGCGCTGAACTGGTAGTGGCCGAGCACGTGGTCCAGCACCCCGAGCACCAGCGGGTGGGTGGCCGGCCCGTCGAAGTACCGGGTCTTGGCGAACAGGGCGTAGACGCGTTGCGTGGAGAAGCCCTCGAAGGAGTTGCGCCCGGTCGCGGTCTCCGCGAGCACGCGCTGCAGGTCCGCCTTCGCCGCGGCCACCCACTCGGCGTCCATAAGGCGCTCGATCAGGACGTAGCCGTCGCGGTCGATCGCGGCGGTCGCCTCGGCGACGGTGGCGTTCGGTGTCAGCACCATGCGCGGCAGCAGACCACGGGCCGGTGGTGAGGTCCAGCCCCGGTCGTCGGACACCGGGGCCGGCAGGCACCGGGAACAGCAGAAGACCCGGTCACCGTGGTGACCGGGCCTCCTGGCGTTGTAGCGGGGGCAGGATTCGAACCTGCGACCTCTGGGTTATGAGCCCAGCGAGCTACCGAGCTGCTCCACCCCGCGTCGGTACGACCACCGTACCAGGCGGGGCGGAGGGGCCGGCGCGGGGATGCGCCGGCCCCTCCCCCGGTCAGCCGCCGGGTGTGGCCGAGCCGCCCGCGGCCTCCTGGGCGGCGCGGTAGGCCTCGACGGCGGCCTGCAGCTGCTCGAGCGCCTGACCCTGCTGCGCGAAGCTGCCGCTTCGCTGGGCGTCGGCCAGCGCGCTCAGCGCGTCGTCCAGGTCGCTGACCGCCCGGTCGAGGTCCGGCGTGGGTGCGCCGTTCCCGCCGTCGTCCGGCGTGGGTGCCGGGGTGGGCGACGGGGACGGCGACGCGGGTGGCGTCTCCTCGCCGTCGTCCGGTGTCGTCGGTGCGTCACCGCTGTCGGTGGCCACCTCGCCGGCCCCGGCGCCGAACACCTGGTCCAGCGCCTCGGCGAGGGTGTCGGCGTACCCGACCTGACCGCCGAAGTTGACCAGCACCTTCCGCAGCAGCGGGAAGGAGTTGCTCGACGTGCCCTCCACGTACAGCGGCTGGACGTAGAGCAAGCCGTCCTCGCCGATGGGCAGGGTGAGCAGGTTGCCGAAGACCGCCTGGCTGTTCTGGCTGTTGAACAGGGTGAGGTCCCGGGCGACCTGGTCGAAGGTGTTGAACGACTGCTGCACCTGCTGCGGGCCGCGGAAGGGGGTGCTGCCCGGCAGCTGCAGCACCTGGATCTTGCCGTAGCGCTCCGGGTCCGGATCGCTGGACGCCGAGACGAAGGCCGACAGGTTCGGCCGCTGGAACGCGTTGAGCGCGCTGGTCAGCTGGAACGTGGCCTCCGCGTCCCCGGGCCGCTGGGCCAGGATGTAGTACGGCGGCTGGTTCTCCTCGACGTTCTGCGTCGGGTCGTCCGGGACCTGCCAGCGGTCACTGCCCTCGTAGAACGAGATGGGCTCGTCGACGTGGTAGCGGGTCAGGATGTCCCGCTGCACCTTGAACAGGTCCTCGGGGTACCGGACGTGCTCGCGCAGCTCGTCGGGGATGTCCTCGTAGGGCTGCACGACACCCGGGAAGGCCTTCATGTAGGTCTTGAGGACCGGGTCCTCGGTGTCCCACTCGTAGAGCGTGACAGTGCCGTCGTAGGCGTCGACGGTGGCCTTCACCGAGTTGCGGATGTAGTTGAAGGTGTCGTTCGGCAGCGCGGTCGTGCCGGTGCCGGTGAGCGCGTCGGCCGCGGCCTCGCCCAGCTCCATCTGCTCGGAGTAGGGGTAGGAGTCCGACGTCGTGTAGCCGTCGAGGATCCAGGTGACCTTGCCGTCGAGGACCGCCGGGTACGGGTCGCCGTCCACCTCGAGGAAGGGTGCGGCCTTCTCCACCCGGTCCCGGGGGTCGCGGACGTAGAGGACCTTGGACTCCTCGTTGACCGCGCTGGAGAGCAGGAAGTTGCGCTCCCGGAAGTAGGTGGCGAACGTCAGCTGCCGGAAGAAGCTGCCGACCGACACCCCGCCCTCGCCGTCGTAGGTGTTGTTGATCTGCCGGTCGTCCGAACCGCCCTCGGGGAGGTCGGACTCGCGCGGCGCGGTGCCGTCGGGCGCGCCGACGACCGAGTAGTCCTCGATCAGCTCGCCGTAGTAGATCCGGCTCTGGTCGACCTCGATGTCGCCCTGGACGGGCAGGTCGAGGGTCGTGAAGTTCGGCTCACCGCCGTCGGAGCCGGCGACCACCTGGTTCGCGGGCGCCGCCACGAAGCCGTGCCCGTGGGTGTAGACGGTGTGCCGGTTGATCCAGGTGCTCTGGTTCTCCGACAGCGCGGAGCTGTCGAGCTCGCGGACCGCCACGACGTAGTCGCGCAGCTCGCCGTCGACGGTGTAGCGGTCGACGTCGAGCTTCTCCGGGAAGCCGTACCAGTTGCGGATCTGCTGGCGGGCGGTGAAGGTGTCGGCCAGCACGTTGGGGTCCAGCAGGCGGGCGTTCGGGATCGTCTCGGTGTCCCCCCGCAGCTCGGCCAGGGCGACCTCGGGGTCGGCCTCGTCGCCGGTGGTCTCCTGCGCGTAGTTCACGTACTCGATCTCGTCCAGGCCGTAGGCCTGCCGCGTCATCTCGATGGCGCGCTCGATGTAGGGCGCCTCCTTCTCGTTGGCGCTGGGCTTGACCACGAACTGCTGCACGATCGCCGGGTAGGCCACGCCGATGACCAGGCTCGAGGCCAGCAGCAGCACCAGCGCCGCGGCCGGCAGCAGGAAGTTGCGGACGACGATGTTGGCGAAGAACGCGACCGCGCAGACCGCGGCGACGAACACCAGGATCGTCTTGGGCACGAGCAGCGCGTTGACGTCGGTGTAGCTGGCGCCGGTGAACACGTCGCCGCGGCTGGAGTAGACCAGGCCGTAGCGGTCCAGCCAGTACGCGACCGCCTTGAGCGCCACGAAGACCCCGAGCAGCACCGAGATCTGCACGCGGGCCGCGGAGGTGAGCTTCTGCCCCGGCGTCTGCAGGCGCAGGCCGCCGAAGACGTAGTTGGTCACCAGCGAGCCGATCAGCGCCAGGATCGCGATGGCGAACCCGAAGCCCAGCAGCAGCCGGTAGAAGGGGTACTCGAAGACGAAGAAGGACAGGTCCAGCCCGAACTGCGGGTCGGTCTGGCCGAAGTCGGTGCTGTTGCGGAAGGTCAGCCAGGTCTCCCAGCTGCCCTGGGCGGTGAAGCCCGCGAACAGGCCGAGGACGACGGCGACGCCGGCGAGCACCAGCCCGGCGCGCGGCTCCAGCGACTGCCGGTAGCGCTCGAGGTTCTGCTGCTCGAGCGACATCGGCCGGAACGTGGGCCGGAACCGGTAGGCGAGGTAGATCGACAGCGCGGTCAGCCCGCCGGTCGCCACCCCCGCCACGGCGAAGAGCAGCGCCCGGCTCTGCAGCTCGGTCCAGAAGACCTCGGTGTACTTGGTCTCGTCGAACCACAGGTAGTCGACGTAGACGTTGGTCAGCGTGCCGACTGCCGTGAACAGCACGAGCAGCACGGCGATGGCGCCGAGGGCCAGCTTCGCGCGCCGCGACAGCGTCGGCACCGGCACGGGGGGCCGCATGGCCACGAGCGGTCTCCTTCAGTTGCACGTTCTTCGGTAGCAGAGCGTCAGGTGCGGGCGCTCCGGCGACGCGGCAGGAGCCCGTCGCCGGCGGGGCGCGCGCCCGACCCTCGGCGCGCTCTCCCGCTCATCCCAGCACAACGCGCCACGGGCGCCGTGGTTCCCGGGCGCCCCGGATCAGCAGCCGGCGGGCGTGCGCCCGGCCCGGAGATCGGCCAGCGCGGCGAGGGCGTCGTCCAGGCTGGCGACCTTCGCCAGGGGGAAGCCGGGGTCGGCGGCGGCGAGCGCCTCGTCGCAGTTGCCGGCCGGGACCAGGAAGAGGTCCGCGCCGATCTCGCGGGCGGCGACCATCTTCAGCGGGATGCCGCCGATCGGGCCGACCGCGCCCTCGGCGTCGATCGTCCCGGTGCCCGCCACGAGCGCGCCCCCGGTGAGGTCCTCGTCGCCGACCAGGTCGAGGATGCCGAGGGTCAGCATGAGCCCGGCCGACGGGCCGCCGACGCCCTCGACCTGGATGTCGACGTCGAACGGGGCGACCGGCTGCTCGAGCACGGTGACCCCCAGCGCGGAGCCGTCGCCCTCCTCGGCCGCGCGGGTGGTGACCGTGGTCGTGCCGGGCTCGCCGAGCCGCGTGTAGCCGACGGCCACCGGGGTCCGGGGCGGGACCGAGGAGAGCACCTCGTCGAGCGCGGCGAAGTCGGGGGTCGGCCGGCCGTCGACCGACTCGATCGCGTCGCCCTCCTCGAGCAGGCCCTCCGACGGCGAGCCCTCCGGGACGGCCCGGACGGCGACCTTGACCGGGTAGCCCAGGTGCCCCAGCGCCACGCTCTCGGCGGCCTGCTCCGAGGTGAGGAACGCGCGGCGGTTGAGCTGCCGCGTCTCCTCCTCGGTGCGGTCGGGCGGGTAGACCGACTCCTCCGGGACGACGGCGATCTCGTCGTCGAACCAGCCGCGGACCGCCTGCACGAGGCTCAGCCCGCCGCGGCCCACGCCGACCGTCGTCAGGTTGAGGTTGCCCTCGACCTCGTTCCGCTCGCGGCCCTCGACGGAGATGATCGGCTCGCCGTCGATGTCGCCGAGCGTGTCGTAGGTGGGGCCGGGCACCTGGGCGACGTAGGGCACCGGCAGCGTCGTGCCGAGGACGCCGAAGAGCACCAGCAGCAGGCCACCGGCGCTCAGGACGGCGATGCGACGGGTCACGACGGGCCAGCTTAGGGCCCCGCCGTGGCGCGGGGTCCCGCCGTGCGCTGTGGGCGGAACGCACCCGGCCCCTTCGCGAAGATCCCGCGTCTACCGTGGACGCATGAGCGACCTCCCCTTCGGCTTCGGTCCCCCCGACCGCGATCCCGAGCGCCGTGACGAGGGCGGCGGGAGCACCCCCGGCGGTGACCCGTTCGGCCTGGGCGCGCTGTTCGGGGGCATCGCCGGCGGCGGCAACCCCGAGGACGTGCTGGGCAAGATGCCGTTGTTCGCGGAGCTGCAGAAGCTCATGAGCTGGTCGGGCGGCCCGGTCAACTGGGACCTCGCCACGCAGAGCGCCATCAGCCAGCTGGCCGCCGGCCACCAGCCCTCCTCCGACGGCGAGCGCACCGCGGTCGCCGAGGCGCTGCGGTTGGCCGACCTGTGGCTGGACCAGGTCACCGAGCTGCCCTCGGGCATCGAGCGCACCGCCGCGTGGTCGCGGGTCGAGTGGGTGGAGAAGACCCTGCCGGAGTGGGGCGCGCTGATCGACCCGCTCGCCGAGCGGGTGGTCGGCGCGATGACCAGCGCGCTGCCGCAGGAGGCGGCGATGTCCTTCGGGCCGATCGCCGGGATCATGGGCCGGATGGGCGGGCTGATGTTCGGCGCCCAGGTCGGCTCGGCGCTCGGCAAGCTCGCCGACGAGGTGCTGACCAGCACCGATGTGGGGCTCCCGCTCGCCCCGGGCGGCACCGGCGTGCTGGTGCCGCAGAACGTCGCCGCGTTCGCCGCCGGGCTCGACCGCCCCGCGGACGAGGTGCGGCTGTTCCTCGCGCTGCGCGAGGCCGCCGCCCAGCGGCTGTTCGCGCACGTGCCGTGGCTGCGCCAGCAGCTGCAGGACGCCGTCCACGCCTACGCCCGCGGCATCAGCATCGATCGCGAGGCCATCGAGCGCGGCCTCACCGAGGCCATGTCCGGCGGCGGGCTCGAGGGCCTGGACCCCAGCGACCCGGAGAGCATCCAGCGGCTGCTGGGCAGCGGCGTGCTCGAGCCCGAGGAGACCCCCGAGCAGGCGATGGCGCTGCGCCGCCTGGAGACCCTGCTCGCGCTGGTGGAGGGCTGGATCGACACCGTCGTCGCGGCCGCCGCGAAGGACCGGCTGCCGGGCCACTCCGCGCTGGCCGAGACGATGCGCCGCCGCCGCGCCACCGGCGGGCCGGCCGAGCAGACCTTCGCCACCCTCGTCGGGCTGCAGCTGCGCCCCCGCCGGCTGCGCGACGCCGCCACCGTCTGGGGCGCGATGACCCAGCAGCACGGCGCCGAGGACCGCGACCGGCTGTGGCACCACCCCGACCTGCTGCCGACGTCGGACGACCTGGACGAGCCGATGGACTTCGTCGCACGCCAGGGCCACGGCCTCGACGACGAGCTGCAGGCGCTCACACCGACGAGCAGCCGCCCGAGCGGGACTGACGCGGCTGCTCAGTCGACGAGGTCGGGCGCGGCGTCCTCACCGGCCGCGCCGGCGGTGTTCGCCAGCTCGACGCCCTCGAGGAACCCGCGCGCCCGCTCGGCGCGCGGGTAGCGGGCGACCAGCGCCCAGAAGCGCTCGTCGTGGCCGGGCTCGAGCAGGTGCACCAGCTCGTGGACCAGCACGTAGTCGACGACGTACTCCGGCATCGTCTGCAGCCGGCTGGACAGCCGGATGCTGCGGTCGGCCGGGGTGCACGACCCCCAGCGGCGCTGCTGGTTGTCGACCCAGCGCACCGACGCGGGCTCGGCCAGCCCGTCGAGGTGGGCGACCGAGAGCGCGCGGGCCCGCGCCATGAGCTCGTCGTCGCCACCGAGGGAGCGGCGACGGCGCTCCTCGCGGGTCTGGAGCTTGGCCACCATCTGGGCCACCCAGCGGCGCTCCTCCGCCGGGCTGAAGGCCGCGGGGATGAGGGGACGACGGTGCGCCCGCTCTCCCGGTAGGCGGTCACCGTGCGCCGCCGGCGCGCGCTGCGCCGGACCTCGACGACGGACTCGGGGTCGCCCCCGGGCACGGGTGCTGCGTCGTCGGCCGACCTGCTCCGGGCCATGGGGACGGCGCGGGCCGCTCGCGCGGCAGCGGCCGGCGGGGTGCCGGCGGATGCGGAGCGTGCGGAGGCGTCGGGGAGCGGTCCGTGCACGGGGGAACCGTAAGCCACCGGACCGCTCCCGTGCCCGCCCGCGGCCACCCTCTCGGGTGCACGTCGCACGGACGGTGGACACGGCGGGTCACGGATCGGTGAGCGCGCCCTCCGACCGGGGCGTTCCACAACCCGCGCGGGGGCGTCCGCGCAGGTCGGACGAGGTGCGGGTGGTCACCGGCCGGGGTTGTCCCCGGCTCCGCCCCCCGTCCACGCACAGGGACACGCCGACGGTTCCCCACGTGCTCCACAGGGTTGTCCACAGGCTGTGGGCAGCGCTCCCCACTGGCTCCCCGCCCGCGGTATCGGGACACGCCGACACGGGTAGCGTTCCGGCACGACGGCGCCCGGCGTCCCCGCCGGGTCGCCCCCCGAGACCGAGGAGATCCCGTGGCTGAGAGCTACAACGGCTACTGCGTGAAGTGCAAGGAGAAGCGCGACTTCGACGGCGAGGTCAAGGTCAGCGAGTCCGGCCGTCGCATGGCCCAGGGCACCTGCCCCGTGTGCGGCACCAAGATGAACCGGATCCTCGGCAAGGCCTGAGCACCGGCCCCCAGCGGTCGACGACGGCGGCGTCCCCCTCGGGGGCGTCGCCGTCGTCGTTCCGCAGCACCTGTGGACGACGCCCGCGCGGCCCGGCCGCGCGCTGGCACGCTCCCCCGGTGAGCGACGCCCACCCCCTGCTCCCCGCCGCGACCCCGTTGCTGCGCAGCGACGCCGCCGACCTCCAGGTCGGGGGCGTCGACACCGCCGAGGGGCTGCTGGTCAGCCCGCAACCCGAGGGGCTGGCCGGCCTCCTGCGCGGCCTGGACGGCCGCCGGGTGCAGCGCGCGGTCGTGGCCGACGCGGCACGCGCGGGGCTGGACGCCGGCGCGGTGGGCGCCGTCCTCGACGAGCTGCGCGCCGCCGGCCTGCTGGTCGACGTCGACGCCGCCGACCTCCTCGCCAGCGACGCAGGGCCGGCCGCGGCCGCCCGTCGCGTCGTCGAGCTGCCGCCCGGAGGCGGGTGGCGGAACCGGCGCGCCGCCGTCGTGGTCGTCGAGGGGGCCACGCGGGTCGGCACCCCGCTGGCCGCGGTGCTGGCCGCCAGCGGTGTCGGCCGGGTCAGCGTCCGCGACGGCGGGCTCACCGCAGCCGGGGACGCCGTCGTCGGCGGGGCCACCGCCGCCGACGAGGGCCGCCCCCGGTCGCTGGCCGCCGCGGACGCCGTCCGGCGGGCCAGCCCGCTCACCGACCTGCGCCCACCGGGTGCCGGCGCCTCCCCCGACCTCGTGGTGCTCGCCCGGCCGTGGGCCGCCTCCGACCCCACGACCGCCCGCTGGTCGCGGGCCGGGGTGCCGCACCTGGTCGCCACCGTCCGCGGCGCGACCGGCGTCGTCGGCCCCCTGGTCGTGCCCGGCGTGACCAGCTGCCTGCGCTGCGCGGACCTGCACCGCCGCGACGCCGATCCGCGCTGGCCGCAGCTCGCCGCGCAGCTGACCGCCGCCGACCCGCCGCCCAGCGGCTCCACCGTGACCTGCCTGCTCACCGCCGCGACCGCCGCCGCGCAGGTGCTCGCCTACCTGGACGGCAGCGCGGCGCCGGCCGCCGTGGATGCGACGCTGGAGCTGGTGCCGCCCGAGCTGGTCCCACGGGTGCGGCGCTGGGTTCCGCACCCGGAGTGCGGCTGCACCCAGCGGACGGACCGACCGGCAGGGGACAATGGCCCGTGAACGCGCTCGCGGGTTCGCCCGTGACGCCTCCGTGCCGCCGCGGGGGCGGGCACGGCGCCGACGAGGAGGATGCGTGGCCGAGGATCGACCGGTGATGCCGCGGGGCTCGGTCTCCCGGACCGCGCGCCTGGCGTCGCTCCCCCTGGGCGCGGCCGGCCGGGCCACCCTGGGACTGGGCAAGCGGCTGTCCGGCCAGTCGGCCGACGCGGTCTCCGCCGAGCTGCAGCAGCGCACCGCCGAGCAGCTGTTCGCGGTGCTCGGGCAGCTCAAGGGCGGGGCGATGAAGCTCGGGCAGACGCTGTCGGTCTTCGAGGCCGCCGTGCCCGAGGAGATGGCCGCCCCCTACCGGGACGCGCTGGTCAAGCTGCAGGAGGAGGCGCCACCGATGCCGGTGCGCACCGTGCACGCGGTGCTCGCCCAGCAGCTCGGCGGCACGTGGCGGACGCGGTTCCGCGAGTTCGACGACCAGCCGGCCGCCGCCGCGAGCATCGGGCAGGTGCACCGGGCGACGTGGCGGGACGGCCGCGACGTCGCCGTGAAGATCCAGTACCCGGGTGCGGCGACGGCGCTGATGTCGGACCTGAACCAGCTCAGCCGCTTCGCCCGCATGTTCGCGGTGCTCTTCCCCGGCATGGACGTCAAGCCGCTCATCGCCGAGCTCAAGGCGCGGGTGGTCGAGGAGCTGGACTACAGCCTGGAGGCCGACGCGCAGCGCGGCTTCGCGGCGGCCTTCGCCGACGACCCGCAGATCGTGGTGCCGCGGGTGGTCGCCAGCGCTCCGAAGGTCATCGTCTCGGAGTGGCTCGAGGGCACCCCGCTGTCCCGGATCATCGCCGGCGGCACGCGCGAGCAGCGGGACCACGCGGGTGTGCTCATGGCGCTGCTGCACTTCAGCGCGCCCCAGCGGGCCGGGCTGCTGCACGCCGACCCGCACCCGGGCAACTTCCGGTTGCTGCCCGACGGCCGGCTCGGCGTCATCGACTTCGGGGCGACGGCGCGGCTGCCCGACGGCCACCCCGAGCCGATCGGGCGGCTGCTGCGCTGGGCGCTGGAGGGGCGCGCCGAGGAGGTGCTGGCCGACCTGCGGTCGGAGGGCTTCGTGCTGCCCAACGCCCAGATCGACGCGCAGGGGGTGCACGACTTCCTGCGGCCGATGCTCGACCCGATCGCCGAGCCGCGGTTCCACTTCACCCGGGCGTGGATGCAGGAGCAGGCCGCCCGGATCGCCGACCCGCGCCTGGAGGCCAGCCGGCTGGGCCGCCAGCTGAACCTGCCGCCGGCCTACCTGCTCATCCACCGGGTGACGATCGGCTCCATCGGTGTGCTGTGCCAGCTGGACGCCGAGGGCGGCTTCCGCGGCGTGCTGGAGGAGTGGCTGCCCGGCTTCCGGGCCTGACGGGGCCGGGTCCTGCACGGACCCGGCCCCATCTCAATAGACGGACGCGCTGAGGCGGGCGGCGCGGCGCACCGCCCGCTCGGCGCGGCGGGCGGCCCGGCGGGCGACGTACAGCCGGTGCGCGCGGGCGGCGGTGAGCGCCTCCTCCCGCATCTCGGCCATCCGGCTCTGGGCCAGGGCGTGGTCGTACATGAGCATGTCGGGTTCCTCGGTGGTCGTCGTTGCTGATGGCACCCCCACCGCTGCGGCGGGGGCGGACTGCTCTGGGGTGCTCACGCGGCGGTCACCTTCCGCGGGCGGCCGCGGGGCCGCTTGCGGGCGATGACGACACCGCGGTCGAAGATCTCGCCGCCCCAGACACCCCACGGCTCGCCGCGGTCCAGGGCGCCGGCCAGGCAGGCGTCGCGGACCGGGCACGGGGCGCAGAGCGTCTTGGCCAGTTCCAGATCGCTCGGGCTCTCGGCGAACCAGAGCTCCGGGTCCTCGTCGCGGCACGGCACGGGATGCCGCACCGGGGCGGGTGACAGAGGCGGCTGCGGCCGTCTCGGCGTCGCTCCGCCGGATCCGGGCGGGGTCCGGTGCAGGGACGTCGGGCGGTCGATCGTCTGCAGCACTGCCGCTCCTCCTCGTGTTCGTCGTCTGTCGACCGGCGGGGGCCCGCCGACCGGGAGTCGGGGCCGGGTGCCGCGGCGCTGAACGAGAGAGGCCGCGGATCCCGGGGTTCGGGTTCCGCGGCCTCGAGGAGGACCGTGAGCGGCTAGCTCAGGGGTCTCCCCGGGGAGTGGATCCCGAGGGTGATGCCGAAGTCGTGCGTGGTGGTGCCGTTCGGGGCGGTGCCGCCGATCACTGCCTGTGCGAGGTAGGACCGGGTGGCGACGTCGCGCTCATCGCTGCGGCGCAGCCGGACGGCGGGCAGACCGCACCCCTGGATCGGGGCAGCGGTGGGCGCCATCAGGACCGCGGGGCCGCCGGCGACGGCCGGACGGGCGAGGGCGGGCAGGGCGGTTGCGCCCCGGCCGGAGAACCCGGCGGGGGCGTCGGTCCACGTCGTGCTGATCACGTCCACCCCTCCTTCCGGGTCGCGAGCGGGGCCGGGTGGCAGCGCTCGGGCTGGGTGCAGCTCGTGTGGGTCAGGACACTAGGAGGGGCCCGCGGGGGCGGTCAATCGAATTAACCGACGCGTCGCCCGACGGGGTCCCGCGGTGCAGCGGCGGCGGCCCGCCCTCGCGCTGGGCGACCGGCCGGTCGCCCCGTGCAGAGCGCCGGCAGGGCGTGGGCGTCAGCCGGTGACGGCGGCGAGCACGTCCTCGCCGTAGAGCTCGAGCTTGCGCGAGCCGATGCCGGGCAGCGCGGAGAGCTCGCGCAGGTTCGCCGGCCGCGTCTCGGCGATCGCCTGCAGCGTGGCGTCGGTGAAGACGACGTAGGCCGGCACCGACTGCGCCTGCGCCGCCGAGCTGCGCCACGCCCGGAGCCGCTCGAACAGCTCCCCCGCCTCGCCCTCGAGCACCACCTTGGGCCGCTTGGTCCGGCTGCGGGCCGGCGGCGCCGTCGGACCGGAGTCCGGTGCCAGCCCGGTGAGGAACCGGCTGCGCGGCCGGGCCCGCTTGGCGCCGGGGTTGCGCGCCAGCGACCAGGAGAGGGTCAGCTGCTCGCGCGCCCGGGTGATGGCGACGTAGAGCAGCCGGCGCTCCTCCTCCACCGCGTCGGGCCGGGACAGCGACTGCGCGATGGGCAGCACGCCGTCGACGATCCCGACGACGAAGACGGCGTCCCACTCCAGGCCCTTGGCGGCGTGCATCGACGCCAGCGTCACGCCCTGCACCGTGGGCGCGTGCTGGGCGTCGGCCCGCTGCGCCAGGTGCCCCACGAAGCCGGCGAGGTCCAGCGAGGGGTTCTCCTCGACCAGGTCGACGGCGAGGTCGACCAGGGCCGACAGGGACTGCCAGCGGTCGCGCGCCGCACCCCCGGCGGGCGGGCGGTGCTCGGCCCAGCCGGTGGACGCCAGGACGTCGCGCACCGCGGGCACGAGCATCCCGGGCTCGTTGCCGCCGGCGGCGGCGCCGCGGAGCAGCAGCACCGCCTCGCGCACCTCAGGCCGCTCGAAGAACCGTTCGCCACCGCGCAGCACGTACGGAACGCCGACGTCGGCCAGCGCCGACTCGTACACCTGCGACTGCGCGTTGATCCGGAAGAGGATCGCGATCTCGCTGGCCGGCAGGCCCTCGTCGATCAGCGCCCGGCAGCGCTCGGCGACCGCCTTGGCCTCGGCGGGCTCGTCGGGGTGCTCCTCGAACCGCGGCTCGGCGGCGTCGGCGCGCTGGCCGAGCAGCCGCAGGCCGGGCAGCCCCTTGCGCCGGGGCGCCATGCCGATGAGCCGGTTGGCCAGCCCGACGACCTGCGGCGTCGACCGGTAGTCGCGCTCGAGCTTGACCACCTCCGCGTCGGGATAGCGGTCGGCGAAGCCCAGCAGGTAGTCGGGGTCGGCACCGGTGAAGGAGTAGATGGTCTGGTTGGGGTCGCCCACGACGCAGACCTCGGCCCGGCCGCCGAGCCAGGCGTCGAGCAGCCGCTGCTGGAGCGGGTTGACGTCCTGGTACTCGTCGACGACGAAGTGCCGGTACTGGTCGCGCACGGCGCGGGCGACGTCCGGGTGGCCCTCGAGCGCGTACGCGGTGACCAGCAGCAGGTCCTCGAAGTCCAGCGCGCCGTCGCGCTCCTTCGCCGACTCGTAGCTGGCGTAGACCGCGGCGACCGCGGCCGGCTCGAACGGCGTCTCCCGGCCGGCGGCCTTGGCCCGGGCCGGGTAGTCCTCCGGCGTCGCCAAGGTCGTCTTGGCCCACTCGATCTCGCTGGCGAGGTCGCGCAGGCTGGTCCGGTCGGTGGTGAGCCGGTTGCGCGCCGCCGCGGAGGCGACCACCCGCAGCTTGTTCTCGATCAGCGCCGGCATCGGGCCGCCGAGCACGCGCGGGGCGAAGTAGCGCAGCTGCCGCATGGCCGCGGCGTGGAACGTGCGGGCCTGCACCCCGCCGACGTCGAGCGCCTGCAGCCTGGTGCGGAGCTCGCCGGCCGCGCGCGCGGTGAACGTCACCGCGAGCACCTGCTCGGGGACGTAGACGCCGGTGTGCACGCCGTAGGCGATGCGGTGGGTGATCGTGCGGGTCTTGCCCAGTGCCCGCGCCGGCGAGGATGCACACGGGCCCGGTCACCGCCTGCGCGGCGGTCCGCTGCTCCTCGTCGAGCCCGGCGAGCACGTCCTCCGCGCGGGAGCCCGATCGGGTCGCCGCGCTCATCGGGTGCTCCGGGCTCGTGTCACAGGGCGATCCTCCCAGCCCGCGCCGACCTCATGGGGAAGCATCCCCAGGAAGGCCGCGTTGACCAGCACACGAGGTGCACCTTTCCCGGGGGTGGACCGGCCCGTTCCTAGCAGGGAGACTCGACCCGATGACCACGACCGACAGCACCGCCGTGACGATGTACACCACCACGTGGTGCGGGTACTGCGTCCGGCTGAAGAAGCTGATGCAGCTCGAGGGCATCTCCTTCGCCGAGGTCGACATCGAGCAGGACGCCCAGGCGGCCGACCTGGTCGAGAACGCCAACGGTGGCAACCGCACCGTGCCCACCCTGCTCTTCTCCGACGGCACCGCCCTCACCAACCCCAGCATCGACCAGGTCAAGGCGCAGCTGGCCGCGGTCGCGGGGGCGTGACGACGACGTGATCCCCGGTCCCCGGCCCTCCGACGGGCCCGCGCGCCCGATCGCAGGGCCGGGTGACCCGGCCGGCTGCTCCCCCGACCCGTCGGCGCCCGTGGCGCTGACCCGGACGCCCACCGGCTGGGTGGTGCGCTCGGCCGCGGGCAGCGACCCGGTGGGGGACGTCGTCGAGGGCATGTCGCTGGCCGACCTGATCGCCGAGGAGTTCGGCGCCGTGCCCGAGCCGGACCGCTCGGCCCGCCGCTCCGCCCGGGGTGCCGTGGTCCCCATCGGCGCGGTGGAGCCCGTCGTCGACGAGGCCGCGCTGCGCATCGCCGCCCTCGAGCGCACGGTCGCCCAGCTGGAGCACGCGCTCGCCGCGCGGGTCGCCACCGAGCGGGCCATCGGCGTGCTCGCCGAGCGCCAGGGCGCCAGCGCCCGCGCGGCGTTCGAGGGGCTGCGCCGCGACGCCCGCTCGCAGGGCCGGCCCGTCGCCGAGCTGGCGCGCGAGGTGCTCGACTCGCTGGCGCCCGACGTCGCCGCTCCCCCGCGGGCGGCCGCGGCGCCGCTGGCCGCGGCGGACGGCCGGTCCTGAGCCGCCCCGAACCGCTCACCCCCGCCGCGCTGGCCGACCGGCTCGCCGAGCTGCTCGCCGCGGAGCTCCCGGAACCGGGCGCCACCGCGCTGCGCGTGGCCGTCGACGGGCCCGAGCTCGCCTCCCCCGGGCACCTGGCCGCGGCGGTCGCCGAGCGGCTGCCGGCGCTGGGCCGGGCCGCCGTCGTCGTCCCCGCGGAGGGGTTCTACCGCCCGGCCTCGCTGCGGCTGGAGCACGGCCGCACCGATCCCGACGCCCGGTACACCGACTGGCTGGACGCAGGCGCGCTGACCCGCGAGGTGCTCGCCCCGGTGGGGCCCGGCGGCTCGGGCCGCTACCTGCCGCAGCTGTGGGACCTGGTGCGCGACCGCGCCGTCCGCGCCCGCCCCGCGCCGGCACCTCCCGGCGGGGTGCTGCTGGTGCCCGGCACCCTTCTGCAGGGCGTGGGGCTGGCCTTCGACGTCGTCGTCCACCTGCGGGTCGCCCCGGCCGCCCGCCGGCGCCGGGTCCCGGCCGACCAGGCGTGGGTGCTGCCGGCCTTCGACCGCTACGACGACGAGGTGGACCCGGTCGCCCTGGCCGACGCCGTGGTGCTGGCCGACCACGCCGACCGGCCGGCCCTGGTGCTCGGCGGCCGCTGGGCCTGACTAGTCGTCGAACTCGCCGGTCAGCCAGCGGTCGATGATGTTCCGCGCGATCGACACGGCGGGCGGCAGGGCGGACAGCCCGTCCCCGGCGAGCAGCTGCTCGCGGGAGAACCAGTGCGCCTCCTCGATCTCGGTGGGGTCCAGCACGAGCTCCCCGGCGGACTCGGCGCGGGCGACGAAGCCCAGCATGAGCGACTGCGGGAACGGCCACGGCTGGCTGCCCACGTACCGGACGTCGGTGACCTGCAGGCCGACCTCCTCGGCGACCTCGCGGGCCACCGCGGCCTCGAGCGACTCCCCCGGCTCGACGAAGCCGGCCAGCACGGAGTAGCGCCCCGGCGGCCAGATCGCCTGCCGGCCCAGGACGACGTTCCCGGCGCCGTCGTGGACGAGCATGATCACGGCGGGGTCGGTGCGCGGGAAGATGTCGGTGCCGGTGGTGGGGTCGTGCTGCACCCACCCGGCCCGCTCGACGGTGGTCGGCGCGCCGGTCAGCGGGCTGAACCGGTTGCGCTCGTGCCACTCGACCATGCCGATGGCCTGGACCAGCAGCCCGGCGTCGAGGTCGCCGAGCACCGTGCCCAGGTCGCGCAGCCCGGCCCAGGAGTCGACCGGCCGACCGCTCACGGTCAGCGCCCGCTCGCCGCGGACCGCGGCGTACGGGACGCCGTCGGCCTCGCCGAGGAAGATCGCACCGGTCGGCAGCTCCGGCCGCTCGTCCCACAGCAGCTCCGGGCCACCGGGCGTCTCGCGCACCGGGACGGCGCGGTGCCGGTCGACGGTGAGCACCCGGACGGGGCGGCCGCCGGTCGGGTCGGGCAGCGCGCGGGCGAGGTGCGCCCGGTCGTGCGCGACCCGGGAGAGCACCGGCACCGAGCCGGACGACGGCGGTGCGCCGACGGGCCAGGCCGCCGAGGCGCCGCGCATGCGGTCGGGGTCGTTCGCGGGCAGGCCGCCGGCGGGGGCGCTCACGCCTGCGCCTCCCGTCGGACGGTGAGCGGGCCGAGCACGGCCAGCTGGGCCTCGGCCACCTCCGCGTCGCCGACGACGACGGCGGTGAGCGCACCCGGCGCGAGGTAGCGGCGGGAGACGTCCTGCACCTGGTCGACGGTCACCGCCTCGAGCGCCTGCTGGTGCTCGGCGAGCCAGCCCACCGGCAGCCCGGCCCCGACCAGTGCCGCGAGGGTGCTGGCCAGGCCGGCGTGCGTCGCCGTCGACAGCGCCATGCTGCCCAGGACGTACCGGCGGGCGGCGTCCAGCTCGGCCTCGGTGACCGGGGTCAGCGCCATGCGGCCGAGCTCGTAGACGGTCTCCATGAGCGCCGGGCCGGTCACCTCGGTGGCGACGTCGGCCTCGACGAGCACCGAGGAGGCGGCGGCCAGGTGCTCCACCGCGCTGCGCGGGCTGTAGCTGTAGCCGCGCCGCTCGCGGATGTTCTCCACCAGCCGGGAGGAGAAGTAACCGCCGTAGACCATGGCCGCCAGCCGGACGGCGGCGAGGTCGGGGTCGGTACGGCCGGGTGCGGGGCCGCCGAGCCGGATGTTGGACTGCACCGCGCCCGGCCGGTCGACCAGCTCGAGCACCGGGTCGTGCCGGGCCGCGGCCGGGGCCGACTCGAGGGCGGTCCCGCCGGCGGTCCACCCGGCCAGCGCCTCGGCGACCGCGTCGGCCGCGCCCGCGGGGTCGAGGTCGCCCACGAGGACGAGGGTGCTGCCGGCCGGGAGCACGCGGGCCGCGTGCAGCTCGAGCAGGCCGGTGCCGGTGACCGCCCCCACCGCCGCCGGGTCGGGCAGCGAGATGGCGTACGGGTGCCCGGGGTAGCGCCGCGCGCTGAGCGCGGCGCGGGCGAGGACCGAGGGCTGGGACCGGGCGATGGTGATCCGCTCGACCAGCCGGTCGCGCTCGCCCTCCACCCCCTCGGCGGGGTAGGTCGCGGCGGTGAGCAGCTCGGCGAGCACCCCGAGGACGGGCCGCAGCCCGTCGGGCAGGAGCGTGGTGCCGAACAGCAGGCGGTCGCTGTCGGCCGACACCGACATCTCCGCGCCGTGCCCCTGCAGCAGCTGGGCGATGCCGGTCTGGTCGTGCGACGCCGTCCCGAGCAGGACCGCGCCGGAGAGGACCGAGGCCTCGGCGGAGTGCTGCTCGGCGGTGTCGAGGTCCGGAGCGGCGAACGGCACCCGCAGGCGCAGCTCGATCAGCGGCACGCCCGGGCGCGGGACGACGACGACGCGCAGGCCGTTGGCCAGCGTGGTCTCGGTCGCGGCCGGGACCGGCTGCGGCCGGGGCGCGCCCAGCGGCGGGATCAGCGAGAGGTCCAGCGTGGCGGTCACTGCCGTCCTCCTGCCGGGCGCAGCTCCAGCACCGCGACGGTGCCGGGATCGAGCGCTCGGGCCGCGCCCTGCACCTGGTCGGGGGTGACCGCGGCGAGCCGGGCGGCGAGCTCGCCGGCGAGCTCCGCGCGGCCGTGCACCAGTTCGGCGGCGGCGAAGGCCAGCGTGCGACCGAGCACGGAGTCGGCCTGGCGCAGCAGCTGCGCCTCGGTGCGGGCCTGCACCCGGCGCAGCTCGTCGGCCGGGACGCCGTCGGAGGCGATCCGGGCGATCTCCTCGTGCACCGCGGCGGTGACCCGCTCGACCGGCACCGCGGCCGGGTGGTGCACCTGGGTGGTGAGCAGGGTGGCGTCCCGGACGTCGAAGGGGTCGCCGAACAGGCCGACGTAGCTGCTCTGCGCGATGGCGGTGCGGTCGTCGTGCACCAGCCGGCGCTCCAGCCGCGAGGCGTCGCCCTCGCTGAGCAGCTCGGCCAGCAGCACGCTGCCCAGGTACTCGTCGAAGCGGGCGACCGGGTCGGGCACCCGCCAGCCCAGTGCCACGGCCGGCGCCGTCGCCAGCCGGTCCTCGACGACGGCCGAGCGCACCCCGGTGGGCGCGGGCTCGCCGGTGCGCGGCGTCGGCGGCACCTCGCGGGCGGCGACGGGGCCGAACCAGCGCTGCACGAGCCGCTCGGTCTCGGCCACGTCGAGGTCGCCGCCGATGCACAGCACGGCGTTGCCGGGGGCGTAGTAGGTGGAGAAGAAGTCGGTGGCGTCGTCGACGGTGGAGGACTCCAGGTCGACGAACGAGCCGTAGCCGTCGTGGGTGTTGGCGAAGCTCTCGAACGCGACCTGCGGCAGCTGCAGCCAGGGGAAGGCGCCGTAGGGCCGGTTCAGCACGTTGACCCGGATCTCCTCCTTCACCACGTCGATCTGGTTGCGGAGGTTCTCCTCGGTGATGGCCGGCGCCGCCATGCGGTCGGCCTCGAGGAACAGCGCGCGCTCGAGCGCCTCGGCCGGGAGCGCCTCGAAGTAGTTCGTGTAGTCCTGGTGGGTGGAGCCGTTGAACGTGCCGCCGGCGGCCTGCACGAGGCGGGCGTGCTCCATCTTCGGGACGTGCGCCGAGCCCTGGAACATCATGTGCTCGAAGAGGTGCGCGAAGCCGGTGCGCCCCTCCGGCTCGTTGCGCATGCCGACGTCGTAGAAGACGCTCACCGCGACCACGGGCACGCTGGTGTCCGGGGCCAGCACGACGCGCAGCCCGTTGTCCAGGGTGAACCGTTCGACCGGGTGCCTGAGGGTCAGTTCGGTTCCGGCTGCTGTCACGCCGCCGACAGTAATGCGGCGCAGCCGTGGACCGCCGTGCGGTGGGCCTCTCCGCCGTCCTCCCTCGCGGTAGGGCGTCCACCCTTCCGGTGCACGGTGAGGGAGGACGCTCGACGATCAGGTCACCTGATCGTCGCGAGGGGCCTCACAGCACGTCGACGGCGTCGATCAGCCGGTCGATGACGCCGTAGAGCTCGGCGTGGGTGTTGGGGATGGAGATGTAGAGCAGCGCCGGTGCGGGGCGTCCGACGTCGATCAGCAGCAGCGCCGCCCGCTCCCCCGAGGCGTCGTAGCCCTCGACGTCCCAGGCGAGCTGGAACTCCAGGAGGTGCGCCTCGCGCCCGTCGACGGTGCGCGCCTCGTCGCGCAGGATCCGGCGCTCGTTGGGCTGCGGGTAGTAGTTGACGCGCACGCTGTCGGCCACGGCGGCGACCGTCGGCGCCAGGCTGCCGGGGCCCGCGTAGCCGAACTCCTCGACCAGGGGCCCGGACGTCACCTGGGCGATGAACGTGCCGGCCGGCGTGACCTCCTGGGTGGTGAAGTACTGGCCGGCGACACTGCTGGTCTCGGCCATGTCGGCCATGCCGTACTCGAGCCAGCCGTCACCCAGGTACGGGTAGGCGATGCCGGCCTCCTGGTCGATGATCCGCACCGTCCCGGGCGCGAAGGTCGGCCCCGGGGGCTGCTGGGCGGTCGGGGGCTGCGGGTCGCGGGCGGCGACGGGGTCCTCGTCGCCCCCCGTGCCGACGACGAGCGCGAGGATCACCGCCACCACGACGCCGAGGACGCCGGCGACCACCCACGCGGCCCGGCGCGGCCGGGCCGAGCCGGTCGCGGGCTGCGGGGTCCACGCGGGCGGCTCGGGGGCGGCCGGGCGCTGCGGGGTGAGGACCGGTGAGCTCTGGACGGCGACGCCCGGGCCGGCCGGGGTCGCGACGTCGGACCACGCGGACCCGCTCCACCAGCGGACCATCCCCGGCGAGCCGTCGGGGTCGGCGTACCACCCCGGCGGCGGGAGCTGCGGGCCGTCGGAGGTCACGGGGCAACCCTAGGCCGCGCGCGTAGCGTGCCGTCAGCAACTCGAGGAGGTCGCCGTGGACGTCGCACCGGCGCCGTCCGCCGTGGTCGACCGGCTCCGGGCGGCCGGCTGCGTGTTCGCCGAGGACGAGGCGGCGCTGCTCGTCGCGGAGGCCGGCTCCCCCGCGCGGCTCGAGGAGCTGGTGACCCGCCGGGTGGCCGGCGAGCCGCTGGAGCACCTGATCGGCTGGGTCGCCTTCGACGGCCTGCGGATCGCCGTCGGGCCGGGGGTGTTCGTGCCGCGGCGGCGCACCGAGCTGCTGGTCCGCGAGGCAGCGGCGCTGGTGCGGCCGGGCGCCGTCGTCGTCGACCTGTGCTGCGGCTCCGGCGCGGTGGGTGCCGCCCTGCTCGCCCGGCACCCGGGCACCGTGCTGCACGCCGCCGACGTCGACCCGGTGGCGGTGCGCTGCGCCCGGGTCAACCTGCCGGGCGTCCCGGTGCACGAGGGCGACCTGTTCTCCGCCCTGCCCGAGGAGCTGCGCGGCCGGGTGGACGTGCTCGCGGCCAACGTGCCCTACGTGCCGACCCCCGCGCTGGCGCTGATGCCGCCGGAGGCGCGCGACCACGAACCGCGCACCGCCCTCGACGGCGGCGACGACGGGCTGGCCGTGGCCCGCCGCGTCGTCGCCGGCGCCGGGGCGTGGCTGGCGCCCGGTGGCGCGCTGCTGTTCGAGGCCGGGGAGGCGCAGGTGCCGGCCGCGGTCGCCGCGCTGTCCGCCGCCGGGCTGCGCCCGCGGGTGGTCACCGACGACCAGCGGGGGGCGACCGTCGTCGTCGGGGCCGCGGGGGCGAGACTGGCCGGGTGAGCGACGACGCGCCGATCTGCTCGGCGAAGGGCTGCTCGGCCCCGGCCGCCTTCGCCCTGGTCTGGAACAACCCGAAGCTGCACACCCCGGACCGGGAGAAGGTCTGGCTGGCGTGCGGCGAGCACCGGGAGCCGCTGTCGCACCACCTGGCCAGCCGCTCGTTCCTGCGCCGGGTGGACCCGCTGGCCTAGCGCGCCTGGGCGGCCAGCTCCCGCCACAGGTGTGCGGTGGCCTCGGCGCAGCGGTGCAGCATCGAGAGCAGCACCCGCTCGTTGGGCGAGTGGATCCGGTCGGTGGGCAGGCCGGCGCCGAGGAACAGCAGCGGCGCGCCGAGCACCTCGACCAGGTCGGCCTCCGGGCCGCTGCCGCCCTCGCGGGTGAAGAGCACGTCGGCGGGGTCGGTGTCGAAGGCCTGGCCGATGGCGCGCAGCAGCGCGTCCATGGCCGGGGAGTCGAGGTCGCTTGCGCAGGGCGCGACTCCGCCCGGCGGGGTGTGCACCTCGGCGACGATGCCGTCGGGCACGTGCTGCTCGAGCCACGCGCGCAGCAGCGGGCCGATGTCCTCCGGGCGCTGGTCGGAGACCAGCCGGAAGGTCACCTTGGCGTGCGCCTCGGCCGGGATGATCGTCTTGTGGCCGGGCCCGGTGTAGCCGCCCCACATGCCGTTGACCTCGGCGGTCGGTCGGGCGCCGGTCCGCTCCAGGGTGCTGTATCCGGCCTCGCCGTAGGTGGCCCGCGAGGCGGCCGGGCCGGCCAGCCAGGCGGCTTCGTCGAACGGGACGCGGGCCATGAGCGCCCGCTCGCGCTCGGACAGCGGGCGCACCTTGTCGTAGAACCCGGGGAGGGTGACCCGGCCGTGCTCGTCGTGCAGCTCCGCCAGCAGCTCGGCCATCGCGTGCAGCGGGTTGGGCACGGCGCCGCCGAACGAGCCGGAGTGCAGGTCGACCGCCGGACCGCGCAGGGTGATCTCGGCGTCGGCCAGGCCGCGCATGGCGGTGACGGCGCTGGGGACGTCGGGGGCGGCCATCCCGGTGTCGGAGACGACGACGACGTCGCAGGCCAGCCGCTCGCGGCGCTCCTGCAGGAGGGCGGCGAAGTGCGGCGAGCCGGACTCCTCCTCGCCCTCGATCAGCAGCTTCACCGTCACCGCGGGGGTGTCCCGGCCGGTCGCGGCCAGGTGCGCCCGGATGCCGAGCAGGTGGAAGGCGACGTTGCCCTTGTCGTCGATGGCGCCCCGGGCGTGCAGTTCGGGCCCGTGCTCGCCCTCGACCACGGTGGGCTCGAACGGCGGGTGCACCCACAGCTCCGGCGGGTCGACCGGCTGCACGTCGTGGTGCCCGTAGACCAGCGCGACCGGGGCGCCGGCGTCGGCGCTGGGCCACTCGGCGAAGACCGCGGGCGCGCCGGCGGTCGGCCAGATCTCCACCGTCGGGAACCCGGTGCGGCGCAGCGCCTCGGCCAGCCACTCCGCGCTGGCGGCGACGTCCGGGGCGTGCGCCGGGTCGGCCGAGATCGACGGGATGCGCAGCCAGGCGTCGAGGTCGGCGTGCAGGTCGTCGAGGTGGGCGGAGACGAAGGCGCGTTCCGGGCTGCTGGTCACGCTGGGCGACGGTAGCGGCGTGGGCGGCATCACCGGCTCCCGGCTAGCGTCCGGGGGCATGGCCGGAGAACTGCTGCGCACCGATGTCGGCGACCTGACCTTCGACGTCCGCGTCGACGGTCCCGAGGACGGGCGGCCGGTGCTGCTGCTGCACGGCTTCCCGGAGACCTCGGCCTGCTGGGCGGCGGTGACCCCGCTGCTGACCCGGGCGGGGCTGCGCACCTACGCCCCCGACCAGCTGGGCTACTCCCCCGGCGCCCGCCCGGGCGACGTGGACGCCTACACGATGCAGAACCTGGCGCAGGTCACCGCAGACCTGATGACCGCGCTCGCCATCCCGGTCGCCGACGTCGTCGGGCACGACTGGGGCGCGAACGTGGCCTGGACGCTGGCGGCCTGGCACGCCGACCGGGTCCGGTCGCTGACCGCGGTGTCGGTGCCCCACCCGGCCGCCTACACCGCGGCCTTCCGCGTCGACCCCGAGCAGAAGGAGCGCTCGGCCTACATCCGGCTGTTCTGGCAGGAGGGCAAGGCCGAGGAGGTGCTGCTGGCCGACGGCGCGCGCCGGTTGCGCGGCATGTACGACGTCGAGAACAGCGGCATCCCGCCCGAGACGGTCGACGAGTACGTGAGCGTGCTGTCCGCGCCGGGCGCGCTGACGGCGGCACTGAACTGGTACCGGGCGATGAGCTCGAGCACCCGCCTGGACCCGGTCGAGGTGCCGACCACCTACGTGTGGAGCGACGCCGACGTCGCCATCGGCTCGACCGCCGCGGATGCCTGCGCCGGCTTCGTCAGCGGCGACTACCGGATGGTGACGCTCCCGGGGATCACGCACTGGATCCCCGAGCAGGCGCCCGAGCAGCTGGCGGCCGCGATCCTGGACCGCGTCGCCTCGAGCTGAGACTCAGAGCATCCGGTAGTAGCGGAGCTGCGGGAACGGCCGGAAGCCGGCCTTCTCGTAGGCCGCCCGGGCGGGGGCGTGCCCCGGGTCGCCGCCGGTGGCGATGACGGCGAGCACCGAGCCGTGCGCGCGCATCTCCTCGACGGCCCGGGCGAGCAGGGCGTCGGCCGTGCCGCGGCGCTGGGCGGCGGGGTCGACGGCAATCATCTCGACCTCGCTGCTGTTCGGCTCCCCGTGCGTCTCGTCGTGGTGGACGACGGCGACGAAGCCGGTCACCGCGTCCCCCTCCTCGGCGACCCAGCTGCGCGTGCCGGCGTCCCGGACGACGCCTGCGACGGCGGCGGCCTGCATCGCGGACCAGTCGGGGTAGAGGTGCGCGAAGACGGCCTCGCCCATGACGGCGCGCATGGACTCGAACACCGGCGCCCACGCGCGCAGCGAGAGGTCCACGACGGCGTCGACGTCGCAGCCGGCGAGCGGGCGGATCGTCGGGGTCACGCGCCCACTGTCCCGAGCCGGTCAACCGGATTGCGGCGGCGTCAGGTGCCGGCGCCGGTGACGAGGTCCAGCAGCGCCTGCTCCCCCAGCAGGTCGACGGGGCGGACGGTGAGCCCGGCGGCGACGTGGTGGAACCCGGCGCTCACCTGCTCGACCGGCACGCCGGTGAGCCGCGACCAGCCCAGCCGGTAGGCGGCGAGCTGGACGCCGGCCGCGGCCAGCTCGGCGCCGGTGGGCGGCGGGCCGGTCTTCCAGTCGAGCACCTCGTAGCCGCCGTCCTCGCGCCGGAACACCGCGTCGATCCGCCCGCGCAACGTCAGCGGGCCCAGCGGCGTCTCGAAGGGCACCTCGACCTCGAGCGGCTGGCGGTCGGCCCACTCGCTGGCCAGGAACGCCTCCTGGAGCTGGGCGAGCGCGGCGTCGGGGGCCGCGAACTCGTCCCCGGAGCCGGGCAGCTCGTCGAGGTCGACCAGCCGGGCGGCGCCGAACCGCTCCTCCAGCCAGGTGTGGAACGCGGTGCCGCGCCGGGCCTGCGGCGCGGGCGCGGCGGGCATCGGCCGGCGCAACCGGCGGGCCAGCTCGGCCGGGTCGCGGCGCAGCGTGACCAGCGCGGAGACCGACAGGTGGGAGGGCAGCGGCACCTCGACGGTGGAGCCCGCGTGGCGGGCCCGCTCGCGGAGCAGCAGGTCGGCGTCGCGCACCCAGGAGGCCACCAGCGGGTCGTCGTCCCCGAGCGCCAGCGCGGCGTCCAGCGGGTGCGGCGCGGCGGCCTCCACCAGCTCGGCGGCGGCGCTGAGCGCGCGGCGCCGCCGGGCCGAGAGCGGATCGGCCGGCCAGCTCCCGATCGGCCACTCCTCGAGCGCCGGGTTCGTGACGCCGTCCTCGGGTGCCGGCGCCCAGTGCACGACCTCCCCGGCACCGGCCTCGCACACCTCCCGGGCGGTGTGCAGCAGCACCGACGGGCCGCACGGGTTCACCCCGTCGCGCCACCAGCTGCCCGAGCACAGCAGCAGGTGCCGGGCGCGGGTGACCGCGACGTAGCCCAGCCGGATCTCCTCGTCACGGCCGAAGTCCTTCCAGTCCGAGACGTACTGCTCGAGCGCGTCACGGACCGCGGCCTGGTCACCCGAGCCGGGCACCGGCAGCGTCAGCGCGGGCAGCTCGGCGCGGTCGGTGAGCCGCAGCTCCGCGGGCACCGCGCCGGGGTCCTTGATCCAGGAGTCGCTGGCGTTGCTCTTCGAGGGGAACTGGTCGACGGTCATCCCGGGCACGGCGACGACGTCCCACTCCAGGCCCTTGGCGGAGTGGCCGGTCAGCAGCTGCACTGCTTCGGGGTTGACCGCCACCTCGCCGGGCTCCAGGCCGCGCTCGCGTTCCTCGGCGTCGCGCAGGTAGCCCAGGAACGCCGGCAGCGAGGGCAGGTCGGCGAGCTCGGTGAACTCGGCCGCGACGCCGTGCAGCGCGTCGAGGTGGGCGCGCGCGCCGGCGGGGCTGGCCTCGGGCGCGCTGGCCAGCTCGGTCTCGAGGCCGAGGGTGCGGGCCACCTCGTCGACGAGGTCGGGCAGCGACTCCCCGAGCCGGTTGCGCTGGTGCGCCAGCTCCGCGCCCAGCCGGCGCAGCCGCCGGTGCCCGTCGGGCGAGTAGTCCGCCGCGTCGCCGAGGTCGTCCAGCGCCTCCACGATCGAGCCGCGCTCGACCGGCGCCTCCACGACCGCTCCCGTCGCGTCGCCCGCCTCCCCGGCCGGGGGTGCCGGGCGGCGGGCGTGCACCAGCGCGCGGGCGCGCGCCTCCAGGGCGGCGAGGTCGCGCGGCCCGATCCGCCAGCGGGCGCCGGTGAGCAGCCGGCCGAGGGCGTCGCCCGCGGTCGGGTCGACCAGCACGGTCAGCGTGGCGACGACGTCGGACACCTCGGGCACCTCGAGCAGCCCGCCCAGGCCCACGACCTCGACGGGCAGGCCGCGCTCGCGCAGCGCGGCGGCGATGCCGGGCAGCTGCTTGCGCGTGCGCGCCAGCACCGCCACGGTGGGGCGGCGGCGCACCTCGTCGTCCTCCGGACGACCCCGCGGCCAGGAGCCGTCCCCCTCCGCCGTGGAGCCGCTGCGTCGTCCCTGCGCGGACCCCTCCGGGGCCCACTCGGGCCGACCGGCCGTCAGGTCCTTCGCGTGCCAGATGGCCGCCAGCCGGTCGGCGAGCGCGGCGGTCTCGTCGGCGATCGTGTCGTAGAGCCCGACGGTGACCGCGCCCCGGCCGGCGGTGGGCGCCGGCGCAAGGTCCGGCAGCGGGTGCGCCGGCGGCGGCAGCATCGCGGAGACCGCGTTGGCCACCGCGAGCACCGTCTCGTCGTTGCGCCAGCTGGTCGCCAGGGTCAGCCGCTGGGCGCGCAGCCGCCCGCGCCCCGGGAACGTGCGGTCGAAGCGCTCGATGGTGCCGGCCGACGCCCCGCGCCACCCGTAGATCGACTGCCGGGGGTCGCCGACGGCCAGCACCGGGTGCCCGGTGCTCCCGCCGAACAGCGCCTCGAGCATGCGCAGCTGCCCGACGCTGGTGTCCTGGTACTCGTCGAGCAGCACGACCTTCCAGCGGGCGCGCTCGCGGCGGCCGACCTCGGGGGCGGCGACCGCGATGCGCGCGGCGTGGGCGACCTGGTCGGCGTAGTCGATCGACCCCATGGCCCGCTTGCGCGCCTCGAACGCCTCCACCAGCGGCAGCAGCGCGACCCGCGCCTTCTGCCGGGCCAGCATCTCGGTCACCGCCGCGTACGGCCCGCGCTTCTTGGGCGCGTCCGCGTAGCCGGCGATCCGCGCCTCGAGCCGCGCCGTCCAGGTGCGCAGCGCCTCCGGGCTGACGTCGTGCTCGCCCATCTCGGCGGCCAGCGCGAGCACGTCCTCGACGGTGGTGAGCGGGGTGAGCGGGACGTCGCTCATGTCGCCGGTCCACGACGAGACGACGGTCGCCGCCTGCCCCCAGCACATGGCGGGGCCCAGCACCCCCGCCCCGGGCTCCACGCCGATGCGCAGGCCGTGCTCCGCGACGAGCGCGGCCGCGTAGCCGTGGTAGGTGGCTACGGTCGGCTGGGCGACGGCCAGCCGGTCGCGGAGCCCGGGCTCGGTGTCGGGGTGGCGGGCCAGCGCGCCCAGCCGCAGGTGCACCCGCTCGTTGAGCTCGCTGGCCGCCTTGCGGGTGAACGTCAGACCGAGGATCTCCTCCGGCTCCACCACCCGGTTGGCCACCAGCCACGAGACGCGCGCGGCCATGGTCTCGGTCTTGCCGGAGCCCGCGCCGGCCACGACGACCAGCGGCCGGTCGGCCGGCGCCTCGACGACGCGGGCCTGCTCCGCCGACGGGGCGTACGACAGCCCGCAGCGCGCCGCGACCTCGGCCGGGGTGAGCAGCCGCCGGGGCTCCGCCGGCTCGGGCGCCCCGTCGCCGGCCAGGTCGTCGAAGGAGAGCTGGGTCATCCCGTCACCTGCCGGCCGGGCTCCTGCATCGGGCAGCTGCGCCGCGCGGGGCAGCGGGCGCAGTGGCTGCCGGTGCGCACCTCGAAGGTCGCCGCGCCCATCCCCTCGCCCACCTCGGCGATCAGCTCGCCGGCCCACGTCGTCGCCACCGGCACGTCGGCGGGCAGCGGCGGCTGGTGCTGCTCCTTGGCCTTCGCCCCGCTGCCGACCTGCAGCAGCGCCGCGCCGCCGGGCACCGCACCGTGCTCGCCGAAGCCGCCGGCCGCGACCGCCACCTGGTAGGCGGCCAGCTGGCCGTGCTCCTCGGTGTTCTTCGCGGCCGTCCTGCCGGTCTTGAGGTCGACCACCACGAGCCGGCCCTCGCCGTCGCGCTCGAGCCGGTCGACCTGACCGCGCAGCCGGGCCCGGCCGACCACCACGTCGAAGTTCTCCTCCACGCCGACCAGCTCCCGGTCGTTGGCGGCGTGCCAGCGGAGGAAACGGGCCAGCATGTCCTGCGCCGCCGAGCGCTGCCGCTGGTCGGCCCAGCCCGGGCCGAGGTCGAGCTGGTCCAGCTCGCCGTCGAGCGCGGCCGGCGCCTCGGCGGGCGGCAACCCCTCGGCCACCTGCTGGGCGACGGCGTGCACCGCGGTGCCGACCGTGCGGGTGGAGTCCGGCGAGGCCTCGGCCCCCACGGCGCCCAGCACCCAGCGCAGGGGGCAGCGCTGGAAGGTCTCGATGTGCGAGGGGCGGACGCGCACGTCGGCGTCCTCGGCGACCAGCGGGGCGTCGTCGGACAGCGCGGCCAGGCCCCACCAGTGCCGCGGCGAGGCGCCCGGCACGCCCTCGTCGGCGAGCCGGCGCAGCACCGACGCCGCGGCCGAGCGGCGCGGGGCCGGGGTGGCCGGATCGGTGACCGCGCGGCGCAGCTCGGCGACCAGCGCCGGCAGCGTCAGGGAGCGGGGCAGCTCGGTCAGCGGGCGCCCCTCCTCCGGCGGCGGCTCGACCAGGTCGAGGAAGCGCGAGGCGGTGGCCCCGGCGTCCGCGCCGTCGAGGGCGCCCTGCACGGCCGTGACCAGCAGCCGGCGGCGGGCTCGGGTGACCGCGACGTAGAACAGCCGCCGCTCCTCCGCCAGGGCCAGCGCTCGCCGGTCGACCGACGCGCCGTCGATCCCCGCGGCCCGCTCGACGAGCACCTCGGCGCCCAGCAGGGAGGAGCGCTCGCTCAGGTTGGGCCACACCCCCTCCTGCACCCCGGCGATGCAGACGAGGTCCCACTCCAGGCCCTTGGCGGCGTGCGCGGTGAGCAGCCGGACCGTCTCCCCCGCGGCCGCCCGCGCGGCGCCGGTGTCGCTGGGCAGCTCCTGCGCCGACAGGTGCGCCAGGAAGGCGCGGACGTCGGCGCGCGGCAGCCGGTCGACGAAGCCGGCGGCGGCGTCGAACAGCGCGACGACGGCGTCCAGGTCGCGGTCGGCGACCGCACCCGGCGGGCCGCCCGCGGCGCTGGCCCGGGCCCACGCGCCGGCCAACCCGCTGGCCTGCCACATCGCCCACAGCACGTCCTCGGCGGTGCCGTCCTGGGCCAGCGCGAACCGGCCGGCGCCCAGCACGCCCGCGACCCGCCGCGCGGGCCGGGCGACGTGGTCGGGCAGGGCCGCCAGCAGGCCGTCGTCCTCCAGGACCGCGGCCAGCGGGGCGCCGCGCTCGGCGGCGTCGACCCCGCGGCGGGCCAGCTCGATCCGGACCGCGCGGCGCAGCCGGCGCAGGTCGAGGACGGTGGCCCCGCCCAGGGGCGAGGCGAGCAGCGACTCGGCGGCGGTCTCGTCCAGCCCGGTGACGACGCCGTCTGCGGCGTCGGTGCCCGGCCGGGGCAGCAGGGCCCGCAGCGCCCCGAGGAACGGCGCGACCGCGGGCTGGCCGGCCAGCGGCAGGTCGTCGGAGGAGACGCCGATGGGCACGCCCGCCGACGCCAGCGACCGGCGCAGCGGGCCCAGCGCGGCGGCGGTGCGTACGACGACCGCCATCTGCGACCAGGGCACGCCGTCGAGCAGGTGGGCGCGGCGCAGCCGGTCGGCGAGGTACACCGCCTCGATCGACGCGGACCCGAACACGTGCACCTCGGCGGCGCCGGGGTCGTCGGTCTGCCCGGCCGTCAGGCGCCGGTGCTCCCACGGCCCGGGCAGCCCCTCGGCGACCTGCCGGCCGATCCGGAGCAGCTCGGCACCCGAGCGCCGCGAGACACCGAGCGACAGCCGGGCCGCCGGGCGCCCGTCGGTGTGCCGGAACCGGTCGGGGAACTCGGTGATCCCGCGCGGCTCGGCGCCGCGGAAGGCGTAGATCGACTGGTCGGCGTCGCCCACCGCGACCAGGTTGCCGCCGCGGCCGGCGAGCAGCGCCAGCAGCTCGACCTGCGCCGGGTCGGTGTCCTGGTACTCGTCGACGAACAGCCAGCGGGCCCGCTCGCGCTCCTGGCGGAGCAGCTCGGGATCGCCGTCCAGCTCGGCGATGGCCTGGCGGACCAGCTCGGCCGGGTCGTAACCGGAGGCGTCCCCGCGACCGAAGGTGGAGAAGGCGGTGACCGCCTCGTACTGCTCCTGGAAGGCGGCGGCGTGCACCCAGTGGTCGCGGCCGGTCTCCCGGCCCCACGCCGCGAGCTGCTCGGGGACGACACCGCGCTCGACCGCACGGAGCAGCAGCTCGCGCAGCTCGGTGCGGAAGCCCTCGGTGCCCAGCGCGGGCGCGAGGTCCGGCGGCCAGCGGACCGCGCCGTCCTCGTCGACGTCCCCGCGCAGCAGCTCGGCGATGACCGCGTCCTGCTCGGCGGAGGTGAGCAGCCGGGGCGGGGCGTCGCCGCGCAGCAGCGCCGCCCGGCGCAGCACGCCGTAGGCGTAGGAGTGGAAGGTGCGGGCGAGCGGTTCGCGGATCGTCTGCCCGACGCGGGTGGTGATGCGGGTGCGCAGCTCGGCGGCGGCCTTGCGGCTGAAGGTGAGGACCAGGATCTGCTCGGGGTCCACCCCGGCCTCGATGCGGGTGGCGACCGCCTCCACGATCGTCGTCGTCTTGCCGGTGCCCGGTCCGGCCAGCACCAGCAGCGGCCCGGCGGGGTGGGCGACGACGGACTGCTGCGTCGGGTCCAGCCGCGGCCGGGCGGACGCGGGCGCCTCGCGCTGCACGAGCCGGTAGACCGGCGTTCCCCCCTGAGCCACCTCTCGATGGAAGCACGACCGACCGACAGTTCCGGGACGGGCGCGACCCGGCCCGGAACGGCGGCGGCCGTCAGCCCTCGACGAGCCGCCAGGGCTCCCGGCCGATCGCGTCGGCATCGGCCCGGTCGAGCGTGCCGACCGCCACCAGCCGGTTCAGCACGTGCCCCTGCCGCGACCGCGCCAGCTCCGGGTGCAGCAGCGGGTCGTAGGCGCTGGGCGCCTGCACGAGGCCGACCAGCACCGTCGCCTGCGCCCAGTCCAGCTCCGCCGGGGTGCGCCCGAAGTATCCCTCCGCGGCGGCCCCGACCCCGTAGAAGCCGTGCCCGAAGTACGCGGCGTCGAGGTACATGCGCAGGATGTCCAGGTTGCTCCACCCGCGGTCGATCTTGACCGCCAGGACGACGGCGCGCGCCTTGGCCATCGGATCGGTGGCGCCGTCCTCGTACAGCAGCCGGGCCAGCTGCTGGTGCAGGGTGGAGCCGCCGTGGTCCCGCCCGCTGACCAGCCCGAGCGGCGCGCGCAGGGCGCCGCGCCAGTCGATGCCGATGTGGTCGGCGAAGTGGCTGTCCTCGGTGGCCAGCAGGGCTGCGGCGATCCGCGGGGGCACCTCGGCCTCGACCGGCGTCCCGGCATGGGCGGCCAGGCGGGCGTCCACCCGCGACCGCGCGTCGCCGACCCCGGGGGTGGCGGTCCAGGCGGTGCCCAGCAGGAGGGCAGCGAGGACGGCGAGGCCCACGACGAGCCGGCGGGCGCGCCGTCCCCACCGGGCGGTCCGCGGAACGGGGGTGCTGCGCTGCCTGGTCGTCGTCTCCACCCCCTCATCCGATCGTGCGACCGCGTCCTCCCGCGTCGTCCCGGTCGATGATCGTGGTCGATGCGGCGTCATCCCTGGGGAGGACGTCCGTGTCGCGGTCGGGCCAGGCGACGGCGGCGAGGTCGACCCGGCCGTTGCGCACCGGCACGCCCTCGGTCGCGAGCAGTTCCAATTGCCGGGCGCGAACCGGTTCCGCGGCGCTGCCGTCGGCCCGCACCACGCGGAACCAGGGCACCGCTCCCCCGCCCGAGCTGAGCGCCCGGGCCACCCGGCGCGGGCCGACGCCCACGAGCCGGCCGATGGCGCCGTAGGTGCTCACCCGCCCGGGCGGGATCCGCTCCACGGCGTCGAACACGGCCTCGTCCACGTCGAGCACGCCGTCGTCCACGGACGCATCGTGCCCGGTCGGGCGGCCTAGCGGTCCTTGCGGCCGAACCGGGCGAGCAGGCGGGTCTGCGGGGCGGCCGACGCCGGCACGTCGAGCGGGGGGTCGAAGAAGCCGGGGACGCCGTCGGCCGGCAGCTGCTCGGCCAGCAGCAGCGCCGCGGTGACCAGCTCGGCGTCGAGCCGGGTGTCGCCTCCGGTGGCCCGCGCCAGGTCCCACGCGTGCACGGTCAGGTCGGCGGTCATCTCGAGGATGTACTGGCCCGCGGGGGTCGGCCCGCGCTGGAGGTGCACGGTGCGCCGCAGCGCATCGTCGGCGGCGAAGGCGGTGAGCGCGCCGTCGGCGGCGGTCTCCCAGCCGGTGAGCGGGTCGTCGCCCAGCAGGTCGCCGGTGTCGTCGGGGAACCGGCCCTCCGCGAACGGCTCCCCGGACAGCAGCGGCACGGCCCACAGCTGCTCGCTGATCAGGTGGGCGACGAGGTCGGCGACCGTCCAGCCGGGCAGTGCCTCGTCCTCCCACTGCCCCGGTTCGACCGCGTCCACCCGGTCGGTGAACTGCGCCTGCGCGCGCTGGAACAGCTCGAGCAGCTCGACGGGCGAGAAGTCGGCCATGACGCCAGTCAACAAGACGTCGGCCCGGCCCGCCTCCCCGGGGGGAGTGCGGTGCCGGGCCTCCGGAGCGCCCTGCGGGATCAGTACGTGGGCAGCGTCTTGTCGATGCGCGTGGCCCAGGAGGTCACGCCGCCCTGGACGTGCACGGCGTCCTTGAAGCCGGCCGCCTTGACCGCGGCGAGCACCTCCGCCGAGCGCACACCGGTCTTGCAGTGCAGCACGATCGGCTTGTCGTTGGGCAGCTCGGCCAGCGCTCGGCCGGAGAGGATCTCGTCCTTCGGGATCAGCCGCGCGCCCGGGATGGAGACGATCTCGTACTCGTTGGGCTCGCGGACGTCGATCAGGTCGAAGTCCTTGCCGGCGTCCATCATGTCCTTGAGCTCGTCGACGGTGATCGTCGAGCCGGCCGCCGCCTCCTGCGCCTCGACCGACACGACGCCGCAGAAGTTGTCGTAGTCGATGAGCTCGGTGATCGGCTCGCCCTCGGGGTCCTTGCGCACCTTGATCGTGCGGAAGGTCATCTCCAGGGCGTCGTAGACCATCAGCCGGCCCAGCAGCGTGTCGCCGATGCCGGTGATCAGCTTGACCGCCTCGGTGGCCTGGATGGCGCCGACCGTGGCGCACAGCACGCCGAGCACGCCGCCCTCGGCGCAGCTGGGCACCATGCCGGGCGGCGGCGGGACGGGGTAGAGGTCGCGGTAGTTCGGCCCGTGCTCGTTCCAGAAGACCGAGACCTGGCCGTCGAACCGGTAGATCGAGCCCCAGACGTAGGGCTTGCCGAGCAGCACGCACGCGTCGTTGACCAGGTACCGCGTCGCGAAGTTGTCGGTGCCGTCGACGATCAGGTCGTACTGGCTGAAGATCTCCAGCACGTTGTCGTTGTCCAGCCGCGTCTCGTGCAGGCGGACGTCGATCAGCGGGTTGATCTCCTTGATGGAGTCCCGCGCGCTCTGCGCCTTGGACCGGCCGACGTCGGACTGCCCGTGGATGATCTGGCGCTGCAGGTTGGACTCGTCGACGGTGTCGAACTCGACGATGCCGAGCGTGCCGACGCCGGCCGCGGCCAGGTACATGAGCACCGGCGAACCGAGACCGCCGGCGCCCACGGCGAGCACCTTGGCGTTCTTCAGGCGCTTCTGCCCGTCCATGCCCACGTCGGGGATGATCAGGTGGCGGCTGTAGCGGCGGACCTCGTCGATCGACAGGTCGGCGGCGGGCTCCACCAGCGGTGGCAGGGACACGGTTGCTCCTCGTTCGGTGGACAGCGGCCCGCGAGGGGACCGTCGAACACGTGCAGCAACAGCGTGCCAGCCGAGTTCCTTCCCGCCGCCCGCGGCCTCGGCCAGGGCCCGGTGCAGGGACTAGGGGTAGGGCCAGGCGTTCTTGGTGCAGCCCCCGAGCCCGAGGGTCTGCTGCTGCATGACCGGGGCGACCGCGCCGGCGCCCGGGCAGGGCTGGTGGCCGTTGCCCAGGGCGTGCCCGACCTCGTGGTTGACCACGTAGAGCCGGTAGGTCGCGATGTCGCCCTCGTAGTCGGGGACGGCGGTGGCCCAGCGGGCCAGGTTGATCACGGCGCGCTCGCCGTACCGGCAGGAGGTGTAACCGCCGGTGCCGACGCCCGGGCAGTAGGTCTCCATGCTGCCGGGGCTGACCAGCGTCACCTTGAACTCGTACTGCGCCGCCGCGGCCTCGGCCGCGCCGACCCGCTGGAAGGACATCCAGCCGCCGCCGCCCCACGACCGCGGATCACCCAGCGTCGCCTCGACCGCCGCGGCGAAGCCGGTCGGGTCCACCTCGATGCCGTCCTCCACCTCGACGACGAAGCGCTTCAGCGGCCCGGAGCCGTACACCTCGGAGGTGCCGTCGACGACCGACACGGAACCGGCGCCCTGCTCGACGTAGGGGGCGGCGTCGGTGGCGGGCGGCGGGAGCTCGCTCGGTTCGGCATCGCCCTCCGCGGGCCCGTCCGGGACGGGCACCGGGTCCGGCGACGGTGCCGACGCCGCCGGCGGGGTGCTGGTGCTGCTCGTGGGGGCCGTACCGGCGCTCTCCGGGGCGCCGAGGGCCAGGTCCACCAGGGCGATCAGGGTGGCCAGCGTCAGGAACGGGATGGCGTAGGCGCGCCAGCCGTACCGGCGGGCGAAGCCGCGCAGCGGCCCCTCGTGCCGGGTGGTGCGGCGGGCCCGTACCGGGTCCGGCGCGGCGACCAGAGGGCCGGCGCTGCGGCGTCCCGTCACTGCTGACCTCCCCGGCTGCTCGACCCGACGTCCCGGGCCAGGGTCTCACGCTCGGTGGCGTGTCGGCCGCAGCCGGGAACACCGGTCCGCGACGGGCCGGGTCAGCCGGCCGGCAGGGCCTCGAGCATGCCCAGGACGGCGCGGGCGGTGGGTTCGGGGGCCTCGAGCATCGCCACGTGGCCGACGCCCTCGAGCACCCGCAGGTGGGCGCCGGGGACGGCGGCCGCGAGCCGCGGGGCGAGCGCCGGATCGACCAGCCGGTCGCGGTCGCCCCAGACCACCAGGACGGGCATCCGCAGGGACCGGGCCTGCCGCCAGGCGTTGGCGCGCCCGATCCGCAGGTAGGAGGTGATCAGGCCCCGCATGTTCCCGGCCAGCGCGCGATCGGCCCACGGCTGCTCGGCCCGGACGCGCATCTCCTCCACGGCCTGCTCGACCCGCTCCCTCGGCACCCGGTCCGGCCGGCCGAAGCACATGCGGATCATCGCCCGCACGTTCTGCTCCGGGGTGATCCCGGCCAGCCGGCGCTCGGCCAGCGAGACGGCACCGGGCAGCAGCAGGAGCAGCAGCGCCTTGCTGAACGCCGGCGGCACCCGGTACACCGGCATCGCCGGCGAGATCAGCGTCAGCGAGCCCACGAGGTCGGGCCGCCGCGCGGCGACGAGCAGGCTGACCAGGCCGCCGAGGGAGTTGCCCAGCAGGTGCACCGGGCGCCCCTGCGCCTCCCCGGACTGCCGCCGCACGTGCTCGAGGAGCTCGACGACGGTGCGCACGTGGCCGCGGATGGAGTAGCGGCCCCGCGACGGCGGGTTCGAGTGCCCGAACCCCGGCAGGTCGACCGCCCAGCCGTCGACCCGGACGGCGAGCAGCGCGGCCAGGTCGGTCCAGTTGGTCGAGGCCCCGCCCAGCCCGTGCACGTACACGGCGCGCTCGCGCGGGGCGCCGTCCCGGTTCCCGTCGACCGGTCCGGTCCACGGGGTGCACCGGACGAACACCTCGCCGCCGTCCAGGGACAGCTGCTCCCCGGGCCACGGGGGCAGCAGGGTGCCCAGCGCGGGGAGGGCGGTGGCGGAGTCGGGCGCGTCCCCGGTGGACGGCACGTCGCCGGCGTCGGGCCTGGTCATCTCGGGCATCGCACCGACGGTAATCCCGCCGCGGCCGCCCGCGGTGGGGGGACGCGGGCCGCCGGTAGCATCCCGGTGCCATGCAGCCCCCACGCCCCGCTCCCGCCGCCAACCGGCGCACCGCGCGCCTCCCGCGCGGCGCCCGGCGGATCCAGCTGCTGCGGGCGGCGCAGGACGTGTTCGTCGCCCAGGGCTTCCACGCCGCCGCGATGGACGACATCGCCGACCGCGCGGGCGTGAGCAAGCCGGTGCTCTACCAGCACTTCCCGGGCAAGCGGGACCTCTACCTGGCACTGCTGGAGGAGCAGGTCTCCGAGCTCGCGGACCGCGTCGCCGAGGCCATGGGCCGCACCGACGACAACCGGGCCCGGGTGGACGCCGCCGTCGGCGCCTACTTCGACTTCATCGACGCCGAGGGCGAGGCCTTCCGCCTGGTGTTCGAGTCCGACCTGCGCAACGACGCCGACGTGCGGGCGATCGTCGACCGCGGGACCGGCGCCTGCGTCGAGGCGATCGCCGAGGTCATCGCCGCCGACACCGGGGCCGACGCCGAGCGCGCGCTGCTGCTCGCCTCCGGGCTGACCGGGGCCGCCGAGGCCAGCGCCCGCTGGTGGCTGCCGCGCAAGGGCACGGTGTCGCGCGACGAGGCCGTGGCCCTCATGTCGGCGCTGGCGTGGCGCGGCATCTCCGGTTTCCCGCGCGTCGACGGCGGCCTCCCGCTCGTCTGACGTTCGCTGTCGGCGCACCGGCTCCGGCCGCCCGCTGCCCGCCCCCTGGACTAGCGTTGACCCCAGTCGCGCGAACCGAGGAGGCATCGCCCACGTGGAAGTCAAGATCGGCGTCCAGCACTCCCCCCGGGAGCTGGTCATCGACAGCCCCAAGACCCCTGACGAGATCGCTGCGGAGGTGTCGGCAGCCATGTCCGGCACCACCAAGGACGGCCTGCTGACGCTCGTCGACGAGCGGGGTCGGCGCGTCGTCGTCCCGGTCGACCGCATCGCCTACGTCGAGATCGCGCAGGCCGACCAGCGGCGGGTCGGATTCATCGCGGGCAGCACGGCCTAAGAGCCTGCCCGATCAGAAGGGGGCGCCTCCGCCGCGGCGGAGCCGCCCCCTTCTGCGTGGTCGTGCCGAGTGGGGCCCGGAGGGTCCCGCGCAGGCGCGACGGACGCGCTCAGCTCAGCCGGAGGACGGCTCGTGGCCGCGGTGTCGGCCGGAGGCCGACCATGTCATCGCGGGAGCGCCCTTCTTCATGGGTTGAGGCCGAGGGACGTCATGCGTTCGGTGTGGGCGCTGGTGATCCGCTCGATGAGCCGGGCGACGCCGGCCAGGTCGCCGGTGCCGGTGATGATCAGGTCGGCCAGTCCGTCGTGCTCGGCGATGACCGCCTGCGACCGGCTGATCGCCTCGCCGACGAGCCGCCGTCCCCAGAGCGCCAGCCGGCCGGCCAGCCGCCGGTCGGCGGCGATGGCCGCGCGCACCTCGCGGACGGCGAAGTCGGCGTGCCCGGTGTCGTCGAGCACCTCCAGCACGAGCAGCCGGTCGGCCTCGGGCAGGAAGGCCGCGATCTCGCGGTAGAAGTCGGCGGCCAGCCCGTCGCCGACGTAGGCCTTGACCAGGCCCTCCAGCCAGGTGCTGGGCTGGGTGCTCTCGTGGAAGGTGTCCAGGGCCGAGGCGAACGGCGCCATCGCGGCGGCCGGGTCGGCGCCGAGCTCCACGAGCCGCTCGGTGAGCCGCACGTGGTGGGCGATCTCCGCGGCCGCCATGCGGGCCAGCGCGGCGCGCCCGTCGAGGGTGGGCGCCAGCCGGGCGTCCTCGGCGAGCCGGTCGAAGGCGGTCAGCTCCGCATAGGCGAGCACCCCCAGCAGGTCGACGACGGCGCCGGGTCCGGGCTGGCTCACACGGGTCTCCTGGGGGCTGGGGGCGGGGAGCGGGCGCGCGGTGCGGCCGGCCCCGGAGGAGTGGGGCGGGCCACATCGTGCGTGCGGCGCGCAGAGGCTAACCGGTCCCCGCGCTACCATGGGCCCTGGTGGACCGCACGGGCCACCGTGCACACGTGCGCTGACGACCGTCGGACGACGCCCCCAGGGGCCGTCTCCCGGGCAGGTCCCGCAGGGACGCCCGGTCATGCTGGCCGCGTCGGCGCTGGAACCCATCCCGCGACAACCGACCCCGGGACCGGTCCGACGCTGCGAGCGGCGAGGACCTCTCCCCCCAGCAGACCAGAGGCGAGACCGCTGACCTCCACCGAGAACGACACCACCCCCGCGGCCGACGTGGCCGCCCTCGAGCACGCCGAGTCCGGCGCGCCGGCTCCCGAGGAGCTCGAGACGCAGGTCGAGGAGCTGGGCGGCGCCCCCGTCGCCAGCGACAGCCCGCTGTTCAGCGACTTCGACGTGCACCCCGACATCGTCGCGGCCCTGGCCGAGGCCGGGATCACCCGCACCTTCGCCATCCAGGAGCTCACCCTCCCGCTGGCGCTCACCGGCAACGACCTCATCGGCCAGGCGCGCACCGGCACCGGCAAGACCCTCGGCTTCGGCGTCCCGATGCTGCAGCGGGTCACCCCGCCGGCCGAGGGCGGCGACGGCGTGCCCCAGGCGCTGGTCGTCGTCCCCACCCGCGAGCTGTGCGTGCAGGTGGCGCGCGATCTGTCGACGGCGGGCGCCAAGCGCGGCATCCGCGTCGAGGCCATCTACGGCGGTCGCGCGTTCGAGCCGCAGATCGAGTCGCTGCAGAAGGGCGTCGAGGTCGTCGTCGGCACTCCGGGCCGGCTGCTGGACCTCGCCCAGCGCGGCGACCTGATCCTGGGCAAGGTCCGGATGCTCGTCCTCGACGAGGCCGACGAGATGCTCGACCTGGGCTTCCTGCCCGACATCGAGCGGATCCTCGCGATGGTCCCGGAGAAGCGGCAGACGATGCTGTTCTCGGCCACCATGCCCGGCCCGATCGTCACCCTGTCGCGCTCGTTCATGACGCAGCCGACGCACATCCGCGCCCACGGCAACGACGAGGGTTCGACGGTCCCGCAGACCACGCAGTTCATCTACCGGGCGCACAACCTGGACAAGCCCGAGCTGCTCGCCCGCGTGCTGCAGTCCCGCGACCGCGGCCTGGTCATGGTCTTCTGCCGCACCAAGCGCACCGCGCAGAAGGTCGCCGACGAGCTCGTCGACCGCGGGTTCGCCGCGGCCGCCGTGCACGGCGACCTCGGCCAGGGCGCCCGCGAGCAGGCGCTGCGCGCCTTCCGCAGCGGCAAGGTCGACGTGCTGGTCGCCACCGACGTCGCCGCCCGCGGCATCGACGTCACCGGTGTCAGCCACGTCGTGAACTACCAGTGCCCCGAGGACGAGAAGACCTACGTGCACCGCATCGGCCGCACCGGCCGGGCCGGCTCGACCGGTGTCGCGGTCACGCTGGTCGACTGGGACGACATCCCGCGGTGGCAGCTGATCAACAAGGCGCTCGACCTCGGCTTCGACGACCCGCCGGAGACCTACTCGACCTCGCCGTGGGTCTACTCCGACCTCGACGTGCCCGAGGGCGCCAAGGGCCGGCTCCCCCGCTCGCAGCGGACCCGCGAGGGTCTGGACGCCGAGGTGCTCGAGGACCTCGGCGAGACCGGCAAGCGCAACCGCCCCACCGGCGGCGACCGCGGCGGCCACGACCGCGGCGGCCGGGGTCGTCCGGACTCCGACCGGCCCGCCGGCGGCGAGGGTTCCGGCGGCGGCAAGAGCCGGCCGCGCCGACGCACCCGCGGCGGGAGCGGCTCGGGCGCCGAGGGCGAGGGCGCCGCACCGGCGCAGGCCCCGGCCGCGTCGGGCGACGCCGCGCCGCAGGGTGAGGGCGCCGAGGGCGGGGCCGCGAAGCCGCGCCGTCGTCGTCGCCGTCGCGTGGCGGCGCGGGCCGCAGCGACGCAGCACCCGCAACCGACGCCTGATGCGGTGGTCGCCGGCCCGCCCGCCCCTGCGCGTGTGGGTGTGGCTCGCGGCCACCCTGGCCCTCGTCGTCGTCGCCGCCCTGCTGTGGCGCGGCTCGGACGCGGCGGCCACCGAGAGCACCACCGCGGCACCGGCCGACGTCCCCTCGGGGGCGCCGGCCGGCGCCGTCTCCCCCGCCTGGTCGGTCGAGAGCGCGCCGCTGCCCGCCGACGTCGTCGAGGCGGCGCGGGTCGTCGTCGGCACCCCGACCGGGGTGCGGGCGCTGGACCCGCTGACCGGCGAGGAGGCCTGGCACTACACCCGGGACAACGCCCGGCTGTGCGGGCTCACCGTCACCGACGGCGTCGCGGTCGCGGTGTTCCGCACCGAGCAGCGCTGCGACGAGGCGGTCGGGCTGGACGCCGGCACGGGGGTGCGGTCCTGGACGCGCAACCTCGACCTGCGCGGTGACGCCGTCCTGACCTCGACGGCGCAGATCGTGCTGGCCGCCAGCCCCACCGGCGTCCTCACGTTCGACCCGGTGGGCAACAACGTCCGCTGGCGGGCCGGCGCGCCCGGGGGCTGCGAGTGGCTCTCCGCCGCGGCCGGCAGCGCGGGGGTCGCCGTGCTGCAGCGCTGCGCCGGCGGCGACGCCGTCCAGCTGCGCCTCTACGACGGCTTCGCGGGCAGCGAGCACTGGACCGTCGACGTGCCGGCGGCCGAGGACGCCGACGTCGCGCTGCTCGGCGCCGACGGGCTGCTCGGCGTGCGCGTGGACGGCGAGGTGCGGCTGTTCGCCCAGGAGGACGGCAGGCAGCGGGCCACCGTGCCGGTCGCCGGCGACGACGCCGCGCAGACGTCGGCCGCGGGTCTCGTGCTCGTGCGCGCCGGCGGCACCGTGTCGGCGTTCGACCCGGCGGGTGGCCTCCCGCGCTGGACCGCGCCGGCCGAGGGGCTGCCCACCCCGACCGCGGCCGGGGTGCCCGAGGTGGTGCTGCCGACCGCGGGGGGGTTCGTGGTGCGGAACGCGCTGTCCGGCGAGGAGGTGGCCCGCTGGGTCGCCGACGACGTGCCCCCCGGCGGGACGGTCGGCGTCGTCGGCCCCGTCGTCGTCCTCCGGCTGGACGACGAGGTGCGCGCCTACCGGTAACCCCCCGTGACGGGGACCGCCCCGGCGCGGTTCACTGGGGGCATGGCCCCCGGTCCCGAGTCCGCCCCCTCCGTCGCCCCCACCGACCTGCGCCAGCTGGCCGACCACGGCGCCGCAGCCCGCAGCTTCACCGGCGGTGCCGGCCCGCTCGCCGCGCTGGACACCGGACCGGGCGCCGAGGGCACGGTCCTGATGGTCGCCGGCTACACGGGGAGCAAGGAGGACTTCGCGCCGCTGCTCGCGCCGCTGGCCGACTCCGGCTACCGCGTCGTCGCGATCGACCAGCGCGGCCAGTTCGAGTCGCCCGGCCCCGACGACCCGGCCCGCTACTCGGTGGCCGAACTCGCCGACGACGTGATCGGCGTGGCCCGCGAGCTGGCCCTGGACGCCGGCGGCCCGGTGCACCTGCTCGGCCACAGCTTCGGCGGGCTGGTCACGCGCGGCGCGGTGCTCGCCGAGCCGGGGCTGTTCCGCTCCTTCACCCTCCTCGGCTCGGGTCCGGCGCAGCTCACCGGCGGGCGGGCCGAGCTGCTCGACCACCTGGGCCCGCTGCTGGAGGCCGGCGGCGTGCAGCTGGTGCACGAGACCATGGAGCAGCTGGCGATGACCGACCCCAAGGCCCAGGCGGTGCCGGCGCCGACCCGCGAGTTCTACGCCCGCCGGTTCCTGCGCAACTCCGCTGCCGGGCTGCGCGGCATGGCCGACGCGATGCTCGCCGAGCCCGACCGGGTCGCGGAGCTGAAGGCGACCGGACTGCCGGTGCTGGTGGCCCACGGCGAGGCCGACGACGCGTGGATGCCGCACGTGCAGGCCGACATGGCGCAGCGGCTCGGCGCCCGGTACGAGGTCATCGAGGACTCGATCCACTCCCCCGCGGTGGAGAACCCGCCGCGCACCGTCGCCGTGCTGTGCGACTTCTGGTCGAGCGTGCCGGCCCGGGCGTGAACCGCCTGCCGTCGCGGTCGGACTGGACCGCCGAGGAGGACCGGCTGGGCTTCTTCGGCCCGGGCAGCGTCACGTGGCGGGTGCACGCCGACCCATCGTTCTCGGTGGGCGGGCTGCGCGCGCTGCTGCTGCAGGCGCTGCACCCGGTGGCCATGGACGGCGTGGCCGGCAACTCCGTGGGCTTCACCGAGGAGCCGTGGCCGCGGCTGATCCGCACCGCCACCTACGTCGACACGCTCACCTTCGGCACCCGCACCGAGGCGGTCCGCGCGGTGGCGCGGGTGCGCGGCATCCACCGCCAGCTGGGCGGGACCGAGGCGACCACCGGCCGCACCTACCGGGTCGACGACCCGGACCTGCTGCTGTGGGTGCACTGCTGCGAGGTCGACTCGCTGCTGTCGGTCGCCCGGCGCGCCGGGCTGGCGCTCACCGACGACGACGCCGACCGGTACGTCGCCGAGCAGGTGACCGCCGCCGAACTGGTCGGCGCGGACCCCGCCGAGGTGCCCGCCTCGGTCGCCGAGCTGGCCGCCTACTTCGAGCGGGTGCGGCCGCAGCTGGCGGTCACCCCCGCCGCCCGGGACGCCTACCGGCTGGTCGTGCTCCCGCCCATGAAGACGTGGGTGCGCTACCTGACCCCGGCGCAGCCGGCGTGGGGCGGGCTGGCCTCGCTGGCCGTCGCGCTGCTGCCCGTGTGGGCGCGGCGGATGTACTCGCTGCCCGGCCTCGGGCTCACCGACGCCGCGGCGACCCCCGCGCTCCGCGCCTTCCGGCAGGGGCTCCTGCTGCTGCCGCAGCGGGCGCAGCGCTCACCGATCGTGTGGGCGGGTTACGAGCGGGTCGGAGCCCAGCGGCTCAGCGCCTGAACGCTGCCGGTCAGTCGCGGAACGGCGCACTGCCGGTCCCGGCGGCCAGCAGCGCCTCGAACTGCTCCGGGTCGGTGGTGCAGGCGGCGATCGGCGTCGTCTTGTTGGTGCCGTGGTAGTCGCTGGACCCGGTGACGAGCAGGCCGAGCTCGGCGGCCAGGCCGCGCAGGTGCCGCCGCTCCTCCTCGCTGTGGTCGGGGTGGTCGACCTCCAGCCCCAGCAGGCCGGCCGCGGCCATGGCGGCGATCGCGTCGTCGCCGACGACCCGGCCGCGCTTGGTGGCCAGGCCGTGCGCGAACACCGGCACTCCCCCGGCCGCCCGCACCAGCGCGATGCCCTGCAGGACGTCGGTGTCGGCCTTGCTCACGTAGTAGGGGCTGCGGTGGCTCAGCAGCGAGGCGAAGGCGGCGTCGACGGACTCCACGACGCCGGCGCGCACGAGGGCGCGGGCGATGTGCGGGCGGCCGACCACGCCACCGGCGGAGGCCTCGACGATCTCGGCCCACACCACCGGGTGGCCGTCGGCGGCCAGCGCCTCGACGATCCGCTCGCCCCGGCCGAGCCGTTCGTCGCGCAGCCGCGCCCGCTCCGCGGAGAGCGCGGGTGCGTCCGGGTCGAAGAGGTAGGCCAGCAGGTGGACGCTGGTCGGCGGCTGGTCCGGGCCGAACCAGCGGCAGGACAGCTCCATGCCGGGGACGACGGTGAGCCCGGCCGGGCGGGCCTCGGCGGCAGCCGCCCAGCCGCCGGTCGTGTCGTGGTCGGTGAGCGCGACGACGTCGAGCCCCGCGGCCGCCGCGGTGCGCACCAGCTGCGCCGGGGTCTCGGTGCCGTCGGAGACCGAGGAGTGGGTGTGCAGGTCGATGCGCATCACGCACCACCCTGCCGTACCGGCGGCCGGGGCACGCGGCGGAGCGCCCTCACTCCGGGGGCGTCAGCGGCGGGATGGGCTCGGTGTCGTGCCGCCGGGCGGGCGCGACCGGCGGCCGCTCGCCGTCCGGGTTGCCCTCGTCGTCTCGCCGGCCGCCGCCCCGCCCCAGTCGGCGCTGAACAGCAGGCCGCTCACCTCCCGGTAGACGTGCTTGGCGTCCGGCATGAAGGTGATGTGCCGCAGCGCCTGGTCCTGCCCGGCGGACTCGAACCGGAAGCTGCCGTACCCGAGGATCTGCCCGAAGAAGGTCTCCTCCCAGGTCAGGTCGGTGATCCGGCGCAGCGGCAGGAGCGTGACGGTGCGGACGATGACGCCCGAGGTCAGCAGCACCCGCCGCCGGGTGACGATGAAGTGCCGCATCCACCACTCGCCGACGCGCAGCGCGTAGTAGCCGAGGGCACCGAGCAGCACGACGAGCCCGGCCACGCTGGTCACCGCGTTGTCCGGGTCGAGCAGGAACAGCCAGCAGCCGAGGACGAACACCGGCAGGAAGCGCACCGTGGGCTCGACGAGCACGGCCCAGTGGCGCCGGGTGGCCAGGACGACGTTCTCGCCGGGGAGCAGGTACTTGTCGGCGTCCTTGCCCGCTCGGGTCGGGAGGACCGGCGACTCGGTCACGGGTGCCTCGCGGTCACGGGTGCCTCGGGGTCACGGGTGCCTCGCAGTCACGGCCGGCTCAGGTGAGCGAGCCGACGAACTCGGAGAGGGACGTCGCGGCGTCCCCGAGCGCCGTGCCGGCGTTGCGGACCATCTCCGCGGACCCTTCCGGGTTCTGGATGACGTACCAGACCACGAAGGCGACCAGGAGCCAGGTGAGGACCTTCTTCAGGTTCACCGCCACCTCCCGAGGGGGCTCGAACGGGCAGGCCGGAGGGAGCACCGGTCTGCGTGGGAAGACCCGCCGGAGATGCGGCGGACGCGTTCGTCCCATGGGTAACACAGACCTCAGGGGCACCGGCCGCGACGCGCCGATCATGAACCGAGGCGGACCGGTCCGGGTCAGGTGCCCGGCAGCAGGTGCTCGCTGGGCGGGCCCAGCGGGAGGTCGGGGTAGATGCGTTCCCGCAGGTCCAGGAGCCGTGGTTCCTCGGCGAGCAGCCAGGCGGCGTTCATCGGCCAGGTGACCACCCAGAGCCAGACGCCGAACGCCTCGCCGACGAAGGCGGCGCGGTCGTCGGTGGTCGGGACGGCCCACAGGGGTGCCCGCTGGCCGGCTGCCTGGACGGCGACCGACGAGGGGCCGGAGATGACGTCGCCGGGGTCGAGGCCGGGCAGCCCGGCGTAGCCGCAGCCCACGCCGGTGCCCGGCTCCTCGGCGACCAGCACCAGCTCGGCGGAGCCGCCCAGCGGTGCCGGCCCGGCGGTGTCGACGACGATGGCGCGTGCCCCGGGTTCACCACCCCAGGCCAGGCCGGTGACCGACCAGCCGACGGGCATCGGGTCGGGCACCCACGCCGGTACCCGGGCGTCGGCGGTGACCGCGGCGATCGCGTCGTGCGCGACCAGCACGGTGTGGTGCAGCGGTGTGACGGCGCCGTGCAGGTGGCACCAGGCCTGGGCGCTCGAGCCGGCGCGGACCTGCAACGGCTCGCCGCAGCGGGGGCAGACCGGCGAGACGCTCATCGCGCATAACCGTCCTGTGACCGGCCGGAATCGTCAAGCGCGCCGGCGCGGGCACGGGTGGCGCGGGACGGTGGGCACCGCGGCGCGGCCGGGCCGCCCGTAGCGTGCCGGTCATGACGGCTGAGCTGCCGGTGGTGCCGTGCGTGGGTGCCGTGGTGCTGGACGAGGCGGGCCGGCTGCTGCTGATCCGGCGGGGCCACGCGCCCTCGGAGGGGATGTGGTCGGTCCCCGGCGGCCGGGTGGAGCCGGGTGAGTCGCTCACCGAGGCCGTGGTGCGCGAGGTCCGCGAGGAGACCGGGCTGGCCGTCCGACCCGGCGCCGTCGTGGGCCGGCTCTCGATCCCGGGCGACGGCGTCGTCTACGACGTCACCGACTTCGTGTGCACCCTGGTCGGGACGCCGGCCGAGCCAGTGGCCGGGGACGACGCGGCGGACGTGCTGTTCGCCGACGCCGCCACCCGGGACCGGCTGCCGTGCACGCCGCGCCTGCTGGAGACGCTGCGTGCGTGGGGTGCGCTGCCGGCCGGCGGTCCCTGACCGGCGGCCGGCGGCGCACCCGCGTGGTCGACCGCGAGGTCAGCCGCGGGGCTTGGGCTCCGGACGGCCGGGCTGCTCGCCGCCGCGGGACTCCCCGTAGGAGCGCTTGGGCACCATGACCTTGCGGCGGAAGATGCAGACGATCGTGCCGTCCTGCTTGTAGCCGATGGTCTCGACGTAGACGACGCCGCGGTCGTCCTTCGACTTCGACTCGGTCTTGTCGAGGACGGTCGTCTCGCCGTAGATGGTGTCGCCGTGGAACGTCGGGGCGACGTGCCGCAGCGACTCGACCTCGAGGTTGGCGATGGCCTTGCCCGAGACGTCGGCGACGCTCATGCCGAGCAGCAGCGAGTAGATGTAGTTGCCGACGACGACGTTCTTGCCGAAGTCGGTGGTGTTCTCCGCGTAGTTCACGTCCATGTGCAGCGGGTGGTGGTTCATCGTGATGAGGCAGAAGAGGTGGTCGTCGTACTCGGTGACGGTCTTCCCGGGCCAGTGCTTGTAGACCGCCCCGACCTCGAACTCCTCGTAGTACCGACCGAACTGCATGGACCGCTCCCGACTCGACGCGCGCGTGGACGGGTCGTGATCCTACGGACGGCCTCCCGGCGGGCGCGCCGCGAGCCCCGGACGGGGGACGGCGGCGGCAGCCGGCCGGGGACCCGTCCGGCTCCCGCGGCCCGGCTCAGAGCAGCGCACCGATCCGCGCGGCCATGTCCGCCTCGTGCTGCTGGTAGGAGCCGGCCACGCTGCTGAGCAGACCGCCCATGCCGTTGAGGGCGTCGCTCAGGCTCTGCGCCGAGCGGCGCCACTGCTCGTACAGCTGGGTGAACTGCACCGCTGCCTGGCTGTCGGTCCAGCCGTCCAGCACCGACGAGTTGATGCTGCCCGACAGGGTGGCCTGGCGGGCCGTGCTCTCCGCGGCCTCGGCCCGGCACTGACCGGCCATCGCCTGCAGCGTCCCGATGTCGACCTTCACGCAGATCTCCTCCTCCGTCCCGGGTCCGTCCCGATCGCTGCGAACGGTAGGTCGACCCGGCCCTCCCGGGCGCTCGTCCGTCCACAGGCCCCGGGTTGTCCACAGCTCCGGCCGGAGCGCCCCACCAGGAGGTTCCCGCCCGGCACGATGCGCCGGTGAGCACCCTCCCGGCCGGCCCGCCGCCCCTCCGCACCCCGCGGTGCTGGACGGTCCGCGGCGCGGAGGGCGCGGTCGACGTCGAGGTCGGGGCCGGCGACGACGCGTGCGTGGCCGACGTGCTGCCGCTCCTCCGCCGGGTCCTCGGTGTGCCGGTCGCGGGGCTCTGGGCTGGGGCCGCGCCTCTGGAGGCGTGCCTGCCGCTGAGCTCGCCGCTGCTGCGCCACGGCGCCGTCCTCTCGGTGGCCGGCCCGGTCCCCCCGCCGGCCTCCACCACCGCACCCCTGGAACTGCGGGTGCTCGGCGGTCCGGACGCCGGCCGGGCACAGGCCCTCGGGCGCGGAGTCCACGTCGTGGGGCGCGACGCCGGGTGCGACGTCCGCGTCGCCGATCCCGACATCTCGCGGCACCACGTGGAGGTCCGGGTCGGCGACGGGGAGGTCGAGGTGCGCGACCTCGGCTCGACCAACGGCAGCGTGCTGGACGCATCCCGGCTCGACGACCGGTTCACCCGCTGGCCGCCCGCGGCACGGCTGAGGCTCGGGGCCTCCACGCTCGCGATCTGCACCGCCGCCGACTCCCCCGCGGTGGTGGAGCCGGCCGGCGGCGGGCGCACGCGGCTGCGCCCGCCGCACCGGCTGCGCCCCGTCCGCGAGGAGCGGGAGGTGGTGCTGCCCCGCCCACCCGCCGAGACCCCGCCGCGCCGCCTGGCCTGGGTGGCGGTCCTGCTGCCCGCCGTCGGTGGCGTGCTGCTGGCGTGGTTCCTGCGCACGCCGACCTTCCTGTTCTTCGCCCTGCTGAGCCCGCTGGTCGCGCTCGGGACCTGGGCCTCCGAGCGCTGGTCCGGCCGGCGTACCGGCCGGCGGGACCGCGCCGCGCACCGCGCCGACCTCGCCGAGGCCCACCGCCGGGTCGCGGACGCCGTGGCCGACGACGTGCGTGCCGCCGAGCAGGAGCACCCCGACCCCGCGACGATCGCCGCCGCGGTGCGCCGCCGCACCGACCTGCTGTGGAGCCGACGGCCCGCCGGCGGGGGCCCGTTGGTGGTCCGCGTCGGCACGGGCCCCGGTCCGGTGCAGGTGACGCGCGTCGAGCAGGACGGCCACCGCGAACGTGCCGTCGCCGACACCCTGCCCGTGCCGGTCGACCTGTCGGCCACGGGCGGCCTGGCGGTCCTCGGCCCGCGCGCGGAGGCACTCGGCGCGCTGCGGGCGGTGCTCTGCTCCCTGGTCGCCCTGCACCCGCCGGACGCGCTGCGCCTGCAGCTCCTGACCGACGCCGACCGGCTCGCCGACTGGAGCTGGGCGCGGTGGCTGCCGCACCTGCCGACGGCCGCCGTGCACGTCGTCCCCGGGTCCGGGGCGGCGGACGGGGACGGCGACGCGCCGCTCCGCGCCTGGGCGGCCGGCCTCGCCGCCGAGCCGGCCGCCCCGGGCGCGGGCCACCTGGTCGTCGTCGTGGACCGGCGGATCGACGGGCGGACCGCCGAACTGCTGCGCGCGGCCCGCGCAGCGGGCCTCCTCGTCCTCACGACCGCCGAGCGGCCCGGGGAGCTGCCCGTGGCCGCGGACGCCGCGCTCACCCTCTCCGGTGAGACCGCGAGCTCCGGCGTGCTCGCCCGCGACGGCTCCGCCGACCGCCCGGCCGTGCTGGTCGACCGCATCTCGGTCGAGGTCGCGGCCCGGCTCGCCCGGGGGCTGGCCGACCTGGAGCCCGCCGGGAGCGGCTCCGCGCTGCCCACCGAGGTCCGGTTGCTCGACCTGCCGGGGTGGGCCGTGCGGCCGGCTCCGGACGGCGCGGCGGTGGGCCGGTGGCCGCAGGCCCGGGACACCCTGCGCACCGACCTGGGCAACACCTCCGACGGCCCCGCGTCGATCGACCTGTGCCGGGACGGACCGCACGCCCTCGTCGCCGGCACCACCGGCTCGGGCAAGTCCGAGCTGCTGCAGTCCCTCATCGCCGGCCTGGCGCTCAACCACCCGCCGGAGCGCTGCTCGTTCCTGCTCGTGGACTACAAGGGTGGTGCGGCGTTCGCCGAGGCGGCCCGGCTGCCGCACACCGTCGGGCTGCTCACCGACCTGGACGGCTCGACCACCGCCCGCGCGCTCCGGTCGCTGGCGGCGGAGCTGTCCCGGCGCGAGGCGCTGCTCGCCGCGCACGGCGTACCGGACCTCGCCGCGCTGCCCGCCTCCGTCGAGCTCGCCCGGCTGGTCATCGTGGTCGACGAGTTCGCCACCCTCGTCGAGGAGCTGCCCGGATTCGTCCCGGGCCTGGTCGGCATCGCGCAGCGCGGCCGCTCCCTCGGCATCCACCTGGTGCTCGCCACCCAGCGGCCGGGCGGGGTGGTCTCCCCCGAGATCCGGGCCAACTGCACGCTGCGGATCTGCCTGCGCACCACCGACGAGGCCGACTCCCGCGACGTCGTCGGCACGCCGGCCGCCGCGCACCTGCCGGTCGACCTGCCCGGCCGCGCGGTCCTCCGCACCGGCAACGCACCACCGCGCCTGCTCCAGGTCGCCCGGGTGGCCGTGCCGGACCGGAGCGCGCCCCCCGCTCCGGAGGTGCGCCGCTGGTCCTGGCCGCTGCACGGCGCACCCTCGCGGCCCGCTGCCGGCGGCGGCGACACCGACCTGGTCCGGCTGGTCGACGCCCTCTCGCGAGCGGCCGCGCTGCGGGCCGGGCCCGGCCCGCACCGGCCGTGGCAGCCACCCCTGCCCGACCGGCTCGCCGCCGAGGAGCTCGACCGGGCGGCCCCGGCGGGCGCCGGTGACGGCGAGCAACCCGCCCGGCTGCGGATCGGGCTGGTCGACCGGCCCGACCAGCAGGCCCGCCTGCCGCTCGAGCTCGACCTCACCGTCGGTGGCGGCGTGCTGGCGGTGGGCGGCCCGCGCAGCGGGCGCACCACCTTCCTGCGCTCGGTGCTGCGGTCCGCGACCGCCCGCCTGGGCCCGGGTGAGCTGCACGTGCACGTGCTGGACGCCGGGGGTGGTGGCCTCGGCGCCGAGGCCGCGACGCTGCCGCACACCGGCACGGCCGTCGGGAGCACCGACATCCTGCGCGCGGTCCGGCTGGTGGACCGGCTGAACCGCGAGGTGGACGCCCGTCGCGCCGCGCCCGGGGACCCCACCGCTCCACTGGTCCTCCTGCTGGTCGACGGGCTGGAGGCCGTCGGCGCGCTGCTGGACGACGCCGACCCCGGGCGCGGCTCGGACGCCCTGCTGCGGCTCGTGCGGGACGGCGCCGCGGTGGGGCTGACCTGCGTGCTGACCGGTGACCGGGCCGTGCCGGGCGGGCGGCTGGCGTCAGCCGCGCGGATGCGGCTGGTGCTCCCCCTGCCCGACCGAGCCGACTACGCCGTCGCCGGCGTCCCCGCCCGGTCGGTGCCCGCGCACCGGCCACCGGGCCGGGCGCTGTGCGGTGAGGACGCCGAGGAGTGCCAGCTGGCGCTCCCCCGCACTCCGGACCCGCGGGCCGAGCCGGCTCCCGGGAGCGCGACGGCGCCGGTCCGGGTCGTCGAGCTGCCGGCCGACCCCGTGCTGCCCGTCGGCCCGGCCGCGCATGCTGCGGCTCGAGGCGCCGGCAGGTGGCGAGTGCCCGTCGGGCCGGGTGGGGACGGCGGTGAGGTGCTCGGGGTCGATCTCGGCCGCAGCGGTGGCCTGCTCGTGGTGGGCGGACCGGGGACGGGCCGCACCGCCGCGCTGCACGCGCTGGCCCACCGGCTCGCGGCCGGCGGCGCCGAGGTCGGGTGGTGGGCACCGGCCGGCCCCGGCGGGCCGGAGGGACTGCCCGGCACGGCGCTCGACCCGGCGGATCCGGGCGCCCTGCGCGCGTGGGTGGACGCGCTCGACGGCCGGCCCGGCGTCCTCGTGGCCGACGACCTCGGCGCGGGGCCGGAGTGCGCCGGGCTCACCACCGTGCCGCCGACGGGCGCCCGCAGCGGGGTGGTGGTCCTCGCGGCCGGGAGCGCGGCGCAGCTGAGCAGCCACTACCAGGGCCCGGTGGCCGCCCTCCGCCGTGCGCGGACCGGCCTGCTGCTGGGGGCGGGTCCGGCGGACGCCGAGCTGCTCGGCATCCGGTTGCCCCGGCTCCCGCTACCGGCGCGACCCGGCAGCGGGTGGCTGGTCCGCGACGGTGTTGCCGAGCGGGTGCAGGTGGCCCGGGTGCAGGTGGCCCGGGTGCGGGTGGCCTAGGTGCGGGTGGCCGGGGTGCGGGTGGCCGGGGTGCGCGAGGACCCGCCACCGCCCGGGGTGGTCCGGTGAGCGGCTCAGAGCAGCTCGAGCGCCGGCCCCAGCTCCTGGCTGGCGTACCAGGCGAGCTCGTGCCCCTCGGCCTGGTCGACGACGAACTGCGCGTCCTCGCTGCCGAGGTCGGCCTCGAGGACGACGTTCACGGCGGCCCGGACGTCGTCCTCGGCCTCGCTGCCGTCGATGTGCGCGCTGGCGACGTCCCGCATCCGGACGTCGGCGGTGATCCGGACCGCGCCGCGCTCCACGTGCGGGTCGTCCATGGGGGTCACCTGGCCGTCCGGCACGTCCGCGGCCAGCACCACCCGGCGCCGAGGGGCGGTCGGGTCGACGTCGAGCAGCCGGAGGCTCGCGCGGGCCGCGGTCAGCAGCGCCGCGTACTCGAGCTCCTCCTGGTCGGCGTCGGGGTCGCTGCGCTCGTAGAAGTCCCGCAGCTGCGGGGTGACCGCGAACGCCGTGTGCGGGCCGGCGAGCAGGCCCTCGTCCACCAGCGTCCGGAGCACGGTGGTGGTGGCCGGCAGGTACACGCGCACGCCGGTTGCCTCCTGTCGTCGATGGGGAGCACGACGGTATCCCGGCCGCCGCGACCCCGACCCCGGAGGCGTCCCTCAGCCGGCCGCCTCGACGAGCTCCGCGACCTGCTGCTCGACCAGGTCGGCGAGGACGTCCACGTCGCCGACGCTGTCGCGATCGGCGTTGAAGCCGAAGAACACGGTGCCGTTGTAGCTGGTCATCCCGATCGACAGGCCCTGCCCGCGGGCCAGCGGCACGACCGGGAACACCTCGAGCATCCGGCCGCCGGCGGCGTACAGCGGCACCTGCGGTCCGGGCACGTTGGTGATGACCAGGTTGAACAGCCGGCGGGAGAGGCCGCGCGCGGCCCGCGCACCCAGCGCGTGGAGGGTGGGCGGCGCGAACCCGGTGAGCGCGATGAGGCTCTCCGCCGTCACCGACCGCCCCGGCCCGCCGATGCCCCGCATGGCGTAGCCGAGGTGCGCCAGCCGGACCCGCGGGTTGGGCTCCCCCACCGGCAGGTCCACCAGGTGCGAGGTGACCCGGTTGCCCGACCCCGGTTCGTCGTCCTGCAGCGAGACCGGGACCAGCGCGCGCACCGACGTGCCCCCCACCACCGGCTCGCCCCGGGAGAGCAGCCACTCCCGCAGGGCGCCGGTCAGCACCGCCAGGAGGACGTCGTTGACCGTCCCGCCGTGCGCCTTGCGCACCCGCTTCAGGTCCTCGAGCTCCGCCCGCGCGACAGCGACCCGCCGCTGCCGCCCGACGGGCGCGTTCAACGGGCTGTGCGGCGCCGGGAGCACCGCCGAACGCACGGCCCGCAGCAGCCCGCCGGCCACACCGCCGACGCGCACCGCCGTGGACCGGAGGTCGGAGGCCGCGGCGCGCGCCACACCGACCGCCGTCGAGGGCCGGCGCACGTACTCGTCGAGCGCCTGCAGGACCAGCTCGGCGCCACCGGGTGCGCGCCCGGGCTGCCAGTCGACCGGCTCGGGAGCGACGGCCTCCGGGTCGACGTCGAGCAGCACCTGCCCGATGTCGATCGCGCTCAGGCCGTCGACGAGGGCCGGGTGGGTCTTGGTCATGACCGCCACGCGACCGCCGCTGAGGCCCTCGATGAGGTACGCCTCCCAGAGCGGGCGGCTGCGGTCCAGCGGCCGGGACGCCAGCCGTGAGACGAGGTCGAGCAGCTGCGCCTCCGTGCCCGGCCGCGGGAGCCCGGACCGCCGCAGGTGGTAGGCCAGGTCGAAGTCCCGGTCGTCGACCCACACCGGGTCGGCCAGGTGCCCGGGCACCTCGGCGACCCGCTGCCGGTAGCGCGGGACGAGGGCCAGGCGCGCCTCGACCAGCGCCGCCAGCGCGTCCAGCCCACCGGGCGGCGCCTCGAGCACCAGCACCCCGCCCACGTGCATGGGGGTGGCCGGCTCCTCCAGGTAGAGGAACGAGGCCTCCAGCGGGCTCAGCCGCTCGACCATGGCACTCCTCGGGCTCGGGAACGAGGGCTCACGCTACGTCGGGCGACCGGTGCCCCGACACTCCAGCGTTCACCCCGCCCGCCGGACGCCGCGCAGCCCGCGGCGGGACGACGCGGGAGCGGGCACCCCGGCCAGCACGGCCGCCAGGGCGCGCAGCTCGCCCCGCAGCGCCGACGCGGGCGCCACCTCCGCCAGCGTCCGGCCGGCGGCCAGCGCCGCGTCGGTGGCGCGGCGGTCGGCGGGGAGGAAGAACGCCACCTCGCGGCCGGCGAACCGCTGCAGGGCGGCGGCGATCTCCGCCCGCGGGTCCCCCGGCACCGGGCCGCGACGGACCTGGTTCACCACGAGCACCGGCTGCACGTCGGGGAGCGCCTCGCGCAGCTCGTCCAGCGCCCGGATGCTGCGCTGCAGTGCGACCGGGTCGGCACCGCTGACGCACAGCACGGTGTCGGCCGCCTCCAGGACGGCGAGCGTCGCCCCGTTGCGCCGCGGGGCCGCGGTGTCGAACGAGAGCTCCTCGTCGTCCTCGAGGTTGAACGCGCAGTCCACGACGGTCAGCTCCGCCAGGGTGCGGGCCTCCTCCAGCACCGTGCCCACCGCCCGCGGGCGCAGCTCCGGCCACCGGTCGGCCCGCGCCAGGCCGGTGAGCACGTGCAGCCGGGGGTGCACCGCCCACGCCAGCCGCAGCAGCGCCGCCCGGTCCAGCGTGCCCGCCCCGGCCAGCCGCGCGGCACCGGCCAGTCCCGGGGAGTCGTCGAGCAGCCCGAGCACCTGCGCGACCACGCCCCCGTGGACGTCGGCGTCGACCAGCAGGGTCGGCACGCCCAGCCGCGCGGCCTCGTCGGCCAGCCCGACCGCGACCGTCGTCCGACCGGGGGCGCCCGTGGGGCCCCACACCGCGACCAGCCGGCCCCGGCCGTCGGGTCGCGCGCCACCCTCCGGGAGCACGCCCAGCTCGGGCAGCGCCGCCAGCGGGTCGGCCACGTCCCGCGGCGCCGGCGGCGCGCCGGCCACGGCCTCCCGCAGCGCGCGGGCGATGTCCTCCGGCTCGGCGTCCGCGGGGAGCACGTGCGCCACCCCGAGCTGGCGCAGCCGCTCGGCCGCCCGGTCGTCCCCCGGCTCGACCAGGCCGACGACCGCGACCCCCGCGGCGCCCAACCGGGCCACCGCGTCACCGTCCAGGCGGCGCAGCTCCGCCGACAGCAGCGCGGCCTGGCCGGTCCCGGTCGCGGCGGCGGCGAGCAGCTCCGAGACGTCCACGCACCGCCGCACCACGGTCACCCCGTGGTCGGACCGGTCCAGGGCGCCGACGAGCGCGGACTCCCACGCGGCCCCGGTGACCGCGGTGAACACCTGGACGGCCATCAGCCGGTCGGCCCCGTCGCGGCCGGCGCGCGGCCGAGGGCGTCCGCGTCGCGCTCCACCGAGTCGTGGACCACGACCACCAGCGGCCGGCCGCCGATCGCGGCGAGCACCGCGGCCGCCTCGTCCTCGGCCACCGCCACCACGACCTGGACCGTCGTCGTAGGGGTCGACAGGACGCCGTCGGTCCGGCCGGACAGCGCCTGCACCGGCGCCCGCAGCACCACGGGGGTGACGGTCCCGCCCGTCGCGGCGGTCGCGCCCACGGCGGGGTCGGCGACCGCGTACACGTCGACCAGGCCGCCGCGCCGCAGGCCCGGCGGCACGTAGCCGGCCTGCACGGGCAGGGCCACCTGCACGAGCCCGGCCGCCTCCTCCAGCACCGAGCCGGGCACCAGCTCCCCCGCCCGGACCGCGCGCGCCAGCGTGCGTCCCGCCGGCCGGGTCGAGGTGGAGAGGTAGGCGTCCGCCGCACCGTCCAGGCGCACGTCGACGGCGATCAGGTCGTCCGCGTCGAGCTCCGTGCCCGCCGCCAGGTCCGCGGCCGCCGCCCACACCGGCACCGTCGCGTCGGCGGCACCGACCACCCGGGCACCCAGCAGGACCGAGCCGAGCACGAGCAGGACGCCGAGCAGCAGCCGCAGGTCCAGCCAGCGCGGCGGGCGGACGCGGCGCGGCGCCGGACCGGTGGCCGGCGCACCCGCGGACGACGTCGACGGTGGCGGAGCGGGACGGACGGCGGTCACTGCACGGCTCCCTCTCCTGCGCGCCGACCTCCGGCGCGCCGGTGCCGTCGGCGCGCTCTGCTGGCGGACGGGTGCCGATAGTGCGGCACGGAGGCGGTCGCCCGCTGCCGTCATCCACACGTTCGGGTGTGGACGGCTGCTCCCGGTCACCGGTGCGGCTGACAGACTGGCCGCACCGGATGGAGAGGACCCCATGCCCACGCCCCGCTTCCTGACGTTGGACGACGTCGCCGAGATCCTCAACGTCTCGTGGTCGCAGGCGTACGCCCTCGTGCGCCGCAAGGAGCTCATCGCCATCCAGATCGGCGGCCGCGGCCAGTGGCGCATCGAGGTCGACGAGCTCGAGCGGTTCATCCAGCAGAAGTACGCCGAGGCCCGCGCCGGCACGGTCCCCCCGCCCGAGACGGCCGGGAGCGAGCAGCCCGCCGAGGTGAGCGCTGACAACGGCGGAGCCGCTCCCCCCGCCTGACCCGCCGACCGCGGCTCAGCCCGCGCCCGGCAGCACCGTCCTGACCAGCACCACCGCGTCGAGGACGACGGTGCGCACCCCCTGCACGGCCTCCGCCCGCCGGTGCACGTCGACCGGGTGCTCGGCCAGTTCCACGTAGTCGGCGCCGACCCGGTCGATCGTGCCGGACAGCGCCGTCCCCTCGTCGAGGACGACCTGCACCGCCGCCCGGTCGCGGGCCAGGCCCCGGAGCGCGCGCCGCAGGTCCAGCCGCGCCCGCACCGGCCCGGCGTCCCCGGCCGGTGCCGTGCGCCGGCCCAGCCCGCTCACCGCGCGCACGGCGGACGCCGCCACCACGCACTCGCGCCCGGCGTCGTCGACGAGCAGCAGCCAGTCGCTGCCCGTCTCCGCGAGCGTGCCCGCGACCGGCCCGGCGCCCGCGCAGAGCAGGACCACGGGCGAGCCGACCGCGCCGGCCACCCGGTCGGCCCAGCGCAGCGCACCCACCTCGTGCCGCACCCGCGACGACGTCTCGGCGCGCTCGACCGCCTCCTGCTCGGCCGTGAACCGCGCCTCCAGATCGGCGAAGAGCTGCTGCCAGCGCATGACCACCTCCGGCCCGAAGCCTAGATCCACAGGTTCGGTTGCGTTTGCGTGCATTTGGTTGCTTTAGTTGCGCTTCACCGACGGAGGAGACGCCATGACCTGGGCACGGCTGGCCGGCACGACCGCGGCCATGGCGGGGATCGCAGCCGCGCTGGCGGCGCTCACCCCCTCGTTCGCGGCGATGGCCGCCGCTGTGCTCGAGGCGCAGCACACGGCGGACACCGCGGGCGCGGAGGAGCTGCTGCTGGCCGCCGCCGGGCTCCTCGCCTGGGGCGCCTGGGCGTGGGGCGCGCTCGGCCTGCTGCTCACCGCCGTCTCGGCGCTGCCCGGCGCGCTCGGCCAGGCGGCGCACGTGCTGGTGCGCGTGGTCCTCCCGGCCGGCGCCCGGCGCAGCGCGGCGCTCGCGCTCGGCGTCGGGCTCGGCCTGACCGGCCCGCTGGCCGGCACCGCCCTCCTGCTCGTCCCCGCACCGGCGGCCGCGGCCGGCCCGGCGCCCACCGTGCCGGACTGGCCCGCGCCCGCTCCCGCGACGGGTGCCGAGGTGGGCGGCCCGGTCGCAGCGCTGCCCGACTGGCCCGTGGCGCCGCAGCTCGCCGGGAGCCACGTCGTCGTCCGCGGCGACTGCCTGTGGGACATCGCCGCCGGCCGGCTCGGCGCCGAGCTCGGCCGGGCGCCCACCGGTGCCGAGGTCGCCGCGGCCACCCGCGCCTGGTGGACGGCGAACGCCGACGTCATCGGACCCGACCCCGACCTCCTGCTGCCCGGTCAGGTGCTCCGCCCGCCGCCGTGAGAGCCCCGCGGCCCCACGAGCACCGCAGCACGACCACCGACCCCGACCCACCTCGACCGACCTCGACCACGGGAGCCCGCATGACCGTCCCCGTCCACCCCGCCCCCACCCGCCCGACGCCCGCGACCGCGCCCGCCCGGCTGCGCCTGGTCCGCGTCCCGACGCCGCAGCCCCCGCTGCAGGACCCGCGCGTGCCGGTCCGCCTCGTGGTGCCCGGCGTCGCCGTCCCCCGGCCGCCGCACCGCCCCGGTCCGCGGCCGCGCCCGGCCGGTCCCGTGCCGCGGGACGACGAGTTCGGCCCCACGTGGTCGCAGCGCGCGGACCTCCCCGCGGCCGGCGAGGCGGGCCGCCGGGTGGTGACGCTCGCGCTCGAGGTGCTCGCCGGGCGGCGGCCGGTCGGGCAGCTCCAGTCGCTGACCTCGCCGGGGGTCTTCACCGCGCTCGCCCGCGGCCGGCGGCCCCGCTGGTGCTCGGGAGGAACCGCGCCGCTGCTGGTCGGCCCGGTGCACGTCTGCGAGCCGGTCGACGGCGTGGCCGAGGTCAGCGCGGTCGCCCACCGGGGCGGCCGGGCGCACGCCGTGGCGGCCCGGCTCGAGGGCATCGACGGCCGGTGGCGGTGCACCGCGCTGCAGATCGGTTAGCCGGAGGGCTGCGGATCTGCCGCGTTCCAGCCGATTGACCAGCGCTATCGCCGTGGTTACCGTCCCCCGCCACGGGCGGACGGAGGACTCATGACGGCATCTGCCGTGCTCGACGGGGGGCCGGCGGCAGCACAGGAACGTGCGTTCCCGGCGCTGGACGGGATGCGGATCATCGCCGCGGTCGCCGTCGTCGTCAGCCACACCGCGTCCCGCACCGGCGCCAGCGTCGAGGACGGGTACGGGGCGAGCATGCTCTCGCACCTCGGCGTCGGCGTCGCGGTGTTCTTCGTCCTCTCCGGCTTCCTGCTGTTCCGGCCCTTCCCGTCGGCGGCCGCCCGCGGGGTCCCGGCACCCGGCGCCGGTGCCTACCTGTGGCGGCGGGCGCTCCGGATCCTCCCGGCGTACTGGGTCACGGTGGCCGCTGCCGTGCTCTTCCTCCCGGACAACACGGCCACCGGCGCCGACGTCCTGCTGCGCTACCTGACGCTGACGCAGATCTACGACGACAACGGCTTCACGACCGCCCATGGCCTGGACCACGTGTGGAGCCTCTCCACGGAGGTCGCGTTCTACGCCGTCCTGCCGCTGCTGGCGGCCGGGCTGGTGTGGCTCTCGCGCGGCCGGCCGGACCGGCCCTGGCCCGCACTGCTCGCCCTCCTCGGGCTCACCGTCGCCGGTTCGGTGTTCCTGTACGTCGCCATGAGGAACCCGTGGGAGCTGTACCCGACCAACATCTGGCTGCCGTCGCTCTTCGGCTGGTTCGCCGGCGGGATGGCCCTCGCGCTGCTCACGGTCGCCGACCCCGACTGGGCCCCGGTCCGGGCGGCGCGGGCGCTGGGCGGCCACCTGGGCGTGTGCTGGCTCGGCGCGGCGGCCTTCTACGCGGTCGCGTGCACGCCGGTCGCCGGGCCGCACAACTACTTCGACCCGGCGGGGCCGGCCGAGCTGGTCATCCGCAACCTGCTGCTGCACATGGGGGTCGCCGTCCTCCTCGTGCTGCCGCTGGTGCTGGGCCAGGAACGGGGCGGGCCGGTGCGCCGCGCCCTGTCCGGCACGACCGCGCACCGCCTCGGCGAGATCTCCTACGGGGTGTTCCTCGTGCACGTGCCGCTGCTCACCGGCCTGTACTCCTGGCTCGCGCTCCCGGCCCTCAACGGCGGCTTCATCCCCGTCACCGTGCTCGTCCTCGGCGCCAGCGTCACGATCGCGGCCGGCATGTACGCCGCCGTCGAGCGCCCGCTGCGCCGCTTCCGGACGCTGGTCCCCGACCGGTCCCGCGCCGCCGCTCCAGCGCCCGGGCGGCACCAGGCACCCGCCGCCGCGACCCTCGCGACCGTCCCTGCGGTCGCGGTTCCGCAGCACGCGACCGGGGGGACGACGCCGTGACCGCCTCCGCCCTGCTCGACGGCGGCCCGGCCGCGGCCCAGGAGCGCGCCTTCCCCGCTCTCGACGGTCTGCGCATCCTCGCCGCCACCGCCATCGTGGTCAGCCACGTCGCCTTCATCACCGGCACCAGCTCGTCGGACACCGGCATCGGCGCGAGCGCGCTGGCCCACCTCGAGGTCGGCGTCCCGGTGTTCTTCGTGCTGTCCGGCTTCCTGCTCTTCCGGCCGTTCCCGCTGGCCGCCGTCCGGGGCGACGCGGCGCCCGACACGCGCGCCTACCTGTGGCGGCGCGCCCTGCGCATTCTCCCGACCTACTGGCTGACCGTCATCGGGGCGGTGCTGTTCCTCCCGGTCAACGAGGGCACCAACGCGGGAAAGCTGCTGCAGCACCTCGCCCTGGTCCAGGTCTACGGCGACGAGGGCCCGATCGGCGGGCTGGACCAGATGTGGAGCCTCTGCACGGAGGTCGCCTTCTACGCCGTCCTCCCGGTGCTGGCCGCGGGGCTGGGCCGGCTGTCCCGCGGTCGGGCCGCCCGACCGTGGCCCGCCCTGCTGGCCCTGGGCGGGCTGGCCGTGGCCGGGCCGCTCTTCCTGTACCTGGTCCGGCTCCACCCGTGGGGCTACCACCCGATGCACCTGTGGCTGCCGTCGTTCGCCGGGTGGTTCGCCGGCGGCATGGCCCTGGCGCTGCTCTCCGTCGCCGATCGCGGCTGGGCGCCGGTCCGTGTGGTCCGCGCCCTGGGCCGGCACCTGGTGGTGTGCTGGGCCGCGGCGGCCGTCCTGTACTGGGTCGCCTGCACGCCGCTGTCCGGGCCGTACACGTTCGCGCAGCCGACGCCGGTCGAGTCGGTCACCCGCAACGTCCTCTACATGGGCATCGCGGTGCTGGTCGTGCTGCCGCTGGTGCTCGGGCAGGAGCACGGCGGTCTCGTGCGCCGGGCGTTGTCCGGGGCGACGGCTCGCCGTCTCGGCGAGGTCTCCTACGGGGTCTTCCTCGTGCACATGCCGCTGCTCGCCGGCTTCTACGCCTGGCTGGAGATCCCGGTCCTGACCGGGCCGCCGATCCCCGTCTTCGTCATCGTCTGGGGGGCGAGCGTCGCGATCGCGGCCTGCCTCTACGTCGCCGTCGAGCGGCCGGTGCGCCGGTTCCGTTCGCTGGTCCCCGACCACGGCCGGACGCCCCGGGCGGAACCGGCCGTGCACCCGGCCCCCGGTGACCTGGCGGTCGAGCCGACGAAGTGACGGGAGGCGCCGGCCGGCGGTACCGCCTGGCCGGCGCCTCCCTGTCGGCCGGTCAGCTGCCGGCCGCTCCGTGGCACTGCTTGTACTTCTTGCCCGAGCCGCACGGGCAGGGCGCGTTGCGCGGGGTCTCCTTGGTGCCGCTGACCGTCGCGGTCTTCGCGGCCTTGGCCCGGCCGCTGTCCTTGGCGGAGGCGTCCAGGCTCGGCGCGGAGTAGGTGAGGTTCTCCGGCACCCGGCGCACCTCGTCGAGGCCCTTGACCGAGAGCTCCGGCCCGGTGCCCGACGGGGAGGGCGCGGTCGGCGCGGCAGCGGCCGCGGGCGCCGCCGGCTCCGCCTTCCGCGCGGTGCCCGACCGGCGCGCGGTCGGCGCGGCCGCGCCGTGGGTGTGCGCCGCGTGCGCGGCCTCGGCGGCCGCCGCGGCGGCGATCTTCGCCTCGGCGGCCTGGCGCGCCAGCACCCGCGCCGTCCCCTCCTGGGCCGCGGCGAGCGCCTTGGCCTCGGCCTCGTCCTGCTTGGCCTTGGCCTCCGCCTCCTGCTCCTCCTTGGTCTTGACCTCGAGGTTGAACAGGAAGCCGACCGACTCCTCCTTGATGCCGTCGAGCATCGCGTTGAACATGTCGTAGCCCTCCCGCTGGTACTCCACGACCGGGTCGCGGTTGGCCATCGCGCGCAGGTGGATGCCGGCCCGCAGGTAGTCCATCTCGTAGAGGTGCTCGCGCCACTTGCGGTCCAGGACGCTGAGCAGCACCCGCCGCTCCAGCTCGCGCATCACCTGCGAGCCGAGCGCGGACTCGCGCGCCTCGTAGGCGCGGTGCACGTCCTCGAGCAGCTCGGTCTTGAGGTCCTCGGCGGAGATCTCGGCCTGCTCGCCGCCGCCCAGCCGGGCGACGACGTCGTCGACGGTCACGCCCACCGGGTAGAGGGCCTTGAGGCCGGTCCACAGCTGGTCGAGGTCCCAGTCCTCGGCGTAGCCGGTCTCGGTCGCGCCGTCGACGTAGGCGGCGACGACGTCGTCGACCATCGAGCGCAGCTGCTCGTGCAGGTCGGCGCCCTCGAGCACCCTGCGCCGCTCGTCGTAGATGACGGTGCGCTGGCGGTTGAGCACCTCGTCGTACTTGAGGACGTCCTTGCGGACCTCGAAGTTCTGCTGCTCGACCTGGGTCTGCGCGGACTTGATCGCCCGGCTGACCATCTTGGACTCGATCGGCTGGTCGTCGGGCACCCGCAGCGTGGTCATCATCGACTCGAGCATCGGCCCGTTGAACCGGCGCATCAGGTCGTCGCCCAGGGAGAGGTAGAACCGCGACTCCCCCGGGTCTCCCTGCCGGCCCGAGCGACCGCGCAGCTGGTTGTCGATGCGGCGCGACTCGTGCCGCTCGGTGCCCAGCACGTAGAGGCCACCGGCCTCGACGACCTGCTCGTGCTCCGCCTTGACCTGCGCCTTGGCCGACGCGAGGGCGTCGTCCCAGGCGGCCTCGTACTCCTCCGGCGTCTCCGCCGGGGAGAGCCCGCGGGCCCGCAGCGCCTCGTCGGCGATGAACTCGGCGTTCCCGCCGAGCTGGATGTCGGTGCCCCGCCCGGCCATGTTGGTGGCGACGGTGACCGACCCGGCCCGGCCGGCCATCGCGATGATCGCGGCCTCACGGGCGTGGTTCTTGGCGTTGAGGACCTCGTGCGGGATGCCTCGGCGCAGCAGGAACTTCGCCAGCACCTCGGACTTCTCGACGCTCGCGGTGCCGACCAGGACCGGCTGGCCCTTCGCGTGCCGCTCGGCGATGTCGTCGACGACGGCGTCGAACTTGGCCGTCTCGGTCTTGTAGATGACGTCCGAGCGGTCCTCGCGGATCATCGGCCGGTTCGTCGGGATGGGGACGACGCCCAGCTTGTAGGTCTGGTGCAGCTCGGCGGCCTCGGTCTGGGCCGTGCCGGTCATCCCGGAGAGCTTCTCGTAGAGCCGGAAGTAGTTCTGGAGGGTGATCGTGGCGAGCGTCTGGTTCTCGTCCTTGATCTTCACCTTCTCCTTGGCCTCGATGGCCTGGTGCATGCCCTCGTTGTAGCGGCGCCCGGAGAGCACCCGACCGGTGAACTCGTCGACGATCAGCACCTCGCCGTTGGTGACGATGTACTGCTGGTCCTTCTTGAACAGCTCCTTGGCCTTGAGGGCGTTGTTCAGGTAGCCGATCAGCGGGGTGTTGACCGCCTCGTACAGGTTGTCGATGCCGAGCTGGTCCTCGACGAACTCGACGCCCTCCTCGGTGACGGCGACGGTCCGCTTGGACTCCTCGACCTCGTAGTGCACGTCGCGCTTCATCATCGGGACGATGCGGGCGAACTCGCCGTACCACTTGGCGCTGGTCTCGGCCGGGCCGCTGATGATCAGCGGGGTGCGCGCCTCGTCGATGAGGATCGAGTCGACCTCGTCGACGATCGCGAAGTGGTGGCCGCGCTGCACCAGGTCGGCCTTGCTCCAGGCCATGTTGTCGCGCAGGTAGTCGAAGCCGAACTCGTTGTTCGTGCCGTAGGTGATGTCGCAGCCGTACTGCTCGCGCCGGGTCGCCGGGGGCTGCCCGGAGAGGATCGTGCCGACGTTCAGCCCGAGGAAGCGGTGCACCCGGCCCATGGACTCCGCGTCACGGGCGGCCAGGTAGTCGTTGACGGTGACGATGTGCACGCCGTCGCCGGTCAGGGCGTTGAGGTAGGCCGCCAGCACGCCGGTGAGGGTCTTGCCCTCACCGGTCTTCATCTCGGCGATGTTCCCCAGGTGCAGCGCCGCACCACCCATGAGCTGCACGCGGAAGTGCCGCTGCCCCAGCGTGCGGGTCGCCGCCTCGCGGACGACGGCGAACGCCTCCGGCAGCAGCTGGTCGAGGGACTCCCCGTCGGCGTACCGCTCCTTGAACTCGTCGGTCTTCGCCCGGAGTTCCGCGTCGCTGAGCTCGACGCAGTCGTCGGCCAGGGATTCGACCGCGTCGGCGATCTTGGAGAGTCGTCGGACCTGCTTGCCCTCGCCGGCGCGGAGGATCTTCTGGAACACCACGACCCCAGCGTAGGCGTGCGACCTGGGAACGCAGCCCCAGCGCGTTTCCGAACCGCCCGGCCGGTTGCTCTAGCCTCCCGCGGGTGTCCAGGAACCCCGCAGACCTCGCCCCGACCACCCTCGAGTTCCTCACCGAGCGGCACCTGGCGACGCTGACCACGCTGCGCGCCGACGGCAGCCCGCACGTGGTCCCGGTCGGGGTCACCTACGACCCGGCCACCGCCACCGCCCGCATCATCACCTCGGGCACGTCGGCGAAGGCCCGGCACGTGCGCGCCGGTCAGCCCCGCGTCGCCGTCTGCCAGGTCGACGGCGCCCGGTGGCTGACGCTGGAGGGGACCGCCGTGGTGAAGGACGACGCGGCGTCCGTCGCCGACGCCGTCGAGCGCTACGCGCGGCGGTACCGCACCCCCCGGGAGAACCCGGCCCGCGTGGTCATCGAGATCTCGGTGGACCGGGTGCTCGGCAACGCCTGACACTGCGTCCGTGGACCTGTCCCTGATCGACCTCCCCACGGAGGTCGTGCGCAGCGAGCGGCTCGTGCTGCGGCCCTACCGGGCCGACGACGTGGGGGCGGTGCACCGCGCCTGCCAGGATGCCGACATCCAGCGCTGGACGACCGTGCCGGTGCCGTACACGGAGGCCGATGCGCTGGCGTTCGTCACCGAGACCACGGTGTCGGGACGCGCAGAAGGCCGCGGACTGCTCACGGCCGTGGAGGCCGACGGTCGGTTCGTCGGCTCCGCGGGACTGCACTTCACGAGGGGCATGCTCGGCCCGGGCGTCGGCTACTGGGTCGCGCCCTGGGCCCGCGGGCAGGGGTACGCCGCCGAGGCGGCGCGGGCGCTGGCCGACTGGGCGTTTCGCCACGACGCCGTTCGTGTGCACCTGGCTGCCGACGTGCGGAACACCGCGTCCCAGGCGGTAGCGCTGCGCGCGGGGTTCGTCCGTGAGGGGGTCATCCGCGCCGGCCTGCCCTATCGGGACGGCACGCAAGGCGATGCCGCGTTGTTCTCGCGCCTGCCCGACGACTGAGCGGGAGGAGGGCGCCCGCGGCGGGCGCCCTCCTCCCGGGGTCAGGCGGGTGCGCCGGCCGGGGTGGCGACGGGGGCCGACCCGACGCCGTCCTGCGACACCGGTGCCAGCCGGATCAGGCCGTAGTCGTAGGCGTGCCGGCGGTAGACCACCGTCGGCTGCCCGGTGTCGGCGCACTGGAAGAGGAAGAAGTCGTGGCCGACCAGCTCCATCTCGTGGAGGGCCTGGTCGACGTGCATCGGCGTCGCCGGGTGGATCTTCTCCCGGACGATGCGGCCGGGCAGGTGCTCGTCCAGCTCGGTCACGAGCGGACCGTCGGCCTGGTCGAGCTCGGTGGGGGTCACGTCGACGACGGCGCCGAGCGCACCGCTGTCGGCCATGCGGACGCTGGCCGGGGTCCGCCGGCCGTGGTGGACGCGGCGCCGGTCGGCCGCGCGGCGCAACCGGTTGTCCAGCTTGGTCACCGCGAGGTCGAGCGCGGCGTAGAAGTCCGGGCCGTTGGCCTCGGCGCGTACGACGGGGCCCTTGCCCCGCAGGGTGATCTCCACCCGCTGGGCGCTGGCCGCCTGGCGGGGGTTCTTCTCGTGGAACAGCTCCACGTCGATCCGGAGGATCTTCAGCTTCCGGTCGAACCGGTCGGTGGTCCCGACCTTGTCCTCGACCAGCTGGCGGTAGTGCTCGGGAACTTCGACATTGCGACCACGGACGACGATCTCCATGAGACCTCCCGGTGAGAATCCGGCGTTCGGTCACGTCGACGCTAGTCCCTCGGACCCGGTCCCGACAGTCGGCCGCGGGTCCCCCGCGGACGCTCCCGCGGGGTCGCGGCGACGACCGCGGCGAGCACCGGCAGTGCGCCCGGACCGGCCAGCCCGGCGAGCACCGCGCCCGCCTCGGTGAGCGTCGCGCCGCTGGTCACGACGTCGTCGACGAGGACGAGCGGCCCCGTTCCCGCGGCCGCCCCCGGGGCGAGGACGAACGTCCCGGCCAGGTTGGCCCGCCGCTGAGCCGCCGACAGCCCGGCGGAGTCGCGGACCCGTCCGCGGCGGTGCAGCAGGCGGCGCTGCGCCGCGGGCAGCCCCGCGGCGCGCAGCTCGCGGACGGCGCGACCGGTGAGCTCGCGGACGTGGTCCCGCCCCCGGGAGCGCAGCGCGGCCGACGAGCTGGGCACCGGCACGAGCAGCACCTCCCCCGGCGGGCCGGGCAGCGCGGAGACGACGGCGGCGACCGCCAGCGCGAGCGCCGTCCCCAGGGGGCGGGCCAGCTCCGCCCGGCCGCGCTCCTTGAACGCGAGCACCGCCGGGCGCACCGGACCGGCGTAGGCGCCGGCGGCCACCGTCGGCGGGAAGCCCTCGGGGAAGCGCCGCGGGGTGGCCAGGTGCGGGCGGGCCAGCAGCGCACCGCACCCGGGGCAGAGCGCAGCACCGGGCAGCCCGCAGCCGGCGCAGGTGCGCGGCAGCACCAGGTCGGCCAGCGCGGACCACGCGGAACCGCCCACGCGGGCAGCCTGACCGCCCGGGGCGCGGCCCGGAACCCCGGCAGCCGATCTGTGGACGGCCGTCCCGGCCCGGCGGCCGGCGACCTACAGCGGGTAGAACGGCGCCGATCCGCTCAGCGGCTCCTGGCCGCGGACCAGCGTGCCCCACGTGCCGTTGAGCCACTGCCAGAGCGTGCCGCCGGCGGCGACCAGCGGCGGGCGGCCGGGCGTCGCGCCGAGCGACGTGGGCGGCGCGGGCAGCCCCGAGGTCCGCACCGTGGTCAGGCCCCAGCCGTCGACGCCGAGCGAGTACGGCTGCTCCTCCCCCGGGTCGCCGGCCAGCACCCACAGCTGGCCCGCCGAGCGCCAGGCCACGTCGAGGACCGCGGACAGCGTCGGCGCGACCGGCAGCAGGTCGCGGACGGCCACCCCGGCCTCGTCGGAGCGCACGACCGTGCCCACGTGCAGCCGCGGCCCCAGCGCACCGGCGATGACCACCGCGACGCGGGTGCCGTCCGGCGAGAGCTCGAGCACCTGCGCCCGGCCGAGGCCCGCGAGCGTGGGCGCGTTCACCGCCTGCGGCGCGGCCTGCGGCACGCCCGCCGGCACGCGGACGATCTCGGCGCCGTCGCGGACCACCCACACCTCGGGGCGGGTGGCGGCCACGGTCGGCGCGCTGAAGGTGGCCCCGCGGAGCAGCGGCGCCAGATCACCGCCGTAGCGCCCGGTCAGCAGCACCGCGCCGTCGAACTCCTGCCGCACGCCGACCAGGGAGCTCAGGCTGCCGTCCCGGGCGTCGGCGGAGACGGCGGCCGAGGCGAGCCCGTACCCCGGGGCCCCGGCCGGGCCGGGGGCCGGCTCCCCGGTGTCGGCGGTGCGCAGCGCGCCGGTGAGGTCGAGGTAGTGGCCGACCGTCTCCAGCGAGGTGGCGTCGGGGTCGAAGGCGGCCCAGTCGTCGGTGGTCTGCTCCCGCGGCACGTCCTCGAGGTCCAGCGGTTCGCCGTCGACGGTGATCTCCACCGAGCGGATCCGCAGGTCCTCGAGCTGGGCCAGCGACCAGACCAGCTGGGCGCACAGCTCGCGCAGCGGGGTGCCCGGTCCGACCACGAGGTCGGCGAGGTCGACCGTCGCGGTCTGCCCCTCGACGGTGACCGTGCGGGCCAGCCGGACCCCGGACAGGGGGTTGCGGACGCCGGGGGCCAGCGTCGGCGAGGGCCCCTCGATGAGCCGCTCCACCAGCGCCGTGGGCTGGGCCTCGCCGCGGATCAGGTAGCGGGGGTCGGGCACGAGCTGCTGCAGGGTGGGGTCGAGGAAGTAGGCGGCCACCGGGTCGTACAGCCGCTCGAAGTCCGGCTCGAGCATCACCAGGACGTCGGGGGTGTCGGTGATCCGCCACTCGCCGTCGACCTCGGCCAGCGGGAAGTCGAAGGTGAACGGCTCGTTCCGGGCGACGGTGAACGAGCCGCGCGGGTCCACGGTGCCCACCTGGGTCGCGGTCACGTCGACCGAGCCGGCCTCGCTGGCCACGGTCGCGTAGCCCTGCCCGATGATCGTGATGCCGGTGGCGTCGGACCACGTGCTCGCCGCCTCGGCGGTCAGGTACTCCGCGGCCACGGGGCGCCCGCGCACGCTGCTGGCGGCGGCGTCGATGAAGCCCCGCACGATCTCCTCGGGTGTCGCCCCGGCCGCCGGGGGCAGCGGCGGGGGCTCGACGTCCTGGACCGGCCGCTCCGGCGCCTGGGTGATCTGCACCGTCGGCGAGCTGGTCGGGACGATGGAGCACGCGGTCAGCGCCAGCAGCACCGCAGCGGCCAGCGCCGGCAGCACCGCCCGCCGGCTCACGACGCACCTCCCGCGCGGCGGACCACCAGCGGGCGCAGCGGCAGCGGCGAGCTGGTCAGCTCCCCGCCGGCGGTCAGCGGCAGGGTGAGCCGGAACTGGGCCCCGGCCCCGGGCTGGCCCCAGACCTGCAGCCAGCCCCCGTGCAGCCGGGCGTCCTCGAGGCTGATCGACAGGCCCAGGCCGCTGCCGCCGACGCTGCGCACGCGGGAGGGGTCCGCGCGCCAGAACCGGTCGAACACGTGCTGGGCGTCGGCCGAGCTCAGGCCGACGCCGTGGTCGCGGACGGTCACCGCCGCCGCGCTCCGGTTGGCCGCCAGGGTGATCTCCACCGGCCTGCCCGCCCCGTGCTCGATCGCGTTGCCGACGAGGTTGCGCAGGATGCGCTCGACCCGCCGCGCGTCGACCTCCGCGATCACGTCGTCGTCGGGCCGGTCGACGGTCAGCTCGCAGCCGTGCCGCTCGGCCAGCGAGTACATGCCGGCGGCGACCCGGGCCACGATCGCGCCCAGGTCGGTCGACTCCGCCTCCAGGGTCGCCGCGCCGGCGTCGTAGCGGCTGATCTCCAGCAGGTCGGTGAGCAGCCGCTCGAACCGGTCCAGCTCGGCGCGCAGCAGCTCGGCGGAGCGGGCCACGTGCGCCGGGAAGTCGCCGCGCGCCTCGTGCAGCACCTCGGCGGCCATCTGCACGGTGGTCAGCGGGGTGCGCAGCTCGTGCGAGACGTCGGACGTGAACCGCTGCTGCAGCTGGGAGAGCCCCTCCAGCTGGGTGATCTGCCGCTGGAGGCTGTCGGCCATGGCGTTGAAGCTGGTGGCCAGCCGGGCGAGGTCGTCCTCGCCGCGCACCGCCATCCGCTCCTCGAGCTGGCCCTCGGCCAGCCGCTGCGCCGTCCCGGCCGCCCGGCGCACCGGGTCGACCACCAGCCGGGTGACCAGCACCCCGATGCCGACGACGAACATCGTCAGGGCGAACCCGCTGATCACCACGGTGCTGCGGATCAGCGCGAGGCTCTCCGCCTCCTGGCTCAGCGGGAAGACGTAGTAGAGCTCGATCTGCTCGGTGCCCCCGGTGTCGCCCTGCACCGGCGCGCCGATGACCAGCGACGCCCGCGGCTCGCCGGCGTCGTCGGGGATCTCGTCGTAGCGGTAGGACTGGTTGCCGGCGTCGACGTCGGCCCGCAGGTCGGCGGGCAGCGCCTGGTAGATCAGCGCGCGACTCGGGCCGGGCACCTCCCGGCCGCCGCTGCGGTAGACCATGACGACGTCGAAGTCGCCGGCCGCGCCGCCGCGCTGGAGCAGCGCGTTGCCGGTGCGGGCGAGGGTGGCGCGCACGCTCGAGGCGTCGCCGGTGGCGATGCCGGCCACCTCGTTCTGCGCGTAGATGACGCCGGCCTGCGCCTGGTCGATGGCCGCCTGCCGCTTGACCGAGAGCAGCTGGTCGCGGATCTGGCTGAACAGCACCAGGCTCACGATGATCACCACCGTGCCGGCCACCGCCATGGTGATGGCGCCGATCCGCACCTGCAGCGACGAGCGCCAGGCGTGCACCGCGCGGCGCACCGCGCGCCGGGTGACCGACCGGATCCGGCGGCGGCCGGCACCGGCCCGCCGGCGCAGGCCCCGGCGGAGCCGCGCCAGCTCGCTCCGGCGCGGGCCCGGGGGGCGGGGTGCCGTCGTGCCGGTCTCCGCCGGAGGGGTGGAGGTGGCGGTCACGACCCCATTGTCGGGCACGGCGCGCCCCTGCCCGCGCGGCTCACGGCGGGCCGGCCTTGTAGCCGACCCCCCGCACCGTCAGGACGACCTCGGGGCGCTCCGGGTCCTTCTCGATCTTCGCGCGCAGCCGCTGCACGTGGACGTTCACCAGCCGGGTGTCCGCAGCGTGCCGGTAGCCCCACACCTGCTCGAGCAGCAGCTCGCGGGTGAACACCTGCCGCGGCTTGCGGGCCAGCGCCACCAGCAGGTCGAACTCCAGCGGGGTGAGCGCGACCGGCACGCCGTCGCGGGTGACCTGGTGGGCGGGGACGTCGATCTGCACGTCGCCGATGGACAGGCTCTCGGCCTGCCCGGTCTCGCCGCGGCGCAGCTGCGCGCGCACGCGGGCGACGAGCTCGACGGGCTTGAACGGCTTGGTGACGTAGTCGTCGGCGCCGGCCTCCAGCCCCTGGACGACGTCGATCGTGTCGCCCTTGGCCGTGAGCATCACGATCGGCACGGTCGACTGCGTCCGGATGTCCTGGCAGATCTGCAGGCCGTTGCGGCCGGGCAGCATCAGGTCCAGGAGGACGAGGTCCGGGCGGGTCTGCTGGAAGACCCCGAGGGCGCGGTTGCCGTCGGAGACGAAGGCCGGTTCGTACCCCTCCCGGCGCAGCACGATCCCGAGCATCTCGGCGAGGGCGGCGTCGTCGTCGACGACGAGGACACGGCCGCGGCTGGGCCCGTTCTGCGGAGCGGTGGGTGGCACGGGGCCCATTCTGCGCTGACCTGCCCCGAACATGGGTGCACCCCACCCGCCCGGGTGGGGCGGATGGGGTGCTCCCTGCGGTCTACCGGGCTCAGTAGCGGTAGTGGTCGCTCTTGTACGGGCCCTCGACGGGGACGCCGATGTAGTCGGCCTGCACCTTGGTCAGCACCGTCAGCTTCACGCCGAGGGCGTCCAGGTGCAGCCGCGCCACGTGCTCGTCGAGCTTCTTCGGCAGCACGGTGACCGTGGGCTCCTTGCCCTCGTAGGCCGCCCGGTTGCTCCACAGCTCGATCTGCGCCAGCGTCTGGTTGGAGAACGAGGCGCTCATGACGAAGCTCGGGTGCCCGGTGGCGTTGCCGAGGTTCAGCAGCCGGCCCTCGGAGAGCACGATGATCGTGTGGCCGTCCTCGAACCGCCACTCGTCGACCTGCGGCTTGATGGTCGTGCGGACCACGCCGGGGGTCTTCGCCAGGCCGGCCATGTCGATCTCGTTGTCGAAGTGGCCGATGTTGCCGATGATCGCCTGGTGCTTGGTCGAGGCCAGCTGCTCGGCCGAGATGATGTCCTTGTTGCCGGTCGTGGTGATGATGATGTCGGCCTTGCCGATCACCTCGTCCAGCGTGGTCACCTCGTAGCCGTGCATGGCGGCCTGCAGGGCGTTGATCGGGTCGATCTCGGTGATGATCACGCGGGCGCCCTGGCCGCGGAGCGACTCCGCGCAGCCCTTGCCGACGTCGCCGTAGCCGCAGACCACGGCCACCTTGCCGCCGATCATGACGTCGGTGGCGCGGTTGAGGCCGTCGATGAGCGAGTGCCGGCAGCCGTAGAGGTTGTCGAACTTGCTCTTGGTGACCGAGTCGTTGACGTTGATCGCCGGGAAGAGCAGGCGGCCGTCGCGGGCGAGCTCGTAGAGCCGCATGACGCCGGTGGTGGTCTCCTCGGTGACGCCCTTGATGCCCTGGCCGATGCGGGTCCAGTAGCCCTGGTCCTCGGCGAGCGTGCCGCGGAGGGTCTCGAGGATGACCGCGTACTCCTCGGAGTCCGCGTCGGTGGTGTCGGGGACGACGCCGTCGGCCTCGAAGCGGGTGCCGAGGTGCACCAGCAGGGTGGCGTCGCCGCCGTCGTCGAGCAGCATGTTCGGGCCGACGACGTCGCCGCTCTCGTCGCGGAACTCGAACAGGCGCTGGGTGCACCACCAGTACTCGGGGAGGGTCTCGCCCTTCCAGGCGAAGACCGGGACGCCGGCGGGCTCCTCGGGGGTGCCCTCGCCGACGACGATCGCCGCGGCGGCGTGGTCCTGGGTGGAGAAGATGTTGCAGCTGACCCAGCGGACGTCGGCGCCCAGCGCGGTCAGGGTCTCGATGAGGACGGCGGTCTGCACGGTCATGTGCAGCGAGCCGGCGATGCGCGCGCCGGCGAGGGGCTGGGCGTCGCCGTACTCCTCGCGCAGCGCCATGAGGCCGGGCATCTCGTGCTCGGCGAGCTGGATCTCCTTGCGGCCGAAGCCCGCGAGGGAGAGGTCGGCGACCTTGTAGTCGGCCTCGCCGGTGGGGGTGGTCAGCGGACGGGTGCCAGTGCTGGCGGTCATGAAAGCTCCAGGGTGTGCCCGGCGCGGAGCCGGGCGGTGCAGTCGGATGCAGGATCGCTTCGATCCCCCCGTGACGGGGGGAGAGCGAGCATGCCGAGGCTTCGGCGGGGCTCGTGCCGTCGTCCAGGATAGGCGCCGGGCGCAACCCCGTCCCCCCTCGACCACCCGCCGGGGTCAGGACTCGCAGCCGACCCCGTCGCCGTCGCCGTCGAACCGGGGCGAGAACCCGGGGTCGCCGGCGCGGATCGGCGCGGCGCCGGCGGCCTTCACCTCCGCGCAGTTCGCGTAGGTCGGCGCGGGTCCCGGCTCGACCCCCATGGGGCCGACGACGACCGGCGGCTGCTCCGGCGCGGTGGCCGGCTGCGGCTGCGCGGCCACCACTCCCCCGGGCAGCGGCTCGTCCGGGCAGGAGCCCAGCACCCGGGCCATGGCGTCCTTCTCCGCCTGGGTGACCCAGACGCCGTAGCTCAGCTTCACCGCGACCTGCCGGGCGACGTAGGTGCAGCGGAACGCCGTCCGCGGCGGCAGCCAGGTGGCGGCGTCGCCGTCGCTCTTCTGCATGTTCAGCGGCCCGTCGACGGCCAGCAGGTTGAGCGGGTCGTTGGCGAACCGGGCGCGGGTGCCGGCGTCCCACTGCTGGGCGCCCTTCTGCCAGGCGTCGGACAGCGCCACGACGTGGTCGATCTGCACCGCCTCGCTGGTCCCCTGCCCGCGCTGGAACCCGATGGTGCGGCCCGAGTACGGATCGGCCAGCGAGCCGGTGAGGACGACGCAGTCGCGGGTGCCGGGCTTGAACGTCTCGCCGGTCAGGTCGCGGGCCAGGACGTCGTTGCGGGTGTCGCAGCCGTTGCGGTCGGTGTCCACCCAGCCGTCGCCGAACAGGTCGCGGTCGTAGCCGGTCCGCGGCGCCCGCCCCTTGACCTCGAGCGCCTCCAGCGCGGCCAGCGCCGTCGCCGGTGCGGCGCCGTCGGGCGAGGGGGCCGGCGCGGGCTCGACCGGCGGGGCGTCGGGCGCGACGGAGGGAGCGGTGGTGAGGGCCACCTCGTCGGCGGCGGTCGCCTGCACGGCGCACCCGCCGAGCAGGCCGGCCGCCACCAGCGGCCCGAGCACCGCCCGCGCGAGGCGCCCGGGACGGCCGGGCGGGCGTTCGGTCACGGAGTTCCCCCGGTATCAGACGGCAGCGCCCCGGAACGTAGGCCGGGCGCGCTCCCGCCGGGTGCCGCGACACGCAGGTCGCGGCACCGCCCGCGTCACACCGTCAGGGGACGTTCGTGGTCGCCCGGTAGAGCACCGCGGGGCCGTGGGCGCTCACCGGCGTGCCCGCCGGCACGAACGCGGACTCGCCCTTGCCCAGGGTCAGCGACTCCTCGGCCGAGGACAGCACCGCGGTGCCCTCGGTGCACAGCAGCAGCTGCGGGCCACGGGTGGTGAGCGTGCCGGCCTGGTCGCCGAGCTGGCAGCGGGTGAGGTCGAAGTCCTCCACCGGCACGGGGTAGCGCAGCCCACCGGGCCCGAGGACCGGGTGCAGCACCGGCACCCGGCCGTCGGTGAAGTCGAGCACCTCGATCAGCGCCGCGAGGTCGACGTGCTTGCCGGTCAGCCCGCCGCGCAGCACGTTGTCCGAGCTGGCCATGACCTCGACGCCGGCCCCGGAGAGGTAGGCGTGCAGGTTGCCCGCGGGCATGAACACCGCCTCGCCGGGCTCCAGCTTGAGGTGGTTGCACATCAGCGAGATGACCACGCCCGGGTCGCCCGGGTAGGTCTCGGCGAGCGAGGCCGCCCACCGGTAGGTGTTGATGAACTCGGGGTCGTGCGCCGCGACGAAGCCCGCCGCGGCCTCGGCGACCGCGTCCACGAGCGCGCCGCGGTTCTCCGGGGAGAGCGCGATCAGCTGCGGGATCGCGGCCCGCAGGCCACCGCGGGCCAGCGCCGCGATGGTCGGCTTGAGCTCGGGCACCTGCAGCTTGGCCAGGCAGTGCAACGACTCCTCGACCGGCCGGAACCCGCAGAGGGCCTCGAACGGCGTCAGCGCCAGCAGGATCTCCGGCTTGTGCGACCGGTCCTTGAACGTGCGCGTCGGGGAGTCGCGCGGCACGCCCGCGGCCTCCTCGGCGGCGAACCCGGCCGCGGCCTGCTCGTTGGTCGGGTGCGCCTGCAGCGAGAGCGGCTGGTCGGCGGCGAGCACCTTCATCAGGAACGGCAGCCGGGCACCGAACCGGTTGACGACCTCGGGGCCCAGCAGCAGCTCGGGCTCCTCGGCGATCGCCTTGTCCAGCGGGACGCCGTCGGAGCGCACGCTGGGCTCGTCGGGGTGCGCGCCCATCCACAGCTCGGCGTGCGGCCGGTCGGCCGGCGAGGGCAGCCCCAGGAGTTCCGGGATGACCGTGCGCGAGCCCCACGGGTAGTGACGCACCGCGTTCTGAAGCTGCCACATGGGGTCAGGCTAACTTCCCGGCTCCGCTCAGGAGCCGCCCGCCGATGCCGCCCGGCCCTCCTGCACCAGCCGCCCCTCCGGGCTCCCGCCGGCCACCCCGGCGCGCACGTCGGGCGCGCCGAGCCGCGCGGCGTCGGCCGTCCGGTCGTCGGGCATCCGCTGCGACTCGCGCTCGGCGTCCACCCGGGCGGCGTAGTGCTCGACCTCGCGGTCGGTGCGCTCGGCGTCCCAGCCCAGCTCCCGGGCCATGAGGGCGGCGACCCGGGGCGCGGTCTCCACCCCCCGGTGCCCGGTCTCGATGGAGATCCGGGTGCGCCGGGTGAGCACGTCGTCCAGGTGCAGGGCGCCCTCGGCGGTGACCGCGTGCACGACCTCCGCGGCCAGGTAGTCCGGCGCCCCGGGCAGCGGCGCGGCGAGGTCGGGGTCCGCGGCGGCGAGCGCCAGCACGTCGGCGGTGCGGTCACCGTGCCGGTGCAGGAGCCGCTCCACCGCCGCCTCCGGCAGCCCGGACCGCGCGGCGAGGGCCGCGGCGGTGCCGCGCACCTGCGCCCAGCGGTGCGCCCCGACCAGGGGCAGGTGCGCGGTGCGCGAGGGCGGCACCCCGGGCAGCCCGGCGACCGCCGCGTCGACGGCGTCCTCGGCCATCACCCGGTAGGTCGTGTACTTGCCGCCGGCCACGAGCACCAGACCGGGCACCGGCGTCACGACGGCGTGCTCCCGGGACAGCCGGCTGGTGTCGTCGGACTCCCCCGCCAGCAGCGGCCGGAGCCCGGCGTAGACGCCGAGGATCTGGTCGGTCGTCACCGGTCGGGTCAGCACCCGGTTGACCTGGTCGAGCAGGTAGGCGATGTCGGCGCTGCTGGCCGCGGGGTGGTCGCGGTCGAGCTTCCACGGGGTGTCGGTGGTGCCGACGATCCACTCCTCGCCCCACGGGATGACGAACAGCACGCTGGTCGGCGTGCGCAGGATCAGGCCGTCCGGCGTCCCGCCCGCCGTGGCGAGCGCGCCGCCGTCGATGGCCGACCGCGGCACCACCAGGTGCACGCCCTTGGACGCCCGCACCTTCAGGCTCGGGGCGTCGTCGCCGAGCATCCGGCCGACGTCGTCGCTCCAGACGCCGGTCGCCGCGACGACGCTGCGGGCGCGCACGGTGAACGTCGAGCCGTCGGTGAGGTCGGCGACCCGCACGCCGACGACGGTGCTGCCGTTCCGCAGCAGGCCGGTGACCCGGGCGCTGGAGAGCACCCGCGCCCCGTAGCCCGCGGCGGTGCGGACGACGGCCAGCGTGTGCCGGGCGTCGTCGACCTGGGCGTCCCAGTAGCGGATCGCGCCGTGCACCGCGTCGCGGCGCAGCCCGGGGAACGCCTCGAGGGTGGCGGTCCGGGAGAGGTGCCGGTGGTGCGGGATCGGCCGGTGCGAGGTGAAGGCGGCGCCGAGGACGTCGTACAGCGCGACGCCCGCGCCGAAGTAGGCGCGCTGCCACACCGGGGCGGTGAGCGGCAGCAGGAACGGCAGCGGGCGGACCAGGTGCGGCGCGATCGTCTGCACCAGCCGGGCGCGCTCGTGGAGCGCCTCGTGGACCAGCGGGAACGCGAGCTGCTCGAGGTAGCGCAGCCCGCCGTGGATGAGCTTGCTCGACCGGCTGGAGGTGCCGGCCGCGAAGTCGCGCGCCTCCAGCAGCCCGACGGTCAGCCCGCGACTGGCCGCGTCCAGCGCGGCGCCGGCGCCGGTGACGCCCCCGCCGATGACCAGCACGTCGACGACCTCGGTCGCGAGGCGGTCCCGGTCCGCGCGTCGGCGGGCCGGCGAGAGCAGCGTGCGGTCGGTCGTCCCCGTGTGCATGGCCCTACTGTCCCCGCTCAGTGCGCGGCCGCGCCGCTCCCGGCCTTCTTCCGGTGGACCACGAGGGTCATCACGGCCACGATCACCGCGCCCACGACCAGGCCCAGCAGCGCGCTGCCGAGCGTGTTGACGCACCAGCCGACGACGCCGCCGAGCGCCCCGGTCGCGTCGTGCGCGGCCTCCTCGAGGTGGTGGACGACGTCGTAGAAGAGGTGCAGGCCCAGCTCGTCGGTGCCCACCAGGAGGATGTGCCCGCCGACCCACAGCATCGCGGCGGTGCCGACGACGGTGAGCACGCTGAGCAGCTTCGGCATGGCCTTGACCAGCCCGCGGCCGAGGGCGGCGACCCCCGCGCTGCTGCGCTGGGCCAGGTTGAGCCCGACGTCGTCCATCTTCACGATGACGCCGACGACGCCGTAGACCAGCACGGTGATGCCCACCGCGACGACGGCCAGGATGATCGCGCGGGACACGAAGCCCTCGCCGGCCACCTCGTTGAGCGAGATGACCATGATCTCGGCGGACAGGATGAAGTCGGTGCGCACGGCCCCGCTGACGATCGTCTTCTCGTCGGGGAGCGCCTCCTCGACCGTCGCGTGCTCCTCGGCGTGCCCGCTGAGCCGGTGCCAGATCTTCTCCGCCCCCTCGTAGCAGAGGTAGGCGCCGCCGACCATGAGGATCGGGGTCAGCAGGAAGTCCAGGAACTCACTGAGCAGCAGGATCGCCGGGAGGATGATCAGCAGCTTGTTCCGCAACGAGCCCAGCGCGATGCGCCGGATGATCGGCAGCTCGCGCTCGGCGTTCAGCCCGTGCACGTACTGCGGCGTCACCGCGGTGTCGTCGACGACGACGCCGGCGGCCTTCATGCTGGCCCTGCCGGCAGCAGCGCCGATGTCGTCCAGCGAGGCGGCGGCGGCCTTGGCCAGCACCGCCACGTCGTCGAGCAGGGCTACGAGTCCACCCGCCACGGGGAGTCCTTTCGGTCGGTCAGCACGAGCGCCCTACCCATGATGGTGCGGTCGCCGAACCCGTCACGGCCGGCGCCCGCGCTGGGTGTCCAGCGCCAGCGCCAGGTAGACGGCGGTGAAGTCGGCGACGGCGAGCTGGCGGGCCAGGCGAGCCAGCCGCCCCTCGGCCGGGTCGCCGTGCTCGGCCAGCGCGCTGACCGGGACGTTCCGGGCCGCGGCGGTGCCGAGCACCTCGTCCATCGCCTCGACCGCCGAGCGCGGGTCCCGCTCGCCGGCGCCGTCGTGGCCACCCGCGGCGGCGTCCCGGATGGTGAGCAGCCGCAGCCGCCGGCCGGCGTCCTCGGCGCGGTCGCGGAAGAAGTCGTCGGCGTCGTCGGGCGCCAGCGGACCACCGAGGACCGCGCACGCCGCGACCCGCTGGTCCGGCAGCCGGAAGCCGGTCGCGGGCAGGCCGGCGAGCGTGGCCAGCTGGTCGGCGATGCGGGTCGCGGCCGCGCCCGCGAGCGGCCCCTCGGCGGCGATGACCGGCAGCGCGTCGAGCAGCTCGAGCGCCAGCGTCTTGGCCGGGTTGACGACGGTGTCCCTCGCCGGGCCGCACTCCTCGGCGGTCGCGTCGAGCGCCGCGGCGATGGCGTCCGGGTCGGCGACGTCGCCGGGCAGCAACCCGAGGTCGGAGGCGAGCAGCAGCACCGGCGTGAGCAGCGACCACAGCGTGGTGTGCCGGACCCGGGTCGTCGGCAGCGGCACGTACGGCGCGCGGGCGGTGGAGCAGGCCGCGCGCAGCGGCGCGTCCTCCGCGCCGATGCCCAGCAGCGAGACGCCGCGGCGGGCGGCCTCGTACGCGGGCGCCACGGCGTAGCTGCCGGCCCCCGTGCGGGTCGCGACCACCACCACGTCGCTGGGACCGGTCCACAGCGGCAGCGCCGGCCCGGGCACGACGTCCACGGTCACCGGGCTGCCCGGGCCGAGCAGGGCGCGTAGCACCGAGGCGGCCACGGCGCCCTCGCGGCGCGCGACCACCACCAGACCCCGCGGGCGGCCGCCCTCGGTGACCCGGTCCAGGCCGGCCTCCCGGGTCAGCCGGGCGGTCTCCCGTACCTGCGCGCCCGCGCCGGCCACGGCCGGCAGCAGCCCGGCCGGGTCACGGGCCCGCAGGACCCCGAGGTCGTCGAGGACCTCCTCGGCGAACTCGGGCGGGATCATGCGTTGCTCTGTCCTCCGTCCGCCCCGCCACCCCGGCGACGCGCCTCGTCGAGCAGCAGCACCGGGATGCCGTCCCGCACCGGGAAGGCCCGGTCGCACGTCGTGCACAGCAGCTCGCCGGCCGCCTCGTCCACGGTCAGCGGGCTGTGGTGGGTGTCCGGGCAGGCCAGGATGGCCAGCAGCTCGGGGTCCAGCCTCAGCGGCCCACCGGTCGTCGTGTTGCTCGTCATGCCCGCACCATCCCCAGCACCTGGTCCCGAAGTTCGATCATCCGCGCCTCGTCGGGCGCCTCCACGTTGAGCCGCAGCAGCGGCTCGGTGTTGCTGGCGCGCAGGTTGAACCACGCGCCGTCCGCCAGCTCGACGGTCAGCCCGTCCAGCTCGTCGACCGTCGTCCCCGGCTGGTCGGCGAAGGCCGCGCGGACGTCGGCCGTCCGCGCCGCGGCGTCGTCGACGGTCGAGTTGATCTCGCCCGAGGCGGCGTAGCGCGAGTAGGCCGCGGTGAGCTCCGACAGCGTGCCGGACTGCTCCCCGAGCGCGGCCAGCACGTGCATCGCGGCCAGCATGCCGGTGTCGGCCCGCCAGAAGTCGCGGAAGTAGTAGTGCGCCGAGTGCTCGCCGCCGAAGACGGCGTCGGTGCGGGCCATCTCGGCCTTGATGAAGGAGTGCCCGACGCGGGTGCGCACCGGCTCGCCGCCGTGCTCGCGCACGATCTCGGGAACCGCCTTCGAGGTGATCAGGTTGTGGATGATCGTCGTCCCGTGGCCCTTGGCCAGCTCGCGGACCGCGACCAGGGCGGTGACCGCCGACGGGCTGACCGGCTCGCCGCGCTCGTCGATGACGAACACGCGGTCGGCGTCGCCGTCGAAGGCCAGGCCGATGTCGGCGCCGTGCTCGCGCACCGCGGCCTGCAGGTCGACCAGGTTGGCCGGGTCCAGCGGGTTGGCCTCGTGGTTGGGGAAGGAGCCGTCCAGCTCGAAGTACATGGGCACGACCTCCAGCGGGAGGTCGGCCAGGACGACCGGCACCGTGTGCCCGCCCATGCCGTTGCCGGCGTCGACGACGACCTTCAGCGGCCGGATGCCCGAGAGGTCGACGAGGGTCCGCAGGTGCGCGGCGTACTCGTGGATGACGTCGCGCTGGGTCACCGAGCCGACCCGGCCGGGGTCGCGGTCGTAGGCGTCGGCCTCGGCGGAGGCGCGGATCTGGGCCAGGCCGGAGTCCTGGCCGATCGGCGCGGCCCCGGCGCGGCACATCTTGATGCCGTTGTACTTCGCGGGGTTGTGGCTGGCGGTGAACATCGCGCCCGGGATGTCCAGCGAGCCGGCGGCGAAGTACAGCATGTCGGTGGAGCCCAGGCCGGCCTCGACGACGTCCAGCCCGCGGCTGATCACGCCCTCGGCGAAGGCGCGCGACAGCGGCACCGACGACTCGCGCATGTCGTGGGCGGTGACCACCGAGGTCGCCCCGCTGTCACCGTGCACGAACTCGGCGAAGGCGGCGCCGATCGACCGGGCCACGGCCTCGTCCCACTGGTCGGGGACCACACCGCGGACGTCGTAGGCCTTGATGATCGAGGAGAGGTCAGCCACGCCGAGACCCTATCGGCGGGTGCGACCGGCCGCTCGTACGACCACCCGTCAGGGCAGGTCGGGGAGGACGCGCAGGTGCCCGCGCCGCGTGCCGCGGCCGTCGTCCAGCGGGTCGCGCGGCGGCTCGGGCCGGGCCGCCTCGCGGACGGCGTCGGCCAGGGCGAGCAGGTCGTCGCCGGTCGGGCCGACGTCGTCCAGGTCGATCTCGTGCCGGACGACCTCCCACCCGCGGGGCACGGTCAGCCGCTCGGCGTGGAACTCGCAGAGGTCGTAGCTGTGCGGCTCCGAGAAGGTCGCCAACGGCCCGACAACGGCCGTCGACTCCGCGTACACGTAGGTCAGAGTCGCCGCTGCCGGTTGCGCGCAGGCCGCTGCGCGAGCAGCGACGTGACTGCCTCACCACCGGTTCCTCACGCATGCACCGTAAACCCGCCTGCGGGTCGACCGCAGCAAGGCGCACCGGGAAATCGGGGAGGGCGCCCCATCCTGCACGATGACCCCGTGGGCATCGAACCAGGACCGGTCCTCGTCCTCGGCGGGCGCAGCGAGATCGGCACGGCCGTCGCGGAGCGGCTCGCCGCGCGCGGTCTCGGCACGGTCGTGCTGGCCGCACGCCGGTCCGCCGACCTCGACGAGCAGGAGGCGCAGCTGCGCCGCGCGGGCGCCACGACGGTGGGCCGGGTGGAGTTCGACGCCGACGACCTCGCCGGTCACGCGGCCGTCCTCGACGAGGTGGAGCGGCGCTTCGGCGTGCCGGGGACGGTCGTCGTGGCGTTCGGCGTGCTCGGCGACCAGGCGCTCGCCGAGCGCGACCCGGCCGCGGCGGTCGCCGTCCTGCACACCGACCTCACCGCGCAGGTGCACGTGCTCACCCTGCTGGCCCAGCGGCTGAGGGCGGCCGGGCGCGGCACGCTGGTCGTCTTCTCCTCGGTCGCCGGGGTGCGGGTGCGCCGCGCCAACTACGTGTACGGCTCGGCCAAGGCCGGGCTCGACGGGTTCGCCAGCGGGCTGGCCGACGCCCTCGCCGGCTCCGGGGTGCGGCTGCTGCTGGTCCGGCCCGGCTTCGTCGTCGGCCGGATGACCGAGGGCATGTCCCCCGCGCCGTTCTCCAGCACCCCCGACCAGGTGGCCGACGCCGTCGTCGCCGGCCTGGCCGGCCGCCGCGGGGAGGTCTGGGTGCCGGGGGTGCTGCGCCCGGTCTTCGCCCTCATGCGGCTGCTCCCCCGGGCCGTCTGGCGGCGACTCCCCCGGTGAGGGCGTCCCTCGCCGTAGGCTTCGGCCCGTCATGACCGGTCCCTCCCGCCGCCCCGCCCGCTCCCGCCGTGACCGCCACGGCCGCGGCCTGCGCGGCCGCCTCGTGCCGGCGGAGGTGCCGCTGTCCCGCAGCCGGGCCGAGCAGTTCGACGACCTCGTCCTCGACGCGGTCGAGGACCTCGAGCGCCGCTGGGAGCGGGAGCTGGCCGGCGTGGAGTTCGCCGTCGAGGACGTGCCCTGGGTGGAGCACACCAGCCCCGATGACGTGGTGCTGGACGCCGACGTGCTCGACGACGCCAGCGTGCCCCTGGCCCGCGTGCTGCCCGCGCACCGCGAGGACGGCCGGGAGGTCCCGCCCCGGATCGTCGTCTACCGGCGCCCGCTGGAGCTGCGCGCCGCCGACCGGGACGACCTCGCGGACCTCGTGCGCGACGTCGTCGTCGACCAGGTCGCGGTGCTCCTGGGCCGCGATCCGGAGGAGATCGACCCCACCGGCTGAGCAGGCCGGTCCCGGCGTCCTGGGATGCTGGGCGCGATGGACGTTCCCGCGGCGGCCGCCGGGCCCTGGATGGCGCTCGGCGCGGTGCTCGGGATCCTGCTGCTGGTCGCGGTCGCGGCGACCACCGCCCGGCTGCGCGGCCGCCCGACGGCGGCTCCCCCGGCGCCCCCGGTTCCCGGGCCGGACGACGTCCCGCCGCGCGACGACCTCGCCGAGTTCCTGGCGCGTCCCCCCGGCACCCCCGGCGCGGCGGACGACGTCCCGGAGGGGTGGGCCGTACTCGCCCCCGCCGCGCCCGCCGAGATCCCCGAGCCCGCACCGCCGGCGCCCGCACCCGCCTCGTCGCCCGGCACCGCGCTCGCGGTGCTCGCCGTCGTCGCGCTGCTGCTCGTGGGCGTCGCGGCGGCGCTGGCCGCGGGGTCCCGGTCGCCCGAGCCGGTCGCCGCCCCCACGGCGGCGCCGACCGCCGCGCCCACCCCGACCCCGGACCCCACCCCGGAACCGGGCCCCCCGGCTCCCCCGGCTGCCGACACCGCGCGGTTCGCCTTCGACGGGATCGTCCTGGAGGAGCACGCGGTCGGCATCACCGCCGCCTTCCCCGAGCTGGAGCTGACCTCCGACGGCGGGCGCACCGTCGCGCGGCTGCAGCTGCCGGCGGCCAACTGCCTGGCCGCCGTCGCGCCGGCGACGGCCGGGGACCCGGCATGCCGGACCGCGCGCACCGAGTACGCGGAGCTGGCGACGCCCGAGCTGCGCGTCGACGAGGACGGCGACGTGCTCACCGTCGCGGGACGGTTCGCCACCTGGTTGCGCCCGCCGGGTTCGGCGCCCCAGCCGACCGGCCGCAGCTACGACGTCGAGATCACCCTGGTGGCCCGCGGCGGCGACCGGCCCGCCGCGGAGGCGCGGCTGCGGTGGGCCGACCAGGTGGTCGCCGCCCGCTAGGGCCGCCGGCTCCCCAGGCGGCGGGCCACGTCCGGCGCCGGGAGCCGGCTGCGCAGCGGGAGGGAGAGCCCGGCCGAGGGCGCCCCGCGCTCGGTCCGCACCCCCGGCGTCCCCGCCGGCGCCCACCACGGCCGGCGGTCGGCGTCCTCGACCAGGGTGAGCAGCCCACCCGGGCCGCCGTCGGTGACCGCGACCTCCAGCCGGCCGGCGGCGGCGTGCAGCCGCGCCGCGGCGCGCAGGAACGCCCGGTGCCGGTGATCGGGTTCCTGCGCCAGCAGCGCCGGCAGCAGCCGGTCGATCTCCCGGGGGTCGCTGCTTCGCCGGACCGGTGCGCCGTCGTCGTCCAGGGCGTCGACCAGCCGGGTGGTGCGCGCGGTGGCCATCCGGGCCGCGGGCCAGCGGGCGGCCAGCCGGCGGGCGGTCGGATCCCCCAGCGGCAGGCCGGCCAGGTGCAGCGACCACGGGCCGCGCAGCCGGCCGAGCAGGTCGGCGATGCCGTCGGCCAGCCCGGCCGCGGCGTCCTCGTCGGCGGCCAGCAGCCGGGCCGTCGGGCCGCCGGGCGGCACGGGGAGGCCGTCGCCCAGCAGGGTCACCGCGGTGACGGGGCCCCGGCGGCGCAGGGTCAGGAAGGCCGCGGCGGCCGTGGTCCGGCCGCTGCCGTCGACGACGACGGCCACCGGTCGCCCGGCGCGCCGCTGCGCGGCCTGCACGTTGAGGACGGCGGTCAGCCAGGGCGCCCGGGCGGTGCCCGGCGCGCGGAGCCGGCGGGCGAGGGGCGCGGCGGCGCGGAGCTCACCGGCCACGGCGTCGCGGCCGGAGGCGACCCGGGTACCCATGCCCGAATAGCACCACAGCCGCCGACGGGGGCCGTCGGCGGCTGTGCGGTGCGCCCCGATCCCGGGGCGTGGGTGCTGCGGGTCAGACGGCCCGGCGGCGCAGGCGACGGCGCTCGCGCTCGGAGAGCCCGCCCCAGATGCCGAAGCGCTCGTCGTTGGACAGCGCGTACTCGAGGCACTCGGCCTTGACCTCGCAGCCGGTGCAGATCTTCTTCGCCTCGCGGGTGGAGCCGCCCTTCTCCGGGAAGAACGCCTCCGGGTCCGTCTCGGCGCACAGGGCGCGCTCCTGCCAGGACTGGCCCTCGGACTCCAGGCCGATGCCCAGCAGGCCGCTGATCCCGGAGCCGGCGGGGGCGCCGAGGCCCTGACCGGCAGCCGACCCGAATCGGTCGGTCACCCGGTCACCTCCGCTGACGTAATCGCTCAACCACGACACCTCGGCCATGACGATGCGTCCCCTCTCGCTCTCGTCCCGGTGCGCGGCTTCCGGGAGGCTCCCGATCCGCTCAGCACTCGATGACATCGCCGGAATTACACGCGTGTCGTTGCCCAGCCGTCAACTTTGCACGGTGTAAGCGACACGCCACACGGGCCCCACCCGTCACACCCCGTTCGTCACATCTCGTCTGCTCCTCCGACACGCCCGTGGAACAGTGCACAACTGCCTATCGGGCACGATGTCTTTCGTGCAGATCGTGGTGCTGGCAGGTGGGACCGGAGGGGCTCGATTCCTGAGGGGGGTGCGGGCCGCGGTACCGGAGGCGGAGATCACCGCGGTGGTCAACACCGGGGACGACGTGACGATGCACGGGCTGCGCATCTGCCCGGATCTCGACACCGTCGTCTACACCCTCGGCGGGGGCATCGACGAGGAACGCGGCTGGGGCCGGGTCGGTGAGAGCTGGACGGTCAAGGAGGAGCTCGCCGCCTACGGCGCCGACCCCGACTGGTTCGGCCTCGGCGACCGCGACCTCGCCACCCACCTCATCCGCACCCGCATGCTCGACGCCGGCTACCCGCTCTCCGCGGTGACCGCCGCGCTCGCCGACCGCTGGCAGCCCGGGGTCACGGTGCTGCCGATGAGCGACCAGCGGGTCGAGACCCACGTCGTCGTGACCGACCCCGAGACCGGCCGGCCGCGCGCCATCCACTTCCAGGAGTGGTGGGTGCGGCACCGGGCGGAGCTCGAGGCATCGGCGTTCGTGCAGGTCGGCGTGGACGCCGCCCGCCCTGCCCCCGGCGTCGCCGAGGCGTTCGCCGCCGCCGACGCCGTGCTGCTGGCGCCGTCGAACCCCGTGGTGTCGATCGGCACCGTCCTCGGCGTGCCCGGCCTGCGCGAGGCGCTGCTGGCCACCCCGGCGCGGATCGCGGGCGTCTCCCCGATCGTGGGCGGCGCGGTCGTGCGCGGCATGGCCGACCGGTGCCTGCCGGTGCTGGGCATCGAGGTCAGCGCGGAAGGCGTCGGCCGGCACTACGGCGCCCGTGGCGACGGCGGCCTGCTCGACGCCTGGCTGGTCGCCCCCGGCGACCCGGCCGACGTCCCCGGCGTCGACGTCCGGCAGGTGCCGCTGCTGATGTCGGACCCCGACGCGACGGCGGCGCTGGCCCGCGCCGCCCTCGACGCCGCCGGTGTCTGAGCCCGGCGCCGTGCCGGCGGGCGTCACCGTGCTGCCCGTCGCCGGGCTGCCGGAGTTCGCCCCCGGGGACGACCTCGCCGCGGCGATCGCCGAGCGCGCCCCGTGGCTGGCCGACGGCGACGTCGTCGTCGTCACCTCTAAGGTGGTCTCCAAGGTCGAGGGCGCGCTGGTCCCCGTCCCGCCGGACGCCGACCGCGAGGCCGTCCGGCAGGCCGCCATCGACGGGCAGACCGTGCGCGTGGTCGCCCGCCGCGGACCGCTGAAGATCGTGCAGACCCCGCACGGCTGGGTGGTCGCCGCCGCCGGGATCGACGCCTCCAACGTCGACCAGGGCTCGCTGGTCCTGCTCCCCGAGGACTCCGACGCCTCCGCCCGCGCGTTGCGCGCCCGCCTCGCCGAGCTGCTCGGCGTCGACGTCGCCGTGGTGGTGAGCGACACCTTCGGCCGCACCTGGCGGGAGGGGCTCACCGACGTCGCCCTCGGCTCGGCCGGGATCACCGCGCTGGTCGACCACCGCGGCGCGGTCGACGCGCACGGCAACCGGCTGGAGACCACCCGCATCGCCGTCGTCGACGAGCTCGCCTCGGCCGCCGACCTGGTCAAGGGCAAGCTCGACGGCGTGCCCGTCGCGGTCGTCCGCGGCCTCCCCTTCGACCGGCCGGCGGAGGACGAGGGCACCCGGCCGCTGGTCCGGCTGCCCGCCGACGACCTCTTCCCCTACGGCTCCCGCGACGTGGTGGGCTCCCGCTCCCCGGCCGGTGACCTGCTGCCCCGGGCCGGCGAGCTCGAGGCGGTCGCGGCCGCCTTCCGCACCGCCGGCGCCGCCCTGCCGGAGTTCCCGGTGGTGCTGCGGCACGGCGGCGAGGGCGACGGCGTCGTCGACGTCCACCTGAGCGACGCGGTCACCACGACGACGGCGCTCAACCTGGGCGCGCAGCTCGGCGCGGTCATCGTGCAGCTGCACGCCGAGGGCTGGCGGACCCGCTGGGAACCCGCGGCGACCGCCGGTGGGACCTCACTCGTCGGGAGGCTGTGGGTGGGTTCGGACCCCGCCTGAGCTGCGGTCTCGGCTAGCGTGCCGACCCATGCGCGGGATCATCCTGGCCGGTGGCACGGGGAGTCGGCTCTTCCCCATCACGCAGGCGGTGAGCAAGCAGCTCATGCCGGTCTACGACAAGCCGATGATCTACTACCCGCTCTCGACGCTGATGATGGCCGGCGTCCGCGAGGTGCTGATCATCACCACCCCCGGCGACCAGGAGGCCTTCCGCCACCTGCTCGGCGACGGCAGCCGGCTGGGCATGCGGATCGAGTACGCCGTGCAGCCCCGCCCCGAGGGGCTGGCCCAGGCCTTCCTCATCGGCGCCGAGTTCCTGGGCGGCGAGGCGGCCGCACTCGTGCTGGGCGACAACATCTTCTACGGCGCGGGCCTGGGCACCGCCCTGGCGCGGCTGCCCGAGCCCGCCGGAGGGCACGTCTTCGCCTACCACGTCGCCAACCCCCGGGAGTACGGCGTCGTCGAGTTCGACCCCGACGGCCGGGTGCTGTCGATCGAGGAGAAGCCGGAACGCCCGCGCAGCTCCTACGCCGTCCCGGGGCTGTACTTCTACGCTAGCGACGTCGTCGAGGTGGCCCGCGGCATCACCCCCAGCGCGCGCGGCGAGCTGGAGATCACCGCGGTGAACGAGCACTACCTGCGCGAGGGCCGGCTCACGGTCACCGCGCTGGACCGCGGCACCGCCTGGCTGGACACCGGCACCTTCGCCTCGCTGCGCCAGGCCACCGAGTTCGTCTCGGTGGTCGAGGAGCGGCAGGGGCTGAAGATCGGCTGCATCGAGGAGGTCGCCTGGCGCAACGGCTGGCTGGACGACGACGGCCTGCGGCGGGCCGCCGAGCCGCTGGGCAAGAGCGGCTACGGCGACTACCTGCTGAACCTGCTCGCCGACCGCTGACCTCCGCCCCGGGGGCAGAAATGGCCATTTCTGCCCCCGGGGTCACATCCGGCGGTAGTCGGTCGGGGCGAAGCGCGGGCCGCGCCGGGGACGGCGGGGTCCGCCGGCCAGCAGCAGGCGCACCACCCGCTGGCGGTGCCCCCGCCACGGCTCCAGCAGCGCGAGCATGCCCTCGTCGTCGGTGACCCGGGCGCCGGTCAGGGCGAAGCCGATCTGGTTCTTCAGGTGGTAGTCGCCGACGCTGACGGTGTCGGGGCAGCCCAGGGTCCGCTGCACCACCTCGGCCGCCGTCCAGACGCCGATGCCGGGCACCGAGCGCAGCCGCCGCTGCAGGGTGGGCGAGTCGCAGCCCTCGGCCGGCTCCAGCCGGTCGGCCACCGTCGCCACCGCGCGCAGCGCCCGGCGGCGCGCGCCGTCGAGCCCGCAGGCGTGCCACTGCCAGTCGGTGATCTCCAGGACCCGCCGCGCCGACGGGAGCACGCGCATCCCCTCCGGCGCCGGCCCGGGCGCGGGCTCCCCGGCCAGCCGCAGCAGCTCCCGCCAGACGCGGTTCGCCTCGACGGTGGTGACCTTCTGCTCGAGGACGGCGGGCACCAGCGCGTCCCACGTCCGGCCGGTGCCGCCCAGCCGCAGCCACGGCGTGCGGCGGTGCAGGTCGGCGACGAGCGCGTGACCGCCCGGGTCGAACGTGGCGACCGGGTCCTCGGCGCCGAGGGAACGCGGCACGGCGGCACCGGCGCACTCCGCACCCGGCCCCCACGCCTGCACCGCGACCCGGCCGGCGGCGTACCGGATGCGCACGGTGGCCGGGCCCTCCGGCGTGCTGGTGGTCCGCCAGATGCCCTCGGGCGTGATCCGCATCGCGGGGTCGGCGACGCCGCGGTGGTGCGCGGCGACGGCCCGGCGGAGGTCCAGCGGCCAGTCCGGCTCCCAGGTCGCCTCGTACGGCGCGGTCACCAGCGCGGCACCGCTCACCGGGGACCACCGGCCGGGGTCGCCACCGCGTCCTGCTCCGTGCCGTCCGGACCGGCCCCGGCCCGCTCGACGTCGTCCCGGCCCGCGCGGCGGCGCCGGGCGGCGGACAGCGCCGCGCGCCCGCCCGCCTCCAGCAGCACCGCGAGCAGCAGGCCCGTCGCGAACGCGGCGTGCACCGTGTGCTTCGCCAGCTCGTAGTACCCGTCGCTGAGCGCGATCAGCGCCTGGCTCACCGCGTAGCCGGTCAGCAGCAGCGCCAGCACGCCGCGGGACGGCCCGCCCCGCCTCCCGCGAGCGAGCCCAGCGGACCCCGGCCACCGCCCCGCCCAGCCAGACGAACGCGATCGCCGGCACCGGCCAGCCCGTGGGCAGCAGGCCCAGCAGCCAGAAGACCGGGCTCGGTCGCTGCGCAAGCTCCGGGTCGCCGTCCACCTCGCCGGGCAGGTTGGCCAGGTAGTCGACCCGCGCCTCGGTCACGGCGTCGAAAGCCTGCGGGACCAGCTCGAGGAACCGGTCGGGGTGGGCGGCGAAGAAGCCGAGGTAGGTCTTCCAGGAGAACACCGTCCAGGCGTTGTCCTCGATGAGCGGATCGCCCCAGGGGGTGTCGGTCTCCCAGGCGTTCGTGCCGGCGTAGCGGGCCAGCTCGGGCGGCAGCCCCATCTCCTCGAGGTCCGCGCGCGGGTCGTCGGACTCCACCAGGAGCGTGTGGAAGAGCAGGTTGTACTTGTTGCCGTTGCTCAGCCCCTCCCCCTGGCCCCGGGCGGTCAGCGCCAGCAGCAGCCCGGCGACGCCGAGGAGCACCAGCAGGGAGACCACGGGACGGCGGAGGCCGCCGCGGACCGGCTGCGCCGGGCGCTCCCGGTAGCGCCGGCTGAGCAGCAGGGCCAGCCCGACCGCCGGGACGACGGTGACCAGGGCGGTCTTGGCGGCCCCGGTGAACGCGACCGCCGCGACCAGCAGCAGCAGCCACGGCCAGGTCCGGTTCACGACCACGCCCACGCCGGCGGCGCACACCCAGAGCAGCCCGATGAAGCCGGCCTGGTCGGTGTAGCCGGAGTTCAGGTAGGTGACGAAGCCGATGTCGCTGACCGCGACGACCACCAGCGCGACCAGCGGCCAGCGCGCGCCGAGCCCGCCGGGCAGGGCGAGGAACAGCGCCGCCGCCCCGAGGCCGAGGAGCACCGCACCGACGACGGCCAGGACGGCCATGTCGAAGCCGTCGTCCCCGGTCACCAGCCGGGAGGCCCAGTAGGTCAGCTGCAGGACCGGGCGCCACGAGGTGGCGTACCGCCAGTTCTCCCCCGGGCAGCTGTTGCCCGGCAGGTAGTCGCCCTCGAACCCCTGCTGCGAGGAGTCCGGGCCGATGCCGAGCCCGAGCCGGCACACCAGCCGGTCGGCGTCGCCGTTGTCGGCCAGGCCGACCGTCCCGCTGACGAACAGCTGGGCCAGCACGACCGCCGTCGTGACGGCGAGCACGACCCCGGCGCCCAGGGCGCGGACGCGCCGGGACGGGACGTCCGGCGCCCGCCCGTCCGGCGGGTCGGCAACCGGCCGGGGGCCGCGGGGAAGACGCACGACGTCCATCTTCCGCGATCCCGGCGCCGGGTGCGGGGTACGCGCGCGAGAAGCGTCACAGCGCGCCGCCCGTCCGCCGGTCAGCTGAAGCGGCTGCCGTGCCCCGCCTCGACCTCGGCCAGCAGCTGCTTGACCCGCTCCGCGTCGCCCACCGGGCAGACCATCGTCACGTCGGCGGTGTGCACCACGACGCTGTCGCGCACGCCGATCAGCGCGACGAGGTGGTCGGGGTCGTCGGAGAGGACGACGTTGCCGGAGCTGTCGAGCAGCACCCGCAGCCCGCGGCCGGCGTTGCCGGCCTCGTCGGTCTCGAGGGTGTGCGCGAGGGCCGGCCACGAGCCGATGTCCAGCCACTCGACGTCCAGGTCGACGACGGCGACGCGGCCCGGCTCGGCGGCCGCCGGCTCCAGGACGGCGTAGTCGACGCTGATCTTCGGCAGGGTCGGGAACACCTCGGCCAGGACGGCGTCGCGCTCCGGGCCGGCGGGCGCGGCCACGATGCGCGCCAGCCCCGTCGCCGACTCCGGCAGGTGGTCGGCGAGCGCGTCGAGCACCGTCTGCGCCCGCCACACGAACATGCCGGAGTTCCAGACGTACTCCCCCGACGCCAGGTAGGCCTCGGCCGTCTCGCGGTCGGGCTTCTCGCGGAACGACGCCGCCTCCGCCGCACCGGCGACCTCCGTCGGTGCGCCCTTCTGCACGTAGCCGAACCCGGTCGCCGGGGACGTCGGCGTCACGCCGAGGGTCACCAGCGCCCGGGGGCGGACGGCGAGCAGGTCGTAGGCGGTGGTGAGCGCGGCAGCGAAGCGCTCGACCGGGCGGATCACGTGGTCGGCGCTGACGACGGCGAGCTCGGCGTCCGGGTCGATGTCGGCCACCAGCGCGGCGGCGAGGCCGACGGCGTTGGCGGTGTCGCGGGCCACCGGCTCGAGCACCAGCCGGTCCGGGCGCAGCCGCGGCAGGGCCGCCCGCACCATGTCGGCGTAGCGGGCGGCGGTGCACACCCAGATCTGCTCGGCCGGCAGCACCGCCTCGAGGCGGGTGAACGCCTCCTCCAGCAGGCTGTGCGCGCCACCGTCCGCGTCGGCGACGACGTCGAGCAGCTGCTTGGGGCGCTGGGCGCGGGACAGCGGCCACAGCCGCGTGCCGGAGCCGCCCGCCATGATCACGGCGTGTCGCATCGTGGTCCCTCTCGTCGGTCGGTCGTCCGGCCGGCTCAGGGGTGGCCGGTGGTGGGGTGGGAGCCCGGGGCGTCCGGGTGGTCGTGCGGGAGCTGGTCCACGGTCTGCTGCGGCTGCGCGCCCTCGTCGACCCGCCGGCTCGCGTAGGAGAGCAGCATCCGGGCGCCGAGGCCGGCCCGCAGGGCGCCGCGCAGCGGGGCGTGCCGGCGCCGCGGGAAGTCGGCGGAGAGGTACCGCAGCGCGCTGGTGTGGTGCACCCGCTGCATGCGCCGGGCCGAGCGCCGCGTGGCGTGCCCGCCCTCGTGGGTGACGACCGCCGTGGGCACGTAGACGTGCAGCCAGCCGCGCTGCCCGAGGCGGCGGGCGAGGTCGACGTCCTCGAAGTACATGAAGTAACCGGGGTCGAAGCCGCCGACCGAGGCGTAGGCGGCGAGGTCGACCAGCAGGCAGCTGCCCGACAGCCAGCCGGCCGGGCGCTCGGCGATCTCGTCCCGCTCGCGCCGGTAGCGCGCCGTCCACGGGTTCGCCGGCCACACCCAGCCCAGCAGCGCGTGCCCGATGCCGGTCGAGAGCGACGGCAGGTCCCGGGCCGAGGGGTAGATGGCCCCCTCGGGGGTGCGGATGGCCGGGCCCAGGGTGGCCGCCCGCGGCCAGCGGGCCGCGGCCTCGACCAGCTCGTCGACGGCGCCGGGCTCGAAGCGGACGTCGGGGTTGGCGACGACCGCGTAGCCGGTCGTGGCGCCGGCCAGCGCGGCGTTGGCGGCCGCGCCGTAGCCGATGTTGCCGCCGGTGCGCAGCAGGGTGACCTCGGGCCGCTGCCGCGCGGCCCGCTCGGGGACGCCGTCGGTCGAGCCGTTGTCGGCAAGGACCACCTCGTAGGGGCGGCCGGTGGCCAGCGCGAGGGAGTCGAGGAACCCCTCGAGCGTCTCGCCCGGGGAGTAGGTCACCACGACCACCCGCAGCGGCGCGTCGACCCGGGCGCTGTCGACCGGAGCGCTGTCCACGGAGGTCACCCTACGTCGGGGCCGCGCCGTCCCCGGCGGGGTGCCGCGGCCGCCGCGTAGGCGTTCAGGTGCTGCTCCGCGCAGGCCCGCCAGGTGAATCCGGCGGCCCGCGCGACCGCCGCGGCCGAGAGCCGGGCGCGCTCGTCCGGGTCGGCCAGGAGCGCGCCGAGCCGGTCGCCGATCGCAGCGGCGTCGTACCCGGTGTAGGCCACGGCGTCGCCGCCGACCTCCGGCAGGGCCAGCGAGCGGGTGGTGAGCACCGGCGCTCCGCAGGCCATCGCCTCGAGCACCGGCAGCCCGAACCCCTCGGCCAGGCTCGGGTAGGCCAGCACCTCCGCGCCGCCCAGGAACCCGGCGAGCAGCTCCAGCGGCAGATAGCCCGGGCGCAGCACCTCCAGGTGGTCGGGCACGCGGGCGAGCACGTCGTCCACCCGCTCGTCCCAGCCGCGGCCACCGGCCAGCACCAGCGCGGGCGGGTCGGGCAGATCGGCGACGGCGCGCTGCCAGCCCTCGATCAGGGCGGGCACGTTCTTGCGCGGCTCGATCGTGCCGAGGAAGCCGACGTACCGGCCGGCGCGCAGCCCGAGGTGCTGCCGCGCCGCGGCCACCTCCTCGGCCGAGGGCACGTGGAAACGGGCGGCGTCCACGCCGTGGTGGGCGACCTCGACCTGGCCGTGCACGCCGCGGGCCACCCGGGCCAGCTCGTCGAGCGTCGCCCGCGAGGGCACGACGCAGCGGGCCGCCCGGCGCAGCGAGACCTCCGTCCACGCGCGGAAGAAGACCCGCTTGACCCGCTGGTGCACCTCGGGGTGGGTGAAGAAGGTGGCGTCGTGCAGCGTGGTCACCACGGGCAGCCGCGCGGCCAGCGGCATCGTGTAGTGCGGGCAGTGCAGCACCTCGGCGCCCACCTGCCGGGCCACCCGCGGCAGGCCGGCCTGCTCCCAGGCCAGCCGGGCGGGCCGGCGCGCGACGCCCTCGGGGGCGGTCACCACCCGCGCCCCGGGCACCAGCTCCCGGTAGAACGGCTCGTCGCGGACCTGGCAGACGACGGCGAGGTCGGCGCCCAGCTCGGCGAGCGCGGGCAGCAGCTGGTCGACGTACCGGCCGACGCCGCCCCGGTCGGCGGGCACCGCGGTGGCGTCGACGAGGACGCGCGGCATGCACCGGAGCCTAGCGGCGGGCGCCCGGCCCGCCCGCGCCACCGGGAGCGCGGCGGCCGCTGTGCCACGATGGATGCGCCCGGCCTCCGGCCCCCACCCCGTGCGAGCTGCCGCGGCCGCGCCCAGTCGAAGGAACTCCCGCATGCCCCAGCCCACCGGTGACGGTGCCGCGACGACGGCCCTCGAGGACGCCGCCGCCCCCGCCCCCACCGCGGCGGCACCGCGCGACGCGGCGACCACGCGGCAGGGCCGGCTGGAGTTCCTCGACGCGCTGCGCGGCATCGCGGCGCTGGTCGTGGCGGTGCAGCACCTGGGCGAGACGCAGTGGGTCGGGCTGCTGGGCTGGTCGCACCACTGGTTCCGGCTGGGCGAGTTCGGCGTCCTGGTCTTCTTCCTGTGCAGCGGCTTCATCATCCCGGCCTCCTTGGAGCGCCGGAACGACCTCGTGGAGTTCTGGATCGGCCGGTTCTTCCGGCTGTGGCCGCTCTACCTCGCCGTGGTCGCGGTGGCCCTGGGGGCGTGGGCCCTGTCCGACCGGATCGGCGCGCCCGAGGGCTACCGGGTCGTCGAGGACTCGCTGCTGAACACCACGATGCTACAGGTCTTCACCACCCGCCCGCTGGTCATCGGCGCTTCCTGGACGCTGGGCTACGAGCTGGTCTTCTACCTGCTGGTGTCGGTGCTCTTCCTGCTCGGCCTGCACCGCGCCTCGGCGACGACGGCCGTGGTGCTGCTGGTCTCCGCCCTCGCCCTCGGCGGCACGACGACGGTCTTCATGGTCCAGCGGCAGCCCGACCACTGGTGGACCTTCCCGGTCGCCGGCGCGCTGCTGCTCCTGGTCGCCGCCGCGCGGGTCCCGGGCCTGGCCCGGCAGATCGCACTCCTGGGCATGGGCGCGGTCGTGGTCGTGGCCCTGGCCAACCGCCCGCACGAGATGTACTTCTCGCTGCTCCTGCTGGGCTCGATGTTCGTCGGCACGGTGCTCTACCGGTGGACCGTCGGCCAGCTGAGCGGCCGGACCGCTGCCGGGGTCTACGGCCTCGGCGTGCTGGTGATCGTGCTGTGCCAGTACACCTGGCACGTCGGCTACCTGGAGCCGATCAGCGGCGAGACACCCAGCTGGCTCACCCAGACCGCCACCTTCCTGGGCGCCTACGCCGTCTTCGGCGCGGCGCTGCTGCTGCGCCGGTACCGCTGGCCGCGCCCCCTGGTCTACCTCGGGACGATCAGCTACTCGGTCTACCTGCTGCACGCGCTCGTGCTGCTGCTGGTGCTCCCGCCGGTGCCGGGTGGCCCGTGGGCGAACTTCGCGGCGCTGCTCGCGATCACCCTGGTCGCGTCGGCCCTGACGTACCGCTTCGTCGAGCGGCCCGGCATCGCGCTGGGCCGCCGCGTCGTCGCTGCCCGGCGCGAGCGCCTGGCCGCGCGCGGCTAGCTGCCCAGCTCCCGGTACAGCTCCCACAGCCGGGTCGCGGCCGCGGTCCAGGAGAACTCCGCGGCGCGGGCGAGGCCCCGCCGCACGAGGTCGCGGCGCAGCTCCTCCTCCCCCACCACCCGGGCCAGCGCGGCGGCCAGCGCGGCGGCGTCGCCGACCGGGGCCACCGCGGTCGCCCCGCCGCCGACCTCGACCAGCGCCGGGTCGTCGGAGGTCACCACCGGGACGCCGGCGGCCATGCCCTCCAGCGCCGGCAGCCCGAAGCCCTCCGCCCGGCTCGGGACGACCACCGCCGCGGCCCCGCGCAGCAGCGCGGCCAGGTCCGCGTCGGGGATCCGGCCCAGCGCGCGCACCCGGCCGGCCGGTAGGCCGGCCGCGGCCGCCATCCCGGCGAGGTCGACCCCGCCCCAGCCCGGCTGGCCGGCGACGAGCAGCGGGAGGTCGGGGGCGCCGGGCTCGCACAGGGCGGCGACCAGGACGTCGAGCCCCTTGCGCGGTTCGAGCGTCGCCGTCGTCATCAGGTACCCGCCGGACGCAACCCCGAGGGCGGCGAGCCGCTCGGCGGCGTCCGGCGGCGGCGCCAGGCGGCCGGAGACGCCCTCCCCCACCACGACGACGGGGCATCGCAGGTCGAGGTGCCCGCGCAACGCCCGGGCGACCGCCTCGGTGGGGACGACGACCGCGGCCGCCGACCGCGCCGCCCGCTCGCCCATCCGGCGGTGCCAGTGCGCGCCGCGCGGGGTGAGCGTCTCCGGGTGCGTCCACGGCACCGCGTCGTGCACCGTCACCACGACCGGCGGCCCACCACCCAGCGGCGCGAGCAGGGTCGGGGCGTGCAGCAGGTCGATGCCCCGCGGGCGCGGCAGCGCGGTGCGCTCCCACGCGGCGACCAGGGGGCGGCGCGGCAGCGGCAGCCGGCGCGGGCCGCGCACCCCGGGACGGCCGCCGCGGCGGGATCCCGGTGCCAGGCCGTCCAGCCGGCGACGTCGTCCTCCGGGGCGGCCGTGGCCGCCAGCGCCTCGGCGACCTCGGCGGCGTACCGCCCCGTCCCGCCGGGCACGGGGGCCAGCAGCTGCTCCACGACCACTCCGACCCGCACGCCCCGACCCTAGGTGCGCGACGATGCCGCGGTGCGAATCGGACTGGACGCCACCCCGCTGCTCGGCCCCCGCACCGGCGTCGGCCGGTACACCGGGGAGCTGGTGCGCGCCCTGGCCGCGGCGCCGGGCGACGAGGTCGTGGCGACCGCGTTCACGTTCCGCGGCACCGATCGGCTGCGCGAGCTGCTCCCGCCGTCGGTGGAGGTGCGGGCGCGGCGGATGCCGGCCCGCGTGCTGCGCGAGCTGTGGCGGCACGCCGAGGTCCCGCCGGTCTCCTGGTCCACGGGTCGGGTCGACCTCTTCCACGCCACCAACTTCGTGCTGCCGCCGGTGGGCCGGGCCACCGGCGTGGTGACCGTGCACGACCTGTCCTTCCTCCGCACCCGGGACGCCGTCGACGCCGCCTCGCTGGCCTACCGCGACCTGGTGCCGCGCAGCATCGACCGCGCCGCCGTCGTCGTGACGCCCAGCCGGGCGGTCGCCGACGAGGTCGTCGCCGAGTACGGCACCGACCCGGCCCGCGTCCTGGCCACCCCCCTCGGGGTCTCGCCGACCTGGCTCGGCACGGAGCGCCCGGATGCCGCCTGGCTGGCCGCCCGGGGCCTGCCCGCCGACTACGTCGTCGCCGTCGGCACGCTCGAACCGCGCAAGGGGCTGCAGACGCTGGTCGACGCCTTCGACCAGGTGCTGCGCGCCGACCCGACCGCCCCCCACCTCGTGCTGGTGGGCCCGGAGGGGTGGGGCGCGGCGCTGGACCTCAGCCGGCTGCCCGCCGGCACGGTGCACCTGACCGGCTTCCTCGACGACGAGGAGCTGCGCCGGGTGGTGGCCGGCAGCCGGGGCCTGGCGTTCCCGTCGCGGTACGAGGGCTTCGGGCTGCCGCCGCTGGAGGCCCTGGCCTGCGGCCGGCCGGTGGTGGTGAGCGACCTCCCGGTCATGCGCGAGGTGCTGGGCGGGCACGGGCGGTACGTGCCCGTCGGCGACGTCGACGCCCTGGCCGAGGCGCTGGCCGCGCTCCCGCTCGAGGAGCCCGGCGAGGTCGCGGCGGCCCGCCGGGAGCACGCGGCCACGTTCAGCTGGGCGACCTGCGCCGACCGCACCCGGGCCGCCTACGCGCTCGCCCGCTCGGCCGGCTGACCGGCCGTCGCCACTCGGGACCACGCCCGGCTGGGCTAATCTCCCCGGGTGCGTCGGAACGCCGGGCGTCCCGGCAGGGCACCGCTGGACCGCGCACCCGCCGGACCACCAACGCAGCATCACGCAACGAGGGGCGACGCATGCCAACGGCCTTGATCACCGGTGTCACCGGGCAGGACGGCCTCTACCTCGCCGAGCTCCTGCTCGGCAAGGGCTACACCGTCTACGGCCTGGTCCGGGGCCAGAACAACCCCAAGGTCGAGCTGGTGCAGCGGATCCCGGGGCTCAAGCTGCTGTTCGGCGACCTGACCGACCTCTCCAGCCTGCTGCGCGCCGTGCACGCGGCGCAGCCGGACGAGATCTACAACCTCGGCGCGATCTCCTTCGTCGCGTACTCGTGGGAGAACGCCCACCTGACGTCGGACGTCACCGGCAAGGGCGTGCTCAACATGCTCGAGGCCACCCGGCTGTACTGCGGCGACGACCCCGCCAAGGTGCGCTTCTACCAGGCGTCCAGCTCGGAGATGTTCGGCAAGGTGCAGCAGGTCCCGCAGTCCGAGGAGACGCTGCTCTGGCCGCGGTCGCCCTACGGCGTGGCCAAGGTCTTCGGCCACTACATGACCATCAACTACCGCGAGTCCTACGGGATGCACGCCTCCTCCGGCATCCTGTTCAACCACGAGTCGCCGCGCCGCGGGCCGGAGTTCGTCACCCGCAAGGTCACCCGGGCGGTCGCCCGCATCTCCCTGGGGCTGCAGCAGAACATCGAGCTGGGCAACCTGGACGCCCGCCGCGACTGGGGGTTCGCCGGCGACTACGTCGAGGCGATGTGGCTGATGCTGCAGCAGGAGCAGGCCGACGACTACGTCATCTCCACCGGCGAGACCCACTCCATCCGGGAGCTGCTGGACGTCGCCTTCCGGCACGTCGGCATCGACGACTGGTCCTCCTACGTGGTGCAGAACCCCGCCTTCATGCGGCCGGCCGAGGTCGACCTGCTCATCGGCGACGCCTCCAAGGCCCGGGCCGCCCTCGGCTGGGAGCCGAAGGTGGGCTTCGAGCAGCTCATCACGATGATGGTCGACTCGGACCTCGACGAGCAGCGCAGCCTGGCCGGCTGACGTGGCCACCGCTCTGGTCACCGGCCTGGCCGGTCAGGACGGCGGCTACCTCGCGGAGCAGCTCGTCGCGGCCGGCCACGTCGTCCACGGCGTCGTCTCCCCCGCGCACGACCCCGCGGGGGTGCCGGAGCACCTGCGCGCCCTCGGGGACTCCCTCGTCGTCCACGAGGCCGACCTCCGCGACCTCCCCGCGCTGACCGCGCTGGTCGACGAGGTCTCACCCGACCGGCTGTTCAACCTGGCCGGCATGTCCAGCGTCGCCGCGTCCTGGGAGGACCCGGTCGGCGCCCTGGAGGTCAACGCCCGCCCCGTCCTCGGCCTGCTGGAGCACCTGTTCCAGCGCACCGAGCGCGGCGCGGCGCCGACCCGGTTCGTGCAGGCCTCCAGCGCCGAGGTCTTCGCCGGCTCGGGCCGGACGCCGATCGACGAGGCGTGCCCGGTCTCCGCCGTGAACCCCTACGGCGCGGCCAAGGCGTTCGCCCACCAGGCCGTGGGGATGTACCGGCAGCGCGGGCTGCACGCCAGCTCGCTGGTGCTGTTCAACCACGAGTCGCCGCGCCGCCCGCACCGCTTCGTCACCCGGAAGATCACCGCCGGGGTCGCGGCCATCGCCGCGGGCCGGGCGGACCGGCTGACGCTGGGCAACCTGGCGGTGCACCGCGACTGGGGCTGGGCGCCGGACTACACGCGGGCGATGGTGCTCGCGGCGGACGCGGAGACCCCCGACGACTACGTCGTGGCCACCGGCGAGTCGCACAGCCTGTTCGACCTCGTGGAGACCGCGTTCGCCCAGGTCGGCATCGCCGACTGGCGGCCCTACGTCGTCTCCGACGCGGCGCTGGTCCGCCCGGCCGACGCCGAGGTGCTGGTCGGCGACTCGACCCGGCTGCGGACGCGGCTGGGCTGGGCGCCGACGGTCGACTTCGCCGGGATGGTCGCCGCCATGGTCGCCGCGGACGTCGCGGAGCCGGCAGCGGACCAGCCGGCCTGACGCTGCGGGCCCGGAACTGACACGGCGCTCCGGCCCGCCTCCGCGGAGGAGGGCCGGAGCGCCGCGCCGGACGGGTCAGCTGCCGGCGGCCTCCGCGCCACGGCCGTCACGGGCCTCGACCCCACGGGTCTCGACCTCACGGACCTGGGCCGCGCGGGCCTCGGCCTCGAGGGCCCGGATCGTGGCGGCCTGGAGCTCGTTGACCCGGGCCAGCAGCGGGTCGACCTGGAACGCCGTCGCCTTGCGCAGGACCCGCTTCACCAGCCGCACCGACCGGCGGCCGTGGTTGGTGTCCGGCGGGCCGAGGTAGGGCAGCCGGCGCAGCGGCGCCGAGCGCTGGGCGACCTCGGCGGCCGAGGAGGCGGACCCGGCGCGGGTGCCGGCCGCGCCGGACCGGGTGAGCGAGGGCCGGGTCGAGGCCCGCTCCCGCACCCGCTCCTGCAGCCCGGTGCGCAGGTCGCCGCCCTCGGGCAGCACCTCCTCGGTCCAGCTGGCGGTGGCGGGGACGTGCTCCAGCGGGAGGCGCTCGATCATCGCGGCGCGCAGCTCGGCGTCGTCGTCCACGAGCCGGACGTCCGCCCGGGCCGCCGCCTGCTCGGCCAGTCCGCCGACCCGGGTGGCGATGACCGGCCGGTCGAACAGGGCGGCCCGCTCCATGACCCCCGACGACCAGATGGCCCGGTAGGGCAGCACCACGACGTCGGCGGCGACGATCCAGCGGTCGAAGAGCTCGTCGCTCACGTAGCCCAGGTGCACCGTGGCGCCGTCCACGCCCTCGGCGAGCTCGACGAGGTCGCTGGCGTACCGGACCATGTCCGGCTCGTCGGTCCGGACCGAGCCGACGACGTCGAGCCGGGCGCCGGCGACCGCGAGCCCGTCGAAGGCCTCGACCGCCCGGTCGAAGCCCTTGGACGGCTGGACGAAGCCGATCGCCAGGAAGACGAAGGCATCGGGCTCGATGTCCAGGGAGGCGCGGGCGGCCGCCCGATCCAGGTGCGTGTGCGGGCGGAAGTCCGCCCCGTGCGCGATCAGCTCGACCTTGGCGGGGTCCACGCCGAAGTCGGCGATGAAGGCGTCCCGCTCGGAGGCGGTGTGCACCTTGATCGACTCCGGCAGGTGCCACAGCCGGCGGGCCACCTGGCCGTCGGGACGGCGGGGGTCGCCGAACCGGCCGTCGATCTCGTGCACCACGACCTCGAGCCGGCGGGCGAGGGCGAAGGGCACCATCAGCGCGGCGCTCTCGACCATGCGGGCCTTCGCCCGGCCCGGCTCGGTGTAGAAGAAGTCGGGGTGGAACTGGACAATCACCCGGTCGTAGTCCCGGATCCGCTTGGCCAGCGCCAGGGCACCGCGCGGGCCGCGCAGGTCCAGGTGGTGGTGGGCGGCGCTCGGGCCGGGCGAGAGCACCTCGACGTCGAGGCCCTCGCGGCGCAGCGCGCGCACCGTCTGCAGGGCGTAGGAGGCGATGCCGTCCCGCACCGGGGGGTACGGGGAGATCATCAGCACCCGCTCGCGCGGTGCCGTCACGGCGCCGTCGTCCATTCCACGAGTCCCTTCTCGACGCCGTCGAGCATCTGCTCCCAGGTGTAGTGCTCGAGCACGTAGTCGCGCCCGCCCTTCGCCAGCCGGCGGGCCAGCTCCGGCGCCTCGGCCACCAGGCGCAGGCACTCGACGAACTCGGCCTCGTCGTCGTAGACCAGCCCGGCTCCGGAGCGCTCGCAGTGCCAGCGCACGACGTCGCTGCCGCCGTTGGCGATGACCGGGGTGCCGGCCAGCCAGGCCTCCATGACCGTGCGCGAGAACGCCTCGTACCGGCTGGACTGGATGTAGACCTCGGCCGCGGCGAAGGCGTTGTCCCGCTCCGCGTCGGGCAGGAAGCCCAGGTCGAACACCTTGCCCTCCAGCGACGCCGGCGGGTGGACCTCGCCCGAGCCGAACGTGACCAGCGACAGCGGCAGGCCGCCCTCGACCGCGCGGCCGAACGCGGCGAGCATGTCCTCCCAGCCCTTGGCGCCCTCGCGCCGGCCCGCGTAGAGCACGAAGCGGTCGGGCAGCCCGTACCGCTCCTTGAACCCCGCGGCGTCGTAGCTCTCCGGGATCTCCACCCCGCAGCCGACGACGGAGTGCGGCGCCAGCTTCGGCGACACCCGGTGGGCCAGCTCGTGCTCGGGCTCGGTCATGAACAGCAGCCCGGCGATGCCGGACAGGACCGGCGCGAAGAGGTCGAGGTAGGCGGCCGGCTCGTCGTGCAGGCAGGCCAGCAGCACGCTCTTGTCCGGCAGCAGCTGGCTGCCGGCGTAGGCGGGCCAGAACATGTAGGGCGCGAAGACCAGCGCCCGGTACTCGTCGCCGTGGTCGAGCAGGTGGTGGTACATCTCCGGCGAGCGCATGTTGGCGTTCATCCACCGCTGCTGCTCGACCAGCCCGAGCGGCTGACCGGTGGCGACGGCGTGGTTGAGCCAGCCGCGCTCGGCGTCGTCGTCGAAGACGGCGGGGAACCGGCGGACCGCCAGCCCCTGCTCGACCGACTCCCCCGCCGGCAGGACGTTCTCCCAGCCGAAGTGGTCCAGCGCGCAGGTGGTCAGGACCTCGACGTCCCAGCCGCGGTCACGCAGCCGCCTGCCCATCTCGGCGAGCACGATCTCGGCGCCGCCGACCATCCCCTCGCCGAACCGGGCGGGCACGAGGCCGATCCGTCCCCGGCGGTCCGGAGCCCCCGTCGAGCTCATGTCGTCCCCCTTCGATCGGTGCTCTGCTGCGGCCGGCACGTCAGCGCTCACCGGCCACGCTGTCCAGCGGCACGCCGCCCCGCGGCACGGCCCGGTCGGCGACCCGGTACCCCGGGGCCAGGTGCACCGCACCGTCCTCGTAGGCGTCGGTGACCACGCGGAACGTCGCCACCCGGTTGACCCGGTGGTAGACGGTGCGGTTCCCCGTCGAGGCCACGGCGACGCTCACCTGGTAGACGCCCTCGGACAGCGGCACCTCCGGGAACTCCACGGTGACCTCCTCGGGGCCGCCGCTCAGCTCGGGCAGGGTGAAGCCCTGCATGTCGCTGTTGGCGCCCCAGACCACCTGGCCGCCGCTGTCCTCGACCGCGACGCCGACGATCCAGTCGTCCAGCCGGCTGCCCGGGTCGACGCGGAAGCGCACCTGCAGCCCCGCGCCGGAGGGCAGCGTGCGCACCGGCCGGCCGTCGGAGTCGGCGACCGAGACCTCGGAGATCGTCACCCGGCGGGTGCCCTGGGCGGCGAGGTCGACGTTCTTCTCCTCCTCCGCCTCCTCCGCGGCCTGGTTCAGGTCGCGGAAGGCGCGGACCGCCTCGGTGGGCGTCCCGTCGACGACCTGCCGGCCGTGGTCGAGCAGGACGGCGCGGTCGCACAGCTGGCGCACCTGGTCCAGGCTGTGGCTGACGAAGACGATCGTGCGGCCCTCGCGCTGGAAGCGCCGGATGCGGTCCAGGCACTTGCGCTGGAAGGGCTCGTCACCGACCGAGAGCACCTCGTCGACCAGCAGGATCTCCGGGTCCACGTGCACGGCCACGGCGAAGGCCAGCCGCACGTACATTGCCGCTGGAGTAGAACTTCACCTGGGTGTCGATGAAGCTCTCGATCCCGGAGAAGTCGACGATCTCGTCGAAGTAGGCGTCGGTCTGCTTGCGGGTGAGCCCGAGGATCGCGGCGTTGAGGTAGACGTTCTCGCGGCCGGTGAGGTCGCCGTGGAACCCGGCGCCGAGCTCGAGCAGCGCCGCCAGCCGGCCCCGCCGCTCGACGTAGCCCGTGGTCGGCGTGAGGATCCCGCCGATGATCTTGAGCAGGGTGCTCTTGCCGGAGCCGTTGTGCCCGATCAGGCCGGTGGTGCTGCCCGAGGCGAAGGTCACGTCGATGTCGCGCAGCGCCCAGAACTCCTCGGCGTTCTCGCGGGACCGCCGCGCGTTGACGAGGCGCTCCTTGAGCGACTTGTCCTTGCGCAGCGCGAACTGCTTGGAGACGCCGCTGACGCGGATGACGTCGGTCATGGGGGTCAGAGCTCCTGGGCGAAGTTGCCCTGGGAGCGGGCGAAGACCCGCTGGGCGAACCAGACGAAGACGGCGCCGAAGGCGATTATCACACCGAGACGCAGGTACAGGTTGCCGTCGTAGTAGAAGGCCGCTCCGGCCTCGGTCTGCCCACCGGGCCACAGCGCCCGCTGGAAGGCCAGCACGACGTTGGCCATCGGGTTGGCCAGGTAGACCTGGAACAGCCACGCGAGGTCGTTGTCGACGGTGAGCGTGGTCCGGACCTTGGTCCAGTCGTAGACGATCGGCGTCATCCAGAACCACAGCAGCAGGCCGACCTCGACCAGGTGCGTGACGTCGCGGAGGAAGACGTTGCTGGCGGCGAGCAGCAGGCCCAGGCCGACGGAGAAGAGCACCAGGGCCAGGAGCGCGAGCGGGACCAGCCCGAGGTCCCCCACGGACGGGAAGTTCCAGGTCGCGACGTAGGCGAGGACGAGGATGACCGCCTGCAGCAGCACGTTGACCAGCGCCGCACCCACGACCGCCAGCGGGAAGAGCTCGCGCGGGAAGTACACCTTCTTCACCAGGCCCGCGTTGCCGACGATCGAGCCGGTGCAGCCGCCGATGATGTCGGTGAACAGCGTCCAGGCCAGCAGCCCGGTGAACAGGTAGATGCCGAAGTCGGGGATGACCCGCCCCGAGCCGAGGAAGACGCCGATCGCCACCGCGTAGACCAGCAGGTACAGCAGGGGGCGCAGCAGGGTCCACAGGAAGCCCAGGACGCTGTCCTTGTACTTGACCTTCAGCTCTTTGCGGATCAGCTGGCCGAGCAGCTCCCGGTAGGCCCAGACGTCCCGGACGGTCGGGCCGAACCCCCGCCAGAAGGAGACCGGCTGGTTCACCCGCTCCATCGGCTGGTCCTCGAGGGGCACCTCGCCGGCACCGGCGGCGGGCCCCACGGTCCGCGTTCCCGCGGGCGGGGTGGCACCCCGAAGCTGTCCTGGCATGGCAGCGATCGTACGTACCGGTCCCTCTCGGTTCGCCTTCCCGAGGCCGACCGCGGCGAGGTGAGGGATGCACCACGGAACAGCCCGCCCACCGTCCCCGCTCGTCCCGCGGGCCACAGCCGGCACCGGTTAGGGTTCCCCGTCGGGACGAGAAGCGGGGGACGCCCCCGGGTGCGGAGGGCGGTCACGTGGACATCGTCGTGTGCGGGGCGCAGAAGCCCTTCGTCCGCGGAGGCGCCGAGCAGCACCAGGAGAACCTGGTCGCGGCCCTCGAGGCGGCCGGGCACCGCGTCGACCTCGTGCGCCTGCCGGTGGCCTGGGAGAAGGGCCGGCTCTTCGACTCCCCGCTGGCCTGGCGCATGGTCCCGATCGACGCCGACCTCGTCATCGCCACCAACTTCCCGTCCTACTTCGTGCAGCACCCGAACAAGGTCGTCTGGCTGCTGCACCAGCACCGCGGCGCCTACGACGGGTTCGAGGCCGGCGCCTCCTGGTCGGACTTCGACTGGGACGACGTCAGCCTCGAGGAGCAGCGGCTGATGACCGAGTGGGACATCGCCGCGCTGTCCGAGGCGCAGAAGGTCTTCAGCAACTCCGGCGTCGTCAGCCGGCGGCTGGCCCGCTTCAACGGCCTGGACAGCACGCCGCTGGCCCACCCTCCGCCGCTGCACGACGTCCTGCACCCGGGCGGGTTCGGCGACTACGTGCTCTCGGTGCAGCGCCAGGAGGCCAACAAGCGCCCGCAGCTGCTGGTCGAGGCGATGACCCGGGTGGCCGCGCCGACCCGCGCGGTCATGGCCGGCCGCGGCGAGCTGCTCGAGCAGCTGCGCGGGCAGGTCGCCGGCGCCGGGCTGTCCGGCCGGGTCGAGCTGCCCGGCTTCGTGGCCGACGACGAGCTGGTGGAGCTCTACGCCGGGGCGCTCGCCGTCGTCTACGTGCCCGAGGACGAGGACTACGGCTACACCACGCTCCAGGCGTTCTACGCCGGCAAGCCGGTCATCTGCGCGGCCGACTCCGGCGCGGTGCTCGACTGGGTCGAGGACGGCGTCACCGGGCTGGTCTGCGACGGCACCCCCGACGGCCTCGCCGCCGCCGTCCGGCGGCTGGCCGAGGACCCCGGGCTCGCCCAGCGGCTCGGGGCGGCGGGCCGGGAGCGCGTCGCCGGCCTGTCCTGGGCCGACGTCGTGGCCCGGCTCACGGCACCGTGACCGCCCCCGTCCGCCTGGCCGTGCACATCGGCCGGGACGTGCCCGACGGCCTCAACGCGGTGCTCTCCGCGCTCCCGCCGGGCGTGCAGCCGGTGGCGGCGTCCGAGCGCGAGGCGCTGCCCGAGGGCGTGGTGGCGCACCTCTACTGCAGCGACGTCCGCCCCCGGCGGCCGGTGGCGCCGTACGCGGTCTGGTGGATGGCCGGCGAGGACGCCGCACCGGCGGCCGGAGCCGGCGTCCCGGTCCTCGCCGACGCAGGGCACGGCCGGCCCGACGACCTGCAGGTGTCCCTGCGCGCCTGGCCCGAGCACGCCCGGCCGGTCCTGCCGTTCACCCGCGCCGGCCTACGCCGGGTGCGCGAGCTGCCCGCGCGGCTGGTCGGCGAGTCCCGGTCCGACGGCGTCTCCTGGGGCGTCCCCGGGGAGCAACCGGCCGTCGCGGCGCGCGACACCTGGCCCACGCTGGCCGCACTGGCCTCCGCCGTCGTCGCCACCGGCGAGGACCTGTGGACCGCCCTGGCCTGGGCCGCCCCCGCCGTCACCGACGCCGCGAGCGCCCGCCTGCTCGGTCTCACCCCGGGCGAGGACGTGCTGGTCGACGACGACCCCGCCGTCCGGACCCGGCTCGCGGCCGGGCTCGCCGACGACGAGCTCCGGGCCGCCGGCCTCGCCCGCCGCGGTTGGCAGGCCGCCTGCTGCCGGCGCCCGGCCGCGGTGGCCGCGGAGCTGTGCCGCCGCCTCGGCGTCCGCCCGCCGGCCCACAGCACCGTGTCAGGCTTGACCGCGGCCATGGACGAGCTGGGCACCCCGCCGCACAGCCTCGTCCGCCGGCGCGCCCGGGCGGCGACCGCCGGGCTGCCGGGCGCCGTCACCTCCGGCTGGCGACCGGACCGAGAGGAGCACCCGTGAGCACCCCCGACCCGACCAGTGCCGAGGCCGTCGAGCGGCTGCGCGGCGCCGGCGTCCCGGCCGAGCAGCCGGCGGCTCCCCCGGAGCCGTCCCCGGAGCCGCGCCGGTGGGGGCAGGTCGCGACCCGCGTGGCCGGCCGCGGTCGACGCGCCGCGGCCGGGCTGGCCCGGCGCGGGCTGGCTCCCGTGGTCCGCCGCGCCGAGGCCCGGGTGGGGCAGCGGGTGCACCGGATGGTCGTCGACGTCCTCGACGGGGATCCGGCGCTGGCCCAGGTGCGGGAGGTCGCCGACCGCGGCGGGCTGGATCCGCAGCGCATCCGCGAGCGCGACGACACCGTGCACAGCGCGCACGTGAACCTGGAGCTGCTCAAGGGCGAGCTGCGGCACGTCCAGAGCACCCTCGACGAGCTCGGCATGGCGTTCGCGCCCGGCACCGGGCTGGCCGGCTGCGGGCGCCCGCTACGCCGAGCTGCGCGAGTCGGTGTACGCGCTGGAGCGCCGGCTGCGGACCGCCGGCACCACCTCTCCCCCGCCGTCGTCGCCGGGCACCGCCGCCGCGGACCTGCCGCCGCGCCCCCGGCCGGCCGACGGCGACGCCCCCGTTCTCTCCTCGACGCTGTTCGACTACGTGGGCTTCGAGCGGCGGTTCCGGGGCGACCCGGACGCCATCCTGCACACCCTGGTCGACCGCTACGCCGAGCTGCTCTCGGACCACCAGCCCGTCGTGGACGTCGGCTGCGGCCGCGGCGAGCTGCTGGGGATGCTCGCCGAACGCGGGATCGAGGTCATCGGGATCGAGCCCGACCCGGGGATGGCCGCCGAGGCGCGCGCCCGCGGCATCACCGTGCACGAGGAGCTGGCCGGCGACTGGCTGCGCTCGGTCCCGGACGGCTCGCTGGGCGCGATCATCACCACCCACGTCCTCGAGCACCTCGAGCTCGACGACATGATCGAGCTGCTGGAGCTCGCGGTGGTGAAGCTCGGCCCCGACTCGGTCTTCATCAGCGAGACGCCCAACCCCGCCTCGCTCATCGTCCTGGGCAACTCCTACCTGCTGGACCCGACGCACGTCCGCCCGCTGCACCCGAGCCTGCTGGCCTTCCTCTGCGAGAAGGCCGGCTTCCGGGACGTCCGGCTGCGCTTCTACAGCCCGGCGGAGGACTACCACCTGCCGATGACCGAGCTGGGCGAGGACGCCCCGGAGTGGGCCCGCGAGCTCGCCGGGTCGGTGAACAAGGGCTTCGGCGTGCTCAACGAGGTGCTCTTCGGCCCCCAGGACTACGCGGTGATCGCCCGGACGCCGCCGGCCCCGTCGAACTGACCGCGCACCGCAGCGCCGAGGACGGACCCGTGGCTCCCGAGCGCTCGACGGCAGCCGCCGCACCGGCCCGCACCGCCGGACCGCCCCCTCGCGGGGGGCGGTCCGCGCGGTGGGCGGTCCTGGTGGCGGCGCTGGCCGTCGTCGCCGCCTTCGGCATCGGCGTCCTCCGGGTGCTGGGCGGCGTCGACGACGCGTTCCGCTTCGACGGCGACCAGGCGCTGACCGGCCTGTCGGTGCACGAGGCGAGCACCCTCGAGCGGGAGCTCGGGCCCTACTCGCGCTACGGCTGGTCGCACCCCGGCCCGCTGTGGTTCTACCTGCTGGCGCCGCCGATGCGGCTGTTCGGCGGGGACGACGTCGCGCTGATGGCCGCCGGCGTGCTGGTCAACGGGCTGCTGGCGCTCGCCGTCGTGCTCGCCGTCCACCGCCTGGGGCGGCCGCTGCTCACCCTCGCGACCGCGGGCGCCGTACTGGCCTTCGTGCTGCGCATGCCGGCCGAGATGTTCGTCGACGTGTGGAGCCCCTACGCGCTGCTGCTCGGGACGCTGCTCTTCCTCGTGCTCGCCGCCCGGGTGCACACCGGCACCTGGCCCGCCCTGCTGGCGATGCTGCTCAGCGGCAGCTTCCTCGCCCAGACGCACGTCGGGACCGCGCCGCTGGTCGGGCTCGTGGTCCTCACCGCCGGCGCCTCGTTCGTCCTCGCCCGCCGCGCCCGGCGGACGACGGCACCCGCGACCGACGTCGATGCCGATGCCGATGCCGATGCCGATGCCTCGTCCCGGGTCCGGTCCACCCGCTGGACCGTCGGCCTGGGCGCGCTCCTGGTGGCGGTGTGGGTCCCCCCGGTCCTCGAGCAGCTGACCTCGCCGCTCCGCGAGGGGAACCTCGTCCGGCTGGTCAGCTTCTTCGTCAACCACGAGGAGCCCGGCGGCCGGCCATCGCCCGCGCAGGCCCTGATCGCCGTGGGCCGCATGCTCTCGATGACGCCCTACGACCGGGACCCCGGACCGTGGGAGATGGACGTCAGCAGCCTCCCGCTGTCCGTGGCACTCGTCCTGGCCGTCCAGGTGCTGGCCGCGGTCGCCCTGGTGGTGCTGGGCCGGCGCTGGGGCTCGCCCGCCGGCACGTGGTGGGGCGCGGTCCTCTGCGCCGCCCTGGCGGCGGCCTTCCTCGCCGCCGTCACCGTCACCGGCGTCCTCTACTGGTACCTCGTCCTCTGGGTCGCGGCGCTGCCCGTGGCGACGGCGGTCGGCGCGATGCACCTGCTGCACGACCGGTTCGCCGCCCGCGGTGAAGGCGGCGCGGGCCGCCGGCTCGACCTGGCGCGCACCTCCGTCCTGGTGCCCGTCGCCGTCGTCGTGGTGGCCGGGTCGGTGGTGGCCGGGGTGTCGCTCGGGCGGGCGGCCGTGGGGCTGCCGTCGGCCTACGGCGTCGTCGGGGCCACGGCCCTGGTCGACGACGCGCTGGAAGGCACCGGCACCCGCGCGGTGCACGTGGAGATCGCCACGCCGGAGGTGTGGCCGGTCGCGGCCGGCGTCGTCAACGGGCTGGTCGCCGAGGGCGTCGACGTCACGGTCGACCGGCGCTCGGTGGAGCTCTTCGGTGCCGACCGGGTCGGCCCCGGCGACGAGGACGTGGCCCTGGTGTTCGCGGCCACCGGGTCGCGCGAGCACGAGCAGACCCTCGGGAACGCGGGCACCACCGACCTCGGCTCCGTGGAGACGGAGGAGGGGCCGACGTCGGTCCTGCTGCGCGTCCGCGGGTAGCGGGACGGGTGGGGCGTCCGGGAACGGAGCGGTCTCGTGGGTCCGCGGCGGCGGAGGTCACATCGGCGTCACTCCCCGGTTCGGGCCGTTCCCGGACCTACCCTGGGAGGCCTGCGCCGCGGGACCTCGGCTCCCGGACAGCTCCACCCGAGCCGGCCCGCCCGACGTGAGGACGTGCATGACGGACAACGGCGACCGCCCCCTCCCCGCCCGGCTCGACCCGCGCGCGGGCGCGCCGTCGCGGCGCGAGCGCCGGGCGGACGCCCGGGCCGGGCGCGGCGGTGCCGGGCGCCGGCGCGCGGTCGTCGCGGGCCGGGTCGCCACCGCGGTGGTCTCGGCGGCGCTGCTCGCCGGCAGCGGCTGGGGCTGGTACCTCGGTCAGGTCGCCGACGCGAGCATGAACCGCACCGACGCCATCCCGGACACCGGCAACGAGGGCAACGGCGACGCGATGAACCTGCTGCTCGTCGGCAGCGACAGCCGGGCCAGCGCCAGCGAGGAGGAGCTGGCCCAGCTCAACACCGAGGCCAACGACGGCGTCAACACCGACACGATGATCCTGGTGCACGTGCCGGCCGACGGGTCGAAGGCGTCCTTCGTCTCCTTCCCGCGCGACTCGTTCGTCGAGATCCCCGGCTACGGCAAGCACAAGCTGAACTCCGCCTACGCCTACGGCTACTACCAGGAGGCCGGCGACGACGCGTCGGACGCCGAGCGCCAGGCGGCCGGGGCCCAGCTGCTGATCCAGACGATCAGCGGGGTCACCGGGCTGTCGATCGACCACTACGCGGAGGTCGACCTGCTCGGCTTCTTCAAGCTCTCCGAGGTCGTCGGCGGCGTCGAGGTGAACCTCTGCGCCCCGGTCAAGGAGGCCAACTCCGGCGTCGACCTGCCCGCGGGTGTGCAGACGATCCAGGGCGAGCAGGCGCTCTCCTTCGTCCGGCAGCGCTACGACCTGCCCCGCGGCGACCTGGACCGGATCGTCCGCCAGCAGACCTTCATGGCCGGGATGATCCGCAAGATGCTGTCGGACAACGTGCTGCTCGACCTCGGCAAGCAGCGCCGGCTGGTCGAGGCCGCCGCCGACTCGCTCACCGTCGACGAGGACCTCAAGCTGCTCGATCTGGCCGCCCAGATGCAGTCGGTGACGCCGGACAGCATCCAGTTCCAGACGGTGCCCAACGTCGGCACCGACCGCGACCCCGAGGCGGGCTCGATCGTCCGGCTGGCCGACCAGAAGGCGCTGCGCGCGTTCTTCGCCGACCTCTCCGCCGAGCCGGAGCCGGCGCCGGGCACCACCCCGCCGCCGCCCGCCGACGCGCCCGATCCCGTCCCGGCCTCGGAGGTCTCCGTCGCCGTCTACAACGGTTCGGGCACCTCGGGCCTGGCCGCCTCCACCAAGACCGAGCTGGAGGAGCAGGGCTTCCCCGTCACCACCACCGGCAACGCGGACAGCCGCGACTACGAGGCCACCGAGATCCGCTACGCCGCCGGCGACGAGCAGCTCGCCGCCACGCTGGCCGCGGCCGTCCCGGGCGCGGTCCTCGTCGCCTCCGACGAGCCCAGCCGCGGGACCGTCCACCTGGTCCTGGGCTCGGACTTCAACGGCGTCGGCGTGCCGGTGACCGCGCCGGAGCCGACCGAGGCCGCCGCGCCCGAGGACCAGCGCACCGCCGCGGACACCGGCTGCATCAACTGAGGCAGCCGCCGCCCGGCTAGAAGGGCAGCCGCCGGAAGACCGCGCGCGGGGTGTGCCGCAGCCCGCTCATGACCACGCGCATCGCGCCGGGAATCCAGACGGTGTGCCGGCCCTTCCGGACGCCGGTGACGATCGCCTCGGCGACCGCCTCCGGGGTCGTGGACAGCGGCGCGTCGGGCAGCCCCTCGGTCATCTTGGACCGGACGAAGCCCGGCCGGACGACCAGCACGGAGACGCCGGTGCCGACGAGGGAGTCGGCCAGGCCGGAGAAGAAGGCGTCGACGCCGGCCTTGGTCGAGCCGTACACGTAGTTGGACCGGCGGGCCCGCTCCCCCGCGACCGAGGACAGCGCCACGATCGCCCCGTGCCCCTGGGTGCGCATCCGGTTGGCGAGCACGGTGCCGACGACGACCGGTGCCACGTAGTTCACCCGGCCCAGCGCGGCCGCAGCGGCGGGGTCGCCGGCGAGCTGCTCCTGGTCGCCGAGCTGGCCGAAGGCGATGACGGCGACGTCGATGTCGCCGCCCGCGGCCGCGGCCGCCACCACGCGCTCGGGCGCGGCCTCGTCGTCGGCGTCGAAGTCGACGACCTCCACCTCGGCGCCCGCGGTGCGCAGCTCGTCGGCCACCGCGGCCCGGCGCGGGGTGTCCCGGGCCGCGACGACGACGCGCAGCGGCCGCTCCTGCAGGTACCGCTTCGCGGTGGCGACGGCGATGTCGGACGTGCCACCGACGAGCAGCAGCGAGCCGGGCGAACCCAGGGCGTCGATCACAGGGAGAGCCTCCTGGCCAGGTCGGACGTGAAGACGCCGTCGGGGTCGACCCGGCGGCGGACAGCGCGGAAGTCCTCGAGCCGCGGGTACATCGTCGCGAACGTCTCCGGGCGCACCCGGGAGTCCTTGGCCAGGTAGGTCCGCCCCTCGGCGGCGACGACGACCTCGTCGAGGGAGTCCAGCAGCCCGGCCAGCCCCTTCATGACGGGGATGTCCAGCGCCAGGGTCCAGCCCGGCGACGGGTAGGAGAGCATGCCGGGGTTGCCCGGGCCGAAGCGCTTGAGCACCGCGAGGAACGACGCCGTCCCGAAGGCGCTGAGCCGGTCGAGGATCTCCCGCATGGCCTCCTCCTGCCCGAACGGGACGGTGACCTGGTACTGCACGAAGCCCCGCGGGCCGTAGATGCGGTTCCAGCCCCCGACCGCGTCGAGCGGGTGGAAGAAGGTCGGGATGCTCTGCAGCTGGTCGCGCTTGCGCTTCGGGGCCTTCCGGTACCAGACCTCGTTGAAGGCGGCGACGGTCGCGAGGTTGAGCAGCCCGGGCGGGAAGACGTCGGGGACCTTCACCTTGATCGAGCCGTGGTACTTCAGCGGGTCGGCGCGGTGCTTGGCGGGCAGCTCGTCGAGCGTGGCGAACCGGCCGCGGGTCACCACCGAGCGGCCCATCCGCTTGCCCTTGGCCAGGGTGTCGATCCAGGCCACCGAGTACTCGTAGAGGTGGTCGGTCTCGCTCAGCAGCGTCATGAGCGAATCGAGGTCGGGCGTGCGGTCGGTGTCGACCAGGCAGCGCGAGGACTCGATCTTCTTCATCTGCACCTGCGCGCGCAGGATGACCCCGGTCAGGCCCATGCCGCCGGCGGTGGCCCAGAACAGGTCCGGGTCCTGCTCGGGGCTCACCCGGTGCACCTGGCCGTCGGCGGTGAGCAGGTCCAGCCAGCGGACGTGCTGGGCGAAGCTGCCCGCGACGTGGTGGTTCTTGCCGTGGATGTCGGCGCCGATCGCGCCGCCGACGGTCACCAACCGCGTCCCGGGTGTGACCGGGACGAAGAAGCCCTCGGGCACGAAGCGGTTCATCAGCTCGTCGAGCGAGATGCCGGCCTCGACGTCGACCAGCCCGGTCTCCGGGTCGAAGGCGAGCACCTGGTCGGCCGTGGTCATGTCGAGCACGTGCCCGCCGGCGTTCTGCGCCGCGTCGCCGTAGCTGCGCCCCAGGCCGCGCGGCACCACGCCCCGGCCGCCGGCGGCGGCCCGGGCCAGGACGGCGCGCACCTCGGCGTCGCCGTGCACCGGGGTGAGGACGGCGGGCGTGGGCGCGGTGCGCCCCCACCCGTTGAGCAGCGTCGTCTCAGACATCGAAGACTCCCAACGCCATGGTCACGACCCACAGCACACCGAGGAAGAGCAGGACGCGGTCGCGCAGGACGATCTCCTCGGGCGCGCCGGCGGCACCCCGGTCGACGTCCACGGCGTACCGCAGGATCGCCATCACGAACGGGGCGATCGAGATCGTCGACCACGGGACGCCGTCCTGGGTCTCCCCCATCTCGAAGGCCCACAGGCTGTAGGCGGTGACGGCCACGCCGGCGGACAGGCTCCAGACGAAGCGCAGGTAGCTGGGCGAGTACTCCTTGAGCGTCTTGCGCGTCGCGGCGGCGTCGCCGACCAGGACGAGCTCGGAGTACCGCTTGCCGGCCACCATGAACAGCGAGCCGAAGGCGGCCACCAGCAGGAACCACTGCGAGAGCAGCAGGCCGGCCGCGACACCGCCGGCGATGCCGCGCAGCAGGAACCCCGAGGCGACGACGGCGAGGTCGATCACCGGCTGGTTCTTGAGGAACACGCAGTAGGCGAGCTGGATGACCACGTAGCTGCCCAGGACGAAGGCCAGCTCGGGGCGGGTCAGCAGCGCGGCGGCGGTCAGCGCGACGACGAGCAGCACGGCGGCCATCGCCAGCGCCAGCCAGCGCGGCACGATGCCGGCGGCGATCGGCCGGAACCGCTTGCGCGGGTGCCGCCGGTCCTCCTCGACGTCGATCGTGTCGTTGACCAGGTAGACGGCGGAGGCCGAGAGGCAGAAGAGCAGGAAGGCGACAGCGGTCGGCCGCATCACCTCGGCGTTGAAGATCTCACCGGCGGCCAGGGGCGCGGCCAGCACGAGCACGTTCTTGACCCACTGGCGGGGGCGCAGCGCCCGGACCAGCCCCCACGCGAAGGTGCCGCGGAAGCCCGGCAGGCGCGGGGCGAGCGGCGCCGGGTGCGCGGAGCCCCCGGCCGCCGGGGCCGGCGGCTCCTCGGCGGGCGGAGCGGTGCTCGACTGGGGGTGCACGGTCATGACTGCCTGCCTGCGTCTCTCTGCACGGGGTGGCGGAGCATGCGGCGCCGCACGACCGTGGCCACACCGGCCCCGAGCGCCGCGCCCGAGACCACGTCCGTCGGGTAGTGAACGCCCAGCAGCACCCGCGAGACCAGCATGACGGCGGTCACCGCCACCATCGGAGGACGGCCCACCACCGGCCCGAAGCCCACGGCGGCCGCGGCGGTGGAGCAGCTGTGCGCGCTGGGGAAGGACAGCCGGCTCGGCGTCCCGACCAGGGCCGGCACGTCCTCGAGGGAGGGGCGCACCCGGCGCACCACGCGCTTGACGACGACGCCGGCCGCGTGCGCGGCGACGACGCCCACGACGCCGGCGGCCCACTCGTCCTGGCGGCGGCCGGAGGCCCAGCCGGCGGCGCCGAGCGCCAGCCAGCCCAGGGCGTGCTCGCCGAAGTGCGAGAGCCCGCGGGCCACCGGCACCGCGGGCGTCCCGCCCAGCGCGCGGCGGGTCGAGCGGAGCACCGCGTGGTCCATCCGGGTCAGGGCAGCGCTCGGTGCGGTCATCGGCTCCCGACTCTAGACGGGCCGCACCCCCCTCGCGGGGCGACGCCGGGGCGGACCGCCCGGTCCCCACCGCGCCTGACACCCTGGTGCCGTGCCCACCTCCCCGGCCGACCTGCTCGCCGCCGCGCTGCGCCGCTCCCCGGCCACGCCGCTGCTGACCGCCTACGACGACGCGACCGACGAGCGGGTGGAGCTCTCCGCCGCGACGCTGGCCAACTGGGTGGCCAAGACGGCCAACCTGCTGCAGGACGAATGCGACGTCGGCCCCGGCGGCACCGTCGCGCTGGCGTTGCCGGTGCACTGGCAGACCGCCGCGGTGCTGCTGGCCACCTGGAGCTGCGGCGCTGCGGTGCTCGACACGGCGCTCGAGGACGAGGGCCGGGCGGTCGGCGCCGACGTGGTGCTCGCCGCGCAGGACCGCCTCCCCGCCGTGCAGGAGGCGCTGGGCGAGGCGGCGACCGAGCTGTGGGGGCTGTCCCTGCACCCGCTCGGGCTGGGCATGACCGGCTACACCGGCCCCGCCCGCGACTTCGCGGCCGAGGTCCGGGTGCACGGCGACGTCTTCTTCCCGCACCAGCAGCCCGACCCCGACGACCCGGGGCTGCTCGTCGGCGAGGCCGCGCTGACCCTCGGCAGCCTGACCGCGGCCGCCGGGGAGCTGGCCGGCCGGCTCGGGCTCGGGGAGGGCGACCGCGTGCTGGTCGACGACCGCACCGCGGAGGAGGCCGGGCCGGTCGCCTGGCTGCTCGCGCCCCTCGCCGCGGGGGCCTCGCTGGTCCTCTGCCGCAACGCCGACCCCGACCGGCTCGCGGCGCGGGCGGCGACCGAACGGGTCACCGCAACCCTCGGGTTGCGGGTCGACGGAGTCCGGCAGCTCGGTCGCCCGGGCTGACCGGGACTCCGAGGAGGAATCCCTACACTCCCCCGCGTGACGTCCCCCGCGGCCCGGCCCCCCGCCCGCGGCGCATGAGCGCCTCCCCCGCGACGACGGACCCCGCTACCCCGACCGATCCGGACGCCGGCGCGGCCGCGGGCGGCCGCCGGGACCCCCGCCGGGTGCTCGCCTGGGCGCTCGCCGCCCTCGCCCTCGTGCTCGCGGTGGCGCTGCCCCTGGCACCGGTGCGGGTGGACACCCCCGAGGTGCAGTGGCCGCTGGACCCCGCGGATCCGCAGTCGACCGTCGCCCTGTTCATGCCCTACCGGCCGATCGACGTGCGGGCCGAGATCCCCTGCGCGGCCGTCACCGCCCTGGCCGAGCGCCAGGAGCCGGGTGCGGCGCGGGGCGTGCTGCTCGCGACGACGCTGCGCGACTCCGAGCGGGGCACCGCGCGCGGGCTGCGCGCGTCGGTCACCGGCACGAACATGCGGATCATCTCCTCGGGCGAGGAGCTGTGGAGCGGCGACGTCCCGGACTCCGCTGACTGCACGTTCGTCATCGCGGCCCTCCAGTCCGGCACCACCGTGACCCTCGAGCAGCCCGGCGCCGAGCCGGAGCTGCTCGGCGAGCGGCCGGGCCTCGGCGTCCCCGAGATCACCGCGTTCACCACCGACCTCACCGCCGCCGACGGCGCGTCGCCCTCGGTCACCGCGCACCCGGACGCCCGGTTCCAGACCTCGCCCACGACGCTGAAGACGGCGCTCGTCGTCGGGCACGTCGCCGCGCTGCTCGGCTGCCTGTGGCTGCTCTGGCGGGCCGGCCCCGCGCCGTCCCGCCGGCACCGCGAGCCGCTGCCCCCGCTGGTCGGGCCGCCGGCCGACCGGAGCGGCCGGCTGTGGGGGCTGCTGGCCGACGCCGGCGTCGTCGTCACCCTGGTCGTGTGGACCCTCATCGGGTTCATCAACACCGACGACTACTACTACAGCGCCGAGGCGCGCACGCTGGACTCCGCGGGTTACGTCGGCAACCAGTTCCGTTTCTTCAACGTCCCCGAGATCCCCTTCGTCCTGCACCAGACCCTGCTGGCGCCGCTGACGGAGCTCTCCACCCAGCCGCTGGTGCTGCGGCTGCCCTCCCTGGCGGCGGGCCTCGCGGTGTGGTGGCTGCTCAGCCGCCAGCTCGTGCCGCTGCTGGTCGACCGGCCGCACCCCGCGCTGCGCGTCGTGGCGGGCCTGGCCCTGCTCGCCTGGTGGCTGCCCTGGAACATCGGCGCCCGGCCCGAGTTCCTCATCACCCTCGCCTGGGCGGGCACGCTGGCGCTGGCGCTGCAGGCGATCCGCCGGGAGCGGGTGTGGCTGCTCGGCGTGGCCGCGCTGATCGCCGGCACCGCGGTGACCATCACCGCCTCGGGGCTGGCGTGCGCGGCCACCCTCGTCGTGCTGCTCCCCCGCCTGTGGCCGCTGTTGCGCCGTTCGGCGCTGGGGCTGTGGGCGACGCTGGCCCTGCTGGTGGCCTCGGCGAGCGCGGCCTCGACGATCGTCTTCTCCGACGCGACCCTGGCCACCGCGACCACCGCCCTCCGGGTGCACCGCGAGGTCGGGCCGGTGCAGCCCTGGTACAAGGAGGTGCTGCGCTACTACTACCTGACCATGGGCCCGGAACTGGCCCAGCGGACGTTCACCCGCCAGCTGGTGGTCCTGCTGACCCTCGCCCTGCTGGTCGGTGTCACGGCGGTTCTCACGCGGGTCACCCGCCACTCGACGAGGCGCGTCACGTGGGCGGTGCCGGCGCTGGCCTACGTCGCGGCCAACCTGACCTTCTTCCTCTCCCCCACCAAGTGGACCCACCACTTCGGTGCGCTGGCGGCCCCGGGGGCGCTGCTGCTCACCGTGGCCGTCGCGGTGCTCGTGCGCCGCCGACCCGACCGCTGGGCGTCCCTGGCGCTCACCGTCGGTCTCGCGCTGACCGTCGCGCTCGCCTTCCACGCGGGCAACCACCCGGTGGAGTACTCGGGCTACCGGGTCGTCCGGGACCTCCCGGCAGTGCTGGGGAACCCGGCGGCGTGGCTGCTCGGCGCCCTCGCCGTCGTCGGAGCCCTCTGGTGGTACCGGCGCCGCGCCGCCTCGCCCGGCGAGGTCTCCGGCAGGCCCTGGCCCGAGGCGCCGATCAGCATCGCGGTGGCGGCGCTGGCCGCGTCGGTCATGGTGCTCACGGCGAGCGGCGCGGCGGCCAACATCCTGCTGCGCAACACCTGGTCGATGGCCGGGGACACCACCTCGGCGCTGATCGGGGACCCGGGATGCGGTCTGGCCGACGACGCCGTGGCCCTGACCGGGACGGGACGGCTGCCGGTGGCCGACGTGGGCGGGCAGGCCTCACCCCCGGCCGACGACGACGCCTCCCCGGCCAACGGCTCCGGCGACCGGCTCGTGGTCCCGCAGGGCGCCGAGCGGTGGACCACCCGCGACGACGACGCGGTCGACCGGACCACGGAGGTGGTCACGCCCTGGTTCGACATCCGCGAGCTGACCCAGCGGGAGGTGCTGGGGATGGGCCTGGCCGGGCGACCGGACGACGGCACGACCGCGGTCGCCGAGTACGGGGACGCGGAGGGACGCGTCCTGCAGGGGCTCGGACATCGAACTCGGCGACGAGGACGACGAGGACTCCGAGGACACCAGCGTCGGGGAGGGCAGCTGGACCCGCCGGCTGGTCGGCGCCTCGCGGGAGTTCCCCGAGGGGGCCGCGCTGGTGCGCTACCGGCTGACCGACCAGAACCTGACCGCAGGGGGCTGGCTGGCCGTGGCGGAGCCCTACCGGGTGGTGGGGCAGCCTCTGACCGAGCTGTTCGAGGGGAAGTCGGTGGCGCTGGACTGGCCGATCGGCTTCAACATGCCCTGCGTGGAGCCGCCCCGGGTGGCCGACGGGATGGTGGAGGCGATCGACCTGCTGGTCCTCGGGGACACATTCTCCGACGACCCGGGCCTGCTCATCGTCGACAACAAGGGCGGGGCCTACGGCACGGTGGACGAGGTCGCCGGGATCACCCGGTACCGCGGCTTCCTCCCCGACACCTCCGCGGACGTCACGTGGGGCGCGCTGGTCGAGCTCGACTACGACCTGCCCACCGACGCCTTCCGCGTCGTGGACGGCAGCCGCACGATCGCCGGCTGGGGCTGGTGGCCCGAGGCCGGCCCCGGCCCGTCCCCGGAGGACTGAGGGCGGGTCCGCCGTCCGCGGAGCAGCTGTGCGACGGCTCACCGCGGGTGACGGTTGCACATACCCCGGGGGGTATCCATGATGGAGATGTGGACATCCCCCAGGGCGAACTCGCCGACGTCGTCAAGCGGCTCAAGCGCATCGAGGGCCAGATCGGCGGCATCGTCCGCATGATCGAGGACGGCCGGGACTGCTCGGCCGTCGTCACCCAGCTGGCCGCCGCCTCCAAGGCGCTGAGCAAGGCCGGCTTCGCCGTCGTCTCCACCGGGATGCGCCACTGCTCGACCAACGAGGACGGCGAGAGCCGCGAGGTCGACCTGCGCGAGCTCGAGCGCCTGTTCCTCTCCCTCGCCTGACGGGCCGCCCGAGCGTCTGACGCTTTCATTTGCCTCGCAGATACCCCTGCCCCGTACCGTACAAGGAGCCGTCATGCAGATCGACATCATCGAGACCACCGGCCTCGGCGACCGCAGCTACCTGGTCAGCGACGGTGGGGTCGGCGTCGTGATCGACCCCCAGCGCGACATCGACCGCGTGCTGGCGTCGGCCGGGAAGCGCGGCGTGCGCATCGCGCTGGTCCTGGAGACCCACCTGCACAACGACTACCTGACCGGCGGCCTCGAGCTCGCCCGGACGGTCGGCGCGCGGTACGTCGTCCCCGCCGGGGACGACGTGGCGTACGAGCGCGTGCCGGCCGCCGACGGCGACGTGCTCGAGGCCGGCCCGATGCGACTGCGGGTGCTGCACACGCCGGGGCACACCCACCACCACGTCAGCTACGCGCTCGCCGACGCCGACGGCGCCGTGCAGGCCGTCTTCACCGGCGGCTCCATGCTGTACGGCTCGACCGGACGCACCGACCTGGTCGGACCCGAGCACACCGACGAACTCACGCACGCGCAGTACCACTCGGTGCGCCGGCTGGCCGACGAGCTGCCCGCCGGCACCCCGGTGTTCCCCAGCCACGGGTTCGGCTCGTTCTGCGCCGCCACCCCGACCAGCGGCGACTCCTCGACCGTCGGCGAGCAGGCCCGGGTGAACCCGGCGCTCACCCAGGACGAGCAGACCTTCGTCGACGAGCTGATCGCCGGGCTCACCGCGATCCCGGCCTGGTACGCGCACATGGGTCCGGCCAACGCCGCGGGCCCGGCGCCGGTGGACCTCTCGATGCCACGGCCGGTCGACCCCGCCGAGCTGGCCGAGCGGCTGGCCGCCGGCGAGTGGGTGATCGACCTGCGCAGCCGTACCGCGTTCGCGCACCGCCACCTGCCCGGGGCGCTGAACTTCGAGCTGGCGATCGCCACCTTCGTCACCTACGTCGGCTGGCTCGTTCCGTGGGGCGCGCCGATCACGCTGATCGGGGAGACCGCGGAGCAGGTCGCCGACGCCCGCCGCGAGCTGGTCCGCATCGGCATCGACCGGCTCGCCGGCGCGGCGATCGGCAGCCCCGAGGCCCTGGCCGCCGGCCGGGAGCCGGTCTCCTACCCGGTGAGCGACTTCGCCGGGCTGGCTGCGGCGATGGCCGCCGACCCCGACCTGGTCGTGCTCGACGCCCGCCGCACCGACGAGCGCGCAGGCGGTGGGGTCCGCGGCTCGCGGCACATCCCGATCCACGACCTGCCCGGCCGGATCGACGAGGTCCCCGACGGGGACGTGTGGGTCTACTGCGGCTCGGGCTACCGCGCCTCGATCGCCGCCTCCCTGCTCGCCCGCACCGGCCGCCGGCCCGTGCTGGTCGACGGCGGCTACGACGACCCCGGCACCGGCGCGGCCGCCGTCGGGCTGCACGACGCCTCCGCCCGCTGACCGGCTCCCCATCCCCCACCACGAGGAGAACCACCATGTGCCGAGCAGTTCCCTGCACGACCTGCGGCAGGACCACCTGGGCCGGCTGCGGCCAGCACGTCGAGCAGGTCATGGCCCGCGTCCCCAGCGCACAGCGGTGCCCGGGGCACCCCCGCCCCGAGCGGTCCGGGAGCTGGCTGAGCAGGCTCGTCAGCCGCCGCTGATGCCCGCCCCCGCCCCCGCCGGAGCCGCCCGGTGATCGCCGTCCCGGCCCTCCTCGGCCTGGTCATCGGCGCTCTCGTCGGGCTGCTCGGCGGTGGTGGCTCGATCCTCGCCGTGCCGGCGCTCGTCTACCTCGCGGGCCAGGACCTGCAGCAGGCCGTCGCCACCTCGCTGGTCGTCGTCGGCACCACCGCGGTGGTCGCGCTCCTGCCCCGGCTGCGAGAGGGGCAGATCAGCTGGCGGATCGGGCTGCTGTTCGGCGCGGCCGGCGCGGCCACCGCCTTCGCCGGGGCCGCGGTCAACCGGGTGCTGCCCGACGAGCTGACCCTCGCCCTGTTCGCCGTCCTGATGGTCGGCGCCGGGGTCCGGATGCTGCAGGAGAAGCCGGCCACCGGGACCGCCTGCGCGGTCGAGGGCGGCCGGGTGAACTGGCGCCGCTGCCTGCCGCGGACGCTCGCCGGCGGTCTCGTCGTCGGCTTCCTCACCGGCCTGCTCGGCGTCGGCGGCGGGTTCCTCATCATCCCCGTGCTGGTCCTGGCCCTCGGCCTGCCGATGCCGACCGCCATCGGCACGTCCCTGGTCGTCGTGGCGGTCAACTCCGCCGCCGGGTTCGCGGCGCACGCCGGCGAGGCGACGCTCGACGTGCCGGTCACCCTCGCCTTCACCGCCGCAGCCGTCGTCGCCGCCGTCGTCGCCGCACGACTCGGCACCGGGGTGGACACCGACCGGCTCCGCCGCTGGTTCGCCCGGCTGGTGCTGGTCGTGGCAGCCGTGCTCGCCGGCGGGCTCCTCGTCGACCTGCTCGGCTGAGCGGCTACTTCAGGAGGCTGCGGGCGATCACCATGCGCTGGACCTGGTTGGTGCCCTCGTAGATCTGGGTGATCTTGGCGTCGCGCATCATCCGCTCGACCGGGAAGTCCTGGGTGTAGCCGGCGCCGCCGAAGAGCTGGACGGCGTCGGTGGTCACCTGCATGGCGGTGTCGGACGCGAAAGCCTTGGCCGCGGCGGACACGCGGGTCACGTCGGGGCGCCCCTGCTCCCCGGCGGCGGCCGCGACGTAGACCAGGTGGCGGGCGGCCTGGATCTTCATGTCCATGTCGGCGAGCATGAACTGCACGCCCTGGAAGTCGCCGACCGAGCGGCCGAACTGCTTGCGCTCCTTGACGTAGGCCACCGACGCGTCCAGCGCACCTTGCGCGACGCCGACGGCCTGGGCGCCGATCGTCGGGCGGGTGAAGTCCAGGGTGCGCAGCGCGGTCTTGAAGCCGGTGCCGGGCGCCCCGATGATCCGGTCGGCCGGGATGGTGCAGCCGGTGAAGTAGAGCTCGCAGGTGGGCGAGCCCTTGATGCCCATCTTCCGTTCCTTGGGCCCGACGGCGAAGCCCGGGTCGTCGCGGTGGACGGCGAACGCGGAGATGCCGTTGGCGCCCTTCCCGGGCTCGGTGACCGCCATGACCGTGTACCACTCGGAGACGCCCGAGTTGGTGATCCAGGCCTTGGTGCCGTCGAGCACCCAGGAGTCGCCCTCGAGGCGGGCGCGAGTGCTCATGGCGGCGGCGTCGGAGCCGGCCTCCCGCTCGGAGAGGCCGTAGCTGATCATCGCCTCGCCCGACGCGATGGACGGCAGCACCGCCCGCTTCACGTCCTCGGACCCCGACAGGATGATCGGCATCGAGCCGAGCTTGTTCACCGCGGGGATGAGCGAGGCGCTGACGTCGACCCGCGCGACCTCCTCGATCACGATGCAGGTCGCGATGGCGTCGGCGCCCTCGCCGCCGTACTCCTCGGGGATGTGAGTGGCGTGGAAACCGGCCGCGGTCAGCGCGCGCTGCGCCTCGACCGGGTAGCGGGACTCGGCGTCGACCTCGGCCGCGTACGGCGCGATCTCGCGCTCGGCGATGTCGCGCACCGCCTCCCGGATCGCCTCGTGCTCCTCGGTCAGCGCGTACAGCCCGGCGGCGTTGTTACCCACGAGTAGATCGTAGGACGCGCTCCTACCGCTCGGAAGCGAGCCGCTCCTGCAGGGTGAGGTCACGGGCGACGACGGACTCGGCCAGCTCGGCCTGGAAGCGGGTCACCGCGGCGAGCAGCTCGGGGTCGCCGGCGGCCAGGATGCGCACGGCGAGCAGGCCCGCGTTGCGGCCACCGCCGATGCTGACCGTCGCGACCGGGACGCCGGCGGGCATCTGCACGATGGACAGCAGGCTGTCCAGGCCGTCGAGCCGGTCCAGCGGCCGGGGCACGCCGATGACCGGCAGCGGGGTGGCGGCGGCGATCATCCCGGGCAGGTGCGCGGCACCGCCGGCACCGGCGATGACCACCTTGAGGCCCCGCCCGGCCGCGGCCTCCGCGTAGTCGAGCATGCGGCGCGGGGTGCGGTGCGCCGAGAGCACGTGCGCCTCGTACGGGACGTCGAACTCGTCGAGCGCCTCCGCGGCCGGCTGCATCGTCGGCCAGTCGGAGTCACTGCCCATGACGATGCCGACCACGGGTTCGTCGCTGTCCACGTCAGTGCTCCTCTGCGAAGGCGAAGGCGGGGTCGACGACGCCGTCGGCCAGGTAGCGGGCCGCCGCGACCGCGCGGGCGCGGACCTCCTCGACGTCGTCGCCGAGCGCGGTGAGGTGGCCGAGCTTGCGGCCGGGCCGCTGGGACTTGCCGTACCAGTGCAGCTTCACGTCCGGCCAGTGCGCCATGAGGTGGTGGATGCGCTCGTCGAGGGGTGGGCCTGCCCACCCCGGCGCGGCGGCGGCCCCGCCGAGCACGTTCGCCATCACGACCACCGGCGCGGTCATCGCCGTGGAGCCCAGCGGGTAGTCGAGCACCGCCCGCAGGTGCTGCTCGAACTGGCTGGTGCGGGCGCCCTCGATCGTCCAGTGGCCGGAGTTGTGCGGCCGCATCGCCAGCTCGTTGACCAGGACGCCGTCCTCGGTCTCGAACAGCTCGACGGCGAGCATGCCGACGACGCCCAGCCGGTCGGCGATGCGCACGGCCAGCTCCTGGGCGGCGAGCGCGCGCTCCTCGGAGAGGCCCGGGGCGGGCGCGAGCACCTCGGCGCAGACGCCGTCGCGCTGCACGGTCTCGACCACCGGCCACACGGCGACCTGGCCGAACGGCGAGCGGGCCACCTGCGCCGACAGCTCGCGCACCATGGGCACCCGCTGCTCGGCCAGCAGCGTGCCGTGCCGCTCGAGCAGCCCGGCGGCCGCGGCGGCGTCCGCGACCACGAAGACGCCCTTGCCGTCGTAGCCGCCGCGCGGGGTCTTGAGCACCACCGGCCAGCCGGTGCCGGCGGCGAACGCCTCGACGTCGGCCACGCTCGCGACGCGCGCCCACGCGGGCTGCGGCTCCCCCGCCGCGGCCAGCGCCTCGCGCAGGACCAGCTTGTCCTGCGCGTGGACGAGCGCCGCGGGGCCGGGGGCGATGCGGTGGCCGGCCTGCTCCAGCGCGTGCAGGTGCTCGGTGGGCACGTGCTCGTGGTCGAAGGTGAGCACGGTGGCGCCGTCGGCCAGGTCGCGGAGCGCGTCCAGGTCGTCGTGGGCGCCGATCCGCACGTCCGCGGCGACCAGCGCGGCGGACTCCTCGGGGCCGGCGCTGAGCACCCGCAGCGACTGGCCGAGCGCGACGGCGGCCTGGTGCGTCATGCGCGCCAGCTGCCCCCCGCCGACCATGGCGACCACGGGGAGACCGGTGACGGCGGAGAGGGGCGCGGTACCTGGCATGGCGCGACGAGCCTAGCGGGCCGCCGGCACCCACCGGACGCGCCGGCGGCAGGCACCGCCCCGGCGCGCGCTGCGGCACGAAGCGGGGACGTGGAACTGGCGCGGACCGGAAATCGGGAGCGCTCGGCCTAGAATCCTCCGAGTGCGCTCCTCCTCCCCCTCTCCGGAGCCGTCCGGCAGCCGCCTGCGCCGGCGGCTGAAGGAGCTCGGCGCCTTCGGGGTCGTCGGCGGATTCGCGTTCGTCGTCGACGTCGGCCTGTTCCAGCTGCTCTACGGCTACCTCGACGTCGGCGCCGTCACCTCCAAGACGCTGGCCACGCTGGTGTCGATGACGGTGGCGTTCCTGGGGCACCGCAACTGGGCGTTCGCGCACCGCGACAAGACGACGATCCGCCGCTCGTTCACCCTCTTCACCCTCATCAACCTGGGCACTCTGGTGCTGGGCGCGGCGATCATCTGGTTCGTGCGCTACCCGCTGGACCAGGAGCGCCTGCTGATCATCCAGATCGCCAACATCGGCTCGATCGGGCTGAACAGCGTGGTGCGCTACCTGGCCTACCGCCGCTGGGTCTTCCCCGCGTTCGCCGCCGTGGACCCGGCCGGCACCGGGGACCCCACCCCACCGGCCGACCCGGCGCTGCCGACGGGGACCCGCGGCGCCGCCTGAGCCGCACCGCCCCCCTCCCCAAGGCGGCTCAGCTCGCGAGCCGGGATCCGTTCCGCCCCGGGACCACCTCGAGCCGGCTGGTGATCCGGGTGCGCAGCTCCTCGACGTGGCTGATGACGCCGACCGTGCGGCCGCCGCGGCGCAGCTCGTCGAGCACGTCCATCACCGCGTCGAGCGCCATCGGGTCGAGCGTGCCGAAGCCCTCGTCGACGAACAGGCTGTCGATCTGCACGCCGCCGCTCTCGGCGGTGACGACGTCGGCCAGCCCCAGCGCGAGGGCGAGCGAGGCCATGAAGCTCTCCCCGCCGGACAGCGTCTTCGTGGGCCGGCGGGTGCCGGTGTACTCGTCGAGCACCTCGAGGCCGAGGCCGCCGCGGGCACCGTGCCGGCCCTGGGCGTCGCTGTGCAGGAACGTGTACCGCCCGCCGGACATGTCCTGCAGCCGGCGGCTGGCCACCTCGGACACCTGCTCGAGGCGCGCGGCCAGCACGAAGGACTGCAGCCGCATCTTCAGCCGGTTCGCGCCGCGGCCGGTCGCCAGGTCGGCCAGGGCCGTCACCTGCTCGGTCACGGCGCGCTGCTCGTCGAGCTCGACCTCGGCCGCGGTGAGCTCGCCGGACAGCTCGTCGAGCCGGGCCACCCGGCGGCGGGCGTGCTCCAGCGTGGCGACGGCGGCCTCCCGCGCCGCAGTCGCCTCCCGGCAGCCGCCGGTGAGCGCCTCGAGGTCGGGGCGCTCCCCCAGGTCGGCGAGCTGCGGTTCGGCGAGGACGCCGGTGACGACGGCGAGCGCCCGGTCGTGCTCCTCGACCCGGCGGCCGAGCTCCTCGGCCCGGCCGGCCGGCAGCAGCGCCCGGGCGGCCGCGTCGAGGCCGGTGAAGCCGGCGGCGGCCACGCGGGACACGGCGACCGCCAGCGCGGCCTGCTCGGCCTGCCGGGCCCGCTCGTCGGCGGCGGCCGCCTCGACCTCGGCCTCGCAGCGCTCGGCCTCGCCGGTGAGCCGGGCGATGCGGGCGGGCAGGTCGGCGTCGTCCCCGCAGGCCTCGGCCAGCTGGGCGGTGACGTCGGCGAGCGCGGACCGGGCCGCCGCGAGCGTCGCCTCCTGCCGGCTGAGCTCCTCGCGGTCGGCGGCGAGTGCCGCCGCCGCGGCGTCCTGCTGGGCCCGCGCGCGCTCGAGCTCGGCGCGGGCGGTGTCCAGCCCGTCGGCGAGCAGCTGCGCGGCGCGCTGCTCGGCCCCGAGCGCCGCGAGGTCGGCCTCCTGGTCGGGCACCGGCTCGGTGCCGGCCTGCGCCCGCCGGGTGGCCAGTTCGCGCTCGGTCTCCGCGCAGGTGTCCCGCGCCGCGGTCCAGGCGACCTCCGCCTGCTCGGCGGCGCCGCGGGCGGCGTCCTCCTCGGCCCGCGTGACGACCGGGCCGCCGGCCTCCGCGGGCGAGGGGTGCTCGACCGAGCCGCAGACCGGGCACGACGAGCCGTCGGACAGCCCGGCGGCGAGCTCGGCGGCCATGCCGTCGAGGCGCTGGGTGCGCAGGTCGTTCCAGCGCTCGCGGGCGTCCAGCCAGGCCTCGCGGGCGGAGTCGGCGGCGGCGCGCCGGCCGGTCAGCGCCGTCTCGAGCGCCCCGGCGTCGCGGGCGGCCTCCAGGGCGGTCCGGCGGGCGTCGACGGCGGCGCGCAGCCCGGGCAGCCGGGCGGCCGCCTCGGCGGCGGTGTCGACGGCGGCCTGGTGCTCCTGCACGCGGCCCGGCCAACCGGCGAGGGCCCGCTCGCCCGCGGCGCAGCGGTCGGCCAGGGCGGCGAGGGTGCGCTCCCCCGCGGAGACGTCGCGCTCCAGGCGGGTGGCGCGGGTGACCTCGGGCAGCAGCGCGCGCAGCGCGGCCGCCTCGTCGCGGAGGGACCGGGCCAGCCCGGCGTCGGCCTCGCGCCCGTCGGCCACGGCCGTCCACGCGGTGCGCGCGGCCGCGAGCACGCCCGCGGCCCGCTCGGCTTCCAGCGCGGCGCGGCCGGCGGCCTCCAGCGCGTCGCGCACCGGCTCGGCCCGGCGCCCGGCGTCCAGCACCGCCCGCACCGGCTCGAGCTCCGCCGCCGCCGCGTCGAGGCGGGCCCGCTCGGCGAGCGCCCGGTCGCGGCGGGCGTGGCAGTCGGCGAGGGCCCGCGCCGCGACGAGCTCGGCCTCCCGGTCGCGTGCCCGCTCCCCCGCGGCGTCGGCCGAGGCCTGGGCGCGGGTGGCCTCCTCGGCCGCCTCGGCCCGGATGCGGCGCACCCAGGCGGTGACGGGTGACCCGGCCGTCGCGCCGACGAGTTCCGGGGCGAACTGCTCGGGGACGGTGACGTCGGCCGCGGAGGCCACCAGCGACACCAGCGTGCCGGTGCGGGCGCGGATGCGGTCCAGCGCCTCGCGGGCGGCCGTCCGCTCCCCGGCCAGCCAGTCCTCGACCCGGGCGAACCGGCCGACGTCGAACAGCGTGCGCAGCAGCCGGCCGCGGTCCTCGGGCTCGGCGCGCAGGAACCGCGCGAAGTCGCCCTGCGGCAGCAGCACGACCTGGCAGAACTGCTCGGCGGAGAGGCCGAGCCGGGTGCGCAGGTACTCCGAGCCCTCGTCGATGCGGGTGCTCACCGGCTCCCAGGCGTCGCCGACCCACCGCTGGAGGGTCAGCCGGGCCTGCTCGGTCGTGAACCCCTCGCCGCGGCGCTTGGGCCGCTGCTGCTCCGGGCGGCGGGTGACCCGCAGCCGCTCCCCGCCCAGCGTCAGCTCGAGCTCGACCTCGGTGCGGACGTCGTCGGCGGCGTGGTCGCTGCGCAGCCGCTTCTCCTCGCCGCGTGCACCGGGGACGGTGCCGTAGAGAGCGAAGACGACCGCGTCGAGCAGGGTGGTCTTGCCCGCGCCCGTCGGCCCCCACAGCAGGAACAGCCCGTCGCGGCCCACCTCGTCGAGGTCGACGTCGACCCGGGTGGCGAACGGCCCGAACGCGGTCAGCGCGAGCTGGTGGACCCTCATGCGGCGTCCTCGCGGGCCGCTGCCGCGAGCGCGCGGCCCAGCAGCTCGCGCTCGGCGTCGCTCGGGCCGGCGCCGCGGACGTGGTCGACGAACTCCTCGGCGACCTCGAGGTCGCTGCGGCCGCGCAGCCGCTCCTGGTAGCTCCGCCCGTCGGCCCCCGCGCCGGCACCGGTCCACTCCAGGTGCACGCAGTGCGGGAAGCGCTCGCGCAGCTGCCGCATCGGGTCCCCCGGGCGGACGGTGTCGGTCAGCCGCGCGGAGACGAAGTGCTCCTCCGCGGCCGCGTGCTCGGGCGCGGCCAGCAGCTCGGCGAGCTCACCGGTGAGGATCGAGAGCTGCCGGGGCGTCGGCAGCGGCACGGGCCGGACGTCGGCCAGGCCGGCCGCGTCGAGCTCGACCAGCCAGGCCTGCTTCTGCTGCCCCGCCTCGCCGAAGGAGTAGGCCAGCGGCGAGCCGCTGTAGCGCAGCCGCGGGGTGAGCGTCTGCGGCCGGTGCAGGTGCCCCAGCGCGACGTAGTCCACGCCGTCGAAGATCGCCCGCCGGCACCAGGTCCACGCCGCCGACGCAGATGTCCCGCTCGCTCTCGCTGGGCAGCCCACCGCCGACGAAGGCGTGCGCCAGCACCACCGACCGGGCGCCCGGGCGGAGGAAGAGATCGGCGCGGATGCGCTCCATCGCGGCGCTCAGCACGCCCTCGTGCCCCCGCACGGCGGCCTCGCCCCGGCCGGCCAGACCCAGCTCGTGCCGGGCCACCTCGGGCTCCAGGTACGGGATGCCGTAGACGGCCACCTCGCCGTGCTCGTCGGACAGCAGCACCGGCTCGTCGAGCGCCGGGGTGACCGCCCGGACGTGCAGCCCCGCGACGGCGAGCAGCCCGGAGAAGGTGCCCAGCCGGCGGGCGGAGTCGTGGTTGCCCGGCGTCAGCACGACCTGCGCACCCGCCGTCAGCAGCCGCCCGACCACCCGGTCGAGCACCGCCGTCGCGTCCGCCGAGGGGACCGCGCGGTCGTAGACGTCCCCGGCGACGACCACGACGTCCACCGACTCCGCGACGACCACCTCGGCCAGCCCGCCGAGCACGGCCTCCTGCTCGGCGAGCAGATCGGTGCCGTGCAGCGTCCGGCCGATGTGCCAGTCGGAGGTGTGCAGCAGTCGCATGCCGGCGACGTTAGGTGGTGGGTCCGACAGTTGCCCGCGCCGCCGGGAGCGGCGGCAGCGTGCGCAGGTCCAGCCGGCCCGTGCGGTCGTCGGCAACGGTCTCGACCGGGAGCAGCCGGTCCAGGCCCCGGACGACGAGGCGCCGGCCGGGCTCCTCGACGTACCGGTGCAGGCCGGCGGCCAGGCCGAAGCAGCCGAGGACGAGGAACGGCGCCGCCAGGGCCAGGCCGGGGCCCAGCACGTTGTGCTTGGCCGGGTCCTGCCACAGGACCGTCAGCAGCACGTCGAGCACGACGAAGTGGACGAGGTAGACCGCGTAGGAGATGCGACCCCCGAACACCAGGGCGCGGCCGGACAGCGCCTGCGCGAGGCCGCAGCTCGGTCAGCGCCAGGGCGGCCACCAGGACCGGGAAGAGCACGACGACCACGCCGACGTGGTCACCGCCCGCGCCCGGCATCGTGCGGCGCCAGCCGGCCCAGAGGATGCCGAGCAGCACGAGCAGCGGGATGACCCGGACGGCGCCGGCGGCGAACGGCTCCCACGCGGCACGGCGGGCCCGGCCCACCGCGAGCGCGGCGAGCGCGCCGGCGGTGAAGGCGCAGGCAATGCGCAACTCCCACGGCAGCTGCGAGTTGTAGGGGCCCTCCACGGCGGCGATCACCACGAGCGGCGACACGGCGAGCACCGACAGGACCAGCAGGACCGACGCCGGCAGCCGCCGCAGCGGCCGGAGCAGCAGGGCCAGCAGCGGGAAGGCGAGGTAGGCCGCCCACTCCACGCTGATCGACCACCCCGGCAGCACGTAGCTCGCGCCGGCCAGCTCGTCGCGGCCCCACATGTGCGTCATGGCCAGCTGGCCGAGCAGGGCCGGCGCGTCGACGGCGGGGTGCGGGTTGACCAGGTCCGCGGCCCAGCCCGCCTCCCGGATGGCCCACAGCCACCCGGCCATGGCCAGCGTGACGGCGGCCCACGCGGGCCACACGCGGGCGAACCTGCCGCCGACGAACCGGACCAGCGAGCGCAGCCGCGGGCGCCCGAGCTCCTCGGCGTAGGCCCGCGTGATCACGAAGCCGCTGAGGACGAAAAACAGCTCCACCCCCGTCCAGCCGGCAGCGGCGACCTGCCCGGCGAACGGGACGGCGGACAGGTAGGGCGCGAGCTGGTTCGTGAAGTGGAACAGCACGACCCAGGTGGCGGCGACCGCCCGGAGTCCGGTGAGCGCCCGGATCTCCGCGCGCGGGCTCTGCGGCGCGGTGCCGGCCGCGTGCCGGCCGGTCAGGACCGGGGCCCGACGGTCTCCCGCGCGCTCGGCCGGAAGGGCACGGCGGGCAGGGCGCGGGTCCGCGGGCCGCCGGCCGCCGCGCCGTGCACGGCGGCACCCCGGGGCACCGGGATGACCTCCGTGCCGGACGGCACCTCGACCGCCGGTCGACGCCGGACCAGCCGGGCCACGGCGCGGGCGCGGCCCCGCAGCAGCAGGGAGCGGGCGGGCACCTCGACGCCGTGGTGCAGCGCCATGGCCAGCAGCACCGACAGGACGACGGCGAACGGCGCGAGCAGCGCCAGCCCCGGGCCGACCACCCGCGTCGTGGGGTCCTGCCCCTGCCAGACGTAGGTGAGCAGGACGTCGAAGACCGGGTAGTGCACGAGGTAGAGGCAGTAGGAGATGCGCCCGCCGTAGACGACCAGGTCGCGGGAGAGCCAGGCGGCCGGTCCGCGGTCGGTGAGCGCGAACGCGCCGACCAGCGCCGGGAACAGGACGACGGAGATGCCCGCGTAGTCGTGCGCCGGGTCGCCGGCGCGGCGCCAGGAGGCCCAGAAGCAGAACACCACGAAGGCGACCGTGCAGGCGACGCTGACGGCGAACGCGAGCTGCTCGACCCGCGGGGTGCGGCGCAGCCCCAGGGTGCCGATGGCGACCAGCATGCCGGCGACGAAGCTGCACGCCAGGCGGTACAGCCAGGGCACCTCGGGGTCGAGGGGGCCCTCGACGAAGGCGGTGACGGCCATGGGCGTCATGAGCAGCGTGGCCAGGCCCAGCAGCACGCCGGCGGGCAGCCGGCGCAGCGGGAGCAGCAGGACGGCGAGCAGGGGGAAGGCCAGGTAGGCCGCCCACTCCGCGCTGATCGACCAGCCCGGCATGACGTAGCTCGGCCCGACGATCGAGGTGGCGCCCCACATCTGGGTCATCGACAGCTGCTCGAGGTACTGCCCCGGGCTGACCACGGGGTGCGAGACCCAGACGTCGGCGTAGAGGCCCTTCCAGCGGACGGCGAGGATCCAGCCGGCCATGAGCGTGGTGACCAGCGCCCAGACCGGCCACACGCGGGCGAAGCGGTTGAAGACGAAGGTCGCGGCCTTGCCGATCGTGAACCGGCCACCGACCTCGACGACGTAGCTGCGGGCGATCACGTAGCCGCTGAGGACGAAGAACACCTCGACCCCGAGCCACCCGGCGTCCAGGACCGGTCCCACCAGCGGCACCTGGTCCAGGTAGGGCATGAGGATCGGCTTGAAGTGCCCGATCACCACGACCATCGCGGCGACGAGGCGCAGGCCGGTCAGCGCGCGGATCTCCCCGCGCGGCATCGACGGCAGGTCGGCTGAGGTTCGGCTGTCCTGCGGCATGGAACGAAAGTAACGGCGCGATCACGCAGGGTTGAGCCGAAAAGATGACAAGTCGTTCCGCATTCTGGGCAAGGCTCGACAACGCCGTCCCAGGCGCACCACCCGCCACCGGCAGGGCGCCGAGCGGTCGACAGTGCTGCGGTCAGAAGTGCTGCGGCGCGGTGTCCCCCCGGCCGATGGAGTGCTCGCCGGCGTAGCGGGCGCTCTCCCGCGCCCGCCGGTCGGCGTCCTCCTCGATCATGTGGTTGAGCAGCTGCTGGGTGCCCTCGCTGTCCGGGATCTGCCGCAGCACGGTCGCCCCGCCGTCCCCCGCGGTCTCCACGGTGAGCGTGCCGGAGTTGATCAGCCGCTCCCAGAGCGTCTGCGTGTAGGAGACGTCGGTGATCCGCCCCAGCCCCAGGTCGCGGCCGCGGCGGGCCAGGATCCCCTCGCGGAACAGCAGCCGGTGGGTGGTGACGACGTAGTGCGTCGTCCGCCACCGGGCGAGCGGGACGGCGACGGTGAGGACGAGCAGCACGACGGCGACCGCCACGATCACCATCCGGTAGACGCCCTGCTGCCGGCCGTCGGGGACCAGGGCGGCACCGAAGGAGGCGGCGCCGACGATCAGCAGGAGGCGCACCACGGGCCAGAAGACGGTCAGCCAGTGCGGGTGCAGGTGGCGGACGACGTCCTCGTCCTCGGCGAGCAGCTTGTCCGGGTAGGGCATGCCGCCAGGATGGCGCAGCCCGGGCCGCCGTCACCGGAACCGCGGTGCGGTGTCGTGAGGAGTGGGGCCCGGAGGGTCCCGCGATCGAGCGACGGAGGGCTCAGCTCAGCGGGGGGACGGCACGTGGCCGCGGTGCGGTCCGGAGGACCGCGATGTCATCGCACGTGTCGGACGTCGCCGCTGGCCAGCTCCACCGTGCCGGTCGGCGTCCGGACGACGAGCCGGCCGTCCCAGTCGACGCCCTCGGCGACGCCGTCCAGCAGCGACCCGTCGGGCAGGTGCACCTGCACCGCGGTGCCGACGGTGGAGGACCAGCGCAGGTAGTCCGTCGCGAGCCCGGAGGCGATCGGGTCGCCCAGGTGCTCGATCCAGCGCAGGTAGCGCGCCTCCAGCGCCCGCAGGAAGGCCAGCAGCACCGGCGCGCGGTCGACCGTGCCGCCGGTGATGACGGCCAACGAGGTGCCGGTGTCGGGCAGCTCGGCTGCGGTGGTGGAGACGTTCAGCCCGGTGCCGACGACGACCGCCGCCGGGAGGGTGGCCGACGGCGCCGTCTCGGCGAGGATGCCGGCGAGCTTCCGCCCGTCGCGGGCGAGCACGTCGTTGGGCCACTTGACCGAGGCCAGCACGCCGGTCGACTCCCCCACCGCCTCGGCCAGCGCGACGCCGGTGAGCAGCGGCAGCCAGCCCTTGCGCGCCGCGGGGACGTCGGGGCGCAGCAGCACCGAGACGGTGAGCCCGGCGCGCGGCGGGGAGGTCCAGACGCGGTCGAGCCGGCCGCGGCCGGCGACCTGGTGCTCGGCGAGCAGCACGGTGCCCTCGGGGGCGTCCTGACCGGCGGCGGCCACGAGGTCGGCGTTGGTCGAGCCCGCCTCGGGCACGACCTCGAGCGCCGTCCACAGGCGGCTGCCGCGGGTCAGGGCCGCCTGGAGAGCGGCGGCGTCGAGGGGCGGACGGCCGAGATCCGACCATCGAGGTGAGGAGTCGCCGGGCACTCCCCTACGCTACGTAACCCGTGACCGGGCGCGCCCGGCCAGGGATGAGCACGGCGGCCCCACCACCGCGGCCGAGGTGCGCCAGCGAGGAGGAAACGTGAGCGCGGCTGAACTCGAGAACGCCGGGGAACAGGTCCCCGACGACATCGACATCCACACCACCGCCGGGAAGCTGGCCGACTTCGAGCGCCGCGTCCAGGAGGCCCAGCACGCGGGCTCCGAGCGCGCGGTCGAGAAGCAGCACGCGGCGGGCAAGATGACCGCCCGCGAGCGCATCGAGGCGCTGCTGGACCCGGGCTCGTTCACCGAGTTCGACGAGTTCGCGCGCCACCGCTCCACGAACTTCGGCATGGACGCCAAGCGCCCGTTCGGCGACGGCGTCGTGACCGGCTACGGCACGGTCGACGGCCGCCCCGTGGCGATCTTCAGCCAGGACGTGACCGTCTTCGGCGGCGCGCTCGGCGAGGTCTACGGCGAGAAGATCGTCAAGGTCCAGGACTTCGCGATCAAGAACGGCTGCCCGGTCATCGGCATCAACGAGGGCGGCGGCGCGCGCATCCAGGAGGGCGTGGTCTCCCTCGGCCTCTACGGCGAGATCTTCCAGCGCAACGTGCACGCCTCCGGCGTCATCCCGCAGATCTCGCTGATCATGGGCCCGGCCGCCGGTGGGCACGTCTACTCCCCGGCGCTCACCGACTTCATCGTCATGGTCGACAAGACCAGCCAGATGTTCATCACCGGGCCCGACGTGGTGAAGACCGTGACCGGCGAGGAGGTCACGCTCGAGGAGCTCGGCGGCGCCCGCACGCACAACACCAAGTCCGGTGTCGCGCACTACCTGGCCGAGGACGAGGCCGACGCGCTGGACTACGTCAAGGCGCTGCTGTCCTACCTGCCGAGCAACAACCTCGACCCGCTGCCGGCCCTGGAGGTCGCCCCGGTCGAGACCGTCCTGCCCGAGGCGCTGACCGACGAGGACCTCGAGCTCGACACGTTCATCCCGGACTCGGCGAACACCCCCTACGACATGCACGCCGTCATCGAGCACGTCCTCGACGACGGCGAGTTCCTCGAGGTGCAGCCGCTGTTCGCGCCCAACCTGCTGATCGGCTTCGGCCGCGTCGAGGGCCGCCCGGTCGGCGTCGTCGCCAACCAGCCGACCCAGTTCGCCGGCACGCTGGACATCGACGCCAGCGAGAAGGCCGCCCGCTTCGTGCGGACCTGCGACGCCTTCAACATCCCGGTGCTCACCTTCGTCGACGTCCCGGGCTTCCTGCCCGGCACGTCGCAGGAGTGGGAGGGCATCATCCGCCGCGGCGCCAAGCTCATCTACGCCTACGCCGAGGCCACCGTCCCCAAGGTCACCGTCATCACCCGCAAGGCCTACGGCGGCGCCTACGACGTCATGGGCTCCAAGCACCTGGGCGCCGACGTCAACCTGGCCTGGCCGACGGCGCAGATCGCCGTCGTCGGCGCGCAGGGCGCGGTCGGCATCCTGTACCGCAAGGAGCTGGCCGCCGCCGAGGACCCCGACACCACGCGCGCGGAGCTGATCGCCGAGTACGAGGACACCCTCGCCAACCCCTACATCGCCGCCGACCGCGGGTACGTCGACGCGGTCATCCCGCCGTCGCACACCCGCGTGCAGGTGACCAAGGCGCTGCGCGTCCTCGCCAACAAGCGCCAGACCCTGCCGGCCAAGAAGCACGGCAACATCCCCCTGTGACCATGACATCGCGCCCCTCCGGGCCGCACCGCGGCCACGAAGCAGCTCCCGACAGCGGAGCGCCGCTGCTGACCGTCGTGAAGGGCGAGCCCTCGGCCGAGGAGCTCGCCGCGCTGACCGTCGTCGTGGCCGCGCTCTCCCAGCGCCGGTCCCGGAAGCGCCCGACGCCGATCGGCGGCTGGGCGGCCTACGGGCGCTCCCACCGCCGCCCGGAGGCGCTCGGTCCCGGCGGCTGGCGCGCGGCCGGGAGCCCGGCATGAGCGTCGACCGCAGGCTCGTCCTGGCCTCGGCGTCCCCGGCGCGGCTGTCGCTGCTGCGGCAGGCGGGCCTCGCGCCCGAGGTCGTGGTGAGCGACGTCGACGAGTCCAGCTACTCCGCGCCGCGGGTGGCCGAGCAGGTCGCCCTGCTCGCGGCGGCCAAGGCCGCCGCGGTCGCGAAGCGGGAGACCGACGCGCTGGTCATCGGCGCGGACTCGCTGCTCGAGTTCGGCGGCAAGCCGCTGGGCAAGCCGGCCGACGCCGCCGACGCGCGGGACCGGTGGCGCCGGATGTCCGGCCGCTCCGGCGTGCTGCACACCGGTCAGGCGCTGTTCGACGTCCGGGACGGCGGGGTCGCCAGCCGGGACATCGCCGTCGCCTCGACCGCCGTCTACTTCGCCGAGCCGACGTCGTCCGAGATCGAGGCCTACCTGGCCACCGGCGAGCCGCTCGCGGTGGCCGGCGCGTTCACCCTCGACGGTCTCGGGGCACCGTTCGTCCGGCGTGTGGAGGGCGACCCGGCAGCCGTCGTCGGTCTCTCGCTCACCGTGCTGCGCACCCAGCTGGCCAAGCGCGGCCTGGCCATCACCGACCTCTGGCGTCGCTGAACCCCCGTTCCACCCCCTGACTACAGTCCGACCGGTCCACAGACGAAGGAGAGCCCGGTGCAGAAGGTCCTGATCGCCAACCGCGGTGAGATCGCGGTGCGAGTGGCGCGTGCGTGCAAGGACGCCGGTCTCACCAGCGTGGCCGTCTACGCCGAGCCGGACCGCGACGCGCTGCACGTGCGCGTCGCCGACGAGGCGTTCGCCCTGGGCGGCACGACGCCCGGGGACTCCTACCTGGTCATCGACAAGATCATCGACGCCGCGAAGCAGTCCGGCGCCGACGCGATCCACCCCGGCTACGGGTTCCTCTCGGAGAACGCCGACTTCGCCCAGGCCGTCATCGACGCCGGGCTGACCTGGATCGGGCCGTCGCCGCAGGCGATCATCGACCTGGGTGACAAGGTCGCCGCCCGGCACATCGCCACCAAGGCCGGCGCCCCGCTGGTGCCGGGCACCAAGGACCCGGTCGGCGGCGCCGACGAGGTCATCGCCTTCGCCGAGGAGCACGGCCTCCCGATCGCCATCAAGGCGGCGTTCGGTGGCGGTGGCCGCGGGCTCAAGGTGGTCCGCGAGAAGAGCGAGATCGCCGAGCTGTTCGACTCCGCCGTCCGCGAGGCCGTCTCGGCCTTCGGCCGCGGCGAGTGCTTCGTGGAGAAGTTCCTGGACAAGCCCCGGCACGTCGAGGCCCAGGTGCTGGCCGACACCCACGGCAACGTGATCGTCGTCGGCACCCGCGACTGCTCGCTGCAGCGCCGCAACCAGAAGCTGGTCGAGGAGGCGCCCGCGCCGTTCCTCACCGACGAGCAGCGCGCCCGGATCCACGAGTCGGCCAAGGCCATCTGCAAGGAGGCCGGCTACCACGGCGCCGGCACCGTCGAGTACCTCGTCGGCACCGACGGCTCCATCTCCTTCCTCGAGGTCAACACCCGCCTGCAGGTCGAGCACCCGGTCTCGGAGGAGACCAGCGGCATCGACCTCGTCCGCCAGCAGTTCCGCATCGCCCAGGGCCTGCCGCTGGAGATCACCGAGGACCCGACCCCGCGCGGGCACAGCATCGAGTTCCGGATCAACGCCGAGGACGCCGGCCGCAACTTCATGCCCGCCCCCGGCCCGGTGGACCGGCTGGAGATCCCGCAGGGCCCCGGCGTGCGCTGGGACTCCGGCGTCGAGACCGGCGGCGAGGTGGCCGGCGCGTTCGACTCGATGCTGGCCAAGCTGATCGTCACCGGCGCCACCCGCGAGGAAGCGCTGCAGCGGGCCCGCCGCGCGCTGGACGAGCTCGTGGTCGAGGGCATGCCCACGGTCATCCCCTTCCACCGCGCCGTCGTCCGCGACGAGGCGTTCACCTCCGAGCCGTTCACCGTGCACACGCGGTGGATCGAGACCGAGTGGGACAACCAGGTGCCGGCGTACTCCGCCGCGCCGTCCGAGGCCGACGAGCCGGCGGCGCGCCAGACCGTCGTCGTCGAGGTCGGCGGCCGCCGGCTCGAGGTGTCGCTGCCCGCCGGCCTGGCCGCCGGTGGCGGGGCCCCCGCGGGCGCTCCGGCCAAGCCGCGCAAGCGCGGCGGCGGCCACGGCGGGTCGGCCGCCTCGGGTGACTCCCTCACCTCGCCGATGCAGGGCACGATCGTGAAGGTCGCCGTCGAGGACGGCGCGACCGTCGCCGCCGGCGACCTGGTCGTCGTCCTCGAGGCGATGAAGATGGAGCAGCCGATCACCGCCCACAAGGCCGGCACGATCAGCGGCCTGTCGGCCGAGGTCGGCGCCTCGGTCACCAGCGGCGCGGTCATCTGCACGATCGCCGACGACGCCGAGTAGTCCGAACACGACGCCCAGGAGGCCGGATCCGCGCTCGCGGATCCGGCCTCCTGCCGTTCGGGGTGCCGGGTGCTGCCGGGATCAGCGGGTGCGCAGCCGGCGAGCCCGGCGCACGACCAGCAGCGTCGCGCCGGCCAGCCCTGCCCCGGAGACCGCGACGAGCACCATGCCCAGGCCCGACCCGCCCGCGGCCGGCTCCAGCGTGGCCGCGGCGGGGACGAACGGAGCGGGCCCGGGCACCTGCGGCTGGGCCGGGGCCGCGGCCGCCACGGGGGTCTCCGCCTGCGCGGCGGGCGCGGCCAGCCGCGGGGCCGGCCGGGGCGCCCGGCAGCAGCCGGCCGGTGCCGGGGTCGCGGGGCGCTGCCGCCGCGGCGGGCGCCGCCGGCGGGGCCACCGGCACCACGGAGAGCGCCGCGGTGCCGTCGTCGAGCGACCGGACGGTGACGGTGAACCCACCTCCGGCGAGCTCGACCGGCACGCCGACGGGCAGCGCGCTGCGCAGGTCGGCGTCCCACCCCCCGGACGGGGACGGCGTCCCGTCGAGGAGCACCGCCGTGTCGGGGAACGCGGCTGCGCGGCGCACGAGCACGCCGGTCTCCAGCCGGTAGCGGTTCCGGTCGGGGCGGCCGAGCCAGGCGTCCCGGCCGGTCGCCGTCCGGTACTCGAGCCAGTAGGCGGTGCCGTCGGCGGCCACGAGGCGGAGCGCCTGCGTACCGGTGCGGCCGGCCACCGGCGCGAGCTCGATCTCCGCGGGCGCGTCGAGGACACCCAGCTCCCGGGTGGCGCCGGCCGGGAGCGCGCCGAGCAGCGCGGCCTGTGGGGCGCTCAGCGAGCCCAGCTCGCTCCAGGAGACGCCCATGACGTCGTAGAGGTCGCGGTAGGCGGCGGTGCGGCAGGTGCCCGCCTCGACGGTGCCGTCGCACTGCAGCGCCGAGGAGTGGCTCAGGCCGAGGTTGTGGCCCAGCTCGTGGGCCATGACCGAGGGCAGCACCTCCCGGACGTAGAGCCGGCCGCCCGACGCCGGGCCGGCGCCGACCTCGGCGAGGGCGTAGGAGCAGCCGGGCTGCGCGGCCGTCTGGCTGCTCAGCTGGAGCATCAGGTGCCGGCCGGGTCCGGGCCGGAAGCCCACGGCGGCGGCGGCCTCGTCCCACAGGGCGGTGGGGTCGGCGCACCCGGCGGTGGTGCTGATCCAGTCGTGCGCCGCGGCGACGCCGAAGCGCACCGCTCCCCCGGTCTGCTCCGACCAGAACGCGGCGACGGGCCCGTCGACGGCAGCAGCGACGTCCTGCGGTGTCACGTCCGCGTCGGGGCGGGTGCCCGCCGGCGCGACGAGGACGACGGTCACCGCGTTGGTCACCGGGCCGCGCACCGCCACCGGGGCCGGGGCGGGCGTGACCGAGTCGGTGCTCAGGACCTCCGCGGCCGGTTCCAGGCCGTGCTCGACGGCGCCCTCGTCCTGCACGTCGCCGCCGACGGTGAGCTCGACGGTGGCTCCCGCGGGCACCCCGCCCAGGTCCTCGGTCGGCACGCGGACGGCGCCGTCGGCGGTCTCGACCCAGCTCAGCGGGGCGGTCGCCGCGTGTGCCCCGTGCTGCCCGGCCGGGTCGTCCTCCGCCCACGCCTGGAGCAGCCGGCCGACGACGGCGGTGCCCTCCGGCTCACCGGCGGAGGCGACCCCGGCGGCGGGGCCGGCGATCGCCCCGGCCGCGACGCCCGCGACGAGCAGGGCGCGCAGCAGGGCGGCGGAACGGGCACGGGCGGGAGACATCCCTCCCTGCATCGGCGGGCTGCGCGCGCGTCGGCACCGATCCGGCCGAATCCAGCCGAATCCGCGCCCCAGCCGTCACAGCGGCCCCCACGCCCTCCCGGGCACCGCTCCCCCGGTCCGGGCGAGGTGGTCCGGGCGAGGTGGTTCAGGCGAGGTGGTCGGCGCCCATCAGCCGGCGCCCGGCCTCGGTGATCGATCCCGAGAGGGAGGGGTAGATCGCGAACGTCTGGGCGAGGTCGGCGACGGTCAGCCCCTTGGTCACCGCCAGCGCGATCGGCAGGATCAGCTCGGAGGCACCCGGCGCCACCACCACGCCGCCGAGGACCACCCCGGTCGAGCGGCGGGCGAACAGCTTGACGAAGCCGTCGCGCAGGTCGCTCATCTTGGCGCGGGCGTTGGTGGCCAGGGGCAGCCGGACGACGTCGACCTCGGTCCACTCCGGCAGGCTCTTCTCCTGCACGCCCACGGTGGCGATCTCGGGGTGGGTGAAGACGTTGGCCGCGACCGTCTTGAGCTTGATCGGGCTGACCGCCTCACCGAGCGCGTGCCACATGGCGATCCGGCCCTGCATCGCCGCGACCGAGGCGAGCTGGAAGACGCCGGTGACGTCGCCGGCGGCGTAGATGCCGGGCACCGAGGTGCGCGAGACGCGGTCGACGACGACGTGGCCGGACTCGGTGAGCCCGACGCCGCAGAGCTCCAGGTTCAGTCCACCGGTGTTGGGCACCGTGCCGACGGTCATCAGCGCGTGCGAGCCCTCGACGGCGCGCCCGTCGGTGAGCTCGACGACGACGCCCTTCTCGGTCCGCCGCACGCCGGCGGCCCGCCCGCGCTCCAGCTTGCCGCCGCGGGACTGGAAGACCTCCTCGAGCACCTCGGCGGCGTCGGAGTCCTCACCGGGCAGCACCCGGTCGCGGGAGGAGACCAGGGTGACCGGCACGCCGGCCTCCAGGTAGCCGGAGGCGAACTCGGCGCCGGTGACCCCGGAGCCGACGACGACGAGGTGCTCGGGCATCTCGGTGAGCTCGTAGACGTCGCGCCAGTCGAGGATCCGCTCGTGGTCGGGCTCGGCGCCGGGCAGCACCCGCGGGTCGGCACCGGTCGCGATCAGGACGACGTCGCCCTCGAGCCGCTCGGTGACCGCGCCGTCCTCGCCCAGCACCTCCACGCGGTGCGCGGCCAGGCCGCGGACCTCGTCGGCGAGCCGCCCGCGCCCGGTCACGATGCGCACGCCCTCGCCGGCCAGGCGGGCGTGGATGTCGCCGGACTGGGCCAGCGCCAGCCCCTTGACCCGCTGGTTGACCGCGGCGAGGTCCAGGCCGACCGCGGCCAGCTCGGCGCCGTGCACGCCGAGGGCGGAGGAGTCGTGCACCGAGGTCATCGCGCCGGCGGCGGCGATGAGCGCCTTCGAGGGGACGCAGTCGGTGAGGACGCTGGCGCCCCCGATGCCGTCGCGCTCGATGACGGTGACCTCGGCACCGAGCTGCGCGGCGACCAGCGCGGCCTCGTAGCCGGCCGGTCCGCCGCCGATGATGACGATGCGGGTCATGGGTCCTTCTTCGTCGGGGAGGGTTCGGGCGTCGGAGCCATTGTCCCCGCCCGGCCGCGGTCCGGCGTCAGCGCCGCCCGGCGCCGGTGTCCGGCCCGGCCGGCCGGGCGGAGGGCGCGGGCTCGCGACGGATGCGCCAGACCGCGGAGACCGCCTCGACGGCGATGCCGGTGTTCATCTTGGACTCGCCGAGCTCGCGGTCGCGGAAGGTGATCGGCACCTCGACCACCCGGGCGCCGGCCTGCAGCGCGCGGTGGGTCGTCTCGATCTGGTAGCCGTAGCCGTTGGCCTCGAACGAGTCGACGTCCAGCCGGGTCAGCAGGTCGGTGCGCCAGGCCTTGAACCCGCCGGTGAGGTCGCGGATGCCGGCGCGGAGCACGGTGCGGGCGTACAGGTTGCCGACCCAGGACACGGTGCGGCGGCTCCAGGGCCAGTTCGCCACCGCGCCGCCGGGCACGTAGCGGGAGCCGATCACCAGGTCGGCGTCCTCGATCGCGGCGATCAGCGCGTCGATGGCCTGCGGGTCGTGCGACCCGTCGACGTCCATCTGCACGATGACGTCCCACCGCCCGGCAGCGAGCGCGTGCGTGAAGCCGGCGACGTAGGCGGTGCCCAGGCCGAGCTTGCCGGAGCGCTCGAGCAGCTCGACCCGGCCGGGGTGCTCCGCGGCGAGCGCGCGCACGAGGTCCCCCGTCCCGTCCGGTGAGCCGTCGTCCACGATCAGGACGTCGGGCGCCACGGGGCGGGCCAGGACCGCCTCGACGTGCCGGCGGACGTTGTCCGCCTCGTTGTACGTCGGCGTCACGACCAGGACGCGCACGCTGTTCCTCTTCTCTCGCGGGTTCTCGGGCGGGGCCGGGGTGGACGTCACGTGGGCACCCCTGCGGGTTGTCGCCGTCGTCGTCGCCGGCTCACCCCGACGTGCACCAGCCCGGCGACGACGGCCACCCCCAGGACGACGAGCACCAGCTGTTCCGGTCCCGGCCGCTCGTAGAGGGCGAACACGGGGTGCCCGCCCGGCAGCACGGTGAACAGCAGGGCCACCGACCACAGCACCACCACGAGGCGCTCGGCGAGGACCCCGGCGGCGGCGAAGAGCATCGTCGGCCAGATCAGGTACCAGGGCCACACGACCGAGCCGGTGAGGACGACGGTCAGCGCGATCCAGGAGGTCACGCGGACCAGCCCCCAGCTCCGCAGCCGGGTCAGGAAGAGCAGTCCCAGCACGACGGCGACGACGATCCCGGCCTGCCGCGCGCCGTCGATCGGCGGGTCGTCCACGTCGAGGGCGAAGGCCAGCGCCGTCGTGGGCGTGAGCGCCTCCAGCGCCTTGCCGGGGGTGTCGAGGTTGCCCAGGAACGACCAGCCGTAGCCGGACAGCTGCACCGACAGCGCGAACAGGCCGGCGCCCAGGCCGCCGGCCAGCACCAGCGCCCGCAGCCGGGCCGGCCAGCCCTCCTGGCGCTGCGCCCAGTCCACCCCGATCACCAGGACGACGACCAGCGCCGTGGCCTTGATGCCGGCCGCACCCACGCAGAGCACGATCCCGAGCAGCGGGCGGTCGAGCAGCGCGAGCAGCAGGCCCGGGAGCAGCAGGCCGAGCATGAGCGCGTCGTTGTGGTTGCCCGACACCAGGTGCAGCAGGACCAGCGGGTTGACCGCGCCCAGCCACACCGCGACCGACGGGCTGCCGCCCAGGTGCCGCGCGATGCGGGCCACGACGACGGCGCACACGGCCCAGGCGGCGACGCAGAGCACCCGGAGCGCCACCAGCATCGCGAGCTCGCCCTGGTCGAGCAGCCGCGACAGGCCGCTGAGCAGCAGCACGAAGGGCGGGCTGTACGGGGTGGGGCTGAACCGCCAGAACTCCTCGGCGCCGCGCACCGCCGCGATGTCGCCGAGGACGCCCGGCCCGTCCTCGAACGGGTCGACGCCGAGCTGCACCGCGTTGCCGATGGCGCCGTAGAACCACGGGTCCGCGGTGAACAGCGGCGGCCCGATGACCAGCGGGACCGACCAGACCAGCCCGACCAGCAGCAGCCACCGGGCGCGGACGCCGCGGCGCACCGCGAGCCCGGCGAGCAGCCAGGCGGCGGCCCAGACCCCGAGCGCGGCGGAGCTCCACGCCCGCGCGGTGTCGTAGCCCAGCGCGTCGGGCGTCAGCTCCGAGTGGTCGTCGAAGAACCAGAGGTCGGGCTCGTCGAGGTGCAGGCCCAGACCGTGCCCGGCCACCGCGAGGTAGGTGGTGCCGACCAGCCCGAGCAGGCCGCTGAGCACAAGGAGGGCGATGGTCGCGCCGCCGGCGCGGGGCGGACCGGGGTCGGTGGCCGTCGGCGCGGCCCCGGCTGCGGTGGACCCGGCCACGCTCGTGCTGACGGCCATCTCCTGACTGCTCCCGTGGACCGGCTGGTCGCGACACGTCGTCGGCCCGCCACGGCGATGGCAGGACGGCCGAGGGTAGCGCGCCGCCCCGGTTCCCGGTCAGCCGAAGCGGGGCGGAGCACCGGACGCCGAGCGTGTCGCTCCTGATCCCCTTAACACTGCGTGAGAACCTAGATGCTGACCGTGGTCGCGCGTGGTGTCGCCACCTGACTCCGGCGCCGCGTACGCACAGGTCGGCGTCACGATCTGACAAGGAACCGCTCATGCTCTCCAGCCGACGCGCCGGCACCCTCGCCGCCTGCGCCTCCCTCGCGCTCCTGGCCGGCTGCTCCTCCTCGACCGACGAGGCCTCCAGCGGATCGCCGCTGTCGACAGCCCCTCCCGGCACCTACGGCACCCCCCTGGACCCGTCGGCCCCCGATCCGACCGAGGTCGCCACCGACCCCGCGCCCAGCACCGTCCCGGCACCGACCGGCGGCGCACGCGCGGACGCCACCGTCCAGATCACCTACTACGGCTGGAACCCCGACAGCAGCGTCGTCGAGGTCGGCGGCTTCGTGCCCTTCCTCGTCGAGGAGGGCGGCACCTGCACGCTCACCCTGACCCAGGGCGGCGCGAGCGCGACCGCGTCGCGGGAGGCCACGCCCAACGTCACCAGCACCGCCTGCGGCGAGCTGGTCGTGCCCGGCGACCAGCTGGCGCCCGGCACCTGGGACGCCGTGCTCGCCTACGAGTCGGAGCGCTCGGCCGGCAGCACCGAGCCGGTCGAGGTGCAGGTCCCGTGAGGGGTGCGGTCACCCGCCTGCTCGTCGTCCTCGGGCTGGTCGGGGCGGCGCTGGTCGCGCCGGTCCTCACGAGCAGCCCGGCCGCACCCGCCCAGGCCGCGGACACGCGGTACTTCGACCCGGGCAACATCATCAGCGACGCGGTCTTCTTCTGACGGGCTGGCGATGGACGCCGGCGCGATCCAGGACTTCCTGAACCTGCGCGGCGCCGGCTGCACCGTCGGCACCGACGGCTCGCCGTGCCTCAAGAACTACCGGATGAACACCACCGACCGCGCGGCCGACGCCCTGTGCGGCGGCTACCGCGGCGCCTACGACGAGACCGCCGCCCAGGTCATCGCCCGCGTGGCGGCCACGTGCCGGGTCAACCCGCGGGTGCTGCTGGTCCTCCTCCAGAAGGAGATGGGGCTGGTCACCGCCACCAACCCCACCGCCAAGAAGTACGAGCGCGCCGCGGGCTACGCCTGCCCCGACACCGCCAACGGCGGGTGCGACCCGACCTACGCCGGGCTGCAGAACCAGCTGTACCGCTCGGCCTGGCAGTACCAGCGCTACGCGTCCTCGCCGGCCAGCTACCAGTACAAGGCCGGCCGCAACAACATCATCCAGTGGCACCCCAACTCCGGGTGCGGCACCTCGACGGTCTACATCGCCAACCAGGCGACCGCGGGCCTCTACATCTACACCCCGTACCGCCCCAACCAGGCCGCGCTCAACGCCGGCTACGGCACCGGCGACAGCTGCTCCTCGTACGGCAACCGGAACTTCTGGAACTACTTCACCGACTGGTTCGGCTCGACGCAGTCGGCCGAGGGCTCGGCGCTCTACGCCAAGTACCAGAGCCTGGGCGGCAACGGGGGCGCGCTGGGCAGCGTCCAGTCCCCCTACCTCTGCGGGCTGGCGAACAACGGCTGCTTCCAGGTGTTCTCCAAGGGCCTCATCTACTGGACCCCGAGCACGGGTGCCTGGGCGGTCACCGGCGCGATCCTCGACAGGTACACCGGGCTGGGCCGGGAGTACGGCACGCTGGGCTACCCCCTCTCCGACGCGAACTGCGGGCTGGCCGGCAGCGGCTGCTACCAGGTCTTCGAGCGCGGGACGGTGTACTGGACCGCCGCGACCGGCGCCTACGCCGTGTACGGCCTCGTCGGCGCCAAGTGGGTGTCGACCGGCGCCGAGAACGGCGCGCTCGGCTACCCGACCGGTGACCCGTTCTGCGGGATCAAGGACGCCGGCTGCTTCCAGCCCTTCCAGCGCGGGCTCGTCTACTGGACCGCCGCGACCGGCGCGCACACCGTCTCGGGGGACATCGCCACCAAGTGGGGCGCGATCGGTCGCGAGAACGGCGCGCTCGGGTACCCGACGATGGACCGCGCCTGCGGCCTGGTCGCCGGCGGCTGCTACCAGATCTTCCAGTTCGGCACGATCTACACCGCCCCCGACGCCGGCACGCACGTCGCCAAGGGCGGCATCGGCTACACCTGGATGGGCAAGGGCGCCGAGAACGGCCCCCTCGGCTACCCGGTCGGCGACGAGGTGTGCGGCCTGGTCGGCGGCGGCTGCTCCCAGGACTTCCAGCGGGGCAGCGTCTACTGGTCCGGCGCCACCAACGCGTACACGGTGCAGGGCCTCACCCGCGCCAAGCACGACTCGGTGGGCCGCGAGCGCGGGGTGCTGGGCTACCCGACCATGGAGAAGTCCTGCGCCCTGGTCCGCGGCGGCTGCTATCAGGTGTTCCAGTACGGGACGGTGTACGAGTCCCCCGCCGGCACGTTCATCGCCAAGGGCGGCCTCGGCCACACCTGGATGCTGCTGGGCGCGGAGAACGGCTCGATGGGCTACCCGACGTCCGACGAGTACTGCGGGCTGCGCGAGAACGGCTGCTTCCAGCTGTTCGAGCACGGCTCGGTGTACTACGCCCCGGCGTTCGGCGCCTTCCCCGTCGACGGGCCCATCCGCGACGCCTGGATCTACCAGGGCGCCGAGAACGGCTGGTGGGGCTACCCCACCGGCAAGCCGCAGGGCGTGCCGGGCGGGGCCACGCAGCGCTTCGAGCGCGGGACGGCGACCTGGACCAGCGGCACAGGGGCGGTCACCTTCGGCTGATCCGGGCATCCGCACCGGCCGCCCCGGCGGGCGGCTGGTGCGGATGTGACGGAGCGGTCCGACGCGCGGTCGCGGTGCCGCCGGGGAGCGGCGTCGTCGTGTCACACTCGACGCACACTCCCGATCACGCACGGTGAGTGGCGCCCGCACCGCTGCTGAGGAAGCCGATGACTGCACAGACCCTGGACGAGCGCGGCCCGACGCGGATCCCCGGTCTCCCGGCAGTTCCACCCCGCCCGTCCCCGGCGGGCAGCGGGCACACCTTCCGCGCCGACATCCAGGGCCTGCGCGCGGTCGCCGTCGGCCTCGTCGTCCTGTACCACGCGGGCCTGCCCTGGCTGTCCGGCGGCTTCGTCGGCGTCGACGTCTTCTTCGTCCTCTCGGGCTTCCTCATCACCCAGGGCCTGGTCACCGAGCTGGAGCGCCGCGGCACCATCTCGCTGGCCGGCTTCTACGCCCGCCGCGCGCGCCGGATCCTCCCGGCGGCGGCCGTGGCCCTGGCCGGGACCGCGGCCCTCACCGTCCTCCTCCTGCCCCAGATGCGCTGGGCGCAGGTGGCGCAGGACCTCGTCCAGAGCTCGATCTACCTGGTCAACTGGGACCTCGCCGACCGCGCGGTGGACTACTCCGCGCGAGACCAGGCCGCGTCGCCGCTGCAGCACTTCTGGTCGCTGGCGGTGGAGGAGCAGTTCTACGTCGTCTGGCCGCTGGCGATCCTCGCCGTCGTGGGCCTGGTCCGCCTCGCCCGGAGCCGGCGCCGGAGCGACGCGCCCACCGGGATCTCCCGCCTGCACCTCGCCGTGCCGCTGCTGCTCATCGGGGTGCCCTCGCTCGCGTGGTCGATCTCCCTCTCGGCCGCCGACCCGGGCAGGGCCTACTTCGTGACGACGACCCGCATGTGGGAGCTGGCGCTCGGCGCGGCGCTCGCCGTCGTCCCCGTCGTCGCCCCGGCGAGCGCCCGGCTGAGCCGGGCCGTGGGCTGGGCCGGGCTGGCCGCGATCGTCTGGGCCGCGGTCACCTACGACGCCTCGACGGTCTTCCCGGGCTCGGCGGCGCTCCTGCCGACCCTCGGCGCCGTCGCCGTGCTGTGGTCGGCCCTGTCCGGGGACGCCCGCCGGCAGAACCCGCTGCTGCGCACCCGCCCGATGACCTGGGTCGGCAGCCTCTCCTACTCCCTCTACCTCTGGCACTGGCCGGTGCTGATCATCGCCACCGCCCAGACCGCCGACGGCGACCTCCGGCTCCGCTGGGGGCTGCTGCTGGTCGCGGCGTCGGTCGTCCCGGCCTGGCTGAGCCTGCGGCTGGTGGAGCGCCCGGTGCTCTCCTCCCCCGCCCTGCGCCGCTCCAGCGGTCCGGCCCTGCTCCTGGGCGCGGTCTGCACGCTGGTCGCCCTGCTGGCCGGCCTGGCGCTGAAGAACCACCAGCTCGCTGCCGCCGCGGAGACCCCCGTCGTCGTCAACTTCGACGCCTCGGTGACCCCGGGAGCCAACGCGCTGCGCTGGGATCCAGCCAACGGCACCCCGCAGGACTCGTTTCCCGTGCTCGTCCCCGACCCGGCGGTGGCGTTCGGCGACGTGCCCGTGCTCGACGGGCACGAGTGCGTCGTCGACCTGAGCTCGGTCGCGGCGAACCCCTGCTCGTTCGGCAACCTCGCCGCCGGCACCACGATCGCCCTCGTCGGCGACTCGCACGCCGAGCAGTACCTGCCGGCCGTCGAGGCGGCGGCGGTCGAGCGCGGCTGGCGGGTCGACGTCTACACCCGGGGCTCCTGCCCGTTCAACGCGCTGACCGTCGACCTGGACGGGGCCCCGAACACCGCGTGCGACGCGCACAACGACAACGTGACCGCCGCCCTGCTGGCCGATCCGCCGGACGCGCTGCTGGTCGCGGGCAGCCGCTACGCCGCCTCCCTCCCCGACCGCCCGGTCCCCTCGCTCGAGGAGAGCAAGCCGCTGCTGGCCGAGGGCTACCGCGAGGCGTGGGCGCCGTTCGTGGCGGCCGGCATCCCGGTGGTGTCGCTGCGCGACACCCCGCGCCCGGACGTCCTGGTGCCCGAGTGCGTCGCGGAGAACCAGGACCGCCTCAGCAGCTGCGCGATGGACCGCGACGAGATCCTCTGGGCCGACGGCCCCGAGGTCACCGCCGCCACCGGCACGCCCGGCGTCGAGCTGCTGGACCTGACGCAGTGGATCTGCCCCGCCGACAGCTGCCCCGCCGTGATCGGCGGCGTCGTCGTCTACCGGGACGGCAACCACCTGACGGCCACCTACGCCCGCACCCTCGGCTCGATGGTCTCCGACGAGCTGGCCGCCCTGCTGGGCTGACGCCCCTCGGCCGCGCCCGGCTCAGGCCCGGTCGACCACCCCGGTGCCCGCGCGCCAGATCAGCGTGCCGCCCTCGAAGCGCTGCGCGCGCCCGCCGCTGACCGCGTAGTCCGACCCCAGCGGGTAGCCCAGCGACCCCGCCTCGGCTCCGGCGGCCACCCACGCGTCGCGCAGGGCACCGCCGACGATGCCCACACCGGTGGCCGGCGCCCAGTAGATCGAACCGCCCGCGAAGTGGGTGAGGCACCCGCCCGCACGCAGCCCGCACTCCTCGTCGCCCACCGGGTAGCCCAGCGCGCCGTTCTCCGCGCCGCGCACCAGCCAGGTGTAGGCGATGCCGCCCTTGATGGCGCGCGCCCCGGTGGCCGGCGACCAGTAGATCCAGCCGTGGTCGAACACCTGGAAGCAGCCGCCGCCGACCAGCCCGCAGGCGGTGTCGGTCGCCGGGTAGCCCATGTGCCCCCGCTCCTCGCCCAGCAGGCCGTACCGGTCGCGGACGGCGCCGGTCAGCAGGTGGACGCCGGAGGCCGGCGACCAGGTGATCCGGCCGTGCTGGAAGTTCTGCGCGCAACCGCCGGCCGGCAGGCCGCACTCCTCGGAGCCCACCGGGTAGCCGAAGGCGCCGTTCTCCGCGCCCCGGCCCATCCACGTGTAGCCGATGCCGCCCTTGGCCACGGCGGTGCCGGCGGCGGGCGAGTCGTACACGACGCCGTACTGGAACACCTGGAAGCAGCCGCCCGCGACCAGGCCGCAGGCGAGCTCGGCGGCCGGGTAGCCCAGACCGCCCCGCTCGCGGCCGTGGGCGGTCCACATCGCGGCCACCGCCCCGCTGACCACGCGGGCACCCGAGGCCGGGGACCAGTAGACGTCGCCGCCCTGGAAGGACTGCGCGCAGCCGCCGCCCGGCAGCCCGCACGACGGGCCGCCCGTGGGGTAGCCGAGGGCGCCGTTCTCCGCGCCGCCCTGCACCCAGCGCGCGGCGACCGAGCCCTGGACGACGTGCGCGCCGGTAGCCGGCGACCAGAAGACGCTGCCGTAGCGGAACACCTGGTAGCACCCGCCACCGGCGAGACCGCAGGCCTCCGGCGCCAGTGCCGGGCCGAGCGCGGCGGAGGACGCCTGCGCGACGAGCGCGATGGGGGTCTGCCCGTCCGCGCGGGTCCGGATGCCGACGACGGCGGAGGTCGCGGTCCGGCTCTGCACGGTGACGACGAAGTCGCCGCCGGCCACGGTCACGGCCGACCCCGGCGGCAGGGCCTGCCGGGTGTCGGTGTCCCACCCGGCCGCCGGGGACGGGGTGCCGTCGAGCAGCAGCGAGGTGTCGGACCCGGTGCCCGTCCGCCGCAGCAGCACGCCGGCCTCCAGGCCGGGGCGGTTCGCCGTCGTGCCCAGCCAGCCGTCCATGCCGCTCGCCGTCCGCAGCTCGAGCCAGTGCTGCGCGCCGCGGGCGTCGGTGAGCCGCACGGCCCGCGTGCCGCTGCGGCCCGACACCGGAGAGAGCGTGACCGTGGCCCCGGCGCCCCCGGCGGTGAGGTCCACCCGCGCGGCCGTCGGCAGCACGCCGAGCAGCGCCGCCTGGACGACGTTCAGCGACCCGATCCGCTCCCACGACGCACCCATGACGTCGTACAGGTCGTAGTAGGCCTTGGTCCGGCAGGTGCCGGCGTCGGTGGCGCCGTCGCACTGGTGGGCCGACGAGTGCCCGAGGCCGAAGTTGTGGCCGAGCTCGTGCGCCATGATCGAGGTCTCCGAGCCGCGCACGAGCAGGTTGCCGCCGTCGGACAGGGCGCGGCCGACCTCGGCGAGGCCGTAGGCGCAGCCGGGCTGCTGCGCGGGGTAGCCGGGGACGTAGACCAGCAGGTGCCGGCCGGCGGCCTCGGCGAACCGGACGAGCGGGTGCGCCGCGACCTCGGCCCACAGCGCGAACGGGTTGTCACAGCCGGCCGTCGTCGTCAGCCAGTCCGGCGTCGCCGCCGCACCGTGCAGCCGGACGGCGCCGTCGGTCTCGCTCTCCCAGAAGTCGGCCACCGGCCCGTTGAGCGCGTCGACCAGGCGCTGCGCGGTCATCCCGTCGGCCGTGGTGCCCGGCGGGCGGACCAGCACGACGGTCACCTCGTTGGTGAAGGGGGCCAGCGCGGGCGCCGTCGCGGGCGGTGCCTCCGGGGCCACGACCTCGGCCTCGAGCAGCTCGTGCGCGGGGGCGAGCCCGAGACCCGCGGCCGCCTCGTCGGGCACCTGGTCGCCGAGGGTCACCTCGACGGTGGCGCCCAGCGGGAGGTCCTCGACGTCCTCGGTGAGGACCCGGACGCTGTCGCCCTCGTCGGTCCGGACCCAGCTCAGCGGGCCGTGCTCGGCGCCCCCGACGGGGTCGGCGTGCTCGGGCCAGGCCTGCACCAGTTCGCCGACGACGGTGCCGCCGGCGTCCACGACCGGGGCCTCCGCCGGCGTCGGCACCGGGGAGTCGTCACCCCGCGCCGGGGCCGCCGGGGCCGCCAGCGCCAGCACGGGCACGGCGACGGCCGCGAGGACGACGCCCCGGAGACGGGGGGACCGGGAGGTGAGCAGCACGGGTGGACTCCAGGCAGACGGGGAAGATCCCCCTCTGCATCGGCCCCGGGACGCCCCGACTTGAGAGCGGGCGACCCGGGTCACCCTGTCGGCTCAGTCCGTCCGCTCGTCCAGCTCCGCGCAGAACGGCTCGCCGTACAGGCGCTCGTAGTTCTCCTGGACGCCGTCGCGGACCGCCACGAGGTAGTACTCGGGCCAGCCCTGCTTGGTCATCCAGTCGAACAGCGTCCCGCAGCGCACGTCCTCGGGCACGTCGCCGTCGGCGGACTGGGACACCATCCGGGCGTTGACCGGGTAGTTGCCCTGCGTGATCTCGGCCAGGGTCATGTTGAGCGCGACCTGGCCCAGGACGAAGGCACCGGCCAGCGGCAGCACGACGGCCAGCAACCGGGCCCCGCGCCCCCGGCGCAGCGCCACGAGCACCAGCACGATCAGCGCCGCGACGGCGATCACGCCGACCGCGTAGGAGAGGTACACCTGGCCGGGCCGGGCCATCTTCTCGCTGTACTTGACGGTCATCGCGTGGGTCGCGGTGGCGACCGCCCAGAACGTGACGAGGGCGGCGGCCGGCACGATCCAGGGGCTGCGCCACGCGGGCAGCCGCTCGGCCTCCGGGGCGACGTGCGCCCAGCTGTCGGTCCCGCTGCGGCGGACAGCCAGGCGTACCCGATGACGCTGACCAACAGCACCAGAGCGGCGGCCACGGCGACCGCTCCCCCGTCGAGGGCGGGCGCGCCGGCGGACTCGCTGAGGTAGGCCCAGCCGCCCCCGGGGAGGGCGCCGAGCATCCCGTCGACCCAGGCGGAAGCCCCGGCCCGGCCGAGCGCCAGCGTCGTCCCGCCGTAACCGGACTCGTCCGACGGCACGGCCAGCAGCACCCGGCCGCCCACGAACATGACCGCGGGCAGCGCCACGGCGGTTCCCATCAGCACGAGGCAGCGGCGCCGGATCTGCGCGCGGTCGACGGCGGTGAGCGCGGTGAGCACCACGGCGACGGCGACCGCCGCGATGGCCCCGACGAGCATCTCGTAGTACCAGACCGCCATGACGCCGAGCGCCGAACAGATCACGATCGACCGCTTGTCGCGGTTGCCCGGGGCGATGGCGCGCAGCGCCCAGGCGAGCGTCCACATGCCGATCGCCGTCGAGCCCCAGCCCGCGGGGCCGTAGGAGACGACGGGGTCGTCGGACCACGGCACGTGCAGCTGCAGCGTGGCCGCCGTGACGGCCGACAGCAGGGCGAACGTGGGCCAGAACTGCACGCGCAGCGCCGGCGACCGGCGGAGCCCCCAGACCAGCACCGACGCGGCGCCGGCCACGCCGAGGGCGATCATCGCGAGGGTGGCCAGCACGTCGTAGTACTGCGGCGAGACGCCGGCGGAGGCGCTCAGCCGGTAGGCCAGGAAGTGGTACAGCGCGCCGAGGGTCTGACCGACCGGGTTCGAGTGGCCGGCCTGCTGGCCCGCCGAGAACCCGAAGGTCAGCGCCTCCCAGAGGCTGCCGTCGGTGATCGCGTAGGTCTCCTGGAGCGCCTGGAAGTCGTCGGCGATGATCGGGACCCGGGCGGCCGGGACGTACCCGACACCGAGGACGGCGGCGCCGGACAGCGCCCAGCCCGCGTTGCGGAGCCGGCCGCGCCCGCGGGCACCCGGCTCGTCGACGACGGCCGCGGACGGCTGCTCGTCGGTGGCGTGGACCGGGTCCAGGACGGCGGTGGCGCCGGGGTGCTCAGCCATGCCGGGCCTCCCGGGCGACGTCGAGGCGGTCGAGGACGAACAGCGCGCCGGCGGTCAGCGCACCGATGATCCCGATGGCCACGATCATGGCGCGCAGGTCCGGCAGCAGCATCGACGCGGCGACCCACTGCAGCACGCCGGCCACGAACAGGGCGACCACGGCGCGGGAGGACGCCCGGGCCGTGTGGCTGATCAGCAGCCCCTGGGCCAGGGCCCACGGCAGGTAGGCCACGGTCATCCAGGGCAGCAGCGCGGCCGCGGGGGCGTAGCCCGAGCCGGCGCCGAAGAGGATCGCCACGAGGGTGTCGCCGATCAGCGCGACCACCCCGGCCAGCGCGAGGCCGCTGGCGAGCACCGTGGCCAGCACGATGTTGACCCCGAAGCGCACCGCCCCGGCGTCCGCCCCGCGGAACACGAACCGCGGCAGCAGGTAGAGCGACAGCACGGTGGGCACCAGCAGGCCCATCTTGGCGAGCACCGCGGCGGCGGCGAAGGCCCCCGAGGCGTCGTCGACGCTGTGGATGCGGACGAGCACGACGTCGATGTTGGTCAGCCAGGCGAACGAGAGCGTCAGGAGCATCAGCACGGTGCTCTTGCGCGAGAAGGCGCTGTGCCCGGTGATCAGCAGGTCCCGGGTCTGCCAGCCGGCGAGCACCGCGACGGCGACGATCGCGACGAGCACCGCGACCACGACCGAGACCGCGCCGAGGCCCGCGGCCAGGGCGGCGACGGCGAGCAGCAGCCGCAGCACCTGGGAGGCGGTGGAGTAGCCGGAGACGAGCCGGGCCTTGCCGGCGCCCTGCAGGCGACCGAGGGCGACGCTGAACAGGAAGCTCGGGACGATGGTCAGCGCGGCGAGGTTCACCGCGAGCCGGCTGGTGTCCAGGGCGTCGGCGAGCAGCGGCGAGGCCAGCGCCACCGCGGCGGCGAACCCGCCACCGAGCACGAGCGCCTCGACGGTCGCGCCGTCGATCCCGCGGCGCGGGCGGTCCGCCGGGGGCGAGGTGAGCGCGGCGGCGGTGACCACCGCGACGGAGTTCTGCAGCGCCGAGGCGCCGATGCTGGCGATGTTGACGATCGCGAGGAACGCGGCGAGCAGGCCGAAGCCGGCCGGGCCGAGGCCGCGGCCGGTGACGACGTGGAAGCCGGAGGTGGAGGCGATCCCGAGGGCGGCGAGCCCGCCGACCGAGATCAGCGGCCACGCGTGCCGGCGGAGGTAGCCCAGCGACATCTGGCGGGCCGAGACGGGCGCCTCGTGCGCGAGGACCTCGGTCGCGGCCGGGGCGGCGAGCTCGGCCCGGACGGCGTCGAGGGTCACGGGGGCCGGCCGCTGCGGAGCGACCTCCGGGTGCACGGTGGTCACCGGTTGGCCGCCTGCGGCAGCAGGTCGTCGTCGTGCTCGGAGCGGCCGCGGGGCACCGGGAGGGGCAGCACGGCGGCGATCTGCGCGGCGGGGGCGGCCGGCGCGGCGTCCTCGACCGGCGCGAGCGGCGTGACGACGGAGAGCGCGGGAGCGGGCGCCCGGGTGGCGGTCCGGGCCGCGGTCCGCGCCGTCCGGGCCGCGGCCAGGCGGCGGGCCCGGCTGTGCGCCGCGACGGTGAGCAGGTCGCGCAGCGCCTCCCACATCGACCCGGCACCGATCCGGCTGGTGAACTCGTAGTCCAGCACCACCGGCGCCTCCTCGACGCGGGCGCCGCCCTCGACGAGCCGGCACATCATCTCCAGGTCGAAGGCGAACCCGGTGACCCGGAGCTCGGCCATGACCGGTGCGGCGACCGACCGGCGCATCGCCTTGATGCCGGTCTGGGTGTCGCCGAGGTCCACGCCCAGCGCCAGCCGGGTGAGCCCGCGGAACGTGCGGCTGGCCACCCGCCGGACCAGCGGGTAGGTGACCGCCGACTCCGGGTGCACCTTGGACCCTGACGACGACGTCGGCGACATCGGCGTCCAGCCGGTCCAGGAAGCCCGGGAGCACCGAGGGGTGCAGGTCCAGGTCGCCGTCCAGGAAGGCGACCAGCGGGTGGGCGGCGTGCGCGAAGCCGTGCCGGATCGCGTGGCCTTTGCCCTGGTTCGGGAAGTACTCCAGGACGGTGACCTGCGGGAGGCCCAGGCCGCGGGCCTGCTCGGCCGTGCCGTCGGTGCTGCCGTCGGAGACCACGAGGATCTCGTAGGTCCGGCCGGTGGCGTCGAGCACCTCGGCCAGGCGGGTCACCGCGGCGGCGATGCTGGCGGCTTCCTGGTAGGCGGGGACGACGACGGAGACCGCCGTGAGCTCAGTGGTAATCACGGGTCATCAGGTCCTTCACGACGATGTCCGACGGTGAGGTGCGCAGGGTCTGGGGCGGGCGGCGCCGCTCGGCGGAGTGCTGCAGGAAGTGCTGGAGGGCGTCGATGTCCCAGCCGGAGAGCACGGCGTTCTCGCCGAGGCCGTCCTGCCGCTCGGTCTCCTTGCGGTGCACCAGCGTCGGGACGCCGAGCAGCGCGGCCTCCTCCTGGACGCCGCCGCTGTCGGTGACGGCGAACGAGGCGCCGGCGAGCAGGTCGGTGAACTCCGCGTGCGGGACCTTGTCGAGCACGGTGAACAGCTCGGTCGGCAGCGCGTCGAGCCGGCTGCCGAGGACGTGGCGCGCCTGGTCGTCGGCGACCAGGACCATGCGGTGCGGCGCGTGCTCCCGCAGCGCGGCCAGCGTCCGGTCCGCGAGCCCGGAGGCGGTGAGGAACTCGAAGCGGTGCAGCAGCACCAGGCCGTAGGGGTCGGTGTCCGACGGGCGGGCCGACGGGGCACGGTCCAGGACGGCGTCGACGACGGTGTTGGCGCCGGTGGGGACGACCCCGCGGCGGCCGGCGAGCACCGCGGTCGCGGCGTCGGACGGCGCGTAGTGGACGTCGGCGAGCCGGCCGACGATGCGCCGGTCCAGCTCCTCGGGGAACGGGTGCCGCCAGTTGCCCGACCGCAGCCCGGCCTCGACGTGCGCGCAGTCCGCGCCCAGCAGCTTGGCGAGCAGCGCGCCGACGACGCTGGTCATCGTGTCGCCGTGGACGACCAGCACGCTGCGCCGTCCCCCGCTGCGCAGCCGCCGCCGGGCGGACCAGCCGTGGCGCACCACCCAGGCGGCGATCTGGGCGAGCCAGACGAGCACGTCGGCCGGGCCGGCGAGCGGCTTGCCGCCGCGGCCGTTGGCGAGCACGTGCTCGGGCGCCGGCAGGCCCAGGCCCGGCAGCGCGCGCAGCACGGTGTCGGACTGCTGGAGGGTCAGCCACTGCTCGTAGCCGACGCCCTGGGCGGCCAGCCGGCGCGCGACCGGGGCCAGCTTGATGGCCTCGGCGGTGGTGCCGTAGACGAAGACGATCACGCGGCGACCTCGGTGCGGACGGGCAGGTTGCGGGTGGTCGAGCGCAGCAGGTGGCCGTGCACGGCCAACGCCCGCGCAGCAGCCCGGCCCAGTACGGGACGGCGAACACCGGCGCGTAGGTGAGGTAGGCGCGCAGCCCCTTCGCGGGGCAGCGCTTGCGGGCGGCCAGGGCGGCGGGCGCGGCGAGCGCGAGGACCGCGGCGACGGCGAGCCCGCCGAGGACCGTCCACGCCTGGGCGCCGACCAGGGCCGCGAGCACCGCCAGCCCGATGACGGGGGCGGCGGCCAGGCCGACGAGGGCGGCGTTCCAGCCCGCCGAGGTGCCGGCGTAGCTGTCCACGAGGAACGTGCCGCGGCCGAAGCTGTGCCGGACGAAGTCGCGCACGTTGCCACGCGGGCGGTAGACGGCCACGAAACCGGGGTCCAGGCGGATCGGGACCTCGGCGGCGATGTGGCGGATCAGCTTGGTGTCGTCGCTGGCCAGGGCGGCGTCGCCGGTCGGCCAGGCGACGCGGCAGGCCTCGACGAGCAGCGCGCGCGGGGCGATGAAGACGCCGGTCCCCTTGGGGTGCTGGTTGAACGTCTCCAGGCCGAACTCGACCGGCTCCGGCGCGCCCAGGTAGCCGCCCCAGAAGACGTGGGTGAGCACCTCCCAGAAGTGGCCGACCAGCGGCGCGTCGGGGTCGGTGACGCAGTGGCCGTTCCAGACGGTCGTGCGCGGGTTCGCGGCGGTGACCGCCTCGACGTGGGCGAGGCTGCCCGGGCCGAGCAGGACGCGGCTGTCGAGGAGGAGCACCTGCTCGGCGCGGGCCTCCTGCAGGCCGGCCCAGCGGGCGAGGAACCGGCCCTTGTTCTCCTGGCGCAGGACGCGCAGGGCCGCGGGGTAGGTGGTGGCGAGCGAGGTGATGAGCTCCGCGGTGCCGTCGGTCGAGCCGTCGTCCACGACGAGGACCTCGGCGGTCCACGAGGTGGCGGCGAGCGCCCGGGCGCAGGCCTCCAGGGTGGAGGGCAGCCACTCCGCCGAGTTGTAGGACGGGATCACCACGGTGAGGTCGGGGCGCTCGCGCTCGCTCTGCTCCACATGTCCCCCTCGCCCAGCCGCAGTACCGGCAGCTGGTGTCGTTCGCGTAGCCGCACCGTCGCCCGCCGTGATCATCGCTGGACCGGACTGACTCGTCCGCCGGACACGCGGGCGTGTGACCCGTGTGGCGACGGACCGGGAGTTCCGGTGCTGCGCAGGAAAAGGCGTTACTCAGCGCTACTTTCTGTAAGCAGAAAGTACCAGCGGCGAGACGGAACGGTCACTCTCACAACTGCGTGTCACCAGCCGGGTGCTGGGCGAAATGTGCCGAAGTGTCGACACGGGACTCGGCTGTTCCGGACGCCTTCCTGCGGCGGTCAGCCGGCGGGGCGCTGCCCCAGGAAGGTCTCCAGGATCTGGCGCGCCGCCAGGGCCGGGGTGAGCTCCTCGGCGAGCACCGCCTTCTCCAGGGTCGGCGCCACCGCGCGGACGTCGGGGTGCGCCCGGAGCGCGTGGTCCAGCCCGTCCCGCACCAGCTGCCAGGTCCAGCGGACCTGCTGGCTGCGCCGGCGCTCGTCGAACTCCCCGGAGGCCTTCATCCGGTCCTGGTGCTCGACCAGCTTGGCCCAGACCTCGTCCAGGCCGTCCCCGGTGAGGCCGGCGCAGGTGAGCACCGGCACGTCCCACGTCTCGCCGTGGCCGCGCAGCATCCGGATCGCCTGGGCGAGCTCGCGCGCGGCCTTCCGCGCACCCGGTAAGCCGTCCCCGTCGGCCTTGTTGACGGCGATGACGTCGGCGATCTCGAGGATGCCGCGCTTGATGCCCTGCAGCTGGTCGCCGGTGCGCGCCAGGGTGAGGAAGAGGAAGGAGTCGACCATCTCGGCGACGGTGATCTCCGACTGCCCGACGCCGACGGTCTCCACGAGCACGACGTCGTAGCCGGCGGCCTCGACGACGACCATCGACTCCCGCGTCGCCTGGGCGACCCCGCCGAGCGTGCCCGAGGTCGGGGAGGGCCGGATGAAGGCGTGCGGGTCCACCGACAGCCGGACCATCCGCGTCTTGTCGCCGAGGATCGAGCCGCCCGACCGCGCCGAGGACGGGTCGACGGCGAGCACCGCGACCTTCGAGCCGGCCGCGGTCAGCGTCACCCCGAGCTGGTCGATGAACGTCGACTTCCCGACGCCGGGGACGCCGCTGATGCCGACGCGGCGCGCTCCCCCGGCGTGCGGCAGCAGCTCGACCAGCAGCTCCTGCGCCCGTTCCCGGTGGTCTGCGCGCCGCGACTCGACCAGCGTGATGGCGCGCGCCATCGTCCGGCGGTCGCCCGCCAGCACGCCCTCGACCAGCGCGGGGACGTCGACCGCCGGGCCCCGAGGGGCAGAAATGGCCATTTCTGCCCCTCCCTCCGGGCGCATCAGTGCCCCAGGCGGCCGGACAGGGTGCGGAGCAGCTCCTGGGCCGCCTCGGCGATGACGGTGCCGGGCGGGAAGACCGCCGCGGCTCCCATCTCGTGCAGCGTCGGCACGTCGTCGGGCGGGATGACGCCGCCGACGACGATCAGCACGTCGTCGGCACCCAGCTCGGCCAGCGCGGTCTTCAGCGCGGGCACGAGCGTGAGGTGGCCGGCCGCCAGCGACGAGACGCCGACGACGTGCACGTCGGCCTCCACCGCCTGGCGGGCCACCTCGTCGGGGGTCTGGAACAGCGGGCCCACGTCGACGTCGAAGCCGAGGTCGGCGAAGGCGGTCGCGATGACCTTCTGGCCGCGGTCGTGCCCGTCCTGGCCCATCTTGGCGACCAGGATGCGGGGGCGCCGGCCCTCGGCCTCCTCGAAGGCCTCGGCCATCCGGCGGGTCTCCTCCATGGGGCTGTCCTCTCCCGCCGTGCGCCCGGCCATCGCCTCGTCGCGGTAGACACCGGAGATCGTGCGGACCTGGCCGGCGTGCCGCCCGTAGACCTCCTCCAGCGCGTCGGAGATCTCGCCGACGGTGGCCTTCGCGCGGGCGGCGTCGACGGCGAGCTTGAGCAGGTTCTCGTCCAGGCCGCTCCCCCGCCGCCCCTCGGCGGCGGCGCGCGCGGCCCCGGTGAGGCGACGCAGCGCGTCCTCGACCGCCCCGGCGTCACGGTCGGCGCGCAGCTGCTCGAGCTTGGCCTTCTGCTGGGCCAGGACGTCGGCGTTGTCGACCTTGAGCACCTCGATGGTCTCGTCGGCGTCCACCCGGTACTTGTTGACGCCGATGACCGGCTGGCGGCCGGAGTCGATGCGGGCCTGGGTGCGGGCCGCCGCCTCCTCGATCCGCAGCTTCGGGATGCCCTCGTCGATGGCCTGCGCCATACCGCCGGCCTCGGTGACCTCCTGGATGTGCGCCCAGGCGCGGCGGGCCAGGTCGTAGGTCAGCTTCTCGACGTAGGCCGAGCCGCCCCACGGGTCGATGACCCGGGTGGTGCCCGACTCCTGCTGCAGCAGCAGCTGGGTGTTGCGGGCGATGCGGGCGGAGAAGTCGGTCGGCAGCGCCAGCGCCTCGTCGAGGGCGTTGGTGTGCAGCGACTGGGTGTGCCCCTGGGTGGCGGCCATGGCCTCCAGGCAGGTGCGGACGACGTTGTTGTAGACGTCCTGCGCGGTCAGCGACCAGCCCGAGGTCTGCGAGTGGGTGCGCAGCGCCAGCGACTTGGGGTTCTGCGCGCCGGCCTCCTTGACCAGGCGGGCCCACAGCAGCCGCCCGGCCCGGAGCTTGGCGACCTCCATGAAGAAGTTCATGCCGATGGCCCAGAAGAACGACAGCCGCGGCGCGAAGGCGTCGACGTCGATGCCGGCGTCCTTGCCCGCCTTCAGGTACTCCACGCCGTCGGCCAGCGTGTACGCCAGCTCCAGGTCGGCGGTCGCCCCGGCCTCCTGGATGTGGTAGCCGGAGATCGAGATGGAGTTGTAGCGGGGCATCTCCTGCGAGGTGAAGCTGAAGATGTCGCTGATGATCTGCATCGAGGGCTTGGGCGGGTAGATGTAGGTGTTCCGCACCATGAACTCTTTGAGGATGTCGTTCTGGATCGTCCCCGTGAGCTGCGCGGGCGTCACGCCCTGCTCCTCGGCCGCGACGATGTAGAGCGCCAGCACCGGCAGGACCGCGCCGTTCATCGTCATCGAGACGCTCATCTTGTCCAGCGGGATGCCGTCGAACAGCTGCCGCATGTCCAGGATCGAGTCGATCGCCACGCCCGCCATGCCGACGTCGCCGACCACGCGCGGGTGGTCGGAGTCGTAGCCGCGGTGCGTGGGCAGGTCGAACGCGACGCTCAGGCCCTTCTGGCCGGCGGCCAGGTTGCGCCGGTAGAAGGCGTTGGACTCCGCGGCGGTGGAGAACCCGGCGTACTGCCGGACGGTCCACGGCTGGGTCGTGTACATCGTCGGGTAGGGGCCGCGGAGGAACGGCGGCAGGCCCGGGAGGGTCTCGAGGAAGTCCAGACCCTCCAGGTCGGCGGGCGTGAACAGCGGCGGGACGGAGATGCCCTCGGGGGTCTCCCAGGCCGCGTCGGCCACGCTGCGGCCGGGTGGTCTTCTCGAACGCCTGCGCCCACTCCTCGGTGGAGGCCGAGGCGGTGGGGCGGCCGAGCTCGACGTCGCCGAAGTCGGGGATACCGGTCATGACTGCACTCCTTCGAGGCCCAGCTGCGCGTGGACGGTGCGGAGCACGTCCAGGGCGTCGCATCCGGCGTACACGTACCCGTCGACCCCGTCGACGGCGAGGTCGGGCTTGCCGGCCAGCCACACCTGCGTGGCGCCGGCCTCCTTCAGCGCGGCGGCCAGCCCGGCCGCCTGCTCGGCGTAGTCCTTGTCCGTCCCGCAGATGCAGGCGACGGTCGTCCCGGCCTCGCGCAGGCCCTCGGCGAGGTCGCCGGCGGGCGTCGCCAGGCCACCGGCCTGGAACAGGTTGCCGGCGAAGCTCGCCCGGGCGGTGTGCCGGGCGATCGGACCGATGGTGGCCAGGTAGACGGTCGGCCGCTCGGGCGCCGCGTCGGCGGCGTCGCGCAGCGCCTCGTACTCCTGGGCGGCGCGCACGCGGGGCAGCCCCCCACCGGGGTGCAGCTCGGCCGCGGGCTGCCGCTCGGGCAGCTTCTCGGCGAGGTTGGGGAACTCGCTGACGCCGGTGATCGCCTCGGCGCGGGTGGCCAGCCGCTTCGAGCGGGCGTCCCACGCGGTGGCGATGCGGTCGCGGACCAGGCCGGAGTCGAGTGCGGCGGCCAGGCCGCCGGCCCGCTCGATCTCGGTGAACCACTCCCAGGCGGCGCGGGCCAGCTCGTCGGTCAGCGACTCGACGTACCAGGAGCCGCCGGCCGGGTCGAGGACGCGGGCCAGGTGGCCCTCCTCCACGAGCAGGCTCTGGGTGTTGCGGGCGATCCGCCGGGCGAAGGAGTCGGGCAGGCCGAGAGCTGCGTCGAAGGGCTGCACGGTGACGGCGTCGGCGCCACCGACGCCGGCGGCGAAGCAGGCCACCGTCGTCCGCAGCATGTTCACCCAGGGGTCGCGCCTGGTCGTCATCACCGAGGAGGTGACGGCGTGCTGCCGCTGGCCGCGCACCTCCGGCGAGGCGCCGCTGACCTCGCCGACGCGGTCCCACAGCCGGCGCGCGGCGCGCAGCGCGGCGATGGTCGTGAACTGCTCGGCGCCGGCGCTGTAGCGGAACTCCAGCTGGCCGAACGCCTCGTCGACGGAGAGCCCGCCGTCCGTGAGGGCCCGCAGGTACGCGACGCCCGCGGCCAGCGAGCAGCCCAGCTCCTCCACGACCGAGGCGCCGGCGTCGGCGAAGACCGTGCCGTCGACGACGACGCTGCGCAGGTCGGGGTGGGCGGCGGCGCGGCGGGCCAGCGCGGCCAGGCCGCCGAGGTCCTGCGGCCGGCCGGAGGCGGCGGAGTCGCCGAGCGGGTCCAGGCCGAGCGAGCCGCCGGGCGCGATGGGGGCGTCGGTGTCGCTGCGGGCCTCGATCAGGTCGAGGAACGCCTCGGCCGCGACCGTCCCGCCGGAGACGCTGACCGGGGCCAGGTCGAGGTAGACGTCGGCGAGCACCTCGCCGAGCCGGTCGGCGGGCACGGCGCCCTCGCCGACGACGAGCCACAGCGAGGTGACGCCGTTCTCCAGGTCGGCGGCGATCGCCTCCTTGGTGACCGCGACGTCGGGGTGCGCGTGCCGCTGGCGGACGTCCCAGCCGCCGGGCACGTCGCCGTCGGCACCGCCGGCGGCGCCGGAGGCCCCGGCGCGCGAGCCGCGGACGAAGGGCGGCAGGCCGGGGACGCCGGCCGCGGTCGGCAGGTCGGCCGCGTCCTCGGCGGTGTACAGCGGGGCGACGGTCACGCCCGGGGCGACGGGGCGGCGCAGCGCCTCCTCCACCGGCTCGGGGAGCTCCTCCCGGCCCGCCTTGCGCAGCACGCCGGCGACCAGGTCACGCCACTGGTCGCGGGTGACGCCGGGGAACTCGGCGGCCAGCCCGAGGTCCTGCGGGACCTCGTGCTCGCTGGGGACCTGCGCGTCGGCCCGCGCCGGCGTCGCGTCGCTGCTGTGCTCGTCGGTGGAACTCATGCTCGGGGGGACTCCTCGTCGACTCGTCGCGCAGCAGTGTCTCCGGGGCCGCGGCGCCCCGTGCGGGCGGGTGGCGGCGGACCGCTCCCGGCGGGTGCGGCGGCGTCGGCGGCGAGGGCGTGCAACGCGGCGCGGGCGAGCAGCCGCACGCCCACGCCGATGGCCCGCTCGTCGACGTCGAAGGTGCCGCGGTGCAGGTCCAGCTCGGCTCCGCCGCCGTGCGTGCCCAGCCGCGCCAGCGCGATCGGCAGGACGTCGGCGAACCAGCCGAAGTCCTCGCCGCCCATGCTCTGCGGGGAGAGCACGACGCCGTCGGCGCCCACCGCCTCGAGGGCGGCCGAGCGCAGCAGCGCCACCGAGCGGGGGTCGTTCACCACCGGCGGGACGCCGCGCACGTAGTCGACCTCGACCTCGGCCCCGGTGGCGGCCGCGACCCGGGCCACGAGCGCGCGGATGATCTCCTCCGCGCCCTGCCAGGCGTCCCGGTCCAGCACGCGGACGGTGCCGCGCAGCGTGCCCCGCTGAGGGATGGCGTTGGCCGCGACGCCGGCGTCGACCGAGCCCCACACCAGCGACATCCCCGCGCGCGGGTCGACCTGGCGGGAGAGCAGCCCGGGCAGCTCGGTGATCAGCCGGCCGAGCGCGTCGACCAGGTCGACGGTCAGGTGCGGCCGGGCGGTGTGCCCGCCGGGGCCGGTGAGGGTGACGTCGATGCGGTCGCAGGCCGCGGTGATCGCGCCGGTGCGCAGCCCGACCGAGCCCGCGGGCACCGACGGGTCGCAGTGCAGCGCGAACGCACGGGAGGCGCCGTCGAGCACGCCCGAGGCGACCACCTGCGTGGCGCCGCCGGGCACCGTCTCCTCGGCCGGCTGGAAGACGCAGCGCACCCGGCCGGGCAGCCCACCGACCGCCTGCAGCGCCAGCGCCACCCCGAGGACGACGGTGGTGTGCACGTCGTGGCCGCAGGCGTGGCACACGCCCTCGCGGGTGGAGGCGTACGGGACGTCCTTGAGGTCGGGCAGCGGCAGCGCGTCGATGTCCCCGCGCAGCACGACCGTCGGGCCGGGGCCCTCCCCCACCTCGACGACCAGCCCGGTGCCGGTGGGCAGCCGCACCGGCGAGAGCCCGGCCGCGCGCAGCCGCTGCTCCAGGAACGACGTCGTCTCCACCTCGGCGTAGGCCAGCTCGGGGTGGGCGTGCAGGTGGCGGCGCACGGCGACCAGCTGCGGCGCGTGGGTCTCCACCCAGTCGTCCACCGCCGCGCCGAGGCCCTCGACGACGGGGGTCACGCCGCGTGCCCCCCGGCGCAGTCGCCCGGGCCCGGGGCCGGCTCGGTGGGCCGGCCGACCGGCCCGGTCGCGGGCAGCCCGTCCCGCATCTCGGCGAGCAGGCTGTCGACCACCGGCCGCAGGTCGCCGTCGCTCCCGGCCGCGACGGCCCGCTGGCGCTGGTAGGAGGCGCCGACGTCGAGCACGCGCAGCACGTCGGCGAGCTCGGCCTCGCAGCCCAGCCGCCTGGCGGTGGGGCGCAGCTCCTCGACCAGGTCGACGATGGCCTGCCGCACCGGCCGCACCGTGCCCTTGTCGTCGACGACGATGTCGGCGTCCAGGCCGTACCGGGAGGCCCGCCACTTGTTCTCGCGCAGCACCCAGGAAGCGGGCGTGGGCAGCGTGTAGCCGCGGTCGAGCTGGGTGTCGAACTGCTCGACCAGGCACTGGGCGAGCGCGGCGACCGCCCCGATCTCGTCGAGGGTGGGCAGGCCGTCGCAGATGCGCAGCTCGACGGTGCCGAAGTCGGGGTGCGGCCGGACGTCCCACCACACCTCGCGGACGCTCTCGATCGACCGCGTGGAGATGAGCGTCTCCATGTACTCCTCGAACTCGGCCCAGTCCGCCAGCTGGTAGGGCAGCCCCGCCGTCGGCATGCCCTCGAAGATCTTGGTGCGGGAGGACGCCAGGCCGGTGTCGCAGCCGACCCAGAACGGGGAGGACGAGGACAGCGCGAGGAAGTGCGGGATGTACTGGCACAGCGCGTTGACGATCGGGATGGCCTTCTCCGGCGCCCGGATGCCGACGTGCACGTGGACGCCGAAGATCTGCATCCGGCGGGCCATCCACTGCATCCGCTCGACCAGCTCGAGGTAGCGCTCCTTGGGCGAGACGAGCTGGCTCTGCCAGTCGGTGAAGGGGTGCGTGCCCGCGCACAGCAGCCCCAGGCCGCGTTGCTCGGCGGCGGCGGCGACCTCCGCGAGGGTGCCGGCGAGGTCGGCCTTCGCCTCGGAGACGGTGGTGCAGACGCCGGTGATGATCTCGATCGTCGACTGCAGCAGCTCGTGCTTGGCCTTGGGGTGCTCCTCGGCGCCGTCGGGGCGCAGCTGCTCGAGGATCTCGACCGCGCCGGGGACCAGTTCGCGCGTCTCGAGGTCGACCAGCTGCAGCTCCCACTCCACGCCCAGGCTGGCCCGCTCGGACGACCGGAAGGGGATCTCCACGGGCCGGAGTCTAGGGAGGTCCGGCGCTGCCCACCCGGCGACCGAGCACCGTCACCCGTTAGCGTCCCTCCGTGGACCAGCACCCCGGAACCGACGCGCACTCCGTCGCCGCCCTCGCCGCCGACGACCTCACGACCGCCCTCGGTGGGCAGCACGACGTCGCGGTCGTGATGGGCTCGGGCTGGGCGCCCGCGGCCGACGCCTTCGGGCCGGCCGAGTACAGCGTGGCCATCGGTGAGCTGCCCGGTTTCCAGGCCCCGACCGCGATGGGCCACGGCGGGGAGATCCGCTCGGTGCGGGTGGGTGAGCGCAAGGTGCTGCTCTTCCTCGGCCGCACCCACCTGTACGAGGGCCGCGGCGTCGAGCCGGTCGTGCACGGGGTGCGCACCGCGGCCGCCGCGGGCGTGAAGACGGTGCTGCTGACCAACGCCGCCGGCGGGCTGGCCCCCGAGCACCGGGTCGGCCAGGCCGTGGTCATCGCCGACCACCTGAACCTGACCGCCCGCTCCCCGCTGGTGGGCGGCAACTTCGTCGACCTCACCGACCTGTACTCCGCGCGGCTGCGCGCCCTGGCCCGCGAGCTGGACCCGCAGCTGGCCGAGGGCGTGTACGCGGCGCTGCCCGGCCCGCACTACGAGACCCCCGCCGAGATCCGGATGCTGCGCACGATGGGCGCCGACCTCGTGGGCATGTCGACGGCGCTGGAGGCGATCGCGGCGCGCGCCGAGGGCCTGGAGGTCTTCGGCCTCTCCCTGGTCACCAACGCCGCCGCCGGGATCACCGGCGAGAAGCTCGACGGCGACGAGGTCATCGCCGCCGGCCGCGAGGCCGCGGGCCGGCTCGGCGAGTTCCTGGTGCGCTTCATCGGGCAGCTGCCGTCGTGACCGGGCCGGTCCTGGTGACCGGCGCGGCCGGGCTGATCGGCACCGTCCTCCGCGGCGGGCTCCCCGAGCGCGGCTGGGCGGTGCGCAGCCTGGACGTCGTCCTCGGTCGAGGAGCCGCGGCCGGGTGAGGAGCACCTCGTCGCCGACACCACCGACCTGGCCGCCGTGACCGAGGCCGCCCGCGGCGCCGGCGCCCTCGTGCACCTCGCGGGGATCGCCACCGAGTCGACCTGGCCGGCGATCGCGCACACCAACATCGAGGGCACCTACTGTGCGCTCGAGGCCGCGCGGCGGGCCGGTGTCCAGCGGGTGGTGCTGGCCGGCTCGAACCACGCCACCGGCTACACCCCGCGACCGGACGGCGGGCTGCTGCGCGAGGTGGACGCCCCGCCGCGGCCGGACACCTACTACGGCGTCTCGAAGGTGGCGATGGAGGCGCTCGGCTCGCTCTACGCCGACCGCTACGGCCTCGACGTCGTCGTCCTGCGCATCGGCAGCGCGTTCCCCGAGCCGACCACGACGCGGCACCTGTCCACGTGGCTCTCCCCCGGCGACACGGTGCGGCTGGTCGACGCCGCCCTCCGGACGCCCTCGCCGGGCTTCCGCGTCGTCTGGGGCGTGTCGGCCAACACCCGCGCCTGGTGGGACCTCACCGCCGCCCGCGCGCTGGGGTACGAGCCGGCCGACGACGCGGAGGTGTACGCCGAGGCGCTGATCGCCGCGCACGGCGAGCCCGACCTGTCCGACCCGGTGCACGCCCGCGTGGGCGGCGAGTACGCCACCGCCGAGTTCGACTCCGACCGCTTCGACGCCTGAACGGGACTCCCCCGCATGACCGACGACCTGCTCGCCACCGCCCGCGCCTGGGCCGACGCCGATCCGCACGAGGGCGACCGGGCCGAGATCCTCGCGCTCGTGGGGTCCGGCGACGTCGCCGAGCTGGGCGACCGGTTCGCCGGCCCGCTGACCTTCGGGACGGCGGGGCTGCGCGGGCCGCTGCGCGCCGGGCCGGCGGGGATGAACGCCGCGGTGGTGACCCGCGCCGCCGCAGGGCTGGGCGCCTGGCTGGCCGGGTCCGGCTCCGCGGGCGGCGGGATCGTCAATCGGCTTCGACGCCCGGCGGCGGTCCGACGAGTTCGCCCGCATCTCGGCCTCGGTGCTGGCCGCGGCCGGTTTCGCGGTGCAGGTGCTGCCGCGGGCGCTGCCGACGCCGGTGCTGTCGTTCGCCGTCCGCCACCTGGGCTGCGTCGCCGGGATCATGGTGACCGCCAGCCACAACCCGCCGGACGACAACGGCTACAAGGTCTACCTGGGCGACGGCGCGCAGCTGGTGCCGCCGGCCGACCGGGAGATCGAGGCCGCGATCGCCGCCGTCGGCCCGGCCCGCGAGGTGCCGCTGTCGGACGAGTGGCTCACCCTCGGCGACGACGTCGCCGCCGACTACGTGGCCGCGGTGGTCGCCGCGCTGGCGCCCGAGCGGGTGCCGTCCCGGGGCGGGCTGCGGGTGGCCTACACGGCGATGCACGGCGTGGGTGCGGAGACGACGCGGGCGGTGTTCGCCGCCGCGGGCCTGGCCGAGCCGGTGAGCGTGCCGGAGCAGGACGAGCCCGACCCCACGTTCCGCACCGTCGCCTTCCCGAACCCGGAGGAGCCGGGCGCGACCGACCTGCTGAAGGCCCTGGCCGAGCGGACCGGCGCCGACGTCGCCATCGCGGAGGACCCGGACGCCGACCGGTGCGCCGTGGTGTGCGGCGGCCGGCAGCTCACCGGCGACGAGGTCGGCGCGCTGCTGGCCGACTGGCTGCTGCGCCGCGGTGTGCGCGGGACGTACGCGTCCTCGCTGGTCAGCGGCTCGCTCATGCACGTCGTGGCGGGCGCGCACGGGGTGCCGTCGGAGGAGACGCCGACCGGCTTCAAGTGGATCATGCGGGCCGGCTCGGACGCCGCGCCGCTGGTCTACGGCTACGAGGAGGCTCTCGGCTACTCGGTCTCGCCGTCGGTGGCGCGGGACAAGGACGGCATCTCGGCGGCTCTGGCGGTGGCGCTGCTCGCCGCGGAGCTGAAGGAGTCGGGGAGGACGCTGCTGGACCGGCTGGACGAGCTGGCCGTGGAGCACGGGCTGTTCGCGACCGGGCAGCTGTCGGTGCGGGTCGACGACCTGACGCTGATCTCGGACGCCATGGCGCGGGTGCGGGCGCGGCCGCCGGCCACCCTGCTCGGGCGGCCGGTGACGTTCGCGGACCTGGCGCTGGAGCCGACGCCGGTGGACGCGGTGCGGCTGCTCGGCGACGGCGTGCGGGTGATCGTGCGGCCCAGCGGGACCGAGCCGAAGCTCAAGGCCTACCTGGAGACCGTGGTGCCGGTGCACCAGGACGCCGGGCTGATCGCGGCGCGCGGCCGCGGCGAGGACGAGCTGGACCAACTGCGCGCGGAGATGTCGGCGGCGCTCGGGCTGCAGGCCTGACCCCGGTCGTCTCATGCGAGGGATCCATCTGCCGTCCCGGACGCTCATGCGTGCTCCCTCGTCCCCGGTGGGGGTCACACGCTGGCATGAACCTGGGACCGCGCGGGTGGGTTGTCCACAGGGAGGGCTGCCCGTCCGGTCCGTTGCTGGTCTGCATAGTCTCCGGCGACGGTCGATCGACGGAGGGGTCACGCGTGACGCGACGCTGGACGGTGCGCCTGGCGGGCTGCCTCGTCGCCGGGGTGGCGGTGCTCGCCGGCTGCTCGGAGGAGCAGGAGGCCGCGCAGACCCTGCCCTCGCCCAGCAGCGCTGCTCCGGCGGAGGAGGAACTGCCGCCCCTCGGCCCGGCGGACCTGCCGATGCCTGCCGAGGCCCGCACTCCTGACGCCGCGGGCGCCGAGGCCTTCGTGCGGTACTACATCGAGCTGATCAACCGGACCTCGACGGTCATGGACGCTCAGCCCCTGCGCGAGTTCAGCGACGGCTGCCGGGACTGCGACCGCATTGCGGACAACACAGAAGAGGCCGCGGCCGCTGGAAACGCCTATCGCGATGGCGAAATCACGATCACGAGATTCGATCCGCCTCTCATCCAGGAGTCGACAGCCTCAATCACTATCGCCTTCGACCAGGACGCGCTTGCAGTTGTCGATTCGGTCGGCAATCCTGTGGCGGACGGTAGTTCCGAGGCTTACACCGCTTTGCCAGGCGGGGTCGGCTTGCGATGGCACGAAGCCCATGACTCCTGGCTAATCACCGATTTCACCGTCGGATGACGAGTATGCGTTGGGTTCTCCTCCCGTTTCTCGTAGTCGCACCCCTCTTCGCCACCGCTCCAGCGGCCGCCGCTCCATGCGGGGATCGCTTCTGCCCGGACGTCGAGACGGCTCCTGGGGCGCTCACGGCTGCCTATCTGGAGCAATCACCTGGCAACAACTGGATTGCTTCGAATACTGCACCAGCCGAACATCCATACACGTATCAATTGTCCGATCCGTGCGTCGTGAACGACCGGGAGACCGGCTTCTGCAACCGGACCGATGACGGTGAATGCCTTGCCCCGCCCGACCGGGTGATCCGGGACCTGGTCATCGAGCAGCGACGCCTGGCGATCACCGGGCCCGACGGCGCCACCACCACCGTCGACGGCCTCCCGACGAATGGCGCCCCCGTCGGCACGCCGCTGGGCCCGTGGATCCAGGGCGCACGCGGCTGCGTCGACATCACCGCGCTCAACCCACCGCCGTCGCCGGGCGAGGTGTTCCGCTACTTCCAGACGCTCCCCCTCCCCCAGCTGCCCACGCGCCAGCAACCGCCGGGGAACGCCCTGGTCGGCCTGCCGGTCGTCTTCTACACCGACGGCCCCACGACCCAGACCTTCACGCTCGACATCCGCGGCTTCACCGTCGACATCGCCGCCACCGCCTCGTCGTTCACCTGGCACACCGGCGACGGCACCGACCTCACCAGCACGACGCCCGGCGCGCCCTACCCGCGGCACACGATCAGCCACGACTACGCCGGCGGCAGCTGGACCGCCTCCCTCACGACCACCTGGTCGGCGTCGTTCAGCGTCGACGGGGGCCTCGAGCTGCCCGTCCCGGGAACCACCACGACCGAAGGCCTCCCGGTCACGTTCACCGTGCTGCAGGCTCGCCCCGTCCTGACCAACCCGTACGACTGAGCGGGCGCTCCGCCGGCCGCACCGATGAGTCCGGCCGGCACCTCCGGTCATGACGGCGACGCCAGCCACCACTGCCTGCCCGAGGAGAGCCATGCGCCGGATCGTGATGCACCTGGGGATCTCCCTGGACGGCTACTTCGAGGGCCCGGACGCCGACATCAGCTGGCACCGCGTCGACGAGGAGCTGCACTCCTACTTCAACGACCTGCTGGCCGGCAGCGGCGCCTTCCTCGAGGGCCGGGTCACCTACCAGCTGATGGAGGACTACTGGCCGAACGCCGACGAGGGGCCCGACGTCCCGGAGCCGGTCGCCCGCTTCGCCGAGATCTGGCGGAGCACGCCGAAGGTCGTCTACTCGCGGACCCTGGACACCCCGGGACCCAACGCCACCGTCGTGCGGGACGTCGTCCCCGAGGAGGTGCGGGCCCTGCAGGCGCAGCCCGGCGGCGACATGGTGGTCGGCGGGCCGGTGCTGACGGAGTCGTTCCGGCGGCACGACCTGATCGACGAGTACCGGATCTTCGTCAACCCCGTGCTGGTCGGGCACGGCCGTCGGCTGTTCGAGGAGGGTCCGCCGGCCGACCTGCGCCTGGTCGAGACCAGGCCGTTCGGCAACGGCGTCGTCATGCTGCGGTACGAGGTGGAGCGCTGACCGCGGGGCTCAGCGGGGCACGGTCTCCCGCCGTCCGGAGGCCAGCGCCCGGGCCGCCGTCTCCAGGACGACGACGACGTCCCGGCCGAACGCGACGTCGCAGGGGTGCGCCCCACCGGTGAGCGCCGCGGCCTGCAGCTCGTCCACGGCGACCGCGAACGCCTCGACCGCCGAGCCGGCCTCGGGCAGCAGCACCAGCCGGCCGGCGTCGCCGTGCACGAAGAACTCGACACCGCCGGACATCGACGCCACCGTCAGGGACAGCGTGACCGTCGACGCGGCGCCGGACTCGTGCGCGAGCACCAGGTGCACGGTGTCGAGCAGGCCCGCGCCGGCCTGCACCGAGACGACCGGCCCGAGCGCGGGCACGAGCACCGAGAGCGCGTGCGGCCCGACGTCCCACAGCGCGCCGTGCTCCTGCCGCCAGGGCGAGGCGGCGAACGGCGTGCCGGCGACCGACGCCAGCCAGGAGCCGGCCCCGCCGGCCAGCCGGGTGCGGCCGGCCTGGGTCAGCCAGGTGGCCGTCGCGTCCTGGAAGCGCAGGGTGAAGAAGACGACCGAGGCCACCCCGGCGGCGTGCACCGCGTCGGCGACCCGGTCGGCCGCGGCCGCCGAGAGCGCGACCGGCTTCTCCAGCAGCAGGTGCTTGCCGGCCGCGGCGGCGCGCTCGGCCAGCGGCGCCTGGACGTCGGGCGGGAGCGCGATGGCGACGGCGTCCACCTGCCCGAGCAGCTCGTCGACGTCGGCCACGCCCGGCACCTCGAACTCCGCGCCCAGCGCCTCGGCCTTCGCCAGGTCGCGTCCCCAGACGCCGGCCAGCTCGGCCGACGGGTGCGCCGCGAGCGCCGGGGCGTGCACGGCGCGTGCCCAGGGGCCGGTGCCGAGCAGCCCGACGCGCATCCTCAGACCGCGCCGAACTGGCGGTCGCCGGCGTCGCCGAGGCCCGGGACGATGTAGGCGTTCTCGTTGAGGCCCTCGTCGATGCTCGCGGTGAAGACCCGCAGCGGCAGGCCGCTCTCCTCCAGGCGCCGGACACCCTCCGGCGCGGCGAGCGCGCACAGCACGGTGATCTGGGTGGCGCCGCGGGCGGTGAGCAGACCGCAGCAGTGCACCAGCGAGCCGCCGGTGGCGAGCATCGGGTCGAGCACGAACACGTGCCGGTCGACCAGCGACTCGGGCAGCGAGGCCATGTACGCCTCGGGCTGGAACGTCTCCTCGTTGCGGGCCAGGCCGACGAAGCCCATCTGCGACTCGGGCAGCATGCCGTGCGCGGTGTCGGCCATGCCGAGGCCGGCGCGCAGCACCGGCACGATCAGCGGCGGCGCCGCGAGCCGGTACCCGGTGGTCTCCACCACCGGCGTGCGGATCGTCTCCTCCGCGATGTCGAGCTCACGGGTGGCCTCGTAGACCAGCATCTGGGTCAGCTCGCGGAGGGCGGCGCGGAAGGCGGCGTTGTCGGTGCGCTCGTCGCGCATCCGGCTCAGCCGGGCTCGGGCCAGCGGGTGGTCGACGACGGTGAGCTGCACGGGAGGAACGGTAGCGGCCGCCCCCTCCGGGGAGCAGGCCCGCCCGAACCGACCGCTCACGCCGCGCGCGGGCACGTCACGCACTCCCTCGGGGTGAGCGGGGAGCGGACGGCGAGCGCGGACAAGGGAGAATGGCCGGCATGACCCACGTGCTCGACCCCGACGCGCTGCCCGGGGCGACCCCCGCGGTGCACGCGCCGCTGCCGCCGTACGACGACGTGACCCGCTCCGACTCGGCGTTCCGCGCCTTCCTGCACGGCCTCCCCGGGGTCGACCAGGTCGGCGCCGAGGCCCGCGTCGCGCAGCTGGGCACCCGCTCGATCAAGACGACGTCGAAGGCGTGGGCGATCGACACCGCGATCTCGATGGTCGACCTGACCACGCTCGAGGGCGCCGACACCCCCGGCAAGGTGCGCAGCCTCGCCGCCAAGGCGATGCGCCCCGACCCGAGCGACCCGACCTGCCCGCGGGTCGCCGCCGTCTGCGTCTACGGCGACCTCGCCGGCGTCGCGCGCGAGGCGCTCGGGGACAGCGGCGTGCACGTCGCCGCCGTCGCCACCGCCTTCCCGAGCGGCCGGGCCAGCCGCGCGGTCAAGCTCGCCGACGTCCGCGACGCCGTCGAGAACGGCGCCGACGAGATCGACATGGTCATCGACCGCGGCGCCTTCCTCGCCGGCCGCTACCTCGACGTCTACGAGGAGATCGTGGCGGTCAAGGAGGCCTGCGGGGACGCGCACCTCAAGGTCATCCTCGAGACCGGCGAGCTGGTCACCCTCGACAACGTCCGCCGCGCCAGCTGGATCGCGATGCTCGCGGGCGGCGACTTCATCAAGACCTCCACCGGCAAGGTCAGCCCCGCCGCGACCCTCCCGGTCGGCCTGGTGATGCTCGAGGCGGTCCGCGACTTCCGCATCGCCACCGGCCGGCAGATCGGCTTCAAGCCCGCCGGCGGCATCCGGACGACGAAGGACGCGATCAAGCACCTCGTGCTGATCAACGAGACGGCCGGCCCGGACTGGCTGCACCCCGACCAGTTCCGCTTCGGCGCCTCCAGCCTGCTCAACGACCTCCTGCTCCAGCGCCAGAAGCTGCGCACCGGCCACTACTCCGGCCCCGACTACGTCACGGTGGACTGACCCATGAGCGTCTTCGAGTACGCCCCCGCGCCCGAGTCGCGGTCCATCGTGGACATCGCGCCCTCCTACGGCCTGTTCGTCGACGGCGAGTTCGTCGACGGCACCGGCGAGCCCTTCGACTCGATCAACCCGGCCACCGAGGAGGTCCTCACCAAGGTCGCCTCCGGCAGCGCGGCCGACGTCGACCGCGCCGTGCGCGCCGCCCGCCGCGCCTTCGAGCGGACCTGGGGCCCCATGCGCCCGGCCGACCGCGGCAAGTACCTGTTCCGCATCGCCCGGCTCCTGCAGGAGCGCGCCCGCGAGTTCGCCGTCCTCGAGTCCCTGGACAACGGCAAGCCGATCCGGGAGTCCCGCGACGTCGACGTGCCGCTGGCCGCCGCGCACTTCTTCTACTACGCCGGCTGGGCGGACAAGCTCGAGCACGTCGGCCTGGGCACCCAGCCGCGGCCGCTCGGCGTCGCCGGCCAGGTCATCCCGTGGAACTTCCCGCTGATGATGCTGGCCTGGAAGGTCGCCCCCGCCCTGGCCGCCGGCAACACCGTCGTCCTCAAGCCGGCCGAGACCACCCCGCTGACCGCGCTGCTGTTCGCCGAGGTCTGCCGGCAGGCCGACCTCCCGGCCGGCGTGGTCAACATCGTCACCGGCGCCGGCGACACCGGCCGCGCGGTGGTGGAGCACGCCGACGTCGACAAGGTCGCGTTCACCGGCTCCACGGACGTCGGCCGGCAGATCGCCCGCGCCGTCGCCGGGACCCGCAAGAAGCTGACGCTGGAGCTCGGCGGCAAGGCGGCGAACATCGTGTTCGACGACGCCCCGATCGACCAGGCCGTCGAGGGCATCGTGCAGGGCATCTTCTTCAACCAGGGCCACGTCTGCTGCGCGGGCAGCCGGCTGCTGGTGCAGGAGTCGATCCACGACGAGGTCATCGCCGCCCTGCAGCGCCGGATCGGCACGCTGCGCGTCGGCGACCCGCTGGACAAGAACACCGACATCGGTGCGATCAACAGCGCCGAGCAGCTGGCCCGCATCCGGGAGCTCTCCGACATCGGCGAGGCCGAGGGCGCGCAGCGCTGGCAGCCCGCCGGCGACCTGCCCGGCCGCGGCTTCTGGTTCCCACCCACGGTCTTCACCGAGGTCTCCCCCGCGCACCGCATCGCCCGCGACGAGGTCTTCGGCCCGGTGCTCAGCGTCCTGACCTTCCGGACGCCGGACGAGGCGGTCGCCAAGGCCAACAACTCCACCTACGGGCTCTCGGCCGGCATCTGGTCCGAGAAGGGCTCGCGGATCCTGAAGATCGCCGACCAACTCCGCGCCGGGGTGGTCTGGGCCAACACGTTCAACAAGTTCGACCCGACGTCGCCCTTCGGCGGCTACAAGCAGTCCGGCTACGGCCGCGAGGGCGGCCGGCACGGTCTGGCCGCGTACCTGAAGGGTGCCGACCAGTGATCGGGAACGACCGGCTCGCCGTCCGCAAGACCTACAAGCTGTACGTCGGCGGGGCCTTCCCGCGGTCGGAGTCCGGCCGCACCTACGAGGTCACCGACGCCAAGGGTCACTTCCTCGCCAACGCCGCCTGGGCCAGCCGCAAGGACGCCCGGGACGCCGTCGTCGCCGCCCGCGGCGCCTTCGCGAAGTGGTCCGGTGCCACCGCCTACAACCGCGGCCAGGTGCTCTACCGCGTGGCCGAGGTGATGGAGGGCCGGCACGCCCAGTTCTGCGAGGAGGTCGCCGCCGGCGAGGGGCTCAGCGCCTCCAAGGCCCGCGCCGCCGTGGACGCCGCCATCGACCGCTGGGTCTGGTACGCCGGCTGGACCGACAAGCTGGCCGCCGTCCTCGGCGGGGCCAACCCGGTCGCCGGCCCGTACTTCGACTTCTCGACGCCCGAGCCGACCGGCGTCGTGGCCGTCCTCGCCCCGCAGCAGTCGAGCCTGCTCGGCCTGGTCAGCGTGCTCGCCCCGGTGCTCGCGACCGGCAACACCGCCGTCGTCGTCACCTCCAAGGAGCGGCCGCTGCCCGCGGTCACCCTCGCCGAGGTGCTGGCCACCAGCGACGTCCCCGGCGGGGTCGTCAACCTGCTCACCGGCGACGCCGCGGAGCTGGGCACCTGGCTGGCCGAGCACGCCGACGTCGACGCCGTCGACCTCACCGGCGCCCCCGCGCACCGCGCCATGGAGTTCGAGCGGGAGGCCGCCGGCACCATCAAGCGGGTCCTCCGCGCGCCGACGGCCGAGCCGGACTGGACCGCCGACCCCGGGCTGGCCCGGATGACGCCGTTCCTGGAGACCAAGACGGTGTGGCACCCGATCGGCCTGTGACCACCACGGCCCCGCCCCTCGCGGGGCGGCGGGAGTGGCTCGGCCTGGCCGTGCTCATGCTCCCGGTGCTGCTCATCTCGGTCGACGGCACGGTCCTCACCTTCGCCGTCCCCTCGATCACCCGGGCGCTCGCCCCGACGGGCACCGAGCTGCTGTGGGCGGTCGACATCTACCCGCTGCTGCTCGCGGGGCTGCTGGTCACCGCCGGCAGCCTCGGTGACCGGTTCGGCCGCCGCCGGCTGCTCCTGGTCGGCGCGGTCGGTTTCGGCGCCGCCTCGGTGCTGGCCGCCTACGCCCCGGGCGTGCACTGGCTGATCGCCGCCCGCGCCCCTCCAGGGCGTGTTCGGGGCGGCGCTCATGCCCTCCACCCTGGCCCTGCTGCGCAACCTGTTCCTCGACCAGCAGCAGCGCCGGCTGGCGGTCGCGATCTGGGCCTCCGGGTTCGCCGGCGGGGCGGCGCTCGGACCGGTCGTCGGCGGCGCGCTGCTCGAACGCTTCTGGTGGGGCTCGGTCTTCCTCGTCAACGTCCCCGTGCTGCTCGTCCTGCTCGGTGCCGCCCGGGTGCTGCCCGAGTCCCGCGACCCCGCACCCGGCCGCGCCGACGTCGTCAGCGTGGTGCTGTCGCTGGCGACCGTGCTGCCGCTGGTCTGGGCCGTGAAGGCCGTTGCCGCCGGTGACGCCGGCCCCCTCCCGGCCGCGGCGACGGCGCTGGGTCTGGTCGCCGGCACCGCATTCGTGCGGCGCCAGCTGATCCGCCCCGACCCGCTGCTGGACCTGCGGCTGTTCCGCTCGCGGGTGGTCACCGCGGCCATCGGCGCCAACCTGCTCACCATCGCTGCGATGTCCGGCCTGCTGCTGCTCGCCTCGCAGTACCTCCAGCTGGTGCTCGGCCGCAGCCCGATGGAGGCCGGCCTCCTGCTCGTCCCCGGCCTGGTCGCCTCGGTCCTCGCCGGGCTGGCCGCCGTCCCCCTGGCGCGGCGGTTCCCCGTGCGCGGGCTGGTCGTCACCGGGCTGCTGCTGGGCGCCGCCGGGTACGTCGTCGCGACCCGGCTGGGCAGCGGGTCGCCGGCCGCGCTCCTGGTCCTCGCCTTCACGCTGGTCGCGGCGGGCGCCGGCCTCGCCGAGACGCTCACCAACGACGCGATCCTCACCGCCGCCCCCGCCGAGCGCGCCGGGCAGGCCAGCGCCATCAGCGAGACGGCCTACGAGCTGGGCACCGGGCTCGGCGTCGCCGTCCTGGGCAGCGTCCTCGGCGCGGTCTACACCACCCGGCTGGTGCTGCCCGCCGGGCTGGACGCCCCCGACCGGGCTGCCGCCGACACCCTCGGCGGCGCGGTCGACGTCGCCGGCCGGTTGCCCGCGGAGACGGCCGCCGCGCTGGAGGCCGGCGCCCGGGAGGCGTTCAGCGCCGGCGTCGATCTCACCGCCGGCATCGGGGCGTGCGTCGCGCTCGCCGCGGCCGTCCTCGTGGCGGTCGTCTGGCGCGCCCCGCGCGCGGAGGCCTGAGCCCAAAGCCGGGCGAACGCGGGCGCGCGCATCTGGCAGAGTCTCCCCGTGGCCAGGCCCAGCATCGTTCCCATCGCACTGACCCTCGACGACCGCACGGGCTACACGCTGTGGGCTCCTCCGTGGGAGGAGGACGGCGAGGAGTGGCAGGCGTTCCTCGGCACCACCGTCGAGGTGCGCGCCGACATCAACGACGACGACCCGGAGAACCCGGTGCCCACCGCCGTCGTCCACCTCTTCCCCTCGCCGGCCGCGCTCGCCGCGTTCTGCCGCAGCAGCACCGACCACGACCTGGCCGACCACCCGGTCTGGCCGGTGGTCGCCGGGCTCGGCGCCGCCGATCTCACCCCGGACGACGACCACCGCTACGACCTCGACGGCGTCTACGACATCGCCGCCGAGGAGCCCGACCGCTGGGCGGTCGAGGAGCTGGCCGCCACGGTCGACATCGTCAGCCGCCTGGCCGAGTGCCTCGACGCCGGGGACGAGGACGACGACGACCTGGCCGACGACGAGACCGAGTTCGAGGCGGTCGCCGAGCTGGTCGCCAAGCCCGAGATCGGCTCCCTCGGCCTGGGCGTCGAGGCGTTCGCGGGTCGCTCCGGCGAGGACGCCTGGGCCGGCGTCGGCGGCGCCCTGGACGACCTGTGGGAGGACGTCGTCGAGGAGCTCGGCGAGCACCTGGACTGGACCGGCGCGGGCACCGTGTCCCCCGGCGACTACCCCTCGGCCTCCGAGTCGGCCCCGGTCCTCGTCGACGAGGACGACAGCGACGACGAGGACGACGACATCGAGCCCGTCGACGTGCGCGCCGCCGGCACCGCGGCGGGCGTGCGCACCATCGCCGGCGGTGGCGGGCGGCTGGTCCACGACCCCGCCGCGGTCGCCGCGGCGGCGCGGTTCTGGGAGGGCGTCGGCATCCTGCCCGTGGAGGTCGTCGTCCCCGACGGCGCCGGGCTGACCCTGCGCTGCTACGTCGACGACGTCGCCCGCTTCCTGGGCCGCGACGGCGAGGTCTTCCTCTTCGACACCCCCGCCGACCTGGCCCGCTTCTGCGCCGGGACCGAGCAGCACGACCTCAGCGAGATCGCCTCCTGGCCGGAGGTCGTCGCAACCGACGTCCCGCCGCTGCCCGCGGAGCAGGACCGCTACGACCTGGTCGGGCTCGCCGACGTCCTGGGCGAGGTCGCCGACGGCGCCGCCGGGCTGATCGGCCTCGCGGCCCTGGCGCAGCCGGTCGAGGGCGCCCGCGACCTCGCCGAGTACGGCCGGCTGCCGCGGGTCGAAGAGCTGCTCTCCCCCACCGAGGCGCTGGGCCAGGCCGTGGCCCGGGGCGAGCGGGAGCCCGACGCCGCGCTGCGCCAGCCCGACGCCGCCGCCGTCCGCCCCGCCTGGGACGAGATCGTGGCGCTGGTCAGCGGACGGCTCGTCTTCCGCGACTGAGCGCACGGACCGAGCGCACAGCGAAGCGGCCGGCCCCGGGAGAACCCGGGACCGGCCGCTTCGTCGTCCAGTGCTGCTTACGCGCCGTGGCGCGAGGGCCGGCCGGGCCGCCCGCTGCCGTACGAGCGCTCGCCCGCGGGCCGGTCACCGGCGGGCCGGGGACGGTCGCCGTAGGAACGACGCGGGCCGCCGCGGGAGCCGCTGGGGCGCTCGCCGTCGCGACGCGGACGACCACCGGGGCCACCGCCACCGCGGCGCATGTCGCGCTGCGTGCGCTCCTTGGGCTCCACCGGGATGCCGGCGGCGACCAGGTCCAGGATCGGCTTGTCGCCGGGCCGGGTGCGGTCCAGCGGCGGGTCGACCTTGGCGGTGCGGAACCGGCGCTTGGCCTGGCCGACCTGGTCGGGCAGGAGCAGCGAGACGACGACACCGGCGGCGCCGGCGCGGGCGGTGCGGCCCGAGCGGTGCAGGTAGGTCTTGGCGTCCGTCGGCGGGTCGTAGTGCAGGACCAGCGAGACGTCGTCGACGTGGATGCCGCGGGCGGCGACGTCGGTGGCGACGAGGACCGGCGAGCGGGCGTCGGTGAACTCCTCCAGCGCCCGGCGGCGCGCGGCCTGGGGCAGCCCGCCGTGGATCGCCTCGGCCTTGATGCCGGCGGCCTTCAGGTTGTCGGCGAGCCGGTCCACGCCCAGCTGGGTGCGGGCGAAGATGATCGTCCGGCCCGGTCGGGAGGCGAGCTCCGTGGCGACCTGCAGCTTGTCGCGGAAGGCCAGCGTGAAGGCCAGGTGCTCGGCCGGCGGGGCGTCGTCGCCGGCGCGCTTGACCTCGTGCCGGGCCGGGTCCTTGAGGTAGCGGCGGACCAGCGCGTCGACCTCGCCGTCCAGCGTCGCCGAGAACAGCAGGCGCTGGGCGTCGCGGGCGGTCTGGTCGAGCAGCTCCTTGACGACCGGGAGGAAGCCCAGGTCGGCCATGAAGTCGGCCTCGTCGAGGACGGTGACGACGACCTCGGCGAGGGTGGCCTCGCCCTGGCTGATCAGGTCCTGCAGGCGGCCGGGGGTGGCGATGATGACGTCCACACCGCGGCGCAGCTGCTGGATCTGGCGGTACATCGGGGCGCCGCCGTAGACGGTCGCCAGCTGCACACCGGTGGCCTGGCCGAGGGGCGCCAGGTTGTCGTGCACCTGCTGGGCGAGCTCGCGGGTCGGCACGAGGACCAGGCCGCGCGGGGCGCGACGGCCCTGCTTGACCTCGGCGCCGATGCGGGCGAGCAGCGGCAGGCCGAAGGCCAGCGTCTTGCCCGAGCCGGTCGCGGCCTTGCCGAGCACGTCGCGACCGGCGAGGGCGTCGGGCAGGGCGGAGGTCTGGATGGCGAACGGGCGGTGGATGCCGCGCCGCTCGAGCGCGGTGACCAGCAGCTGGGGCAGGCCCAGCTGGCCGAAGGTCGGGCCCTGGGGCTCCGCGGGGGTCTCGGCGGGGGTGTTCTCGATGGTGGTGTCGGCGTCGTTCGACTCGAACGAGACAGGGTTGACCACAGTCATGCGGGGTGGGGCTCCGATACAGCTCGGAGCGCGTCCCGTGGGAGAGAGGAGGCTGCGGCGCGGAGCCGGTGTCCTCGCTGGCGATCGCTCGACGTCCGTCGGACGTGCGATCTGCACGGATGCGCTCGTGCCCAGACGTTCCGTCCGGGAGGATGACCGGCCGATGTGCCGGTACGCCCAGGTTAGCAGCGCACCGGCCTCCCCCATTCCCCGGAAGGGGGTGGGGACGGTCACCCTCCGTCAGCCCCGCAGGGCGGCGTACCCGGGCCGGACGACGTCGGTGAGCAGGCGCGCGCGCTCGGACTCCTCGAGGAAGGCCGCCGCCAGCGCACGCTCGGTGACGGTCGCGACGTCGTCCCAGCCCCAGCCGAAGGCCTCCGCGACGGCGGTCAGCTCGCTGCTCGCCGAGACCCCGCTCATCAGCCGGTTGTCGGTGTTCACGGTGACGGCGAAGCCCAGCCGGTGCAGCCGGTCGACCGGGTGCGCGGCCAGCGACGGGTAGGCGCCGGTCTGCACGTTGGACGACGGCGCGACCTCCAGCGGCACCTGCGCGTCGAGCACCCGCTGCGCGACCGGGCCCAGCGCGCCGTCGTCGGCCACCTCGTCGGCGATCCGGATGCCGTGACCGAGCCGCTCGGCCCGGGCGCCGTCGAGCGCGGCCCGGATGCTGTCGACGCCGGCGGCCTCACCCGCGTGGATGGTGCGGTGCGCGCCGGCCCGGTCCAGCAGCGCGATCGCGGCCGGGATGCGGTCCGGCGGGAAGCCGATCTCGGGCCCGGCCAGGTCGAAGCCGACCACGCCGGCGTCGCGGTAGCGCACGACCAGCCCGGCGACCTCCTCCCAGCGGTCCTCCTGCCGCATGGCGCACAGCAGCGCCCCGACGCGGATCGGCGTGCCGGCGGCGGTCGCCTCGGCGCTGCCGGCGGCGAGGCCGTCGACCATCGCCTCGACGACGGCCTCGATCGGCAGCCCGCCCGCCGTCGCCAGCTCCGGGGCGAAGCGCACCTCGGCCAGCACCACGCCGTCGGCGGCCAGGTCGAGAGCGCACTCGCGGGCGACCCGGTGGATCGCGTCGGCGGTCTGCATCACGCCGACGGTGTGCGCGAAGGTCTCCAGGTACCGGACGAGCGAGCCGGAGTCCGCCGCCTTCCGGAACCAGACGGCCAGCTCGGCGGCGTCCGAGGCGGGCAGGGCGCGGTAGCCGTGGGCGTCGGCCAGCTCCAGCACCGTCTGCGGCCGGAGCCCGCCGTCGAGGTGGTCGTGCAGCAGGACCTTGGGGGCGCGGCGGAGGGCGTCGGCGTTCAGCGGTGCGGGCACGGGTCGACGCTACCCAGGCCCTCCCGGGCGGCCCGCCCGCGCCCGTCCGGGTGACAGACCTCCCCGAAGGCGGCCGACCGGTGCGAAGGTGCCGGGAGGGGGCACGACGGCGACGGAGGGGGCAGGGCGGTGCTGGCGCAGGCGCGGGACGTCGCGGTGGCCCGGATGCCCGTCGTCACCGAGGCGGAGATGGCCGCCTCCCTGGCGCGCTCGGGAGCGCCGGTGGTGGAGCACCGCGGCCGGCTGTGGACGCCGACGCTGCCCGGCTTCTACCGGCCGGTGCACCTGCTGGCCCGGCTGTCCGACGCACAGGCCACGCGTCCGGCCCCGACCGCCTGGGGCTACCAGGCCTGCCTCGCCGACGACGACGCCCGGCACGCCGACGCGGCCGTGCCCGTCCACCTGGTGACCGACCTCGACGCGTTCGAGGAGCCCCGGCTGTCGAAGAGCCGCCGCCGCAGCCTGCGCAAGGCCCGCGAGCACGTGCGCTTCGTCGAGCTGACCGGGGCCGAACTGCTCCTGCGGGAGGGGTACGAGGTGCTCCGCTCGGCCCACGCGCGCAGCGGCGCCGGCCGGCTGCCGTCCCGCCGCGGGTACGAGGCGCAGGTGAGCCGGCTCGGGGACCCGGCCCACGGCATCGTCATCGCCGGTCTCGTGGACGGACGGCTGGCCGGGTACACCTCGGGGCACGCGGTCGACGGGACCGCCTACGCCCGGGACATGGTCGTCGCCTCCTGGGCACTGGACACCGGCATCAGCACAGGCCTGACCTACGAGTTCTTCTGGGCCTGCCGGCGGAACCCGGCGGTGCGCGAGGTGGTCGACGGGTTGCACGCGCGCGAGGACGAGGGGCTGTGCCGGTACAAGGAGATGTCCGGCATCCCCCTGCGCCGCGTCCCGGCCCGGCTGTGGATGGTGCCCGGTGCCGCGCAGGTCCTGCGGCGCCTCGACCCGCACAAGTACTACCGGCTGAGCGGCCGCGGCTGAGCGGCCGCGGCTGAGCGGCGTGACCGAGCCGGATCAGCCCCGGTCCTGCCAGCGGAAGGTGCGAATGCACAGCAGCAGGCCCAGGACGCACCAGATGCCCAGCACCAGCGCGACCCGGCCCAGCTCCCACGAGCCGGCCGGCTCGTCGGCCGCCAGCGCGTCGGGCAGGAAGACCGACCGGAAGCCCTGCGCCATCCACTTGAGCGGGAACAGCGCCGCGAAGGTCTGCATCCAGGAGGGGATCTCGCTGAACTGGAAGAAGACGCCGGAGATGAACTGCAGCAGCAGCGCGAAGGGCGTCACCGTGGCCGAGGCCGAGCGCCCGTTCTTCGCCACGCTCGACATGGCGATGCCCAGCAGCGTGCAGGCCGCCGCGCCCAGGACGGTCACCCAGGCGAAGGTGAGCCAGTCGCTGCCCGTGGGCAGGTCGATGCCGTAGAACACGACGCCGACCAGCAGCAGGACGACGATGCTGGCCAGCGTCACCGCCAGCACCTGCGCGATCTTCCCGATGAAGAAGGCGCTGCGCGGCATCGGCGTCCCGGCCAGGTGCTTGAGCGTCCCGTCCGAGCGCTCGGTCGCGATGCTGATCGCCATGTTCTGGAAGCTGGCGCCCAGGATGCCGGCGGCGATGATCCCGGCCATGAAGTACTGCGTGAAGTTCACGCCCGAACCGAGGTCGTAGTCGAGCACCGCGCCGAAGACGACGAGCAGCAGCACCGGCAGCAGCAGGGTGAACACCACCGACTCGCGCTGGCGGAAGAACTCCCTGAGCTCCACCGAGATGCGCGAGCGGTAGACGGCGGGCAGCGACGGCAGGGCCGTCGACGTGCGCTCCGGAGCGGTCGCCGTCATCGGTCGCCGATCATCTGCAGGTACACGTCCTCGAGCGTGGGGCGGGACACGGCGAGGTCGGGCACCTCGCCGGGGAAGCGGGCGGCCAGGTCGGCCACGAAGGCGGTGGGGGTCGGGGTCGCCTCGGTGCGGCGGGTGCCGTCCTCGGTCCAGCTGACCGTGGCCGGTGCGCTCTCCCGGCCGCCCCAGGGCACTGGGGACGGCGACCTCGACCAGCCGGCCGCGGGCGATGACGCCGACGCGGTCGGCCAGCGCCTCGGCCTCGTCCAGGTAGTGCGTGGTGAGCAGCATCGTGGTGCCGAGGTCCCGGAGCGACCGGATCAGCGACCAGAACTGCCGGCGGGCCTCGGGGTCGAAGCCGGTGGTGGGCTCGTCGAGGAACAGCAACGTCGGGCGGCCCACGATCCCGAGGGCGACGTCCAGCCGGCGGCGCTGGCCCCCGGAGAGCGAGCGACCGCGGACGCCGGCCTTCTCGGTGAGGCCGACGAGTGCGATGACCTCGTCGACGTCCCGCGGGTCGGCGTAGTACGAGGCCTGCGCGCGGAGCAGCTCGCGGACGGTCAGCTGGCTGTCGCCCGAGCCGGACTGCAGCACGATCCCGAGCTGCGCCTTCCACGCCCGGGCGCCGTCGGCGGGGTCCTCCCCCAGCACCCGGACCTCGCCGGCGTCGCGCGCGCGGTAGCCCTCGCAGATCTCGACCGTCGTCGTCTTGCCGGCGCCGTTGGGGCCGAGCAGCGCGAAGATCTCCCCGCGCCGGATGTCGAGGTCGAGGCCGTCCACGGCGGTGAAGTCGCCGTACCGCCTGACCAGCCCGCGGATGGAGATCGCGGCGTCCGGGTCCAGCGGGTCACCCGGTCGCGGGCGGTCGGCCACGGCGGCCACCGGTGCAGAACTCGTCACGGGAGAACAGTGTCCTCCCCTTCCGCCTCACGCCGTTATGCGGTCGATCACCAGCGGCAGCGGGACGTCGTCGGTGTCGACGCCGATCGCCCCCTCGAGCGCCTCCAGGGCGCGCGGGATGCGGGCGGCGTCGTCGGTGTGCAACTCGAGCAGCGGCTGACCGGCGGTCACCTGCTCCCCCACGCCGGCGGCCCAGGTGATGCCCGCCGACGCCGAGACGCTGTCCTCCTTGCGCGCCCGGCCCGCGCCGAGCCGCCAGGCCGCCACCCCGAGGGAGAAGGCGTCCAGCCGGGTCAGCGTGCCCGAGGCCGGTGCGGTCACCACGTGCCGCTCGGCCGGCTGCGGCAGGGGCGCGTCGGGGTCGCCACCCTGCGCGGCGATCATCGCCCGCCACGCGTCCATGGCCCGGCCGTCGGCCAGCGCCTCCGCGGGGTCGACGTCGCCCCGTCCGGCGCCGGCCAGCATCTCGCGGGCCAGCGCCAGGGTGAGCTCGACGACGTCGGCCGGGCCGCCCCCGGCGAGCACCTCGACGGACTCGGCGACCTCGACGGCGTTGCCGGCCGCGCGGCCCAGGGGGCGGTCCATCGCCGTCACCAGGGCGACGGTGCGCACCCCCGCGGCCTCCCCCAGGCCGACCATCGTGCGGGCCAGCTCGCGCGAGGCGTCGGGGTCCTTCATGAAGGCGCCGGAGCCGGTCTTCACGTCGAGCACCAGCGCGTCGGCGCCCTCGGCGATCTTCTTGCTCATGATCGAGCTGGCGATGAGCGGGATCGACTCGACCGTGCCCGTGACGTCGCGCAGCGCGTAGAGCAGCTTGTCGGCCGGGGCGAGGTCGTCGCCGGCCGCGCAGACCACCGCGCCGACGTCGCGCAGCTGGGCCAGGTAGGCCCGCTCGTCGACGTCGGCCCGCCAGCCCGGGATCGCCTCCAGCTTGTCCAGCGTGCCGCCGGTGTGCCCGAGCCCGCGCCCGGACAGCTGCGGCACCGCGACGCCGCAGGCGGCGACGAGCGGGGCCAGCGGCAGGGTGATCTTGTCGCCCACGCCACCGGTGGAGTGCTTGTCGGCGGTCGGCCGGCCGAGCGAGGAGAGGTCCAAGCGCCGCCCGGAGTCGATCATCGCCTGCGTCCAGACCGACAGCTCCCCCGGCGTCATGCCGCGGAAGAACACCGCCATGAGCAGCGCGCTCATCTGCTCGTCGGGCACCTGGCGCCGCGTGTAGGCGTCGATCACCCAGCGGATCTGGTCGGCGGAGAGCTCGACGCCGTCCCGCTTGGCCCGGATGACGTCGATCGCGTCGTGCGCGCCCATCAGCCCTGCCCCCGCTCCGCCGCGGCGACCAGGTCGTCGGGGCCGAAGGCGTCCGGCAGCACCTCGCGCATCGGCACGATGCCGAGCGACACGGTCTCGATGAGCATGTCCGCGCCGCCGAACTCCCACAGCAGCTGCCGGCACCGGCCGCACGGCATCAGCGGCCGGCCGTCCCCGCCGACGCAGGCCACCGCGACCAGCCGGCCGCCGCCCGAGCGCGCCAGGTCGCTGACCATGCCGCACTCGGCGCACAGACTCAGCCCGTACGAGGCGTTCTCGACGTTGCAGCCGGTGACCAGCCGCCCGTCGTCCACCAGGCCGGCGACGCCGACCGGGAACCTCGAGTACGGGGCGTACGCCCGGGTCATCGCCTCGCGCGCGGCCGCCCGGAGGGCGTCCCAGTCCACCTGCGCGGCCACTAGTGCTCCCCTCGCCGGTAGACCAGCCCGTCGGCCTTCGGCATCCGCAACCGCTGGGAGGCCAGCGACAGCACCAGCAGGGTGATCAGGTGCGGCGTGAACGAGACGATGCCGCTGGGCAGCTCGTCGATGGTGAGGAAGCCGACCAGGCTCAGCCCGGCGAACACCCCCGCGAGGACGGCCTGCAGGTACTTGCCGCGCACGGTCTGGAAGACCGCGACCGCCAGCAGGAGCAGGGCCAGGAGGAGCAGCAGCGCGACGACGGCGGTGCGGCTGCGCAGCTGGAGGCCGTCGGCGAAGCCGAACAGCCCCGCGCCGGCCGCGAGGCCGCCGGGCCGCCAGTTGCCGAAGATCAGCGCCGCCAGGCCGATGAACCCGCGCCCGCCGGTCTGGCCCTCCTTGAAGCTGTTGGCGACGAACACCAGCGCCGCCCCACCCAGGCCGGCCAGCCCGCCGGAGATGATCACCGCGATGTACTTCATCCGGTACACCGGCACGCCGAGCGTGTCGGCCGCGGCCGGGTTCTCCCCGCACGCCCGCAGCCGCAGACCGAACGTCCGTCCGCCACAGCACGAGGTAGCTGACCGGGACCAGCAGGATCGCGACCAGCGTGAGGATGCCGAGACCGCTGGTGAACCCCCGGAGCAGCCCGGCGACGTCGGAGACGAGGAACCACCCGGAGCCGGCGACGTCCCCCAGCAGGTCGGGGCCGTCGGAGAGCACGGGGAGCGAGAACGTCGGCGGCCGGCTGGACATCGCCGGCGACTGCGTGACACCGCCACCGGCCGGGTTGTCGATGTAGAGCAGCTCGGAGAGGAACCGCACGATGCCGGCGGCCAGGATGTTGATCGCGACGCCGGACACGACGTGGTCGACGCCGAAGGTGACGGTGGCGACCGCGTGGACCAGGCCGCCCGCGGCGCCGAGCACGATCCCGCCGACGAGCGCGCCGGCCCAGCCCCACTGGTAGCCGGCCCAGCCGGCGCCCCAGGTGCCGAGGATCATCATGCCCTCGAGGCCGATGTTGACCACGCCCGCGCGCTCGGAGAACAGCCCGCCCAGCGCCGCCAGCCCGATGGGCACGGCCAGCAGCAGCGCGGTGGCGAAGGTCGAGGACGAGGTGAGCGCCTGCTCGCCGGAGACGACCCGGACGATCGACAGCAGCAGCATGATGCCGACGAACACCCAGGTGACCCGGCGGGCGGTGCCCCCGCCCAGGAGCAGCTCGGTGATCGGCCCGCGGCTGGGCGCCGCGGTCGGTGCGGTGGTCACGGCGCTCACGCCCCCGCCTCCTGACGCGTGTCGATGCGGCTGCCCGGCTGGCCGGCGGGTCCGGCGGGTGGGTCCTCGGGGGCGGCCGGGCTCGCCTGCCCGGCTCCGCCCTCCGCCCGCCGGCGGGTCAGCTGGCGGGCGATCTCGTTGGCGATGACGACGGCGAGCACGATCGTGCCCTGGATGATCGTGACCACCGAGGCCGGGATGTCGGCGAACTGCAGCGGCACCGCGGCCCGGTCGAGGAAGGCGAACAGCAGCGCGGCGAGCGCGATGCCGATCGGCGAGTTGCGGCCCAGCAGGGCCACCGCGATGCCGAGGAAGCCCAGTCCGGCGGTGAACTCGGTGCCGAAGTGGTGGGTCTTGCCCATCAGGTCGGGCAGCCCGATCAGCCCGGCGACGGCGCCGGAGATGAGCATCGCCTTGATGACCATGCGGCGGGCGTCGACACCGCTGGCGGTGGCCGCCGACGGCGAGAGCCCGGTGGCCCGCAGGTCGAAGCCGAACCGGGTGCGCTTGAGCAGCACCGCGATCACGATGCCGGCGAGCAGCGCCACGACGAGGAAGCCGTAGAGCTCACCCCGCGGCTGGGCCAGCCCGATCCAGTCGAAGACGCGGTTGAGGCCCGGGATCTGGCCGGACGCCGGCAGGTCCTCCGTGGTGATGATCGCCGCGCCCTCGGGGCTGCCCCGGAGCGGCCCGGTGAGCAGCCACGAGGCGGTGCCCAGCGCGATGAAGTTCAGCATGATCGAGCTGATGACCTCGCTGACCCCGCGGGTGACCTTGAGGACGGCGACGATCCCGGCCCACAGCGCCCCGACCAGCATCGCCACGACGATGATGAAGACGACGTGCAGCGGGGCCGGCAGCGAGACGGCCGCGCCGGCGCCGGCGGCCAGCACGGTCGCCATCCGGTACTGGCCCTCGACGCCGATGTTGAACAGCCCCATGCGGAAGGCGACCGACACGGCCAGCCCGGCCAGGAACAGCGGGATGGCCCGGTTGAGGATCACCACGATGGCCTGGGTCTGCTGGGCCGGGGTGTCGCCGAAGTCGACGAGCACCTGCAGCGCGGTCGAGGGGTTCTCCCCGATCAGCAGGATGACCAGCGCGGTGATGACGACGGCGAAGACGATCGCGATGGCCGGGGCCAGCAGCGCGTTCCCGAGGCGGCGCAGGGCGGTCATGCGGCACCGACCGAGCCGTCGTGGGCGCCGGTCATGTGCCCGCCGAGCTCCTCAGGGGTGAGCGACGCCGGGTCCAGCTGCGCGACCAGCCGGCCGCGCAGCATGACCTGCAGCGTGTCGGACAGGCCGATCAGCTCGTCCAGGTCGGCCGAGATCAACAGGATCCCCATCCCTTCGGCGCGGGCGTCCTTGAGCAGCTCCCAGATCGCCGACTGCGCACCGACGTCGACCCCCCGGGTCGGGTGCGAGGCGATGAGCAGCCGCGGTCGCGCGCTCATCTCCCGCCCGACGATGAGCTTCTGCTGGTTGCCGCCGGACAGCGCCACGGCCAGCGTGTCCGGCCCGGGGGCGCGGACGTCGTACTCCTGCATGATCCGCTCGGTGTCCGCGCGGGCGGCCTTGCGGTCGATGAACAGGCCCTTGACCGCCGGCGGCCGGGTCTGGTGGCCCAGGATGCGGTTCTCCCACAGGGGCGCGTCGAGCAGCATGCCCTGCCGGTGCCGGTCCTCGGGCACGAACCCGATCCCGGCCTCGCGGCGGGCGCGGGTGCTCCAGGCGGTGATCTCCTCGCCGCCGAGGACGACGACGCCCTCGGCCAGCGGCCGCAGCCCCATGACCGCCTCGACGAGCTCGGCCTGCCCGTTGCCCTCGACGCCGGCGATGCCGACGACCTCGCCCTCGCGGACGGTCAGCGTGACGTCGTCGACGGCCGGACGCGCCCCGTGCGAGCGCACGGTCAGCCCGCGCACCTCCAGCACCGGGGTGTCGCGCACCGTCGAGGTGCGGGTCTGCGGCGAGGGCAGCTCCGAGCCGACCATGAGCTCGGCCAGCTGGCGCGCCGTCGTCGTCCTGGGGTCGGCGGTGCCGACGGTGGTGCCGCGCCGGATCACGGTGATCGAGTCGGCGACCTTGCGCACCTCGTCGAGCTTGTGCGAGATGAAGATGACGGTGAGGCCCTCGCGCTTGAGCTCGGCGAGGTTGCCGAACAGCTCGTCGACCTCCTGCGGCACGAGGACGGCGGTGGGCTCGTCGAGGATCAGCGTCGTCGCCCCGCGGTAGAGCACCTTGGCGATCTCGACGCGCTGCCGGTCGCCGACGCCGAGCTCCTCGACCAGCACGTCGGGGTCGAGGTTGAGCGCGTACCGCTGCGAGATCTCCCGGATGCGCCGGCGGGCCTCGGCGCGGTCCAGCCCGAGCCCCTTGGTCGGCTCGCTGCCCAGGACGACGTTCTCCAGGACGGTGAAGTTGTCGGCCAGCATGAAGTGCTGGTGGACCATGCCGATGCCGGCCGCGATCGCGTCGGCGGGGCTCTTGAGGTGCACCTCGCGGCCGTGCAGGGCGATGGTGCCCTCGTCGGGCCGGTGCATGCCGTAGAGAGTCTTCATCAGCGTCGACTTGCCGGCGCCGTTCTCGCCCACGATCGCGTGCACCTCACCGCGGCGGACCCGGAGCTCGATGTCGCGGTTGGCGACCACGCCGGGGAAGCGCTTGGTGATGCCGCGCAGCTCGACCGCGTACGGGGTGTCCCCGGTGCCCGCGGCGGGCGCGGGCGCGCCGGCTGGTTGCTCGGCCATGGGTGGGCCTCTCTGTTCCGGTGCACCGCCGGGTGGGCGGTGCACGGCTGCTGCTCTGCGGATGATCCCGCACGCCGGGGCCGGCCGGTCCGGCAGCCCTCACGGCAACGGCGGGCCCGGGCGTGTGCGCCCGGGCCCGCCGTGGGTCCGCCCATGAGCGCGGGCCCGCTCGCGCGGGCCCGCGCCTGGATCACGGGGCGGTCGGAACCTCGATGTCGCCGTCGATGATCTGCTGGCGGAAGTCCTCGATGACGTCCTGGATGTCATCGATGTAGCCGCCGGAGTCGGACAGGCCCACGCCCTCGGTGGAGAGGTCGTTGAGGACGTCGGTGCCGGCCTCCAGGCTGTCGTCGGCGAAGGCGGTGATGTAGTCCTCCACCGCCAGGTCGACCCGCTTGAGCATGGACGTCATGATCACGGCCTGCTGGTCGGGGGACGCGCTCAGGTACTGGTCGGAGTCGACGCCGATGGCGCGCTGACCGGCCTCGACGGCCGCCTCGAAGACGCCCTCGCCCGAACCGCCGGCGGCGTGGAACACGATGTCCGCGCCACCCTGGTACATGCCCTGCGCCGCGACCTTGCCGCCCTCGGGGTCACCGAAGCCGGAGGGGTCGCCGGCCGGCGAGAGGTAGGTGACGTCGACGATGATGTCGGGCTTGACCGCCTGCGCACCGGCGACGTAGCCGGCCTCGAACTTCTCGATCAGCGGGCTCTGCGAGCCACCGACGAAGCCGATGTGGCCGGTCACGCTCTTCGACGCGGCGGCGACGCCGGCCAGGAAGGAGCCCTGCTCCTCGGCGAAGACCAGACCGGTGAGGTTGTCCACGCCCAGGTCCTCGACCGAGGTGTCGACGATCGCGAACTGCGTGTCCGGGTAGTCGGCCGCCACGTCGGCGATGATGTCGCCGTAGGCGAAGCCGACCGCGATCACCGGGTTGTAGCCGGCGTCGGCGAGCTGGGTCAGCAGCTCCTCGCGGTTCGAGCCGTCGTCGTTGGGCGACAGCTCCTCGATCTCGCCGCCGAGCTCGTCGACGGCCGCCTCGACGCCGGCGATCGCCGAGTCGTTGAAGGACTTGTCGCCGCGGCCGCCGGTGTCGTACGCGACACCGATCTTGAGCTCGCCGTCGCCACCGCCGTTGCTGCCGCTGTCGCCGTTGTCCTCGTCGCTGGCGCAGGCCGACAGGGCCAGGCCGCCGGCCAGCAGCAGTGCCGCAGCCTTGGTCATCCGCGCTCGGCGCAAGACGATCTCCTCTCTGGGGGGACTGCCGGCCCGGAGGGCGGCGGGTCCCGGTGGGTTCTTCCGCGTGCTCCGCCGCGGGCGCCGGGGCGCAGCGCGTCAGAGCACGACGCAGAACGCTAACCGCGGGTCCGTGGACCTCCACCGGCCGCGGGGAGGACCGATACGCGATCGTTGCGAAGGGCCGGGCGTGGCGCCCGGATCGGTGTCGTGGGTCACGCAGCGGCGGTCCGGGCGCGGCTACCGTGCGGCCCGTGGGACGACGGGGCGGGGCGCGCAGGCCGCTCGCGGCGCTCCTGCTGGCGGGTGCGGCGGCGGGCCTGCTGCTGCTGCCCGCGGCGGCGTCCGCGGACGGGGCGCGGCCCACCGCGGACCCGGGGGCACCCACGCCCACGGCGCCGCGCACCGGGCCGCCCCCGCAGGGCAGCGCGCCCGACGGCAGCACCGTCGGCGGCGAGCGGCTGGACACCCGCGGGCAGGTCGTCGCCGCGGACGCCCCGCCCCTGCCCGGTCCCCTGACCGCCTCGGGCTGGCTGGTGGCCGACGCCGGCTCCGGCGCCGTGCTCGCCGCCCGCGACCCGCACGGCCGCTACTACCCGGCCAGCACGCTCAAGACGCTGACGCTCCTCGCCCTCGCCCACCGGCTGGACCCGGCGGTGGTCGTCGCCGGCACCCCGGAGGACGAGCAGGTCGAGGGCAGCCGGGTCGGCCTGGTCGCCGGGGGCCAGTACCCGGTGGGCTTCCTCTTCCAGGCGCTGGTCCTGCAGTCGGGCAACGACGCCGCGAACGCGCTGGCCCGCGCCGCCGGCGGGACGGCGGCCACCGTCGCCGCGATGACCGAGACCGCGGGGCAGCTCGGTGCGTTCGACACCGTCGTCGGCAGCCCCTCGGGGCTCGACGTCGCCGGCCAGTCGTCCTCGCCCTACGACCTGGCGCTGGTCTTCCGCGCCCTGGTCGAGGACCCGGTCACCGCCGCGGTGCTCACCACCCCGGTCGCCCAGGTGCCGGAGGTCCCCGGCCGCGCGGCGGGCTTCCAGATCCAGAACCAGAACCCGCTGGCCGGCTACCCCGGCTCGCTCGGCGGCAAGACCGGCTTCACCGACGCCGCCCGGCACGCCTTCGTGACCGCCGCCGAGCGCGACGGCCGCCGGCTGGTGGTCAGCGTCCTCGACACCGAGAACCAGCCGCTGCGCGCCGCCGACCAGGCCGCGCTGCTGCTCGACTGGGGCTTCACCGTCCCCGCCGGCAGCGCGGGCGTGGGCCGGCTGGTGCGGCCGGGCGAGCTCCCCGCGGAGGCGACCGAGGCGAGCCGGCCGGCGCCGCGGTCCGCCCGACCCACCGCGGCGGCGGCCGGCAGGGCGCCGACCGACGACGCGCCCCCCGGCGACGACGGCCCCTCGCCGCTGGTCGGGGCGGGGCTCGCGGTCGCCGCCCTGGCCGTCGTCGGCCTCACCGTCGTGGGCCGGCGGCGCGCGGTGCGCCGCGAGGAGGTCAGCGGGGCGGACCGGTGAGCGGGTACTCGCGGGCGATCGCCCACGCGCCGTCCGGCGTCTGCTCGAACTCGGTGAAGTGCTCCACCTGGAACTCGGCGGAGAGGTCGGCCAGCGCGCTGTAGGCCAGCTCCAGCATGTCCGCCGGGACGTCGTGGGCCACGGTCACGTGCGGGTGGTACGGGTAGGCCAGCGGCCGGGCGAGGGGGCCCTGGCGGACGTCGGTGGCCAGCAGCTCGCAGTTGCCGATGCCGCGGGCGACGGTCACGAACACCACCTCGGAGACCGGGCTGAACGTGCCGGTGCCGGACAGGTGCATGGGGAAGGCGGGGTGGTTGCGGGCGACGCCGGCCAGGTGCTCGGCGACGGCCTCCCGGTCGGCGACCGGTACCTCGGTGGGCGGCAGCAGGGTCACGTGCGGCGGCACGAGGGAGGCCTGGGGGTCGCCCACCTTGGCCCGCCAGTCGACCAGCAGCTGCGCCCACGGCTCGGGCACCAGGACGACGACGCCGATCATCGCCGTCCCGCCGGCCGGGGCTTCTCCGGCCGGGGCTTCTCCGGCCGCGGTCCCCTCGGTCACGCGCGGCCGCCGGGAGCCAGGAAGCCGACCCGCTCGTACACCTCGGCCACGGTGCGGCTTGCGACCTCGCGGGCGCGCTCGGCGCCGGCGGCCAGGATGCGCTCGAGCTCGGCGCGGTCGTCGAGCAGCTCCGACGTCCGCTGCCGGACCGGGGCCAGGAAGTCGGTGACGACCTCGGCGAGCTCCTTCTTGAGGTCGCCGTAGCCGCGGCCGGCGAAGTGCTCCTCGAGCTCGGGGACCGTGCGCCCGGACAGCGCGCTGTGGATGGTGAGCAGATTCGTCACCCCCGGCTTGTTCTGCGCGTCGGCGACGACCTCGCGGCCGGTGTCGGTGACCGCGGAACGGATCTTCTTCGCCGTCACCTTCGGGTCGTCGAGCAGGAAGACGCAGCCGGCCGGGGGCAGGCTCTTGCTCATCTTCTTCTCCGGCGTCTGCAGGTCCATGACCCGCGCGCCGGCCTCCGGGATGAAGCCCGTGGGCACGGTGAAGGTCTGCCCGAAGCGGTTGTTGAAGCGGGTGGCGACGTCGCGGGTCAGCTCGAGGTGCTGGCGCTGGTCGTCACCCACCGGAACCTGGTCGGCCTGGTAGACGAGGATGTCGGCGGCCATGAGCACCGGGTAGGTGAACAGCCCGACCGACGAGCCGTCGGCGCCCTCGCGCTGGCTCTTGTCCTTGAACTGCGTCATCCGGCTGGCCTCGCCGAACCGCGCGATGCACTCCAGCACCCACGACAGCTGCAGGTGCTCGGGCACGTGGCTCTGCACGAACAGCGTGCTGCGCTCCGGGTCCACGCCGAGCGCCAGGAGCTGCGCGGCGGAGGTCAGCGAGTTCCGCCGCAGCTCCTCGGGGTCCCAGTCCATCGTGATCGCGTGCAGGTCGACGACGCAGTAGAACGCCTCGGTCGTCTCCTGCAGGGCGACCCACTGCCGCAGCGCACCCAGGTGGTTGCCGAGGTGGAAGGAACCCGCGGTCGGCTGGATACCGGAGAGCACGCGGGGCGGGGTGTTCGACTGCGGCGGCACGGTAGCCATCAAACCAGCCCGGACCTCAGCGGGCCGGAGCGCCGTCGGCCCGCTCCCCGGCCGCGGCGTCCAGCGCGGCGAGCAGCGCGTCGTTCTCGTCCGGCGCGCCGATGCTGATCCGGACCCCCTCGCCGGCGAACGGCCGGGTGATGACCGCCCGCGCCTCGAGGGCGCCGGCCAGCTCCGCCGTCCGCTCCCCCAGCGGCAGCCAGACGAAGTTGGCCTGGCTGTCGGCGACGTCGAAGCCGCGCTCGCGCAGCGCCGCGGTGAGCCGCGCCCGCTCGGCGACGACGGCCGCGCAGCGGTCGCGCACCTCGTCCTCGCTGGCCAGGGCGGCGACCGCGGCGGCCTGGGCCAGCATCGAGACGCTGAAGGGGACGTGCGTCCGGCGCACCGCGTCCGCGACCGCGGGGTCCTCGGCGATCAGGTAGCCGACCCGCAGCCCGGCCAGGCCCCACGCTTTCGAGAAGGTGCGCAGGACCGCGACGTTGGGCCGGCCGCGCATGAGCTCGATGCCGTCGGGGACGTCGGGGTCGTCGACGAACTCGCGGTAGGCCTCGTCCAGCACGACCAGCGTCGTCGCGGGCACCGCGTCGAGGAACCGCTCGAGCTCGGCGCGGCGCACCGCCGTCCCGGTCGGGTTGTTCGGGTTGCAGACGAAGACCAGGCGGGTGGTGTCGTCGATCGCGGCCAGCAGGCCGTCCAGGTCGTGGGTGTCGGCCGGGCCGCCCTCGCGGCCCGGGACGAGGGGCACCTGGATCGCCCGGGCGCCGGCGACCTGCGCCAGCAGCGGGTACATCTCGAACGACCGCCAGGCGAACGCGATGCTCGTGCCGGGCTCGGTGTAGGCCTGGGCGAGCTCCTGGCACAGCGTCACCGCGCCGCAGCCCGTGGCGATCTGCGCGGGGTCGACGCCGTAGCGCTCGGCCAGCGCCGCGGTGAGCACGACCGCGCCGTTGTCCGGGTAGCGGTTGGTCTCCCCCGTCGCGTCGGCGATCGCCCGGACCACCGCCGGCAGCGGCGGGAACGCCACCTCGTTGCTGGCCAGCTTGACCGCCCGCTCGACGCCGATCTCGCGGGCGAGGTCGGCCGGGTTGCGTCCCGGGCGGTACGCCGGCAGCGCCTGGACCGCGGGGCGTGCGCTGACCACGGGCTCGACCTCCTCTGCCGCCCTAAGGTGGCGGCATGCGCGTCCTGGTCGCCGGTGGAGCCGGCTACATCGGCAGCGTAGTGACCGCTGCCCTCCTCTCCGACGGCCACGAGGTCACGGTGCTCGACGACCTCTCCACGGGCCACGCCGACGCCGTCCCCGAGGGCGCGGCCCTGGTGCGGGTGTCGCTGCACGACTCGGCGCCGGTCCTCGCCGACGTCCGCCCCGAGGCGGTGCTGCACTTCGCCGCCCGGTCGCTGGTCGGGGTCTCCCAGCAGCGGCCGGAGGACTACTGGTCGACCAACGTCGGGGGCTCCCTGGCGCTGCTCGAGGCGATGCGGGCCGCCGACTGCCGGCGGATCGTCTTCTCCTCCACCGCGGCGACCTACGGCGAGCCCGAGGCCGTCCCCATCCGGGAGGACGCGCCGACCCGGCCCACCAACACCTACGGCGCCTCGAAGCTCGCCGTGGACCACATGCTGACCTCCTACGCCGTCGCGCACGGCTTCGCGGCGGTCAGCCTGCGCTACTTCAACGTCGCCGGCCGCCGCGTACGGCCTGGGCGAGCGGCACGCCACCGAGACCCACCTGATCCCGCTGGCCCTGCAGGTCGCGGCCGGGCAGCGGGAGTCGCTCACCGTCTTCGGCCGCGACTACCCGACGCCCGACGGCACCTGCATCCGCGACTACGTGCACGTCGGGGACCTCGCCGACGCGCACCTGCTGGCGCTGCCCGCGCCGTCGGCCGGCGAGCACCGCGTCTACAACCTGGGCAACGGCACCGGCTTCTCCGTGCAGGAGGTCGTCGACGCCGCCCGCGAGGTGACCGGGCACGCCGTCCCGACCACCGACGGACCGCGCCGGTCCGGCGACCCGGCCCAGCTGGTCGCCGCCAGCGACCGCATCCGCGCGGACCTCGGCTGGGCGCCGCGGCACACCGACCTGGTCGGCATCGTGCGCGACGCCTGGGAGGTCGCCCGCTAGTCCCCCGGCTCGCGCTCGCCGTCGTCGTCGCCCTCGGGGGCGGGCGGCGGCGGGTCGACGCGGAGCCGGGCGATCCGCCGTCCGTCGAGCTCGACGACGGTGACCGCGCGGCCCTCGACCTCGATGGTGTCGCCGACCTCCGGCAGCCGGCCGAGCCCGGCGAGCACGTACCCGGCGACGGTCTCGTAGGGGCCGTCCGGCAGCTCCAGGCCGGTGGCCTCGGTGAAGTCGTCGAGGTTGAGCAGGCCGTCGACCTCGCGCGGGGCGTCCGGCGACTGCCGCGCCTCGGGCTCGACCTCGGCGTCGTACTCGTCGTAGATCTCGCCGATGACCTCCTCGATGAGGTCCTCGAGGGTCACGATCCCGTCGGTGCCGCCGTACTCGTCGACGACGATGGCCAGGTGGTGGTTCTCCCGCCGCATCTCGCTGAGCGCGGTGAGCACCCCGGCGGTGCCGGGCAGCCGCTTGACCTCGCGGGCGAGGTCGGCGACGGTCGCGGCCCGGCCGGCCGGGTGGGTGGGCAGGAACAGGTCGCGCACGTGCACGAAGCCGACGACGTCGTGCCTGGTCGCGGCCGGCCACGGGGTAGCGCGAGTAGTTGCTGTCGACGACGAGCTTCGCCGCGCGGCTGGCGGTCATCGACCCGTCGAGGAAGGTGACCTCGGTGCGGGGCGTCATCACCTCGCGCACCTCGCGCTCGCCGGCGCGGAAGACCTCGTCGATGAGCCGGCGCTCGTCGCTGCTCAGGGACTCGTGCGCGGCGACGAGGTCGCGCAGCTCCTCCTGGCTGATCGACTCGCCCGCCTGCTCGGGGTTGCCGCCGGAGAGCCGGACCAGCGCGTTCGTCGACTTCGAGAGCAGCCAGATGATCGGGCGGGACAGCTTCGCGATGAAGTTGAGCGGCGCGGCGACGAGCAGCGCGAACCCCTCGGCGCGCTGCAGCGCGAGCCGCTTGGGCGTCAGCTCGCCGGCGACCAGCGAGACGTAGCTGATCGCGACGGTGACCAGGACCAGGGCGAGGGTGCCGGAGAGCCCCGAGGAGACACCCCGTCCCTCGAGCCAGTCCGCGAACGGCTCGGACAGCGTGCTGGCGCCGAACGCCGCGGAGAAGAACCCGGCGAAGGTGACGCCCACCTGGACCGCGGCGAGGAACCGGTTGGGGTCGCTGAGCAGCTTCTGCACCGCCTGCCCGCGACGGCCGGACTCGGCCATCGCGCGCACCTGCGACTCGCGCAGCGAGACCAGCGCGATCTCGGCGCCGGCGAACACGCCGCCGATCAGGATGAAGACGACGACCATGACGATGCTGAGCCAGACGTCGCTCACCGGCGGCTTGCTCCTCGGTCATTGGGATGCGGGGCGTGCGCGCCCATGGTGCCCTGCGGACGGCGCTCGCGCGGGCGGGGACCGGGCTGCGGGTGACCGGACACGCCGGAGGTGACCTGCGTCTCGTGAACTGTCGGCCTCCCGGCGCTTACGGTTAGTCTCCACTTGATAACGAATCGTGATCAACCGGGGAGCCCCGTGCGCCACCGTCCCACCAGCACGCCCGCGTACGCCCGCCTCCTCGCGGGGGTCTCGCGCGTCGTCGCCCGCGCCGCCGGCACCCTGCGGATCGGCCGCCGCCGGCTCGGTCTCGGCGTCGTCGTCGTCGCGCTCGTGACCGGCTTCGTGCTCGCGGCCCCGGTGGTGTCCGGGCCCGGCGCGCCCGCCGGTTCCGACGCCGCCTCGCCGGTGGTCATGGGGATCGACGGCCGGCGCACCTCGGCCGACTTCGCCAGCGCGTCGGCGCGGCTGCGGATGGGCCCGGACGGCGTGCGCCTGGAGCGCTCCAGCCGGTCGGACCGGACCGCGGCCCCGGCCTCCGCCGCCCCGGTTCCGCCCGCCGCGACCGGGGCACCGACCGGGGCGCCGACCGAGGCCGCACCGCCCGCCGCGCCGTCGTCCACCGCGGTGCCCGCGCCCCGGTCGACGGTGGCGGAGGAGCCGGTGCCGCCGTCCCCCGCTCCGGCGCCGGCCCCGGCGGCCGCTCCCCCGGCTCCGGCCGGTTCCGACCGCGCGGGCCAGGTGCTGGCGCTGGTGAACGAGGCCCGCGCGTCCGCCGGCTGCCGGCCGCTGGTTGCCGACGCCGGGCTCGCCTCGGTCGCGGCCGCGCACAGCGCCGACATGCGCGACCGCGGCTACTTCGACCACGTGGACCTGGACGGGCGGAGCCCCTTCGACCGCGCCCAGGCGGCCGGCCTCTCCGCGCGGGCCGAGAACATCGCCCGCGGCCAGGCCGACCCCGCCGCCGTCATGACCGCGTGGCTCGCCAGCCCCGGCCACCGCGCCAACATCGTCGACTGCAGCCTGACCCGCCTCGGTGTCGGCATCGCCGACGGCGGCGGCGGCCCCTGGTGGACCCAGCTCTTCGCCTGACCCGCCCGCGCCCGATACCCGCCGCGAGGGCGGGGTTCCCGGGGCCTGAGCACGCACTCAGAGCCCTGGAACACCGCCCTCGCGCGTGGCACGCAGTGCGCGCACCCGGGCGACCAGCTCGTCAGGGCGGTGCAGGTCCGCGGCGCGTCACGTGCAGCACCAGCCACCCCGCGGCGACCAGCCCGTTCAGGCGACGGCGGTCCCGGGCGAACTGCCCCGGCTCGCCGTGCCACGCGCCGTCGTACTCGATGGCCAACCGGAGCTCCGGGTAGGCCAGGTCCACCCGGGCGAGGAAACGGCCGGAGCGGTCGCGCACCTCGTACTGGGGGGTCGCAGGCAGGCCGGCCAGTGCGAGCAGCACGCGCACCCGTGACTCGGGCGGCGACTCGGCCCGCGGATCGGCCAGCGAGATCGCGAGCCTGGCGGAGCGCGCGCCACGCCCGCCGGCGACCGCCGTCCCCGCGCGAGCGAGCGCCTGCCGGCTCACGACCCCCCGCGCCGTCAGCACGTCGAGCGCCGGGACCGCGTCCAGCAGCGCCTCGGCCCGGGCGATGTCCAGCGCCGTCCGCACACCGTCGGTGCACCGGAAGCCGTACCGCACCCGCACCTGCTCAGCCGGAATCGACACCTTCCGGATGCGGAGCCCGTGGACCGGGCCGAAACGCGCGTCCGGCGGCGTGCACACCTCCACGGGCGGATCCGCGTCCACGAGCGAGGGGGCGCCGAGCAGGTAGGCCGCGCTCCGGCCGCTGAACAACGCCGACGGCGGCGCGAGCAGCCGGGCGCCGCGGATGCGGATCCCGAACGAGTGCGGGAGGTCCGCGTCGGCGTAGATCCCGCGGAACAGCCGTCGCCAGGCGGAACTGCGCAGCGCATCCGGGGTGAGCAGCCCGTCGCGGACGACGTCGCGCGCCCGGAACACGCATCCCTCGAGAGCGGCCGGCTTACTGGGTCGGGGCACCCGCAGAGCCTGTCGCGTGGCGGCCCACCCACGTGACCGTCGTCCACAGGCCAGCGAGGGCGGGGAACTCGGCCCCTGCGGCGCCGTCCTGAGCCCCGGAACCCCGCCCTCGCGGACGGACACCCGCCCCCGGACGCACGGCGGCCCCCGCACCCGGGTCGGGTGCGGGGGCCGCCGGTGTCAGCGCCTACCTCAGGCCATGGCCTTCTTGAGGTTGGTGTCGATGGCGCCCAGGAAGTCCTGGGTGGTGAGCCACGGGCTGTCGTTCGAGATCAGCAGCGCGAGGTCCTTGGTCATCTGGCCGCTCTCGACGGTGTCGATGCAGACCCGCTCGAGGGTCTCGGCGAAGCGGGTGACCTCGGGGGTGCCGTCCAGCTTGCCGCGGTGCGCGAGGCCCCGGGTCCAGGCGAAGATCGACGCGATCGGGTTGGTCGACGTCTCCTTGCCCTGCTGGTGCTGGCGGTAGTGCCGGGTGACCGTGCCGTGGGCGGCCTCGGCCTCGACCGTGCGGCCGTCCGGGGTCGCGAGCACCGAGGTCATGAGGCCGAGCGAGCCGAAGCCCTGGGCCACGGTGTCGGACTGCACGTCACCGTCGTAGTTCTTGCAGGCCCAGACGTAGCCGCCCTCCCACTTGAGCGAGGCGGCGACCATGTCGTCGATGAGCCGGTGCTCGTAGGTGATGCCCGCGGTCGCGAACTTCTCCTTGAACTCGGCCTCGAAGACCTCCTCGAAGATGTCCTTGAACCGGCCGTCGTAGGCCTTGAGGATCGTGTTCTTCGTGGACAGGTAGACCGGGTAGCCGCGGTCCAGGCCGTAGTTCATCGAGGCGCGCGCGAAGTCGCGGATCGAGTCGTCCAGGTTGTACATCGACAGCGAGACGCCGGCGCCCGGGGCCTGGAAGACCTCGTGCTCGATCGGCTCGGAGCCGTCGGTCGGCGTGAAGGTCACCGTCAGGGTGCCCGCCGAGGGGAACTTGAAGTCGGTGGCGCGGTACTGGTCACCGAAGGCGTGGCGGCCGACGATGATCGGCTTGGTCCAGCCCGGCACCAGGCGCGGCACGTTCTGCATGATGATCGGCTCGCGGAAGATGACGCCGCCCAGGATGTTGCGGATCGTCCCGTTCGGGGACCGCCACATCTTCTTGAGGCCGAACTCCTCGACGCGCGCCTCGTCCGGGGTGATCGTCGCGCACTTGACGCCGACGCCGTGCTTCTTGATGGCGTTGGCCGAGTCGATGGTGATCTGGTCGTCGGTCGCGTCGCGCGACTCGATGCCCAGGTCGTAGTACTCCAGGTTCACGTCGAGGTACGGGAGGATCAGCTGGTCCTTGATGAACTGCCAGATGATCCGGGTCATCTCGTCGCCGTCGAGCTCGACGACGGTGCCCTCGACCTTGATCTTCGCCACTGTGCGCGTTCCTTCTCTCTGCTTGCTGCTCCGAGCGTTCGCTCAGAGGTCGGCTATGTCAGCCTGCTTGGCGCGCACGGCCTCGGCTGCGTCGCGCAGCCCGGCCAGCTCGCTCTCGGACAGGTCGCCCTCGACGACCTTCCGCACTCCTCCTCGGCCGATCTCGGCCTCGACGCCCAGGTACACGCCGCTGATCCCGTACTCGCCGTCGACCCACGCGCACACCGGCATCACGGTGCCGGAGTCCTCCATGACCGCGCGGGCCATGCGGGCCGCGGCGGCCGACGGCGCGAAGTACGCCGACCCGGTCTTGAGCAGGGCCACCACCTCGGCGCCGCCGTTGCGGGTGCGGTCGACCAGGTGCTCGATGCGGTCGGCCGCGAGCACCTCGGTGAGCGGCTTGCCGTCGACGGTGCAGCGCGACGGCACGGGCACCATCGTGTCGCCGTGCGAGCCCAGGGTCAGCGTGCGCACCGAGGAGACGGGGACACCGGTCTCCTCGGCCACGAAGTTGGTGAAGCGGGCGGTGTCGAGCATGCCCGCCTGCCCCATCACCCGCTGCTTCGGGAACCCGCTGGCCAGCTGCGCCAGCGCGGTCATCTCGTCCAGCGGGTTGGAGACCACGATGAGGACGGCGTCCGGCGAGCCGGCGGCCACCTTCTCCGCCACCTCGCGGACGATCTTCGCGTTGGTCTCGATGAGGTCCATCCGGCTCATGCCGGGCTTGCGCGGGATGCCCGCGGTGATGACGACGACGTCGGAGCCCTCGGTGCCCTCGTAGGACCCGCCCCCGATGCCGACGACCTCGGTCTCGAAGCCCTCGATGGGCCGCGACTGGTTCATGTCGAGGGCCAGGCCCTCGGGCTTGCCCTCGACGATGTCGGTGAGCACGACGGTCTCGAAGATGTCGTACTCGGCGAGACGGAGAGCGGTCGTGGAGCCGTAGAAGCCGGCGCCCACCACGGTGACCTTGCCGTTCCGAGGCTTGTCTGCCATGCGCGCCAACCTAGCGCCGCGGAGGCCGTCGCGCGCCAGCGGGGGCGCTGCGACGTCTCACGGTGCGGGAATGGCGACGGCGATGACGCTGAGCGCCAGACCGGCCGCCGTGAGCAGCACGACGTCCACCGGCCGGCTCCGGACGGCGAGGAAGCCGACCCGGCGCTCGGGCAGCAGCAGCCGCAGCACCGCGGCCGCGACGAGCGCCAGGCCCATGACGACCAGCCCGGTCCGCCAGTGCTCGACGGTCACCAGCAGCAGCCCGACCACCACGGCGGCGGAGCACCGCCAGCAGCGGGAGCTGGCGGACCAGCCCGGCGACGAACGGCCGTCGGACGTAGAGCGGCGGCCGATCCCCGGTCACGCGGTGAGGGCCTCGGCGGCGGCTGCCTGCTCGGCGGCCAGGACGACGTTCTGCAGCAGCATCGCCCGGGTCATCGGGCCCACGCCGCCGGGGTTGGGGGCCACGAACCCGGCCACGTCGACGACGTCCTTCGCGACGTCGCCGGCGATCTTGCCGTCGACCCGGCTGACGCCCACGTCGAGGACGGCGGCGCCCGGCTTGACCAGGTCGGCGGTGATCAGGCCGGGCACGCCGGCGGCGGCCACGACGACGTCGGCCGTGCGCAGGTGCGCGGCGAGGTCGCGGGTGCCGGTGTGGCACAGCGTCACGGTGGCGTTCTCGGTGCGGCGGGTGAGCAGCAGGCCCAGCGGCCGCCCGACGGTGATCCCCCGGCCGACGACGACGACCTCGGCGCCGGCGATCGGCACCTCGTAGCGGCGCAGCAGCTCGACGATGCCGACCGGCGTGCAGGGCAGCGGCCCGGGGACGTTGAGCACCAGCCGGCCCAGGTTCACCGGGTGCAGCCCGTCGGCGTCCTTGGCCGGGTCCATCGCCTCGAGCACGACGCTCTCGTCGATGCCGGCGGGAAGGGGCAGCTGCACGATGTAGCCGGTGCAGGCCGGGTCGGCGTTGAGCTCCTCGACGACGGCGAGCACGTCGGCGAGCGTCGCGGTGGCGGGCAGCTCGCGCTGGATGCTGGCGATGCCGACCTGCGCGCAGTCGGAGTGCTTGGCGTTGACGTACCAGCGGCTGCCCGGGTCGTCACCGACCAGCAGGGTGCCGAGCCCCGGCCGGTGGCCGGCCGCGGTCAGCGCCGCCACCCGCCCGGTCAGTTCGGAGCGGATCGCCGCTGCCGTCGCCTTGCCGTCCAGGATCGTCGCGGGCACGGGGACAGTGTGCCCGAGAGCTGCCGGGACCGGGGCCGCGGTCCTAGGCTCCGACGCAGCGGGTCCCCCCGGACCCGCGCGGCCGGAGGTGCGACGTGACCGAACGCGACCAGAGCCCCGTCGGAGCGAGCCCCGGCACGACGGCCCCCGTCTGGTCGGCGGAGCCGGTCGCCGTCCGCGGGCCGGACAGCCTCGGCGGACTGCTGCTCATCCTCGCCGGCCTCGCCGCCGCGCTCAGCCTGGTGCTCGACTGGGTCGACGACCTCGACGGCACCGGCCTGGACCTGGTGCGCGACGGGTTCGACGACCTGGACTCGCTCGTCGACACCGGGCTGTGGCAGCCGATGGCGGTGGTGCTCGGCGGCGGGGTGCTGCTCGTGCTCGGCGTCCTGATGTGGCTGCCGGCCCGCTCGCACCGCCTCCTCGGGCTGCTCGGGCTGCTGGTCAGCGGCCTGGTGGTGTGGGCGGTCGTCGTGCCGCTGCAGGACGCCGACTGGCGGCTGGGCACCTTCGGCCCGGGCTTCTGGTGCGCGATCGCCGTCGCCGTCCTCGGGGTGCTCGGCAGCCTCAAGGCCCTGCTCACCGGCCGCAGGTACTACTGACCGCAGCGCCTCAGTGCGCGAAGTGCCGCGTGCCGGTCAGGTAGAGCGGCACGCCCGCGGCGGCCGCCGCGGCGACGACCTCCTCGTCGCGCACGGACCCACCGGGCTGGACGACGGCGCGGACACCGGCGTCGAGCAGCACCTGCAGCCCGTCGGCGAAGGGGAAGAACGCGTCGGACGCCGCGACCGAGCCGGCCGCCCGCTCCCCCGCCCGCGCGACGGCCAGCCGGGCGGAGTCCACCCGGTTGACCTGGCCCATGCCGACGCCGACGGTCGCCCGGTCGTGGGCGAGCAGGATCGCGTTGCTCTTCACCGCGCGCACCGCCCGCCAGGCGAAGACGAGGTCGTCGAGGCCGGCGGCGTCCAGCGGCTCGCCGGCCGCCAGCGTCCAGGTGGTCGGGTCGTCGCCGGTGGCGTCGATGCGGTCGGTGGCCTGCAGCAGCAGCCCGCCGCTGATCGGCCGCAGCTCGGCGGCCGCACCCGGCAGGTGCGGCAGGCGCAGCAGCCGGATGTTCTTCTTGCCGGTCAGCACGCGGACGGCGTCGTCGGTGAACGACGGCGCGACGACGACCTCGGTGAACACCTCGGCGACCTGCTCGGCCGTCGTCAGGTCGATCTCCCGGTTCGCCGCGATGACGCCGCCGAACGCCGACAGCGGGTCGCAGGCGTGCGCCTTGCGGTGGGCGGCCGCGATGTCCGGGCCGACGGCGATCCCGCACGGGTTGGCGTGCTTGATGATCGCCACGCAGGGGTCGGCGTGGTCGTGCGCGGCCCGCCAGGCGGCGTCGGTGTCGACGTAGTTGTTGTAGGACATCGCCTTGCCGTGCAGCTGCTCGGCGTGCGCCAGCCCGGGCGTGCTGCCGCGGTACAGCGCGGCGCCCTGGTGCGGGTTCTCCCCGTACCGGAGGACCTCGGCCCGCTCCCAGCTCGCCCCGACCCACTCCGGGAAGTCCGACGTCCCGTCGGGCGCGAGCACGCTGCTCATCCACGAGGCGACCGCGATGTCGTAGGAGGCCGTGTGCCGGAAGGCCGCCGCCGCCAGCCCCTGCCGCTCGGCGAGGGTGAAGCCGCCCTCGCCGACGGCGGCCAGCACGTCGCCGTAGCGCGCCGGGTCGACGACGACGGCGACCGACGGGTGGTTCTTGGCCGCGGCGCGCACCATCGCCGGGCCGCCGATGTCGATCTGCTCGACGCACTCGTCGGACGAGGCGCCCGAGGCGACCGTCTCGGTGAACGGGTAGAGGTTCACCACGACGAGGTCGAAGGCGGCGATGCCCAGCTCGTCCAGCTGGGCGACGTGCTCGGGCCTGCGGCGGTCGGCCAGGATCCCGGCGTGCACGGCGGGGTGCAGCGTCTTCACCCGCCCGTCGAGGCACTCGGGGAACCCGGTCACCTGCTCGACGGGGGTCACCGGGATGCCGGCGTCGGCGATGCGGCGGGCGGTGGCGCCGGTGCTGACCAGCTCCACCCCGGCACCGGCCAGCCCGCGGGCCAGCTCCTCGATGCCGGTCTTGTCGTAGACGCCGAGCAGGGCGCGACGGATCGGGCTGCGGTCGCTCATCGGGAGCTCTCGTCCTCTCGTTCGGCGGCCACCAGTCGGGCCACCGTCTCCACCAGGAGCTCGCGCTCCACGGCCTTGATGCGTTCGTGCAGGCGGGGTTCGTCGTCGTCGGGCAGCACCGGCACCTCGCGCTGGGCGAGCACCGGGCCGGTGTCCACGCCGGCGTCGACGAGGTGCACCGTCGAGCCGGTCACCGTCGCCCCGGCGGCCAGGGCGTCGCGCACGGCGTGCGCGCCGGGGAAGGCCGGCAGCAGCGCGGGGTGGGTGTTGATCAGCCGCCCGCCGAAGGCGTCCAGCACCGCCGGGCCGACGATCTTCATGAACCCGGCGGAGACGACGAGGTCGGGGGCGAAACCGGCGACCTCGGCCGCCAGCGCACGGTCCCAGGCGGCGCGGTCGGCGTGGTCGCGCAGCGCGCAGACGAACGTCGGGATGCCGCGCCGGGTGGCGTGCTCGAGGCCCGCGGCCGGGCGGTCGGCCCCGACGGCGACGACGTCCACCGGGTAGGCCGGGTCGTCGGTCGCGTCCAGGAGCGCCGCGCAGAGCGAGCCGGTGCCCGACAGGAGGACGACGACCCGTGCCCGCGCCGTCGATCGCCCGGGGCCGCCCACGCCGCGACCCTATCCGCCGTCAGGAGGCGAGGCGCCAGCGGCTGAACGCGGCCGCGACCGCCGCCGCGATCCCGGCCTGCGCCGCGATCGCCACGCCGGTCGCGATCGGCGGTGCGCCGACGTCGGCCAGGGCGCCGTCGCCCAGCGAGCCACCCGCCGTCCAGACGAGCAGGCCGCAGGCCACCCCGGTCAGCACCCCGGCGAGCACGCCGGCCAGGCCCGCCACCACGGCGCCGCCGTCGCCGGGCAGCAGGCGGCGGGCGAGGGTGCGGCCCGCCACGAGGCCGGCCAGCACGGGCACCGCCTGCGACGCGAACGCCAGCAGGGGCACCGCCTGGGTGTCGGGCAGCGCCGCGAGCAGCGGCAGCGCGGGCACCGCGCCCAGCGTCACGCCGTGCACCGAGACGACCGTGCCGCTGCCGACGGCGAACCCCGGCCCGGCGGCCAGGCCGAGGACGGCGGCGGCGGCGTTGGGCAGCAGCAGCACGCACAGCCCCAGCAGGCCGAGCGCGCCGGCGCCCGCGCCGCCGATCCCGCCGGAGACGGCGGCGTACCCGTCGGCGTCGGCGGCCACGGCGATCGCGACGACGGCGAGGCACAGCGCGAGCGCGGTCAGCACCCCGGCGAGGACGCCGCGCAGCAGCGGCCGGGTCTGCCCGGGCAGCTGGTCCAGCGCGGTGTCCACCGCGCCCGACTCGCGCGCGGCTCCCCAGCCGGCCGCTGCGACCGCGAGCAGCGCGCTGCCGAGGAGCGCGCGGAGCAGGCCGACCTCGGCGCCGGGGCCGTCCAGCAGCAGCGCCAGCACGGCGGTGAGGACGACGTGCGCGGCCGCGAGGACGCCGACGGCGGCGGCCGTCTCGCGCGGCCCGGTCAGGTCGCCGAGCCGCACGACCACGCGCCCGGCGGCCGACAGGCACCAGGCGATGCCGAGGGTGAGCAGCAGCGGGGCGAGCACGATCGGGCCGGATGCCACCGTGATGCCGGCCCCCTGGGCGAGCAGCCACAGCAGGCCGGCGAGCACCAGCGACCCACCGGCCCCCTGACCGCCGGTGGGGTCGAGGGTGTCGACGACGCCGACGGCCAGCCAGAGCACGCCGAGCCCGACGACCGAGGCCGCGGCGGCCCCGGCGAGCGCCAGCGCCGTCGTCGGAAGCGGACCGGTCGTCCGGCCGCCGTCCGGGCCCCGGCGGGGCAGACGTGCGAGCAGCGGGACCACGGCACCACTCTCGCAAGCCCGCGCCGCAGGTGGTCGGCGCACGCGCCCGGGGGGCGCCGAAAAGCCGCCACCCGGGCGCGTCCGCTCACGCTCCGCGGTCGGGCACCCCTGGCTGCGGCGTCGGCGGGGTGTGCCCGCGCTGCGGCCGCAGGAGCGCGAGCACCGCGAGGACGACGGCGGCCACGGCCGTGAGCAGCGCGAGGAAGGCGACGACGCTGAACCCGACCTCGTCGCCCGGCCCGTCGGCGAGGGCGAGCGCGTCGATCCAGGTGATGAGGAACAGCAGCAGCGCCAGCCCGGTGAGCCCCACCGTCACGACGCGGTGCGGCACGGGCACCCGCACGGTCGTGAACGCCGGGAGCAGCACCCAGACGGCGGCGGCGAGGAGGAGCAGCCAGGCGAGGACGGCCGGGCCGGTCGCGTAGCCGATCTCGAAGGTGAACAGCCCGCGGCCGCCGACCGCGTCGCTGAACCCGTTGGTCGTCGTGTCGAAGCCGTCCAGCCCCTCGCCCTCGAAGCCGTACCAGGGCAGCAGCATGAACAGCGTGAACAGCACGGCGCAGCCGGCGACGAACCACTCGAGGAGCGCGACCTTCGAGAAGTCCGCGGAGGACGACCGGCCCGGCGCGCCGTAGGGCGGCCGGCCGTAGGGGTCCTGCGGAGGCGTGCCCCACGGCTGCTGCGGCGGCGGCCCCCACTGCGGGCCGGGCTGCTGCGGGTGCTGCGGGTGCCGCGGCTGCTGTCCCCACGGCGGGGGCTGCTGCCCGTACGGGGGAGGCTGCTGTCCCCACGGCGGCGGCTGCTGGCCCTGGGGCGGCTGCTGCCCGTACGGGGGCGGCTGCTGACCCTGGGGAGGTTGCTGGCCGTACGGCGGAGGTTGCTGGCCGTAGGGCGGCTGCTGTCCCGGGGGCGGTGGCGGAGGCGGACTGGTCATGGCGGGCCACTCCTCGGCGGTCGGTCGATCACGGCAGGTCAGTCGAACTCGAGCGAGCAGTCGCCCCGCTGCTGGACGGCGCTGTACCCACCGCAGGTGCTGCCGTAGTACTCGTAGTCCGAGCCGTACTCGGACTCCCAGTACAGGTCGTCGCAGTCGACGAAGCTTCCCTCGGCGCAGGCCTGGGCGAGCTCGTCGAGCCACGGGTCCCAGTCGCGGTCCGAGCGGTCGACCGGGATCTCGTCGGCCGCACCGGAGGGGACCGAGCCGGACGACGCCGCATCCCGGAACTCCGACCAGTCCTGCACCTCCCCGGCCAGCGGCGGGGCCAGCTGCCCCACGGCCAGCCCGGCCGCGCCGACCACCGCGGCGCCGAGTGCGCCCGCGGCGAGCGCCCAGCCGATGCCGCGGGCGGCGATGGACCGGGGGCGCCCGGCCGCACCGGGCGCGAGCGCCCGGGCGATCGCCTGCTCGGCGGCGGCCCGCTCCCCCGACTCGTACCAGGAGCGGGACGGCGCCAGCCCGGCGAGCACCGCGATCGCCGCGCCCAGCAGCGCCACGAGCGCGCTGGTCACCGTCCGGGTGCCGTCGGCGTCCTGAGCCAGCTCGACACCCAGGACGACCAGGGCGAGCACCGCCAGGGCGGCGGCGGAGCCGCGGAGCAGGCCCCCGCCGCGCCGGAGCACCGCGGCGACCGCCCCGCCGACCAGGCCGGCGCCGGTGGCGAGCGCCGCCGTCAGGACGACGATGCGCTCGTCCGCCGCGCGCCACTCCAGCGGCGCGACGAGGTCCCCGAGGTCGGCGACCTCGGTCGCGACGACGAGGGCGACCATGGCGGGCACGGTCAGCGCCGCCGCGGCGACGACGGTCGCCGGCGGGAGCGGGGTGCCGGGGTGGGACGGCGCGGTCATCGGAGGCCCTCCGCGGCCGAGGACGTGCGGTCGAGTGCGGCGCCGACGAGCAGCGCGGCCAGGCCGCCCAGCCCCGTCAGGAGCGCGAGCGTGGCGAGCAGGACGCCGGAGCCCGTCTCGGCGTCGGCCAGGCTGCCGTCGCCGATGCCGGTCACCGTCGCCACGAGATCGCGCGAGTAGCCGATGACCAGCCAGGTCACCGCGGCGAACACCCCCACCGCGAGGACCGCGCCGGCGACGGCCGTCCGGCGCAGGCCGGCCAGCCGGTGGGCGGCAGCGGCGAGGCCGGCCGCACCGAGCAGCAGCGCGGCGGCGACCACGAGCGGGATGCCGAACAGGACCGTCTCGCCGGGTGCCGCGGCGTCGTCCTCCCATCCCGTCGCCGACGAGGTGGCCTCGCCGTCGTAGGAGACCGAGAACAGGTCGGTGAAGGGCGCGACCGCGGTCAGCCCGGCCGCCAGGAGCAGCAGTCCCGCGCCGACGAGCCGGAGCACCGCGCCCCCGTCGACGGTCCGCCGGGGCACCGCGGGTGCCCCACCCGGGGCGCCGACCGCCCAGGCGACGGAGGCGGTGCCGCCGGGCGCCGGGGGCTGCCACGTGCCGGAGCCGCTCATCGGGGAGCTCCCGCCCACTGCTCGCGTGCGGGCAGGTCGACGACGGCGAGGACGCGCGCGCGACCGCGCCGGGCGGTCGCCGCGGCGGCGAGGGCGAGGAGCACACCCGCGACCACGAGCCCCGTCGCCGGCCCCCACTGGGCGGAGAGATCCTGGCCCTCGGCCTGGGCGATGTCGCCCCGCCCGACCACGGCCTGCACCCCGGCGATCCCCGCCAGGAGGCCGGCGCCGGCCAGCGCGGTCAGCTGCGCCACCGACGACCACGCCCCGGGCTCGTCGTCGCGGGCTCCGAGGAGGGCGGCGACCGCGGCGGCGGTGAGCAGCAGCACGGCCAGCATCCCCGGGAGGGTCCAGTCGAGGGAGACCCAGCTCCAGGTGCCGTCGTCCCAGCCCGGCACGGACTCGCCGCCGGCGACGCGGGTGACGACGTCCGGGTACCCCGTCTCGCCGGTGGGGTCCCACGTGCTGGTCAGGCCGACGCCGAGGGACAGGACCGCGGTGACGGCCGCCCCGGTCGCGAGCCCGGCGGACACCTGGCGGACGCCGACGGGCCGCAGCACGGGCACGCCGCCGGGGCGGGTCGCCGGCGCGGACGCCGTCATCTGGTTGCTCCGAACCGCACTGTTCTCCCTCACTCGCAGGACGCGCCGGTCGGCGCCGCGCCTTCCTACCTGCAGCGGGGCCGCACCGCACCTCCGGCGCGCCGGGAACGACGCGGGCCCGGCACCCCTCTCGGGGGGCCGGGCCCGCGTGCGGTCGTGCTGGGAGGCGTCAGCCGGCGATGATCTCGCGCATCAGCTGGGCGGTCTCCGACGGGGTCTTGCCCACGCGCACGCCGGCGGCCTCGAGGGCCTCCTTCTTCGCCTGCGCGGTACCGGCCGAGCCCGAGACGATGGCGCCGGCGTGGCCCATGGTCTTGCCCTCGGGCGCGGTGAAGCCGGCGACGTAGCCGACGACGGGCTTGGAGACGTTGGCCTTGATGAAGTCCGCGGCCCGCTCCTCGGCGTCGCCACCGATCTCGCCGATCATGACGATCGCCTCGGTCTCCGGGTCGGCCTCGAAGGCCTCCAGGCAGTCGATGTGCGTGGTGCCGATGACCGGGTCGCCACCGATGCCGACGGCGGTGGAGAAGCCGAGGTCACGCAGCTCGTACATCATCTGGTAGGTCAGCGTGCCGGACTTGGAGACCAGCCCGATCTTGCCCTGCTTGGTGATGTTGGCCGGGATGATGCCGGCGTTGCTGCGCCCGGGGCTGATCAGGCCGGGGCAGTTCGGGCCGATGATGCGCGTGGCGCCACCCTGGGCGTGCGCCCATACGTAGGTGGAGTCGTGCACCGGGATGCCCTCGGTGATGACCACGGCGAGGCCGATCTGGGCGTCGACGGCCTCGATCGCGGCGGCCTTGGCGAACGGCGGCGGCACGAAGATGACGCTGACGTCGGCGCCGGTCTCCTTCATGGCGTCGGCGACCGAGCCGAACACCGGCACGCTGGTGCCGTCGAAGTCGACGTTGGTGCCGGCCTTGCGCGGGTTCACGCCACCGACGATGGCGGTGCCGGAGGCGAGCATGCGGCTGGTGTGCTTCATGCCCTCCGAGCCGGTCATGCCCTGGACGATGACCTTGCTGTTCTCGTTGAGGAAGATCGACATCTTGTCTGGTGTCCTGTCGGGAGTCGGGGAGGTCAGGCGGCGGCGAGCTCGGCGGCCCGGCGGGCGGCGCCGTCCATCGTGTCCACGACGGTGACCAGCGGGTGGTTGGCCTCGGCGAGGATCCGCCGGCCCTCCTCGACGTTGTTGCCGTCGAGACGGACGACCAGCGGCTTGGTGGCCTGGTCGCCGAGCTGCTGCAGGGCGGCGACGATGCCGTTGGCGACGGCGTCGCAGGCGGTGATGCCACCGAAGACGTTGACGAAGACGCTCTTCACGGCCGGGTCGCCGAGGATGATCGACAGGCCGTTGGCCATGACCTCGGCGGAGGCGCCACCGCCGATGTCGAGGAAGTTGGCCGGGCGGACCCCGCCGAACTCCTCGCCGGCGTAGGCGACGACGTCCAGGGTGCTCATGACCAGGCCGGCACCGTTGCCGATGATCCCGACCTCGCCCTCGAGCTTGACGTAGTTGAGGTCCTTCTCCTTGGCGGCGGCCTCGAGCGGGTCGGCGGCGGCCTTGTCCTCGAGCGCGGCGTGCGCCTCCTGGCGGAAGCCGGCGTTCTCGTCGAGGGTGATCTTGGCGTCGAGCGCGAGGACCGTGCCGTCGGGCGCCTTGGCCAGCGGGTTGACCTCGACCAGGGTCGCGTCCTCCTTCGAGAAGGCGTCCCACAGCTGCACGGCGATGGCGATGACCTGGTCGCGCACCTCGGGGGCGAACCCGGCGGCGTCCACGATCTCGGCCGCCTTGGCGGCGTCCACGCCGACGCTGGCGTCGACGGGGATGCGGGCGAGGGCCTCGGGGCGCTCGACGGCGAGCTGCTCGATCTCCATGCCGCCCTCCTTCGAGGCCATGGCCAGGAAGGTGCGGTTGGAGCGGTCCAGCAGGTACGAGAAGTAGTACTCCTCGGCGATGTCGCTGGCCTGGGCCACCATCACGCGGTGGGTGATGTGGCCCTTGATGTCCAGCCCGAGGATGTCCTGGGCGCGCGCCTTGGCGTCCTCGGGGTTGTCGGCGAGCTTGACGCCGCCGGCCTTGCCGCGGCCGCCCACCTTCACCTGCGCCTTGACGACGACGGTCTGCCCGATCTCGCGGGCGATCGCCTCCGCCTCCTCGGGCGTCTCGGCGACGCCGCCGGGGAGCACGGGGACGCCGTGCGAGGCCAACAGGTCACGGGCCTGGTACTCGAAAAGATCCACGAACAGGGACCGTAGCCCGCCCGTAACCGGAATGCCGCCCCGGGCGTTGAGGAGATGGGTCCGGCGTGGGACGCATCACAGGGTTCCTCACCCCATCGCGGCAGCGATCGAGCCGGCCCGACGCACGTCCGCCCGATCGCCGACCGACGAGGAGCCCTTGTGCGCCGCGCCACGACCGTCCTGCTCACCGCTCTGCTGACCGTCGGGGGGACGGTCGTGCTGGCCCCACCGGCAGCCGCCGCCGAGATCGTCCCGCGCGACCTGACGATCACCGCGACGGGCCTGGGGCCGGAGGGCCGCACCTGCCAGATCGACGCCGACCTGTACGTGCCCGACGGGGTCACCGCCCGCCGCCCGGGGCCCGCCCTGCTGGCGACCAACGGCTTCGGCGGCACCAAGGACGACCAGGCCGACTTCGCCCAGGGCTTCGGCGAGCAGGGCTACGTGACGCTGTCCTACACCGGTCTCGGCTTCGTCGACGGCGACCTGTGCCCCATCACCCTCGACGACCGCGAGCACGACGGCGTGGCGGCGAGCCAGCTGATCCGCTTCCTGGGCGGGGACCCCTCGGTCGTCGCGGTGGACGACGCGACCGGCGAGCGGGTGGTGGTCGACCAGGTGATCCGGCAGGACCGCCGCACGCGGGTGGCGCACGACCCCGCCGTGGGCATGGTCGGCGGCTCCTACGGCGGCCAGATCCAGTTCGCCGCCGCCGCGGTCGAGCACGCGGCCGGCACCGACCGGCTCGACGCGATCGTCCCGATGATCACCTGGAACGACCTCTCCTACTCGCTCAACCCGGACAACAGCGGGTTCCCCGGTGGCACCGCGCGCAGCGGCTCGGTGAGCTCGCCGGACACCGGCGTCTTCAAGTACCAGTGGTCGCTGCTGTTCACCGCGCTCGGCCTGGTCAGCGGCCTGCAGGACCTGCCGGCCCTCGGCGACCCCGCCCAGGTGCGCAACCTCGCGAGCGGCAACTGCCTCCACTTCGACGCCCCCGTCTGCACCGCGCTCGCCGAGGTCGCCGCCACCGGCTACGCGGGCGCCGGCTCGGTGGACTTCCTGCGGTCGAACTCGGTGGCGAGCTACGTCGACGACGTCCGCACGCCGACCCTGATCGCGCAGGGCCAGGCCGACACCCTGTTCAACCTGCAGGAGTCGGTGGCCACCTACTCCGCGCTCAAGGCGCAGGGCACCCCGGTGTCGCTGGTCTGGCACTCGTGGGGGCACAGCGGCCTGGACCCGCTGCCCGGCGAGCTGGACGAGCGGAACCCGGGGACCTCCTACCAGGGCCGCCAGGTGCTGGCCTGGTTCGACCACTACGTGCGCGGCCGCGGCCCGGCGCCCGAGCCGGTGTTCGACTACTACCGCGACTGGGTCATGGCGGAGACCGGCGACATCGAGCAGGCGTACGCGTCGGCGCCGTCCTACCCGGTCGGCACCGAGCGGACGCTGCACCTCTCCGGCGGCGGGCTGCTCGGCGGCTCGCTGGTCGAGGACCCGTCGCGGGTGGTGCCGGGGCTCAACGGCTTCAGCAGCGTCCTGCCGTTCGGCCCGAACTACACGGAGACCGCGTTCCTCGACCAGACCGGACCGGTCACCGACCCGCCCGGGACGGCGATCCGCTTCTCGACGCCGCCGCTGACGCAGCCGCTGGACGTCGTCGGCTCGCCCCGGCTCACCGTGCAGCTGGACGCCCCGGCCGTCGCGGCCACCCAGCACCTGGGCCCCGGCGCCAGGCTGACCGTCTTCGCGAAGGTCTACGACGTCGGCCCCGACGGTGCGGTGGAGCTGCCGCACCGGCTCATCTCCCCCGCCCGGATCACGGACGTGACGACGCCGGTCACCATCGAGCTGCCGGCGATCGTGCACCGCTTCGCGCCGGGCCACCGGCTCGCGGTCGTGCTCGCCGGCGGCGACCTCGCCTACCGGGGCGCCACGCTGCCGCAGCCGGTCACGCTGCAGACCGGGCCCGGGCGGGTGCAGCAGCTGACGCTGCCGGTGGTCAGCCCCTGAGGCGGGCGCGCAGCGCGTCCGCGGCCCCGGCCGGAGCGCCGAGGTCCGCACCGGCCACCACGAGCACGTCGTCGATCCCCCGGTCCGCCAGCAGCTCCCGCACGCGGCGGACCGGGGCCTCGTCGTCCCCGGCCGGCACGACGGCGACGGCGTCGGCGTCCTCCTGCACGACGGTCGCGGCCAGCTGGTCGGCCGCCTGCGGCCGGTCGGTGTAGACGACCTCCACCCCGGCGTCCCGCAGCGCGCGGGCCAGGACCTGGGCCGTCCGGTCCTCGTCGGCGTCGCCGGGCCCGGCGACGACCACCCGGATGCGCTCCTCCACGGCGGGCAGCCTAGGAGAGCGGGTCAGGGGCGGCGGAGCCGCCAGGCCAGGGCTGTCAGCACGCCGAAGCCCACGCCGGCCACCAGCAACGCCGCACCGGGAACGGTCCAGCGCAGGTCGTCGGAGACGACGGCGTCGCGGACCCCGCCGAGCCCGAGGGTGAGCACAGTGACCGCGATCGCCAGCAGCCCGCCCACCGCGGCCAGCCGCGGGCGCAGCGAAGGGGCGGTCACCGAGCACAGCACCAGGGCGCCGGCGAGCAGCAGGCCGCCCAGCAGCGCCAGGCCCGGCCGCTCGAGCAGCGCCTGCGGGCCCTCGCGGGTCACCACGACCTGCAGCCCGGTGGCCGGATCGGTGACCAGGTCGTCGGGCACGTCGGCGGCGGGCAGCGTGAGGGAGAGGACGGCGCCGACGCCGAGCAGCACCGAGGCGCCGGCCAGCGGACCGCGGACGGCGTCCAGCGCGCCGCCGTCCTCCATCACCGTGCGCCCCCAGACGGCGACGGCCACGGCACCGGCCAGCACGGTCAGCGCGAGCGCGGCGAGGCCCGCCACCCAGCCGGGACCCACGTGGATGTCGCTGGTCAGCACGCGCTCCCCCGCGAGCACCTCCACGCCGGGCCGGGCGGTGGAGCCGCGGCCGCGGTAGAGCTCGATGAGCAGCTGCCCCAGCGCGAGGGCGCCGGCCACCGCCGCGTACGCCAGCCCGAACTTCGGGACGGCGGAGCGCACCAGCGAGACGCCGACCGCCGCCGAGACCAGCGGGCCGAGCAGGGCGACCAGGACGCCGGGAGCGCTCCCGCCGAGCACGAGGTCCCGGCCGTCCACCTCGAGGTAGGTGGGGAACGCCGAGACGACGCCGGCCAGGGCGGCGAGCAGCAGGAGCACCCCGGCGACGCGGACGGCCGGCGGCACGGCACCGACGACCAGGCCCTCGCGGGAGGCGCCGGTGCGGATCTCGGGGGCAGGCACGGGTCTCCCTCCGTTCCAGGTCACGAACCGGCGTCGATCGGTCGTCGTTCCGGCGGTGTACGTGTGACGGGCGCCACACAGGCGTATTACCGTCGGGTGAACGGAGCACTCAGGGTGCACCGCTCCGGGACGGCCGACCCCCGGCACCACCGGCGGACCACAGGGGAGACGAGGGCCATGCGACCGACGAGCGTTCCGGACTCCGGACCAGCGTCGCACACGACAGCCGCTCCGGAGGGCGCACCACGGAGCGCCCTGCGCAGCCTCTGCAGCCCCGCCGCGCTGACCGGCGGCCTCACCGAACTGGCCTGGGTCGGGGCGCACGCGCTGATGTACCCGATGGGCGCCCGGACCGAGCAGCTGCAGACCGATCCGGGCTCCCGGCCCGGTCAGTCACCGGCCGTGCGGGCGCTGTTCGCCGCCGATCCGCTGGCCGCGCGCACGCCGGTCCTGCTCGTGCACGGGCTGGTCGACAACCGGTCCATCTTCGCCGTGATGCGCCGCAGCCTGCGCCGTCGCGGCTTCTCCTCGGTCTGCTCCTGGAACTACAGTCCGTTGCTGCGCGACGTCGCGCGGGGGGCCGCGGACCTCGGCGCGCACATCGAGCGGATCTGCGCGCAGACCGGGCACGACCGCGTGCACGTGGTCGGGCACAGCCTCGGCGGGCTCATCGCCCGATACCACGTGCAGCGGCAGGGCGGCGACCGCCGGGTCGACTCCCTGGTCACCCTCGGGACGCCGCACGGCGGGTCGCTGCTCGCGCACGCGCTCCCCACGCCGCTGGTCCGCCAGCTGCGGCCGGGCTCCCCGGTGCTCCAGGAGCTCGCCGAGCCGGTCGAGCGCTGCGACACGCGGATCACCGCGGTCTACAGCGACCTCGACCAGCTGGTCCTGCCGACGTCGGCCGGCCGCTGCGACCACCCCGACCTCGGGGCCCGCAACCTGCTCGTCCGGGGCGTGGGGCACATGTCGCTGCCGATCAACCGCGGCGTCCTCGATGAGGTCGCGCTCACGCTGGCCGGCTCCCCCGTCGCAGGTCACGAACCGGTGCACGCCGCCGCCTGAGCGGCCCTGCCGGTCTCGTTCCGTTACCTGCGGCACACGCCGCGACACGGTGCGTCAATACGCCTCCGCACCCTCACTCGTCGTTACGGTTCGGTCACGGCGCCGGGAACCCACCGGCGCGCTCCCGCGATCGGAAAGGTGCACCGTGACCGGTCCCAGTGCACCCCCACTCCTCCAGCGCAGCCGCCCCGAGGACGGCGCCACCGGCCGGATCGAGCTGCTCGACGGCCGCCGGACGCCGGTGATCCCCGTTCCGCGCGGCGCCACCACGGCGCTGGTCCGCGCCGCCGCGGCCGACGACGCCGAGGCCACCACCACGGAGGCCCCCGAGGTCACCGTCGAGGCCACCACCGAGCCCGCCGGGGCGACCGCTGGTCGCCGCCGCCCCCCCCGGCTCGCCGCGCTCCGCCGGCTCCCCTCCCCGCCCGGCCGCCGCGCACCGATCTGGTTCGCCGCCCTCGTCGTCGGCGCCCTGGTCGCCGGCGCCCCGTCGGTGCTGGGCAGCGGCCCCGAGGAGGTCACGGTCACCGCCTCCGACCTGGGGCTCGGGACCGCGCCGGACCACAGCTTCAGCGGCGGGCTCGAGGACGCCGGCGTCCGCCGCGGCATCACCGAGGCCGAGGCCCAGGCCCGCCTCGGCGAGCTGGCCGCCTCCCGCGCCGCCCGCCAGCCCACGACCGTCCTCCCCGTCGCCGGCCGGCTCACCACCTGCTTCTGCAAGCGCTGGGGCGCCATGCACTGGGGCCTGGACCTGGCCGCGCCGCTCGGCACCCCGATCTACGCGGCCTCCGACGGCGTCGTCGTCAAGGCCGGGCGCGCGTCGGGCTACGGCAACGCCGTCTACATCCAGGACGCCGACGGCAACGTGCACATCTACGGGCACATGCGCTACTACAACGTCTCGGCCGGCGACATCGTGCACGCCGGCGACGTCATCGCGAAGGTCGGCAACGAGGGCCAGTCCACCGGCCCCCACCTGCACTACGAGATCCACCGCGGCGGCATGACCGGCAAGCCGACCGACCCCCGCGTCTGGCTCGCGGACAGAGGCGTGACGGTCTAGAGCTTCACCAGCGGGGCGTAGCGCAGGACCAGGCGCTTGGTGCCGCCCGAGCCGAAGTCGACGGTGGCCTGCGCCTTGTCGCCGGCACCGGTCACCTCGACCACGGTGCCCAGCCCGAAGGCGTCGTGGCTCACCCGGTCGCCGACGTCCACGGAGATGACCGCCCGGTTGCCCAGACCGCCGCGCAGCCCCCCGGTGGACAGGCCGGTGGCCGCCACCCGGGTCTGCGCGGACGAGTAACCGGTCGACGGCGCCGGGACCGGGTCCAGGCGCTCCCAGTGGATGGTGTCGGCGGGGATCTCGTCCAGGAACCGGGGACGGCGGGTTGTAGGCCGGCTGCCCCCAGCTCGTGCGCACGGTGGCGCGCGAGATGAACAGCCGCTGCTGGGCGCGGGTGATGCCGACATATGCCAGCCGGCGCTCCTCCTCCAGCTCGCGGGGGTCGCCGAGGGCGCGCAGGTGCGGGAAGACGCCGTCCTCCAGGCCGGTCAGGAAGACGACCGGGAACTCCAGGCCCTTGGCGGTGTGCAGCGTCATCATCGTGACCACGCCGGCGTCATCACCGGTGACCGGGATCTGGTCCGCGTCGGCCACCAGGGACACCTGCTCGAGGAAGTCGGTGACCGTGCCCTCGGGGTTGGCCGCCTCGAACTCGGCGGCCACCGAGATGAGCTCGTTGAGGTTGTCGACCCGGCCCTCGTCCTGCGGGTCGGTGCTGGCCTGCAGCTCGGCGAGGTAGCCGGTGCGGTCCAGGATGCTCTCCAGCAGCGCGGCCGGGCCCGAGCCGGTCTCGACCAGCTGCTCGAACTCCTCCAGCAGGGCGACGAACTCCTGGATGGCCTTGAGCGAGCGGGTGGCCAGCTCCCCGATCTCCGAGCACCGGCGCAGCGCCCCGGCGAAGGGGATCCGCTCCCGGTCGGCGAAGTTCTCGACGCACGCCTCGGCCCGCTCGCCGATGCCGCGCTTGGGGGTGTTGATGACCCGGCGCAGGCTGACGATGTCGGTCGGGTTGGCGACCACCTTGAGGTAGGCCAGCGCGTCGCGGACCTCCTTGCGCTCGTAGAAGCGCACCCCCCCGACGACCTTGTAGGGCATGCCGACGCGGATGAACACCTCCTCGAACACGCGGGAGGCGTTGTTGGTCCGGTAGAAAACGGCGATGTCCTTCGGCTGGGCCTCGCCGGCGTCGACCAGCGCGTCGATCTGCTCGGCGACCCAGGCGGCCTCGTCGTGCTCGTTGTCGGCGACGTAGCCCTCGATCAGCTCGCCGTCGCCGGAGTCGGTCCACAGGTTCTTGGGCCGGCGGCCGGTGTTCCTGGCGATGACGGTGTTCGCGGCCTTGAGGATGCGTTGCGTGGAGCGGTAGTTCTGCTCCAGCAGGATCGTGGTGGCCTGCGGGTAGTCGCGCTCGAACTCGTCGATGTTGCGGATCGTCGCGCCGCGGAAGGCGTAGATCGACTGGTCGGCGTCGCCGACGACGCACAGCTCGGCCATCGGGACCGGGCCCTCACCGGTGCCGACGAGCTCGCGGACCAGCATGTACTGGGCGTGGTTGGTGTCCTGGTACTCGTCGACCAGCACGTGGCGGAACCGGCGGCGGTAGTGCTCGGCGACGTCGGGGAACGCCTGCAGCAGGTGCACCGTGTTCATGATCAGGTCGTCGAAGTCCATGGCGTGCGCCTGGCGGAGGCGCTGCTGGTACAGCGTGTAGGCCTGCGCGAGCACCTTCTCCGGCGGCGTGACCGGCGCGAAGCTCTCCTCGTCGATCAGCTCGTTCTTCAGGTTCGACACCTGCGCGGCGAGGCTGCGGCCGGGGTAGCGCTTCGCGTCGAGCTCGAGATCGCGGCCGACCATCGTCATGAGCCGGACGGAGTCGCCCTGGTCGTAGATCGTGAACGTGGACTTCAGGCCCAGCTTCGCCGCCTCGGCCCGCAGGATGCGCACGCACATCGAGTGGAACGTCGACACCCACATCGCGCGGGCGCGCGGCCCGACGAGCTGGGCCACCCGCTCCTTCATCTCGCCGGCGGCCTTGTTGGTGAAGGTGATCGCCAGGATCTCCCCGGGCGAGGCGTGCCGGGCGCCGAGCAGGTAGGCGATGCGGTGCGCCAGCACGCGGGTCTTGCCCGACCCGGCACCGGCGACGATGAGCAGCGGACCGCCCTCGTGGACGACGGCCTGCCGCTGCGGGCCGTTGAGCCCGGCGAGCATGCGGTCGAGCTCCCGTCCCAGGGAGCCGGGGGCGGAGCGCTGGAGTGCGGCTGTACCGGGGAGGGCCTGCTGGACGCTGCTCATGACGACATCACTGTAAGCCGGACGGGTGACGCTTCCGGGCGGTTGTGGCAGACTCCCCAACGTGCTCGCCACGACGACCCAGTTTTTCTACGGCCACCGGGTTCCGGTCGCCGTCACCGCTGGCTGAGCACAGCCGCACCAGACGCCCCGGGCCCACAGGCTCCGGGGCGTTTCTCGTTCCAGGGCCCGGGCCGACCCGCTCCCCGAAGGACGACCGATGAACACCTCCACCACCTCCCCCGTCGCCGTGACCGGCTCCGAGCTCGACCGGATCGGCGAGCTGCGCGAGCAGATCGACGCCTGCGACGCCGCGATCATCGAGCTCGTGCAGCGACGGCTGGCGATCTCCCGCGAGATCGGCGTCAACCGCTTGGCCTCCGGCGGCACCCGGCTGAACCTGGCCCGCGAGCAGCAGGTGCTGGCCCGCTTCCAGGACGCCCTGGGCACCGACGGCGCGGCGCTCGGCATGCTGCTGCTCCGGCAGGGCCGCGGCCGGCTCTGAGCTCCCGCGGGATCAGAGCCAGGCGCGCCAGACCAGCGAGTCGTCGTCGCTGAGCGCCGCGGTCTCCAGCACGTCGCCCGGGCACCGCGCGCCCAGCTCCGCGCCGAGCGCGTGCGCCTGCTCCAGCGCGGCCTCCAGGTCGGCGGCGTCGCACTCGGTGGAGGCGCGCAGCGCAGCGCGGTCCGGCTCGCGCCACACCCGCAGCTCCGCGTCGTCCGGCCGCAGCGCCGCGGTGACGGACTCGACGGTGGCGTCGTCCACCGCGGTGGTCGCCCGCAGCACGGCGTAGATGGTGAAGGTCGGCACGGAGCGAGTCTGCCCGATGCCCGATGATGCTCCCCGTGGAGAACCGGTGACCGACCTCCTCGGCGAGTTCGACCGCGCCCGCGGCCTGCTGTTCTCGGTGGCCTACTCGATGCTCGGCGGCGTCGCGGACGCCGAGGACGTGGTGCAGGACGCCTGGCTGCGCTGGTCGGCGGCCGACCGGGACGACGTCGACGACGCCCGCGCCTACCTGGTCCGCGTGACCACCCGCCTGGCGCTGGACCGGCTGGACTCCGCGCGGGCCCGGCGGGAGAGCTACGTCGGCCCCTGGCTCCCCGAGCCGCTGCTGACCGGCCGCGCGACGGTCGCCGCGGCACCTCCCGGAGCCGACCCGACGGACGCGGTCGAGCTGGGCGAGCAGGTCTCGATGGCGCTGCTGGTCGTGCTGGAGACGCTCTCGCCGGCCGAGCGGGCGGTGTTCGTGCTGCGCGAGGTGTTCGGCCTGCCGCTCGCCGAGGTGGCGACCGCGCTGGGCCGCACCGAGCCCGCCGTCCGGCAGATGGCCCACCGGGCCCGCGAGCACGTGCAGGCCCGCCGTCCCCGGTTCGACGCCGACCGCGACGCGCAGCGCGAGGTGACCGAGCGCTTCCTCGCCGCCTGCGCGGGCGGCGACCTCGGCGCCCTGGTGAGCGCGCTGGCCCCCGACGCTGTGCTGATCAGCGACGGCGGCGGCAAGGCGAAGGCGGCGCTGCGGCCGATCACCGGCGCGGACAAGGTGGCCCGCTTCGCCGTCGGCATCGCCGCGCAGGGCCTCGCGCTGCCCGACCTGCGGATCGAGATCGCCGACCTCAACGGCTCCCCCGCCGTCCTCGTGTGGAGCGGTGACCAGCCGGAGATGACCATGTCCCTGGTCGTGGTGGACGGCCGCATCACGCAGGTGCTCGTCGTCCGCAACCCCGACAAGCTCGCCGGTCTCTCCGTAGGCTCGCGCGGGTGACCGCCCCCCAGCCCCAGCGCCCGGCCGAGCACGTCGAGCGGGTGCTCTGCGTCCTCGCCCACCCCGACGACGTCGACTTCGGCTCCGCCGGCACGGTGGCCACCTGGACGGCGGCCGGCACCGAGGTCACCTACTGCATCGTCACCGACGGCGACGCCGGCGGGTTCGACGAGACGCCGCGCGACCGGATGGGCCCGCTCCGCCGCGAGGAGCAGCGCGCCGCGGCCATGGAGGTGGGGGTCGAGGACGTCCGGTTCCTCGGCTACCCCGACGGCCGGTTGGAGCTGACCCTCGACCTGCGCCGCGACATCAGCCGGGTGATCCGGCAGGTGCGCCCGCAGCGGGTGCTCACCAGCTCCCCGGAGCGGTTCTGGGAGCGGGTCGGCGCCAGCCACCCCGACCACATGACCGTCGGCGAGTCGACGCTGCGCGCGGTCTACCCCGACGCCCGCAACCCCTTCGCCTTCCCCGAGCTCCTCGACGACGAGGGCCTCGAGGCGTGGACGGTGCCGGAGGTGTGGCTCGGCGCCAGCCCGCGGGCCGACCACGCCGTCGACGTGACCGACGTCGTCGACCGCAAGTTCGCCGCGCTGAAGTCGCACGTCACCCAGGTGAGCCACCAGCCCGAGGGCTGGGTCGAGGAGTTCGTCGGCGGCTGGATGCGCCAGACCGCGCAGCGCTTCGGGCTGCCCGAGGGCCGCATGGCCGAGGCCTTCCACGTGGTGTTCACCGGCTGAGCCGATCAGTTCCGGGCCGCCGTCGGGTCTGCCCTCACGGGGACGACGAGGAGGCGGCATGGAGCAGGCGGAGCGGATCGCGGCGGCGGTGACCGGCGCGGTGGCCGACGGGCAGGTCCCGGGCGCCGCGTGGTGGGTGGACCGGGACGGCGCCCTGGTCGCCTGCGGCGCCGCGGGGGTGCACACGCCGGGCGGCGGCGACCCGGTGGCACCGGACACCGTCTTCCGGATCGCCTCGATCACCAAGCCGGTGGTCGCGGCGGCGGCAATGTCGCTGGTGGACGACGGGATCCTCCGGCTCGACGACCCCGTCGACGCGCGCTGCTCCCCGAGCTCGCCGACCGGCAGGTCCTCGCCGACCCGGCGGACGCCGCCGCCGGCACGGTGCCCGCCGCCCGGCCGATCACCGTGCGGGACGTGCTGACCTTCCGGCTCGGCCTGGGCTTCGACTTCACCGTCCCGTGGCCGTCGCCCGGGATGGCCGCGCTGGAGGCCGCCGGGCTGCCGCCCGGGTGCTGGACCCGCTGGGCATGCGCAGCACCGGCTTCGGGGTGCCGGCGTCGGCCCGCGACCGGCTCGGCCCGCACTGGTTCCCGCCCGGCCCGGACGGGGAGCGCGAGCTCTACGACGCCGCGGACGGCCAGTGGGCGCGGCCGCCGGCGTTCCCCGACGGCGGCGACGGGCTGGTCTCCACCGTCGAGGACATCGCCGCCTTCGCCGGGATGCTGCGGTCCGGTGGCCGCGCGCCGGAGGGCAGCCGGGTGCTGAGCGAGGACGCCGTCGGCGCGATGACGACCGAGCAGGCCGGCCCTGTGGACGACGAGGGCGGTGGGTGGCGCCTGGGCATCGGCGTCCGCATCACCGACGAGCCGGGCGGCCGGCACGCCGGCTCCTACGGCTGGGACGGCGGGCTGGGCAGCTCGTGGTGGACCGACCCGGCGACCGGCGTGACGGCGGTGCTGCTCACCAACCAGACGTGGGCCTCGCCCCAGCCGCCACCGGTCTTCGACGCCTTCCGCTCGGCCGCCTTCTCCCCCCGCTGGGATCAGGTGACCTGATCCGCGAGCGTCCTCCCTCACCGCACACCGTGAGGGAGGACGCTCTGCGGTGAGGGAGGACGGTTGCCGGGGCCGCCGGTACCGCGTCACCGACCCCGGTACCGCGCTCGACCGCGGTAGCCGGGGGTGCGGTGCGGTAGCGCCTTAGGTCGGAACGGCTCCTGGCCGCGGTGTCGTCCGGAGGACGACGATGTCAGAGCAACCGGTTCGTCGCTGCCCACCTCGTGAGCTCGTTGCGGTTGGAGAGCTGCAGCTTGCGCAGCACGTTGGAGGCGTGCGACTCCACGGTCTTCACCGAGATGAACAGCCGGGAGCCGATCTCGCGGTAGGTGTAGCCGCGGGCCAGCAGCTGCATGACCTCGCGCTCGCGGGCGCTGAGCAGGTCCAGGCCCGGATCGGTCGCCTCCTCGGCGGGGGCGGCCGGTGCGGGGCCGGCGGCGGAGAACGCGTCCAGCACGAACCCGGCCAGCCGCGGGCTGAAGACGACGTCCCCGTCGGCGACCCGCCGGACGGCGTCGAGCAGGTCGGCCCCGGAGATCGTCTTGGTGACGTAGCCGCGCGCGCCGGCGCGGATGACGGCGATGACGTCCTCGGCGGCGTCGGAGACCGACAGCGCCAGGTACTTCACCTCGGGCAGCTCCGCGCGCAGCGTCTCGAGCACGGTGCGCCCGCCCCCACCGGGCAGGTGCACGTCGAGCAGGACGACGTCGGGGCGGGTGGCCCGGATGCCGTCGACGGCGGTCGGCACGTCGGGCGCCTCGCCGACGACGTCCACCGAGTCGCCGAGCTCCGCGCGCACGCCGGCCCGCACCATCGCGTGGTCGTCGACCACGAAGACGCGGGTCACGCGGCCGCCACCCGGGGCAGGTCCAGTTCCACTTCGGTCCCCTCTCCGGGGGCGGAGCGGATCTGCGCCGTCCCGCCCAGGCGTGTGATGCGGCCGGTCACCGAGTCGCGCAGCCCGCGCCGGTCCGCCGGGACGGCGTCGGCGTCGAAGCCGGCACCGCGGTCGCGCACGAACACCGAGACCCGCGTCGGGGTCACCTCGGTGTACAGGTCGGCGGTGGTCACCCCGGAGTGCTTGGCCACGTTGACCAGCGCCTCGCGGGTGGCCGCGCCGAGCGCGGCCAGCGCGTCGTCCACCGGGGCGTCGCCGACGACGACGTGGTCCACGACCAGCGCGTGGTCGGCCTCGACCTCGGCCACCATGCCGGCCACCAGCCCGGCCCAGGTGCCGCCCTCGCGGACCACCTTCGGGTCGTACAGCCACGCGCGCAGCTCGCGCTCCTGGCTGCGGGCCAGCCGGCTCACCGCCTGCTGGTCCTCGGCGTGCCGCTGGATGAGCGCGAGGGTCTGCAGCACCGAGTCGTGCAGGTGCGCGGCCACGGCGGCCCGCTCCTCGGAGCGGATGCGGGCGGCGCGCTCCTCGTCCCGGGAGTCCAGCAGCCGCCGCCACAGCGGGGCCGTGGCCAGCAGCAGGCCGGTGAGCAGCACGAGGGTGGCCGCGAAGCCGTTGCGGGCGTTGGCCAGCTGCCCCGTCGTCGCCAGGAGGAAGACCAGCCCCGCGCCGGCCAGGACCACGCCGCCGGCCAGCGTCCAGCGGGTGCCGGCCACGGCGAGGGTGCGGTCGGTGTCCAGCTGCCGCCAGATCACCGCGAGCCCCGCCCCGACCAGCACCAGCGGGAGGACGACGTCGGAGCTCGACCAGCGGGTCAGCTGGCCGAGCAGGCTGGCCGCGACCAGCCCGAGGACGACGGTGGCGATCCACTGCTTGGCCCCCGCGGGCCGCCAGCCCGGCAGCGGCGGGGCCTCGGCGGACTCGTCGCCCGGCGCGGCCACGGGCATGGTCAGCCACAGCAGCCCGTAGGCGACGATCCCGATCCCCGTCGTCGCGAGGATGGCGAAGGCCACGCGCACCACCAGCGGGTCCTGCCGCAGGTGCGCGGCGGTACCCGCCGCGACGCCCGCGATGGCCCGCCCCGACCGCGGGCGCACCAGCGGCGGGCGCCGGGCCGGCGCGGACAGGGTGGTGGTCACGCCGTCGATCGTCGCACCGCGCCGGGCGCGGCCGGTACCGGTGATCACCCCCGGAGAGGAACCAGGGTCGGGTGGGGGCCTTCCCTGATGGTCAGGGGCCGCCGCGGTCGGCAGGCTCGGTGCCATGACTTCGGCATCCCCTCCTCCGCCGCCGGCGCCGCCGCTCGAGCCGCCGGCCTGGCAGCCCCCTCCGCCGCCGCCCGGCCCGGCCGTCCGCCCGCAGCTGCGCCGCAGCCGCAGTGACAAGGTCATCGGTGGCGTCGGCGGCGGGCTGGCCGAGTACAGCGGCATCGACGCGCTGCTGTGGCGGGTCGGCTTCGTCGCCCTCGCCCTGGCCGGCGGCACCGGCGTCCTGGTCTACCTGCTGCTGTGGCTGCTCATGCCGGCCGGCGCGGGGCAGGCCGGGTACCCCGGCGGCGAGCCGGGCTCCCCGCCGTCCCGCGGGGCCCCGCTCCCCCGTGCCGGGTCTGACGCTCGCCGGCGTGCTGATCGTGGTCGGCGCGCTCGCGCTGATCGCCCGGTTCACCGACTGGGACCCCGACGCCACCGTGTTCCTCGGCGGCGGGCTGATCGTCGTCGGCGCCGGCCTGGTGGTCGCTGCGTTCACCGGCGGCCGCACCGCCCGCGGGGCGCTCATCGCGCTCGGCGCCGTCCTCTCACTGGCCCTGATCGCCGCGGAGTCGGTGCCGTGGGACAAGGCCGGGGGCGGCTTCGGTGACCGCCGGTTCGTGCCGGACACCGCGGCCGAGGTCCGGACGGTCTACGACGGCGGCGTCGGCGACATGACCGTCGACCTGTCCGGGGTCGACGTCAGCGACCTCGACCGGCCGATCCGCACCACCGTGGAGCACGGGCTCGGGGACGTGGACATCGTCCTGCCCCGGGACGCCGACGTGCGGGTGACCGTCGACTCCGGGATGGGCGAGGTGTCCCTCTTCGGCCGCGACGGGCTCACCGACGGCACGTTCGACGGCACCGGCTCCGGTTCGTGGGTCGGCGACGGCGAGTTGGAGATCATCCTGGACGTCGACGCCGGCGTCGGGGACGTGGAGGTGACCCGTGGCTGAGTGGCAGACCGTGACCCCGCTGGAGACGGAGGACGGCGGCACGCCCGCACGCCGCCGTCCCGACCTCGGCGCCCTGATCCCCGGGCTGGTGTTCATCGCCTTGGCCGTCCTGCTCATGTCCCCCGCGGACCTGCCGCAGGAGCTGTTCGACGGCGTGCTGGCGTGGATCGTCGTGATCCTCGCCGGGATCGCGCTGATGGTGAGCGAGCTGCGCCGGATGCGCCGCCGCCGCTGACGGACCCGCCGGTGCGCGGGGAGGGGGCCCGGGAGCGATCAGCTCCCGGGCCCTCCGGCGTCCCGGGAACCCGGTGTCGGCGCCGGGCGTCGACCAGGCATGCGCCGCATCGTGCTGTTCCTCGTCGGAGTGCTGGCCCTCACCGCCTGCGGTTCGGACGACGGCGGCGCGGGCACCGGAGCCGACGACTCCGACGCCCCCGAGGTCACCGGGGAGTGGCAGCTGGCGTCCGGGTCGTCCATCGGCGCGGACCTGCCCTCCCCACCCGGAGTCACCGCCACCCTGACCCTGTCGGACGGGCGGGCCAGCGGGACGGCGTTCTGCAACCGCTACATGGCCTCCTACGAGCTGGACGGGTCGTCCTTCTCGTTCGGCGACATCGGCAGCACCCTGATGGGCTGCGAGCCGGACGTGATGGCCGCCGAGAGCGCCTACCTGGAGGCGCTCGCCGGCGTCGACACCGCGGTGCGGGACGCCGGCGACCTGCTGCTCACCGGCGCGGGCATCGAGCTGCGGTTCACGCCCGTCCCCGCCGTCCCCGACAGCCCGCTGGAGGGCACCCGCTGGGTGCTGGAGACGCTGGTCGACGGCGAGACGGCGTCCTCGGTCCAGGGCGAGCCGACCCTCGAGCTGAGGGCGGACGGCACGGCCGCGTTCACCACGGGGTGCAACGGGACCACCGGGAGCTGGCGCCGCGACGGCGACCGCGTGACCGTCGAGCCGGGTGCCTCGACCCTCGGCCAGTGCGATCCCGCGGCGCAGAGCCAGGACGAGCAGGTCCTCGCCGTCCTCACCGGGGGCGCGACCGTGGTGATCGAGGGCGACCGGCTGACCCTCACCGCGCCGGAAGGCCGCCAGCTGGTCTACCGGGCGGGGTGACTCACTCCCACTCGATGGTGCCCGGCGGCTTGCTGGTGACGTCGAGGGTGACCCGGTTGACCTCTGCGACCTCGTTGGTGATCCGCGTGGAGATCTTCGCCAGCACGTCGTAGGGCAGCCGGGTCCAGTCCGCGGTCATGGCGTCCTCGCTGGACACCGGCCGCAGCACGATCGGGTGCCCGTAGGTGCGCCCGTCGCCCTGCACGCCCACCGAGCGGACGTCGGCCAGCAGCACCACGGGGCACTGCCAGATCTCGCGGTCCAGCTTCGCCGCGGTCAGCTCGGCGCGGACGATCGCGTCGGCCTTGCGCAGGACGTCCAGCCGCTCCTGGGTCACCTCGCCGACGATCCGGATGCCGAGTCCCGGGCCCGGGAAGGGCTGGCGCCACACCATCGCCTCGGGCAGGCCGAGCTGCACGCCGACCTCGCGGACCTCGTCCTTGAACAGCGTCCGCAGCGGCTCGACCAGGGTGAACTGCAGGTCCTCGGGAAGCCCGCCCACGTTGTGGTGGCTCTTGATGTTCGCCGTCCCGGAGCCGCCGCCGGACTCCACGACGTCCGGGTAGAGCGTGCCCTGCACGAGGAAGTCGACGGATCCCCCGTGCTCCTTCGCGTCGCCGACGACGTCGAGGGCGGCCTGCTCGAAGACCCGGATGAACTCGCGGCCGATGATCTTCCGCTTCTCCTCGGGGTCGGAGACCCCGGCGAGGGCGGAGAGGAACTGCTCGCGGGCGTCGACGACGCGCAGGTCGACGCCGGTGACGGCGACGAAGTCGCGCTCGATCTGCTCGGTCTCGCCCTCGCGCATGAGCCCGTGGTCGACGTAGACGCAGGTGAGCCGGTCGCCGATGGCGCGCTGCACGAGCGCCGCGGCGACGGCGGAGTCCACGCCGCCGGACAGCGCGCACAGCGCCCGGCCCTCGCCGACCTGCGCGCGGATCCGCTCGACCTGCTCCTCGACGACGTTGGCCATCGTCCAGGTCGGCTCGAGGCCCGCGATGTCGAAGAGGAAGTGCTCGAGCACGGTCTGCCCGTGCGCGGTGTGCCGCACCTCGGGGTGGAACTGGACGCCGGCGAGCTTGCGGTCGACGTCCTCGAACGCGGCCACGGGCGCACCCGTGGAGGTGGCGGTGACGGTGAACCCGGGGGGTGCCGCGCTGACGGCGTCCCCGTGGCTCATCCAGACGTCCTGCTGGATCGGCAGGTCGCCGAACAGCCGGGCCTCGGTGGTGACCGTCAGCGGCGTGCCGCCGTACTCCCGGTCGCCGGTGCGCGCGACGGTGCCGCCCAGCGAGGCCGCCATGGCCTGGAAGCCGTAGCAGATGCCGAACGCCGGGACGCCGGCCTCGAACAGCGCGGGGTCCACCTGCGGGGCCTCGGGCGCGTACACGCTCGACGGCCCGCCGGACAGGATGATCGCGGCCGGCTTGCGGGCGACGATCTCCTCGGCCGGGACCTCGCACGAGACGATCTCGGAGTAGACCCCGGCCTCGCGGATGCGCCGGGCGATGAGCTGGGCGTACTGGGCGCCGAAGTCGACGACGAGGACGGTCGGGAAGTCCATCAGTCCTCGTCGCCCCCGGCCCGGCCGCCGATGACCAGGTCGACCCGCTGGAACTCCTTGAGGTCGCGGTAGCCGGTCTTGGCCATGGTGCGGGCCAGCGCCCCGAACAGGTTGGTGCGGCCGTCGGCGGACTCTGCCGCCCCGAGCAGCACGTCGTGCAGCGACCCCACCGGCTCGACCGGGGCCGAGGTCGTGCCGCGGGGCAGCCGCGGGTGCGCCGCCACCGAGTCCCACCAGATGCCGCCGCCGGGGGCCTCCGCGGCCGCGCGCAGCGGCTCGCCGAGCTGGACGGCGTCGGCACCGCAGGCCAGCGCGCGGGCGATGTCGCCGCTGGTCTCGATCCGGCCGTTGGCGATGACGTGCACGTACCGGCCGCCGGTCTCGTCGAGGTAGTCACGGCGGGCCGCCGCGGCGTCGGCGATCGCGCTGGCCAGCGGCACGCGGATGCCCATGACGGCGTCGGTGGTGGAGAAGCTGTCGGCGCCCACGCCGACGATGACGCCGGCCGCGCCGGTGCGCATGAGGTGCAGCGCCGTCGTGTAGTTCGCGGCCCCGCCGACGATCACCGGGACGTCGAGGTCGGCGATGAACTCCTTGAGGTTGAGCGCGTCCCCCTGGCTGGTGACGTGCTCGGCCGAGACGATCGTGCCCTGGATGACCAGCAGGTCGACGCCGGCGGCGAGCACCGTCGGCGCCAGCTGCTCGGTGTGCTGCGGGGAGACGCGGACGGCGGTGGTGACGCCGGCGTCGCGCATCTCGCGGATCCGGTCGGCGACCAGCTCGGGCCGCACCGGCTCGGCGTAGACCTGCTGCAGCAGCGACACCGGCGGCGCACCGCCGTCGGCGGCCTCGCGCAGCTTCCGGTAGACCGGCAGCGGGTCCTCGTAGCGGGCCCACAGCCCCTCGGCGTTGAGCACGCCGAGGCCACCGGCCTCGCCCACGGCGACCGCCGTGGCCGGGCTGACGACGGCGTCCGACGGGCTGGTGACCAGCGGGATGTCGAACCGGAAGGCGTCGATCTGCCAGGCGGTGGAGACGTCGTCGACGTCCCGGGTCCGCCGCGAGGGGACGATCGACACCTCGTCGAGGTCGTAGGCGCGGCGGGCGAAGCGGTTGAGGCCGATCTCGACGGTGTCGCGTGCGCTCATGGTCAGCGCCCCCGGTAGTTCGGGGCCTCGACGGTCATGTGAATATCGTGCGGGTGGCTCTCGACCAGCCCGGCGGACGTGATGCGGGTCAGCTGTCCGCGCTCCTTGAGATCGGTGATGGTGGCGGCGCCCGCGTAGCCCATGGAGGCCTGCAGGCCGCCGACGAGCTGGTGGGCCACGCCGGAGAGCGCGCCCCGGTAGGGCACCTGGCCCTCGATGCCCTCGGGGACGAGCTTGTCGTCGGAGAGGACGTCGTCGGCGAAGTACCGGTCGCGGCTGAACGACTGGTTGCCGCGCTTCTGCATGGCGCCCAGCGAGCCCATGCCGCGGTAGGTCTTGTACTGCTTGCCGTTCATGAAGACCAGCTCGCCGGGGGCCTCCTCGACGCCGGCGAACAGGCCGCCGATCATCACGGTGTCCGCGCCGGCGACCAGCGCCTTGGCGATGTCGCCCGAGTACTGCAGGCCGCCGTCGGCGATGACCGGCACGCCGGCCGGGCCGGCCGCCAGCCACGCCTCGTAGATGGCGCTGACCTGCGGGACGCCGACGCCGGCGACCACACGCGTGGTGCAGATCGAGCCCGGCCCGACGCCGACCTTGACCGCGTCGGCACCGGCGTCGATGAGCGCCTGCGCGCCGGCACGGGTGGCGATGTTGCCGCCCACGACCTCGACGCCGTCGTCGCCACCGAAGTCCTTCTTCACCCGGGCGACCATCTCGAGGACGGCGCGCTGGTGGCCGTGCGCGGTGTCGACGACGAGCACGTCGACCCCGGCCTCGACCAGCAGCCCGGCGCGCTTGTAGGCGTCCTCGCCGACGCCGAGCGCCGCGCCCACGACGAGCCGGCCGTTGGGGTCCTTGGTGGCCAGCGGGTACTGGTCGCGCTTGACGAAGTCCTTGACGGTGATGAGCCCGCGCAGCCGGCCGCCCTCGTCGACCAGCGGCAGCTTCTCCACCTTGTGCTTGGACAGCAGGCGCAGCGCGGTGTCGGCGTCGACGCCCACCGGCGCGGTGACCAGCGGCATCGGCGTCATGACGTCGCGCACGAGGCGGCTGTAGTCGGTCTCGAACCGCATGTCGCGGTTGGTGACGATGCCGACCAGCACGCCCTCGGCGTCGACGACCGGGGCGCCGGAGATGCGGTAGCGCGCGGACAGCGCGTCGACCTCGGCGAGGGTGTTGTCCGGCGAGCAGGTGACCGGGTTGGTGACCATCCCGGCCTCGGAGCGCTTCACCAGGTCGACCTGGCCGGCCTGGTCCTCCGCGGCGAGGTTGCGGTGCAGCACGCCCATGCCGCCGACGCGGGCCATGGCGATGGCCATCCGCGACTCGGTGACCGTGTCCATGGCGCTGGACAGCAGCGGGACGGCGAGGCGGATGCGCCGGGTCACCCGGCTGCTGGTGTCCACCTCGGCGGGGACGACGTCGGAGGCGCCGGGCACCAGCAGGACGTCGTCGTAGGTCAGGCCGAGCGGGGCGAACTTCGCCGGCAGCTCGGGCACGAAATCGGGCTGCACGTGGGCCGCCACCCCTCCACCATCGGGAACGGACTCCGGCCGGCACCCCGTCCGGGCGCAGGAAGTCCAGCTCCGATCGTAGGCGGGGTGCCGTGCGAGCGGTGCTCCGCATGCCAGGCGGTTACCGTTGTCACGTGTCTGCGTTCGACGACGGCTCCGGCCTCGACTTCGGGGCCCACGACCCGGACTTCGGTCCGGGCTCCCAGGGTCCGCCGCCACTGACCATCGAGGAGCGCGCCGGCGTCCTGGACGACCTCGCCGAGCTCGAGGTGTTCCGCACGCTGCTGGAGCCCACCGGCGTCAAGGGCATCGTCGTCGACTGCCCGGACTGCGACGAGGAGCACCACGTCGACTGGGCGCTCATGCAGGCCAACCTGCGCCAGCTCCTCGACGAGGGGCAGACCGGCCGGCACGAGCCGCCGTTCGACCCCGACCCCGACGACTACGTCAGCTGGGACTACGCCAGCGGGTACGCCGACGGCGTCGCCGCGGCCGCCGAGCGGGACGAGCCCACGCCGGCCGCCACGGCGAGGGCCGGCACACGCACGACTGAGCTCCCACCCCGACTGCGGGGAAGTCGGCCCCCGGGCGCCCGCGTGGAGGCCAGTTTCCCCGCAGTTGGGTCAGAGGGCCGACGACGCCGCTGCAACCATGATCAGCACGCGCTGAGGGCCCCCTCCCGTCACGGGAAAGGGCCCTCAGCGCGCGTTGATCGTGCTAGCTCATGACTCCGCGGCGGAAGCCGATCGCGACGGCTTCGGCACGGTCCTTGGCGCCGAGCTTGCGGAACAGCCGGCGGGCGTGGGTCTTGATGGTGTCCTCGGACAGGTAGAGCTCGCGGCCGATCTGGGCGTTGCTCTTGCCCTGGCTCATGCCGGTCAGCACCTGCATCTCGCGCATCGACAGCGCCGCGGCGGGCGCGGCGTCGCGGACCGTCGAGCGGACCGTCGTCGGCGCGGAGCCGGCCAGCGGGGCGGCGCCGCTCCACGAGGAGGCGCCGACCAGCTGCTGGCTCGACGCCTGCTGCGGGATGCGGGCGCCCTCGGGGCGCAGGCCCACGCGGGAGATCCCCAGACCCATCTCGATGGGGCTCGCGTCCCAGCGCAGGTAGCCGCGCGCGCCGAACGCGACGGCGGCGCGCACGCTCTCGGCGTCGTCGGGCGCACCGAGCACCAGGACCGGCAGGCCCGGGTGGGCGCGCAGCGCCTGGGTGGCGGCGGTGAGGCCGGTGTCGACAGCGCGCTGGGTGCCGACGATGAGGACGTCGGGGGTGCGGGTGTCCAGCCGGGACAGCAGCGAGGCGGGGTCGCCCACCACCTCGACCCGGCCGACGAAGGACAGGGCGACCAGGCGGGAGGCGACGTCGTCCCGGACCCGCCGGCGCTCGTCGTACACCCACACGGTCGCGCCCGGGTTGCCGGTCGCACGCATCCTGTCGTCGATCACGCGGTGCTCCTCGCTCAGCCCGGCGGTCGGTGCCGGGTCCGTACCGGCCGGGGCTGACCCCGACCGGGTGTCGCTCGGGCGGGGGCTCCCCGGGTGGTGGGGAGCCCCGCGCCCTCGCGGGAGCCGGCTTCGTCCGGGCTTCTCCCCCTCCCGGATCCGGCACGACTCTGTTCCACGATGAGCACGTTCCGTGGCGGGCAACAGCACCCCTCACCCCCGGGGGTGAGGGGCACGATCGGGTGGTCGGCGCGAAAAGTTGCGATCACCGCGTGTTTGACCATGCAGGGCCTCGGGCACCGGGCCCCTTGCAGCCGGACAGTCCCTCCGGCTCGATCGACGCCTGGAGGAGACATGGCCGACATCCGCAGACTCCCGACTCCCGTAGCCGAGGTCTGGGACTGGCAGCTCCACGGTTCCTGCCGTGGCGAGAACACGTCCCTCTTCTTCCACCCCGACGGTGAGCGCGGGCCCGCCCGGGCCCGCCGTCAGGCCGCGGCCAAGGCCGTCTGCGGGCGCTGCCCCGTGATCGACGCCTGCCTCAAGCACGCGCTGTCGGTGCGCGAGCCCTACGGGGTCTGGGGTGGCATGAGCGAGGAGGAGCGGGCCCGGCTGATCGCCGCCGAGCCGGCCGCCGTCGCTGCCGGGGTCTGAGCGCCCCGCACGAACGCCGAGAGGGCCCGGTCCAGGATTCCTGGACCGGGCCCTCTCGCGTGCTGGGGGCGGCGCGGTGGGGGCGTCCTCCCTCACCGCCGCGCGTCCTCCCTCACGGTGTGCGGTGAGGGAGGACGCGCTGGGATCAGGTCACCTGATCCCAGCGCGGGTGATCAGTGGCTGTGGCCGTGCCCGCCGTGCGAGTGGCCGTGGGTGTGGTTCCCACCGGCGTGCTCGTCCTCCTCCTCCGGCGCCTCGACGACGGCGGAGTCGGTGGTGAGGATCATCGCCGCGATCGAGACGGCGTTCTCCAGGGCGGCCTTGGTGACCTTGACCGGGTCGATGACGCCCTGCGCGGCCAGGTCCCCGTACTCGCCGGTGGCGGCGTTGAAGCCCTGCCCCTTGCCGGCCTCGCGGACCTTGCTGACGACGACGCGGCCCTCGAAGCCGGCGTTCTCCGCGATCTGCACCGCGGGCGCCTCCAGGGCCGCGCGCACGGCGCGGGCACCGGTGAGCTCGTCCCCGGAGAGGTCGAGGGCGTCGATCGCCTCGGCCGCGTGCACCAGCGCCGAGCCGCCGCCGGGGATGACCCCCTCCTCGACCGCCGCGCGGGTGGCCGCGATGGCGTCCTCGATGCGGTGCTTGCGCTCCTTGAGCTCCACCTCGGTGGCCGCGCCGACGCGGATCACGCCGATGCCGCCGGCCAGCTTGGCGAGCCGCTCGGAGAGCTTCTCGCGGTCCCAGTCGGAGTCGGTGGCCTCGATCTCGCGGCGGATCTGGGCGACCCGGTCGGCGATGGTGTCGGCGGTGCCGCCGCCGTCGACGATCGTGGTGGTGTCCTTGGTGACGGTCACCCGGCGCGCGGTGCCGAGCACCTCGAGGCCGACCGACTCCAGGGACAGGCCGACGTCCTCGCTGACGACCTGACCGCCGGTGACGACGGCGAGGTCGGTCATGAAGGCGGTGCGGCGGTCGCCGAAGTAGGGCGACTTGACCGCGACGACCTTGATGGTCTTGCGGATCGAGTTGACGACCAGCGTGGACAGCGCCTCGCCCTCGACGTCCTCGGCCACGATGAGCAGCGGCCGGGCGCCGGAGCCGAGCACCTTCTCCAGCAGCGGGAGCAGGGTGGCCAGGGCGCCGACCTTGCCGCTGACCAGCAGCACGAGGGCGTCGTCCAGGACGGCCTCCATGGCCTCCTGGTCGGTGACGAAGTAGGGCGAGAGGTAGCCCTTGTCGAACTGCACGCCCTCGGTGACGTCGAGGTCGGTGTCGAGGGTGTTGCTCTCCTCGACGGTGATGACGCCGTCCTTGCCGACCCGCTCCATGGCCTCGCCGATGAGCTCGCCGACGGTGGCGTCCTGCGCGGAGATGGTGGCGACGCCGGAGATGGCGGCGCGGTCCTCGACCGGGGTCGCGGCGGCGTCGAGCGCGGCGTGCACCGCGTCGAGGGCGGCGCGCATGCCGCGGCCCAGGGCCATCGGGTTGGCGCCGGCGGCGACGTTGCGCATGCCCTCGTGGACCAGGGCCTGGGCCAGCACGGTCGCGGTGGTGGTGCCGTCACCGGCGACGTCGTTGGTCTTGGTGGCGACGGCCTTGGCGAGCTGCGCGCCGAGGTTCTCGTACGGGTCCTCGAGGTCGACCTCGCGGGCGATCGTCACGCCGTCGTTGGTGATGGTCGGCGCGCCGAACTTCTTGTCGATGACGACGTTGCGGCCGCGGGGGCCGATGGTCACCCGGACGGCGTCGGCGAGCTTGTCGACGCCGCGCTCGAGCGAGCGGCGGGCGTCCTCGTTGAACTTGATGATCTTGGCCATGAAGGAGCCTCTCGATCAGGGGGCGGGGCGGGCGGGTGCGGAGAGCCCGGAAAGACGACCGCCCCGGGACCCGAGTTCGGGTCGCCCGGGGCGGTCGAGGAGTGCTGGTGGAGCCGGTGACTAGGAGGTCACTTCTCCACGACGGCGAGCAGGTCGCGCGCCGAGAGCACGAGGTAGTCCTGGCCCGAGTACTTGACCTCGGTGCCGCCGTACTTCGAGTAGATGACCACGTCGCCGACGTTCACGTCGAGCGGGACGCGGTTGCCGTTGTCGTCGATGCGGCCGGGGCCCACGGCGACGACGGTGCCCTCCTGGGGCTTCTCCTTGGCGGTGTCAGGGATGACCAGACCGGAAGCGGTGGTGGTCTCGGCCTCGTTGGCCTGGACCACCACACGGTCCTCCAGCGGCTTGATGCTGACCTTGGTAGCGGTCGTCACGATGGTGACGCCCCCTTCGTTGTAGGACGGCAGGTGGCTGTGGTGCTGATGCTGTGGCACGGGATCCGGGCACCCGCCGTCGCGGGGGTCGGGCGCCAGCCCGTGTCGATTGGCACTCTACCTACGAGAGTGCCAGCCACTCAACCCGGTCCCCGGGGTGGGTGACGGCGGGACGGAACGGTACGTGCGCCAGGCTGTGCCGGTGGACCCCGACAGCGACGCGCAGGCCGCCGAGACGGTGCGCCAGCTGCGCGCCCTGGCGACGCCGGAGGGCGCCGCGGCGCTCACCCGCGCCGCCGCGCTCCTCGATGCCGGCGCGGACCCGGTCGCCGGGCTGACCCGGCTGCGCGCCGAGGTCGGGGCGGACCTGGCCGGGCCGGCCTGGGGCATCGCCCGGCAGCGGCTCAAGGCGCGGACGACGTTCGGGTCCGACGCCGACCGGCTGCTGTTCACCTCCGACACCCTCGAGCAGGCCGGCCGCCCCGAGCTGGCCGCCCGGCGCGCGGCCCGGCTGCTCGCCGGTGGCGCCGACTCGGTGGCCGACCTGGGCTGCGCGTCCGGCACCGACACGATCGCGCTCGCCCGCGCCGGTGCCCGCGTGCTCGCCGTCGACGTCGACCCGGTCGCCCGCGAGCTGACCGCGCTCAACGTCGAGGCGCTCGGGGTCGCCGACGACGTCTGGGTGGTCGCCGGGGACGCCGTTGAGCTGGTCGCGGCCGCGCGCGGCGGCGAGGTGGCCGGCTGCGGCGCCGCCGTCCTGGATCCCGCCCGGCGGGCCGGCGGGCACCGTCGGCTGGACCCCGACCGCTGGTCGCCCCCGTGGTCGACGGTCGCCGCGCTGCTGGAGAAGGTGCCGACGTCGGTGGTGAAGGTGGCCCCCGGCCTGGACCACGACCGCGTCCCCGCCGGCGTCGAGGCGGAGTGGGTCTCGGTCGGCGGCTCGATCGTCGAGGCGCTGCTCTGGGGCCCGGCGGTGGCGACGACGTGGCGGCGGGCCGCGCTGGTCCGCAACGGCGTCGTGCACGAGCTGACCGCCGACGCCGATCCCGGGCACGCCGCCACCGGCCCGGTCCGCGGCTGGCTGCACGAGCCGGACCCGGCGCTCATCCGCTCCGGGCTGATGTCCCTGGTCGCGGCCGACCTCGGTGCGACGCTGGTCGACGGGACGATCGCCTACCTCTCCTCCGACGGCCCCGCGGACTCCCCCTGGGTGAGCTCCTACCGGGTCGACGAGGTGCTGCCGTTCAACCTCAAGAAGCTGCGGGCCCTGCTGCGCGCCCGCGGCGTGGGCCGGGTGGTGGTCAAGAAGCGCGGCTCCCCCATCGAGCCCGAGCAGCTCGCCCGGCAGCTGCGCACCGACGCCCGCGGCACGGCGACCGTCGTCGTCACCCGCGTGGCCGGCGCTCCGACGGTGCTCGTCTGCGACGTCACCGCCTGAGGGCGGACATGGCCATTTCTGCCCGTGGGGTCAGCGGCTGACGGTCGTGATCGGCAGGGCGCTGTCGGCACCGAGGTCGGGGGCCGACGGCGCGACGCCGGCGGCGACCAGCCGAGAGCCGAGCGCGGCGACCATCGCGCCGTTGTCGGTGCACAGCTTCGGGCTGGGCACCCGGAGCACGATGCCGGCCTTCTCGCAGCGCTCCTCGGCCAGCGCGCGCAGCCGCGAGTTGGCCGCGACTCCCCCGCCGAGCACCAGGTGGTCGACGCCGTGGTCGCGGCACGCCCGCACGGCCTTGGCGGTGAGCACGTCGGCGACCGCCTCCTGGAACGACGCCGCGACGTCGGCCAGCGGCACCGGCTCGCCCGCGCGCTGCCGCGCCTCCACCCACCGGGCGACGGCGGTCTTGAGCCCGGAGAACGAGAAGTCGTAGGGCGCGTCGCCCCGGCCGGTGAGCCCGCGCGGGAACGCGATCGCCGACGGGTCGCCCTCGCGCGCGGCCTTGTCGATCGGCGGGCCGCCGGGGAACGGCAGGCCGAGCACCCGGGCCACCTTGTCGAAGGCCTCCCCCGCGGCGTCGTCGATGGTGCGGCCCAGCGGCTGCACGTCCTGGGCGAGGTCGGGCACCAGCAGCAGCGAGCTGTGCCCGCCGCTGACCAGCATCGCGATCGACGGCTCGGCCAGCGGCCCGTGCTGCAGCTCGTCGACGGCGACGTGCGCGGCCAAGGTGGTTGACGCCGTACAGCGGCTTGTCCAGCGCCAGCGCGTAGGCCTTCGCGGCGGCGACGCCGACCAGCAGCGCGCCGGTCAGCCCCGGGCCGCTGGTGACGGCGACCGCGTCGATGTCGGAGGCGGCGATGCCGGCGTCGGCCAGCGCGCGGTGCACCGTCGGCACCATCGCCTCCAGGTGCGCCCGCGACGCGATCTCGGGCACCACCCCGCCGAAGCGCTCGTGCTCCGCCATCGAGGTGGCCAGGGCGTCGGCCAGCAGGGTGTGCCCGCGGACGATCCCGACCCCGGTCTCGTCGCAGGAGGTCTCGAACCCCAGCACCAGCGGTTCGCTCATGGCTTCGGCTCCACCATCGTCGCTCCCGCGGGACGCTCCGCTCCTCGCTCGTTCCTCGCTGCGATGCTCACGCCCCTGTCCGCTCCCTCTTCATCACGACGGCGTCGGTCCCGCTCGGCTGGTAGTAGCCGCGCCGCCGGCCGATCTCGGCGAACCCGCGGCGGCGGTAGAGCTCCTGGGCGTGCTCGTTGTCGGCGCGCACCTCGAGCAGCACCACCGGGCTGCGCCGGTCGGCCTCGGCGAGCAGCGCGTCGAGCAGCTGCGCGCCGATGCCCTCGCCCTGGCGGGCGCCGGTCACGCCGATCGTGGCGACGTGCGCCTCGTCGTCGTAGGCGATCAGCCCGGCATAGCCGACGACGGCGCCGGCGTCCTCGGCCACGAGGTAGGAGCGGGTGTCGGTCAGCGCGAGCTCCTCGCGGTACATCGCCGCCGTCCAGGTGTCGGGGGCGAAGAGCTCCTCCTCGAGCTCCATGACCGCGGGCAGGTCGGCCAGGCGCATGGGCCGCAGCGTGGTCACTGTGTCACGGGCTTGATCGTCGTCGGCGGCACGGCATCGGGCCGGCGCAGGTACATCGGCAGCAGCGGCCCGGCGGACGACGGATCGGCCAGCTGGGGAGCCGCGGCGCGCAGCAGCCCCGCCGTCGTCACCTGCGCGGGCTCCACCGCGGCACCGAGCCGCTCGGCGAACGCCGGGTCGCCGGCGAAGGGCCCCGGCCGGCCGAGCTGCTCGGGACGGACGACGTCGGGCCCCTCCACGCGCGCACCGGCGGCGTCGTAGGCGGCCCAGTAGACCTCCTTGCGGCGGGCGTCGGTGACGACCGTGCGCGCGCCGGAGCCGACGGCGTCCAGCGAGCAGACGCCGACGACCGGCAGCCCGCGGGCGTCGGCGAGCGCCGCGGCGGTGACGACGCCGACCCGCAGCCCGGTGAACGGGCCCGGCCCCAGGCCGGTGACGACGGCCTCGACGTCGGCGAGCGCCAGCCCGGCGTCGGCCAGCGCGTCCTGGATGGCGGGGGTGAGCAGCTCGGCGTGCTTGGTGCCCGACGGCACGGCCCGCTCGGCCAGCACCTCGACGCCGTCGGGCGACCACCGGGCGACGCCGGCGACGAGGGTCGGCGTGGCGGTGTCGAGCGCGAGGACGAGCACGAGAGGCCAGGGTAGTGCGCGCCGGCCGGTGGGTCAGAATGCGCGGGACCGGTGACCGCGCCGGACGCACCGGGAGGACGTGGCCGTGCCCCAGGACGAGTCCATCCAGGACGAGGCGGCACCGGCGCGCCCCGGGCTGCTCGGCCAGCTCGTGCGGTTCGTGCTCGTCGGCGGCTTCAGCGCCGTCGTCGACCTCTCGGTCTACTCCCTCGGCCTGCACCTCGGCCTGTCCACGTGGCTCGCACGGGCGGTCAGCTTCACCGCCGGGACGACGACGGCGTACGCGCTCAACCGGCGGTGGGCGTTCCAGGTGGAGGGCGGCGCGCGGCGGGCCGGCGGCTTCGCGCTGCTCTACGGGACGACGTTCTTCCTCATCCTCGGCGTGAACGCGCTCGCGCTGGTCCTGCTGCCCGACTCCTCGTGGAAGATCACGCTGGCCTGGGCGATCTCGCAGGGGCTGGGCACCGCGTGGAACTTCGTGATGCTGCGGCTGGTCGTCTTCCGGCACTGACCCGCACACGCTGGGTATCCCCAGAGTCACGCGGAGTCGCATACGCTGCGGGTGAAACGGAACCGTCCCACCCCGCGAATGGAACTCCCCGATGCCGGACGCCGTCAGCGGCGCGCGCACCCGTCCCGCCACCGCGTGAGCGTCCTCGCTCCGGAGCGGCCGGCCGGGGAACGCCGGACCCTCGACCGGCCCGCTCCGCACCCGGCCCGGCGCCCGGCGCGGCCCGGGCGGCCGGCCCCGGCGACGGCCGGGCACTTCCGCCCCGACATCCAGGGCCTGCGGGCGGTCGCCGTCGGCCTCGTCGTCCTGCACCACGTCACCGGCCGGCCGGCCGGCGGCTACATCGGGGTGGACGTCTTCTTCGTCATCTCCGGGTTCCTCATCACCGGGCTGCTGATCCGCGAGCGGGAGCGCACCGGCCGGATCTCCTTCCGCGACTTCTACGTCCGCCGGGCCCGCCGCATCCTGCCCGCCGCTGTCGTCGTCCTGGCCGTCACCAGCGTGGTCGCCCAGGTGCTCTTCCTGGGCCAGCGCGCGCAGCAGACCGTCCTCGACGCGCTGTGGTCGCTGGGCTTCGCGGCGAACGTGCACGCCGCGCAGAAGGGCACCGACTACTTCGACGCCGGCACCGCGCACTCCCCGCTCCAGCACTTCTGGTCGCTGTCGGTGGAGGAGCAGTTCTACGTCGGCTGGCCGGTGCTGGTCCTGGTCGTGAGCGCACTGGTGGCCGGCCGCGCCCGGCGGCTGGCGCTCGGCGGCGCCATGCTCGCGGTCTGCGCCGCGTCGTTCGCCTGGTCGGTCGCCGCGACCGCCGCCTCGCCGATGACCGCCTACTTCTCCACGTTCACCCGCGCCTGGGAGCTCGGTGCGGGCGCGCTGGTCGCGGTCGCGGCGCCCGCGCTGCCCCGGGTCCCGGCCGCGCTGCGCGCCGTCGCGGCCTGGGCCGGCCTCGCCGCGATCGGCGCCGCCGCGGTCACCTTCTCCGCCGAGACGGTGTTCCCCGGCCACGCCGCCGCGGTGCCGGTCCTCGGCGCCGCCCTGCTGGTGGCGTTCGGCGACGCGCCCGGCGGGCCCGGCGCCCGCCTGCTGGCCCTCCGGCCGATGCGCTTCGTCGGCGACATCTCCTACTCGCTCTACCTCTGGCACTGGCCGGTCGTCGTCCTGCTGGGGGCGGCGATCGGCACCGGGACCCGCACCTTCTGCGCGGCGGCGCTCCTCGCCTCGGTGCTGCTGGCGGTCGCCTCGTACCTCGGGATCGAGCGGCCGCTGCTCCGGCCGCACCCGGCGCGGGCCCGTGCGCTGCCCCGCCGCGCGGCGCTCGCCCGCCGGGCCCGGGGCGCCGCGGCCCTGGCCGCGCTCGGCGCGCTGACCGGCTGGGCCTGCATCGCGCTGCTCCCCGACCACCGCCCGCAGCCGGTGCACGCCGTCACGGCGGCGTCCGCCCCGACCCCGGACGTCGCCGACGCCGCCCTGGCACAGCTCCCCGCGCAGATCCGGGCCTCGCTCGACGTCGACGAGTGGGGCCCGCTCACCCCGTCCCTGGACGACCTCCCCCGCGCCAAGGCCCCCGAGTGGCAGCTCGACGACTGCCTCGACGTCGACGCCGGCAACGTGGACCGCTGCGTCTACGGCGATCCGGCGGCCCCGCACCGCGCGGTGGTCCTCGGCGACTCGATCGCGGCGAGCTGGGTGCCCGGCCTGCGGCAGGCGCTGCCCGCCGCCGAGTGGTCGATCCAGCTGCTGACCTGGCACGAGTGCCCGAACATCACCGCGACGGTCCGCGGCTACTCCGAGCCGGTCCTCAGCTCCTGCGACACCCACCGCACGTGGGCGCTGGACCGGATCGCCGCCGATCCGCCGGACGTGGTGATCATGAGCAACAACTACGCCGCCCCGCTGGTCGACCGCGCCGCCGACGTGGCGGCCACCTGGCGCTCGGGCGGCGAGCAGGTCATGGGCCGGGTGCTCGCCACCGGCGCCCGCGTCGTCGTCCTCGCCTCGCCGCCCACCTCGGTGGCGCTGGAGGAGTGCGCCACCGCGTTCAGCTCCCCCGCCGACTGCGTCGCTCCGCTGCCGGGCGCCTATCCCTTCGCCTCCGGCGTCGAGCGCGACGCCGCGGCGGCGGTCGGCGCCACCTGGGTCGCGACCGAGGAGTGGTTCTGCGCCGACGGCCGCTGTCCGGCCGTCGTCGGCAGCACCCCGGTCTACGTCGACCAGCTGCACCTCACCGCGCAGTACTCGCGCTCGCTGGCGCCGCAGCTGCGGCAGGCGGTCCTCGGCGGGTGACGTGCGCGGGCGTCAGCCGATCCGCTGCGCCCAGCCGGGGCCGTGCGGCACCAGCAGCGCGGTGCGGACGTCGTCGTCCCGGCGCTCGAGCCGCACCTCGAGGTGCTCGTCGGTCAGCTGCTCGACCAGGCCCTGCCCCCACTCGACCACGGTCAGCGAGTCGGCGACGGTGACGTCGAGGTCCAGGTCGTCGACGTCGGCCGGGCCGCCGAGCCGGTAGGCGTCGACGTGCACCAGCGGGAGCCGCCCGCCGGTGTGCACGCGGGCGATGACGAACGTCGGCGAGGTGACCGGCTCGGTCACCCCCAGCCCCCGGCCGAGGCCGCGGGTGAGCGCGGTCTTCCCGGCGCCCAGCGGCCCGACCAGGACCACCAGGTCACCGGGGACGGCGATGGCCGCCAGCTCGGCGCCGAGCCGCTCGGTGTCCTCGACGGTGGGCAGCAGGTGCTCGGCCTTCACGCGGCTCCTCCCAGCGATGCGGCGACGGCGGTCAGATCGGCGAGCAGCCCGGCGCGCGGGGCGCCGTTCGGCCCGAAGCGGATGGCCGCCGAGGGGTGGTAGGTCGCCCAGACGGCGCGGCCGTCGACGTCGTGCGGGCGGCCGCGGGCGGCGCCCAGCACGGTGCGCGGGCCGAGGAACCACTTCGCCGACGACAGCCCCAGCGCCACGACGACGGGGGCGTCGAGCAGCTCGAGCTGGCGGCGCAGCCAGCCGCTGCAGCGCGCCACCTCGGGGGCCTTCGGCGTCCGGTTGCCCGGCGGGCGGCACTTCACGATGTTGAGCACCGCGGCCTCGGCCCGGCTCAGGCCGGCCTCGTCGAGCAGCTGGTCGAGCAGCTGCCCCGACCTGCCGACGAACGGCCGGCCGGTCTCGTCCTCGGTCGCCCCGGGCGCCTCGCCGACCAGCACCAGCCGGGGGCGGCCTCCGGCGGGCACGTCACCGACGACGACGTGCTGCCGGGTGGCGGCCAGCTCGGGGCAGGCGACGCAGCCGCGGGCGGCGGTGGCCAGCGCGGTCCAGTCCGGAGCGGCCGCGGCGGTGCGGGCCACCTCCTCCGCGGGCGCGTCGGGCCGCGGCGATCGGGGTGCGGCCATGCTCAGCGCTCCGCCTGCTGCGCGGCGGCGACCCGGCGCAGCAGGTCGGTGAGCGCCGCGTCGACGACGTCCGGCTTCTCCAGCAGCACCATGTGCCCGGCGTCGGGGACGACGACGAACTCCGCGTCCTGCAACCTCTCCACGATGAGCTCGCTGTGCTCCTTGGGGATCATCCGGTCCGCGTCACCGGTGAGCACCAGGGTCGGGATCCGGCGCATCGGCTCCAGCGAGCCGGTCTCGTCCAGGCCGGCCAGCGACGGGTAGAACTCCGCGATCACGTCGACCGGGGTGCCGGCGATCATCGCGTCCACGTACTGCACCAGCGCCGGGTCGACGTCGGCCGAGGCGAACGACAGCGACCGGGTGGCGATCGACACCAGGTCCGCGGCCAGCCGGCGGGTGCCCTCGGCGAACGCGGGGCGGCGGCGCATCGTCCAGGCGGCGACCGGCAGCACCGCGGCCCGCACCCGGGTGAGGAACTCGGGCAGGCCGAAGTCGAGGTCGGCCAGGTTGCCGCTGGAGGTCGACAGCAGCGCGGCGCCGACGACCCGCGTGCCGAACAGCTCGGGCCGCAGCGCGGCCAGCCCCATGAGGGTCATGCCGCCCATCGAGTGGCCGACCAGGACGACCGGGCCGCGCGGCACCCGCGCCTCGAGCACGGCGGCCAGGTCGCGGGCCAGCTGCTCGATGGTGGAGTGCTCGCCGGGCCCGCGGCCGGAGGCGCCGTGCCCGCGCTGGTCGTAGAAGACCAGCCGGGCGGTCGGCCGGTGACCGTTCGCGGTGGCCAGCTGCGCGCCCAGCGACCGCCGCTGGAAGGCCCACGAGCCCATCGAGAGCGTGTAGCCGTGGACGAAGACGACGGTCAGCGGCGCGTCGGCCGGCCCCACCTCCTCGACGGCGAGCGGCACGCCGTCGTCCGCCCGCACCACGGCGGTGCGGTCCGCAGCCCGGGCCTCCGGCCCGAGCGGGTCGCTGGCCAGCAGCTCCGCGTCGGGCACCCCGGCCAGGTCGGCCGCCCGCGGGCGGCCGATGTCCAGCCGGCGCCGGGCGATGCGGGTGAGGGCGACCCCGGCCGCGGTGCCGGCGGCGGCCAGGCCGACGACCGCGCCGACGACGCCGACGGTGTGCGCGGAGGGGTGCGGCAGCTGGGGCGGGCGGGCCATCAGACCGCGCCGGCCGTGCCGACGTAGCGGCGGGGGAAGCGGCCCCCGACCCGGGTGACCAGCTCGTAGTGGATGGAGTCGGCGGCGTCGGCCCACTGCTGCGCCGTCGGCTCGCCGTCGTCGCCCGGGCCCCACAGCACGACGTCGTCCCCGGGCGCGATGACGTCGTCCCCCACGTCGAGCACGAACTGGTCCATGCACACCCGGCCGGCGATCCGCCGCTGCGCGCCGGCGGCCAGCACCGGTGCCCGGTTGCCGACGGCGCGCGGGATGCCGTCGGCGTAGCCGACCGGCACGAGCGCCAGCGTCGTCTCCCGCTCGGTGGTGTACGTGTGCCCGTACGAGACGCCGGCGCCGGCGGGCACCCGCTTGGTGTGCGCGACCTGCGCGCGCACCGTCATGGCGGGGCGCAGGCCGTGCGCGCGCGGGTCGCCGCCGAGCGGGTCCAGCCCGTAGAGCGCGATGCCGGGGCGCACCACGTCGAACCAGGTGCCGGGCAGCGCGATCGTCGCCGCCGAGTTGGCCAGGTGCCGCCGGGCGTCGGTCAGGCCGGCGTCGCGCGCGAGGGTGGTGGCCTCCTCGAAGACCCGCACCTGGGCGCCGATCGTCGGGTGCGTGGGGGCGTCGGCGTAGGCCATGTGGCTCCACAGCCCCGCGACGGTGACGTCGCCGTCGGCCTGGGCGCGCACCGCGGCGGCGACCAGCGCGGGCCAGTCCGCCGGGGTGGCGCCCTCGCGGGAGAGCCCGGTGTCGATGGCGAGGTGCACTCGGGCGGTCCGGCCCTCGGCGCGCGCGGCGGCGACGACCTCGTCGAGCCCCCAGCCGGCGCTCACGGAGAGCTCGACGTCGCCCCGCAGCGCGGCTGCGACGTCGGTGCCTGGGCCGTTGAGCCAGGCGAGGACCGGCGCGGTCACCCCGGCCGCGCGCAGGGCCAGCGCCTCGGGGACGACGGCGACGCCCAGCGCGTCGGCGCCACCGGCGAGCACCGCCCGGGCGGCCGGCACCAGGCCGTGCCCGTAGCCGTCGGCCTTGACCACGGCCATGAGCGGGCGGCCGACCCGCTCGCGCAGCACCGCCGTGTTCGCGGCGATCGCGTCGAGGTCGACCACCACCTCGGCGCGGCCGGCTCCCGGTTGTGTCGTCACGCCCCCGATTGTTCCAGGGTGGCCGGCGCGAGCCCGCGGACGCGGCCGACGGCCTCCGGCAGCCGCCGGACGAGATCGCCGGCCAGCAGCGGGCCCCGCTGCGCGGCGAGCTGGCCGGTGCGGCCGTGCAGGTGCGCCGCGGCCGCGGCCGCCTCGACCGCCGGCAGGCCCGTCGTCGCGGAGGTGGCCAGCAGCGCGCCGGCGATCCCGCTCAGGACGTCGCCGGTGCCGGCGGTGGCCAGCTCCGCCGTCCCGGTGCCGTTGACGAACGCCCTCCCGCCGGGCTCGGCGACGACGGTGGCGTCGCCCTTGAGCAGGACGACGGCGCCCAGGTCGGCGGCGAGCCGGCGGGCGGCGCCCACCCGGTCGGGGCCGACCGGCGCGCCGAAGCGCTCGAACTCGCGGTCGTGCGGCGTGAGCACGGTCGGCGCGCCGCGGCCGCGCACCAGGCCCGGCTCGCGGGCCAGCAGGGTGAGCGCATCGGCGTCGACGAGCACGGGGACGTCGGTGGCGAGGACCTCGGCCAGCACCTCGCGCGCGGCGTCGTCGGTGCCCATGCCGGGGCCGACGACCCAGGCCTGCACCCGTCCGGCGTCCGACGGCCGGCCGGCGGTGACGATCGCCTCCGGCCAGGCGGCGCGCACGCCCTCGGCGGCGGTGCCCGCGTAGCGGACCAGCCCGGGACGGGTGCGCAGCGCGGCGCCGGTGCACAGCACCCCGGCGCCCGGGTAGGTGGCCGAGCCGGCGACCACGCCGACGACGCCCTGCGAGTACTTGTCGTCGCCGGCCGACGGCGGTTCCAGCCGGGCCGGGGCGACGTCGGCGTCGGTGAGCTGGGCGACCGTCGGTGCCGGCAGGTGGGGGCCTAGGCCGATGTCGACCAGGTGGATCCGGCCGGCGTGCCCGCGGCCCTCCCCCACGGCCAGGCCGCGCTTGACCGCGCCGAAGGTGACCGTGTGCATCGCGGCGAACGCCGCACCGTCGACCGCGCCGGTGGAGGCGTCGATCCCGCTGGGGACGTCGACCGCGACCGTGATGCCCGCGCCCTCCGCGGCCACCCGCGCGAGCGCTGCCGCCTCGTTGCGCAGCCCGCCCCGCCCGCCGATGCCCAGGATGCCGTCGAGCACCAGGTCGGCCCGGGCGACGAGCTCCTCGATGCCCGGCTCCCCCACCGGAACGGCCCGCCCACCGGCGCGGCGCAGCGCGGCCAGGCCGCCGGGGTGCGCGCGGTCGCGGTCGAGCAGGACGGCGGTGACGCGGGCGCCGCGGCCGGCCAGCTGCGCCCCGGCGAACAGCGCGTCCCCCCCGTTGTTGCCGCTGCCCACGAGCAGGACGACGCGGCGGCCGTAGGTGCTGCCCGCCAGCCGCACGCAGACCGTGGCCAGGCCGGTGGCGGCGCGCTGCATGAGCGCGCCCGGCGGGGTGGATGCCAGCAGCGGCTCCTCGGCCGCGCGCACCTCGTCGGCGGTGAACAGCCCGATCACCGGGCCTCCTCACGCAGGACGCCCTCCGCGACGACGACCGCCGAGGCGATCCCGCCGTCGTGGCTGAGCGAGACGTGCCAGCTGCTCACCCCGAGCTGCGCGGCCCGCCCGGCGACGCTGCCGCGCACCTCCAGGTGCGGCCGGCCGTGGTCGCCGACGGTGATCTCGGCGTCGTGCCAATGCAGGTCGCCCGGGGCGCCGAGGGCCTTGGCCACCGCCTCTTTCGCGGCGAACCGCGCGGCCAGCGACTCGCCGGTGCGCGGCGCCCCCGACGGGGTGCGCTGCTCGGCCGCGGTGAACAGCCGGTCCCGCAGGCCCGGCGTGCGCTGCAGCGACGCCGCGAACCGCTCGACCGGCACGACGTCGATCCCGACCCCGATGATCACCGGCCCAGTCTGCCGCGCCCCCGCGGAGGGCGCGCGACGCCGTCCTCCCTCACCGCCGGGCGTCCTCCCTCGGCGCACACCACGAGGGAGGACGCGCTGGGATCAGGTCACCTGATCCCAGCGCGGGAGACCGGTCACTCGACGGTGACGGACTTGGCCAGGTTGCGCGGCTGGTCGACGTCGTAGCCGCGGGTGTCGGCGATCTCGCAGGCCAGCACCTGCAGCGGCACCGTCGTGACCACCGGGGCCAGCAGCGTCGGCGTCCGGGGCACGCGGATCAGGTGGTCGGCGTAGGGGACGACGTCCTCGTCGCCCTCCTCCGCGATCACGATCGTGCGGGCGCCGCGGGCGCGGACCTCCTGGATGTTGGACACGACCTTGCCGTGCACCGACTCGCGGCTGCGCGGCGAGGGCACGATGACGACGACCGGCGTCCCCTGGTCGATGACGGCGATCGGCCCGTGCTTGAGCTCACCGGCGGCGAACCCCTCGGCGTGGATGTAGGCCAGCTCCTTGAGCTTCAGCGCCCCCTCCAGCGCGACGGGGAACCCGACGTGCCGGCCGAGGAACAGCACCGTGCCGGCGTCGGCGAGCGAGCGGCCCAGGGCGCGGACCTCCTCCATGCTCTCCAGCACCGAGGCGACGGCGTCCGGCAGCTTGCGCAGGTCGTCGACGATGGCGGCGATCTCGTCCTCGAACTTCATGCCGCGCACCTGGGCGAGGAAGAGCCCCACCAGGTAGCAGGCCACGATCTGGCTGAGGAACGCCTTGGTCGAGGCGACCGCAATCTCCGGGCCGGCGTGGGTGTAGAGCACGGCGTCGGACTCGCGCGGGATGGTGGACCCGTTGGCGTTGCAGATCGCGAGCACGCGCGCCTTCTGCTCCTTGGCGTGCCGCAGCGCCATGAGTGTGTCCATCGTCTCGCCGGACTGGCTGATGACGACGACCAGCGTCGAGCGGTCCAGGACCGGGTCGCGGTAGCGGAACTCGCTGGCCACCTCGACCTCGACCGGGATGCGCGTCCAGTGCTCGATCGCGTACTTGGCGATCAGGCCCGCGTGGTACGAGGTGCCGCAGGACACCACGAAGATCTTGTCGATGTCGCGCAGCTCCTGGTCCGAGAGCCGGACCTCGTCGAGCACCAGCTCGCCGTTCTCCCCGAGCCGGCCCAGCAGGGTGTCGGCGATGGCCTGCGGCTGCTCGGCGATCTCCTTGAGCATGAACCAGTCGTAGCCGCCCTTCTCGGCGGCCGCGGCGTCCCAGTCGACGGTGTAGGCGGTGGGCTCGACGGCTCCGCCGGCGAAGTCGGTGACCGTCACCCCGCGGGTGCGGTCGATCTCGACGACCTGGTCCTGGCCGAGCTCGAGGGCGTCGCGGGTGTGCCCGATGAAGGCGGCGACGTCGGAGCCGAGGAAGAACTCACCGTCCCCGACGCCGACGACCAGCGGGCTGCTGCGGCGGGCCGCGACGAGGGTGTCGGGCTCGCTCACCGCGCTGCCGACGAGGGTGAAGGCGCCCTCCAGGCGGCGGCACACGGCGCGCATGGCCTCGGCCAGGCGGCCCTCGCCCTCCGGCGTCGCGGCGTAGGCGCGGGCGAGCAGGTGCGCGGCGACCTCGGTGTCGGTCTCGGACAGCAGCTCCAGGCCCTCGGCCTCGAGCTCGGCGCGCAGGACGGCGAAGTTCTCGATGATCCCGTTGTGGACCACGGCCACCGAGCCGTCGGCGGACAGGTGCGGGTGCGCGTTGCGGTCGGTCGGGCCGCCGTGGGTGGCCCACCGGGTGTGCCCGATGCCCACGGTCGCCGCCGGCAGCGGCGTCTCGGCCAGCACCTTCTCCAGGTTGGCGAGCTTGCCGGCCTTCTTCGCCGAGCTCAGCTCACCGTCGGCGACGACGGCGATCCCCGCCGAGTCGTAGCCGCGGTACTCCAACCGCCGCAAGCCCTCCAGGACCACCTCGGTGGCGTCTCGGGGGCCGACGTATCCAACGATTCCGCACATTTGACCCAAGGTACCGGCAGTGGCGGACCGATCCGTCCACATCGCGGATCCGACGCACCGGGGCGCCCCAGGGGCCCCCGGCGGCCCCAGCCGTCACAGCGGCAGGGGGTCAGTCGACGGCGGCGACGACGTCGGCGAGGCTGCGCGCCACCCGGTCGGCCTGCTCCTGCGTCGGGGCCTCGACCATGACGCGCACGAGCTGCTCGGTGCCCGACGGGCGGAGCAGGACGCGGCCGGCGTCGCCGAGCTCGGCCTCCACCGCGTTGACCGCCTCGGCGACCGCGTCGCTCTCGGCGACCGCGATCCGGTCGCGCACCGGCACGTTGATCAGCACCTGCGGCAGCTTCTGGACCACCCCGGCGAGGGCGGCCAGCGAGGTACCGGTGGCGACCATGCGGGACATCAGCGCCAGCCCGGTGAGCACGCCGTCGCCGGTGGTCGCGTGGTCGAGGAAGACCAGGTGCCCGCTCTGCTCGCCGCCCAGGCTCAGGCCGCGCTCGCGCAGCGCCTCGAGGACGTAGCGGTCGCCGACGGCGGTGGTCTGCACCGCGATGCCGGCGTCGCGCATCGCGTGGTGGAACCCGAGGTTGCTCATCACGGTGGCGACGACGGTGTCGCCGGCGAGCGCGCCGCGCTCGTGCAGCGCCAGCGCGCACACCGCGAGGATCGCGTCGCCGTCGACGACGTCGCCATCGGCGGTGACGGCCAGGCAGCGGTCGGCGTCGCCGTCGTGGGCGAGGCCGAGGTCGGCGCCCACGGCCCGGACCCGCTCGATCAGCGGCTCCAGGTGGGTCGAGCCGATGCCGTCGTTGATGTTCCAGCCGTCGGGCTCGCAGCCGATGGCGTGCACCGTGGCCCCGGCGCGCCGGTAGACCTCGGGGGCGATCGCCGCGGCGGCGCCGTGCGCCCCGTCGACGACGACGGTGAGACCGGTGAGCGGCCGGTCGACGGTCGACAGCAGGTGCGTGACGTACTCGTCGGCGGCGGTCGGGAGGGCGCGGACCCGCCCGATGGCGGCGCCGCTGGGCCGCGGGTCGGTGACGCCCCCGGCGGCGACGGCCCGCTCGATGGCCACCTCGACGGCGTCGGGCAGCTTGTGCCCGCCCCGGCTGAACAGCTTGATGCCGTTGTCGGGCATCGGGTTGTGGCTGGCCGAGATCATGACGCCGAGATCGGCGCCGGTGGACCCGGTCAGGTGCGCGAGGGCCGGCGTCGGGACGACGCCGGCGAGGAGCACCTCGGCCCCCGCGCTGGTGAGGCCCGCCACGACGGCGGCCTCCAGCATCTCCCCGCTGGCCCGGGGGTCACGGCCGACGACCGCGACGGGACGCGAGGTCCCGTCGCGGTCGGCGAGCACGCCTGCGGCGGCACGGGCCACCGACAGCGCCAGCTCCGGCGTGAGGTCGGCGTTGGCACGACCCCGGACGCCGTCGGTCCCGAACAGGCGACCCACGGACGTACCGGTCAGCGCTTGGAGTACTGGGGCGCCTTGCGGGCCTTCTTGAGCCCGTACTTCTTGCGCTCGGTGACGCGGGGGTCACGAGTCAGGAAGCCGGCCTTCTTGAGGGCGGGACGGTCGTCCGGCTCGACCTCGATCAGCGCGCGGGCGATCGCGAGGCGCAGCGCGCCGGCCTGACCGGAGACACCGCCGCCGTGCAGCAGGCCGATGACGTCGTACTGCTCGGCCTTCTCGAGGATCACGAACGGCTCACGGATGAGCTGCTGGTGCACCTTGTTCGGGAAGTAGTCCTCGATGGTGCGGCCGTTGAGCTTGAACTGGCCGGTGCCGGGCACGAGGCGCACGCGGACGATGGCCTCCTTGCGGCGACCGACGGTCTGGATCGGACGCCCGTCGGCGTCGGTCACGGTCAGAGCGCTGGTCACTGGGCCACCTGCTTGATCTCGTAGTTCTGGGGCTGCTGCGCAGCGTGGGGGTGCTCGGGGCCCGCGTAGACCTTGAGCTTCTTGAGCATCTGACGGCCCAGGCTGTTGTGCGGGAGCATGCCCTTGACGGCGCGCTCGATGACGCGGTCGGGGTGCGTCTTCAGCTGGTCGCCGACGTGGATCGTCGTGAGGCCGCCCGGGTGGCCCGAGTGGCGGTAGGCCCGCTTGTCGTCCCGCTTGCTGCCCGTGAGGGCGACCTTCCCGGCGTTGATGATGACGACGAAGTCGCCGACGTCGACGTGCGGGGCGTACTGCGGCTTGTGCTTGCCGCGCAGGATCTGCGCGGTCTGGCTGGCCAGTCGGCCGAGCACCACATCGGTGGCGTCGATGACGAGCCAGGCCCGGTCGATCTCGCCGGGCTTGGGGGTGTACGTGCGCACGGCGCTCGTGTCCTCCGTCGTTGTCGGGAAGGCTGGTGGGATCGCCTCACCGAGCACGGGAGACGTTGCGACGCGCGGGCACCAGCCGGCTGGCGCGCGCCAGCCGATCACGATACCAGCCGCGCCGACCCGTCCTCCCGTCGCGGGCGGAGCTCAGGCCGGGGTGATCTCGCGCAGCAGCCCGGTGGTCACGTCGTAGACGGTGCCGCGCACCTCGCGGGAGAGCAGGTAGGGGCTCTCCTGGATGAGCCGGATCGACTCCCGGACGTCCTGGTCGACGTCGGTGAAGGCGCGCGCGGCCCACGGCGGGCGCCGGCCCGTGGCCTTCTCGACCGCGTCGGCGAAGGAGATGTCGTCGGTGGACTGCAGGCCGCACTCGGTGTGGTGCACCAGCACGATCTCGCGGGTGCCCAGCGCGTGCTGGCTGATCGTCAGCGACCGGATGACGTCCTCGGTGATGACCCCGCCGGCGTTGCGGATGACGTGCGCGTCACCGACGTCGAGCCCCAGGACGCCGAACAGCGGGATGCGCGAGTCCATGCACGCGACCACGGCCACCTTGCGGCCCGGGCGCACCGGCTTGCTGCCCGGGAACCTCTCGGCCCACTGCTTGTTCGCCTCGAGCATCTGGTCGATCTCGGCCACGCGTCCTCCTCGTCTGGTGATCATGACCCTAACGGCGGCCGCCGGGCGCCGCATCGGCGAGGATGGGCCGGTGCGGACGGTCGAGGAACACCAGGCGGCGGTCACCGCGCTGCTCCCCCTGCTGCCCGAGGAGACCGTGCCGCTGACGGCGGCGCACGGGCGGGTGCTGGCCCGCGACGTCGTCGCGGCGGTCGCGCTCCCGGGCTTCGACAACTCCGCGATGGACGGCTACGCCGCCCGGTGGGCCGAGGTGGGCGGCGCCGCCCGGCAGGCGGTCCGGCTGCCGGTCGCCGAGGACATCCCGGCCGGGCGCACCGACGTCGTCCCCCTGGCGCCGGGCACGGTGCACCGGATCATGACCGGCGCGCCGCTCCCCCCGGGGGCCGACGTCGTCGTGCCGGTGGAGCTGACCGACGCCGGCACCGACGTCGTGGAGATCCGCGACTCCCCCGCCGCCGGCACGCACCTGCGCCGGGCCGGTGAGGACATCGCCGCCGGTGACGTAGCGCTCGCAGCCGGGTCCGCCCTCGGCGCCGCGCAGCTGGGGCTGGCTGCCGCCGTCGGCGTCACGGAGCTGCCGGTGCGCCGGCAGCCGCGGGTGCTCGTCCTCTCCACCGGCAGCGAGCTCGTCGCCCCCGGCGAGCCGCTGGCCCCCGGCCAGATCTACGAGTCCAACTCGCTGCTGCTCGCCGCGGCGGTCGAGGAGGCCGGCGGCCTGCCCCGCCGGCTGCACTTCGTGCCCGACGACGTCGAGCAGTTCCTGGCCACCGTCCGCGCGGAGCTCGCGACGGCGGACCTGCTGGTCACCAGCGGCGGGGTCAGCGCCGGCGCCTACGAGGTGGTCAAGGACGCCTTCCGCGCGCTCGGCACCGTCGAGTTCGGCAAGGTCGCCATGCAGCCCGGGGGCCCGCAGGGCGCCGGCACCGTCGACGGCGTCCCCGTGGTCACGCTGCCCGGCAACCCGGTGAGCGCGTTCGTCTCCTTCGAGGTGTTCGTCCGCCCCGCGCTGCGCCGCGCGCTCGGGCACACCTCCCCCGACCGGCTGCGCGCGCCCGCGCGGCTGACCGGTCCGCTGCGCTCGCCGGCCGGCCGCCGGCAGTTCCTGCGCGGGTACGTCGAGGGGGGCGAGGTCTCGCAGGTCGGCGGCCCCGGCTCGCACCTGGTCGCGCACCTGGCGCGGGCCAACTGCCTGGTCGTCGTCCCCGAGGACGTCACCGAACTCGCCGCCGGCGCCGAGGTCGACGTCGTGCTGATCGAAGGAGCTCTCCGATGAACCGGTTGACCCACGTCGACGAGACCGGCGCCGCCCGCATGGTCGACGTCAGCGCCAAGGCGGTGACCGCCCGCGAGGCGACCGCCGCCGGCCGGGTGCTGGTCGGCCCCGGGGTCGTCGCCCTGCTCCGCGGCACCGGCGTGCCCAAGGGGGACGCGGTCGCGGTCGCGCGGATCGCCGGGATCGCCGGCGCCAAGCGGACGCCGGACCTCGTGCCGCTGTGCCACCCGATCGCGCTGCACGGCGTCACCGTCGACCTCGAGGTCACCGACGACGCCGTCGAGATCACCGCGACCGCCCGCACCGCCGACCGCACCGGCGTCGAGATGGAGGCGCTCACCGCCGTCACCGTCGCCGGGCTGACCATGATCGACATGGTCAAGGCGGTCGACCCGCGGGCGTCGATCACCGACGTGCGGCTGCTGCGCAAGTCCGGCGGCAAGAGCGGGGAGTGGACCCGATGATGCCCGCGGGCGCCCGCGCGCTCGTGGTGACCGCCTCCAACCGCGCCGCGGCCGGCGTCTACGAGGACCGCAGCGGGCAGGCCCTCGCCGCGGGCCTGGCCGAGCTGGGCTTCCAGGTGGAGGGCCCCAAGGTGCGGCCCGACGACGCCGATCAGCTCGAGGACGTGCTCCGCGCCGCCGTCGACGCCGGGATCGAGGTCGTGCTCACCACCGGCGGCACCGGGCTCTCCCCCACCGACGTCACCCCGGAGGCCACCCGCCGCGTGCTCGAGCGCGAGGCGCCCGGCATCGCCGAGGCGGTCCGGCGGTACGGCGCGGAGAACGGCGTCCCCACGGCGGTGCTCTCCCGCGGCCTGGCCGGCGTCGCCGGCCGGACGTTGATCGTCAACCTGCCCGGCTCCACCGGCGGCGTGAAGGACGGCCTCGCCGTCCTCGGCCCGCTGCTCCCCCACGTGGTCAGCCAGCTCCGCGGCGGCGATCACTGAGCACACTGTCGCGCTCCGCGCTCCGACCGCGGCCAAGAGCCGTCCCCGGCCTGCGCTGAGCGCGTCCGCGTCACCGGCGGAGGAGCCTCCGGCCCCGTCCACCGGCGTCGCCGTCGCAGGCGGCTCTCGTCGTGCGGGTGGGGTGGTCCCGTCGCTCAGTCGGGCAGCTCGATCCGCTCGGTGCGGGTGTAGACGTTGCAGCCGTCGCCGCGGAGGAAGCCGACCAGGGTGATGCCGACCTCGCGGGCCAGCTCCACGGCCAGGGACGACGGCGCCGAGACCGCCGCGAGCACCGGGATGCCGGCCATCGCCGCCTTCTGGGTGAGCTCGAAGCTGGCCCGCCCGCTCACCATCAGCGCGTGCCCGGCCAGCGGCAGCCGGCCCTGGCGGACGCCGTCGCCGATCACCTTGTCCACCGCGTTGTGCCGGCCCACGTCCTCCCGCAGCGCCACCAGCCCGCCGTCGGCGGTGAACAGCCCCGCTGCGTGCAGCCCGCCGGTCTTGTCGAAGACCTCCTGCTCGGCGCGCAGCCGGTCCGGCAGCGCCAGCAGGGTCGCCAGCGGGAGCCGCACCTCGTCCGCGGCGACGTCGAACGCGGTCTTCGTGCGGATCGCGTCGATGCTCGCCTTGCCGCACACCCCGCACGAGCTGGACGTGTAGAAGTTCCGCTCCAGGCCGGTGTCCGGGACCGGGACGCCGGGCGCCAGGTCGACGTCCACCACGTTGTAGGTGTTGCGGCCGTCGGCGTCCACCGAGTCGCAGTACCGCAGCCCGGCGACGTCGTCCGGACCGCCGATGACGCCCTCGGTGGCCAGGAAGCCGTGCACCAGGTCGAAGTCGTCGCCGGGGGTGCGCATGGTCACCGCCAGCGGGGTGCCCGCCAGGCGGATCTCCAGCGGCTCCTCCGCGGCCACGGTGTCCGGTCGGGTGGTGCGCTGCGCGCCGCGGATGCGCAGCACCGGCGTCCGGCTGGTGACTCGTCCCACGGCAGCGACGGTACCCACGCCTCTACGGTGTCGCCGTGGACCAGCCGCCGCCCTACTCCGCCGTGGTCCTCGCCGGCGGCCGCGCGGCCCGGCTCGGAGGGCTGGCGAAGCCGCAGCTGGAGGTGGGCGGCCGCACGCTGCTGGGCACCGTCCTCGGGGCGGTCGCCGACGCGGAGCGGCGGGTGGTCGTCGGCCCGCCCCAGCCGGTGCCGGACGACGTCGTCGTCGTGCGCGAGGAACCGCCCGGCGGTGGGCCGGTCGCGGCGCTGCGCGCGGGCCTGCCGGCGGTCGGCACCGACGTCGTCGCGCTGCTGGCCGGGGACCTGCCGTTCCTCGACGGCGGGCTCGTCACCGAGCTGCGCCGGGCCCTCGTCGGCGACGGCGTGCTCGTCGTCGACGACGGCGGTCGCGACCAGTACCTGCTCGGCGTGTGGCGCACCGGTGCCCTCCGAGCGGCGCTGGACGGGCCCGCCGACCCGACCTCGCTGCGCCGGCTGCTCGCGCCCCTGCGGGTGGACCGGCTGCGCCCGGTCGTGCCGCCGGGGTCCCCGCCCCCGTGGGTGGACTGCGACACACCCGCCGATCTGGCCCGGGCCCGGCAGGTAGCCGCCGAACGCCACGGGTAGGGGCCGGGCATGCGCATCCTCATCGCCGGGGCCCACGGGCAGGTCGCCCGCCGCCTCGGCCGTCTCCTCTCCGCCCGCGGCGACACCGTCGTGGGCGTCATCCGCAACCCCGACCACGCCGCCGACCTGGAGGCCGACGGCGTGCAGCCGGCGGTCCTCGACCTCGAGTCCGCGTCGGTCGACGAGCTCGCCACGGTCGCCCGCGACGCCGACGCGGTCGTCTTCGCCGCCGGCGCGGGCCCGGGCAGCGGCGAGGCGCGCAAGCACACCGTCGACCACGGCGCCGCCGTGCTCCTCGCCGACGCCGCCGAGCGGGCCGGGGTGCGCCGCTACCTCCTGCTCTCCTCCATGGGGGTCGAGCGGGCGCGCGAGGGCGCCCCGGAGGGCGTCGACCCGGTCATGGGGGTCTACCTCCAGGCCAAGCTTCGTGCCGAGGAGGCCGTCCTGCCGCGCGAGGCCCTGGCCACGACCGTCCTGCGCCCCGGCGGCCTCACCGACGACCCCGGCACCCGCCGGGTCACCCTCGGGCACGGCGTGGGCTACGGCAGCGTCCCCCGGGACGACGTCGCCGCGGTGATGGCCGCGCTGCTCGACGCCGGGCGCGACGGCGCGGTCGTCGAGCTCGTGGGCGGCGACACCCCGGTCGAGGAGGCCGTCGCCGCCCTGGCCTGAGTCAGGCGCGGCGGGCGCGGGTCAGCAGGGCGCGGTCGGCGAGCATGTCGTCGGGCGGGTAGTCGACGCGGACCAGCGTCAGCCCGCCCGCCGGCGCCACCGGCACCTCGCTGGCCCGCTCCTCGCGGGCGAGCAGGCCGGCCGGCCAGTCCGGGGCGCGCCGGCCCTCGCCGACCGTGGTCAGCGCCCCGACCAGGCTGCGCACCATCGAGTGGCAGAACGCGTCGGCCGAGGCCGCGATGGTGATCAGCTCGCCGTCCCGGGCGACGTCGAGGGCCAGCAGCGTGCGGATCGTCGTCGCGCCCTCGCGCCGGCGGCAGTAGGCGGCGAAGTCGTGCTCGCCCAGCAGCAGCGCCGCGGCCGCCACCATGGCGTCGGTGTCGAGGGTGCGCGGCCAGGCCACCGTGTCGGCCCGCCGGAGCGGCGACGGGCCCCCGTCGGCGTCGGTCAGCCGGTAGACGTAGTGCCGCCCCAGGGCGGCGAAGCGGGCGTCGAAGTCCGGGTGCGCCTCGGTCACCGCGCGCACGGCGATGTCGGGAGGCAGCACGCCGCGCAGCCGGCGGACCAGCCGCTCGCGCTGCTGCTCCCACAGCGCCCGCGGGACGTCGCAGTGCGCCACCTGACCGGTGGCGTGCACGCCGGCGTCCGTGCGCCCGGCCACGGTCAGCGCGACCGGCGTGCGCAGCACCGTCGACAGCGCCTCCTCCAGGTCGCCCTGCACGGTGCGCTGGGCGGGCTGGCGGGCCCAGCCGTGCAGGGCCGTCCCGTCGTAGCCGATGGCCAGACGGAGACGGACGAGCCCGCCACCGTGGTCGGTGGCGGGCTCGTCCGGGTGTTCGGTGTCCAGCGTGCGTCAGCGCGGGTCGGGAGCCGACTCGCCGCCGGGAGCGTGCAGGCTCGCGGTGGCCGCGTCGCCCTGCTCCGCAGCGTTGACCTCGGCGGCCGCCGCGTCGGCGAGCTCCGGGGAGACGTTGTCGCCCTCGACGACCACGCCGTTCTCAGCGGTCGGCTCGCGGTCGACGTCGCCGTCGTCCTGGCGCTCGCCGTCCGGGAGGTAGACGTCGGAGACGATCTCCTGGGCCTCGTCGGACCCGGAGGTGCCGCCGTTCACGCCCTCGGAGCTGGTCACTTGGCGCCGTCCGCGGAGACCTCGGCCTCGTCGGGGCTGTCCGCCGAGTCGGCGCTGTCCGCGCTGTCGGCCGAGTCCGCGCTGTCGGCGCTGTCGGCCGAGTCCGCGGACTCGTCGGCGGCGTCGACCGCGTCAGCGGTGACCTCGCCGGCGGCGGCAGCGGAGCCGGCACCGGTGGCGAACTGGGTGCCGCGGGCGCGCTCGGCCTCGCCGACGGCCTGCTGGGCCACGGTGAGCGCCTCGACGAGCTCGATGACGGCCATCGGGGCGTTGTCGCCCTTCCGCGGGCCGACCTTGGTGATGCGGGTGTAGCCACCCGGCCGGTTCGCGAAGCGCGGACCGATCTCGGCGAAGAGGGTGTGCACGACGTCCTTGTCGCGGATCGTCGTCATCACCTGGCGGCGAGCGTGCAGGTCGCCCCGCTTGGCGAAGGTCACCAGCTTCTCGGCCAGGGGACGCAGCCGCTTGGCCTTGGCCTCGGTGGTGGTGATCCGCCCGTGCTCGAACAGCGACGTGGCCATGTTGGCCAGCATCAGCCGCTGGTGCGCGGGGGATCCGCCGAGACGGGGACCCTTGGTGGGGGTGGGCATGTCGGTCCTTCCTCAGGCTGCCGGCCGGTGCGAGGGCGGCTGCGTTCCGTGGTGGTGCTGTCGTTGCTGGTCAGCGTGCCGGACCGGGGGCCCGGCCGGACGGCGGGGTCTCCCCCGCCGCCCGGTGCGGATCAGAGCTGCTCGGTCTCCTGGTAGGAGCCCTCGTCGTACTGGCCCTGCTGCTCGTAGCCAGGGACGAACTCGCCGGTGCCCTGGTAGGCGTCGGTCTCGTAGCCCTCGTCGTAGCTCTCGATCGAGGTGGGGATGAACCCGGGCGGGCTGTCCTTGAGGGCCAGACCCATCGCCGCGAGCTTCATCTTGACCTCGTCGATCGACTTCGCGCCGAAGTTGCGGATGTCGAGCAGGTCGGCCTCGGAGCGGGTGACGAGCTCACCGACGGTGTGCACGCCCTCGCGCTTGAGGCAGTTGTAGGACCGGACGGTGAGGTCCATGTCCTCGATCGGCATCGAGAAGTTCGCGATGTCGGCGGCCTCGGCCGGGCTCGGCCCGACCTCGATGCCCTCGGCGTCGATGTTCAGCTCGCGCAGCAGGCCGAACAGCTCCACCAGGGTCGACCCGGCGGACGCGATGGCGTCGCGGGGGGCGATGGAGGGCTTGGTCTCGACGTCGACCACGAGGCGGTCGAAGTCGGTGCGCTGCTCCACGCGGGTCGCCTCGACGGCGTAGGTGACCTTGAGGACCGGCGAGTAGATCGAGTCGACCGGGATCCGACCGATCTCCTGGCCGGGCTGCTTGTTCTGCGGGGCGGGCACGTAGCCGCGGCCGCGCTCGACGACGAGCTCGACCTCGAGGCGGCCCTTGCCGTTGAGGGTGGCGATGTGCAGGTCGGGGTTGTGCACCTCGACGCCGGCCGGCGGAGCGATGTCCGCGGCGGTCACCGCACCGGGGCCCTGCTTGCGCAGGTACATGGTCACCGGCTCGTCGGAGTCGGAGCTGACGACCAGGCCCTTGAGGTTCAGGATGAGCTCGGTGACGTCCTCCTTGACGCCCGGCACGGTGGTGAACTCGTGCAGGGTGCCCTCGATCCGGATGCTGGTGACAGCAGCGCCGGGGATCGACGACAGGAGGGTGCGGCGGAGCGAGTTGCCGAGGGTGTAGCCGAAGCCCGGCTCGAGCGGCTCGATGACGAACCGCGAGCGCTGCTCCGAGATGGTCTCCTCGGTGAGGGTGGGGCGCTGTGCGATGAGCATGGTGTCTCCTTGAGGTCCTCCGGCGACCGCCATATGACGCCCCGTGAGGGGGGTGGTGCCGGCGGGGCGGACATCGGTCCGCCCGCCCCGCCGTCCTGCAGGGGCTCTTACTTGGAGTAGAGCTCCACGATCAGCTGCTCCTGGACCGGGGTGTCGATCACCTGGCGGGCCGGGATCGCGTGCACGAGGACGCGCAGCTGGCTGCTGATGACCTCGAGCCACGGGGGCACGGGGCGCTCGCCGGCGCGGGCCTGGGCCACCTCGAACGGCAGCATCGTGCGCGACTTCTCGGCCACCTCGATGATGTCGTTCTCGGTCACGCGGTACGACGGGATGTCGACCTTGCGGCCGTTCACCCGGATGTGGCCGTGGCGGACCAGCTGGCGGGCCATGTCGCGGGACTCGGCGAAGCCGGCCCGGTAGACCACGTTGTCCAGGCGCGACTCCAGGATCTGGAGGAGCACCTCGCCGGTCTTGCCGCTCTTGCGGTTGGCCTCTTCGTAGTAACCGCGGAACTGCTTCTCGAGCACGCCGTAGATGCGGCGGGCCTTCTGCTTCTCGCGGAGCTGGAGGAGGTACTCGCTGTCCTTGGTGCGGCCGCGGCCGTGCTCGCCCGGCGGGTAGGGCCGGATCTCGATCGGGCACTTCGCGGACTCGCACTTGCTGCCCTTGAGGAACAGCTTCATCTTCTCGCGCCTGCAGAGGCGGCAGTCGGCTCCGGTGTAACGGGCCACGTCAAATACTCCTAGATCGTCTCGTCAGTGACCGGTCAGACCCGGCGGCGCTTCTTGGGGCGGCAGCCGTTGTGCGGCTGCGGCGTCACGTCCTGGATCTGCCCGACCTCGAGGCCCGTGGCCTGCAGGGAGCGGATGGCCGTCTCGCGACCGGAGCCAGGGCCCTTCACGAAGACGTCGACCTTGCGCATGCCGTGCTCCTGCGCCTTGCGCGCGGCGTTCTCGGCAGCCATCTGCGCCGCGAACGGCGTGGACTTGCGCGAGCCCTTGAAGCCGACGTGGCCGGCGGAGGCCCAGCTGATCACGTTGCCGTTCGGGTCGGTGATCGACACGATCGTGTTGTTGAACGTGCTCTTGATGTGCGCGGCGCCGTGGGCGACGTTCTTCTTCTCCTTGCGGCGGACCTTCTTGGCACCAGCCGCGGTGCGAGCCCTGGGAGGCATGTCTCTCCGGTTTCCTTCAGTTGTGGCCTGGGGTTGCTGCCTCGCGGCAGCACACGTGTCGCGCCATCGCTCCCGCCCTCACGGGTCGCTGCGACCGCACGTCGACGTGCTGTGGGTCAGCGGGCCTTCTTCTTGCCCGCGATGGTCTTGCGCGGGCCCTTGCTCGAGCGCGCGTTGGTCTTGGTGCGCTGACCGTGGACGGGGAGCCCACGACGGTGACGCAGCCCCTGGTAGCAACCGATCTCCACCTTGCGGCGGATGTCGGCGGCCACCTCGCGGCGGAGGTCACCCTCGACGCGGAAGTGCTCGTCGATGTAGTCGCGGAGCTTCAGCAGGTCCTCGTCGCCGAGGTCCTTGACGCGCAGGTCGGGGCTGACGCCCGTCGCGGCCAGGGTCTCCTTGGCGTGGGTCTTGCCGATGCCGTAGATGTAGGTCAGCGCGACCTCCAGCCGCTTCTCGCGGGGGAGGTCGACGCCTGCCAGTCGTGCCATGTTCTGGTACTCCCTCAGCCCTGGCGCTGCTTGTGCCGGGCGTTGTCGCAGATGACCATGACCCGGCCGTGCCGGCGGATCACCTTGCACTTGTCGCAGATCTTCTTCACCGACGGCTGGACCTTCACCGGTGCCGCCCCTCATTCCTCGATCGTGTGCCGGCCGCGTCTCTGCCGGAGGGCAGTCGCTGACCGAGCGGTTACTTGTAGCGGTAGACGATGCGACCGCGCGTCAGGTCGTAGGGCGAGAGCTCCACGACCACGCGGTCCTCGGGCAGGATGCGGATGTAGTGCTGACGCATCTTGCCGCTGATGTGGGCGAGCACCCGGTGCCCGTTCTGCAGTTCGACCCGGAACATCGCGTTGGGCAGCGGCTCGACGACGCGACCCTCGACCTCGATGGCCCCGTCCTTCTTCGCCATGCCCTACACGCACTCCTTGACTCGGTGGTACTGGTATCCCGCGCCGCCCGCCCACGGGGACACCCGGGACGACGGACTCGGTGATGTTGCAGAACAGGTGGTGCTGGCGCTCTCGCGAGGGCGCTCCCCGTCACGCGGCCACAGCACGACGAAAGAACGGCGCTAGCGCCACAGGGAATCGTACCTGACGACCGGCCGCTTCCCAACCGGCCCCCATGAGGGCTGCGCGACAGCCCCCCGGACGGATCAGGACCGGGGCGTGACCCCGAAGGGCGCGAGACCGGCGACGCCGCCGTCCTCGGCCGTCAGCACCCACGGGCCCTCGGGGGTGATCGCCACGGTGTGCTCGAAGTGCGCGGCCCGCGAGCCGTCCTTGGTGACGACGGTCCAGCCGTCGTCGAGCTCGACCGTCGCGGGGTCGCCGGTGGTCACCATGGGCTCGATCGCCAGCGCGAGCCCGGGGACGAGCTTGGGGCCGCGGCCCGCGCGGCCGTAGTTGAGCACGTGCGGGTCCTGGTGCATCTCGGTGCCGATGCCGTGCCCGCCGTAGTGGTCGACGATCCCGTAGGGGTGCTCGTGCGCGCGGATCGACTCCTCGACGGCGGCGCTGATGTCGGTCAGCCGCCCGCCGGCGATCGCCCGGGCCAGCCCCGCCCACATCGATCGCTCGGTCACCTCGATGAGCGCGGCGTCCTCGGGGGAGGCCTCCCCCACCGTCACCGTGACGGCGGAGTCGCTGTGCCAGCCGGCCAGGATCGCGCCGCAGTCGATGGAGATGTTGTCGCCCTCGGCGAGCTGCCGGTCCGGGTTCGGGATCCCGTGCACGACCTCGTCGTTGATCGACGCGCAGATGGTGCCGGTGAACCCGTGGTAGCCCAGGAAGTTCGGGACGGCACCCTTCGAGCGGATGTGGTCCTCGGCGACCGCGTCGAGCTCACCGGTGGTGACACCCGGCCGGACGGCGGCCTTGACCGCCGCCAGCGCACCGGCCGTCACGAGCCCGGAGGCGCGCATGAGCTCGATCTCCTGCGCGGTCTTGATCTGGATCATCCGTCCACTCCACTTCGCCAGCAGCGGCACCCGGGCCAGCAGTGCCTCGCGGCGGTCGCCGTGCACTGCCGGCCCGCCTCAGGCGCCGGCCGCGGCCGCGCCGGGGGCGGTGCCCTCGGGGTCGACGCCGAGCGCCCGCAGCGCCCGCGCCGTGACCTCGTCCACGGCACCGATCGCGTCGATGCGGGACAGCAGGCCCTCGTCGTCGTAGAACCCCGACAGCGGCGCGGTCTGTTCCCGGTAGACCTCCAGGCGGTGCCGGACCGTCTCGGGCTTGTCGTCGTCGCGCTGCACCATCTCGCCGTCGACGAGCATCCGCCGGCCGGAGAGCCGGCGGACCAGCTCCTCCTCCTCGACGACCAGTTCGAGCACGCGGTCCAGCCCGTGACCGAGCTCGGCCAGCGAGGCGGCCAGCTGCTCGGCCTGCGCGATCGTGCGCGGGAAGCCGTCGAGCAGGAACCCGTTGACGGCGTCGGGCTGGGCGAGGCGGTCCTTGACCATGGCCACGGTGATCTCGTCGGGGACGAGGTCACCGGCGTCCATGTAGACCTTGGCCTTCTGCCCCAGCTCGGTCTGCCCGCTGACGTTCGCGCGGAAGATGTCACCGGTGGAGATCGCCGGGACGGCGAGGCGCGCGGCGATGAACTCGGCCTGGGTGCCCTTGCCCGCTCCGGGCGGCCCCAGCAGGACGACGCGCACTACTTCAGGAACCCTTCGTAGCTGCGCTGGTTCAGTTGCGTCTCGATCTGCTTCACCGTCTCCAACCCCACTCCGACCATGATCAGCACTGCGGTCCCGCCGAACGGGAAGTTCTGGTTCTGCCCTTCCTGCGTCACGGCCAGGAAGAAGTTCGGCAGCACGGCCACGATCCCGAGGTAGAGCGCGCCCGGCAGCGTGATCCGCGACAGCACGTACTGCAGGTACTCCGCCGTCGGGCGGCCGGGCCGGATGCCGGGGATGAAGCCGCCGTAGCGCTTCATGTCGTCGGCCCGCTCCTCCGGGTTGAACGTGATCGACACGTAGAAGTACGTGAAGAAGACGATCAGCGCGAAGTACAGCGCGACGTGCACCGGGCTGCTCTGGTCGATGATGTAGTTCTCGAAGAACCGCCGGACCGAGCCCGTCTCGTCACCCTGGAGCTGGCTGATGAGCTGCGGCAGGTAGAGCAGGGACGAGGCGAAGATGACCGGGATGACGCCGGCCTGGTTCACCTTGAGCGGCAGGTAGGTCGAGGTGCCGCCGTACATGCGCCGGCCGACCATCCGCTTGGCGTACTGCACCGGGATGCGCCGCTGCGCCTGCTCGACGTAGACGACCGCGCCGATGATCAGGACGGCGAAGGCGCAGACGACGGTGAAGACCAGCCCGCCGCGGGTCTGCAGGATCGAGCCGCCCTCGGCCGGGATGCGGGCGGCGATCGAGGTGAAGATCAGCACGGACATGCCGTTGCCGATCCCCTTCTCGGTCAGCAGCTCGCCGAGCCACATGATCAGCGCGGTGCCGGCGGTGAGCGCGATGACGAGCACGACCGTCGTCCAGACCGAGTCGGACGGGATGATCGGCTCGGAGCACCCGGGGAACAGCTGGCCGCTGCGGGCCAGCGCGATGATCCCGGTGCTCTGCAGGACCGCCAGGGCGATCGTCAGGTAGCGGGTGTACTGGGTCAGCTTGGCCTGACCCGACTGCCCTTCCTTCTTCAGCTGCTCGAAGCGCGGGATGACCACGACCAGCAGCTGGACGATGATGCTCGCGGTGATGTACGGCATGATGCCGAGCGCGAACACCGACAGGCGCAGCAGTGCGCCACCGGAGAAGAGGTTGACCAGCGAGTAGATGTCCCGCTGCGACCCGTTCTGGGCGATCTCGAGGCAATTGTTGATCGCCTCCACCGACACCCCGGGACCCGGGGACCTGGGCGCCCAGCCGGTACACGGCGATGATCGCCAGGGAGAACAGCAGCTTGCGCCGGAGGTCTGGCGTCCGGAACGCCGCGGCGAACGCCTGCAGCACGTGCCCTCCCCTTCTCGGTCGGTCGAGGTTAGCAATCGGCCCGCCCCGCACTGGTGCAGGGGCGGGCCGAATGGTGGCACCCGGCAGGACCCGCCGCGAGCGCACTCGCGGCGGGTGCCGGGGACCGGTCAGATGCGGGTGGTGCTGCCCCCGGCCGCGCCGATCTTCTCGGCCGCGGCCGAGGAGAAGGCGTGGGCCTGGACGTCGACCTTGACACCGCCGAGCTCGCCGGTGCCGAGGACCTTCACCGGCTGGTTGCGGCGGACCGCACCCACCTCGGCGAGGGTCTCCGGGGTGACCGGGCCACCCTGCGGGAACAGCGCCGCGATCCGGTCGAGGTTGACGACCTGGAAGACGACCTTGTTCGGGGACTTGAAGCCCGAGAGCTTGGGCAGCCGCATGTGCAGCGGGGTCTGCCCACCCTCGAACCGGGCGGAGGTGTTGCCGCGCGCCCCGGTGCCCTTGGTGCCGCGACCGGCCGTCTTGCCCTTGGAGCCCTCACCGCGACCCACGCGGGTCTTGGCGGTGTGGGCGCCCGGGGCCGGACGCAGGTGGTGGACCTTCAGAGTCATAGCGAGTCTTTCCTCAGACCTCTTCGACGGTGACCAGGTGCGGCACCGTCGCGACCATCCCGCGGATCTCGGGACGGTCCTCCTGGACGACCGAGTCGTGGATCCGCTTGAGCCCCAGCGAACGCAGCGTCTGGCGCTGGTTCGGCTTGGTACCGATCGACGACTTGATCTGGGTGACCTTCAGCTGCGCCATCTCAGACTCCCTGGCCCGCACGGGCACGGAGCATGGCCGCCGGGGCGACGTCCTCCAGCGGCAGACCGCGGCGGGCCGCGATCTCCTCGGGACGGACGAGGTCCTTCAGCGCCTGCATCGTGGCGTGCACGATGTTGATCGGGTTCGAGGACCCGAGGCTCTTGGAGAGCACGTCGTGGATGCCGGCGCACTCGAGGACGGCGCGCACCGGACCACCGGCGATGACACCGGTACCGGGGCTGGCCGGCTTGAGCAGCACGACGCCGGCCGCCGCCTCACCCTGCACGGGGTGCGGGATGGTGCTGGCGATGCGAGGCACCTTGTAGAAGTGCTTCTTGGCCTCCTCGACGCCCTTGGCGATCGCCGCGGGCACCTCCTTGGCCTTGCCGTAGCCGACGCCCACGGTGCCGTCACCGTCGCCCACGATCACCAGGGCGGTGAAGCTGAAGCGCCGACCACCCTTGACGACCTTGGACACGCGGTTGATGGCGACCACGCGCTCGATGTAGTTGCTCTTCTCGGCGGGCGCGCCACCGGGGCCCCGGCCGCCGTCACGACGGTCACGGCGGTCGTTGCCACCGGCACCGCCGGCACCGCCGGCGCCGCCGCCGCGTCGCTGTGGTCCTGGCATCAGACGTCCCTCTCGATCTGCTCGCTCGTGCTGCTGGTGTGGGTGGTCATCAGAAGTCCAGCCCACCCTCGCGGGCACCCTCGGCCAGGGCGGCGATCCGCCCGGCGTACCGGTTGCCACCGCGGTCGAAGACGACCGCCGTGATGCCCGCGGTCTTCGCCCGCTCCGCCACCAGGGCGCCCACCTGACGGGCCAGGGCGGACTTGTCGCCCTCGGCACCGCGCAGGCCGGCGTCCATCGTGGAGGCGCTGACCAGCGTGCGGCCGACGGTGTCGTCGACCACCTGCACGTGGATGTGGCGCGAGCTGCGCTTGACCACCAGGCGCGGACGCTCGGCGGTGCCGGAGACGCGCTTGCGCAGCCGGTTGTGGCGACGCAGCCGCGAGACGCGGCGCGCCGTGCTGACGTCGGTTCCGACGGGCTTGTGGACCCGAGCGGCCTTCTCTGCCTGAGCCATCACTTACCCGTCTTCCCGACCTTGCGCTTGACGACCTCGCCCTGGTACCGCACGCCCTTGCCCTTGTACGGGTCGGGCTTGCGGATCTTGCGGATCTTGGCTGCGACCTCACCGACGAGCTGCTTGTCGATACCGCTGACCCGCAGGCGGGTCGGGGTCTCGACGGCGAAGGTGATGCCGTCCGGTGCCTTGACCGGCACCGGGTGGCTGAAGCCCAGGGCGAACTCGAGGTCCGAGCCGCGCGCCTGGACGCGGTAGCCGACGCCGACGATCTCGAGGGTCTTCGTGTAGCCCTCGGTGACGCCGGTGATCATGTTGGCGATGAGCGTCCGCGAGAGCCCGTGCAGGGCGCGGTTCTGCCGCTCGTCGTTGGGGCGCTGCACCCGCAGCGTGCCGTCCTCGTCGCGCTCGACGGTGATCGGCGCGGCGACCGTGTGGCGGAGTTCGCCCTTGGGCCCCTTCACGCTGACCGTCTGACCGTCGATGGCGACGTCCACGCCACCGGGCACGGCGATCGGGAGTCGTCCGATCCGTGACATCTTCGCTCGCTCCCTTACCAGACGTAGGCGAGGACTTCCCCACCCACGCCCTTCTTGTTCGCCTGCTTGTCGGTGAGCAGCCCGGTGGACGTGGAGATGATCGCCACGCCCAGGCCGCCGAGCACCTTGGGCAGCGCGGTCGACTTCGCGTAGACGCGGAGCCCCGGCTTCGAGACGCGACGGACACCGGCGATGCTGCGCTCGCGGTTCGGGCCGTACTTCAGGTCGACGACGAGCTGCTTGAAGGTGCTGCCGTCCTTCTCGACGTCGTCGACGCGCCAGCCGGCGATGTAGCCCTCCTGCTGGAGGATCTCCGCGATGTGCGTCTTCAGCTTCGACGACGGCATGGCCGCGCTGTCGTGGTACGCCTGGTTGGCGTTCCGCAGACGCGTCAGCATGTCCGCGATCGGGTCGGTCATGGTCATGACGTGTGGTGCCTCTCTCGCCGCGGTTCCTCATGCGCCGGGTCGCGATGACTTGGCGCGTGGGCCTTTCGGCGATCGGTGGTGCCTGGGTTGTCTGGCCCGGGTGGGCCGGTGGTGCGGCCTGCCGGCTAGCGGCGGGCGGGGGTGGAGCAGGTCACCAGCTGGACTTCTTCACGCCCGGGAGCTCCCCGGCGTGCGCCATCTCCCGCAGGCAGATCCGGCAGAGGCCGAACTTGCGGAAGACCGCGTGCGGACGACCGCACCGCTGGCAGCGGGTGTAGCCACGGACCGCGAACTTGGGCTTGCGGGCCGCCTTGTTGATCAGCGCCTTCTTGGCCATTGCTTCTCTCCTGCCCGACTCAGCGGACGGTCGTGACGACGGGCTGGCCGGCGAAGGGGAAGCCGAGCTGGCGGAGCAGCTCGCGGCCCTCCTCGTCGGTCGTGGCGGTGGTGACGAGCGTGATGTCCATGCCGCGCGGGCGGTCGATCTTGTCGACGTCGATCTCGCGGAACATGGACTGCTCGTTCAGCCCGAACGTGTAGTTGCCGTGGCCGTCGAACTGCTTGGCGTTCAGGCCGCGGAAGTCACGGATGCGGGGCAGGGCGAGCGAGAGCAGGCGGTCGAGGAACTCCCACATGCGGTCGCCGCGGAGGGTGACCTTCGCGCCGATCGGCATGCCCTCGCGCAGCTTGAACTGGGCGATGGACTTGCGGGCCCGGACGACGGCCGGCTTCTGGCCGGTGATGGCGGTGAGGTCGCGGACCGCGCCGTCCATCAGCTTGGCGTCGCGGGTGGCCTCGCCGACGCCCATGTTGACGACGATCTTCGTCAGGCGCGGGATCTGCATGACGTTGTCGTAGCCGAACTCGCTCTGGAGCGTCGGGGCGATGTTCTCGCGGTAGTTGGCGAGCATGCGGGGCAGCTCGCGGCTGGGTGCGCTCATGTTCAGAGGTCCTTACCGGTGCGCCGCGAGACCCGGATGTTGCGGCCTTCCTCGTCCTTGCGGTAACCGACCCGGGTCGGCTTGTCCTCGGAGTCGATCACCATCACGTTGCTCACGTGGATGGGAGCCTCCTGCGTGACGATCCCGCCCTGCTGGGCGCCGCGCTGGTTGGAGCTGATGCGGGTGTGCTTCTTGACCCGCCCCACGCCCTCGACCAGGACCTTCTGGAGCTTGGGGTAGGCGGCGATGACGCGGCCCTTGGCACCCTTGTCCCGGCCCGCGAGGACCAGGACGGTGTCGCCCTTCTTCACCTTCATCGACGGCGTCTTGCCGTTGTTGATGGCAGCCATGATCACAGCACCTCCGGGGCGAGCGAGATGATCCGCATGAAGCGCTTGTCGCGCAGCTCCCGGCCCACGGGCCCGAAGATGCGGGTTCCGCGCGGGTCGCCGCTGTCGCGGATGATGACCGCGGCGTTCTCGTCGAACCGGATGTAGGAACCGTCCGGACGACGGCGCTCCTTCACGGTGCGGACGATGACGGCCTTGACGACGTCACCCTTCTTCACACCGGCACCCGGCAGCGCGTCCTTCACGGTGGCGACGATGATGTCGCCGATGCCCGCGTAGCGTCGCCCCGAGCCGCCGAGCACCCGGATGCAGAGGATCTCCTTCGCACCGGTGTTGTCGGCGACGCGCAGTCGCGACTCCTGCTGGATCACGTGCTACTCCCAAACACTTGTGGTGACAGCCGGGCCGAGACGGTGAACCGGCTGTCCGATACCGCGTGCGGACGCACCGGCGGCGCGAGCCACCGGTGCGTCCGAACCACGGGTACCGGGATGCGGCGCGCGAGCCGCAGAGCGGTGAGATGCGCGCCGATGGTCCAGGGTACTCCTACCCGCTGCGGCCCCGGGGGGCCGCCTCTTACTTGGCCTTCTCGATGACCTGGACGACGCGCCACCGCTTGGTGGCCGACAGCGGCCGGGTCTCCATGATCTGCACGCGGTCGCCGATGCCGGCGAGGCCCTGCTCGTCGTGGACCTTGAGCTTGTTCGTGCGGCGGATGACCTTGCCGTAGAGGGCGTGCTTCACGCGGTCCTCCACCTCGACGACGATGGTCTTCTCCATCTTGTCGCTGACCACCAGGCCCTCACGGACCTTGCGGTAGCCGCGGCCGGCCAGGCCGGGGCCCGACGCTCCCTGGGTCTCGCTCATGCCACACCCTCGTTCGGGGCGACCGAGAGACCCAGCTCGCGCTCGCGCATGATCGTGTAGATCCGGGCGATGTCGCGGCGGACGGTCTGCAGTCGCCGGTTGTTGTCCAGCTGGCCGGTGGCCACCTGGAACCGCAGGTTGAACAGTTCTTCCTTCGACTCACGCAGCCGCGAGGCGAGCTCGTCGGCGGAGAGCTCGCGCAGCTCGGGAGCGGTCAGACCGGCGGCCATCACACTTCTCCTTCTCGCGTGATGAAGCGGCACTTCATCGGCAGCTTGTGGATCGCGCGCCGCATGGCCTCGCGGGCCACGGGCTCGGCGACACCGGACAGCTCGAACAGGACGCGGCCGGGCTTGACGTTGGCCACCCACCACTCGGGCGAACCCTTACCGGAACCCATGCGGGTCTCGGCGGGCTTCTTGGTCAGCGGACGGTCCGGGTAGATCGAGATCCACACCTTTCCGCCACGCTTGATGTGCCGGGTCATCGCGATACGCGCGGACTCGATCTGGCGGTTGGTCACGTAGGCCGGCTCGAGAGCCTGGATCGCGAACTCACCGAAGTTGATCTCGGTGCCGCCCTTGGCCCGGCCGGAACGGCTCGGGTGGTGCTGCTTGCGGTGCTTGACGCGCCGTGGGATGAGCATGGCTCAGCTCTCCGTGTTCTCGGTCGCCTGGGCCGCGGTGGTCTCGGCGGCAGCGGTGGCCTCCGGGCCGGCGACCTCGGCGACGGTCGTCTCCGGAGCGACGTCCCCGGAGGTGACGGCGACGGTGCTCTCGGTGGTCTCGGGGGCGGGCCCGGTCGAGGACTCCACCGCGGCGCGGCCGGCCTCGGTGCCACCGGCGGTGGTGCCCGAGGAACCCGAGCGGCGCGGGCGCTGGGGGCGCTCGCGGCGCTGGCCCTGACGGGCGGCGAGGGCCTCGAGGGCCTCGCGCTCGGCACGCGAGCCGCTGACGTCACCCTTGTAGATCCACACCTTGACGCCGATGCGGCCGAAGGTGGTGCGGGCCTCGTAGATGCCGTAGTCGATGTTCGCGCGCAGCGTGTGCAGCGGGACGCGACCCTCGCGGTAGAACTCCGAGCGGCTCATCTCGGTGCCGCCGAGGCGACCCGAGCACTGCACGCGGATGCCCTTGACCTGCGGGCTGCGCTGCGCCGACTGCATCGCCTTGCGCATGGCGCGGCGGAAGCTGACCCGGCTGGAGAGCTGCTCGGCGACGCCCTGGGCGACCAGCTGCGCGTCCGACTCGGGGTTCTTGACCTCGAGGATGTTCAGCTGCACCTGCTTGCCGGTGAGCTTCTCGAGCTCGCCGCGGATGCGGTCGGCCTCGGCGCCGCGGCGGCCGATGACGATGCCCGGGCGGGCGGTGTGGATGTCGACGCGGACCCGGTCACGGGTGCGCTCGATCTCCACCTTGGAGATGCCGGCCCGCTCCATGCCCTTGGACATGAGCTTGCGGATCGCGACGTCTTCCTTGACGTAGTCCTTGTACAGCTTGTCCGCGTACCACCGGGACTTGTAGTCGGTGGTGATCCCGAGTCGGAACCCGTGCGGGTTGACCTTCTGACCCACTAGCGGGTCCCTCCCCTCGTGTTGCTGCCGGACTGCTGGGTCGCCGGGCCGACCATGCCGGTCTCCCGGCGGGCCTTGCGCGACTTCTGGGCCAGCTCGGCGCTGGTCGCGACCTCGCTCACCTCGATGGTGATGTGGCTGGTCCGCTTGTTGATGCGGAACGCCCGGCCCTGCGCACGCGGACGGATCCGCTTGAGCGTCGGGCCCTCGTCGACGTAGGCGGCGCTGACGACCAGCGCGGCCGGGTCGAGCTGCAGGTTGTGCTCCGCGTTGGCCACGGCGCTGGCGACCACCTTGGCCACCGTCTCACTGGCGCTCTGCGGGGCGTAGCGCAGCAGCGCCAGCGCCTCGTCGGTGGGCAGGTAGCGGACCATGTCCACCACCCGCCGGGCCTTCATGGGGGTCACGCGGACGAACCGGGCCGTAGCCCGGGCGACCGGCGCCTCCTGTCCCAACTGGGAAGTCATCTGAATCTCTCTCTACCTGGTCAGCCCCGCCGCGAGCGGCGGTCGTCCTTGATGTGCCCACGGAACGTGCGCGTGGGGGCGAACTCGCCGAGCTTGTGCCCGACCATCGCCTCGGTCACGAACACCGGGACGTGCTTGCGGCCGTCGTGCACCGCGAGGGTGTGACCCAGCATGTCGGGGATGATCGTCGAGCGGCGTGACCAGGTACGGATCACGTTCTTGGTGCCCTTCTCGTTCTGCGCGTCCACCTTCTTGAGGAGGTGGTCGTCGACGAACGGGCCCTTCTTCAGACTGCGAGGCATTCGGCTCTCCTTTACCGCCGGTTACCCGGGCTCAGCGCTTCTTGTTGGCGCGCCGGCGGCGCACGATCAGGGACGTCACTGGCCTTGCGCTTGCGCGTGCGGCCCTCCGGCTTGCCCTTGGGGTTCACCGGGTGACGACCACCGGAGGTCTTGCCCTCACCACCACCGTGCGGGTGGTCCACCGGGTTCATGGCGACACCGCGGACGGTCGGGCGCTTGCCCTTCCACCGCATGCGGCCGGCCTTGCCCCAGTTGATGTTCGACTGCTCGGCGTTGCCCACCTCGCCGACGGTGGCGCGGCAGCGCACGTCGACGTTGCGGATCTCGCCCGACGGCATGCGCAGCTGGGCGAACCGGCCCTCACGGGCGACCAGCTGGACGCTGGTACCCGCCGACCGGGCGATCTTCGCGCCGCCACCGGGGCGGAGCTCGATGGCGTGAACCACCGTGCCGACCGGGATGTTCCGCAGCGGCAGGTTGTTGCCCGGCTTGATGTCGGCCGCGGGGCCGCACTCGACCGTGTCGCCCTGCTTGAGCTTCGCCGGCGCGATGATGTAGCGCTTCTCGCCGTCCGCGAAGTGCAGCAGCGCGATGCGAGACGTGCGGTTCGGGTCGTACTCGATGTGCGCGACCTTGGCGGGCACGCCGTCCTTGTCCGCCCGGCGGAAGTCGATCAGCCGGTAGGCGCGCTTGTGCCCACCACCCTGGTGGCGCGCGGTGACCTTGCCGTGGACGTTGCGTCCACCGCGGCCGTGCAGCGGCCGGACCAGCGACTTCTCGGGATGGTCGCGGGTGACCTCGGCGAAGTCGGCGACGCTGGAGCCGCGGCGGCCCGGCGTCGTCGGCTTGTACTTACGGATAGCCATTGCTGACTCAGTCCCTGTCTCTATCTCTGGTCCGTGAGGGCCGGGGTGGTGGGGTGGGCGGGTCGCCTACCTCAGGCGCCCGGTCCCCCGAAGATCTCGATGCGGTCACCGGGAGCGACGGAGACGATGGCGCGCTTGGTGTCCTTGCGCTTCCCCATCTGCGTGCCACGGCTGCGCTTGCGCTTGCCCTGACGGTTGATCGTGTTCACGCCCAGGACCTTCACGTTGAAGATCTGCTCGACCGCGATCTTGATCTGCGTCTTGTTGGCCTCGGGCAGCACGATGAACGTGTACTGGTTGCTGTCGAGCAGCCCGTAGCTCTTCTCGGAGATGACCGGGGAGAGCAGGACGTCCCGGGGGTCGCGGACGCTCATGCCTTCTCCTCGGTGGTCTCTTCGACGGTGCCCGCGCCGGCGGCGGGGGCGATGGACGGGACGCCACCGGGGATCTCGCGGGTGGCGAGGTCGGGCAGGTCGGCGCCGGAGCGCTTCCCCTTGGTGGGCCCGGCGACGTACTCGGCCAGGGCGGTCTCGGTGAAGACCACCTCGTCGGCGACGAGCACGTCATAGGTGTTCAGCTGGCCGGCCTCGATGAGGTGCACCTGCGGCAGGTTGCGCAGGCTCACCCAGTTGAGGACGTCGTCGTGGTCGAGCACGACGAGGACCTTCTTGGCCGAGGTGATCGCGTTGAGCGTCGCCATGGCGGCCTTGGTCTTCGGGGCGTCGCCGTCGACGAACGCCGACACGACGTGGACCCGGCCCTCGCGCGCCCGGTCGGAGAGGGCACCGCGGAGAGCGGCGGCCTTCATCTTCTTGGGCGTCTTCTTGGTGTAGTCGCGCGGCACGGGGCCGTGGGCGATGCCACCACCGGAGAACTGCGGCGCGCGCAGCGAACCCTGACGGGCCCGACCGGTGCCCTTCTGGCGGTACGGCTTGGCGCCGGTGCCGCTGACCTGGGCGCGGGTCTTGGTCGAGTGGGTGCCCTGGCGGGCCGCGGCGAGCTGCGCCACGACGACCTGGTGCATCAGGGAGACGTTGGCGTCGGCGTCGAAGAGGGCGCCGGGCAGCGTGACGCTGCCCGAGGTCTCGCCGGCCGGCGTGCGGACGTCGACCTGGCGGTCGGTGCGCGTCTCGATGGACTGGCTCACTTGGTGTCACTCCCCACGGGACCGCCCTTGACGGCCGAACGAACGAGCACGAGCCCGCCCTTCGGGCCGGGGATGGCGCCCTTGATCAGCAGCAGACCGCGCTCGGCGTCCACCTTGTGCACGACCAGCGACAGCGTCGTCGTCTTCACGTGGCCCATGCGGCCGGCCATCTTCAGGCCCTTGAACACGCGACCGGGGGTCGACGCGCCACCGATGGAGCCCGGCGACCGGTGCTTGCGCTGCACGCCGTGCCCGGCGCCCAGTCCCTTGAAGCCGTGACGCTTCATGACACCGGCGGTGCCCTTGCCCTTGCTGGTGCCGATGACGTCGACCTTGGCCACGCCGTCGAAGACCTCGGTGGTCAGCTCCTGGCCGACCGTGTACTCACCGGCGTCCGCCGTGCGGAGTTCCACCAGGTGCCGCCGCGGCGTCACGCCCGCCTTGGTGAAGTGCCCGCCCTCGGGACGGTTCACCTTGCGCGGGTCGATCTCGCCGAACCCGAGCTGGAGGGCCGAGTAGCCGTCCACCTCGGGGGTGCGGACCTGGGTCACCACACAGGGCGCCCGCCTTGACGACGGTCACCGGCACGAGGCGGTTGTTCTCGTCGAAGACCTGGGTCATCCCCAGCTTCTCGCCGAGGAGACCACGAAATGTGCTCGCCATGTCTGCTGACTGCCCTTACTGGATGTTGACGTCGACCGAGGCCGGCAGGTCGATGCGCATGAGCGCGTCCACCGTCTTCGGCGTCGGGTCGAGGATGTCGATGAGCCGCTTGTGCGTGCGCATCTCGAAGTGCTCGAACGAGTCCTTGTACTTGTGCGGCGAACGGATCACCGCGTACACGTTCTTCTCCGTCGGCAGCGGCACCGGGCCGACCACTCGCGCTCCGGTCTTGGTGACCGTCTCCACGATGCGTCGCGCCGAGGCATCGATCGCCTCGTGGTCGTAGGCCTTCAGCCGGATGCGGATCTTCTGTCCCGCCATCGCTGTCTTCTGCTCCTGCCGATCGGTTGTGAAAGTTCGAGTGGGTCTGCTGACCCGAGCTGGGTCGAAGCGACCCGGGGTGGTGCGCGGCGGCCGGTTGCCGGCCGCCGCGCACCGGGGGTGTTACTTGAGGATCTTGGTGACCCGGCCGGCGCCCACGGTCCGACCACCCTCACGGATGGCGAACTTGAGGCCCTCCTCCATGGCGATGGGCTGGATGAGCTCCACCGTCATCTCGGTGTTGTCGCCGGGCATGACCATCTCCGTGCCCGAGGGCAGGGTGACCACACCGGTGACGTCCGTCGTCCGGAAGTAGAACTGGGGACGGTAGTTGTTGAAGAACGGCGTGTGACGGCCACCCTCGTCCTTCGAGAGGATGTAGACCGAGCCCTCGAAGTTGGTGTGCGGGGTGATCGAGCCGGGCTTCACGACGACCTGGCCACGCTCCACGTCCTCGCGCTTGATGCCGCGGAGGAGCAGACCGACGTTGTCACCGGCCTGGCCCTGGTCGAGCAGCTTGCGGAACATCTCGACGCCGGTGACCGTGGTCTTGGTCGAGTTCTCGCGGATGCCGACGATCTCGATCTCCTCGGAGACCTTGACGATGCCACGCTCGACGCGGCCGGTGACGACCGTGCCACGACCGGTGATGGTGAAGACGTCCTCGACGGGCATGAGGAACGGCTTGTCGATGTCGCGCTCCGGCTCCGGGATCGCGGTGTCGACGGCGTTCATCAGCTCCATGAGCTTGTCGCCCCACTCGGCGTCGCCCTCGAGGGCCTTCAGCGCCGAGACGCGGACCACGGGGACGTCGTCGCCCGGGAACTCGTACTCGCTGAGGAGCTCGCGGACCTCGAGCTCGACGAGCTCCAGGATCTCCTCGTCGTCCACCATGTCGGCCTTGTTCAGGGCCACCACGATGTAGGGGACGCCGACCTGGCGGGCGAGGAGGACGTGCTCCTTGGTCTGCGGCATCGGGCCGTCGGTCGCCGCGACCACCAGGATCGCGCCGTCCATCTGGGCAGCGCCGGTGATCATGTTCTTGATGTAGTCGGCGTGACCGGGGCAGTCGACGTGCGCGTAGTGACGGTTCTCCGTCTGGTACTCGACGTGCGCGATCGAGATCGTGATGCCGCGGGCCTTCTCCTCGGGCGCCTTGTCGATCTGGTCGAAGGCGGACGCCTCGTTGAGGTCCGGGTACTTGTCGTGCAGGACCTTGGTGATCGCCGCGGTGAGCGTCGTCTTCCCGTGGTCGATGTGCCCGATGGTGCCGATGTTGACGTGCGGCTTGGTCCGCTCGAACTTGGCCTTGGCCACTGGGTTCCTCTCCTCGTGGTTACGCAGGTGGTGCGTGCTCTGGGGGTGGGGCTGTTGCTGGGGGGAGCGCGGGCCGGCCGGCCCGCATTCCGTTACTCGCCGGTCGCCTTGGCGATGATCTCCTTGGCGACGTTGGCCGGGACCTCGGCGTACGAGTCGAAGACCATCGAGTAGCTCGCCCGTCCCTGGGTGCGGCTGCGCAGGTCGCCCACGTAGCCGAACATCTCCGACAGCGGGACCAGGGCCCGGACGACGCGGGCGCCGGAGCGCTCCTCCATCGCCTGGATGGTGCCGCGGCGGGAGTTGAGGTCGCCGATGACGTCACCCATGTTGTCCTCGGGCGTGGTCACCTCGACCGCCATCAGCGGCTCCAGCAGGGCCGGGCTGGCCTTGCGCGCCGCCTCCTTGAAGGCGATCGAACCGGCGATCTTGAAGGCCATCTCCGAGGAGTCGACCTCGTGGTACTGGCCATCCAGCAGCAGCGCCTTGACGCCCACCATCGGGTAGCCGGCCAGCACGCCGTACTGCATGGCGTCCTGCATGCCCTGGTCGACCGAGGGGATGTACTCCTTCGGGATGCGACCACCGGTGACCTTGTTCTCGAACTCGTAGGTCGCCGAGTCGGCGCTCATCTCGAGCGGCTCGAGGGCGATCTGCACCTTCGCGAACTGGCCGGAACCACCGGTCTGCTTCTTGTGCGTGTAGTCGTAGCGCTCGACGCCCTTGCGGATCGTCTCGCGGTAGGCGACCTGCGGCTTGCCGACGTTGGCCTCGACGTTGAACTCGCGGCGCATGCGGTCGACGAGGATCTCCAGGTGGAGCTCGCCCATGCCGGAGATGACCGTCTGACCGGTCTCCTCGTCCAGCTTGACCTGGAAGGTCGGGTCCTCCTCGGCCAGCTTCTGGATGGCCGTGCCCAGCTTCTCCTGGTCGCTCTTGGTCTTCGGCTCGATGGCGACCGAGATGACCGGAGCGGGGAAGCTCATCGACTCCAGGATGACCGGCTTCTGCGGGTCGCAGAGGGTGTCACCCGTCGTCGTCTGCTTGAGGCCGTTGACCGCCACGATCTGGCCGGCGCCCACGCCCTCGCGCTCCTCGCGCTTGTTCGCGTGCATCTGGTAGATCTTGCCGATCCGCTCCTTGCGGTCCTTGGTGCTGTTGAGCACCGCGGTCCCCGCGTCGAGCCGGCCCGAGTACACGCGGACGTAGGTCAGCTTGCCCAGGTGCTGGTCGGTCTGGATCTTGAACGCCAGCGCGGAGAACGGCTCGTCCTCGTCGGCGTGGCGCAGGACCTCGGTCTCGCCGTCCAGCGCGGTGCCGACGATCGCCTCGATGTCCAGCGGGCTGGGCAGGTAGTCGACCACCGCGTCGAGCAGGGGCTGCACGCCCTTGTTCTTGAACGCGGTGCCGGTGAGGACCGGGTTGACCTGGCCGCCGATGGTGGCCTTGCGGATGGCCGCCTTGAGGCGGTCGACCGCGATCTCCTCGCCGCCGAGGTAGTCCTCCATCAGCGAGTCGTCGAAGTCGGCGATGTTCTCGAGCAGCTTCTCGCGGTACTCGGCGGCCTGGTCGGCGAGCTCGGCGGGGATCTCCTCGACGGCGTAGTCCTCGCCCATCTTGGTCTCACCGCGCCAGGTGAGCGCGCGCATCTCGACCAGGTCGACGACGCCGATGAAGTCCGACTCGGCACCGATCGGCAGCTGGAGCACCAGCGGGTTGGCGCCGAGGCGGTCGACCATCATGTCGACGCAGCGGAAGAAGTCCGCGCCGGTGCGGTCGAGCTTGTTGACGAAGCACATGCGCGGGACGCCGTACTTCTCGGCCTGCCGCCACACCTGCTCGGTCTGCGGCTCGACGCCGGCGACACCGTCGTAGACCGCGACCGCACCGTCGAGCACGCGGAGCGAGCGCTCCACCTCGACGGTGAAGTCGACGTGCCCGGGGGTGTCGATGATGTTGATGTCGTGGCCGTTCCAGGAGCACTTCGTCGCGGCGGACGTGATGGTGATGCCGCGCTCCTGCTCCTGCTCCATCCAGTCCATCGTGGCCGCGCCGTCGTGGACCTCACCGATCTTGTACGTGATACCGGTGTAGAAGAGGATGCGCTCGGTGGTGGTGGTCTTGCCGGCGTCGATGTGCGCCATGATCCCGATGTTGCGGGTCTTGCGGAGCTGGGCCTCGTTGCTGGCCATTTCTTCTCCTCGTGGTTCAGGTCCGTGTGCGGGTGCCGGGGCGACGACCTCGTGAGCGCGTCCCGGGAGTCCCGCCGACGGCGGGCGCTGGTGCGGTGGTTACCAGCGGTAGTGCGCGAAGGCCTTGTTCGCCTCGGCCATCTTGTGCGTGTCCTCGCGGCGCTTCACAGCGGCGCCGAGGCCGTTGCTGGCGTCGAGGATCTCGTTCATCAGGCGCTCGGTCATCGTCTTCTCGCGACGGGCCCGGCTGTACTGGATCAGCCAGCGGAGACCGAGGGTGGTGCTGCGCGAGGCGCGCACCTCGACCGGCACCTGGTAGGTCGCGCCACCGACACGGCGGCTGCGGACCTCGAGGCTCGGCTTTACGTTGTCCAGCGCGCGCTTGAGCGTGACGACCGGGTCGGTGTCGTTCTTGGCGCGGGCACCCTCGAGGGCGCCGTAGACGATCGCCTCGGCGATCGAGCGCTTGCCGTCGACGAGCACCTTGTTGACCAGCTGGGTGACCAGCTGCGACTGGTAGACCGGGTCGATGACCAGCGGTCGCTTCGGCGCGGGGCCCTTGCGAGGCATTAGCTCTTCTCCTTCTTGGCGCCGTAGCGGCTGCGGGCCTGCTTGCGGCCACGGACGGCCTGCGTGTCCAGCGAGCCGCGGATGATCTTGTAGCGCACGCCCGGCAGGTCCTTCACTCGGCCGCCGCGCACGAGCACCATCGAGTGCTCCTGCAGGTTGTGGCCGACGCCCGGGATGTAGGCGGTGACCTCGACCCCGCTGGTGAGCCGCACGCGGGCCACCTTGCGCAGCGCCGAGTTCGGCTTCTTCGGCGTCGTCGTGTAGACGCGCGTGCAGACTCCGCGGCGCTGGGGCGAACCCTTCAGCGCCGGAGTGCTGGTCTTGGTGACCTTGTCCTCGCGGCCCTTGCGGACCAGCTGGTTGATCGTGGGCATGGGTGGCCTGGATCTCCTACCTGCGCTGGGTCGTGCTCTGAAGTGTGGTGCGTGCTGTCGTGCTGGGTGCCGGGCCGCCCTGCGGTGACCCACCCGTTCCCGGCCGCCGGCCGCTGTCCGACCCCCGCGGTCGGGCGTGTCGCCCGATCCGGGACCGGTCCGCGGTCGGACCGAACTCGGTAGCCCCTCGCGACTCGGCGCCGCCACCCTCCGGCCGGGGGCCGGGAGGCGGTCCAGGCGACCAACGTACGTCGCCCAGGCGCACCGCGAACGGGAGCTGGCCCAGGGCACCCTGGGCACGGCTGACCACGATACCCGCGCCCGGAGGACCGGTCAAAGCCGGGTCCCTCACATGCACGGCCGATGGCCGACCACCACCCACCGGAGCGGGTGGCATCCGGGGCAACGGCACGTCGCCCCGTCCTCTTCCCCGGGGGGCGCAGCGGCGATCGCGGCGGCTCCCACGGGGCGATCGGCACGCTACCGGCTGCGCGGTGCCGACGGGGCCGGACCCGCTGCGCCGGGTCCGCGGAACGCCCGGGTTCGTCGGACCTCACCCCTAGCGTCCCGTGCGTCCCGCTCACCCGACCCCGGAGGGTTCCCGTGCACGCCGACTCCGCCCGCGAGCTTAAGGCCCGCATCCTCGCGCAGCTGCCGTCGGCCTCGGCGGCCGCGGTGGAGGAACGCACCGGTGCCCCCTGGCCGTGGGTGGCGGTCGGGCTCACCCCTGCCGGTGCCGCCGGCGGACGGGTGGCGGTCCGGCTGCAGCGGGACAGCGACCGCGCCCTCCTGCCGGACCTCGGCCGGACTGCCGGGGCCGAGGTGGACGTGCGGGTGATCGGTCCGGTGCGCGCGCTGCCCTCCCCCGCACCCGGTGAGCTGCGGCAGCGCGTGCGCCCGCTCCGGCCCGGCCTCTCCGTGGCGCACGCCGCGGTCACCGCCGGCACCCTGGGCGGCTTCGTGCGCACCCCGGGCGGGCTGGCCGTCCTCTCGAACAACCACGTGCTGGCGGCGAGCGGTGCCGGCTCCCCCGGGGACGCCGTGCTGCAGCCCGGCCCGTCCGACGGCGGCGGCCCGGGCGACCGGGTCGGCTCGCTCGCGGCCGCGGAGCCGCTCGTGGCCGGCCGGGCCATTCTTGTCGACGCCGCCGTCGCCCTCCTGGACGCCGGGGTGGCGGCGCGGCCGGGCGAGCTCCCCGGCGGGGCGCTTGGCGCCCTCGTGCCCGACAGCCTGGACGTCGAACCGGACGAGCAGGTGGAGAAGGTCGGCCGGACCACGGGGCACACCCGCGGTGTGGTGACCGCGGTGGAGGTGGACGCCGTGGCGGTGCAGTACGACGGCGTGGTCCACCGCTTCGACGACCAGCTGGAGATCCAGGGCGCGGCCGGGGCCTTCAGCGCCGGGGGCGACAGCGGCTCGGTGATCTGGCGCAGCCGGGACCGCGCACCGCTCGCGCTGCTGTTCGCCGGGAGCACGACCGGCGGCCCGGGCGGCTCCGGGGTCACCTTCGCCAACCCGCTCGCCACCGTGCTCCGGGTCCTCGGCGCCGAGTGGGTGCACGACTGATCCGACGGCGGGGCACGCGGGTGTCCTGGCGCGCCGCGTGGGGGCACCATGGGGCGCATGACCGACCGCGCCACCGCACGCGCCGCGAAGCGCGTCCTCACCGCGCGCCTCGCCGACGACCCCGGCGTCGCCGCGGTCGGGCTGACGCGGCGGCCCGACGGCTACGTGGTGACCGTGGACCTCGTCGATCCCGACGCCGGCCCCCGGGTTCCCGGCCAGGTCGACGGCGTGCGGGTGGTGACCCAGGTCATCGGAGTGGTCCGGCCGTTGTAGCGGGCCGATAGCGTGCCCCCAGGGGCGCCGCACCGCCGCGGGCCCGGACACCTGAGGAGGGCACGTGCGCATCGGCACCCAAGCCAGTTACAGCGGTGGGTTCAAGCAGACAGCAGCCGAGATCCGCGACCTGGAGTCCGCCGGGCTCGACGTCGCCGCGGTCGCCGAGGTCTACACGTTCGACGCGGTGAGCCAGCTCGGCTACCTCGCCGCCGTGACCGAGCGCGTCGAGCTGCTCAGCGCGATCTTCCCGCTGTACAGCCGCACCCCGGCCCTCACCGCGATGACCGCGGCGGGCCTGGACTTCGTCTCCGACGGGCGCTTCACCCTGGGCCTGGGCGCCTCCGGCCCGCAGGTCATCGAGGGCTGGCACGGCGTCCCCTACGACGCTCCCCTGCAGCGCACCCGCGAGGTCGTCGAGATCTGCCGCAAGGTGTGGCGCCGCGAGCGCGTCGAGCACCACGGCAAGAAGTACGACATCCCGCTCGCGGAGGGCCAGGGCACCGGGCTGGGCAAGCCGCTGAAGCTGATCAACACCCCCGTGCGCGAGCGCATCCCGGTGATGCTGGCCGCCCTCGGTCCGAAGAACGTCGAGCTCGCCGCCGAGATCGCCGAGGCGTGGGAGCCGATCTTCTTCATGCCCGAGCGCGCACAGGCCGTCTGGGGCGACGCGCTGGCTGCCGGCAAGGCCAAGCGCGCCCCCGAGCTGGGCGACCTGCAGGTGGTCACCGGCGTGCCGGTCGCGATCGGCGACGACCTGGACGAGGCGCAGCTGCTCGACCGCGTGCGCCCGGGCCTGGCCCTCTACATCGGTGGCATGGGCGCCCGGGGCAAGAACTTCTACAACGACCTCGCCGTCCGCTACGGCTTCGAGGCCGAGGCCAAGGAGATCCAGGACCTGTACCTCACCGGCAAGAAGGACGAGGCCGCCGCCAAGGTGCCCGACGAGCTGGTGCGGGCGACGTCCCTCATCGGCCCGGAGTCCTACGTCGCGGAGCGGGTCGCCGCGTTCGCCGAGGCCGGCGTCACCACGCTCATGCTGCAGCCCCTCGACGGCAGCCCGGCCGGCCGGCTGAAGACGGTCGAGACCATGAAGAAGATCAGCGGCTGAGCCACCACCCAGGCGGTCCTCCCTCCTCGTAGCGCGTCCTCCCTCACCGCCCACCACGAGGGAGGACGCGCCACGATCAGGTCACCTGATCCCAGCGCGGGCAGACGACAGGGCCCCCGGATCCGAGGTCGGATCCGGGGGCCCTGTCGTCACTGCCTACCTGGCGTCACTGGCGCCAGTCGTACTCCTCGAGACGCACGGCCTCGCCGGTGCCCTGACCGAAGACGTCCGGGCTGTAGTACTGCCCGTCGTCGTAGCCGGCCATGGTGTAGACGGCGGCGCGCGCCTCCTCGGTCGGCTCGACCGTGATGTTCCGGTAGCGGCTGATGCCCGTACCCGCCGGGATCAGCTTTCCGATGATCACGTTCTCCTTGAGCCCGAGCAGGCTGTCGCTCTTGCCCTGGATCGCGGCGTCGGTGAGGACCTTGGTCGTCTCCTGGAAGGAGGCGGCCGACAGCCACGACTCGGTCGCGAGCGAGGCCTTCGTGATGCCCATGAGGACCGGACGGGCCGAGGCCGGCTCGCCGCCCTCGGCGACGACGCGGCGGTTCTCGGTCTCGAACAGCGTCCGCTCGACCAGCGCACCCGGCAGGAACTCCGTGGCGCCCGAGTCGATGATGGTCACCCGCTTCAGCATCTGGCGGATGATCACCTCGATGTGCTTGTCGTGGATCGACACGCCCTGCGAGCGGTAGACCTCCTGGACCTCGCGGACCAGGTGCAGCTGCACCTCGCGCGGGCCCATGATCCGCAGCACCTCGTGCGGGTCGACGGCGCCCTCGGTGAGCTGCTCGCCCACCTCGACGTGCGAGCCGTCCTCGACCCGCAGCCGCGAGCGACGCGACAGCTTCTCGTAGACGACCTCGTCCGAGCCGTCGTCCGGGGTGATGGTCAGCTTGCGGAACTGCTCGCTGTCCTCGATCCGGACGGTGCCGGCGAGCTCCGCGATCGGCGCCTTGCCCTTGGGGACACGGGCCTCGAAGAGCTCGACCACACGCGGCAGACCGTGCGTGATGTCGGCACCGGCCACACCACCGGTGTGGAAGGTGCGCATCGTCAGCTGCGTGCCGGGCTCGCCGATGGACTGTGCGGCGATGATGCCGACGGCCTCGCCGACGTCCACGAGCTTGCCCGAGGCCAGCGAGCGGCCGTAGCAGGTCGCGCAGGTGCCGAGCAGCGACTCGCAGGTGAGCACGCAGCGCACCTTGACCTCGGCCACACCGGCGTCGATCAGCGTCTGGATGAGCACGTCACCGAGGTCGGCGTTCGCCGGGGCGATGACCGTCCCGTCCTCGGCCACCACGTCGGCGGCCAGGGCGCGGGCGTAGACGCTGGTCTCGACGTGCGCGTCACGGGTGACGACGCCGTCGACCACGGTGCCGATCGGCATGAGGACGCCGCGCTCGGTGCCGCAGTCCTCCTCGCGGATGATGACGTCCTGCGAGACGTCCACCAGACGACGGGTGAGGTACCCGGAGTCGGCGGTCCGCAGGGCGGTGTCCGCGAGGCCCTTGCGGGCGCCGTGCGTGGAGATGAAGTACTCCAGCACGGACAGACCCTCCCGGAAGTTGGCCTTGATCGGCCGCGGGATGATCTCGCCCTTCGGGTTGGCGACCAGACCACGCATACCGGCGATCTGGCTGATCTGCATCATGTTGCCTCGGGCGCCCGAGTTGACCATGACCCAGACCGGGTTCGTGGTGGGGAAGTTGTCCACCATCGCCTGGGAGACCTCGGCCCGCGCGCGGGTCCAGATCTCGATCAGCTCGCCACGGCGCTCGGAGTCAGTGATGACACCGCGCTCGTACTGCTTCTCGATCTTGGCGGCCTCGGCCTCGTGCCGGTCCATGATCTCGCGCTTGGCCGGCGGGGTCACGACGTCGTCGATGGCGATCGTGACGCCCGAGCGGGTCGCCCAGCGGAAACCGGCCGACTTGAGGGCGTCCAGCGTCGCCGCCACCTGCACCTTGGGGTAGCGCTCGGCGAGGTCGTTGACGATCGCCCCGAGCTCCTTCTTCGGCACCTGGTAGTTGACAAAGCGGTAGTCCTCGGGCAGGGCCTCGTTGAACAGCACGCGGCCCAGGCTGGTCTCGACGACGGCGGGGGCGCCGGGCGTCCAGTCCTCGGGCTGCACCCAGGCCTCGTTGACCTTGCCGTTGTCCACGCCGAACACCTCGTCGAGGCGGATCAGCGCGCGCTCCTGCAGGCCCAGCGCGCCCTTGTCGTAGGCCATGAGGGCCTCGGACGCGGACGAGTACGCCGCCGGCTGGCCGCCGTCGGCCTCGTGCCGGCTCGGCACCACGGTGGTGACGTGGTACAGGCCCAGCACCATGTCCTGGGTCGGCGCGGTGATCGGACGACCGTCGGCCGGGCTCAGGATGTTGTTGCTGGACAGCATGAGGATGCGGGCCTCGGCCTGCGCCTCGGCCGACAGCGGCAGGTGCACGGCCATCTGGTCACCGTCGAAGTCCGCGTTGAACGCGGTGCAGACGAGCGGGTGGATCTGGATGGCCTTGCCCTCGACCAGCTGCGGCTCGAAGGCCTGGATGCCCAGGCGGTGCAGCGTGGGTGCGCGGTTGAGCAGCACCGGGTGCTCGGTGATGACCTCTTCCAGCACGTCCCACACGACCGGGCGCGCACGCTCGACCATCCGCTTGGCGGACTTGATGTTCTGGGCGTGGTTGAGGTCGACCAGCCGCTTCATGACGAAGGGCTTGAAGAGCTCCAGGGCCATCTGCTTGGGCAGGCCGCACTGGTGCAGCTTCAGCTGCGGGCCGACGACGATGACCGAACGGCCGGAGTAGTCGACGCGCTTGCCGAGCAGGTTCTGGCGGAACCGGCCCTGCTTGCCCTTGAGCAGGTCGCTCAGGGACTTCAGCGGACGGTTGCCCGGGCCGGTGACCGGACGGCCGCGACGGCCGTTGTCGAACAGCGCGTCCACGGACTCCTGGAGCATCCGCTTCTCGTTGTTCACGATGATCTCGGGGGCACCGAGGTCCAGCAGGCGCTTGAGCCGGTTGTTCCGGTTGATCACCCGGCGGTACAGGTCGTTCATGTCGCTGGTGGCGAAGCGGCCACCGTCGAGCTGCACCATCGGGCGCAGGTCCGGCGGGATGACCGGGACGCAGTCCAGCACCATGCCCATGGGCGAGTTGCGGGTCTGCTGGAACGCCGCGACGACCTTGAGCCGCTTGAGCGCGCGCAGCTTGCGCTGGCCCTTGCCGCTGCGGATGGTCTCGCGCAGCGAGGCGGCCTCGGCGTCGAGGTCGAAGCCGGCGAGCAGCTTCTGCAGCGCCGCGGCGCCCATGCCGCCCTCGAAGTACTCACCGAAGCGGTCGCGCAGCTCGCGGTAGAGGCCCTCGTCGGCGATGAGCTGCTTGACCTCGAGCTTGCGGAAGGTGTCCATCACCTCGTCGAGGCGGTCGATCTCCCGCTGGGAGCGGTCGCGCAGCTGGCGCATCTCGCGCTCGCCGCCCTCGCGCACCTTGCGGCGGACGTCGGACTTGGCGCCCTCCGCCTCGAGCTCGGCCAGGTCGGCCTCGAGCTTCTGCTGGCGGGCCTCGACGTTGGCGTCGCGCTGGCCCTCCAGGTTCGACTTCTCGGCGCTGATCTCGGCCTCGATGGTCGGGAGATCGCGGTGCCGCGCCTCGTCGTCGACCGAGGTGATCATATAGGCCGCGAAGTAGATGATCTTCTCGAGGTCCTTGGGCGCCAGGTCGAGCAGGTAGCCCAGGCGCGAGGGCACGCCCTTGAAGAACCAGATGTGGGTGACCGGGGCGGCCAGCTCGATGTGGCCCATCCGCTCACGGCGCACCTTGGCGCGGGTCACCTCGACGCCGCAGCGCTCGCAGATGATGCCCTTGAAGCGCACGCGCTTGTACTTGCCGCAGTAGCACTCCCAGTCCCGGGTGGGACCGAAGATCTTCTCGCAGAAGAGACCGTCCTTCTCCGGGCGGAGGGTGCGGTAGTTGATGGTCTCGGGCTTCTTTACCTCACCGTGGCTCCACTGGCGGATGTCGTCGCCGGTGGCCAGCCCGATGCGGAGCTCGTCGAAGAAGTTGACGTCGAGCAAGGTGTGACCCCTTTCAGGGGCTAGTGCTTCGCTTCTATGACTTGGAGGTGGTGGCCGGCCGGCCCTGGGTCAGTCAGGGCCGGCCGACTGCCGATCAGACAGTCTTCGACGGAGCTCGGCTCGCGGCGGGAGAGGTCGATGCCCAGCTCCTCGGCGGCCCGGAAGACCTCGTCGTCGGTGTCGCGCAGCTCGATCGCGTTGCCGTCGCTGGAGAGGACCTCCACGTTCAGGCAGAGCGACTGGAGCTCCTTGAGCAACACCTTGAAGGACTCGGGGATGCCCGGCTCGGGGATGTTCTCGCCCTTGACGATGGCCTCGTAGACCTTCACGCGGCCCAGGATGTCGTCGGACTTGATCGTGAGCAGCTCCTGCAGCGCGTACGCGGCGCCGTAGGCCTGCATCGCCCAGCACTCCATCTCGCCGAAGCGCTGACCACCGAACTGCGCCTTACCACCCAGCGGCTGCTGCGTGATCATCGAGTACGGGCCGGTCGACCGGGCGTGGATCTTGTCGTCCACCAGGTGCAGCAGCTTCAGGATGTAGACGTAGCCCACGGCGATCGGCTCCGGGAAGGGCTCCCCGGAACGACCGTCGAACAGCCGGGCCTTGCCGGTCTCCTTGACCATCCGGTTGCCGTCGCGGTTCGGCGTCGTCGAGCCGAGGAGGCCGATGAGCTCGTCCTCCTTGGCGCCGTCGAACACCGGGGTCGCGGTGCGGGTGCCCGGCGCGGCCGAGCGGGCCGGCTCGGGCAGGTTGGCCGCCCACTCCGGGGTGCCCTCGACGTTCCAGCCCTGCTTGGCGATCCACCCGAGGTGCATCTCCAGGACCTGGCCGACGTTCATCCGGCCGGGGACGCCGAGCGGGTTCAGGACGATGTCGACCGGGGTGCCGTCCTCGAGGAACGGCATGTCCTCCTGCGGCAGGATCTTCGAGATGACGCCCTTGTTGCCGTGGCGTCCGGCGAGCTTGTCGCCGTCGGAGATCTTGCGCATCTGGGCGACGTAGACCCGGATCAGCTCGTTGACGCCGGCGGGCAGCTCGTCGCCGTCCTCGCGCGAGAACACCCGGACGCCGATGACCTTGCCGGACTCACCGTGCTTGACCTTGAGCGACGTGTCGCGGACCTCGCGGGCCTTCTCGCCGAAGATCGCGCGCAGCAGCCGCTCCTCGGGGGTCAGCTCGGTCTCGCCCTTGGGCGTGACCTTGCCGACGAGGATGTCGCCGGGGACGACCTCGGCGCCGATGCGGATGATGCCGCGCTCGTCGAGGTCGGCGAGGACCTCCTCGGAGACGTTCGGGATGTCCCGGGTGATCTCCTCGGCACCGAGCTTGGTGTCGCGGGCGTCGACCTCGAACTCCTCGATGTGGATCGAGGACAGGACGTCGTCCTGCACGAGGCGCTGCGACAGGATGATCGCGTCCTCGTAGTTGTGGCCCTCCCACGGCATGAAGGCGACGAGCAGGTTCTTGCCCAGCGCCATCTCGCCCTGGTCGGTGCAGGGGCCGTCGGCGATGACCTGGCCGACCTCGACGCGCTGGCCCTCGTCCACGACGGGGGTCTGGTTGATCGAGGTGCCCTGGTTCGAGCGGCGGAACTTCAGCAGGCGGTAGGTCTGCCGGGTGCCGTCGTCGGCCATGACGGTGACGTAGTCGGCGGTCGAGTCCTCGACCACGCCGGCCTTCTCCGCGACGACGACGTCGCCGGCGTCGACGGCAGCCCGCAGCTCCATGCCGGTGCCGACCAGCGGGGCCTCGCTGCGGAGCAGCGGCACCGCCTGGCGCTGCATGTTGGCGCCCATGAGCGCGCGGTTGGCGTCGTCGTGCTCGAGGAACGGGATCATCGCGGTGGCGACCGAGGTCATCTGCCGCGGCGAGACGTCCATGTAGTCGACGTTCTCGGGGGCGACGTAGTCGACCTCGCCACCCTTGGTGCGGACCAGGACGCGGTCCTCGGTGAGCCGGTTGCCGTCGAGCACGGAGTTGGCCTGCGCGACGACGAAGCGGTCCTCCTCGTCGGCGGTCAGGTAGTCGATCTGCTCCGTGACGGTGCCGTTCTCGACCTTGCGGTACGGCGTCTCGATGAAGCCGAAGGCGTTGACCCGGCCAAACGAGGACAGCGAGCCGATCAGGCCGATGTTCGGGCCTTCCGGCGTCTCGATCGGGCACATCCGGCCGTAGTGGCTCGGGTGGACGTCGCGGACCTCCATGCCGGCGCGCTCACGCGACAGACCGCCCGGGCCCAGCGCCGACAGGCGGCGCTTGTGGGTCAGACCCGCGAGCGGGTTGGTCTGGTCCATGAACTGCGACAGCTGGCTGGTGCCGAAGAACTCCTTGATGGAGGCGACGACCGGCCGGATGTTGATCAGGGTCTGCGGCGTGATCGCCTCGACGTCCTGGGTGGTCATGCGCTCGCGGACCACGCGCTCCATGCGGGAGAGGCCGACCCGGATCTGGTTCTGGATCAGCTCGCCGACGGTGCGCAGGCGGCGGTTGCCGAAGTGGTCGATGTCGTCGACGCCGTGGTCGGGCTCGCCGGCGTGGAGGCGCACGACGTACTCGATGGTGGCGACGATGTCGTCCTCGGTCAGCGTGCTGGTGCCCTGCGGCACCGAGACGCCCAGCTTCTTGTTGACCTTGTACCGGCCGACCTTGGCCAGGTCGTAGCGCTTCGGGTTGAAGAACAGGTTCTCCAGCAGCGCCTGGGCCGACTCGCGCGTCGGCGGCTCGCCCGGACGCAGCTTGCGGTAGATGTCGAGGAGGGCCTCGTCCTGCCCGGCGATGTGGTCCTTCTCGAGCGTGGCCAGCACGGTGGGCGACCACTGGAAGTGCTCGCGGATGCGGTCCTCGCCCCAGCCGAGCGCCTTGAGCAGCACGGTGACCGGCTGACGGCGCTTGCGGTCGATGCGGACGCCGACGGTGTCGCGCTTGTCGACGTCGAACTCCAGCCACGCACCGCGGCTCGGGATGACCTTGGCGCTGAAGACGTCCTTGTCCGAGGTCTTGTCCAGCGACTTGTCGAAGTAGACGCCGGGGCTGCGGACGAGCTGGGAGACGACGACGCGCTCGGTGCCGTTGATGACGAACGTGCCCTTGTTCGTCATGATCGGGAAGTCGCCCATGAACACCGTCTGGCTCTTGATCTCGCCGGTGGTGTTGTTCATGAACTCGGCGGTGACGAACAGCGGCGCCGCGTAGGTCATGTCCTTGTCCTTGCACTCCTCGAGGGACGCCTTGACGTCCTCGAAGCGCGGGTTGGAGAAGGACAGCGACATCGAGCCGCTGAAGTCCTCGATCGGGGAGATCTCCTCGAGGATCTCGGCGAGGCCGCCGACGGCGGACTCCTGCTCCTCGGGGGAGAGCGTCGCGCGCCACTCGGGGCTGCCGATGAGCCAGTCGAACGAGGCGGTCTGCAGGGCCAGCAGGTCCGGGACCGCGAGCGGCTCGGAGATCTTGGCGAAGGAGACGCGCAGCGGGGCGCCGGGGATCTTCTGCTGGTCGGCCTCGCCGGTGCGGGGGCCGTCCTGCGGGGCGGTGCTGGTGGTGCCGGACTCGGTGGTGCTGGGGTTGATGCTGGTGGGGCGAGAGCCTGCCAAGATGCGTCCTTCCAAGGACCTCACGACGTGCGGGCGGGGGTGCTGGTCGTCCTGGGTCGTCGTCGGTAATGGCGAGGCTGTCCGCGACGGCCGCGTACACCCGGATCGAGGGTCGGCGAGGGGTTCACCCGGAGGGTTCCCGGGCACCCGTCGTGACCCGTCTCAACGGGCAGGCAGTCAGAGGGCAGCGCAACAGGAGACCCTACCCCTGCTGTTGCGTGATGTCCACGCCAGGGGTACCGGTGCGACCGGTGCCACATCGGGCTCGACACGGTCCGCGCTCCGGGCGGTGCACCCATGATGCCAGGCGCGGCGGAGCGCTCCGACCGCCACGCCGGGGACCGGCGTCAGCTGGTCGTCAGCTGGGTGAGCTCGCTGATCTTCCAGTCGCCGGCGACCTGCACCATGCCGAGCCGGATGGTCTGCACGCAGGACTGGGCGCCCTCGGGCGTGACCTCGCACTCCGAGCCCTCCGGGGCCTGCCCGTTCCCGCTGGTCACCGACTGGGGCGACGTACCGGCCGAACACGACCACCGTCGCGGTGTCCTGGGCGTCGTTGACCTGTTGCAACCCGATGTCGAGCACCTCGTAGCTGGTCGTCGCCGACACCTGCTCGTAGGTGTCGAGGATGCCGCCCTGCGAGAGCTCCTGCTCGTACTGCTCGCGGAGGTCCCCGGTGAGGACGGCGAGCTTGCGGTCCAGGCTGCCTTCGGAGTCCTGGTAGTCGTAGGCGTACAGGTCCTCGACCGAGCTGCGCGCGGCGGCGAAGATGCCGTCGTCGACCGAGCGCGGGTGCATCCGCTCCCAGACCAGGTAGCCGACACCGGCGGCGGCGAGCACGCACAGCGCGGTGAGGACGGCGGCCAGCGCGGGGAAGCCCCGCCGCCCGGTGCGGGCCTGCGCCGCGCGCCGGCGGGCGCCGCTGCGCCGGCCGGTGGCGGCGGCCAGCTCGGCGGTGACCGGCTCGCCGACCGCGGGGTCGGTGGTGGTGGTCGCCGCGGCGGCGGCCACCGCGGCGGCCGCCTCCTCCCGCTCGCGCCGGGCGCCGGCCACCCGCGGCCGGGGGCTGGGCCGGGCTGCGGGTGCAGCGCGGGGCGCGGGCGACGGGCGCGTGCGCGGCGCGGGACGGGGACGGTCCTCCGGGGTGCCGGTCATGCCGTCACAGCCCCGAGATCCCGGACAGCAGCCACCGGTCGTCCACCTTCTGCAGCTCCACCTTGATCCGGTACTTCACGATCGACGGCCGGGGGTCGGCCGCGCTCTGCTGGGTCGACTGGATGACCAGCAGCACGGTGCCGGTCGTGTCGTCGGCCCGGGTGACGCCGGCGCCGATCACCTCCGTGTTCACCACCGCCTGCACCTCGGTGAACCGGTCGCGCTGCTGCTCGAGCTGCGCGACCGACTCCTCCAGCAGGTCACCGGTGGCGACGCGGCGGATCTGGGCGATGTCGTCGTCGAGGGTGAGGTGGTCGAAGGACGTCAGGTCGACGACGCCGGAGCGGGCCGCCTGCAGCACCTCGACGTAGTCCGCCGTCGTGACCGAGGAGGGCTCGGGGCGGCTGGTCCACAGCCACGCGCCGGCGGCGAGCAGGAGGACCAGCAGCACGCCGAGCACCGGCACGAGCGGCACGCCGATCCGGCCCCGACCGCCCGTCGTCGCGTCGTCGTCCCGGCCGGCGGGGTCGCCGGTGGGGTCGCCGCTGGGGTCGCCGGCGGGGCGCTCGTCCGGGCCGGCGGCCGGCGACGGCAGCGCGTCGTCGTCCTCCCGTGCGCGCGTGGGCGCGTCGCTGGTCAACCCTGGCCCTCCTCGTCGTCTCGCTCGTGCACCGGCGCCGTGCCGGGTCAGCCGGTGGTGCGTGCGAACGGGACCGCACCGCCGAGGAGGCCGGTGAGCACCTCGTCGAGCAGGCCGGTGACCCCGTCCACCAGGCCGCCGATCACGGTACCGAGCGGGGGCAGCCCCGCGAGGCCGGTCTGGGGGCCGGACCCGGCGACACCACCCGATCGGCCGATGTTCTGCTCGCCGCGGATGCTCGAACCGGTCTCGTCGACGCCGTCGGAGGGGTCCGGGTCGACGCCGTTCACGACCCCGCAGGAGACCTCGCCGGTGTCCAGGCCGGCCACCGCGCCCGGGCTGCGGGCCGCACCCGTGGAGAGGTAGCCGGTGGTGCAGGAGGCGGGATCGCCGACGTTGAGCACGAAGCCGAAGTGCGCGCGCATCACGCCGCCGTCGTTGCGGACCACGCTGAACCCGCCGGAGACGACGTCGGGGTAGGTGACCAGGAGCTGCTCGACGCCGTCCAGCCGCGGGGTCACCACCCCGTTGAGGATGTCGACGTTGCGGACCAGGGAGCCCAGGCCGGGGCCGGCCCGCTCCACCAGCTCCTGCAGCGCGCCGGCGCCCTCCGGCGCGTTGGCCAGCAGCGAGCGGATGTCCTCGTCGCTCTCGACCACGGTGTCCGCGACCAGCCGCAGGTCACCGGCCCACTGCTCGATCGCCGAGCGGCTGGCCACCTGCGTGTCGAGGACGGTCCGCCCCTCGGTGATCAGCGCCATGGTCGCGGGCAGGGACTCCTCGGCGCGGGCGAGCAGCAGGTCGCCGTTGTCGATCAACCGCCCGAGGTCGTCGCCCGCGCCGGCGAACGCCCGGCCCAGCTCGTCGACGACGATGCGGAGGTTCTCCTGGTCGATGGAGCCGACCAGCCGGTCCACGTTCAGCAGCAGCTCCTCCACCGGGACCGGGATGGAGGTCCGCTCCACCGGGATGACCGACCCGTCCTCCAGGAACGGGCCGTCGGGGCCGGCGGGCTCGAGGTTGACGTACTGCTCCCCCACCGCGCTGCGGTTGGCGACGGTGGCGGTGGCGTCCGCGGGGATCGGCTCGGCGTCGGGGTCGATGGTGAGGACGACGCGGACGCCGTCGTCGACGAGCTCCATGTCGCTCACCCGCCCGACCGCGACGCCGCGGTAGGTGACCTCGGCGTTGACGAAGATGCCGCCGGAGTCCTCGAAGTCCGCGGCCACGTCGTAGCCGCTGCCCAGGACGGCGCGGTCCAGCCCGACGTGGTTCCAGCCCAGGTAGGCCATGCCGAGGACGGCCACGGTCAGGAAGGCGAGCAGCTGCAGCCTGGTGGTCCGCGTGATCACGGCTGGCCTCCGGTGAACAGGGGGAAGCCGAGGAGGCCGCCCAGCGCCTCGGCCGTCGGCAGCTGACCGACGATCTCCCCGGGCAGGATGCTCAGCGGCGCCTGGGCCGGCGCGGTGCCGCCCGTGCCCCCGGTCCCGCCGGTGGCCACGCCCTGGTTCTGGTTCCCCGGCGGGGTGCCCGGCTGGCCGCAGGCGGTGCCGAGCAGCTGCTCGGGCGAGAGCGTCTCGAGCGCGCCGGTCAGCGGGTCGACGACGTACCGGCAGAGCACCTGGGTGAGGTCGAGGTCCAGCGTCGCGGTCATGTTGGCGAACAGGCCGTAGCCGCCGGTCCGCTGGTCGGGCCGGTAGTTCAGCGGGACGTCCCCGCCGCTGCCGTCGCCGACCACCGCGCTGGCCGGGAAGGGGTAGGTGAGCAGCAGGTCCAGCGAGCCGGCCAGGTCGGGCCCGGCGGCGGCCAGCTGGGTGAGGATCGGCTGGAGCAGCCGCAGGTCCTCGACGGTGTGCGCCGCGGCCTGGTCGATGATCCGGGTGCCGACGTCGCCGAGCCTGGACAGGCTCTCCAGCATCGAGACCAGCAGGCCCCGCTGCTCGTTGATGACGTCGAGGCCCGGGCCGATGGTGTCGAGCGCGGTCTCGATCGTGCCGGTGCGCTCGGCCAGCGTGGCCGCGAGCGCGTTCGCGCTGTCCAGCGCGCGGTTGATCTCGGTCTTCTGCTCGTCCAGCCCGCCGATGAGGACGTCGAGCTGGTCGAGGGTGTCGCGGATGGCGTCCTCGCGGCCCTCCAGCGCCTCGCCGACCTCGCGGGTGATCGTCGTGAGCTGGGTGAGCCCGCCACCGTTGAGCACCAGCGACAGCGCGCCGAGCAGCTCCTCGACCTCGACGTTGCGGTTGGTCCGCTCCAGCGGGATGAGGTCGCCGTCCCCGAGCCGTCCCCGCGGCTGCTCGATGCCGGGCGCGGCCAGCTCGACGTACTTCTCGCCGAGCAGCGAGCTCTGCTGGATCATCGCGACCGCGTTCTCCGGCAGCTCGACGTCGCCGTTGACCGAGAGGGTCACCTCGGCGGTCCAGTCCTCGTTCAGCTCGATCTCGTCGACCCGGCCCACGGGCACGTCGGCGACCCGGACGCCGGACTGCGGCACCAGGTCCAGGACGTCGAGGAACTGCACGGTCACCTGGTAGGGCTCCTCGCCGAGGTCCGCCCCGCCGGGGAGGTCGAGGGAGTAGGCCCCGCGGAACCCGCCGCAGCCGGCCAGCAGCAGCACCCCGGCGGCGGCCGCGGCCACCCGCGTCGTCCGGCGGGTCACCGCTGCGCCCCGGGGAGCGCGGGGAAGCCGATCAGCGGGCCGCCGGCCGGCGCCGTGGCGCCACCGAACAGCGCGGTGAGCAGCTCCTGCAGGTCGGGCACGCCGTTGCCGTTCAGGTCGTCGTAGGCGCCGTCGGCGTCCGCGTCGCCGGAGAGCAGCCGGCTGCACACCTGCTCGACGAAGGGCAGCTGGAGGCCGATGGCCGGCAGCACGTCGAGATCGAGCTGGAGCCGGCCGGTCGCCGACAGCAGCTGGCAGACGATGACCTCGGGAGCGGTCCCGCCGAGGGAGTTGTCCCGGGTGTCCAGCGTCCCGAAGTCCGGGTTGTAGGCGTGCGCGAGGTTCCCGAGCGCCGCCGGCGCGACGTCGAGCACCTCGGCCAGCGCGGAGCGCTGCTGCACCAGCGCCAGCGTGACGTCGGCCAGCCGGTCGACGTTGGTGCTCAGCAGGTCGGTGTTCGTCCGGACGAACCCGGCGACGTCGCCCAGGGCCGCCGACAGCAGCTCGACGGCGCGGGCGAGGTCGGCCCGCTCCTGCTCGAGCAGGTCCGCGACCGCGGCCATGTTGGTGTTGAACTGGCCGACGCTCGCGTCGATCGCGGCCAGGGCGCCGGTGAAGGTCTGCAGGTTCTCGATCGAGTCGAACAGCCCGTCCCGGTTCCGCGCGAGCGTCTCCACGGCCTGCGAGAAGCCGGTGAGCGTGCGGTTGAGCGCCTCGCCGTTGCCGTCGAGGTTGGCCGCGCCCACGTCCACGAGGTCGGAGAGCGCGCCGTCGGCGTTCGCGCCGGTCGGGCCGAGCGCGACCGACAGCTCGTCGAGCGCGCCGTACACCCGGTCCAGCTCCACCGGGGTCGCCGTCCGGTCCATCGGCACCTCGGCGCCGTCCTCCATGGTGGGCCCGCCGGCGTAGACCGGCGCGAACTGCACGTACCGGTCGGACACCAGCGACGGCGCCAGGACGACGGCCGCGGCGTCGGCGGGGATGTCGTAGTCGTCGTCGATCAGCATCGTCACGCGCACCCGGTCGCCCATCGGCAGGACCTCGGTGATCTCGCCGACGTCGATGCCGAGGATGCGGACGTCGGAGCCGGCGTAGAGCCCCACGGTCTGGTCGAACCAGGCCGTGACCCGGTACTGCCCTGCCGGGCGCAGGACGGTCCAGCCGAGCGCGGCCACCAGGACGAGGGCGGCGGCCGCGGCCACCGCGCGCTGCAGGGAGCCGCTCATCAGTTGCCCTCCGCGCAGGTCAGCGGGAGCCCGACGACACCGGGGCCGCCGCAGATCGCGCTGCCGACGACGCCGGGGATGAGGTTGTCCACGAAGCTGTCGAACCACCGTCCGTTGCCGAGGGTGTTGGTGAAGACGCGGACGAAGGGCGCCAGCCGGTCCACCGTCTGCGAGATGTTGTCCCGGTTGCGGGCGAGGATGTCGGTCACCGTGGCCAGCTGCTGCAGCGCCGGGGTGAGCGCCTCGCGGTTGTCGGCCACCAGGCCCTGCAGCTGCAGGGACAGCTCCTGGGTGCTGGTGAGGATCGAGTCGATCAGCGCCCGGCGCTCCTGCACCTCGGTGAGCAGCGTGTTCGAGTCCAGGATCAGCTGGGTGAACTCGCCGTTCCGGTCGGCCAGGACGTCGGTGACCGTGCGGGTCGCGGTGAGCAGCTGCTCGAGCTGGGCGTCGCGCGAGGCGATGGTGTCCGACAGCCGGGCCAGGCCCTCGATCGAACTGCGCACCTCCTCCGGCGTCTCGGCGAAGGTCTCGGCCAGCACCTCGAAGGAGCTCGCCAGCTGGGTGGTGTCCAGGTCCTCGACCGTGGTCGACAGGTCGGCGAAGGCCTCGACGACGTCGTAGGGCGAGGCGGTGCGCTCCAGCGGGATCGGCTCGTCGGGGTCCAGCTCGCTCGATCCGCGCGGGACCAGCGCCACGTACTTGGCGCCCAGCACCGTCTCGATCTTGATGGCCGCCTCGGAGCGGTCGCCGACGAACGCGTCGGTCACCCGGAACTCGACCACCACCGCGCCGTCCTCGAGCGACATCTTCTCGACGTTGCCGACCTTGACGCCGGCCACCCGCACCGGGTCGTCGGGCCGCAACCCCGCGGCCTCGCTGAACTGGGCGCGGTAGACGGTGCCGCCACCGATGAGCGGCAGCGACTGCGTGTTGAAGGCGAGGAAGACCAGCGCGGCGATCACCGTCAGGCTGATCGCGCCGATGGTGACCGGGTTGCGGTCGCGGAAGGGCTTGGAGGTGCGGGCCATCAGCCGCCGCACCCCCGCTCGCCGTTGCCCAGACCGTCCGCCGGGACGTTGACCCCGGACAGCTCGCCGGTCAGCGGGTTGGTCACCGGCACGCGGATGAAGCCGCCGGCCCCGCAGACGAAGAAGTTGAACCAGCTGCCGTTGATCGCCGTCCGGGTGATCAGGTCGATCTTGGTCGGCGCGAGCTCGAGGAAGCCCTCGAGGACGTCGCCGGTGTCGGCGAGGTTGCCGGCCAGGTCGTCGAGCGCGCGGATGTCGGCGGCCAGCGGCGCCCGGGCCTCCTCCAGCAGGCCGGTGGTCGCGGTGGCGAGCTGGTCGATGGTCTGCAGCGAGTCGAAGATGACCTCGCGGTCGCCGGCCAGGCCGGTGACGAACTGCTGCAGGCTCACGATCAGGTCCGACAGCTCCTGGTCGCGCGCGGCGACCGACCCCATGACGGTGGTCAGGTTGTCGATGACGTCGCCGATGACGGCGTCCTTGTCCGCCAGCGAGGTGCTCAGCGAGGCGACGTGCGCCAGCAGCCCCTCGACCGTGCCGCCCTCGCCCTGGAAGACCTGGATGACCTCGTAGGAGAGCCGGTTCATGTCCGCCGGGGAGAGCGCCTGCAGCAGCGGCTGGAACCCGCCGAACAGCGTGGTCAGGTCCAGCGCCGGCCGGGTCTGCGCCACCGGGATCAGCCCGCCCTGCTCGAGGGTGCGGCCCGCGGCCCCCTCCCCCTCGGCGAGCGCGACGTAGCGCTGGCCGACCAGGTTGCGGTAGCGGATCGCGGCCTCGACCGTCGCCGGCAGCGGGACGTCGGCGTCCACCTCGAGCTCGACCTCGGCCAGCGGGCGGTCGCCGGCGCCCTCGACCAGGCCGATGCCCTTCACCTGGCCCACCCGCACGCCGGCGATGCGCACCTCGTCGCCCTCGACCAGCCCGGCGACGTCGGTGAACTCGGCCCGGTAGGCGACCTGCTCCCCGTACCCGGCGTTGGTGATCGTCGTGATCAGCACGTAGCTGGCCATCATGGTCACCAGCGCGAAGGCGACCAGCTTGACCAGCGGTGCGAGCAGCCCCCTCACGGTGCCCACCCCGCTCCGCGGCCGATCGCTCCGCTCCTCGCTCGTCCCTCGCTGCGATGCTCACTCATCGGAGTGCCACCCGGGTCCCTCTCAGCAGCGGCGCCATCTGCGACGCCCCGAGGTCGGAGACCGCCGACGGGTCGCTGCCGGTCTGGTAGGCGAGGATGTTGCGCACGAAATCGAGCTCCGCGGTGGATCCGGCCAGGCCGCTGGGCAGCGACGTCCCGGCCTGGGGGTTGGGTTCGCCGGCGCCCGCCGGGATGTCGTCCGGGCCGCTGCCGCCCAGGCAGACCGGGTTGCCGGTGACCGGGTTGTCCCGCGACTGCACGCCGTCGACCGGCGGGTTCGGGCAGTAGAACTCGCCCTGCGCGGCCGCGGCGATCAGCCCGTCGATGTCCGACAGGCCCCGGCAGTCAGGACCCGACTGGTCCAGGTACGCCGGCTGGTCGCCGGGCAGGTAGGGGTTGCGCGGCGGCAGCGTCACGGTGAGGTTCAGATCCAGGTACGGGTCGCCGTCGCCACCGAGCACCTCGCTGTACAGCGGCACCGAGCGGGCCAGGCCGTTGAGCAGGCACGGGTAGACCGGCGAGTACTCGGCGAAGGTGCCCAGCACCGGCAGCGAGCTCTCGGCCAGCGAGATGAGGTTCCGCTCGTTGGTCTCCAGGAAGCCCGCGGTGACCGTGCCGGCCCGGTCGGCGACGGTGAACGTGCGGCGCAGCTGCTCCTGCTGGTCGACCAGCGTCCGGCTGGTGACCGCCAGGTCGTCCAGCACGCCGAGCAGGTCGTCGGCCGCGGACTCGTAGGTGTCGGCGAAGTCGGCCAGCCCGGAGATGTCGGCCTGCAGGTCGGGCAGCACGGTGTTCAGCTCGCCGGTGTAGCGGCCGACGGCGGCGAGGTTGGCGCCCAGCCGGTCGCCCCGGCCGCGCACCGCCTCGGCCACCGCGCCGAGGGTGTAGGAGAGCTTCTCCGGCTCCACCGCCTGGAGCAGGGGCAGCAGGTCGTCGACCACGCGCTGCAGCTCGATGGCGTTCTCGCTGCGGTCCTGGCCGATCACCGCGCCGTCGGCCAGCGTCTCCGCCGACGGGCTCTCCGGGATCTCCAGGGCGACGAACCGCTCGCCGAACAGCGTCTTGGGCAGCAGCCGCGCGGTCACGTCGGCCGGGATCTGGTCGAGGTACTCCGGCGCGATGGCCAGCTCGATGGTGGCGCCGTCCGCGGTCGCGTCGACCGCGCGGACGTCGCCCACGATGACGCCGCGCACCTTGACGTCGGACGCTTCCCGCAGCTGGTTGCCGATGGTGTCGGTCTCCAGGGTGACGCGGGCGACGTCGGAGAACACCTTGTTGTACTGCGCGACGGCGAGGCCGAGCAGCAGCGCGAGGGTCAGCAGGAACGCCAACCCCTGGATGCGCAGGCGGATCTTCGTCCTCATCGCACCGCTCACCCCGCGATCCGGACGGTCGTCGTCGAGCCCCAGATGGCGAGGGACAGGAACAGGTCGATGACCATCACCGCGACGATGGAGAAGCGCACCGCCTGGCCCACGGCCAGGCCGACGCCGGCCGGGCCACCGCTGGCGCGGTAGCCGTAGTAGCAGTGGCTCAGGATGATCACGACGGCGAAGACGAGCACCTTGAGGAAGGACCAGAAGACGTCCTGCGGGGGCAGGAACAGGTTGAAGTAGTGGTCGTAGGTGCCCGCCGACTGCCCGTAGGCCTGGGTGGTGATCAACCGGGTCGCGAAGTAGCTGCTCAGCAGGCCCAGCACGTAGAGCGGCATGACGGCGACGAAGCCGGCCACGATGCGCGTGGTGACGAGGAACGGCAGCGAGGGCACGCCCATGACCTCGAGGGCGTCGATCTCCTCGTTGATCCGCATGGCGCCGATCTGCGCGGTGAACCCGCAACCGACCGTGGCCGACAACGCCAGGCCCGCGACCAGGGGCGCGATCTCCCGGGTGTTGAAGTAGGCGGAGAGGAAGCCGGTGAACGCCGAGGTGCCGAGCTGGTCCAGGGCCGCGTAGCCCTGCAGCCCCACCTCGGTGCCGGTGAAGAAGGACAGCACCGCGATGACGCCGACGGTGCCGCCGATCACCGCGAGCGCGCCGCTGCCGAAGGTGACCTCGGCCAGCAGCCGCATGACCTCCTTCTTGTACCGGCGCAGCGTGCGCGGCGTCCACGCCAGCGCCCGGCCGTAGAAGCCGAGCTGGTCGCCGAGGTCCTCCAGCGCCCCCATGGGGTCGGCCGTAGACCGTGCGCCCGAGGCGCCGGGCGCGCACGCGCAGCCGGTCGACCGGCGAGAGCAGCGCCATCACGAACCCTTCGGCGGGACGAGCTGGAAGTACAGCGCCGTCATGACGAAGTTGACCGCGAACAGCAGCAGGAAGGTGATGACGACGGACTGGTTCACCGCGTCGCCGACGCCCTTGGGCCCACCTCCGGCCCGCAACCCCTTGTAGGACGCCACGATCCCGGCGATCAGGCCGAAGACCAGCGCTTTCAGCTCGCCCGACCAGAAGTCCTCGACCTGCGCCAGCGCGCTGAACGAGGCCAGGTAGGCCCCCGGCGTCCCGCCCTGGAGGATGACGTTGAAGAAGTAGCCCCCGGCGACGCCGACCACGCTGACCAGGCCGTTGAGCAGCACCGCCACCACCATCGAGGCGAGCACCCGCGGCACGACCAGCCGCTGGATCGGGCTGATGCCCAGCACTTCCATCGCGTCGATCTCGTCGCGGATCTTGCGGGCGCCCAGGTCGGCGCAGATCGCCGAACCGCCCGCACCGGCGATCAGCAGCGCGGTCACGATCGGGCTCGCCTCGCGCAGCACCGCGAGCACCGCGGCCGAGCCGGTGAAGGACTCGGCCCCCAGCTGCCGGGTGAGGGAGCCCAGCTGCAGCGCGATGACCGCACCGAACGGGATGGCCACCAGCGCGGTGGGCATGATCGTCACGCTCGCGACGAACCACGTCTGCTGGATGAACTCGCGGATCTGGAAGGGCCGCTTGGGCAGCGCCCGCATGACGTCCAGGGCGAACGCGAACAGCTGGCCGCTGGCCGCGAGCGGCCGGGTGGGCGAGTACTTCCCGTCGAGCAGCCCCGGCGCCTTCGGCGTCTCGGAGGCGCTCACCCGTCGCCCTCCCGGCGGCGCGGCAGGACCGCGGTCGCGGTGGTGGCCGTCGCGCCGCTGTCGGCGTCCGCGGCCCAGTGCCGGCCGTTGGTGCCGGTGGTGGGCGCGTAGGCCCCCGCATCGGCGCGCGCGAGGAGGTCCTCGGGCAGCGAGCGGCGGATGGCGGCCGCCGTCGTCTCATCGAACTCGTGCAGCATCCGCGCCACCCGCTCCTGGCGGCGGCGGGCCCCCTGCCGCTCGGGCAACCCCTCGCTGGGCTCCAGCTGCGGCGGGACCGCCTCGCCGCCGGACGCGCCCTTCGGGCCGATGCCGTTGTGCGAGTCCCCGCCGCGGGCCTCCAGGGCGGCCATCTCGGCCTCGACCTGGGCGACGTCCTTCTCCTCGCTCATGCCGATCGGCCCCTCGCGCCGGCCGTTGAGGAACTGGCGGACGACGGGCTCCTGCGAGGTGAGCAGCTGCTCGCGGGGGCCGAACATCACCAGGTTGCGGCGGAACAGCAGGCCGAGGTTGTCCGGCACGGTGCGGGCGGTGCCGATGTCGTGCGTGACGATGAGGAAGGTGGCGTCGATCTGCGCGTTGAGGTCGACGATGAGCTGGTTGAGGTAGGCCACGCGGACCGGGTCCAGCCCCGAGTCGGGCTCGTCGAACAGGATGATCTCGGGGTCCAGCACCAGCGCGCGGGCGAGCCCCGCCCGCTTGCGCATGCCGCCGGAGATCTCCCCGGGCAGCTTCCCCTCGGCGCCCTGCAGGCCGACCATGTCCATCTTCTCGAGGACGATCCGCCGGACCTCAGACTCGCTCTTGCGCGTGTGCTCGCGCAACGGGAAGGCGATGTTGTCGAAGAGGTTCATCGAGCCGAACAGCGCGCCGTCCTGGAACAGCACGCCGAACAGCTTCCGGATCTCGTAGAGCCGGTGCTCGCTCGTGCGCACGATGTCGGTGTCGTTGATGACGATCGACCCGCGCTCGGGCTTGAGCAGCCCGACCAGCGACTTCAGGAAGACCGACTTGCCGGTGCCCGAGGGGCCGAGCAGGACCGAGATCTCACCGGGCGGCAGGGTCAGGGTGACGTCGCTCCAGATGTTCTGGCTCCCGAAGGACTTGGTCAGCCCGTCGACCTCGACTGCGACGCCCACGCTTCCGCCTTCCGCTCCCGCTCGACCTGCCGGTCCCCCGCTGCGTCGCATCGACGAGCCCGGGCAGTCTGCGGCTTCCCGACCCCGATCGCACGTCGACGGGGCCGGACCGCATCACTACTGGTCAGTAACGACCCAGCCACGGGGAGGTTACGTGCGTCACGGGATTTCCGTGACCCGGATCTCGGGTTTCCGCCGTCCGGGGGACGGCGGGCCCGGCACCCCCGGGAACGCAGCACGGGCCGCCCTCCCGGAGGAGGACGGCCCGTGCCGGCGGTGCGGTGGTGCGGTCGTGCTACCCGGCGATCAGGACCGCCGGGTGGGGGGTCACTTGACGGTGACGGTGGCGCCGGCGCCCTCGAGGGCAGCCTTGGCCTTGTCCGCGGCGTCCTTGGCGACCTTCTCCAGGACGGGCTTGGGCGCGTTGTCGACCAGGTCCTTGGCCTCCTTGAGGCCCAGGGAGGTGAGGCCGCGCACCTCCTTGATGACCTGGATCTTCTTGTCGCCGGCCGACTCGAGGATGACGTCGAACTCGTCCTGCTCGGCAGCGGCCTCGGCACCGCCACCGCCGCCACCGGCGGCCGGGGCGGCCGCGACAGCCACGGGGGCAGCAGCGGTGACGTCGAACGTCTCCTCGAACTGCTTCACGAAGTCGGACAGCTCGAGGAGGGTCATCTCCTTGAACGCGTCGAGCAGCTCGGTGCTGGAAAGCTTGGCCATGTCGATCTCCTTCTGGGTCAGTCGTCGCTGGCCGCGTCGGCGGCGGCAGCGTCGGTCTCGGGGGTGGTGTCAGCAGCAGGTGCGTCGTCAGCGGCAGGAGCCTCGGCAGCCGGGGCGTCGGCGGCCTTCTTCTCCTGCAGCGCGGCGGCGAGGCGGGCGACCTGCGACAGCGGGGCCTGGAACAGCCCGGCAGCCTTGGTCAGGTTGCCCTTCATCGCGCCGGCCAGCTTGGCCAGCAGGACCTCACGGGGCTCGACGTCGGCGAGGCGCGTGACCTCGGAGGCGTCGACCGTGCGGCCGTCGACCACGCCGCCCTTGACGACGAGCAGCGGGTTGGCCTTCGCGAAGTCGCGGATCGCCTTGGCGCCCTCGACCGGGTCGCCCTCGATGAAGGCGATCGCGGTCGGGCCGTTGAGCAGCGGGCCGAGGTCGGAGAAACCGACCGAGTCCGCCGCCCGCTTCGTCAGGGTGTTCTTGACGACGGCGTACGTGCTGCCCGCACCGAGGGAACGGCGCAGCTGGGTCAGCTGCGCCACGGTCAGCCCGCGGTACTCGGTGAGCACCGCCGCACTCGAGTTCTGGAACCGCTCGGTGATCTCGTCGATCACCGCGGCCTTCGCCTGCGTGGGCATGGGCCTCCTCTCGTCTGTCGGGCGACCACCGGCCATCGCGCGAACGCGGGCGATCGGGTGGCCCCGGAGACGAGGAACGCCCCGGCGCAGGCGCACGGGGCGAGGGGCGGGACGCGCTGACGTGCAGCGGCACCGCCGATCGAACCGTCCTCCTGCGCGGGTCGCCCGGAACTCCGGGACCTTCGATCGCACGCGGACGTGCGACGACCAACGGTCTTGGGGGGAACGCGGCCAAGAGTACGCGACGCCGCACGGGAGGCGGCGGCTGCCCCCGAGGACTGCCCCACACCGCCGATCTCGGCGGGAAGCGGGCCGGGTGGGGCCCACATCGCCGATGTGGGCCCCGGACGTGCGAGAGGCCCCGCAGCGACGAGCGCTGCGGGGCCTCCGGGAGGTGCGGTCGATCAGTTGGTGGGCTCGTCCACCAGCATGTTGCGGGTGCGGTTCGGGTCCACCGGGATGCCGGGGCCCATCGTCGTCGAGATGGTGACCTTCTTGACGTAGCGACCCTTGGCCGAGGACGGCTTGGCGCGCAGGACCTCGTCGAGGGCGGCCGCGTAGTTCTCGACCAGCTTCTCCTGGTCGAAGGACGTCTTGCCGATCACCAGGTGCAGGTTGGCCTGCTTGTCGACGCGGAAGTTGATCTTCCCGCCCTTGATGTCGTTGACGGCCTTGGTGACGTCGGGGGTCACGGTGCCGGTCTTCGGGTTCGGCATCAGGCCGCGGGGGCCGAGGATGCGCGCGATCCGGCCGACCTTGGCCATCTGGTCCGGGGTGGCGATCGCCGCGTCGAAGTCCAGGAAGCCGCCCTGGATGCGCTCGATCAGGTCGTCGGACCCGACGACGTCGGCGCCGGCGGCCTCGGCCTCGGCGGCCTTGTCACCGGTCGCGAAGACGATGACGCGGGCGGTCTTGCCGGTGCCGTGGGGCAGGTTGACCGTGCCGCGGACCATCTGGTCGGCCTTGCGCGGGTCGACGCCCAGGCGCAGAGCGACCTCGACGGTGGCGTCGTAGGACGTCGTCGACGTCTCCTTGGCCAGCGCAGCGGCCTGGAGCGGGGAGTACAGGGTGTCCCGGTCGACCTTCTCGGCCGCGGCCCGGAACTTCTTGCCGTGCTTCGCCATGGTGGTTCCTCTCCCCCGGACGGAGCCGGGGATGGTGTGGTTGCCGGGCCAGGCGTGGCCCTCCCACAGGTGCTAGGGGGTGGTGCTGGGTCAGACGACCGTGATGCCCATCGACCGCGCGGTGCCGGCGATGATCCGCTCGGCCTGGTCCAGGTCGTTGGCGTTGAGGTCGGCCATCTTGGTGGTGGCGATCTCGCGGACCTGGTCGCGGGTGACCGTGGCGACCTTGGTCTTGTGCGGCTCGCCCGACCCCTTCTCGACACCGGCGGCCTTGAGCAGCATGCGCGCGGCCGGCGGGGTCTTGGTGACGAACGTGAACGACCGGTCCTCGAAGACCGAGATCTCGACCGGGATCACGTTGCCCCGCTGCGACTCGGTCGCGGCGTTGTAGGCCTTGCAGAACTCCATGATGTTGACACCGTGCTGGCCCAGCGCCGGACCCACGGGCGGCGCGGGGGTCGCCGCACCGGCGTTGATCTGGAGCTTGATGACCGCGGTTCAACCGCTTCCTGGGGGGCATGACTTCCTTCTATCGGTGGTGGATCAGCTGGCGCCGTGCGACATCAGTCGAACGACGTCAGATCTTGCTGACCTGGTTGAACGACAGCTCGACGGGCGTCTCGCGGCCGAAGATGGAGACCAGCACCTGCAGCTTCTGCTGCTCGGCGTTGATCTCGTTGATCGTGGCGGGCAGGGTCGCGAACGGCCCGTCCATGACGGTGACGGACTCGCCGACCTCGAAGTCCACCAGGGCGGCCGGCGCGGCGGCGGCCGGGGCGGCTTCGCCGCCGGCGGTGCGCGCAGCCTGCGGGGCGGTGGCCGGGACCAGGATCTTGACGACCTCGTCGAGGGTCAGCGGCGAGGGCTTGGAGGTCGCGCCCACGAAGCCGGTGACGCCGGGGGTGTTGCGGACCGCGCCCCACGACTCGTCGTTGAGCTCCATGCGGACCAGCAGGTAGCCCGGCAGCACCTTGCGGTTGACCTGCGCGCGCTTGCCGTTCTTGATCTCGGTGACCTCCTCGGTGGGCACCTCGATCTGGTAGATGAAGTCCTCCACGTCGAGGGACTGGATGCGCGCCTCGAGGTTGGTCTTCACCTTGTTCTCGTACCCGGCGTAGCTGTGCACGACGTACCAGTCGCCGGGCGCGATCCGCAGCGCCTTCTTCATGGCCTCGGCCGGGTCCTCGTCCTCCGGCTCCGCGGCGACGGGCTCCTCGGCCTGCGCGGCCTCGTCGGCGGCGTCGGCGGCGTCGGCCTCGGGGGCCTCCCCGGTCCCGGCGTCCTCGACGTCGAGCTCGAGGTCGGCGGTGTCGCTGGAGCCCTCGGCCGCACCGGTCTCACCGACGCCGGTCTCGACGTCGGCGCTGCCGCGCTGCTCGAAGCGGGCGTCGTCCAGGTCGGTGCCTTCGACCGCGGTGTCGTGCTCGTTGGGCTCGCGGGGCTCGGTCACAGAAGTCTCTTCCTTGTCGGATGGCGTGCTGGGTGGGCGGGGATCAGCCGAAGACGGCGATCACGCCCCGGGAGAAGAGCAGGTCCATCCCGGCCACCAGCGCGACCATGAACGCCACGAAGACGATGACCACGGTCGTGTAGGTGATGAGTTCGCGGCGGCCCGGCCAGATGACCTTGCGCAGCTCGGCGACGACCTCGCGCAGGAAGCGCCCGATGGAGCGCTTCTGCCGGATCTCCTGGGCGCGGGCCCGCTCGGCCTCGGCGCGCGACCGGGTGCCCCCGCCCTCGCGGGCCGGCCGGTCGGCGGACCGGGCGGCGCGGCGCGACCCGGCGGCGACCGGCTCGTCGTCGTCCCCACCGGCCGTGATCCGCCCACCGCGGCGGCGGGCCGGGGCGACGACCTTGTCCTCCTCGACGGAGGCCTCGGCGGCGATCGCGTCCTCGGCCGCCTCGAGCTCGGTGGCGTCGTCGACGCCCGGAGCCTCGCGGTCGAGCTGCTCGTCGGTCAGCTCGGCGTCGGGGACGGCGGCGTCGTCCTCGCGTTCCGGCTTCTCGCTCACTGCGCCTCGCTCGCCTCGTGGTGGGTGCCGTCCCCGGCGGGGGCGGTCGGCCGTGCATCGATCGTGCTGCTGGCAGGGGTGACAGGACTTGAACCTGCAGCCTGCGGTTTTGGAGACCGCTGCTCTGCCAATTGAGCTACACCCCTAGGAACCCCGTCCGGGCCCTCCGGAACCGTCCACCACGCCACGGCAGCCCACGACCTCAGGAGGTTCCGGGGCACGCCGGTGGCGGGGTCGATAGCCCCAGGGACGCCAGTGTACGGGACCGCGGAGAGCCGAGGCCACCGTCCCCGCGACCAGCGCGGGCGGCCCGCTCGCGACGCCCCGACCTTTGACACGATAGGGGCATGACCGCCGTGTCTCCGGACTCGCCCATCCCGTCCTCCGCGCTGCCGCCCGCCGAGCGGCGCATCTCCCGCCGCATCGCCGGGATCGCCGAATCGGCGACCCTCGCCGTCGACGCGAAGGCCAAGGCGCTCAAGGCCGCGGGCAAGCCGGTGATCGGCTTCGGCGCCGGGGAGCCGGACTTCCCGACGCCGGACTACATCGTCGAGGCCGCCGTCGCGGCGGCGCGCCAGCCGGCGATGCACCGCTACACCCCCGCCGGCGGGCTGCCCGCGCTCAAGGACGCGATCGTCGCCAAGACCGCGCGCGACTCCGGCTTCCAGGTGACCCCCGCCCAGGTCCTGGTCACCAACGGCGGCAAGCAGGCGGTCTACGAGGCGCTGGCCACGATGCTCGACCCGGGCGACGAGGTGCTGCTGCCCGCGCCCTACTGGACCACCTACCCCGAGGCGATCCGGCTGGCCGGCGGCGTGCCGGTGCCGGTCGTGGCCGACGAGCAGAGCGGCTACCTCGTCTCGGCCGCGCAGCTGGAGGCGGCGCGCACCCCGCGCACGAAGGTGCTGCTGTTCTGCTTCCCCTCGAACCCGACCGGCGCGGTCTACCCCGTCGAGCAGGTCGAGGAGATCGGCCGCTGGGCGCTGGAGGCCGGGCTGTGGGTGCTCACCGACGAGATCTACGAGCACCTCACCTACGGCGGCGCGACCGCGCCCTCCCTGCCCGTCGTCGTCCCCGAGCTGGCCGACCGCTGCGTCGTCGTCAACGGCGTCGCCAAGACCTACGCGATGACCGGCTGGCGGGTGGGCTGGATCCTCGGCCCCGCCGACGTGGTCAAGGCCGCCACCAACCTGCAGTCGCACGCCACCTCGAACGTCGCGAACGTCTCGCAGGCCGCGGCGGTCGCCGCGCTCACCGGTGACCTCTCGGCCGTGGCGACGATGCGGGAGGCCTTCGACCGCCGCCGCAAGCTGATCGTGTCGATGCTCCGGGAGATCCCCGGCGTCGCCTGCCCCGAGCCGCAGGGCGCGTTCTACGTCTACCCCTCGGTGAAGGGGCTCCTCGGGCGCTCGATCGGCGGCCGCACCGCCGCCTCCAGCGTGGAGCTGGCCGAGCTGATCCTGGAGCAGGCCGAGGTGGCCGTCGTCCCGGGCGAGGCCTTCGGCACCCCGGGCTACCTGCGGATGTCGTACGCGCTGGGCGACGAGGACCTCGTCGAGGGCGTCACGCGGATGCAGCGGCTGCTGACCAGCGCCGACTAGCCCTACCCGGCGTCCAGCGCGCCGGCCTCCTCGAGCACCTCGAGCGCCCCGGGGAGGTCGGCGAGCGCGGCGGCGACGACGTCGGGGGTGGCGACGGTCCACGCCGCGGCGTCGACGTAGCAGCGGATCGCGGCGTCGAACGCGTCCTCACCGACGGCCTCGCGCGCCGCCAGCAGCGCGGCCCCGCCCTTGCCGTACACGCGGGCGGCGTACTGCTGCCAGGTGCGGAAGTCGTCCATGGCAGCGCCGACGTCACCCACGACGCCGAGGGCCCGGTCCAGGCCCTCGGCGGAGGTCGGGTGCACCACGGCCTCCGCCCACGTCGCGAAGGCCTCGTCCAGCCACGGGTCGCGGAACTGGGAGTTGCCGACCATCCCGTAGAACCACATGTGCGCGACCTCGTGCACGAGCACCTCCTCGCTCGGCGAGGCCTGCAGGATCGAGCTCGGGTACTCGATCCCGCCGCCGTAGTCGGGCAGCTGGGGCACGGTCAGCGTTCCGTAGGGGAACGGGCCGAGGAACGCCGTCAGGTCGTCGATGGCGGCCACGGTCGCGTCGGCCAGCTCGTCGGCGGCGGGCTCGGCCCCGGCGAGGGCCCCGGTGGTCACCCGGACGCCGTCGGGGGTGGTCCGCTCGGCGGTGGTGAACTGCCCGGCCGCGACGCTGACGTCGCGGGCCACCGGCTCGCGGGAGGTCCACGTCCGTCGCCCGTCGGCGTCCGCGGGGCCGGGCTCGGACTGGTCGCCGGTCATGAGGACGGTGAGCCCGGCGGGCGCGGACACGCGCACGGTGGTGTCCGCGGCGGGGCTGGTGGTCGTCTCGCCGGACACGGCCACGAACGGGTCGCGGGCCCAGCCGGTGCCCGGCTCCCACGCGAGCAGCGGGAAGCCGCTGGCCCACCAGGAGACGCCGTCGGTCGCGCCCACCCGGTCGAAGCCGCCCGAACCGAGGGTGAGGGTGAAGTCCAGCGCCACCTCGGTGCTCTCCCCCGGCGCCAGCGGCCCGTCGAGGGTCACCACGTACGCACCCCCGGGCTCGGCCGCGGCGAGCGCCTCGTAGCCGGCACCGGCGACGTCGTCGCCCCGCACGGCGTCCACGACGAGCCGGGAGCCGGCCGCCGCGAGCTCCGGGGCGTTGGGCACGAGCCGGAACACCAGCTCGGTGACCGTGCGGTCCGGGGTGAAGCGGACGGTCTCGGTGCCGGTGACCGTCCGCAGGTCGTCGGCCAGCCGGAAGTCCAGCGAGGTCCGCGGCCGGTCGGGATCGGGCCGGGCCCGGTCGGCGCAGGGCTCCGCGGCCGCCTCGGGCCGGGCGGCCGGGTCGGGGGTGAGCGTGCTGACGAAGGAGGTGCAGCCGCTGAGCAGCAGGGCGGTGGCAGCGAGGGACGGCGGCCCGCCGCGCCCCGGTCATGCCAGGCGGACGACGGCGCGCGCCAGGGAGAGCACCTTCTCCCCCGCGCTGCCGACGGCGAGGTCCACCCGCACTCGGCCGTCCTCCAGCAGCGCCGCGACGGTGCCGCGGACGGTCAGCTCGGCGCCCTCGTCGTCGTCCGGGACGACGACCGGCCGGCCGAACCGCACCTGGTACTCGACGAGCGCGGCGGGATCGCCGGCCCAGTCGGTGACCGCGCGGCCGGCGAGGGCCATCGTGAACATGCCGTGGGCGATGACGCCGGGCAGCCCGACCTCGGTGGCCACCCGCTCGTTCCAGTGGATCGGGTTGAAGTCGCCGGAGGCGCCGGCGTAGCGCACCAGGTCGGCCCGGGTGATCCGGTACCGCTGCTCCGGGAGCTCGGTGCCGACCGCGACGTCGGCGAACCGGACGGCGGTCACGCGCGCGCCACCAGCATCGAGGTGGCGGTGCAGACGGGCTCGCCGTCCTCGGTGGCGAGGTCCACGCGGGCGGTGAGCAGGTCGTTGCCCGCCACGGTGCGGGCGGCGTCGATCGTCGTCGTCGCGACCAGCCGGTCGCCGGCGCGGATGGGCCGGTGGTGGGCGAAGCGCTGCTCGCCGTGGACCACCCGGCCGTAGTCGATCGCGACGTCGGGGTCGTCGAGGACGACCATCGCGGCCTCGAGGCTCACCGCGATCGCGAAGGTGGGCGGCGCGATGACGTCGGGGTGGCCGGCGGCGCGGGCGGCCTCCGGGTCGCGGTGGACCGGGGAGGGATCACCGATCGCGGTGGCGAACTCGGCGATCTTCGCGCGGCCGACCTCGTAGACGGCAGAGGGCGGGTAGCTGCGCCCGACCAGTTCCCGGTCCAGCGCCATGCTCCCGCCCTCTCGCTCAGCCTCGGACCGTCAGCGCGTCTCGCGGTGCAGCGTGTGCTTGCGCTCGCGCGGGCAGTACTTCATCAGCTCGAGCCGGTCGGGGTCGTTCCGCCGGTTCTTGCGGGTGATGTAGTTGCGGTTCTTGCAGTCCTGGCAGGCCAGGGTGATCTTCGGGCGGATGTCGGTGGCTGCCATGGAGTGCTCCTAGCCTTGTGGGGCGGGATCCGGGTGCGGATCCCGTTGCCGTGCCGGCGGGGCCGACACGACGACGGACCCCGGGGTGCGGGGTCCGTCGGGAGTAGCGGTGACCGGACTTGAACCGGTGACACAGCGATTATGAGCCGCTTGCTCTACCAGGCTGAGCTACACCGCCGGGACGACCTGCGGCCCGGTCTCGCGACTGGACCGGTCGGTCAGCTTACTCGTTGTTCCAGAGCCCCTTTACGGAATCGAACCGTAGACCTTCTCCTTACCATGGAGACGCTCTGCCGACTGAGCTAAAGGGGCGTGCTCGGGAGCAGGAGAACTGTACCGCGCCCGCACGGGGGGTTCGCGAGGGGGGGTCCCGGCGCGTCAGCCGCGGACGAACAGCCGCCGGTGAGCGGCTCCCGGGGCCGCCGTCCGCACCCCGGTGCGGGCCAGCAGCCAGTTCTCCAATCGGTCGTCGGGCAGCGGCCGGCTGACCAGGAAGCCCTGGAGCTTGTCGCAGCCCATCTCGGTCAGCAGGTTGCGGGTCATGTCGTCCTCGACGCCCTCGGCGACCACGCGCAGGCCCAGGTTGTGGGCCAGCTCGATGATCGACCGGGCGATGAACGACTCGCCCTGGCTCGTGGACATCCCGAGCACGAAGGACTTGTCGATCTTGACCTCGTCGATCGGCAGCTGCCGGAGCTGGGACAGCGACGAGTAGCCGGTGCCGAAGTCGTCCATCGACAGCCGCAGCCCGAGGTCGTGCAGGTCGGCCAGCACGGTGCTGTCGCGCACCGAGTCGTCGACGACGCTGCCCTCGGTCAGCTCCAGGGTGAGCAGCTCGCCCGGGACGCCGTGGCGCTGGAGCGCGCCGCGCACGCGGGCGACCAGGTCTGGCTCGGTGAGGCAGTGCACCGAGAGGTTGACCGCGACCGAGAGCGCGATGTCCTGGTCGAGCCAGCGGCGGCAGCGGGCCAGCGCGAGGTCGAGCACGTGGTCGGTGACCGCGCCGATCCGGCCGATCTGCTCGGCGAGGTGGATGAAGTCGTCGGGTGAGATCGCGCCGTACCGCGGGTGGGCCCAGCGGACGAGGGTCTCCACCGACACGATGTCGGAGGTCTGCGCGTCGATGATCGGCTGGAAGACGACGCTGATCTGGCCGTCGGCCATCGCCTGCTCGATCTCGGTGCCCAGCTGCAGCCGGCGCAGGCTCTGCTGGTCGAGGACCGGGTGGTAGCTGGCCACGCCCCCGGAGTCCGCGGCGGCCAGCAGCGCGACGTCGGCCCGCTGCATGAGCGTGCCCGACTCGGTGCCGTGCACCGGGGCGGAGGCCACGCCGATGGTCAGCGTGACCTCGAGGTCCAGGCCCGCCACGCGGACGCGGGTGGCCGCCGCCTCGCGCAGCCGGCGCGCGGCGCGCTCGGTAGCGGCCAGGGACAGCCCGGGCAGGAGGACGGCGAACCGCTCGCTCTCCATCCGGGCCAGCAGCGCCTGCGGCGGCGCGTGCTCGCGCAGCAGCCCCGCGGTGACCTGCAGCAGCTCGTCGCTGGCGGCGTGCCCGAGGGTGTCGGTGACCTCCAGGTAGTTGCCGACCGCCGCGAGGATGAGCCCGGCCCGCCCGCCGGCCGGGTCGGCCGCGAGCAGCGCGTCGATCTCGGCGGCCAGCCGCTGCCGGTTGGGCAGCCCGGTCAGCCGGTCGTGGTCGGCGTCGTAGCGGATCTGGGTGAGCAGCTGCTGGTGGCGGATCGCGGCGTTGACGTGCGTGAGCATCGAGTCCAGCGCGGACCGGTCGCTGTCGGCGAAGGAGACGACGGTGCTGCGCCGGTCGCACACCTCCAGGTAGCCGGGCTCCCCGGCGGCGGTGGCCAGGGGTGCCGCCAGCAGCTCGGTGACGCCGCGGCGCGCCAGGCCCGCGGCCTGCTCCTCGTCCGCGTGCGCGAGGGTGATCAGCACCGGCCCGCCGGCGGCGGCCACCGCGCGGCGGAAGACGTCGTCCGGATCGCCCGGGCCGTCGTACCAGACCGCGTCGTCCTCGGCGGCGACGACCAGCTGCGGGGCCTCGTCCAGGTAGGGCGGCAGCCACAGGGCCACGCGCTCGGCGTTGAGCAGCTCCTGCACCGCGGCGACGATCTGGCGGGTGCCGGCCTCGTCCGGGGTGACCTGTTCGACCCGGCGGGCGAAGTCGTAGACCCGCTGGACGCTGTGCCCGCGGCGGGTGACCGCGCCGAACTGGCGGTAGAGCAGCGCGAGGACGACGAGCAGCGGCGCGAGCAGCAGCCAGGCCCAGCCGGTCACACCGATGAGCAGCAGAGCGGCGAGGCCGACGATGACCGCCACCGGGCCGATCACGAACACGGGGATGAGCAGGCTCGCCCACAGCGAGCGGCCCGGGTGTCCCTGGGTGGTGATGATGGCGCCGGCCACGAGCACCGCGCCGAGCACGTCGGCGACGAGGATCGCCACCACGTAGGAGATCCAGCTGCCGGGCGAGGTCAGCTCGCCGACGGGCAGCACCGAGAGGACGGCGACGGCAGCGCAGACCTCCAGCACGGCGACGGCGACGGTGTAGATGCCCTGCGGTCGGGGGAACCGCTGCACCAGCAGGACGGCGGCGACGGCCACCGCTCTGGCGATGACCGCCCAGGCGCCGCCGACCTCGACGAGGGCGACCACGATGGCCAGCTCGCTCGCGGAGACGGACACGGCCTGGCGGCGGAACTCGACGTGCAGGTGGATGGACTCGGCCGCGAGCATCGCGAGGAAGACGACCGCGAGCGCGGGCAGCGAGACCGCGAGGGGCTGGGTCAGGAGCACGACCAGCATCACCGGCGCAGCCAGCAGCACCCCGAGCACGGCCACGGTCGAGGGCGCCCGGAAGGCCGGCCGGGGCGTGGCTCGGACGTCCTGCTCTGGCATGCGACCTGCATTCCGTGCGGGGTAGATGGGCGCGCAGAGGCTAGCAACGGAGACGCCCCTCACACCCCGCTTCGGGTCGCGCCGCGACCCGAAAGGGTCACAGTCCGCGCCCGCCCCCCGGAAACGCCGCAGGGCAGCCGGTCGGCGACCGGCTGCCCTGCGGGAAGGACGAGAGGGGAGGTATCAGGCCTCCCGGCTCCACTTCAGACCCCGGCTCCACTTGAGACCCCGGCTCCACTTGAGCCCGCGCTGCGTGTTGTTGCTCATGACGCCTCCTGTTGTGGCATGACCGACTGCGGAATGCGGCAGGACTTACGCGCGGGGGCAGAGCGTCGTTGGGTACGGACCGCGCTGCGGACATTGCTGCCCGTCACCCTTACGAGGCAAGCGTGGACGATCACGACAGGGTGACGATCTTGAGTGTCGTCACCCTGCGTGAACTTTGATCGACGCTTGGTCAACCAAACGGGGGACGGCGACCGATCAGCGCGGTTCGCGGACCGCCTCGTCGCGCAGCAGCTCGCCCACCAGGTCCACCGTGATGTCGAGGACCTGGCCGATGCGGCCCGGAGCGCCCGGGAGGAGCTCGGTCGCCAGCCCGACGACGTCCACCGGCGGCGACTCGGGGGGCTCCGGCGTCCCGAGCAGCCGCGTGACCTGCGCGTACGCCGCGCCTGCCGCGAGGGAGCCGCCCGCCGAGCGCACCGCCCGGTCGGCCGGGATGTGCCGGGCGCGGTCCGGCGGCTCGTCCCAGGTGCCGTCCAGGTCCAGTCCCACAGCGGCAAGCGCGGCGAGCGGGCCCACCACCCGGCCGCCCACCGCGTCCAGCAGGTCGCCGCCGTGTGCGCGCTGCCCGGCCCGCTCCTGCGCGGCGAACCCCTCCAGGGCGTGCGTGAGACGCCGGCCGTACTCGCGGACGGCGGCGTACCCCGCGCCCACGACGCCCGCCGGGTCCGCCCCGTCCTCCCGGGGTGCCGCGGCCAGCTCCGCGACGGCGTCGGCCACCGCGCGGTCCAGCAGGCCGGCGGCGGCCCGGTCGGTGCCCAGGTAACCCAGCCCGCGCAGCAGGGTGCGGTCGTCACCCCCGCAGTCGGGGACGGCGAGCAGCGGGCCGGTCAGCACCGCGGGCCGCGCGGCCACCGCCTCCGCCAGGGTGGGGGCGAGGAGGGCCGCGGTCGCCGGGTCGACGGTCCAGGCACCGGGGTCGCCGTCGTCCCCCAGGCCGGTGGCCAGCGCCCGGAGTCCCGCGCGGACGGCGGTCGCCCCCGGCGCCTCGACCGCACGTCCGACCACCGCCACGAGCGCGGCGCCGTCGTCGTCCCACGGCCGCGCGAGCAGGTGGGACCAGGCCGGGGTGCTGCGGAGCAGGCCGGCCGCCGGCGCGGGGTCGTCGACGGCCGCCAGGCGGGCCAGCACCTCCTGCAGCGGGTCGCCCGGCGGGGCCTCGCCCGGCTCGGGCCGGACGACGTCGACGATCCGCGCGCCACCCAGGGCCCGCTCGCGCGCGACGATCTGCCGCCCCCACTCGCGGACCGTGGCCGGCGGCGGGCCGGAGCGGGGGTCGCCGCGCCCGGCGGCCAGGACGACGCCCATGCCCAGGGCCACGAGGTCGCTGTCCAGCGTGTGGTGGTCACCGGGGTCGACGAGCCGGCGGTCGCGCACCTGCGCGACCGCGCGGGCATCGGCGGGCGAAACCGGGGCGCCCAGCGCCGCAGCCACCACGCGGGCCAGCGCGCTGCGGAAGGAGAGCCGCCCCTCCCCCAGCCGGCGGAGCACGTCGCGGAACCCGCCGGCGCCGAGCCCGACGAGCACCGCCGCGGCCACCGCGGGATCGCCCGCCCAGGGCAGCAGTTCCCGGGCGGCCGCCTCCCGCGCGGCGGGGTCCTCGTCCCCCAGCACGGCCGCCGCGAACGCGGCGCCGCGCTGCGCCAGCAGCAGCTCGTGCCAGCCGGGGAGGACCGCGGCGAGGTGCCGCCCGGCGTCCGCCGTGCCCCACCGCCCGCCGCCGCCGGTGACCGCGCTGCACCCGGCGAGCACGGCCGCGGTCGCCGCGGCGTCCCGCTCGGCCTCCTCCCGGATCGCCGCCGCCACCCGGCGGCGGGCGGCCTCCGCGCTGCGCAGCTCCTCGAGGGCGCCGGAGACGTCCGCGCCGGTCCCGACGTCCTGGACACCACCCAGGCGCGCGGCCGCGGCCCCGAAGTCCTCCTCCTGCGCGGCGCGCAGCCGGGCGAGGCGGCCGCGGGCATCGGCCAGCAGCTCCCCGTGCAGGGCGAGCCGCCGGCCCGCCTCGGCCAGCGCCGCGGCGGCCTCGCCTCCCAGGTCTCCCACCCGCAGCACGCGGGCGGTCGCCGCGTCGGCGTCCCGCCCGGTCCATCCCGGTACGCGTCCGGCGTCGTCCCGCACCCGGTCCCCGAGCCCCGCGAGCAGGGCTCCGGCCCGGTCCAGCCGCCCCGCCAGCTCGCCGAACGCCCGCGGGTCACCCGGCGGCGGGTCGAGGGGCACCGGGTCGGGGATCAGGGCGGTCACCGGGGCCCGCTCCCGTCGGTCGGGGGCACGAGCGCTGCGTCCAGTTGCACCCAGGAGTCGGCGATCCCGGTGACCGTGGCGCCGAGCCGGTCCAGCTCGCCGGCCAGCGCGGTCGCCAGGAGCGCGTGGCAGGCGAGGAACTCCTCGACCGGGGTGCGCAGCGGTCCGTCGACGTCGCCCTCCAGCCGGCCGTGGACCTCCTCCGCCGACCGGGCCCGCCCGCCCAGCGTGCGGCCCAGTGCCCGGACCTCCTCCGCCGGCATCTCGATGGTCACCGCGGCAGTGTTGCGCCGCGGACCGGATCCGCGGGGGCGTCGTCCACAGGGGGACCGGCGGCGGGGCGCGTCACCCGATCGGGCGTCCACAGCGTCCACAGGTGCTGTCCACAGGTCGTGGACAACCGCGCGGGCCCCCTACGCTGCCCGCCGTGCGCCACGACCGGGACGACGCCGAGCGGGGTTCCACGCTGCCGTTCGTGCTGGTCTGCTGGCTGGTCGCAGCACTCATGGTGTTCGGCGCGATCGCCGCCTCCGACGCCTTCCTGGAGCAGCAGGAGGTGCAGTCGGTGTGCGACGGCGCCGCGCTGGCCGCCGCCAACCGGGCCGACGAGGCCGCGATCTACGCCGGCGGGCTGGGCGCCGCGCTGCCCCTGACCTCCGCCACCGCGCAGGTGGCCGTCGCCGAGCAGCTCGGGGCGGGCGGCTCGGCGCTGGACGCTTGGTCGGCGGCCGCGGACGGCGCGGAGGTGACCGTGCGGTGCACCCGCTTCGTGGACATCGCGTTCGGCTGGCTGTTCCTCGGCGGGCAGCAGCTGGAGCGCACCGCCGTCGCCAGCGCGCGGGCCCCCACCTCCGGCTGAACCACCCGGAACGGCGAACGGCCCCCGACTCATGTCGGGGGCCGTTCGTACCGGAGCGTGGCGGGTGAAGGATTCGAACCTTCGAAGGCTAAGCCGACGGATTTACAGTCCGCTCCCATTGGCCACTCGGGCAACCCGCCGTGCGGTGGTACCGGAGCAGAGTACAAGACTGTGGTGGCGGAGCTCGGAGCCCCGGGCCGCCACCGTCCGACGAGGGGAGTTCCCATGGCCGACGCGTCCTTCGACGTGGTCAGCAAGGTCGACCGGCAGGAGGTCGACAACGCCCTGAACCAGGCCGCCAAGGAGCTGTCGCAGCGCTTCGACTTCCGGGGCACGAACGCGACGATCGCCTGGGCCGGCGAGGAGGGCGTCGCGCTGCAGGCCGACACCGAGGAGCGGGTCTCGGCCGCGCTCGAGGTGTTCAAGGAGAAGCTGATCAAGCGGAACATCTCGCTCAAGGTGCTCGACGCCGACGAGCCGCAGTCCTCCGGGAAGATCTACAAGATCTCCGCGCGGATCAAGCAGGGCATCGAGTCCGACGTCGCCAAGAAGATCTCCAAGCTGATCCGCGACGAGGGCCCCAAGGGCGTGCAGGCGCAGATCCAGGGCGACCAGCTCCGGGTGAGCGGCAAGAAGCGCGACGACCTGCAGGCGGTGCAGCAGCTGCTCCGCGGCGCCGACCTCGACGTCGCGCTGCAGTTCGACAACTACCGCTGATCGTCCGCGTTTCCGCTGCTCAGCGGGTCGTCACAGTCCCTTGGTCCGCAGAGAGTCCGCAGAATCGCCCAGCGCGGCGGCCATGAGGTCGCCCGCTGCGGCGCGCGTGCGATCCTCGGCGGTGGGCCAGAGGTGGGAGTAGACGCCGAGCGTGATCGTCGCCGAGGAGTGCCCGAGCGCCCGCTGCACGGTCACCACATCGCAGCCTGATGCGATGAGCCCGCTCGCGTAGAAGTGCCGCAGGTCGTGCAGCGTGTACCCGTCGAGCCCGGTCACCTTGCGGATTTGCCGCCACTGGTGCCCCGCGGAGTTGCGGTTCAGAGGTTGCCCGGCGTTCGTGAACAGCCAGTCGCCTCGCTGGACCCCTGCCCGCTCTACGTGCTTCGCCAGAAGCGCCATCAGGTCGGCTGGGGCGTAGACCACTCGCTCGGACCCGAACTTGGGCGCTACCGGCTGGGTCGTCGCGCTGTTCTCACCCTGCAGCTGGCGGCGAACGGAGATGGTCCGGCGCAGGAAATCGACGTCCTCCAGCCGCAGTCCGGCCGCCTCCCCCAGCCGTAGCCCGGCGAAGGCACACACCGCGATGAACGGCTGGAACCACTCCGGCGCGGCGCTGAGCGTGCGCCCCACGTCGTCGGCAGCGGGGATGGTCATCGACGCTGACGCCCTGCGTGTCCTCGGCAGGGGCACGCCGGCCGATGGGTCGGTCTTGATGATGCGGTCGACGACCGCGGCCCGCATCGCCATGTGGACGTAGTTGTAGCGCGTCCGGATGGTGCTGGGCGCGAGTCCGGTCTTGCGGCCACGTGCAGGTTGCGACATGGCCTTGACCCACTGCTGCACGTGGGACGGGCGGATCTGGCGCATCGGCACGTCGGCGAAGGTCACCGAGCTGGCCGCCTGCTGAGCGGCAAGCGTCGTCCCGCGCTCCCACACCTGCCTGGCCGACCACTGCGCGAACCAAGCCTTGAAGGTGATCTTCCCGGCGGCGGGGTCGACGTAGTCGCCGGTGACCATCGCCGCGGTGACCTCGTCCAGCCACCGCTGGGCGTCGACCTTCCTCTTGAAGTGCCGGGCGTGCTCCTTGCCGTTCTCGTCCCGGTACCGCGGCCGAAAGGTCCCGTCGGGTCTCTTCGCGATCGACGCCACCGTTCATCCCCTTCCATCTCGGTGAGCTCTTGGGACCTCGCCGCCCACCGCAGTGTGGGCTTTGCTACTGACTGGAGAACTGTCCTCCTGATCAAGGTCTTGCTGTCCGGCTTTCGCTGCGCCTGCCGGGCACAGCGCAGACGTCCGCGTCCCTGGCAGGGCGCCCGCGGGTAGGCCTTCATCGCCCTATGCCTGGACCAGCGGGGGTGCGCCGGGTGAGCGCCGCAAGGTCCTCGGGCCGCGGGAGGCGAACACCAGGGTTCGGGGGCGGTCAGCAGAGTGGGGGCCGATCGGTGTGGGGTCGGGTCTGCGTGCTGGAGTGCGCGCCAAGTGTCCCGCTCGTGGACGAGGCGTTCGGCCGGCTGGGCGAGGAGAGCTGGCTCGGCCGTCAGTCGCGCGATGCGGCCGCGGACGACGGCCAGTTCTGCTCGGGCGGCGGTGATGGCCCGGTCGGTGTCGGCCAACCCCTCCGCCGGGTCGGGGGTCCAGGCGAGGGGTCCGAAGCGGGCGAGCCGGTCCTCGTGCTGACGGCGGGCGTCGGCGAGCGCGGCCGCGGCGTGCCGGTGGGTCTCCTGGGCGGTGGCTGCGGCCGCGCGCAACTGAGTGTGCTCCGGGTGGGCGTGTTCGGCGTGGTGGCGGGCGTAGGAGTCGAAGGCAGTCCACAGCCGCGGTCGGTCGTCGGCCCGGTCAGCCAGGCGCGCGATCTGCTGCGGGTCGGTGGGGATGGTCGGCAGGTAGGGGCGCCAGGCGTCCGCCCAGTCGACCAGCTGCTCGCCGGCCCGGTTCACCGCCGCCCGCCGCAGTCGGAGCCGGCCGGGACCGTCGAGGACGACCTGCGCGGCGTGACGGGCGGCGTCACGCCCGGTGTCCCAGCTGGCGAGCAGGGTGTCGCGGATCCGGTCGGTCTCGGCGGTGACGACCGCGCGGCTGGCGTCGGCCCGCGCCGTGGCGTGGCGGGCGTCGATTCCCGTCCGCTCGTACCGGGCTTCCAGCACGGTGAGCTGGTCGCCGTGGGCGGACTCGAGCGCGACGATCTCGCGCAGCGCGTCGCGGCGCGGCAGGTCGGAGGCGAGCCGATCCAGGCAGCGTCGCTCGGCCGTCCACGCCGAGTGCAGGTCGGCCAGCGCCTGCTCCAGCGGTCGGGGCGTGGCGTAGCGGGCGGCCTCGGCGGCGGCCAGCCGGGCTGCGTGCGCGGGACCGAGGTCGGCGCGGTCGCGGGCGAAGACCGCGAGCCACTGCTCCCGCGCCTGCGCGGGGTCGGCCGCGACGAGGTGGGCGGTGTTGGCCTCCCTACCGCGGGTCATCCCGACGTATGCCGCCGCCGCGCCGGTGTCCTCGCCGACCACCAGGTGCGCGGCGGTCACCGTGTCGCCTTGGGTGCCGTGCGCGGTGGTCGCGTAGGCCAGCTCCACGTGCGCGGTGACGTAGTCCGCGGGCAGCACCCGCGCCCCCGTCCCGGCCGGGGGAACGGCGGGGGTGACAGAGCCGGACACACCGCCGGCGGGGGTGACATGCGGTGTGCCGTCGGGTGTGACCAGCAGCCCGCCGCGCCGGCCGACCGCGGTGACGACCCAGAGGTCCCGGTTGGCCACGTCGAGGTCGCGGTCGTTGCGGCGGGTCGCGATCCGGTCCCCGACGCCGATCCGCTCCCCGGCCCCGGTGACCACAGCGCGTCGGTCGTCGACCCGGCCCTGGGTGACCAGTCGGTCCCGGACGGCGGCATTGAGGGAGGCGGCCTGCTCGCGCGTCTCGACCACCACGGCCACGCGCTCCCCGGCGGTGTAGCCGTCGGCCGCGGCGGCGGCGAGCGCATCCCGCAGCGCCTGCGCGTCAGGGTGCAGCCGGATCTGCCCGCGGCCCAGGAGCGCGTCGAACACCGTCCCGGGGTTGGTGCCGGCGCGCATCGCGAGGGTCAGCTCGGCGTAGTCGGTGTCCGGGATCGTGGCGCCTGTGGCGTCGGTGCGGCCGAAGCGGTGCACCCCGACCAGGGTCAGGTGTTCGGCCGGGTCCACCTGGGCCGCGGCGAGGTCGAGGACGCCACCGCGACCGACCGCCGGCAGCTGATGCCGGTCACCGAGCAGGGCCAGGTGCACCCGACACTCGTCGGCGATCGTCAGCAGGGCCCGGGCGGTGTCCTGATCCAGCATGCCCGCCTCGTCCACGACCAGGAGGTCGCCGGCCCGCAGCCGCGCCCCGTTCGTGGGCCCGGCGTAGACACCTCCCGTAGTCGGACAGAGATCCCCGATGCCGAGCCGGGCCCAGGCGCCGTCGTCATTCCAGCGCCAGCCGTACTCGAAGGCCAGCCGGGCCGCCGAGCCGGCGACCGCGCCGACCTCCGCGGCAACGACCTTGGCCGCCTTCAGTGTCGGGGTGACGACCACCAGCCTGCGCCCCTGCCCGGCGATCACATTCTTGGTGGCGGCGAGGGTGGTGGTCTTGCCGGCGCCGGCCGCGCCCTCGACCACGACCAGGCGCCGCCAGCCGGCCAGCGCGGCGACCGCCGTGGCCTGTCCGGGATCCAGCCGCGCGGCACCGGCTGCGAGGTCGACCGGCGGTGTCGGGTCGGGGCCAGGGGCGCCGGCCGGGCGCTCGGTGGCGCGGGCGGCGAGGCGGGCGGTGAGGTCGGCCTCGACGGCAAGCACCGGTCCTGAGGTCCAGGCCCGGATGTGCTCGGGCACCCCACCGCGGTCCAGCAGCGGCACGCAGCGGTCCATTGTGCGGGCGGTGAGGTCCTCGGCGAGCTCGATGCGCACCGCCGGGTCGGTGACGATCCCGGCGGCGGCGAGCAGCTGCTCGACCTCCCCGCGCACGTCGGCGGCGTTCCACGCCGAGCGGGCCGCGGCCAGCCGGGCCAGCACCCGCTGCGCCGCCTGCTCCCGGTCCAGGCCACCGACCGGGGTGGGGGTCAGGCCGACAGGAGCATTCCGGTCGCGGTAGCCCAGGGCGACCAGCTCGGCCGCCCACCGTGCCGTGAGGTCCTCCCCGGGCTGGGGCAGCACCTTGTCCGGGCGGCCCGCTGCCCACGCCCGCGCGTCCCAGGAGCGGCGCAACGCCGGGCCGGGGGATTCGCCAGGATGCGCCGCGGTCCATTCCCGTTCGTACCCATCGATGTTCCGGGCGATCTGCGCCGTCCGCACGCTGAAGGCGCCCACGAAATCCGCCAGCTGCCGTATCTCCCCATCACCATTCACCGCATATCCGTGAGCGGCGAGCGCAGCCCGGAATTGCGGGTCGCAGGCGACCGCAGCGTGCCCGATACCGTTGATCGCGGCGAGGGAATCGCGGACACCGACGGTGTGCAGGCCGCGCCATTTCCCGGCCGCGAACACCCGGGCGTTGATCTGCAGGTGCAGATGGCGGTGCGGATCCCCGGCCCGCGACGTGTAGTGCGCCACCGTCACCGCCTCGGCCACCTCGACCGGCACCTGCACCTGCCCGCCGCGCGGACCGACCCGGGTGGTGGCGTGCTGCCCCAGCCAGCCGATGATCTGCGCGGCCGCCCGAGCCTGGGCCGCGTCATACGCCGTCGCGATGTCCGGATGCAGCGCGGCCGCCAGCGACCACGTCTTCGGACCGTTGACCACCACCTCGACGAAACGAACCGCATGCCCGTCGCCGCGCAGCTGCCCCCGCGGCTCGCCGGTGCCCGGGTCACAGCCGGCCACCCACGTCTCGTAGGCGTCACCGGTTAACGGCGCCAGCTCGGCCACACGACCGCCGGTGACGCTGAACCGACGGGCGACGCCGGCGCCCTCGGTGAGGTAGTAGTCATCAGCCCGACCCCGGTCGGCCTCCACGTACATTAGATCTTCATCCCGCCATGCATTGTCAACGGCACCCGACAATGACCAACAAGTCACCCCTAGAAACGGCGATGGGCCCCGCGAAGCGGGGCCCGACCTACCTCCAAAGGTAGCATGCGTGCCGCATTTTGATAGCTCCATGGACGTCTGCCGTATTTTGCTAGCTCCTTGGACGTCTACTAAGCGTCGATGGCCGTCGCATGGCGAATCAAGTGTTGACGAGCAATATGCTTAATGGCTTCGTCCGTCACGGGCGCTGTGCTGTGCAGGACCGATTGCGGCGCAGCCAGGACCGACGTCGACTGGGCTGTCACCCCCCAGGCAGCGGCCGCCGTCGACGTGATCGGCGAGGGACGTGCGCAGTCCGCCGGTCCTGGCGTCGGGCAGCACGGCCAGCCGCCAGCGCCCCAGACCTGGGGACGGCAGGGGTCCGAAGCTGACCAGCCTTCTTCAACTCGAAGTAGGTAGCTTCGCCTGAGGGTGGAGCTGATCAGGGCGTGGCTTTTGCGTCCTCAGAGGGACGCCCCGTGCTGAGCTGAGCAGCCAGGGCAGCGTCTCGTCGACCGGAAGGGGACGGGCCAGCCCGTACCCCTGGACGGTCTCGCAGCAGAGGTCGGCGACCCGCGCCCAGGCATGCTGCGTCTCGATGCCCTCGGCCACCACCGCCATTCCGAGATCGTGCGCCAGTGCGACGGTGGCCCGGACCACGGTGGCGTCATCGAGGCCCTAGTCGAGCCCCTGGACGAAGGACCTGTCGATCTTCACCTCGTGCACGGGGAGGCGCTCCAGGTAGGCCAGTGAGGAGTAGCCCGTCCCGAAGTCGTCGACCGACAGGCGCACGCCGAGCGCGGCCAGACCGTCGAGGACGGTCAGGCAGCGGGCGGGGTCGCTCATTACCCCGGTAGCCTGCAGGAGCCGGGTCACGACTCCAGGCAACTGGTCGTCGTGCAGGTCGGCGGCGGTGACGTTCACCGACACCGAGAGCGCCAGGCCGGCAGCGGCCCAGGCGGCACGCTGCAGCAGGGCCGTCTCGAGGACGGCGTCGGTCAGCGGCCGGATGAGGCCGGTGCGCTCGGCCAGCGCGACGACATCGGGGGCGGTACCGAGCCGTACACCGGGTGGCGCCAGCGCAACAGCGCCTCCATGCCGGTCACGCGGCCGGTCCGGGCGTCCGCCTGGGGCTGATACCAGACCTCGAAGCGGTGCTCGTCGATGGCCGCGGGCAGGTCGGCGGCCAGCACCAGCTTGCGCTGCACGGCCTCGCCGTCCTCGGGGCGGTAGATCTCGACTCCGGTGCCGGCGCTCTTGGCCGCGTACATGGCCACGTCGGCGTGCCGGAGGATCTCCTCTGTCGTGTCCCCGTGCTCGGTGAGCAGGGCGATGCCGATGCTCACCCCGGTGCGCAGCGTGACCTGCTGGATCGACACCGGCCGGGTGAGCGCGTGGAGCACCTCCCGCCCCACGTCCACGGCGCCGGGAACGCCGGTGTCGGGCACAGCAACAATGCGAATTCGTCACCGCCCAGCCGTGCGACGACGCCGTCGGGAGCTCCTGCAGTCGGCGTCCGGTTTCCTGGAGCAGCAGGTCGCCCGCGCCGTGGCCCAGGGTGTCGTTGACGTCCTTGAAGTCGTCGAGGTCGAGGAAGAGGACAGCGCCGGTGCGATCGGCCGCGATGAGCTTGCTCACCGCCTCCTGTGAAGGCGCGCCGGTCGGTAGTCTGGTGAGCGGATCGTGGCAGCTTCGTGCTCGCGTTGCGCAGCGAGGCGGCGCAGCCGGTCGACGAGGCGAGCCTTGACGAGGGCCACGGCGGCGTGGGCGGCCCGTGTCTCGAGCAGCCGCAGGTCTTGGTTGGTGAACGTCTCCCCCTGGAAGGTTCGGTCGCGCACCAGGAGGACGGCGTACACGGAACCCTCGCTGCACAGTGGCGTCGCCATGCCGTCCCGTTGGCCGGACGGGTCGCCGCCGCGGGCGGTGGGTCGCGGCCGCAGTACCGACTCGCCGGTCATGGCGGGAGCCCACGACCACACCGGGGCCTATCGCCTCGCGGAGCACCTCGCGGTCGAACCGGCCCTCCATGGTGCTGATCACGGCGGTGACCGCCGCGGCCGAGAGCAGGTCGGTCAGCAGAACGGCTACGAAGGCCGCGAGCCAGCCTCTCGGGTCACCAGGGGAGGTGTCACCGAGAAGCGCCTCGTAGGCGATCAGGCCCAGGGCGGCCTCGAGGGCGAACATGGAGGCGTTGAACGCGAGCTTCTGGGTGATGTCGGGGGCGGAAGCTCGGAGGGGCGCAGGCCACCCGTACGAGTCAGTCGGCGAAGGCGCGCCATCCACCCCGCCGACGGACGGTGTGGGGTCCATACCGCGCACTGGTGCCGCCGGTGCCCTTGAGCGACTGGCGCGCCTGACGGGGTTCTTGAACCGCGGCGCGGTGTGCCCACATTCGATGTGGGCCAGCTCGTGGGCGAGGGTCTTGACCGCCTACGCATCGGCTACGTCCGGGCGGACCCGCACGGCGGGGCGACCGGGTCGGTGAAGCCGTTGGCCTGCCCGCACCTCCCGCGGGTGAGCGTGTAGCCCTGCGCGGCGACTCCGGTGGCCGGCGCCTCCCACTGGGCGGCGGTGGCGTCACCTGTCAGCAGCTCCGGCCGGACGTCGGGCAGCGGGTCGCCCTCGGTCTGGGAGACGTCGAAGACGTGGGCGACCCGGAACCCGCGCAGCACCCGCGCCCAGGCCGGCCGGTCGGCGTCCCCGCCAGACGGCTGCCCCGCCGTCCCGGCGGTCGGTACGGCCGGGTGTCCTGCGAAGACGGCACTGATCAGGGACGAGGTGACGGCGTCCTTGCGCGTGTAGGTGGCAGGGGGCCAGGACGGCGAGCCCGGTGGACCCCTTCACCACGCTGCGGCCCAACGCCTTCCAGGTGCCGAACCCGGCGACCCGGGTGGGGCTGATGCCCAGCCGCGCGGCCTGCAGCGCGATCAGCAGCTGGTTGCCCAGGCTGTAGGTGTGGAACCTGGCGGCGGCGTCGAGCATCGCCCGCCACTACGGATCGGCGGTCAGCTGCTCGACGCGCTCGCCGACTGCTCGTGCAGGGCGGCGATCCTCGCCGCCCGGGCGGCGTCGGCCGCCTGCCGCTGCGCCGGACTAGGCTGGGGCCGCACACTCCGACTTCCCCTGCCGGTCCGACTGCTGCTCGTACCGCTGGCCGCGCTGCTGATCGTGGTGCTGGTGCTGGTCATCTGGACCCTCCCGGAACTGGAGCCCAAGCCGGTACGGGAGGAACTGCGGAACAGGTGTCCTGCCACCCATTCCCCCGGCCCGTCCGGCACAGAGCTCTGCTCAGGGGCCGGGACCGAGGGGCATCCTGTGGCGAACCGGAACCGGGTCGCCGTGGCGCGACGTGCCGTCCTGTCACGGGGACTTCCGGACCCTGCACGGTCGGCATCGCGGCTGGTCGTCACCCAAGAGCTCGTCCGGCTGAAGCCCGCGTTCGCCCAGCCCAGGGGACTGAAGCACTCGGGACAGGCGGGTCAATCTCGAGGAGCTGCTTCACGCTCTGGTCGACGGAGGGTCAGGTGTGGAGATGGGACTCCTGTCAGCCCCAGCACCCGCCCGTGCGGTTGGACGCGGGTGACTGGCCTGCGAGATGAGGCGATGCGGTCTCGCACTGCCCACACGTAGTCGACGCGCCACCGGACGGGTTGCCAGCGGAGCTGAACGGACAAGGCATCGGCTGTCCCCTCAACTGGTCCCGGCACCCCGAGCGTGACGCGAGGCGGCAGACGATCTACGAATCGCGCCTCCTCCGCGGGATCGACTCCGACCCTTTCCACGTGCTCGAAGACCTCCTCTTCGACATCATCCAGCACGTCAAAGATCCACGGGCGGGGCGTGAGGCGAAGAATTGCGTCGCTTCGAGGCGACATGTGGACCACCTCGTCAAACTCCGGGTGATCCGCTGTGCGGAAGGTACCTCGTCCATCTACCCACATCGCGGTTTCCTTTCCTATGAGGGTTGTTCAACTTGGCCGGCGTCGCGCCCGCGGATCAGCCCAATGGCCGAACGAGGCGATGGCTTTCCGCACTGCATCGCCTGGCTAGCAGCAGGATGCGACGCGCGTCAGCCGATAAAGGCGGCCTATGTGCCGCCCGCGAACAGATTTTGCATGCCAGAAGAACGGCAAGGACGCTAGCGACGGCCACGATGTCCACTTCCATGAACACCAGACCGCGCTGGACAGCAGCGTCATCCCTCAGACTCCTCGGGGTGCCCGGACGCACTGTGCGCCCAAGGAGACTTTCGACCAGATGTCGCTCGGCATTGACCGGGCCCTCACTCGTCCGAGTGATCCGCCGGGTGGTGTCGAAGCCGCTGCCGGACCGCTCGATGAAGCCGGTGACCGAGACCTCCATGCTGCTGGCCCAGCGGCCCACATCGCTGCGGCGGCCGCGGCCTCGCCGGGTAGGCAGTCGCCCCGGGGCCTGACGGCCGCTCCCGGCGATTCTATGCAGGGTGCGGGTCCCGTGCGGGGCGTCGAGCCCCTTCCCCCGGTACACGGCCTTGGCTGCTGGGCATGCCACGTTGGTCGGTGCGGCCCTGCGGGCCCTGCGCAGGCGATCGGAGCGTCGGCCCGTTCGCTCCAACGCCTCGCCGGGGTGTACGGAACACGTGCCCGCCACGATCTACATGAGGCCGCGCATACGCATTTCCCTCAGGTTCGCGAAGACGCGACGCCGAATGGCGTCTTCGAGGTGCACGGGGAGTCCGATGAATCGGACCGAGACCTCCTGGAGCTTGTCGTTGCGGGGGTGGCGGCGAACCACCTCACCGCGGCCCCGGAGTTCGTCGTCAGCCTCACCGATTGTCAGGTCGACGACCTGGCCCACCTCGAGTAGTCCCGATGCGCCGTCTCGTGCATCTTCCCTGGGCCCCTCGTTGGGCGGGGCGTCGACCGCGCTCGTGTGGTCCTCTGCGTTTGCGGGATGGAGGAGGCAGCGAAGACCGCCCTCGCTCAGGTCAAGGGTGTTCCCTCGGAGGCTATGCGTCGGCCGGCTGACCTGAATCGGCAAGACCAGGGGTGCCCGGACGGCGGCGCGCCGCTGCCCGCGCCCAGCCGGGCCGACAGCGCGCAGTCGCAAGCATGGTCCCGCTGCGCTTTGCGTATCGATCAATTCGACCGGCAGGGCCCGTAGCTCCTCGGGTCCCCGCCAGATGAGTTCGAGTCGTTCCCCGTTGTGCATGGGGACCCCGCGCTGTGCCCGGTCCTTCGGGATGCTGACGATCAACTCATCGTCGCGGACTTCCTCGACCCAGCTGACCAGAACATCGCCGCGGCTGGTCGCGACGACGTCGAGGACTGTCTTCTCCTCCGGAAAATCGACTCCGGGCTCGCCTAGCACTCGCTCTGCCTCCGTTGGTCGAGAAGCCGACGTGGGGCAGCGTAGCCTCCGCGCGTCACTGTGCTGCTGTCCTCGTCTGGCTGGGGCCATACATGGGGGGGTCTGCCGAGGTTCCGAGTGCCCAAGTCCGCTCGATCCGACGCCCAGGAAGCCCTAGCTAGCCGGGCATTGCTCCGATCGCGGCCATGGCCTGTGCGCATCCCCGGGGGCCGGTCGGCGCGGGCCGCGATGGGGTAGCCGCCGGGTCCGGTTCGGTCAGCGGCCTGTTCGCAGCCCTGCACCGGCGGCCGCGACGCGGGGGCGGGTCCGCGGACGGTCCCTGGATGCTTAATCTCGCCGCCCGGAGGGATCGGCGTGCCGAGGTGGCTTCCGCGTGATCGACGGGCCGGTCTGACGATGGCACTGCGCCATAGACGTCCGTGTGGTGGTCGCAGTCACTGGCGGCATGGGCGGTGACCGGTACGCCGGACGCCATGGCCGGCACGTCGCCTGGCCCCATCGCCCGGCGATCAGGCCCGCGTTCGCGGGATGGAGTCGGTGACGGCGTGTCCGCCTGCTCGCTCCTCCGACTGAAGCGCCACTTCGTGAGTCAAGCCGAGCACGCCCCGCGTCGATCATGCAGGTAGCCGCGCGGACGGCCGGGTTTCTCCCGGGCCGGCAGGTCGCTGCGGCGGATCAGGCTGTGGCAGCGGCCGTCGTCCGTCCGACGCACTCCCGAGGGGCGCCGTCGGAACCGGTCCACGCCGACGGTGCTGACCGGCAGGACCAGCAGGGTGACGTCGGGCAGCAGAGGGGGGCCCGCACTGGCATCGGCCATCTGCTCGGTGCCGCACGCGGCCGTCACGAAGCTATCCCCGCGGCAGCGCGGCGTCCTTCTGTCCGTCGGGCTGGCCGACGGACACGTCACCCCCCGCACTGACCACCTCGGAGTCGGATCATGGGGCCCGTGACTCGACGTCCCACCTCGTTCGCCGCTCTCGTCACTGCAGCCCCCCTGGAGTTCCGCTTTTCACCCTAGGCATCTGGGTACCGCTAGCTTGAGTCGCTAGACGAGATTCATCCCAGCCCTGCTCGCACCGATGGAGGCGCGTGGTGACAACTGCGCAGACCCCGCAGTTCGACCTCGACCTGGTGTTCGACGGAATCGACCAGCTGGCCGCGCAACGGCCGGTCTGCGCCCGGATCGTCGCCGCCGCCGACGCCGACGACACCGACGCGAAGACCCTTGCCGGCATCCTCGCCGGCGAGGTGGCGTTGACCGGCCGCGTGATGAAGCTGGCGAACTCCGCCTACTACGGCATGCGTGGGCGGGTCGCATCTCTGCAGCAGGCCGTCACCGTCGTCGGCTTTACGACCGTGCGGACGATGGCCACTGTCGCCCTGACCGACCTCGATGACGAATCCCGGCTCCCCGAGGAGTTCTGGACGGTGGGCACCGGCCTTGCCGCCGCCGCCGCCCGCCTTGCGCCGTTGTTCGACATGCGGCCCGCCGATGCCCTATGCCTGGGCGTCCTCGCCCAGCTCGGCTCGGCGCTGCTCTACCACCACGACCGCGACAACTACACCCTGGTGCTGGCGGCCAATCCCACGTTCGCCGGGCGTCGCCGCGCCGAGGCCGACCAGTACGGGATGTCGTCGGCCGTGCTGACCGCCGCCGCCCTGACCCGTTGGGAGTTCCCGCAATCGATCGTCGTGCCGCTCGAGCGCCTCGATGACCGCGGTTCCACAGCCGGGGGACTGCTGCGTGCCTGCTACGAGATCGTGTCCCGGCTGACCATGGACGGGCACCGGCCGGCACCGATTGGCCCGCTGACCCGAGGCCGGATCCGCGACGAGGAACTGGCCCCGATGATCTACGACGTCCGCAACGAAGCCGAGGGACTGCGCCGGCTCATGCTCGGCGACTGAGCTGAGACTGAGGCACGACCGACCGTGGCTTCGACCGGCAGGACTCCGTCCACCGGAAGAGCGTCCTTGCCGGGCGAGGTCTCGTGACGGGGGGCCGGCACCGCACGGTCGCCGTCCGCGGAAGGTCTGCTGGACAGCGCAGCTGCCACCCGGGAGCCGCACCGGGTGACCGGCGCCCTCGCCTCCGTCACCGCCGACCGGGCGCTCGGCTCGGCCGCCGGCACCGCGGTGCTGTCGTCGGCACTGGTCGGCGGGGCCGCTACATCGGTGGAGGCTGCTCATCGGTGATGACATCGAGGTGTATCTCGCTGCCGCCGACGGTGGTCAGGCGAAACTGGCGATCGGGGCGCCGCGACAGATGGAATCAGACGGAGGGAGTTTTCGTCCGTCGCCGGCGAGCCCGGGGTTGGCCCCGTGGCCAGCGGGCCCTGCACGTAGAGGAGGCCACCGGGTGATCTTCTGGACACCTTCCACAGCCCCAGGAGTTCAATGCGATGACCGCTGCGAGCAGTATCGACAGTGAGGATGGGGTCGGCTTCCCCGGCTGGGCCTGACTCAAGTATCGACAGACGCCCAACGGTTGTCCTCGTATGGGATCCGTCGGCCTGACCGGGGAAGCCGTTGCACGCGACCGAGTGGGCGTCCGTGACCTCAGGAGCCTGTGCGAGAGGCCCCATCACTGTCTCGTCCGTCTCGCCCGAGCGGGTGCGTGCCGAACCATCTGGCGAAGCCGGTACGGGAGGAACTGCGGAACAGGTGTCCTGCCACCCATTCCCCCGGCCCGTCCGGCACAGAGCTCTGCTCAGGGGCCGGGAGCGGCGGCGGGGGACGACCGGACCAAGACTGCTTCCGTAGCGGAGCGCCCGAAGGGCGGAAGGATCTTGGTCCGGTCGGGAGGAGGCGGCGCGGGAGGCCCCTACGCTGAGCTGCCGGACGGGTCGGGGGACCAGCAGGCACAGCCCGCCGCAGGCGGACGGTGACGACGGCGCAGCCGGCGCCACGCGCAGCGTGGCCCGTAGGGCGCTCCTGTCCTCCCCCACCGGCCCCTGCCTTGCGACGTCGGCGGCGCGCCCGCCACATCACGCGCCCCGGTCACCCGACACGTCGCGGGCGGCTGCGGCGAACCCGAACCGGTCACGAACCGCGCAGTGTCGCCGTGCCCCGACTGCGTCGCGGAAGGCCATGGGTCGAGCGTGGCCAGGTCAGCGCCCGCCCGAGGGCGTTGGACCGGATGTGGTGGACAGAAGCCGTTGTCCACAGGGACCACTTGCGCGGGAGGGCCCCATGCTGGCGGCCCTGCCTCGGCGGACCGGAGGACAACAGGAGGACAACAGGAGGAACCGCCATTCCCCCGGGCAGCGGACCTCCAGCCTTGTGCGCCCGGATCGCCCGGCTGTCGACGGATCCCGGGAGAACTGCTTCGCAAGGGCGGGGCCGGCAGGTGAAGGGGCCTTCGTCGCTGGCCGGGTGACGCGTCGGCGGCGGCCGCTACAGGAGGAGAACCGGAGACGGTCAGAGAAAGCTGGCTGTGAGGTGTCACCAACGGGCCCGAAATGGCGCCTTCTGTGGTGAAGGCACCGCCCAGCACCGACGATCCTCCGGGAGCCAGCCATGCCCGACCCCACCGCCGACCGCGAGCCCGAGTTGCTCACCATCACCGAGGCCGCGGACGTGCTCCGCGCGCCCGTCGCCACCCTCCGGTACTGGCGACACCTCGGCACCGGCCCGAACAGCTTCCGACTCGGCCGGCGCGTCCTCTACCGCCGCGCCGACCTGCGCAGCTGGATCGACGCACAGGCAGACCAGTCCCCCCGCCGATAGCCCCGCACTCGTAGCACAGGGGCTGGAGCGGACACGGGACCGGTGCGTACTCCAGGCACACGGTGAGGCCCGGCGGCCGGCCCCGGCTGTGGACGACGGCGAGGCTCCCAGCACCGAGAGGAGCAAGCGATGGGATGGATGGGCCCGGTCGTGAACGGCCAGGCGCACGAGGGCTGGGTGGTTCCGCTGTTCGCCGACGGCGCGCAAGGCGCCGGCACCACCAGCGCCCGCGGGGTGCTGATAGCCCGCCGGCCCGACGAGGGGCCGCGCGATGGGGACCGGGTGCGGCTGGCCTACCGGGAGGGCTGCACCGTCGAGGGCATCTGTGCAGAACGGAACGGTTCTCGGCGGTGACGGGATCATGCCCGCCGGCGCCGGCGGCCAGGTGCACTGCGAGGTGATCGAGGAGGCCGAGGAGTGGCGCCCGGACGCGGAGGTGGTCGGCTGGGTCGCCGGCTGCACCTGCGGCTGGCGCGGCGCCCCCTGGGTCCGCGCGACCGCATGGAAGCTGGCCGACCCGGCGGCGCGGCGGCTCGCCGTCCCGGGCCCGTGGGCCGATCTGGACACCGCCGACGAGCACCGGGTGATCACCGAATGGCGCCGCCACATCGCCGGATGGCAAGCCCTGGAAGACGTCGAGCAGACCGCAGCCCGGCACGCCGCCGCCGCCCGCGCGCTGGACCAGGCCGTACGCACCGCAGTCGCGGCCGGGGCCTCGTGGTCTGACATCGGCCGAGCCACCGGCATGTCCAGCCGGTCGGCCACCCAGCGGTGGTCCGCCCGTGACTGAGCAGGCGACCGGCCACCCCGGACCGAGCGGGGAAACCGGGCCAGGGCAGCGGACCGTGCTCGTCGTCGACCTCGACGGCGAGCCGCTGGCGCCACTGCGCGCCCTGGAAGAGATCCTGCTGTGCCCGCGCCGCCGCCCTCGGCCACCCCGGACTCGACCCGTCATCGCCGAGCTGGTCGCCACCTGCGCCGAGCAGGAACCACACATGGGCGCAGGGATCGGGGATCGACCGGTCCCTCTACTGAACCCGCGGCCGGCCCCGGCCACGCCGGGGCCCGCTTCCATGAGCATCCTCGGACGTCGCTCCCTACGGCAAGTCTGGTCAGCGCAGGAGACGGATGGTGCACCGAGGGCCAGGAGCGCCGACCAGCCGGCCGTCCGCGGTGACCAACTCGCAGTCCAACAGCTCGGCGAGGGCCACGTAACAGGCGTCGTAGGCGCTGACGTTGGCGCGCAACTCGAAGGCGCGCCGCATCATTCGCAGCGTAGGAACGCGCTCGAACTGCAGCTGCTGCAGATGCGCGACGGCGGCCTCGAAGCGTTGATCGGTCAGCGTGCGACTCAGCCAGCGTTTGCGCAGCACCGACACGGTCTCGACGTCGACCAGATCTGGGGCGGTGATCCGGTCGGCGGCGCGAAGCTCATGGCGGGCGGCGTCCCCATCGGCGTGATCGTCGGCAAGGGCGTTGGCCAGGATGGAGGCGTCGACGACGATCACCATGCGCTCACGGAAGCCGTCAGCGGTGCGAACGTTCGTCATCCAGGTCAGCCACTGCTGCCTGCAACCCGACCCGACCGCCGTGCTGGGCCTCCATCTCATCGAGGACTTCGCCGAGCGAACGCTGCTCGGCCAGGCGGCGCAGTTCGGCGGCGAGGTACTGCTGCAACGACTGATGAGCGCGCTCGGCCTTGCGCTGGAGAGCGGCATGAACGCCCTCGGGGACATCACGAACCAGAACGTGCGGCATGCTTACATAATGCTTACACCCGTTGATGCGCGCAAGGGGACGTCGGCGCGCTCCCAAGCGCGCCGCAGGGCCCTCGACCGGCCGGCGCGGTCCGCAGCCAGTCCGCAAAAGTCCGCAGAAAGTCCGCAAACCGGCCAACCACGAGCACCCTTGATCAACAACACTCGACCATAAAGCCGCAGGTCAGCCCCGAGTTTCATCGATCACCAGCGGTAGCCGACCGTCGCAGATCAGTACGACAACTACCGCTGACCCGGGCGGCCCGCAGCCCGCGACGGTGTGCGCGGGTCGGCAGTTCCGGGCGCCGGAACTGCCGGTCCGCGCACACCGTGCGCCGGGGCGGTCAGCCGCGGCCGAGGTCGCGGGCCATCTGCTCCAGGCGGGCGATCCGCTCGGGCATCGGCGGGTGCGAGGCGAACATCGACGCCATGCCCTGCCCGCGGAACGGGTTGGCGATCATCAGGTGGCTCTGGGTGACCAGCCGGTCGTCCTGCGGCAGCGGGAGCGCCGATGCGCCGCGCTCGATCTTGCGCAGCGCCGACGCCAGCGCCAGCGGGTCCTGCGAGAGCTGCGCGCCGGTCGCGTCGGCCTGGAACTCGCGGCTCCGGCTGACCGCCATCTGCACGAGCCCGGCGGCCAGCGGGCCGAGGACCACCAGCAGCAGCCCGCCGAGCGCGTTGCCACCGCCGCGGTCGTCGCCGCCCCGGCCGCCGAACAGCGACGCGAACATCGCCATGTGCGCCAGGTAGGTGATCACCGTGGCCATGGCGCCGGCGACCGAGCTGATCAGGATGTCGCGGTTGTAGACGTGCGAGAGCTCGTGGGCCAGGACGCCGCGCAGCTCGCGCCGGTCGAGCAGCTCGAGGATGCCCTGGGTGACGCACACGGCGGCGTTGCGCGGGTTGCGCCCGGTGGCGAACGCGTTGGGCTGGTCGGTAGGGCTCACGTAGAGCCGGGGCATGGGCTGGCGGGCCTCGGTGGCCAGCTCGCGGACCATCGCGTACAGCTGCGGCGCCTGCGTCTCGGTGACCGGGAAGGCGCGCATCGCCCGCAGCGCCAGCTTGTCCGAGTTGAAGTACGCGTAGCCGTTCACGCCGAGGGCGATCACCAAGGCGATGAGCAGCCCGCCGCGGCCACCGATGAGGGCGCCGGCGAGCAGGATGAGCCCGCCCATGAGACCGAGCAGGACGGCGGTCTTCAGTCCGTTGTTCCAGCGCTGCACGCCCTCCCCAACGGCGCTGCCGGGACCGCCGTTCCCGACCCCGACCGGTGGAATGCGCCGCCCGCCCGGGTGGTTCCCTGGAGTGAAACCAGAATGTGCTTCGGGTCTCAGTACCCGCGGGTCCCGCGCGCACGTAACCTCGGCCGGTGGAGGTACACCACTGATGACTGCCAGCACCCCGCCGACCAACGGCGCGCCCCTCGACGACGTCCACGCACCGGTCGCCAGCTCGGCCCCCGGCGGCCTGGTCAAGAGCGTGGTCGAACTCGACCGCGTCGTGATCCGGTTGGCGGGTGACTCGGGTGACGGCATGCAGCTCACCGGCAACCGCTTCACCAGCGAGACGGCGTCCTTCGGCAACGACCTGTCGACGCTGCCGAACTTCCCCGCCGAGATCCGGGCTCCTACGGGGACCCTGCCGGGCGTCTCCTCGTTCCAGCTGCACTTCGCCGACCACGACATCATGACGCCGGGCGACGCTCCCGACGTCCTCGTCGCGATGAACCCGGCGGCGCTGAAGTCGAACCTCTCCGACCTCCCCGGCGGCGGGCTGCTGATCCTGGACTCCGACGAGTTCACCCCGCGCAACCTGGCGAAGGTCGGCTACGCGACCAACCCGCTCGAGGACGGCTCGCTCGAGGGCTGGCAGACCGTGCCGGTCCCGCTGACCTCGATGACCCTCGACGCGCTCGCCGACTCCGGCCTCGGCAAGAAGGAGGCCGAGCGGAGCAAGAACATGTTCACCCTCGGCCTGCTGAGCTGGATGTACCACCGGCCCACCGAGGGCACCGTGCGCTTCCTCGAGCGGCAGTTCCGCCGCAAGCCCGAGATCGCCGCGGCCAACATCGCGGCGTTCCGCGCCGGCTACAACTACGGCGAGACCACCGAGGCCTTCGCGGTCTCGTACGAGATCAAGCCCGCTCCGATGGACGCCGGCCGGTACCGCAACATCTCCGGCAACCAGGCGCTCGCGCTGGGCATCGTGGCGGCCGGGCAGCGGTCGGGCCTGCCGATCTTCCTCGGCGCCTACCCGATCACCCCGGCCTCGGACATCCTCCACGAGCTGTCCAAGCACAAGTCCTTCGGCGTCCGCACCTTCCAGGCCGAGGACGAGATCGCCGGCATCGGCGCGGCGCTCGGCGCCTCGTTCGGCGGCGCGCTCGGCGTGACGACGACGTCGGGCCCCGGTGTGGCGCTCAAGGCCGAGACCATCGGCCTCGCGGTGATGACCGAGCTGCCGCTGCTCATCGTGGACGTGCAGCGCGGTGGCCCGTCCACCGGCCTGCCGACCAAGACCGAGCAGTCGGACCTGCTGCAGGCGATGTTCGGCCGCAACGGCGAGGCCCCGCTGCCGGTGATCGCGCCGCGCTCCCCGGGCGACTGCTTCGACGCCGCGATCGAGGCCGTCCGCATCGCGCTGACCTACCGCACCCCGGTGATGCTGCTGTCGGACGGCTACCTCGCCAACGGCGCCGAGCCGTGGGCGGTCCCCGAGACCGCCACGCTGCCGGACCTCACCGGTGCGGTCGGCTTCGCCACCGGCCCGAACGCCGCCTCGACCGACGGCACCCCGGAGTTCCACCCCTACCAGCGCGACCCGGAGACCCTGGCGCGCGCGTGGGCGGTGCCGGGCACCGCCGGGCTGCAGCACCGCATCGGCGGGCTGGAGAAGGCCGACGGCAACGGCAACATCTCCTACGACCCCGCGAACCACGACTTCATGGTCCGCACCCGCCAGGCAAAGATCGACGGCATCGCCGCCTCGATCGGCCCGACGGACGTCGAGGACCCCGACGGCGACGCCCGCGTGGCGGTCATCGGCTGGGGCTCCACCTACGGTCCGATCGGTGCGGCCTGCCGGCGGATCCGGGCCTCGGGCCGCTCGGTGGCGCAGATCCACCTGCGGCACATCAACCCGTTCCCCGCCGACCTCGGCGAGGTCCTGGCCCGGTACGACCGGGTCGTCTGCCCGGAGATGAACCTCGGGCAGCTGGCGCTCCTGCTGCGCGCGAAGTACCTGGTCGACGTGCAGAGCCACACGCAGGTGAGCGGGATGCCGTTCCGCTCGGCCGAGCTGGCCGCGGTCATCCAGGACGCCATCGACACCACCAGCACCCCCGCGGTTCCCGCCGGAGCCGCCGCGAACGGAGCCACGCTGTGACCACGCTGGACACGCACGTGCACGACCTGGGCATGCCCGGGAACCCGATCTCCGCGGCGGTGGCCGAGTCGGTCGCCCTCTCCGGTGAGAAGCGGACCGAGCTCAAGGCCAAGGACCTCAAGACCGACCAGGAGGTGCGCTGGTGCCCCGGGTGCGGTGACTACGTCATCCTCAACGCGGTCCAGAGCTTCCTGCCCAGCCTCGGCATCGCGCGCGAGGACATGGTGATCGTCTCGGGCATCGGGTGCTCGTCCCGCTTCCCGTACTACATGAACACCTACGGGATGCACTCGATCCACGGGCGTGCCCCGGCGATCGCGACCGGCCTGGCCGCCTCGCGCCCCGACCTGTCGGTGTGGGTCGTCACCGGGGACGGCGACTCGCTGTCCATCGGCGGCAACCACCTGATCCACGCGCTGCGCCGCAACGTGAACATGACGATCCTGCTGTTCAACAACCGGATCTACGGCCTCACGAAGGGCCAGTACTCCCCCACCTCCGAGGTCGGGAAGGTCACCAAGTCCACGCCCATGGGCTCCATCGACGCCCCGTTCAACCCGGTGTCGCTGGCGCTGGGCGCCGACGCCACCTTCGTCGGGCGGGCGATGGACTCCGACCGCAAGGGCCTCACCGACGTGCTGCGCCAGGCGGCGGAGCACCAGGGGACGTCGCTGGTGGAGATCTACTCAGAACTGCAACATCTTCAACGACGGCGCGTTCGAGCTGCTCAAGGACCCGACCACGGGCACCCAGTGGTCGATCCCGCTGGAGCAGGGCAAGCCGCTGGTCTTCGGGCCCGACGGCGCCGCCTGCGTCGTGAAGGACGACTTCGGCGGGCTGCGCATCGCCGAGACCAACCAGGTGGACGCGGCCGACATCGTGGTCCACGACGCGACCCGGGAGAACCCGGCGTACGCGTTCGCACTGTCGCGGCTGTCCTCGCAGGACCTCCGCTACACGCCGATGGGCGTCTTCCGCTCGGTGCAGAAGCCGACCTACGACGGCCTCATGACCGAGCAGCTCGACACCGCCAAGGTGCAGGGCAACGCCGACCTCGACGCCCTGCTCTCCGGTGGCGAGACCTGGACCGTCGAGTAAGTGGTCGGAACCGCGGGCCCGTCTCCTACCCGGAGGCGGGCCCGCGGTGCGTCCGGAGCAGCTCGGTGAGCACCGGGAGCGCGCGGTCCAGCTCCGCGCGCGTGGGGGCGGCGTAGCCGAGGACGAGGCCGGCCCGGCGCCCGTCCACGTCCTGGAGGTGGTGCCGGCCGAGCCCGTCGAGCTCCAGCCCGCGTCCGGCGGCGGCGGCCCGCAGCGCCCGCTCGGTGGCGACGTCGGCAAGCGGCACGAGCAGGTGCGCGCCCGCGGGATCGCCCTCGGCGCGGTGCCCCGCGGCCGCGACGGCGGCCCGCACGTCCTCCCGCCGGGCGGCCATCTCCCGGCGCAGCCGGCGCAGGTGCCGGGCGAGGTCGCCCGATCCTGCCAGCGCGGCGAGCACCCGCTGACCGGCGCGGGCGGGGCGGGTGCCGGTCGCCGTCCGCCGCGCCACCAGCGCCTCGCGCAGCGGCTCCGGCGCCACCAGCCAGCCCACGCCCAGGGTGGGGGCGAGGATCTTGCTGGACGTGCCCAGGTGGACGACGACGTCGGGGCCCAGGGCGCCCAGCAGCGGCAGCGGCGCGACGTCGAAGCGCAGCTCGCCGTCGTAGTCGTCCTCCAGCACCCACCAGCCCTCGGCCCGCGCCCGCGCGACGAGCGCCACCCGGCGCGCGGCGGACATCCGCCGGCCGGTGGGGAACTGGTGCGCGGGCGTGCAGTAGACCGCGGCCAGACCTGCCGGCAGCGCCTCGACGACCAGGCCGTCGTCGTCGACCGGCGCGGGCACCACCTCGAGCCCCGCGTCGCGGAGTGCGCCGACCGCGCGCGCGTACCCCGGGTCCTCCACGGCGACCCGGCTGCCCGGTGGCAGCAGGCGGGCGACCTCCAGCACGGCGGCCGAGGTGCCCGCGGTGGCCAGGACGTCGTCGGGGCCGGCCACCAGGCCGCGGTGCCGCAGCAGGTGCTCGGCGACCGCGCCGCGGAAGGCGGGGTCCCCCGCGGGCTCGGGGTGCAGGTCGGGCGGCTGGTCCCCGGCCGCCCGCCAGGCCCGCCGCCAGGCCGCGCGGTCCAGCACCTCCAGGCACGGCGCGCCGGCCCGCAGCTCGACCAGCTGCGGCAGGGCTGGGCCGGCGCCGGCCCTCGGCCCGGGCAGCGCCCGCGCGGAGGGTGCCGCGCCGAGCACGAACGTCCCGATCCCCCGGCGGCCGCCGGCCCAGCCCTCGGCCAGCAGCTGGTCGTAGGCGGCGCTGGTGACCGTGCGGCTGACCCGCAGGGCCGCGGCGAGCTCGCGGGTGGAGGGCAACCGGTCCCCCGGGCGCAGGACGCCGTCGGCGGCCGCCGCGCGCAACGCATCGGCGAGCTGCGCGGCCAGCGGGGTGCGCGAGCCGCGGTCCAGCACGACGGGCGGCACCACGCTCACGGTCGGCTCCTCGGGTTTGCACGGCGGTGGCCTGCTGGAACGCTAGCCGATTGGCCGTTCCGGGAGACCACTGCCGACCGCAGGATCGGGGCATGACCGCCGCTCCCCCGCTCTCGCCGACCGACCGCAGCACCGTGCGCCGGGGCGCGCAGCGCGCCCGCACCGACCGCGCCGCTACCTGCACGCCGTGCTCGACGCGGGTCTGGTCGGGCACCTCGCCGTCGTCCTGCACGGCGCCCCCGTCGTCCTGCCGACCGGCTACGGACGGCGCGGCGACACCCTGTACCTGCACGGCTCGACCGGCGCGGCGACGCTGCGCGCGGCGACCGCCGGGTCACCGGTGTGCTTCACCGTCACGCACCTGGACGGCGTCGTCTACGCGCGCTCGGCGTTCCACCACTCGGTGAACTACCGCTGCGCGGTGGTGCACGGGACGGCGCGGCGGGTCGAGGACCCCGCGGAGAAGGCGCTGGCCCTCGAGGCGCTCACCGAGCAGCTGGCACCCGGGTCGTGGGCGGCCACCCGGCTGCCCGACCGGCGCGAGCTGGCCGCCACCGCGGTGCTGGCGCTCGACCTCACCGAGGCCAGCGTCAAGATCCGCACCGGCCCGCCCGGGGACGACGAGGGCGACCTGCCCGCCCCCGGCGACCCGGACCCGGTGTGGGCCGGCGTCCTGCCGGTGACCACGGTGCTCGGCGTCCCGGAGCCGTGCCCGCTGCTGCCCGCGGGGACGCCGGTCCCGGCCCGGGTGGCCGATCGGCGGCCGCCGGGTCAGGAGTCCGGGCGTCAGGAGCCCGGGCGTCAGGAGCGGGGCGTCACCCGGAGCAGCTCGTCGTCGCCGTCCCCGTCGTCGGTGGTGGCGTAGAAGGCGCCGTCCTCCCCGGCGCGCAGCGACCGGATGCGGCCGTGCGTGCCGTCCAGCTCGGGGACGGCGAACTGCTGCCGCAGCGCACCGTCGTCCCCGAGCCGCAGGGCGAGCACGCCCCGGGCCTTGAGCAGGCCGATGACCAGCACGCCGTGGTAGTCCCCCCACGCGGCGCCGTCGAGGAAGGTGGCGCCGCTGGTCGCGAGCGTGGGCGCGCCCGAGGACCAGACCGCCGGGATGGCGCCGGGGATGCCCGGATCGGTCATGGGGACGCTCTCGTCGTAGGAGCCGTCGCCGTCGGGGTTCCAGCCGTAGTTGCCGCCCGCGCGCAGCAGGTTCACCTCGTCGTCGCGGTCGGGGCCGTGCTCGACGGAGAAGACCTGCCCGGTCCCCCGTCGCACGGCGAGGCCCTGCACGTTGCGGTGGCCGAGGGTCCACACCTCGACCTCGCCGGTGGCGGGGTCGACGCGCAGCACCTTGCCCCCGAGCGACCCCGGGTCCTGGGGCACCGCGCCGGCGGCGGTGTCGCCGGTGCCGACGAGCAGCGCGCCGTCCGGGGCGAACTCCAGCCGGCAGCCGCCGTGCCGCCCGGAGGCCGTGTTCAGCGGCAGCCCGCCGACCAGCGGGTCCGCGACGCGGGTGAGCGACGACCAGTCCGGCGCCGCCGTCCACGCGACCACCTGGATCTCGCCGTCGCGGTCGCCCTGGCAGCTGTAGAGCCGCGCGTTGCTCGTGAAGGCCGGGTCGAGCGCGAGCCCCATCAACCCGGTCTCGCCGAAGGCGTTCAGGTCGTCGAGGTCGGCGGCCACCTCCCGGACCGTGCCGTCGGGCAGCACGGCGGTGAAGCCGCCGGCCCGCTCGTCGACCAGCAGGGTGCCGTCGGGCGCCCGGACGACGTCCCACGGGTGGTCCAGCCCCCCGAGGACGACCTCCACCGCGAGGGCCGTCGTCCCCTCCGGTGCCGGCGGGGACGCGCCGGGCCCGGGGGCCGCCGAGCAGGCGGCGAGCAGCAGGACCACCACGGGGAGCAGGGCGCGTCGCACCCGTCCAGCATGGGGTCAGCTGGTGCGGGTCACCACGTAGTCGCAGAGCGCGGACAGGGCGTCGCGCACCTCGCCCGCCGGGACGGCGGTGAGCCGGGCGCGGGCGCGCTCGGCGTACTCGCGGGTGACCTCGGTGGCACGCTGCAGCGAGCGGGACGCCCGGAGCAGCTCCAGCGCCTCGGCGTGCTCGGCGTCGTCGGTGACCGGGGCGGCGACCAGCTCGCGCAGCCGCGCCTCGGCCGGGTCGTCACCGGCGAGGGCGAACAGCGCCGGCAGGGTGGCGATGCCCTCGCGCAGGTCGGTGCCGGGCGACTTCCCCGAGGCGCCCTCGACGCCGACGATGTCGATCAGGTCGTCGGACAGCTGGAAGGCGACGCCGACCTCCTCGCCGAACGCGGTGAGCTCCTCGACCAGGGCGGCGTCGACGCCGGCGAACGAGGCGCCGAAGCGGGCGGAGGTGGCGACCAGCGAGCCGGTCTTGTCCGCGAGCACCTCGAGGTGGTGGCCGACCGGGTCATCGCCGGGCTGGGCGCCCACGGTCTCCCGGATCTGCCCGGTGACCAGCCGCTCGAAGGTGCGGGCCTGGACGCGGACGGCCTCGGGGCCGAGGTCGGCGAGCAGGTCCGACGCGCGGGCGAAGAGCAGGTCGCCGGTGAGGATGGCGATGCTGTTGCCCCACCGGCTGTTCGCGCTGGGAGCGCCGCGGCGCACGGACGCCTCGTCCATGACGTCGTCGTGGTACAGCGTCGCGAGGTGGGTGAGCTCGCAGACCACCGCCGCCGAGGTGACCTCCGGGCGGTGCGGATCGCCCAGCTGCGCGGCCAGCAGCGCCAGCATCGGGCGGAACCGCTTGCCACCCGCGGCCATGAGGTGGCCCGCGGCCTCGCGCACGAACGGGTGCTCGCTGCCGACCGCCTCGGCCAGGGCCTGCTCGACCCGGGCCAGCCCCGCGGCGAGGCCGTTCCCGAGCTCGCCCTCGGGCAGCCAGGGCCCCATGGTGGAGGCCGGCGTCGAGATCCGGTGCCGGACCTCGGTGGGGGTGCCGTCGGCTGCGGCACGGGCTCCGGTCATCAACCGACGAATCTAGCCGCCTCCTCGGCCAGGTCGAGCACCGCCCCGGGCACGATGCCCAGCGCGAGGGTGGCCGCGGCCGTCACGGCCAGCACCAGCGTCGTCGGGACTCCGGGGACGCCGACGGTCGGGCCGTCCGCGGCGGGGGGCGAGAAGTACATGAGCACGATGACCCGCAGGTAGAAGAACGCCGCGACGGCGCTGGCCAGCACCGCCACCAGCACCAGCGGCCAGGCGCCCTGCTCGATGGCCGCCCGGAACACCGCGAACTTGCCGGTGAAGCCGGCGGTGAGCGGGATGCCGGCCAGGGCCAGGAGGAACAGGCCCATCACCGCGGCGGTGAGCGGCGAGCGGGAGGCCAGCCCCGCCCACTGGGACAGGTGCCCGGCCTCGCCGTCGCCGTCGCGCACCAGCGTGAGGACGGCGAAGGCGCCGAGCGTGGTGAGCCCGTAGGTGAGCAGGTAGAACATCGTGGCCGCCAGCCCCGAGCCGTCGCCGGCGGCGCCCAGGCCGAGGACGCCGGTGAGCAGGAACCCGGCGTGCGCGATCGAGGAGTAGGCGAGCATCCGCTTGAGGTCGGTCTGGGTCAGCCCGAGGACGGCGCCGACCACCATCGACACGATCGCCACGCCGTAGATCAGCGGCCGCCAGGTCCACTCCTCGGTGCCGAAGCCGACGTAGAGCAGTCGCAGGATCGCCCCGAACGCGGCGACCTTGGTGCAGGCGGCCATGAACGCGGTGACCGGTGTGGGGGCGCCCTGGTAGACGTCCGGCGTCCAGCTGTGGAACGGCGCGACGCTGGCCTTGAACAGCAGGCCCACGATCAGCAGCGCCAGCCCGAGGACGACCAGCACGTCGTCGCCCTCCCCGGCCACGGCGGTGCGGATCTCGCCGAGCCGGACGGTGCCGGTCGCGCCGTAGACCAGCGCGAGGCCGTAGAGGAAGAACGCCGAGGCGAACGCCCCGAGCAGGAAGTACTTGACCGCCGCCTCCTGGGAGAGCAGCCGTCGGCGGCGGGCCAGGCCGCTGATCAGGTACAACGGCAGGCTGAGCACCTCGAGCGCGACGAACATGATGAGCAGGTCGTTCGCGGTGACGAAGAGCATCATGCCGCCGACGGCGAACAGGGCGAGCGGGTAGACCTCGGTCTGCACGCGCGTGGAGGTGACCAGCTCCCGGTCGCGCGGGCTGCCGGCGGGCACCGCGGCCGAGGCCACGAACGCCGAGCGGGCCGGGTCCAGCCCGCGCTCGGCGAAGAGCAGGACGGCGAGGGTCGCGAGCCCGGCGACGGTGGCCTGGAGGAAGAGCCCGGCGTCGTCGACGGCGAGCGCCCAGGCGGCGGTGACCTCGCCCCCGGCCTCCAGGTCGCGCGTGCCGGCGAGCACCAGGGTGGCGGCGAAGCCACCGACGGTGCCGACCAGGGCGACGGCGACCTGCACGGGGTGCCGCACCTCGCGCGGGGCGAACGCCTCGACCAGCACGCCGACGCAGGCGGCGCCGAAGACGAACAGCAGCGGCGCCAGGGCCGCCAGGGAGAGGTCGGGGGCCTCGATCATCGGGTCGCTCCGAGGTCGCTCAGGGTGGCGGTGACCGCCGGCTCGATGATGTCCAGCAGGAACTGGGGCTGGACGCCCAGGACCACGATCAGCACCGCCAGGGGCGCCACCACGGCGAGCTCGCGCGCGCTCAGGTCGGGGAACCGCCGCGCGGTCGCGGCCGGCGCGGTGAGGACCGCGGTGGCCCCGGCGCCCGCCACCTCCCCGGCGTCCGTCACCTCTCCGGCACCCTCGGCCTCCCCGGCGGTCGGCAGCCCGCCGTCCACCGGTCCACCGCCGCCGGCCGGCGGCGCGACGACGCCGCGCGCCGGGCCGTGCATGGTGCGCTGGTACATCAGCAGGATGTAGAGCGCGGCCAGGACGATGCCGGCGGTGGCGAGGATCGTGAACACGGGGCGCTCGGGGAACGCGCCGATGAGCACGAGGAACTCGCTGACGAAGCTGTTGGTGCCCGGCAGGGCCAGCGAGGCGAGCCCGGCGAGCAGGAACACCCCGGCGAGCTTCGGGGCCTGCGCGGCCACGCCGCCGTAGTCGCCGATCTGCCGGGAGCCGCCGCGGGCGATCAGCATGCCCACGACGACGAACAGCAGGCCGGTCGCCAGCCCGTGGTTGACCATGTAGAGCACCGCGCCGGTCGCGGCCTCGGTGGTGAACGCGAAGATGCCGAGCGCGATGAAGCCGAAGTGCGAGATCGACGTGTAGGCGACCAGCCGCTTCATGTCGCTCTGCCCCATCGCCAGCAGCGCCGCGTACAGCACCCCGATCACCGCGAGGGTGAGCACGAGCGGGGCGAAGAACCGCGACGCGTCGGGGAACAGCGGCAGGCAGTAGCGCAGGAACCCGAAGGTGCCGACCTTGTCGAGCACGCCGACCAGCAGCACCGCGCCGCCGATCGGCGCCTCGGCCGCGGAGTCGGGCAGCCAGGTGTGCAGCGGCACCAGCGGCGCCTTGATCGCGAAGGCCACGAAGAAGCCCAGGAAGAGGAGCTTCTGCACGCCGGGGTCGATGTCGAGCTGGCGCAGCGCGTCGAAGGCGAAGGTGCCCTCCCCCAGCTCGCTGCTGCTCACCACGTACAGCCCGATGACGGCGGCGAGCATGACCAGCCCGCCGACCAGGCTGTACAGGAAGAACTTCACCGCGGCGTACTGCCGTCGCGGCCCGCCGAAGCTGCCGATCAGGAAGTACATCGGGACGAGCATCGCCTCGAAGAAGACGTAGAACAGGAAGACGTCGGTGGCGGCGAAGACGCCGACCATGCACGCCTCGAGCAGCAGCAGCCAGGCGAAGAAGTAGCGCATCGGCCGCTCCTCGGCGCCCTCGCCGGGCCCGCGGGCGCCCTCCTCCCAGGAGGCGCCGATGACCACCGGCACGAGCACGCCGATGAGCAGCAGCATCACCAGCGCGATGCCGTCGACGCCCAGGGCGAAGTCCACGCCGAAGTCGGGGATCCAGGCCACCGACGTCGTCAGCTGGAAGCGCTCGCCGCCGGTGTCGAACGCGACCGCCGCCAGCACGGCGAGCAGCAGGACGAGGAGGCCCACACCCAGCGCGACCTGCCTGGCGAGCGCGTCCCGCGCCCTCGGCAGCGCGGCGACCACCGCCGCACCGACCGCCGGGACGGCGATCATGGCGACGAGGAACGGGAAATCACTCACCGGCGAGCACCTCTCGTGAGCTACGGGACGGCTGGAGCGCGAGCGGGCGGGGCGCGGTCATCCCGAGGTCACCGCCAGCAGCGCGCCGGCCACCAGCACGGCGCCGCCGAGCATGCCGAGCGCGTAGGTGCGCACGAAGCCGGTCTGCGTCCGGCCCAGCCGGGACGACGAACCGCCCAGGCCGGCGGCCAGGCCGTTGACCGCGCCGTCCACCCCGCGGTTGTCCACCCACACCAGCGCCCGGGTGAGCCACTGCCCGGGCCGCATGACCAGCGACTCGTTGATCGTGTCGGCGTAGAGGGCGTTGCGGGCCGCGCGGGTGACCGGCGAGACCCGCACCGGCGCGGGCACCGGCACCTCGCGTCGGCCGACGAACAGCCAGGCGGCCGCCACGCCGACCAGCATCACCGCGGTCACCACGAGGCCGACGGTCAGCGGGGCGACGACGTGCGCGGCCTCGTGCTCCTCGCCGAACACCGGCTCCAGCCAGTCGGCCAGCGGGAACGCCTCCACCAGCAGGAACCCGGCGCCGATGGAGCCCAGGGCCAGCACGACCATCGGCGCGGTCATCACCGACGGCGACTCGTGCGGGTGCACGCCCGGCTCCCACCGCGCCCGGCCGAAGAAGGTCATGAGCATCAGCCGGGTCATGTAGAACGCGGTCAGCCCGGCACCCAGGACCGCGACCCCGCCGAGGACCCAGCCCCAGACGTCGTCCCGGTCCAGCGCGGCCTCGATGATCGCGTCCTTGGTGAAGTAGCCGGAGAGGAACGGGAAGCCGATCAGCGCGAGGTAGCCCAGCCCGAAGGTGGCGAAGGTGATCGGCAGCCTCTTCCAGAGCCCGCCGAACCGGCGCATGTCCACGCCGTCGTCCATCGCGTGCATGACCGAGCCCGCGCCCAGGAACAGCCCCGCCTTGAAGAAGCCGTGGGTGAGCAGGTGCGCCAGCCCGGCGACGTAGCCGGCCGGGCCCAGGCCGACGGCCAGGAACATGTAGCCGATCTGGCTGACCGTCGAGTAGGCCAGCACCTTCTTGATGTCGTCGAAGGCGCACCCGGCGATCGCGCCGATCAGCAGGGTCACCGCCCCGACGGCGAGGACGACGGTGCGGGCGGTCGGCGTCCCGTCGTAGATCGGCGCCGAGCGGGCGATCAGGTAGACCCCGGCGGTGACCATGGTCGCGGCGTGGATGAGCGCCGAGACCGGGGTCGGGCCCTCCATCGCGTCGGGCAGCCAGGCCTGGAGCGGGAACTGGCCGGACTTGCCGCACGCACCGAGCAGCAGGAGCAGGCCGATCGCGGTGAGCGTGCCGCCGGCCAGCGTGCCCACGGAGCCGAAGACGCCGGCGTAGGACGTCGTCCCGAGCTGGGCGAACATCACGAAGATCGCCAGCGCCAGCCCGACGTCGCCGACCCGGTTCATGATGAAGGCCTTCTTGGCCGCGGTCGCGGCGGCCGGGCGGGTGTACCAGAAGGCGATGAGCAGGTAGGACGCCAGCCCGACGCCCTCCCAGCCGACGTAGAGCGCGACGTAGCTGTTGCCCAGCACCAGCAGCAGCATCGCGGCGACGAACAGGTTGAGGTAGGCGAAGAACCGGCGGCGGGCGGGGTCGTGCGCCATGTAGCCGATCGAGTAGACGTGGATCAGCGAGCCGACCCCGGTGATCAGCAGGGCGAACACCGCGGACAGCGGGTCGTAGAGCAGCCCCGCGCGGACGTCGAGCTCACCGGTGGAGATGAAGGTGAACAGGTCGACGTCCACCGACCGCCCGTCGACGTCGGCCAGCTGCACGGTGCACAGCACCGCCAGCAGGAACGCGACGGCGACGGTCGCCGTCCCCAGCAGGTGGCCCCAGCGGTCGGTGCGCCGGCCACCCAGCAGCAGCACGGCGGCGCCGGCCAGCGGCAGCGCGATCAGCAGCCACGACCAGCCGAGCAGGCCCTCGGCGGGCAGCGCCTCAGTCATTCCCCGGGTCCCCGTCTCGCCCGTCAGTACTTCAGCAGGTTGGCGTCGTCGACCGAGGCGGACCGCCGGGTCCGGTAGATCGACATGATGATGGCGAGGCCGACCACGACCTCGGCCGCGGCGACGACCATGACGAAGAAGGCCATGATCTGGCCGTCGACGGTGCCGGTCGCCCGGGCGAAGGTGACCAGCGTGAGGTTCACCGAGTTGAGCATCAGCTCGATGCACATGAACACGACGATCGCGTTGCGGCGGACCAGCACGCCGACGGCGCCGATGGTGAACAGGATCGCCGCGAGCACCAGGTAGTGGGTCAGCGTCATGCCGTCTCCTCGGGCGGACCCAGCTGCGGGCGACCGGTCGGGCGGGGCATCTGGTCGACCTCCTGGGGCTCGATGCCGGTCGCGAGGCTCTGGGCCGCGGTGCGGCCGTCGGGCAGCAGCCCCGGCGCGGCCACCGAGTTGGCCCGGGCGTACACGCCGGGGCCGGGCAGCGTCTGCGGCTGCTCGGTGAGGAACCGGGCCCGGGAGAGCTCCTTCTGCGTGCGCCGGCTGCCCGGCTCGCGCTCGATGTGCGCCAGCACCATCGCCCCGAGCGCGGCGGTGATCAGCAGCGCGCTGGTGACCTCGAAGGCCAGCAGGTAGTCGGTGAACAGGGACTCCGCGATCGCCGGGATGTTGCCCTCGGGCTGGGCCCCGCTCAGACCGGTGACCACCATGCCCTCGGTCGCGCGCGCCAGGCCGGCGCCCACCAGGCCCGCGAAGCCGACGCCCAGGACCGTGGCGGCCACCCGCTGGCCGCGCAGCGTCTCGACGACGGAGTCCGACGAGTCGCGGCCGACCATCATCAGCACGAACAGGAACAGGATCATGATCGCGCCGGTGTAGACGATGATCTGCACCGCGCCCAGGAACGGCGCCTCCTGGATCACGTAGAACACGCCCAGCGCCAGCATGGTGTTGACCAGCCAGAGCGCGGAGTGGACGGCGTTCCGGCTGAACACCATGCCTAGGGCGCCGGCCAGCGCGAGCGGCCCGAGGACCCAGAAGGCGACCGCCTCCCCGGTGCCGATGACGACCTCGTTCACGCCGTCTCCCCCGCGACCGGCTCGGCCGCGGACGAGCCCGGCACCCGCAGGTAGTAGTCCTTCTCGTCGTCCCCGAGCCGCATCGGGTGCGGCGGCTGCTCCATGCCGGGCAGCAGCGGCGCCATGAGCTGCTCCTTGGTGTAGATCAGGTCCTGCCGGTTGTCGTCGGCCAGCTCGAAGTCGTTGCTCATGGTCAGCGAGCGGGTGGGGCAGGCCTCGATGCACAGCCCGCAGAAGATGCAGCGCAGGTAGTTGATCTGGTACACCGCGCCGTACCGCTCGCCCGGGGAGTAGCGCGCCTCCTCGGTGTTGTCGCCGCCCTCGACGTAGATCGCGTCGGCGGGGCAGGCCCAGGCGCACAGCTCGCAGCCGACGCACTTCTCCAGCCCGTCCGGGTGCCGGTTGAGCACGTGCCGGCCGTGGTAGCGCGGCTTGGTCACCTTGGGCTCGAACGGGTACTGCTCGGTGGTCACCTTGCGGAACATCTGCGCGAAGGTGACCCCGAAACCCTGCACCGGGGCGGGCATGAGGCTGTCGCGGACCGCCGGCGCCGCGAGGTGCGCCGTCGAGGACCGCTCCACCGCACCGCCCCCGCGGGTCGCGGGCGTGCGTTCGGGCCGCTGCTCAGACAAGGCCGTCCTCCTCGACGGTGGGGGTGCCACGCCGGCCGGTCCCGACGACGGCGACGCCGCCGTCGTCGGAGGCGGCCTGCCGCCGCAGGCGTGGCGAGGGCGGCACCGCGAGGTCCATGGGCGGGATGGGGAAGCCGCCCTCGGCGCGGCTGGGCCCGCCGGTGGGCCGGCGGCGGGCGCCGACGGGGGGCAGCACGTCGGGCTCGGGGTCGACCGCGTGCACCCCGCCCGAGGCGGCCTCGGCCGCCATGAGCCGGGTGTCGCGGTTGGCCGCCCGGCTGGCGACCAGCAGGCCGGCGAGCACCAGCAGCGCGGCCGGGACGCCGACGAAGAGCGTGACCGCGCCGGTGGACAGGTCGGTCTCGCGGGAGACCGTCCGCATCGTGGCGACGACGAGGATCCACAGCAGGGCGGTCGGGACCAGCACCTTCCAGCCGAACCGCATGAACTGGTCGTAGCGCAGCCGGGGCAGCGTGCCGCGCAGCCAGATGAAGACGAACAGCGCGGCGACGACCTTGCCGAAGAACCACAGCAGCGGCCACCAGCCGGAGTTCGCGCCGTCCCAGAGCGACAGCGGCCAGGGCGCCCGCCACCCGCCGAGGAACAGGGTCGCGGCCAGGGCCGAGACGGTGACCATGTTGATGTACTCGGCGAGGAAGAACAGCGCGAACTTCAGCGACGAGTACTCGGTGTGGAAGCCGCCGACCAGCTCGCTCTCGGCCTCGGGGAGGTCGAAGGGCGCGCGGTTGGTCTCCCCCACCACGGCGACGACGTAGACGATGAAGGACACCGGCAGCAGGACGGCGAACCAGCTCGGCCCGGTGAAGTCCCACCCGAAGAAGGAGACGTCGTTGCCGTCGGCCTGCGCGGCGACGATCTCCGAGGTGGACATCGACCCGGCGTAGAGGAACACCGCGACGATCGACAGGCCCATCGCGATCTCGTAGCTGACCATCTGCGCCGCGCTGCGCAGCGAGCCCAGCAGCGGGTAGGTCGAGCCGGAGGCCCAGCCGCCGAGCACGATGCCGTAGATGCCCATCGCCGAGCAGGCGAGGACGACCAGCACGCCGATGGGGGCGTCGGTGAGCTGCAGCGGGGTGCGCTCGCCGAAGATGCTGACCGTCGGGCCCATCGGGATGACGGAGAAGGCCAGGAACGCGGGGACGGTGGCCAGCACCGGGGCCAGGAAGTAGACCGGCTTGTCGGCCAGCGCCGGCATGATGTCTTCCTTGAACGCCAGCTTCAGGCCGTCGGCAAGGCTCTGCAGGTAGCCGCGCGGGCCGACCCGGTTGGGGCCGATCCGCTGCTGCATGCGGGCGACGACCTTGCGCTCGAAGACGATCGCGAACAGCGTCATGAGGACCAGGACCACGAAGACGCCGAGCACCTTGATCAGCACGATCCACCAGACGTCGTTGCCGAAGTCCTCGAGGGTCGGCTGGTCGGCGCTCGCCAGGGGCATCACGCGGCACCTCCGGCGGGGGTGGTGACCGGCTCGTCCGCACCGGCGCTGAGCCGCACGACCGCGCCCGGCCCCGCGCCGAGATCGGTGCGCACGTGGCTGCCGGGTGAGCGCATGGGCAGCCAGACGACGTGGTCGGGCATCGGGGTGACCGCCAGCGGCAGGCGCACGGCACCGTTCGGGCCGGTCACCGTGACCACCTCGCCGTCGGCGGCGCCCAGCCGGGCGGCGGCCTCGGGGGCGAGGCGGACGACCGGCCGGCGGGCGGTGCCGGAGAGCTCCGGCTCGTCCCGCTGCAGCGTCCCGGCGTCGAGCAGCTGCCGCCAGGAGGCCAGCAGCGCCTCGCCGTCGCGCAGCTCCGGGGCGCCGGCCGGCTCGACGGCCGGGCCGGCGACGCCCTCGGGGGCGCGCGCGGTGCCGAGCGCGGCGAGCTCCGCGCGGGCCGCCTCGGGGGTGGGCAGCCGCAGGTCGACGTCCATCAGGTCGGCCAGGCCGTGCAGCACGCGGCCGTCGGGGAGCCGCCCGGCCTCGGGCAGCGCGGCGTCGAAGCGGCGGACGCGGCCCTCCCAGTCCAGGTAGCTGCCGGCCTTCTCGGCGGACGCCGCGACCGGGAGGACGACGTCGGCCCACTCGGTCACCGCCGACGGGAACATCTCGAGGCTGACGACGAAGCGGGCCTCGGCGAGAGCGGACTCGGCGAGCACGCAGTCGGGCAGGTCGGCGGGGTCCACGCCACCGACGAGCAGGCCGGCCAGCTGCCGGTCGCGCACCGCGGTGAGGATGCCGGTGGTGTCCCGGCCCGGGGCCGCGGGGATGGCCGCGGCGTCGACCCCCCAGTGGGCGGCCACCTCGGCGCGGGCGGCGGCGTCGGCGACGACCCGGCCCCCCGGCAGCAGGGCGGGCAGGGCGCCGGCCTCGACGGCGCCGCGCTCGCCGGCCCGGCGGGGCACCCAGGCGATCCGGGCGCCGGTGGCCCGGGCCAGCTCCAGCAGGGCGGTGAACGCGCCGGGCACCTCGGCCAGCCGCTCGCCCGCGAGGACGACGGCCCCGGGCGTCCGGAGCGCGTCGACGGCGGGGCCGCCCCAGGTGCCCTCCGCCAGCGCGTGCAGCGACCGGGCCTCCGCCCCTGGGAGCGTGGTGAGCACGGTGGCCTGCAGCTTCTGCGCGGCGCGGGTCGGGAAGGGAGCGAGGTCGAACACCCGCGCTCCCGCCCGGCGCACCGCGCGGCGCAGCCGCAGGAAGACGATCGGCGACTCCTCCTCGGGCTCGAGGCCGGCGAGCAGGACGACCGGCGCGTTGCCGAGCTCGTCGTAGGTGACCCCGCCGCTGCCGGGGCCGGTGCCGGCCACCGCCGTCGCCAGGAAGGCCAGCTCCTCGGCGGAGTGCGCCCGCGCCCGGGCGTCGACGTCGTTGGTGCCCAGCGCGACGCGGGCGAACTTGGCGTAGGCGTAGGCGTCCTCGACGGTCAGCCGGCCGCCGGGCAGCACGCCGACCCCGCCGGCGTCCCGCGCGGCGGCCAGGCCCGCGGCCGCCGCCGCCCACGCCTCCGGCCAGGACGCCGGGTGCAGGGCGCCGTCCTCACCCCGGACCAGGGGCGTGGTCAGCCGCTCGTTGGCGGTGACGTACCGGAACGCGTAGCGGCCCTTGTCGCAGGTCCACTCCTCGTTGACCGCCGGGTCCTCGCCGGCCTGCCGGCGGGTGACCTTGCCGCGCCGGTGGTCGGTGCGCATGGCGCAGCCCGACGCGCAGTGCTCGCAGACGCTGTCCTCGCTGCGCAGGTCGAAGGGGCGGGCGCGGAACCGGTACTGGGTGCTGGTGAGCGCGCCGACCGGGCAGATCTGGGTGGTGTTGCCGGAGAAGTAGGACTCGAACGGCTCGTCCTCGTAGATCGCCACCTGCTCCAGCGCGCCGCGCTCGAACAGCTCGATGAACGGGTCGCCGGCCACCTGCTGGGAGAACCGGGTGCACCGGGCGCACAGCACGCAGCGCTCGCGGTCCAGCAGGATCTCGGTGCTGATGGCCAGCGGCTTCGGGTAGGTCCGCTTCTCGTCGACGAACCGGCTCTCGGTGCGGCCGTGACCCATCGCCTGGTTCTGCAGCGGGCACTCGCCGCCCTTGTCGCAGGTCGGGCAGTCCAGCGGGTGGTTGATCAGCAGCAGCTCCATCGTGCCCTGCTGCGCCTTGTCGGCCACCGGGCTGGAGAGCTGGGTGCGCACCGCCATGCCCTCTGTGACCGGCATGGTGCAGGAGGCCACCGGCTTGCGCTGCCCCTCCACCTCGACCAGGCACTGGCGGCAGGCGCCGACCGGTTCGAGCAGCGGGTGGTCGCAGAACCGCGGGATGAAGACGCCCACCTGCTCGGCCGCGCGGATGATCAGGGTGTCCTTCGGCACCGCGACTTCGAAGCCGTCGATCGTGCAGTGCACGGCGTCCGGCGGGGTGTGCGGGCCGGGGGCGCCCGGCGGGACCGCGGGCGCGGGCGTCGGGTTCGTCAACGTCATGCCGTCGCTCCCACGGGCTCGAGGCGGAGGCTGCGGCCCAGCCGGGCCTGCTCCTCCGGGGGCAGCAGGGCGACGTAGTCGTCCTTGAAGTACTTCAGCGAGCTGGCGATGCAGCTGGTGGCGCCGTCGCCGAGGGCGCAGAACGAGCGGCCCAGGATGTTGTCGCAGGTGTCGACGAGCAGGTCGAGGTCCTGCGCGGTGCCGCGGCCGTGCGCGATCCGGTCGAGGATCTGCACCAGCCAGTAGGTGCCCTCCCGGCAGGGCGTGCACTTGCCGCAGCTCTCGTGCGCGTAGAACTCGGTGAACCGCAGGGTGGCCTCGACGATCGAGTCGGTCTCGTCGAAGACCATGAGCGCCGTCGTGCCGAGCATGGAGCCGGCCGCCGCCACCGAGTCGAAGTCCAGCGGGACGTCGAGGTGCTCCTCGGTGAAGTACGGCGTCGACGAGCCACCCGGCGTCCAGAACTTCAGCCGGTGCCCCGGTCGCACGCCGCCGGCCATCTCCAGCAGCTCGCGCATCGTCGTCCCCATGGGGGCCTCGTACTGGCCGGGGAGCACGACGCGGCCCGACAGCGAGTAGATCTTCGGCCCGGGCGACTTCTCCGGCCCGAACTCCTTGAACCACTCGGCTCCGCCGCGGACGACGAACGGCACGCTGGCCAGCGTCTCGACGTTGTTGATCACCGTCGGGGCACCGTAGAGGCCGGCGACGGCGGGGAACGGCGGCTTGAGCCGGGGCTGGCCGCGGTAGCCCTCGAGGGAGTCCAGCAGCGCCGTCTCCTCGCCGCAGATGTAGGCGCCGGCGCCGGCGTGCACCACGAGCTCGAGGTCGTAGCCCGAGCCGAGGATGTCGGTGCCGAGGTAGCCGGCGGCGTAGGCCTCCTCGACCGCGGCGACCAGCCGGCGGTGGGCGTGCACGGCCTCGCCGCGGACGTAGATGACGGCGAAGGCCGACCGGATCGCGTAGGCGGAGATGATCACGCCTTCGACCAGCGAGTGCGGGTCGGCCATCATCAGCGGCAGGTCCTTGCAGGTGCCCGGCTCGCCCTCGTCGGCGTTGACCACCAGGTACTTGGGCATCGCCGCGGGGCCGGTCGGGGTCTCCCCCGGCTTGGGCTGCGGGATGAAGCTCCACTTCATGCCGGTCGGGAAGCCGGCGCCGCCGCGGCCGCGCAGGCCGGAGTCCTTGACGAGGGTGACCAGCTCGTCGGGGGTCATGGACAGCGCGGTGCGGAGCGCGGCGTAGCCCTCCATCGACTCGTAGGTCGACAGCCGCCACGACTTCTCGGCGCCCCAGCGGGTGGTGAGGACGGGAGTGAGGGGCATGTCAGGCCTTCCCTAAACGGACCTTGGCCGGTCGTGCCGGGCTCGGTCCCTGCAGGTGTCTCGGTGCCGTCGTTCTGGTCGGCCAGCGAGCGGCCGGAGGGTTCGGGAGCGCCGCGCTGGGCGGACTCGACGCCCGCCGCCTCGGCCGCGGGGTCCGGGGACGACGAGGCGGCGGTGGACCGGCTGCTCGGCATCTCCGGCGCCGACTCGCCGCGCTCCTCCGCCAGCCGCAACCCCACGAGCGTCGGCCCGAGCGCGCCCGGGGCGTCGATCGCGGCCTGCGCCGCAGCGGCGTCGCCGTGCTGGGAGAACCCGGCCAGCTGCCGGGAGATCCCCTTGAAGTCGGTCAGGGGAGCGCCGCGGGTGGGCGGCGGCTTCTCCCCGCGGCGCAGCGCCGCGACCAGCTCGCGGGCGCTGTCGACGTCCTGCTGGTCGTAGAACTCGTAGTCGACGGTGACCACCGGCGCGTAGTCGCAGGCGGCCAGGCACTCGGCGTGTTCGAGGGTGATCGAGCCATCGGCGGCGGTCTCGTCGTGGTGCACGCCGAGGTCCGCGGAGAGCGCGTCCATGATCCGCTGCCCGCCGAGCACGCTGCACAGCGTGTTCGTGCAGACGCTGACCAGGTGCCGGCCGGTCGGGCGGCGCTTGTACATCGTGTAGAACGTCGCGACCGCGCCGACCTCGGCCTTGGTCAGGCCCAGTTCCTCGGCGCACAGCGCGACGCCCTCGGGCGAGACGTAGCCCTGGTAGCTCTGCACCAAGTGCAGCATCGGGAGCAGGGCCGAGCGCGCCTTCGGGTAGCGGGCGATGATCTGCCGCGCCTCCAGGCGGGCCTGCTCGGTCAGCGGGGGCAGGTCCAGGGGCGCCGGCTCGACCGGGCTCGAGTCGAGCCCGGTGACGGCCGTTCCCTCGGCACTGCCGGGTAGTGCGCTCATCAGCGGTCCACTCCCCCCATGACGGGGTCGATCGACGCGATGGCAGCGATGACGTCGGCGATCATGCCGCCCTCGCTCATCGCCGCCGTGGCCTGCAGGTTCACGAAGCTGGGGTCGCGCACGTGGACGCGCCACGGGCGGGTGCCGCCGTCGCTGACGACGTGGAAGCCGAGCTCGCCGCGGGGCGACTCGATGGGCACGTACACCTGGCCGGCCGGCACCCGGAAGCCCTCGGTGACCAGCTTGAAGTGGTGGATCAGGGACTCCATCGACTGGCCCATGATGTGCCGGACGTGATCCAGGGAGTTGCCCATGCCGTCGGCGCCGAGGGAGAGCTGCGCGGGCCAGGCGATCTTGCGGTCCTCGACCATGACCGGCCCCGGCTCCAGCCGGTCCAGCGCCTGGGCGACGATCTTCAGCGACTCGTTCACCTCGGCCATGCGGACCAGGTAGCGGCCCCAGGCGTCGCTGGTGTCGGCGGTCGGCACCTCGAAGTCGTAGGTCTCGTAGCCCAGGTAGGGCTCCACCTTGCGCAGGTCCCAGGGCAGGCCGGCCGCGCGCAGCACGGGGCCGGTGACGCCGAGCGCCACGCAGCCGGTGACGTCGAGGTAGCCGGCGTCCTTGAGCCGGTTCTGCCAGATCGGCTGGCCGGTGAGCAGCCGGTGGAAGTCGGCGACCCGCTTCGGCAGGATCGCCAGCAGCTCGCGGACGCTCTCGACCGCGCCGTCCGGCAGGTCCTGCGCGAGGCCGCCGGGGCGGATGTAGGCGTGGTTCATCCGGAGGCCGGTGATCTCCTCGAGGACGTCGAGGACCATCTCCCGCTCGCGGAAGCCGTTGGTCATCCCGGTGAGCGCGCCCATCTCCATCCCGAAGGTGGCCAGCGCGACCAGGTGCGAGGCGATCCGGTTGAGCTCCATGACCAGCACGCGGATGGTCTGCGCCCGCGGGGGCGCCTCGATGCCGAGCAGCTTCTCCACGGCGAGGCAGTAGCCGGCCTCGTTGAACAGCGGGGACAGGTAGTCCATCCGGGTCACGAACGTCGTGCCCTGCACCCAGTTGCGGTACTCGGTGTTCTTCTCGATGCCGGTGTGCAGGTAGCCGATGACCACCCGGGCCTTGGTGACCGTCTCGCCCTCGAGGTCGAGCACCAGCCGGAGGACGCCGTGGGTCGAGGGGTGCTGCGGCCCCATGTTGACCACGAGCCGGTCCTCGCCCTGCTGGTCGGCGAAGGTGAGGTCCCAGTCGCCGCCGGTGACGGTGTAGACGCGGCCCTCGGTGGTCTCCCGGGAGCCGGCGTAGGGGTCGTAGGTGGTGCTCATCGATACGCCCTCCGCGTGTCCGGCGGCGGGATCGTGGCGCCGTGGTACTCCACCGGGACGCCGCCGAGCGGGTAGTCCTTGCGCTGCGGGTGCCCGTCCCAGTCGTCGGGCATGAGGATCCGGGTGAGCGCCGGGTGGCCGTCGAAGACGATCCCGAACATGTCGAACGTCTCCCGCTCGTGCCAGTCCGCGGTCGGGTAGATGCCGGTGAGCGAGGGGACGTGCGGGTCCTCGGCGGTGACCGCCACCTCGAGCCGGATCCGCCGCCGGTAGGTCATCGAGGTCAGGTGCAGGACGGCGTGCAGCCGGGGCCGGCCGGGGCCCGCCGCCGGGCCGCCGCTGTCGAGGTAGTCCACCCCGGAGACGCCGCTGAGCAGCTCGAACCGCAGCGCCTCGTCGTCGCGCAGCGCCCGCGCCAGCGTCAGCAGGTGCTCCCGGGCGACGAAGTAGGTGATCTCGCCGCGGTCGACGAGCACCCGCTGCACCGCGGCGTCGTAGGTGGCCTGGCCGACGGCGTCGATCAGCGCGTCGGTGACCTCGTCGAACCAGCCGCCGTAGGGGCGCTCGGTGGAGTGCAGCGCCACCGCGCCGCCCGGCTCGACGCGGACCAGGCCGCCGAAACCGGAGGTGTCACCGCTGCCGCTGACCCCGAAGGCGCCCTTCCGGAAGCCGCCCGAGGGCGCGGTCGCGTCGTCGAAGCCCGCCTCGCCGTCGCCGGGCACCAGCTCGCTCCCGCCGGTCCCACCTGGAGTCGTCATCGCCATGCCTTCCCCTGGCCCGTGGGCCGCTCGTCGGGCAGCAGCACGGCGTTGCCGTTGCGCTGCTCGATCGCGAACTGCCCCGTGCGCCCCTCGGCGGCCGCCGCCTCGTAGGCCCGGCGCGCGGCCTTGTCGACCCGCACGGTCGACGGCATCTCGACGTGCAGGTCCTTGGCCGTGCCGTCCGCCCGGGCCTGGGCGAGCTCGCGTGCCCGCTTGGGCCCCAGCGGCTCGTTCATGATCTTGTGGTGCAGCTTGAGGATCGCGTCGGTGAGCATTTCCGGCCGCGGCGGGCAGCCGGGCAGGTACATGTCCACCGGCACGATGTGGTCCACGCCCTGGACGACGGCGTAGTTGTTGAACATGCCGCCGGAGCTGGCGCAGACGCCCATGGCGAGCACCCAGCGCGGCTCGGGCATCTGGTCGTAGATCTGCCGCAGGACCGGCGCCATCTTCTGGCTCACCCGCCCGGCGACGATCATCAGGTCGGCCTGCCGCGGCGAGGCGCGGAAGACCTCCATGCCGAACCGGGCGAGGTCGTAGCGCCCCGCGCCGGTGGCCATCATCTCGATCGCGCAGCACGCGAGGCCGAACGTCGCCGGCCACAGCGAGGACTTGCGCGTCCAGTTGACGAGCTTCTCCACGCTGGTCAGCAGCACGCCGCTGGGCAGCTTCTCCTCGAGACCCATTACGAAACCGCCAGTCCCACGACTAGTCCCATTCCAATCCGCCGCGGCGCCACACGTAGGCGTAGGCGATGAAGACCGTGACGATGAAGACGACCATCTCGACCAGGCCGAAGACGCCCAGCGCCTCGTTGTGCACGGCCCACGGGTAGAGGAAGACGATCTCGATGTCGAAGATGATGAACAACATCGCGGTCAGGTAGTACTTCACCGGGAACCGGCCGCCGGTCAGCGGCTGGTCGACCGGTTCGATCCCGCACTCGTAGGCGTCGTACTTCGCCCGGTTGAACCGGCGCGGCCCCACGTAGGGCGCGGCCGTGACGGAGAACAGCGCGAACGCCGCGGCCAGCGCGAAGAGCCCCAGGATCGGGACGTAGGTCGACAGCATCAGCGCCACCCTAGAGTGAGGTCGATCACGTTCTGCGCAGATCCAGGACGCGCTGCCGCCGTGTCGACCCGGAGCGTCATCGTTCGCGCGTCCACGTCAGACCGCCGGCGCCAGGCGCGTCAGGACGGCGACGGCGCGGTCCACCGCGTCGCCGTCCCGGCCGTCGGTGAGGTTGCCCATGAGCCGGAGCGCGGCGCCGACCAGCGCGGGACGACGCAGGCCGTGCGCCGTCGTGAACCGGACGACCCCCGGGTGGGCCAGCAGCGCGAGGAACCCCGCGCCGAGCCGGTGGTGCCGGCCGTAGGTGGCGCGCAGCCGCTCGGGGTAGCCGCGGAGCAGCCGTTCCCGGACCGGCCCCTCCGGCGCGGCGAGCGCCTCGTCGGCGGTCGCGCCGGCCATGCGCCCGGTCTCCATCGCGTAGCTGATGCCCTCGCCGTTGAACGGGTTGACCGTGCCCGCCGCGTCCCCGGCCAGCAGCAGCCCGCGGGTGTAGGCCGGGCCGCGGTGGAGCGCCATCGGCAGGCCGGCACCGCGCAGGGGCGTGACGGCGTCGTCCTCCCCCAGGCCGTCCTCGGCCGGGAAGGTGTCCAGCCAGGTGCGCAGGACGGCGCGGTGGTCGGCGCCGGTGCCGCGACGGGTGTCGAGCAGGCCGAAGCCGACGTTCGCGGTGCCGTCGCCCATGCCGAAGATCCAGCCGTAGCCGGGCATCGAGTCGCGGGAAGGTCCGGCCGCCGTCAGGTCGAAGGAGATGTCGAGGTAGTCGTCGGCGGTGCGGCGGGAGCGCACGTAGCGGCGGACGGCGACGCCGAGCGGCCGGTCCTCGCGCCGGACCAGGCCCAGCGACTTCGCCAGCCGGCCCGAGGAGCCCTCCGCCGAGACGACCAGCGGAGCGCGCCAGACCTGCGGCTCGTCGTCCGGGCCGGTGGCGTGCACGCCCGCGACGCGGCCGGCGTCGTCCAGCAGCGGCTCGGTGACGGTGATCCCGGTGTGCAGCCGGGCACCGGCCTCCTCCGCGTGGGCGGCCAGCCGGGCGTCGAGCTCGCTGCGCCGGAGGACGAGCGAGAAGTCCGGCCAGGAGTTCAGCCGCGGCCAGTCCACCTCGGTGACGACGCCACCGCCGTGCACCCGCAGCCCCTTGTGCCGGACCCAGCCGGCCTCCGGTGAGAGGTCCAGGCCCAGCTCCTGCAGCACCTTGACGCCGCGCGGGGTGAGGCCGTCGCCGCAGACCTTCTCGCGCGGGAAGCGGGCCTTCTCGAGGACGACGACGTCGCGACCGGACTGCCGGAGCTGCCAGGCCGCCGCGGACCCGGCCGGACCCGCGCCGACGACGATCACGTCGGCGCTGCGGTCGGTCGTCCCGGGCACGCGGACCCCATCCTCTCCTCGCGACTTTGTGAATTGCTTCACAAGCAGGCGTGGTCCCCACTCTAGGCACAGGTGTGACGAACACGACACCTCCCCCCGGAAGAGGGATGCGTCACAGTTCGGTCGCGGCCCGCGGCGCCCCACCGCTGCGGGACGCCGGGGCCCTGACCGGCGTGAGAACGGCGGCGGATCGGCAGCGTCCGCGACCGGGCGCGCGGATGCGTCGTTCCGGGCTGCTGGATGACGCATCCGTGCGCCGGGTCGGTGCCGGGGAGGGCGGGGTCGGGTTCAGAAGGGCGGGGTGTCCTGGTCGGCGGGGCTGGGTCGGGGTGGGGGCAGGGCTCGTTGCTGCTGGGGGTGTCGCAGTCCGGCTGGTCGGGTGGTGCGGGTGACGCCGGTGGCGGTGGTGACGGTGAGGGTGCCGTCGGGGTGCAGGCGGTAGCGCCAGCCGCGGGCGAAGGTCTTGAGGCGGTGGTGGGTGCGGCACAGGCAGCAGAGGTTGTGGCAGGTCGTGCGGCCGCCGCAGTCGTAGGGCAGGACGTGGTCGGCGTCGGTGCGGCCGGCGGGTTGTCCGCAGCCGGGGTGGCGGCAGGTGCGGTCACGCAGTCGTAGGAAGCGTTCCTGGGCGGCGGTGTGGGCGTAGCCGGGCACTGCGGGTGGTGGGCCGAGGGCGGGGCAGCCGCAGTCGGCGTTCCTGCCGTGAGTGGTGCAGCCGCGGGCGGCGAGGCGGGCCAGTTCGGCGGGGGTGGTGGTGGCCAGCAGCGCGCCGTCGTCGTCGGTGAGGGCGAGTGCGAGGGTGCCGCCGGCCGGGGCCTGGACGCCGAGCGCGCCGAGCTGGGCGAGCAGTTCGCGCAGGTGTGCGGTGGTGATCGGGGTGCTGCCGAGCTGCGGCATCCCCTGGCCCAGATGTCGTGGGTCGGTGCCCGCCCCGGTGGTGCCCGCCCCGTACGCGTGTGGCGCTCCCGCCTCTCCTGCGTAGTCGGCGGCGCCCATGCCGAGCGCGGATCCTGGCGGGCGCAGGGCGGACAGCGGTGCGGTGATGGTCAGGTGCCCGGTCATCGCCGGGTGGCCGTCATCCCCGGTGCGCAGCACCAGCGCGGCGTGCGCCTCGGCGCGCAGCACCCCGATCGGCCGGTCGTCCCCGGCGGTGCGCGCGAGCTGGGCGGCCTGGTCGATGACCGACCACATCGCCGCGGCCACCGCCGAGGGGGCCTCGGTGGTCAACGCCGACATGCCGTCCCCGGTCGGGTGGACCCGGACGGCGGCGCGGCGTTCGGCCTCGATCCGGCGGCGTTCGGCGAACTCCTCGTCCGCGGCGACCGCGGCGGCGACCAGCCGGGTGCGCAGCTTCCCCGACGACAGGCCGGCCGCCTCCGGCAGCACCGCCGCCACCACCGCGGCAGCGACCTCGTCGGTGGCGCCGGCCAGCACGTCGGCGAACACCCGAGCCCGGAACCAGTCCAACCGCCCCGCGGCGCACGCGGCGTGCACCGCCGGCATCCGCTCCACCACCTGGAACGCGTCGGCGAGCAGCCCGACGGCGTACGGGCGGCCGCAGTTGAGCACACAGCGCCACCTCATCGGGCAGGAACTCCGACGTGCCCGGCACCGGTGACCCGCCACCGCGGCGCCGCGCACCCGGATGCCCGGGCGGCGGATCGTCGGTGTCCGGCCGATCGCCGGCCAGCGACATCAGCAGCTCGGCCTCGTAGGCGTCGTCCATCCCCTTGCGCGCCCGCACCCGCTGCAACTCGGTGACCTTCTGCTCGGCGGTCAACCGCGCCACCGGCAACCGCTCGACCGACGGCTCCCGCCACAGCAACCACTCGATCAACCCACCCTGGGGCTGCTCCGCGGTCACCGTCATGCACCCAAGCTACGGATGGGGTCTGACAGTTTCCGCTGCTCAGCGGCCTGCCGGCCGGAGGTTCTCGAGAGTTCAGCGGCGCTCCCCGAGGAGATCCCGCACCTCGTCGTCGGAGGTCTGCGCGAAGGTCCCGTAGGCGCCGCCGACGGCGCGGAACGACGAGGGCACGAGCAGGCACACGACGTCGTCGGCGAGCGCCCGCACCTCGGCCAGCGCGCCCGCGGAGGCCACCGGGACCGCGACGACGGTGCGCGCGGGCCGCTGCCCGGCGAGCGCCAGCAGCGCGGCGCGCATGGTCGAGCCGGTGGCGAGGCCGTCGTCCACGAGGACGACGCTGCGGCCGGTCAGCGCCACGGGGGCGGCGTCGCCCCGGTAGGCGGCTTCCCGGCGGCGCAGCTCCGCCAGCTCCTCGGCGCGGACCGCGGCGAAGACGGCCTCGTCGACGTCGGCGCTGCGCAGCACCCGTTCGGTGCGCACGGTCTCGACCGCGTCTCCTACGGCGGCGAGGGCACCCATGGCGAGCTCGGGCTGCCCCGGCAGCCCGAGCTTGCGCACCAGCAGGACGTCCAGCGGAGCGCCGAGCGCGGCGGCGACCTCCGCGGCGACCACCACGCCGCCGCGGGGCAGGCCCAGCACCACGACGTCCCCGGGCACCGTCCCGGCCAGGCGGGCGCCGAGCGCCCGGCCCGCGTCGCGGCGGTCGGCGAACCGGGTCACGGTCAGACCGGCTGCGGCCCCGTCGGCGGCGGCACGATCGGATCGCCCGGGCCGGGCACCGGGTAGGGCGCGGGCTCCGGCGGCGGGATCGGATCGGTCGGGGACGGCGTGGGCGACGGCGGCTGCGGGGTCGGCGGGCTCGTCATGGACCGACGCTAGACCCGGAACCGCGTCCGCAGAACCGTCCAGCGGTCGCAGATCTCCGTTGCTCCGTCCGCCGCGACCACCCAACCTGGGTCGATGCCGAGCACCCTCGTCGCGCTCACCGTCGCCGCGCACGACCCGGCCGCCCTGGCCCGGTTCTGGTCCGGGCTGCTGGGTTGGGCGGAGACCGACGACCCCCGCGGCGGCGTCGCCCTGCTGCCCTCGGACGACACCGGCTTCGGCCTCCGCTTCACCCCCACGTCGGAGCCGAAGGTGCAGCCCAACCAGATGCACGTCGACCTGACCAGCGGCTCGCCGGAGGAGCAGCAGCAGACCGTCGCGCTGGCGCTGGAACTCGGCGGCCGGCACATCGACATCGGCCAGCGCCCGGAGGAGGGGCACGTCGTGCTCGCCGATCCGGAGGGCAACGAGTTCTGCGTGATCGGGGCGGGCAACGCCTTCCTCGCCGAGTGCGGATTCCTCGGCGCGGTGGCCTCCGACGGCTCGCGGGAGGTGGGCCTGTTTTGGAGCGCGGCCCTGGACTGGCCGCTGGTCTGGGACCAGGACCAGGAGACGGCGATCCGCTCCCCGCACGGCGGCCCGAAGATCACCTGGGGCGGGCCCCCGGTCCGCCCGAAGGCGCCGCGCAACCGGCTGCACCTCGACCTGCAGGCCACCGATGACCGCGACGCGGAGGTCGAGCGGCTGGTCGCCCTGGGCGCGACCCGGCTGGACGGCGGGCACGAGGACGGCGGGGTGCTCCTGGCCGACCCCGACGGCAACGAGTTCTGCCTCCTGGCTCCGGCCTGACGGGGCGGCTCAGGCGGGCCGGCGGGCCCCGGTGCAGCGCGACGATGCCGCCGGTCAGGTTCTGCCAGGCGACGTCCTCCCACCCGGCGTCCTGCAGCCGCCCGGCGAGCTCGGCCTGGCCGGGCCAGACCTGGATCGACTCGGCGAGGTAGACGTAGGCGTCGGGGTTGCTGCTGACCGCGCGGGCGATGCGCGGCAGCGCCTTCATCAGGTACTCGAGGTAGACCGTGCGGAACGGGCCCCAGGTCGGCCGGGAGAACTCGCAGACCACCAGCGTGCCGCCGGGGCGGGTCACCCGGCGGAACTCGCGCAGCGCCGCGTCGGGGTCGGCCACGTTGCGCAGCCCGAAGGAGATGACGACGCCGTCCACGCTCGCGTCGGCCAGCGGCAGCGCCATCGCGTCACCGGCCACCTTGGGCACCGGCCGCGCGGCGCCGGCGCGCAGCATCCCCTGGGAGAAGTCGCAGGCGATGGCGCGCACCCCGCCGGAGGCCAGCTCCACCGTGGAGACCGCCGTGCCCGCGGCGACGTCCAGCACCGTCTGCCCCGGCTTCGCGCCCAGGGCCTGGCGGGTGGCGCGGCGCCACGAGGCGTCCAGCCCGCCGGAGAGCACGGTGTTGGTGACGTCGTAGCGCTTCGCGACGCCGTCGAACATGGCCGCGACTTCGGCCGGGCGCTTGTCCAGATCGGCCCTGCGTCCGGCGGTGTGCGGGTTGTCTCGCCGGTCTGCCACGGCGTCGACTCTACGAGGCCTCCTAGTCTGGAGACGTGCCCGCGCCCGCCCTGACCTCCCGCCCCGCGGCGGCGCGCACCGTCACGACCGTGCGCACGGACGCCGCGGAGCTGCTGGAGCTGGTCCCGGCGCGCGCCGGGCTCTCCTGGGTACGCCGCGGCGAGGGCCTCGTGGGGTGGGGCGAGGCCGCCCGCCTGGAGGTGTCCGGGCCCACCGCGCTGGCCGACGCCGCCGCGTGGTGGGAGGGCTTCACCGCCGGGCTGGACGTCGACGACGACCTCGCCGTCCCCGGCAGCGGCCCGGTCCTGTTCGGCAGCATCGCCTTCGACCCGGCCGCCGGGACGTCGGTGTTCGTCGTCCCCGAGGTCGTCGTGGGCCTGCGGGACGGCGTCGGCTGGCTGACCACCGTCGGGACGGCGCCCGCCGAGCTGCCCGTGCCGGTACCGCTGGACGGCCCCGGGCCCCGGCTGCGCTACGCCGACGGCGCGCTGGACCCGGCCACCTGGTGCGCCGCCGTCGACGCCGCCGTGGCCCGCATCGACGCCGGGGAGCTGGAGAAGGTGGTGCTCGCCCGCGACCTGCTGGTCTCCGCCGAGCCCGCGCTCGACCCGCGGCGGCTGCTGCGCCGGCTGGCCGCCCGCTTCCCCGACTGCTGGACCTTCGCCGTCGACGGCCTGCTCGGCGCCACCCCGGAGCTGCTGCTGCGCCGCACCGGGCGGCAGCTGTCGTCGCGGGTGCTCGCCGGAACGGCGGCCCGCGGGGCCGGCGCCGAGGACGACCGCCTGGCCGCGGCGCTGCTCGGCTCGACCAAGGACCGCGCCGAGCACGCCCTCGCCGTCGACTCGCTGGTGCGCGCGCTCGAGCCCTACTGCGACCGGCTCACCGCCCCCGCCGAGCCCGCGCTGCTCACGCTGGCCAACGTGCGGCACCTGGCCACCGATGTCGTCGGCACCCAGCGGGGGACGGCGGGGCTGCTCGAGCTCGTCGGCGCCGTGCACCCCACGGCCGCCGTCTGCGGCACCCCCACCCCCGACGCCGCCGCGCTGATCCGCGAGCTCGAGGGCATGGACCGCGGCCGGTACGCGGGCCCGGTCGGCTGGCTGGACGCCCGCGGCGACGGCGAGTTCGGCCTGGCGCTGCGCTGCGCTGAGCTCACCCCGGACGGCGGCGCGCGGCTGTTCGCCGGCTGCGGCATCGTCGCCGGGTCCGAGCCGGCCGCCGAGCTGGCCGAGACCCAAGCGAAGTTCGCCGCCTTCCAGAACGCGCTCGAGGGCTAGTTCCCCCGCAGCGCCTCCGACGCGGCGGCGCGCAGGTCCTTCGCGAGCGCGGCTTCCGCCCGCTGGTCGGTGCGGACGACGACCACCCGCGGCCCGCCCAGCCGCAGCGCGGCGGGAAGCTCCTCGGGGGTGCCGACCCGCGTCGCGGCCCAGCCCAGCGCGCCGGCCACGGCGACCAGGTCGCGGCCGTGCGGCGTCCCGAACACCCGCCGGTAGCCCTCCGCGTAGCGCTCCTCCCCCGGCTCGAGCTGGGCGAAGATGCCGCCGCCGTCGTTGTCCGGCACGACCACGGTGAGGTCGGGGACCGGCTCGCCCTCGCCGGTGAGCAGGCCGGTCAGGTCGTGCAGGAACGTCAGGTCGCCCATGAGCGCGAACGCCGGCCCGCCGTGCACGGTGGCCGCGCCGATGGCGGTGGAGATCGTGCCGTCGATGCCGGCGACGCCGCGGTTGGCCAGCACGGTGAGGTCCGCGCGCGGCACCGCCAGCCGGTCGACGTCGCGCACCGGCGTCGACGAGCCGAGCACCAGCAGCGCCCCGGACGGCAGCGCGGCGACGACGTCGCGGGCCAGCCGGGCGGCGGTCAGCTCGGGTGCCGCGTCGAGCGCGGCGTCGACGGCCGCGCCCGCCCGCTCGGCGGCGTCGGACCAGGCCCGCGCCCAGGTGTCGTCCACGTCGTCGTTGCCCGCCGCGACGGCCAGGGACGGGCTCACCCGGGTGCTGCTCCGCACCGCGTCGGCCCAGCGCGGCGCGGCGCTGACCGTCTCCACGGTGACCGCCGGGTCGGCGAGCAGCGCGTTCACCGGCCTGGAGAGGGTCGGCCGGCCCAGCACCACCACGTGGTCCGGGCGATGCACGGCCAGCCAGTCCGCGTCGCCCAGCAGGAAGACGCCGCCCCGCAGGCTGCGCGCCCAGGACGCGCTGCTGGGCTCGGCCACGACCGGCCGGCCGAGGTCGGCGTCCGCGGCGCCGTCGCCACCGATCACCAGCGTGCGGGGCGGCAGACGGCGGGCGCCGGCCACGGCGCCCGGCGTCACCGCGGCCGTCCACGGGGCGCCGCCGGGGCGGCCTGCCCACGGGCCGGCCAGCTCCGCGACGCCCTCGTCGGCGGGCATGAGCGGATCGCGCAGGGCGAGGTTCAGGTGCACCGGGCCCGGGTCTCCGGAGAGCACGCCCGCGGCCGTGACCAGCGCCTTGGCCACGACCGACCGCCAGTAGCGGTTCTGCGCCGCCTCGCGCCCGACCTCGGGCACGCCGACGTCGACTGCCCAGCGCACCGCACCGCCGTACAGCTGCGCCTGCTCGATGGTCTGGTTGGCGCCGGTGGAACGCAGCTCCGGCGGCCGGTCGGCGGTGAGCGCCAGCAGCGGGACACCCGCCGCGTCGGCCTCCAGCACCGCGGCGTGCAGGTGCGCCGCCGCCGTCCCCGAGGTGGTGAGGACCGGCACCGGCCGGCCCGACGCCTTCGCCAGGCCGAGGGCCAGGAACGCCGCCGACCGCTCGTCGATGCGCACGTGCAGCCGCAGCCGGCCGTCCCGCTCGGCCGCGGCCAGGGCGAGCGCCACCGGCGCCGACCGGGAGCCCGGCGCGAGCACCGCGTCGGTCACCCCGCCGCGCAGCAGCTCGTCGACCAGGACGCGGGCGAACGCGGTCGAGGGGTTCACGCCGCGCTCACGGCCGCCACGCGGGCCGCCCAGCGCTGCGCCACCTCCGGATCGGCGGCCACCGCCTCGCGGCGGTCGGGCTCGGGCCGCACGACCGGCAGCTCGCCGTCGACGGGGAGCAGCGGGGTGCTGCTGACGTCGTCGGTGAACAGCGCGATCGTGGCCAGCCCGCAGGCGAACGGCAGCTCGGGGAGGGCGGCGGCGAGCGCCACGCCCGCCGCGATGCCCACCGAGCTCTCCAGCGCCGAGGAGACGACGCAGGGCAGGCCGTGCGCCTCGGCCACGCGCAGCGCCGCCCGCACCCCGCCCAGCGGCTGCACCTTGAGGACGACGACGTCGCCGGCCTCGCGCAGGTCGACCGCGAGCGGGTCGTCCGAGCGGCGCACCCCCTCGTCGACGGCGACGCGGACGTCGATCCGGCGGCGCAGCGCGGCCAGTTCGGGCAGCGTCGCGCAGGGCTGCTCCACGTACTCCAGGCCCACGGCGGCGTCCAGCGCGCGGATCCGGGCGACGGCGGTGTCGACGTCCCAGGCGGCATTGGCGTCCACGCGCACCGCGCCCGACGGGCCGAGCGCGTCGCGCACCGCCTCGACGCGGGCGAGGTCGTCGGCCTCGGTCTGGCCCGGCTCGGCGATCTTCACCTTCGCGGTGCGGCAGCCCGAGGCGGTGACGATGGCGTGCGCCCGCTCCGCGTCGACGGCGGGCACGGTGACGTTCACCGGCACCGAGGAGCGCACCGGCGCCGGCCAGCCCACCGTGGCCGCCTCCACCGCGGCGGCCCACCAGCGCCGGCTCTCCGCGACGTCGTAGTCCCAGAACGGCGAGAACTCGCCCCAGCCGGCCGGCCCGCGCAGCAGCACGCCGTCGCGCACGTCGATGCCGCGGAAGCGGTTGCGCATCGGGAACGAGTAGACCCACGCCTCCAGCGCCGGTCCACCGCCGACCGCGGGGTTCGGGATCATGGCCGACAGCCTAGGAGGGCCGGCACCGCGGCCACCGTTCCCGCCCACATCGGCGATGTGGGCGCCAAGGAGCGCTCGTGGCGGCGAGATCGGCGATGTGGGCGTCGTGGCGGGGGGTGCGGCCCCCGGCCGTACGCTGGCTCCTCGTGGCCCGGCACCTGTCCCTCGTCCCCGCGGCCGAGCTGACGCAGGCCGCGGTGCGCGCGGCGCTGTCCGGTGAGCGGCCGCTGGCCGTCCTCCCCGCCGGGCCTCCCGCCGCCGTCGACGCCGCCCGCGCGGTGCTGCGCCCCGACGAGCCGCTCGAGGACGGCGCGGACCTCGTCGTCGTCACGTCCGGCTCCACCGGCTCCGGCCGCGGCGTGCTGCTGTCCGCCGCCGCCGTGCGCGCGTCGGCGACCGCCACCCTCGACCGGCTCGGCGGCCCCGGCAGCTGGCTGCTCGCCCTCCCGGTGTCGGCCATCGCCGGCCTGCAGGTGCTCTGCCGCAGCGAGCTGGCCGGCCGCGAGCCCGTCGCCCTCGACCGGCACGAGGGGCTGGCCGCAGCGCTCGCCCGGATGCCGGCCGGCGACCGCCGGTACACCGCGCTGGTGCCCACGCAGCTCGTCCGCTTCCTCGACGCCGAGCCCGACGCGCTGCGCGCCTTCGACGCCGTCCTGGTCGGCGGGGCCGCGACGGATCCCGCGCTGCTGGCCCGCGCCCGCGCCGCCGACGTCCGGGTGGTCACCACCTACGGCATGACCGAGACCGCCGGCGGCTGCGTCTACGACGGCGTCCCGCTCGACGGCGTGCAGGTGCGCGTCGCCGGGGAGGGCATCGAGCTCGCCGGGCCGGTGCTGGCCTCGGGCTACCGGCTCGACCCCGAGGGGACGGCGGCCGCGTTCGCCGGCGGCTGGTTCCGCACCCGCGACGCCGGCGAGCTGGCCGAGGCCAGCTCCGACGGCACCGCCCGGCTCACCGTCCTCGGCCGGCTCGACGACGTCGTCATCACCGGCGGGGTGAACGTGGCGCCGGCGGCGGTCGAGGCGGCGCTGCGCGAGCACCCCGGGATCGCCGACGCCGTCGTCGTGGGCCGGCCCGACCCCGAATGGGGGCAGCGCGTGGTCGCCGCCGTCGTCCTCGCCGGGGAGGACGCGCCCGAGCCGGCCGAGCTGCGCCGGTGGGTCGCCGACCGGCTCGGCGCCCCGGCCGCCCCCAAGCAGGTGCACGTCGTCCCCGCCGTCCCCACGCTGCACACCGGCAAGCCCGACCGCCGCGCGGTCGCTGCCCTGATCCCGGAGGTCTGAGTTGGCCACCCCCGCCCAGTGGCTGGCCGGCGCCCGCCCCCGCACGCTCCCCGCCGCGCTCGCGCCGGTGCTCGTCGGCACCGGCGCCGCCGCCGCGCTCGACGGCTTCCGCCCGCTGACCGCGCTGCTGGCGCTGGTCGTCGCGCTCGCCCTCCAGGTGGCGGTCAACTACGCCAACGACTACTCCGACGGCACCCGCGGCACCGACGCCGACCGGGTCGGGCCGATGCGGCTCGTCGGCTCCGGCGCGGCCACGCCCCGGGCCGTGCTGGTCGCCGCGGTGCTCTCCTTCGCCGTCGCGGCCGTGGCCGGCCTGGCGCTGGCCGCGCTCACGAGCTGGTGGCTCGTCGCCGTCGGGGCGGTGTGCATCCTCGCCGCCTGGACCTACACCGGCGGGCCGATCCCCTACGGCTACCGGGCGCTGGGCGAGGTGTTCGTCTTCGTCTTCTTCGGGCTGGTCGCCGTCGTCGGCACCACCTACGTGCAGACCGGCACGCGGCCAGGGCTCGCCTACGCCGTGGCGGTGCCGATCGGGCTGCTCACCGTGGCGATCCTGGTGGTCAACAACCTGCGCGACATCCACGGCGACGCCGCCGTCGGCAAGCGCACGCTCGCCGTGCTGCTGGGCGAGCGGGGCACCCGGCTCGCGTTCGCCGGGCTGTTCGTGGCGGCGCTGGCCGTCGTCGTCGCGGTGGGCGTCGTCCGGCCGTGGGTGCTGATCACCCTGCTGGCCGTGCCGCTCGGCGTCCCGCCGGTGCGCACGGTGCTCACCGGAGGACGCGGCCCGGCGCTGATCGGCGCGCTCGCCGGCACCGGCCGGCTCACCCTGGTCACCGGCGTGCTGCTCGGCGCCGGCCTGGCACTGAGCGGCTGAGCACTCCGCAGCCGAGCCCGGCCCCGCTGAGCGCCGGGCGGCTGATCAGCCCTCGGTGCCGTCGCCGCTGAGCCGCGCCCGGAACTGCTCCTTCTCGGCCCGCTTGGCCACGCTGCGGGCCATCAGGGCCTCGCTGAGCCGCTCCCGCGAGGGCCGCAGCGCCAGGTAGGCGATCGGCATCGACAGCAGCAGGCCGAAGAGCATCCCGGAGAAGAAGTCCAGGCCGACCATCCAGAGGATGAGCGTCAGCAGGGCGAAGATGCCGAGCCGGCCGACGGTGTGCAGCAGCAGCCAGGGCAGCACCTTCGGCGGCGTCGCCGGCCCGCCCGCCGGACCGGCCGGGGGCACCGGCGCCCCCTCGGTTGCGCTCTCAGCCATGCCGGCCCTCCCACTTCGTCGACAGCACCACGGTGGTGCGGGTGCGTGCCACACCCCTGATCCGGTTCAACGCGTTGACGGTGGCCTCCAGTGCCGGGATGTCCGCCACACGCACCTTGAGCACGTAGCCCTCGCTGCCGGCCACCCGCCAGCAGTCCTCGATGCCCGGCACCTCGCGCATGGCCACCTCGAGGCCGGTGTCGTCCACCGAGTCGCTCTCGATGACGCCGATGAGCGCGGTCACGTCCAGCCCCACCGCGGCGGGCTCGATGACCGCCCGGTAGCCGGAGATCACGCCGGCCGCCTCGAGCTTGCCCACGCGCTCGTGCACCGCGGGCGAGGAGAGCCCGACCTGTCGGGCGAGCTCGGCGTAGCTGGCCCGGCCGTTGGCGCGCAGCAGCTCGATCAGGTGCCGGTCCACGGCGTCGATGGCGGTCGCTCCGTCCTCGCGGGGCCCGCTACCGGGTCGCCCGCGATCTCATGGTCTGCACCGAGTATCGCGGCGGTCGTACGCTGGTCGTGGACGAGGGGGTGGGGACGTGGTCCTTCTGGTGGTGCTCGTGATGGCGGTCGTGGTGATCGCCCTGGTCATGCGTGCGGCGGCCAATCCGGGCGGTGGCGGTCTCCGCGCGCCCCGGCCGCCCCGCCGTCCCCGGCCCCAGCGGCCCACGCGGCCGCTCGCACCCGACGACGACCCGGAGTTCCTCCGCGAGCTCGAGCGCCGCGCCCGCCGGGACGACGGCACCCCCGCCTGAGCTGATCCCCGAGCCAGACCCGTCCGGGCCAGGCCGCTCGAGCTAGGCCGCGGGGTTCGCCCCGAACAGCCGCCGCCAGCCGCGCCGCTGCGGGAGCCGGAGCGCCGTCCCGTCCCGGTCCGCTCCGCCGTCCCCCTCGTCGGGCACCTCACGGCCGCCCGGATCCTCGGGCCAGCCCACCGGCTCCCCGCCGGGCGGCGGCGGATCCGGCCACCCGGTGCTGCCGCCGCGCCCGGGTGCGTCCGCGCCGTGCGCGGTGCCGGGAGCACCGGAGCGCCGGGCGAGGGCGTCGGCCACGAGCGGGTGCACCGTCGCGTCGTCCCCTGCCGTGTGCTTACCCACGGTGACCTCCACCGGACTGCGGACTCCACGTCATCCCTGCATCGAAGCACGGAGGTCCGACATCGTGACGGATCCCCGGCCCCTCGGCCGGGACGTCCCTCACTCCGGGTGACAGCGCGGGCGGCCCCGCGCAGGGATCACTCGACGCCGGCGTAGCTGTGCAGGCCGCTGGAGACCAGGTTGACGAAGGTCAGGTTGAAGACCATGACCACCAGGCCGACGACGTTGACCCACGCGGCCGGGCGCCCCCGCCAGCCGGCGGTCGTGCGGGCGTGCAGGTAGGCGGCGTAGACGACCCAGGCGATGAACGACCAGGTCTCCTTCGGGTCCCAGCCCCAGAACCGGCCCCAGGCGCTCTCCGCCCAGATCGCGCCGGCGATGACGGCGAACGTCCAGATCGGGAAACCGAAGACGGCGGTCCGGTGGGCCAGCCGGTCCAGCACGGACGACTCGGGCAGCCGCGCCACGAAGCCGGTGCCGCGCTCCTCGGCCGGCTTCTGCTCGGCCTTCGTGCGGACCAGGTACAGCACGCTGGCGATCCCGCTGACCAGGAAGATGCCGAAACCGACGATCGCGGCGGTCACGTGGATGGCCAGCCAGCTCGACCGCAGCGCGGCCACCAGCGGCCCGCCCTCGACGTAGAGGAACAGGCCGATCGCGACCATGCCGAGGACGACGGGCGCGAGCACGAAGACGCCGATGTGCCGCAGCGCCGGCGAGCGGACCGCCAGGACGACGTAGGCGAGCACCGCCACGAGGACGACCGCGGTCGCGAACTCGTACATGTTGCCCCAGGGCAGCCGGTCGAGGGCGAACCCGCGGCAGACGAGGACGGCGGCGTGGGTGAGCGCCCCGAGCACGGTGAGGCCGATGGCGATCGCACCCCAGCGCTGCGCCCTGCCGGATGCCTCCGGGCCGTCCGCCGGCGCCTCGGGGGCCGGCCCGCCGCCGGCGGCGACGAGCTCGCGGGCCGCGGCCGGCCGCCGGCCGAAGGCCAGCTCGGCGCAGAACGCGACCAGGGCCACGGAGTACAGGGCGACGCTGATCGAGAAGAAGGTGTCCGACAGGTCGAGGAGCGACTGGTCAGGAGTCACGCGGGGAGACCTCCGGTTGCGGTGCGGTGCGGGCGGCGAGCGCGGCCCTCAGGTCGTCGGTGAGGGCGGCGAACCGTGGCGCGCTCTCGCCGCTGCCCCGCGTGAGCGAGGCCAGCGTCAGCACGGTACCGCCGCCCGCGGGGTCGGGGGCGGGCCGGGCGAAGGCCCGCTCCCGCCGCAGCAGCAGCAGTCCGAGCAGCCCGGTCAGCAGGGAGATCGCCGACACCAGCACCCAGATCTGGCCGGGGTCGTGCGAGTACTGCAGGGCGGCGAACTCCTTGACGCCGCTGAAGGTGATGACCGTGCCGTCCTCGAGGGTCATCGAGTCGCCCAGCGAGAGGTTGGCCGCGCCCGCCTCGGAGAGCCGGCCGCGCTCGATCTGGCTGGCGTCCAGCGAGTACACCGACTGCGGCAGCCCGGAGTCCAGGCCCAGGTAGCCCTGGTAGGCGACGACGGCGACCTGCGGGTCCAGCGGGCGCGGGTCGATCGAGGTGAGGACGCCGCCCTGCACGATGCCCGTCGGCGCGAAGAAGCCCTCCAGCGCGAGCTGCCCGTCGCTGCCGCCACCCACGTCGGGGAGCTTCAGCGCGCCCTCGCTGGCCATGGTCGTCGGGTCCGAGGGCAGGAACGGCACGGTGATGTCGGTGAACGCCTGCCCGTCGGGCAGCGTCACGCTGAACGTGGGGCTGAACCCGTGCCCGGTGAGGTAGAGCCGGTCGCCCTCCGAGCGCAGCGGGCTGTTGACGCCGATCGTCGTCGGCCGGCCCTCGGCCCCGGGTTCGCCGTACCGGATGTCGGCGGTGAACGACGACGCGGTCAGGTCCGGCTCGTACTCGGCCTCGAAGCGCTCGAGGTCCACGCAGGTCGGCGAGAGGTCGCCGCTGTCGACCAGCGGGCCCGACGAGTAGGTGTCGTACTGCTGGAAGGAGTTGCAGAACCCGTCGCCCTCGGTGACCAGGATGCTGCCCTCGTAGCCCCAGAGCTTGCCGCCGGCCAGGCCGAGCAGCAGCGCGATGAGGGACAGGTGGAACAGCAGGTTGCCGGTCTCCTTGAGGTAGCCCTTCTCGGCCGACAGCTCGGGGCCGTGCGCACCGTCCCGGCGGACGACGCGGTACCGCCGGACCCGCAGCTCCTCCTCGACGACGTCGAGCGCGGCGTCGGCCGGCAGCGGCGTCCCCAGCGAGCCCGAGTCGGGCAGCCGCAGCAGGTTCCGCGGGGCCGGCGGCGGAGCCGAGCGCAGCGCCCGCGCGTGCTCGAGCGCCCGCGGCAGCACGCAGCCGATCAGCGAGATGAACAGCAACAGGTAGACCGCGGCGAACCACGGCGAGCTGAAGACGTCGAACAGGTACAGCCGGTCCAGCACCGGCGCGAGGTCCGGGTGGTCGGCGAAGTACCGGCGCACGTTGGTCTGCGAGAGCGAGCGCTGCGGCAGCAGCGAGCCCGGGACCGCGGCGAGCGCGAGCAGGAACAGCAGCACGATGGCGGTGCGCATCGCCGTGAGCCGGTGCCACCAGAGCAGCAACCGGGCGGCGATCCGGCGGCCGGGCGAGGGGCGAGCGGGCGGCGGCGGAGCGGCGGCCTCCCGCCGCGGGGCGGTGGTGGTCACAGCGACGTCTCCGCGAACCCGCGCGTGGCCAGCCACGACCGCAGCCACTCCATCATCTCGGGTCCAGGCGCCCGTGAGCAGGAGCAGCCCGACCAGCACGAGCACCGCCCCGCCGATGCGGGTGACCGCCTGCGCGTGCACGCGCAGGAAGGTGGTGGCGCCGACGGCCCAGCGGGCGCCGAGCGCCACGAGCACGAACGGCACGCCCAGGCCCAGGCAGTAGGCCAGCCCGAGCAGCGCCCCGCGCCCGGCGGTCGCCTCGGCGAAGGCCAGGTTCTGGACGGCGGCCAGCGTCGGACCCAGGCACGGCGTCCAGCCCAGGCCGAAGACGACGCCGAGCAACGGGGCGCCGGCCAGCCCGACGGTGGGCCGCACGGTCATCCGCTTGGTGCGCTGCAGGAGCGGCAGCCAGCCGAGGAAGCCCAGCCCCACCAGGACGGTGACCCCGCCCATGACCTGGGTGATGACCTCGTTGTGCACCAGCAGCAGCCGGCCCAGCCCGCCGAACGCGGTGGTGATGGCCACGAAGACGGCGGTGAAGCCGAGGACGAACAGCACCGCGCCGAGCACCATGCGCCCGCGGGGGGCGCGGTCGTCGGCGCGCACCGCCGTCGCCGTCGCCGTGCCGCCGGAGGCCGTGCCGCCGGAGGCCGTCCCGCCGGCCGCCGCCGTCGTCGTCCCTGCACCCGTCGTCCCGGCGGGACCGGGACGGGCACCGGAGCCGACCAGGCCGGTGACGTAGGACAGGTAGCCGGGCACCAGCGGCAGCACGCAGGGCGAGGCGAAGCTGATCAGCCCCACAAGCGCCGCGACCACGGCGGCGACCAGCAGCGGGCCGTCGGTGACGAGGTCGGCGAAGGTCTCCCCCACGTCAGCCCTCCTCGGCGAGCAGTCGGTCGAGCACGGCGCGCAGGTCGTCCTGCCGCACCGCACCGGTGTACACAGCGGCGACCTGGCCCTCCCGGTCGAGCACGATGGTCGAGGGGATGGCGCTGGCCGGGTAGTCCCGGAACGCCAGCGCGACCTCGCCGCGCGGGTCGTCCAGCGAGGGGAACTCGATGCCGAAGTTCCGCTCGAACGCCCGGGCCAGCTGGCCGGTGTCCTTCACGTTGATGCCGAGGAACCGCACACCCCGGTCGCGGACGTCGGCGTAGACCTCCTGGAACTCCGGCGACTCCACCCGGCAGGGCGCGCACCACGAGCCCCAGAAGTTGATCACCGCGACGTCGCCGGCCAGCTCGGTGGAGGAGAAGTCCTCGCCGTCCAGCAGCGTGCCCGCGAACTCGGGCGCGGTCGCGCGCTCCTCCGGGGGGATCACCTCGCCGCGCGGGGTGCCCTCGACGAAGCGGAACTCGCCGCCGTTGTTCACCGACACCGCGTCGTCGCCGGTGGTGCAGCCGGAGAGGGCGAGCACGCCCGCGGTCAGGGCCAGGAGGAGCCGTCTCATGCGCCGGGCACCGCATCCGGGTCGGTGGCGCCCGCCGGCTCGGCGTAGGTGACGCCGGCGAGGCGGTCGCCGTCGTAGGTCACCGACGTGACGCTGGCCAGCGCGCACTGGCGGCGGCGCGGGTCGTGCACGTAGCTGCGGCTCTCGAGGTGCAGCCGGAGGGTCCAGATGGGCAGTTGGTGGCTGACCAGGACGGCCTCGTGCCCGCGGGCGGCGTCGCGCGCCGCCTCGACCGCGGCGAGCATCCGGGCGGCGATCTCCACGTAGGGCTCGCCCCACGAGGGCTGGAACGGGTTGCGCAGCTTCCACCAGTTGCGCGGGGCGCGGAAGACGCCGCCGGCCCCGCCCACGACCATGCCCTCGAAGGCGTTGCCGGCCTCGATCAGCCGGTCGTCGGTCGCGACCTCCAGCCCGGTGGCGTCGGCCAGCGGGCGCGCGGTCTGCTGCGCGCGCTCGAGCGGGCTCGAGACCAGGTGCGCGACGTCGTGCCCGGCGAACCACTCGGCGGCGGCGACGGCCATCGCCTCACCGGTCGTCGACAGCCGGAAGCCGGGCAGCCGCCCGTAGAGGACCTTGCCCGGGTTGTGCACCTCGCCGTGGCGCAGCAGGTGCACCGTCGTCGTCTCGCTCACGCCTCCCCCTCCAGGGCAGAAATGGCCATTTCTGCCCTCACGGGGTGGCCTCGGCGGCGGCACGGGCGGCGGCGGGCAGCGCCTCGAGCACGCGGTCCAGCGCCTCCCCGGACAGCTGCGCGTTGACGAACCACGACTCGAACGCCGACGGCGGCAGGTACACCCCGCGGGCCAGCATCGCGTGGAAGAAGGCGGTGTAGCGGAACGCCTCCTGCGAGCGGGCGTCGTCGTAGTTCCGCACCTGGCGCTCGTCGGGCACGAAGAAGATCGAGAACATGTTGCCGGCCTGCTGCACCCGGTGCGGCACGCCGGCGGAGAACAGCGCGGCGCTGGCGGCGCCGCGGAGCACCGCGGCGACCTCGTCGCAGTGCGCGTAGACCTCGTCGGTGCAGTGCCGCAGCGTGGTCAGCCCGGCGGCGACGGCGACGGGGTTCCCCGACAGCGTGCCCGCCTGGTAGACCGGCCCGGCCGGGGCGAGGTGGTCCATCAGGTCCGCGCGGCCGCCGAACGCCGCGGCGGGCAGCCCGCCGCCCATGACCTTGCCGAAGGTGAACAGGTCGGCGTCGACGGGGTCCAGGCCGTACCAGCCCGACCGCGAGACGCGGAAGCCGGTCATGACCTCGTCGAGGACCAGGAGCGCGCCGTGCGCGGCGGTGATCCGGCGGAGTGCTGCGTTGAAGCCCGGCTCCGGCGGGACGACGCCCATGTTGCCGGCCGCGGCCTCGCTGATCACGCAGGCGATCTGCGGGCCGCGCTCGGCGAAGACCGCCTCGACCGCGGCGACGTCGTTGTAGGGCAGCACCACGGTGTCGGCGGCCGCGCCGGTGGTGACGCCGGGGGTGTCGGGCAGGCCCAGGGTGGCGACGCCGGAGCCGGCCGAGGCCAGCAGCGAGTCGACGTGTCCGTGGTAGTTGCCGGCGAACTTCACGACCAGCGGGCGGCCGGTGACGCCGCGGGCCAGCCGGACCGCCGAGAGCACCGCCTCGGTGCCCGAGTTGACCAGGCGGACGCGCTCCACCGGCGCGACCCGCGCGCGGATCTCCTCGGCGAGGTCCAGCTCGCCCTCGGTGGGCGCCCCGAAGGTCAGCCCCCGGCGGGCGGCGGCGGTGACCGCCTCGACGACGGCGGGGTGCGCGTGCCCGAGCAGCAGCGGCCCCCACGAGGCGACCAGGTCGACGTAGCGGCGGCCGTCGGCGTCGGTGAGCCACGGGCCGGCGCCCTCCACCATGAACCGCGGGGTCCCGCCGACGGCCTGGAAGGCGCGGACCGGCGAGTTCACGCCACCGGGGGTGACGGCGCGGCCGCGGGCGAAGAGCGACGCCGAGACCGGGGCCTCGTACGGGTAGGGCGAGCTGTCCGGCGAGGTCACGACCCCAGTGTCCCTTCTCTTCCTGTGCGCCCGTCGGAGGCGTCGGACACAGCGGCCAGCAGGGCGCCGCGCAGCGCCGCCGGGTCCCGGGTCGGCACCAGCACGGTGCGGCCGTCGCGCAGCCGCAACGGCAGCCCCGACCGGCCCGGCGGCAGCGTCCAGCCGCCGCCCAGCACCGGCGCCCCGGCGTCCACCCCGCCCTCGACGGCGGCCAGGTGCGCGGCGTCGACGTCGGCCAGCCGGACGACCTCGGGGCCGACCGACAGCTCGCCGTCCTCGACCGCGACCGTCCAGACCCGGCGGGCCGAGAGGCAGCCCACCCCCACCGCGCCGAGCACGGTGACCACGGTGAGCGCCCAGAGCCAGGGCGGGACGTCCGGACCGGGCAGCACCAGGTCCAGGACGGCGAAGAGCCCGAGGGCCCCGGCGACCACCCAGAACGGCCGCCAGGAGCCCCCGGGCTCGACGTAGCTCATGTCAGCCGCGGGCCAGCCAGCGCGCGGCCTCGACCGCCCAGTAGGTGAGGACCTGGCCGGCGCCCGCGCGGCGGATGGCGACCAGCGTCTCGAGGATCGCCCGCTCGCGGTCCACCCAGCCGTTCGCCGCGGCCGCCTCGAGCATCGCGTACTCGCCGCTGACCTGGTAGGCGCTGACCGGCACCTGCACCGCGTCGGCGACCTGGCGGACGATGTCCAGGTAGGGCAGCGCCGGCTTCACCATGACGGCATCGGCGCCCTCGGCGAGGTCCTGCGCCACCTCGCGCAGCGCCTCGGCCGCGTTCGGCGGGTCCATCTGGTAGGTCGAGCGGTCGCCGAACTGCGGCGCGCCCTCGGCGGCCTCGCGGAACGGCCCGTAGAAGCCCGACGCGTACTTGGCGGCGTAGGCGAGGATCGGCACCTCGGTGAACGCGGCGCTGTCCAGACCGGCGCGGATCGCGGCGACCTGCCCGTCCATCATCCCGCTGGGGGCGACCAGGTGGGCCCCGGCCTGCGCCTGGGCGATGGCGACGGCGGCGTACCGGTCCAGCGTCGGGTCGTTGTCGACGACCCCTGCCGGCGTGACGACGCCGCAGTGCCCGTGGTCGGTGTACTCGCACAGGCAGAGGTCGGCCATGAGCACCAGCTCGTCGCCCAGGTCGGCGCGCAGCTGCTGCAGCGCCACGTTGACGATGCCGTCGGCGGCGTCGGCCTGCGAGCCGACCGCGTCCTTCTCGGCGGGGATGCCGAAGAGCATCAGCCCGCCGATGCCGGCCTCGGCCGCCTCGTGCGCGGCCGTGCGCAGCGAGTCGATCGAGTGCTGGACGACGCCGGGCATGGAGCCGATCGGCACCGGCTCGGCGATGCCCTGCTTGACGAACACCGGCAGCACCAGGTCGGCCGGGGCCACCCGGGTCTGCGCGGTGAGGCGCCGCAGCGCGGGCGTCGACCGGAGCCGGCGCCCGCGCGCGAAGCCGGGGTTCGTCCCGCCCAGCGCCTCGCTCACTTGCCCTCGCCGTCCTCCGCCTCGCGCAGCGACAGCGCGTACTCCGCCAGGGCGTCGACCAGCGGGGCGACGGCGGCCGTCTCGGGCTGCACGTCGACGCGCAGGCCGAACTCCTGGGCGCTGGCCGCGGTGGCGGGGCCGATCACCGCGACGACGGTCTTGGCGTGCGGCTTGCCGGCGATGCCGACCAGGTTGCGCACGGTGCTCGACGAGGTGAAGCAGACGGCGTCGAAGCCGCCGCCCTTGATCGCCTCGCGGACCGACGCGGCCGGCGGGGCGGCGCGCACGGTGCGGTAGGCGGTGACGTCGTCGACCTCCCAGCCGCGCTCCACCAGACCGGCGGCGAGCACCTCGGTGGCGATGTCGGCGTGCGGCAGGAGCACGCGGTCGATCGGGTCGAGGACGTCGTCGTAGTCCGGGAACTCGGCCAGCAGGCCCTGGCTGGACTGCTCGCCGACCGGGACCAGCTCGGGCACGATGCCGAAGGCGCGGACCGCGTCGGCGGTCTGCTCGCCGACGCAGCCGACCTTGACGCCGGCGAACGCGCGGGCGTCGAGGCCGAGCTCGGCGAACTTCTCGCGCACGGCCTTCACCGCGTTCACCGAGGTGAAGACGATCCAGCCGTAGCGGCCGGTGACCAGGCCCTTGACCGCGCGGTCCATCTGCGCGGGGCTGCGCGGCGGCTCGACGGCGATCGTCGGCACCTCGACCGGGACGGCGCCGTAGGCGCGCAGCCGGTCGCTCATCTCGCCGGCCTGGTCCTTGGTGCGGGGCACCAGCACGCGCCAGCCGAACAGCGGGCGGCTCTCCCACCAGGACATGCGGGCGCGCTTGTCGACGGCGGTGCCGACGGTGACGACGACCGGGCCGTTGAGGGAGTCCAGCCCGGCGGCCTTCTCGGCGACCGCGGTCAGCTTCGTCACGACGCTCTTCTGCGCCGTCGACGAGCCCCCGGTGGTGACGACGACGGGCGTGCTGCCCGACAGGCCGCCCTCGACGAGCCGGGCGGCCGCGTCGGGGAGCTCCTCGGCGGTGGCCCGCAGCACCAGGGTGCCGCTGGTCGACGCCGTGGCCGCGGCCAGCGCGGTCAGGTCCACGCCGCTGCGCAGGTCGGCGGTGAGCGCCGTGCTGCCCGGGGCGACACCGGCGAACGCGGGGACGGCGGTGGCCGGCGCCACGCCGGGCACCACGTCGAAGCCGATCGAGGTGCGGCCGACGGCCAGCACCTCCTTGACGGCGGCGTCGTCGGTGTAGGGGTCGCCGGCGACGAGCCGGACGACCACCGCGCCGCCCTTGGCCGCCGTGACGGCGGTCTTGGCGATCTCGGCGGGCTCGCCGCTGACCGGGACGAGCTCCGCGCCGGGGTTGATCCCCTGGACGGCGTCCTGGACGGCGGTCGGCACGTCGGCGTCGACGAGGACCTGGGCGGCCTCGGCGATCGCCGCGGTGGCGCGGGCGGTCAGCATGCCGGGGTCGCCCGGTCCGGCGCCGACGAAGACGACCCGGCCGGTGCTTCCGACGGTCTTGCGGAAGCGCGTCATCGCGTGCTCCTGATCCTGGCCCTGGGGGCCTTTGTTGCTGGGTTCTGGGCGTTCTGGGGGGTGTGGCTGGTCGGGCCCGCGGTCACCTGCTGGCTGCCATGAGCTCGACCGCGCCGCGGTCGAGCAGCTCCTCGGCGAGCGCGCGGCCGAGGGCCGCGGCGTCGGCGAGGACGCCGGTCCGGGAGCCGCGGACGCCGTCGCTGCCGTCGAGCGCGGTGACGGAGGCGCGCAGGAACAGCTCGGGACCGTCCTCGCCCTCGGCGATCTCGGCGTAGGCGGCCACCGGGGCGCTGCAGCCGGCCTCGAGGGTGGACAGCGTGCTGCGCTCGGCGAGGGCGCAGGCGCGGGTGCGCGAGTCCTCGAGCCGGCCGAGCAGCTCGCGGGTGCGGGCGTCGCTGGTGCGGCACTCGACGGCCAGCGCGCCCTGCGCCGGCGCGGGCAGCACCTGCAGCGGGTCGAGCGTCTCGGTGATCACGTCGAGGCGGCCCAGCCGAGAGAGCCCGGCGCGGGCGAGGACGACGGCGTCCAGGTCGCCCGGGCCGTGACCCATGCCGGCCACCCGGCCCAGCCGGGTGTCGACGTTGCCGCGCAGGATCGGCACGATCTCCAGCCCGAGGCCGAGGGCGCGCAGCTGGGCGACCCGGCGGGGCGCGCCGGTGCCGATCCGGGAGCCCGGAGGCAGCTCGCCGAGGGTGAGCCCGTCGCGGGCGACCAGGGCGTCGCGCGGGTCCTCCCGCGGCGGCACGGCGGCGAGGCTCAGGCCGGGCTCGGGCGCGGTGGGCAGGTCCTTGTAGCTGTGCACGGCGAGGTCGATGTCGCCGGCGAGCAGCGCGTCGCGCAGCGCGGTGACGAAGACGCCGGTGCCGCCGAGCTGCGCGATCGCCGCCTGCGAGCGGTCGCCCTCGGTGGTGATGTGCACCAGCTCGACCGGGTGGCCGGTGGCGGCGGTGATCGCGTCGGCCACGCCCTGCGACTGGGTGTGCGCCAGCGCGCTGGCGCGGGTGCCGAGCCGCAGGACGGCGGTCCCCGCCTCGGCGGGGGTCCCGGCGCCGGTGGTGCTCGTGGCAGGGGTGCTGGTGGCGGTCATGCGGGCCGCCTCCGGCGCGCTCGGGGTCGACGGTGACGGCCTCGGCCAGGCTCGCGGCCTCGCGCGCGACGTCGGTGTCGATGCCCAGGCCGAACAGGGCGCGCAGCGCCCCGGCGTAGTCGGTGCCGCCGGGGACGGCGGAGAGCTGCTTCACCCGCACGGTGGGCTCGTGCAGCAGCTTGTCCACGACGCGCCGGACGGTGCGGGCGATCTCCTGGCGGGAGCGCGGGTCGAGGTCGGGCAGCCGGGTGGACAGCCGCAGCAGCTCGGCGTCGACGACCTCGGCGGCCTGGCTGCGCAGCGCGGAGACCGTCGGCGCGACCGCGGCGGCCTGCTGCTCGGCGCGCAGCAGGGCGGCCTCGGCCTCGATCATCGCGTGCGCGGTGGAGATGTCGTGAGCGGCCACCGGGCCGGGGGCCGGCTCGCCGGAGTCGTCGGCGGCGACCCGCTCGCCCTGGAGCAGGGCCAGGTCGACGACGTGCACGCCCGGGAGCGCGGCAACGCCCGGGTCGACGTCGCGGGGCAGCGCCAGGTCGATGACGGCCAGCGGCCGGCCGGCGCGCCGCTGCATGGCGGTGGCGACGGTGTCGGTGTGCACGACGATGCCCGAGGCGCCGGTGCAGGAGACGAGCACGTCGGCGTCCACCAGCTCGTCGGCCGTGTCGGCGAGCTCGATCGCCCGGCCGCCGAGGGTGGTGGCCAGCCGCTGCGCGGAGGTGCGCGTGCGGCTGCCGACGACGACGTCGGCACCGCGGCGGGCCAGCGTGGTGGCGGCCAGCGCGCCCATGGAGCCGGCCCCGACGACGAGCGCGCGGCGGCCGGCGAGGTCGCCGATGCGCACCTCGGCGCGGTCCAGCGCCACCGACACCAGCGAGGCACCGGCCCGGTCGATGCCCGTCTCGGAGTGCACCCGCTTGCCGACCCGCAGCGCGCGCTGGGCGATCGGGTGCAGGGCGCGCCCGACGGTGCCCTCCTCGCGGGCCAGGGCGTAGGCGGCGCGCAGCTGCCCGAGCACCTGCGTCTCGCCGACGACCATCGAGTCCAGCCCGGCGGCGACGGTGAACAGGTGCGTGACGGCCTGGTCCTCGTAGTGGACCGTCACGTAGGGCGAGAGCTCCTCGACCGTGGCGCCGGCCTGGCGGGCGAGCACGCGGCTGACGTCGGTGACGCCGCCGTGGAACCGCTCGACCTCGGCGAAGACCTCGACCCGGTTGCAGGTCGCGAGGACCAGCGCCTCCTGGATGTGGTCGCCGCCGACCAGCTCGTGCAGGGCCTTGACCCGGTCGTCGTCGCCCATCGCGAACTGCTCGAGCAGCGCGACCGGCGCCGTCCGGTGGCTGATCCCGACTGCGAGGAGGCTCATGCCGTCTCCCCCACTCCCGCGGGCACCCGCTGCTGGCCGAGGAAGGCCAGCACCTGGAGCTCCACGGACAGGTCGACCTTGCGGACGTCGACCCCGGCGGGGGCCGCGAGCGTCACCGGCGCGAAGTTCAAGATGCTCCTCACCCCGGCCGCGGCGAGCCGGTCGCAGACCGGCTGGGCCACCTCGGCCGGTGTCGTGATGACCCCGATGGAGGCACCGGTCGCCGCGACCACGTCCTCGAGCTCGTCGAGGGGGCGGACCTGCAGCGCGCCGACGCGCTGGCCGATGCGGGCCGGCGAGGCGTCGAAGAGCCCGACGAACTCGAACCCGCGGGTGCCGAAGCCGGCGTAGTCGGCCAGCGCGGAGCCCAGGTTGCCGATGCCGACCAGCACGCAGGCCCGGGCGCTCTCCACGCCGAGGACGCGGGTCAGCCGGTCGCGCAGCGCGCCGACGTCGTAGCCCACGCCCCGGACGCCGCAGGGGCCCAGGTGGGAGAGGTCCTTGCGCAGCCCGGCGGGGTTGACGCCCGCGGCGGAGGCGAGCTCACCGGAGGAGACGGTGCTCCGGCCGCCGTCGGCCAGCGTGGTCAGCACCCGGAGGTACACGGCCAAGCGGGCGACGGTGGCCTCCGGGATGGTCCGGGGCCGCGGCTGCATCAACGGGCTCTCCACAGCGGCCGCGCCCGGGACCCCGGTGGCTACCGGGCGGGGCGGGGCACGCAGAATGACGACGACGGCGACGGGATCGGTGGTTCTGCTGCGCAGGCACCGGGGTGCCCGCGCAGCCACGGTAGCCGCTTGTGAACGCCGGAACAAAGTCCCGGACGGCGCGACGACGCCCTGACCGGCCCGAACGGGTGGCGCTGTGGCGGAGACCACGTCGGTGGCGTCGGTCCAGCCACACCCGCCCCGCCGCCGACCGCCCGGTCAGCCGCCCCCGAGGCCCAGGTCGCGGCGCAGCCGGGGGACGTCGACGGTGAAGTAGGAGTGCTCGCGCCCGTCGAGCAGCACGACCGGCACCCGGTCGCCGAACTCGGCCTGCAGCTCGGGGTCGGCGTCGACGTCGACCACCTCCGCGCGCACGCCCGCCTCGCCGGCGATCCGCTCGAGCGTCTCCTCCGCCACCTCGCAGAGGTGGCAGCCGGCCCGGGTGAGCAGCCGGAGCCGGCCGGCGGGCTCAGCCGTCACCGCCGACCTCCTCGTCGTCGTCGGTCACGGCGCCCGTGAGCCCCAGCTCGCGCAACCGGGCGCGGCTGACCTTGCCGGTCAGCGAGTGCGGCAGGTGGGCCAGGAACTGCACCGACGTGGGCACCTTGTAGCGGGCCAGCGAGGCGGCGGCGTGCTCGCGCAGCTCCCCGACGGTCACGGTCTGCCCCGCCGCCAGCGCCACCACCGCGCGCACCGCGGCGCCGGTGCGCGGGTCGGGGACGCCGATCACCGCGCTCTCCGCGACCGCCGGGTGGGCGTCGAGCACCCGCTCCACCTCCGCGGGGTAGACGTTGAAGCCGCTCACCAGGATCAGGTCGCTGCGCCGGTCGACCAGGTGCAGGTCGCCGTCGGCGTCCCGGTAGGCGAGGTCGCCGGTGCCCAGCCAGCCGTCGGCGTCCGGGCCGTCGGCGCCGTCGGGCCAGTAGCCGGAGAACAGGTTCGCGCCGCGGATCCACAGCTCGCCGGGGCCCTCGCCCGGCCCGTCGTCGGGGCCCTCCTCCTCGGTGCCCTCCCGCGGCTGGTCGTCCTCGGCCGGGGCGTCGACGTCGGTGGGGTCGGCGGTGTCGGCGGTGTCGCGCAGCGCCACCTCGATGCCGGGCAGGGGGCCGCCGATGCAGTCGGGCTTGGGCCGGCCGGTGGCCAGGGTGCTGGCGACGACGGGTGCGGCCTCGGTGAGGCCGTAGCCCTCCCAGACGGTGATCGCGGCCCGCTCGCGCATCGCCGTCCACACCTCCTCCGGCAGCGGCGCCGCACCCGAGGAGGCCACCCGGACGGCGGCGAACGCGCGGCGGAGGTCGGTGTCGCTGCCGGCGGCGTCGGCCACGGCCAGCCACGCCTGGTACATCGGCGGCGCGCCGGGCACCGCGGAGACGTGCTCCTCGGCCATGACGGCGAGCGTGGCGCGCGGGTCGAAGGTCTCCTCGAGCACCGCGCACGCCCCGGTGGCGGCGACCATCCCGAAGCCGGCGTTGAGGCCGTAGACGTGGAACAGCGGCAGCACCAGCAGGACGACGTCGTCCTCGCGCACCGGCGGCGGGTCCATCGCCAGGCACTGCTCCTGGTTGGCCCGCAGCGCGCCGGAGGTGAGCATCGCGCCGCGCGGGCGGCCGGTCGTGCCGCTGGTGTAGCAGAGGAAGGCCAGCGCGTCGGGGTCGTCGGCGACCGCGGGCGGCGGCCCCTCCCCCTCGGGGGCGCCCGGGCAGACCGGGACCCCGCCGATCCCGTCGCGCGCACCGGGAGCGACCAGCAGCGCGGCCCCCGAGTCGGCGAGCACGTACTCGAGCTCGGGCTCGGTGTAGGCGGTGTTGACCGGCACCACGACCAGCCCGGCGCGCAGCGCCCCCAGGACGGCACGCAGCCAGGGCAGCCCGTTGGGCAGCTGGACGGCGACCCGGTCGCCCGGCGCGAGATCGCGCGCGGCGAACCCCGCGGCGGCGACGTCGACAGCCGCATCGAGCTCCGCCCAGGTCAGCCGCTCGTCCCGCGTGACGACGGCGGGCGCGTCGGGGCGCCGCCGGGCCGCGGCGCGCACGAGCGCGGCCAGCGACCTCCCTGCCTCCAGGTCCTGCACATCTCCTCCGGTCGCGCCGGCCGCGCGCGCCCGCGGATCCCGGTGTGCGTCCGCGGGCTGACGTGGACGGGCTGGGGCGATGTTGTCACCATGAGAGGAACCCCGCAGCTCACGCGCCGGTGCGCGCGTGCCCGACGGGGAGGAGACGGTCCATGCCCCGCGGGCCGACGAGGAGGTTCCGCCCGGCATGCAACCGCCCCTGGACGCCGAGCAGCCCGCCGCTGCCCGGCGTCCGTCGCCCCGGCCGCGGCCCTCGCCGCGCCCCCGGCCGACGCCGTATCCGCGGGCGAGCAGCGAGGCCCTCGAGCCGGCCGTCCTGGCGGCGGAGATCGCACCGCCGCAGATCGCCCCGCCGCAGACCGCCCCGCCGGACATCGCTGCCGAGCCACCCGCAGAGCTGCCGGCCGACGTCGCGGCCCCACCGCCGCCGGCCGACGGGCCGGACGTGTGGGACTGGGTGCGGCGCACCCAGGAGGGCGACGCCGAGGCCTTCGGGTTGCTCTACGACCACTACGTGACGCTGGTCTTCCGGTACGTCCACAACCGGGTCGGCGACCGGGCGACGGCCGAGGACGTCACCAGCGAGACCTTCGTGCGCGCACTGCGGCGCATCGACTCGCTGAGCTTCCAGGGCCGCGACGTCGGCGCCTGGCTGGTGACGATCGCCCGCAACATCGTGCTCGACCACGTGAAGAGCAGCCGCTACCGGCTCGAGGTGGCGACGGCGGACATGCGCGACGCCGACCGGGCCACCGACGGCCCCGAGGACGCCGTCGTCGCCCATCTGACCAACCGCGAGCTGCTGGCCTGCGTCCAGCAGCTGGGCAGCGAGCAGCAGGAGTGCATCGTGCTGCGGTTCATCCACGGCCTGTCGGTGGCGGAGACCGCCGAGATCATGGGCAAGAAGGACGGCGCGATCAAGGCGCTCCAGCACCGCGCCGTGCGCCGGCTGGCCGGCCTCCTGCCCGACGGGTTGCGGTGACCACGATTCACATGTATAGCGCCGTATCCTCCCCGCATCCGACCTCGTTGAGGTGTGTGCGAGGCAGTGCGCCGATCCCCGGCCCCCTCGCGCGGACGACCGGAGGAACCCCGTGAACAGGCACGAGAGCGACGCGGCAGCGGCCCGTCGCGCCGCCGGCACGGGCGAGGACCCGGCCGCGGGGGTCGTCGCGATGCTGCAGGAGCTCGCGCCGCAGCTGGAGGTCGACCCGGACCCGGCGTTCCGCGCGGCCACCCGGCAGCGGCTGGTCGCGATGGCCGCCGTCCGCACCCCCGAGCCGGCCCGGCCCTCCCTCACCCGCCGGCTGCTGGCCGCGCGCGCCTCCGACGCCCCCGCGCGCTGGCGCACCCGGGCCACCGCCGGCCTGGCCGGCGCGGCGCTGACGGTGACCTCCCTCGCGACGCTGGTCGCGCTGTCCACCGGCGCCCGCCCCGGCGACGTCCTCTACGGCCTCAAGCGCGGCACCGAGCAGACCCAGCTGGCGCTGGCCGGCGACTCCCGCGGCCAGGTGCTGCTGGACCTCGCCCGCACCCGGCTCGACGAGCTCCGCGCGCTCGGCGGCGACGCCGGGCGGGCCGAGGCCACCCTGGCGACGATGGACCAGCAGACCCGGGAGGGTGCCGCCTGGCTCGCCGCGCGCGCCCTCGGCACGTCCGACGCCGCGCCCCTGGACGACCTGTCCGGCTGGGCCGTCGAGCAGTCCGCGCAGCTGGGCGCCGTGCGCACCGGGCTGCCGGCCCCCGCCGCCGACGACGTCGACGGCTCGCTGGCGCTGCTCGGGGAGATCAGCGCGCGGGCGGACGGCCTCCGGCTGGTCCTCGCCTGCCCGGCCGGTCCGGCTCCCACCGCGACCGACGGGCTCGGTCCCGTGCCGAACGGGTGCCTGCCCGAGACGCCGGCCCCCAAGGAGCCGGGCACCGGCGGGTCGCCGTCCGCGCCGTCGGCCGGCTCCGGCGTCGTGACCGCGCCGGCCCCGTCGAGCCCCGCGCAGCAGCCGGCGGTGCCCGCGGGCCCCGGCGGCGCGCAGCCCGCACATACAACCGCCCCGCAGCCGCCGGGGTCGTCGTCCTCGCCGGTGCCGAGCACCGCACCGGTCCCGGGCCCGGACGTGCCCGGTCTGCTGCCGCTGCCCGCGCCGCCGCCGGCGACGTCCGCACCGTCGCCGTTGGTCGACGTGCCGCTGCCGCTGCCGTGCCTGGACCTGCCGGTGCTGCTCCGCGTGGGCCGCTGCTGACGCTCCGGATCGGCCGATCGGCGCGGGAACGCTAGGGTCGTCCCCATCGGAGACCCGCCTCCCCGGGCGGGTCGGATCCAGGGAGGACGCCCGTGCCGCGACTGCCTTTCCGCAGCCGCAAGGACCTCCTCGTGGTGCCCGCCGACGCGAGCCCGGACGACACCCGGGCGCACGTGGCCGGTGCCGCGTCCGCCGCGGCCGCGGACGTCGAGCCGCCGGCCGCCGTCGAGCCGGACCCCACCGCGGCGGCGTTCTTCGACGTCGACAACACGATGATGATGGGCGCCTCGCTCTTCTGGTTCGCCCGTGGGCTGGCCGCCCGCAAGTACTTCACGACCCGCGACATGCTCGGCTTCGTCTGGCAGCAGGCCAAGTTCCGCATCGGCGGCAACGAGGGCAACCCGGACGACATCCTGACCATCCGGGAGAACGCGCTGGCGTTCGTCGCGGGCCGCCCGGTCTCGGAGATCGTGCAGGCCAGCGAGGAGATCTACGACGAGCTCATGGCCGACCGGATCTGGGCCGGCACGCGGGCGCTCGCGCAGCAGCACCTCGACAACGGCCAGCGCGTCTGGCTGGTCACCGCGACCCCGGTCGAGCTGGCCTCGATCATCGCGCACCGGCTCGGCCTGACCGGCGCGCTCGGGACGGTCGCCGAGGTCGTGGACGGGCAGTACACCGGCCGGCTCGTGGGCGAGCTGATGCACGGGCCGGCGAAGGCCGAGGCGGTGCTGGCGCTGGCCGAGCGCGAGGGCCTGGACCTCACCCGCTGCACGGCCTACAGCGACTCGGCCAACGACCTGCCGATGCTCTCGCTGGTGGGCACCGCCGTCGCGGTCAACCCCGACACCGAGCTGCGTGCCGTCGCCAGGACCCGCGGCTGGACGATCCGCGACTTCCGCACCGGCCGGAAGGCGGCGAAGATCGGCGTCCCCACCGTCGCGGCGGCCGCGCTCTCCGGCGGCCTGGTCGGCGGCGCCGTCGCCCTGCGGAGGCGCAACAAGCTCCCCTGGTGAGCGCACCCGCGCCGACGTGGCGCGCAGATGCCGCATTCGGCGCGTCTGGATGACGCATCGGCGCGCCCGGTTGACCGCCGTCCACAGATCCTGCGCGCGCCGGCCACCGGCCCCGGTCCTCCGCGAGGCTGGACGGCGTGGTCTGCGACGCAGCAGCGCTGGTGGGCGCGGCCGGGTGGACCACCCGGGACGCGCTGCTCGACGCGGTCAGCCGCAGCACCCTCGAGCGCTGGGTGACGGCGGGGCGGCTCGTCCGGCTCGCACCGGCGGTGTTCGCGCTGCCGTCGTCCGCGCGGGACTGGCGGGTCCGCGCCGCCGCTGCGCTGCATGGGCGGGACGCCGTCGCCAGCCACGTCACCGCACTGGCGCTGTGGGGCCTGGTCGAGCACCCGCCCGGTCCCGTGCACCTCACCGTGACGCGCGGCTCGAGCAACCGGGGCCCGGCCGGCGTCGTGGTCCACCGCGCGCCGGGGCGGCTCGAGAGCATGCGAGCCGGTGGCCTCGACGTCGTCCCGCCCGCCCGGGCCGTCGTTGCGAGCTGGGCGTCGACCCCGGACCGCCCCGTCGTGCGGGCCGCCGCGATCGAGGCGGTGCGCCGCCGGCTGTGCCGCCCTCCGCGGAGCTCCGGCGCGAGCTGGCCCGGCAGCCCCGCCTGCCCGGCCGCGCCGAGCTGGGGCGCCTGGTCGACCTGCTCGCCGACGGATGCCGCAGCGAGCTGGAGATCTGGGGGTGCCTGCACGTCCTGCGCGGCCCGGGCATGCCCGTCTTCGAGCAGCAGCGGCGGCTGGTCGTGGCCGGGACGACGGTCCTGCTCGACGCCGCCGTCGAGGAGTCCATGCTGGCGGTCGAACTGGACGGCGCCGCCTGGCACGGCTCGCAGCAGCAGCGGGAGGCCGACCTCCGGCGGGACGCACTGGTCGCGACCGCCGGGTGGCAGACACTGCGCTTCAGCTACCGGCGGCTGACGGGGTCGCCCGAGGCCTGCCGTCGCGAGATCCTCGCCGTCCACACCGCCCGCAGGCGGCTGCTGGCCGCCGACGAGGCGCACTGATGCGCCATCCGGACGGTCGGGATGACGCACTTGCGCGCCAGGTCGACCCCGCGGGATCAGCCGAAGACGCCCTTGCGCTGCATGAGCAGGCGGTACAGCGACTGCTGGATGGTCTCGCGCACCTGGTCGGTCAGGTTGAACACCAGCATCGGGTCCTCGGCGGCGTCGGGGCCGTAGGACGCGGTCTCGATCGGCTCGCCGAACGCGATCAGCCACTTCGACGGCAGCGGGACGGCGCCCAGCGGGCCGAGCAGCGGGAACGTCGGCGTGATCGGGAAGTAGGGCAGCCCCAGCAGGCGGGCGGCGACCCGGGCGTTGCCGAGCATCGGGTAGATCTCCTCGGCGCCCACGATCGCGCACGGGATGATCGGCACCCCGGTGCGCAATGCGGCACTGACGAAACCGCCCCGGCCGAACCGCTGCAGCGTGTACCGCTCGGAGAACGGCTTGCCGATCCCCTTGAAGCCCTCCGGGAAGACGCCGACCAGCTCGCCCTCGGTCAGCAGCCGCTCGGCGTCCTCGTTGCAGGCCAGCGTCGTGCCGAGCTTGCGCGACAGCGAGCCGAAGAACGGCAGCTCGAACACCAGGTCCGCGCCCAGCAGCCGCAGCCGGCGCCGTGCGGGGTGCTCGTCGTGCAACGCGACCGTCGTCATGAGCGCGTCGACGGGGATGGTGCCGGAGTGGTTGGCGACGACGAGCGCCCCGCCGGTGTCCGGCACGTTCTCCAGGCCGAGCGTGTCGACGCGGAACCACTTCTCGAAGAACGGCCGCAGGATCGGCAGCAGCACGTGGTCGGTGAGGTCCGGGTCGAAGCCGAACTCGTCGGTCTCGTACTCGCCGGTGACGCGGCGGCGCAGGAAGTCCAGCCCGCCGGCCAGCTGGTCCTCCCAGCTCGGGGACGCGGCAGGCGGCACGAACGGCTCGTCGTCGTCCGGCCGCAGCGGGATCACCCGGGCCTCAGGCATCCTGCACCGCCCGCAGGCCGGGTGCGGGCGGAGCGGGGCGCAGCCGCTCCCCGACCGCAGCGGCGGTGTCGCCCACCCGGCCGAGCGCGGCGCGCAGCCGCGAGGACGTCGACTCGACCAGGCCCGGGGAGACCACCGGCGGCACCGTCGTCGCGTAGTCGGCCAGCGCCTCGGTCGTCGAGTAGCGCGGGGTGAAGCCGAAGTCGGTGCGCAGCACCGTGGTGTCGACGACGCGGCCGAAGTTGAGGAAGCGCATCTGCTCGGGCGAGTAGTCGACGAACCCGAAGCGGCGCGAGATCCGGCCCACCGAGCCCAGCGCGGGCGTCGGGATCGGCACCTCGACGCGGCCCAGCCGGCGGATCGCCTGGGAGAGCAGCAGCGTGCCCTCGCCGCCGACGTTCACGGTGCCGACGAAGTCGCCGGTGGTCGCGCGGGTGAGGACCGACAGCGCATCGTCCTCGTGCAGCAGCTGGACGCGCGCGTCGTAGCCCAGCGCCGTCGGGACGACGGGCATGCGCAGGAAGCCGGTCAGCAGCGAGTCGATCCGCGGCCCGATGAAGTTGGTGAACCGGAGCACGGCGATGTCGACGTCGGGCCGGCGCCGCCCGAAGGAGCGGACGTAGCCCTCGATGTCGACGCTGTCCTTGGCGAAGCCGCCCGAGGGCACCTGGCGGGCGTGCATCTTCTCGGTGAAGACGGCGGGATCGCGCGAGGAGGCGCCGTAGACGGCGCTCGTCGACTTGAGCACGAACCGCTGCACCGAGGGTGCGGCCTGGCACGCGGCGAGCAGCTGCATCGTGCCGATGACGTTGAGTTCCTTCATCGGCGTGCGCCCGCCGCTCCCGGCCGGGGTCGAGCTGATGTTCATGTGCACGACGGTGTCGACCGACGCCGCCGCGATGACCTTGCCGATCAGCGGGTTGCGGATGTCGGCCCGCACGAACTCGGTGCGCCCGAGCCGCCGCAGCACGGCCGGCGAGGGTGGCACGGTGTCCACCCCGATGACCCGCTCGATGGTGGGGTCGGCCGCGAGCTCGGCCGCCAGCGCTCCACCCAGCCACCGGCTCACACCGGTGACGAGGACGACCGCGGGCGGCACGAGCGTCAGCTCACTTCTTGTTGCGTCGCTGGACGCGCGTCTTCTTCAGCAGCTTGCGGTGCTTCTTCTTGGCCATCCGCTTGCGCCGCTTCTTGATGACAGAACCCACGTGGTGCTCCCGACTTCGTCGCAGATGATCAGCTCGTTCGCGACTCCGGGGCCGTACCCCGGTGTCGCCCGGCGACCGAGCGTACCGGCCGGATCCCCGACGGCGCTGTCGGGGAGGCCGGGATCTCGCGGAGCGGTGTCGTGCCGAGTGGGCCCCGGAGGGGTCCGCGCAGGCGCGACGGTGCGGCTCAGCCGTCCCGGGGGACGGCTCGTGGCCGCGGTCGTCGTCCGGAGGACGACAGTGTCATCGCTCAGGCGATGTCGGTGTAGGCGTCGCGCAGGTAGTCCTGCACGGCGCGCTCCGGGACGCGGAAGGAGCGGCCGACGCGCACGGCGGAGAGGTCGCCGGCGTGGACGAGGCGGTACACGGTCATCTTGGAGACGCGCATCATCGCGGCGACCTCGGCGACGGTCAGGAACGTGACGGCGGCGCGGGGGGCCGGGACGCTCGGGCGACCGAGGGGCATGGCGGCCGGGTGGGCGGCGGGCACGGGGCGGGCGACGGCCGAGGCCTGCATCGGACGGCCCATCGGACGCTGACCGGGGACACCCGGACGGACGACGGTGGCGGCGTGGCGCTGGGGCATGGTCATTGTTCGTCTCCGGTACCTGGTCCACGTCGTGGCGCCGGCTTCCCCACCGGCAACTGAACACGCATGAACTGACACCGAGCGTAAGGGGCGTGCGTGACTGGAGCGATGGATGAATCGAACAGACGGACCGATCCGTCCTGGGCAGATGTGCACCTATGTCGCCGGATCGACAAGTAGCTCGGCGCGTCACGCGACCGTGTGACGACGACACGACGCAGAGTGCTCGATTTGTCGACACCGACACGTTAATGTGCTCGGCCGCTCGCTCGGAGTGAGTACGACGAGGCGACAGGCGGAACACCGGTCACCGTCGTCCCGGCCCGGTCACCGGACCCGCACGCCTCAGCCGCGCGGGGCGCCCAGCTCCACCGAGCGGGCGTGCGCCGCCGCCACCGCCGCCGCCATGGCCGCCCGCACGTCGTGCCGGTCGAACTGCTCGATCGCGGCGACCGTCGTCCCGTTCGGGCTGCTGACCGCGGCGCGCAGGGCGACCGCGTCCTGGCCCGAGTCGCGCAGCATCACCGACGCGCCCAGCGCCGTCTGCACGACGAGGTCGGTCGCCAGCTCGCGCGGCACGCCCAGGGCCACACCGGCGTCGACCATGGCCTCGACCAGGTAGTAGAAGTAGGCCGGCCCGCTGCCGGAGAGCGCGGTGACCGCGTCCTGCTGCGCCTCCGGGACCCGCCGCACCTGGCCGACCGCGGACAGCAGCCCCTCCGCCTCGTCCAAGTGGGCGTCGGTCGCGTGCGCGCCCGCGGAGAGCACGCTCATGCCCTCCTCGACCAGCGCGGGGGTGTTCGGCATGACCCGCACGACCGGCACACCGGGGGCCAGCGCCGCCTCGATCCGGGCCGTGGTCACACCGGCGGCGACCGACACGACGAGGTGGTCGGCATCCACGTGCCCGGCCAGCAGCCCGAGCGGGACCTCGATGTCCTGCGGCTTGACCGCGAGCAGCAGCACCCGCGCGCGGTCGGCCGCCCCGGCCAGGTCGACGACGTCGACGCCGTAGCGCCCGGCCAGCTCGGCCGCCCGGTTCTCGTCGCGCTCGCAGACGACGACGTCGGCGGGGCCGCTGCGCCGGACCAGCCCCGCGAGCAGCGCCTCCCCCATCCGCCCGCCGCCGATGACGGCCAGGCCGCGCCGTGCGGGGGCGCTCACCGCAGGCCCCCGGCGGTGGCGGCGAGGCCGGCGACGGCGCCGCGGCCCGAGGGCACGGCGATCCGCAGGGCGGCGCCGGAGGCGGCGATCCGCTGCTGCTCGGCCGGTCGGATCCTCCAGGGCATGACGTGCTCCCAAGTGTCGTAGGTGCGGCCGTGCCAGGCCGCCCGTTCCCCGGCCACGGCGATCAACCGGGGGTCGCTCGTGGCGACGGCGGGTGCGCCGTCGCCGGCCATCAGGACGTCGAGGCAGCGCACGAAGGCCCGGCGTGCGGCCGCCCCCCGCCCCGCTCGCAGGCGGACCCGCCCCCCGGCGAGCGCGCGGCACCGCCCCACGGCGTCCGCCTCCCCGCTGCTGACGACGGCCCGCGCGGCGGGCAGCTCGACGAGCAGGGCGTCGACGCGCGCGCTGGAGCCCTCGAGCGCCACGCCGAGCCCGGCCCGGGCGGCGTCGGCGGCCAGCGCCGGCACCTCGGTCAGCCGGTCGACCGGGAGGGTGACCTCGCAGTCCCCGACCGCGGCCGCCCGTGCGCCGGCGACGAGCGCGCCCAGCTCCCCGGCGACGTCGTCCGCCGCACCCGGGCGGTGCTCCAGCGCGACCGCGCGACCCTCGGCCGCCAGGCCGGTGGCCACCCGGAGCGCGTCGCCGACCCCGGGGCCGGCGACCAGCCGGCCGGTCAGCAGGCGGCCGAGCACCGGCGCCTCGACCGGTCGCGGCACGGCGCGGCGCGTGGTCAGGGACACGGTCGAACCGTAGTGCGCGGGGGTGTGTGACGTCGGGGCCCCGGGTAGCGGCGGCTGCATGGCAGGAGAACTGGACGGGATGAGGGTGGCGGTCCTGGCGACCGACGGCGTCGAGCAGGTCGAGCTCGACCGGCCGTGGCAGGCGCTGGAGGAGGCCGGTGCGCAGCCGGAGCTGGTCTCGCTGGAGGCGGGCACGATCACCGCCTACGAGCACATCGACAAGGGCGACACCAAGAAGGTGGACATCACCGTGGCCGACGCCGATCCCGACGGCTACGCGGCCCTGGTGCTCCCGGGTGGGGTCATCAACGGCGACTTCGTCCGCGCCGACGCCGACGCGGTGGCCTTCGTGAAGGCGTTCTTCGACGCGGGCAAGCCGGTCGCGGCGATCTGCCACGCGCCGTGGGTGCTCGCGGAGGCCGATGTCGTCCGCGGCCGGCGGATGACCTCCTGGCCCTCGCTGCAGACCGACCTGCGCAACGCGGGCGCGACCTGGGTGGACGAGGAGGTCGTCGTCGACGGCAACCTGATCACCAGCCGCAACCCCGACGACCTGGACGCCTTCGGCGCGGCCATCGTCGAGGAGTTCGCTGCCGCCGGGGACGATGCGGAGGACGACGCGGAGGCCGACGCCACCGCCTGAGCGGGCACGCCGGCGGTCTCGCCGCGCGCGCTCAGCGCGCGGCGAGCAGCTGGGCCGCGGGGACGATCGTGAGCAACGTGCCCGCGAGCACGAGCAGCGCCAGCAGTCGCGGCCCCACCGGTTCCTCGCCCTGCCGCTGCCGCCACAGGCCGACGCCCGCGACCAGGGCGGTCACCGCGATCGGCACGAGCAGCAGCGCGACGTAGGGGGCCATCTCCCACAGCAGCGTGGCGGCGAAGAAGACGCCGACGCCGGCGGCGAGGGCGATGACGAGCTCGCCGGCGAACCGCAGCCAGGCCAGCGGGCCGGCCTCCCCGGGCAGGTCGTCGACGTCGCCGGTGCGCACGGCCGGGATCGGCCCGGTCGAGGTGTGCTCCTCGCGCCCGGTGGCGCGCTGGCCGGGGCGGAGCCCGCGGACGCCGGTGCGCCCGGTGTCGCGGGCGCCGTCACGGGTGCTGTCGCGCTCGACCGCGCGGCCGGAGACCCGGCCCGTGTCCCGGCCGGTCACCCGGCCCGTGTCCCGGTCGGAGCTGCGCTCGGCGACGCGGTCGCCGCGCAGGGCGCCCAGCGGGATGTCGGGCAGCGGGGCCGACGGGTGCGGAACGGCCGGCGAGCGGTCGGCGCGCAAGCCCTGGATGGCGGCGGTCGAGGGGCCGGCCACCGCGCGCCGGTCCTCGGAGGGGCGGACGGGCGGGAAGCCGGCGCCCGCCCCGGAGCGCGACGGGCTGGGCTGGAGCGCACCGGCGCGTGCGGAGCCGGCCCGGGCGGAGGAGGCGGGAGCACCTGTCGCGGTCGTGTCGGCGTCGCTGCGCCGACGACCCAGGCTCGGGCGCTCCGCCGCCGGCTCGGCGTCCGGACGGCGCTGGCGGACGACGGGCGGCTCGTCGGGTTCGTCCCAGCGGCGCCGGCGGGCGGCGCGGGAGGTGTCGATGCCCGCCTCGCGGAGGATCTCCGCGAGCGGCCGACCCCCCGTGTCGGGGTTCCAGTCCGTTCCGGCCATCACGCCCCTTCCAACGCGTCCAGCCTGCGCAGGATGACTCCCTCACGCAGCGCCCACGGGCAGATACGGACGAACGGTACGTCCAGGAGGCGCAGAGCGGCGGCAGCGACAGTCGCTCCCGCGGGAACCTGGTGCGCGCGGTTCGCCGACACGCCGGGCAGCTCCGCCAGCGCGCCGGACTCGATCCGCGACACGAAGCCCAGCACCTGGTCCAGCCCGGTCCGCGAGAGCTCCCGCGGCGCCCGGATGCCGGCCGCCGAGGGTGCGGCCCCGCTGAGCCGGGCCAGCGTGCGGAAGGTCTTGCTGGTCGCCACCACGAGGTCGGGCGGGCCGGCCTCCTGCAGCGTCGCCACCGCCGGCTCGAGCAGCGCGGTGGCGTGCGCGTCGAGGGCGGCGAGCGCGGCGAGGTCGGGTCGGTCGCCGGCCAGCGCATCGGGGAGGAACCGCCGGGTCATCCGCGCGGCGCCCAGGGGCAGGGAGAGCGCGACCTCGGGCAGCTCGTCGATGCCGACGGCCATCTCCAGCGAGCCGCCGCCGATGTCCAGCACGAGCAGCTGCCCCGCGCTCCAGCCGAACCAGCGGCGCACCGCCAGGAAGGTCAGCCGGGCCTCGTCCTCGCCGGTCAGCACCTGCAGCTCGACGCCGGTCTCCCGGCGGATCCGGTCGAGCACCTCCTCGCCGTTGCGCGCCTCGCGGATGGCCGAGGTGGCCAGCGCCATGAAGTCGTCGCAGCCCTGCTTCTGCGCCTGCTCGCAGGCCTCCTCGACCGACCGGAGCAGCGCCTCCTCACCCGCCCGCGAGAGGACGTCGTCCGGGCCGACGTGCTCGGCGAGCCGCACCGGCCAGCGGTCGTCGTGCATCGGCGTCGGGTGCGCGCCGCTGTGCGCGTCGACGACGAGCAGGTGGACGGTGTTGGAACCGACGTCGAGCACACCCAGCCGCATCCGCCCAGTCTGCCGGGGATGCCCGTCCTAGGCTGAACGGGTGCCGGACGACCCTCCCCCCGAGGTGGACCTCGACTTCGCCCGGGAGTGGGTGGAGTTCGCCGACCCGGCCGATTCCGGCCACGTGGTGCGCGCCGACCTCACCTGGCTGACCTCCGCCTGGACCTGCGTGTTCGGCCGCGGGTGCGCCGGGGTGGTCGAGGGCCGGCCGGACGACGGCTGCTGCAGCCACGGGGCGTTCTTCACCGACGAGGACGACCTCGCGCGGGTCACCGCCGCCGTCGCCGACCTGGCCGACGAGGACTGGCAGCTGGCCCCCGTGGGCCGCGGCGCCTGGACCGAGGTGGACACCGCCGAGGAACCGGAGGCATCCGGTGGGGCGGACGACGCCGAGGACGGCGTCCGCTCGCTGCGCACCCGCGTCGTCGACGGCGCCTGCGTCTTCCTCAACCGCCCAGGCTTCCCGGGCGGCGGCGGCTGCGCGCTGCACCGGATGGCGCAGCGCGAGGGCCTGCACCCGCTGACCACCAAGCCCGACGTCTGCTGGCAGCTGCCGGTGCGCCGCGAGCAGGAGCACGTCGACCGGCCGGACGGCACCCGCGTGCTGGTGGACTCCATCGGCGAGTTCGACCGCCGCGGCTGGGGTCCGGGCGGGCGGGACCTGCACTGGTGGTGCACCGGCGCCCCCGCGGCGCACGTCTCCCCCGAGCCGCTGGTCGAGACCTACGCCGCCGAGCTCACCGCGCTGCTGGGCGCGCCCGCGTACGCGGAGCTACGCCGGCTGGCCGAGCGGCGCCTCGACCAGGGGGCTGATCGCCCCCCACCCCGCCTCTCCCGTGCCCGTCGAGCTGCACCGGCGCCGCCCCACCTGACCGGAAGGTCTGCCGGTAGGCGCGCGGCGAGACCCCGCGGCGGCGGGCGAACTGCTCGCGCAGCCCCGCCGCGGTGCCGAAGCCCACGAGCCGGGCGATCTCCTCGACCGGGGCGTCGGTCCCCTCCAGCAGCGTCTCGGCCGCCGAGAGCCGCTGCCCCAGCAACCAGGCGTGCGGCGTCGTCCCGGTCGTCGCCTTGAACCGGCGGGCGAACGTGCGCGGGCTCATCAACGCCCGCCGCGCCAGGATCTCCACGCTCAGGTCCTCGGCCAGGTGCGCGCCCGCCCACTCCAGGACGACGCCGAGCAGGTCGTCCTCGCACCGGGCCACCGGGGCGTCGATGAACTGCGCCTGCCCGCCGTCCCGGTGCGGGGGCACGACCATCTCGCGGGCCAGGGCGTTCGAGGCGGCCGCGCCCCACTCGCGGCGCACGAGGTGCAGCAGGGTGTCCACCCCGGCGGCGGTCCCGGCGCCGGTGAGGATCGTGCCGTTGTCCACGTAGAGCACGCCGGGGTCGACGTCGAGGTCGGGGAAGCGGGCGGCCAGCTCGCCGGCCCAGCGCCAGTGCGTGGTCACCCGCAGCCCCTCGAGCAGTCCCGCGGCGGCCAGGACGAAGACGCCGGTGCAGTGGCTGATGATCATCGCGCCGCGGGCGTGCGCCGCGCGGAGCGCGTCGAGCAGCGCCTCCGACGGCACGTGGTCGAACAGCTCCCACGCGGTGATCAGCACGATGTCGGACCGATCCAGCCGCGACAGGTCGTGCTCGACCAGGACGCCGAGCCCGGTGTCGGTGCGCAGGATGCCCGGCGCCTCGGCGACCACCGCGAAGTCGAAGCGGGGCAGCCCCAGGTGGCGGCGGTCGTAGCCGAACACCTCGTGGCAGACGCCGAGGCCGAAGCTGCCGATCAGCCCGTCGGCGAGGACGGTGCTGACGACGAGAGGGCGGTCGGGCAGCGGCATGCGCGGCATCATGGCAGAAGACCTGCGGCGGCGGTCAGTCCTGCCACTCGTCGGGGACGGGCGTCCGCAGCAGGCTGCTCGCATGTTGATGATCACCTGCACCGTCACCGGGAACCGCGAGTTCGTCGGCCTCGACGCCGTCCGTTCGGTGACCAACCACCCCGACCACATCGCCGTCGCCGTCACCTGCCCCGCGTGCGGCGGGGAGCACGTGCACCGCACCGGCCGCCGGCTCGACGAGGCCCGCCGGGCCGCCCGTCTCGAGGCCGCCGTCCGCCGTGCGGCGGAGCTCGCCCCGGCCTAGAGTCGAACACATGAGCGAATCGCAGCAGCAGTCCGACCCGACCGCCGAGAAGGACCCGTCGACCTGGGTGACCGGCGACGAGCCCGCCACCGGGGCCCAGAAGAGCTACCTGGAGACCCTCTCCCGGAGCACCGACGAGGACGTCGAGACCGAGAACCTCACCAAGGCCGAAGGCCTCGGAGAAGATCGACGAGCTGAAGAACTGAGACCCGCCGGTCGGCGCGGTCAGGCCTCGAACTTGTAGCCCAGGCCGCGCACGGTCAGCAGGTGCTCGGGGTTGGCCGGGTCCGGCTCGAGCTTCGCCCGCAGGCGCTTGACGTGGACGTCGAGGGTCTTGGTGTCGCCCACGTAGTCCGCCCCCCACACCCGGTCGATCAGCGTGCCGCGGGTCAGCACCCGGCCGGCGTTGCGCAGCAGCAGCTCGAGCAGGTCGAACTCCTTGAGCGGGAGGGCGACCGGTGCGCCGTCGAGGGTGACGACGTGCCGCTCGACGTCCATCCGCACCGGTCCCGCCTCGAGCACCGAGTCCGCGGCGGCCACCTCACCGGGCTCCCCGCGGCGGCGGAGCACGGCGCGGATGCGGGCGACCAGCTCGCGGGCGGAGTAGGGCTTGGTGACGTAGTCGTCGGCGCCCAGCTCCAGGCCGACGACCTTGTCGATCTCACCGTCCTTGGCCGTGAGCATGATGATCGGCACCGTGCTGCGGGTGCGCAGCTGGCGGCAGACCTCGGTGCCGGGCAGGCCCGGCAGCATGAGGTCCAGCAGCACGATGTCGGCGCCGCCGCGGTCGAACTCGGCGAGCGCGTCCGGGCCGGTCGCGGCGACGACGGCGTCGAACCCCTCCCGGCGCAGCATGTAGGACAGCGCGTCGGAGAACGACTCCTCGTCCTCGACGACGAGCACGCGGGTCATGCGGTCCCCTTTCCGGGGTCGGCGGCGACGGTCCCGCCGCGCGGGAGGGTGGTGTCGCCGCCGGGGAGGGTGGCCTCGCCGCCGGCGGGGGTGGGCGCGGCGGCGAGCGGGATGCGGAGCGTGAACGTCGAGCCCAGCCCCTCCTCGCTCCACACGGTGACCGAGCCGCCGTGGTTGCTCGCGACGTGCTTGACGATGGCCAGCCCCAGCCCGGTGCCGCCGGTGCCGCTCGCCCGGGACTGGTCGACCCGGTAGAACCGCTCGAACACCCGCTGCCGGTCCTGGCGCGGGATGCCGATGCCGCTGTCGGTCACCGCGATCTCGGCGAAGCCGGACCGGGCGCGGGCGGCCACGGCGATGCGCGACTCCCCCGTGCTGTAGGCGACGGCGTTGGCCAGCAGGTTGGTGACCGCGGTGACCAGCTGGCTCTCCACACCGCGGACCACCAGGCCCGGCTGCCCACCGACGGCGACGTCGAGCCGCTTGGCCCGGGCCGCGGTGCGGGTGCGGTCCACCGCCTCGGCCAGCACCCGGTCGACCGGCACCGGCGCGAGGTCGGGCAGCGGGTCACCGCCCTGCAGCCGGGAGAGGTCGATGAGCTCGCGGACCAGCCGGCCCAGCCGGTCGGCCTCGATCGCGATCCGGGCGGCGAAGCGCTGGACGGCCTCGGGGTCGTCGGCCGCGCCCTCGATCGCCTCGGCGAGCAGCGAGAGCGCGCCGACCGGCGTCTTCAGCTCGTGGCCGACGTTGGCGACGAAGTCGCGGCGCACCGCCTCGGTGCGGCGGGCCTCCGTGACGTCGGCCAGGACCAGCGCCACCGGCCCCGGCGTCGGCGGGGCGCCGCTGTCCAGCCGCACGCCGTGCACGCCCATCATCCGCGGGCCGGTTCCGGCCAGGTTGCCCGGCAGCCGGACGTCGGTGCGCCGCGCGCCACCGCCGCGGACGGCGTGCGCCAGGTCCAGCAGCTCGGGGACCAGCAGCCGGGAGCCGCGCACGATGCCGAGCGCCCGCGCGGCCGGGTTGGCCAGCAGCACCGCGTCGTCGGCGTCGACGACCAGCACCGCCGGGTCCATGAGGTCCAGCAGCCGGCGCGCCATGGCGGCCTCGGGCAGGGCCCCCGCCTGCGCATCGCGACCCGGACCGGCCGCGGCGCGCCGGGTGACGAGCACGGGGACGAGGACCACGGCCCCACCCAGGGCCAGGCCCACCACGAGAGCGACCAGCGGACTCACGATGCCGATGCTAGGTGCGCCGGAGCACCGTCCCGCCCCGAACACCTGATCGGGCGGCCGGCGCGAGGGAGTGTTCACGCGGGCGTGGGCCCACGTTCACCTGCCGGCGACCGAACGCCCCCGGGACCGGCCTAACGTCGCTCCCGACCGGTGCGGCGAGGTGCCGCGCCACCCAGGAGGACGACGTGCGCGACAGCTACCACGAGGAACTCGACGACATCCGCGGGTGCCTCGTCGAGATGGCGAACACGGTGGGCTCGCAGATGAGCACCGCCACCACCGCGCTGCTCGACGCCGACGTCGCGCTCGCCGACCTCGTCATCGCCGGCGACGCGCACATCGACGACACCCGCGAGAGCATCGACCAGCGTTGCTTCACCCTGCTGGCCCGCCAGCAGCCGGTCGCCACCGACCTGCGCACGATCGTCGTCGCCACCCGGATCGCCAGCGACCTCGAGCGCATGGGCGACCTCGCCGAGCACATCGCCAAGGTGGCGCGGATGCGGTTCCCCGACCACGCCGTCCCGCAGGAGGTGCGCCCGGCGTTCCTCGAGGCCGGGCACGTCGCGGAGATGCTGGTCGCCAAGGCCGGCACCGTCATCGCCACCCGCAACGTGGACAAGGCCCGGGAGCTCGAGACCGACGACGACGCCATGGACCGCATCCACCGCGGCCTGTTCCGCGAGCTGCTCGCCGACAGCTGGCCGCACGGCGTCGAGACGGCGATCGACGTGACGCTGCTCGGCCGCTATTACGAGCGCTTCGCCGACCACGCGGTCAGCGTCGCCCGCCGGGTCGTCTACCTGGTGACCGGCGAGCGGCATGTCCCACTGTCGCCCTCCGGGCTCTGACCGCGGCCAGGAGCCGTCCCGACCTGCGATGAGCCCAGCCCGCTCGCTCGTCGGGGACCCTCCGGGCCCCACTCCTCACGGCGCCTCGCGGGGCGGCTCCAAGCGATTCCTCGGCGACCCTCCGGGCCGCCTCGTCACCGCTTACTTGCCCTGGTTCTTGACCGCCTCGATCGCGGCGGCGGCGGCCTCGGGGTCGAGGTACTGGCCGCCGGGCTGGACCGGGCGCAGGTCGGCGTCCAGGTCGTAGCGCAGCGGGACGCCGGTGGGGATGTTGAGGCCGACGACCTCGTCGTCGCCCAGCCCGTCGAGGTGCTTCACCAGCGCGCGCAGGCTGTTGCCGTGGGCGGCGACCAGCACCGTCTTCCCGGCACGCAGGTCCGGCACGATCGCGTCGTACCAGTACGGCAGCATCCGGACGACGACGTCGGCCAGGCACTCGGTGGCCGGGCGGGCCTCCGGCGGCAGGAACGAGTAGCGGGCGTCGCCGTCCTGGCTGAACTCGCTGCCGGGCTCGATCGGCGGCGGCGGGGTGTCGTAGGAGCGGCGCCAGGTCATGAACTGCTCCTCGCCGAACTCCGCGAGGGTCTGCGCCTTGTCCTTGCCCTGGAGCGCGCCGTAGTGCCGCTCGTTGAGCCGCCACGAGCGCTTCACCGGGATCCACTGCCGGTCGGCCTCGTGCAGCGCCAGCTCGGCGGTCATGATCGCGCGCCGCAGCAGCGACGTGTGCGAGACGTCGGGGAGCAGGTCGTGCTCGGCGAGCAGCCGGCCACCGCGGGCGGCCTCGCCGCGCCCCTTCTCCGACAGCGGGACGTCGACCCAGCCGGTGAACAGGTTGGCCTTGTTCCACTCGCTCTCGCCGTGGCGGAGCAGCACGAGGGTTCCCGTAGAAGTCACGCCCACATCCTGCCCGAACGCCGTCCGGCCGCAGCCCGGGCCCGCATCAGGCCACGCTCCGCGCGGCCGGCAGCCCCTCGCCGTGGGTCTCCCGGGCGGCGTGCACCGCGGCGGCCACCACCTCGCCGGCGGTGCGCAGCTGCGCCTCGGTGTGCGTCGCCATGACGGTCAGCCGCAGCACGCCCCGGCCGCGCGGGACGGCCGGGTAGGCGACGGCGTTGGTGTAGACGCCGGCGTCGAACGCGGTGCGCCAGGCGGCACCGGTGGCCTCCTCGGACCCGGTGGGGACGGCGACCACCGCGCCGCGGCCCTGGATCGGCCCGGCTCCCGCGTCGGCGAGCACCCGGCGCAGCAGCGCGCAGTTCTGCTGCAGCCGGACCACCCGCTCGGGCTCGGCGCGCAGGATCCGCAGCGCGGTCAGGGCGGCCGCGACCGACGCCGGGTCGTTGGCGGCGCTGAACACGTAGGGCATGCCGGACGCGCGGATGCCGTCGGCGGCGGCGCGGCTGGTCATGATCGCCCCGCCGACGCTGGCGAGGGACTTGCTCAGCGCGACGGTGACGGCGTCCACGTCGGTCAGGACGCCGAGCTCCTCACCGGCACCGCGGCCGCCCGCGCCCAGCACACCGAGGCCGTGCGCCTCGTCGACCACGAGCCGGGCACCGTGCTGCGCGCACAGCGCGGTGATGCCACGCAGCGGGGCGATCTCGCCGGTCATCGAGTAGACGCCGTCCACCACGACGACGGCGCCGGCGCGCGGGTCCAGCCGCTCCAGGCGAGCGGCCAGCGAGTCCAGGTCGTTGTGCTGCCAGCGCACGACCTTGCCCCGGCTGGCCGCGGCGGCGGCGTGCAGGCTGGCGTGCACGTGCGCATCGACGAGCAGCACGTCGTCGGGCGTGCAGACGGTGGACAGCAGCGCGAGGTTGGCGTTCACCCCGGAGGATGTGAGCACCGCCGCCTCGGTGCCGTAGAGGTCGGCCAGCTCCTCCTCGAGCTGCAGGTGCAGGCCGGTGGTGCCGTTGAGGACCCGGCTGCCCGAGGTGCTGGTGCCGTACCGGCGCAGCGCCGCGGCCGCGGACTCGATCAGCCGCGGATCACCGGCCAGGCCCAGGTAGTTGCCGGTGCCCAGGTTGATCCGGTCCCGCCCGTCGGCGTACCGGGTGACCGGCAGCGGTGCGCCCCCGGTGGGCACGGCGACCGATGCCGACCCGGGGTGGGCCGGGTCGCGGAGCAGCGCGGCGAGCGCGTTCTCGTGCAGCGGCGCGAACGGGTCGCGCCGGTCCCGCGCGGCGGCGGGCAGCTCGGGGCGGGCGGCGGTGAGGCCGTCGGTCACAGGTGCGTCTCCCCCACGTACGTCCGTGCGGGCTCCGTGCACCGCGCGCGACGCGGCCAGCCTGTGCGTTCGGTGACGGAGCGTCAACGATCGGCGCGCGCGTCACCGTCCCGGGTGGACGCCGTCACCCGATCGCGCCGTCCCGGCAGCCAGACGAGCACGACGACGACGGCGATCGCGCCCGCCGCCGCCGTCCCCACCGCGGTGACGTGCATGGCGTCGACGAAGGCCTGGCGGGCCGGCTCGACCAGCTCCCCGGCCGCCGCGGCGGCCTCCTCGTCGCCCCCGGCCTGCACCGCCCCGATCACCGACAGCGTGCTGACGATCGACTCGTCGGCCTGGTCCCGGAGCCCGGCCGGCAGCACGTCGGTGGCGTCGCCGAGGTGGGCCGCGTACGAAGCGGCGAGCAGCGAGCCGAGGATCGCCACGCCCAGCGCGCCACCGACCTGGCGGACGGAGTTGTTCACCGCCGCGCCCGCGCCGGCCTTCTCGCGCGGGACCACCGACATGATCGACTCGGTGGCCGGCGCCATGACCGCGCCCATGCCGACGCCCTGCACCGACAGGATCGCGAGCAGCACCCAGACCGAGGAGTCGACGCCCAGCAGCTGGAAGCCGAGGAACGACGTCGTGATCATCGCGAAACCGGTCGCGCACACCGCCTTGGCGCCGAACCGCTCGACGAGGCCCGAGGTCCGCGGCGCCGTGACGGCCATGCCGACGGCCACCGGGATGAGGGTCGCGCCGGCCTGCAGCGGGGTGTAGCCGAGCACGCCCTGCAGGTAGAAGACGACGTAGAAGGTCGCGCCGAGGAGCGCGAAGAAGTTGAGCCCCAGGGCGCCGGCGGCGGCGGAGAAGGCCGGGTTGCGGAACAGCGAGACGTCCAGCGCCGGGTGCGTGGAGCGGCGCTGGAGCTGGATGAACAGCACCAGCAGCGCCAGCCCGCCGACCAGCGGGACGAGCACCCCCGGCGTCGTCCAGCCCGCGCCCTCGCCGCCCCGGATGATGCCGTAGACGATCCCGGCCAGGGCGACGATCGACAGCAGCACGCCGGGGACGTCGAGCCGGCCGGGCGAGGGGTCCTTGGACTCCGGGACGACGGCGAGCACCGCGACGATGCCGACGACCGCGACCGGCACGCCGACGAGGAAGACCGCGCCCCACCAGAAGTGCGCCAGCACCGCGCCCCCGGCCAGCGGGCCTCCGGCGACGGCGATGCCCGCGGTGCCGGCCCACACGCCGATGGCCCGGCCCCGCTCGGGGCCGGGGAAGACGTTGGTGATGACGGCGAGGGTCGTGGGCTGCACGGCGGCGCCGCCGACGCCCATCACCGCGCGCCAGACGATGAGCTCGGCCGGGCTGTCGCTCAGCGAGGCCAGCACCGAGCCGACCGCGAAGATCGACAGCCCGATGACCAGGACCCGCCGGCGCCCGATGCGGTCACCGATGACGCCCCAGGAGAACAGCAGCCCGGCGAACACGAGGATGTAGGCGTCCACGGCCCACTGGAGCTCGGCCTGGCTGGCGCCGAGGTCGCGCTGCAGCGTCGGCAGGGCCACGTTGAGGATCGTGTTGCCCATGATCACCACGAGCAGGCACACCGTCATGGTGGCCAGCACCCACCAGCGGCGGGCGTAGCCGGGAGGGGCCTCCTCGACCTCGGTGCGGTCCGTCGTCACTCCCCGCGGGTCGGGCCGCCGTCGGTGTCCGGGCGGCGGGAGGGGGTTGCGTCGGCGCGGCGGGAGGGGGTTGCGTCAGCGCGGCGGGAGGGATCGGCGAAGGCGGCGAACGCCTCGAGGTTGCGCAGCGACTCGCCGCGCTTGACCCGCCAGTCCCACTCGCGGCGGATCGACGTCCCGAAGCCGATCTCCAGCATCGTGTTGAAGTGGTCGTCGGCGTAGCTGAGCACCGAGCCGAGGATGCGGTCGAGCTCCTCGGGGGTGACCGCGGCGTGCGGCAGCCGGCCGGTCAGGTAGACGTCACCGACGTTGTCGATGGAGTACGAGACGCCGTACATGCGGGCGTTGTGCTGCAGCAGGAAGGTCCACAGCTGCTCGCGGTTCTCGTCGGGCTGGCGGCAGACGAAGGCCTCCACCCGCAGCGCGTGCTCGCCGACGCTGAGCCCGCAGACCGTCTTGAGCTTCTTGGTGCCCGGGAGGTCGACCAGCCAGGTGCCGGGGGCGGGGTGCTCGTGCACCAGCTCGCCGTCGCGGAGCACCTGCTCGATGACGGCGTCCAGCTCCGCTGTGGTCCTGCTCATCTGGCCACCTGCACTCCGGGGAGGACGCGCAGCGGACCGAGCCGCCGCTCGCGCGCGGGACGGATGGGCGCCGCGGCCATGTCGCGCGCCGCCGAGGCGTAGGCCTGGACGAGGGCGTCGGCGGTGCGGTCCCAGGAGAAGAGGCCGGCGTGCCGCCGCGCGCCGGCGGCGAGCAGCTCGCGACGGGCCAGCACGGCGCGCACCGCGACCGCGTAGTCGGCCGGGTCGTGCCCGGCCACGAGGACGCCGGAGACGCCGTCGCGGACCGCCGTCGGCAGCCCGCCGACCTCGGCGGCGACCACCGGCGTGCCGCAGGCCTGCGACTCCAGGGCGACCAGGCCGAAGGACTCGTTGTGGCTGGGGACGACAGTGACGTCGGCGGCGCGGTAGTGCAGGGCGAGCCGCTCGGGCGGCTGCGGCGGGAAGAACGTGACGACGTCGGCGATCCCGAGCGAGCCGGCGAGCTCCTTGAGCTGCTCGGGGGCGTCGAGGCCGGAGCCGCTGGGCGCGCCCACGACGTGCACGCGCAACCGGTCGCGCAGGCCCGGGTCGTCGGCGAGCAGCCGGGCGGCGGTGTGCAGCAGCACGTCGGGTGCCTTGAGCGGCTGGATGCGCCCGACGAACAGCAGCACGACGGCGTCCTGCGGCATGCCCACCGCCCGGCGGGCGGCGGCGCGGTCGCCCGGTGAGAAACGCTCGAGGTCGACGCCGGGCGGGACGACGAGGGTGCGGGCCGGGTCGGCGCCGTAGAGGCGCACCAGCTGGCGGGCCTCCTCGTCGGTGTTGGCGATCAGCCGGTCGGCCTCGGCCACGACCTGCTCCTCGCCGATGACGCGGGAGCGCGGCTCGGGCCGGTCGCCGACGGCGAGCGCCTCGTTCTTGACCTTGGCGAGGGTGTGCGCGGTGTGGATCAGCGGCACGCTCCACCGGTCGCGGGCCAGGTACCCGACCTGCCCGGAGAGCCAGTAGTGCGAGTGGACGACGTCGTAGTAGCCCGGCTCGTGCTGGGCCTCCTCGCGCAGCACGGCCGCGGTGAACGCGCACAGCTGGGCGGGCAGCTCCTCCTTGCCCAGGCCCTCGAACGGGCCGGCGACGACGTGCCGCACCGTGACGCCGGGGCACATCTCCACGACCGGCGGCAGGTCGCTGGAGGTGGCGCGGGTGAAGATGTCGACGGCGATGCCGCGGGGCGGCCAGCCGACGGGACGCCTCGACGATGTAGACGTTCATGCCGCCCGCGTCGCCGGCGCCGGGCTGGTCGAGCGGGCTGGTGTGCACCGAGAGGGTCGCGACCCGCCGGGGCGTGCCGGAGCGGATCGGGCGGCGAGCGGGCACGTGCGTTCCTCCCGCTCGGCAGTTGTGGTGGTCCGGACCGTCACGGGGGCCAACGCGGCGACCCCTGTTGGTCTTCCATCCTGCAACAGCGCGAGGATGAGCACATGTCAGGTGCCTCACCTCTCACCCGGTCCGGTAGCTCCGAGCGGCCCGGCGCCGGGCGCACCGCCGTCGTCACCGGAGCGTCCAGCGGGATCGGCGCGGCCACGGCGGCACGCCTGGCCGCGGACGGGTTCGACGTCGTCCTCGGGGCGCGGCGGATGGACCGGCTGACCGAGCTGGCCGAGGCCATCGGGGGCCGGGCCCTGCCGCTGGACGTGACCGACCCCGCGTCGGTCGAGGCGTTCGCCGCCGCGCTGGACCGGGTCGACGTGCTGGTGAACAACGCCGGTGGGGCGTTCGACGCCAACCCCGTCGCGGACGCCGACCTCGACTCGTGGGCGCGGACCTACGAGGTGAACGTGCTCGGGACGGTGCGGCTCACCAAGGCGCTGCTGCCGGCGCTGATCGCCTCCGGCGCCGGCGACGTGCTGTTCGTCGGCTCGACCGCGGGGCTGACCACCTACGAGAACGGCAGCTCGTACACGGCGGCCAAGCACGGCGAGCACGCGCTGGCCGGGGCGCTGCGGCTGGAGCTGGTCGGGCAACCGGTGCGGGTCATGGAGATCGCGCCCGGGATGGTGCACACCGAGGAGTTCTCGCTCAACCGGCTGGGTTCGGCCGAGCGCGCCGACGCCGTCTACCGCGGGGTGCGCGAGCCGCTGGTCGCCGACGACGTCGCCGACTGCATCGCGTGGGCGCTCACCCGCCCGCACCACGTGAACGTCGACCTGCTCGTCGTCCGCCCCCGCGCCCAGGCCGCCCAGCACAAGGTGCACCGCGAGACCGACTGACCCGAACCCCTGTTGATCATCGTCATCCGGCTGGCTCCACCGGCGTGGCGGGCAGCCAGATGACGATGATCAACTCGGTCTGACGGCGGTCGGTTCGCGTTCGAGGGTGACGCCGAAGCGCTCCTGCACCGTGGCGATGATCCGGTCGGCGAAGGCGAGCAGCTCGGCAGCGGTGGCGCCGTCCTCGGTGGTGAGGGCCAGGCTGTGCTTGGACGACGTCCCCACGTGTCCCTCGCGGGTGCCGCGGCCGAAGCCGGCGTGCTGCACCAGCCAGGCGGCGCTGAGCTTGACCGCGTCGCCGCGGGCCGGCCAGCTCGGGCAGCCCTCGACGGCCTGCTGCGCCGGGACGATCGGGTTGGTGAAGAACGAGCCGGCGCTGCGGGAGTCGGGGTCGGCCGGGTCCCAGACCATGCCCTTGCCGCGGCGCAGCCGCAGGACCGCCTCGCGGACGTCGGCCAGCGGTGCGGGCTCGCCGACCTCGACGCCGAGCGTGCGCGCCAGCTCGGCGTAGCCGACCGGGCGGGACAGCGGGCCGGGGTGCAGGTCGAAGGCGACCTCGAGGACGACGAAGCGGCCGGGCTCGCGCTTGAGGCGGCTGTCGCGGTAGGCGAACCCGCACTCGGCCGGGGTCAGCGAGCGCTCGGACTTCTCGGCGCGGTCGTACACGCGGACGCCGGTGATCGTCTGCGCGACCTCCTGGCCGTACGCGCCCACGTTCTGCACGGGGGTGGCGCCGGTGGAGCCGGGGATGCCCGACAGCGCCTCCACGCCGGCGAGCGACTCGGTGACGGTGCGCGCGACGAGCCCGTCCCAGTCCTCGCCGGCCTGCACGGTGAGCCGGTCGCCGTCCCGGGCGATGCCACGGGTGCGGACCGCGACGACGTCGCCGGGCCAGCCCTCGTCGGGCGCGACCAGGTTCGAGCCGCCGCCGACGAGCAGCAACGGGCGGCCGGCCTCGTCGGCGTCGCGGACGGCGTCGACCAGCTCGGCGGCGGTCTCCACCTCGAGCAACCGCTCGACGGGGCCGCCCACGGCCAGGGTGGTGAGGTCCGCCAGCCGGACGTCGCGTCGAACCTGCACGCCGCAACGCTAGCCCGGACTACCCTCCGGACCGGTGACCGAGGGCAGCAGCGAGCACAAGAAGCGGGCCTCGCTGTCGCCGCAGCGGCAGCGCAGGGCGCCCCGGCTGGCGGCGGGGCGGGCCCGCGCGCTCGGGCTGCCCACGCGCGGGACGACGAACGCCAACCGGCTGCGCCGCGTGGACCGCTGGCTGCTGGCCACCCAGGTGCCGCGGCTGCGCGACTCGGCCCGGCCGCTGGTGGTGGATCTCGGCTACGGCGCGTCCGCCGTCACCACGTTGGAGCTCGTGGAGCGCCTCGCGCCCGAGGTGCCGGGGCTGGAGGTCGTCGGGCTGGAGATCGACCCGGCGCGGGTGACCGCCGTCGCCGACGACCGGGACCCGCCGCGGGTGGACTTCCGGGTCGGTGGCTTCGAGCTGGCCGGGCTGCGGCCGGTGGTCGTCCGCGCCTTCAACGTGCTGCGCCAGTACGACGAGGAGTCCGCGGCGCGGGCCTGGGACACCATGCGCGCGGGGCTGGCGCCGGGCGGGCTCGTCGTCGAGGGGACCTGCGACGAGTGGGGACGGCGCTCCGCCTGGGTGGCCCTGGACGCCGACGGGCCGCTCACCCTGACGCTGTCCGTCCGGGTCTCCGACATCGAACGCCCGTCGGACCTCGCCGAGCGCCTACCCAAGGCGCTGATCCACCACAACGTCCCGGGCGAGCCGGTGCACGAGTTCCTGCGCGCCTTCGACGCCGCCTGGGCGGGCGCGGCCGGGCTGTCCACCTTCGGCCCGCGGCAGCGCTGGGTGGGCGCAGTCGAGGCGCTGGCCGAGCAGGGCTGGCCGCTGGTCGGGTCGTCCCGGCGGTGGCGGCACGGCGAGGTCACCGTCCGCTGGTCCGCCGTCGCCCCCGCCTGACGCCGCTCGGGACTTTCGGTGCAGAAAGTCCCGACGGAGAAGGTGACGGGGCTCCCCACCTCGGGACTTTCGGTACAGAAAGTCCCGACGGCGAAGGTGAGGGACTCCCCACCTCGGGGACTTTCGGTACAGAAAGTCTCGACGGCGTTCCCGCGGGAACGTCCCACCCTGCTTCACCGCGAAAGCGCAGACGTCGGATCAGCGCCAGGCGTCGGCCCACTCGGCGGGCGCGGTCGAGCAGCGTTCGTCGCGGAACTCGCCGGGCACCATCCACCACTGCTCGTCCGGCCCGCTCTCCAGCACCAGACCACCGCCGAGCCCGGGCACCTCGATGGACCACTGCTCCCAGGACGTGTTCATGTCGAAATCGGGATACGAGCAGGGCCGGCCGACGGCGGGGTGCACCTCGCCCTCACGACTGCACCCCTGCGTGGTGACGAGGTCGAGCGGGACGTCGTCGAGGGCGCAGTCGACCGCGTCGATCCCGTCCGCCGGTGGCAGCGAGCGCAGCTCGTCGCAGCGGTAGTGCGCGGACATCGCGAAGGGCGTCCGGAGGAATGCGGCCTGCGCCGACCGCGCCTCGACCCAGGGCTGCCCCTCGGCGGCCATCAGACCGACGTCGGGCAGGAACACGACGGCGGACTCGTCCGCCAGTTCCCGCTCGACCCTCGGGACGAGCGACTCCCGGAGCGAGGAGCACTCATAGCGGTACGACTGCACGGCCGCGCCGTCGCCGGTCAGGCAGCCGTTCCACGCCGGGTCCTCGCCGAGCGCACCCAGCTCGACCCCGGCCATCTCGTCGCATGCCGGGAGGGCCGCCGCGACGTCCGCGCTCCGGTCCCGGACCACCAGCCAGGTGAGCAGCCCCCCGACCAGCAGCCCGGCGACCACCGCCACCACCAGCCGACGAGCGGGCATCAGTCCTCCAGCGTCTCGAACGGCACGGTCCGGGCAGGCTGCCGCGCAGCCTCGCGCAGGCTGTCGAGCGTCGGCGTTCCCGCCAGCCACCGCTCCGCGACGTACGACTCCGCCGCCGGCAGGGACAGCCGGCCGTCGTCGCCCACCTCGGCCAGCACCTCGCCGTCGAAGGCGATGCTCCAGATGCCGGGGTCGTCGTCGAAGACCCCGGCGTCCGCGTCCAGGAACAGGACCAGGTCGCCGAGGGCGGGCAGGCCGTCGGCCACGACCTCGACGGGCGTCCGCGGGTTCAGCGCCAGCCCGACGACGAGGGGATCCGGCGGGACCTGGCCGGCCAGGACCTCGGTGACGGCGACCTCGGCGTGCACGGTCCGCCACTGGGCCCGGGGGTCGTCGAAGGGCACCTCGGTGCTCGCGGTGTCGTCGTCCTCCGGGACGTAGAACGCGCGGCCCGGGCGGACGTCCGTCACGTGCCCGACGACGACCGAGTCGGACAGGGTGGTCGTGTTCCCGTTGCGGACGGCGTAGGTGATGGTGGGCAGGAACTCGACCAGGGACGCCGGGCCGATCGCACGCGAGGCCGCGGAGCCGGTGGTTCCGAGCAGCTCGCGGTACTGCTGCGCAGCGGCCTCCGGGTCGACGACCGCCTGGGCCGCCCCCGAACCGTCCGCGACCGTGTCGTCGCCGCGGTCCTGCTCCCGCGCGCCGTCGAGGACGGCGACGCCGGCCACCCCCACGGCGATCGCGACCACACCGGCCAGCACCGAGGCCCGCCGGCGCCGGCTGCGCCGCCGCAGGCCCGCGACCCGGTGCACCAGGTCGGTGGGCGGCAGCCCGGCCAGCTCGGCGTCGCGGTGCAGCGCCTCCCTCAGCTCGCTGGTGTTCACGGCACGTCCTCTCCCTGCAGCACGAGGTCGTCGGAGGGGGACAGCAGGGCCCGCAGCCGCGCCAGCCCGCGCGAGGCCTGGCTCTTCACCGAGCCGACCGAGCACCCCAGCGCCGCGGCCGTAGCGGCCTCGGAGAGGTCCTCGTGGTAGCGGAGCACGACCACGGCCCGCATCCGCGGGGGCAGTGTCGCCAGCGCCGCCACGGCCCGGCCCGGCTCCACCGGCCCGGCCTCGGACGCCGCGCGTTCCGGCAGCCGGTCGGTGAGCACCTCGCCCACCCGGCGACGGCGCCGCCAGCCGGCGTGCGTGGTCACCAGCACCCGGCGCACGTACGGGTAGGCGGCCTGCGGGTCGGCCAGCCGCGACCACCGGCGCGACGTCTTCAGCAGCGACGTCTGCAGCAGGTCCTCGGCCAGCCACCGGTCCCCGGTGAGCAGGAAGGCCACCCGCAGCAGCGCGGGTGACCACTGCTCGACGAAGTCGGCGAACTCCGCCTCGCTGCTCACGGCACCTCCGGTCCGGCGGCCTCCGCGGCCGCCCACCCCTGAACACGCCCGCAGACCCCGCCGGGGTTGAGAGCCGGACGGAAGAAGTCAGACGGCGACGGCGGCGCCGATGATCGCGCGGGCGTCGGAGGCCCCGCGGGGAGGCCCGTCGACCGGGAAGTCGATGAGGTGCGCGTGCCCGAAGCCGGCCGGGTCGGGGCGCACCACCTCGACCTCGTGCCCGCGGTCGGCCAGCCCCGGCGCCCAGGACGCCGGCGCGTGCGACTCGATCCGCACCCGGTGGGTCTCGGGCCGCTCCCAGATGTTGAACCCGGTGCCGCCCTCGACTCCGAGCACCCACCGCGGGGCACCGATCACCTCGGCCGGGTCCGCGCCGGTGTTCAGCAGCCGGGCCAGCAGCTGCGTCACCAGCTGGGTCTGGGAGTCCCCGCCCATCGTCCCGAGGACGGCGCGCAGCGAGCCGTCGGGCCGGGTGACGACAGTCGGCGCCAGCGTGTGCGGCGGCCGCCGGCCGGGCCGGTACTCCGCCGGGTGGCCGGGCTGCAGGCTGAAGCTGATGCCGCGGTTGTGCAGCAGGATCCCGGCTCCGGGCACCGCGACGTGGCAGCCGAACTCCTTGGCGTTGGACTGGATGAGGCTCACCGCCATCCCGTCCCGGTCGGCGACCGCGAGGTGGATCGTGCCGCCGTCGCGGTAGCTGTCGTCGAGCGCCAGCCGCCGGTCCGGGTCGAGCAGAGCGGCCCGGGCGTCCAGCCGGCCGGGCGCGAGCAGCGCGGCGCCGTCGGCGTCCTCCGACAGCTGCGCGACCCGGTCGAACCCGGCCAGCCGCGCCGACTCCACCGCGAGGTGCGCCCAGTCCGCGCCCTCGGTGGCCGCCGGCAGCCCGACCCGCGCGGCGATCGCCGCCCCCGCGAGCGCCACGTAGCCCGCCGAGTTCGGCGGGACGGTCCACACGCGGTGGCCCCACACCTCCAGCGACAGGCCGTCCACCCAGTCCGCGAGCGGGGTGGTGAGGTCCTCGGGCCGGTACTCCCCCGCGCCCGCCTCGAGCAGCCGCTCGCCGAACTCCCCGCCGTAGAAGCCCTCCCGGCCCTCGGCGACGATCGCCCGCAGCACGCGGGCCGGCCCGGGCCGCTCCAGGTGGTCGCCGGCGCGCACCCCGGACAGCACCAGCTCGTCGCAGCCGGTGACGCCGGCCAGCTTCGGCAGCATGAACGCCAGCAGCGGGGACGCCGGGAAGCCCGTCTCGGCCAGCTCGATCGCCGGCCCCAGGACGTCGGCCATCGGCAGCCGGCCGAGGCGGGCGTGCAGCGCCAGCCAGCCGTCCACGCACCCCGGCACCGGCGCGCTGCGGACGTCGCCCAGCACCGGCATGCTGCGGTGGCCCTCGGCGCGCAGCCGGTCCGGGTCCGCGCCGCTGCCGGCCCGCCCGGTGGCGTTGAGCACCAGCGGCTCCGCCGATCCGGTGCCGGGGCCGGCGACCAGCGCCATGAGGTCGCCGCCCATCCCGCACATGTGCGGCGTGGTCACCGTCAGCGCGGCGCTGGTGGCGATCGCGGCGTCCACCGCGTTCCCGCCGGCCCGCAGGACCGCGACGCCGACGTCGGAGGCCAGCCGGTCGACGCTGCACACCAGGCCGTCGGGGCCCTCGACGGTCGTCGTCCCCCAGGTCACGCGCCGGTTCCGGGCCGGGCCGCGCCGTAGGTCGCCGGGCCGGCGTCCGAGGTGCGCCCGCTGCGGGCCACCTCGACGGCGGTGCCCAGCGCGGCCAGGAACTCGTCGGCCACGCGGTCGTGCACCGGCGACACCATCACGTGCAGCCCGCCGGGCTGCCGGTTCGGGAACCAGCCCTGCTCGGCCAGGGAGTCGGCCACGACCCGCATGTCCAGCACGTCGCTGCCGAACTGGAAGACGCACAGGTCGGGGGTGGAGGTCAGCGACAGCTCGTCGATGGCCTCGATCCCGGCCTGGAGCCGGCGGGTCGCGTCGCGCACCTTGCGCGCCTGGCGCAGGAAGCCCTCCTCGCCGAGGTGCTTCAGCGCCGCCCAGGCCCCGGCGATCGGCGGCGCCGGGCGGGTGCCGGCCGTGGTGGGCGAGCCGTACATGCCACCGCCCCAGGCGCCGTCGTCGAACCACCACTGCGTCCGGTACTGGGCGACGTCCCGGTGCAGCAGCACGCTGGCGCCCTTGAACGCGTACCCGTACTTGTGCAGGTCGGCGCTGATGCTCGTGACGCCCTCGACCCGGAAGTCCCACGGGGGCACCGGCTCGCCCAGCCGCTCCCAGAACGGCAGCATCATCCCGCCCAGGCAGGCGTCGACGTGGCAGAGCACGCCGGCTTCCCGGGCCAGCGCCGCCACCTCCTCGACCGGGTCGATGACGCCGTACGGGTAGCAGGGCGCGCTGGCCACGACCATGGCGGTGTCCGGCCCGATCGCCGCCTTCATCGCCACGACGTCCAGCCGGTAGCCCTCGTCGACCGGCACCCGGACCTGCCTCATGTCGAGCAGGTGGCAGGCCTTCGCGAACGCCGGGTGCGCGGTGATGGCGGTGACGAGCACCGGGTCCGCGATGCCCTTCTTGCGCGCGGTCTCCCGCGCCACCAGCACCGACATGAAGATCGACTCGGTGCCACCGCTGGTCAGCCCGCCCGCCCCCGGGGTGCCGTGCAGCAGGCCGGCGACCATGTCCGCGGTCTCCCGCTCCAGCCGGGCCAGGCTCGGGAAGCGCACCGGGTTGAGCGCGTTCTCCGCCAGGTACTCGCGGCTCACGTCGGCGAGCAGCTCCTCCAGCCCGTCGTCGTCCGGGTGGAAGATCAGCCCGAAGATGCGGCCGCTGCGCCAGTCGGCGTCGTCGTGCCGGTTCGCCCGCAGCTGCGCGAGGACGTCGTCGCCACCGGACCCGGTGGCGGGCAGGGCGGCTGCGGGCTGAGCGTCGGACACGGTGCCTCCAGAGGTGTGCCGGCGGTCACGCCCGCCGTCCCGGTCGCGGACACTAGCCGCGCCGCCCTGGCTAAGGTCGGACCGGTGAAGATCCTGGTCCTGGGTGGGACGTCGTTCGTCGGGCGCGCGATCGTCGAGGAGGCGCTCTCCCGCGGGGACGAGCTGACGCTGTTCAGCCGCGGGCGCACCGGCACCGAGCTGTTCCCGGACGTCGCCCGGCTCGTCGGCGACCGGTCGAGCGGCGACTACGCGGCGCTGGCCGGCACCGACTGGGACGCCGTCGTCGACGTGAGCGGCTACGTGCCCCGCCACGTGGCGCAGGCCGCCGGCGCGCTGGCCGGCTCCACCGGCCGGTACCTGTTCATCTCCACCGGCTCGGTCTACGACTGGTCGAGCCCCGTCGACGTCGCGGACGAGTCCGCGCCCCGGCTCGCGCCCGAGCTCGGCACCGAGGAGGTCACCCCGCGCAGCTACGGCCCGCTCAAGGTGGCCTGCGAGGACGAGGCGCTGGCCCGCTTCGGCGACCGGGCGACGCTGGTCCGGCCCGGCATCGTCGCCGGGCCGCACGACCAGACCGACCGCTTCACCTGGTGGGCGCGGAAGGCCGCGCAGGGCGGGATCGTCCCGCTGGCCGCCCGCCCGGACCAGCCGGTGCAGGTCGTGGACAGCCGCGACCTCGCCCACCTCGTGGTCCAGCTGCTGCACGACGACCGCGACGGCACGTACAACGCCGTGGGCCCCGCCGAGCCGGTCACGCTGGCCGGGCTGGTCGAGGCCTGCGCCCGCGGCACCGGCGCGACGGTCCAGGTCGTGCCGGTCGACCCCGCCCTCGCCGGCGCCCCCCTGCCGCTCACCGTCGCCGATCCGCGGTTCGACATCGGCATGCGGCGCAGCGCCGCGCTCGCCCGCGGCGTCGGCCTGACCGCCACCCCGCTCGAGCAGACGGCAGCCGACGTCGTCGCCTGGGACCGGGAGCGCGGCGTGCCGGCGCTGGCCGTCGACCTGCCGGCCGAGCGCGAGGCGGCGCTGCGGGCGGCCGCGGGGGCGTGAGGACGCCGCCCGGCCCCACGCCCGTCCTCGGCGGCACCGCCGAGCTGCTCGCCGACGCCGACCGCGACGGCTCGTGGGTGCTCATGGTCGAGGGCACGCCGCAGTCGCACGTCGACCTCGAGGACCCGACCCACCTGGAGTTCGAGTACGTCCGCCGGATGGGCCACGTGCTGGACCTCGCGGCACCGGAGGGGCAGCCGCTGGACGCCGTCCACCTCGGGGGCGGCGCGCTGACCCTGCCCCGCTACCTGGCGGTCACCCGGCCCGGCAGCCGACAGCGGGTCGTGGAGATCGACGCGGCGCTCACCGACCTGGTGCGCGAGCACCTGCCCCTGCCGCGCGGCGCGCGCGTGCGGGTGCGCGCCGGCGACGCCCGCGAGGCGCTGGAGAGCCTGCGGCCGGCCTCCGCCGACGTCGTCGTCACCGACGTGTTCGCCGGCGCGCGGACGCCGGCGCACTTCACCACCGTGGAGTTCGCCGCCGCGGTCGCGCGGGTGCTGCGCCCCGGCGGGGTGGCGGTGGCCAACGTGGCCGACGGGCCGCCGCTGCGCTTCGCGCGCAGCCAGGTGGCGACCCTCCGGCAGGTCTTCGCGCACGTCTGCCTGCTCGCCGAGCCCGGCACGATGCGCGGCCGGCGCTTCGGCAACCTGGTCGCCGTCGCCTCGGACACCGAGCTACCGCTGGCCGACCTGAGCCGCGCCTGCGCGCGCGACCCGATGCCCGCGCGGGTGGTCGACGGCGCGGACCTCGACCGGTTCGCCGGGAAGGCCGCACCGGTCACCGACGACGGGGCGCAGCCCTCCCCCGAGCCGCCGGCGGGCGTCTTCGGGCGCTGACCGGCGCTCAGGCGGGCCGGGTCACCAGGAGTTGCCGCGGCGCAGGCCGCGCACGGCCGGGCGCACGTCGACCAGGTAGACCGCAGCGGCGATGACCGCCGGCAGGCCCAGGAAGCTCATCGCCCCGAACAGGTAGACGAAGACGGCCGCCAGGCCGGTGATCCCCGCCCACGCGGGCTTGGTCAGCTTCCCCATCGCGACGAAGGCCGGCGCGGGCCGGATCAGCGCGTCGACGAACGCCCACAGGGTCAGGACCTGGGCCGCCACGTAGAGGGCGCCGAAGAGCAGCCCGTCGAACTCCGCCATGACCGCGAGGGTACCCGGACGCGACAGGGCCCCGGAGCGCTCGCGCAGCTCCGGGGCCCTGGTTCGTGGGGTGGTGCGTCAGCCGTTGCGCTTGGCCGGCACGGCCGCCGGGTCGGTCCGCTTCGCGGTCCGGGCGCGGGTCACGCGGGCCGAGGCGGCCTTCGTGCCCGAGGTGGCGGGGCTGCTCTTCTTGGCCGGCTTCTTGGCGGCCTTGGGCGCCTCGACGGCGTCCTCGAGCTCGCTCTTGGCGGCCTCGGCGGAGGCCTCGACCGACGACTCGGCCTTGGCGGCGACCTTGGTGGCCTTGGCGGCGGTCTTCTGCGCGACCGAGGTCACCTCGTTCGAGGCGTCGGCGACGGCCTCGGCGGTCTCCTCGAGCACGTCCTCCAGGGCGTCCTCGACGACGTCGACGGCGCGCTCGGCGCGGGCCACGACGCGGCGGAAGGCGGGCTGGCGGCGCAGGTCCTCGACGACGACGGCGCCGCGGCCGGCGAGCGTCTCGACGGTGGCGACCGCCTGGGTGCGGGCGGTCTCGACCAGGCCGGTGACGGTGCTGCGCAGGGTCTCGACGCGGACGGCCTCGGCCAGCTGCTGCGCCGTGGTGCGGGCGGTGCCGGCGACCTCGGTGGCGCGGGCACGGGCGGTGCCGGCGGCCTCGGTGGCGCGGGTGCGGGCCTCGCGGACGGCGAGGTCGGCCTGGACCTGGGCCTCGCCCGGCAGGGCCTCGGCGCGGGTGCGGAACTGGTCGAGGACGGTGCGGGCGCCCTGGACGGCCAGGTCACCGGCGCCGACGACGGCGAGGATCGGGGTGCGGGCCTGCTCGGCCAGCGTGCGGCCCTGGGCCACGGCGAGCTCGCCGTACTGCTTCACGGTCTGGGTGGGGGTCATGCCGACTCCTTCGAGTTGTCAGGGGAGGTGGTCTGGGTGGTGGCGCGGTGCTCGCGGACGTAGGTCTCGTAGAGCTCCAGCAGCACGGCCTTGTGCCGCTCGGACAGCGCCTCGTCCGATCGGATCGCCGCCACGGTGTCCGGGTTGCCGGACCGCCGGTCGAGGATCCCGGCCTGCTCGTAGAGCGACTCGGCCGAGATCTTCAGGCCCCGGGCGATCGACGCGAGGATCTCCGCTGACGGCTTGCGGAGGCCCCGCTCCACCTGGGACAGGTAGGGGTTGCTGACGCCGGCCGTGCGGGCCAGCTCCCGCAGGGACACCTGGGCGGCACTGCGCTGCTCGCGGATGTAGTTGCCCACCTGCGAGCCGACGGCGGTGACGTTGCTCGCCGAGGCGGTCGTGGCCTCGGCGACGGACTCCGCCACGCTGCCGGCGACGCGGTCCACCAACTCGTGGACCGTGGTCACCTGCTCGCGGACGAACTCTCCCGGTGTCTGCACGGCTACGACGCTACCCCCGGGTGCTAGCTCCTGCAAGCGGAGCTGCTAGCACCCGGCTGTCTGCCGCGTCACACCCGGAGAGGGCCGCTCAGACCGCCAGAGCCGGGGCGGCGCGAACCGCGCCGACGGTCCCCTCACCCCCGGCGAGCGGGGTCCGCGCCCACGGTGCGAGCACCTCGGCGGGCACGCCGAGCCGGCGCAGCCCCGCGGCGAGAGCCGGTCCCCGCCCGCGGTCGCCGCCGTCGTCCAGCTTGAGGGCCACGGCGCCGGCGCCGGGCAGCGCGGCGACGTGCACGCCGTCGGCCCCGCCCTTGACCAGCAGGCCGGCGACGGCGCGCATCAGGTCGGTGTCCTCGCGGCCGGTGCCCGCGACGAACCACGGCTGGGCGCGCATCGCGTCGGCGACGGCCCGCGCGTGCGTGCCGGGGTCGGCCTGCACCAGGGAGAGGACGCCGCGGGCCAGGCCCGCCGGCGAGAGCGCGTGCTGGGGCGCACCGCAGCCGTCGACGACGACGGCGGTCACCGGTTCGCCGGCCGCTTCGCCCAGCCGCGCCTCGATCGCCTGCTGCAGCGGGTGCTCGCGGCTCAGGTAGCCCTCGACCGGCCAGCCCGCCGCCACGCAGGCCGCCAGCATCGCGGCGTGCTTGCCCGAGCAGTTCATCGCCAGCCGGTCGGGGGCCCGGCCCTCGACCAGCCAGGCCGCCCGGGTCGCCTCGTGCGAGGGCAGGGCCGGCGGGCAACCGAGGTGCTCCGGCCCGAGGCCCGCGCCCGCCAGGACCGCCGCCGCGAGCTCGCGGTGCGCGTCCTCGCCGCTGTGCGAGCCGGCGCCGATGGCCAGCTCCGCCTCGTCCCGGGGCATCCAGCCGGCGGCCAGCAGCGCGGTCGCCTGCACGGGCTTGTTCGACGAGCGCGGCAGCACCGGCCGGTCGACGGCGCCGAGCGCGAACCGCACGTCCCCGTCAGGGCCGAGGACGACCAGCGAGCCACGGTGCACCGACTCGACGAAGCCGGAGCGCTCGACCTCGACCAGGACCGGGTTGTCCGGCCAGGAGGAGGAGCTCATCGACCTTCGTCGGCCAGCAGGGCGGCGACGTCGGCCTCGCCGTCGCGGTAGCGCCGGCCGAGCTCGCCGGCGAGGGCGTCCATGACCTGCTGGACGCCGCGCCGCCGCTCCGAGAGCCCGACCTCGGCCTCGGCGAGCGCCCGGGCGCCCCGCTCCAGCTCCTCGTCGGTGAGCTGGGTGATCGAGGAGAGGTCGACCCCCGGCGTCAGCGCGTTCACCCACGACTCGTAGGCGTCCGGGTTGGCCGGCTGCACGGTCTGGTGGCGACCCAAGCCGTGCGCGGGGCCGCGGCCCTTCTCGGCCAGGATCTCGGGCAGCAGCTCGACCAGCGAGCGGCCGTCGTGCTCGGCCCGCCGCTGGAGCTCGCGGCGGACGATGTCGAGGCGGCCCTGCAGCAGCCGGCGCGTGTACGAGAGGTTGACCTCCTCCTGCTCGGCCTGGCGGCGCAGCGTGCGGACCTCGGCCATCGACCGGCGGGTCGCGTCCTCGAGGAACGCGGGGTCCAGCAGCGCGTCGACGGCGGCGCCCCCGGCGGGACTGGTCTTCGTACTCACGGTGCGGCCTCCATCGGTCAGCTTCTCGTCACGCACGCGGCATGGTCGCAGACCGGACCGCCCGGATGCGCTCGCGCGCCGCCGCCCGGGTGTCGTCCACCTCGGCGACGGCGTCGTCCGGGTCGATCGCGGCCGCCGATCCGCCCACGGTCAGCGCGGCGTCGGGGGCCACGGACTGCTTCACCAGCGCCAGGGCGATCACGCCGAGCTCGTGGTGGCGCACCACGGTGCCCACGCGGCCGACCTCGCGCGCGCCGGCCAGCACCGGGGCACCGGGGCCGGCGAGGTCCTCGCTGACGCCGTCGAGGTGCAGCAGCACCAGCCGGCGCGGCGGCCGGCCCAGGTTGTGCACCCGGGCGACGGTCTCCTGCCCGCGGTAGCAGCCCTTGTCGAGGTGGACGGCGCTGGTCAGCCACTCGAGCTCGTTGGGGATGGTGCGGTGGTCGCTGTCCAGGCCCAGCCGCGGCCGGCGGGCCTCCACGCGCAGCGCCTCGTAGGCCTGCACCCCCGCGAGGCGTGCCCCGGCGGCGAGCAGCCGGTCGGCGACGCCGTCCACGGCCGCCCGGGGCACGACCAGGTCGACGACGACGGCCGAGCCGTCCCCGACCGGGCGCATCCGGCGGGCGAACCCACCCCCGGCAAGCGGCTCGACGGCGTGCTCGGTCGCGGGCGCCGGCAGGCCGGCGGCGGCGAGGACGTCGAGCGCCCGCGGCCCGACCAGCGACAGGACCGCCCACTGCGCCGTGCGCAGCTGCGGCTCCACGCGCAGCAGAAAGCGCATCTTCTCCAGGAAGGCGTGCAGTGCGGCGCCGGTGCCCGGCTCGACGTCGGCCCAGGTCGTGCCGGCCAGCTCGGCAAGCACGAGGTGGTGCTCGACGTGCCCCTGCGGCGAGAGGATCAACGCCTCGCGGCCGGTGCCGTCGCCGAGCCGGTCGAGGTGTTGACTGGTGAGGCTGTGCAGCCAGGAGAGCCGGTCGGCACCGGGGACGGCGAGCACGTCGCGGTCGCTGCGGTCCACCAGCCCGGCGCCCTCGGCCAGCAGCCGCTGCTCGCGCAGCGGGTCGCCGTAGTGGGCGGCGACGGCGAGCGCGGCGTCGGCCGGGTCCTCGACGGCGACGGCCCCCGGGCGGGACAGCAGGGTGGAACTCATGGGTTCTCCGATCGGGCTCGTTCGCGGCACGCGGCGCACGTCCCCGACAGCGCGACGTGCCCCACGTCCACGGTGAAACCCAGCTCGGCCGCCAGACGTTCCGCGGCGCTGTCGAGGAGGTCCGGGGCGACCTGCGCGATCCCGCCGCAGGAGGCGCACACGACGTGCAGGTGGGGGTGCTCGGAGGCGTGGTAGATCGGCGCGCCCTTGCCCAGGTGGGTGTGCCACACCAGGCCGAGCCGCTCCAGCAGCTCCAGGTTGCGGTAGACCGTGGAGCTGTCCGGCGCCGAGCCGTCGGGCCCGGCCTCCTCGCGCAGCCGCGCGCCGATCGCCTCGGGGGTGGCGTGCTCCAGCGCCTCCACGGCGGCCAGCACCCGCTGGCGCTGCGCCGTCAGCCGCAGGCCCTGGGAGCGCAGCCGCTCGGCAAGCGGCGCGGCCGCGTCGCCGGTCGGACCCTCGGAACCCATGCCGCGACCCTATGCCCGGCGTCGGGCAGGCTGGTGCCGTGACCGATCAGCGCAGCGTCGCGATCTGGCGGGACGGCGCGGCCGTCGCCGTGCCGCCGGACGAGCCCGTGGTGACCGCCTGGGACCAGGGCCTGGTCCGCGGGGACGGCGCCTTCGAGTCGGTGGCGGTGCTCGACGGCACGACGCCGCACCTCCCGGCGCACCTGGCCCGGCTGGCCCGGTCCGCCGTGCTGCTGGAGATCCCGCAGCCCGGCGACCACGTGTGGTCCGCGCTGGTCGGCGCGGTGCTGCGCGGCTGGCCGGCCGGCACCGAGGGCGTCATGCGGCTGCTGCTCACCCGCGGCCCCGGGGAGGACGCGCCACCCACCGCCGTGGCCCTGCTGGCCCCCGTGCCGGCGGAGACGATCCGGCAGCGCGACGAGGGCATCTCGGTCGTCAGCCTCTGCCTCGGCGTCCCCGCCGACTTCCGCGCGCAGGCGCCGTGGCTGCTGGGCGGGGCCAAGACGTTGTCCTACGCGGTGAACATGGCCGCCTACCGGCACGCGCACCGGCTCGGCGCCGACGACGTCGTCCTCACGTCCCTGGAGGGGCTGCTGCTCGAGGGGCCGACGTCGACGGTCGCGTGGGCGGCCGGCGGCACGCTGCACACCCCTCCCGCGGAGACCGGCATCCTGGCCGGGACGACGGTGGCCCGGCTGTTCGAGCGCGCCGAGGCCGACGGGTGGCCGACGGCGCGGACGCGCGGCACGGTCGACGACCTGCAGGCCGCCGACGCCGTGTGGCTGCTGTCGGGCGTGCGGGGCGCGGCGCCGGTGCACGCGCTGGACGGCGTGCGGCGCGGCGACGCTGGCCTCACCGCGCGGGTGCGGGCGCTGCTCGGCCGGTAACCTGGCCAGCGGTGCGCCGGGAAGTCTGGTCGGCAACGTCCTTCCCGACCCCTCCCCCTGGAGCCGCCCCCGTGCCCAGCACCAGTTCGACCCGCCTCTTCGACCGGGGCTCCTGGCCCGAGGCGCAACGCGTCGCGTCGGTCCTGCGCAAGGAGACCGTCGGCGGCGCCCTCCTGCTCGTCGGCGCCGCGATCGCCCTCGTGTGGGCCAACTCCCCCTGGGCGGCGACCTACGAGACGCTCCGGGACACCCGCGTCGGACCGTCGGCGCTGCACCTGGACCTGACGCTGGGCACCTGGGCGGCCGACGGGCTGCTGGCGCTCTTCTTCTTCGTGGCCGGGCTGGAGCTCAAGCGCGAGTTCGTCGCCGGCGACCTCCGCGAGCCCCGGCGGGCGGCGCTGCCGATCGCCGCGGCCGTCGGCGGCATGGCCGTGCCGGCCCTGCTGTTCGTCCTGTTCAACCTGGGCGGCCCCGACGGCGCGCTGCGCGGCTGGGCCATCCCGTCGGCCACCGACATCGCCTTCGCCCTCGCCGTCCTGGCGGTCATCAGCACGCACCTGCCGACAGCCCTGCGCACCTTCCTGCTCACCCTCGCCGTGGTCGACGACCTGCTGGCGATCATGGTCATCGCGGTCTTCTACACCGCCGCGCTGAACGTGCCGGCCCTGCTGCTCTCGCTGCTGCCGCTGGCCGTCTTCGGCTTCCTGGTCCAGAAGCGGATCCGCTCCTGGTGGCTGCTGCTGCCGCTGGCGGCGCTCACCTGGGTGCTCATGCACGAGTCCGGCGTGCACGCCACCGTCGCCGGCGTGCTGCTGGCCTTCACCGTGCCCGTCGTCCGCAGCTCGGCGGCCGGGGGCCCGGAGGCCGGACCCGGGCTCGCCGAGCACTTCGAGCACCGGCTCCGCCCCCTGTCGGCCGGGTTCGCCGTCCCGGTCTTCGCCTTCTTCTCGGCGGGGGTCGCGATCGGCGGCGTCTCGGGCCTGGGCGAATCGCTGGGCGACAGCATCGCGATCGGCATCGTGGTCGGCCTGGTCGCCGGCAAGGCGATCGGCATCACCGGCGCCACCTGGCTGGTCTCCCGGTTCACCCGCGCCCAGCTCGACGAGAACCTGAGCTGGACCGACGTCATCGGGCTCGCCCTGCTGGGCGGGATGGGCTTCACCGTCTCGCTGCTGATCACCGAGCTCGCCTACGGCGCCGAGAGCGAGAGCTACGACCACGCGAAGGTCGGCATCCTGGCCGGCACGGTGCTCGCGGCCCTGATCGCCACGGTCGTGCTGCGGATCCGCAACCGCAAGTACCGGGAGATCGCCGCCCTGGAGCGGGTCGACGTCGACGCCGACGGCATCCCCGACGTCTACGAAGCACCCGAGGACATCGGCCCGCCTCCGGCGCGTCGGCGGACGGTGGACGACGACGCCGACCACGACCCGGACTGGCGGGGCGCACCGCCGCCCGGGCGGCCCGCGAAGCCGTTCGCCGACAGCTGACTTTTTCGGTTGCCGACGCTCTCGACGCGGACGTACCGTCGTCGCACACGAGAGAGGAGGTGGTCCGTAACTTTGCTGAGCTACAGGACTCGTGAGGTGGCTGTCCGCTAGCCGCCGTCCAGATGGGCCGCCCGTTCAGACGACAGTTCTGAACGACGGCAGATCGCCCGTCCGTCGTACGGCGGCGAGCGAGAACCGGACAGTCACCCGACCCCCGGGCCGCCGACCGTTGTCCAGTCGGCCCGCTCGCAGCTCCCTCAGGGGAGCGCGGCGGAACAGCCCGGGGGTTGTCCGTTCCCCGGTATAGGTTGCGCACCGTGGAGCTGGGCGGCCTGCCGGTCGAGACCGATGTGTGGCACGGCGTGTGGATCTCCGTCGCGCGCCGCCTCGGCACGCCCGGCACCGTCTCCGCCCTGCTGCCGGCCTTCGAGGCCCACGCACGGGTCTTCCACCCGGCGATCCGCTACGACGGGGACGACGACGTCGAGGTGAGCTGGGCCGAGATCGCCGGGCACACCGGCACCCGCGCCCACCGGCTCATGCAGTGGCACACGGTCACCGGCAGCTGGGGCGCGCAGCCCTCCGAGCTCCTGGCTGCGGTGTGGGACGACGGCCCGGCCGAGGGTCACCTGCCCGTCCCGGTCGCCGCCCGCCTCGCCGACGTCCTCGCCCGGCACACGACGACACCGCGGGACTGCTTCTTCGGGCGCTGGGACGGCTACGGCTTCGACCTGCCGGATCCCGAGTCGCCGCCGCGGCTCCTCCTGCGCGGCAACCACGACATGGTGCTCGTCCGGGGCGAGGTCGCGGACGCCGTCCGCAACCTCGCCCCCGAGCCGCACGAGCAGAGCGCCAACCTGTGGTGGCCGGCCGACCAGGCGTGGTGCGTGGTCACCGACATCGACCTGACCAGCACCTACGTCGGGGGCAGCGCCGCCTGCATCGACGAGCTGCTCCGGACGCCGGGGCTCGAGGTGCACCCCGCCCACCCCGGGGACTCGGTCGCCTTCGCGGCGGACACCCTCAACCCGCTGCCCGGGAACCGCTGACCGGGCCGGCGGGCACTGCGGCGGTCAGAGCTGGGCGAGCTCGGCCTCGAGGTCGTCGAGGCCCAGCGAGCCCTGGGACAGCGCGGCCATGTGCCAGGCCTTGAGGTCGAACGCCTCGCCGCGTGCCTGCCGGGCCTTCTCCCTGCCGGCCAGCCACGCGCGCTCCCCCAGCTTGTAGCCGATCGCCTGCCCGGGGATGCCGAGGTAGCGCACCAGCTCGCTGTCCAGGAAGGCCAGCGCGGCCCCGGAGTTCTCGCCCAGGAAGGCCCGAGCGAGGTCGGGCGTCCACGGCTGCCCGCGGTGCTCGGCCAGCACGCCCTCGGCGTCGTCGGGGATCGGCAGCTCCAGGTGCATGCCGATGTCGATCACCACGCGCACCGAGCGCAGCTGCTGGGCGTCGAGGAAGCCCAGCCGGGTGCCCGGGTCGCGGAAGTAGCCCAGCTCGTCCATGAACCGCTCGGCGTAGAGCGCCCAGCCCTCGACGTTCGCGCTGACCGAGCCCACCGAGGTCTGGTAGGTCGACAGCTGCTGGGCGACGTGCGCCCACTGCGCCAGCTGCAGGTGGTGGCCGGGAACGCCCTCGTGGTACCAGATCGAGACCAGGTCCCACAGCGGGAAGCGGGTGCGGCCCAGCGTCGGCAGCCAGGTGCGGCCCGGGCGGGAGAAGTCCTGCGAGGGGCGGGTGTAGTACGGCGCGGCGGCGCTGCCCGGGGGCGCGATCATCGCCTCGACCCGGCGCAGCGGCTCGGCGAGGTCGAAGTGCGTGCCGTCGAGCTCGGCGATCGCCTCGTCCATCATCTCCTGCAGCCGGGCGCGGATCTCCTCCACGCCCTCGACGGCGGGGCCGCTGGTGGCCAGCACCCGCATGGCCTCCATCGGCGTCGCGCCGGCCTGCACGCGGTCGGCCTCGACGCGCTGCTCCGCGAGGATCCGCTTGTGCTCGGCCCAGCCCCACGCGTAGGCCTCCTCGAGGCCGCGGTCCGGCCCGAGGTCCGAGCCGGTCCAGCGGCGCACGGCCATGGCGTACCGGTCGCGGCCGACGGCGTCGGGCACGCCCTCGGTGGCCGGGCCGTACACGTCCCGCAGGTGGTCGCGGATCTCCGCGACCGCGGCGTCGGCCTCGGCCGCTGCCGCGAGCAGCGCCGGCTGCAGCGCCTCGGGCCCCGAGGCCACGAACGAGGTGAAGAACGGGCCGGCCATCCACTCGTCGAGCTGCTCGACGACGGTGCGCACCTGGCGCGGGGCGACCAGCAGGTCGCGGCGCACCGCCTCCTCCAGGGTCTCCCGGTAACCGCGGTAGGCCTCGGGCACGCGGGCGATCCGGCGGGCGATCACCGCCCAGTCCTCGTCGGTCGCCGTCGGCATGAGGGTGAAGACCTGGCGCACCGAGTGCACGGGCGAGAACAGGATGTTCAGCGAGCGGAAGCCCTCACCGGCCCAGTGCGCGTCCAGCTCCGCGCCGAGCCGCTCGCGCAGCAGCCGGGCGCAGCGCCGCTCGACCGGGTCGTCGGCGAGCGCCGGGTCGTCGGCCAGCACGCGGTCCAGCTCGGTCAGGGTGGCCCGGAGCAGCGCGACCTCGGCCTCGAGCCCTTCCGGGGAGAGGTCGGGCAGCCGGTCGTCGCCGGGGCGGACGCCGAGCGAGGTGGCGAGGATCGGGTCCAGCTCGCAGGCGGCCTCGACGTAGGCGTCGGCCACCTGCCTCGGGGTGGCGGGGAGCGTCGCGTCGGTCATCGGATCCTCTCCAGCCGGGCGGACATCGTGGGACGGAGCGGTCCGTCGCCCACGGCGCGGTCGACGGCGTACATGAGCGCGCCCTCGACGATGCCGTAGAGGCGCACCGCGCGGGTCACCTCCGGCGCGTCCGGGGTGCGGGCCACGACGTCGGTCGCCAGCTCCCAGCTGGTCGTGGTCCGTGCCGCGCCCACGTAGATCTCCAGGAGGCCGTCCGCGCCGGCGACCAGCAGCTCGACGTCGTCACCCTCGCCCCGGGGGCCGCCAGAAGCCGGTCTCCCGCAGGTCGGGGCCGACGATCCGGCCGTCATCGGTGAGCCGCCAGGTGCGCGACTCGTAGGCGAGGAACCCACGGCCGTCGTGGCTGAACCGGACCCACTGGCCGAACCGGTGATCGCCCCCGGTGCCCGCGGCCTGCCCTTCTCCGTGCCACTCGCCCAGCAGCGGCAGCACCGACAGGAGCTGGTCGGACACCTCCGGGCCGCTGCGGACGTCGACGGTGTCGGGCACCGGCAGCTCGGTCGGCGCGCTCACCGCCGGACCCCCGTCGGGCGACGCGAGAGGCGCACGGCGCCGTAGCCGCAGGACAGCGCGGCCAGCGCCGCCAGGGTGGCCAGGACCCAGGCAGAAACCATGCCCGCCACGGTAGTGACGACGGCGCCCCTCGGCTCAGGCGGTCACCGGCGTCCCGGCGGCGACCGCGGCCACGACGTCGTCCCACGGGGTGGGCTCGAGGCCGAAGGTCGCGGTGGTGGCGCTCGCGTCGATCACGAACTCCTGGTCGAACTGGTGCCGGATGGCCACGACCTCGCGCATCACCGGCACGGCGAGCCCCACCGCGCGCAGCACCGGCCACGGGACCGACGACACGGGGACCGGTGGGACGCCCATGGCCGCGGCGAGGTCGGTGAGCGCCTGCCGCTGCGACCGGGGCGGCGCGCTGGGCACGTGCCAGGCCCGCCCGAGGGCCCGCTCGTCGGTGCCCAGGGTGGCGAGGGTGGCCGCGACATCGGGGAGGTAGGCCCAGCTCCGGAGGGCGTCGGGGTCGCCGACGACCCAGGCGCGGCGGCCGGCCCGCAGCGCGGGCAGCTGCCGGGCCAGGTGCGAGTGCTCGGCGGAGACCTGCGGACCGACGAAGTCCGCAGCGCGGGCCTCGGTCACCCGCACCCGGCCGGCCTCGTGCGCGGCCAGGGCGTCGGCCCACATCCGGGCGCGCACCCGACCCTTGACGTCGGTGGCGTCCAGCGGCGTCTCCGGCGTCATCGGGCCGGACGGCCGTCCGTAGCCGTACAGGTTGCCCATGGTCACCAGGACCGCGCCGGTGCGCTCGGCGGCGCTCAGCAGCGCGGCGGCGACCGGCGGCCAGTCGGTGGCCCACCGCGGATACGCCGGGTTGACGGCGTTGTAGAGGGCATCGGCCCCGGCCGCGGCTGCGGCCAGGGCGTCGGCGTCCGTGGCGTCGACCTGCCGGTGCTCGACCGCGTCGGTCGAGCTGCCCCCGCTGCGGGAGAGCACCCGCACCGCGTGCCCGCGGGCGACCAGCTGCTCAGCGGTGGTGGTGCCGACCGGCCCCTTGCCGACGACGACGTGCAGTCCCATGACGATCTCCTCGCTGGACGAGAGCGGTGCTCTCTGATGCGAACGATGCTCTACCGCCGTCGCCGCCCGTGTCAAGAGCAGTGCTCTCCATTGCGATCGGTGATCTCGCCGGGCATCATCGAAGCCGTGCCCACAGCCCGCGAGCGCGTCCGCGCCGAGGTGGACCGCCGAGATCACCGCCGCTGCCCGTCGCCAGCTCGCCGAGGTCGGGGCGGCCGCGCTGTCGCTGCGCGCGGTGGCCCGGGAGGTGGGGATGGTGTCGTCCGCGGTGTACCGGTACTTCCCCAGCCGTGACGACCTGCTGACCCGGCTGATCCTCGAGGGCTACGACGCCCTGGGCGAGGCCGCGGAGGCGGCCGACGCCCCCGCCGACCCGCCCCGGGAGCGCTGGCTGGCCGTCTGCCGGGCCGTGCGGGCGTGGGCCCTGGCGCACCCGCACGAGTACGCGCTGCTCTACGGCTCCCCCGTGCCCGGCTACTCCGCACCGCCGGACACCGTCCCGGCCGCGGCGCGGGTCGGCATCGCACTCGGCGGGATCCTGCGCGCCGCCGCCTTCTCCGGCGCCCTGCCCCCCGGCACCGGCGGCCGCGACCCCGCGCTGGTGAGCGATGAGACGGCGGCCGTCCTCGGTGGCGACCACCCGTCGATCGACGACGCCGTCCGCGTGCGCGCCCTGCTCGCGTGGAGCTCGCTGTTCGGCACGATCAGCTTCGAGCTGTTCGGCCACCTGGTCGGCTCGGTCCAGGACGGCGACCGCTACTTCGACCGCGCCATGACCGAGCTCGCCGCGCTCCTCGGACTCTGAGTGCCGTTCACCCCCAGCCACGCGGCGGCCGCGCTGCCGTTCCTGCGCACGCCGCTGCCCGTCTCCGCGCTCGTCGCGGGCACGGTGGCACCCGACCTGCCCTTCTACCTGCCGTTCGCGCTGCCCTGGCCGACGCACACCGCGACCGCCGTCGTCACCACGGACGTGCTCATCGGGCTGGCCGCGTGGGCGCTGTGGCACGGGCTGCTGGCCGCACCCGCGGTGCGCGCCGCGCCGGCCGCGCTGCGCGCCCGGGTGGCCGGCGTCCCCGTCGGGCTGCGCAGCCGGCTCGCGTCACCGTCGCGCGGCGCCTGGACGCTGCTCGCACTCGCCGTCGGCGCCGCCACCCACGTGCTGTGGGACGAGTTCACCCATGCCCGGCGCTGGGGTCCGGAGACGTTCCCCGTGCTCGCCGAGCAGTGGGGGGCGATGCCCGGCTACCGGTGGCTGCAGTACGCGACGAGCGTGCTGGGCGGGCTGGTGCTGCTCGCCTGGGCAGTGCGCTGGTGGCGCCGGACGCCGGCCCGGACGACCCCTCCGCCCGGACGCCGGTGGCCCTGGGTGCTGCTGGGCACGGTCGGCGTCGTCGTCGGCGCGGTGGCCGCGGTGCCGGCCGGCGATCTCGGCGAGGCGATCTACGACGCCGCGACGTGGGGCGGCGGCACCGCCCTGGCCGCCGCCGCCGTGCTCGCCGCCGTCTGGCAGGTGCGGCACCGCACCCGGTGACCGGGGGTGAGCTGCCGGGCGGCCACCTAGACTGCGTGCGAGCGGACCAGCGATCGCCGGGCACCGCTGTGGCACGGCCCGGACGACGGAGGTGCGCGTGCGATCGCCCGAGGAGGAGCTCGCACGCGCGCTCGCCCGGTACGAATGGGTGCTGGCCAACGTCGCCGACGGCATCTACGGCCTCGACGTCGAGGGGCGGGTCGAGTTCGTCAACCCCGCCGCGGTGCGCCTCACCGGCTACCCGTCCGCCGAGCAGCGCGGCCTCGACCAGCACGCCCTGCTGCACCACTCCCGTCCCGACGGCTCCGCGTACGCGCGCGAGGAGTGCCCCGTCTGGCAGGCCATGCGCAGCGGCCGCACCGTGCTGGCCGACGACGAGGTGTTCTGGCGCAAGGACGGCGTCCCGGTGCCCGTCGAGCTGATCGCCGTCCCGACGGTGGAGGACGGCGAGGTCACCGGCGTCATCGTGTCCTTCCGCGACCTCAGCGAGCGGCGGGCGGCCGAGGCGCAGGCCGCCGAGCTGGACCGGCTGGCCCGCGAGGCGGCGTCGTCCCGGGCGCTCGCCGACCGGCTGCAGCAGGCGCTGCTCACCCCGCCGCCCGAGCCCGACCACCTGCACGTCGTCGTCCGCTACCTGCCGGCCGGCCTCCAGTCGCAGGTCGGCGGCGACTGGTACGACGCCTTCCTCCAGCCCGACGGCGCCACGATGCTCGCGATCGGCGACGTCGTGGGGCACGGGAGCAGCGCCGCGGCCGCGATGGGCCAGCTCCGCGGCACCCTGCGCGCGCTGGCCTACGACAACGAGGAGACCCCGGCCGCGACGCTGCAGCGCACGGACCGGACCGCGACCGGGCTGGCGGTCTCGACCGTGGCGACGGCGATCCTCGCCCGCATCGAGCGGCACCCCGACGTGCCGGTGACCGGACGCCGGGTGGTGCGCTGGAGCAACGCCGGGCACGTCCCGCCGCTGCTGCTCGCTCCCGACGGCAGCTCGCGGGTGCTGGAGACGCCTCCGGACCTGATGCTGGGCGTCGAGCCGTCCGTCCCACGGCACGACCACACCGTCGAGCTCGACTCCGACCACACGCTGCTGCTGGTCACCGACGGCCTGGTCGAGCGGCGCGGCTCCGACCTCGACGAGGGCATGGCCCGCCTGCAGGACGCACTGCACGACCTGGGCCGGACGCCGCTGCCCGAGCTGCTGGACACGGTCCTCGACCGGCTCGTTCCCCGGGCCGGCGAGGACGACGTCGCCGTGGTGGCCGTGCGGGCCTACCCCGAGGACCGGCCGCGGCCGGCCGAGGCGGGCCCGACGGTGCTACCGCCCGGCCTCGCCTGAACGCGGCAGCGCCCGCCCCGGCCGGAGCCGGAACGGGCGCACCGCCGCCCGAGCGGGCGGCCCCCTTCAGGGCCCCGCCCTGAGCGTGCGAAGGGCGGGGGGAAGGGGGTCCTTCTACTACTCGATGACGATCGTCGTCTCGTTCAGGCCGACCTCGGCGTCGATGGTCCGCTCACCCTTGCCGACGGCGGCGAGGGAGCGGACCTTCCAGGTGCCGGGGGCGGCGAAGAACCGGAACTCGCCCTCGGGGCTGGTCACCACCTCGGCGGTGAACTCGTCGGTGCCGTCCAGCAGCCGGACGTAGGCGCCGGCGACGGGCGCGCCGTCGTGCCAGACCTGGCCCTGGATGACGGTCTGCGTGCTCAGGTCGATGCCGGCGAGGGCACCACCCTGCTTCGGGGCTCCGCACATGGGTCAGCTCACTTCTCGATCGGGACGCCGACGAGCGAGCCGTACTCGACCCAGCTGCCGTCGTAGTTCTTGACGTTCTTCTTGCCGAGCAGCTCGCTGAGCACGAACCAGGTGTGGCTCGAGCGCTCGCCGATCCGGCAGTAGGCGATGGTCTCGCGGCTGTCGTCGAAGCCCTGCTCGCCGTAGAGGGCGGCCAGCTGCTCGTCGGACTTGAAGGTGCCGTCCTCGTTCGCGGCCTTGCTCCACGGGATGTTGATCGCCGTCGGCACGTGGCCGGCGCGCTGCGACTGCTCCTGCGGCAGGTGCGCGGGGGCGAGGATCTTGCCGGAGAACTCGTCGGGCGAGCGCACGTCGACCAGGTTCTTGCTGCCGATCGCGGCGACGACCTCGTCGCGGAACGCGCGGATGGAGAGGTCGGGCTCGCTCGCCACGTACTGCGTGGCGGGGCGCGAGACGGCGTCCTTGGACAGCGGGCGGCCGTCCAGCTCCCACTTCTTGCGGCCACCGTCCATGAGCTTGACGTCGCGGTGGCCGTAGATCTTGAAGTACCAGTAGGCGTAGGCGGCGAACCAGTTGTTGTTGCCGCCGTAGAGCACCACGGTGTCGTCGTTGCCGATGCCGCGGGAGGACAGCAGCGCCTCGAAGGCGGTCTTGTCGAGGTAGTCGCGGCGCAGCGGGTCCTGCAGGTCCTGCTTCCAGTCCAGCTTGACGGCGCCCTCGAGGTGGCCGCCGTCGTAGGCGCTGGTGTCCTCGTCGACCTCGACGAAGACGATGCCGGGGGTGCCCAGGTTCTCCTGGGCCCAGTCGACGGAGACGAGCACGTCGGTACGGCTCATGGTGTAGCTCCCTGTGGTCGGTCGTGCATGGTCTGGATGTCGTGCATGGTCTGGATCAGGTCGGTCAGGCGGTGCGGGCGGGCAGCACCCGCCGGGCGGTGAGGTACAGCTCGCAGCCCAGGCAGAACCCGGTGGCCGCGTTGAGCAGGGCCGCCACGAGCGCGACGCCGGTGGCGACGGCGCCGAGCACGGGGACGCCGGCGAGGTAGCCGGCGGCGCCGACGACGGTGAACAGCAGGCCGACGAGCTGGGCGAAGCGCGGCGGCGCCTCGGGCTCGCGCTCCCGCACCGGCCCCAGCCGCGGGGCGACGAGGGTGCGGAAGAGCAGGCCGTAGGGGGAGAACCGCAGGCCGGCCAGCGCACCGGCGGCGAAGACCAGCGCCTGGACGGCGACCAGCCAGCCGCTGCCGGTGAGCAGCGCGACGGCGAGGACGACCGAGGTGAGCGCCGCGGCGAAGCGGGGCGCGCGCACGTCGATCAGCGCGGAGGGTGCAGTCATTGCGGGAGAGGACCTCAGAACGGCGGACAGGGCGCGTCTGGTCGGTCGGGTGCCGACCTCAGGAGGTCGGACAGAGGCAGCTGCCCAGGCGGCACAGGTCCACTGTGCGGCGCGAGGTCAGCAGGATGCCCACGGCGCGAGGGTAGCGGATCACCGCGACACCCCCGCGTGCGCGTCCACGAGGGCGGTCAGCTCCTCGGCGCGCGGGGCGCCGCTGCTGCGCCCGACGAGGGCCCCGGAGCGGTCGAGGTAGAACAGCGTCGGCGTGCGCCGGACGTCGAGCGCGCGCACCTCGTCGAGGTGGCTCTCGGCGTCGACCTGGACCACGGCCAGGCCCGGCCGGGTGGTCTGCAGCTGGGCCAGCCGTGCCTTGGTCGCCCGGCACGGGCCGCAGAACGCGGTCGAGAACTGGACGACGGTGAGGTCGGCGTCCCCGGGGCGCACCCCGAGCCGCTCGAACGCCGCGGTTCCCGCGTCCACCTCGTCCTCCTCCCGGACCGGCCGGAGCGCGCCGTCGCGCGTGCGCTGCCACCACGCCGCGAGCGCCGCCGCGGCCAGCGCGACGGCGAGGACGACGATCCCGATCGTGCTCATCGACGGGCGTAACCCGATCGATCCGGTCGGCTATTCCGCCCGCAGCACGGCGTCGTCGGCCTCGACGCGCACCTGGACCCCGTCCGCTCCCGGCGCGACACCGGTCAGCCGCAGGCCGAAGGGCAGCTCGGGCAGGGTGTAGCGCAGGTCCAGCAGGTCGCTCACCCGCCCGACGAGGAAGGACGGGATCTCGACGCCGGCCCCCGCCGCCCGCTCGACGTCGACGACGAGCTCGTCACCCTCGAGCGTCACGGTGCCGGCGGCGCTGACCGGCAGCGTGTAGCCCAGCAGCTCCACGGTGCGGCTGATCCGCAGGCCGTCGCCCTCCGGGCTGAGCGTGGCGTCGCCGCCGAGCTCCTGGGCCAGCAGGTCGTAGGCGAGCGTCGCGCGGCCGTCGATGCGGTCCACCGGCAACTCGCTCACGTCACCGGACAGCGCGTCGGACAGCGGGACGCGGATCCCGCGCAGGACGGTGTCGACCGGGACCTCGCCGGCCTGCCCGGGCTGGGCGGCGGTCAGCGAGATGCGCACGTCGTGGTACCGCCCGCCGGCGGCCTGGGTCAGGAACGGGAACCCCCGGATGTCGACCTCCGGCTCGCCGGTCACCTGCTCCTGGGCGGCCAGCTCGTCGGCGACCGTGCCCTCGGCGACCCGTACCGCGACCCGGTCGGCCACCAGCGCGATGCCGGCCAGCAGCAGCAGCCCCACGAGCAGCGCCCTCACCGGCGCCCGCTCACAGCGCGGCCTGCAGCGCCAGCGCGACCGGCGCGCAGGCGGCGACGGGGAGGGCCACCTGCACGACCGGGAGCAGCCAGGGGGAGAACTGCTGCACCTGGGCGTCGGGGGCCTCGTCGTCGGTCCCGCCGTCGGTCCCGGCGTCCGCCTCGTCGGTGGCGTCGGAGGTCGGCCCGGGCGCGGCCCGGGGCATGGGCTCGGGAGTCGCCTCGACCACGAGGTAGCTGGCGACCAGCGCGGTCAGCGCCGCGACGCCGCCGATCACCACGCCGTGCACCAGCGCGCGCTCGACGTCCAGCGCCTCGCCCGTGCCGGCCGCGAGGACCGCGACCAGGGTGCCCGCGGCGACCGCGAGCACGAGGCCCAGCAGCCCGCGCGGCACGCCGTCGGCCAGCTGCGGCCGCGGCAGCGCCGCGTCGACGAGGTGGCCGACGACCAGCGCCGCGCCCACGGCCAGCAGTGCGACCAGCGCCCGCTCGGAGCCGGCGTCGGTGCGGCCCAGCAGGAGCAGCGCGGCCAGCGCGGCGACGGCGACCATCAGCAGCACCGCCCCGGCGAGCGAGGCGACCAGGTCGCTGCGGCGCCGGCGCAGCATCTGCTGGACGACGACGGCCAGGAAGCCGACGCCGATCACCGCGAGCAGCTCGCCGAGCTCGGGGTCGTCGGGCAGCACGAGGGCGAGGTCGGCGGCGACCGCGACCCCCGCGCCCACTGCCAGCGAGCCCGCGAAACCCTGGATGCCGGTGACCAGCACCCAGCACAGCACCAGGCCGAGCTGCAGCACCAGGACGGCGGCGAGGCGGCCGGTCTGGCCGAGCACCGCGGGCAGCCCCACGAGGAGGGCGACGGCGACCGCCGCGAACGCCGCCGCGGGCAGGTGGTGCCCCCGCGCGGTCAGGCGGGACGGCGGGGCGGCGGTGCTCACGCCGTCGATGGTGGCACGCAGCCGGCCCCGGACCGGGTACCGCCGCGGGTGACGTCCCGGCCAGGCGCTGCCCGCGCCCGGCCGTGTCGGCTATCCTGCGTCCTCACCTCGACAGCGTCGTCGACGGCCGCCACGGCTGCGCGTCGTGGGAACCCTCGAGGAGACGACATGCGACTGGTCCTCATGACCTCCGCGCGACAGGCCACGACCGAGGTGCTGCCCGCCCTCGGGCTCCTGGGTCACCAGGTCCACGTGGTCGCCCCCGAGCTGTCGAGCCTGCTGGACGGCGACTCCGGCGACGTGGTCCTCGTCGACGCGCGTCACGACCTGATCCAGGCCCGCACGCTCTGCGGGCTGCTCTCCTCCACCGGCGTGGCCGGCGCGCTGGTCGCCGTCCTCTCCGAGGGCGGCCTGGTGGCGCTCTCCGCCGACTGGGGTGTGGACGACGTCCTGCTCGACACCGCCGGCCCGGCCGAGGTCGACGCGCGGCTGAAGTGGGCGACCGCCCGCCGGCTCGCCGCCACGACCCCCGCCGACGGCGCCGACAAGGGCGTCACCCAGGCCGGCGAGCTGGTCATCGACGAGCACAGCTACTCGGCCAAGCTGCGCGGCCGCCCGCTCGACCTGACCTACAAGGAGTTCGAGCTGCTCAAGTACCTGGCGCAGCACCCGGGCCGGGTCTTCTCCCGCGCCCAGCTGCTCCAGGAGATCTGGGGCTACGACTACTTCGGGGGCACGCGCACCGTCGACGTCCACGTCCGCCGGCTGCGCGCCAAGCTCGGCACGGAGCACGAGGCGCTGATCGGCACCGTCCGCAACGTCGGCTACAAGCTCGACCAGCAGGTCGCCGACGCCACCGCCCGCGCGACGCAGGCGGAGTCCGACGCCGAGCTGGTCTGACCGCCCGATGAGCTCCGGGCGAGGCGTCGACGTCGACGCCGTCCTCGCGCTGCTGCGTGCCGCCGCCGCGGCCGACGGCGTCCGGCCGCTGTCGGAGGAGGCCGAGCTGCGGCTCCAGCACGGCACCCCGGGCGGGTCGGACCTGGTGGTGCACGACGACGGCGCCCTCGCCGGCTACGCCCGCTACGACGACGGAAGCGCCGAGCTGGTGGTGCACCCGGAGCTGCGGCGCCGGGGCCACGGCCGCGCCCTGCTGGGCGAGCTGCTGGAGCTGGCCGGCGACCGCCCGCTGGACGTCTGGGCGCACGGCGACCTGCCGGGTTCGGCCGAGCTGCTCAGCGCCCACGGGTTCGAGCGCGCCCGCGTGCTGCTGCAGATGCGCCGCGACCTGGCCGGCACCGACCCCGATCCGCAGCCACGCCTCCCCGGCGACGTCCGCGTGCTGCCCTTCCGCCCCGGCGTCGACGAGGAGGCGTGGCTGCGGGTCAACGCCCGCGCCTTCGACTGGCACCCCGAGCAGGGCCGGATGACCCGTGCCGACCTCGAGCTGCGGGAGGCCGAGCCGTGGTTCGACCCCGCCGGCTTCCTCATGGCCTGGCGCGGCGACCCCGACGACGGCGGCACGCTGCTCGGCTCGCACTGGACGAAGGTGCACCCGGCCGGTGACGCCGGGCCCGATCCGGTCGGCGAGATCTACGTGCTCGGGGTCGACCCCGACGCACAGGGGCTGCGGCTCGGGGGCGCGCTCACCGATCTCGGGCTGGCGCACCTGCACCGGCAGGGCCTGGGCTCGGTGCTCCTCTACGTCGAGGAGGACAACACCGCGGCCGTGCGGCTGTACGAGCGGCGCGGTTTCACCCGCTACGCCGTCGACGTCTCCTGGCGGCGCACCCCCGCCTGACGGGCCCGTTCACGGCCCGGTGGTGACCTGTCGCACGTGCCGTCGGCAACACCTCCGCGGCCGTTCACCTCCCGTTCACCCGGGTCCGGGCCACCGGCCACCTCGGCTTCCTAGCGTCCTCCTCGACGGTCCCAGTGCTGCCCGGAAGACGTCCGGGCCATGTCGAGAGGTTCTTCGTTGAAGCTCAGCACCACGGCGCGCGCCACCACCCTGGCGATGGCGCTCACCGGCACCCTCGCGCTCAGCGCGTGCGGCGCCGCCAACGAGTCCGGCTCCGGGGACACCGGCGGCGGCAGCGACGCCGCCGAGCTCAGCGGCGACCTGGTCGGCGCGGGCGCCAGCAGCCAGCAGGCCGCCATGGAGGCCTGGCAGGCCGGGTTCCAGGGCGAGTACCCGGATGTGGACTTCAGCTACGACCCGGTCGGCTCGGGCGGCGGGCGCGAGCAGTTCATCGCCGGCGCCACCGACTTCGCCGGCTCCGACGCCGCGCTGGACGACGAGGAGCTCGCCGCGGCGCAGGAGCGCTGCGCGGGGGGCGAGATCTTCGAGCTGCCCAACTACATCTCGCCGATCGCGGTCATCTTCAACCTCGAGGGCGTCGAGGAGCTCGACCTCTCGCCGGCCACCATCGCGGGCATCTTCACCGGCGCCATCACCACGTGGAACGACCCGGCCATCGCGGCGGACAACCCCGACGCGACCCTGCCGGCCACGGCCATCACCCCCGTGCACCGCGGGGACGACTCCGGGACGACGGACAACTTCACCGACTACCTGTTCCAGACCGCCGGTGACGTGTGGACCTCCGAGCCCGACGGCGAGTGGCCGCTGGGCGGCGGTGAGGCCGCCAACGGCACCTCCGGCGTCGTCGGCGTCGTCGAGAGCACCCCCGGCGCGATTACCTACGCCGACGCCAGCCGGGCCGGCGACCTCGGCGTCGTCAACGTGCAGGTCGGCGAGGAGTTCGTCGCCCCGACGCCCGAGTCCGCCGCCGCGGTGGTGGAGAACTCCCCGGCGGTCGAGGGCCGGGGTGAGTACGACTTCGCGATCGAGGTCGACCGGAAGACCGAGGGCTCGGGCGAGTACCCGATCGTCCTGGTCAGCTACCACGTCGGCTGCATCTCCTACGACGACCAGGAGACCGCGGACAACGTCACGGCCTTCCTGGAGTACGTGATCAGCGAGGACGGCCAGCAGGTCGCGGCCGACAACGCGGGCAACGCGCCGCTGTCCGACGCGCTCCGCGAGCAGGCGCAGACCGCGGTCGAGGCGATCACCACCGCCGGCTGATCGCACCCCGCACCGCGGTGGCCCGGGACGTCGCACCGACGTCCCGGGCCTTCGCACCACCCGGACCGCGCACCCGCACCCCCACGACCGAGCCCACGGAGCACCGGTGACCACCACGAAGGCCCCGCCCGAGACGCCGCCGCAGCAGCGCGCCGTCCGCCGGCCGGGCGACCGCATCTTCGCCGGGAGCGCCAAGGGCTCCGCGGCATCTTCATCCTGCTCGTCCTCGCCGGCGTCGCGGCGTTCCTCATCAGCGAGGCCGTCCCGGCGCTCACCGCCCCCGCCGAGGACATCCCCGGCGGCGAGGGCCTGGCGTCCTACGTCGGCCCGCTCGTGCTCGGCACCCTGCTGGGAGCGGTCCTCGCGCTGCTGATCGCGACCCCGCTCGCCGTCGCCATCGCGCTGTACGTGACCTTCTACGCGCCGCGCCGGCTCGCGGCCGCCATGGGCTACGTCATCGACCTGCTGGCCGCCATCCCCAGCGTCGTCTACGGCTTCTGGGGCCTGGCCGTCCTCGCCCCGGCCCTGGTGCCCTTCCACGAGTGGGCGGCCGACAACCTGGGCTTCCTGCCGTTCTTCGCCGGGCCCGCCTCGGCCAGCGGCCGCACGATGTTCACCGTCGGCCTGGTGCTGGCGGTGATGATCCTGCCGATCATCTCGGCCATCTCCCGCGAGGTGTTCAGCCAGGCGCCGGCCCTCCACCGCGAGGCGGCGCTGGCGCTGGGCGCGACCCGCTGGGAGATGATCCGCATGGCGGTCCTCCCCTACGGCAAGTCCGGGATCATCGGCGGGGCGATGCTGGGCCTGGGCCGGGCGCTCGGCGAGACGATGGCCGTGGCGATCGTGCTCTCCGGTGGTGCCGGCGCCACGCTGAACCTGATCAGCAGCTCCAACCCCTCGACGATCGCGTCGAACATCGCCCTGCGGTTCCCGGAGGCCACCGGCCTGGGGGTCAACACGCTGATCGCCAGCGGCCTCGTGCTGTTCGTGATCACGCTGGTGGTCAACATGCTCGCCCGCTGGGTCGTCAACCGGCGGGCCGACTTCTCCGGAGCCAACTGATGAGCACCGCCGTGCAGTCCGCCCCGGAGCGCCCCGCGCCGCAGTCCGCCGTGCGCTCCCGTCGTCGGCTCCCCCGCCTCGCGCCGCTCGGTCTGTACCTGGCCGGCATCGCCCTCGGCGCCGGGCTCTCCGCGCTGACCGGCTTCGGCGTCGTCTCCACCGTGATCTACGGCGTGCTGCTCGGCACGCTCGCGGTCTACGTCGTCACCCGTGCCGTCGAGGGCCCGCGCAAGGCGACCGACCGACTGGTCACCTGCCTGGTGACGACGGCGTTCGGCCTGGCGATGGTCCCGCTGGTGTCGCTGGTCTGGACCGTCCTGGACAACGGCCTGCCGCGCCTGGACGGCCAGTTCTTCACCAACTCGATGTTCCGGGTCGTCGGCGAGGGCGGCGGGGCGTACCACGCGATCCTGGGCACGCTGATCATCACGGCGCTGGCGACGCTGATCTCGGTGCCGATCGGCCTGATGACGGCGATCTACCTGGTCGAGTACGCGACCGGGCGGCTGAAGCGGTCGATCACCTTCTTCGTCGACGTCATGACCGGCATCCCCTCGATCGTGGCCGGCCTGTTCGCCTTCGCGCTGTTCACGCTGCTGTTCGGCAACGACGTCCGGATGGGGGTGATGGGCGCGGTCGCGCTGTCGGTGCTGATGATCCCGGTCGTCGTCCGGTCCTGCGAGGAGGTGCTCAAGCTCGTCCCCAACGAGCTGCGGGAGGCCAGCTACGCGCTCGGCGTCCCGAAGTGGCGGACGGTCGTCAAGGTCGTGCTGCCCACCGCGATCGCCGGGCTGGGCACGGGCATCACCCTGTCGGTCGCCCGCGTCGTCGGCGAGACCGCCCCGCTGCTGGTGACCGTCGGCCTGATCACCGGCACGAACCTCAACCCGTTCGACGGGCGCATGGCGACGCTGCCGGTGTTCGCCTACTACCAGCTCACCCAGCCCGGCACGGCCACCCAGGCCTTCCTCGACCGGGCCTGGACCGCTGCCCTCGTGCTGATCATCCTGGTGATGGCGCTCAACGTCGTCGCCCGCCTGATCAGTCGCTTCTTCGCCCCCTCGACCGGTCGCTGACCGGCTCCGACGCTTCGACCGACCGACCCAGAGGACACTTCCGTGGCCAAGCGCATCGAGGTCTCCGACCTCAACATCTACTACGGCAACTTCCTGGCCGTGGAGGGCGTCACCATCTCCATCGAGCCGCGCAGCATCACCGCGCTGATCGGCCCGTCGGGCTGCGGGAAGTCCACCTTCCTGCGCTCGCTGAACCGGATGCACGAGGTGCTGCCCGGCGCCCGGGTGGAGGGCAAGGTCGTCATGGACGGCCACGACCTCTACGGCGCCGACGTCGACCCGGTCGACGTGCGCCGCCAGATCGGCATGGTGTTCCAGCGGCCCAACCCGTTCCCGACGATGTCCATCTACGACAACGTCGTCGCCGGCAACCGGCTGAACAACCGGCGGATGAAGAAGTCCGAGGCCGACGAGTTGGTCGAGAAGTCACTGCGCGGCGCCAACCTCTGGAACGAGGTCAAGGACCGGCTCGACCGGCCCGGCTCCAGCCTCTCGGGAGGTCAGCAGCAGCGGCTGTGCATCGCCCGCGCCATCGCGGTCGAGCCGGACGTGCTGCTCATGGACGAGCCGTGCTCCGCGCTGGACCCGATCTCCACGCTGGCGATCGAGGACCTGATGGCGGAGCTGAAGGACCGGTTCACCATCGTGATCGTCACGCACAACATGCAGCAGGCGGCGCGGGTGAGCGAGTCCACCGGCTTCTTCAACCTCAGCGGGGTCGGGCAGCCCGGCCGGCTGATCGAGTTCAACCCGACGGAGAAGATCTTCAGCAACCCCGACCAGAAGGCCACCGAGGACTACATCTCCGGTCGCTTCGGCTGAGCCGGCGCGTTCCCGCGCGAACGTGGCCGAGCCAGGTGCCTGACGGCGTTCCCGCGGGAACGCCGCCCGCGATCAGCACGCATCGATGGTCGTCCCGCCAGCCCCCCGCAGCGCCGTGGCTGCGAGGTGATCACGCCGGTCAGCCGCAGCTGACGGGGGCGGGCTGCTCCGCCGCAGCCGGGGCCTCGGCGGTGTCGTCCGGGACCGGCTGCGGCTCCGCCACCGGGGCGGGCAGCGGCTCGACGCCCGCGTAGCCGGGGCCGATGATCAGCTGCACGGTCTCGCCGATGTCGTCGCTGGCCTGCAGCACCGAGCCCGGGACGGCGGCAGCGACCGTGCGCGCCTGGGCGACCATGCCCGGCCCGTGACGGACGACGGACTGGCTGACGGTCCCGTCGGCGTTCCCCACCTCACCGACGACGAAGCCCTGGGCGCGCAGGTCGTCGGCGGAGGTGCTCGCCAGCCCCCGCGTGCCGGTCCCGTTGAGGACGTCGAGCTGCACCTCGGCCGGGCTGAGGAGCGCGGTGCCCGGATCGGCCGGCACGGCCACCGGCTGCTCCTCGGGGCCCTCCCCCGGCTGCGCGACGGCATCGGTCTCGGTGACGAAGCCCTCGGGCACGCGGCTGCCGTCGATCACCGCGTCGAAGAGGCTGCGCGTGCCGGCGCCGTCGAGCAGCACGAACGCCTCGTCGGAGCCTGCCGGCACGTGGCCCACCTGGGCGACCGGGAGGCCGGTGCGCGCCACGGCGTCGCCGGAGACGTCGCCGAGGGAGGAGGCCAGCGAGCGCAGGTCGCCGAGGGTGGTCTGCTCGTCGACGGTGAGCGCGTCGGCGGCCCGGGTGAGGAACCGGGTGAGGGTGACCGGGTCGAGGACGTTCGACCGGGACATCGCGGCGCGCAGCGTGGAGGTCAGCAGCCGCTGGGCCCGCTCGGCGACCGCCGTCCCGGTGGCGTCCGAGCCGTCGCCGGCCGGGCGCAGGTAGCCGGTGGCCGTCTCGCCGGTGAGCTCGGAGGCGCCGGCGGGCGGGGGCACCGCGGCGGCCGCCGTCGCCCGCGACGGCACGATGCACACCGGCACCCCGCCGAGCGCGTCGACCAGCCCGGGCAGGCGGGCGAGGTCGACGCCGAGGTAGTGGTCGATCTGCACGCCGGAGAGCTGCTGGACCGCGCGGACCATGCAGGAGGGCCCGCCGTCGAGCAGCGACCGGGCGAACGCCTCGGTGCGGGGTGTGCGCAGCCCGCCGTCGGCGGTGCGGCAGGTGGGGGTGTCGACCAGCGCGGTGGGCGGGATGCCGACCAGCACCGCGCGCTCGCCGTCACCGGACACCGAGGCCAGCAACGTGGCGACCGAGGCGGGGCCCTCCTGGCCCGGCACCCCGGTGCCGACGACGAGGTAGGTGTCCGAGGCCTCCTGCAGCTGCGCGGCGAGGATCTCCGGCCCGTCGGTGGCCAGCGCGTCGACCCGGCCGATCTTCTGGTCGACGTAGAAGTAGAGACCCAGGTGGTAGAGCAGCACCACGCCGACGACGCCGGCCAGCGCGATCCCGGCCCGGATCAGCCGGCGCCGTCCCGGGGTCGTGGCCGGGGCGGGGCGCCGCGGGTGCCGGGGACCGGCCGGCGTCGTCCCGGGCAGGGGCGGGCGGGTGCCGGGCAGCGGCGGGACCGGGCCGCTGCGCCGGACCACGGGGCGCGCGGCCGGCGGCGCGGCCGGCACGGCGTCGGGCCCGGGGGCGGGGCGGGGCGGGCCGCGCCTGGCACGGGCGGGAGCCCAGCCTGCGGCACCGGCGGCAGGCCGGCCTGCGGCGAGGGCGGAGGTGCCGTCGCGCCCTCGGGCACCGGCGGCAGGCCGTTGCGGACGCCCGGCGGCGGTCCGGCCGGCGCGACGGGGCCGGTGCGGCGGTGTCGCGAGCCGTCAGCGCCGACGCGGCTGCGCGCGTCGTCGGCCGTCGGCTCGTCCCCCACCGGTGTCGACACCCTCTGTTCGGAGTTGCTCTGGTCCCGCGCCCGGGGGGCGGGAGGTCACCACGATACGGCGGTCCGGCGTCCCGATCCGCCGACGCGCGCAAGCCGCCGGCGCCCGCGGCGTCACCCGGTGGTGCCCGATCGGGATGTGGGCGACCGGGCACCTGCGTAGCGTGCGCGAGGTGAGACTGCCGTCGCTGCCCGGTCCGTCGGACGTCGTCGCCGCCGTGACGGGCGCGCGGGACGGGGTGGCCGACGCGCTCGCCCTGGTGCCGCGCGCGGCGGCCGTGCTCGGTCGCGTGGAGGAGCTGCTCGACCAGGTCTCCGGGCTGCTGGCCCGGGTGGACGGCGTGGTGGACCGCGCCGACGGGCTGATCGCGGGCGTCGAGCGGACGAACGCCGAGGCCGACGCCGCCATCGAGGCGGTCGACCGCACCAATACGAAGGCCGACCGGGCCATCGAGGCCGTCGGCGCCACCAACACCAAAGCCGACGCCGCCATCGAGGCCGTCGGCGCCACCAACACCAAAGCCGACGCCGCCATCGAGGCCGTCGGCGCCACGAACGACAAGGCCGACCGGACGATCGACGCCGTCGGCGGCACCTCCGACCGCGCCGACGCGCTGGTCGGCCGGGCGGAGGGGATGGTCGGCCGGGTCGAGCCGATGCTGGACGACTACGTGCCGGCACTGACCGCGCTGGCGCCGTCGGTCCGCCGGCTGGCCGCGAGCCTGGAGCCCGACGAGGTCCAGGCGATGGTGACGCTGATCGACCGGCTGCCGCAGCTGATCGTGCACCTGGACGAGGACGTCCTGCCGATCGTCGAGTCGATGGGCGACGTCGCCCCCAACCTGCGGGACCTGCTCGACACCGTGCAGGACATGCGCCAGGTCGTGAAGGGCTTCCCGGGCTCGCGCCTGTTCCGCCGCCGCGGCGCGGAGGAGATCGCCGAGGAGGAGGCCCGCGACGCGGAGGCCTGAGCGCGCGACGCGCTGACCAGGGCCGTTGCGGGGAGACCGCTGCTAGCGTCCGGCCATGCCAGCCCTCAGCAGGACTGCCACCGGGATGCTCCCGTGACGATCGGCCGCACGATCGCCGACTCCGTGCCGCACTGGCCGGACCCGGTCCGGCCGCCGGGGCCGCGCACCAACGTGCTCATCGTGCTGCTGGACGACGTCGGTTTCGGGGACTTCGGCTGCTTCGGCTCGGAGATCGCCACCCCGGTCATCGACCGGTTCGCCGCGGCCGGCGTGCGGTACACGGGCTTCCACACCACCGCCATGTGCTCGACCACCCGCTCGGCGCTGCTGACCGGCCGCAACCACCACGACGTGGGCATGGGCTGCCTGGCGAACTTCGACTCCGGCTTCCCGGGCTACCGCGGCAAGATCGCCGCGGAGATCCCCACCCTCGCCGAGCGGCTGCGCGACGTCGGCTACCGCAACTACATGGTCGGGAAGTGGCACTGCACGCCGCTGACCGAGACCGGGCCGACGGGCCCGTTCGACGGCTGGCCGCTGGGCCGCGGGTTCGACCGCTTCTACGGCTTCCTCGACGCCGAGACCGACCAGTACTCACCGGAGCTGGTGCAGGACAACAGCCACGTCGCCGCACCCGGCACCTACGAGACCGGCTACCACCTGACCGAGGACCTGATCGACCACGCGATCACCTTCGTCACCAGCCACGAGGCGGCGACGCCGGACGTGCCGTGGCACGTCCTCCTCGCCCCCGGCGCCTGCCACGCACCCCACCAGGCGCCCCGGGAGCTGATCGACCACTACGCGCAAGCGTTCGCCAAGGGCTGGGACCGCACCCGCGACGACCGGCTGGCCGAGCAGATCCGGCGGGGCATCGTGCCGGCCGGCACCGTGCTGCCCCCGCGCAACGACGGCGTCCGGCCGTGGGACGAGCACACCGCCGACGAGCAGCGGCTCTTCGCCCGTTTGGCCGGGGCCTACGGGGCGATGCTGGCGCACTTCGACCAGCACCTGGGCCGGCTGATCGACACGCTCGAGGCGACCGGGCAGCTCGCGGACACGCTCGTGCTGATCACGTCGGACAACGGGGCCAGCCAGGAGGGCGGCCCGCTCGGGTTCGTCAACGCGATGGGCCCGTTCAACATGATCGCCGAGACCCTCGAGCAGAAGCTGGCGCGGCTCGACGACATCGGCGGCCCGGACACCCACTCGAACTTCCCGCACGGCTGGGCGATGGCGGCCAACACGCCGCTCAAGCGCTACAAGCAGAACACCCACGGCGGAGGCGTCCGCGATGCGCTGATCGTCGCCGGGCCCGACCGGCTGGTCGGCGCCGAGCACGCCGGGAGCCTGCGGCACCAGTTCTGCCACGTGGCCGACCTCGCGCCGACCGTCCTGGACCTGCTCGGCATCGAGGCCGACGGGATGACCGGGGTCAGCTTCGCGCCGACCCTGGCCGAGCCGGACGCCGTCACCGGGAAGACCACGCAGTACTTCGAGATGTTCGGCCACCGCGGCATCTGGCACGAGGGCTGGAAGGCCGTCGCCTACCACTGGCCCGGCACCCCGTTCGAGAACGACCGGTGGGAGCTCTACGACCTCTCGACCGACGTGAACGAGGTGCACGACCTGGCCGACGAGCAGCCCGAGCGGCTCGCCGCACTGCAGGAGCGCTGGTGGGAGGAGGCCGCGGCCAACAAGGTCCTGCCGCTGGACGACCGCTTCGGGGAGCGCTTCGCCGAGAACGCCGCCCGGCACGCCGGCGCCCGCACCCGGTTCTCCTTCTGGTCGGGCATGGGGCACGTGCCCAGCGACGTCGCGCCGGACCTGCGCAGCCGCAGCTACCGGATCACCGCGCACGTCAACCCGTCGGGCGCCCGCGGCGCCGCCGACGGCGTGCTGATCGCGCACGGTGACGCGACGTCGGGCTACTCCCTCTTCGTGCGGGACGGGCACCTGGTGCACGACCTCAACATCGGCGGCACGCACCAGCTGGTCACCTCCGACCGGCCGATCCCGCCGGAGGCGACCACCCTGGGCTTCGCGATGGAGCGGCGAGGCGAGGGCACCTTCCCGCACGGCACCGGGACGCTGCTGATCGACGGCGAACCGGCCGGCTCGATGGAGACCGACCAGATCTTCTGGCTGATGATCTCCTGGTCCGGCCTGGACATCGGCCTGGACCGCGGCACGACGGTGGCCGACTACGACGGGACGGGCCGGCACATGGGGCCCTTCGCCTACACCGGCGACCTCGTCCGCGTCACCGTGGACCTGGTGACCGACCAGGAGGTCGACCACGAGGGCGCCGGCGCCGCCGATCTCGCGCGCGAGTGACGACGCCGGCGGCGGCTCAGGCCTGCGGCTCGGTCCCGCCCGGCCCGGGTCCGGTCTCGGTCGGGTACCCGAGCGCGCGGACGACGTCGCCGATCCGCTCGTAGGTCTCCCCCGCCGGCAACCGCTCCAGCTCGGCGGCGACCGCGTCGGGCGCGCGGTGGTCGCGGGCGGCCTCGACGAGCTCGGGCCCGGTGCTCGGGAAGTCCGCGCGGTCCAGCCAGCGGGCCAGCTCGGCACGCGCGACGACGGCGTCGGCGTCCATGCCGACCGGCGTCCCGCCGACCAGGCTGCCGGTCGGGTCGGCGGTCAGGTCGGGGTCACCCTCGGCGACCGGCTCGGCCTCGCGCCACTCCTCGGACCGGGTGGCCCGCTCGGCCTTGAGCATCCCCTGGATCTCGTGCTCCAGCTCCTCGTCGACCCGTGGGCTGTGCTTGGTGCTCCGCGCGCTCACGCCGGCGAAGTCGCCCCCGGTCTCGGTCACGTCGTCCCCGGTCTCGGTCACGTCGTCTCCTGTCCTCGTCTCCGGCGGGTGCCGGGTGGATCAGTCCTTGTCGAGCGCGGAGGGCTTGTGCACCGCGGTGCCGCCGCTCTTCTCGCTCCTGACCTCGTACTGCGGGTCGTCCTTGCTCGCCCGCACCGTCCGGCCGGAGGCCTCGGTGTCGGAGGTGATCTTCCGTTCGACGGTGCCCTCGGCGGTGCCGCCGTGGCTCTTCCAGGTGACGTGGTCACCCTTCTCCAACTCGTCGGCCATGACCGGCTCCTCGCGCTCGTGGACGGTGTGGGCTCCCGGTGCCCGCCGCGGCCGGGCGGCACACATCGGCACGGTGGGTTCACGCGATCACCCGTTCGGGACGGGGCACTCACCCGTGCGGGCGCTGGCAGGAGCCGTTTGCTCACCTAGCGTGGTTTTCGCCGGCCCGGTCGACCCCATTCCCCCGGGGACGGCCGGGTCGGCCCCGTTCCGCCGCGGTTAGCCTCCGAGCGTGTCCTCCCCCCTCGATCCCGCGGACGACGGCCTGCGGCCGGTCGACGTCCTCACCGTCGTCGCCGTCACCGACGTCACCCCGTCGGTGCGCCGGGTGCTGCTGAGCGGCAGCCCGGAGGCGGTCGCCGCCGCCGGGCCGACGGTGAACCTGCTGGTGCCGCGGGTCGGGGACGCCGAGCCGCGCTGGCCGCGGATCCAGCGGGACGGCCGGATCGTCTGGCCGCAGGGCAGCCACGGCGTCGCGCTGCGCAGCTACACCGCCCGCCGGCAGGACTCCGCCGCCGGCGAGCTCGAGATCGACTTCGTGCTGCACGGGGACGGGCCGGCCGCCGCCTGGGCCGGCGCCGCGCGACCCGGGTCGCTGCTCGCCGTCGCCGGTGCGGCGTCGCTGGCCGAGCGCCCGGCCTCCTGGGTGCTGCTCGCCGGCGACGAGACCGCGCTTCCGGCGATCAGCCGGCTGCTCGCCGCCGCCGACCCCCGGGACGACGGGCGTCGCGCTGCTCGAGGTGGCCGGGCCCGAGGAGGAGCAGCCGCTCGCCGCTCCCCCCGGCGTCGAGGTGCGCTGGCTGCACCGGAAGGGCACGCCGCCGGGCGAGAGCACGCTGCTGGTCGACGCCGTCGCCGCCCTCGACCGGCCGGGCACGGACGACGTCTTCGCCTGGGTCGGCGCCGAGTCGGCCGCCGTCCGCGCGATCCGCGCCGACCTGCGCGGCCGCTGGGGCCTGGGCCGGGCCCAGCACCACGCGATCGGCTACTGGCGCCGCGGCCGCGCGATGGCTCCCCCCGGCTGACCCCCTCCACGAGATCTGCACGCTCGGGGCTCTCCCCGGCCTGAAAGGCCCGAGTGTGCAGATCTCGCGGCGTCCAGGCAGTTCACAGGTAGCGTCCAGCGCGGCGGCAGCCCCGGGCAGGACGCTCGGGGTCATGACGACGGCACCCGCTCGCGCGACCGGAGGAACCGTGACCGGCAGCCCGCAGAACCGGACCCCCGAGGCCCGGCTGCTCGTGGTGGACGACGAGCCGAACATCCGTGAGCTGCTCTCGGCCAGCCTGCGGTACGCGGGCTTCGAGGTCGCCACCGCCGCCGACGGCCAGCAGGCGCTCGCGCTCGCCGAGACGTTCCGCCCCGACCTGCTGGTGCTCGACGTGATGATGCCCGGCCTCGACGGGTTCGGCGTGGTCCGCAGGATGCGGGAGTCCGGCCGGCGCACGCCGGTGCTCTTCCTGACCGCCCGCGACGCCGCGGAGGACAAGGTCTCGGGCCTGACCCTGGGCGGGGACGACTACGTGACCAAGCCGTTCAGCCTCGACGAGGTCATCGCCCGCATCCGGGCGGTGCTGCGGCGGACCACCGGCGCCCAGCAGGCGGCCGAGGCGCCGCGGCTCACCTTCGCCGACATCGAGCTGGACGAGGAGACCCACGAGGTCATCAAGGCCGGCACGGTCATCGGGCTGTCGCCGACGGAGTTCAAGCTGCTCCGCTACCTGATGGCCAACGCCGGGCGGGTGCTGTCGAAGGCGCAGATCCTGGACCACGTCTGGAACTACGACTTCAACGGCGAGGCCAACGTCGTGGAGTCCTACATCTCCTACCTGCGCCGCAAGATCGACACCACCGAGCCCCGGCTGCTGCACACCATCCGGGGGGTCGGCTACACGTTGCGGCTGCCGCGCGGCGCATGACCGAACCCGCGCCGACGACGGCGCGCCGGGGCCCGCGGGTGCCGCTGCGGGTCACCCTCGTCGCGCTGCTCGTGGCGCTGCTCGCCGTCGGACTGGTCACCACCGGTCTGGCGTCCACCTCGTTGCTGCGCGGTTACCTGACCGACCAGAGCGACACCCAGCTGCGCTCGGCCGCCGAGCGGTACTCGCACAACCGGCAGGTGCTGCGTGCCTGCGTCCAGGGAGCGCAGGCCTATCCGGCCACCGACGTCCTCATCTGCCTCCGCGACGAGGCGGACCCGGTCGTCATGTGGGGGCCGGTGCAGGATCCCGGGCGGATGCCGGACCTCGACCCGGTGGACGGCGACCGGCGCGGCCTGTTCACGCTGCCGTCCGACGACCGCAGCACGACGTGGCGGGCGGCGACCGTGGAGGTCGGGGCCGGCTACCAGCTGCTCGTCGCCACCGACCTGGACGACGACGAAGCAGCCATCACCCGGCTCGTGCGCATCGAGGCCGTCGTCGGGCTCGTCGTCCTGACGCTGCTCGGCGTGGCCGGCTACCTGCTCGTGCGCAACAGCCTGCGCCCGCTGGCCGAGGTCGAGCGCACCGCGCAGGCCATCGCCGCCGGCGACCTCTCCCAGCGCGTGCCCGAGGGCGACCAGCGCACCGAGGTCGGCCGGCTCGCCACCGCGCTCAACGGGATGCTGGCGCGCATCGAGAGCGCCTTCCGCGCGCAGCAGGCCTCCGAGGCCGAGGCCCGCGGCTCGGAGGAGAAGATGCGCCGGTTCGTCGCCGACGCCAGCCACGAGCTGCGCACCCCGCTCACCTCCATCCGCGGCTTCGCCGAGCTGTACCGGCAGGGTGCCGTCGGCTCCGACGAGGAGGTGGCCCGCCTGATGACGCGGATCGAGGCGGAGGGCGGGCGGATGGGGCTGCTCGTCGAGGACCTGCTGCTGCTGGCCCGCCTCGACCAGCGCCGGCCGCTGACGCTCACCCCGGTCGACCTCGCCGCCATCGCCGGCGACGCCGTGCACGACGCCCGCGCCGTGCAGCCCGACCGGCCGATCGCGCTGCACCTGGACGAGACGCTCACCGACGTCCCGGTCGTGCTGGGCGACGAGGGCCGGCTGCGCCAGGTCGTGGGCAACCTCGTCACCAACGCGCTCACCCACACCCCGCCGGGCACCCGGGTCACCGTCTCGGTCGGGCAGGACGGCGACGACGTCCTGCTGCTGCGGGTCGCCGACGAGGGGCCGGGCATGGCCGACGCCGACGCCGCCCGCGCCTTCGAGCGGTTCTACCGGGCCGACACCTCCCGCACCCGCAACGGCGGCGCCGAGGCGGGCGGCACCGGCCTGGGGCTGGCGATCGTGTCCTCCCTGGTCCAGGCGCACGGCGGCACCATCGAGCTGGCCACCGCACCCGGCCGCGGCGCGGCGTTCACCGTGCGGCTGCGGCGCTCCGGGCCGCCCCAGGACCCGGGAGGGCCCCCGCCCCAGCACCCGCCCGCGGCCCCGCTGTCCGGGACCGCCGACCAGCCGGGCTGAGGCCGCCTGTCACCATTCGAACGTGACTTCGAACGACGGCGGCGCCGCGCCCGACGCCGAACTGCTGACCGCGACGACCGCGCTGGGCGACGCCCTCCGCGAGCTGATCGAGACCTCGGTGACCACCACCGCCGACGCCGCGGAGGTCGCCGCGGCCGCCGAGCTGGTGCGCACCGCGACCGCCCGGATCGGCGGCCGGCCGCGCCCGGTCTCCCAGCTGCCCCGCCTGGACGACCCGTCCGTGGGCCGCCGCGTCTTCAACCCGGTCACCGGCATCGCCAACCCCCTGGCGCCCCCGCTCGTGGTCCGCCAGGACGGCGACGGCGTGGTCGCCGCGGCCACCCTGGGCCTGGCCTACGAGGGCCCGCCGAGCTTCGTGCACGGCGGCATGAGCGCGCTGTTCATGGACCAGATGCTGGGCAGCGCGGCGGGCGCCGCCGGCCTGTGGGGCATGACCGCCCACCTGGAACTGGACTACCGCGGCCCGCTGCCGCTGCAGACGCCGCTGGTGCTGCGCGCCCGCGTCGAGTCCTCCGAGGGGCGCAAGGCGCACATCACCGGCACCATCGCGCGGGCCGCCGAGCCGGAGAAGGTCCTGGTCGAGGCCCGCGGGCTGTTCGTCATGCCGCGCCCCGAGAAGCAGGCCGCCTACTTCGGCGCGATCACCGATGCCTCCGGCAAGCCGTCCCCGCCGCGCCGCCCCGGCGACGCCACCGCGCTCCGCCTGGCCTGACCGTGGACGACGTCGCCGTCGCCGTCCTGGCCGCCCGCGCGGCGGCCGACGTGCTGCTGGCGCTGCGCGCCGACGGCGCGCTGTCCGGCCGGGCCCTCGGGGACGCCGGTGACGCCGCCGCGCAGCAGGCGATCAGCGCCGTGCTGGCGGCCGAGCGCCCCGGCGACGCCGTCCTGAGCGAGGAGGCCGCCGACGACCCGCGGCGGCTGACCGCCGACCGGGTGTGGATCGTCGACCCGCTCGACGGCACCCGCGAGTACGGCGAGGACGGCCGCACCGACTGGGCGGTGCACGTGGCGCTGTGGGCCGACGGCGAGCTCGCGTCGTCCGCCGTCGCCCTGCCGGGGCTCGGCGAGGTGCACGTCACCGACCCCCCGCCGGCCCTCCCGGCTCGGGCGGACGGACCGGTCCGGATCGCGGTGAGCCGCACCCGCCCGCCGGCGGAGGCCGACGCCGTGGCGGCCGCGCTGGGCGGCGAGCTGGTGCCGATGGGGTCGGCCGGCTACAAGGTGCTCGCCGTCGTCCGCGGCGAGGTCGACGCCTACGTCCACTCGGGCGGGATGTACCAGTGGGACTCCGCCGCGCCGGTCGCCGTCGCCCGCGCCGCCGGGCTGGCCACCAGCCGGATCGACGGCTCGCCCCTGGCCTACAACGCAGCCGAGCTCTCCCTGCCCGACCTGGTCGTCTGCCGTCCGGAGCTCGCCGGGCCCATCCTGGCTGCCGTGCGCTCCGGGCGATAGCGGACACTGGGAGGGAATCCGCACCGATCCGATGGGGTTGGTGCTGTGACGAGCCAGCCCCGAAACCCCCCGGAGTTCCGCGACGTGACCACGCCCGACTACCGGCTCAGCCAGCTCGAGACGCTGGAGGCCGAGTCCATCCACGTGATCCGCGAGGTGGTCGCCGAGCTCGAACGTCCCGTGCTGCTGTTCTCCGGCGGCAAGGACTCGATCGTGATGCTGGAGCTCGCCCGCAAGGCGTTCGCGCCGGCGCGCATCCCGTTCCCGGTGATGCACGTGAACACCGGGCTGAACTTCCCCGAGGTGCTCGAGTTCCGCGACAAGCGGGTCGCCGAGCTCGGCGTGCAGCTGGTCGTGGCCTCGGTGCCCGACGCGATCGCCGCCGGCACGGTCAAGGAGGAGCCCAACGGCTCCCGCAACCGGATCCAGACCCCGGTGCTGCTCGACGCGGTCGAGGAGCACGGCTTCACCGCGCTGTTCGGCGGCGCCCGGCGCGACGAGGACAAGGCCCGCGCGAAGGAGCGGATGTTCTCCTTCCGCGACGAGTTCGGCCAGTGGGACCCGAAGAACCAGCGCCCCGAGCTGTGGGACCTCTACAACGGCCGGATCCACCTGGGCGAGTCGATCCGCGTCTTCCCGCTGTCGAACTGGACCGAGCTCGACATCTGGCAGTACATCCTCCGCGAGGAGATCGCGATCCCGCCGCTGTACCTGGCCGAGGAGCGCGAGGTCGTCGAGCGCCAGGGGATGCTCTACGCGGTCAACGAGTTCATCCGGCCGCGCGACGGCGAGCAGACCCGTCGCGAGAGCGTGCGCTACCGCACCGTCGGCGACGCCAACCTGACCGCGGCGGTCCCCTCCGTGGCGACCACCGTCGAGGAGGTCATCGCCGAGATCGCGGTGACCCGGATGACCGAGCGCGGCGCCACCCGCGGCGACGACAAGGTCAGCGACGCCGCCATGGAGGACCGCAAGAAGGAGGGCTACTTCTGATGGCCCTCCCGACGCGTGCGCCGGCGCCGCAGGTGCAGCACGACGCGCACGACGACGGCCAGCAGCAGCAGCCCGGTGCCCCAGCCCACCCGCTCCGCCACCACCGGGGACGACGTCCCCAGCAGGTCGGTGACCCAGGCGCCCGCCGCGTAGCCCACGGCGTAGCCCAGGACGACGACCAGCAGCGCGGGCGTGGCCACCGCGAACACGAACATGCGCACCTCTCCCGGGCCCCGCGCCCCAGGGTGCGCCGCCCCGCCGTCCCCCGCCAGGAGAGCGACCGATGACCGCCGCAGCAGAGCCCGGCCTCCACCCGGAGCCCCCCGTCGACCTGCACTCCGCCGCCGCGGAGCAGGCCCACGACATCGCCCTGGCCCGCAAGGACATCCTGCGGATCGCCACCGCCGGCTCGGTCGACGACGGCAAGAGCACGCTGATCGGCCGGCTGCTCTACGACAGCAAGGCCGTCTTCGAGGACCAGTACGAGGCGGTCGAGCGGGCCAGCAAGGGCGACTACGTCGACCTGGCGCTGCTCACCGACGGTCTGCGGGCCGAGCGCGAGCAGGGCATCACCATCGACGTCGCCTACCGCTACTTCTCGACGCCGCGGCGCACCTTCATCCTGGCCGACACCCCGGGGCACGTGCAGTACACGCGCAACATGGTCACCGGCGCCTCGACCGCCGACCTCGCGATCGTGCTGGTCGACGCCCGCAAGGGGATGCTCGAGCAGAGCCGGCGGCACGCCTTCCTCGCCTCGCTGCTGCGGGTGCCGCACCTCGTCGTCGCCGTGAACAAGATGGACCTCGTCGACTGGTCGGAAGCCGCCTACGAGGCGATCCGCGACGAGTTCACCGCCTTCGCCGCGAAGCTGAACATCCCGGACCTGACCGTCGTCCCGATCTCGGCGCTCCAGGGCGACAACGTGGTCACCCGCTCGGCGAACACGCCCTGGTACGAGGGCCCGTCGCTGCTGCACCACCTCGAGCACGTGCACGTGGCCAGCGACCGGAACCTGGTCGACACCCGCTTCCCGGTGCAGTACGTGATCCGCCCGCAGTCCGACGCCCACCACGACTACCGGGGGTACGCCGGCCGGGTCGCCAGCGGCGTGCTGCGCACCGGCGACGAGGTGCAGGTGCTGCCCAGCGGCCTGACGACGACGATCGCCGGCATCGACGGCCCCCGCGGCCCGGTGGACGAGGCGTTCCCGCCGATGTCGGTGACCGTGCGGCTGGCCGACGACCTCGACGTCTCCCGCGGGGACCTCATCTGCCGGCCGGCGAACGCCCCGCACGCCACCCAGGACCTCGACGCGCTGATCTGCTGGATGACCGACGAGCCGCTGCGCCCGCGCCAGCGGCTGGCGGTCAAGCACACGACCCGCTCGGTGCGCGCCATGGTCAAGGACGTCGGCTACCGGCTCGACGTGAACACGCTGCACCGCGACACCGACGCCGTCGAGCTGGGGCTCAACGACATCGGCCGGGTCACGCTGCGCACCACGCAGCCGCTGTTCGTCGACGACTACGCCCGTAACCGGGCGACCGGCCGGTTCATCCTCGTCGACGAGGCCACCAACGCCACCGTCGGCGCGGGGATGCTCGTCGCCCCCTGACCCGTCAGGGCAGAAATGGCCATTTCTGCCCCGGGACGCGACCGGGCCCGGCTCCCCGAGGGGGAGCCGGGCCCGGTGCGTCTGGTCTCAGGCCTGGTCGGTCGGGGCCGGGGCCTCGTCCTTGCCGTTCCAGTCCTTGCCGGCGACGTCGGCGTTCTCCGAAGCGCTGTCGGTCTGCCCGGCGACGGTCTCGATCATCTCCTCGTCGGAGACGCCCTCACCCGCGGCAGAAGTGTTGTTCGACTCGCTCATCGCCGTCCTCCCTCTCGGATCGTGTTCCCCCGGACCCTCCCCGATCACGGACGGCGGCAAACCAGCGCGCCGGTGCCACTCCGCCGTGGAGGTCAGAGCAGGGCGTCGATGGCCTTGTAGACCCGCTGCTCCGAGATCGGCCGCGGGGTGCCGATGCCCTGGGCGAACAGGCCGACGCGGAGCTCCTCGACCATCCAGCGCACCCGCACCACCGGGTCGTCGGGCGCACCGGTGGCCGGCACCTGGGCGCGCAGCTGCTCGTACTCGGCGGTGACCGCCTCGATCTGCGCGGTCCACAGCTGGTCGCGGACGGCGTTGGCCGGCAGCTTCTCCAGCCGGTACGCCATGGCCCGCAGGTACCGGACCAGGTCGGGCAGCCGACGACGGCCGGCCGCGGCGACGAACCCGCGGTGCAGCAGACCGGTCATCTGGCGGCGCAGGTCGGCGACCGCGGCCTCGGGCACCCGCCGGCCGGGCGCGGCCCCGATGGCGACGGCCACCTCGCGCGCCTGGGTCAGCACCGCCTCCACCTTCTGGACGGCGTCGGCGGTCAGCGACGGCAGCTCGCGCTTCGCCGTCGCCACCAGGGCGGCGAACGCCGCCTCGTCCCGCGGCGGCCCGCCGGCGGCGGCGATCAGCTCGTCGGCGGCGGCGTCCACGCAGTCGTCGACCAGCGCGGGGATCTCGCCGTCCGGGTTGAACTGCAGCGCCAGCCGGGTGCGCGGGCCCAGCGTCTTCACCACCTGCTTGGTGGGCGAGCCGGCGACCAGCACCAGCAGCCGCCGCGCCCCGCGCCAGGTGAGCCGGGTGGCCTCGACCTCGGTGGGGACGACGCGGACGCCGACGGTCCCGCCCTCCTCCTCGACCAGCGCCGGGTGGGCGGTCACCAGGTGGTCGCCGCGGCGGACCTCCACGGTCCGCGGCAAGGTGCCGACGTCCCACGTGGTCATCCGGCTGCGCTCGACCGAGGCCGCGGCGGCGGCCAGCGTGGCCCGCGCCTGCGGGGCGACCCGCGCCTTGAGCGCGGCGAGGTCCTTGCCGGTGGCCAGCGGGCGCTGCTGGTCGTCGAGCACGCGGAAGGTCGCCCGCAGGTGGTCGGGCACCTGCTGGGGCTGCCACGCGTCCGGTGGGACGACGACGCCGGCCGCGCGCCGCAGCTCCCGCTCGAGCGCCGGCAGCAGCGGCTCGCCCGGGTCGATGTGCGGCAGGACCGCGCGCACCCGGTCGGGGATCGGCACCAGCGAGCGGCGGGTCTGCTTGGGCAGCGTGCGCAGCAGCGCGGTGACCAGCTCCTCGCGCACGCCCGGCACGGTGAACGCCAGCGACTCCCCCGACGTCCGCTGGGCCACGGCGTCCAGCACACCCAGCGGCACGTCGACGGTGACGCCGTCCTGCGGCGCGCCGGGCGCGAACGCGTACGACAGCGGCAGGGTCAGCCCCTGGGACAACTCCACGGCGTCGGGATAGTCGGTCGGGTCCACCTGCCCGGCGGCCGCGGCGTCGGTGAGCATCGCCGGCGTGAAGGTGAGCAGGTCCGGCGTCCGGTGCCGGGCCTGCTTCCACCACTTGTCGAAGTGCCGGGTGGAGACGACGTCGGCCGGGACGCGCGCGTCGTACAGCTCGAACAGCGTCTCGTCGTCGACGGCGATGTCCCGCCGGCGCGCCCGCTCCTCCAGCTGCGCGACCTGCTCGATCGCGCGCGCGTTCTCCGCCCAGAACCGGTGGTGCGTCGTCCACTCCCCCTGCACCAGCGCGTGCCGGATGAACAGCTCGCGGCTGACTCCCGGGTCGATCGAGCCGTACTGGACCCGCCGGCCGACGACGAGCGGCAGCCCGTAGAGCGTGACCCGCTCGGTGGCGACGACGGAGCCGCGCTTCGCGTCCCAGCGCGGCTCGGAGTACTGCCGCTTCACCAGGTGGTGGGCGAGCTTCTCCACGGTCTCGGGGTCGATCCGCGCGACGGTGCGGGCGAACAGCCGGCTGGTCTCCACCAGCTCGGCGGCGACCACCCAGCGCGGCGGCTTCTTCGCCAGCGGCGTGCCCGGTGCCAGCACGAAGCGGGTGCCCCGGGTGCCCAGGTACTCGCGGCCCGGCCGTCCCGGCTTGCCGTCCCTGGTCTTGGCCGGCTCCGCCTGCATCCCGACGTGCGAGAGCAGCCCGGCCAGCAGCGCGGCGGTGATGCCGCGCTCGTCCGGCTCCGCCGCCGGCTCCCCCAGGGTCATCCCGAGCCGCCGGGCGGTGCCGCGGAGCTGGCCGTGCAGGTCCTGCCACTCGCGGATCCGCAGGTAGTGCAGGAACTCGCGCTTCACCGTCCGCCGGAACTGGTTGCCGCTGAGCTGGTCCTGCTGCTCCTGCAGGTGGCGCCACAGGTTGAGCAGCGCCAGGAAGTCGGAGTTCTCGTCGGCGAAGCGGCGGTGCAGCTCGTCGGCGGCCTGCTGGTGCTCGGTCGGCCGCTCGCGCGGGTCCTGGATGGTGAGGCCGGCCGCGATGACCAGCACCTCCTCCAGCACGCCGCGCCGGTCGGCCTCCACCACCATCCGCGCGATGCGGGGGTCCAGCGGGAGCGCGGCCAGCGAACGGCCGGTCGGCGTCAGCGTGCCGTGCTCGTCGAGCGCCCCGAGCTCCTCGAGCAGGGCCAGGCCGTCGGCGACGGCGCGGCGGTCCGGCGGGTCGACGAACGGGAACTCCTCGACCGCGCCGAGGTCGAGGGCGGCCATCTGCAGCAGCACCGACGCCAGGTTGGTGCGCAGGATCTCCGGGTCGGTGAACTCCGGGCGCGCGTCGAAGTCGTCCTCGCTGTAGAGCCGGATCGCGATGCCCGGGCCCAGCCGACCGCAGCGCCCGGAGCGCTGCCGGGCCGAGGCCTGGCTGACCGCCTCGATCGGCAGCCGCTGCACCTTGGTCCGATGGCTGTACCGCGAGATGCGCGCGGTGCCCGGGTCGATGACGTACCGGATGCCCGGCACGGTCAGCGAGGTCTCGGCGACGTTGGTGGCCAGCACGATCCGCCGTCCCGTGTGCGGGGCGAAGACCTTGTGCTGGTCGGCGGCCGACAGCCGCGAGTACAGCGGGACGATCTCGGTGTACGGCAGCGCCCGCTCGGCCAGCGCGTCCTGGGTGTCCCGGATCTCCCGCTCGCCGGCGAGGAACACCAGGATGTCCCCCGGCCCCTCGGCCACGAGCTCGTCGACGGCGTCGACGATCGCGGTGACCTGGTCGCGCTCGTCGTCGGAGTCCGGGTCGTCCGGGTCGACGACGGGGCGGTAGCGCACCTCGACGGGGTAGGTGCGGCCGCTGACCTCGACGATCGGGGCGCCCTCGAAGTGCGCGGCCACCCGCTCGACGTCGATGGTCGCCGAGGTGATGACCAGCTTCAGGTCCGGGCGCCGCGGCAGGATCTGCGCGAGGTACCCGAGCAGGAAGTCGATGTTGAGGCTCCGCTCGTGGGCCTCGTCCAGGATGATCGTGTCGTATTGGCGCAGCAGCCGGTCGCGCTGGATCTCGGCCAGCAGCACGCCGTCGGTCATGAGCTTGACCAGGGTGTCGTCGGAGACCTGGTCGTTGAAGCGCATCTTGTAGCCGACGGCCTCGCCCAGGGGTGTGCCCAGCTCCTCGGCGATCCGCTCGGCGACGCTGCGCGCGGCGATCCGGCGCGGCTGGGTGTGCCCGATCCGGCCCCGGACGCCGCGGCCGAGCTCGAGGGCGATCTTGGGGAGCTGCGTGGTCTTGCCCGAGCCGGTCTCGCCCGCGACGACGACGACCTGCGCGTCCCACAGCGCCGCGGCGATGTCCTCGCGGCGCGCGCTGACCGGCAGGTCCTCGGGATAGCTGATCACCGGGACGGCGGCCCGGCGCCGCGCGATCCGCTCCTCCGCGGCAACGACGTCGGCGGCGATGCGCGCGCGCTGCTCCTCGCGCCGGGCGGGGTCGCGGGTGGTGCGCAGCCCGTCGAGGCGCCGGCGCAGCCGGTGCTCGTCGGCGAGCGTGAGGCCGGGGAGGCGCGCGCGGAGGTCGTCCTGGGCAGAACTCACCGGGCGCTCGCGTTCCTCTCGGGGGTGTCAGGGGTACCGGCGGCTCGCGCCACCCGAACCCAGGATCCCACTGCCGGGGCGCAGCACCCGTCGTGTCACCAGGATCACCGTGGATGCACCCTGCAACTGGATGCTTGCATCCAACAACTGCTCGTACGCTGGTCGCCGTTCCCCCTCCTGCCGAAGGGCCGCCATGACCAGCGCTGCCGACACCGCCGCGGTGCCGCGCGACCGCACCCTGGACCAGCTCTCCGAGCAGCTGCCCCGTTTCCTGCGGCTGATCTCCGCGGCGAAGGTGCACCTCTCCACCGATCCGCGCGACCGGGCCGCCCTCGTGCTGCTGACCCCGCTGGCCCGCCTCGGCCCGCTGCGCCAGGGCGCGCTCGCCGAGCACGTGCGGGCCGACCCCTCGACGGTCAGCCGGCACGTCGCCGCGCTCGTGGACGAGGGCCTGGTGCGCCGGGTGGCCGACGAGTCCGACGGCCGGGCGACGCAGCTGGTCGTCACCGACGCCGGCACCAGCGCCCTCGAGCAGCTGGGGCGCGACCGCGCCGCCGTCGTCCGGCGGATCACCGCCGGCTGGGCCCCCGACGACCTCGCCACCTTCTCGGCCCTCCTGGGCCGCTTCCTCGACGACCTCGCCGCCGCCCTGCCGGGTGACGCCATCACCCCCGCACCGGGAGACCTGCGATGAGCACCACCTCCGCGACCGACCGGGAGGCCCGCCGCGCCGCCGCGGCCCCCGGCGCCGACGGCTCGTTCAGCCACCGCCAGATCGTCACGATCCTCGTCGGACTCATGGTCGCGATGTTCCTGGCCGCGCTGGACCAGACCGTCGTCTCGACCGCCATCCGCACGATCGCCGACGACCTGCAGGGCTACGACCTGCAGGCCTGGGCGACGACGGCGTTCCTCATCACCTCGACGATCGCCACCCCGCTGTACGGGAAGCTCTCCGACATCTACGGGCCGCGGCCGTTCTACCTGTTCGCGATCGGCATCTTCGTCGTCGGCTCGGTGCTGTGCGGCATGGCCGACACGATGTACCAGCTGGCCGTCTTCCGGGCCGTGCAGGGCATCGGCGCCGGCGGCCTGATGTCGCTGGCCTTCGTCATCATCGGCAGCATCGTCGCGCCGCGGGAGCGCTCGCGGTACCAGGGCTACTTCATGGCCGTCTTCGGCTCCTCGAGCGTGCTCGGGCCGGTCATCGGCGGCTTCTTCGCCGGGCAGGGCACCCTCCTCGGCCTGGACGGCTGGCGCTGGATCTTCTACGTCAACGTCCCCCTGGGCGCGATCGCGTTCGTCACCGTCTGGCGGGTGCTGCACCTGCCGCACCAGCGCCGCGAGCACCGCATCGACTGGCCCGGGGCGCTGGCGCTGATCACCTTCCTGGTGCCGCTGCTCGTCATCGCCGAGCAGGGCCGCACCTGGGGCTGGGTCTCCGGCCGGGCGCTGACCTGCTACGCCATCGGCGCCGTCGGCTTCCTGCTGTTCATGGCCGCCGAGCGCGCCTACCGGGACGACGCCCTGCTGCCGCTGCGCTTGTTCCGCAACCGCACCTTCACCGTGAGCGGGATCGGCTCGGTCGTCATGGGCGCCGGCATGTTCGGCGGGCTGCTGCTGCTCCCCCAGTACCTGCAGATCGTGCACGGCTCCAGCCCCACCGTCGCCGGCCTGCAGATGACGCCGCTGGTCCTGGGCATCATGAGCGGCGGCATCATCTCCGGGATCACGATCTCCAAGACCGGCCGGTACAAGGCGTTCCCGCTGGTCGGCGTCGCGCTGATGGTGGTCGCGCTGCTGTCGCTGTCGGTCGTCGTCGAGGCAGACACCTCGATCTGGCAGATGGTCCCGTTCATGCTGATGATGGGCCTGGGCCTGGGCTTCAACTTCCAGCCGGTCATCCTCGCCGTCCAGAACGCCGTCTCCCCGCGGGAGATCGGGGTGGCCACCTCGTCGGTGACCTTCTTCCGCCAGATCGGCGGCACCATCGGCACCGCGGCCTTCCTGTCGGTCCTGTTCACCCGGCTGCCCACCGACGTCGGCGAGCGGATCGGCGAGGTGGCCCGGGCGAACCCCGACGCCGCCGCGCAGGCGGGTCAGCTCCAGCAGGGCGGGATGGACGGCCTGCTGGCCGACACCACCCGGATCGCCGAGTTCCCGCTGCTGGTGAACCCCTTCCGCGAGGGCTTCACCGACACCATCGACCTGGTGTTCCTCATCGCCGCGGGCGTGGTCGCGATCGGCTTCTTCGTCTTCCTGTTCCTGCCGCAGCTGAAGCTGGCCGACAAGGCCGGGTTCCAGGCCGCCCGGGAGTCCGCCGGGCAGGCGCCCACGGACGAGGACGACGCCGGCGAGCAGGCCGTCGAGGCCGTCGGCGCCGCCGCCCCGACGTCCACCCCGCCGCCGGCCGGCCGCCCCGGGGGCAGCTCCTCCACCTGACCGACGCCGCCACGAGGGCGGGGTATCCGGGCATCCGACGTCACCGCGGAGCCCCGGTACCCCGCCCTTGCGCTTCCGTCGCACACTGACCTCATGGCCGCTTCGTCGCTCATCCTGTCCCGGCGGGACCTCGAGTTCCTGCTGCACGAGTGGCTGGACGTCGAGGGGCTGACGAAGCGGGAGCGGTTCGCCGAGCACTCGCGCGAGACGTTCGACGCCGTCCTGGAGCTCGCGGAGCGGATCGCCACCGAGCACTTCGCGCCGCACAACCGGCTGGCCGACGAGAACGAGCCGCACGTCGTCGACGGCCGGGTCGTGCTGGTGCCGGAGGTCGCGCGGGCACTGGCGGTGTTCGGCGAGGCCGGGCTGATGGCCGGCACGTTCGACGAGGAGTTCGGCGGCATGCAGCTGCCGCAGACCGTCGGGCAGGCCGTGCTCGCCTGGTTCCTGGCCGCGAACGTCGGCACGTCGGGCTACCCGTTCCTCACGATGGCCAACGCGCGGCTGCTGCTCGCGCACGGCAGCCGGGAGCAGATCGACACCTTCGTCGGGCCCATGGTCGAGGGCCGCTGGTTCGGCACGATGGCCCTGTCGGAGCCGCAGGCCGGCTCCTCGCTGGCCGACATCACCACCCGCGCCGAGCGGCAGGACGACGGCACGTACCGGCTGACCGGCAACAAGATGTGGATCTCCGGCGGCGACCACGAGCTGACCGAGAACATCGTCCACCTGGTGCTGGCCAAGGTCCCGGGCGGCCCGGCCGGCGTGAAGGGCATCTCGCTGTTCGTCGTCCCCAAGTTCCTGGTCGGGGACGACGGGTCGCTCGGCGAGCGCAACGACGTCGTCCTGGCCGGGCTCAACCACAAGATGGGCTACCGCGGGACGACGAACACGCTGCTGAACTTCGGCGAGGGCGTGCACACCCCGGGCGGGCGGCCCGGCGCGGTCGGCTACCTCGTGGGCGAGGAGAACCGCGGCCTGGCCGCCATGTTCCACATGATGAACGAGGCGCGGATCGGGGTCGGGATGGGCGCGAGCGCCCTCGGCTGCACCGGCTACCTGCACGCGCTCGAGTACGCCCGCACCCGCACCCAGGGCCGGCCCCCGGCGGCGAAGGACCCGGCCTCGCCGATGGTGCCGATCATCGAGCACCCCGACGTCCGCCGGATGCTGCTGGCCGCCAAGAGCTACGCCGAGGGCGGCCTGGCGCTGGGCCTCTACTGCGCCCGCCTGGTCGACGAGGAGCAGACCGCCGGCAGCCCCGAGGAGCGCGACCGCGCCCACCTGCTGCTGGACACGCTCACCCCGATCGCCAAGGCGTGGCCCTCGCAGTGGGGCCCGGTCGCCAACGACCTCGCCATCCAGGTGCACGGCGGCTACGGCTACACCCGCGACTACCCGGTCGAGCAGTTCTACCGGGACAACCGGCTCAACCCCATCCACGAGGGCACGCAGGGCATCCAGGCCCTGGACCTGCTCGGCCGCAAGGTCGTGCTCCAGGGCGGTGCCGGGCTGCGGCTGCTCGCGGAGTCGATCACGGCGACGACGGCGCGCGCCGCCGGCACCGAGTGGGCGGGCTTCGCCGCGGACCTCGACGCCGCGGTCGCCCGGCTGGGCGCGGTCACCGCGACGCTCTGGGGCACCGGGGACCCGGACCTCGCCCTGGCCAACGCGCACGTCTACCTCGAGGCGGCCGGGCACGTCGTCGTCGCCTGGCTGTGGCTCGAGCAGGCACTGGCCACGGGCGACGGCACCGACGCCTTCTACGACGGCAAGCGGGCCGCGGCCCGCTACTTCTGGCGCTGGGAGCTCCCGAAGACCGGCCCGCAATTCGACCTGCTGGAGTCGCTGGACCGCACCGTCCTGGACGTCGACCCCGCCGTCCTCTGACCCCACCCGGACTTTATGTACCGAAAGTCCGGAAGGGCCCGGGACTTTCGGTACCGAAAGTCCCCCCGGGCAGCAGAACGCCCCGCCGGCTCCGGGGGAGCGGGCGGGGCGCCGGGCGTTCGGGTGTCAGGCGGCTCGCGCCGCGCCGACCGGCTCGGGAGCGGCGTGCCGGGCACCGGAGGTGCGCTCGTCGCGCTCCCGCTCGTAGCGGGCGGTGGACTGGGTGCCCATCGCGATCACCAGGGCCGTCAGCACCAGGAAACCGATCAGCGTCACGGCCGGCCACATCACCATGTTTGTTGTTCTCCCCCAAGTTCCAGCCGCCGTCGGGACAGGGACGGCGGCACGTCGTCGGAGCCCTCTGTCCCCCGTCCCGACCGATTCCAATCCTCGAGTTGTGCACCTCACCTGACGGAGTGTGACCAGGGTCATCCCGGGGCCTCCCGCCACGGGCGGACGACGGCGCTGGGGTGCGTGGTCTGATCGGGAGGTGTCCGACGTCGCGCCGCCCCGCCCCCGCGCGGGTTCGGCCGCCACCGTCGCCCTGGTGCTCGGCCTCTCCCTGGTCGTCACCGTGCTGTCGCTGCTGCAGAGCCTCGTCGTGCCCGTGCTCGACCGGATCGGCGAGCAGCTCGACGTCTCCCCGGGCGCCGCGGGCTGGGTGCTGACCGCCAACCTGCTGGCGGCGGCCGTCCTCACGCCGGTGCTGGGCCGGCTCGGCGACCTCAGGGGCGAGCGGCCGGTGATCATCGGCATCCTCGTCACGGTCGCCGCGGGCACGGTGCTGGCGATCGCCACCGAGTCGCTGCCGCTGCTGCTCCTGGCCCGCGTGCTGCAGGGCGCCTCGTACGGGCTGTTCCCCCTGTCGATCAGCGTGCTGCGCCGCGAGCTGCCCGAGCGCCGGCTGGGGACGGCGATGTCCGTGGTGAGCAGCACCCTCGGCGTCGGCGGCGTGGCCGGGCTGGTCGCGACCGGCCTGCTCGCCGGCGACGGCACCGACTACCGCCGCCCGTTCTGGATCGGGCTGGTCATCACGCTGGCCGCCCTCGTCCTGGCGGTGCGGCTGCTGCCCCGCCGGACCGCCACCGCCTCCGGGGGCGTCGACTGGTGGGGTGCCGCCGTCCTGGGCGCGGGGCTGTCGCTGCTGCTGCTGTTCGTCTCGCAGGGCAACGCGTGGGGCTGGTCATCGGCCGCCACGCTGGGCTGCCTGGCGGGCTCGGTCGTCGTCCTGAGCGGGTGGGCGGTGCTGCAGCGGCGGCTGGCCGAGCCGCTGGTCCGCCCCGCCATGCTGGCCGACCGGCGCACGATCGTGCCGAACGTCGTCGGCATGCTCACCGGCGTCGCGATGTTCGCCTCGTTCCTCGCCGTCCTCCAGTACGTGCAGAGCCCGACGGCGGTCACCGGCTACGGCTTCGACGCCTCGGTGCTCGAGGCGACGGTGGTCTACCTGCTGCCCGGCGGGATCGTCGGCGTGCTGCTCGCGCCGTTCGCCGGCTCCGTGGTGACCCGCTTCGGCGGCCTGCCGACGCTCGTCGTCGGGTGGACGGTCGGGCTGGCCGGGTTCGTGCTGCTCACCTGGTTCCGCAGCCAGTCGTGGGCGGTCATCGCCGCGGGCCTGCTCACGCAGGTGGCGGTCACCGTCGCCTACGCCGCCCTCCCCTCGCTCGTCGTGCAGGCCGTGCACGAGGACGAGACGGGCGTGGCCAACGCGATCAACTCGATCGCCCGCTCGGTCGGGCAGGCGCTCGGCAGCGCCCTGGCGGTCACGATCATCGCCGCCCACCTCGACGCCGCCACCGGCCTCCCCCGCGACGTCGCCTTCACCCTCGTGGGCGCCATCGGCATGGGCGCCGCCGTCGCGATCCTGGTCGCCGCCCTGCTGGGCCTGCGGGCCGACCGCCGCGCCGCCCGGCCGCGGCGCCCCGACCCGCTCGCCGCGGTCGAGGAGGCCACCGCCGGGGCGGGCGAGTGGTCGCCGGTGTCCGGCCTGCGCTGATCTCCGTTCGGCAACGGCGCGCGGGCCGGTGGCATGGAACCGGACGGTCCGGGGCACCTCCCTCCCTGATCGAGGGCTCCGCGCCTTCCCCGTCCCGGAGGACTCCATGACCCGACCCACCGGCTCGTCGAGCAACACGAGCAACTCCACCAGCGAGGCCCGCTTCGAGGGCAACACCGCCTCGGCCGACCCCGCGCCGGACAACGACAGGATCAGCGGGACACGGGCCGACTACGCCCCCGTCGGCGCCGATCCGAAGCCGACCACCGGCGGCACCCTCAAGCGGACCGCCAAGGAGTTCAGCGAGGACAACCTCACCGACTGGGCCGCCGCGCTCACCTACTACGGCGTCCTGGCGATGTTCCCCGCGCTGATCGCGCTGGTCTCGATCGTCGGCCTGCTCACCGACCCGCAGCAGCTCACCGACGCGCTCACCGAGGTCGTCCCCGCGGACGCCGCGGACACCCTCGACCCGGCCATCCAGCAGATCGCGGGCAACTCCGGCACCGCCGGGTTCGCGCTGGTGTTCGGTCTCGCCGCCGCCGTCTGGTCGGCGTCGGGCTACGTCGGCGCGTTCACCCGCGCCGCGAACGTCGTCTACGAGACGCCCGAGGGGCGCAAGGTCTGGAAGCTCAAGCCGCTCCAGCTGCTCATCACGCTCGTCGGCATCCTGTTCGCCGCCGTCATCCTGGCGCTGCTGGTGCTCAGCGGCCCCGTCGTCGACGCGATCGGCGAGGCCATCGGGGTCGGCGAGACCGGGCAGACGATCTGGAACATCGCGAAGTGGCCGGTCGTGCTGGTCGTGCTCGCGCTGATGATCGCCGTCCTCTACTACTCGACGCCGAACGTGAAGCTGCGCGGCTTCAAGTGGGTCAGCCCCGGCGCCGGCGTGGCGATCCTGGTCGCGATCGTGGCCTCGGCCGCGTTCGCGTTCTACGTCGCCAACTTCGGCAGCTACAACAAGACCTACGGCGCCCTCGCCGGCGTCGTGATCTTCCTGATCTGGTTCTGGCTGATCAACGTGTCGCTGCTGTTCGGCATCGAGCTCGACGCGGAGATCGAGCGGACCAAGGAGCTGAAGGAGGGCGTCCCGAGGGCCGAGAAGGAGATCCAGCTCGACGCCCGCGCCAACCCGAAGGACAAGCAGACGACCTGACGGACGTCGTCACCCCCCGTCGAGGGCGGGGAATCGGGGCTCCCGGCAGCGGTCCGGAGCCCCGGTTCCCCGCCCTCGCGCGTTCGAGACGTTGATCTTGGGTAGGGGGCAGCGACGACCCACGACTGCAGGAGGCACGACCCCCATGAGCGACGCCCCGCCGGTGACCTCGGACTTCTACGACCTCGAGGCGCTGCTGACCGACGACGAGCGGGCGCTGCTGCACCGCGTGCGGGCCTTCATGGACGAGCAGGTCGAGCCGATCATCAACGGGTACTGGACCCGCGGCGAGTTCCCGCACGAGCTCGTCCCGGGCCTGGCCGAGCTGGGCATCGCCGGCAACCCGTACACCGGCTACGGCTGCCCGGGCCGCTCGTCGCTGTTCGACGGCATGGTCGCGATGGAGCTCTCCCGGGGCGACGCCTCCATCTCCACCTTCATGGGCGTGCACGGCGGGCTGGCCATGGGCTCGATCTACCTGTGCGGCTCCGAGGAGCAGAAGGAGCGCTGGCTACCGGCGATGGCGCGCATGGAGCTCATCGGCGCCTTCGGCCTCACCGAGCCCGAGGCCGGCTCCGACATCGCCCGCGGCGCGCAGACCACCTGCCGGCGCGAGGGCGACACCTGGGTGCTCAACGGCCAGAAGAAGTGGATCGGCAACGCCAGCTTCGCCGACCTGATCATCATCTGGGCCAAGGACGAGGAGTCCGAGCAGGTGCTCGGCTTCGTCGTCGAGAAGGGGACGCCGGGCTTCACCGCCGTCGACCTCGAGGACAAGATCGCGCTGCGGGTGGTGCAGAACGCGCTGATCACCCTCGAGGACGTGCGGGTGCCGGAGGAGAACCGGCTGCAGGAGGCGAACAGCTTCCGCGACACCGCCAAGGTGCTGAAGATGACCCGCGCCGGCGTCGCGTGGTCCTCGGTCGGCTGCTCGCGGGGCGCCTACGAGCACGCGCTGCGGTACGCCACCGAGCGCGAGCAGTTCGGCCAGCCGATCGCGGAGTTCCAGCTGGTGCAGGACCTGCTGGTGCGGATGCTCGGCAACATCACCGCCTCGGCGGCCATGTGCGCCCGGCTCTCCCAGCTCCAGGACGACGACACGATGACCGACGAGCAGGCGTCGCTGGCCAAGGCGTTCTGCACGATGCGGATGCGCGAGACGGTCGGCTACGCCCGGGAGCTGATGGGCGGCAACGGCATCCTGCTGGAGAACCACGTGGGCCGGTTCGCCGCCGACGCCGAGGCGATCTACTCCTACGAGGGCACCCGCGAGGTGAACACGCTGATCGTCGGACGGGCGGTCACGGGGACCAGCGCGATCGTCTGACCTGCGTCCCCTGCCCCGCGCCGGGAGGTGTGCTTCAGTGAACTGGATCACACCCCCGGCGCAGAGGAGCGAGCATGGCGACGACGGCGCAGTCCGAGGTCCCCGAGGGGGCGGCCGATGCCGCGATGGGCCTGGACATGGTGCTGGTGGACGCCGCCCGCGGGCCGCTGCGCCGGCTCGTCCCGCCCGCCGGGACGGCGCTGCGCTTCGGCGCCGCCCTCGCCCGCCAGCCCGGCAGCGTGGCCCGCCGCAGCGCCGAGCTGGCCCGCGAGCTGGGCCTGATCACCCTCGGCCGCTCGGAGCTCGCGCCCGGGCGCAAGGACAAGCGGTTCGCCGACCCCGCCTGGTCGGGCAACCCGCTGCTGCGCCGGGCGATGCAGACCCACCTGGCCACGGCGCGGGCGACCTGGGAGCTGATCGAGGACGCCGACCTGGACTGGCAGGACGACGAGCGGATCCGCTTCACCGCCACCAACCTGGTCGACGCCCTCGCGCCGTCCAACGTGCCGGTGCTCAACCCGCTGGGCTGGAAGGCGCTGATCGACACCGGCGGCAAGAACGTCGTCCGCGGCCTGCGGCGGATGGCCACCGACCTCGCCGCCCCGCCGCGGGTGCCCTCCATGGTGGAGCCCGACGCGTTCACCGTCGGCGAGGACCTCGCGGTGACGCCGGGCGTCGTCGTCTTCCGCACCGACGTCTTCGAGCTGATCCGCTACCGGCCGACGACGGAGACCGTGCGCGAGGTGCCGCTGCTCATGGTGCCGCCGACGATCAACAAGTACTACATCGCCGACCTCGCGCCCGGCCGGAGCATCGTCGAGCACTACGTGGCCGCCGGCCACCAGGTGTTCATGATCTCCTGGCGGAACCCGGACGAGCGGCACGCCGACTGGGGCCTGGACACCTACGGGCAGGCGCTGCTCGACGCCATGGACGCCGTCGAGCAGGCCTCGGGCAACGGGCGGGTGGCCCTCCAGGCGTTCTGCTCCGGCGGCATCATCACCGCGATGGTGCTGGCCCACCTGGCGGCCACCGGCCGGCAGGACCGGGTGAGCGCGGCCAGCTTCGCCGTCACCGTGCTGGACTGGGCGCGGGCGGGCACGGTCTCGGCGCTCATGGACGAGGAGTCGGTGCGGGCGGCGACCGAGCGCTCGCAGCAGAAGGGCTACCTCGACGGGGCGCAGCTGGCCGAGGTGTTCGCCTGGCTGCGCCCCAACGACCTGATCTGGAACTACTGGGTCAACAACTACCTGCAGGGCAAGCCGCCGCCGAACTTCGACATCCTGTTCTGGAACGCCGACACGACCCGCATGAGCGCGGGGCTGCACCGCGACTTCATCGACGTCGCGCTGGGCAACTCCCTCACCGATCCGGGGACGGCGACGATGCTCGGCAGCCCCGTCGACCTGTCCTCGGTCACCGTCGACACCTACGTCACGGCGGGCATCGCCGACCACCTGTGCCCGTGGCAGGCCTGCTACCGCAGCACCCAGCTGCTGGGCGGGGAGAGCCGGTTCATCCTCTCGACCAGCGGGCACATCGCCTCGCTGGTGAACCCGCCGGGCAACCCGAAGTCCACCTTCCAGGTCGCCGACGAGACCCCGCCGGACCCCGAGAAGTGGCTGGCCTCCGCCCGTACGGAGAAGGGCTCGTGGTGGCCGGACTTCACCGCCTGGCTGGACGAGCGGACCGGGAAGCAGGTGCCGGCGCCGACCGACCTGGCCGGCGGCCTGCAGGTGCTCGGCGAGGCGCCCGGGACCTATGTCTTCGACAAGTAGCCGCGAGCGGGTCCGGTCGGTCACCGTCGGCGGCCGGACGCTGCGCACGGCGGTGCGACCCGGCACCGACGACGACGTCCCGCCGCTGCTGCTGATGAACGGGATCGGCGCGAGCCTCGAGGTGCTGCAGCCTTTCGTCGACGCGCTGGACCCGCGGCGCACGGTGATCCGGTTCGACGTGCCGGGCGTCGGCGGGTCGCCGCCCCCGGTCGTGCCGTACACACTGGCCACCTTCGGCCCGGTCGTGGGCGGGATGCTGACCCGGCTCGGGTTCCCCGGCGCCGTCGACGTCCTCGGGCTCTCCTGGGGCGGCGGCCTGGCCCAGCACTTCGCCGCCCAGCACCGGCGCCGGTGCCGACGGCTCGTCCTCACCGCCACGGGGACCGGCTCGCTCATGGTGCCGGCCCACCCGCGGGTGCTCGGCCGGATGCTCACCCCGCGCCGGCACCGCGACCCCGGCTACGCCCGACGCATCGCCGGGGACATCTACGGCGGCACCATGCGGGCCGATCCGGAGCGCGCCGCCGTCGCGCTGCACGCCGCCACCCGGCTGGGGCCGCGGCGCGGCTACTACTTCCAGCTGGCCGCCAGCACCGGCTGGAGCAGCCTGCCGTTCCTCCAGCTCATCCGGCAGCCGACCCTCGTGCTGGCCGGCGACGACGACCCGATCGTGCCGGTGGTCAACGCGCGCATCATGGCCCGCCTGCTGCCGCGCGCCCGGCTGCACGTCTACCGCGGCGGGCACATCGCGCTGGTCACCGAGGCAGGCGAGCTCGCGCCCGTGGTGGAGGAGTTCCTGGACGCCTGACGCGGGGCCCTCAGTGGGTGTCCCACCAGGCGGCCGCCGCCTCCGCCGGGCTGGCGCCGTCCAGCTCCACCGCCCGGTTGAGCTCGACGAGCTGGTCGGTGGTGAGCCGCGCGCTGGTCTCCTCCAGCGCCGCGCGCAGCGGCTCACCCCAGCGCCGCGCCACGTCGGCACGCACCATCGGGACGACGTTCTCCCGGGGCTGGAGCGCGCGGTCGTCGGCGAGCAGCGTGACCGGGGCGACGGCGAGCCGGGCGTCGGTCGTCTCCAGCATCCCCACCTGGACCTGCCCGGACAGCAGCGCCTCCAGCGTCGCCCCGCGGGTCGGCATGGTGAGCACGGTGCCGAACCGCAGGCCGTAGACCCGTTCCAGGCCGAGCAGGCAGAACGGCCGGTCGGGGCACTCGGGCGGGCCGCCGAAGGCCAGCTCGGGCGCCAGCGGCAGGAGGTCGGACAGCCGCCGCACGCCGTGCTGGGCGGCGAAGGCGCGGGTGACGACGAAGCCGTTCTGGTCCTCCGCCGCCGACGGCGTGAGCACCTGGACGCCGCGGCCGCCCATCGTGCGGGCGAGCACCGCGTGCATCTCCTCGGGGCCCACCGGCGGGTCGGTGAACTCCGGCCGGGCGAACGCCAGCGCCGTCCCCAGGTAGTCGACGACGACGTCGACGACGCCCTGCTGCAGCGCGGGTGAGACCACCTCGCGGGTGCCGATGCCGTGCGTGACGGAGACCGGCAGCCCCTGCCGGCGGACCGCCTCGGCGTAGACCTCGACGAGGATCTGGTTCTCGGCGAAGTCGTAGGAGGCGAACCGGACCGTGCCGTCGTCCGCAGCGGGCTCGGCGACCGGCCCACCGCAGCCGGCGGCCACCAGCAGCAGCGCGGCGAGCAGCGACCGCAGCACCGCCGTCCCTGCCCGCACCGCGTCACCTCCGCCCGGGGTGGGACCACCGTAGGACGACCGCGGGACGAAAGGGGATGGTCGCGGCGCGGCTCGGGGGGCACCATTCCCCGGCATGGCGTCCGTGCCCCAGGCGCTGCCTCCGAGGGCCACGGCGGGTCCGGCCGTGCGGCCGGGACCGCCGGCCATCGCGCGCGTCCGCCGCCGGCGCCGGCCCTCGGGTGAGCCGCCCGCGCTGCCCCGGCAGCTGCGCGCCTCGGGCAAGTGGTGGCTCGGCCTCAGCGCGGCGGTCGTGGTCGCCTGGGCGGTCGTCGTCCTGACCGGGACGATCCGCTACTTCGACGTCGCCGACACCCGCGTGCTCCAGGCGTTCGCCGAGCTGCGCACCCCGGTGCTCACCGACGTCGCGGAGGTGGCCGGGCTGCTGGCCACCGAGCGGGCCCTGCACGCCATGTGGCTGGGCAACCTCGTCCTGCTCGTGGCGTTCCGCCGCTGGCGGCACCTGTTCGTCTGGTTCGGCGTCGTCCTCGTCGTGGTCAACGTCGCCGCCGTCATGGCGACGACGCTGCAGCGGCCGCGTCCCTTCGAGGTGGAGCTGCTCGGCTCCTGGTCGGGCTTCTCGATGCCGTCGCTGCCGGTGACCGTGCTGGCGGCGTTCCTAGTGAGCACCGTCTACGCGCTGGTCCCGCCCGGCCGCCTGCGCACGATCGGCAAGTGGGTGGTCTGCGGGCTGCTGGTGCTCACCGCGCTGTCCCGGCTGTACCTCGCCCAGGACCACCCCTCCGGGATCGTGGCCGGCGCGGTGCTGGGGGTCGCCGCGCCCCTGGCCGCGTTCCGGCTGCTCACGCCGAACTCGGTCTACCCGGTGCGCTACAGCCGCGGCCGCCCGGCGCACCTGGACGTGAGCGGCGAGCGGGGCGACGCGATCGTCCGCGCGCTGCAGGACCAGCTGGGTCTGCTGGCCACCCACGTGACGCCGTTCGGGCTGGCCGGCTCGGGCGGCTCGACGCCGCTGCGGATCACCGTGAAGACGCACTCCAGCTCACCGGCCGGGGAGAGCTACGTCTTCGGCAAGCTCTACGCGATCACGCACGTGCGCTCGGGACCGCTGGTACAAGCTCGGCCGCACGCTGCTCTACGGCCGGCTCGAGGACGAGAAGCCGTTCCACAGCGTCCGCCGGCTGGTGCAGTACGAGGACTACATCCTGCGGCTGTTCTGGGAGGCCTCGCTGCCGGTGCCGCACCCGCTGGGCATCGTGGAGATCACCCCGGAACGCGAGTACCTGCTGGTCACCGAGTTCATCAACGGCGCGCAGGAGGCCGGCGAGGCGGAGATCGACGAGTCGGTCATCGACCAGGGGCTGGCCGCGGTCCGCCGGATGTGGGACATCGGCATGGCCCACCGCGACATCAAGCCGGCCAACCTGCTGGTGCGCGACGGCGACCTGTTCCTCATCGACTCGGCCTTCGCCGAGGTGCGGCCCAGCCCGTGGCGGCAGGCGGTCGACCTGGCCAACATGATGCTGGTCCTGGCGCTGCGCACCGACGCGGAGCGGGTCTACGCCCGTGCCCGGCGGCAGTTCAGCGACGAGGAGATCGCCGAGGCCTTCGCCGCCACCCGCGGCCTGACCATGCCCACCCAGCTGCGCCGGATGCTGCGCCAGCAGGGCCGCGACCTGCACGGCGACTTCCTGCGGCTGCTGCCCTTCCGGCTGCCCCCGGTGCACATCCAGCGGTGGACCTGGCGGCGGTTCGGTCTCACCGTCGTCACCGTCGCCGCGGCCGGGGTCGCCGCCGTCGTCACCGTCGGTCTGCTCGGGTCCCCGCTGTGACCCGCCGCCGGGCCCTGCTCGCCGGGCTGCTGCTCGCCCCGGCGCTGCTGTCCGGCTGCGTGCGCCCGGTGGTGCTGGACTCCGAGGTGGTCGCCTGCCGCGAGGGCGAGGAGGGCAACCCGGCCAACGGCGTGGTCCTGCTGGCCCAGTCGGTGCCGACGGCGACCTGGGTGCCGTGCCTGGAGGTCATCCCCCTCGGCTGGGGCGTCTCCGGCCTGGAGGCGACCGACGAGCAGGCGCGGTTCTGGCTCGACTCGGACCGCGACGGCAACCGCGCGGTGGAGATCCGGCTCGACGAGAGCTGCGACACCACGGGCGCGACCCGCATCCCCAGCGACCGCGAGGCGATGCAGCGCTGGGAGCGCGTCGTCCAGGTGACGCCGCGGTACGAGGGCACCCGCTTCTACACGTTCGACGGCGGCTGCATCAGCGTGCTGTTCCGGCTCTCCGGGGACAACCGCGCCGAGCCGCTCGGGTTCGCCACCTCGGGCCTGGGCGCCGTCCCGCGGGACGCCGTCCGCGAGGCCGTGCGCGAGCAGACCGACGGCCGGCTGGAGCTCGACCCGTGACCGGCGTCGGGCGGGTACCGCGCCCGAGCGGCCGCCGGGTGCTGGGCGGGGTGCTCTCCCTGGCCCTCGTCGGCGGCGTCTTCGTCTGGTTCCTGCCCCAGTTCACCAGCATCTCCGCCGTCTGGACGTCCGTGCGGGACATGACCTGGGTGGAGCTGACCGTGCTCTGCCTGGCCGCGGCCTGGAACCTCGCGACCTACCAGTTCGTCATGGTCGCGACCACGCCCGGGCTGCGGCTGCGGCAGTCGCTGGTCTCGACCCAGACGACGACGGCGGTCTCGAACACCGTCATCGGGGGCGCGGCGATAGCGCTGGGCCTGACCTACGCGATGAACACGTCGTGGGGGTTCTCCCGCTCCCGCACGTCGGTCTCGCTGCTGGTCTCGGGGCTGTGGAACAACTTCGTCAAGCTCGGCCTGCCGGTGCTGGCCCTGGCGCTGCTGGCGCTGAGCTCGCCGCCCTCGGCCGGGCGGATCACCGCCGGCCTGCTCGGCCTGGCCGGGCTGGCCGTCGCCGTCGTCCTGCTGGGGGCGCTGCTGCGCAGCCGCGAGGGCGCCGAGCGGATCGGCCTCGCCGCCGGGCGGATCGCCTCGGCGCTGCGCCGCCCGTTCGGCCGGAGCCCGGTCACCGGCTGGGAGCGGGCGACGACGAAGTTCCGGGCCCGGACGGCGCTGCTGCTGCGGGCCCGCTGGCACTGGATCACGCTGGCGACGCTGGTCAGCCACCTGTCGCTCTACCTGGTGCTGCTGCTGGCGCTGCGCTTCGTGGGGGTGACCGGCGACGAGGTGAGCGCGGTCGAGGTGCTGGCGGTGTTCGCCTTCGCGCGGCTGCTGACCGCCGTCCCGTTCACCCCCGGCGGGCTGGGCGTCATCGAGCTGGCGCTGATCACCGGCCTGTCCGCCGCCGGCGGGCCGCGGGCGCTGGTCGCCGCCGCCGTGCTGGTGTTCCGCGCCCTGACCTACGTGCTGCCCATCCCCGTGGGCCTGGGCACCTACCTGTTCTGGCGGCACAACCGCTCCTGGCGGCGGGAACCCAACAGCGCGCCGCGCACCGAGCTGGTGCCGGAATCGGTGTGAGCCGGCCGGTCACTCCTCCCGGCGGACGACGACGGCGGCGCCCCACGCCTCGGGCTCGAGGCCGCGGGCGGCGAGGACGTCGGCCAGCGCCCGGTTCATCGCCATCTGGACAGCGGCGTCCGCGGCCGTGCCGTGCACCTGGTCCACGCTCATCCGGTCGTGCTGGCGCCAGGCGACGACGACGCCGTCGAGGTCCGGGGTCGGGGTGAGGCAGGCGCCGCCGAGCGTCCCGCCCGCGCCGGTGGCGTCGTGCAGCGGCAGACCGGCCTCGGCCAGCGCCGCGGTCACCTCGACCAGGAGGGTGGTGAGCGGGTCCTCCTCGGTGAGCAGGGGACGCCAGTCGTCGGGCAGCCGGTCGAGCTGCGCGGTCAGGTGGTCCAGCCAGGCCCACTCCTGCGGGGAGGGGCGGCGGCGCAGCGACCCGTCGGCGCGGCGGATGCCGTAGGCCGGGCGCGCGGCGGCGCCGTCGGCCAGGGCCGCGGCCGACCAGCCCGCCTCGGCGCGCTCGGGGAAGGGGCCCGCGACCACCCGTCCCGGCGCGTCGTCCGGTCCGCTGACCAGCCACCACGCCTCGACGCCGGTGTCCTCGACGACTCCGCTGCCCGGCAGCCCACCCAGAACGCTCATCGTTGTCCATCCATCCATGGCAGACCCGCCCCGGGGGAAGAGGGACGGGCACCGCGTCGCCGGCCGTGGCGTCGCGATGGCAGAACGGTAGGTGCCGGAACCGGTCCGCGGGGGCCGCGCCGACGCGCGTGGGGAGCCGTGTGGCCGGATCGTTGCGCGAGCCGCCGCGGCGGCCGGTGACCCGCCGTCCGGAGCGGCCACTTGTCGACAGCGACACGCTCGTCCGAGCGTGGCGCGGGCCTGATGACCTGCGGTGACCCCGGGAGGAGGGCTCCGCGGCGGCGCGTCCCCGCGGGTCAGGTGGTGGCGGTCCCGGCGGTCTCGGCGGTCTCGGCGCGGCGCAGCAGGGCACCGGCCTCGGGCGCCCGCAGCGGGCGGTGGAGCAGGTAGCCCTGCGCCTGGTCGCAGTTCTGCTCCCGGAGCCGCGCCAGCTGGTCGGGCTCCTCCACGCCCTCGGCGACGACGGTCAGCCCGAAGGTGTGCGCCGCGCGGATCATCAGCGCCACGAGGTCCCGCTGGGCGGGGTCGGTGGACGCCACGAAGCTGCGGTCGATCTTGAGCGTGTCGACCGGCATGTCCCGGAGCTGGCCGATCGAGGTGTAGCCGGTGCCGAAGTCGTCGATGGCGATGCGGACGCCCATGGCGCGGAGCGCGCCGAGGTGGTCGTAGGCGAGCGGGTCGTCGACCAGCACGGTCTCGGTGACCTCGACCGTGAGCAGCTCGGCGGGCAACCCGGAGGCGGCCAGCGCGTCGGCGACGTCGGTGAGCACGCGGGGGTCGGCGAGGTGCCGGCCGGAGATGTTGACCGCCACCGTCGGGGCGGGCTCGCCGGAGGCGGTCGGGAACTGCGCGCGCCACTGCGCGAGCTGGCGGGTGGCCTCGTGCAGCATCCAGCGGTCGACGTCGCCGATGAGCCGGGAGCTCTCGGCGACCGGGATGAACTCGTCCGGCGGGACGGGGCCGACGCCCGGCCGCTCCCAGCGGATGAGCGCCTCGTAGTCCGGTGAGCCGGCCGGTCGCGACGTGGACGACCGGCTGGTAGGCCACCTGCATCTCGCCCTCGACGAGGGCGGAGGCGATCGCCGCCTCGAGCTCGGCACGGGCCTTGAGCTGCAGGCGCAGGGTCTCGTCGAACACCTCGGCACGGCCGCGGCCCGATGCCTTGGCGCGGTAGGCGGCGGTGTCGGCCTCGGCGAACAGCGCGTCGGCGTCGGTGCCGCCGTCCCGGCTGACGGCGACGCCGACGCTGGCACCGATCCGGACCCGCGCGCGGTCGACCGCGACCTTCTCGCTGACCGCCGCGATGAGGCGGTGGGCCAGCTCGACCAGGTCGTGCTCGCTGCGGACGGGCTCCACGAGGACGACGAACTCGTCGCCACCGAGGCGGCAGACGACGTCGCCGGGGCGGACGGCCGCGCCGAGCCGGCGGGCGACGGCGCGCAGCACCTCGTCGCCGGCCGCGTGGCCGTGGCCGTCGTTGACCGCCTTGAAGCCGTCCAGGTCGACGAAGAGCAGGCCGGTCATCTCGCCGGAGCGCCGGCCGCGGTGCAGGGCGGCGGTCACGAGGGTGACGGCCTGGGCGCGGTTGGGCAGCCCGGTGAGCGCGTCGTGGGTCGCCTGGTGGGCGAGGGCGAACTGCAGCTCCTCGCGCTGGCGGACCGCGTGCACGATCTGCTGCACGGACGCGTGCACGACCTCGCCGAGCGGGCCGGGGAGCGACTGCTCGAGCAAGGCGTTGTCCAGGTCACCACGGGCCACGGCCTGCGCCTGGTCCTGGATGCGGCGGAGCCCGGCGACGGCGGAGCCGAGGGCGGCGGAGACGGTGCGCACCTCGCGCGGGCCGTCGACCTCGACCTCGACCAGCGAGCCCTCGCTGATCTCGGTCGCCTGCCCGGCCAGCAGCCGGAGGGCGCGGGCCACGCTGCGGCCGAGGACCAGCGCGCCGACCAGGGAGCCGACGAGCACCACCGCCCCGAGGACGACGATGAGGTGCAGCGCGTCGCCGGCGCGCTCGCGGTCGGCGGCCACCAGGCTCCGGGCCTCGACGACGGCGGAGTCCACGAGGTCGGCGAGCAGGGCGCTGCGCTCCGCCGTGCCCGACAGCAGCGCCAGGATGTCCTGGACGCGGACCTCGAGCGGGGTCGCGCTCCCCGGGGTGACGCCGAGGGGGCTGCCGCCCGCGAAGACCGTCCCGACCCGGGTGACGGCCTCCACCGACTGCAGCTCCTGCCACTGGTCGCGGAGCTCCTCCTGCGAGAGCAGCTCCATCTCCCGCTCCGCGTCGGTATAGTCCAGCCAGGCCGTCTGCCAGGCGGTGCGCGAGCCGATCAGGCTGCTGTCGCCGGTGGTGAACACCGACCCGAGGTAGAGCGCTACCTGCCGGCTCGCCACCTGGGTCAGGTTCGAGATGGTCTGGACGTCGCGGATGGCGCGCGTGGTGGCGGCCGGCACCCCTTCGGACGTGGCGAGCTGCGCCGTGGCGCGCTGGGCGTTCATGAGGTCGTTGGACACCGTGAGGAAGCGGAAGTACTCCTCCTCGACGCCCATCCCGCCGGCGTCGGCATCGGCCCGCAGCGCCGCGAGGTCGGCCGCCGAACGGCGCGCCGCGGCAGCAGCCGACGAGCCCGCCGGGATCCGGGCGAGGGCGTCGTCGGTCTGCCGGCGGAGCTGCGCGGTCTGCGCGGTGGCGACGGTGCGCTGGGTCTCGAGCAGCGACTCCGGGATGCTCAGGCCGAGGAGGATCTCCGGGCTCTGGATCACCAGGAGCGACAGCGCGGGGACGAGCTCCAGCTCGGCGCTGCGGCGGGCCTCGTCGAGCAGGGCGAGGGTCCGCACGGCGTCCTCGGCGCGTCGCGCGCTGGAGGCCTCGGCGGCGCGGGCCTGCGCCGCGGCCGTGGCCAGGACGACGACGCCGATCAGGGGGAGCACGACGAGGGCCGTCAGGTAACGCCGCAGTGGCGCGCCACGACGGCGGGCCCGCTTCGTCGCCCGGAGGATTCGCACACTTCCGTATCGGCTCCGTCCGGAAACCCTTGAGCACCGATCCCACCCCGTCGAGGGGGCCGGCGGGCCGACGGACAGGCAACTCCCAGGTCGGGAGGTGGGAACTGTCAGACCCGTCCGGGACGGTGTCGGCATACCGCAGGACCGAGGAGAGTTGAGACCGACATGCCCGATCGCTCAGGCGCCGTCCACCCGACCGTCCCCGGCCCCCGGCTGCCCGGGCGGCTGCGCATCCGCCGCGAGCTCGTGCTGCCGCCGGAGCCGCGCCGCCCCCGCGACTGATCGACGGTCGGCGGCTACCGCTGGTTCTGCCGCCGGGCGACCACGACGAGGCCGACCAGCACGAGGGCAAGCGGCGCCCAGCCCGGCAGCCCGAACGGCCCGAGGACGAGCTCGGCGACGAAGATCAGCAGCTGGAACGCGAGGAAGATGCCGACGAACAGCACCACCAGGAACAGGATGGGGCTCTCGGACTGCAGCCGGCGCATGAAGTCCATCGGTTCTCCTCGGTCGTCCTGTCGCGGTGCGGGCAGCACCCACTCTCCCAGCATCGGCCGCCGGCAGCCGACGTGAACCCGGGAGCCCGCGCCGATCCCGGGCGCCTGGCCGGCCTGCGGCCCAGCACGTCCGGTGCGGCACGACCTACGTTGGGCGGATGCCGGCCCAGCACGAGAACTCGATGACCCACCGCACCGCACCCCCGGGCACCACCACCTCGTGACCGAGCCGACCGAGATCAGCGTCCTGGAAGCCGCTGCGCTGCTCGACGTGTCGAAGGGCTCCGCGGCCAAGCTGCTCAGCACCGGCCTGCTGGGTGGTTCGCCGGCACGCGGGAGCCGACGCATGGCCTCGCTCGATGCCGTCCGGGAGCTGCAGCAGCGGCCCGAGGTCGCGCCCGGAGCTCCCCCGGCCTTCGTCGTGCGCATCGGCGAGCCGAAGTACACCTCGGAGACGTGGCGCGAAGGGGCGGGCTGGGCGGTCGCCTGGTCCCCGACCGCGCAGGCCAACGGTGTGCGCGGCGACTGGGTCGTCGACCCCGCGCCCGTCCTGGAGGCGGGGATCCTCGTCGCCGTGGTCGGCAACTTCGTGGCCGCGGCCTACGCCGTCACCGGTCTGGAGACCCGGTACCCGGACCCGGTCAGCGGACGGACGCGAGCGCGCTTCCTCGTCGCCGAGGACGAGGAGCTCACGGCGCCCTTCGCCGGCCACCGCTGGACGCTGGGGCCGGGCTGGACGACCGCGGTCATCGGAGCCGACAGCTAGTTCGAGACGTGGGCCCCGTGGGGATCGAACCCACAACCCGCGGATTAAAAGTCCGCTGCTCTGCCAGTTGAGCTAGAGGCCCGAGGCGCGGCGACGACGTCCTGGGGGACTCGCCGCGCCTCGTCGATCGAGGCCCCGTGCGCCTGGATCGAGCTCATCCTGCCATCGGCCGCGTCGCCGGACGGGGTGGCCGGAGTTCCGCCGCGGCGCGAACCGGGAACTAGCGTTCGCGGCATGGTCCTCGGACTGATCGAGCTGGCGCTGGTCCTCGGCGTGCTCGCCCTCCTCGGGACCGTCGGCTGGTCGCTCTGGACCGCCTCCGGCAGAACGCCGGGGCCACCGCGCTGCCCGCCCGGCAGCGCGCCCAGCTCGCCGCCGCCGTCGCCGAGGCGCGCTGGGTGCCCGCCCACGACGAGGTCGACGGCACGACCCGCGTCCTCGTCCGGCGCACCTACACGGGGCTGGACGGACTCCCGGCGGTCCTCGACGAGCGCGTGCTGGAGACCTTCCCGGCGCAGGACCCCGCCTGGGAGGCCCGGTTCACCGAGGCGATGTCGAAGGCACGGTTCCGCTGCGCCTACCTGAACGCCGAGGAGGCGCCGTGACGCTCTCCGGCCGGGAGCGGCGGGCCACGTGCTCGCGCACCTGCGGGGCGGATCGGGAGCGCGAACCGGCTCCCCTACCGGGTTCCGGAAGGGCACGTGCCGGCATCACAGGACGTCGAAGGCGACGAGCAGGACCAGCGTGAGCAGCGCGGACAGTGCCAGGGAACCGAGGCAGCCCAGCCGGCTGGAGAAGAGGAGGAACATCCCCGACCCGTGCCCGACCGGGCGGTCGGCGAACCTCCTCACCCGTCGACGGTGAGCTTTCCGTCACCATGGCGTCCGCTATTGCACCCGTTCAGGGGATGCCGGAGCGCGGCGCCGGTTACGTAGGGTCATCACTGCCCCGCCTGGTGCCTGCGCCCGGGTGGCCGATGACCCCGGCCCGGCCGACCCGTTCCCCCCGGGCCGGCCGGGCCGGCTCTCGTTCCGGCGCCCCTGCCCGGTTCAGCGGTGCCGGTTCAGCGGTTGCGGCCGTGCACCCGGGCCATCACGCGCCCGGCCTGCATGCGCACCTCGAGCTTCTCCTGCGGGTTGGCCGCCGGCCCGCGTCGCGGCTCGCCGTTGTCCAGGTCGAAGGCCGAGCCGTGCCACGGGCAGACCAGGCACTGCGACCCGCCCACCTCCTCGACCGTCCCCTCCTGCAGGGGGCCGGCCGAGTGGGAGCAGGCACCGACGAAGACGTCGACCGTGGTGCCCCGGCGCACCACGGCCAGGGGCACGTCCGCCGCGCCGCCGCTGCCCGTGCGCAGTGCCGGACGACCCTCGGGGAAGTCGTCGAGGGGACCGAGGTCCAGCCAGTCCTTCGACAGGGCGCGCACCGCCGTCGCCGCGTGCGAGGCCCCCGAGGACTGCGCGTAGGACATGTGCCCGCCGATCGCCGCCGATCCGCCGGCGATCGCCAGCCCGCTGTAGGAGAGCACCCGCCCGAGGACGCCGCGGTCGCTCCGCCGCGCCGCCAGCGACCCCACGTAGAGGCCGAGCGCGACGCTGTTGAGGACGGCGTGCAGCGCGCCCAGCCGGCGCACGCCGGTGTCCTGCTCCGCCCAGTCCGCCGCACCGGACGCCGCCGCCGGGACCGCCGCGGCCACCCCGGCACCGATGAGCACCGTGGCCGCCGGCCGCAGCCGGGGGACGGCGTCGAGCAGCCCCGCGGAGATCCAGCTGCCCACGGGCACCTGCACGAGGATCGGGTGCACCGGGTGCCCGATCCACGTGCCGTGGAGGGCGTCCTTGAGCGCCGCCGGCCGGAGCGCACCCTGCACCGCGCGGCGGGCCGGCTCGATCGCCTTGTCGAACGTCGCGACGTCGGCGACCCGGTCCAGGAACCCCAGAAGACTCATGTGAGGGCTGCTACCCGGACCGATCGGCGTCGACTCCCCGGTCACGAGCCGGTCTCTTCCGGGTGCATCGCGGGGAATGCGGCAGCTTCTGCCACCTGTTACCGGCATGCTGACCTGTGACAACGAGCGGCGCGAGGAGGATCGTCGGTCGCACCGCCCGAACGAGCCCTGGAAGGATCCCCGTGACCCGCCCGTCCCTGCTGCGCCGCCGCGTCCCCGGACGCGACGACGCCGGGAGCCAGGTCACGCAGCAGGTTCCGGAGCAGGTCGCAGCGCCGGCCCCCTGGACCGTCCGGCTCGCCGAGCGGCTGCGGCAGGACGACACCCTCGCCCAGTTCGCCCGGTTCGTGCTCGTCGGCGGCTCGACGACGCTGGTCTACGCGCTGCTGTTCATCCCGTTCCAGGGCCTGGGCTACCTGGCCGCGCACCTCATCGCCACCGTCGCCTCCACGGTGCTGGCCAACGAGATGCACCGTCGGCTCACCTTCCACGCCGAGGACCGGGTGGGCTGGTTCACCGCCCAGTGGGAGGCCAGCACCGTGGCCGCGCTCGGATTGCTCGCCACCAGCGCCACGCTCGGCTGGATCGACACCACGACCGCCGAGGGCGACGTCTGGCTGCAGATCACCGCCGTGGTCACCGTGACGGCGCTGATCGGCCTCATGCGGTTCATCGCGCTGGGCTGGATCTTCCGCTCCCCCGCACCCGACCGGGTCTGAGCTCCACCGCCGACCCGTCGCGCGGGCCCGTTCCTCACTAGCCTGGTCGGGGTGACCGAGGCCGAGTCCGCTCCCTCCCCGTGGCGCCGCCGCGGGCGCCGGGCCGGGCTGTGGCTCGCACGGATCGGCCTGGCCCTCGTCGGCGCGCTCGTCGCCGTCCTGCTGTTCGCCCGCATCTCGGCCCCCATCGGCCCGTTCGACGCCACGCTGGCCGTGCGCCCGGGCTCCGGTGGCGCCGAGGTCGCCGTCCCGCCGCTGGGCTCGCTCGCCGTCGACGTCTTCGACGGCCCGCTGCGCCTGGACGTCCAGCTGCAGAGCGTCGATCAGGTCCGCGCGCAGGAGCTGGCGAACGACCCCGTGCGGCTGGCCGGCGTCGTCGACCGGGTCACCGCCGACCTGCAGGGCGCGGTCGTGAAGCTGCTCGTCATCACCGTCGTCGTGGCGCTGCTCGGCGCCGCCCTGGTCTCCTGGCTCGTGCTGCGGCGCCGCCGCGAGCCGCTGATCGCCGCCGGGCTCACCGGCGCGCTGCTGCTGGGCATCGGCGGGGTCGGCGCGACCACGTGGCGGGCCGGAGGCGATGTCCGCCCCGACCTACACCGGGCTGCTGGTCAACGCGAACAGCCTGATCGGCAACGCGCAGGACATCGTGGCCCGCTTCGACGCCTACCGCGCCTCGCTCGAGGACCTCGTCGCCAACGTCGGCTCGCTGTACAGCACGCTGTCGTCCCTGCCGCCGCCCGGCGCGGCCGACGAGACCGTCGCCCTGCTGCACGTCTCCGACCTGCACCTCAACCCCGCCGGCTTCGACCTCGTGGCGCAGGTCGTCAGCCAGTTCCAGGTCGACGGCGTCCTCGACACCGGTGACATCACCGACTGGGGCAGCCCGCCGGAGAACCAGCTCATCTCCTCCGTCGGCACCCTCGGCGTGCCCTACGTGTTCATCCGCGGCAACCACGACTCCGCCACCACCGCGGAACTGATCGCCGCGCAGCCGAACACCACGGTCCTCGACGACTCCGCCACCGAGATCGACGGCATCTCGATCGTCGGGGCAAAGGACCCGCGGTTCACCCCCGACAAGAGCACCGGTGACGACGACGCCCCGCTCGAGGTGCTGACCCGCTCCGGCGAGCGGCTGGCCGAGCTGGTCGACTCGCTCGACGAGGCCCCCGACGTGGCGCTCGTGCACGACCCCAAGCAGGCCCCGCCCCTGGAGGGTCTCGTGCCGCTCGTCCTCGCGGGCCACACGCACGACCGGAAGGTCACCGAGCTCGACGACGGCGGCCTGCTCATGGTGCAGGGCTCCACCGGCGGCTCGGGGCTGCGGGCGCTGCAGGGCGAGTACCCGGAGCCCCTCACCTGCACGGTCCTCTACTTCGCCGCGGGCACCGGGCGGCTCCAGGCCTACGACGAGATCACCCTGGGCGGGCTGGGCGAGTCCGAGGTGACCATCCAGCGCACCGTCGTCCCCCTGCCGACCCCCGCCGACGGCGCGGACGACGGCGCCGACGACGCCGGGTCCGTCGGTCCCGGTGGCTCCGACGGCAGCCCGGCGTCCCCGCCCGGATGACCGCGCGGCCCTACCCTTCCCCCATGCCCGCGACGACGACGCCCCGTGCCCGCCTGGCCGCCGGCCTGCTCGCCGGAGGCCTGGGCCTCGGCGCCCTGGCCGGCTGCACGTTCGGCTCGGAGAACGTGTCGTGCTCGCCGCGCTCGTGCACGGTCACCCTCGAGGGCACCGACGCGGAGGTGAACATCCTCGGCACCACGCTGCGGTTCGGCGGAACCGAGGGCGGCCGCGCCTCGCTGGGCGTCGGCTCGGCCAGCGTCTCCTGCGCCGAGGGCGAGAGCGTCTCGGCCGGGAGTCTGGTCCTCGAGTGCTCGTCGGTGGGCGAGGACCGCGTCGAGCTGACCGCCTCCCTGGGCTGACCGGGCCGCCGGATGCACCCCTCCGCCGACCCTGTGCAGGAGCGCCCGATGCGGCATGTATTGTTTCGTCTGCCCCCGGCAGAACGAGCCCTCATCGTCTAGTGGTCCAGGACGCCGCCCTTTCAAGGCGGTAGCACGGGTTCGAACCCCGTTGGGGGCACCGCACGACAGCAGTACACGCAAGGCCCTGTAGCGCAGTTGGTTAGCGCGCCGCCCTGTCACGGCGGAGGTCGCGGGTTCGAGTCCCGTCAGGGTCGCCACCCGGTGCGCGAGCACCGGGAGGGGCAGGTAGCTCAGTTGGTACGAGCGCTCGCCTGAAAAGTGAGAGGTCGGCGGTTCGACCCCGCCCCTGCCCACCCTCTTCTCTTCCCCCGCCGCCACGTCATCGGCCGCGGGACCTCACACCCAGCTGCGGTCCGCCGCCACCTGGGCGTACACCTCCGCGTGCACCCGCCGGACGGCGTCGCGCTGCTCCTCCCGCCACGCCCGGTCCGCCGGCCGCGGCATCGGCCGGGTCAGCGCGGCGGAGACCGCGGCGGTCAGCGACACCGGGTCCAGCCCGTCGATCTCGTCATTGGCGTAGGTGACGACCTCCGACCACTGGTCGGCGAAGAAGCCGCAGCTCGGCGCCACCACGCGGGTGCCGACGTCGCGGCACACCTCGAGGTCGCGCGAGTGCGTGCCGCAGCGCTCCGGCAGCACCGCCACGTGCAGCTCCTGCAACCGGGCGGCCAGCTCCTCGGGACCGAACTCGACGAGCTCCAGCTCGCCGCCCCCCGCCATCGCGCGCACGCCCTCGTCGACCTCCGAGCCGGCCGGCACGAGCACCCGCAGCCGGCCACCGCCGGACACCGCGCCCGACCCGGCGGCGCGGGCCACCGCGGCCGGGTCCGGGACGGCCGTGGACGCCGCCCCCAGCCGCACGCCGACCAGCCCCCGCTCCGAGCCGAGCTCAGGGTCGTGGACCGCCAGCGACGGGTGCGCGAGCACGATCGAGGTCCGCCCGTAGCGGTCGGCGATCTCGTCGGCCGCCGACGGCGTGAGCGTCAGCACCACCTCCGCCGTCCCCAGGACCGCGGCCAGGTGCGCGTCGTGCCGCGCGCGGACGCCCTGGGTGGCGTCGCGCAGCTGGTGCACGGTGACGACGAGCGGAACGCCCAGCCGCTGCACTGTCTCCGCCCAGTGCTCGAGCTCGCGGACGCCGAGGTGGCCGTACCCGGTGTGCAGGTGCAGGACGTCGACGTCACCGGCGTGGTCGGTCAGGTAGGCCTCGTCCAGCCAGCGGCTCGGCTCGCCCGGTTCCCCCACGCGCACGGCTCCGTCCGGCAGCACGGCGTCGACGTACCGGTCGCGGAACGGCACGCTGGCGACGCGGAGCACGGTCGACGGGCCACCGGGCGGCGCGCCCGGGGCGGGTTCTGCGGACATCACGGGCGGGGATCTGCTCCTCGGGCGGTCGAGCGCTGCGTCGACCGGTGGGCTCGACGGCAGGGCCCCTGCCAGGGTCTCCGGCGGGGCGGCTTCTCCCCCTACCCTGCCACCCCGGTACCAATCCGTGACCAACTCCATCGGGTGAGCGGACGGATCCGTCCCGTCAGGGCCCCTGGCGGGCGGCCTGGGCGGCGGCGTACGCCGGCGCGCGGAAGCGGGCCAGCGGGCCGTCGGGCACCAGCCCCGGCGGCGGGTGGCGGACGGCGTCGAACCGCAGCTCGGGGTCCAGCGGGCGGACCGGCTCGCCGAGGGCGAGCCGGGCGAACGGGCGCCAGGCCTCCCGGCCCCGCGCCGCGGCGAGCACGAAGGCCAGCGGCTCCCGGCGGACGGCCGCGGCGACCGGTCCGGGATCGGAGGGCACCCCGCGGGTGGTGGGCAGCGCCGCGAGGCGCAGGGGCCCGGCGGGCGAGCGGTAGGCCATGATCGAGCAGTAGGCCGCGGCGGCGTCCCGGCGCAGCGCCGGCACCACCCGGGTCAGCCGGCCGCTCCCGGTGCTCGACAGCAGCAGGTCGACCGGCGGCCCGCCCTCGCCCCCGAGGCGGACGGCGAGACCGAGGAGGTCCGGCCACGGCTCGGGGAGCCCGGCGCCGCGGGAGAGCCGGACGACGACGTCATCCCGCCCCGGGGTGTCGAGGAACGGCACGCCCCACGGGGGCTCGCCGCCCTGCCGCTCCAGGACGGCGTCGAACACCGCACCCCGCGGGTGCATGGGCTTGCCGGAGCGCCACCGCGCCACCGCGGCGAGCGGCACGGCCACCAGCCGACCCGCTCCGCGCGACAGGTCCGCCACGTCCCCTCCTCCCGCCGGGCGCTCCCTACCCGCCCGCGGCCGGACCACGCAGCGCGGCGTTCCCCGGCCGCGGTGCACCCGCTACGGTGGCCCGGCGGTGCTCCGGCAGCCGTTGTGCACACCTGTGTGACGGGCGGGACGACGACCGAGGTCGCGGGGCGAATAGTGCGCAACGAGGGACTCATCTTCGGCGGAAAGTGACCGCCGTTCTCCGGTGACACGGACCGATCCGCACCACTACTTTCTGTTCATGCTCTCGACGCTCCTGGTTCTCGGCGGTGTCCTCGTGGGGCTGCTCGTGCTGCTCGCGGTCATCGTCAGCCTCAGCGCCCGCCCGGCCACCGTCGTGCGCCCCGCCGCGCCCAGCCGCGGCGAGAGCTGGGTCGCCCAGGCCGGGCGGCCGCACCCCGATGCGTGGACGCCCATGGCCGGCGCCTCGACCAGCGAGCTGCCCGCCGCCCGCTGATCCCCCTCGACTCCGGCGTCCCGGCGGCTGCGGTCAGCGCGCCGCCGGGACGATCCGGTCAGCCGGCGGCGCCCTCGAAGTAGCGCCGCGGGTTGGTCACCAGCATCGCCTCGATCTGCGCGTCGGTGACCCCGTGCTCGCGCAGGTACGGCAGCACCTCCTCGTGGATGTGCGTGTAGTGCCACTGCGGCATCAGCGCCAGGACACCCGGGTCGATCCAGTCGATGTAGCAGGACGCGTCCTGGGAGAGCACCATCCGCTCGGCGTAGCCCCGGCGGCACATCTCCACCACGGTGTCCGCCCGCGCCTCGAACGTCGTGGCCAGGTTGATCCCGAACCGGTCCATGCCGAGCACGAAGCCGGCGTCGGCCAGTGCGCTCAGGTGGTCGACGTCGGTGCTGTCCCCGCTGTGCCCGAGCACGACGTTCCCCGGGTCCACGCCCTCCTCGCCGAACACCCGCTGGACGTCCAGCCCGGTGCGGGTGCCCGGGTGGGTGTGCACCGTGATCGGCGCGCCGGTGCGGAGGTGCGCCTTCGCGACCGCCCGCATCACCCGCTCGACCCCGCGGGTGAGGCCCGGCTCGTCGATCGCGCACTTGAGGAACGCCGCGCGCACCCCCGTGCCGGCGATCCCCTCCTCGATGTCACGCACGAACATGTCGACCATCGGGTCGGGCACCTCGGCGCCGACCGCCGCGTTCAGGGCCGGCCCGCGGTGGTGGAAGAAGAACGGCACGTCGTCGTAGGTGTAGCAACCGGTGGCCACGACGATGTTCACGTCCACCTGCTCGGCGACCCGCTGGATGCGCGGGATGTAGCGGCCCAGCCCGATCACCGTCGGATCGACGATGGTCCGCACGCCGAGGGCGGGCAGCGCCTGCAGCTTCGCGAGCGGCGTCGGCGACCCGCTCCTCCTCGCTGCCCCACTCCTCGGGGTAGTTCTGCTGCACGTCGGCGGTGAGGGTGAAGACGTGCTCGTGCATCAGCGTCTGGCCGAGCTCGGCGGTGTCGACGGGGCCTCGGACGGTCTGGACCTGCGGCACGGGTTCCTCCTGGGGGCGAGCGGTGACGGCGCTCACACTGCCCCACCGGCCCGGCGCCCCGCCCACCGGCTCAGCCCGAGGTCAGCAGCTCGGCGGCCCGCTCGCCGATCATGACCGCGGTGGCCGCCGTCCCCCGGCTGGGCACCGACGGGAGCACCGAGGTGTCGACGACGCGCAGCCCCGCGACACCGCGCACCCGCAGGTGCTCGTCGACGACGGCGCCCGCCTCGTCGTCGGGACCCATCGGCGCGGTGCCCGAGAGGTGCACCGCGGTGCCGACGCCGGCGGCGATCCAGGCGTCCAGGGCGGCGTCGTCGTCCAGCACCGCGTCGGGCACCGCCGCCGACGGCCCGAGCGTGCCCGCCACCGCGGCGGTGCGGAGCAGCGCGGCGGCGGTCCGGACCCCCTCGCGCAGGCCGCCGCGGTCGGCCTCCTCGGCGAGGTAGCGGTAGTCCAGGAGCGGCGGCCCCGCGGGATCCCGGGGATCGAGGGTCAGCCGGCCCCGGGCGACCGGGTGCTGGAGCCCGATCCCGAGCAGCGGCTCCGGGTCGGCGCCGAAGCGCCGCAGCCACGGCAGCACCTCGACCTCCCCGCCGGGCACCGGGGCGTGCAGGACGCCGTGCAGGGGCAGCGCGGGCTCGGTCAGGCCCGGGGCGGTCCGGTAGGGCAGGTAGACCAGCGGGTGGTCGCTGGAGGCGGCGCCCACGGGCAGGTCGGCCAGCACGTCGATGCCCAGGGCCGCGAGGTCGGCCGCGGGGCCGAGACCGGACACGAGGAGCAGGTGCGCCGAGCCGACGGCGCCCGCGCTGAGCACGACCTGGCCCGCCCGGACCGGCCCGCGGTCGGTCAGCACCCCCACCGCCCGCCCCCGCTCGACGAGGACCCGGCGGACGTCGACGCCCCCGCGCACGGCGAGGTACGGATGCGTGCGGCGCGGCTCGAGGTAGGCCATCGCGGCGTTGACCCGGACGCCGCCGTCGACGTTGAACGGGATCGGCCCGTAGCCGGTGCCGGCGCCGTCGTTCTTGTCAGCGACGACCGCGAAGCCGAGCTCGGCGGCGGCCGCGGCGAAGGCTGCGGCCGCGGGTCCGGCGGGCAGCCGGCGGACCGGCACCGGCCCGTCGGCCCCGTGCCCGGGCGCGCTGCCGAAGTCGGCGTCGGCCTCCGAGCGACGGAAGGCGGGCAGCACCGCCGCGTGCGACCACAGCGGGGTGCCGGCGGCGGCCCAGCCGTCGAGGTCGGCCGGGGTGGCACGCAGCCACACCGCCGCGTTGAGGGCGCTGGAGCCGCCGGCGATCCGGCCGCGGGGCACCCGCACCGCCCGGCCGGGCACCACCTGGCCCGGGAGGTCCCAGTTGAGCGGGTGGCCGCTCGCGGTGGCGGCCAGGCTGGCCGGGTCGCGGACCTCCGCGGGCCACTCGTCGGGCCCGCGGGGCACCGGGCCGGCCTCGAGCAGCAGCACCCGCTGCCCGGCATCGGCGAGCCGGGCGGCCAGCGCGCAGCCCGCCGTCCCCGCGCCGACGACGACGACGTCCGGCCCGCCCCCAGGGGCGGAAATGGCCATGTCTGCCCTACCGGGGGTCAGGCACCGTCGAGGCCCAGCACGCCGGGCAGGTCCAGCCGGCGCACCTTGCCCGTGGACGTGCGGGGCAGCTCGGGAACGGGGTGCAGCGCCTTGGGCCGCTTGGCGGCCGCCAGCCGCTCCCGCGCCCAGCCGGCCAGCTCGGCGGGGTCGGCGTCGCCGACGTAGGCGCCGACCACGCGCTGGCCCCAGTCCGGGTCCGGCACACCGAAGACCGCGCTCTCCACGACGCCGGGGTGCGCGTCGAGCACCGCCTCCACCTCGGCGGGGTAGACGTTCACCCCGCCGGAGATGACCAGGTCCTCGCGGCGGCCGTCGAGCCACACCACGCCGTCGTCGTCCACCCGGCCGAGGTCGCCGACGGTCACCCGGTCGCCGCGCCAGGCCGCCGCCGTCTTCTCCGGCGCGCGCCAGTACTCGAAGCGCGCCCAGCGGGGCACCGCGCACCACAGCTGGCCGCGCTCGTCGGTCTCCAGCCGCCGGCCGGGGCGGGCGCGCCCGACGCTGCCGGGGTGGGCCAGCCAGTCCTCGGGCGAGCAGACGGTGAACTGCGCCTCGGTCGAGCCGTAGAACTCCCACACGCTGCCCTCGGGGAGCGCCGCGAGCACTGCCCGCTTGAGCGGCTCGGGGCAGGGCGCGCCGGCGTGCACGAGCCGCCGGAAGGAGGTCCAGTCGACGTCGTCGCGCGCCAGCAGGCGCTGCAGGTGGGTCGGCACGCAGAACGTGGTGGTCGGCCGCAGCTCGGTGATCGTGCGGGCCGCGCGCTCGACGTCGAACGGGCCGGGCAGCAGCACCTCGCCGCCGGCGAGCAGCGTGTGGATCGCGAACCGCAGCGGCGCGCTGTGGTGCAGCGGCGAGAGCACCAGGTGCCGGTCGGCCGCGGCGAAGCCCCAGAGCTCGATCTCCTCGGCCGCGAGCGCCCGCGCGTCGTCGTCGGCGAGCACGCCGGACCACACGCCCTTGCGCCGGCCGGTGGTGCCCGACGTGTAGTGCATCGGCCGGGCCAGGGGCACGTCGGCGAGCTCGGCCTCGTCCGTCCCGCTCAGCAGCGCGGCCGGGTCGTCGCCGGCGTCGAGCGCCGGATCGGCGTCCTCGGCCAGGACGGCGCGCTCCGCGGCCGGCAGGCCGGGATCGAGGACGACGGGCACGATGCCGGTCCGCAGCGCCCCGAGGACGACGGCGAGCAGCGCCGGGGAGGCCGCCGCCGAGACGAGCAGCCGGTCGCCGCGGCGCACCCCGGCCGCCGCCAGCGCCGCGGCCGCGCGCCGCTGGTCCCGCTCGCTGTCCGCGCTGCGGATCACCGGCACCGTCATGCCGGGCGGACCGTGCCGTCGGCGGCCTGCTCGATCCGGCCCTCGGCGCGCAGCTTGTCCAGGGTCGCCCGCGTCGACTGCGCCGCGGCGAACCACACCTCGCGCGGCACCTCGGCGTAGATGGTCGCCACGAGCTCGTCGACGGTCGTCGCCCCGCCCTGCAGCGCGGCGACCACCTGCGCCTCGCGGTAGGCCCGGTGCGCCAGGTAGTAGTCCAGAACCGCGCCGGGGTCCTCGGTCAGCTCGGGGCCGTGCCCGCAGTACAGGGCGCTGGGCCCGAGGTCACGCACCGTGCGCAGCGACTCCAGGTAGGCGACGACGTCGCCCTCGGGGTGCGTGACCACCGAGGTGCCGCGGCCCAGCACGTGGTCGCCGACGAGGACGGCGCCGGACTCGACGCGGAACGCCAGGTGGTCCGAGCAGTGCCCGGGCGTGGGGACGACGTCCACCGTGGGTGCCGGCCAGCCGCAGCCGGTCGCCGCCGGTGAGCACCCGCCCCTCGGGGCCGGCGACGTCGCCGCTGCCGGCCATGACCTGGGCGCCGAACCGGGCGCCCCAGGGCAGCGCCGCCTCGGCGTGGTCGCCGTGGTGGTGGGTGACCAGCACGGCCGCGACGCGGGCGCCGCGGGCGGCCAGCGCCGCCTCCACCGCCGCGAGGTGCGCCGGGTCGTCGGGGCCCGGGTCGACCAGCACCGCCGCGCCGCTGCCCGGCGCGCCGACCACGTAGGTGTTGGTGCCGTCGAGCGTCATGCGGTCCGGGTTGGGCGCCAGCACGCGGGTGACCAGGGGTTCCAGGTCGGCGGTGATCGGCATCCCGCCGAACGCCGGGAGCTGCCAGCTGGTGCGCGGATCGACCGGAGCGTTCACGCGAGGCACGCTAGCCCCGCCGCCGCGTCCGCGTGCAGCCGCGTGCGGAGCACTGCGGCCCGCCGCCCATCCCCGGAGCGGCGGACCGCAGTCGTCCCCACGGCGGTCAGCAGCCGCCGAGCTCGATGCCGCGGGCGCGCAGCCACGGGACCGGGTCGGCGTGCCCGCCGTACATGACGCCCCGCGGGTGCACCTCGAAGTGCAGGTGCGGCCCGGTGGACTCGCCCCGGTTGCCCACCTCGGCGATCTCCTCACCGGCCCGGACCCGGTCCCCGGCGCGCACGAAGTACTGGTTCACGTGGCCGTAGACGGTGACGTAGCCGTCGTCGCCCAGGATCCACACCGCGTAGCCGAAGCCGCTGGCGGTCCCGGCCCGCTGCACCACACCGGAGTGGGCCGCGTAGATGGGAGTGCCGATCGGGGCCGCGATGTCCACGCCACCGTGCAGCGCGCCCCAGCGGGTGCCGAAGCAGCTGGACACCCGGCCGGAGGTCGGCTTCACGTACGGGCCGGCGGACGACCCACCGCTGCCCGCGCTCGCGCCGCCGCCGCCGCGGCTGGGTGCGTTCCGGGCCGCGGCCGCCGCGGCGGCCGCCTCGGCCGCCGCGCGCTCGGCCGCCGCCCGCTGCGCGGCCTCCTCGGCCGCCTTCTGCTGCTGCCACTGCTGGTAGGCGTTGCGGGCGCCCTGCAGCTCGAGCAGCGCGATGTTCGCCGCGTCGAGCTGGGCCTGGTAGACGTCCTTCTGCGCCTCGATCTCGGCATAGGCGCCGCGCTGGACGGCGACCTGCGAGTCCGCCTGCGCCTTGGCCGCCGCCGCCGACTCCTCGGCCGCGGCCATCTCGTCGCGGGCGGCCCGGGCACCGGCCTCGGCCTCGGCCTGCGCGATGCGCGCGACCTCCATCTCCCCGAGGACGTCGACCTTGTTGGCGCCGACGTAGTCCAGCATCGCGGCCCGCTGGATCAGCTCGTCGGGGCCGGTGGCGCTCAGCAGCACCGCCGAGGTGCTCATCGACGCGCCCTGCATGTAGCTGTCCCGGGAGAACACCGCGATCCGCGCCTGCGCCGCGGCGACCGCGTCGGCGGCCACCTGCAGCTGCGCGGCTGCCTCGTCGGCCTTGCCCTGCGCGACCTGGAGGGCCTCGTTCGCCGCCTCGTAGGCGGTGCCGGCCGCCTCGGCCTGCACGCCGAGGCGCTCGAGCTCGGCCTCGGCGGTCGCGACCAGCCCGGCGATGCGGCCCACCTCGGCGGCGGCGGCGTCCTGCTGCGACCTGGCGGCGCCGATCTCGCCGTCGGTCGGGTTGGGCGGCGGCGGGGGGACGGCGAGGGCGGGCGTGGCGGTGACCACGAGCACCGTCCCCGCCGCGAGCGCCACCAGCGTGGCGCGGAGGCGCGCGGACGCCGGGTGCGGCGGACGGCGGTGGAACATGACTGGCTCCCGGGGAAGGGGAAAGGGCGACGTGCCCGAGGAGAGTCGCAGCGTCACCGCCAGTCACAAAGGCAACACGCGCACCATCTGACGCGCCGCGGGAAGTTCGGTCAGCGACCGTTCCGCAGCCGTCGGTATGTCGACTCGATCAGGTCGACGGGCGCTCGAGCTCGTGCGCCAGCTGGTCCAGCTCCGCCCCGCCGGCCATCAGCCGGGTCAGCTCCTCGCGGCTCACGTCGGCCTTGGCGAACTCGCCCAGGCTGCGCCCGCGGTTGAGCACGAGGAAGCGGTCCCCCACCGGGTGGGCGTGGTGCGGGTTGTGGGTGATCAGCACGACGCCCACGCCGCGGTCGCGCGCCTGGGCGACGTACCGCAGCACGACACCGGCCTGCTTGACGCCGAGGGCGGACGTCGGCTCGTCGAGGATCAGCACCCGCGCCCCGAAGTGCACCGCCCGGGCGATCGCCACCGACTGCCGCTCGCCGCCGGACAGCGTGCCGACCGGCTGGTCGGGGTCGCGGATGTCGATGCCCATCGCCGCCAGCTCGCGACGGGTGGTCTCCTTCGCCCGCGCGGCGTCGAACCGCCGGAACGGGCCCCACCCGCGGGTGGGCTCGGCGCCGAGGAAGAAGTTCCGCCAGATCGCCATCAGCGGGATCATCGCCAGGTCCTGGTAGACCGTCGCGATCCCGGCGTCCAGCGCCTCGCGCGGCGACCCGAACGCCGTCGGCTGCCCGTCCAGCAGCAGCTGCCCGCGGTCCGCCCGGTGCACGCCCGACAGGATCTTGATCAGCGTGGACTTGCCGGCGCCGTTGTCGCCCAGCACACAGGTGACCTCGCCGGCGCGCACCGTGGTGCTGATGCCGTCCAGGGCGATGACCGAGCCGTAGTCCTTGCCGACGTCGCGGAGTTCCAGCAGGGGGGCGGTCATCTGCGCGCCGCCTCGGCGTACCGCCGGACCAGCCGGTTGGCCAGCACCGCGAGCAGCAACATGGCCCCCAGGAAGAAGTAGAACCAGTCGGCGTTCCAGCGCAGGTACGGGATGCCCAGCTGGGTCATGCCGAAGATCAGCGCCCCGAGCGAGGCGCCGATGGCCGAGCCGAAGCCGCCGGTGAGTAGGCAGCCGCCGATGACCGCGGCGACGATGTAGATCAGCTCCTGGCCGGTGCCGGTGTTGGCCTGCACCGAGGTGAGCCGCACGGCCAGCGTCGTCCCGACGAACCAGGCCGCCGTCGCCGTCGTCATGAACAGCGTGATCGTCGTGCGCCGGGCCGGGACGCCGACGTTGCGCGCGGCGACCTCGTCGCCGCCGGTGGCGAACACCCAGTTGCCGAAGCGGGTGCGCAGCAGGACCCAGCTGGCCAGGGCGGTGAACAGCAGCCACCACAGCACGGCGACGCGGACCTCGGCGCCGAAGATCGTCATGCGCGAGGCGAAGACCCACTCGGCGCTCCCGTACCCGGGGGCCGCGGCGAGCCCGCTGGCGGTGACCGTGCCGGTGAGGAACTTCGTCAGGCCCAGGTTCAGGCCCTGGAGCATGAGGAAGGTGCCCAGCGTGATGATGAAGCTGGGCAGGCCGGTGCGGGTGACCAGCCAGCCGTTGAAGAAGCCCAGCAGCAGGGCGACGACGAGCGAGACGCCGATCGCCACCCAGATGTTCTGCGCTCGAACTCGACGGCGACGATCGCGACGGTGAGCGCCGTCGTCCCGGTCATGACGCCGGCCGAGAGGTCGAAGTGCCCGCCGATCATCAGCAGGGCGACCGCCACCGCCATGATGCCCAGCGTCGAGGCCGGGTCGAGCCAGTTGGCGATGCCGCGGGCCGAGCGGAAGACCTCGGACTGGACGGCGAAGAACGCGAACACCGCGACAGCGCCGACCAGCGCGCCGAGCTCGGGCTTGACCAGCAGCCGGCGCAGCGGGCCGACGGCGCTCAGCCGCTCGTCGGCCCGCCGCGTCGACGGCTCGCCCGCGTCCCCGGTGCCCACCGGGAGCGGTGCTCCCGCGGTGCTCAGCGCGTGCCGGCCGAGGCCAGGTCGGCGATCTCGTCGACGTTCGTGGCGTCGACGATCCCGGGACCGGTGAGCACCGGCTGACCGCCGCCGACGGTGTTGAGGTTCTCGGCGTAGAGCTTGAGCATCACGATCGGCAGGTAGCCCTGTTCGAACTGCTGCTGGTCGACGGCGAAGGCGATCGAGCCGTCCTGGATGCCGGTGATGACGTCCTGGTTGAGGTCGAAGGTGGCGATGCTGGCGTCGGAACCGGCGTCCTGCGCCGACTCGACGGCCACCGCGGCGACGGCGGAGTTCAGCGCCAGCACCGCGTCGATCGTGGGGTCGCTCTGCAGCTGCGAGGTGATCGTCGACTGCGCGCCGGTGAGGTCGTTGATGTCCACCTGCAGCGGGGTGACCGTGGCGCCCAGGCCGGTGGCCGCACCGGCGCAGCGCTGCTCGTGGCCGATGTTGCCCGCCTCGTGGATGACGCACAGCACGTTGCGCGCGCCGTCGGCGGCGAGCTCGCGGCCGGCGCCCTCGCCGGCGATCGTCTCGTCCTGGCCGACGTGGCCGATGGCGCCGAACTCGGCCGAGCGGTCCCCGCCCGAGTTGATGGTGACCACCGGGATGCCGGCGGAGACCGCGGCCTCGACCGACTCCTGGAGGGCGTCCGGGTTGGCCATCGAGACCACGATGCCGTCGACGCCCTGGTTCACGGCGGCGTCGATGAGCTGCGCCTGGCGCTGCGGGTCGCCGTCGCTCTGGTAGTCGACGTCCACGCCGAGGTCCTCGCCCGCGGCCTCGGCGCCGTTCTGCACGACGTCCCAGAAGGCGTCACCGGCCGAGCCGTGCGTGACCACGGTGATGGTGAGGTCGCCGTCCCCGCCCCCGCCGCCGGCGTCCGCGGACCCGCCGCCCCCGTTGTCGCCGCCGTCCGTCGTGCACGACGCGAGCAGCAGCGGTGCGGCCAGCGCGAACGCGAGCAGTCGCCTGGGTGCGGGCATGGGAGTCCTCCTGTGTGCCACGGTGCGGCTCGGGGGCGCAGCGCTGACCTCCGCCGGGTGTCCAACGGGACATGATGCCTGCCCGTACGCCGCCGGTGCTGCCCGGCCGGTGCGACGCCCCGGGGCCGGGTGCAGGGGTTCTACCCTCGCGCCGTGGACATTCTGGGCTCCGGCCACGAGCAGGTCGTCTTCTGCAGCGACCGGGAGTCCGGCCTGCGGGCCGTCATCGCGATCCACTCGACCGCGCTGGGCCCCGCGCTGGGCGGCACCCGCTTCTACCCGTACGCGAGCGAGGACGACGCCGTCGCCGACGCGCTGCGGCTGTCGCGGGCCATGTCCTACAAGAACAGCCTGGCGGGCCTGGACCTCGGCGGCGGCAAGGCGGTGATCATCGGCAATCCCCGGACGGACAAGAGCGAGGCGCTGCTGCGCGCCTACGGCCGCTTCGTCGAGGCCCTCGGCGGCCGGTACCTCACCGCCTGCGACGTCGGCACGTTCAACGCCGACCTCGACGTCGTGGCCCGGGAGACCCGGTTCGCCCACGGCCGGTCGCTGGCCTACGGCGGCTGCGGCGACTCCTCCGTGCTCACCGCCTACGGCGTCTTCCAGGGCATGCGCGCCGCCGCCGAGCACTGCTGGGGCGCGCCGTCGCTGGCCGGGCGCACGGTCGCGGTGGCCGGCGTCGGCAAGGTCGGCTCGGAGCTGGTCGACCTGCTGGTGGCCGACGGCGCCGAGCTCGTGGTCACCGACGTCGACCCGGCGGCGGTCGAGCGGGTGACCGCCCGGCACCCCGCGGTGCGGGTGGTCGCCGACACCGCCGCGCTCATCGGCACGCCGCACGACGTCTACGCGCCGTGCGCGCTGGGCGGGGCGCTGGACGCCGCGACCGTGGCCACGCTGCCCGCGCGGATCGTCTGCGGCGGCGCCAACAACCAGCTGGCCGCCCCGCGGATCGCCGACGACCTGGTCGCCCGCGGCATCCTCTACGCCCCTGACTACCTGGTGAACGCCGGCGGCGTCATCCAGGTCGAGGACGAGCGGCACGGCTTCTCGTTCGAGCGCGCCCGGGCGCGGGCCGCCGGCATCTTCGACGTCGCCGCCCGGGTGTTCCGCACCGCCGACGCCGACGGCGTCTCCCCCGCCGTGGCGGCCGACCGGCTGGCCGAGGAGCGGATCGGCTCGGTGGGCCGGCTGGCCACCATCCGGCTGCCCCGCTGAGCGCCCGGACGCGCCGTTCACACGGTCGAGGAGGGGACGTGTGCCCTGCCGGGATCCGTGTCGTAATGTTGGCCCAGACATAGTCACTCAGCCGGGGTCGCCACGCGGGCCGTCAAGCCCACGGGCTGGACGCCCGCACTCCGTAGCGAGGGGGTCGAGCCGATGGGGCGCGGCCGAGCGAAGGCCAAGCAGACACGCGTGGCCCGTGAGCTCAAGTACAGCTCACCGAACACCGACCTCACCGCTCTCCAGCGGGAGTTGGCCGGTTCTGGTTCGTCGTCCACCTACACCGCGCCCAGCGCGGCGGCGGACGACGACGACGAGGACGACGACGAGTACGCCGACCGCTGGGCGGACGACGACTCGGGCGACGACTGGGCAGCCACCCGCTGACGCGGCGACGCTGACCCGACCGTCCGGCACGGGGCACCGTCTCACCCCCGGGTGAGGCGGTGCCTTCGCGCGCGCCGCCGTCCAGGGGACTTTCGGTACCGAAAGTCCCCCGCCTGACCGGACTTTCGGTACAGAAAGTCCCCGGGGGCTCAGCGGTAGGTGCCCACCAGGCGCGCGGCCGGGGCGCTCTCGTCGGCCCGCTCCTGCAGGCTGCCGGCCACCCACGCCGGCACACCCGCTGCGGTGAGCCGGGCGACGACGTCGTCGGCGATCTCGGGGGCGACGGCGGCGACCATGCCGACGCCGCAGTTGAAGGCGCGCTCGGACTCGGTGCGCGGGACGCCGTGCTCCTCCATCAGCCGCACCGCGGCGGGCAGCGCCCAGGTGCCCCGGTCGAGCACCGCCTCCAGGCCGTCGGGCACGACGCGGGCGGTGTTGCCCGCCAGCCCGCCGCCGGTGATGTGCGCGTAGGCGTGCACGTTCTCGACGCCGTGCGCGGCGACCAGGGCGAGGCAGTCGAGGGCGTAGATGCGGGTCGGCTCGAGCAGCTCCTCGCCCAGCGGGCGGGCCAGCCCGGCGGGGGTGGCGTGCAGGTCCAGCCCGGCGGCGCTCACCACGCGGCGGACCAGCGAGTAGCCGTTGGAGTGGAAGCCCGACGAGGCCATGGCGACGACGGCGTCACCGGCGCGGACCCGCTCCGGCCCGAGGACGGCGTCGGCCTCGACCACGCCCACCGCGGTGGCGGCGAGGTCGTACTCGTCGGCGTCCATCAGGTCGCCGTGCTCGGCGGTCTCCCCGCCGACCAGCGCGGCGCCGGCCAGCGTGCAGCCGGCCGCGATGCCGGTGACGATCGCGGCGATCCGCTCGGGGACGACCTTGCCGCAGGCCACGTAGTCCTGGAGGAACAGCGGCTCGGCGCCGCAGGCGACCAGGTCGTCGACGACCATGGCGACCAGGTCGATGCCCACGGTGTCGTGCCGGTCCAGCTGGCGGGCGAGGGCGATCTTCGTGCCGACGCCGTCGGTGGAGGACGCCAGCAGGGGCCTGCGGTACTTCGCGGTGTCCAGCGCGAACAGCCCGGCGAAGCCGCCCAGGCCGCCGACCACCTCGGGCCGGTTCGTGCGGGCGACCGCGGACTTCATCAGCGTGACCGCGCGCTCGCCGGCGTCGATGTCGACGCCGGACGCGGCGTAGGTGAACTCCTCGGCTGAGCTCACGGCCGCAGCAGAGCGTCCTCGGCGCCGCCCGGCACCGTCGCGCTGCCGGCCTGCTGCCCCGTCCAGCCGGTCAGCGCGCGGTTCTCCAGGCCCTCGAGCACGTGCTTGCCCAGCACCTCGGGCTGCTCCAGCGGGATCGGGTACTTCCCGGTGAAGCAGGCGGTGCACAGCCGGTTCGCGGGCTGCTCGGTGGCGGCGATGAGGCCCTGCTCGGAGACGTAGCCCAGCGAGTCGGCGTTGATCGAGGCGCGCACGCCGTCGAGGTCCAAACCGTTGGCGACCAGCTCGGCGGGGCTGGCGAAGTCGATGCCGTAGAAGCACGGCCACTTGACCGGCGGCGAGGCGATGCGGACGTGCACCTCGACCGCGCCGGCCTCGCGCAGCATGCGGACCAGCGCCCGCTGGGTGTTGCCGCGGACGATCGAGTCGTCCACGACGACCAGCCGCTTGCCGCGGATGACGTCGCGCAGCGGGTTGAGCTTCAGCCGGATGCCCAGCTGCCGGATCGTCTGGGACGGCTGGATGAAGGTGCGCCCGACGTAGGAGTTCTTGACCAGCCCGAGGCCGTAGGGGATGCCCGAGGCCTGCGCGTAGCCGACGGCGGCCGGCGTCCCCGACTCCGGGACGGGGATGACCAGGTCGGCCTCGACCGGGTGCTCCTTGGCCAGCCGGCGGCCGATCTCGACGCGGGCGGCGTGCACGCCGCGGCCGGAGATCGTGGTGTCCGGGCGCGCCAGGTAGACGTACTCGAAGACGCAGCCCTTGGGCTGGGCCGGCGCGAAGTGCTGGCTGCGCAGCCCGTTCTCGTCGATCGCGATGAGCTCGCCGGGCTCGACCTCGCGGACCACCGAGGCGCCCACGATGTCCAGCGCCGCGGTCTCGCTGGCGACCACCCAGCCGCGCTCGAGCCGGCCCAGCACCAGCGGGCGGACGCCCTGCGGGTCGCGGGCGGCGTAGAGCGTGTCCTCGTCCATGAAGGTGAGGCTGAAGGCGCCGCGCAGCTGGGGCAGCACCTCCATCGCGGCGGCCTCGACCGAGAGGTCGGGCCGGGCGGCGATGAGCGCGGTGACCAGGTCGGAGTCGTTCGTGGCGACGAACGCCCCGGGCACACCGGCGTCGGCCGCCTTGACGGCGAGCTCGGCGGTGTTCACCAGGTTGCCGTTGTGGCACAGCGCCAGGCCGGTGCCGGCCTCGGTGGTGCGGAACGTCGGCTGGGCGTTCTCCCAGGTGGAGGCGCCGGTCGTCGAGTACCGGGTGTGGCCGACCGCCTGGTGGCCGCGCAGGCTGCCCAGGGTGGCCTCGTCGAAGACCTGGCTGACCAGCCCGAGGTCCTTATAGACGACGACGGACGTGCCGTCGGACACCGCGATGCCGGCCGCCTCCTGACCGCGGTGCTGGAGGGCGTACAGGCCGAAATAGGTCAGCTTCGCGACCTCTTCACCCGGCGCCCAGACGCCGAAGACGCCGCAGGCGTCCTGGGGTCCGGGAGAGTGGGGGTCGAGGTCGTGCGTGAGCCGTCCATCACCGCGAGGCACGGGGTCCACCGTACCGGCGCGCGCGCCGATGCCCAGCCCGGGAGCAGTGCAACCAGTCACCCTCCGGCGTGTTCGGCCAGCTCATCGCCCGCGTCGCAGGCCGGGAACCCGTCGCGGGATGTGCGCGTTGACCGGAGTCCGCAGTCGCCGTCCGGAGGTCTGCCGTGCCCGCCGCCGCCCCTGTCTCTCCCGTCGCCCGGACCCTGCCCTCCCCCGCTCACCAGGCCGAGCGGCTGGTCGCCCTCGGCGTGCACGAGCGCGCCGGGCTGCCCGCCGCCGCGCTGCAGGACGCCGCCCGCGCCGCCGACGACGGCGCGCTGCTCGTCGTCTCGCCCGCGCTGGCGCCGGCCTCGGCCCTGGCCCCGCTGCTCGAGCGGGACGGCAAGCCGGGGTTCGTCGTCGAGGACATGACCGACGTCGACGCCTTCGCGCCGATCCCCGGCGTCGTCGTCCCGGACGGGCCGGTCTACGCCGTGACCGGGCTCGACCGCGGGGACGCGCTGGCCAACCGCAGCCCCGACGAGGCGCTGCCCGTGCTCCTCGACGCCGGGCGCACGCCGCTCACGCTGGGCGAGGGCATCGCCTGGCTGCTCCAGTGCCCGGACGTGCTGGAGCCGAACAACTGCTTCATGACGATCGGCTCCCGGATGCGGCGGCCCAGCGGGCGGCCGGACTCCCGGACGCCGGCGCTGTGGATCAGCGGCGGCACCGGCCGGGACGGGCGGGCCCGCCGCGGGGCGCCGAAGGTGGGCTGGTGCTGGGCGGGCAACCGGCACACCTGGCTCGGCTTCGCCTCCGCCGCCACGCGGACGCCCCTCCCCTAGGGGCAGACATGGCTATGTCTGCCCCTCGGGGAGGTCAGCCGATGGTGCGGAGCTCCGCGGCGATGGTGGTGTCGTCGCCGTGGCCGGTCCTGACCACCGTGTCGCCGTGCAGGCTGAACAGCTGCGAGCGGATGGAGTCCAGGATCGTCGGGTGGTCGCTGAACGAGCGGCCCGTGGCGCCCGGCCCGCCGCAGAACAGCGTGTCGCCGGTGAACACCGTGGCCAGGTCCGGAGCGTGCAGGCAGGTGCTGCCCGGCGAGTGACCCGGCGTGTGCAGGGCGGTCAGCGTCGTCTCGGCGACGGTGAACCGGGTGCCGGCGACCAGCTCCCGGTCGGGGGCCGTGTCGGCGTGGGTCATGTCCCAGAGCATCCGGTCGGCCGGGTTGAACCAGATCTCCGCGCCCGTGGCCTCGCGGAGCGCGGGCGCGGCGGTGATGTGGTCGTTGTGCCCGTGGGTCAGCACGATCGCGGTGACCCGGCGGCCCGCGATCGCCTCGACGATCGGGGCGGCGTCGTGCGGGGCGTCGATCACCAGCACCTCGGCGTCGTCCCCGACCAGCCAGACGTTGTTGTCGACGTCGAAGTCCTGGCCGTCGAGGCTGAAGACGCCGCTGACGACGACCTTCTCGATCCGCGCGGTCACTTGCCGAACACCACGACGCTGCGCAGGACCTCGCCCTTGTGCATCTTCTCGAACGCCTCCTCGACGTCCTCCAGCCCGATCGTCTCCGAGACGAAGGCGTCGAGGTCGAAGCGGCCCTGCAGGTAGAGGTCGACCAGCATCGGGAAGTCGCGGCTGGGGAGGCAGTCGCCGTACCAGGAGGACTTGATCGCCCCACCCCGGCCGAAGATCTCGATCGCCGGGAGCGTGATCTCCATGTCCGGCGTGGGGACGCCGACCATCACGACCCGTCCGGCCAGGTCGCGGGCGTAGAAGGCCTGCTCGAAGACGGCGGGGTGGCCGACCGCGTCGATCGCGCGACGTCGACCCCGAACCCGCCGGTGAGGGCCTTGATCGCCTCGACCGCGTCGGTCTCCTTGGAGTTGACCGTGTGGGTGGCGCCGAACGTCGTCGCCCACTCGAGCTTGGTGTCGGAGATGTCGACGGCGATGATCGTCGTCGCCCCGGCCAGCTTGGCGCCGGCGATCGCGGCGTCACCGACGCCGCCGCAGCCGAAGACGGCCACGCTCTCGCCGCGCTGCACCGCGCCGGTGTTGATCGCCGCACCGACGCCGGCCATGACGCCGCAGCCGAGCAGGCCCGCGGCCTCCGGCTTCGCGGCCGGGTCGACCTTCGTGCACTGCCCGGAGTGGACCAGGGTCTTCTCGGCGAAGGCGCCGATGCCCAGTGCCGGGGAGAGCTCGGTGCCGTCGGCCAGCGTCATCTTCTGCGCGGCGTTGTGGGTGGCGAAGCAGTACTTCGGCTCGCCCTTGAGGCAGGCGCGGCACTGCCCGCAGACCGCGCGCCAATTGAGGACGACGTAGTCGCCGACGGCCACGTTCGTGACGCCCTCGCCGACCGCGGCGACCGTGCCGGCCGCCTCGTGACCGAGCAGGAACGGGTAGTCGTCGTTGATGCCGCCCTCGCGATAGTGCAGGTCGGTGTGGCAGACCCCGCACGCCTGGATGTCGACGACGGCCTCGCCCGGGCCCGGGTCGGGGACCAGGATCGTCTCGATCGTGACCGGTGCACCCTTGCTGCGGGCGACGACGCCCTTCACCTCGTAACCCATGCCCCGAGCCTAGGCCGGGGGCCCGCCCACCACCGGCCGGGTCGGCGGTCACGCCGGCGTCACGATCGCGGCTTGAACGGGCGGGGCTCCCGCAGCCGTCGTACGTTCCCCCCGGCTGTGGCACACACGACAGGGCGCGGCCGGGTCGCGTCCGACCGGACGCGCCGCGTCCCACGCCCCCGGAGGTCCCGTCCGTGGCCGTTCCCAGTTTCCTGGCCCGCGAGCGCATCGTCGCCGGCCCGGGCTTCAACCGGTGGCTGATCCCGCCGGCCGCCCTCGCCGTGCACCTGTGCATCGGCCAGGCGTACGCCACCAGCGTCTACAAGACCGCCCTCGTCGAGCACTTCGACGCCAGCCTCACCTCGATCGGGATCATCTTCTCGATCGCGATCGTCATGCTCGGCCTGTCCGCGGCGGTCTTCGGCACCTGGGTGGACCGCAACGGCCCCCGGGCCGCGATGTTCACCTCCGCGGTGTTCTGGGTGTCCGGCTTCCTCGTCGGTGCGCTCGGCATCTACACCGAGCAGCTGTGGCTGCTGTACTTCGGCTACGGCTTCCTGGGCGGCATCGGCCTGGGCATCGGCTACATCTCGCCGGTCTCCACGCTGATCAAGTGGTTCCCCGACCGCCCGGGCCTGGCCACCGGCATGGCGATCATGGGCTTCGGCGGTGGCGCGCTGGTCGCCTCGCCGCTGTCCCGCCAGCTGATGAACTTCTACGACGCCGACTACGACGGCACGGCCGGCACGGTCCCGGACGGCACCTCGGTGGCGCTGCTCTTCCTCACCCTCGCCGCGGTCTACGCCGTCTTCATGCTCTTCGGGGCGCTGATCGTGCGGGTGCCGGCCGAGGGCTGGAAGCCCGCGGGCTTCGACCCGTCCACGGTGAAGCAGAAGGCGCTGGTCACCACCGAGAGCGTCTCGGCGAACAACGCGATCAAGACGCCGCAGTTCTGGCTGCTGTGGGTGGTGCTGTTCTGCAACGTGACCGCCGGCATCGGCATCCTCGAGCAGGCCAGCCCGATGATCCAGGACTTCTTCCGCGACGGGGAGACCTCCGCCGTCACGGTGACCGCCGCGGCCGGTTTCGTCGGGCTGCTCTCGCTGTTCAACATGGGCGGCCGGTTCGCCTGGTCGACGACGTCGGACTACATCGGCCGCAAGCCGATCTACATGATCTACCTGGGCGTCGGCATCGTCCTGTACCTCGTGCTGGCCACCTTGGGCAGCAGCGCGACCTGGATCTTCGTGATCACCGCCGCGATCATCATCTCGTTCTACGGCGGCGGCTTCGCCACGATCCCGGCCTACCTCCGCGACCTGTTCGGCACCTTCCAGGTCGGCGCCATCCACGGCCGGCTGCTGACCGCGTGGTCGGCCGCCGGCATCGCCGGGCCGCTGATCATCAACGGCGTGCTCGACATGGCCGAGGGCGAGCCGGGTGAGCTCGTGGCCGGCGACTACCGTCCGGCGCTGTTCATCATGGTCGGCCTGCTGGCGGTCGGCTTCGTCGCGAACCTGCTGGTCAAGCCGGTGGCCGCGAAGTTCCACGAGCCGAAGTCCGAGACCACCCCGACCCCGGAAGCGAGCGCCGTCCGATGAGCTCCGCCACCTCGACCCCCGACCGGCGACAGCCGACCCGCACGCCGGCCGGGCTGATCGCCCTGGCGTGGACCCTCGTCGGCGTCCCGCTGGCCTACGGGCTGTACCAGACCGTCAAGACCGCGGCCGACCTGTTCGGCGGCTGATCCCCCTCGTCCGGCTCCGGCGCCCTCGCCCGCATCCCGCGGGCGGGGGCGTCGCTACGAGCGCTGGCGGGCCTGGATCCGCGGGTCGGGCAGCGTCCCGGCGACGCAGTGCCCGATGAGCCCGTCCTGGTCGTACATCCAGGTCGTGCCGAACGCGACGCCCTCGTGCCCGAGGTGGCCGGCGCTCTCCATCCCGATCCACTCGCCGCGCGGGTCGCGGGCCAGGTACATCGTGACGTCGGTGTTGATGAACGCCAGCCCGTCGGGGCCGGAGTTCGACAGCGGGTTGGTGAAGTCGGCCATCAGGGCGGCGCGCACCAGCGGGGTGAGCTCCTCCCCCTCGACGAACGCGGCGGTCTCGCGCATCCACACCCGGCCGGGCCCGGCCGAACCCCACGGGTTGATCCGGCGGATCTCCCACGACATCGGCCCGGTCGGCCCGCCCTCGATCTGCTCCGGCGACGGCACGTCCCACGGGGTCGGTGCGTACGGCTCGGAGTACGGGGTGCTCGGAGCGGCGCAGCAGCACAGCCGACCCGCGCAGCACCTCGAGGTCACCGGCCAGCACGCTGACGTCGACGGCGCGCAGCCGCCGGCCGTCGCGGCCGCGCCGGGTCTCCACCCGCAGCGGCACCATCGGCACCGCCCGGACCATGTCCACCGTCATCCGGGAGAGCTGGAACTCCGGGTCCGGGCTGTCCCGCTGGACACCCCAGCCGATGAGCCCGCCCATGTGGTGGCCGTTGAGCATCTCGTCCGACCACGGGCTGGCCGCCGTCGGCGACGGCACCAGCAACTCCCCGTCGGGCGTGAACGACGCCTGCATGACACCTCCGTGCGCGGCGGCCCGTCCGCCCGGGGGTCGAGCATGCCCGACGCTCCGTCAGGGGCGGCTCAGGGGGCGCAGCGGCAGCAGCCCGGAGAGGTCGGCGCGGTTGCCGCTGGCGGTCACCGCACCCTCGGCGACCGCCTCGGCCCACGTCGTCATCCCGCTGGCCAGCCGCAGCCACGTGGCGGCATCGGTCTCGATCACGTTCGGCGGCGTCCCCCGGGTGTGCCGCGGCCCCTCGATGCACTGGACGGCGACGTGCGGCGGCACCCGCACCTCCACAGAGCGGCCCGGCACCTGCTGCGCCAGCCAGCGCGCGCTGGTCTTCACCGCCGCGCCCACGACCGCGCGCGGCGGTCGCTCCGCCTCCCCGGCCAGCCACGCGCGCACCGGGTCGACGGCGGCCCGCAGCTCGTCGGCCGGGATCGGGGCTGCACCAGCCATGAGCAGCCGGCCCTAGCTGGTCGGGACGGTGCCCGCCGGGACGGTGAGCGCCGTGCCGTGCTCCGGGCCGCCGAACAACGCCGGCAGGGTGGCGCTCCACGCGGCGCGCAGCTCGGCCAGCGGCAGCTCGAGCACGCCGTCGACGACCAGCGACCCGCCGCCCGTCGTCCCCAGTTCGGTGACGGGGACGCCCGCCGCGCGGGCGATGTTGCGCACCCGATCGGGCTCGGTGGTGGTGACGACGACACGCGCCGCGGACTCGCTGAACAGCGCGGTGAACGCATCGCCGTGCAGCGCGAGCCGGGCGCCGACGCCGTAGCGCAGCGCGGACTCGGTGAGCGCCTGCGCCAGCCCGCCGTCGGCGAGGTCGTGCGCGGAGCCGGCCAGCCCGTCGCGGCCGAGCGCGGCCAGCAGCTCGGCCAGGGCGCGTTCGGCGGCGAGGTCGACCGCCGGGGGCTGCCCGCCGAGGTGGCCGTGGACGACGCCCGCCCAGGCGGAACCGCCGAACTCGGGCCTCGTCTCGCCGAGCAGGAGGACCGTCTCGCCGGCGGTGCGCCAGCCGCTGGGGATGCGGGCGCGGACGTCCTCGTGCACACCGAGCACGCCGATGACCGGGGTCGGGTTGATCGCGACGTCGCCGGTCTGGTTGTAGAGGCTCACGTTGCCGCCGGTGACCGGCAGGCCGAGCGCGCGGCAGCCGTCGGCCAGGCCGCGCACGGCCTCGGCGAACTGCCACATGACCTCGGGGTTCTCCGGCGAGCCGAAGTTGAGGCAGTTGGTGACCGCCAGCGGCGTCGCGCCGGTGGCGGCGACGTTGCGGTAGGCCTCGGCGAGGTTGAGCTGCGCGCCGGTGTAGGGGTCGAGGCGGGCGAACCGGGCGTTGCCGTCCAGCGACAGGGCGATGCCGCGGTGCGAGTCCTCGTCGATCCGGATGACGCCGGCGTCCTCGGGCTGCGCGAGCACCGTGTTGCCGCGGACGTAGCGGTCGTACTGCTCGGTGACCCAGCTCTTGTCCGCGCCGTCCGGGCTGCTGACGACGGCCAGCCAGTGCGCCTGGATCTCGGCCGGCGTGCCGGGGCGCGGGAGCTTCCCGGCGTCGTCGGCCCGGAGGGCGTCGAGGTCGGCCGGGCGCTGCATCGGGCGCTCGTAGACCGGCCCCTCGTGGGCGACGGTCCGCGGCGGGACGTCGACGATCCGCTCGCCGTGCCAGTCGACGGTGAGCCGGTCGCCGTCGGTGACCTCACCGATGACGGCGGCGCGGACGTCCCACTTGCGGCAGACGGCCAGGAACTGCTCGACCTTGCCCGGCTCGACGATCGCGCACATGCGCTCCTGCGACTCGCTCATCAGGATCTCGGCGGGCGTCAGGGTGCTGTCGCGCAGCGGGACGGTCTCGAGGTCGACGTGCATGCCGCCGGTGCCGGCGCTGGCCAGTTCGCTCGTGGCGCAGGACAGGCCGGCGCCGCCGAGGTCCTGGATGCCGGTGACGAGGTCCTGGGCGAACAGCTCCAGGCAGGCCTCGATGAGCAGCTTCTCGGTGAACGGGTCGCCGACCTGCACCGCCGGGCGCTTGGCCGGGCCTTCGGCGTCGAACGTCTCGCTGGCGAGCACGCTGACCCCGCCGATGCCGTCGCCCCCGGTGCGGGCGCCGAACAGGATCACCTTGTTGCCGACGCCCTCGGCCTTGGCCAGGTGCACGTCGTCGTGCTTCATGACGCCGACGCACAGCGCGTTGACCAGGGGGTTCCCGGTGTAGCACTCGTCGAAGAGCAGCTCGCCGCCGATGTTGGGCAGGCCCAGGCAGTTCCCGTAGCCGCCCACCCCGGCGACGACGCCGGGTAGCACCCGGGCGGTGTCGGGGGCGTCGGCCCGGCCGAAGCGCAGCGAGTCCATGACCGCGATCGGGCGGGCGCCCATGGTGAGGATGTCGCGGACGATGCCACCGACCCCGGTCGCCGCGCCCTGGTAGGGCTCGACGTAGCTGGGGTGGTTGTGGCTCTCCACCTTGAAGGTGACCGCGTAGCCCTCGCCCACGTCGACCACGCCGGCGTTCTCGCCGATGCCGACGAGCAGGGCGTCGCTCTTCGGGAGGTCGCCGAACTGCCGCAGGTGCACCTTGGAGCTCTTGTAGGAGCAGTGCTCGCTCCACATGACGCTGTACATCGCCAGCTCGGCCGTCGTCGGGCGGCGGCCGAGGATCTCCCTGATGCGGGCGTACTCGTCGGCCTTGAGACCGAGCTCGGCCCAGGGCTGCTCGTCGTCCGGGTGCTGGGCGGCGTTCTGGACGGTGTCCACGCTGGTCACGCTGCGACGACCGCCTTCAGGATGCTGGTGAAGAAGCCGAGCCCGTCGGTGCTCGGGCCGGTGAGGTCCTCGACCGCGTGCTCCGGGTGCGGCATGAGGCCCACGACCCGGCCGTTCTCGCTGGTCACGCCCGCGATGTCGCGGCTGGAGCCGTTCGGGTTGCCGCCGACGTAGCGGAACACGACGCGGCCCTCCCCCTCGAGGCGGTCCAGGTCGGCCTCGGAGCCCACGTAGCGGCCCTCGCCGTTCTTGACCGGGACGAGGATCTCCTGGCCGTCGGCGTAGTCGCCGGTCCAGGCGGTGTCGGCGCGCTCGACGCGGAGCAGCTGGTCGCGGTTGCGGAAGTGCAGGTGGCTGTTGCGGGTCAGCGCCCCGGGCAGCAGCCCCGCCTCGCAGAGCACCTGGAAGCCGTTGCAGATGCCGAGCACCGGCAGGCCCCCCTTCGCGGCGGCGACGACGTCCTGCATGAGCGGCGAGCGGGCGGCGATGGCCCCGGCCCGCAGGTAGTCGCCGTACGAGAAGCCCCCGGGGAGGACGACGGCGTCGACGTCCTTGAGGTCGTGCTCGCCGTGCCAGAGGGAGACCGGGTCCCCACCGGCCAGTCGCACCGCGCGGGCGGCGTCGACGTCGTCCAGGGAGCCCGGGAAGGTGATGACACCGATGCGCACGGCGGGGTCTCTCTCAGTCGGTGGTGAGGTGCAGTTCGACGTCCTCGATGACCGGGTTGGCCAGCAGCGTCTCGGCGATCTGCCGCAGCTCGGCCTCGTCGGGCGTCCCGTCGACCTCGAGCACGAAGTGCTTGCCCTGGCGGACGCTGCGCACGCTGTCGTGGCCGAGGCGGCCCAGCGCACCCAGGACCGCCTGCCCCTGGGGGTCGGAGATCTCCGGCTTGAGCACGACGTCGACGACCACCCGGGACACGCCGACGAGCCTACCGGGGCCGCCGCCCCCGCCCCGGTGACCCTCGTCTCGCCCACCCCTGCCGCCCACATCGGCGATGTGGGGCCCACCGGTCCTCCATGAGCGCCAGATCGCCGATCTCGTCAGGCCCGCAGCGCCCGCCGGATCTCCGCGAGCACGTCGTCCGGGCGTCCGAGCACGTCCGCGGACGTGAAGCGGAGGACCGTCCAGCCGGCCGCGACGAGCCGGTTCTGCCGCCGCAGGTCGCGCACGAAGACGTCGCGCTCCCGGTGCACGTCGCCATCGAACTCCACGATCACCCGGCTCTCCGGCCATGCCAGGTCGGCGCGGGCGAGGAAGGCCCGGGCTGGGTCGCGGACGTCGTACTGGACGTCCGGAGCCGGCAGTCCCGCGTGCAGGACCAGCCAGCGGACGACCGACTCCATCGGCGACTCGGCCCGGGCGTCCCCGAGCGGCAGCACGGCCCTCGCTCGGGCACACCCACGACCGGTGGGGCGACGAGCCAGCTGCTCACCGAGCTCCGCGCGGCTCGCCAAGCCGTTCAGCACCTGATCGGTGGCTGCGAGCAGGGCCTGCGGTTCGAGGATGGCGGCCAGGTCCCGCCACGTCCTGGCCGGGGACGTCACGGGCAGCGACGCCCGCCGGAGGACGTCGTCCCCCGCCACGTCCGACCGGTACAGGCGACGGTCCACCCTGCTCTCCGCGCGGGACGTCCCGGGTATCGAGAGGTGGATGCGCTCGTCCGACCGGTCGCGGAGAGGGATCTGCAACCCCCAGAGGTCCGCCGCGGACAGGTGGCTGACGACGGCACCCGGCGGGGCGGTCAGCAGCACCGCAGCGAGGCGGCTGACCAGCTGCCCGCTCAGCGCCCTCGGGAGGTAGGTGTCCCGGGACAGCCGCACGACCTGCGGGTGCCTCAGCTCCTCGACGCTGAGACCCGCCTCGAGCACGGCACCCCTCGTCGTCGGGCCGGTGATCCGCGACCGCGGCCTTCGCTTCGGCATCCCGGCAGCATCGACGATCCAGCGCCGCCGCCCGGGCGTCGTCCACAGCCACCCGCCCACATCGGCGATGTGGGCGCATAGCGGCGTTCTTGAGCCCCACATCGCCGATGTGGGCGTCACTGAGCGGGGAGGCGTGGAGTCAGAAGGGGGTGCCGGTGAGGCGTTCGTAGGCGGCGACGTAGCGCTCGCGGGTGGCGGCAACGACGTCGGCGGGCAGCTCGGGCGGCTCGGAGACGCGGTCCCAGCCGGACGACGTCAGCCAGTCGCGGACGAACTGCTTGTCGTAGGAGGGCTGCACCGATCCCGGCGCCCACGACGAGGCCGGCCAGAAGCGGGACGAGTCCGGGGTGAGCACCTCGTCGCCCAGCACCAGCTGCCCGCCGGAGAGCCCGAACTCGAACTTGGTGTCGGCCAGCACGATCCCGGCGTCGCGGGCGATCTCCGCGCCCCGCCGGTACAGCGCCAGGGTCAGCTCGCGCAGCTCCTCGGCCCGCTCGGCCCCGACCAGCGCGACCACCCGCGGGAAGTCGATCGGCTCGTCGTGCTCGCCGATCTCCGCCTTGGTGGACGGCGTGAACACCGGCGCGGGCAGCTGCGAGCCCTCGACCAGCCCGGCCGGGAGGACGACGTCGCGGATCGAGCCGGTCCGCCGGTACTCGGCCGTGCCTCCGCCGGAGAGGTAACCGCGGGCCACGCACTCGACCGGCAGCATCTCCAGCCGGCGCACGAGCATCGCGCGGCCGGCGACGGCGTCCGGCACGTCGGTCGCCGACACCAGGTGGTGGGTCGCGCCGAAGGAGTCCAGCACCGGCGCGAGCTGCTCGAACCACCACACCGACAGCCGGGTCAGCACGACCCCTTTGTCCGGGATCGGCGTCGGCAGCACCCAGTCGTAGGCGGAGATGCGGTCCGACGCCACCAGCAGCAGCCGGTCGTCGCCGGCGTCGTAGACCTCCCGCACCTTTCCGCGGGCGACCAGGGGGAGGTCCACGGCCGGGCCCGGGCTCACGACAGCGCCGCGAGCCGGTCGAACAGCGGGCCGAGGTTGGCCACGTACCGCTCGGGGCGGCAGATCTCGTCCAGCCGCGCCTCGTCCAGCGCGACACCGGAGGCGGCCGCGCGCTCGCGCAGGGTCGAGCGGAACGGGGTGCCGCTGTTCCACGTCTCCATCGCCGCGGTCTGCACCAGCGCGTAGGCGTCCTCGCGGGAGAGCCCGCCCTCCACCAGCTCCAGCAGCACCGACGAGGTGTAGATCAGCCCGCCGGTGGACTCCAGGTTGGCCCGCATCCGGTCGGCGTCGACGACGAGGTTCTCGACCAGGCCGGTGGTGAGGTGCAGCAGGTAGTCGGTGGTGATCGCGGCGTCGGGCAGGAACACGCGCTCGGTGGAGGAGTGCGAGATGTCCCGCTCGTGCCAGAGCGGGATGCCCTCCATGACCGGCACGATCGCCGCCCGCACGACCCGCGCCAGCCCGGCGATGCGCTCCGAGCGGATCGGGTTCTTCTTGTGCGGCATCGCGCTCGAGCCCTTCTGGCCCGACCCGAACGCCTCCGACAGCTCGCGCACCTCGGTGCGCTGACCGTGCCGGACCTCCAGGGCGACGGTCTCGCACACGGTGGCGAGCACGGCCAGCGCCGAGACCCACTCCGAGATCGAGTCGCGCAGCACGACCTGCGTCGAGGCGTCGGCGGGCCGCAGGCCCAGGGCCTCGGCCACGGTGACCTCGACGGAGGGGTCGATGAGCGAGTAGGTGCCGACGGCGCCGGAGATGGCGACGACGCCGACGCGCTCGCGCGCCGCCTTCAGCCGGTCGCGGGAGCGGGCGGCGGCGAAGGCGAGGTCGGCGACGCGGTGGCCCCAGACGACGGGCTCGGCGTGCACGCCGTGGGTGCGGCCCACGCGGATCGTCGAGCGGTGCGCCAGGCCGTGGTCGCGCAGCGCGGCGACCAGCCGGTCGGCCTTGGCCAGCAGGACGTCGGTGGCGTCGGTGAGCTGGACGGCCAGCGCGGTGTCCAGCAGGTCCGACGACGTCATGCCGTGGTGCACGTAGGCGGCGGCCGAGCGCGGCTCGGTGTTGTCGGCCCAGGCGGTGAGGAAGGCGATGACGTCGTGCTGCGTCGTCTCCTCGATCTCCGCGACCCGCTCCGGGGTCGGCGGGGGCGCGTTCCGCACCGGCTCGACGACGTCGGCGGGCACCCGGCCGGCGGCGGCGTGCGCCTCGAGGACGAGCGTCTCGACGCGGCACCACAGCTCGTACTTGTGCTGGTCGCTCCAGACCTCCCCCATCTCGGGGAGCGTGTACCGCTCGATCACCGGGACCACCTCGTCGCCATCAGCACGGGACCAGTCTCCCGCAGGCCGGTCAGGGCAGGACGATCCGCCCCTCGACGGCGCCCAGCGCGATGTCGGTGCGCCAGTGCGCGCCGGTCAGCCGGACGCCGGCGACCCGCTCGTAGGCGGTCTGCCGCGCGGCGGCGAGGTCCTCGCCCACGGCGGTCACCGCGAGCACCCGGCCCCCCGCCGAGACCACGGTGCCGTCGTCGGCCAGCGCCGTCCCGGCGTGCAGCACGCCCTCGCCGTCGGCGCCGGTGATCGGGTCGCCGGTGCGCGGCGCCTCGGGATAGCCGGAGGCCGCGACCACCACGGTCACCGCGGCACCGGGCCGCCACTCCAGCGGCGGGTGGTCGGCCAGCGTGCCGGTGGCCGCGGCGTGCAGCAGCCCGGCGAGCGGGGTGGCCAGCAGCGGGAGCACGACCTCGGTCTCCGGGTCGCCGAAGCGGGCGTTGAACTCGACCACCCGCACGCCGCGGGAAGTCAGCGCCAGCCCGGCGTAGAGCAGGCCGCTGAACGGCTCCCCGCGGCGGGCCATCTCGTCGACGGTCGGCTGCAGCACGGTGGCCAGCACCTCCTCGACCAGCCCGGCCGGCGCCCAGGGCAGCGGTGCGTAGGCGCCCATCCCGCCGGTGTTGGGGCCGCCGTCGCCGTCGTCGCGCCGCTTCGAAGTCCTGGGCCGGCACCAGCGGCAGCACCGTCGTCCCGTCGGTGACGGCGAACAGCGAGACCTCGGGGCCGTCCAGGAACTCCTCGACCAGCACCGCTCCCCCGGCGTCGAGGACGGCGCGCCCGTGGGCGACGGCGGCGTCGCGGTCCGGTGTCACCAGCACGCCCTTGCCGGCGGCCAGGCCGTCGTCCTTGACCACGTAGGGCGCGCCGCCGGTGAGCGCGGCGACCTCGTCGAGCGCCGTCTCCAGCTCGGCCGGCCCACCGACCGGCCAGGCCTGCGCGGTCGGCACACCCGCGGCGGTCATCACGTGCTTGGCGAAGGACTTGCTGCCCTCCAGCTGGGCGGCCTGCTCCGACGGGCCGAAGCAGGCGATGCCGGCGTCGCGGACGGCGTCGGCCGCCCCGGCCACCAGCGGCACCTCCGGCCCGACGACGACGAGATCGGCGCTCCAGGAGCGGGCCAGCGCCGCGATCGCGTCGGGGTCGCGCACGTCCAGCGGGAACGGCTCCGCCAGCGCCCGGGTGCCGGCGTTCCCCGGCGCGCAGGCCAGGGCCTCGACGGCGGGGTCGGAGGTCAGAGCCACGCACAGGGCGTGCTCCCGGGCACCGGAGCCGATCACGAGCACGCGCACGGGGCGAACGCTACCGACGCCGCCTCACCGCGACCGGATCGGCTGGTCGCGCATCGAGCGGTGCAGCGCCCGCACCCGGGCACGCTCCTCGGCCCGCGCCCGCGCGTCGACCCGCAGCAGCTGGCGGTGCGCCTCGGCCCGGAGCTTGCGCCAGCCCGCGAACCGCGCCGGGTCGAGCCGCCCGTCGGCGATCGCCGCGGCCACCGCGCAGCCGGGCTCGGTGCGGTGCGCGCAGTCGCGGAAGCGGCACTCCGCGGCCAGCTCGGCCACGTCGGCGTAGGCCGCCGCCACGCCGTCGGCGTCGTCGTAGAGCCCCAGCTCGCGCATGCCGGGGGTGTCGACGAGCAGCCCCCCGCCGGGGAGGAGGTGCAGCTCGCGGGCGGTCGTCGTGTGCCGGCCCCGGCCGTCGTCGCGGATCTCCCTCGTGGCGGCCAGCTCCCGCCCGGCCAGCGCGTTCGCCAGGCTGGACTTCCCGACGCCGGACGGCCCGGCCATCGCCGCGGTGACGCCCGGGCCGAGCAGCGCGCCGAGGGCGTCGAGCCCCTCCCCCGTCAGCGCGCTCACCGCCAGGACGTCCACGCCGAGGGCGTCCTCGGACACCTCCGCGACCGCGGCCGCGACGTCGTCGCTCAGGTCGGCCTTGGTGAGGACGACGACCGGCGTCGCCCCGCTGCTCCAGGCGACCGCGAGGTAGCGCTCCACCCGGCGCAGCCGCGACGGGCCGGCCAGCGCGTCGACGACCAGCACGAGGTCGAGGTTCGCCGCCACCACCTGCGCGGCGGAGGTGCGGCCGGCCACCGTGCGGGTGAACGCGCTGCGGCGCGGCAGGACCGCGACGGCGAGGTCGTCGCGCAGCGCGACCCAGTCCCCCACGGCGGGACCGCCGAGGGCGGCGTCGGCGTACAGGCCCGAGCCGGGGTGCACGCGCCGCTCGCCGTCCGCGGTCAGGACGGCGAGCAGGCTCCGGTCGACGCGCGCCACGCGGCCGGGCGCCGTGCCGGCGGGCAGCTGCGCGGCGAGCTCCGCGCGCCAGCCCAGGGTCGGGAGGAGGGTCACGCCGGTCAGGGTGGGCGCGGGCCGGGCGCCGTGTCACCCGGATTTCCGGCCGCCCGACGCGGGGCGGCGTGGCATCCCTGCGCCGGGCGGTGCGGGTGGGACGACGACGCCGCGCGCGACTCGCGTCGCAACCGGATCGCAACGACGAGAGATGCGTCACTGGCCGCATGCACAACCGCAGGTCAACGCCCTGTGTGCGCGAGCGTGCGCAACACGTTGCGCGGAGTTCGCCTCCCGGCCACGTCGGTGCGATGGCATGGCAGCCATGCACGCGACCGAGTCGCTGGCCATGCCGCCCGTGACCCGCCCGTTCCCCGTCCCGCCGTGATCGGGCACCGTGGCGCCCCGTCGTACCGGCCCGAGCACACGACCGCCGGCTACGAGCTCGCGATCGACCAGGGTGCCGACCTCATCGAGCCCGACGTCGTGGTCAGCCGCGACGGCGTCCTCGTCGTCCGGCACGAGAGCGAGCTGTCGCTGTCGACCGACGTCGCCGACCACGCCGAGTTCGCCGACCGCCGCACCACCCGCGAGGTGCACGGCCGGCCGGTGACCGGCTGGTTCACCGAGGACTTCACCCTCGCCGAGCTGCGCACGCTGCGGGCCGTCGAGCGGATGCCCGCCCTCCGCCCGTTGAACACCGCCTTCGACGGCCGGTTCGGCATCCTCACCCTCGCCGAGGTGATCGAGCTGGCCCGCCGCCGCTCGACGCCGGAGCGCACCGTCCAGGTGCTCGTGGAGCTCAAGACGCTCACCTGGCCCGACGACGACGGGCCCTCGCTGGCCGAGCTGACCGCCGGCGAGCTGCGCCGGCTGGGCGTCGCGGACCCCGAGGGCCCGGTGCTCGTGCAGACCTTCGACCCCCGGCTCCTGCGGGAGCTCCGCACGCGGCTGGGCGAGCAGTGCCCGCGGCTGATCCAGCTGATCGCGGACCTCCCCGGCTTCGACCCGATGGTCACCCGCGCCGGCCTGCGCGAGATCTCCACCTACGCCCAGGGCATCGCGCCGAGCCGGGAGCGGATCCTCGCCGACGCCGGGACCACCGGCGGCGTCCGGTCCCCGCTGGTCGACGACGCGCACCGGGCCGCGCTGTCGGTCTTCTGCTGGACCCTGCGCGCCGAGAACGCCTTCCTGCCGGAGGAGCTGCGCCGCGGCAGCGAGCCCGGCGCCCTCGGCGATGCGTTCGCGGAGGCCCGGCAGCTGCTCGACCTCGGGCTCGACGGCCTGATCACCGATTCGCCCGACCACGCCGTCACCGCGCTGCGCACCCGCGCCCGGGTCCGCACCCGCCAGGCCGCCGTCGCCTGACGGCGCCGTCGCCAGGCACCACCGGATCGCGGCGACCGGGACGACGCGACGGCCGGGGGAGCGGGTGCTCCCCCGGCCGTCGCCGTTCCGCGCCGAGGATCAGCGCTGCGCGGTGCGCCTCCGGACGCCGAGGAGGACGGCCCCGCCGGCGGCCACGAGCGCGGCACCGACGCCCAGCCAGGGGGCGGCCTCGAAGCCGGTGTTCGCCAGCGCCGGCCCGGTGCCGGTCGCCGCGACCGGCTGGGCCGCCGCGCCGGCGGGAGCGGTCGGCGCGACCGGGATCTCCTCACCGGCGAGCGAGACGTAGCCGACGGTGCCGGCGGCGGTCACGGTGATCCAGGCGGTGCTGGACACCGCCGAGCCGTCGGGGGCGGTGCCGCTCAGGATGATCCGGTGCTTGCCCGGCTCCACGGACGCCGGCAGGTTGCTCAGGAGCCAGAAGTTGCCGGAGGAGTCGGTGACGCCGGTGGCCAGGGTGACCGGGGTCGAGTGCAGCTCGGCGATCCACGGGGAGTTCGGCTTCAGGCCGCCACCGGTCAGCTGGACCGGCGCCGACGCGACGGTGTCACCGGTGCCGAAGAGCGGCTCGACCTGGATGCCGGTGCCGGTGATCGTCGGCGTCGCGCGGATGTTGTCGACGTACAGGCGGGCTCCGGCGGCCCCGCCCCACGACTGGTCGTAGGTGCCGGCCACGAAGACGAAGCGGTAGGTGCCCGCGCGGGGGAGCTGCACGGAGACGGTCTGCCAGGGGCTCTCGTAGCCCGTCGCGTCGAGGACCTCGACCTGCTCGCAGGTGTTCACGTCCAGGACGTAGCCGAGGACGTGGTAGTCGTCGGACTCGGCGGCCGCCGCCCAGTCGAGCGAGACGGTGCGCGCGCCCGCGGTGGTGAAGGGGTCGCTGACGGCGGCCGGGCCGTGGGCGACGTACCCATAGGCCGAGCCGTCCATGTCGCTGGAGAGCAGCAGCGCCTGGGACGTCGGGGTCAGGTCGCTCCCGTCCATGCCCCACGCGATCCCCTCGATGTCCTCGTCCTCCTCGGCCCCCGGGGCGACCAGCTGCGACGAGAACTCCGTATAGTTGAAGAAGTCCGCGCCGGGGACGTCGTCGGCGCGCTCGGTCGGGTCCGGCACCGAGAGGTACAGGGGGTGGACCGAGTCGTAGAAGCCGTTCGAGAAGTTCCCGTCCCCCACCGACGACCCGACGTCGCCGACGAGGACGGGCGCGCCCTCGATGAGCACGAAGAAGTCCGTGTACGTCCAGGTGTCGCCGTCCTCAGAGAACTCCACCGGGCCGTAGTGGAGCTGCAGCGCGCCGGGGGCGCCGGCGTCGGCCAGCAGGCCGTTCTCGTCGAGCCACACCGGGGTGCTGGTGCCGGGCAGGAAGACCTCGCCGTCCCCGCCGACCGGGACGGTGCCCAGCACCGGCTCGACGTCGTCGTACCCGCGCAGGGTGGTGTAGGTGCTCGTGTCCTTCGAGACGCATCCCCCGAGACTGGTGACACCCAGGTCGACCACCTGGTCGGCGAAGCTCCAGCCGGTCACGACGGTGTCGCCGGGGGCCCCGGTCTCGAAGTCGCCGTTGACGATGGCGCCTCCGGCGGCACCTGCCACGGACAGCGGGAGCGCGACGGACACGACCGCCGCCACCCCCAGCACGGCCGTCATGGACTGACGACGATTCACAGCGCACGCTCCTCTGCAGACGTGCACGGGGTGCGCACGAGAGAGCAGGAACGTAGAGCGACTACACGAGCACGGCCTGCAAGGACGCCGCGCTCTGTGAGTCGAGGGACGGATGTGCCGAGTGGTCCGCGCCGCCGATGGGACCATCCGGAGCCGGAACCGGGCCAGCCGGTGAGGTCGTGGACCACGACGTCCTCGAGGCCCGGGCCGGATCAGCGGGTTGCCGTGCGGCGCCGTGCCGCGACGAGGGCGAGGCCACCGGTCGCCACCAGGCCGGTGGCGAGCCCCAGCAGAGCCACGGGTTCGGCACCGGTGCGGGCCAGCGCCGGCCGGGCCCCGCGGGCTGCTGCGGCGTCTTGCGGAATCGTCCCGGTCGGGCCGGCCGGTGCAGCCGCGATCTCCTCACCGGCGAGCGAGACGTAGCCGACGGTGCCGGCGGCGGTCACGGTGATCCACGCGGTGCTGGACACGGGCGAGCCGTCGGGGGCGGTGCCGCTCAGGATGATCCGGTGCTTGCCCGGCTCCACGGACGCCGGCAGGTTGCTCAGGAGCCAGAAGTTGCCGGAGGAGTCGGTGACGCCGGTGGCCAGGGTCACCGGGGTCGAGTGCAGCTCGGCGATCCACGGGGAGTTCGGCTTCAGGCCGCCACCGGCCATCCGGACGGGCGCGCCGGCCACCCTGTCCCCCTGCCCGAACAACGGTTCCACGACGACGCCGCTACCGGTGATCGTCGGCACGACCCGGACGTCGTCGACGAGGAGCAGCGACGACGCGGAGCCACTCCAGTCGTGGTCGTACGCGCCCGCGACCACCACCACGCGGTAGGTGCCGCCGGGCGGCAGCGCCGCCGCGGCGCTCCGCCAGCCCGTGGTGCTCCCGGTGGAGTCGAGCAGTTCGTACTGGTGGCACGAGTCCACGTCGAGGGCGTAGGCCAGCACGTGGTGGTCCTGCACGCTGGACTCGCCGAACCCGCCCGTGCTGCTGGGAGCGGCCCAGTCCAGGGCGACGGAACGGCCGCTGCCGACGGTGAACGGGTCGCTGACCGCCGCCGGGCCGTGGACGACCACGCCCGGCTCCCAGGTCATGGCCCAGGTGGACAGCGCCAGCGCGCGGGACCGGGGCAGCGGGTCGATCGCGTACCAGGCGTCGGGGTCCTCGGTGCCGTCCACGACGGAGCCGAGGAGCTCGGGGTCGGCCCGGTAGAACCAGCCCTGGTCGACCGGCGGCACGTCGTCGGCGCGGAGCACCGGGTCGGGGATGCCGGCGTACCAGGGTTCGACGGCCTCCCAGAAGGTCCGGCCCGCCTCCCCCCAGGAACTCCGCCAGTCGACGGCGCCGTCCTCGCGGAGGTAGAAGTTGCGGTACGACGGCCCCTCACCGGCGAAGCCGTGGAACACCTGACGGGCACCGGGGGCGTCCGCGGTCGTGGGCTGCCCCGCCTCGTCGATCCAGACCGGCTGCCGTGTCTCCGGGTGCAGCAGCTCCTCGTCCGGTCCGACCGGCAGATCCCGTGGGAAGACCGGCTGCGCACTGCCGTCCCAGTCCCGGAGGCCGGCGTAGGAGCTGGTGTCCCGGGAGACGCAGCCGCCGAGCGTGGTGACGCCCAGGTCGACGAGACCGCTCGTGACCGTCCACCCGGTGATCTCGGTGGCACCGACCGGGTCGGCCTCGAGGTCGCCGTTGCCGAGCCCCCACGGAGCGGCGCCCGCGGCCGCCCACGGCAGCGCCACGGTCACCGCCGCGGCCACCCCCAGCACGGTGGTCAGACGGCGACGGATCACGGGGCGCTCCTCGGGCTCGCCGTGCACCCGGTGCGCACGTGCGGGAGCCGAACGCTAGAGCCGCACCAGCCCCCTGACCTGCACACGCACCCGAGGCGCGGGGCTCGTGGGACGCACGGGCCGGACGAGGCGGCGGGACCCCGCGGCCTCAGCCGATGAGGTCGTGGATCACGACGTTCTCGTCGCGGCCGGGGCCGACGCCGATGACGCTGATCCGCGCGCCGGAGAGCTCCTCGAGCCGCCGCACGTAGGCCTGCGCGTTCGCGGGCAGCTCGTCGAAGGTCCGGCAGTGCCGGATGTCCTCGAACCAGCCGGGCATCTCCTCGTAGACCGGCTTCGCGTGGTGGAAGTCGGTCTGCGTCATCGGCATCTCGTCGTGCCGGACGCCGTCGACCTCGTAGGCGACGCAGATCGGCACCGTCTCCAGGCCCGACAGCACGTCGAGCTTGGTGAGGAAGTAGTCGGTGATGCCGTTCACCCGGCTGGCGTACCGGGCGACGACGGCGTCGAACCAGCCGCAGCGCCGGTCGCGACCGGTCGTGACGCCGACCTCGCCGCCCTGCTTGCGCAGGTACTCGCCCCACTGGTCGAACAGCTCGGTGGGGAAGGGGCCGGAGCCCACGCGGGTCGTGTAGGCCTTGAGGATGCCGACCACCCGGTCGATCCGGGTGGGGCCGATCCCCGCGCCCACCGCCGCGCCGCCCGCCGTCGGGTTGGACGACGTGACGAAGGGATAGGTGCCGTGGTCGACGTCGAGCAGCGTGCCCTGCGAACCCTCGAGCAGCACCCACTCGCCGGCGTCCAGGGCCGTGCCCAGCATCAGCCGGGTGTCGGCGATCCGGTGCTTGAGCTGCTCGGCGTAGCCGGCGTACTCCTCCACGACCTCGTCGACGTCGATGGCCTTGCGGTTGTAGACCTTGACCAGGATCTGGTTCTTCTCCTGCAGCGTGCCCTCGAGCTTCTGCCGCAGGATCGAGAGGTCCAGCAGGTCCTGGACGCGGATGCCGGTGCGGGCCACCTTGTCGCCGTAGGCGGGGCCGATGCCGCGGCCGGTGGTGCCGATCTTGCGCTTGCCCAGGAACCGCTCGGTGACTTTGTCGAGGGCCCGGTGGTGCGGCATGATCAGGTGCGCGTCCGAGGAGATGGTGAGGCGCGAGGTGTCCACGCCCCGCTCCTCGAGGCCGGCCAGCTCGCCGATGAGCACCTCGGGGTCGATGACCACCCCGTTGCCGATGACCGGCGTGCAGCCCGGCGTGAGGATCCCCGACGGGATCAGGTGCAGCGCGTACTTCTCGCCGTCCGGGGTGATCACCGTGTGGCCGGCGTTGTTGCCGCCCTGGTAGCGGACGACGTAGGGGACGCGCCCACCGAGCAGGTCGGTGGCCTTGCCCTTGCCCTCGTCGCCCCACTGGGCGCCGATCAGCACGACAGCGGGCATCGGGGCAGGTTCTCCTTCGTGCGTCGGGTGGGGCGCGGGCCGGTCGCCGGGCGTCCGGCGCGCGCCACCTGTCGGATGGCAGGGTATCCGCATGGCTTCGGTCGAGCTGGATCTGCGGCGTCTGGCCGCCGGGGAGGCCCCGCGCGCGGCGTCGGTCGCCGGCGCCGCGGAGGCGGACTCCGTGCTGGTCCGCGGCCCGGTCGCCGGGCTGTCCGCCGTCCTCGCGGTGCTGCTCAAGGCCGGGCGGACGGCGGAGGTCCCGGTGTCCTGGGAGCCCGCCGCCGACAAGGACTCCGCCGGCCTCGCGCGCGACCTCGGCATCGGCAGCGGCGGCCCGCGCGCGCTCACCCTGGTCCGCGACGACCACGGCGGCGTGCTGCTGCACCACGGGCGGATCGAGGCCGACGGGGACGGCCGCCGCTCGCTGAGCCGGCGGTTCGGCCTGCAGGCGCACCACGACGACATCCGCGTCGCCGACGGCGAGATCACCCGCATCGACGTGCGCCCGGACTGGACGGCGGTGGACACCCTCGCCGTCACCGTCATGACCCTCCCGCTGCGCCCCACGCGCCGGACCAGCGGCCGGGCGCTCCAGGTGGCCTCGGACCCGGCGCGGATCGTGCGCGACGGCGTCCGGTACCCCCGCGCCGTGCAGCGCTGGACCTGGTTCGCCGACGACCGGGTGCGCTGGCTGCTGCACCCCTGACGGGCGGGCGCACCACCCTGGGGGACACTGTGCGGCACGCTCGTCGAGGAGGCTCCGCTGCCGTCGTCCCCCCGCCCCGCCGGCTGCCGCCGGTGATGGCCGGCCGCCTGCCCGCGCCCGGGGCCGCCCGGGGCCGCTGGGTGCTCGAGCGCGCGGTGGCCCGGCCGAGCCTGCCGGCCCTGGTCGCGCTCGGCCTGGTCCTGGTGCTCTTCGCGCTGCAGGCGCACGAGCTGCTCAGCGCCCGCGGTCTCGCCGGCGTCCTCGACGTCGCCGCGACGCTCGGCATCGGGGGCGTCGCCGTCGCGCTGCTGCTCATCGCCGGCCAGTTCGACCTGTCGGTGGGGGTGCTCGCCATCTCCAGCGCCGCCGGCACGGCCCTGCTCGTGGAGCACGCCGGCTGGGGCATCTGGCCGGCGCTGCTCGCCTCGCTGGCCGGGGCCCTGCTGGTCGGCGTCGTCAACGGGGTGCTGGTGGTCAACACCGGGCTGCCGAGCTTCCTGGTCACGCTCGCGACGTTCCTCGTCCTCCAGGGGACGACGCTGGCCGGCGTGCGGGCCATCGCCGGCTCCGGCCGGATCGCCGGCCTGTCGGACGCCCCCGGCTGGTCGTCGGCCGAGGCCCTGTTCGGCGCCACCGCGCAGCTGGGCGACGGCCGGTTCCGCGTCTCGCTGCTGTGGTGGCTCGGCGTCACCGCGGTGGCCACCTGGGTGCTGTGGCGGACCAAGTTCGGCAACGCCGTCTTCGCCAGCGGTGGGGCCAGGACGGCCGCGCGCGAGCTCGGGGTACCGGTCCGCCGCACGACGGTCGCGCTGTTCTGCCTGAGCGCCACCGCCGGCTGGCTGATCGGCACGCTGGGCCTGGTCCGCTTCGGCAGCGTGCAGGTCGGCACCGCCGGGCTCGGCAGCAGCATCGACTTCATCGTGGTCGCCGTCCTGGGCGGCTGCCTGCTCGCCGGCGGCTACGGCTCGGCGCTGGGCGCCTCCATCGGCGCGCTGCTCTACGCCGTCACCCGGCAGGGGATCACGCTGGCCGGCTGGGACCCGCCGTGGTTCCAGGCCCTGCTCGGCGTCCTGCTGGTGGTCGCCCTGGTCGCCAACGCGGTGGTCGGCCACCGGCTCAAGGGGGTGCCGCGCTCGTGACCGAGGAGCTCCCCGCCGACGACGGCGCCCGCGGGCTGGCCCTGCGCCGGGTGACCGTGCGGCACGGCGCCGTGCCGGCGCTCTCCCGCGTGAGCACGACCTTCCCCGCGGGGCAGATCAGCTGCGTGCTGGGCGAGAACGGCTCGGGCAAGTCGACGCTGGTGGCGCTGCTGTCCGGGCTGTGCCGGCACGACGAGGGCGAGCTGCTCGTGGACGGGACGGCGGTCCGGTTCCGCTCCCCCCGAGCGGCACGCGGGGCGGGCATCGCGACGGTCTGGGAGGACCTCGCCGTCGCCCCGCTGCTGTCGGTGTGGCGGAACTTCTTCCTCGGCGCCGAGCCGACCCGCGGGGTGTGGCCGCTGCGCCGGCTGGACCTGGACGCGGCGCGGGAGACGACCGTCCGGGCCATGGCCCGGGTCGGGATCGCCGACCTGGACCCCGACCAGCCGGCCAGCCGGCTGCAGGCCGGCGAGCGGCAGAGCCTGGCGGTGGCGCGGGCGGTGCACTTCGGCGCCCGCGCGCTGGTGATCGACGAACCGACGACGCCGGTGACCGTGGCCCGTCAGACCCTGTTCGGGCAGACGATCCTCGACGCCCGGTCGCAGGGCCTCGCCGTCGTCGTCATCACGAACAACCCCCGGTACGCCCACCTCCTGGGCGACCGGTTCCTGCTGCTGGCCGGCGGTCAGGTCGCCGGCGAACTCACGCGGGAGGACGTCGACGCCGACGGGCTCACCGCGCTCATGGCCGGCGGCGACCAGCTGGCCGTGCTGACCGCCGCGCTCACCGAGCTCCACCCGGAGCTCGGCGAGCGGTAGCGCTGAGCGAGCGGGAGCCCGCCGGAGGCACGCCGCCGGGACGCGGGGCCGGAGGCTCCCGACCCGGTGGCGTGGACTCGCTCAGCTCGGCAGGGGTACGGCACGTGGCCGCGGTGTGATCCGCAGGATCACGCGAAGTGCACAGCGTCGCAGTCGCGCAGCAGCTGGACGCAGCGCTCCTGCTCGTCGTGCTCCCCGATCGCGCCCGCGGCCGCGGCCAGCACCGTGACGCAGCGCAGGAACCCGCGGTTGGGCTCGTGCGCCCACGGCACCGGGCCGAAGCCCTTCCAGCCGTTGCGGCGCAGCGCGTCCAGCCCGCGGTGGTAGCCGGTGCGCGCGTAGGCGTAGGCCTCGATGGTGTCGGGCAGCTGCCGCTCGGTCCGGTTCAGCGCCTCCTCGGCCAGCGCGGCCCAGGCCGCGCTCACCGTGGGGTGGTAGGGCGGCCACCTCGGCCGCCGGGGTGCCGGCCGCGAGCTCGCCGTCGGCCTCCGGGTTGGCGGGGAGCAGCGTCGGGTCGGGCTCACCGAGCAGGTTGTGCGAGTGCGTCATGATCAGGCGCCCTGCGACTGACCGGCCGACAGCAGGTGCTCGCACGCCTCGACGACGCGCGCGGCCATGCCGGCCTCGGCGGCCTTGAGGTAGCTGCGCGGGTCGTAGGCCTTCTTGTCGCCGACCTCGCCGTCGATCTTCAGCACGCCGTCGTACTTGCTGAACATGTGCGCGGCCACCGGGCGGGTGAAGGCGTACTGGGTGTCGGTGTCGACGTTCATCTTCACGACGCCGTAGGAGATCGCCTCGCGGATCTCGGACTCCGCGGAGCCCGAGCCACCGTGGAAGACCAGGTTGAACGGCTTGGCGCCTTCGCCGAGGCCGAACTCGTCGGCGACGACGTCCTGCCCCTGCTTGAGGATCTCGGGCCGCAGCTTCACGTTGCCGGGCTTGTAGACGCCGTGCACGTTGCCGAAGGTGGCGGCGAGCAGGTAGACGCCGCGCTCCCCCAGGCCGAGCTTCTGCGCGGTGCGCAGGAAGTCGCCGTCGGCGGTGTAGAGCTTCTCGTTGATCTCGGCGACGACGCCGTCCTCCTCGCCGCCGACGATGCCGATCTCCAGCTCGAGGACCAGCTTGGCCGCGGCGGAGGCCTCCATGAGCTCCTCGGCGATGTCGAGGTTCTCGCCGAGCTCGATGGCCGAGCCGTCCCACATGTGCGACTGGAACAGCGGCTCCTGGCCGGCGTCGACGCGGTCCTTGGACAGCGCGATGAGCGGGCGGACGTAGCCGTCCAGCTTGTCCTTGGGGCAGTGGTCGGTGTGCAGCGCGACGTTGACCGGGTACTTCTCGGCGACGACGTGCGCGAACTCGGCCAGGGCGACCGCCCCGGTGACCATGTCCTTTACCTTCGTGCCCGAGCCGAACTCGGCGCCGCCGGTCGAGAACTGGATGATGCCGTCGCTGCCGGCGTCCGCGAAGCCGCGCAGGGCCGCGTTGATCGTCTCCGAGGAGGTGCAGTTGATCGCCGGGTAGGCGAACCCGCCCTCCTTGGCCCGACTGATCATGTCGGCGTAGACCTCGGGGGTCGCGATGGGCATGCGGGGCGCTCCTGTCGTCGGCGATCTGCACTGATCGGCGCCCAGTATCCCGCCGACCCGGCTAGTCCGGGGGATCGGGGGCGACGACCAACCCCAGGGTGGTGACGAGCTCGACCGCCTGGGTGACGTCGATCCGGGCCCCGGCCAGCTCGGCGTCCCGCGGGTCGAGGGCGCTCAGGTCGCTGCCGCGCAGGTCCGCGCCGCGCAGGTCGATCCCCGAGAGCTCGGCGGCGGAGAGGTCCAGCCCCCGGAGCGTCGCTCCCGCGGCGCGCGCCCCGGTGAGGTCGGCCTCGCGCATGCGGGTGCCCGCGACCGTGACCCGGGAGAGGTCGGCGCCGGGCATCAGGACGAACGACCAGTCCCCGCCGTCGACGTCCAGCAGGTCGAAGGTGCACCGCGAGAACCGGCTGCCGACGACCTTGCAGGCGGTGAACCGCGCCTGGGAGAACGAGCACCCCGTGAACGAGCAGTTCAGGAAGGCGGCGTCGGTGAAGGTGGCGGCGGTGAACCGGCAGTCGACGAAGACGCAGTCGGTGAAGACGACGCCCTCGCCGGTGGCCTCGGTCAGGTCGACCGCGGCGAACCGCACCGCGGTGTGCTCCCGGCCGGAGAGGTCCTCCCCGTACCAGTCCACGTCGCGGATCTCGGACTCCGGCTGCGCTCCGGACACGGCTCAGCCCGTCTCGATCCGGCTGGCGACGCGGGCGGCGACGATCACCGGGTCGTACGTGGGCGAGAGCGGCGGGGCGTAGGAGAGGTCCGAGCCGGCCAGCTCCTCGGCGGTCATCCCTGCCCAGATGGCGGTGGCCAGCGTGTCGATCCGCTTGCCGCTGCCCGGCCCGCCGACGATCTGCGCGCCCAGCAGCAGCCCCGACCCGCGCTCGGTGATGATCTTGACCGCGATCGGCTCGGCGCCGGGGTAGTAGCCCGCCCGCGTCGTCGCCTCGATCGTCTCGGTGCGGTGGTCGAAGCCGGCCTCCTCCGCCTGAGTGGTGCACAGGCCGGTGCGGGCCACCTCCAGGTCGCCCACCTTCGTCGCCGCCGTCCCGAGGACGCCGGCGAAGCGCGCCGCCCGCCCGCCGACCACCGAGCCCGCGACCCGCCCCTGCTTGTTGGCGTGGGTGCCCAGCGCGACGTGGATCGCCTCGCCGGTGAGCCGGTGGAAGGTCTGCGCGCAGTCGCCGGCGGCGAGCACCTCGGGGTGCGAGCGGCTGCGCTGGGTGTGCGCGACGTCGATGCCGCCGGTGACGCCGATCGCCAGGCCCGCCTCGCGCGCGAGCGACGCCTCCGGGCCCATGCCCAGCCCGAGGACGACGAGGTCGGCGTCGTAGCTGCCGACGTCGGTGCGCACCGCGCGCGCCTGGCCGTCGGGGCCGACCTCGATCTCGCGCACCGGCTGGTTGCTCTGCACGTCGATGCCCATCGCGGTCATGGCCGCGCAGATCCGCTCGCCCATGTCGTCGTCGAGCTGCGCCATCGGCAGCGGATCGGCGAGGACGACGGTCACCGACAGCCCGCGGGCCAGCAGCACCTCGGCCATCTCCAGCCCGATGTAGCCGCCGCCGAGGACGACGGCCCGCCTCGCGCCGGCGCCGATCGCGGCCCGGATCTCGGCGCCGTCGGCCAGCCGGTGCACGCCGAAGACGCCGTCGGCGTCCAGCCCGGGCACCGGGGGGCGGGACGGTCGGCCTCCGGTGGCCACCAGCAGGTTGTCGTAGCCGTAGGTCTGGCCGTCGGAGGCGCGCACCTTGCCGGCGTCGAGGTCGATCTCCTCGGCGCGGACGTGCGTGCGCACCGCGATGCCGTCGGCCTCGAACTGCGCCGACGTGCGGGCGATGAGCGCGTCCCGGTCGGGCACCTGCCCACCGATCCAGTAGGGGATGCCGCAGGCGGAGTAGGAGACGTCCGGGCCCTGCTCGAGGACCACGATGTCCAGGTCCGACGCGGGTCGCAGCCGGCGCGCCTGCGCGGCCGCCGACATCCCCGCGGCGTCCCCGCCGATGACGACCAGCCGATCGGTGCTCACCGCCACAGCGTGTCACCTCCCGCCGACGTCCGGCGTCCCGGACCCGTCGCCTCCCCTCACCCCGGAGCCGGCCCGCAGCCGAACCGCCGGGAGCGGCTCAGCGGCCGGTGAGCTCCTGCACCGCGGCCAGGTCGCGCACGCCCGCGCGGCGGATGACCTTGCCCGGGTTGAGCAGGCCGTCGGGGTCGAGGGCGTCCTTGATGGCGCGGTGCACGTCGAGGGCGACGGGGCCGATCTCGCGCTCCAGCCAGTCGACCTTGATCGCGCCGACGCCGTGCTCGCCCGTGATCGTGCCGCCCATGGAGAGGCCCAGCTCGAGGATGTCGTCGAAGGCGGCGTAGGCGCGGTCCCGCTCGTCGGCGTCGGCCGCGTCGAAGGAGATGCAGGGGTGCATGTTGCCGTCGCCGGCGTGCCCGGTGACGCCGATGACCACCGCGCGCTCGCGGGCGATGGCGTCGCAGCCGTCGAGGAAGCTGGCGATCCGCGAGCGGGGCACGGCGACGTCGTCGACGAGCATGCCGCTGCGCAGCGCGGCCAGGGCCGGGAGCGCCATGCGGCGGGCCTGCAGCAGCAGGTCGCCCTCGGCGGGGTCGTCGGTGCTGTGCACGAAGTCAGCGCCCGCCTCGCGGCAGATCTGCGCCAGCGCCTCGATCTCGGCGGCCGCGGCCTCTCCCCCGGCGTCGGACTGCGCCACGAGCAGCGAGTGGGCGCCCCGGTCCAGCTCGGCCCGGAGCAGGTCGTCGACGGCGACGATGCAGGTGTTGTCCATGACCTCCAGCAGGCTCGGGACCAGCCCGCTGGTCACCACGCGCTCGACGACCTGGCCGGTCTGCGCCGTCGTCCCGAACGAGGCGGCCAGCGTGACCGGGCGGTGCGGTGCCGGGCGCAGCGCCAGCGTCGCCTCGGTGATGACGCCGAGCGTGCCCTCCGAGCCGACGAACAGCCGCGCCAGGTCGTAGCCCGCGACGCCCTTGACCGTGCGCCGCCCGGTGCGCAGCACCCGCCCGTCGGCCAGGACCACCTCGAGGCCCAGGACGTAGTCGGTGGTGACGCCGTACTTCACGCAGCAGAGGCCACCGGAGTTGGTGGAGAGGTTGCCGCCGATCGTGCACCAGTCGTAGCTGGAGGGGTCCGGTGGGTAGAACAGCCCGTGCCCGGCGACGGCGTCGCGCAGCGTCTTGTTGACGACGCCGGGCTGCACGACCGCGAGCCGGTCCTCCGGCGACACCTCGAGGACGGCGTCCATGCGGTTCATGACCAGCGTGATCGCGCCGTCGACGGCGTTGCTGGCGCCGGCCAGACCGGAGCCGGCGCCCCGCGGCACGACCGGGATCCCGTGCCGGGTCGCGACCTGCATCACCGCGACGACGTCCGCGGTGGTCCGCGGCAGGACGACGGCGGCGGGCGTGCCCGCGGGCGCCATCATCGCCATGTCGCGGGCGTACCCGGCGGTGACGTCGGGGTCGGTGAGGACGCCGTCGGCACCGAGCGCGTCCTGGAGGTCGGCGAGCCAGGCAGTGGTCACGGTCACACCGTAGGCCGTCCTCCCTCAGCTCCCGGCGTCCTCCCTCGTGGTGCGCGGTGAGGGAGGAAGCGCTGGGATCAGGTCACCTGATCCCAGCGCGGGAGCTCAGGCCAGGCCGAGGTCGGAGAGCTCGAAGGCTGCGCGGTACTCGAAGCCGGCCGCCTCGACGGCCGCGCGGGCGCCGCGGTCGACGATCACCGCGACGCCGATGACCTCGGCACCGGCCTCCTGCAGCGCCTCGGCGGCGGTGAGCGGGCTGCCGCCGGTGGTGGAGACGTCCTCGACGACGAGGACGGCGCGGCCCTCCACCTCGGGGCCCTCGATCCGGCGCTGCAAGCCGTGCGCCTTGCCCGCCTTGCGGACGACGCAGGCGTCCAGGAAGCCCTCGCCGGCGGCCGCGGCGTGCAGCATCGCCGTCGCCACCGGGTCCGCGCCGAGGGTCAGCCCGCCGACGACGTCGTAGCGCAGGTCGCCGGTCAGCTGCCGCATCACGCGGCCCACCAGCGGGGCGCCCTCGTGGTGCAGCGTGAGCCGGCGCATGTCGATGTACCAGTCGGCCTCGCGCCCCGAGGAGAGCGTCACCTTCCCGTGCACCACCGCGAGGTCGACGATGAGCTCGAGCAGCCGGTCGCGGTCGGGGATCGTGGGGGCAGCCGTCATGCGCTCGACCCTAGCCAGGGCCAGGATCGGTGCATGTCGACGTCGCGCACCCGCCTGGGCGCCCTGGCCGGGCCGCTCGCCGCCGCCGTCGTGGGCGGCGCGGCCACCGATCCCGGCAGCGCCTGGTTCCGGAGCCTGGACAAGCCCTCCTGGTACCCGCCACCGCAGGCCTTCGGCATCGTCTGGACCGGCCTCTACGCGGCGCTGGGCTGGGCCGCCGGCGAGGTGCGCGCCTCGGCCGGGCCCGAGAGCCGCCGGTCGTTCGACCGCGCCCACCGGGTCAACCTGGCGCTCAACGCCGCCTGGACGCCGGTGTTCTTCCGCGCGCACCGGCCGTGGCTGGCCGCGGCGGAGAGCGCCGCCCTCACCGTCTCCACCGTCGACCTCGCGCGGCGGGCCGGCCGGGTCCGCCCCGCGGCCGGCGCGGCGCTGCTGCCCTACGCCGCGTGGACCGCCTTCGCGACGGCGCTGACCGCGGCCATCGCGCGCCGCAACTGAGCGCCGCTCAGCCGGCGAGCACCTCGACGGAGTGCCAGCCGCTCGCTCCGGCCGGGAACGGGGCGGCGCGCTCGTCGGTCTGCACCTCGCCGTCGGTGCTCGTGGCCCGGACCGTGACCACGTGCCGCCCGGGCGCGAAGTCGTGCACCAGCACCCACTGCCGCCAGACGTCGGCGTCCAGCGCCGGGGAGAGCCGCGCCTCCACCCAGTCCCCGTCATCCACGCGGACCTCGACGCGGGCGATGCCGCGGGTCTGCGCCCACGCGACACCGGCGACCGCGCGGGGGCCGGCCGGGAACTCGCGCAGCATCTCAGGGGTGTCGATGCGCGAGGCGATCGTGATCGGCCCCTCGACCGCCCAGTCCCGCTTCACCCAGAAGGCGTCGACGGCGTCGAACGTCGTCGCCTCGATGCGGGTCAGCCACTTGCAGGCCGACACGTAGCCGTAGAGGCCGGGGATGACCATCCGCACCGGGAAGCCGTGGACGACGGGCAGCGGCTCGCCGTTCATCCCGAAGGCCAGCATCGCGTCCTCGACCTCGAGGGCGCTGCGCGTGGGGGTGCCGATGGTCATGCCGTCCTGGGAGCGGCACAGCAGCTGGTCGCTGGCGGGGCGGATGCCGTTCTCCCGCAGCAGCGCGGCCAGCGGGACGCCGAGCCAGCGGGCGCTGCCCGCGAGCGCGCCGCCGACCTCGTTGGAGACGCAGGTGAGCGTGATGTCGCGCTCGATGACGTCGGGCCGGCCGAGCAGGTCGTCGAGGGTGTAGCTGCGCGGCGCGTCGAACATCCCGGTCATCTCCAGCCGGTAGTCGGCCGGCCGGATGCGCGGGGCGACGAGCGCGGTGTCGATCCGGTAGAAGGCGCCGTTGCGGGTGACCAGCGGGGTGAGGCCCTCCACCTCGGCGGCGAGGTCGGCACCGGCGGGCAGCGGCGGGGCCGGCGAGGCGGGTACGGGCAGTTCCACGCCGGCGCGCAGGCTGGTGACCTCGGTGCGCCGCTGGAGCAGCCGGCCACCGCCCCCGGCGACGGCCGCGGCGCCCACGGCGACCGCACCGGTGACGACGAACCGGCGGCGGTCCAGCGCCCCGCCGTCCGGGTCGCCGTCCACCACCGCGCGGGACCGCCCCAGCGGGGCGAGCAGCGCCAGCAGCACGAGCACCCCGGCCACCGCGGCGGCGAGGGAGGGCAGCGCGTCCACGGCCTCGCCGGCCGGCCGGGTGACCGCGGCCAGCGCCCCGACCGCGCCGAGGACCAGGACGCCGAGGACGCCGAGCCGCCGGTCCCGCAGGCCCAGCACGCCCACGAGCAGCGCGTACGCACCCACGAGCAGCAGCGTCCCGACGACCAGGGCCACCTTGTCGGCCCGGCCGAACGTCTCGATGGCGAACGCCGTGACCGGCTCGGGCGTCAGCGCGATGACCGCGTCGCCGACGGCCACCACCGGCGACGACGCCGGCCCGACGAGGCCCGCGACCAGCTCCCCGGCGCCGAGCGCGACGAGCGCGGCGAGCAGGCCGGCGAGCGCGGCCAGGGGCGCCCGCCCGCGGGGCCGGTCCGGGCTCGCGAGGGGGTCCGGGATGGGCAGCGTCGTCGTCACACCCGTTGTTCGGGCCGGACGCCGATCGGGATGCATGCGGCGCATCATCGTCCGCCGCCCGACCGGGTGGATCTCCCCGGCCGGGCCCGCGGCGTCTGCCAGGCTGGGCGGGTGACGAAGCCCACTCCCACCGGCGGCACCGCGCCCGCTCCGGTGACACCGCCGTCGGTCCGGGTCGCCGTGGGCGTGATGGCGGTGCTCGCCGTCCTGCTGCTGGCCAACGCGGCGCTGCTCGGCTTCGGCTTCGACGTCGCGGTCGACCGGATCGTCGAGGACGCCGACGACGTCACCCGCGCCGAGGCCGAGCAGTTCGTGCTGCTCTCGCTCGTGCCGTACGCCGTCCTGGGCGTGGTGCTGGCGGTCGCCGCCGTCTTCGTGCCGCGCCGGCAGGGCTGGGCCCGGTGGGCCGGCGTGAGCGCCACCGGGCTGCTGGCCCTGCTGACCGTGGTCAGCGTGCTGGCGACCGGCGGGGTGAGCATCGCCTCGCTGCTGCTGCTCGTGCTCTCCGTCGCGGGCGTCACCAGCCTGCTGGCCGGCACCACCCGCGAGTGGATGGCGGGCGCGCCGGGCTGATCAGCGCCGCGGCCCGTACCGCCGCTGCCAGCCCGTGTAGCGGTACCAGGCGTTGCTCGGCTGGAGAGCCAGCAGCACGACGCCGGCCAGCGTGAGCAGCCAGCTGAACACGTTGAGCCCGTCGACGTAGCCGACGCCGGTCCCGCCGCCGAGCCCGGCGGTGCCGCTGAGGATCGACAGCCCGCCGAGCACCCAGAGCACCACGCGCGCCCAGTTGCGCCCGCGCCAGGCGAACCAGATGACGAGCAGGTAGACCGCGGTGAAGACGACGCCGATGACGAGGCTGAACTGCACGACGATCTCGGCGACGTCCTGCGCGGTCTCCCGCTCGCTGCCGCTGAGCCCCGCCCCGGCCCGGGCGATCGCCTCGTCGAGGATCTGGTCCCAGTTCGCGTACATGACCGCGGCCGCCACCAGCCCGAGGACGACGGTCGCGACGAACGCGCCGATCCCGGCGCGCACGGTCAGGGGCGCGGCTCGGGCGTACCCGGCGGGGGCGGGGGCACGTAGCCGCCGGAGCCGGGCCACTGCTGCCCCGGCTGCTGCCAGCCCTGCGGCGGGGGCGGCGCGTTCCAGCCCGGGGGCGGCGCGTTCCAGCCCTGCGGTGGCGCGTTCCAGCCCTGCGGTGGCGGCGGGGGTGCGTTCCAGCCGCCCGGCTCAGGTGCGCCGGAGCCGCCCTCGGGCTCGCCGTACCGGCCGCCCTGGTCGGACGTCATGCGCTGCCTCCCCGCCTCGGTGTGCGTACCGATCATGGCGGAGCGGGCGCCCGCCGGACCACACGGGACCCGGCGGGCCGCCCGGCTCAGCCGCGCGTGACGCTCAGCCCGGCGTCGCCGTCGGCGACGTCGGCCGGCCAGTCGACGACGACGTCGTCGCCGTCCCGGATCTCGCCGGCCAGCAGCGCCCGGGCGAGCTGGTCGCCGATGGCCGACTGCACCAGCCGGCGCAGCGGGCGTGCGCCGTACACCGGGTCGAAGCCGTTGAGCGCCAGCCACTCCCGAGCCGCGTCGGTGACCCGCAGCGTGAGCCGGCGGGCGGCCAGCCGCCGGGCGAGCACGCCGACCTGGATGTCGACGATCCCGGCCAGCTCCTCGGTGCCGAGCGCCCGGAAGACGACGACGTCGTCGAGCCGGTTGAGGAACTCCGGCTTGAAGTGCCCCCGGACGACCTCCTGCACCGCCTCGCGACGCCGCTCCTCGGGCACCGACTGGTCCGCGATGATCTGCGAGCCCAGGTTCGAGGTGAGGATCAGGAGGGTGTTGCGGAAGTCGACGGTGCGGCCCTGCCCGTCGGTGAGCCGGCCGTCGTCCAGCACCTGGAGCAGGACGTCGAAGACGTCGGGGTGCGCCTTCTCCACCTCGTCGAGCAGCACGACGGTGTACGGACGGCGGCGCACCGCCTCGGTGAGCTGGCCGCCGGCCTCATAGCCGACGTAGCCGGGGGGTGCCCCGACCAGCCGGGCCACCGAGTGCTTCTCCGAGTACTCGCTCATGTCGACGCGGACCATCGCCCGCTCGTCGTCGAACAGGAACTCGGCCAGCGCCTTGGCCAGCTCGGTCTTGCCGACGCCTGTGGGGCCGAGGAACAGGAACGAGCCCGTGGGCCGGTCCGGGTCGGAGACGCCGGAGCGGGCGCGGCGGACGGCGTCGGCGACGGCGCGGACGGCGTCGGGCTGGCCGACGACGCGGGCGCGCAGGCCCTCCTCCATCCGCAGCAGCTTGTGCGTCTCGCCCTCGAGCAGCCGCCCGGCGGGGATGCCGGTCCAGGCCTGCACGACCTCGGCGATGTCGTCGGGGCCGACCTCCTCCTTGAGCATGGAGTCGCCGGTCTCCACCGAGGTCTCCGCCTCGGCGAGGGACTTCTCCAGCTCCGGCAGCCGGCCGTAGCGCAGCTCGGCCACGCGGGCCAGCTCGCCGTCCCGCTCGGCCCGCTCGGCCTCCAGCCGCAGCCGCTCCAGCTCCTCCTTGATGGCCTGGATGCGGCCGATGGCGCTCTTGTCCTGCTGCCAGCGGGCGGTCAGCTCGGCGAGCTCCTGGCGCTTGTCGGCCAGGTCGGCGCGCAGCGCGGCCAGCCGCTCGATGGAGGAGGCGTCGTCCTCCTTGGACAGCGCCATCTCCTCGATCTCCAGGCGGCGGACGGCGCGCTCCACCTCGTCGACCTCCACCGGGCGGCTGTCGATCTCCATGCGCAGCCGGCTGGCGGCCTCGTCGACCAGGTCGATGGCCTTGTCCGGGAGGAACCGGGCCGTGACGTACCGGTCCGACAAGGTGGCGGCGGCGACGATCGCGGCGTCGGTGATCCGGACGCCGTGGTGCACCTCGTAGCGCTCCTTGAGCCCGCGCAGGATGCCGATGGTGTCCTCGACGCTGGGCTCGCCCACCAGCACCTGCTGGAAGCGGCGTTCGAGGGCGGCGTCCTTCTCGATGTGCTCGCGGTACTCGTCCAGCGTCGTGGCGCCGACCATCCGCAGCTCGCCGCGGGCGAGCATCGGCTTGATCATGTTGCCGGCGTCCATGGCCGACTCGCCGGTCGCGCCGGCGCCGACCAGCGTGTGCAGCTCGTCGATGAAGGTGACGACCTGCCCCTCGGCGTCGGTGATCTCCTGCAGGACGGCCTTGAGCCGCTCCTCGAACTCGCCGCGGTACTTGGCGCCGGCCACCATCGCGCCCAGGTCGAGCGACATGAGCCGCTTGCCCTTGAGGCTCTCGGGGACGTCGCCGGCGACCATGCGCTGGGCCAGGCCCTCGACGATCGCGGTCTTGCCGACACCGGGCTCGCCGATCAGGACCGGGTTGTTCTTGGTGCGCCGGGAGAGCACCTGCACGACGCGGCGGATCTCGGTGTCCCGGCCGATGACCGGGTCCATCTTGCCCTCGCGGGCGCGGGCGGTGAGGTCGACGGCGTACTTCTCCAGCGCCTGGAAGGTGCCCTCGGGATCCGGGGTGGTGACCTTCCGCGACCCGCGGACGGTGCGGAACGCCGCGAGCAGCGCGTCCCGGGTGGCGCCGGCGGCGGTGAGCACCGCGGCCGCCTCGCCGGTGGAGCCGGCCAGGCCGACCAGCAGGTGCTCGGTGGAGATGTACTCGTCGCCGAGGGCGCCGGCCTGCTCGCCGGCGTCGTTCATGACCCGCAGGAACTCCCGCGTCGGCGCGGGCGCGGGGACCGTCGCCCCGGTGACGCTGGGCAGCCGGCGCACGGCCGCGTCAGCCTTGCCGCGGACGTCGGCGGCGTCGGCCCCGACGGCCTCGAGCAGGGGCCCGGCGATGCCGTCGTCCTGTTCGAGCAGCGCGGCCAGCAGGTGCAGCGGCTTCAGCTCGGCCTGGCCACGTGCGACCGCGAGCCGCTGGGCGGCGGCGATGGCCTCCTGCGAACGGGTGGTCAGCTTGCTCTCCATGGCGCGGCGGTGCCTTTCTCGTCGTCGTGCACGGGCCGCCGCAGGCGCAGCGACCTCGTGATCGCCCGGTGCAACGACCGTGAAGTTGAGTCTGTTCCACTCAACCCTGTCGCGTCCACCCGCCGCCCCGGACGGTGGGCCCGTCCGCGCAGGCCCCTGGCCTCTGGACCGGCGCGCTCTAGACTCGCCGCATGACCGCCCTGCCGGCGCCGAGCGTGGCGCTCGACGACCAGCTCTGCTTCGCGCTCTACGCGGCCTCGCGGGCGGTGACCGCCCGGTACCGCCCGATGCTCGAGGCCATCGGGCTGACCTATCCGCAGTACCTCGTCATGATGCTGCTCTGGGAAGAGGACCACCAGACCGTCGGCCAGCTGGGCTCCCGCCTGGCGCTGGACAGCGGCACCCTCTCCCCGCTGCTCAAGCGGCTCACCGCGGCCGGGCTGGTCACCCGCCACCGCCGCGTCGAGGACGAGCGCTCGGTCGCCATCGCGCTCACCGACGCCGGCCGCGCGCTGCAGGACGAGGCCGTGGCCATCTCCGGGGAGATGATCGGCGCGATCGGCTTCGACAGCGGCGAGTTCGCCGAGCTCAAGGCGCGGCTCCAGGTGCTCATCGAGCGGGTGAACGGCGGAGAAGCCGTCTGCTGAGTGCGTGGACCGCGCGCGTGCCGGGGTAAGGCCCGGGGCGACGCGCCGTCCAGGAGCGGGTGGCGCCCGGCACGGGAGAAGTGACATGCCCACTCGGACCGCACGCACCGCCTGGAACGGCACCCTGCAGGAGGGCTCGGGTCAGGTCGAGCTCTCCAGCTCGAAGATCGGCACCTACGAGGTGTCGTTCCCGAAGCGGGCCGCCGACGAGGCCGGGGGCACCACCAGCCCCGAGGAGCTCATCGCGGCGGCGCACTCGTCCTGCTTCGCCATGGCGCTGTCGAACGAGATCGGCAAGGCCGGGGGCACCCCGACGGCGCTCGAGGTGACCGCCGAGGTCACCCTCGGCCAGAAGGACGGCGCCTCGGCCATCACCGGCATCGCGCTGACCGTCCGCGGCGAGGTCGACGGGCTCGACGCCGACGCCTTCCAGACCGCGGCCCAGGCGGCGAAGGTCGGCTGCCCGGTGAGCAAGGCGCTCGCCGGCACCGAAATCACCCTCGACGCGGCACTGGACTGATCCGACGACGACGGCGGCCCGCCTCCCTCCCGGGGAGACGGGCCGCCGTCGCGTCCGGGGCGGTCAGCCCCGGATGTCCGCGCGCTCCCGCTTCAGCCGCTCCTCGCCGCTCTCGGTGCCGAGCGCGATCTCGCGGATGAGCAGGATGGCGCCGACGGCGACCACCGCGACGATCGCCGAGATCAGGAAGATCCGGCCCGTCGCGTCGCCGTAGGAGACGCGGATCAGCGTCTGGATCGGCCCGGGTGCGTCGGCCAGGTCGGCCAGCCCGACGTCCTTCGAGCCGGCGGCCTCGGCGGCGCCGGGCGGCAGGCCCTCGCGGATGATCGTCCCGACCCGCGAGGTCAGGACGGCGCCGAGCACCGAGACGCCGATCGTGCCGCCCAGGCTGCGGAAGAAGGCCACGGCCGAGCTCGCGGCACCCAGGTCCGCGGCGGCCACCGTGTTCTGCACCGCGAGCACCAGGTTCTGCATCGTGGCGCCGATGCCGACGCCCAGCACGAACAGGAAGCTGCACAGCAGCACCATGTCCGTCTCGTGGTCGACCATCGAGAGCAGGCCGAAGGCGATGACGACCAGGATCGAGCCGCCGACCAGGAAGCGCTTCCAGCGGCCGGTGCGGGTGATCAGCAGGCCGGACACCGTCGAGGACAGCAGCAGGCCGCCGACCATCGGGACGGTGAGCAGACCGGCCGCCGTCGGCGAGTAGCCGCGGGAGATCTGCAGGTACTGACCGAGGAAGACCGAGGACCCGAACATCGCGATGCCGATCGCGATGCTGGCCATGATCGCCAGCGTCGTGGTGCGCTCGCGGAACAACCGCAGCGGGACGATCGGCTCCTTGGCGCGCGTCTCGGTGATCAGGAAGGCGACGATCGCGACCACGCCGCCGCCGACGAACAGCGCCGACTCCGTCGAGGCCCAGGCGAAGCTCCCACCGGCCAGGGTCACCCAGATCAGCAGCGCGGAGACGCCGGCGGTGAGGAAGGCCGCACCCATGTAGTCGATGTGCACGGTCCGCTTGGTGACCGGCAGGTGCAGCGTGCGCTGCAGCAGCACCAGCGCCGCCGCGGCGAAGGGGACGCCGACGAAGAAGCACCAGCGCCAGCCCAGCCAGCTGGTGTCGACCAGCAGGCCGCCGAGCAGCGGGCCGCCCACGGTGGCCACGGCCATGACGCTGCCGAGGAAGCCGGAGTACCGGCCGCGCTCGCGGGGGCTGATCATCGCCGCCATCGCGATCTGCACCAGCGCCTGCAGGCCGCCCAGGCCCAGGCCCTGGAGCACGCGCCAGGCGATGAGGGTCTCCACCGACTGGGACAGCCCGGCGGCCATCGAGCCGACGATGAAGATGACGATCGAGAGCTGGATCAGCAGCTTCTTGCTGAACAGGTCGGAGAGCTTGCCCCAGATCGGCGTCGAGGCGGTCGACGACAGCAGGGTCGCGGTGACCACCCAGGTGTACTGACCCTGGGAGCCGCGCAGGTCGGTGATGATCGTGGGGAGCGCGTTCGAGACGACGGTCGAGGACAGGAACGCCACGAACATCGCCAGCATCATCCCGGACAGCGCCGAGAGGATCTGCCGGTGCGTCATCTGGCCCTGCTGCTCGGCGGGCGCGGGGGCGGCCGGCCGGTCGACGGTGCTGGTCATGGATCTCCTGGACTGCTGGGACGAGCGTTCGTGGACGGCGGGGCGGGTGCGGGTCACCGGTCGGCCCCGATGGGCTGCCGGGCGCCGGGGTGCACGGGCAGGGCGACCTCGATGTCGGTCCGCAGCCGGTCGAGCAGGTCGGTGAGCAGGCGGGCGTCGCGCTCGTCCCAGCCGGAGAGCGCGGTCAGCGCCCAGTCGGCGCGCACGGCCCGCGTGCCGGCGAGCGCCGCAGCACCCTGCGGCGTGAGGCGGAGCAGAGAGGCCCGCCCGTCGCGCGGGTCGGGGTGGCGCTCGACGTAACCGGAGCGCTCGAGGACGGCGAGCTGCCGGCTGGCGACGGAGACGTCGATGCCGGCGCGGGCGGCGAGGGCGCTGCAGCGCTGGTCGCCGTCCTGCTCGAGGGGCAGGAGCAGCGTCCAGCCGTAGGAGGGCAGCTCGCCGTAGAGCTGGGCGGCGGCGCGCGTGCTGACGTGCCGGCCCGTGCGGATGAGCTGGGCGATGCTGGCGGTCAGCCGGTCCCGCGTGTCGGGACTGATGGGCATGAGCGGGGTTCCTGACGGTCGAGACGTGTGCAGAGTGCAACCATAAACCCGTTGGTTGTGGTCTGCAACGAATCGCGCGTCACACGGCGGCCGCCGTCACCCGGTCACGTCGTGGGCTCGTCCCCGTCCTCGCGCTCGCGGGCCTCGCCCAGCCGGTTCAGCCGGTGCAGCAGCTCGGCCAGGGTGGCGACGTCGGTCGTCGGCCAGTGGCCGAGGTCGGACTCCCAGCGCTCGCGCCGGGCGGTGCGGATCAGCGCCAGCCGGGCCGCCCCCTCCGCGGACGGCGTCAGCACCTGGGCGCGGCCGTCGTCGGGGTCCGGGCTGCGGTCGACCAGGCCGAGGGCGACGAGGCTGGACACCTGCCGGCTCACCGTGCTCTTGTCCAGGCCCAGCCGGGCGACCAGGTCGCTGGCGCGCAGCGGGCCGGCGTCCTGCAGCAGCGCCAGCAGGCCGAAGGCCGCGCCGTCCAGGTCGGGGTGCAGCTGGCCGGCCAGCCGGGCGGACATGGCCCGCGAGCGGCGCAGCAGCAGGCCGATCTCCCGCTCCAGGGCGACGAACGCCTCGTGCGCGTCGGCCTCGGTCACCGGCTGCTCCTCGGGCGCCACACGACCAGGGCAGAGCTCGGCCGGCGCTGCGGCACCAGGTCGGCCCGGTAGGCCGCGGAGATCGCGGCCTCGGCGGCGATCCGGCCGCGCTCGCTGTGCTCGAGCTCGTCGAGCAGCTCGTGGACGCGCGCCTGGAGCGCCTCGACCTGCGACTCCAGCTCGATGATCCGCTTGATCCCGGCGAGGTTGACGCCGTCCTCCTGCGAGAGGCGCTGCACCTCGCGGAGCAGCGCCACGTCCCGCGGCGAGTAGCGCCGCCCGCCACCCGCGGTGCGCCCCGGGCTGACCAGCCCCAGTCGGTCGTACTGGCGCAGCGTCTGGGCGTGCATGCCGGCGAGCTCGGCCGCCACCGAGATGACGAACACGGGCGCGTCCTCGGCGACGGACCGCGCCGCCCCCTGGGTGGGGTCGACGGCTCCGGTCACCGCTCGGCTCCCGCCTGGAGGGCCGCGGTGATCTGCGGCCGCGGGTCCTCGTCCATCTCCGCGGCCAGGTTCTCGATCAGCGCCCGCTGGGCCGGGGTGAGGCGCACCGGCACCGCGACGTCGAGGGTCACCAGCAGGTCGCCGGCGCGGCCCTTGCCCGGGACGCCCCGCCCGCGCACCCGCAGCGTGCGGCCGCTGGCGGTGCCGGCGGGCACCTTGAGCGAGACCGTCCCGTCGAGGGTGGGCACGGTGAGCGTCGTCCCCAGCGCCGCCTCGGCGAAGGTGATCGGCACGGTGAGCGTGAGGTCGGCGTCCTTGCGGCCGAACAGCGCGTGCTCGGCGACGTGGACGACGACGAACAGGTCACCGGCCGGCCCCCCGCGCCGACCCGGGGCGCCCTTGCCGGCCAGCCGGATGCGCTGGCCGTCCTTGACGCCGGACGGGATGCGGACGGTGATCGTCCGGGTCTGGCTGGTGATGCCGCTGCCCGAGCAGGTCGGGCAGGGGTCGTCGACGACGGAGCCGGTGCCGCGGCAGGTGCGGCACGGCTCGGAGAACGCGAACGCCCCCTGGCTGCGGCTGGTCACGCCGGCGCCCTGGCACACCGGGCAGGTGTGCGGGCTGGTGCCGGGCTTCGCGCCGCTGCCCGCGCAGGTCGGGCAGCTGCCCGGGCTCTGCATGCGCAGCGGCACGGTGACGCCGAGGACCGCCTCCTCGAAGGAGAGCGTCGCCTCGGTCTCGACGTCCTGACCGCGGGCCGGGCCGGAGGCGGCCTGACTGCGCGCCCGGGCCCCGCCCGCCGCCCCGCCGAACAGCCCGCCGAGCAGGTCGCCCAGCCCGGCGCCGCGCGCGCCGGCGGCACCCGCGCCGCCGGCCGCGCCGCCGTTGAACAGGTCGCCGAAGTCGAAGGTCTGCCCACCGCCGGGGAAGCCGCCCCCGCCGGGGAACCCGGCGCGAGCGCCGGCCCCGCCGGCGCCGAACAGCCGCCGCGCCTCGTCGTACTCGCCGCGCCGCTTCGGGTCGGAGAGCACGTCGTAGGCCTCGGAGACCTCCTTGAACCGGGTCTCGGCCTCGGCGTTGCCCGGGTTCTTGTCCGGGTGCAGCTCCTGCGCCAGCTTGCGGTAGGCCTTCTTGATCTCCGCCGCGTCGGCGCTCTGGGAGACGCCCAGTGCGCCGTAGTAGTCCTTCTCGATGAAGTCCCGTGTGCTCATCGGGTGCCCCCCTCCCTGTCGATCAGCCGGACGCCGCGGCGTCCGGGTCGGCCGGGGCCGCGCCGTCGCCGGCGGGCACCGGGTTCTCCGGGTCGGTCACCGCGACCATCGCCGTCCGCAGCACGCGCTCACCGCGGCGGAAACCCTGCCGCAGCACCGTCGTCGCCGTCGGCACCGCCACGTCGGGGGACGTGTCGTGCATGACCGCCTCGTGCAGCGACGGGTCGAACGCGTCGCCGGCCACGCCGAACGCCTCGACGCCCAGGCCGTCGAGCAGGCCCAGGACGCGGTCGGCGACCAACTTGAACGCGCCGGTCAGGTCGCCGTGGTCCCGCGCCCGCTCGATGTCGTCGACGATCGGGAACAGGCCGGCGGCGAACCGCTCGGCCGCCTGGTCGACGACCACGGTGCGGTCGCGGTCCACCCGGCGCCGGTAGTTGGCGTACTCGGCGGTGACCCGCTGGAGGTCCTCGGTGCGCTCGGCCAGCTGCTGGGCGAGGTCGTCCCCGCCCCCTGCGGCCACCGGCTCCGGCGCCTGGTCCTCCACGGGCATGTCGTGCTCGCTCATCTGCTCCCCTGCGACGGTCGGGCCGGGCGGCGTGGCGGGGCCGGCGCCGGCCGGCTGCTCGCCGGCCGGCGCCCGCACCTCACCGCTGATCGGGTCGATGCGCCGCTTGTCGCGGATGACGACCCGCGGCTGCTCTTCCCCGGAGGTCATCGCTTGTCGGTGTCCTCGTCCACGATCTCGGCGTCGACGACGTCGTCGTCGTCACCCGCCGGGGCACCGGCCTGCTCGCCCGCCTCGGCGCCGGGGGCACCGGCCGCGCCGGCCTCGCCCGCCTGGGCGTAGAGCGCGCCGCCGACCTCCTGGGAGACCCGGGCGACCTTCTCCTGCGCGGTCTTGATCGCCTCGATGTCCGAGCCGCCGAGCGCGCTGCGCAGGTCGGTGAGGGCCTCGCCGAGCTCGTCCTTCTTGTCGGCCGGGATCTTGTCGCCGTTCTCGGCCAGGAACTTCTCGGTCTGGTACTGCAGCGACTCCGCCAGGTTGCGGGTCTCCGCCTCCTCGCGGCGCTTCTTGTCCTCCTCGGCGTGCGCCTCGGCGTCCTTCATCATCCGCTCGATGTCGTCCTTGGGCAGGGCCGAGCCGCCGGTGATGGTCATCGACTGCTCCTTGCCGGTGCCCAGGTCCTTCGCGGTGACGTGGACGATGCCGTTGGCGTCGATGTCGAAGGCGACCTCGATCTGCGGGACGCCGCGGGGCGCCGGCGGCAGACCGGTGAGCTCGAACATGCCGAGCTTCTTGTTGTACATCGCCATCTCGCGCTCGCCCTGGAACACCTGGATCTGCACCGACGGCTGGTTGTCGTCCGCCGTCGTGAAGATCTCGGAGCGCTTCGTCGGGATCGTGGTGTTGCGCTCGATCAGCTTGGTCATGATCCCGCCCTTGGTCTCGATGCCCAGGGAGAGCGGGGTGACGTCGAGGAGCAGCACGTCCTTGACCTCGCCGCGGAGGACACCGGCCTGCAGCGCGGCGCCGATGGCCACGACCTCGTCCGGGTTGACGCCCTTGTTGGGCTCCTTGCCGCCGGTCAGCTCCTTGACCAGGTCGCTGACGGCCGGCATGCGGGTCGAGCCACCGACGAGGACGACGTGGTCGATCTGGCCGACCGAGATGCCGGCGTCGCGGACCACCTGGTTGAACGGCGCGCGGGCCCGGTCGAGCAGGTCCTGCGTCATGCGCTGGAACTCGGCGCGGGTGATCGTGACGTCGAGGTGCAGCGGGCCCTCGGCACCGGCGGTGATGTACGGCAGGTTGATGTTCGTCGACTGCGCGCCGGAGAGCTCGATCTTCGCCTTCTCCGCGGCCTCGCGGATCCGCTGCATCGCCAGCTTGTCCTTGGACAGGTCGATGCCGTTCGAGGCGTTGAAGGTCTTGACCAGGTGGTCCATGACCTTCTGGTCCCAGTCGTCGCCACCGAGGTGGTTGTCACCGGCGGTCGCCTTGACCTCGATGACGCCGTCGCCGATCTCGAGCAGCGAGACGTCGAAGGTGCCACCACCGAGGTCGAACACGAGGATCGTCTGCTCGGTCTCGCCCTTGTCCAGGCCGTAGGCCAGCGCGGCCGCGGTCGGCTCGTTGACGATGCGCAGGACGTTGAGGCCCGCGATCTCACCGGCCTCCTTGGTGGCCTGGCGCTGCGCGTCCTCGAAGTAGGCCGGCACGGTGATGACGGCGTCGGTCACCGGCTCGCCCAGGTAGGTCTCGGCGTCCCGCTTGAGCTTCTGCAGCGTGCGGGCGCTGATCTCCTGCGCGGTGTACTTCTTGCCGTCGATCTCGTCGGTGGTCCACGTCGTGCCCATGTGGCGCTTGACGGACCGGATCGTGCGGTCGACGTTCGTGACCGCCTGGTTCTTGGCCGACTGGCCGACGAGGACCTCGCCGTTCTTGGCGAAGGCGACGACCGACGGGGTCGTGCGCGAGCCCTCGGAGTTGGCGATGACCGTGGGCTCGCCGCCCTCGAGGACCGTGACGACGGAGTTCGTGGTGCCGAGGTCGATACCGACAGCTCGTGCCATGGGGATGGCCTCTCTTCCGTGTGCTGTGGAGGGTGGTGCTGGTCCGGTAGCTGAGGGCTCTCACCAGCTTGCGCGTGGTCCGCTCAACTTTCCTGCCCACCATAACGGCAGGGTGCCGCGACGTGTTCCCGGGGCGTCGTACGACTCCTGACGCCCGATGACTACCGCCGGACCGCCTCGGTACCGCACTGCACGGCGGTACCCGAGGGCACACGGCGGTACCCGGGCGGTTGTCCACAGGGCCTCCCTCGAGGCCGCCCCGTGCGCCGCACACTCCACCGGTGCATCCGCTCCTCCGCGCAGCCGCCGAACGGCAGAGCGGTGTCGTCACGGCGTCGGACGCCCGTCGTGCGGGCTACGGGGCCGACGAGGTGCAGCGGATGTGCACGTCCGGCCGGTGGGTCCGGCTCCGCCGCGGTGTCTACACCACGCCGGCCGTGCTGGGGCGCGCCGAGGAGGAGGGGTGGCGGCACGAACTCGACTGCCTCGCCGTCCTCCTCGACCTCGACCGCCCCGGTGCCGCGATCAGCCACGGCTCCGCGGTCCACCTGCACGGCCTGCCCTCGCGCACTCCCGCCGCCGGGGTCGTCCGGCTCACCGATCCCGCACACAACCGGCGCGGCCGCGGTTTCCACATGACCCGGTCACCGCTCGACCCCGACGAGGTCGGCGCGCGCGGTCCGCTCCGTGTCGCGACGCCGCCGCGCGCTCTCGTCGACCACGCACGGGAGACCTCGCTCGAGGACGCCGTCATCGCGATGGACCAGGCGCTGCTGGTCGGCAAGACCACGGCGGCCGACCTGGCACGGGCGGCCGAGCGGGCACGCACGTGGCCGGGCGGTCCAGCCGCCCGCCGAGCCATCTCACTGGCCGACGGGCGGGCGGAGTCGGTTCTGGAGACCCGGGGACGGCTGCGCATCGTGGGCGCCGGGCTGCCCACGCCGGAGCTGCAGGTCGAGATCCGGGTGGCCGGGCGGCTCGTCGCCGTCGTCGACGGGTGGTTCGACGACGCCGCCGTCGCGGTCGAGTTCGACGGCCGGGTGAAGTACACCGATCCGTGGCGGGACCGCAGCCCGGGACAGGTGCTCTGGGAGGAGAAGCGCCGCGAGGACGAGCTGCGGGCGCTCGGCATCCGCGTCGTCCGCGTCATCGACGCCGACGTCGGGCCCGGGTGGCCGGCGATGGAGCAGCGCCTGCGCGCGCTACTGGCGACGCCCGGGCCGGCGGAGCGGCGCTTCACCGCGACCGTCCGCGAGCGCGGCGTCCGCCGGCTACCGCGATGAGCGGCCGAGTACCGCCCTGCGAGGCGGTACCGGCACCGACGAGGCGGTAGCGGGAGCGGCGGCGATCCACCCCACCGCGGGCGCGCGAGGGCGGTGGCCGGATCGTGATCGCAGGAGTGCTCTCGGCCACGAGTAGCCTGCGTGCGCGCCAGCTATCGTGCGAAGCGTGCGGGCACGCCGTGCCCGCATGCGTACCGCGCGCCGGTCCCCGACCGGCGACGATGACGGCGCGTGCACCACAGCTTCGCCGTCGCGCAACGGCGCACGGGAGTCAACCGACGCCGCCAGGCGTGCGGGGGAGGAAAACATGACGGGCCCGCTGCAGATCGTCCTGGGGACGATCAGCGTCCTGTTCCTGATCGTCGCGTCCGTGATGGCCTACCGGGCCGTCCGGGCGATGGTGCGGATCATCCGCACCGGCCAGCCGGACGGCACCCGCTGGGGGCCGGTCAAGACCCGCCTGAAGACGACGCTGGTCGAGTCCCTGGGCCACACCCGGATGCTCAAGTGGTCGTCCATCGGCGTCGCCCACTGGTTCGTCTTCGTCGGCTTCTACGGGCTGTTCCTGGCCCTCGTCGAGGCGTTCGGCGAGGTCTTCAACCCCGAGTTCCACCTGCCGATCATCGGCAACTGGGGCATCTGGAACCTGTTCGCCGACATCATCGGCACCGGCACGATCCTCGGCATCATCTACCTGATCTACCGGCGCCAGAAGGACCACCCGCGCCGGCAGGGCCGGAAGAGCCGCTTCGCCGGCAGCAACGAGGGCCGCGGCTACTTCGTCGAGTTCATCGTCGCCACCGTCGGCGTCTGCATCCTGCTGATCCGCGCGCTCAAGGTCTCCTCCGACCTCACCGACGCCCCCGGCTGGTCGCACCCGGTCTCCGGCCTGGTCGCCGAGGTCCTGCCGGACAGCCCGGACCTGCTGACCGTCGTCGCCTTCGTGAAGATCGTCGTCAGCCTCACCTGGCTGGTGGTCATCAGCCGGATCCTGAACATGGGTGTCGCCTGGCACCGGTTCAGCGCGTTCCTGAACATCTACGCGAAGCGCAACGCCGACGGCGCCCCCGCGCTCGGCCCGCTGCTGCCGATGACCTCGGGCGGCAAGCCGATCGACTTCGAGGACCCGGGCGAGGACGACGTCTTCGGCCGCGGGAAGATCGAGGACTTCACGTGGAAGGGCATGCTCGACTTCACCTCCTGCACGGAGTGCGGTCGGTGCCAGAGCCAGTGCCCGGCGTGGAACACGGGCAAGCCGCTCAGCCCGAAGATGGTGATCATGGATCTCCGCGATCACCTCTACGCGAAGGCCCCGTACCTCCTCGGCGAGAAGACGGCGAGCGAGACCGCGCCGGACTACGACATCCTCAAGCCCAGCGACGAGCAGGTCTGGGCCAGCGGCTACGCCCGCATCGAGGGCACCAACGACGCGCAGGCGCACCGCCCGCTCGTCGGCACCCTCGAGGAGGGCGGGGTCATCGACCCCGACGTCCTGTGGAGCTGCACCAACTGCGGTGCCTGCGTCGAGCAGTGCCCGGTGGACATCGAGCACATCGACCACATCGACGACATGCGCCGCTACCAGGTGCTCATCGAGTCGAACTTCCCCTCCGAGGCCGGCGTGATGCTGACCAACCTGGAGAAGCGCGGCAACCCGTGGGGCATGGGCGGCAACGTCCGCGAGGACTGGATCAAGGAGCTCGACTTCGAGGTGCGCATGGCCGACGGCCCGCTGCCCCACGAGGTGGAGTACCTGTTCTGGGTCGGCTGCGCCGGCGCCGTCGACGACCGCGCCAAGAAGGTCACCAAGGCCGTCGCGGAGCTGCTGCACACCGCGGGCGTCGAGTTCGCCGTCCTCGGCAACGGGGAGACCTGCTCCGGTGACCCGGCCCGCCGCCTGGGCAACGAGTTCGTCTTCCAGCAGCTGGCCATGGAGAACGTCGAGACCCTCAACGGCGTCTTCGAGGGCCGCGTGCCCGGCACCCGCAAGATCGTGGCCACCTGCCCGCACTGCTTCAACTCGCTGGGCAAGGAGTACCCGCAGGTCGGTGGCGAGTACGAGGTCATCCACCACACGCAGCTGCTCGGCCAGCTGATCGAGGAGGGCCGGCTCGTCCCGGTCACCCCGATCGACCGCAAGGTGACCTACCACGACCCGTGCTTCCTGGGCCGGCACAACAAGGTCTACACGCCTCCGCGCGAGATCCTCGAGTCCGTCCAGGGCCTGTCCACGCAGGAGATGCACCGCTGCAAGGACCGCGGCTTCTGCTGCGGCGCCGGCGGCGCGCGCATGTGGATGGAGGAGAAGATCGGCAAGCGCATCAACATGGAGCGCACCGAGGAGGCGCTCGAGCTCGACCCGGACGTCATCTCCACCGCGTGCCCGTTCTGCATCACGATGCTCTCCGACGCCCTCACGTCGAAGAAGCAGAACGGCGAGGCCGGCGAGCACGTCGAGGTCCTCGACGTCAGCCAGATCCTGCTGCGCTCGATGCAGCCGGTTGCCGCGGGCGTCCAGGGCGCGGCGTCCGGTCCCGACGTCGGCACCGCGGCCGGCGACGTCGTCGGCCTGGACTCCGCCGCGACGGAGCACGACCCGAAGTAGCAGCACCCGCCCGACGACGACGGCGCGCGTCCCCCGCGGAGGGGGGCGCGCGCCGTCGCCGTTCCGGCACCCGGCCGACCCCCGGCGGACGGCGGGGCCGCGGGCGGAGGACCATTCCCCGGTGACCCGCACCGCTGCCCCACCCGCGACGAGCTCCCGGCGGGGCGGCGTGCTCATCGCGGTCGCGATCGTCCTGACCGCCCTCAACCTGCGGACGGCGATCACCAGCGTCGGCCCGGTGCTCGAGGAGATCGAGCGCGGGCTGGACATCTCCAGCTCCCTGGCCGGCGTGATCACCACCCTGCCGGTGCTCTGCTTCGCGCTGATCGGCTTCTCCGGGCCGGCGCTGTCGGCGCGCTACCGCGACGCGCACGTGCTGGCCGGCGCCCTGGTCGCGATGGCCGCGGGCCTGGCCCTGCGCAGCGCCGCCCCCGGCTTCCCGCTGTTCCTCGCCGGCACCGCGCTGGCCATGGTCGGCGGCGCCCTGGGCAACGTGCTGCTGCCCAGCCTGGTGAAGCGGCACTTCCCGACCCGCACCGGCGCGCTCGTCGGCGCGTACAGCACCGCCATGGGCCTGGGCGCCACCCTCGGCGCCGTCGGCTCCCAGCCGGTGGCCGACGCGACCGGCAGCTGGCGGTGGGCGCTCGTCGTGTGGGCGGTGCCGGCGGTCGTGGCGGCGGGGGTGTGGCTGCGCGTCCCGGCCGCGCCCGGCGTCTCGCGGGCGGGCCACTCCGCCGTCCGCATGCGCTCCCTGGTGCACAGCCCCACGGCCGTGGCGCTGACCCTCTTCTTCGGCGTCCAGGCGCTGCAGGCCTACGTCGTCATCGGTTGGTCGGCCCAGTACCTGCGCGACTCGGGGCTCCCCGCCGGCACGGCCGGGCTGCTGCTCGGCCTGAACTCCCTCGTCGGGCTGCCGCTGAGCGCGGTCATCCCGTCCCTCACCGTGCGCCCGCGGCTGCAGCGGCCGCTGCTGGCCGTGTTCGTGACCGCCTACGTCGTCGGCTGGACCGGGCTCTGGAAGGCGCCGACCACGGCGCCCTGGCTCTGGATGACGCTGATCGCCGTCGGCATGGGCACCTTCTCGATGGTGCTGGCGCTGATCGGCCTGCGCGCCCGCACGCCGGAGACGGTCGCGGCGCTGTCCACGGTGACCCAGTCGTGGGGCTACGTGATCGCCGGCAGCGGGCCGCTGCTCGTCGGGGTGCTGCGCGGGATCACCGGCGGCTACACCGGGATGTTCGTGACGGTGCTGGTCGCGGTCGCCGTGCTCGCCGTCGCCGGCTGGATCTCCACCCGGCAGGTGTTCGTCGACGACGAGGTGGACCGGTCCGTCCCGGGCTGGTCACCCGCCTCCCGGTCCGGCGACGTGGTGGGGACGGCGGGGGCCGAGCCGCCCGTCGTCGTCCGGCCGGACGCCGCCGGTTAGGGGCGGCGGGTCTCGGCGCGGGTGAAGTTGCGGTAGGACCGCGACGGCGTGGGGCCGCGCTGGTCCTGGTAGCGGGAGCCGTAGACCGCCGAGCCGTACGGGTGCTCCGACGGACTGGTCAGCCGGAACATGCAGAGCTGGCCGATCTTCATGCCCGGCCACAGCGTGATCGGCAGGTTGGCCACGTTGGAGAGCTCCAGCGTGATGTGGCCGGAGAAGCCGGGGTCGACGAAGCCCGCCGTCGAATGGGTGAGCAGCCCCAGCCGGCCCAGCGAGGACTTGCCCTCCAGCCGCGCGGCGAGGTCGTCGGGGAGGCTGATCACCTCGAGCGTGGAGCCGAGCACGAACTCGCCCGGGTGCAGCACGAACGGCTCGTCCCCCTCGGGCTCGACCGGCGTGGTCAGGTCGTCCTGCTGCTCCGCCGGGTCGATGTGGGTGTACCGCGAGTTGTTGAACACGCGGAAGTACCGGTCCAGCCGGACGTCGATGCTCGAGGGCTGCACGAGGCCCTTGTCGTAGGGCTCGATGCCGAGGCGTCCCTCGGCGATCGCGGCCGTGATGTCGCGGTCGCTCAGAAGCATGGCGCGGAGTCTAGGCACCGCGCCGGTACCCACCGTCCGGGTGAACCCGCTCAAGGCCGGGCCGGGGCGCGCCGTTGCGAGCCCGATGACGTCTGCCGCCGGCCCCTCGGTGCCGGTGGCTGCGCCCGGACGGTCCGGGAGCGGGGCGTGCGGGGGACGATCGATGAGGAGCACACCGCTCCAGGCGCTGCTGCTGGTCGCGGCGCTGGCGCTCGGCTACGGCGGCGCGGCGACGTACAGCGCGCTGGCCGGGCCCTCGGTGCCGGTGGTCGAGGACCACGGGCCCGGCGACGGGCTGACCCGCCTAGTCGTCACCGCGGCCGGCGGCACCGCCGACGACGCGCTGCTCACCGCGCTCACCGCGGTCGACGGGGTGGTCAGCGCGCAGCCGCTCAGCGACGGGCGGGCGCTGGTCGCCACCCGGGCGCTGGTCCCGGCGGACCTGGCGGCCGTCCCGGGCGTCGGTGCGGTCGAGCCGTCGACGTCGGTGCCGCTGCTGGGCGACGTGACCGACCCGTACTTCCGCTCCTACGGCTGGCACCTGGAGAACACCGGCAGCAACGCGGCCAACCAGAGCCCGGTGGTCCCCGACGCCGACATCGACGTCACCGACGGCTGGGAGCTCACCCGCGGCGAAGGCATCGTCGTGGCGGTCGTCGACTCCGGCTTCGACTCCGACCACCCCGACCTCGCCGGCTCGCTGTGGGTGAACCCCGCGGAGCCCTGCGGCGCGGCCGACACCGACGGCAACGGCAAGCGCGGCGACTGCCACGGCTGGAACTGGTACACGAACAGCCCGGACGTGGACAACGGCTCCTACGGCAGCCACGGCGCGATGGTCTCGGGCACGGTCGGGGCCCGGGCCGGCAACGGCATCGGCCTGGCCGGTGTCGCCCCCGGGATCACGATCATGCCGCTGGTCATCGGCGGCGGCAGCACCGTCGACGTCTTCGCCGGTGCGGAGGCGATCCGGTACGCCGTCGACCACGGCGCCGACGTCATCAACGCCTCCTGGGGCGGCAGCGTCGGCGGCACCGCGCTGACCGCGCTGCAGTCGGCGGTCGCCTACGCCGCCGCGCACGACGTCCTCGTCGTGGCCGCGGCCGGCAACGACGCCCTCGACCGCGACCGCTACCCGATGTACCCGGCGAGCCTGACCGACTGGAACGTCGTCAGCGTCGGCGCCTCGACGGCGGCGGACACCGTCAGCGGTTTCTCCGCCTACGGCGCGACCGGGGTGGACCTCTTCGCCCCGGGCACCCAGGTGCTGGTCACCTCGAACACCGGCGGCTACGCGCTGGCCAACGGCACGTCGTTCTCCTCACCGATCGTCGCGGGCGCGGTCGCCCTCTACCGGGCCGCGATGCCCGCGGCCACCGGCGCGCAGATCAAGCAGTCGCTGCTCGACGACGTCGACCCGGTGCCGGCCTTCCGCGGCCGCTCGGTCACCGGCGGGCGGCTCTCGGTCGCCGCGCTCACCGGGACGCCGACGGAATCGGTGCAGTACGCGTTCACCTCGATGCGGGCGACGGCGGGCACGGTCACCCCGCGGATCGGCGTCAGCAGCAGCACCGCCGCGGGCGGCGCCTACTCGATCGCCCTCGGCCTCGGCATGGAGTTCGAGGGCGAGATCTGGGCGCTGGCCGACGAGCCGGTCACGCTCGCCGGGGCCACCGTCGCGACCGACGACACCGGCACGGCGGTCTTCGACCTCGGCACCCTGCCGCGCCTCGACGGCCTCGGCCTCTCCCCCTCCGCCGAGCTCGCGGACGGCCGCTACGTGCTGACCGTGCAGCTGCTGCGCGACGGCGCCGCGGTCGGCCGCACGACGGCCGCGCCGCTGCTGGTCGGCGTTCAGAGCGCGCCCACCCCGGGCGGCGGCACCCCCGGCATCCCCGGCAGCCCCGGCACGTCACCCGGCGCGGGCACGAACCCCGGGACGACGACGCCCGGCACCACCCCGGGCGGATCGGGCGGCTCCGGCGGCGGGAGGACCCCGGCACCGACCACCCCGGGCACCGGCACCGCGCCGACCACCCCGGGCACGCCCACGACCCCGGCCGCGCCGGGCACCGGCACGAACCCCGGCACGGGCACCGGCCCCGGGACGAGCCCCGGCCCGGGCACGGGCACGAACCCGGGCACGAACCCGGGCTCGGGGACGACCCCCGGAACCACCCCGGGCGGGTCCCCGACCACGCCGGCGGCGCCGACCACCCCTGCGTCACCGACCACCCCTGCCTCGCCCGCGCCCCCCGGGGCCGGCACCACCCCGGGCACCGGCGGCGGGAGCACGCCGGGCGGGAGCACCACCCCGTCCACCCCGCCCGCCGAGGACCGCGCGACCTACCCGGCGATCGGGCCGTTCGGCATCACGTCGCTCAGCCCGACCGTGGTGTCCGTCGAGGGCGGCACGCTGGTCACGCTGACCGGCACCGCGCTGCCCTCCCGCTCGCAGGTGCTCATCGGCGCCAGCGCGCGGGCGGCGGTCGTCACCGAGTCGGCCAGCCGGATCCAGTTCCGGGTGCCCGCCCGCGTGGCCGGCAGCTACGACGTCACGGTCTTCGCCCCCGACGGCCGCTCCTCGGTCCTGCCGGCGGCCCTGACCTACCGGTCCAGTGCCTCCTCCCCCGGCTCGGGCACCGACCCGGGCAGCGGCACCGACCCGGGCACCGGCACGAACCCGGGCACGGGCACGAACCCGGGCACGACGCCGGGGACCGGTCCCGGCACAGGCCCCGGGTCCGGCGGCCCGGTCGAGCGCACCGGCCCGCACGGTCAGCGCCTCGTCCGGTCGACGACGTTCGCCGCGCTGACCTGGATCTGGTCGACGAACTGCGCCTCGTCCTGCACGGGCGTGGCGATCTGACCGCCGCGCGCGCCTGAGGGCGCACCCGGGAGCCACCGCGCCCCGTCCGACTTCCCCGTGCGGACGGGGCGCGGTGTCGTCCGACACATGCCCGGCTCGGGTGCCGACCGCGCCCCGGGGTGCCGATGGAGAGATGAGGAACCGGATCGGACACGGAGGAGGCGAGCGCGTGCTGGACACCCAGGCGGCGCCCGACGGCACACGGGGCGCCCGGCGGCGCGTGCTGCCGACGGGGGTGGAGCGCGCCTTCGCCGAGGACGACCTCATCGTCTCCAAGACCGACCGGCGCGGCGTCATCACCTACGCCAACGACGTCTTCCTGCGCGTCAGCGGCTACCCGCTGGACCAGGTGCTCGGGCAGCCGCACAACCTGATCCGCCACCCCGAGATGCCGCGCGCGGTGTTCGCGCTGCTCTGGGAGGACATCGCCGCGGGCCGCGAGGTGTTCGCCTACATCAACAACCTGGCGGCCGACGGCGGACACTACTGGGTGCTCGCCCACGTCACGCCGTCCTACGACGACCGCGGCCGGATCGTCGGTTACCACTCCAACCGGCGCCGGCCCTCGCCGTCGGCCGTGGCCCGGGTGGTCCCGCTCTACCGGCACCTCCTGGACGAGGAGCAGCGCCACCCCACCGCCCGGGCGGCCGTCGAGGCGTCGTCCCGGCTCCTGGAGCAGCTGGTCGCCGCGGAGGCGGACTCCTACGAGGACTTCGTCTGGTCGATCATCAACCGCGAGGAGAGCTGAGATGGCCGGCCGCTTCCCGCGCCGCACCGAGGCCGCCCGCCGCACCGACGCCGAGGAGCTCGCGGTCTACCGCGCCTTCGTGCGCGAGCTGACCGCGACCTGCGACGCCGCCGCCCGCGGGGACCTCGAGGCCCGCAGCCTCCCCGTGCCCGGCGCCGACGAGATCCCGGAGCTGACCGCGCTGCGCGACGGCGTCAACCGGGCGCTCGACGTCTCCGACGCCTACGTCCGGGAGGCCTCCGCAGCGCTCAGCGCGGCCGCCGAGGGGCGCTTCCACCGGCGGCTGCTGCTCACCGGGCTGCGCGGGGCGTTCCGCAAGGGCGCCACCGACATCAACGCCGCGCGCGACGCGATGCAGCAGACCGCAGGCCGGGTCACCGAGGCGCAGACCTCCCGGCTGTCGCTGGCCGACGAGTTCGAGTCCGTCGTGCTGGCGATGTCCGAGCAGGTGGCGACCGCCGCCACGGAGATGAGCGCCTCGGCGGCCAGCCTGACGCAGGCGGCGTCGGCAGCGCGCACCGAGGTGGGCACCGCGGGCGCGACGATCACCTCGCTGACCCGCTCCTCCGCCGAGATCAAGGAGATCATCGCGCTGATCGACTCGGTGGCCGCCCAGACCCGGCTCCTGGCGCTGAACGCCACGATCGAGGCAGCCCGCGCGGGCGAGGCCGGCAAGGGCTTCGCCGTCGTCGCCTCCGAGGTCAAGGACCTCGCCGACCAGACCGGCCGGGCGACCGAGCGGGTGACCGCGCAGGTCGAGCAGATCCGGCAGGCCTGCGAGGACGTCGCCGGCGGCATGAGCACGGTCGGGACGACGGTCGACGACATGAACGGGCTGGTCGACGGGATCGCCACTGCCGTCGACGGCTCCTCCCTGGCCGGCGGCACCGAGCCGATGGGGCTGTCGCAGATGGCCGAGCGGCTGCGCACCGAGGCGATCGCGTTCCTGGCGGAGATGCGCCGGTAGGGCGTGGCCGCGGCTCTAGCGTGACCGCCGTGCACCTCCCGCCCCCGCTCGAGCCCGTGGCTCCCCCGGCCCGCAGGCGGAGCTGGCCACCGGCGTTGCGGCTGCTGCTGGGCGAACCGGCCGGTGCGCTGTGCGCGGCCGCCCTGGCCCCGGCCGGTGGCCGGCCGATCCGGTTGCGGGCCACCGGCACGACCGTGCGGGCCGGGGGCGGGGCGACGGTCCGGTACGTCGCCGAGGTCACCTGGGCCGACGGACGGCGCAGCCGCGAGCGGCTCGCCGCGACGACGGGCGGGACGATCCCGCACGGCGCGACCCTCCTCGAGGGCACGGTCGACGGCGCGCGGACCGCGGCCGGCGCGTGGCGCTGGCCGTGGGACCCCGCCCTGCCGGCGCTGGCCTGGGCGGCCCGCCCTGGCGCGGCGGCCGCCCGGCTGGCCGAGCTGGGCGTCGCCGACGGCGGGGTCCGCGTGCGGGCACGCTCCTACCGGCCCGGGCGGCGGGCCGTCCTCGAGGTGCAGACCGGCGCCGGCCCGCTGTTCCTCAAGGTCGTCCGGCCGTCCGCCGCCGACGGTCTGGCGCTGCGGCATGCGCTGCTCGGCGGCGCGGTCCCGGTGCCGCCGGTGCTCGCCCGCACCCCGGACGGCGCCCTCGTGCTGCGCGGGCTGGCCGGGACCCCGCTGCGGGTGCTGCTCGCCGGGGAGGCCGCCGCCCTGCCCGGGCCGGAGGCCATCGACGCCCTGCTGGACGCCCTCCCCGCGACCGTGCCCGGCCCGCAACGCCCCGGCCCGCTGGCGCGGGTCCTCGAGCACGCCGCCGTGCTGGGCCAGGTCGCCCCGCAGCTGCGGCCCCGGCTGGCCCGGCTCGCGGCCGCCCTCGACGCCGCGGATCCGGGCGAGCACCCCGAGGTGCCGGTGCACGGCGACTTCCACGAGGCCCAGCTCCTGGTCGACGACGGCGCCGTGGTCGGGCTGCTCGACGTCGACACCGCGGGGCGCGGGCACCGGATCGACGACTGGGCGACCCTCCTGGCACCCCTCGCCCTGCAGGCCACGTCCGCCCCCGCCGCCCGGTACCGCGACGAGCTGGTGGAGGCGGCGCTGCGCCGCTGGCCGGCCGCGCAGCTGCGGGCCCGGGTGGCCGCCGCGCTGCTCGGGCTGGCCACCGGCCCGTTCCGCGTCCTGGAGCCCGCGTGGATGGTGCGGACCGAGGAGCGGGTCGCGCTGGCCGAGCGCTGGGCACCGGGTTCCCGCCGCCGGGGGCGCAGCGTGTAGTCTCGCCCCGATCGCTCGACCGGCTGCGCGCCGGCGGATCTGCGGGGTGAAAGCCCAGGCCAGAGCGGTACGCGGGTGTAGTTCAATGGTAGAACATCAGCTTCCCAAGCTGACAGTGCGAGTTCGATTCTCGTCACCCGCTCTCCTCTCCACCTCCTCCATCCCCGGACGTCGGGCGCCGGGATGTGAGAGCGCCGTCACCCAGCGAACAGGCTCGCCGTGGCTGGACGGTCCGAACGGTCGATTCGGTTCTCGAATCCGAGCGCCGGGCCCTTGGTCCCTGGGGCCGCTCGCTCCGCCCCGCCACGATCGCCGCATGAGCCAGTACCGCTCCGCGGGAGTCGCCGACCAGCGCTCCGCGGACCAGGACCCCGACTCCGCTCCCGCCGGCACCACCCCGCGCAGCAGCACCCGCACGGACATCGACCAGTCCGCGGTCGAGCACCTCCAGCTCATCCCGCTCCGCCCCCGCCGGCAGAACCCCTGGCTCCTCGTCGAGGTCGACGGCACCGCCGCCGGCCACCGCGCCCTGCTGTGGGCGCTCCGCGAAGCCGCCCGCCGCGAGGCGACCGTCGTCGCCGTCAGCGTCCTCGACGGCCCGGACGGCGATCCGCTGGAGGGCACCGCCCGGCTGACGAAGCGCACCCAGGACGCCGCCCGCGACCACCTGGAGGCGCAGGTCCTCCGCGCCGTCGCCGAGACCGGCATCAGCGGCCGCACCCGCACCGCCTTCCTCGAGCGGGCGGTGTTCGAGGCCCTGGACGCCGCCATGCACGGCGCCGACCTGGTCATGGTCGGCGCCGACGGCAAACGGCTGCTGCGCCCCGCCGTCCCCAGGCAGCCGCTCCGTCGGCTGGCCCGTGGCGCCTGACCGGGAGCCGCACCCCCTACCCGCCGCGAGCGGGCCCCCTACAGTCGGGCCGTGACCCCGCCCGACGGGGCGGTGGGCCGGTGAGCGACCCGCCGCACGACGCCCCGGAGCTGGCCGTCGCCGTCCGCGCGGCGGCCTCCGGCGGCCACCTGGAGACCACCCTGCGCGAGGTGCTCCGGGCGGCCGTCCGGCAGGTCGACGCGACCTACGGCGCGCTCGGCGTGCTCAGCCCGGGCGGCGAGCGGCTCGACCGGTTCGTCGTCGAGGGGCTGGACGAGGAGACGCAGCGGCGGATCGGTGCGCCGCGCCGTGGCGAGGGGCTGCTCGGGCTGCTGCTCGCCGAGCCGGTCGCGCTCCGGCTGGACGACCTGGCCGATCACCCGGCTTTCCAGGGCTTCCCGGACGGGCACCCGCCGATGCGCTCGTTCGTCGGCGTCCCGGTCTGCGTCGGCGACGCCGTCCTCGGCAACCTGCACCTGGCCGAGAAGCGCTCCGGCGGTCCCTTCACCGACGCCGACGCCGAGATGACCCGGTCCCCGGCCGCTGTGGCCGGGCTCGCCATCGAGAACGCCTGCCTGCTGGAACGCGCCGAGCTGCGCCGGGCGTGGGCGCAGGCCGGTGTGGACTTCGCCGCCACGGTGCTGGCCGGCGCCGTCCCGGACGACGTGCTGCGCACCGGCGCGGCCCGCATCTCTGAGCTGTCGGGCGCGGACGCCATCGGTGTCCTGGTCCCCGAGCCGAACGCCCCGGGGGACATGCGCGTCATCGCCGCCGTGGGGCGGCGGGGTCCGGACTCCGAGGGCATGTGCGTACCGGTCCAGGGCGGCGTCCTGGGCGAGGTGCGGACCACCGGCGCCGTCCGGGCCCTCCCCGACGTCGGGGACGCACAGCTCACCTCCGTCGTACCCGAGGTGGCGGGCGAGTTCTCCGGGGAGTACGGCCCGGCGCTGTTCATCCCGGTCGGCGGGCCTCCCGCCCTCGGCATCCTGGCGATGATGCGCGAGCGGCACCGCGAGCCGTTCGACCCGGAGCTGCTCACCCTTGCAGGAGAGTTCGCCGCCCAGGCCACCGTGGCTATGGAGCTGGTCCGCAGCCAGCGCCGCGAGCGCCGCCTCCAGGTGCAGGCCGACCGGGACCGCATCGCCCGCGACCTGCACGACCACGTGGTGCAGCGGATCTTCGCCACCGCCCTGGCGCTGGACCGGATCGGCCGCTCGGTGGAGGCGGACTCGCCCGAGCTGGCGGCCCGGCTCGCCGAGCGGGTGGACGAGCTCGACGGCACCATCTCCCGCATCCGCTCCTCGATCTTCGAGCTGCAGCACCAGGACGCCTCCCCCGACGGGGTGCGGCACCGGCTGGTCGACGTCGTCCGCTCCGTGGTGGACGGCCACGGCCTGCGGCCGGACCTGCGCATGCACGGCGAGGTCGAGGACCTGCCCGCCGGGCTGGTGCACGACGTCGTCGCCGCGGTGCGGGAACTGGTGACCAACGTCGTGCGGCACGCCCGAGCGCAGCGGGTGACGGTGACCGTCACGGTCACCGACGAGGTCCGCGTGCAGGTCGCCGACGACGGCCGCGGGCTGCCCGAGGTCACCGTGCGCAGCGGGCTGGCCAACCTGGCCGACCGCGCCGAGCGGCGCGGCGGGCGGCTCACCACCAGCGCCGGCCCGTCGGGCAGCGAGGTGCGGTGGACCGTGCCCCTGGCCGGGGGCACCGCCTAGTCGGGAAACGCCTGGTCGGGGGCGCCGTCCCGCAGCTCGGTGGCGAGGATCGCCGCCTGGGTGCGCCGCTCGAGCCCGAGCTTGGCCAGCAGGTGGCTGGTGTAGTTCTTCACGGTCTTCTCGGCCAGGCCCATGCGGTCGCCGATCTGCCGGTTGGTCAGGCCCTCGCCGATCAGCCGCAGCACGATCCGCTCCTGGTCGGTGAGCAGCGGGAGCCGGTCGGCCCCCGCGACCGTCGGCGGGCGCGGGCGCGGGAGCGGCCGGGAGGACGGGATCTCCTCCAGCAGCGTCCCGCCGGCGGCCACCGTGTGGACGGCGGAGACGAGCGCGGGGCCGCGCACCTGCTTGAGCAGGAAGCCGGTCGCCCCGGCCCGCACCGCCGCCTCGCGCGCCTCGTGCTCGGAGAAGCTGGTGAGGACCAGGCAGGGCAGGCCCGGGACGCGCTGGCGCAGCGAGCGGCACAGGTCCGCGCCGCTGCCGTCCGGGAGCCGCATGTCCAGGACGACGACGTCGGGGCGGACGGCGGGCACGCGGGCCAGCGCCTCCGCGACCGAGCCCGCCTCACCGGCGACGACGAGGTGCGGATCGTCCTCCAGCACCTCGGCGACACCCCGGCGGACGACCTCGTGGTCGTCGACCAGGAAGACGCGCACGCTGGCCTTCTGCTCGGGCACGACCGCCTCCCCCACCCGTCTGTGACCCGGGGCACAGACAGTAGGCGGTATCAGGCGGGGAGCAACAGCGCTGCGTACAGCGTGAGCCCGGGACCGAAGGCCATGGCCACCACCGGGCCCTCGACGTCGGCCATCTCCTGGAGCACGAGCAGCACCGTCGCCGACGAGCAGTTCCCGTGCTCGGCGAGCACCCGGCGGGAGGCCGCCACGTGCTCCTCGGCCAGCCCCAGCTCGTCGCGCACGACGTCGATGATCTTCGGGCCACCGGGGTGCACGGCCCACCCGGCGACGTCCTCGACGCGCAGGCCCGCGCCGGTGAGCAGCTCGTCGACGACGTCGCCCACGTGCCGGGACAGCACGCCGGGCACCTTCGGGGACAGCCCCATCCGGAAGCCGAGGTCGGTGACGTCCCAGGTCATGAGGTCGGAGGTCGAGGCGTCGGTGCGGGCCACGACGCCCGCCAGCCGGCGGCCCCGTCCCGCGCCGGGCTCGACGACGACGGCGGCTGCCGCGTCGGAGAACAGCGCGTGCGCCACGACCTGCTCGAGGTCCCGCTCGGCCGGCTGCACGTGCAGGCTGGTCAGCTCGCAGCAGAGCAGCACCGCGGGCCGGGACCGCGCGGCCACGAAGTCCCCCACCGCGGCCAGCCCCGGGATGGCCGCGTAGCAGCCCATGTGCCCGATCAGCAGCCGCTGGAGGCCGGGCGGCATGCCCAGGTCGGCGGCCAGCCGGATGTCCAGGCCGGGCGTGGCGTACCCCGTGCAGGTGGCGACGGCGAACAGCCCGACGTCGCCGGGCGCCAGGCCTGCGGCGTCCAGCGCACCGGCCACGGCCTGCTTGCCCAGCGGCATGGCCTCCTGGACGTAGCGCTGCATGCGGGCGGCGGTGCCCCAGCTGCTCAGGTCCTCGTCCAGCGGGTTGGCCACCGCGTGCCGCCGGCGCACCCCGGCGCCCAGGAAGATCCGCTCCGCGGCGCGGACGTCGGCGTAGTGGTCGGCGAAGAAGCCGTCCCACGCCGCCTCCTGCTCCAGCGCGGCGGGCAGGGCCGATCCGGCCCCGGTGAGGACGGCGTCGCTCACGACTCGGCCTGGGGAGCGCGCGTGCTGGGCATGCTCCCGACGGTACGTGCGGCGCGGGCCCCGTGCCCGTCCTGCGCCGCGCCGTCCGCCGGGCGCTTGCGGCCGTACCCGGCGAAGACGACGGCGGTGGAGCGGATCGGCTTCATCCGCACCAGCTCCCGGCGGCCCAGCACCCAGGCGACCGCGTCGCGCAGCGACGGCCGGAGCCCGACCAGCCGCAGGTCCAGCCCGAGCCGGTCCGCGGCCGCCAGCAGGCGGTCCCGGTCGACGAACAGCGCCGGGTCGTGGATGCCGCGCGGCGGTCCGCCGGGCAGCCGCTCGGCGAGGGTGACCATCAGCAGCCGGCCGATCCGGGTGGCGGCCAGGGCGTCGAGGACCAGCGTGCCGCCGGGCCGCAGCAGCCGCGCGCACTCGGCGAGCACGGCGACGTCGTCCTCGACGTGCTCGAGGATCTCACCGGCCACGACCACGTCGGCGCAGCCGTCGGCGAGCGGCACGGCCAGCACCGAGCCGCGCACCGGGCGCACCCCGTGCCGGGCCGCCAGCCGCAGGCCCGGCTCCCCCAGGTCCACGCCGACGTGCCGGTAGCCCAGCCGGGCGACGTGCGGCGCCATCAGCCCACCGCCGCAGGCCAGGTCGACCAGCACCGCCCCGGGCCGCGGGGCGGGGGCGAGGTGCTCGGCCCGCGAGGCGGCCAGCCAGTGGAGGGCGGCGAACCCGCCGGAGGTCTCCCACCACTGGTCGGCGAGGTCGTCGTACTGGGCGGGGTCGTTCCGGGCGCGGCTCACGGAGGCGGGGTCACCCCTTCTTCAGCGGATCGTGCCCCCAGTTCATCAGGGAGTAGCGCCACCGGGAGGCCTCGATCTCCTCCCGCGCCGGTTCCTGGGCGAGGTGGCGCTGCACGTAGCCGTGCACCTTCCGCATGTGCGCGAGGTCGTCGTCGGTCAGATCGGCCTTCTTCGTGCGCAGCAGGGCGACGATCCGACGGCCCGAGGCGTGCCCGGTGGACTCGCCGTCGCCGTCCTTCTGCCCGACGGCGCGCGACTCGTCGCTGTCCAGCCAGGTCTCCAGCTCACCGGCGGTCATGTTCACCGCCTCGCCGAACTCGCGCCGGATCGTGTCGGGGTCCTCGGTCGCCATCGGTCCTCCGCTCGGGTCGTCCTCCGGTACCGCTGCCCCTCCGGTACCGCTGGCGGGGAGCGCGGAAACCGCCGTCTGGTACTGCTGGTCCTCCGCCCGCCGGACCCAGGACCACCAGCGGGACCACCCCAGCCCGGACCACCCAGGAGGCCCCGTGTCCGTCACCGTCGTCGGCAGCGTCAACGAGGACGTGCTCGTCGCGGTCGACCGCCTGCCGGGCCGCGGCGAGACCGTCGTCGGCCGCTCGGCCACCCGCGCCCCGGGTGGCAAGGGCGCCAACCAGGCCGCGGCCGCGGGGCTGCTCGGGCCCGGGGTGCACATGGTCGGGCGGGTCGGCGAGGACGCGGCGGGCGACCGGCAGCTCGCGGCGCTGGCCGGCTCGCGGGTCAACGTCAGCCGGGTGCACCGGACGCCGGGGCTGCCCACCGGCACCGCCACGATCCCGGTCGAGGAGGGCACCGGGGAGAACCTCATCGTCGTGGCGCCCGGCGCCAACGACGCGCTGGTGCCGGCCGACGTCGACGTCGAGCCGGTGCACCGCGCCGACGTGCTGCTGCTCCAGCTCGAGGTGCCCCTGGAGACGGTGCTGGCCGCGGCCACCTCCGCGCGCGGCACCGTCGTCCTCACCCCGGCGCCGCCGCGCGCCCTCCCGCAGGCGCTGCTCGAGGCGGTCGACGTCCTGGTCCCCAACGAGCACGAGCTGCTCCAGCTGGCCGGCACCGAGCCGGGTGAGCGGACGCCGGCGGAGCTCGCCGCGCTGGCCCGCGGCCTCGGCGCCGGTGCCGTCGTGGTGACGCTGGGCGCGCGCGGCGCCCTCGTGGTGCCCGCGGACGGTCCCGCGCTGCTCCAGGAGCCGCTGGTCGTCGACCCCGTCGACACGACCGGGGCCGGCGACTGCTTCACCGGCGCCCTGGGGCAGGCATTGGCCCGCGGCGAGGAGCTGGCCGGCGCGGTGCGCTACGCCGTCGCCGCCGCGGCGCTGTCCACCACCGGCGCCGGTGCGCGCGGCGCCCTGCCGGGGGACGACGACGTCCAGGACGTGCTCGCGCGGGTGCCGGCCGCCACCGAGGTCCGCTGACCGCTCCCGGCGGGGCGGTTTCCCCCGCCGGACCCCGGGCACTCCGGCTGTCGACGACCACCCCGGTTCCGAGGAGGACCTGCGATGACCGAGCCCGAACGCGCCCCCGACGTCGACCAGCCCGACGGCGGCGCCCCCTCCCGCGAGGCCGACGGCACCGGCACCACACCGCACCCGGACCAGCCGGCGGAGGGCCAGGAGCTCGACGGGGTCGCCGACACCCCGGACGTCTGACCGCCCGGCCGACCGGACGGCCCGGTCGGCCATACTCGCGGACGGTTCGGTCGACGGCGATGGAGGATGCGTGCGGCACGGCACCCTCCGCGCGGGGCTGACGGCGCTCGCCCTGCTGGTGCTCGCCGGCTGCGGCGACGACGCCCCCGGCAGCGACGCGGCCGTGACCCCCGGCGACGCCGCGGACTGCCCCGGCGAGGTCCTCGACGTCGTCGTCTCCGTCGGCGCGTGGAGCGACGTCGTCCGGCAGGTGGCTGGGGACTGCGCGACGGTCACCACCATCGCCCCCGATGCCGGCACCCCCGAGCTCGCACCCGATGACCGGGCCGCCTTCGGCGCGGCCGACCTCGTCGTCCTCGACGGCGGCGGCCCGGACGCGTGGGCCGCCGGCGCGCTGGACGGTCGGCCCGGCCCGCAGGTCGTGGTGCGCGCGGGCGGGCTGGCCGGCGGGCCGGAGCGGGAGGGCGGCCTCCTCTGGTACGACCCCGCCGTCGTGCCGGAGGTGGCCTCGGCCGTCGCGCGCGAGCTGGCCCGGCTCTCCCCCGACGCCGCGCCGTACTTCGCCGCGCAGCACACCGCCTGGACCACGGCGCTCCAGCCCTACCTCCAGGCGGTCGCCGATCTGCGCGAGGACGCGGACGGCGCGACGTTCGCCGCGACCGGCGCCGGCTTCGGGCCGATGGCCGCGGCGCTCGGTCTCGCCGACGCCACCCCGGCGGGCTACGCGCGGGCCGCGCGCAGCGGCGGGGCACCCGGGGCGGAGGACGTGACCGCCCTCGGGACGGCGCTGGCCGAGGGGTCGGTGGACGTCCTCGTGCAGGTGGGCGGCGACCTGCCCGACGCGGTGCGCGACGCCGCCGACGCCGCGGACGTGCCGGTCGTCGAGATCACCGCGGTGCCGGACGAGGGCACGCCGTTCCTGGAGTGGCAGCTGGGCCAGCTCGGCGCGCTGGCCGAGGCGCTGGACCCGGACGCCTGAGCCCGGTGCCGTGACCCAGATCTCTCCTCCGACCTGGTGATTCACGGCCCCCGGCCGGTTCCGGGCAGCCGGATGGGGGCAGGCTGGCAGGCATGGACGACGAGCGCGAGACCCGGCCGGCAGACCCCACCCCGCAGACGACGGCCGACGAGCCGGCCACCGGGACCGCGACGGCGGCCGCCGTCTCCCGCATGCTGGCCAACCCGCGGCGCGTGCGCCGGGCCTGAGCCCGTTCCGGGGGGATCAGGGGTCGCTGATCACCGTCGGTGATCACACCGGTCCCAGTCGTCCATCGCGCCACGCGCAACCCGTTGTCCCCTCGTCACTCAGAGCGACCATCGTCGGCGTGCCGCGAACTGCTCCGTCACGGGCTGGTGCACCATCCGTGACGTGACCGCCGCCATGCACCTCACCGCCGTCGACGACATCGCGACCCCGGTCCGCCGGAGCCGCGCGGAGCGTCAGGCGATCGTGCTCGACACCGCGGAGCGGCTGTTCTCCAGCCGCAGCTCGCGCAGCGTCGGCATGGACGAGCTCGTCCGCGAGACCGGCCTGGGCAAGATGACGGTCTACCGCCTCTTCAAGAGCAAGGACGACCTGGTCGGGGCCTACCTGACCCGCAAGGCCGCGACCGTCCTCGGGTTCATCGACGCCGAGCTGATCCGCCTCGAGGGCGACCCGCGGGCCGCGCTGCTCTCGGTGGTCGACGCCGTCGAGCGCGACGTCACCCGCACCGGGTTCCGCGGCTGCCCGTTCACCAACGTCAGCAGCGAGTACGACGACCCGCAGCACCCGGCCCGCAGCGCCGCGGCCGACTACAAGTTCGAGCTGCACACCCGGCTGGAGCGGCTCACCGACCAGATCGTGCCGGGCGACGGCGAGGACCTCGCCGCGCAGCTGCACCTGATCATCGACGGGATGTACCTGTCCGGCGGCCTGCTCGGCCCCGACGGCCCGGCCTCGCACGGCCGCCGGCTCGCCGAGAAGCTCATCGACGCCGCGACCGCCCGCGCCTGACCGGGGGCACCCGGGCGCGGGAACCGCTCCCGGCCCGCACGATGGTCCGGTGACGGACTCCTCCAGCGCCCCCGACCGCACCCGGCCCGACCTCGACGACACCACCGTCGAGGCACTGGGCAAGCTCTCCGAGGCCCTGGAGACCGTCGACCAGGCCCGCGGTTTCCTCTACGCCTTCCACCAGCTGACCGGCAAGGCCGACCGGCTGCTGCAGGAGTCGGTCGAGCTGTTCGAGCAGGCCGGCGCGACGGGTCTGGCCGCGGATCTCGACCGCGACCTGGTCGGCCGCAACGTCATCGCCGACCGGTGGACCTTCCAGATCGTCGAGGACTTCGACGAGGGCTACTGGGGTGCGTTCCGCGCGTACGACGCCCGCGCCCGGGACGAGCTGTCCGGCGGCGACCGGCACGTCTTCGAGGCACGCATGAAGCAGCGCGAGCGCACGGCCGGCCACCCCCGGCACGAGGCCGGCCCGTCCCTGGCCGACGAGGGCTGATCCGTTTCCCCGCCCGCCCCGGCGGGCAGGACGGGGCGGTGACGATGCCCGACGAGAACGACGCAGGCTCCGACCGCGAGGCCCAGCCCCTGGGGGCCGAGAAGGCTCCCGGGGAGGACCGGGAGTCGCTCGGGGACGTGAGGGGTCCCGCCGACGGGATCGCCGGTCCCGCCTGGCCGCCGGCGGACACCGAGCCGGACGCGCGGTGACCGGCGCCGGCCCCACCTCCGGGACCAGCGGGGACCCGCTGAGCGTCGGCCTCCCCGACGCGGCGGGCGCTCCTCCGACGGCACCCCCGGGCTCGGCGCCGTCGTCGTCCCCGGCCGGGACGGGCCGCACCCGCCGGACCGGTCGGACCATCGGCCGGTCCCTGGCCCTCGGCCTGCTGCTGTTCGTGACGGTCGTGCTGGTCCTGTTCGTGGTCTTCAACGGCCAGAGCGTGCAGATCAGCCTGGTCTTCACCGACGTCGAGGCCCCGCTGGTGCTCGCGCTGCTGATCGCGGCGGTGCTCGGCGCCCTCGTGGGGTGGTTGTCCAGCCTCGTGCTGCGCACCCGCCGGAGGCACCGCACCTGACCGACCGCGGCTGATCACGCCGAGCGCGGGACACCCCTCCGGGGCGTGTCCCGCGCTCAGCCGCGCCCGCTCCCTGCTACCGGCCGGTAACATCTGTTGTTACCGGCGAGTAGGACCGCCGTCCACCGGCTCGGAGCACGGGAGCAGCAGCACCATGACGCACTACACCGCCAACCTGCGGGACCTCGAGTTCAACCTCTTCGAGTTCCTCGACACCAAGGACCGGTTCGGCACCGGACCCTTCGCGCAGATGGACACCGAGACCGCGCGCGGGGTGCTGGCCGAGATCCGCAAGCTCGCCGAGGGCCCCATCGCGGCGTCCTTCACCGACGCCGACCGCAACCCGCCGGTGTTCGACCCGGCCACCCACTCGGTGACGCTGCCCGAGTCGTTCAAGAAGTCGGTCCAGGCGCTCAACGCCGGCGAGTGGTTCCGCCTCGACCTCTCCGAGGAGCTCGGCGGCTTCGGCGCGCCCGCCGTCCTGACCTGGGGCGCCTTCGAGATGGTGCTCGGCGCCAACCCCGCCGTCTTCATGTACGGCTCCGGCCCGGCCTTCGCGCAGACGCTGCACGACCTGGGCACCGAGGACCAGAAGAAGCTCGCCCGCATCATGATCGACAAGGGCTGGGGCGCCACGATGGTGCTGACCGAGCCCGACGCGGGCTCCGACGTCGGCGCGGGCCGCACCAAGGCGGTGCAGCAGCCCGACGGCTCGTGGCACATCTCCGGCGTGAAGCGGTTCATCACCTCCGCCGAGCACGACCTCAGCGACAACATCATCCACCCTCGTGCTGGCCCGCCCCGAGGGCGCGAAGGCCGGCACCAAGGGCCTGTCGCTCTTCGTCGTCCCCAAGTTCCACGTGGACCTGGAGACCGGTGAGCTCGGCGAGCGCAACGGCGCCTACGTCACCAACGTCGAGAAGAAGATGGGCCTCAAGGTCTCCACGACCTGCGAGGTCACCTTCGGCGACGGCCCGGTGCCGGCGCAGGGCTGGCTGGTCGGCGAGGTGCACGACGGCATCGCCCAGATGTTCAAGATCATCGAATACGCCCGCATGTTCGTCGGCACCAAGGCGATCGCCACGCTCTCGGCCGGCTACCAGGTGGCGCTGGACTACGCGAAGACCCGTGTCCAGGGAGCGGACCTGACGGCGACGTCGAAGGACGCCCCGCGGGTCACCATCACCCACCACCCCGACGTCCGCCGCTCGCTGATGCTGCAGAAGTCCTACGCCGAGGGCATGCGCGCGCTGTACCTGTACGCCGCGAGCTTCCGCGACCAGGTGACCGCCGCCGAGGCCGAGGGCACCGCGGACAGCGAGGAGGCCCAGCTCGCCGCGCGCCTCAACGACCTGCTGCTGCCGGTCGTGAAGGGCTTCGGCTGCGAGCGCGCCACGCAGCTGCTCACCCAGGAGTCGCTGCAGACCCTGGGCGGCTCGGGCTTCCTGCAGGACTACCCGATCGAGCAGTACATCCGGGACTCCAAGATCGACACCCTCTACGAGGGCACCACGGCGATCCAGGGCCAGGACTTCTTCTTCCGGAAGATCGTCAAGGACGGCGGGGTCGCGCTGACCTGGCTGGCCGGCCAGATCCAGGCCACGATCGACAACGAGGCGGGCAACGGCCGGCTCAAGGAGGAGCGCGCCGCGCTGGCGGCCGCCCTGGGCGAGGTCCAGGGCATGCTCACCGCCATGTTCGGCCACCTCACCGAGGCCCAGCAGGACATGAAGGCCCTGTACAAGGTCGGCCAGAACAGCAGCCGCCTGCTGCTCGCCGTCGGCGAGCCTGGTCACCGCCTGGCTGCTGGTCCGCCAGTCCGAGGTCGCCCTGGCCGCGCTTGCCGGCGACGTCAGCGGGAAGGACCGGTTCTTCTACGAGGGCAAGCTCGCCGCCACCCGCTTCTTCACCGGCCAGGTGCTGCCGCGGCTGGCCTCCGAGCGGATCATCGTCGAGAACACCGACAACTCCCTCATGGAGGTCGACGAGGAGTGCTTCTGAGCACCTCGTCGTCCTCCGGCCGACACCGCGGCCAGGAGCCGTCCCCCGTCTGAGCTGAGCCGTTGCCCATGTCCCGGCCGGGAACCCTCCGGGCCCCGCGACCGGTCCACTCCAGCTCCCAGCCGTTCCCGGCCGGCGCCGTTCCCCTCCTGGGGGACGGCGCCGGGCTCGTTTCAGGCTCGGAGCGGCGGGCATGGGCCGGGGATGAGCGACCCCGAAGGCACCGGCTACCGCGACTCCCCCGACACCACCGATGGCACCGCCCCGCCCCCCGGCGACGCCCCCGAGGGCTCGGCGACGCTCACCACCGACGACGACGCCCAGCGCGACGACGGCGTCGCCCGCCCGGGCAACGAAGCGGATTGAGGGAGGGCACGACCTAGGCTGGCCGCGTGACCGCCGCCGTCCTCACCGTGCTGCCGGCGGCGGAGTGGCAGGCGCGGACGGCGGCGCACGAGGAGCGCATCGACCGCTGGGCGGTGCCGCACCGCGACCGCCGCTCGCGCGGCGAGACCCACCCGGTGCACGACTTCCTCTTCACCTACTACTCCGAGACGCCGGGCCGGGTGCGCCGCTGGCACCCCGGCGTCGGCGCCGCGCTCGCCCCGGCGGACGACGGCCCCGCCCCGCACGCGGCGTGGCGCTGGTACCGCACCGGCGACGACGGCGTCGTCGCCCTGGACGCGGCCGCCTACCTGGCCGACCGCGGGACGACGGTCGGGTTCGTCCGCGGCCTGCTGGCCGCCACCGCCTCCCGGCCGGTCTTCGCCGGCTGCTTCGGCCTGCACGAGTGGGCGATGGTCTACCGGGCCGACGAGCGGCGGCACGCCCTGCCGCTGCGGCTCGGCCGCGCCGGCACGGACGCCGTCGTCGAGGGGCACCAGATCCGCTGCAGCCACTACGACGCGTTCCGCTTCTTCACCCCCGAGGCGGTCGGCCGGAACCGGCTGCAGCCCACGCGGGAGGCACAGCCCGCGATGGAGCAGCCCGGCTGCCTGCACGCCACGATGGACCTCTACAAGTGGGCCTACAAGCTCGGTCCCGCCGTGCCCGGTGAGCTGCTGGCCGACTGCTTCGCGCTGGCCGCCGACGTGCGGGAGCTGGACATGCGCGCATCCCCGTACGACCTCGCCGACGCCGGCTACGCCGCCGTCCGGATCGAGACGCCGGAGGGCAAGGCGGAGTACGCCGCGGCCCAGCGCGGGTTCGCCGCCCGGGGCGCGGAGCTGCGCCGGCGGCTCCTGGCCGTCTGCGACGCCCTGACCCCCGCCTGAGGGAGCGGGTGCCGCGCCGTACGGTCAGGGACGTGAGCTCCCTCTCCGACGGCCGCTGGATCCACCTCGAAGGCACCGCGAACACCCGGGACCTGGGTGGGCTGCCCACCCACGACGGTGGTCGCACCGTGCCGCACCGCATCCTGCGCAGCGACAACCTGCAGACCCTGACCGACGCGGACGTGCAGCGCCTCGTCGGCCAGATCGGGGTGCGGGAGGTCATCGACCTCCGGACCAGCGCCGAGGTGCTGCTCGAGGGCCGCGGGCCGCTGCGGAGCCGGCCGGAGGTCACCCACCGGCACTTCACGCTGCTGCCCGAGCGCGGCCGGTACACCGACGTCTTCGCGGTCGAGGAGCCCGAGGTCCCGGATCTGCCGTCGGGCTGGCTGGAGTCGATCCTGCCGCGTCAGGTGGCCGAGCACGACCAGGCCGAGCCGCCGCCGGTCCGCAGCTACCTCGGCTACCTGTCGCAGCGCGGCGACGCCGTCGTCCAGGCGCTGCGCGCCCTGGCGGCGCCCGTCCCCGGCGCATCGGTCGTGCACTGCGCCGCCGGCAAGGACCGCACGGGTGTCGTCGTGGCCCTGTCCCTCGCGGTGGCCGGCGTGCCGCACGAGGAGATCGCCATCGACTACGGCCTCAGCGGCGAGGTGATCGACGCGATCATGGAGCGGCTGGCCGCGACGCGCACCTACGGCGGCGACACGGAGAAGCGCGAGACGGCGACCCACGCGCCGCGGCGCGAGACCATGGACCGGGTGCTGCAGCTGCTCGACGAGCGGTACGACGGGCCGATCGGCTGGCTGGAGCAACACGGGTTCGGCGCCGATGAGCAGGCCGCCCTGCGGGCCCGGCTGCGCGGCTGACCGGGGGATCAGCCGGCCGGGCGCGCTGAGCCCTGCCCCTGCTTGTGCCGGTACATGGCGGCGTCGGCGCGGCGCAGCAGCTCCTCGGCGTCCCCACCGGGGTGGTGGACGGCGACGCCCACGCTGGTGCCGACCGCCACCTCCCGGCCCTCGAGCCGGAACGGCTCGGCGAAGCAGTCCACGACGCGGGCGGCCAGGCCGTGCGCGTCGGCCTCGTCGTCCAGGCCGGGCAGGATGATCGCGAACTCGTCGCCGCTGAGCCGGCCGACGGTGTCGCAGGGGCGGATCGCGGCCCGCAGCCGGGCGGCGACCTGGCGGAGCAGCTCGTCCCCGGCCGCGTGCCCGAGGGCGTCGTTGACCTGCTTGAAGCGGTCGAGGTCGCAGAAGAGCACGCCCAGCTGAGCCCCCGGCCCGGCCGACGGCAGCTCGGCGAGCAGCCGCTCCAGGAACAGCACCCGGTTGGGCAGGCCGGTCAGGGCGTCGTGGTGGGCCTGGTGGCGCACGGTCTCCAGCAGCTGCGCCCGCTGCAGGGCGGAGACCGCCTGGTCGCCGACACCGCGGAGCCGGACCAGCACGTCGTCGGTGAGCTCCTCCGGGGCGGCCGCCGACGTCCAGCTGGCCGTGGCGATGCCGAGGAAGTTGCCGTCGGCGACCAGCGGGAGCGCGATGACGTCGGCGACGCCGATCTGCGCGAGCAGGGCGCGCAGGACGGGGCTGCTCTCGCTGCCGCGGATGAGGCGCGGCTCGCGGTTGCTGAGCAGCTCCAGGACCTCGGGGCTGTCCTCCGGGCTGAGGGGCGTCTCGAAGAAGGCCGCCTGCTTGGGCTTGCCCACGTTCGCCGAGGCGCGGGCCCGCAGCTGCCCCGCCGACGGGTCCCACAGCATGACCGAGGCGCCCTCGGAGCCGACGACCCGCGGCAGCGCGTTGGCGACGACCTGGCAGATCCCGTCCACGGCGTCGGCAGCGGCGAGCTCGTGCGCGAGGTGGAGCAGAGCACCGGCCCGATCGGCCTCGAGCCGGGCGTCGTCGAGGGCGAAGAGCAGTTCCAGGGCGGCGGCCGCGTGCGCGGCGTACGCGGCCAGCATCGCCTGCTCGTCGGCCATCGACCCGTCACCGGAGGGGTAGACGGCCGCCAGCCGGCCGTGCCGGCGCCGCGCGGACGCGACGTCGACGACGACGGCGCGCGGGCCGAGGTCCTCGCCGGCCAGCAGCCGGCGGGCGAGCTCCTGCGCCTCGTCGTCGGGGAGCCCGGCGCTGTGCACCAGGGGCGCACCCCCACCGGGGGCGGCGACGGCGAGCAGGTGGGCGGGGGCCAGGACCGCCTGGCCGGCCCGCGCGACGATCAGCCGCAGGACGGTGTCGAGGTCGTCGCTGCCGGCCAGCTCGGTGGCGGTGTCCTGGAGGGTGCGCAGCTGGCCGCGCAGCGCCGCGAGCTCGCGGTGGACCTCCGCGCGGGAGCCGCGCCGTCGCAGCCGGGACCGGCGCTCCCAGGTGACCTCGCAGACGCAGGTGCGCCCGTCCCCGGTCCGGCACTCCGCCGCGGTGATGACCCCGGTGGGCAGCCCGAACAGCTCGGGGACGGTGGTGGCCAGGCCGCGGGAGAAGTCGCAGTCCAGGGCGGAGTGCTCGTAGCCCTCGTGCAGGTGCAGGGCCAACCGGGCCGAGGTGGCGGTGATCTCGAGGATCTCCATAGAGGAGACGGTCGTGAACTTGGCGACGGCGCGCGGGAGGCGGCGGAAGACCTGGCGGGGCGATCCGAGCGCCCGCAGCACCAGCTCGAGGGAGTGCGCCATGCCGCTGCGCAGCGCCGCCTGACCCACGTGGAACATCACGTCCGGGTCACCGAGGACCTCGGTCGCCGCCGAGAACAGCCGCACGCGGGTGGCGTAGCTGAACCAGCGGGACTGGTCGCAGAGCTCCTCGGCGGTCTCGGAGACGCCGGCCAGCTCGAGCAGGCGGGCGACGGCGTCGGGCTCGCCGTGCACGGCGACGTATGTCAGCAGGCCGGCGGTCGTGACGCCGGAGGTCTCGCGCGCGGTGGCGACGGACGACCGAGCCGCGGTCACCGCGGACTCCTCAGCGCATCGGCCCACGTCAGAGGCGCGGCCGAGGCCCGATCGAGGGGCCGGGCCGGGGCACTCTCCGTCCGCACGCGCATCACGGATGAGGTTTCGGCACGCACCGGTCCCATCATGAGCGGAACCACCCGTACGGGTGGGAGGCCCGGCCCGGACAGCATTCGACCCCGGCCTCGCGAGAGGTCCGGGGTCGGGAGTGCGGCGCCGCCGCGAGGCGGCGCGGCCGCCTCAGCGGCGGGTGTACGAGGTGGCGCTCGCCATGGTGAGGAGCTCGTCACGCATCGCCGGGCTGCTGCTGCGGGCCAGCGCCTGGTCGATCGCGCGGCGGGTGCGCGCCGCCTGACGCCGCTGCCGCCAGGAAGACGTCACGCTGTTCATCGTCGGTGCCTCTTTCATCGGTCGTGGTGTGCCTGCACCTATGACAGTGCGGGCGATGCCCTCATTATTCCGATGGATCGTAGGTCAGTCACCAGCGACACCGACGATCTGTCATCCCGCCGGGTGAGTCCGCTCACGTCCGGCCCCGGAACGACGACGGCGCCCGCCCTCCGGGAGGAGGACGGGCGCCGTCGAGGCGTGCGCGGAGAGGTCAGCTGGGGCGCTGGACGTCTCCGCGCCAGGCACCGGTCTCGGTGCCGCGGCTCTCGATGAACTCCTTGAACTTCTTCGCGTCGGCCTTCACCTGGCGGTCGTCGAAGCCCAGGGCGGCGCCGGCCTTCTCGACCAGGCCCTCGGGCTCCCAGTCGATCTGGATCATCACCCGCGTCTTGGTGTCGTCCAGCCGGTGGAAAGTGACCACCCCGGCGTGCTTGGCCTCACCGGAGGTGCTGGTCCAGGCCACCCGCTCCTCGGGGTGCTGCTCGGTGATCTCGGCGTCGAACTCGCGCTTCACGCCGTCGATGTTGGTGACCCAGTGGGTGTGCGTGTCATCGATCTGCGTGATCTTCTCGACTCCGCCCATGAAGTGGGGGAAGGACTCGAACTGCGTCCACTGGTCGTACACGGCCCGGATCGGGACGTCGACGTCGACGGATTCCTGCACGCTGGCCACGGTCTCGCTCCTCGTGTCGTCTGATCGGTCGCGCACGACCTACCCCGGGCACCCGGCTCCGACACGTCCCACCACGTCGACCCCCCGACCGGGGGATCCGGGGCCCGGGGACCAGGACCCGGGGACCAGGACCCGGGGACCCCGAGCCCGCCGGCCGCGTCAGAACGCCAGCGCGGTTCCGGGGTCGGCGAGCAGCGCCCCGACGTCGGCGAGGAACCGCGACCCCAGCTCGCCGTCGACGATCCGGTGGTCGAACGAGAGCGCGAGGGTCGTGACCTGCCGCGGGCGCACCTCCCCCTTGTGCACCCACGGCCGTTCGGCGATCGCGCCGAACGCCAGGATGGCCGCCTCGCCGGGGTTGAGGATCGGCGTCCCGGTGTCCACGCCGAAGACGCCCACGTTCGTGATCGTGAGCGTGCCGCCGGTGAGGTCGGCCGGCGCGGTTCGGCCGGCGCGTGCGGTATCGGTGAGCTCGGCCAGCGCGCCGGCCAGCTCGGCGAGCGAGAGCCGCCCGGCGTCCTTCACGTTGGGGACGACGAGACCGCGCGGGGTGGCCGCGGCGATGCCCAGGTTCACCTGCCCGTGGACGACGATCTCCTGCGCCGCCTCGTCCCAGGAGCTGTTGACCAGCAGGTGCCGCGCCGCCGCCAGCAGCACCGCCTTGGCCACGAGCAGCAGGGGGCTGATCCGGACGCCGGCCAGCTCCGGCCGCTCGGCCAGCCGCCGGCGCAGCTTCATCATCCGCGTGACGTCGACGGTGAGGAACTCGGTGACGTGCGGGGCGGTGAACGCGCTGGCCACCATCGCCGCGGCGGTGTGCTTGCGCACCCCCTTGACGGGGATCCGCTCCTCCCCCCGCGGGGCAGAAATGGCCATGTCTGCCCGGGGAGCGGGAGCCGTCCGGGCGGCGTCGACGTCGGCGCGGGTGATGACCCCGCCCGGGCCGGTGCCGGTCAGCTGCGCGAGGTCGACGCCGAGGTCCTTCGCGTACTTGCGCACCGGCGGCTTGGCCAGGGGCCGCGGGCCACGGCGGCCGGGTGCGACGGCGGCCGAGGAGGCGGCGTCCTCGCGGATCGCGGCGGCTTCGGCCTGCCGGCCGACCTCCAGCCCGCCGTGGCGCACCGGCTTGCTGCGGGCGTCCGGGGCGGTGGCCAGCAGCGGCGGTCCGGCGGCTTCGGGAACGGCGGTCCGGCGGGGGGGGCGGCGCGCCTCGGTGCTGCGCGGGCCGTAGCCGACGAGCACCGCCGTCCGGCCGTTCGCGGTGGTCTCGCCGATCAGCCCGCCGGGCTGCGGCGCCTCTGGCGGCTCCGCCGCCGTCCCGCCGCCGGTGTCGACGGTGATGATCGGCGTGCCGACGTCGACCGTCGCGCCGGCCTCGACCAGCAGCTCGACGACCACGCCGGCGTACGGCGAGGGCAGCTCCACCGCGGCCTTCGCCGTCTCCACCTCGCACAGCGGCTGGTTGACGGTGACGGTGTCGCCGACGGCGACCAGCCACTGGAGCAGCTCGGCCTCGGTCAGCCCCTCGCCGACGTCGGGCAGGGCGAACCGGCGCAGCGTCGCGTGCGTCATCTCAGAACTCCATCGCGCGGTCGATGCCGTCCAGGACCCGGTCGAGGTCGGGGAGGTAGTCCTCCTCGAGCTTGGACGGCGGGTAGGGCACGTCGTAGCCGCCGACGCGCAGCACCGGGGCCTCCAGGGAGTGGAAGCAGGCCTCGGTCACGCGGGCGGCGATCTCCGCGCCGAGACCGAGGGTCACCGGCGCCTCGTGCACGACGACGCAGCGGCCGGTACGGCGCACCGAGGCGATCACCGGGTCGAGGTCCAGCGGCGAGAGGGTGCGCAGGTCGACGACCTCCAGCGAGCGCCCCTCCTCCGCGGCCGCCTCGGCCGCCTGCAGCGCCGTCTTCACCATCGGGCCGTAGGCGAGCACGGTGACGTCGTCGCCACCGCGGACCACCCGCGCGCGGAACAGCGGCTCGGGGTCGGCGGCGGTGTCGACCGGCGCCTTGTCCCAGTAGCGCCGCTTCGGCTCCAGGAAGACCACGGGGTCGGGGCAGGCGATCGCCTGCTGGATGCCCCAGTAGGCGTCGACCGGATTGCTGACCGCGACCACCTTGAGCCCGGGGGTGTGCGCGAAGTAGGCCTCGGGGCTCTCGCTGTGGTGCTCGACGGCGCCGATCCCGCCGCCGAAGGGGATGCGGATAACGATCGGCATCGGCACCGTCCCGCGGGAGCGGGCGTGCAGCTTGGCGACCTGGGTGACGATCTGGTTGTAGGCGGGGAAGACGAAGCCGTCGAACTGGATCTCGACGACCGGCCGGTAGCCGCGCATCGCCAGGCCCACCGCGGTGCCGACGATGCCGGCCTCGGCCAGCGGGGTGTCGACGACGCGGGCCTCGCCGAAGTCCTTCTGCAGGCCGTCGGTGATGCGGAAGACGCCGCCGAGCCGGCCGATGTCCTCGCCCATGAGCACGACCGTCGGGTCGTCCTCCATCGCGCGTCGCAGGCCCTCGTTGAGGGCCTTGCCGATCGTCAGCGTCCGGGTCGGGGAGGCCTCGAGCAGCTCGGCGGTCATGCCGCACCGCCCTCGAAGGAGGCCTGGTAGGCCTCGAACGCGGCGCGCTGGGCGGCCAGCGGCGGCGTCATCTCGGCGTGGACGCCGTCGAACATGGCCGTCGGCGGCGGATCGGGCATCTCGACGGTGCCGCGGCGGATCCGCCCGGCGAGCTCGTCGGCCTCGGCCTCGACACCGTCGAAGAAGGCGGCGTCGGCCAGGCCGCTCCGGGAGAGGTAGGCCTTGAGCCGGGCGATCGGGTCGCGCAGCTTCCACTCCTCCACCTCGTGGGCCAGCCGGTAGCGGGTGGGGTCGTCGGAGGTGGTGTGCGCGCCCATCCGGTAGGTGAACGCCTCGATGAACGTCGGGCCCTGGCCCTCGCGCGCGGCCCGCAGCGCCGCGCGGGTGACGGCCAGGACCGCGAGGACGTCGTTGCCGTCGACCCGGACGCCGGGGAAGCCGAAGCCCGCGGCCCGCCGGTAGAGGGGCACCTTGGACTGCCGCTCCAGCGGGACGCTGATGGCGTACTGGTTGTTCTGGCAGAAGAAGACGACGGGGGCGGCGAAGCTGGCGGCGAACACCATCGCCTCGTTGACCTCGCCCTGGCTGGTGGCGCCGTCGCCGAGGAAGGCCAGGACGGCGGACTCCGCGCCGTCGCGCTGCACGCCCATCGCGTAGCCGGTGGCGTGCAGGCACTGGGCACCGATGACGATCGTGTACAGCGCGAAGCCCCGCTCGCGGGGGTGCCAGCCGCCGTTGTCGACGCCGCGGAACAGGCTCATGACGTGCAGCGGGTCGACCCCGCGGGCCCAGGCGACGCCGTGCTCGCGGTAGGTCGGGAAGGCCATGTCGCCGTCCTGCAGGGCGCGGCCGGCGCCGAGCTGGGCCGCCTCCTGGCCGAGCAGCGAGGCCCAGATGCCCAGCTCGCCCTGCCGCTGCAGCGCGGTCGCCTCGGCGTCCCACCGGCGGACCAGCACCATGTCGCGGTAGAAGCCGCGCAGCTCCGCGTCGGAGACCTCCAGCGGGTACTCCGGGTGCTCCAGCCGTTCGCCCTCGGGCGTCAGCAACTGCACGAGGTCCGGCTGCTGCGGGAGGTGCGGCGCGCCCGCCCCGGGGAGGGGGCCGGGGTCGTCCCCGGCCCGGTCGGTCTCGGCCTCGATCTCGTTGCGCACAGCGGTCACCGCTCGCTCCTCGCCGTTCGCCGCCCTGGCCGGGGTCACCGGAACCGTGCGGACGCCTGCCGGCGCCGGGGTGTGGCGCCGCTCACACATCCTGCCACGGCCCGCGCGCGAGCCCTACGAACTCGTGGCCATCAGCGGCCGATCACCACGAGTTCGCATGGTTCGCGCCGTCCGGACCGCCCTGATCAGCGCTCCGGGCGGCGGATGCGGACCGGCCCGCGGGCGGTGCCGACGTCGACGACCTGCCCGCCCTGGGTCACCTCGACCTCGCCCGCCGCGGCCAGCCGCCCGGCCGCGGCGCGGGCCGCCGGCATGAGGTCCCGCCACGCCTCCGGCTCCACCCGGCGGGCGGCCTCCGAGGGGCAGATCGTGGCGCCCGCGCGGCGCAGGTCGAGCAGCTCGCCGATCGCCTGCTCGAGCCGCGCGTCGTCGTCCACGCCCCGAGCGTGCGCGGCTCGTGGCCGCACCGCCAGCGCAGGGGCGGGCCGCACACCCCGGCGAGATCGCCGATCTCGCACGCTGCGGACCCCCGGGACGTGCGAGATCGGCGATGTCGCCCGGAGGAGGCGGCAGGATGCCGGCATGGAGGAGATCACCACCGAGGAGCAGCTGCGCGCCCTGCTCGGCGAGCCGGTGCCCGCGGCGCTGGCCAAGGAGCGGACGGCGCTGGCCGACGTCGACCGGGAGTGGCTGACGGCGTCCCCGTTCTGCCTGATCGCCACGAGCGGCGCGGACGGCAGCTGCGACGTCTCCCCCAAGGGCGATCCGCCGGGGTTCCGTGCGCGTCCTGGACGACCGCACCGTCGCGGTGCCCGAGCGCGCGGGCAACCGCCGCGCCGACGGCTACCGCAACATCCTGGCCAACCCGCACGTCGGGCTGATCTCGCTGCTGCCCGGCCGCACCGACACGCTGCGCATCAACGGCCGCGCCCGCCTGGTCACCGACGCGGAGCTCCTCGACACCATGGTCGTGAAGGGGCACCGGCCGGTGCTGGCGGTGGTCGTCGAGATCGAGCAGGTGTTCCACCACTGCGGCAAGGCGTTCCTGCGCTCGCAGCTGTGGGAGCCGGAGAGCTGGGCGCCCGACGCCGTCCCCTCCCGGGCGCGGATCGCGCACGCGCTCGAGCGGAAGGACGAGCCGCTGGAGGAGCTGGAGCGCTACTACTCCTCCGACGCCTACGCCGCGGGCCTCTACCCGACCCGGTGACCCGCGATGATCAGCCCACCTGATCGTCGAGCGTCCTCCCTCACCTCCCACGCTGAGGGAGGACGCGCCACGATCAGGTTCCCTGATCGTGGCGCGGCCCGGGGGGTCAGGCCGTCCAGCCGGCCTCGTCGACGCCGCCGGGCACGGGCGCGGCCGGGTCGTAGGGCGTCCGGGTGAAGATGAACGTGCCCAGGTCGAGGTGGTCCGCGGCGATCCGCAGCGTCTCGCCGGCGTAGTAGCCGTCCAGGCCGACCCAGCGGCCGTCGCGCTGCTGGAACCGGCTCGCCCGCCCGCCGCGGCCGGGGAGCGGGCCCAGGTGCAGCAGGCCGCCGGGCACGGCGCGCAGCGCCACGGGCGTCACGCCCCAGAACCAGACGCCGAGGACCTCCAGCGGCACCGGCGACGACGCGGGGCTCCAGGGCTCGACGACCCGCGGCTCGGCGGCGCGCAGGTCGGCCAGCAGCCCGAAGACGACCGGCTCCACCCCCGCGGTGGCGTTGGCCAGGGAGACCGCGCCGATCTGCTCGTCCCGGTCGACGAAGACGCCGGCCAGGAAGCCGGGCATCGAGCCTGCCGTGGCCGACCAGCGTCCGCCCGTCCACGCGCAGGACCTGCAGGCCCAGCCCGTACGCCGACCAACCGGGCGCCGAGGAGTCGACGCCCGCGGGCTCGGTCATCTCCTCGAGCGTCGCCGGGTCGAGGACGTCGGCGGTGTCGCCGAGCAGGAAGGCGGCGAACCGGCCGAGGTCGGCCAGCGTCGACCACAGCTGGCCGGCGGCGGCCATGACGCCCGCGTGGTGCTCCGGCTCCGGCAGGACGACGTCGGCCCACGGGTGCACGGCCTGCCCGCGGGCGGCGGCACCGGACGGGCGCGGCGTGGTCCGGGACATCCCGAGCGGCGCCAGCACCTCGGCCCGCACCGCGTCGTCCCAGGACGTCCCCCGCGCCCGGGCGACCAGCTCACCCAGCAGCCCGAACCCCAGGTTGGAGTAGTGGAACCGGCGTGCGGCGCCGAGGACGACGTCGTCGTCGGCCAGTCCGAGGTCCGCCAGCGAGCCGCCGGGCACCCGCTCCCACCAGCCGCCGGGGCTCTCCGCCGAGGCGCCGGCCAGGTGCGAGAGCAGCTGCCCGACGGTGCGCTCCCCGAACGGCGTGCCGGGCAGGTGCCGATCCAGCGGGTCGTCGAGGGCGAGCCGGCCCTCGTCGCGCAGCCGCATCACCAGGACGGCGGTGACGGTCTTGCTGATCGAGCCGAGCCGGTACTGGACGTCGTCGTGCGGCTCGGGCACGTCGCCGCGGCCGGCCGACCAGGCCAGCCCACCGTCGCGGACGACGCCGGCGACCAGGCTGGGGGCGCGCCCGTCGCGCTGCGTGCGGGCCACGCGGGCGAGCAGGGTGCGGGCGGTCGCGGGCAGCACGGGATCGGGCATGCCGGCGACGGTAGCGCCGCCGGCGTCCGTGCAGGTCAGCTGGTGCGGACGGCGTCCCCGGACGGCAGCGCGCCGGTGCGGGTGGCCCAGCGCTCGAACCAGATCGTCACCAGCGGCGGCACGGAGGCGGCCAGCGCCAGCAGCGCGGTGACCGGCGACCAGCGCAGGACCCGGGCCGCCACCAGGGTGACCAGCACGTAGGCCACGAAGATCCCGCCGTGGATCGGCCCGAAGACCTGGACGCCGACCTCGGAGGTCTCCAGCACCCACTTCACGAACATCCCGATCAGCAGGCCGACCCAGGAAAAGGCCTCGGCGACGGCGACGACGCGGAACGCGGTGGCGACGGTGCGGGGGTTCATCGGGAGGTGTCCTCGGGGATCGGCGGGAGCGGTGCTCGTCGGTCGACGGCTCAACGGGCGGCCGCGGCGGTGCGTCCCCGGCCGGGGTGTGATCCTCGCGGCAGTGCCCGGTGGATCAGGCCGAGATGCGGCGGGCGCCGGCGTAGCCGCCCATGACGTCGACCGGGGCGACCTTGACGACGTCGCCCGACGTGGGCGCGTGCACCATCTGGCCGTTGCCGATGTAGATGCCCACGTGGCTCACCGGGCTGTAGAAGAACACCAGGTCGCCGGGGCGCAGGTCGGCGCGGGCGACGGCCTGGCCCATCTGCGCCTGGAGCCGGCTGGAGTGCGGCAGGGAGATGCCGGCGGCCCTGAACGCGTACTGGGTGAGGCCGGAGCAGTCGAACGAGCCCGGCCCGCCGGCGGCCCAGACGTAGGGCTTGCCGCGCTGTGCCATGGCGGTGGTGATGGCGACCTGCGCGGCGGCCCCGTCGGCCACCACCGGCGCCGACGCGGCGGCGATCGGCTCGGTGCGCTCGCTGCGGCTGGCCCGGTGGGCCTCCTGCGCGGCGGCCAGCACGGCCCGGCGCTCCTCGGCACCGAGCCGGTCGTGGATCGCGCGGTACTCGCCGATCTGCCGCTCGAGCTCGGTCTTCTGCCCGGAGACCGCGTCGTACTGGCGCTGCGCCTCGGCGGCGGAGGCCTGGAGCTCCGCCTGGGCCCGGGCGGCGGCGGCGTTGGCCTCGGCCGCGACGTCGAGCAGCTGGTTCTGGTGCCCGGCGACCATCTGCAGCGTGGACATCCGGTTGACGAACTCGTCGGCCGAGCCGCTCACCATGAGCGCCTGGAAGGAGTTGAGCCCCGAGCCGGTGTAGGCGCTGCGGGCGACGCCGCGGACGCTCCGCTGCGCCTCGGTCAGGACGGCGGTGGCCCGCTCCAGCTCGGCCTGCGCGGCCTGGGCGGCGGCCTGCTGGGCGGCCAGGTTCTCCCGCGCCTCGTTGAACTGCTCGGAGAGCACCTCGAGCTCGTGGCCCCGGGCGGCGACCAGTTCGGCGGCCTCGGCGGCGGTCGTCGGGTTCGCGGGAGCAGCCGACGCGGGCACGGTCGCGAACAGGATCCCGGCGGCGCCGGCGAGGGCCACGAGGGCCCGGCGGGCGGTGCGTCCGCGGGCGGGAAGCAGAGGGGTCGCCATGAGCGGGCGGCTCTCCGATCGATCGGTGGTCCGGCGGGCTGGCACCCAGGCGGTGACGGAACGCCCCGGCGGGCACACAGACCGTAAAGCTGTTACCGGGCCGTGACAATGGGCGAAATACAACTGTGTGGTTTGCCGTCCGAGGGGCGGGGGTACGGCAGGGCGCTGGCCTGCGCGGATGCGTGACGGACCCGTCCACCCTCGCGGAACGTGTGAGGACCGACACGCCGCGGCAGATCCGGTCCGGAGCCGTTTCGGACGGCCCGCCGACGCGCACTACCGGGGGCATGGATCTGCGCCGCCCCCTCGTCCTCCTCGCCATCGCCGGATCGCTGGTCGCCTGCGGCGACAACACCGACGTGCAGCGCGGCGAGACCAACTGCGACTCCACCAGCCAGGACGCGAGCAACCCGCACGACGCGAGCTGCGAGGAGACCGGCAGCAACGACGACGTCGGGTGACCGCGGAGCCGCCTGGCACCCTCTAGCGGTGCGCCCCTGGATCCGGTCCCTGCTCAGCGGGGTGCGACGGCGGCTCCAGGGCCGCGACCTGGCGCTGATCGCGGCGGGCCTGACCTTCTACGCGGGCATCGCCGTCGTCCCGCTGCTCGTGCTGGCGTTCTCGCTCACCGCCCGGCTCACCTCCGCCGAGCGCGTCCGCGAGCTCGGCGGCCGGCTGTCGGACCTGCTGCCCCCGGAGCTCGGCGCACCCGACGCCGTCGCGCGGCTGGTCGAGGCCGGCGTCGGCCTGGGCCCGCTGCAGGGGTTGCTCGCACTGCTGCCCATGTCGCTCTACGGCGAGGGGCTCCGCCGCGCGCTGCTGCGCTTCAGCCGCCGCGAGGAGGGGATGACCGCCTGGCGCGGCCGGCTGTACGCCCTGCCGCTGCTGCTCGTCACGCCCTTCCTGCTCTACCCGCTGCTGCTGGCCGCCGGCGCCATGGCCGACCTCGCCGACGACGGCGGCGCCTGGGCGACGGTCGGCCGGACCGCCGTCGGCTTCTACGCCTGCCTGGGTGCCCTCACCCTGCCGCTGGCCTGGGGCTTCCGGGTCGTCGGTGGCGGGCAGGTGCGCTGGCCCGCGCTGGTCTGCGGCGCGCTGTTCACCGCGGCCTGCGTGTCGGGTTTCCTCCAGGGGTTCGTGCTCTTCCTGTCGCTGCCCCTGGACCTCGGCGCCCCGTTCGGCGGGCTCACCGTCGTCGGCGGTGTCGTCGCGCTCGGGTTCTGGCTGTGGCTGCTGCACCTGGTCGTGCTCTCCGGCTGGCTGCTCACCGGCTCGCTGGACGACCTGCTCGCCCGCCGCTCCGGCGTCGTCGCGGGCTGAGGGGCTCCGCTCAGCCCGCGACGTCCGCGAGCTCGGCGGGCAGGTCCCCGCGGTGCAGCACGACCAGCGTGCTCACCGCCCGGGTGAGGACGACGTAGAGCCGGTGCAGCCCCCGCGGCTCGGCGGCCACGATGGCCGCGGGGTCGGCGACGACGACCGCGTCGAACTCCAGCCCCTTGGCCAGGGTCGCCGGCACGACCGCGAGCCGGGCAGGGGGTTCGCCGTCGTCGCCGAGCGCGGCGGCGGGCAGACCGGCGGCGACGAGCAGCGCGACGACGTCCGCGACGTCGTCGTCGGCGCAGACGACGCCGACGGAGCCGGGCTGGTCGGCCAGCTCCGCCACCACGCCGGTCAGCGGGCCGGCGAGGTCGGTCACCGGGTGCACGCGCAGCGAGCCGGGCTCCCCGCGGACGGCGGTCGCCGCCGGCAGCCCCGGCGCGATGACCGGCAGCAGCCGGTTGGCGTAGTCGAGCACCTCGGCCGGCACCCGGTAGCCGCGGGTCAGCGGGCGGACGACGGTGCCGGGGCGGCCCAGCCCGCTGAGCGTCTGCTCCCAGTCGGGCGCCGACCACGGGCTGGTCGCCTGGGCGAGGTCACCGAGCACGGTCAGCGATCCGGCGGCGAGCCGGCGGGCGACGGCCCGGCACTGCATCGGGGACAGGTCCTGCGCCTCGTCGACGACGACGTGGCCGAAGCCCGGCGTCCGCTCGAGCAGGCCGGCGGCCTCGTCGACGAGCACCGCGTCGGCCGCCGTCCAGGGCGCCGTGCGGACCGACCGCGGCGGCGCGGGCCAGGCGAGCAGCGCCTGCTCCTCCTCGTCGAGGACGCCGCGCGCGGCGCGGGCGAGCAGCGCGGGGTCGCCGAGCAGCGCCGCCACCAGCCCCGCGGCGTCCCGCGCCGGCCAGACCGCGTCGCAGAAGGCCCGCACCTCGGCGCTGCGGGCGGCCCGCCGGGTCTCGGCGTCGGTCGGGCTGCCGCCGGCCTCCTCCTTCTGCCGGCGGGCGTCGCCGGCCAGGAGCATCGCCAGCCGCTCGCGGGCGGCCGCGTAGTGCAGCAGCTGCTGGTCGTCGCTGCCGCGCGCCCGGCGGCGCAGGTCGTCGACGTAGCGCTTGAGCCGCTCGACGGTCACCCGGTAGCGCCGGCCGGCCAGCGGCACGAGCACGTCGTCGACCGGCTTGCGGATCTCGCCCCAGAGCGCCCGCCGCAGGACCTCGGCCATGCGCACGTCGCCCTTGAGGACGCCGGCCGCCGAGCCGTCGACGGCGCGCACCGGCACCCGGGCGGTGAGGTCGGCGACGGTGGACTGGGCGACGTCCACCTCGCCGAGGGTCGGCAGCACCTGCTCGATGTAGCGGAGGAAGGCCCGGTTGGGGCCGACGACGAGGACGCCGGTGCGGGCCAGCTGGCCGCCGTGCGTGTAGAGCAGGTAGGCCGCGCGGTGCAGCCCGACGGCGGTCTTGCCGGTGCCCGGGGCGCCCTGCACGCAGATCGACTCGGCCAGCGGTGCCCGCACGATGTCGTCCTGGTCGGGCTGGATCGTGGCGACGATGTCGCGCATGGGCCCGCTGCGCGGCCGCTCGATCTCCGCGCGGAGGAACTCGCCGGGGCCGGCGTCGCCGGTGTCGAGGCGCTCGTCCTCGTAGCCGGTGAGCTCGCCCTCGGCGAAGCCGAACCGGCGTCGGCGGGCCACGCCCTGGGGATCGGCGGGGGTCGCCTGGTAGAACGGCCGGCTCATCGGCGCGCGCCAGTCGATGACGACCGGGTCGCCGGCGTCGTCGCGCACGTGCCGGCGGCCGATGTGGAAGGTCTCGGGCGCCGGGCCCTGGCCGTCCGTGCGGCCGAAGAAGGGCGGGACGCCGGGGTCGGCGGCCAGCAGCCGGAGCCGCTCGGCGCGGGCCGCGCCGAGGCGCTCGGAGGCCCAGGCGTCGACGCCGGCGTCGGTCACGGCGGTGGTGGCCTCCCGCATGAGCGCGAGGCACTCCTCGGCGCGCGCGAGGTGGGCGCGCTCGGCGGCGAGGACGGGGTCGGGGGCGGGATGGGTCTCGGGACGTGCGACGGGAGACACGGTCGGAGGACGCTACGCCGCGCGGCACAGGTGGTCGAGGGCCTTTCGGCCCGCGGCCCGTCGTTCGAGCGATCCGGAACCGGTTGTGCCCGCACCCTCGCCGAAATGGCCCGGGAACGACAGCGACGCGAGACCCGCTCCTCGGAGCAGTTCTCGCGTCGTCGCGTTCCCGGCCCCATTCCGGGGCGGGGGAGAATGGTTCAGCTGTGCGCGCGGAGGATCCGGCCGAGCTTGGCGATGAAGCGCACGCCCTCACCCTGGTAGGAGGCACCAGGGGCGCGGTCCGCCTGGAAGTACGACGGGTCGGCGTACAGCATCGGCGCGAAGCTCATCGGGATGTTGCCGAGCGTGCTGGGCTTGTAAGCGGTGTGCGTTCCCATGACTCTCTCCTGACGGATGTCGGTGGTCGTGATTCGCATCGGCCACGCTTGGTCGTTCCTTTACCAGTTAACGGCAGATTTCCCGAATGGATGCCACGCTCTCCTGCGATGCTGGTCACGTCACGCGGGCGAGAGTGGCCCACGACACTTCTCGGCTGTGGCACAGCGCACGTTTCGCCATTCTTCGACCATTACCGCACCATTCCGGCACGAAATGCGGACCCTCAGGAGCGGTCGTCGGGCTCCACGATCGTGACCTCGACGGCGCGGAACAGCCCGGGCGTCGTCAGCAGGACGGCCTTGGTCGGCTCGCCGACGTCGAGCGCGGGCTCGCGGCGGAGCGCGGCGAGGACGGCCAGCCGGCGATCGGCGAGCACCTCGTCGACCAGCCCCCTGTCCCCGCCGGTGAACAGCGCGGCCACCTCGGCGGCGTGCGGCAGCAGCACCCGGGCCGCGGTGTCCGCGGCCGCGCCCACGACGGCGTCGGTCTGGTTCCCGCGGCGGCGTGCGAACCGCTGCTGCGACCAGCCGCCGGCCGCCGTCCGGCCCTGCACCTGGCGGGCGTCGACCTTGGAGACCACCAGGCGCTCGCCGTCGAAGACGCCGACGGCCCACCGGCCCCGCCGCACGAGCAGCACGGCCGCGACGCGGTCGGCGCGCGCGGCAGCGGTGAAGCTCGCCAGCGCCGGCGTGCCCGGCGTCCAGCCGAACGGCGCCCGGAGCGCGACCGACGTGGTGTCCGCGCAGGTGAGCCGGAGCATGCCGTGCTCACCGACGACGACGTCGGCGAAGGTCCCGTGCCGCTCGGCGACGCCGTCGAGCCACCGGCCCAGCCGCTCGGGGGCGACGCCCAGCCGCCGTCCGCCACCCGGGGCCGGCCGGGGACGGGTCACCGCGCGCGCAGGCCGAGCAGCCGGTCGAGCACGTCGCCGGTGCGCAGCCCGTCGTGCTCGAACTCGTTGGTGACCCAGGTGCGCACGTTGCCCACGGCCGCCGCCGTCTCCAGCGAGAGGTCGGCGTCGACGTACATGTCGTCGAAGTAGACGGCGGCGTCGACCGGGACCTCGTTCGCCGCCAGCCGCGCCGGGTCGTAGAGGGGCGGGAGGTCCGCCCGGTCCGCGAGCGCGTGCGCGGCGGCCGCGAAGGGCCTCAGCGCGGCGATCTCGTCGAACATCCAGGGGTAGATCATCTCGCCGGTGAACGGCAGCGGACGGCGGTCGCCGTCGAACTCCGGCGTCCGCTCGGCCTCCGCCGCCCACCCGGTGGCGCCCGGCCCGGCGTAGATGCTCTCGTGGAGGGCGGCGTAGAGCGGGTTGTCCCAGAACGCGGTCCGGCGGGCGAGCCTGGTCGAGGAAGGTGTCGGACAGCCCGCCCGGGGCGCCGTCGTCCAGCGCCTCCTCGAGCAGCCAGTGCAGCTCCTCCGCGCCGGCCTGGGTGCCCAGCACCTGGCCGACGGTCTGCAGCCGGCGCACCGACAGCACGTCGCCGTCCGGCAGCCGGACCGGAGCGGCGGCGAGCCGGTCGGCGACCGCTCCGGCCCGCGCGACGTCGGCGGGGTAGCGGGCGTAGAAGCGGGCCACCTTGGCGGCGACGCGCGGGTAGGTCCGGCGGTACAGCGCGCGGGCGTCGGGCTGCAGGGCCGGCAACCCGCCGGTGACCAGGCAGCGGTCCAGCGCCTGCGGGGCGGTGGAGAGGTAGGTGAGTGTGACGAACCCGCCGTAGCTCTGGCCGAGGGTGGTCCACCGGCGCCCGCCGTAGAGGGTGGCGCGGACGAGTTCGGCGTCAGCGACGATCGCGTCGGCCCGGAAGGCCGCCAGGTGGTCGGCGGCGGTCTCCGCGTCCGGGAACCGCTGCACGGTCGCGCCGGTGATCCGCGTGCTGCGCCCGGTGCCGCGCTGGTCGAGCAGCACCACGCGGAAGTCGCGCAGCGCCCGGGCGATCCAGCCGCCGCGGGTGGGCCGGGGCGACTTCCCGCCCGGACCGCCCTGCAGGAACAGCAGCAGCGGCAGGTCGGCGTCCCGCTTCTCCGGGTGCACCAGCTCGCGGACGAAGACCTCGATCGCCGCGCCGTCGTCGGTGCCGTGGTGCAGGGGCGCGCGCACCGTCCGGTCGCGCACCAGCGCACCGGCGATTTCGTACCGCTCGTCCATCAGCGGGCCAGCGCGGGCGTGGGGGCGTGCTCGGCGGGCACGTGCAGCGCCCGCTGGCCCAGTGCGACGACGAGGGCGGCCACCGCCGCCGCGAGCGTCGCCACCGACAGGGCGGCGTTCGCACCGGACACGTCGACGATCTTGCCGGACACGGAGGCGCCGACGGCCACGCCCAGCGCGAGCGCCGTGCCGATCCAGGTGAACGCCTCGGTGACCGACGCCCGGGGGACGAGCAGCTCGGCGAGGGTGAAGGCGCTGATGAGCGACGGCGAGACCGCGATCCCGGCGAGCACCACGAACGGCAGCATCAGCCACACGTCGCGGACCAGCACCAGCGGGGCGCTGAGCAGCGTCAGCAGCACCAGCACGGCCGCCAGGCGGTGGCGCAGCGGCAGCCGCCAGTGCACCGTGCCCCAGCCGATGCCGCTGATCATCGACCCGACCGCGAGCCCGGCGATGAGGACGCCGGTCATCGGCTCGGCGTCCAGCTCGTCGGCGAAGGCGACGAGGCAGACCTGCAGGGTGCCGAGGACCGTCCCCACCCCGGCGGCGACGACGAACAGCACCTTGAGGCCGTCGGACCGCATCGCCGAGGAGCTGCTGCGGTGCTCGTGGGCCGTGGGCTGCGGCTCGGTGCGCCGCTGCCCCGCGAACAGCAGGCTGCCCACGGTCGCCAGCACGAACGCGGTGACCAGGCCCGAGGTCGCGTGCCCCGTCGTCGACAGGATCGCCACCAGCACGGGGCCGAGGACGAAGACCATCTCGTCGACGACGGACTCCATGGCCAGTGCGGTCGGCAGCCGGTGGCTGCCGCGCAGCAGGTGGGTCCAGCGCACCCGGATCATCGAGGAGACCGGCGGCAGGCAGGCGCCGGCCAGCCCGGCGGAGGCGAAGACGAGCAGCAGCGGCCAGTCCCGCCGGACGGCGAGCAGGAACAGCGTGCCCGAGGCGACGAAGACCGTCACCACGGGCAGCAGCACCCGGCGCTGGCCGTGGGCGTCGGAGAGCCGGCCGATGAACGGGCCGGACACCGCCGTCGTCACCGCGCCGACCGCGGCGACCGCGCCACCGAGGCCGTAGGAACCGGTCTCGGCAGCCACCAGCAGCACGCAGCCCAGCCCCACCATCGACAGCGGCAAGCGGCCCAGGAAGGCAGCCAGCACCATGGGCAGGGCGTGCGGCGTGCGCAGCACCTGCAGGTAGGGATTCGCCACGTGGGGAAGAGCCTCCGTCGAACCGGTTGCGGCTCTTCCACGCTAACCGACCCCCGGCGGGGTCACCGATCGAGCGCGGCGGTGCGCGGAGCGGTCGATCCGGCCGCCGACGCCGTTGTCGGCGGACGGATCCCCGGCACGCTATCGCGCACGTCACACCGCGTCACGGACGGCGCGGGGCGTGCCTCCCCGGAGGGGTCAGGCGCGGCCGTAGGCGGGGCCGGTCGCGGCGAGGAAGGTGTCCCAGTCCCCCGGCCCGGACGTGCCCTCCACCTCGGCGCCGAACTTGTCCAGGTACCAGTGCCAGCCCATGGCGTAGTCCACGACGTCGGCGTCGGGGCCGAAGACCTGCACGAAGCGCAGCACGGTGCGGTCGCCCTCCCGCGTGAGGTCCAGGTCCACCCGCCACGCGTCGCTGTCCTGCTGCACCCACTCGACCACCAGGCGGCGGGGCGGGTCGCACTCGAGGATCCGCATCGGCTCGCCGGCCGGCTCGGCCTCGTGGGTCATCGTGAAGGTGCCGGTGGCGCCGACGGCCCGCTCCCCCTCGAAGGTGCCGATCCAGCGCACCAGCCGGTCGGGTTCGGTGAGCGCGGCCCACACGTCCTCGATCGGATCGGGCCACTCGCGGCGGAACTCCAGCCGCTGCCGTCCGTCGTCCAGGCGGGTGACGGTCCCCCGTCGCCGGTCCGCGCTCATGCCGGTCCTCCGTCCCTCCGTGCCCGCCGACCGCGGGCGATCTCGGTGTCCAGTGCGTCCAGCCGCTGCGCCCACAGGTCGCGGTAGGCCGCCAGCCAGTCGTCGAGCTCGCGCAGCGGCCGCGGGTCGAGGGCGTAGAGCCGCCGCTTCCCCTCGGCCCGCACCGTGACCAGGCCGGCCTCCCGCAGCACGCGCAGGTGCCGGCTGACCGCCGGCCGGCTGACCGGGAAGCGCTCGGCGAGCTCCCCCGCGGGCACCTCGCCGTGGGCGAGCAGCCGCACGAGCTCCCGGCGGACCGGGTCGGCCAGCGCGGCGAGGGCGTCCACGGGTGCATGCGTAACACATGGGTTACGCGAAGGGGAGGGGTTCCACCGTCCGCCGTCGGGGCATGCGCCGGGCATGACCGTCACCGATCCCGACACCCCGGATCCGCTCAACGACCCCCGCACGCTGCAGGCCGATCCCGGCGCGATGGGCCAGGGCGAGGACCTCGCCTCGGCCGGGGACGACCCGCTCGTGGCCGGCGAGGACGAGATCGCCGCCGACGAGGAGGAGCAGGCGGCCGGCGGCCCGTACGCCGACCCGGCGGTGTGACGGATCGGTCCACCCCCGCGCGCCGGTGCCGGGGGGCGCCATCGCTGCGCTGCGGCACGATGGGCCGGTGATCCAGACCCCGCTGACCCGCCGCTTCGACCTCGCGACGCCGGTCGTCGGTGCGCCGATGGCCGGCGTCTCCGGCGGCGCCCTCGCCGCGGCCGTCTCCCGGGCCGGCGGGCTCGGCATGGTCGGCGTCAGCGGCCGGCACAGCGCCGAGTTCGTGACGGCGGAGAGCGCCCGCGCCGCCGAGGGCGGCCCCTTCGGCGTCGGGCTGATGATCTGGACGCTCGCGGACCGGCCGGAGCTCTTCGACGCCACGCTGGCCGCACGCCCGGCACTGGTGTCGATGTCCTTCGGCGACCCGGCGCCCTACGTCGCGCCGCTGCACGACGCGGGCATCGCCGTCGTCGCGCAGGTGAACACCGTCGCCGATGCGCACCGCGCCCTGGAGGCGGGTGTCGACGTCCTGGTCGCGCAGGGCACGGAGGCCGGTGGGCACACCGGGCAGCGCGCGCTCCTGCCGCTGCTGCAGGAGGTGCTCGCGCTCACCGACCTGCCGGTCCTCGCCGCCGGCGGGATCGCGACGGGCCGCGCGATGGCCGGGATGCTGGTCGCCGGCGCGGCCGGGGTGTGGATCGGGACGGCGCTGCTGTCGTGCACGGAGGGGCTCAACGGCGCGGCCCGCCCGCCTGCGGATCCGGGAGGCCGACGGCGACGGCACGGTGCTGACCCGCGCCTTCGACGTCGCCGAGGGCATCGCCTGGCCGGAGCGCTGGCCCGGCCGGGCGCTGGTCAACGACTTCTCCCGCGCCTGGCACGGGCGGGAGGCCGAGCTGGTGTCCGACGACGCCGCCCGGCAGCTCGTCGTCGACGGCCGGCGCACCGGGGACCCCGCGCACGCCCCGCTCTACGCGGGCGAGGCGGTGGGGATGGTGCGCGCGGAGCGGTCGGCGACCGACGTCGTCCGCGAGCTGACCGCGGACGCCGAGACGGCCCTGCGCGCCGTCCCGGGCCTGCTCGGCTAGCGCCCGAGCCGCCGGATGTGCACGAACCGGGGTCTTGCGCCGCCGGAGAGGCCGTTATGCGCACATCCGCCGGTCAGACGGCGCAGGTGCCGTCCTCGCAGCCCTCGGCGGCGGGGACGGTGATCAACGGGTTGGCGTCGGCCCAGGCGCGCTCGAGGATCTGCAGCAGCTGCTCGGCGGGCTGGGCGCCGGCGGCGCCGTACTTCCGGTCGACGACGAAGAACGGGACGCCGCGCGCGCCGAGCTCGACCGCCGTCGCGCTGTCCTCGATGACCGCGTGCCGGTAGCGGCGGTCGGCCAGCGCCTCGCGGACCTCGGCCTCGTCCAGCCCCACCTCCACGGCGAGCGGCACGAGCGAGTCGACGTCGAAGACCGAGCGCTGCTCCTCGAAGTAGGCGTGCAGCAGGCGCTCCTTGAGCTCGTTGCGCTTCTCGTTGCCGTGCTCGGCGGCCAGGTGCAGCAGCTCGTGGGCGAGCAGCGTGTTGCCGCTGATGCCGTCGGCCAGGTGGTACTCGAGCCCCTCGGCGGCGGCGAGCTCCTCGAGACCGCGCATGTTCTCGCGCATCTGCTCCGCGGGGACGCCGTACTTGGCGGCCAGCGCGGGCAGCGTCGGGTGCGTCTCGCCCTCGGGGACCGTCGGGTCCAGCTGGAAGGAGCGCCACACGACCTCGACCTGGTCACGGTGCGGGAACCGCTCCAGGGCGGTCTCCAGCCGGCGCTTGCCGACGTAGCACCACGGGCAGACGACGTCGGACCACACCTCTACGCGCATGCCCGACCCAACGCCGTTGCACGGCGGAACTATTTCCCGCGGGCGGAGGGCGCGCCGGGTGGGGCCCGGGGGGGGTCCCACCCGGCGCGACGGACCCGCTCGGCGCCAGGCGGGAACGTCTCCTGGACGCGCTGTGATCCGGGGGGGGGTCGCGGGGTCAGCGCACGCCGACGAGGTCGACGACGAAGACGAGGGTGGCGCCGGGCTTGATGACGCCGCCCGCGCCGCGCTCGCCGTAGGCCTTGTGCGCCGGGATGGTCAGCCGGCGGCGGCCGCCGACCTTCATTCCGAGCATGCCCTCGTCCCAGCCCTGGATGACCATGCCGACGCCGAGGCGGAACTCCAGCGGGTCGCCGCGGTCCCAGGAGGCGTCGAACTGCTCGCCGCCGTCGTGGGTGACGCCGACGTAGTGGGCGCTGATCAGGTCGCCGGCCTTGGCCTCGGGGCCGTCACCGACGACGAGGTCCTCGATCACCAGGTCGTCGGGGGCGGGCCCGGTGGGGGGCTCGACGTCCGGACGGGTCAACTCGGCCACGATGCCTCCTCGCTGGCGCCGGGGCCGTCCCGGTGCCGCGACCATCCAAGCAGCGGGGACGCCGGCCCGCCCGGGCGGTCACTGCACGGCAGAAGGATCCATCCAGATGGTCTCCCAGACGTGCCCGTCCGGGTCGGTGAAGCTGGTGCCGTACATGAACCCGTGGTCCTGCGCCGGCTGCAACGGCTTGCCGCCCGAGGCCAGGGCACGGGCGAGCATGTCGTCGGCCTCCTCCCGCGAGTCCACGGACAGGCCGTTGAGCTGCGTCGTTGCCGCGGCCGGGTCGCCGACCGCTCCCGGCACGAAGTCGGCGAACCGGTCGCGGGTGAGCAGCATGACCACGATCTGCTCGCTGATGACGACCGACGCCGTCCGCTCGTCGCTGAACTGCTCGTCGAACTCGAGGCCGAGCCCACCGTAGAAGGCCTTGGCCCGGGCCAGATCGGCGACGGGGAGGTTCACGAAGATCATGCGCACGGGGGTCTCCTCGGTCCGCGGGGCGGCGCGCCCACGCGCGCCGTCAGCAGTACGACGACCGACGACGACGGTTCTCATCGGCGGGCGCCGGCGGGGGCCGGATGCCGGGCCCCGCCGCTACCGTCCGGCCATGATCGACCACCTGGGTCTGCAGTGCGCCGACGCCGCCGCTGCAGCGGCCTTCTACGAGCAGGTCTTCGCCTCCTGCGGCGTGCGGGAGGCCATGCGCTTCGACACCCCGCACGGCCCGGTGATCGGCCTGGCCGGCCCGGGCGGCCAGCCGCAGCTGTGGACGTCGCCGCTGGCGGAGGGTGACAACCGCCCCGTGCACCTCGCGCTGGCGGCCCCGTCGCGCGAGGCCGTCGACGCCGTCTATGCGGCAGCACGGGAGGCGGGCGCGGAGATCCTGCACGAGCCGCGGGAGTGGCCCGAGTACCACCCGGGCTACTACGGCGTCTTCCTGCGCGATCCCGACGGCAACAACGTCGAGGCCGTGCACCACGGGTTCCCGGCGTCCTGATCGGGGCAGACGGTCGCATGGACTCCGCACCCTCGCCCTTCCCGACGGGCGCCGAGCCCGCGCCGTGGTGGACCCGCGCCGTCGTCTACCAGGTCTACCCGCGCTCGTTCATGGACTCCGACGGCGACGGCGTCGGCGACCTGGGCGGCATCCTCCAGCGGCTGGACCACCTGACCGACCTCGGCGTCGACGTCCTGTGGCTCTCGCCGGTCTACCCCTCGCCGCAGGCCGACAACGGCTACGACATCAGCGACTACCGCGACATCGACCCGCTCTTCGGCAGCCTGGCGCAGCTGGACGAGCTGATCGCCGCCCTGCACGCGCGCGGGATGAAGCTGGTGATGGACCTGGTGGTCAACCACACCAGCGACGCGCACCCGTGGTTCGAAGAGAGCAGGGCATCGAGGACGTCACCGAAGCGGGACTGGTACTGGTGGCGGCCGCCGCGGCCGGGATTCGCGGCGGGTGACCCGGGGGCGGAGCCGACGAACTGGCAGTCGTTCTTCTCCGGGCCGACATGGACCCTCGACGAGGCCAGCGGCGAGTACTACCTGCACCTGTTCGACCGCCGCCAGCCCGACCTCAACTGGGAGAACCCCGAGGTCAGGCACGCGGTCTACGACATGATGCGGTGGTGGCTCGACCGCGGGGTCGACGGTTTCCGCATGGACGTCATCAACATGATCAGCAAGGACGTCGCCCCGGACGGCTCGCTGCACGACGGGCCGCCGATCCCCGGCTCGGCGCTGGGCAGCGGGTACGCCTCGTTCATCTGCGGGCCGCGGATCCACGAGTTCCTCCAGGAGATGCACCGCGAGGTCTTCGCGGGGCGCCCGGAGGCGTTGCTGACCGTCGGCGAGATGCCCGGCGTCACCGTCGAGCAGGCCCGGCTGTTCACCGATCCGGCCCGCGCCGAGGTGGACATGGTGTTCCAGTTCGAGCACGTCGGCCTGGACCACGGGACCTCGAAGTGGGAGGTCCACCCGCTGCGGATGCGCGACCTCAAGGCCTCGTTCGGCCGCTGGCAGACGGGGCTGGCCGAGGTGGGGTGGAACTCGCTCTACTGGGACAACCACGACCAGCCGCGCGCGGTCTCCCGCTTCGGGGACGACTCCCCCGAGTTCCGCCGCGACTCGGCCACCTGCCTGGCCACGCTGCTGCACCTGCACCGCGGGACGCCGTACGTCTACCAGGGCCAGGAGCTCGGGATGGCGAACTACCCGTTCCGCTCGCTGGAGGAGTTCGCCGACGTCGAGTCGCTCAACCACCACGTGCACGCCGTCTCCGCGGGGCACGACCCGGCCGACGTCCTGGCCGCGCTGCGGACGTCGAGCCGCGACAACGCCCGCACGCCCGGTCCAGTGGGACGACTCGCCCCACGCCGGCTTCACCACCGGCCGGCCGTGGCTCGCGGTCAACCCCGACCACGTCGAGTGGAACGCGGCGGCGCAGCGGGACGACCCGACGTCGGTGCTCGCCCACTACCGGCGGCTGATCGCGCTGCGGCACGAGGACCCGGTGGTGGCCCTCGGCGACTTCCACCTGCTGCTGCCGGAGCACGACGAGGTGTACGCCTTCACCCGCTCCCGGGACGGCGGAACGCTGCTCGTCGTCTGCAACGTGGGCCGGACCACCTACCGGCTGTCGTCGCTGCTGCCCGAGGTGGTCGACGCGGAGCTGGTGCTCGGCAACCTGCCCGAGGACGACCCCGCCGTGCTGCGCCCCTGGGAGGCGCGCGTGCTCCGGCTGCCCTGACCCCGCGTCTTGTGCACGAACCGTCGTCTCCGGTGGCCCGGGACGACGGTTCGTGCACGAACGGTCGCGTCGCCGCCGCTCAGCCCGACCGGTGCGCCCTGTTCCACGTCTCACCGCGCGCGGAGAGGTGGAACAGGGCGCAATCGCGACTCAGCTCAGCGGCGAGCGCGGCAGCAGGCGGTCGCTGATGATCCGCTTCTGGATCTCGCTGGTGCCCTCGAAGATCGTGGTCAGCCGGGCGTCGCGCCAGTGCCGCTCGACCTGCCGCTCGGTGGTGTAGCCGTTGCCGCCGTGCAGCTGCATCGCCTGGTTGGTCACCCGCACCGACATCTCGGTGGCCTCGAGCTTGACCATCGAGGCCTCCTTGGCCACCGGCAGCCCCAGGTCGATCAGGTGCGCGACCTGCCGGTAGAAGCTGCGCGCCTGCTCGATCTGCGCGGCCATCTCGGCGACGGCGAACCGCAGCGCCTGGAAGTCGCCGATCGGGTGGCCGAACTGCTCGCGCTCCTGCAGGTAGAGGATCGAGTCCTCCAGCGCGGCGCGGGCGAGGCCGACGGCACGGGCGGCGGTGTGCACGCGCGCGGTGTTGAGGAACTTCTGCGCCTCGGCGAAGCCAGCCTGCTTGGCCGCCTCCCCCTCCTCGCCGCTGTCCTCCCGGGCCGCCTTGGCCTCGTCGATGATGTTGTCCTTCGGGATGCGGACGCCGTCGAAGGTGAGGTCCCAGGTCAGGAAGCCGTGGTAGCCGATCTTGTCGATCGGGTGCCCTGTGAGCCCCTCCGGGAACTCGCCGCGCTTCTTCTCCAGCAGCAGGTTGATCAGCCCGGCCGAGCGGGACTCCCCCTCCTCCGGGTCCCGCTCGCGCACCAGCACCTGGATGAAGTCGGCCGCCTCGGCGTTGCCGCACCAGCGCTTGCGGCCGGTCACCACCCACTCGTCGCCCTCGAGGACGGCGCGGGTGGAGACGCCGGCGAGGTCGGACCCGGCGTCGGGCTCGGACAGCGCGATGGCGCCGATCCACTCGCCGCGGGCGCTGCGCCGGCTGAGCTCCTCGCGCCGGTCGGCGTCGGGCACCGCCGTCCCCAGGCCCTGGGAGCGGGCCAGGATGCTGGCCGACGACATCCAGGCGCGGGCCAGCTCCTCGCTGACCATGCAGTACTCGAAGACGCCCAGGCCCAGGCCGCCCTGCTCGGCCGGCACGGTGATGCCGAAGTAGCCCAGCTCGGCCAGCCGGCCCAGCAGCGAGGCCGGGATCAGGCCCTTCTGCGGGTCGAGCTCGTTCGCGACCGGCAGCACCTCGTCCATCGCGAACCGGCGGGCCTGCAACTGCAGCTCCTCGCGCTCGGGCGTGTGCCACGGGGGCAGCAGCGCCGGCGGCGGGGGCAGCAGGGTCTCGGTCTCGCTCGACGTCATCGTCGGTCTCCACTCGGTCCGGGCGGATGATCAGGTCCACCTTGGGGGCTGGTCCTATCCGCCGCAGTCCGAGCTCATCCGCGCAGGTGACCAGCCTCACCAGCGCCGACCCCGGAGGGACTTTCGGTACCGAAAGTCCCTCAGGGGGTGCGGCGCTGCCGGGCGAGCGCGACGTAGTGCTCGACGGCGGCGGGGTCGTCGACGGTGCCGACGTTGACCGCCTTGGCCGGGTCGACGCCCTGGAACAACCGCTTGAGCGGCACCTCCAGGCGCTTGCCGGTGCGCGTGTGCGGCACCGCGGGGACGGCGAGGACCTCGTCGGGCACGTGCCGCGGCGAGGCCTGCTCCCGGATGACGGCGCGCAGCCGGGCAACCAGCGCGTCGTCCAGGGAGACCCCCGGCGCCAGCTGCACGAACAAGGGCATCCAGTAGCCGCCGTCGGGCTGCTCCACCCCGAGGACGACGCAGTCGACCACCTCGGGCACCGACTCGACGGCGGCGTAGATGTCGGCGGTGCCCATGCGGACGCCGCCGCGGTTGAGGGTGGAGTCCGAACGCCCGGTGATCACGCAGGTGCCGCGCTCGGTGACCTCCATCCAGTCGCCGTGCCGCCACACCCCGGGCCACGGCTCGAAGTAGGCGGCCCGGTAGCGGGCGTCGCCGGGGTCGTTCCAGAACCGCAGCGGCATCGACGGCATCGGCTCGGTGATCACCAGCTCGCCGAGCTCCCCGGTCACCGGCTCGCCGTCGGCCGACCACGCCGCCGCGGCGACGCCGAGCAGCGGGCGCTGCAGCTCCCCGGCGGTCACCGGCAGCAGCGGCGAGCTGCCGATGAACCCGGTCGCGACGTCGGTGCCGCCCGACAGCGAGCCGAGCAGCACGTCGTCGGCCACGGCGTCGTAGACCCAGCGGAAGGCGGCGGCCGGCAGCGGCGAGCCGGTCGAGCCGACGCCGCGCAGCGCGGAGAGGTCGTGGTCCCGGCCCGGCCGCAGCCCCGCCTTCTCGCACGCGGAGAGGTAGCCGGCGCTGGTGCCCAGGTACGTCATCCCGGTCCGCGCGGCCAGGGCGAACTGCGCGTCGGGGCCCGGGTAGGCCGGCGCGCCGTCGTGGACGACGAGCGTGCAGCCGCTCAGCAGCGTCGACGTCGCGATGTTCCACATGATCCAGGCGGTCGAGGCGTACCAGAAGAACCGGTCGCCCACGCCGACGTCCATGTGCAGCTCGGCGGCCTTGCGCTGCTCGAGCACGACGCCGCCGTGCCCGTGCACGATGCCCTTCGGCAACCCGGTCGTGCCGGACGAGTAGACGATCCACAGCGGGTGGTCGAAGGCGGTCGGCTCGAACCGGGGCTCCTGCGTGTCCGCGACGGCGTCCGCCCAGCTCAGCGCTCCGTCGGGCGGCTCGGACGGGAACAGCCGAGGGACGGCGATCGTCGTCCGCACGCTCGGCAGCGCGGCGCGCAGCTCCGCGACGACCTCCCGCCGGTCGAACGGCCGCCCGTTGAACCGGTAGCCGTCGACGGCCACGAGCACGGTGGGCTCGATCTGCGCGAACCGGTCCAGGACGGCGCGGGTGCCGAAGTCCGGCGCGCACGCCGACCACACCGCGCCCACGGCGGCGGCGCCGAGGAACGCGACCACCGCCTCCGGGACGTTCGGCAGGTAGCCGGCCACGCGGTCCCCCGGACCGACGCCGAGCCGGCGCAGGGTCGCGGCGAACGCGCCGACCTGCCCGCGCAGCTCGGCCCACGAGATCTCGGCCGGCTCGGTGTCCTCGGCGGTCGCGATGATCGCCGGGTGGTCGGGCGTGCTCTGCCGGAAGACCTGCTCGGCGTAGTTCACGGTCGTGCCCGGGAACCAGACCGCCCCGGGCATCCCCGGGTCGGGCAGCACGGCGGCGTCCGGGACGTCGAGCACGCCGGTCCACCGCGCGAGGTCGCCCCAGAACTGGTCCAGGTGCTCCACCGACCAGCGCCACAGCGCGTCGTAGTCCACCGGGTCGCCGAAGGAGAGCCCGCGGCGCTGCTCGACCCAGCGCGCGAACGCCGCGATCCGCGTTCCCCGCATCGTCTCCGGAGTGGGCTGCCACAGGACGTCGCTCACGCCCGCACCCTGCCACTGCCACGCCGCGCTCCGCCACGGCTCACTAGCTTGCGTCGCTGACTAGTAGGTCTTACCGTCTAGCCGTGCCCTCCGAGACCCCCTGGCCCTCCGACTGGCTGCGCGCGGCATTGCCGCTGTGCGTCCTCGCCGTCGTGGCCGAGGAGGAGACCTACGGGTACGCCATCGCCCAGCAGCTCCGCGAGGCCGGCCTGGGTCCGGTCAAGGGCGGCACGCTGTATCCCCTCCTCAACCGGATGGAGCAGGACGGGCTGCTGCGGTCCTCCTGGCGGGAAGGCGCCGCCGGGCCCGGGCGGAAGTTCTTCGCGGCCACCGAGGCAGGCCGGGCGGAGCTCGCCGGGCGCACCGCCGCATGGCGGCTGTTCACCGAGCAGGCCACGGCCCTGCTCCCGTCCCTGGAGGAGGCCCGATGAGTTCCGACGCCGGCACGTACCGCGGCGATCTGATCCTGGCGCTGCGCATGCGGGACATCCCCGGCGACCGGATCGGCGAGATCGTGGCGGAGGTCGAGAGCCACGTCGCCGACAGCGGGGAGGATCCGCGCGAGGCCTTCGGACCGCCGCAGGAGTACGCGGCGAGCGTCTCCGGCCGGGCCCGTACGCGCTGGAGCCGCGCCGACGTCCTCGTCGCCGTCGGCAGCCTCGTCGGTGGGTGGTCGCTCGCCACGGGCCTGCTCGGGCTGATGGGCGGCGACCCGGTCGGGCCGCTCCCCACCTGGGCTCTGCTCGGCGTCGCGGTCGTCGTCCTCGCCCCTACCCTCGGCCACCTGCGCCGTTCGGCGTCGCCCGCGCGCGATCCCCGCACCGGGCAGGACCTCGCACCGCTGCCCCGCTGGGTGCCCTGGGCCATGGGCGCCTCGCTCGCGCTCCCGGTGGTGCTCGCGGCGGTGGTCATCGCCGCGGCCTCCTGACCGGCGGGCCGGGCACCCGTCGGCCATCCTGACCGGAGACGTGCCACCGGAGACAGGAGCCACCGTGCCCGCAGACGAGAAGAACGTGCTCGGGGGCCTGCTGGAACCGTGTGGCACCGAGCCGCTCACCGGTTTCTACCGCGACGGCTGCTGCAGCACCGGCCCGGAGGACCTCGGCTCGCACACCGTCTGCGTCGTCGTCTCCGCCGAGTTCCTGGAGATGCAGCGCTCGCTCGGCAACGACCTGTCCACCCCGCGCCCCGAGTACGGCTTCCCGGGCCTGCGCCCCGGCGACCGGTGGTGCGTCGTCGCCGTCCGGTGGCTGCAGGCCTACCAGGCGGGCGCCGCCGCGGGCGTGGTCCTGGCCGCGACCAACCAGCGGGCGCTCGAGGTGGTGCCGATCGAGGCGCTGCGGCAGCACGCCGTCGACGTCCCCGACGACATCAGCGCCCTGGAATGACGGAATGAACGCCGTCCCGGCGGTGCTGCGGCGGTCATGAGCGACCTCCTCGACGTGCCGCTGACCACCCTCGCAGGCGAGGCGACCACGCTGCGCGAGCTGACCGGTGGGACGCCGGCGCTGCTCGTGAACGTGGCCAGCAAGTGCGGGCTGACCCCGCAGTACGCCGCACTGGAGGCGCTGCACGAGGAGCTCGCGCCGCGCGGCTTCACCGTCGTCGGCGTGCCGTGCAACCAGTTCATGGGCCAGGAGCCGGGCACCGCCGAGGAGATCGCCGAGTTCTGCTCCAGCACCTACGGCGTCACCTTCCCGATGACGGAGAAGGTCGAGGTCAACGGCGAGGGGGCGCACCCGCTGTTCCAGCAGCTCACCGCCGTCCCCGACGCCGAGGGCACGGCCGGCGAGGTCGCCTGGAACTTCGAGAAGTGGCTGATCTCGGGCACGGGCGACGTCGTCGCCCGGTTCCGCCCGATGACGACGCCGGACGCCCCCGAGGTGCGCGCCGCGATCGAGTCGGTCCTCCCCGGCTGACGCGCCGCTCCCGGCCGGACAGCGGGGCAGTGAGGTTAGCCTTACTGCAGATCTCGCCGTCCGTCCCTGGGAGCTCGTGTGACCGCCACGGCCGACGCTCCCGCGCGGAGCGGCGCCGCCCGCACCTCGGTGCGCACCCAGCGCGCCCGGCGGACGCTGGTGCTGCTCGGCCTGGTCGGGCTCGTGCTGGCCGCGGCGCTGGCCAGCATCGCGGTCGGCACCCGCTCGCTCGCCCCGGGCGAGGTCTGGCGCGCGCTGTTCGAGACCGACCCGACGAACGAGGCCGCGGTCATCGTCCGGCAGCTGCGGGTGCCGCGCACCGTGCTCGGCCTGCTGGTCGGCGCCGCGCTGGGCATGTCCGGCGCGCTCATGCAGGGCCACACCCGCAACCCGCTCGGTGACCCGGGGCTGCTCGGCGTCACCGCCGGCGCCTCGCTGGCCGTCGTCCTCGCCATCGCGGTGTTCGGCGTCGCCTCGCCCGCCGGGTACGTCTGGTTCGCCTTCGCCGGCGCGCTGATCGGCACCGTCCTCGTCTACGCGATCGGCTCGGCCGGCCGCGGCGGCGCGACGCCGGTGACGCTCGCGCTGGCCGGCGCGGCCCTCTCGGCGCTGCTGTACGCGATCGTCCGGGCGTTCGTGGTCAGTGATTCCCGCACCCTGGACAACTTCCGCTTCTGGCAGGTGGGCGCGCTGGCCGGCCGCGGCGAGGAGGTCGCCTGGCAGGTCGGGCCGTTCATCGCCGTCGGCGTCGTGCTGGCGCTGGTCAACGCCCCCGCGCTCAACCTGCTCGGCCTCGGCGAGGACGTCGCCCGCGGGCTCGGCCAGCGCATCTGGCTGGCCCGGGCGGTCGGCCTGGCCGCCATCACGCTGCTCTGCGGCGCGGCGACGGCGGCCTGCGGGCCGATCGCCTTCGTCGGCCTGGTCGTGCCGCACGTCGTCCGCGCGCTCACCGGCCCCGACCACCGCTGGCTGGTCCCCTGCTCTGCCCTCGCCGGCGCCGCGCTGCTGCTGGCCGCCGACGTGCTGGGCCGCGTGCTGGCCCGCCCCGGCGAGCTCCAGGTCGGCATCGTGCTCGCGCTGGTCGGCGCCCCGTTCTTCATCGCGCTCGTGCGCCGTCGCCGGACGATGGCCCTGTGAGCGCCACGCTGGAGCGCCCGGTCAGCGGGCCCGCGCGGCCGCACGGCGGTGCGGATCGGGCCGGTCTCGACCGTGCTGCGCTGGCGGCAGGTGCTCGTCCCGCTCGTGGCGCTGGTCGTCCTGCTGCTCGTCTCGGCGGTGAGCATCGGCCGCGGCGACTTCCCGATCGGGGTCACCGACGTCGTCCGCACGCTGCTGGGCCTGGACGAGGGCCCGCAGGAGTTCATCGTGCGGCAGCTGCGCGCGCCGCGGGTGGTCGTCGGGCTGCTGGTCGGGCTGGCGCTCGGCATCGCAGGCGCGCTGTTCCAGACCTTCGCCCGCAACCCGCTGGCCTCCCCCGACACCCTGGGCATCACCGTCGGCGCCTCCGTCGGCGCCGTGGCGGCCATCGTGCTCAGCGGCACCAGCTCGGCCGGCGCCGTGCTGGGCGGCTTCGGCGTCCCGATCGCCGCGCTGATCGGCGGGCTGGTCACCGGGCTGCTGCTGTTCGTGCTGGCCTGGCGGGCGGGCCTCGACGGGTACCGGCTGGTTCCTCGTCGGCATCGCGCTGTGGTCGGTCGGCAGCGCGCTGGTCGACTGGCTGCTCACCAACGCGCAGATCTACGACGCCGCCGCGGCGTACGTGTGGGTCACCGGCTCGCTCAACGCGCGCACCTGGGACCAGGCGGTGCCCCTCGCCCTGGCCCTCGCCGTGCTCCTGCCGCTCGCGCTGGCGACCGGCCGGGCGCTGAGCGTCCTCCAGTTCGGCGACGACACCGCCCGCGGCCTGGGCCTGCGCCTCCCGATCGCCCAGACGGCGGTGGTCCTGCTCGCCGTCGCGCTCACCGCGGCGGCCGTCTCCGCCGCGGGCCCGATCACCTTCGTCGCGCTCGTCGTCCCCCAGGTGGCGGTGCGCCTGACCGGCGGCTCGCGCCCGCCGCTGCTGGCGTCGGGCCTGCTGGGCGCCGTCCTCGTCGTCGGCGCGGACCTGGTCACCCGCACCGTGCTCCCCGAGGCGCTGCCGGTCGGCATCCTCACCGCCGTCATCGGCGCGCCCTACCTGCTCTGGCTCCTGGTCCGCGGAAGGCGGCGATCCACCCTATGACGGCGCACACCGTGACCCCGGCAGCGCAGGGGGCCCCCGCCCCGGAGGCGGCGCGCGTGCGGCTGGCCGCCGACCACGTGCGGCTGGCCTACGACGACACCGTCGTCGTCCACGACCTGGACCTCGAGCTCACCGACGGCTCGTTCACCGCGATCGTCGGGCCCAACGGCTGCGGCAAGTCCACCCTGCTGCGTGCACTGGGCCGGCTGCTGCGCCCCACCGGCGGCCAGGTGCTGCTCGACGGCCGGTCGATCGCCCGGACGCCGACCCGCGAGGTCGCCAAGGTCCTGGGTCTGCTCCCGCAGTCGCCGATCGCGCCGGAGGGGCTGACCGTCGCCGACCTGGTCGCCCGCGGCCGGCACCCGCACCAGAGCTGGGTGCGGCAGTGGTCCCGGGACGACGAGGCGGTCGTCGCCGAGGCGCTGGAGTGGACCGACATGGCCGAGCTGGCCGGCCGCGCGGTCGACGAGCTCTCCGGCGGGCAGCGGCAGCGCGCCTGGATCTCGATGGCGCTGGCGCAGGGCACCGACCTGCTGCTGCTGGACGAGCCGACCACCTACCTCGACCTCGCCCACCAGATCGACGTCCTCGAGCTGGTCGGGCGGCTGCACGCCGAGCGGGGCCGCACGGTCGCCGTCGTCCTGCACGACCTGAACCTCGCCGCCCGCTACGCCGAGCGGCTCGTGGCCATGAAGGACGGCGTGCTGGTCGCCTCCGGCACGCCGGCCGAGGTGCTCACCGAGCAGCTGCTGGCCGACGTGTTCGACCTCGAGGCGCGGATCGTGCCCGACCCGGTGACCGGCACGCCGATGGTCGTCCCGGTGCGCCGGCTGCGCTGAGCCGGCCGCTCACGCCGCGGCGAGCACCTCGTCGAGGTGCTGCAGCGGATCGCCGCCCTCGCCGCTGCGGACGTCGTCCAGCCACACCCGGAACGCGGTGACGGCGCGCCCCACCAGGAGGCGGGTGCGCCAGTCCGCCACCCCGCCGCTGCGGGCCACGAGCCGCTCGGTGAGCCGCCGCTCCTGGTCCGAGAGGCGGGAGACCGGTGAGGCGCCGCGCTCGCGGGCGACCTGCGCCAGCGTGCGCAGGTGCGCGTCCAGCCGGCCGTCGTCGGCGGTCACGGACTCGCCGAGCCGCCGCAGCGCCCAGTGCAGCACCCCCGCCTGGTCCAGGTCGTCGGGGGCGGTGGCGATGTCGTCGGCCACCCGGTCGGCCATGACGCGGCTGGGTTCGGCCAGGACGTCGTCCTTGGTCGGGAAGTAGCGGAAGAAGGTCCGCGGCGCGATGTCGGCCGCCGCGCAGATGTCGGCCACGGTGACCTTGTCGAAGCCGTGCTCGGCGAACAGCCGCATCGCGGCGTCGACGGTCTGGGCGCGGCTGGCCGCCCGCTTGCGCTCGCGCAGCCCGTCCACGGACCACCTCCTCCCCGTCCCCGGTTGGACGCGTGACGAGCTCCACAGGTTCCGCCAGGACGACGGGGCCCTCGCGGCATAGCATGCCGCGTGGCAGTTTGTGCCACGAAACCCGTCCTGCTTGGAGCCTGCATGTCCCACGCCCCCACGACCTCCCCGGCGGCCGCCGCCGAACCCGGGGCCGACGACGCCTGGCACCCCCAGCAGGTGGCCGCGCTCGCGGTCGTCGCCGTGTGCGGCGTGCTGGTCTCGCTGACCCAGTCGATCCTCATCCCGGTGCTGGGTGCCATCCAGCGCGACCTGCAGAGCAGCACCACCGGCACCGAGTGGCTGCTCACCTCGACGCTGCTGGTCGCCGCGGTGGCGGTGCCCGTGTTCGGCCGGCTCGGTGACCTCTACGGCAAGCGCCGCATGCTGCTCGTCGCCACCCTGGCCCTCGTCGTCGGCTCGGTGATCTGCGCGCTGGCCGACTCGATCGAGGTCATGATCGTGGGCCGCCTCGTCACCGGCCTCTCCTCGGCCGCCATCCCGCTGGGCATCAGCCTGATCGGGCAGGTGCTCCCGGCCGCGCGCGCCGGTTCGGGCATCGCGCTGGTCAGCGCCACGCTGGGCATCGGCGGCGCCCTGGGTCTGCCGCTCGCCGCGCTCGTCGCCGAGCACTCCGACTACCACGTGCTGTTCTGGATCTGCGCCGTCGGCGGCGCCGCCGGCTTCACCGGCATCTGGTTCGCGCTCACCGAGGTGGCCCGCAACGGACGCGGCCGGATGGATTTCCCGGGCGCCCTGCTGCTCGCCGCCGCGCTGGTCAGCCTGCTGCTCCCGCTGGCCGAGGCGACCACCTGGGGCTGGGCCGACGGCCGGACGATCGGCCTGCTGGTCCTCGCCGCCGTCCTGCTCGCCGTCTTCGTCGTCGTCGAGCGGCGGGTCGCCTCGCCGCTGGTGGACCTCGTGGTCAACGCCCGGCCCTCGCTGCTGCTGACCAACATCGCCTCGCTGTGCATCGGCTTCGCCCTGTTCGCCTCCTTCATCGGGACGGCGACCTACGTGCAGGCGCCGCCCTCGACCGGGTACGGCTTCGGCTCCTCGGTGCTCGCCAGCGGGCTGGCCATGCTGCCCAGCGGTCTGGCCATGCTGGCGCTGTCCCCGGTCTCGGCGATGCTCTCGGCCCGCTTCGGCCCGAAGATCACGCTGGCGATCGGCGGCGCCGTCGTGGCGCTGGGCTTCCTCGGCCGGATCGTGTTCACCGGCTCGTTCACCGAGATCGTCATCTGGACGACGGTCGCCGGCGCCGGAACCGGCATCGCCTACGCCGCCATGCCGAGCCTGATCCTGCGGGCCGCACCGTCGCACGAGCTCGCCGCGGCCAACGGGCTCAACACGCTGGCCCGCAGCGTCGGCAGCTCGCTGGCCAGCGCCATCGGCGGCACCCTGCTGGCCGCGCAGACCATCTCGCTCGGCGGGTTCGACCTGCCCTCGCTGAGCGCCTACCGCACGCTGTTCGGCATCTGCGCCGGCGCCGCGCTGCTCGGGGCGCTGGTCGCGCTGGTCATCCCGGCCGCGACGGCGGAGGCCGGGCAGGAGCAGCGGGCCGTCCCCGTCCGCGCCTGAGACGCCGGTGCGGGGCGGCGCCCGGGCCCGCCCCGCACCGGACCCCCTCCCACGGGCGACTTAGGCCAGGCTAACCTTCGCGGCGCAGAGGGATGATCACGCATCCCCGAACCCGAGGAGAACCCGTTGGCCCGCACATCCCGCCGCCTGCTCGGTGGCCTGCTCGCGCTCGCCGTCGTCGGCCTGAGCGCCTGTTCCTCCGACGACGAGGGCGCGGACGGCGCGTCCTCCGGCGCGGGATGGTCGTTCACCGACGACCTGGGGAACACCGTCGAGCTCGACGAGGCCCCCGAGCGCGTCGCCGGCCTCAACGACGTCGTGTCCTCGCTGTGGAACTACGGCATCGCGCCGGTCGCCACCTTCGGCCAGACCTCCACGGCCGACGACGTCGCCTTCGAGGGCCGCGACCTCTCCGACGTCGAGATCCTCGGCGAGAGCTACGGCGACATCGACCTCGAACAGCTCGCCGCGGCGGCGCCGGACGTCATCGTCACCACCGTCTACCCGACCGACTCCGAGGGCACGCTCGACGAGAGCCAGCCGCTGTACGGCTTCGAGTCGGTGGAGCAGCAGGAGCAGGTCGCGGAGATCGCGCCGATCATCGCCATCGCCTGGCGCGGCTCGGCCGCGGACGTCATCGAGCGCACCGCCGAGCTGGCCGAGGCCCTCGGCGCGGACATGGGCAGCGACGAGGTCACCGCGGCGCGCGCGGACTTCGAGGCCGCGAGCGCGGCGCTGACCGAGGCCGCCGCGGGCGGGCTCACCGTGCTGCCCGTCGCCGCCTACGCCGACGAGGGCTTCTACATGGCCAAGGCGCCCGACGAGCCGTCGCTGCGCATGTACGGCGAGCTCGGCGTCCAGTTCGTCGACCCGGGCGGCGAGGACTACTACTGGCAGACCGCCGGCTGGGAGACCGTGACCCAGTACCCGAGCGACCTGATCCTGTACTCGCTGCGCGGGGCGCTCCCGCCGGAGCAGATGGCCGAGCAGCCCACCTACAACCTGCTGCCCGCGGCCCAGGCCGGCCAGGTCCACCCGTGGAAGTACATCGGGATGGACTACGCCGCCCAGGCCGCCTACATGGACGAGCTCGCCGGCTGGCTGGCCGGCGCGCAGGACGTCACGCCCTGACCCACCGACGGGGCCGCCGGGATCGTGCGATCCCGGCGGCCCCGTGCGGTCAGGAGGGTCGTGCGGTCAGGAGGGTCGCTCCGCGCCGTCCGGGGCCGGCTTCACGGAGAGCACGAAGTCGTCGCCGTGGTGCCGGATGCCGTGCACGACGGCCTGCTCGACGGCCTCGACCGCCGCCGTCCGGCGCAGCACCATCGGGTCGCTGCGCAGGTCCTTGGCCAGCGAGACGGCCAGCCCCACCATCACCAGCGCGAACGGCAGCGCCGCGATGATCGTGAGGTTCTGCAGCCCGGTCATGGGCCTCGTCCCCCCCGACCAGCAGCATGATCGCGGCCACGGCGCCCATGACGACGCCCCAGAAGACGACCGTCTTCCGCGAGGGCTCCAGCGTTCCGCGCTCCGACAGCGAGCCCATGACGATCGAGGCGGCGTCGGCCCCGGAGACGAAGAAGATCGCCACCAGCACCATGACCAGGATCGTCATGGCGGTCGCCAGCGGATAGGTGTCGAGGACGCCGAACAGCTGCCCCTCGGACGTCGACTGGCCGGCGACGTCCGCGCCGTCCCGCTGGGCCGCGATGCCGGCGCCGCCGAAGATCGCGAACCAGACCAGGCTGACCGTGCTGGGCACGAGCAGCACGCCGGTGACGAACTGGCGGATGGTGCGACCGCGGCTGATCCGCGCGATGAACAGCCCGACGAACGGCGTCCAGCTGATCCACCAGGCCCAGTAGAAGACCGTCCAGCCGCGCAGCCACTCGGCCATCGGGTCGCCGCCGCTGGCCTCGGTGCGGCCGGGCCATCTGGGCCAGGTCGGAGAAGTAGGCGCCGATCGCGCCGGGCACGAGGTTGAGGATCAGCACCGTCGGGCCGACGACGAACACGAACAGCGCGAGCACCCCGGCCAGCACCATGTTGATGTTGGACAGCCACTGGATGCCCTTGGCCACCCCGGAGACCGCCGAGGCGACGAACGCGCAGGTCAGGATGGCGATGATGGCGACCAGCGCGCCGTTGCCGACGTCCCCGAACCAGCCGATGATCTCCGCGCCGCTGCCGATCTGCAGGGCGCCCAGGCCGAGCGAGGCCGCCGAGCCGAACAGCGTCGCGAAGATCGCCAGGACGTCGATGAGCTTGCCCGCCGGGCCCTCGGTCCTGCGCCGGCCGAACAGCGGGGCGAACGCCGAGCTGATCAGCTGCGGGCGGCCGCGGCGGAAGGTGCCGTAGGCGATGGCCAGGCCCACGACGGCGTAGATCGCCCACGGGTGCAGCGTCCAGTGGAACAGCGTCGTGGCCATCGCGGTCGAGATCGCCTCGGGCGTCTCGGCGTCGACCGTGCGCGGCGGGGGCGAGACGTAGTGCGTCAGCGGCTCGCTGACGCCGAAGAACATCAGCCCGATGCCCATCCCGGCGCTGAACATCATCGCGATCCACGAGGTGGTGCGGAACTCGGGCTGCTCGTCGTCCCGGCCCAGCGGGATCCGGCCGTACCGGCTCGCGGCCAGCCACAGCACGAAGACGACGAAACCCGAGGCCAGGACGACGAAGAGCCAGCCGAGGTTCTCCTCGACCCAGGTCAGCGCGGAGCCGCTGGCCGACCCCAGCCCCGAGGGCGTCAGGAACCCCCAGGCCACGAAGGCCAGGGCGAGGGCGGCGGAGATCCCGAAGACGACGGTGTCCAGCCGGCCGCCGCGGTCGGCGGCGACCGCGGGTGGCTGGGCCAGGGCGGGGTGCACGGCGGAGGCCCCGCTCGGGGCATCCGGCAGGTCGTCCGCCCCCTGAGCGGGTGGGGACGTGGTCGGGTTCTGGGTCACTGTGGTGTTCGGCGCCGGTCGGCGCCCCTCCGTTCCTCGGTTCGTGGGCGCTGCCCGGCGGGAGCCGGGGCACCTTTCCCCCTACGGTTCGCGCACGCGGCGGCGCTCGCAAACCGACTGGTCGCGCGGGGGGCCCGGGCTCCCCCGACCGGGTGGTCCCCGGCGGTGCCGGACCGGCACGGGAGACTGGTGGCATGGAGCTGCCCGGCGCCCTGTACGAGCCCACCGCCGACGGGTTCGAGGCCACCGCCCTCACCATCGGGCCGTGGGACCCCGGCCTGCAGCACGCGGGCCCGCCGGCCGCGCTGCTCGCGCGGGCCGCGGAGCGGGCGAGCGGGATCGCCGAGGGCCAGACGGTGCGGCTGACCTACGACATCTTCGGCCCGGTGCCGGTCGGCCCGGTGCGGATCAGCACCTCGGTCGTGCGGCCGGGCCGCCGGGTGGAGCTCGTCGAGGCGGTGCTCGACGCCGGTGACGGCCGCCCTCTCATGCGGCTGTCGGCCTGGCGGATGCGCACCCGCAGCGACGACCTGCCGGCCGCCGTCCCGGGCTCGGCGCCGGAGGTGCCGCATCCCGCACCCGCCGGCCCGGACGCCGCCGCCGGCGAGGAGGCCGCGTTCTTCCGCAGCGACGTCGCCTACCACAAGGCGCTGAGCTGGCGGTTCGCCCGCGGCAGCTTCAACTCCCCGGGGCCGGCCACCGCGTGGACGCGGCCGCAGTGCACCCTGGTGGAGGGCGAACCGATCACCCCGCTGCAGCACCTGCTGGTCATGACCGACGCGGCCAGCGGCATCTCCGCGGTGCTCGACTGGAGCAGCGCCACCTTCGCCAACGTGGACCTGGGCGTGGCCCTGCACCGGCCGCCGCGCGGGGAGTGGCTGGGCATGGCGGCGACCACGGTGCTGGGCGACTCCGGCGCCGCGCAGTGCTCGGCGGTCCTCTTCGACGCCGAGGGGGCGGTCGGCCGCTCCACCCAGTCGCTGTTCGTGGAGCCGCGCTGACGGCTCCCGGTCGGGCACGACCGCTGGCCACCGTCCCCCGGGCGCACCAGGGTGGACGACGACGAGATCGACGAGGAGGACCTGTAGGTGGGCGACGCGCTGAGGGACGTCCTGGACTGGCTGTCCGGGCGAGGGCTCGAGGTGGTGCTGATCGTCCTCGGGTCGGTGCTGCTGGCCCGGTTCGTGGGCTGGGTCGGCAGCCGGGTCACCCAGGGGATCGACGAGCGCTCCACCGGCGGTGACGCGCTCGTCCGCTCCGAGGCGGCCAAGCACCGGCACTCGCTCACCCAGGTCGTCACCTGGACCGCCGTCGTGCTCATCTACGCCGTCGCCGTCTTCTTCGTGCTCGACCGGCTCGGCGTGCCGGTCACCGGCCTCGTGGCCCCCGCGACCGTGCTGGGCGTGGGGCTCGGCTTCGGCGCGCAGCGCGTCGTCGGCGACGTCCTGGCCGGCTTCTTCATCATCACCGAGCGCCAGTACGGCTTCGGTGACGTCGTCTCCATCCAGGTGGTCGGCGGCGGCGACCCGGCCACCGGCACCGTCGAGGACGTCACCCTGCGCGTGACCCGGGTGCGCTCGGCCAACGGCGAGGTCGTGACCGTGCCCAACGGCCAGATCGTCAAGGTCGTCAACCTGTCCCGCGACTGGGCCCGAGCGGTCATCGACGTGCCCGTGCCGTCGGACGCCGACGTCAACCGGGTCAACGAGATCCTCCGCGAGGTCGGCAGGGACGCCTTCCGCGACCCGGCGATGCGCCCGCTGCTGCTGGACCCGCCGACCGTCATGGGCGTGGAGAGCCTCGGCCTGGACGAGGTCAACGTCCGCGTCGTGGCGCGCACCCTGCCGGGCAAGCAGTTCGAGGTCGGCCGCGACCTGCGGGTGCGGATCGTGCTGGCCTTCCGCGACCAGGGCATGCAGGTGGTACCGCCGCCTGCCGCCGGGGACGCACCGACCGCGCAGCTCGTGCGCGAGGGGGAGGACGCGTGAGCGGGCAGGACCAGACCACGCCGGACCAGGTCCCGACGCCGACGGTCAGCACCGCCCCCACCGGCGGGGAGACCCCGCCCGCGGCCGCCCGCTGGTGGCAGCCCGGCGGCGCGCTCCCCGACCACCTCGGCCGCGCCCGGACCTCCACGGTGGTCCTGTCGGTGCTGTTCGTCCTGGTCTTCGCCCTCTACCTCACCGTGCGGCCGGACGAGACGACGACCGGCACCGCGCCGGCCGGCGGCAGCAGCGACGTCGAGGCCCCGGTGGTCCCGGTCGTGCCGCAGGAGCCGACCTCGCCCGAGCCCACCGAGGAGCCGGCCCCGACGACCGGTCCGGGGGAGACCGACGAGCCCGGGGAGGGCACCGGCACGCCGACGACGAGCAGCGCACCGACGTCCTCGAGCCCCGGCACGACGACGCCGGGCAGCGACTCGAGCACCGCTCCGGGGACCCCGCAGCCGACGGGGACCACCGGCGGGACGACCGAGCCGGCCACCCCGACGACGACGTCCCCGCCAGGACCGTGACCGAAGCGGTACGGACCTCGCGCGACGGGGAGGCGCAGCGCAGGGCAAGATCTAGCCCCTGCCCCGCCCGAAGGAGACCCTGCCCGTGTCCGCTCGTTCCCTGACCCGCCGCGCCGCGACCGCCGTCGCCGCCGCCACCACCGCCGCGCTGATCCTCAGCGGCTGCGGTGACGACTCCGACGACTCGTCGTCGTCCGGCTCGCCGGCCGACGAGAGCACCCCCGCCGTCGAGGTCGACGACGACCTGGCTTCGCGCGTCCCGGCCGAGATCAGCGAGGACGGGACGATCACCGTCGGCAGCGACACCAGCTACGCGCCGAGCGAGTTCATCGACGAGGACGGCGAGACGATCGTCGGCTTCGACGTCGACCTGTTCTCCGCCGTCGCCCAGAAGCTCGGCCTGGAGGCGGAGTTCGAGTCGGCCTCGTTCGACTCGATCATCGCCGGCGTCGGCTCGGGCCGGTACGAGACGGGCGTCTCCTCGTTCACGATCAACCCCGACCGCCTGGCCGAGGCCACGATGGTCAGCTACTTCTCCGCCGGCACCCAGTGGGCCGTGCAGGAGGGCAACCCGGAGGGCGTCGACGCCGACGACGCCTGCGGGGCGTCCGTCGCCGTGCAGCGCGGCACCGTCCAGGTCGACGACATCACCGCCCGCTCCGCCGACTGCGAGGCCGCCGGCAAGGACGCGATCGACATCCAGCAGTTCGAGGGCCAGGACGAGGCCACCGCGGCGCTCGTCTCCGGTCGCGTCGACGCCAGCCTGGCCGACTCCCCCGTCATGGCCTACGCCGTCCAGCAGACCAACGGCAAGCTCGAGCTGCTCGGCGACATCTACGACTCCGCCCCCTACGGCTACGTCGTGCCGAAGGCCCAGACCGAGTTCGCCCAGGTCCTGGCCGACGCGCTCGCCGCGCTGATCGAGGACGGCACCTACGCCGAGATCCTGGAGAAGTGGGGCGTCGAGGCCGGCGCCATCGACACCCCGGCCGTCAACCCGGCCGGCTGATCCCCCTCCCCCGACCGATGCCCGACACGAGCACGACACCGGCACCGCCCGAGGCCATCCGGGCGGTGCCGGTGCGGCACCCCGGCCGCTGGATCGCCACCGCCGTCATCGCGGTGCTCGCCGCCATGTTCGTCAACATGCTGGTCACCAACGAGGTGTTCCAGTGGGACTTCATGGTCGAGAACATGTTCAGCGACGCCGTCCTCCGGGGCGCGCGGACGACGCTGATCATGACCGTGCTGGCCATGGTCATCGGCATCGCGCTGGGCATCGTGCTGGCGGTCATGCGGCTGTCGGCCAACCCGGTCGTGTCGGGGGCGGCCTGGGTCTACATCTGGTTCTTCCGCGCCATCCCGCGCATCGTCCTGCTGTTCTTCTCGGCCAGCCTCGGGGCGCTGTACTCGACGTACGACATCGGCATCCCCTTCGACCAGCAGATCATGGACCTGTTCGGCTTCGAGGGGGACTGGCGCTTCCTGAGCCTGGACGGCAACGACATCTTCCGGGGTTTCATCGCCGGGCTGCTGGGCCTGGCGCTCTCCGAGGGCGCCTACGCGGCCGAGATCGTCCGCGCCGGCATCCAGTCGGTCGACCCCGGGCAGACCGAGGCCGCCGCCGCCCTGGGCATGAGCCGCGCCCAGACGATGCGTCGGATCGTGCTCCCCCAGGCGATGCGGGTGATCATCCCGCCGATGGGCAACGAGACGATCGCGATGCTCAAGGACACCTCGCTGCTCATCGCGGTGCCGGTGACCAACGAGCTCAACTTCCAGCTGCGCGCCATCGGCAGCCGGACCTTCCAGGTCATCCCGATGGCCGTGGCCTCGATCCTCTGGTACCTGGCGCTGGCCAGCCTGCTGATGATCGGCCAGTACTTCCTCGAGAAGCGGTTCAGCCGCGGCTTCGGGGTGCGCGAGACGCGGCAGCAGCGGGCCGCCCGCCGGGCCACCGAGATCGGGAGCACGCATTGAGCAGCGCCGTGAGCAGCCCGTCGCCCGCAGCTCCACCGATGGTGCGCGCAGAACAGGTGCACAAGCGCTTCGGGCACGTCGAGGTGCTCAAGGGCATCGACCTCGAGGTCGCCCCGCGCGAGGTCATGTGCGTCGTCGGCCCGTCCGGGTCGGGCAAGTCGACGTTCCTGCGCTGCATCAACCACCTGGAGCGGATCGACGCCGGCCGGCTGTGGGTGGACGGCCACCTGGTCGGCTACCGCGAGAAGGGCGGCCGGCTGCACGAGCTGCGCGACTCCGAGGTGGCCGCCCAGCGCCGCGACATCGGCATGGTCTTCCAGCGCTTCAACCTGTTCCCGCACAAGACCGCGCTGGAGAACGTGACCGAGGCGCCGGTGCAGGTGAAGGGCGTGGGCCGGGCCGAGGCCCGCGAGCGCGGCGCCGCCCTGCTGGAGCGCGTCGGGCTCGGCGACCGGGTGCACAACTACCCGAACCAGCTCTCCGGCGGCCAGCAGCAGCGGGTCGCGATCGCCCGCGCGCTGGCGATGCAGCCCAAGCTGATGCTGTTCGACGAGCCCACGTCGGCGCTGGACCCCGAGCTGGTCGGCGAGGTCCTCGACGTCATGCGCGGCCTGGCCGAGGACGGCATGACGATGGTCGTGGTCACGCACGAGATGGGCTTCGCCCGCGAGGTCGGCGACAGCCTGGTCTTCATGGACGACGGCGTCGTCGTCGAGGCCGGCGACCCGCGGCAGGTGCTCACCGACCCGCAGCACGAGCGCACCCGCTCGTTCCTCTCCAAGGTGCTCTGAGCCCCTGCAGCCACCCGTCGACGATCAGGTGACCTGATCATCGGGCGTCCTCCCTCACGGTCTGCGCTGAGGGAGGACGCAGCACGATCAGGTCACCTGATCCTGGCGTCACCGGCGCGGGGCGGGCGTGGGGCCGGTGTTTCACGTGGGACAACGGGATGCCTAAGATCACGTCGGCTCACGAGAGGCAGTGCGAAGCACCTGGCTGACTGCCCGGCAACCTCCTACTCCGTCTGAGGTGCTCCAGGGGAAGAGCCGGCTCGCGCGGCGCCCGCCGCGGGGGCAAGGACGGAGCTCCCGTGCGCCGCGGGATCTCCTGAGCGAGAGGAGACGGCGCACATGAGCGACCCGCAGAACTGGAGCTTCGAGACCCGGCAGATCCACGCCGGAGCCAGCCCCGACCCGACGACCGGCGCCCGCGCGCTGCCGATCTACGCGACCACGAGCTACCAGTTCCGCGACAGCCAGCACGCCGCGGACCTGTTCGCGCTGGCCGAGATGGGCAACATCTACACGCGGATCATGAACCCGACGCAGGACGCGCTGGAGCAGCGCGTCGCCTCGCTCGAGGGCGGCGTCGCCGCGCTCGCGGTCTCCTCCGGCCAGGCCGCGGAGACCCTCGCCATCCTCAACCTGGCCGAGGCCGGCGACCACGTCGTCGCCTCCGCCTCGCTGTACGGCGGCACGTACAACCTGCTGCACCACTCGCTGCCCAAGCTCGGCATCACGGTCTCCTTCGTCGAGGACCCCGACGACCCGGAGGCCTGGCAGGCCCTGGTCCGGGAGAACACCCGCGCCTTCTACGCCGAGACGATCGGCAACCCGAAGGGCGACATCCTCGACATCGAGGCCGTGGCCGGCGTCGCGCACCGCAACGGCGTGCCGCTGATCGTCGACAACACGATCGCCACCCCGTACCTGATCCGCCCGTTCGAGTTCGGCGCCGACATCGTCGTCCACTCGGCCACGAAGTACCTCGGCGGCCACGGCACCGCGATCGCCGGCCTCATCGTCGACGGCGGCACCTTCGACTGGCGCGGCGGCAAGCACCCCATGTTCACCACGGCCGACCCGACTTACCACGGCGTCGTCTACGCCGACCTGGGTGCGCCGGCCTACGCCCTCAAGGCGCGCGTGCAGCTGCTGCGCGACCTGGGCCCGGCCATCTCCCCGTTCAACGCCTTCCTGGTGGTGCAGGGCATCGAGACGCTGTCGCTGCGCATGGAGCGGCACGTGTCGAACGGGCAGAAGGTGGCCGAGTTCCTCGAGGCGCACGACGCCGTCGACCGGGTCAACTACGCGGGCCTGCCCACCAACCAGTGGCACGCCGCGCAGCAGAAGTACGCGCCCAAGGGCGCGGGCGCCGTCCTCACCTTCGAGCTGCACGGCGGCAAGGAGGCGGGCCAGAAGTTCGTCGAGGCCCTCGAGCTGCACAGCCACGTCGCGAACATCGGTGACGTGCGCTCGCTGGTCATCCACCCGGCGTCGACCACCCACTCGCAGCTGACCCCGGAGGAGCAGCTGACCACGGGCGTCACCCCCGGCCTGGTGCGCCTGGCCGTGGGCCTGGAGGGCATCGAGGACATCCTCGCCGACCTCGAGGCCGGGTTCCGGGCCGCGAAGTCGGCCTGACGGGTCCGGACGTAGCATGGGCGGGTGGGTCGAGGGGGATCCGGTCGGGAACCGGCTCTTCCTCGACCTGCCCGCCGTCGTCTTGGAGCGCGGCGGTGAGCTCTCGGCCGTGCGGGTCGCCTACGAGACGTGGGGGACCCTCGCGCCCGACGGCGGCAACGCGGTCCTGATCGAGCACGCGCTCACCGGCGACAGCCACGTCGTCGGCCCCGCCGGGCCGGGGCACCCGACCGGGGGCTGGTGGGAGGGGCTGGTCGGCCCCGGCCGCCCGCTGGACACCGACCGGTGGTTCGTCGTCTGCGCCAACGTCCTCGGCGGCTGCCAGGGGACGACGGGACCGGGCTCGCTCGCACCGGACGGCGCCCGCTGGGGCTCGCGCTTCCCCGAGGTGACCGTCGCCGACCAGGTGCAGGTCGAGGTGGCGCTGGCCGACGCGCTCGGCGTGGGCCGCTGGACGTGCGTCGTCGGCGGCTCGATGGGCGGCATGCGCGCCCTGGAGTGGGCCGTCGCCCTGCCCGAGCGCGTGGGCGGGTTGTTCTTCCTCGCCTCGGGGGCGGCGGCCAACCGGCGACCAGATCGGCACGCAGACCACGCAGCAGGCGGCGGTGCGCACCGATCCGCGGTGGCGCGGCGGGGACTACGACGCCGCCGAGCCGCCGGTCGACGGGCTGGGCATCGCCCGGCGGATCGCGCACCTCACCTACCGCAGCGCGCTCGAGCTGGACGCCCGCTTCGGCACGCGGGTGCAGGAGGACGGCCGCTACGCCGTCGGCTCCTACCTCGACCACCACGCCGACAAGCTGGTCGGCCGGTTCGACGCCGGCAGCTACGTGGTGCTCACCGAGGCGATGAACTCCTGGGACGTCGGCCGCGGCCGCGGCGGCGTCGAGGCGGCGCTGTCCCGGGTCACCGCGCGCACCGTCGTCGCCGGGATCGACACCGACCGGCTGTACCCGCCGGCCCTGCAGCAGCGGGTGGCCGATGCCCTCGGCGTCCCGCTGCGGCTGATCCCGTCCCCCTACGGGCACGACGGCTTCCTCGTGGAGGTCGAGGCCGTCGGCGCCCTCCTGGGCGAGCTGCTGGCCGGCTGATCAGCCCAGCGGCCGACGCCGGCAGCTGCGCCGAGTCATGCGAACTCGTGGCGATCGGCGGCCGATGACCACGAGTTCGCAGGTCTCGGCGTCGGGTCAGCGCTCGAGGCGCCGCACCCGGCGGGCGCCGTCGAGCCGCTCGCTGTAGGCCTTCGCGTTGTAGGCGATGTGCAGCTGGTCGTCGTCGGTCGCCTCGCGCATGACCTTCGCGGGGACGCCGGCGATGAGCGAGCGCGGCGGGAAGACCTTGCCCTGGGTGACGACGGCGCCGGCGGCGACGATCGAGCCCGAACCGATGTGCGCGCCGTTCATGATCACGCTGCCCATGCCCACGAGGACGTCGTCGTCGATGCGGGCGCCGTGCAGCACCACCCGGTGGCCCACCGACACCCGGTCGCCCACGACGAGGGGGAACCCGGGGTCGGAGTGCAGGGTGCAGCCGTCCTGGATGTTCGAGTCGGCGCCGATCTCGATGACCTCGGCGTCGGCCCGGGCGACCGCGCCGTACCAGATGCTCGACCGCGGGCCCATCGTCACCGCGCCCACCACCACCGCCGTCGGGGCGACGAACGCCTCGTCGTCGATGGCGGGCGAGCCGAAGTCCAGGGCGCCGATGAAGTTCTCCACCCGGCGAACCTAGATCAGGCCGTGCGCGTGCACCGCCTCGGCCACCTGGAGGAAGCCGGCCACGTTGGCGCCGAGCACCAGGTCGCCGGGCGCGCCGTACTCCTCGGCGGTCTCGTGGCAGCGCGCGTGGATGCCGCGCATGATCTCCTCGAGCCGCTGCTCGCTGTGCTCGAAGGTCCAGCGGTCCCGCGAGGCGTTCTGCTGCATCTCCAGCGCGGAGGTGGCCACCCCGCCGGCGTTGGCCGCCTTGCCCGGGGCGAAGCCGATGCCCGCGGCGCGGAACAGCGAGACCGCATCCGGGGTGGTGGGCATGTTGGCGCCCTCCACGACGTACTGGCAGCCGTTGCGCGCCAGCGTGCGGGCGGCCTTCCCGTCGAGCTCGTTCTGCGTGGCGCTGGGCATCGCCACCTCGCAGGGGACGTCCCAGATGCTGCCCTGGGCGACGTAGTGCGCGCTGTCGACCCGGTCGGCGTACTCGCTGATGCGGGCCCGCTCGACCTCCTTGACCTGCTTGAGCACCTCGAGGTCGATGCCCTTCTCGTCGACGACGTACCCGCCGGAGTCCGAGCAGGCGATGACCGTGCCGCCGAGCTGGTGGACCTTCTCGATGCCGTAGACGGCGACGTTGCCCGAGCCGCTGATCACCACGCGGCGGCCGTCGAAGGACTCCCCGCGGGCGCGCATCATCGCGTCGGCGAAGAACGCCGCGCCGTAGCCGGTGGCCTCGGTGCGCACCAGCGCACCGCCCCAGCCCAGGCCCTTGCCGGTGATCACGCCGGACTCGTAGCGGTTGGTGATCCGCTTGTACTGCCCGAACAGGTAGCCGATCTCGCGGGCGCCGACGCCGATGTCGCCCGCCGGCACGTCGGTGTACTCGCCCAGGTGCCGGTAGAGCTCGGTCATGAACGACTGGCAGAACCGCATCACCTCGGCGTCCGACCGGCCCTTGGGGTCGAAGTCGGAGCCGCCCTTGCCGCCGCCGATCGGCATGCCGGTGAGCGCGTTCTTGAACACCTGCTCGAAGCCCAGGAACTTGACGATGCCCAGGTTCACCGAGGGGTGGAAGCGCAGGCCGCCCTTGTACGGGCCGAGCGCGGAGTTGAACTCGACGCGGAAGCCCCGGTTGATCTGCACCTCGCCGCGGTCGTCCTGCCACGGCACGCGGAAGATGATCTGCCGCTCGGGCTCGCAGATCCGCTCGATCGTCTTCATCTCGGCGTACTCGCTGTGCCGCCCCAGGACGACGGCCAGCGACTCGAGCACCTCGTGGACGGCCTGGTGGAACTCCGCCTCGCCGGGGTTGCGCCGGAGCACCTCGGCGTAGATCTCCTGCACCTTCGCAGGGACGTCCACGTGCACTGGGGCCTCCGACCGCTGATCCGACGACGGGACCAACCTACGCGCGGGCGTCCGCGGCTCCGGGCGCGACCTCCGCCAGGGCCCGCGGCACCTCCCCCGGCAGCTCGCGGGCGAGGAAGCCCAGCCGGCCCACGGACGACGCCAGCCGCTCCCCGCAGCGACCGTGCAGCCAGGCGGCCCACACCGCCGCCTGCTCGGGGGTGGCGCCGCGGGCGAGCAGGCCCCCGGTGATGCCGGCCCGCACGTCGCCGGAGCCGGAGACCCCCAGCCCGTCGTTGCCGCTGTCGTCCCGCCACAGCCGCCCGTCGGGGGCGGCGATCCAGGAGGTCGCCCCGCCCAGCCCCACGACGGCCTTCGTCCGGGCGGCGAGCGCGGCCGCGGACCCGGCCGGGTCGCCGTCGATCTCCTCCTCCTCGACGTGCAGCGAGTAGGCCGCCTCGGTCGGGTTGGGGGTGAGCACGACCCGGCCCTCGAGGTGGTGCACGCAGCCGTCGTCGGCGGTCACCACCGCCAGGCCGAGCGCGTCGAGCGCCAGCGGGCCGCGCAGGTGCGGCAGCAGCCGCTCGCCGAAGGCCTGGGTCGCCTCCGTGTCGGCCATGCCCGGCCCGATGAGGACGGCGTCGGCGCCCTCGGCCAGGTCGCGGACGACGTCGGCCGCCTCCGGGCCGATCGCCCCGCCGTCGGTCTCCGGGAGCGCGCGGACCAGCGCCTCGGGCAGCGCGGTGGCCACGTGCGGCGCCATGGAGGCGACGGTGGCCACCTGCAGCTTGCCGGCGCCGGCGCGCATCGACGCCTCGGCGGCCAGCAGGACCGCGCCGAGGGTCTCGGTGCTGCCGCCGATGACCAGGATCGAGCCGCGGGCGTTCTTGCCGCCGGTCGGCTCGGGCAGCGGCCACCCGCGCAGCACCTCGGGCGTGACGGTGGTCGGGTCAGGGCTGCGGGGCGGCATCGGGCTCCTCCGTGACGTCCTCGTCCTCGGCGACCAGGTGGTCGACCTCGTTGAAGGCGACCAGCGCGAAGCCGCCGTCGTCGGTGCGCTCGTAGCGGGTGAGGGAGGCGTTGGCGACCTGCTCCTCGCGGTCCACCTCGAGCAGCTCCCCCTCGGTGAGCTCCTCGAGGACGTACCGGAACACCATGATCACCGCCTGGTGGGCGACGATCACCAGCCGCTCGCAGTCGTGCCGCAGCCCCTCGGTGGCCAGCAGGCTGCGGATCCGCAGCGCCACGTCGGCCCAGCTCTCGCCGCCCGGCGGCCGGTAGTAGAACTTGCCGAGCAGGTCGCGCCGGGCCGCCTCGTCGGGGAACCGGTCGCGGATGCCGGCACCGGTCATGCCGTCGAAGGCGCCGAAGTCGCGCTCGCGCAGCCGCTCGTCGGTGCGCACCCGCAGGCCGAGCTCCGCCGTCGCCAGCCGCGCGGTGGTCAGGGCCCGCTCGAAGGGGGAGCTGAGCACCGCCGTCGGCCGCTGGTCCTCCAGCAGCGCCGCCAGCCAGCCGCCGAGCGCCTCGGCCTGGCCGCGGCCGGTGTCGGAGAGGGGGACGTCGGGGTCGCGGACGTCGAGGTCCAGCCGGCCGGCCCCCGCGCGCTGGGCGTGCGCGTCGGCGACGTTGCCCATGCTCTCGCCGTGCCGCACGAGCCACAGCACCGACGGCCCCGGTTCCCGGCTCGCCACCCGCCACCCCCGTCTCCGCGCCGCACCGTGCGGGCACCCGATCGCCGGTAGCCGCGCGCGGGGCTCCCGAAACCGTCGGACCCGGCGGGCAGGATGACCGCGTGACGTCGCCGACGGACCTCCCGGTGCACGCGTTCGCCGACAAGGCCGAGCTCGAGGCCTGGCTGGAGGAGCACGCCGCCTCCGCGCCCGGCATGTACGTGAAGATCGCGAAGAAGGGCAGCGGCATCCCGTCGGTGGACTGGGAGCAGATGGTCGAGGTGCTGCTCTGCTTCGGCTGGATCGACGGTCGCGCCAACCGGCTGGACGACCGGTTCTACCTGCAGCGGGTCACCCCGCGGCGGGCCCGGAGCATCTGGTCGGCGAAGAACGTCGCGACCGTCGAGCGGCTGACCGCCGAGGGGCGGATGCGGCCGGCGGGGCTGGCCGTCGTCGAGGCGGCGAAGGCCGACGGCCGGTGGGCGCGGGCCTACTCCGGGCCGGCCACCATCACCGTGCCCGACGACCTGGCCGCCGCTCTCGACGCCGAGCCCGCCGCGCGGGCGGCGTTCGACGCGCTGAGCGGGCAGGACCGGTACTCGGTCCTGCACCGGGTGCACACCGCGGCGACGGACGCGACCCGCGCGAAGCGGATCGCGGCCGCCGTGCAGCTGCTGGCCGGGGGCCCGCCGGGCTGAGCCCGCTCAGCCCGGGAAGGTGCTGCGTCGCTCGCGCCAGAAGATCGTGTCCCGCCGGCGCCACCACAGCATCAGCGCCACCCCGGTCGCCATCACGCCGACGCCGATGACCAGCGGCGGGCCGACGCCCAGCCACGCCTGCCCGGTGTAGCTGTTCTCCGCGTCGGCGAGGTCGCGGACCGAGAGCACCAGCAGCCAGCCGAGCATCGCCGCGCCGGTGAGCGGGCCGACGCCCAGCAGCAGGAAGTTCCGCACGCTCGCCAGCAGCTGCCGGCGGAAGTAGACGGCGCAGGCCAGGCCGGTGAGCGCGTAGTAGAGCGCGATGAGCAGCGAGAGCCCGGTGATCGAGTCGAACAGCGCGTTCTCGCTGATCAGGCCGACCCCGAGGTACCAGACCACCCCGACGCCGGCGACCCACCAGGTGGAGACGTCGGGCGTGCGGTGCGCGGGCGAGATCGAGGCGAAGCGGCGCGGCAGCGCGGCCCGGCGCGCCATGGACAGGCCGGTGCGCGACGCGGGGATGATCGTCGTCTGGGTCGAGGCGATCGCCGACGTCGCCACCGCCAGCAGCACCACCCAGTCCCAGCCGCCCAGCACCCGGCCGGAGAGCAGCGCGAAGACCGCCTCCTCCTCGTCGGCCTTGCCGGCCAGCCAGCCGGTGCCGGCGAAGGCGAGGATCGCCGTCGCCACCCCGAGGTAGGTGACCAGCAGGACGACGGTCGACCAGATGCCGGCCCGGCCGGGCGCGCGCAGCGGGTCGCGGGTCTCCTCGGTGAGGTTGACCGCCGACTCCCAGCCCCAGTAGGCGAAGACGCCGAGCAGCAGGCCGCCCGTGAGCGCCGCCCCGCCGGAGCCGAAGGGGTCCAGCCACGACCACTGCGGGGTGAGCCCGCCGAACGGGCTGTCCCCGGACAGGCCGCGTGCCAGCGCCACGACGGCGAAGACGGCCAGCGCCACCGTCTGCGCCACGATCAGCCCGTTCTGCAGCCGGGCGGAGAGCTCCGTGCCGCGGACGCAGATCGCCGCCATGACGACGACGAGCAGCGCGGACAGCGCCATGACCACGGGCGTCGACTCCGCCCAGCCGTCCAGCCCGACGGCCAGCAGCGTGAACCGCACGCCCACCTCGGCCAGCGAGCCCAGCACGAGGACGCCGGTCATCGCGATCGCCCAGCCGCCGATCCACCCGGTCCACGGGCCCAGCGCCCGGGTGACCCAGGAGAACGTCGTCCCGCAGTCGGGGTCGACCCGGTTGAGCGCGGCGAACGCCCCGGCGATGAGCAGCATCGGCAGGAACGAGATCAGCAGGACGCCGGGTGCGTGCACCCCGACCAGGGCCACGATCGGCCCGAGGACGGCGGCCAGCGAGTAGGCCGGCGAGGTGGCCGCGAGGCCGATGACGAGGGTGTCGAGGAAGCCGACGGCGTCGGGACGGAGGGTCGCCGTCGCGCGGGGGTCGGTCGCGGTGGCGGTCACCCGCGGGCGCTGGTCGAGGCGGTCACCGCACGATTGTGCGTCAGCCGCCGAGCCGCACGCCGAACCGGTAGCCGCGCTGGTCGACGCTGGTCACCGCGACCGGCGAGCCGTAGGTGCGGGCGTGCACCACCATGCCGTTGCCGATGTAGAGCGCCACGTGGCTGATCGGCGTGTAGTAGAAGACGAGGTCGCCGGGCTGGAGCTCCTGGCGGGAGACCTGCCGGCCGAGGGTGGACTGCGCCCGGCTCGAGTGCGGCAGCGTGATGCCGGCGGCGGCGTAGGCGTACGAGGTGAGGCCCGAGCAGTCGAAGGCGTCGGGCCCGGTGCCGCCGCTGGCGTAGCGGTCGCCGACCTGCGCCAGCGCCGTCTGGATGGCCACGGCGGCGGCCGAGCCCGGGACGACGGGGAGCTCGTCGGCCGCGGGGGCCTCGATCGCGCGGCCGGCGACGGCGGTGGTGACCCGAGCCTGCTCGGCAGCCGAGAGCCGGTCGAAGTCCGCGCGGTAGGCGGCCGCGCGCCGCTCGACCTCGGCCTTCTGGGCCCGCAGCTGCTCGGCGCCGGCCTCCGCGGTGGCGGCGGCCTCGTCGGCGGCGGCCTGCGCGGCCCGGGCGGCGTTCTGCGCGGCGGCGGCCTGGGCGATGACGGCGTTGGTGCGCGCGGCGATCAGGTCGAGCGTGGTCATCTGCTGGACCACGACGTCGACGGAGCTGCCGGTGAGGAAGGCGGCCATGCGCGACTGCGTCTTGCCGGTGTAGCCGCTCTGGGCGATGGCGCGCAGCTGCGGCTCGAAGACGGCGAGGGCCTCGTGCGCGACGGCGGCCTGCTCGGCGGCGGCCGTGGCGGCCTGCTGCTGGGCGGCCACGGCGAGCTCGGCCTCGTGCAGCTGCTCGTCGAGGGCGGTGAGCTCCTGGGCGGTCGTGCGCATCAGCTCGCCGGCCTCGGCGGCGGTGCTCGGCGCCGCACCCGCAGGGGTGGGCGCGAGCACGCCGGTGGCGGCGGCGAGGAGCGCGGCCCCGAGGGCCAGGGCGACCCGGGGACGGCGTCGGGGGGTCGTGCGGGCGGACTGCACCGTCGGCCTCCGATCAGCTGATGCGCCGGTGCCGGGGAAGGGCACTCTCCGTTGCGCGTCAGTACGCACCGTAGGGAGACGGTCTCCGCTCGTAGCCGACGGCGCGCTGGACGGGAAGGGGTGCGCTCGCCTCGTCCGCCCCACGCTCCTCATCCGTCCCCGCGACCCCTCCCGCGCCACCCGCGGACCGTCCGGACCCGGAGAAGCGAACGGACCCGGAGAAGCGAACGGACCCCGGGGCAGAAATGGCCATTTCTGCCCCGGGGTCCGCGTCGGACGGGGTGGTGCTCAGCCGGCGAGCGGCTCCTGCACCTGCTGGAGGCCGGCGACGGTCCGGAAGTCGCGGAGGATCGCGGACAGCTCGTCGGCGGTCCACGCCTCGCAGCAGTCGCAGCCGCCCTCGGCGAAGCTGACCAGGCCCAGCCGGCCACCGGCCTGGTCCTCGTCGATGGCGAGGTTGCCGGCCGACGGGTGCCGGTGGCACGCGCAGGCGGAGGCGCACAGGCCCAGACCCCAGCCGGAGATGACGACGGTGTGCCCGTCGTCGCGGACCTTGCCGACCTGGAAGACGGACGGCTTGTGACTCCTGCTCATGGGAGTCCTCCCCTCGACAGCCCGTTCCGCAGAGCCGGGCCCGTGTGCCTGACAAGAAAACGAGCTACGAGAGGTTTCGGCAGGGTGACCCCTGCGGTAAAGCACTTCGTTGGCTCGGCTTTCGACACCCACGGTAATCCCACCCCTACGGGCCGTCCCCGACATTTCTCCCCACGTCTCGCCCGGCCGGTTGGCGGATCTGCACCGGCCCGAAGGCTCCCGGTGACAGGTGTGACGGATGGGGTCCCGCTCAGCTCGCGGGCGAGACCGAGCTCATGTTGAAGTCCGGCACCCGGAGCACCGGCATGGCCGTGCGGGTGAACCAGTCGTTCCACTCCCGCGGGAGCGTCCGTTCGGTCCGGCCGGCCTGGACCGCCCGGCCGAGCAGGTCGACCGGCGACTCGTTGAACCGGAAGTTGTTCACCGCGCCGGTGACTTCGCCGTTCTCGACGAGGAAGACGCCGTCGCGGGTGAGCCCGGTGAGCAGCAGCGTCTGCGGGTCGACCTCGCGGATGTACCAGAGCGTGGTCAGCAGCAGGCCGCGCTCGGTGGCCGCCACCATCTCCTCCGCGGTGGCCGTGGCCGAGCGGTCCTCGAGCACGAGGTTGTCGACGGCGACCGTGGCGGGTGCGGTCTGCTTCAGCGCCCAGGCCCGCGGCCGGACCAGGTTGGTGAGGACGCCGTCGGTGATCCAGTCGATCGCCGGCGAGGCCAGGCCGTTGTCGAACACCGACGCCGCCCCCGAGGACGCGGAGACCACCTGGAAGGGCGCGGCCTCCAGCCCGGGGTAGTCGGGGTCGCTGCGCAGGGTGAGCGGCAGCTCGGACAGGCGGTCGCCGATCCGGTTGCCGCCGCCGGTGCGGGCGAAGACGTTGCGCCCCTCGTCGGCGTCCCGGGCCTCCATCGTCCAGTAGAGGTAGATCATCAGGTCGGCGACCGCCGAGGGCGGCAGCAACGTCTCGTAGCGGCCGGCCGGCAGGTCGACGCGCCGCTGCGACCAGCCCATCTTCTTCTCGACGTCGGCGGCCAGCGCCGCCACCGAGACGTCGCGGAAGTCGCGGGTGCTCGCGCCGGACCACACCGACCGGGCGAAGTCGGGGCTCTTGCCGTTGAGCTCCACCCGGCCGGTGGGCTGGTCGGTGCGCAGCCGCAGCCCGGTGGAGCTGCCCAGGTACGTGGTGCTCATCGAGTGCTCGGCGAAGCCGAAGAGCAGTTCGCCGCGGTCGCGCGCCTCGCCGAACGCCTGGCCCAGCGCCGGCGCGAAGTCGGCGAACACCTCGATCGAGGTCTCCGCGGGGTCGCCCGCCCAGTCGCCGGCACCCGGCGGCGCCTCGGCGACCAGCGGGACGGCGTCCTCGGCCGGGCCGGCGTCGCGGGCCGCGCGCTCGCTGGCCGCGACCAGCGCGGCGACGTCCGGCGTCCCGGTGCGGGCGACCGAGCCGGCCGCCATCCCGGCGCCGCCGTCGACGAACGAGACGACGACGACCGACCGCGAGCGCATCGCCCCGTTGGTGGTCAGGCTGTTGGCGGCCCACCGCAGGTTGGCCTCGGAGTGCTCGGTGACGAAGGTGATCTGGCCGTCGGCGGTCGACGCCGCGAGGCACCGCTCGACCAGCTCCTGCGCGCTGAGGGCGCTCATCGTCCTGCCTCCTGGACCGTGTTGAGCACCGACACCTGGTCGAAGCGGGCGGTCGGGCAGCCGTGGCTCACCGGCGCCGCCTGCCCGGGTTGGGCCTTGCCGCAGTTGAAGGCGCCGCCGAGGACGTAGGTCTGCGGCCCGCCGACGACCGACATCGAGCCCCAGAAGTCCGTCGTCGTCGCCTGGTAGGCGACGTCGCGCAGCTGGCCGGCCAGCCGGCCGTCCTCGATCCGGTAGAAGCGCTGACCGGTGAACTGGAAGTTGTAGCGCTGCATGTCGATCGACCAGCTCTTGTCGCCGACGACGTAGATCCCGCGCTCCACCCCGCCGATGATCTCCTCGGTGGAGGGGCCGTCGGGCGCGGGGCGCAGCGAGACGTTGGCCATCCGCTGCACCGGCACGTGGCCGGGCGAGTCGGCGAAGGCGCAGCCGTTCGAGCGGTCCAGCCCGCGCAGCCGGGCCATGTTGCGGTCGACCTGGTAGCCGACGAGCACGCCGTCCCGGACGATGTCCCACTCCTGGCCGGCGACGCCCTCGTCGTCCCAGCCGACCGTGGACAGGCCGTGCGGGGTGGTGCGGTCGCCGGTGATCTGCAGCAGCGGCGAGCCGTACTGCAGCGTCCCGAGCTTGTCCACGGTCGCGAACGAGGTGCCGGCGTAGGCCGCCTCGTAGCCCAGCGCCCGGTCCAGCTCGGTGGCGTGCCCGATCGACTCGTGGATGGTCAGCCACAGGTTGGACGGGTCGATGACCAGGTCGTAGCGGCCGGCTTCCACCGAGGGCGCCTTGGTCTTCTCGCGCAGCAGCTCGGGGATCTCGGCGAGCTCGCCGGCCCAGTCCCAACTGCTGCCGGTGAGGTACTCCCAGCCGCGGCCGACCGGCGGGGCGAGGGTGCGCATGCTCTCGAACGAACCCGTGGCCCGGTCGACCGTGAGCGCGGTGAGGTCGGGGTGGATGCGCACGCGCTGCTGGCGGGTGCGGGTGCCGGCGGTGTCGGCGTAGTACTTCTGCTCCTTGACGTGCATGCAGCTCGCCTGCACGTGCTCGACGCCGTCGGCGGCCAGCAGCCGCTCGGAGAACTCGGCCAGCAGCCCGGTCTTCTCGGCGTCCGGGACGTCGAACGGGTCGATCTCGTAGTCCGAGACGTACGTGGCGTCGGGGTGCACGGGCTCGGGAGCCAGCTCGACGCGGTCGGTGTTGATCGCCGCGGAGACCCGGGCGACGGCGACGGCCTGCTCGGCCAGCCGCACCGCCTCGGCCGCGGTGAGGACGACGCCGGCCGCGAACCCCCAGGTGCCCTCGTGCACGACCCGCACGGCCAGGCCGAGGTCCTCGCCGTCGGTCACCGCCTCCGGGCGGGCGTCGCGCAGGCTGATCGTCTGCGTGCGGATCCGCTCGACCCGGATGTCGGCGTGCTCGCAGCCCAGGTCCACCGCGCGGGTGAGCGCGGCGTCGGTGAGCGCGGACAGCGGGAGGGCGAGGAAGGTCTCGTCGACGGAGCGCGGCACCGCCCCTGTCTACCAGCGCGGGTGCCGGGGTAGGGCGTCGTCCATGGCCGAGCCCGCAGCACCGCCCGCCGACGTCACCATGACCTTCGGCGGCACCGCGACGATGCTGCTGCGGATCGGCGGGTTCACGCTGCTCACCGATCCGAACTTCCTGCACCGCGGCCAGCGGGCGCGGCTCGGCTACGGACTGCGGGCTAAGCGGCTGACGGAGCCCGCGCTGCAGCCCACCCAGCTGCCGGAGCTCGACGGGATCCTGCTCTCGCACATGCACGGCGACCACTGGGACCGCATCGCCACGCGCTCGCTGCCCAAGGAGACCCCGGTGGTGACCACGCCCGAGGCCGCGACGTGCCTCGCCGACCGCGGGTTCACCGGCACGGCGGACCTGCGGGCGTGGCAGACCCACGCGTTCACCCGCGGCGAGGAGACGCTGCGGGTCACCTCGGTGCCCGGCGTCCACGGCCCCGGCCCGCTCGCGCGGGTGCTGCCGCAGGTCATGGGCAGCGTGCTCGAGCTGGCCGGGGCCGACGGCGCGGTCTCCTGGCGCGGCTACATCAGCGGCGACACCCTCTACCGGCCGTTCCTCGGCGAGGTGCTGGAGCGGTGCGGGCCGCTCGACGTCCTCATCCCGCACCTGGGCGGCACCAGGGCGCTCGGGCTGACCGTCACCATGGACGCCCGGCAGGGTGCCGACCTCGTCGAGCTGCTGAGGCCCCCGGTCACCGTCCCGGTCCACTACGACGACTACGACAGGTTCCGGAGCCCGCTCGGGGACTTCGTCGCCGAGGTCGCCCGCCGCGAGCTGCCCGGCGCGGTCCGCACCGTGCAGCGCGGCGACACGATCAGCCTGCGGGCCTTAGATCCGCGGTCAGCCGGCGGCCAGGAGGTCGTCCAGCTTCTCGTACCCCTCGTTCACGCCGACCTCCATGCCGCTGGCCACGAACGCGTCGCGCCCCTCGAAGGAGTCGACCAGCGAGGTCGAGGTGAGCCGGCAGCGCCCGTTCCCGAGGTCCTCGAGCACCAGCCGCTCCAGGGCGACGTCGTCCGGCATGCCCTCGAAGGCGAACGTCTGGACGATCAGCTCGTCCTCGCGCACCTCGTGGAAGGCGCCGTTGAACGCGTACTCCTCGCCGTCCTGCGACATCACGTAGCGGTAGGAGCCGCCCGTGCGGCAGTCGTGGTGGTCGATCCGCATCTCCATGCCCTTCGGGCCGGTCCACCGGGCGAACAGCTCCGGGTCGACGTGCGCTCGGAACACCTTCGCGGGCGGCGCGTCGAACTCGCGGATGATCCGGACGAGCGGGACGTCGGGGTCGACGACGATCTGGGTCTCGTGCTGCGTGGTGCTGGTCATGACGCGGTTCCTTCCTGGGGGAGGACGGCATCCGGCATGTCGCGCAGGACGTCGTCCAGACGGCGGTAGCGCTCCTCGGCCTGGCGCCGGTAGCGCTCGATCCACTTCGTCATCAGGTCGAACACCTCGGCCTCGAGGTGCACCGGGCGGCGCTGGGCCTCCCGGCTCCGGCTCACCAGACCGGCGTCCTCCAGCACCTTGAGGTGCTTGGAGACGGCCTGGACGGTCACGTCGTAGGGCGCGGCGAGCTCGTTGACCGTGGCGTCGGCGACCGCGAGCCGCGCCACGATGTCCCGCCGGGTGGGGTCGGCCAGGGCCGAGAACACCCGGGAGAGCGGATCCGCCACCAGGTCCTCCTCCTTGCTCAACCTTTCGGTTGAGGACGACGGTAGACCCGTCGAGGCGCCGTGGTCAACCGTCCGGTTGAACAATCCGGTCGTCAGCCGGCGGCGAGACGGGCGGCCCGGGTGACGACGTCGGCGCGCAGCGCGTCGGCGTCCACGCGGGTGGCGCGGCCGTCGGCCACGACCCGGCTGCCCCCGACCCACACGTCGCGCACGTGCCGGCCGTCGGCTGACCACACCAGGTGCGCCAGCAGGTCCTCCGGGTCGCCGACCGGCTCGAAGACCAGGTCGCGGGTGTCCACGTGCACCAGGTCGGCGCGCCGGCCGGCCTCGAGCACGCCGAGGTCGGCGCGGCCGATCGCGTCGGCGGCCGCGCCGGTCACCAGCCAGAGCGCCTCGGCGGCGGTCAGCGCGGTCGCCGACCGCTCGCGCAGCCGGGCCATCGCCGCGGCCAGGCGGGCGTCGGCGAGCAGGTCGAGGGAGTCGTTGGACGCCGGCCCGTCGGTGCCCAGGCCCACCCGCAGACCGCGGTCGAGCATGTCGCGCAGCCGGATCACGCCGCTGGCCAGCTTGGCGTTGCTCGCCGGGCAGTGCGCGACGGCGACGTCGTACTCCTGCCACAGGTCGAGGTCGCCGTCGTCCATGTGCACGCAGTGCGCGGCCAGCACCCGGCCGCCGAGGACGTCGTGCGCGGCCAGCAGGGAGGGCACCGACAGCCCGTGCGCGGCCAGCAGGTCGTCGCCCTCGGTGGCGGTCTCGGCGACGTGCAGGTGCAGGAGCATGCCGTGCTCGCGGGTGAGCCGGGCCGCCTCGCGCAGCACCGGCAGCGGCACGGTGTAGGCGGCGTGCGGCCCGATCCCGTACTCGACGCTGCCGTCGTCCGGGGCGCACTCGTTCAGCCGCACGGCGTCGGCCAGCTGCTCCTCGACCGGCGGCAGGCCCGGCATCGGGATCAGCGTCGCGAGGACCAGCGCGCGGGCGCCCGTGGCGCCGACGGCCGCGGCGATCCGCTCCGCCTCGAAGTACATCTCGACGCTGGTCGTGATCCCGTTGGTCAGCATCTCCGCCGACGCCGCGGTCATCGCGACCTCGACGTCCTCGGGGGTGAGCCGCGCCTCGCGCGGCCACATCACCTCCTGCAGCCACCGGTCCAGCGGCAGCACCCTCGCCCTGGCCGCGGAACAGCACCATCGGCGCGTGCGAGTGGGTGTTGACCATGCCCGGCATGAGCAGGCCGGGGAGCTCGACCGGTTCGGCGTCGCCCCGGGCGGGGGCCTCGGCGGCCGGCCCGACCCACTCGATCCAGCCGTCCCGGACGTCGACGACGGCATCGGGGACGACGGTGCCGGCGCGGTCCCCGACCACGACCGCCCGGGCGGTGAAGCGCTGACGCATAGCTGGCGACGCTAGCCGCGCGGGCCCTCGGCGTCGCGGCAGCGCCCCGGGGCCGCCGATACCGTGGGCGTCATGGACTTCCTCACCGCCGCCGCCTCCGACGAGGGTGGGATCACCGGGTTCCTGCTGGACCTGGTGAACTCGCTGGGCCCGGTGGGGGTGGGGCTGGCCATCCTGGCCGAGACGGTCATCCCGCCCATCCCGAGCGAGGCCGTGCTCGGGCTGGCCGGCGTGCTGATCAACGACGGCGAGATGAACATCGTCCCGGTCGTGCTCTTCGCCACCCTCGGCTCGATCCTGGGCGCGATCTTCTTCTACTACGTCGGCCGCGCCCTGGGCCCGCGCCGCTCGCACGCCTTCCTCGACCGGCTGCCGCTGGTCGAGACCGAGGACGTCGACAAGACCTTCGCCTGGTTCGAGCGGCACGGCCGCTCGGCGGTCTTCTTCGGCCGCATGGTGCCGATCGTGCGCAGCTTCATCTCGGTGCCGGCCGGTGTCGTCCGCATGCCGATCGGCCAGTTCCTGCTCTTCACCGCCGCCGGCAGCCTGATCTGGAACAGCGTGCTCATCGGGCTGGGCGTCGCGGCCGGCGACTTCGTGCGGGACAACCTGCACTTCCTGGACTACGCGGTGGTCGTGGCCGTCGTGGTCGCGGTGGTGTGGTTCGTCTACAAGAAGGCCAGCGGCGGGCTGCGCCGTCCGCCGTCCGCGGGCTCGCACCTGCCGGCCGACGAGCGCGACTCGGCATGAGCCGCCGGCGCCCCGCCGTCGTCGCCTTCGACGTCAACGAGACGCTGCTCGACCTCGCGCCCGTGCGGGCCGCCCTGGTGGAGGCCGGGCAGCCCGCGTCGCTGCTGGGCGCGGTGTTCGCGCGCACGCTGCTGACCGGCGCGGCCGCGACCGTGGTCGGCGACTGGTGCTCCTTCCGGGAGGCGTTCGCGTCGGCGCTGGAGCAGGAGGCCGCGCTGGGGCCGGACGCCCGCGCCGGGGTGCTGGAGGCCTTCGGGGAGCTCTCGCCGCACCCCGACGTGGAGCCGGCGCTGCGGCGGCTGACCGAGGCGGGCGTGCGCGTGGTGACGCTGACCCACGGCTCCCCCGGCGTGGCCGAGGCGGGGCTCGCCCGCGGCGGGGTCACGCCGCTGGTCGAGGCGTCGTTGAGCAGCGAGTCGATCCGCGCCTGGAAGCCCGCCCGCGAGGTCTACCTGTGGGCCGCCGGCCGGTGCCGGGTCGCCCCCGACCGGCTGGCGCTGGTCGCCGCGCACGGCTGGGGGACGTGCTGGGCGCGCAGCGGGCCGGGCTGACCGGGGCGTGGTTCCCGCGCAGCGAGCGGGTGTACCCGCCGGTCTACGAGCCGCCGCACGTGCAGGCCGCCGACCTCGCCGGCGCGGTCGAGGCGCTGCTGGCGCTGCCGGCATGAGCGAGCTGGTCGACACCCCGCACGGGCCCGCGCGGGTGGTGAGCTCCGGCGACGGCGGCGCGGGCACGCTGGTGCTGGGCCACGGGGCCGGCGGCAGCTCGGAGGCGCCCGATCTCGCGGCGCTCGCCGCGGAGGCGGCCGACGCGGGCTGGCTGGTGCACCGGGTGGACCAGCCCTGGCGGGTGGCCGGCAAGCGGATCGCCCCCGCCCCGCCACGGCTCGACGAGGCGTGGGGTGCGGTGCTGGACCGGCTGCGGCTGACCGACCGGCTGCCCGGGCGGCTGGTGCTCGGCGGCCGCAGCGCCGGAGCGCGGGTGGCCTGCCGGACGGCGGCGGCCGAGGGCGCGGCCGGCGTGCTCGCGCTGGCCTTCCCGCTGCACCCGCCGGGCAGGCCGGAGAAGAGCCGCGCCCCGGAGCTGACCGGAGTCGCGGTGCCGATCGTCGTCGTCCAGGGCGAGACCGACGCGATGGGCCGGCCCGAGCACATCGCCGCCGCGCTGGCCGGCTCCGGGCTGGCCTCGGTCTACGCGGTGCCCGGCGACCACTCGCTGAAGAAGAACCCGGGCCTGGTCGCGGCCGCGGCGATGTCGTGGCTGACCGAGGTGCTCCCGGCCTGACCGGGATCGTGCGTGATCACCACGCTTTGAGGGTCGCTCCGACGCACCTCGGGGCAGCCCTCAGCGCGCGCTGATCATGAGCGGCGGCGCCGGCGGCGGACCAGCAGGACGACGGCGACGAGCGCGGCTGCGGCGCCCGCCACCCGCGCGTAGCGGGCGACCGGGCCGGAGCCGGAGATCTCCAGCAGGTCGATGGGCTCCGGCTTCGCGACCGGGGCGACCGGGGCCGTCGCGGCCGGGGGAACGGGCCGCGGCCCGGCCGACGGCACGCTGCGGACGGGGGCTCCGGTGGCGGGCCGGGCCGGCGGCGCGGAGGGGCCGGACGGCGGGCTGCTCGGCCGGGGGGCCGGGGCCTTCTTCGCCGCCAGGGCCGCCGGGGCCGACTTCGTGGAGGGAACGGCCTTCTTCGCAGGGGCCGCCTTCTTCGCCGGGGCCGCCTTCTTCGCCGCCGCCTTCTTGGCGGGCTCCGCCTTCGTGGCGGGCTCCGCCTTCGTGGCGGGCTCCGCCTTCGTGGCGGGCTCGGCCTTCGTCGCGGGCTCGGTGACCTTCTCGGTGGCGCTCGCGGCTGCCTTCTTCGTGGCCGCCGCGGCCTTCTTCACAGCCTTCGCGGGCGCGCTCTCCGCGGGCAGCTGCTCCACGGAGGCGGCGATCTCCTCGACCGCGCCGGTCGCCGTCGCGGCGACCGCGGCCACCGGGCCGGGCTCGGCAGCGGGAGCAGCGGCGGGGGCCTCCAGCCGGGCGGCCAGCTTCTCGGCGAACTGCGCGAGCATCTTGTCCCCGACGTCGGTCATCACGCCGCGGCCGAACTGGGCCGGGCGCCCGGTGACGGTCAGGTCGGTGACCACGTCCACGCGGGTCCCCGGGCCCTCGGCCACCAGGGTCGCGGTGATCGTCGCCGTCGCCGTGCCGTTGCCGCGCTGGTCCTTGCCGCGCGCGTCGATGACCGCCCGGTGGGCCGCCGCGTCCCGCTCGGTGAACGACGCCTTGCCCTGGTAGGTCAGGTTGATCGGCCCCAGCTTGACCTTGAGCGAGCCGCTGACGTCGTCGCCGGTGACCGAGTCCAGGGTGGCGCCGGGCATGCACGGCGCGGTCCGCTCGAGGTCGAGCAGCACCCGCCACGCCTCCTCGACGGGCAGCGGCACGCTGAACGAGTTCTCCAGTTGCACGTCGGGACCCTCCTGGGGGCTGCGAACCGCCGGCCCCCGGGCGGGACGGACGGGTACGGACCGGCGGCTGCCGACGCTACCGCCCGACCTGCTCCGGCACCGGCGCGCCGTGAGCGGCCTGCGCCGCGTGGGACGGGAGGGCACGGGCGAGCTCGCGGCGACGCAGGACGGCCGACACGGCGAGCGCCATCAGCCCGGCCGCCGCCAGCGCGGCACCGACCAGCCCCGGCGCCGTGTAGCCGGCGCCGGCCGCGATCACCAGCCCGCCGAGCCACGCGCCGAGGGCGTTGGCGGCGTTCAGCGACGAGTGGTTCAGCGCCGCGCCCAGCATCTGGGCGTCGCCCGCCACCTCCATGAGCCGCAGCTGCAGGCAGACCACGAGCACCGAGGCGACGGCGCCGATCAGGAACATCGCCGCGACGACGGTGACCGGCGTCCGGGCGGCCAGCGGGACGAGCACCAGCACCACGCCGATGGCGACGTTCGCGCCGACCAGCGACCGGAACAGCGCCAGGTCGGCCAGCCGCCCGCCGACCGCCGTCCCGACGACCATGCCGGTCCCGTACACCAGCAGCACCAGCGGGATGGAGCCGCGGGACATGCCCGTCACCTCGGTGACCAGCGGCGCGACGTAGCTGTAGACGGCGAACATGCCGCCGAACCCGACGACGCCCACGAGCAGGGTGAGCAGCACCTGCGGACGGCGCAGCGCGCCCAGCTCCGTGCGGACCGTGGCACCGGGGTTCCGCGGCGACGCCGGGACCACCGCGGCGACGGAGACGATCGTCAGGACGCCGATGACGACGACCGCCCAGTAGGCGCTGCGCCAGCCGAGCTGCTGCCCGAGCCAGGTGGCCGCCGGCACGCCGACGACGTTGGAGACGGCCAGGCCCAGCATCACCGAGCTCACCGCCCGCCCGCGCAGGCGCGGGGCCACGAGCGAGGCGGCGACCAGCGAGGCAACGCCGAAGTACGCGCCGTGCGGCAGCCCGGCGAGGAAGCGGGCGCCCAGCAGCGCGCCGTAGCCCGGGGCGAGGGCGGTCAGCACGTTGCCCGCGACGAACAGCACCATCAGGCCGATGAGCAGGCCGCGCCGCGGCAGCCGGGTGCCGAGCGCGGCGATCACCGGCGCTCCGACGACGACGCCCAGCGCGTAGAGCGAGACGACGTGACCGGCCGTGGGGATGTCGATGCCGACGCCCTCGGCCACGTCGGGCAGCAGCCCCATGGTGACGAACTCGGTGGTGCCGATGGCGAAGCCGCCGAGCGCGAGGGCCACGATCGCGGCGGCCACGCGCCCGGTGGAGAGGGTCGGAGCGGTCACTCAGTGCACCGCGACCGGCTCGGCGTCGGAGTCGACGGGCAGCTCCCAGGGGCGGACGACGAGCAGCAGCAGGGCGATCGCCAGCGCCAGGGCCGTCACCACCACCGTGCCGATGGCGGCGGCGTCGTTGCCGAGCAGGCCGACGACGGGGGAGACCAGGGCGCCCACGCCGAACTGGACGGCGCCGAGCAGGGCCGCGGCCGTGCCGGCTGCCTCGCCGTGCCGGGAGAGCGCCAGCGCCGGCGCGTTGGGCAGCGCCAGCCCGCAGGCGAAGAGCACCGCCCACAGGCTCAGCGCCACGCCCCACAGCCCGCCGGTGCTCGTCAGGGCGAGGACCAGCAGCAAGGCGCCGGCCAGCGCTCCGGCCACGGTGCCGGCGACCAGGATCTGCGCCGGCGACCAGCGGCCGAGCAGGACCGGGTTGAGCTGGGTGGCGGCGATCAGCCAGACGGCCCCGGCGCCGAAGAGCAGGCCGAACTGCTGCTCGTCGAGGCCGAACTCGCCCTGGTAGACGAAGGCAGAGCCCGAGACGTAGCTGAACAGGCCGGCCATCGTCAGCCCGGCGACGAGCACCAGCCCCACGTAGGGGCGGTCGCGCAGCAGCTCGCGGTAGCCCCTCAGCGTGCCTCCGATCCCGCTGGACCGGCGGCGCTCGGCGGGCAGGGTCTCGGGCAGCAGCCGCGCGCCGACGACGACCAGCACGACGCCGTAGACCGCCAGCAGCGCGAAGATCCCGCGCCACGAGGTGAAGCGGAGCATCTCGCCGCCGATGGTGGGCGCGAGCACCGGTGCGGCGCCCAGCACGAGGAACAGCCGGGAGAGCATCCGCGCGGCCGCCCGGCCGTCGAAGAGGTCGCGCACGATCGCGAGGGCGATCACCGCACCGGCCGCCGTCCCCACGCCCTGCAGCACGCGCAGGGCGCCGAGCACGGCCAGGTTCGGGGCGACGATCACCAGCAGGGACGCCAGCACGTGCAGCGCGGTGCCCGCGAGCAGCGGGCGGCGCCGGCCGTAGGCGTCCGACAGCGGGCCGAGCACCAGCTGCCCGAGCGCGAGCCCGACGAGCGTGCCGGTGAGGGTCAGCTGCACCGCGGCCGACGTCGTCTCCAGCTCGCGGGTGATCGTCGGCAGGGCCGGCAGGTACATGTCGATGGTCAGCGGCCCGATGGCCACGAACGCGCCCAGCAGGAGCGCGGTGCGGGCGGCGCCGGGCACCGGCGCCGTGGGCGCGGAGGCCGGTCGTTCCTGCAGCGTGGTCACAGGTGGGCGCAAGGCGGCGCGGCCGCCGGGCATTCCGGTTCGGCGGGATCGCGGCGTGTCACGGGCGCGGCGGCCGGGTCGGCAGCAGCGCCGCGGCCGACCGCGCGCGGAGCGCCCCGGTCCACAGCCCGGCGCCGTAGGCGAGGTCGTCCAGTCGGCGCGCGGCGAGGTGACGGACCGGTCCGATCCGCCGCCGGTGCGGCCACCAGGCGAGCAGCCCCTCGACGACGGCGACGGCCACCAGCCGGCGCCGCACGGGCCGGGACACCGCGGCCGCGGCGACCGCCAGCGGCCAGTGGTGGCGGGTGACGGCGCGCGCCGTCGCGCGGGCCGAGACGCCGGTCGCCCGCGCGGTGAGCAGCGCCGCGAGCGCGACCGGCGGCCGCTCCCCGGCCGCGCCAGCCGGCGGGCCAGCCGCACCGCCCGGGCGGCGAGCAGCCCGCCGGCCACGACCCGGCCGGCCCGCGGGCCGGTGAGCGCCAGCACCGTCGCGGCGGCGACGTCGGGGGCGACGACGAGCGGGGAGACCAGGCCCTCGTGCCGGGCGGCCAGCAGGGCCGCGCCCGTGCCGTAGAACGCGCGGCGGCGCAGCCACTCCGCCGTCCCGACCGGGTGCTGGTGGGCGACCTCGGCGGCCGGCTCGTAGCGCACCCGCCAGCCGGCCGAGGCGAGCCGCCACACCAGGTCGACGTCCTCGGCGACCCGCATCGCCTCGTCGAAGCCGCCGTCCCCGAGCGCCGCCCGCCGGGCCAGCAGCGCCGCGCTCGGCACGTAGGACACCCCGGTCAGCGGCCGGACCGGCGCCGGCCGCGGCCCCATGTCCAGCACGCCCTCGACCTGCTCGTAGCCGTGCAGCCAGCCGCTCCCGGGCAGCGGGACGATCCGCGGGGCTACCAGCGCCAGCCGGGGATCGGCCAGGTGCGGCAGCAGCACCGCCAACCAGCCCGGCCGCGGCACGCAGTCGGAGTCCAGGAAGGCGACCAGCGGTGTCCGCGCCGCCCGCAGCCCGGCGTTGCGCGCGGCGGCGGGCCCGCGCGCGGTCGCGTGCCGGACGACGACGGCGTCCCCGGCCTGCACCGGGTCGGCCGAGCCGTCGTCGACCACGACGAGCGGGAGGCCCGCGGTGACCGGGTCCGCGCGCAGCGCGGCGAGCAGCCGGGCCAGCTCGACCGGCCGGTCCTTGACCGGGACCACCACGGTCACGTCGGCTGCCTGGGTCGAGGGCGTGAGGTCGGGGTGCGCCAGCCCGGCGTCGAGCAGCTGAGCGGCGAGACCCGCGGTCGAGGCGTCGCGGACGACGAGCCGGTCACCGGCCAGCAGCGCGCGGGCCCGCGGCGCGAGCCGCAGCAGCCGGAGCGGAGATCCGCCCAGCAGCGTCGCCCCGCCGTCGCGGCGGGTGACCCGCGGATCGAGGCGGACGGCGAAGCCGTCGGGCAGCCGGGCGCCCGGCGCCCCGGGGAGCGCTGCCGGTGCGGTCACCGGGGCAGTCTCCCCCGCCGCCCGCGCGGCTCCGGAGGACGGCCGCCGCACACGGCTCGACCACGATGTGTTTAGGTCAGCCTTACCTGATCCTCCGAAGGAGCCCCGCATGACCCCCCGCCCCCTCTTCCGCGGCGCCGCCCTGCTGGCCGCCGCCGCGCTCGTCGTCACCGGCTGCGGTTCCGACGACGACTCCGACTCCGGCAGCAGCGGCGGGGGCAGCTCCTCCGGCGCCTTCCCGGTGACCGTCGAGACCGCCTTCGGGGACGTGGAGATCGAGGAGGAGCCCCTCCGCGTCGTCGCCCTCGGCTGGGGGGACGCCGAGACCGCGCTGGCCCTGGGCGTGCAGCCGGTGGGCGCCAGCGACTGGCTGGCCTTCGGCGGCGAGGGCGTCGGCCCGTGGTCGGAGGGCCTGTACGACGAGGCCCCGGAGATCATCGAGACGCTGGAGCCCAGCCTCGAGGCGATCGCGGCCCTGGAACCCGACCTGATCCTGGACACCAAGTCCGACGGCACGCAGGACCGCTACGACCTGCTGAGCCAGATCGCGCCCACCGTCGGCATGCCGAAGGGCGTCGAGGCCTACCAGACCACCTGGCAGCAGCAGCTCGAGATCGTCGGCCAGGCCCTGGGCAAGTCCGACGAGGCCGAGGAGCTCGCCGCGGAGGTGGCCGACGCCTTCACCGAGGCCGCCGACGCGCACCCGGAGTTCGAGGGCACCGAGGTCGCCGTCGCCGCCTTCACCTCCGAGGGTTTCGGCGCCTACGTGCAGGGCGATGCCCGCGTCGACTTCATGGAGGAGCTGGGCTTCGTCAACAAGCCGGCCATCCAGGAGCAGGCCACGGACAACTTCTTCGTGCCCGTGAGCGAGGAGCAGGTCTCGCTCCTGGACGCCGGGCTGACCGTCGCCTTCCCGATCTACGTGGAGGCCTCGGAGTTCACCTCCAACCCCCTGTGGCAGGCGCTGCCGTCGGTCCGCGACGGCCACGTCGTGGTCCTCGAGGACGAGACCCTGGCCAACGCGTTCTCCATCGGCACGGCACCGGGCATCCTCTACGCCCTGGAGAAGACGGTTCCCCTCTTCGCCGACGCCCTGGCCTGACCGTCCTCCCCCGCCGGGCGGCTCAGCCCCCGAGCCGCCCGGCGGGGTCCACGGTCCAGCCGCGCACCGCCTCGACCAGCCGCCGGCCCATGGCGGCCAGCAGCTCCGCACCCTCCGGCGCCGACGCGCCCGCCGGGTCGCCCAGCACGCCCGTGGGGCTCACCGCCCGCACGCCCCCGGCCCGCAGCCGCGGCAGCAGCTCCGCCACCGGCGCGGTCTCCCCGGCCACCGCGTCCGCCTCGCGCACCCCGTCCGGTTCCACGTGCAACATCAGCGACGTCTCGGTCCGCCCGGCGTGCGCGTCCCCGCCCGGCACCCCGCAGGGGAACCACGCGACGTCCCGGCCCTCCGACCGCAGCAGCGGCACCGCGGCCCGCAGCGCGTCCAGATTGCCGCCGTGCCCGTTCACCACCAGCAGCCGCGGCGCCCACCGGCAGGCCGAGCGGCCCAGCTCCACCAGCAGCGCCGTCAGCGCCTCGGTGCCGATCGACACCGTCCCGGGGAACCCCTCGTGCTCGCCGCTGGCGCCGTAGGGCACCGCGGGGGCGAGCAGCGCACCGTCCAGCCCGGGCAGCGCCTGCCGGGCGACGGCGGTCGCGACCGAGGTGTCGGTGGCCAGCGGCAGGTGGTGCCCGTGCTGCTCGACCGAGCCCAGCGGGACGACGAGCAGTGCCGACGAGGGGATCCGCGGCCACACGGCACGGGCGAGGTCAGTCACGCCGGCAGCCTAGGGACCGCCCCCGGGGCAGAATGCCGGCATGGCGAACCGGCGCTGCCCCTGCGGATCGGGCCTGCCCTACGACGAGTGCTGCGGCCCCCTCCACGCGGGCACCACGCCGGCGCCCACCGCCGAGCGGCTCATGCGCTCGCGGTACAGCGCCTTCGTCGTCGGCGACGCCGCGTACCTGCGCGCCACCTGGCACCCGCGCACCCGTCCGGCGGAGCTGGAGCTGGACGACGGCGTCCGCTGGCTGGGCCTGGACGTGCTCGCCGTCGACGGCGGCGGGCTGCTCGCCACCGAGGGCACCGTCGAGTTCCGCGCGCACTGGTCGGCCGGCGGGGAACGCGGCGCGCAGCACGAGGTCAGCCGCTTCGTGCGCGAGGACGGCGCCTGGCGCTACCTGGACGCCGTCTGACGGTGCCGCCGTCCGGGGTGTCGCCCGGCGCGAGCCTGGGCACGGTGCCTGCCATGAGCGCAGAGGACACCCGCAAGGTCGCCGAGCTGATCCAGGGTCAGCGGTTCGGCTTCCTCACCACCACCACGCCCGAGGGCAAGCTGACCAGCCGGCCGATGACGCTGCAGGAGGTGGAGTTCGACGGCGACCTGTGGTTCTTCGCCGAGCGCGACTCGCACCCGGTGCAGCACATCCGGGCCACCCCGCAGGTCAACGTCGGCGTCGGCTCCGGCGGGACGTGGGTCTCGCTGACCGGCTCCGCCACCGTCGTCGACGACCCGGCGAAGAAGAAGGAACTCTGGAACGGCGCCGTCGAGGCCTGGTTCCCGCAGGGCCCGGAGGACCCGTCGGTCGTCCTGCTGAAGGTCGAGGGCGACTCCGCCGAGTACTGGGACAGCCCCGGCGGCCGACTGGCCACCGCCTTCAGCTTCGTCAAGGCCAAGGCGACCGGCGAGCGGATCGACGGCGGCGAGAACGAGAAGGTCGACCTCTAGGTCAGCTCCGGACGGGCACGCCGGCGGCGAGGGCTGCGCCCGCGCGGTCGGCGGGCTCGGGCCGGGCGAACAGGTAGCCCTGGGCCGAGCCGCAGTCCAGGTCGGCCAGCGCCCGGCGCTGGTCCTCGGTCTCCACGCCCTCGGCGACGATGTCCAGGCCCAGCGTGCGGGCCAGCTCGACGATCGAGGTGATCAGGGTGACCGCCGACCGGCCGCGCGGCAGGTCGGTGACGAAGCTCCGGTCGATCTTGAGGATGTCGGCCGGCAGGTGCCGCAGGTAGGACAGCCCCGAGAAGCCGGTGCCGAAGTCGTCGATGGCGATGCGGATGCCCAGGGCCCGCAGCGCCTGGAGCTGGGCGACCACGGCGTCGCCGTCGCGGACGAGCACGCCCTCGGTCACCTCCAGGGTCAGCTGCTCGGCGGGGAAGCCGGTCTCCTCCAGCGCCGCGACGACCAGCGCGATCACGTCGCTGCCGTCGTGGAACTGGCGGGGGGAGAGGTTCACGGCCATGCGCACCGGGTCGCCGGTCTCCGCCGTCCAGGCAGCGCCCTGACGTAGCGCCTGGCGGAGCACCCAGGCGCCGATGCCGTCGATGGCGCCGGTCTCCTCGGCGAGCGGGATGAACTCGACCGGCGGGATCAGACCGCGCTCGGGGTGGTTCCAGCGCACCAGGGCCTCGAAGCCGGTGGTGCGGCCGTCGCGGAGGCGGATGGTCGGCTGGTAGTGGACCTCCAGCTGGCCGGCGCCGGCCGCGACGGCGAGGTCCTGGGCGAGGTCCGCGCGGCGGCGGGCGGCCTCGGCCATCCCGTCGGCGTAGACGACCAGGCGGTTCTTGCCCTGGGCCTTGGCCAGGTACATGGCGAGGTCGGCGTTGCGCAGCAGCGCGCCGGCCGTGCGCTCGGTGACGTCGGACGAGGCGGCGACCCCGATGCTGCAGTGCACGGTGAGCAGGCCGTCGTCCAGCGGCACGGGCACCGACAGCGCCACCAGGGCCCGCTCGCCGACGGCGCGGGCGACCTCCGGGCCGCCGTCCACGACGACGGCGAACTCGTCACCACCGATGCGGGCGACGACGTCGCCCGGGCGGACGCAGCTGCGCAGCCGCTCGGCGAGCACGAGCAGCAGCTCGTCGCCGGTGGCGTGCCCGCGGCCGTCGTTGACGGCCTTGAAGTCGTCGACGTCGATGAACAGCAGGCTCACGGCGCCGCCGCGGGCGAGCAGCCGGTGGGTGAACTCCTCGAGCAGCGTGCGGTTGGCCAGGCCGGTCAGCGGGTCGCTGAGCACCTGCTCCTCGTTGAGCCGCCACGAGGAGAGGTGCGCCAGGCTCGCGGCGAGGACGAAGGCGGCGTGGATGCCGGCCCACAGCCAGGGGTTCGCGTTGCCGCCGTGCCCGAAGACCGCGTGCGGGAAGAGCGTGCCGACCACCCCGTGGTGGGCGGCGACGACGACGATCGCGATGCCGAACGGCACCCACGCCTGGTAGAGCGCGACGACGCCGATCATGACGAAGAACGAGAAGTGCGCCTCGGTGACCCCGCCCCACAGGTGGACCAGCGCGCCGCACGCCGCCATGAGGCTGACGGTGGTCGCGGCCGAGCGGGTGGCCCGGCCGAAGCGGGGCAGCGCGAACAGCAGGGGTCCGGCGACGGCGGCGAGGACGGCGACGGCCGCCGGCTGCCCGAACCCCCACACCCACGCCAGCAGGACCAGGCAGAACGCGGAGCCGATCGCCAGTCGCACGATGGCGCGGTGGCGGCTCTGCCAGACCTCCTCGGGCAGGCGGCGGCCCGACGGGAGGAGGCGGGCGGCCCGGGCGGGGAGTTCGAGGATCACCTCGTCCTGATCGGCGGGGCCGATCCGGTTCCGCAGCCCACCGGCCGCCCCTCCCCCTACGGGGTGGGAGCGGCCGGTGGTCGCGCGGGCGGGGTCAGCGCAGGTCGAGGCCGGCCAGGGGGGACTCGTCGCAGATCTTCGCGGGGATCGACGGGATGCCGAGCAGGGTGGGCTGGCCGCGCACCGGACCGCTGTGCGAGTGGTCGATGTGGCTGCGCGGGGTGACCAGCTCGAGGTCGCGGGCGGCCAGCGCCGTCTCGCCGTAGCCCTGCACGCACTCCGGGTCGGGGCCGTCGAGGGGCAGGCCGGTGAAGAACTTGGCCGCCATGCACCCGCCGCGGCAGGCGTCGAAGTGGGCGCACTTGGTGCAGGCGCCGCCGGTCTGCGGGTTGCGCAGGTCGGCGAACAGCTCGCTCTGCTGCCAGACCCGCTGGAAGCCACCCTCGTCGCGGACGTTGCCGGCGAGGAAGTTCTCGTGGATGGCGAACGGGCAGGCGTAGACGTCGCCGACCGGGTCGATCAGGCAGACCACGCGGCCGGCGCCGCACAGGTTCAGCCCGGGCAGGGCCTCGCCGAAGGCCGACAGGTGGAAGAACGAGTCGCCGGTGAGGACGCCGTCGCCGTTGGCGAGCAGCCAGTTGTAGAGCTCGCGCTGCTGCGCCATCGTCGGGTGCAGGTCGTCCCACACGTCGGCGCCGCGGCCCGAGGGCCGCAGCCGGGTGATCCGCAGCTGCGCGCCGAAGGAGTCGGTCAGCGCCTTGAACTCGTCGAGCTGCCCGGCGTTCTCCCGGGTGACGACGACGGAGACCTTGAAGTCCTTCATCCCGGCCTCGGCCAGGTTCTCCAGCGCGCGGATGGCGGTCGCGTAGGAGCCGGTGCCGCGGACGCGGTCGTTCACCTCGGCGGTGGCGCCGTCCAGGGAGATCTGCACGTCGACGTAGTCGGTGCGGGCCAGCTGGGCGGCGCGGGTCTTGTCGAGCTTGATGCCGTTGGTGGAGAACTTGACGCCGACGTCGTGGCCGATGGCGTAGTCGAGCAGGTGCCAGAAGTCCGGCCGCACGGTCGGCTCGCCGCCGCCGACGTTGACGTAGAAGACCTGCATCCGCTGCAGCTCGTCGATGACCGCCTCGGCCTCGGCGGTCGACAGCTCGCGCGGGTCGCGCCGTCCCGAGGAGGACAGGCAGTGCGCGCACGCCAGGTTGCAGGCGTAGGTGAGCTCCCACGTCAGGCAGATGGGGGCGTCCAGGCCGTACTCGAACTGGTCGATCAGACGACCGCCGGTCGGCCGAGGAGGCGCGGCGGGGCGGGGCGGCAGGAGGGCGGTCACGGGGTCCCCTCGGGGTTCGGTTCGATCATCTGCGAGCGGGCGAGATCGGCCAGCGCCTTCTCGTAGGCGGGGCGCTGGGCCTCGGTCACGCCGCAGGCGGTGAGCGCGGCGGTCGCGCTCGGGTGGTCGGCGAGCGCCTCGACGACGGACACCAGGGTCTTCGACTTCAGGAAGGAGAGCTTCCGGTTGCCGAAGTGGTAGACCAGCGCGCCGAAGGGCTCGGGCCGCAGCGCGACCGAGCGGGCGCGCCGCCAGGGCCCGGCCGGGTCGAACGCGACCTCGGCAGAGGACACCGCCGCGGTCACAGGGGTGCCGACGCGATCAGTAGACGCCGCACATGCCGTCGATGGAGACCTCTTCCACCAGCGACTCCTCGACGAGGGCCTCGTCCGCGGCGGGGGCGGTGGTCTCGACGTCGGTGCTCGTCGTCTCGGGCATGGGGACCTCCGGGGGATCGCTGAACGGGCAGGTGAGGGGCACACTAATGACACTGAGTGCCACCGATCAAGGGGGGCACCCGACTGCCCGCCCAGCATCCACCCCGCCTCCCGGAACGGCATGATCAGATCGTGATGCAGCCCGAGGTCGTGCCCGCCGGGACGCCGGGGGAGGCCACCCGCGCCCGGGTCGAGCGGGCCGCGCTGGACCTGTTCGCCTCGCGCGGGTTCGAGAACGTCACCAGCGACGAGGTGGCCGACGCCGCGGGCATCAGCCGGCGCACGTTCTTCCGCTACTTCGCGACGAAGGCCGACGCGGTGTGGGGTGACTTCGCCGGCCACGTCGCCCGCCTCGAGGCGCTGCTGGCTGCCGGCGACCCGGGGCAGCCGGTGCTCGCCTCGGTCTGCGCGGCCTACGTCGAGGTGAACGCCTACCCCGACTCCCAGCTGCACCTCCTGCGCGAGCGGATGCAGCTGATCCTCACCGAGCCGGCGCTGCTGGCCCACTCGCAGCTGCGGTTCGCCGAGGTCGACCGCGCGGTGGCCCGCTACGTCGCCGTCCGCACCGGGGAGTCACCCGACCGGCTGGTGCCCCGGCTGGTCGCGGCCAGCACCCGGGCCGCGGCGACGACGGCGTTCGAGGCCTGGCTCGCCGACGAGGCGAGCTCGCTCGTGGACCAGCTCCGGGTCGCGCTGGAGGAGATGGCCGGCGGCTTCCTCGCACTGCGCCGCTGACCCCGCTGACCCTCCGGGATGAGCCCGCTCGCGGGATCCGGGCGTGACGGGGCTCTCACCGGGGTACTGTGGCACTCAGTGCCACCGGTGACGCCGTCGCCGGACCGACGAGCCGACAACGAGGAGTGCACGATGGCGAACCCCTGGTTCGAATCAGTGGCCGAGGCGCAGCGACGCGCCAAGAAGCGGCTGCCCAAGGGGGTCTACGGCGCGCTGGTCGCCGGCTCCGAGCGCGGCCTGACCGCCGAGGACAACCTCGCCGCCTTCGCCGAGATCGGCTTCGCCCCGCACACCGCCGGCCTGGCGAACGAGAAGAACATGGCCGTCACCGTCATGGGCCAGGAGCTCGCGCTGCCGGTGATGATCAGCCCGACCGGCGTCCAGGCCGTCACCCCCGGCGGCGAGGTCGACGTCGCCCGGGCCGCCGCGTCGCGCGGCACCGCCATGGGCCTGTCCTCCATGGCGAGCAAGCCGATGGAGGAGGTCATCGCGGCCAACCCGAAGACCTTCTTCCAGCTCTACTGGGTGGGCGACCGGGACGTCATGGCCGCCAAGGTCGAGCGCGCCCGCAAGGCCGGCGCCGCCGGGCTCATCGCCACGCTGGACTGGTCGTTCTCCTACGGCCGCGACTGGGGCAGCCCGTTCATCCCCGAGAAGATCAACTTCGAGGCGATGCGCCGGTACGCCCCGCAGGTCATCACCAAGCCGCGCTGGGCCTGGCAGTTCGCCAAGACCATGCGCATCCCGGACCTCACCGTGCCGAACATGGTCGCCACCCCCGGCGACCCGGCGCCGACGTTCTTCGAGGCCTACGGCCAGTGGATGCAGTCCCCCATGCCGACCTGGGAGGACGTCGCCTGGCTGCGCGAGCTGTGGGGCGCCGACAAGCCGTTCATGCTCAAGGGCGTCATGCGGGTCGACGACGCCAAGCGCGCCGTCGACGCCGGCGTCACGGCGATCTCGGTCTCCAACCACGGCGGCAACAACCTCGACGGGACCCCGGCCTCGATCCGCGCGCTGCCCTCGGTCGCGGCGGCCGTGGGCGACCAGGTCGAGGTCCTGCTCGACGGCGGCATCCGCCGCGGTGGCGACGTCGCCAAGGCCCTCGCCCTGGGCGCCAAGGCCGTCATGATCGGCCGCGCCTACCTCTGGGGCCTCGGCGCCAACGGCGAGGCCGGCGTCGGCAACGTGCTGGACCTGCTCCGCGACGGTCTCGGCTCGGCCATGATCGGCCTGGGCAAGTCGAACGTCGCCGACCTCAGCAGCGAGGACCTGGTCATCCCGGCCGGCTTCGAGCGCCAGCTCGGCGACTCCGCCGTCGCCAACGCGACGCTGAGCACCTCGCCGGCCGCCGCCCGCCGGGACGCCTGACCGCTCCCGCCTCCCCCACTGCGGGGAAGGCGGCCTCCGGGCGACGTCCCGAGGGCCGCTTTCCCCGCAGTCGGCGTGTCAGGACACCTCGGACAGCAGCGCGGCCCGGCGGCGCAGGTGGGCGCGCATCCAGAGGTGGCCGGCGGCCGCGAGCGCCCACGCGGGGACGGCGGCCCACCACCACGGGCTGCCGGTGATCGCCAGGAACGCCGAGAGCACCCCCATCAGGACGAAGAAGGCCGGGGCCCACCGCCGTTGGCGGTCGAGGTGGACCAGCTGGGCGCCGATCAGACCGCTGGCCGCCTGGCGCACCGCCGGCTCGGCGGGCACCGGTCCGCGCAGCGCGGCCCGGCGGACCCGCCGCGACAGGCCCTCGGGCGACCGCGCGGCGACATCCCGGACACCTCGCTGCTGGCGGTGCTGGAGCGGGCCCATCACGACGCCGAAGACCAGACCCATGACAGCGCCCTGGACGAGGGCAGAGGTCCAGCTGTCACCGTCCGACCAGCGGGTGAACGCGGTCCAGAACAGGCCGAAGAGCGCCCCGTTGAGCAGACCGAGCCCCCAGGCCGGGGCGTTCAGGAGCCGATCGCGCATGCGGCGATCGTGCAGGTCGGCGGCACCGGCGGCGACCGCGCCGCCCGGATCGGGTGACGCGAGGGCGAGCCCCGGCGGACCCCGCAGCGGGCACCCGGCAGGACAGACTGGGCGCGTGGATGTGAGTCGTGCAGGAGCGCAGGACGTTCCGCAGCTGGCGCGCCTGCTCTGGCTGAACGCGGCACCCGAGGAGCAGGCACGTCAGTCGGTCGAGGCCTTCGCCTTCGACCTGGGTGCCTGGTGGGCCGACCACGCCGGCTCGCACGTCGCCTTCGTCGCGCGCCCCGGCGGCTCGGAGGTCGCCGGGATGGCATGGCTGGCGCTCGTCCCGAGGGTGCCGCGGCCGGGCACGACGACGCGGCTCTCGGCCGACGTCCAGAGCGTGTTCGTCCTGCCGGCACGGCGCGGGCAGGGCATCGGGACGGCGCTCGTGCGGGCCGCGAGGGACCACGCCGTCCGGCTCGGGGCGGCGCACGTGTCGGTGCACTCGAGCACGCGGGCCGTGCCCGTCTACGAGCGGCTGGGCTTCGCGTCGTCGCGGCTGTTCCTGACGTCCACCGGGGGCGAGCCCGGCTGACGGGTCACCCCAGGAGGCCGCCGAGCTTGCCGCCGCCGAACTTCTTGATCAGGTCCATCGGGTCGATGCCGAACTTCTGGAGCAGCCCGGCGTCCTTGTCGGTGTCCACCTGGTCGGGGAGCTCGGAGTCGGCCTGCTGGGCCTTGGCGTCGTCGCCCTGAGACTTCAGCAGCTGCAGGATCTGGTCCTTGTCGATGTTCATGGCGGTTCCGGTACCCCGCCGCGCCACGAGCTACCGGCATCCGCGGAATCCGTCCGGATCAGTCCCGCCCGGGCGCTCCGGGAGCGAGGAGCGCGACGCGGCGGTGCACGCGGGCGCGCAGGTAGGAGTGCCCGACAGCCGCCGCCAGCCACACCGGGACCGTTCCCCACACCCACGCGGGCCCGGTGAGCGCCACACCCACGGCGAGGACGGCGCACAGCACGAACAGGGCCGGCGCCCAGTAGCGCTGCCGGTCGAGCACCCGGAGGTGGTCCTCGGCGAGCTCGAGGGCGGCCTCGCGCTCGTCCGGGTCGTCGGGCACCGGACCGCTCCCCGACGCGGCGCGACGCACGCGCCGCCCCACTGCCCTGGGGGACTGGTCCTCCGGATCGTCGAGTCGCGCGCGCATCCCCCGATGGTGCCTCGTACGTGCGGTGGCGCGCGGCCACCCCTGCCGCGCGGCGCAGCTCAGCGCGCCGCGGTGACGATCCGATCAGGGCGGATCTGCGCCGCGGTCGCGCCGCCCAGCCAGCGCCGCAGCGTGCCCGACGGGTCCTGCACCTGCACCTCGCTGCCGTCCGCCCGCCGCACGCACAGCTCCGCGGTCAGCGTCGCCGCCCCGACACCGAGGACGTCGTCCAGCCGGCACCGGCGCCCGTCGACCTCCACCCAGGGCTGCGGCGCCAGCGAGCCCGCCAGCCGTCGTCCCGCCCGGCCGCGCCGGTCCACCAGCGGCCCGCGCAGCGGCGGCGTCCTGCTGTCGGTGGCCAGCCGGGCCACCGCCGGGATCCTGCGGACGACGGCGAGCACGGCCCGCCGCAGCACCGCCGCGCCCCGGCCGCCCCCGGTCATCAGCCGGCCGAGCAGCAGCGCCAGCCGGATCAGCGCGCGGGCGTGCGGCTCGCGCTCGGCCCGGTGGCTGTCCAGCAGCGCGTCGTCGGCCTCCCCGGCGAGGACGGCGGCGAGCTTCCAGCTCAGCTGGTGCACGTCCCGCAGGCCCAGCCCCAGGCCCTGCCCGACGAACGGCGGCGTGAGGTGGGCGGCGTCGCCGGCCAGCAGCACCCGCCCGGCCCGCCAGCGGTCGGCCAGCTGCGCCCGGAAGGTGTACTCGACCGCCCGCACCACCTCCACCGCCGCGAGGTCGACCGGCGCGAGCAGCCCGGCGAGGCGGGCGGGCTCCACCAGCTCGGCGGCGGTCTCCCCCGGCAGCAGGCGGAACTCCCAGCGGTACCGGTCGCCGGTCACCGGCATGGACGTCGCGGCACGCGCCGGGTCGCAGACCTGGGTGACCCCCGGCCACAGCGGCAACGGCGCGGGCGACCGGACGTCGAGCACCAGCCAGCGGTCGGCCGGCCCCAGGTCGCGCATGCGCGCGCCGATCAGGTCGCGGACGGTGCTGTTGGCGCCGTCGCACCCCAGCACCGCCGCCGCGCGGACGGACCGGTCCGCACCGCCGTCCCGGTCCCGCACGGCCAGCGTGACGCCGTCGTCGTCCCCGGACAGGCCCGTGACCTCGCAGCCGCGGCGCAGCTCGACGCCGGGCGTGCGCGCGACGGCGGCCGCCAGCAGCGCCTCCAGGTCGGGCTGGTGCACCAGCGAGCCGGGCGGCCAGCCGTTCGCCCCGGCACCCGGCTGCCGGCGGAACTCGGCCAGCACCGCGCGCGCGGCGTCGACCAGCCGCAACCCGGCCATCGGACGGGTCAGCGGCGCCAGGTCGTCGGCGACGCCGGCGTCCTGCAGCACGCGGAACACCTCGTCGTCCAGGTGCACCGCGCGGGGCAGGGCGTAGGGGGTGCGGTGCCGCTCGAGCACCAGCACCGGCAGGCCGCGGCGGGCGAGCAGCAGCGCCGCCGTCAACCCCACGGGCCCGGCGCCGACCACGACCACGGGCTCGCCGGACACGCGCCCAGTGTCACCGGGTCCCCGGTGAGTCGTCATCCGGGCGCGGGGACGGGCCCCCCGACCTTGACGGGTGGGGCCGAGGTGCTAAGAGTGACCCGGAGCACTGTCGTGCTGCGAACCCGCCACCTCTGGTGGGTCTCGGATCGAAGGGACATCTGTTGAAGACCAAGGGCGCGATTCTGTGGGGCGTGGGCGAGAAGTGGTCGGTCGAGGAGATCGAGGTCGCTGACCCCGTCGCCGGTGAGGTCATGGTCGAGCTGGCCGCCTCCGGCCTGTGCCACTCCGACGAGCACCTCGTCACCGGCGCCACCCCGGTCGGCTTCCCCAGCCTCGGCGGCCACGAGGGCTCCGGCCGGGTCGTCAAGGTCGGCCCCGGCGTGACCGACCTGAAGGAGGGCGACCACGTCGTCACCGCCTTCATCCCCGCCTGCGGCAAGTGCCCGCCGTGTTCGCGCGGGCAGCAGAACCTCTGCGACCTCGGCGCCCACCTGCTCGGCGGCAAGGCGATCTCCGACGGCACCCACCGGGTCACCGCCAAGGGCCAGGGTGTCTCGCCGATGTGCCTGCTCGGCACCTTCTCCCCCTACATCACCGTGAACCAGGCCTCGGTCGTGCGCATCGAGCCGGACATCCCGCTCGAGATCGCCGCCCTCGTGGGCTGCGGCGTCACCACCGGCTGGGGCTCCGCGACCAAGGTCGCCGACGTCCGCCCCGGTGAGAACGTCGTCGTCATGGGCGCCGGCGGCGTCGGCATGAACGCCGTGCAGGGCGCTGCGGCGGCCGGCGCGAAGCGCGTCATCGTCATCGACCCGGTCGCGCAGAAGCGCGAGTGGGCCATGGAGATGGGCGCCACCCACACCTACGCGAGCATCGAGGAGGCCACCCCCCAGATCAACGAGCTGACCTGGGGCCGGATGGCCGAGAAGGTGATCATCACCGTCGGTGACATCCAGGGCGAGGACGTCGCCGCCGCCATGAGCATCACCGGCAAGGGCGGGCGCGCGGTCGTCACCGGCATGGGCAGCTTCGACAAGGTCGACGTCAAGCTCAGCCTGTTCGACCTCACCCTCATGCAGAAGGACCTGCAGGGCGCCATCTTCGGTGGCATGGCCCCGCGCAACGCCATCCCCGAGCTGCTCTCGCTCTACCAGGCCGGGCAGCTCAAGCTCGAGGAGCTGGTGACCACGAAGTACAAGCTCGAGGACATCAACCAGGGCTACCAGGACATGCGCGACGGCAAGAACATCCGCGGCATGATCGTCTACACGGACGCCGACCGGAACCTGTAGGTCGCAGCCCTCGGGCCCGTCCTCACCCCAGCAAGCGGGTGAGGGCGGGCCCGAGGTCGTTCAGCGACCGGACCGGCTCCATCCGCCCGTTCCCGCGCGCGGCCAGCAGGCGGGCGGCGTCCAGCGCCTCGCCGCTGGGCAGCGGACAGAGCACGTGCAACCGGTCGATGCCGGCCAGCGCCGTCTCGGCCGGCTCCCCCGCCGTCGACAGGCAGTCCGACAGCAGGACGACGACCCGCTCGTCCGCCGTCGCCGGGGACAGCTGACGCCGGGCGCCGCGCAGCGCCACGGCGAGGTCGGTCTTCCCGTGCCCGCGCAGCCCCACCAGGTCGAGGACGACGTCCTCCGCGGCCCGGTGCCGGCCCAGCGCCTGCAGCACGGTCAGGTCGTCGGCGAAGGTCAGCACGCTGGTCTGCAGCCGCTCGTCCGCGGCCAGCACGACCCCGGCGGCCGCGACCGCGGCGATCGCCACGCCGAGCCCCTGCATCGAGCCCGAGCGGTCGACCACGAGGCAGACCGCGCGCCGGGAACCGGTCCAGTTGCGGGTGACCAGGTCCTCGGCGGCCGGCGGCCAGATGCCCGACCAGCGGTCCAGCGTGCGGTCCAGGTCGAGGTCGCCCTCGGGACGGCGGGTCGGCACCAGCCGCCGGGTGCCGCGCGCCCGGGTGGTGCCCACCCGACCCACCTGCACGAACACCCGGGCGGCCAGCCGGCGGGCGGCCGAGCGCAGCTCGCGGTCGGTTGCGGTGGCCAGATCGGCCAGCAGGGCGGCCGCGGCGTCGGGGTCGGCCCCCATCAGCCCGGCGAAGGCGTCCTCGTCGAGCTCGCCCACCTCGGGGCTGACCTCGGAGAAGGCCTGGTGCCGCAGCTGCATCTCCCGGCGGCCGGTGGACGACGGGCCGCGCCGGGACGCGGCGTCGCGCCGCGGGATGCTGGGCTGCTCGGTGCCCGTCTCAGCCGACGGGCCCGGCGCTTTTCCCTGACCACCACCCGCGAGATCGGGGGCCTCGCCGGGGCTGCCCCCACCGGGCTCCGGTGGCACCGAACCCACCGGCCACACGTCGTCCAGGATCTCGTCGAGCACGGCCTCCGGCGTCCGCTCGACGCCCTCGGTGACCCGGATCCGGCCGGACAGCGCGGCGTGCGTGGCATCGCGGGCGGTCTCGCGGCCGCCGGCGAGCTGCTCGCCGCGCATCCGCAGCAGGCCGTCGAGCAGCAGCACCAGGTCGATGGCGCCGCGCACCGATGAGCCGGTGCGCAGGTCGCGGTGCGCGCGGGTGGCCCGCACCAGGCCGACGGCCAGCGCGATCTGCGGCTCCGCGGCGCCCGTGACGCCGGCGACGATGGCCCGCTCGGCCTCCTCGGGCTGGTAGTCGAGGACCACGCGGCACATGCGGTCGGCGATCGCCTGCCCGACGCGGGCGGTGCCGATCGCGTCGAACGGGTTCATGGCGGCGATCAGCCGGAAGCCCGACGTGGCGTGCACCGTGCCCAGCCGCGGCACGGCGATCTCGCCCTCGGTGAGCACCGTGATGAGGACGTTGAGCGTCTCCTCGGGGATCCGGTTGAGCTCCTCGAGGTAGAGCAGGCCCGCGCCGCGCATGGCGGTGAGCAGCGGGCCGTCGGTGAAGTTCTCCGGCAGGTACCCGCCGGCCAGGACCGCGGAGGGGTCGTACTGGCCGATCAGCCGGGCGGGGGTGAGCTCGGCGTTGCCCTCGACGAAGACGACGTCCTGACCGGTCTCGGCGGCCACGGCGCGCAGCAGGGTGGACTTGCCGGTGCCCGGCGGGCCCTCCAGGACGACGTGCCGGTGCGTGGCGAGCGCGACGGAGAGCACCTCGCGCTCGCGCCGCAGCCCGACGACGGGGCCGGGGACCGGGGGCTCGGTCGGGCGTTCGACGGTCATGGGGCCTTCCTGGGGGCGCGGCTCGACGGCCGCCGGGGATGCGGGGCGACGGGACCGGCCGGGACCCGAGGGGCCCCGGCCGGTCCGGCTGAGCGGCTGGTCAGCCGCCCATGACGCTCTCGAGGTCGAGGACGTCCTTGGGCGCGGAGATGTCCTTCTTCTCGCCGTGGTCGCTGAAGGTCACCGTGCCCTCGGAGTCGTCGCCGCCCTTCATCTGCAGAGGGTAGGCCGGGTCGTCGTCGGCGACGGTCAGCTGGCTGCCGTCCTCCTGCTCGACGATGACGACGTCGTCGCCGTCCAGCTCGTCCTTGCGGGTCTCGTCCTTGACGTCCTCCCCCGAGCGCAGCTCGTCGGCGATGCCGGCCAGGGAGAAGTCGGCGAAGCCCTCGGCGGCGTCGCCGGGGACGGCCACCCACTTGCCGTCGAACTCCGCGGCGGCCTCCTCGGGCATGCCGAAGGACGCCCAGAACTCCGGCGCGGCCTTCATGTAGACGTCGCCGTCGACGCTGATCAGCTCGATCTCGACCCCGCCGAGGGTGATCGTGCCGGAGGCGTCGTCGTCCTGGAGCTGGAGGTCGACCTCGCCCTCCTCGCCGTCGGTGGTCATCGTGCCGGCCATGTGCACCGCGCCGGACTCCTCGAGCGCGTCCGCGGCGAGCTCGGCCACCTCGGAGCCGGTCTTCCCCTCCAGCGGGCTGTCACCGCCGCACGCGGTGAGCAGGAGCGCGCCGGTGACCAGCACGGCGGGGGCGGTGAGCGAACGGATGCGCATGGGACTCCTCGAGACGCGGACCTGGTGATCCGGGGCGCCCAGGATCCTGCCAGGAAGCAGTGACGCAGCGCTCACCCGCGGTCCGCGAGGCGCCGGACAGCTGCGCGTTCGCCCTCGCCCAGGTTGCGGTCGGCCAGCCGGCGGGCGGCCGCCACCGGCAGCGCGGCGGCGAGGTCCAGGCCCGCGGCGCGGCGGAAGAGCCGGGCGAACGTGCCCTGCGCGGCCCCGACGACGGCGGCCTGCAGGCGGCCGCCGGGCACGCTGCCCACGGACATCGCCAGCCAGGCGTCGGCGACGTCCACCTCCGGCCGGCCACGCGCGGCGTTGGTCCAGTCGATGACCACCGGCCCGTCGGCGGTGAGCAGCACGTTGTCCGGGTGCAGGTCCAGGTGCAGCAGGGCGTCACCTTCCCCCACCGGGCCCTCCCACCGGCCGGTCGAGCCAGTCCGGCGCCGGCACCGCGTGCACCAGCCGGTGCACCCGGGCCAGCGCGCGGGCCTGCGCCGGCAGCGTCCAGGGCCGGCGCGCCAGGGCGGCGGTCATCGTCGGCCCGGTCGCCCGCGCCATGACCAGGTCGGGGCCGTCGACGTCGAACACCTCCGGCACCGGGAGGCCGTGACTGCGCGCGTGTGCCATGACGGCGGCCTCCCGGTCGGCCGTCTTCCCCGGGTCGCGGTAGCGACGCAGCACCCGGCCGCCGTCGAGGGCGAAGACGTCCGCGTCCCGGCCGGCGCCCAGCAGCTGCACGGCCGGGAGTCTGGCAGAGCGCCGTCCTCAGCGGGGGCGCGCCGGGCGCACCGCCCGGCCCGCCGCCGCGGGGTCCAGCGGCACGGCCGAGCGGAGGACGGCGGGGCCCAGCCGCAGCACGCCGTCGCGGAGCGCCGCGCAGCGGATCCCGGCCCGGCCGCGCAGCCCGCGGTGGGCGCCGGGCGCGAGCGCGGTGTCCAGCCAGGCGCAGGGGTTGGCCGGACGTCCGCCGCGGAGCCGCACCTCGCCGGCGCCGCAGTCGAGCGAGAACTCCTGCCCCCGCAGGGCCTCGACCTCCGCGCCCCGTAGGACGACGGTGCGCCGGGCGAGCAGTGGATCCAACGGGCCCGCGCCCAGCTCCGCGGCGAGCGCGTCCACCGCCTCGGCGGCCAGCACGGTGACCTGGGCGTCGCGGTGCGCCGGGCGGCCCGCGTAGCGGTCGCCGACGACGCCGTGGCCGGCCCGCACCTCGACCTCCGTCCGCCGGTCGCCGTCCTGCTGGGGGAGGGCCGGCCCCGGGCGGCCGTCGTAGCGGTGCGCGGGCGAGGCCACCAGCCCGACGATCTCGACGTCGTAGACGTGCGGAAGGGCAGAAATGGCCATCTCTGCCCCGGTGGGCGGGGACACGACCGGGAGCATCCCACCGGCGGCCGGGGCCGTGCCGGCCGGCGTCGGGCACGATGGCGGGCATGCCGACGCCGGACGCCCCCACCCCCGACTCCGCCGCTCGCGACGAGCTGGCCCTGGGCGACGACCTGCGGGCGTTCGTGGACGTCTCGCCCTCCCCCGGCCACGCGGTCGCCGAGCTGGCCCGCCGGCTGACCGCCGCCGGCTTCACCGAGCTGGCCGAGGCCGAGCGGTGGCGGGTGAGCGCCGGCGGCCGGCACTTCGTCGTCCGAGCCGGCAGCCTGATCGCCTTCCGGCTCGGCAGCGGCGCCCTCGGCGACACCGGGATGCGGCTCGTCGGCGCGCACACCGACAGCCCGACGTTCAAGGTCCGCCCGCACGCCGACGTCCGGCAGGCCGGGTACCGGCTGGTGGGCGTCGAGCCCTACGGCGGCGGCCTGTGGCACACCTGGCTGGACCGCGAGCTGACCGTCGCCGGCCGGGTGGTCCTCCGCGGCGGGGGAACGGAGCTGGTTCGGCTGCCCGGGGCGCCGCTGCGCTTCCCGTCGCTGGCCATCCACCTGGACCGCTCGGTGCGCGAGGGCCTCACCCTCGACCCCCAGCGGCACCTGGTGCCGGTGTGGGACGGCGACCTCGGCGAGGAGCCCGGCCTGCTCGAGGCGGTCGCCGCCGCGGCGGGAGCGACCCCCGGCGACGTCGTCGGGCACGACCTGGTGCTCGCCGACACCCAGCCCGCCGCGCGGGCCGGCGCCGACGGCAGCTGGATCGCCGCCCCGCGCCTGGACAACCTGACCTCCTGCCACGCCGGCCTGCTCGCCCTGCTGGCGGCGCCCGCCGGCGAGCGGACCCAGCTGCTCGTGTGCAACGACCACGAGGAGGTCGGCAGCGGCTCGATGGCAGGAGCGCGGGGCAGCTTCCTCGAGGACGTCGTCCGCCGGTTGGCCACCGCCACCGACCCGGGCGACGCCGAGGCGGTGCACCGGGCGATCGCCCGCTCGGTGCTGGTCTCGGCCGACATGGCGCACGGCGTGCACCCGACCCGCGCCGAGCGCCACGAGCCGGCCCACCAGCCGCGGCTGGGCGGTGGGCCGGTCGTGAAGCTCAACGCGAACCAGGCCTACGCGACGGACGCCGCGACCGGCGGCTGGTTCCGCGAGCGCTGCGCGGAGGCCGGCGTCCCGTCGCAGTCCTTCGTCATGCGCGCCGACCTCCCGTGCGGCAGCACGATCGGCCCGCTGACCGCGACCCGGCTGGGGATCGCGACCGTCGACGTCGGCATGGCCCAGCTGGCCATGCACTCCTGCCGCGAGGTCGCCTCGGCGCTCGACGTCCCGCTCATGGTGGACGCGCTCACCGCCTGCCTCGCGGACTGAGCACGGCGACCGGCCGGGGCTGATCGTCCGGCCGGCCGCCGCAGGTCAGGGTCGCTCAGCGGCGTCGCTCGTCGTCCCGGAAGCCCTCCCGGGCGTCGTCGCGGACGCCCTCCCGGACGCCGTCGACCTCGATCTCCTCCTTGCGGAGGTCGGCCGAGACCTGCTCCTGCTCGGTGACGGTCTCCTTGTCCAGGCGGACGCGCTCGACCGGCACGGCCTCCTTCTCGACGACGGCCCGCTCGGCGTGCAGCGTGACCTCGTGCTCCTCCTCGCTGATCGCCGGGCCGTCCATCGCCCGGCCCGCGTTGGCGTCGGTGATCGGCTCGCGCTCGACGCGGACCTCCTCGCGGGTGACCGGCACGCTCTCGGTCACGTTCTCGGTGACCACGTACTTGCGCAGCCGCGCCCGGCCCACCTCTTCACGGGTGGTGCCGACGGTCATGCGCTCCTCGGAGCGGGTCATGGCGTCGTCGGTCGTCGGGCCGGAGGTGTCGTGCCCGACCGTGCCGTGCCGGTTGGTGTCGCGGTCGGTGCCCACGGTGCCGGTGCCGGCCATGTGCCGGCCGGAGGTGTCCTCCATGGCCATGCCGGTGGTGGACTCGGTGCCGGCCAGGTGCTCACGGCCGGTCGTCTCGGTTCCCGTGCCGCCGGCGCCCATGCCGTAGTAGCGGTAGAGCTCCTGCTCCTCCTGCGGCGAGAGGTGACCGTCCGTGTCGATCTTCGGGGCGTCCTTCACGCGGTCCTTGCTCACCGGGACGCGCAGGCCCTGGTCGGTGAGGTCGGCGTCGCGGATGGGGACGAAGGACTCCTTGGTCCCGAACAGGCCGGTGCGCACGGTGACCCACTCGGGGCGGCCGGTCTCGTCGTCCAGGTACACCTCCCCGGCGGAGCCGATCTTCTGGCCGGACTCGTCGTAGACGTCCTTGCCGATCACGCGGTCGAGGGTCTCGGTACCGATCATCGCGGGTGCGCTCCCATCAGGATGCGGGTGTTCCGGTCACCCGTCTGGGTGACCGGGAGGTGCCGGGCGAAACGATCGCGCCCCATCCGGTGTCCCGAGCCGTACCGGAACGCCACCGGGATACCCGTGACGCGGAGTGACGATCGCAGCGGCATCGGGGGTATCCGTGCTGCTGAGCGGCGCGCGGGGGTCGCGCGAGATCGTTCGGTTGCGAGACGCAACCGACTCGATCGGTCGTTCACGCTGAGCAACCGGGGCCCAGTCGGGCGTGTCCGCCCGAGCGCGGCAGCGCACCCGCCCGGCGCGTCGTCCCGGGCGCGGCGCGCGGGTCTGCCTAGCGTCGTCGAGTGCCTCCCCGTTCGCCGTACGACAACCTCGTCCACCCGCGCACGCAGAAGAAGCCCGTGCCCACCGTCGAGGCCGAGAAGGACCTCGTCGTCGAAGACCCGAGCTCGGGCTTCGTGGGCGCCGTCGTGCGCTGCGAGAAGGACGTCGTCCACCTCGAGGACCGCTTCGGCCGCGTGAAGGGCTACCCGCTGGGGCCGGGCTTCTGGGTCGACGGCCGGCCGGTCGTGCTGGTGCGGCCGAAGCAGGCGGCGGCGACCGGGCCCGCGCGCAGCGCCTCGGGCTCCACCTACGTCGCCGGTGCGCGGGCGCGGGTCGCGCGCGAGGGCCGCATCTACGTCGAGGGCAAGCACGACGCCGAGCTGGTCGAGAAGGTCTGGGGCCACGACCTGCGGATCGAGGGCGTCGTCGTCGAGCCGCTGCACGGCGTCGACGACCTGCCGGGGATCGTGCGGGAGTTCCGCCCCTCGTCGGGACGGCGCCTCGGCGTGCTGGTCGACCACCTGGTGCGCGGGTCGAAGGAGTCGCGGATCGCCGAGCAGGTCACCGGCGCCCACGCGCTCGTCGTCGGCCACCCGTACATCGACATCTGGCAGGCCGTGAAGCCGTCCGTCGTCGGCATCGAGGCGTGGCCGACCGTGCCCAAGGGCGAGGACTGGAAGACCGGCGTCTGCCGGCGGCTGGGCTGGGAGGACGACACCGGCTACGTCTGGGCGCAGCGCATCCTCGCCCGCGTGCGCACCTGGACCGACCTGGAGCCGCAGCTGATCGGCCGGGTCGAGGAGCTGATCGACTTCGTCACGACCGACTGAGACCCCGCCGAGACCTGTCGCGGGCACGATGCGCCCGTGACCTCGCGGATCAGGGTGCGGACGGCGGTGCTGGCCGCCCTCGTGGTGGCGGGCGTGAGCGGGTGCGCGGACACGGGTGACGACGCCGGCGCGCCCGGGTCCGTGGCGGGCGAGGGCCCCGCGCGTCCGGGGGCAGGGGGTGACGAACTGGTCGTCGACGCGCTCCCGCTGGAGGCGCCGGTGATCATCGACGCCGTTCCCGAGGGGCTGCTGCTCACCGGTCTCAGCTACCGGCCACCGGAGGACGACCTCTGGTTCAACGACGCCGCAGGCGACTACCTGCCGGCCCGCGCGACGCTCTACGGCGATCCGGCGCTGGCCGACACCCTGGACGGGCCGGTCGTGCTGGTCGGGACGAGCACGGGGTCGGCCACCATCGCCGGCCCGGGCTACGAGGCGCCGGGCGAGGAGGTCGACCTGGGCAGCGACCTCCCCGGTCGGGTGGTGCCCGACTCCGACCGGACCTGGGTGGTGCTCGAGGGCAACGACTACACCGAGTTCGTCGTCGGCCGGGGGATCGACGACGACGAGCTCGTCGCGGCCGCGCGCGGCGCGGACTTCGCATCGGCCACCACCGCGCTCGCCGCGGACGCCGTGCCCGCCGGGCTGGAGCCGCTCATCGCCGGGAGCGCGCAGGACCGGCCCGGATCCGGGGCGGGGGTGCACATGTTCCTCCGGGGCGACGGGACCCAGGTCACCGTGAACGCCGTGCGGGCCGATCCGCGCCTCGCGGCGCTGTGGGGCTTCTGGCTCGAGGACGCCAGCGGGACCACGGTCCGTGGCAACCCGGGTTCTGCCGGCGACCTGCAAGGCGCCAACGTGGGCGACCCCGACGCACGGGGGCGGGTCTGGGCGGAGGACGGCCTGGTCATCTCCGTCGTCGTGACCATGGGCGCGGACAGGGACCGGGCCGGGGACCGGGAGCAGGTCCTCGACCAGGTCGTCGAGGCCCTCCGCGTCGGGACGTGGGAGGAGTTCGAGGCGCTGGACGGGGAGATCCAGAGCCGCCCGCCGACCGCGGTGGAGTCGCCCTGCCCGTCGGACAGCGGCTACACGAGCGGGGTGGAGGGGAACTCCCGCTGGGTGTTCCAGCTGGCACCGAACCCCTACTCCAGCTGGGGCGAGTGGAGCACCTGCTCCTTCGATCTCACCTCCGGCGGCGGCAACGGCGGGTCGGTGCTGCCACCGCCGCTGGGCGAGCTGGCCGTCAGCGGCTTCGGTTCCGGGATCGTGGGCGGCGTGGCCCCACCGGGGACGACGCGGGTCACGGTGACCGCCGTCGACGGGAGCACGCGGGACGCCGTGCTCGCCGCCGACGGGCCGCGCCCCGGTGAGCGGGTCTGGGGCACCTACCTGCCGGTGTTCCCACCGCCGGGTGGCACGGCGCCGTTCACCGTGACGGCCTACGACGCGGCCGGCGCCGTCCTGGCCACCTCCGGCTAGGTGCTCCTCCCCTCCCGAACCGGCGAGATCGCCGATCTCGCACGCCCGGAGGCCCGGGAACGTGCGAGATCGGCGATCTCGCCGGGGTGGGGTGGATCAGGTCAGCGGGGGATGTAGTTGAACGTGTCCGGGTCGGGGCCGGTGCGCTCGCCGCGGTCCAGCCCGGTCAGCGCCGCCATGTCCGACGTCGACAGCTCGAAGTCGAACAGCGCGAAGTTCTCCTCCATGCGCGTGCGTGACACCGACTTCGGGAAGACGACGTCGCCGCGCTGCACGTGCCAGCGCAGCACGACCTGCGCCGGCGTGCGCTCCAGGCGCTCGGCGATCGCGGTGATGGCCGGGTCGTCGAGCACCTTGCCCTGCGCGATCGGCGACCACGCCTCGGTGACGATCTCGTGCTCGGCGTCGAAGGCCCGCAGCTCGTCCTGCGCGAGGTAGGGGTGCACCTCGATCTGGTTCACCGCCGGCCGCACCTCGGTCTCGTCGAAGAGCCGGCGCAGGTGGTGCGCCTGGAAGTTGGAGACGCCGACGGCCCTGGCGCGGCCCCCGGCGTAGATCTCCTCCATGGCCTTCCAGGTCTCGACGAAGTCGACGTCGATGCCGGGCAGCGGCCAGTGGATGAGGAACAGGTCCAGGTGGTCGGTGCCGAGGTCGGCCAGGGTCCGGTCGAAGGCGCGCAGCGCGTCGTCGCGGCGGTGGAAGCCGTTGTTCAGCTTGCTGGTCACGAAGATCTCGCCGCGGTCGATGCCGGAGCGGGCGATGGCCTCGCCGACGCCCTTCTCGTTGCCGTACATCTCCGCGGTGTCGATGTGCCGGTAGCCGACCTCGAGCGCCTGGGCGACGACGTCGGCGGTGTCCTCCGGCGGGACCTGGTAGACGCCGAACCCCAGCTGGGGGATCTCGACGCCGTTGTTCAGAGCGATGGTGGGCACGGCCACAGGAAAGGTCCTCTCGACGGGAAACGGCCCCCGCGCGACGGGTCGTGCGCGATCGGGCCGTCCACCGCCTACCCCTGCGTCGCGGCGTTCACCCGTTCCACCGGGGTCGCGGCCGACACAGCCGCCCGCTCCCGCAGCAGCGGCGCCCCGACGAGCGCGAGCACGCCGGCGAGCGCGGCGGCGAGGGCCGGCACGGCGAACGCCCGCTCCGCGCCCCACGCGTCGACGGCGGCGCCCGCCAGCGCCGAGCCCGCGGTGACGCCGAGCGTGAGGCCGGTGATCGTCCAGGCCAGCGACTCGGTGAGCACGCCCCGACCCACCCGGGACTCGACCAGCGAGGTGCCCGACACCAGGACCGGCGCGATGGTCAGCCCGGCGAGGAAGCCGCAGAGGGCGAGCAGCAGCAGCGAGCCCACGGCCCACAGCAGCTGGGCGGCCAGGGCGAAGGCCACCGCCGTCGCCACGAACCGTCCGGCCAGCGACGCGGCCGGGCGGGCCAGCCCGTAGACCAGGCCCGCGACCAGGCTGCCGAGGGCGAACACCGCCAGCGCCAGACCGGAGAACGCCTTGGCGCCCTCGGCCTCGGCGAACCCGATGACGACGACGTCGATCGCGCCGAACACCGCCCCCACGGCCAGGTAGGTGAGCGCGACGACCAGGAGCGCCGGGGTGAGCACGGAGCGGTGCCGGCCCGAGGACGGCGTCTCGCGCGGGTGCAGCGGCGGCTCGCTGGCGCGCAGCGAGGCCAGGGCCAGGCCACCGGCCACGCCCAGCAGGATGCCGGTGAGGAAGCCGACCTCCGGCGCGACCAGGGTGGCCAGCAGCGTCACCAGCGGCGGGCCGACGATGAACACCACCTCGTCGACGACAGCCTCGAAGGCGAACGCCGTCTGCCGGCCCGCGGGGTCCAGCGCCGCCGACCACCGGGCGCGCACCATCGAGCCGACGTTGGGCGCCGAGGCGCCGGTCAACGCGGCCAGCAGGAACCAGCTCCACCGCGGGGCGCCGGTCTGCACCGCCACGGCGAAGGCGACGCCGGTGAGCAGCATCGCCGCCATCGCGACCCGCAGCACGACGCCCTGCCCGCGGCGGTCCATGGCCCGGGCCCACTGCGGGCCGGCCAGGGCGAAGCTCAGCGCCAGCGTGCCGGAGACGGCGCCCGCGAGGCCGTAGCTGCCGGACGCCTCCTGGACCAGGAGGACCGCGCCCAGCCCCAGCATCGGGGCGGGCAGCCGGGCGACCCAGCCGGCGAGGGCGAACGCCCGCGCGCCGGGCACGGCGAACAGGCGGCGGTAGGGATCGAAGACGGTGCGGGGTGACACGGGCTGCTCGCGCTTCCTGGCCACGGGCGAGTGCGGGCCCAGAGCTCCGCCGGTCCCTCGGGTGGCAGCCGGGAGCCTAGCTCCGGGACGGCTCCGGGCACCGCCGCATTTCCGGCCCCGGCATCCGTCGTCCCACAGGGATACATTCGCCCCATGACCGGCGCCGAGCTCCCCGACCCGGTGGTCCGGCGCGCCGTGCCGCCCCCGGCGCCGGGCTCCGGCGGGCTGGTCGACCGGCACGGCCGGGTGGCCACGGACCTCCGGGTGTCGCTGACCGACCGCTGCAACCTGCGCTGCACCTACTGCATGCCGCCCGAGGGCCTGGACTGGCTGCCCAAGGTCGAGGTGCTCACCGACGAGGAGATCGTCCGGCTGGTGCGCATCGGCGTGGAGCACCTCGGCATCGAGGAGGTCCGGTTCACCGGCGGCGAGCCGCTGCTGCGCCCGGGCCTGGTCGGCATCGTCGCCGGCGCGACCGCGCTCACGCCGCGGCCCGAGGTCAGCCTGACCACGAACGCGATCGGCCTGGCCCGGGTCGCGCCGGCACTGGCCGCGGCGGGGCTGGACCGGATCAACGTCAGCCTGGACACCGTCGACCGCGACCGGTTCAAGCAGCTCACCCACCGAGACCGGTTCGACGACGTCCTGGCCGGGCTGGCCGCCGCGCAGCGCGCCGGGCTCACGCCGGTCAAGGTCAACGCCGTCCTGCTGCGCGGCATGAACGAGGACGACGCCGTCCCGCTGCTCGACTTCTGCCTGGAGCACGGCTACCAGCTGCGGTTCATCGAGCAGATGCCGCTGGACGCCCACCACGCCTGGACCCGCGGCGAGATGGTCACCGCCGAGGACATCCTCGAGCGGCTGTCCGCGGCCCACACGCTCACGCCGGACACCGAGGCCCGCGGCTCCGCGCCCGCCGAGCGCTGGCTCGTCGACGGCGGGCCGGCCACCGTCGGCGTCATCGCGTCGGTGACCCGGTCGTTCTGCGGCAGCTGCGACCGCACCCGGCTCACCGCCGACGGCCAGATCCGCAACTGCCTGTTCGCCCGCGAGGAGTCCGACCTGCGGACGCCGCTGCGCGAGGGGGCCACCGACCAGGAGATCGCCGACCGCTGGCGGATCGCCACCCTCGGCAAGCTGCCCGGGCACGGCATCGACGACCCGTCGTTCCTGCAGCCGACCCGGCCCATGTCCGCGATCGGGGGGTGAGGATGCCCGTCACCGTGCGCTACTTCGCCGGCGCCCGCGCGGCCTCCGGCGTGGACACCGAGATCCGCGAGGCCGCCTCGCTGGACCAGCTGGTCGGCCAGATCGTCGACACCCACGGCGCCCGGATGGCCAAGGTCCTCACCGCCTGCTCGTTCCTGGTGGACGGAACGCAGACCCGGGACCGGTCGTTGGAGCTCTCACCGGGCGCCGTCGTGGACGTACTGCCCCCGTTCGCCGGAGGGTGACAGGCCCGGGAGCATCGCAGCGAGGAACGAGCGAGGAGCGGATCGGGCCGCGGAGCCCGACCAGTGCTACAGCGGGTGACGGGCGGGAGGATGGGCGCATGAGCATCTTCGAGAAGGCCAAGGCCAAGGCCGAGGAACTGCTGGGCCGCGCCGAGCAGGTGTACGGCGAGTCCCACGGGGATGCGGCGGCCACCGTCGCCGGCGAGGCGCACCTCATGGAGGCGCAGGCCGAGGAGGAGACCCTCGAGCGCGCCGACCGGCCGGAGGACCCGGACGACGACGGGCTCGCCGGCGTCCGCTGACCGGCGTCCGCTGACCGGCGCACGCTCCGGTTGACGCCGGGGGCGCGGAGGCGGAATGTGCCGACATGGTTCCGGATCACCTCGGCGACGTCGCCCCGTGGCGTGACTGGTGCTCGGCCGCGGAGGGGGCGCTGCGCTTCCTCGCCGGGTACGTGGGCTGGGACGTCTGGCTGGTCACCCAGGTCGTCGACGAGCGCCAGGTGATCCTGCTGGCCCACCCCGAGGGTGCCGCCGCACCGGGCATGGAGCTGCCCTGGGAGCGCAGCTTCTGCCGCCAGATGACGGAGGGACGCGCGCCGCGGCTGGCCACCGTCACCGCGGCCGTCCCCGCGTACGCCTCCCGCACGACCGGCTCGATCGCCGACGTAGCGGCCTACGTGGGCGTGCCGCTGGTGCGTGCCGACGGCGCCCTGTTCGGCACGCTGTGCGGGGTGGCGTTCCGCGCCAAACCGCGCAGCGCGGTGCGCGAGCTGCGGGTGGTCGAGGCCGCCGCCCGCATGCTCAGCACGCTCATGGCGGCCGGGATGGACCCGCCGCCGCTGCCCGAGCGCCCGGTCGGCGGCTCCGGCGTCGGCTAGCAGCGTCCAGTGATGTCTAGTCGCGTCGGACCCGCAGCCGGATCGCGACGAGGGCGACGTCGTCCTCGGCGCGGCCGTCCACCATGCGCTCGATGATCTCGTCGCAGAGCTCGGCCAGGGGCCGGTCGGCCAGCTCGCCGGCGATCCTGCGCAGCCGCGCCATCCCGGTGTCCAGGTCGCGGGTCCGGCGCTCGATCAGCCCGTCGGTGAACATCAGCACCGTCGTCCCCTCGGCCAGCCGCACCTCGCTGTCCCGCCGGAGCGCACCGGGGTCGACCCCGAGCATCAGGTCGCCCTGCCACTCCCCCAGCTCGGCGAGCGTCCCGTCGGGGTGGATCACGAGCATCGGCAGGTGCCCGGCGTTGGACCAGCGCATGCGGACCGCACCCGGTGCCGCGCCGTCGCCGTCGGCGGGCTCGAAGCTGGCGACGGCGGCCGTCGCGTAGGTGTCCGCCCGCAACTGGTCCATGGCGCCGTCCAGGCCGCGGAGCACCTCGGCCGGGGAGCCGTCGCTGTAGCTGGCGATGCCCCGCAGCAGCGAGCGCAGCTGGCCCATCGACGCGGCCGCCTCGGTGTCGTGGCCGACGACGTCGCCGATGACCAGCACCGACCGCCCCGAGGGCTGGACGAACGCGTCGTACCAGTCGCCGCCGACGCGGGCGGCCTCGGCGGCCGGGGTGTACCGCACCACGATCTCCGCGTGCGGCGGCTGCACCGGGGCGGTGAGCAGGCTGCGCTGCAGGCCCTCGGCGAGCTGCCGCTGCTGGTCGTACATGCGGGCGTTGTCCAGCGCCAGCCCGATGCGGTCGGCGACCTGCCGGGCGGTGGCGACGTGCCGCTCCTCCGGCGGCTCGGTGCCGGGCAGCATGAGGGTGAGCGCCCCGACCACGCGGGCGTGCCCGCGCAGCGGCAGCGTCATCCCGTACCCGATGCCGAACGACGCCAGCAGCGGCCGCGCCTCACCCTCCGGCAGGCTCGCCCGGGCCTCGGCCGCGGTGAGGAGCACCGTCTCGCCGCCGCGCAGGGCCCGCAGGATCGGGGCGTCGGCGGGCAGGTCGGCCAGCCGGACCTCGGCGTACCGCTCGACCGCGCCGCGCGCGGCCGGGTCGACGTGCCACGAGCCGACGCTGCGCGGGCGGCCGTCCTCGTCCAGAAGCGTGACCAGGGCGCCGTGCCCGAGGACGGGGACGACGAGCTCCGGGATGCGGGCCGCCGCCGCCCGGATGTCGAGCGTGCCAGCCAGCTCGGCGCCCACGCGGTCCAGCAGCGCCAGCCGGTCCTGCGCCACCCGCCGGTCGGTGACGTCGGAGAAGTAGAAGTACAGCCCGCCGTCGTCCACCGGCTGGGCTTCGACGTCGTACCAGCGGTTGAGCGGCTCCGGGTAGAAGGACTCGATGGTCCGCACCACGCGGTCGATCATCGTCGCCCGGTAGGTGCGGCCGAACTCGTTGTCCAGGTTGGCCGGGTAGGCCTCCCAGTAGTCGCGGCCGACCAGGTCGCTCGCCGCCAGCCGCAGGGACTGCTCGGCAGCCGGGTTGATGTGCGTGATCACCCAGTCGGCGCTGACGGACATGAAGCCGACCGGCATCGAGGAGAGCACGCGGTCGCCGTCGGGTCGGCTCATCTCCGGCTCCCTCCGGTCGCGCGATCACCGCGCGGATGCCCGGAGAGGTGCGGCGGCGGAGACCGTCGCGGTTCAGTTATGCCACGCCGGGTCGTGCACACTCAAGTCCCCACAGCGCGAATTCCGCGCACCGCCGCTCCTCCCGGGGTGTCAGCGGCGGCGCCGGCCGAGCAGGTAACCCAGCAGCAGCAGGGCGAGGCCCAGGGCCGCAGGCCCCGGCGAACCGGGCGGCCGCGGCCCCGCCGGCGACCTCGAGCAGGTTGATCGCCTCCGGCTCCGCCTGCCGCGCGGCCGGCGCGGGTGCCGGGGCAGGCGCCGCCGCCGGCTCGTCGATCGGCCGGGCGATCGAGGGGACCGACCGCACCGCCTCGGCGACCGGTTCCTCGACGGCGGGCTCGGTGGTGGCCGCCTCGGACGCAGGTGCCGCGACCGCCGCCACGGGCGCCGGCGCCTCCACCCGGTCGCCCTCGCCGAGCTGCGCGGCGAGCTTGTCGGCGAACTGGCCGAGCAGCTTGTTGCCGACGTCGGTCATGACGCCCCGGCCGAACTGGGCGGGGCGGCCGGTGATGTTCAGGTCGGTGAGGACGTCGACCCGCGTGTGGTCGCCCTCCTCGGCCAGCGTCGCGGTGACGACGGCGGCCGCGGTGCCGTTGCCCCGCTGGTCCTTGCCGCGGGCGTCGATGACGGCGCGGTGCGCGGCCTCGTCCTTCTCCACGAACGAGGCCTTGCCCTGGTAGGTCATCGTGATGACGCCGAGCTTCACCTTGACCCGGCCGGTGAAGTCGTCACCGGTGACCGAGTCCAGGACGGCGCCGGGCATGCAGGGGGCGATCCGCTCGATGTCGAGCAGCACCCGCCACGCCTCGTCGACGGGAACCGGGACGGTGAACGAGTTCTCGAGTTGCACGTGACACCCCTACGTCTGGAGACCGGCCGCTGCGCTGACCGCCCGGCGGGTGAGCACCTGGGCGAGATGCGCACGGTAGTCGGCCTTGGCGTTGAGGTCGTCGCTGGGCGAGGTTCCCTCGGCGGCGTGCCGGGCAGCCTCGGCCACGGCGTCGGCCCCGGCGACCGCGCCGGCCAGCGCCTGCTCGGACGCCGTCGCCCGCAGCGGGGTCGGGCCCATGTTGGTGAGCCCGATCCGCGCCTCGGCGATGTGCCCGTCCTCCCGCCGCACCGCCGCCGCGACGGCGACGATCGACCACGCCTGGGCGACGCGGTTGAACTTCTCGTAGTGCATGCCCCACTGGCCGGCCAGCTTCGGCACCCGCACCTCGACCAGCAGCTCGTCCTCGGCCAGCGCCGTCGTCAGGTAGTCGACGAAGAACTCCCGCGCCGGCACGGTGCGCCGCCCGCCCGGCCCGGCGAGGACGAACTCGGCGTCCAGGGCCAGCGCGACCGCCGGCAGGTCGCCGGCGGGGTCGGCGTGCGCCAGCGCCCCGCCGAAGGTGCCGCGGTGCCGGACCTGCCGGTCCGCGACGGTCTCGGTCGCCTGGGCGATCAGCGGCGCGTGCTGCGCGATGAGCGGGTCGGAGACGACGTCGGAGTGCGTGGTCATCGCGCCGATCACCAGTGCCCCGTCGTCACCGCCCTCCTCCCGCACGCCGCGCAGCTCGGTCACCCGGGTGAGGTCCACGACCATGGACGGCGCCGCGAGGCGCAGCCGCATGACCGGGATGAGCGACTGCCCGCCGGCGAGGACCTTGGCGTCCTCGCCCCCCGCGGCCAGCGCCTGCAGCGCCTCGTCCACCGTGGTGGGCCGGGCGTAGTCGAAGGCCGCGGGGATCACTGCTCGTCTCCTTCGTCGACTCGGCGGATCATCGGTCGCCTCCCAGGCGGGACTCCGGCGTCGAGACGCCGGCGGTGGTCTCGGTCTGCGCGCCGCCGTAGGCGTTGGTGCCCGCGGGAGCGCGATCCCCGCCGTCCCCGCCCTGGTGGAGAGCCCGCCAGACGCGTTCGGGGGTGAGCGGCATGAGGATGTCGGACACCCCGAGGTGCCGGACGGCGTCGAGCGCGGCGTTGACGACGGCGGGCGTGGAGGCGATGCAGCCGGCCTCGCCCACCCCCTTGGCGCCGATCGGGTTGCCGGGTGCCGCGTGCACCGTGTTGCCGGTGTCGAAGTGCGGCAGGTCGGCGGCCGAGGGCACGAGGTAGTCGACGAAGGTGCCGGTGGTGAGGTTGCCGTCGTCGTCGTAGACGGCCTCCTCGTAGAGCGCCTGCGCGATTCCCTGGGCCAGGCCCCCGTGGATCTGCCCCTCCACGATGAGCGGGTTGACGATCGTCCCGACGTCGTCCACGCAGGCGTACTTGCGGATCGTCACCATCCCGGTCTCGGTGTCGACCTCCATCGCGCAGACGTGCGTGCCGTGCGGGAAGGAGAAGTTGACCGGGTCGAAGGTGGCGTCGGCGTCGATCGACGGCTCCACGCCGTCGGGGAAGTTGTGCGCGGCGAAGGTGGCCAGCGCGATCTCCTGGATGGAGACGCCGCTGCCCGGCGTGCCGCGCACGGAGAACGTGCCGCCCTCGAACTGGAGGTCGTCCTCGCTGGCCTCCAGCAGGTGGGCGGCGACGGTGCGGGCCTTGGCGACCACCTTCTGCGCGGCGTTGACCACCGCGGCGCCACCGACCACCAGGGACCGGGAGCCGTAGGTGTCCATGCCGCGGGGGGAGATCGCGGTGTCGCCGTGCAGCACCTCGACGTCCTCGAACGGCACGCCCAGCTCGTCGGCGACCAGCTGGCTCCACGCCGTCTCGTGCCCCTGCCCGTGCGGGGTGGAGCCGGTGACCACCTCGACCTTGCCGGTGGGCAGCATGCGGATCGAGGCGTGCTCCCAGCCGCCGGCACCGTAGGAGAGCGAGCCGAGCACCCGCGAGGGCGCCAGGCCGCACATCTCGGTGAAGGTGGAGAACCCGATGCCGAGCTGGACCGGGTCGCCGGACTCCCGGCGGCGGCGCTGCTCCTCGCGCAGCTCGTCGTAGCCGAGCAGCTCCAGCGCCTGCCGGGTGGCCTGCTCGTAGTCGCCGCTGTCGTACTCCAGGCCGGCGACCGTAGTGAACGGGAACTCCTCGGCCCGGATCCAGTTCTTCCGGCGCAGCTCCAGCGGGTCCATGCCCAGCTCGACGGCGAGCTCGTCCATGATCCGCTCGATCGCGAACGTCGCCTCGGGCCGGCCGGCGCCGCGGTAGGCGTCGGTGGGCGTCTTGTTGGTGAAGACGCCCTGGCAGTCGAACCGGTAGGCCGGGAACTTGTAGATCGCCGGGAACATGAACGCGCCCAGGATCGGCACGCCCGGGGTGACCAGCCGCAGGTAGGCACCCATGTCGGCGAGGAGGTGGACCTTCAGGCCCCGCACGGTGCCGTCGCGGTCGGCAGCGATGTCGATGAACTGGACCTGGTCGCGGCCGTGGTGGGCGCTCATCAGCGACTCGCTGCGGGTCTCGGTCCACTTGACCGGCTTGCCGAGCCGCTTGGCCACCAGGAGCGTGAGCACCTCTTCCGGGGTGACCTGCAGCTTGCCGCCGAAGCCGCCGCCGACGTCCGGGGCGATGACCCGCAGCTTGTGCTCCGGGATGCCGGTGGTCATCGCCAGCATGATCCGCAGGATGTGCGGCACCTGGGTCGAGGACCACATGGTGAAGTTGTCGCCCTGCGGCTGGACGACGGTGGAGCGCGGCTCCATGAACGCCGGGATCAGCCGCTGCTGGACGAACCGCCGGCTGACGACGACCTCGGCGCCCGCGAACGCCTCGTCGGTGCTCCCGCCGGTGCCCGCCTCGCCGGACTCGAAGATCCACCGGAAGCTCTCGTTGGTCGAGACGTGGTCGTGGGTGAGAGCGGCGCCGTCGGCCAGCGCCTGCTCCATGTCAAGGACGACCGGTAGCGGGTCGTAGTCGACGTCGACCAGCTCGACGGCGTCCTGGGCGGCGGTCTTGCTGCGCGCCACGATGACCGCGACCGCCTCGCCCACGTGGTTGACCTCGTCGACGGCGACCGAGGGGTGCCCGGGGTTCACCATCGTGTCGGTGACCGGCCAGGCGCACGGGATCGAGCCCTGCTCCTCGGCCAGGTCGCGGCCGGTGAACACGGCGACGACGTTCGGCGCCGAGCGGGCCGCCTCGACGTCGACCGACAGGAGCTTGGCGTGCGCGACCGGGCTGCGGACGACGGCGAGGTGCAGCATCCCGGGCAGCACCATGTTGTCGGTCCAGGCCGTCCGGCCGGTGATCAGCCGGGCGTCCTCCTTGCGCGCGCGGGCCTGCCCGACCTCCTTCGCCGGTCCGGCGGTCGCCGGCCGGTCCTCGACGGCCGTCACTGCTGCGCTCCGCGCATCTCGGCCGCGCCCTGCTGCACGGCGCGGACGATGTTCTGGTAGCCGGTGCAGCGGCAGAGGTTGCCCTCGATGCCCTCGCGCACCTCGTGCTCGCTGGGGTCGGGGTTGTCGCCGACCAGGTCGATCGAGGCCATGATCATGCCCGGCGTGCAGTAGCCGCACTGGAGGCCGTGCAGCTCGTGGAACGCCTTCTGCATCGGGTGCAGCCCGCCGTTCTGCGCGATCCCCTCGATGGTGGTGACCTCGCTGCCGTCGGCCTGGACGGCCAGCACCGTGCAGCTCTTCACCGCCTCGCCGTCGAGGTGCACCGTGCAGGCGCCGCAGTTGCTGGTGTCGCAGCCGACGACGGTCCCGACCTTGCCGAGCTGCTCCCTCAGGTAGTGGACGAGCAACGTGCGCGGTTCGACCTCGTCCGTGTAGGACGCCCCGTCGACGCGTACCGAAATCTGGGTCACGAGTCCTCCGCTCGGATCGCTGCTGCGGCGTGACCGCCGGGTCCCGGCCGGGTCACGTGCCCCGAGTCTTACCCGAGGGACGTGATCTGGGCCACACCTACCGGCGCGTCCTCCCGCAGGTCAGCGGTCGGCGGTGCGGTGGATCGGGCCGGCGGTCCCGGTGAGCCGCTCTCCCGAGCCGCCCCAGCGGCCCGCGATGATCTCCGCCGCGATCGAGACGGCGGTCTCCTCGGGCGTGCGCGCGCCGAGGTCCAGCCCGATCGGCGAGGAGAGCCGGGCCAGCTCCGACGCGCTCAGGCCGGCGTCGGTGAGCCGCTCGAGCCGCTCCTCGTGCGTGCGCCGCGACCCCATCGCCCCGACGTAGGCGACCGGCAGCCGCAGCGCGACCTCCAGCAGCGGGACGTCGAACTTCGGGTCGTGGGTGAGCACGCACAGCACGGTGCGCTCGTCGATCCGCCCGGCGTCCACCTCGCCCTGCAGGTAGCGGTGCGGCCACTCCACGACCACCTCGTCGGCGTCCGGGAAGCGCTTGGGGGTGGCGAACACCGGCCGGGCGTCGCACACCGTCACCCGGTAGCCGAGGAAGGCGCCGACCCGCGCGACGGCGGCGGCGAAGTCGATCGCGCCGAACACGACCATCCTGGCCGGCGGCGCGAAGGAGTTCACGAACAGCTCGAGGTCGTCGCCGCGGCGCTCGCCGTCGTGGCCGAAGTGCAGCATCCCGGTGCGGCCGGCGACGAGCATGCCGCGGGCGTCGGCGGCCACGGCGTCGTCCAGGCGCTGCAGCCCGAAGCTGCCCGACGCCCGGTCGGGCCAGAGCACCATGCGCCGGCCCACCCGGTCGTCGCCGCCCTTCACGCAGGTGACGACGGCGACCGGCTCGTGCCGGTCGACGGACTCCTTGATCTCACCGAGCTCGGGGAAGGACTCGCGGGAGACCGGCTCGACGAAGACGTCGAGGATGCCGCCGCAGGTCAGGCCGACCGCGAAGGCGTCGTCGTCGCTCACGCCGTAGCGGCGCAGCGCCACCTCCCCCGTCTCGACGACGTCGGTCGCCTCCTCGTAGACCGCGCCCTCGACGCAGCCGCCGGAGACGCTGCCCACCGCCGTCCCGTCCGGGCCGACGAGCATCGACGCGCCGGCCGGGCGCGGGGCCGAGCGCCAGGTGGCGACGACGGTGCCCATGCCGACGGTCTGCCCCGCCTGCCACCACCCCACCAGGTCGTCGAGGACGTCACGCATCGCCGTCCACCTCAGGCACGTTGGATCACTCCCGTCAGCTCCTCGAACGCGGCCATGCTGTGCCCGGCGACGAACGCGTCGACCGAGGGCAGCGCCGCCCGGATGCCGCCGGCGAGGGGCTCGTACCCCGGGCGGCCCTTGTGCGGGTTCACCCACACCACGGCGTGCGCCAGGCGCTGGAGCCGCGCCATCTGCTCGCCGAGCAGATCCGTGCCGCCGCGCTCCCAGCCGTCGCTGCACACGACCACGACGGCGCCGCGGGCCGTGCCGCGCTGGCCCCACCGGTCCAGGAACGCCTTGAGCACCTCGCCGAGCCGCGTCCCGCCGGACCAGTCCGGGATCGCCGAGCCGGTGGCGGCCAGGGCGCGGTCCGGGTCGCGCAGCCGCAGCTCGCGGGTGACCCGGGTCAGCCGGGTGCCCACCGTGAACACCTCGGTGGACGCCGGCCGCGCCCGCACCGCGACGTGCGCGAAGCGCAGCAGCGCGTCGGCGTAGGGGCTCATCGAGCCGGAGACGTCGATGAGCAGCACCACCCGGCGGGGCCGCGGCGCGGCGTGCCGGTGCAGCAGGCGGGTCACCTCGCCGCCGTCCCGGAGCGCGCGGCGCACGGTGCGCGCGGCGTGGACGGAGCCGGCCGGGCTCGGCCGGCGGCGGCGCGAGGGCCGCATCGGCGCGGCCGGCCGCAGCACGGTGAACAGCCGGCGCAGGTGCGCCCGCTCGGCCGCGGTCAGCTCGCCGACGTCCCGGTGCCGCAGCACCTCGGCGGCGCTGGCCCGCACGGCCAGCTCGTCTCTCCCCGGGGACTCCTCGCCCCCGCCCGGGCCGACGTCGAGCGGGGCCATCGCGGAGACGACGCGCACCTCGGGCGCGGCGGTGCGCGGCGCCCGGGCCCGCTCGCCGCCGAACCACGCGGAGAAGGCGGCGTCGTAGCGGTCCAGGTCGTCCGGGCCGGAGCACAGGGTCAGCCGGCCGGCCCAGTAGACGTCGCCGGCGTCCAGGACGTCGAGGTGCCCGACCGCGGCCAGCATCGCCTCCACGCGGTCGGGGGAGGCCGCCACCCCGGCCGCGCGCAGGGTGCGGGCGAAGCCGAGGACGGTGTCGACGACGTCCCGCGTGCGCGTCCCGGCCGGCGTCCCAGTTCGCGTGTCAGCCCGCACCGCCCGCGTGTCAGCCACCGGCCAGCACCTCCCGCACCTGCTGCTGCACCCGCTCGGTGTCCTCCCGGTACTTGAGCACCGCGCCGAGCGTGCGGGCCGCGGTGTCGGGGTCCAGCTCGCGGGCGCCGAGGGTGTGCAGCGCGGTGGCCCAGTCCATCGCCTCGGCGATGCCCGGCGGCTTGAGCAGGTCCAGCGTGCGCAGCCGCGCCGTCGCCCGGGCCACCTCGCGGGCCAGTTGCTCGGTCACCGCGGGCAGCCGGCGACGCAGGATCGCCACCTCGCGGTCGAAGTCGGGGTGCTGGAGCCAGTGGTAGAGGCAGCGCCGCTTGAGCGCGTCGTGCACCTCGCGGGTGCGATTGGAGGTGAGCACCACGAGCGGCGGCGTCGTCGCCCGGACGGTGCCGAGCTCGGGGATGGAGATGGTGAAGTCCGACAGCACCTCGAGCAGGAACGCCTCGAACTCGTCGTCGGCGCGGTCGATCTCGTCGATGAGCAGCACCGACGGCGAGTCCTCCAGCGCCTGCAGCAGCGGGCGGGCCAGCAGGAACCGCCGGTCGTAGAGGGAGGCCTCCAGCGCGTCGGGGTTGTCGGCGGCGTGCGCGGCCTCGGCGGCGCGCAGGTGCAGCAGCTGGCGGCCGAAGTCCCAGTCGTACAGCGCTTGGCTGGCCTCCAGCCCCTCGTAGCACTGCAGCCGGTAGATGGGCCGGCCGGTGACCTCGGCCAGCGCGTGGGCCAGGGCCGTCTTGCCGACGCCGGCCTCCCCCTCCAGGAACAGCGGCCGGTGCATCGCCAGCGCCAGGTAGGCCGCCGTCGCCAGGCCCTCGTCGGGCAGGTAGCCGGTGCCCTCGAGCGCGGCCGCGAGCTCGTCCGGACTGGTGAGGGAGGTCACGCCGCGAGCATCCCACCGATCCCCCTCAGGGGCAGGCGACCCACTCCTCCTCGCCGTCGGTGAAGACCTGGCGCTTCCAGATGGGCAGCCGTTCCTTCACCACGTCGACCAGCTCGGCGCAGGCGGCGAACGCCGTGCCCCGGTGCGAGGCGCTGACCGCGCACGCCAGCGCGACGTCGCCGATGCCCAGCAGCCCGACGCGGTGGCTGACCGCCACGGCGTGCAGGCCCTCGCGGGCGGCGAACTCGTCGGCGATCTCGCGGATGACCTGCCCGGCGGTCGGGTGGCCGACGTACTCGAGCTCGGTCACCGACCGGCCGCCGTCGTGGTCGCGGACGACCCCGCAGAAGCTGACGACGGCGCCCGCGGCCTTGTCGGCCACGGCGTCCTCGTGCTCGGCGACGGACAGCGGCGCGTCGACGACTCTCGCTATCCGCCCGGCGGTCACGGCGCCGAAGGTACCCCGGGCGGGGGCACGTCGAGGTCGGCCGGATCGGCCAGGCCGGTGCAGTCGACCTCGATCACCCCGCCGTCGGGACCCGAGTGCGCGCCCAGGTAGCGGCGGGCGCCTTCGTCGCCGGTCGCGGACTCCGCTACGCCGGCCCAGTGCTCGCGGCCGAGCAGCACCGGGTGGCCGCGGACGCCGTCGTAGGTGGCGACGGCGAGCGCGTCGGGGGCTGCGTGCGCGGCGACGGCCCGCAGCGCCTCCGGGGTCATGCCCGGCATGTCGACCAGCGTGATCAGCGCGGCGTCGACCGTGCCCGGGAAGCCGCGCAGCCCGTCCAGGCCGGTGCGCAGCGAGGAGGCCATGCCGGTCTCCCAGTCCTTGTTGGCGACGACGGTGGCGCCCTCGAGGTCCGCAGCCCGCCACACGTCGACCGCCTGCGCGCCGAGGACGACGAGCACCACGTCGCAGGCCGCCCGCGCCGTCCGCACCGCCCGCTCGACCAGCAGGCTGCCCTCGTACTCGACCAGCGCCTTCGGCATCCCGTAGCGGCGGCCGCCCCCGGCGGCGAGGACGACGGCGGCGCAGGTCATGCCCGCCACTCTCCCAGAGGGCAGACATGGCCATCTCTGCCCTCTCAGCGGGCGTAGACGGCGACCTCGGAGGCCTTGACCGACGCCCAGACCTGCGCGCCCGGGGTCAGGCCGAGCTCGGCGAAGGCGGTCGCGGTGACGTCGGCGACCAGCGGCACGGCGCCCTCGAGCTCGCAGCGGACCGTCGTCCCGTGCGGCACGGCGCCGGCCAGCCGCAGCGGCCAGACGTTGCGCGGGCTGCCCTCGGGCCGGGCGAGGTGGAGGGCGACCGATTCCGGGCGGACGGCGGCGAACACCGGCCCGGTCACCTCCTCGGCGACGGCGACCTCCCCGCCGCCGTCCAGCAAGACCGCGGTGCCGCGCCCCGTGCCCGGCAGCAGCGAGAGCCCGACCAGCCGGGCGACGTAGTCGGTGCGCGGGTGCCGGGCCACCTCGGCGGGCCGGCCGGCCTGCACCACCCGCCCGTCCTCGACGACGACGACCCGGTCGGCCAGCGCCATGGCGTCGACCGGGTCGTGGGTGACCAGGACGGTGCTGCCGCCGAACTCGGCCAGGTGGCGGCGCAGCTCGGCGCGGACGGTGAGCCGGGTGCGGGCGTCCAGCGCGGAGAGCGGCTCGTCGAGCAGGAGCAGCGCGGGGTCCGGTGCCAGCGCGCGGGCCAGCGCCACCCGCTGCGCCTGGCCGCCGGACAGCTGCGCGGGCCTCGAGCGGGCGAACTCCGCCAGGCCGACCCGCTGCAGCCAGGCGGTGGCGGTGCGGCGTGCCTCGGAGCGGGTGACGCCGCGGGTGCGCAGGCCGAAGGCGACGTTGTCGGCGACGGTCAGGTGCGGGAACAGCAGGTGGTCCTGGAAGACCATGCCGAGGCGCCGGCGGTGCGGGGGCAGGTGCGTGCCGGCGGCGACGTCGTCCCAGATCGCGCCGTCGACCGCGGTCCGGCCGCCGTCCGGGGGCAGCAGGCCGGCCAACACCCGCAGCAGCGTGGACTTGCCGGCCCCGTTCGGGCCGAGGACGGCGAGCACCTCGCCGTCGTCGACCGCGACGTCGAGTTCCACGTGCAACATCCCGCGTCGCACGCGCACCTCGGCAGCGAGCGTCACGGCGCGGCCTCCGCGCGGCCCAGCCAGCGGTCGCGGAGCACGAGCAGCGTGGCGAGGGAGACGGCGAGCAGGACCAGCGACAGCACGATGGCGGCCTCCGGATCGCTCTGCAGCGCCAGGTAGACCGACAGCGGCATCGTCTGCGTCGTCCCGGGGAAGTTGCCGGCGAAGGTGATCGTGGCGCCGAACTCGCCCAGGGCCCGCGCCCAGCAGAGGACGGCGCCGGCAGCCACCCCGGGCGCGACGAGCGGCAGCGTGACGCGGCGGAAGGTGGTCCAGCGGTCGGCGCCGAGGGTGGCGGCGGCGTCCTCGAAGCGCGCGTCGGCAGCGCGCAGCGCGCCCTCCACGCTGATGACGAGGAAGGGCATCGCCACGAACGTCTCGGCGATCACCACCGCGGTCGTGGTGAACGGGATGGTGAGGCCGAACCACTGGTCGAGCCAGGTGCCGACGATGCCGTTGCGGCCCAGCACCAGGAACAGCGCGACGCCGCCGACGACCGGCGGGAGCACGAGCGGCACGGTGACCAGCGCCCGGAGGACGCTGCGCCCGCGGATGCGCGAGCGGGCCAGCACCCAGGCGAGCGGGACGCCGAGGACGAGCGAGACGGCGGTGGCGAGCGTCGCGCTGACCAGGGAGAGCCGCAGCGCCTGCCCGACGGCGGGGTCGGTCAGCCGGGTGCCGAGGTCGGACCACGGCGTCCGGACCAGCAGGCCGAGCAGCGGCAGGACGAGGAAGAGCGTGCCGAGGGCCGCGGGGACGAGGAGGGGCAGCGGGACGCCGCCGTCGCGCCTGCTCACGGGCCGGGTCGCCGGAAACCGGCCGCCGCCAGGGCGCGCTGCCCCTCGTCGGAGGCGACCAGGTCGACGAAGGCCCGCGCCGCCGCGGGGTTGGGCGCGTCGCGCAGCACGCACACCGGGTAGGCGTTGACCGCCCACTCGGCCGCGGGGAACGGCAGGCCCTCGACCGCGTCACCCGCGGCGAGGACGTCGGTGGCGTAGACCAGCGCGGCGTCGACCTCGCCGAGCTGCACCTTGGTGAGCGCGGCCTTCACGTCCTCCTCGAGGGTGTCCGGCCGCGGGGTGATGCCCGCCGCGTCGAAGACCGCCGTGGCCGCGGCGCCGCACGGCACGGTGGGCGCGCAGACGGCTAGGGCGAGCTCGGCGCGGGCGAAGTCGGCCAGGCCGGTGATCCCCGCCGGGTTGCCCTCGGGGACGACGATCTCCAGCACGTTCTCCGCGACGACCTGCGGTTCGCCGTCTGTCAGGCCGGCGTCGGTGACGACGGCCATCTGCGGCTCGTTCGCGCTGGCGAAGACGTCGGCCGGTGCGCCCTGGGTGAGCTGGGTGGCCAGCTGGGCGCTGCCGGCGAAGTTGAACTGGACCGCCAGACCCGGGTGCTCCGCCTCGAGCCGGTCGCCCAGGTCGGTGAAGACGTCGGTGAGCGAGGCGGCGGCGAAGACGGTCAGCGTGCCGCCGATCCCGCCGTCGTCCCTGGTGGACGGACCCGCCGCTGCCGGCGCAGCCGGCGAGCACCGCCAGCGCGAGCGCGGCACCGGCCGCGCGTCCGATCCGCATGCGCGGAACCCTAGCGGCTCACCGCTTCCGCGCGTGCGGTTCCCGCCCGCTCAGGGGACGTCGACGCTCACCTGGGTGGCCTTGACCGTCGCGACGGCCCGGACGCCCACCTCGAGGCCGAGCTCGTCGGCCGCCTCGCGGGACATGAGGGAGACGACGCGGAACGGGCCGGCCTGGATCTCGACCTGCGCCATGACGGTGTCGCGGACGACGCGGGTGACGATGCCGGTCAGCCGGTTGCGGGCGGAGGAGGAGCGGGTGACGCCGGGCTCCGGCGGCTCGTGCATCTCGGCGGCGACGCGGGCGAGGTCGGCGCCCTCCACCACGGCCGGGCCGCCGTCGCGTGCGGCCGGGAGCCGGCCGCTGTCGATCCAGCGGCGCACCGTGTCGTCGCTGACGCCGAGCAGGGCGGCCGCCTCGGCGATCCGGTAGGTGGCGGCCACGTGCCGACCCTAGACGTGCCTGTGGACGGGACGCCGCCGTCCACAGCCGCCCGGGCCGGACGTCGGCCGGGCGGGCAGCATGCCCGACGTGATGGACGACGCCTGGCTCGCCGACCTGCTCCGGCACCGCGCCCCGCTGCTCGCCGACCCCGGGAGCGCGACCGAGCTGGCCGGCGCGCTGGCGGCGCGGGGGGTCGCGCTGGACGGCGACGGCTCGGTCACGGCCGCCCTGGTCGAGGCCGGGCTGCTCGAGGCGCTGGACGGGACGTGGGAGCGCGGGTGGCAGCCGGCCGACGTCGCGCACGCGGCCCGCCGGAAGGCGACGGCCGGGTCGGTGCCGCTGGTCGTGGCGCTGATCGGTGCGCACGCGCGGCGGACTGCGGCGGCGGAGCGGGCCCCGGAGGCCTGGGTGGAGCAGCTGCGCGAGCTGGGCGCCCTCGACGGCGGTGCCGCTGCCGGGGATCCGACCGCCGACGGGGCCGGTGCCGTGGTGGCCGGGTGGCAGCGCTCCGAGCGCCGGTCGGCGGCCGAGGCCTGGCGGATCGCGCTCCAGCTGCTCGGGGTGCTGCGCGGCTCGCCGCGGATCGAGCTGCTGGTGCCGCCGCCGTCGCGGTGGGGTGACGCTCGGCGCCGGGCATCCCCTCCCGGCGCGAGGCCAGGGCCGACCGCTGCGGCCGGCGAGGAGCGCGCCCTGCGCGTCATCCGCGGGCTGCTGGCCAAGGCGGAGGCGACCGACTTCGCCGAGGAGGCCGAGGCGCTGACCGCCAAGGCGCAGGAGCTCATGACCCGGCACGCCGTGGATGCCGCGGTGCTGCAGGGTGAGCTGCCGGCGGGCGAGGTGGGCACCCGGCGGGTGCACGTCGCCGACCCGTACGTGCGGGCGAAGGTGCAGCTGCTGGGCGCGGTCGCGGAGGCGAACGACGCGCGGATGGTCTGGTACCAGGGGTTGGGCATCGCGACGGTGGTGGGCGCGCGGGCCGACCTGGACGCCGTCGAGCTGCTGTTCACCTCGCTGCTGCTGCAGGTCGCGCAGGGGCTGGCCGCCGCCGAGCGGACCCGAGGGCCCTCCGCCTCGCCGCGCGCGTTCCGCCGGGCGTTCCTCCTCGGCTACGCGCACCGGGTGGGCGAGCGGCTGCAGGAGGCCCGTCGCCGCGCCACCGCCGAGGCCACCGCTGCGGCGGCGGAGCGCGAGGTGGACCTGCTGCCGGTGCTCCGTTCGCGCACGGAGGCCGTCGACACCGCGCTCGCCCAGCTCTTCCCGAAGCTGCGCACCAGCCGCAGCCGGGCGTCGGTCGACGCCGGCGGGTGGCTCGCCGGGCAGTCCGCGGCCGAACGCGCCGACGTCGGCTCCCGCCGCCCGCCCCTCGGCTGACCCGCCCGCCCGCGCCGCCACCGAGCCCCGCTGCGTGGCCGGACGTTCCCGCGGGAACGTCCGGCCACCGCTCGTCGCCTCGTCGCCGGACATCGGGCCGCCGCCGACCAGCGGAAACTGTCGGACCACACCCCTACCGTTCGAACATGCGATCGAATGATCAGGCAGACGAGACGCCGCTGGCGGAGCTGGCCGCGGCGATCACCACCGGCGCGGTGCGGCTGGCGGCGGCCACCGCGACCTGGCTGCGACTGGTGGCGGAGTTCGACCGCCGCGGGGGCTGGCACGGCGTCGGCATCCTGTCCTGCGCCCACTGGCTCGCCTGGCAGTGCGGCCTCGGGCCCGGCGCGGCCCGCGAGCACGTCCGGGTCGCGCGAGCGCTGGGCGGGCTCCCGCTGATCGAGGAGGAGTTCGCGGCCGGGCGGCTGTCGTACTCGAAGGTCCGCGCGCTCACCCGCATCGCGGCGCCGGACTGCGAGGCCTCGCTGGTCGAGTTCGCGCTCTGCGCCACCGCCTCGCAGACCGAGCGCTTCTGCCGCCAGTGGCGCCGCGCCGACGCCGCCGCAGCCGGCGACCCCGGGACGGGCTCCCGGGGGGTCGGCGCCGAGGACCTGCAGTCCTTCGAGCACTGGTACGACGACGACGGCTTCCTGACGCTCGAGGTCCGCATGCCCGGGCCGGCCGGAGCAGCCCTGATGACCCGGATCGAGGCCCGCGCGGAGCGGGACGCCCGGCGCGAACGGGCCCAGGCGACGAAGGCGACCGCCCGCCACGAGGCGATCCGGGCGGCCGGGGGCACCGTCGACCGCGAGATCGAGAAGCGCTGCGCCGAGGATGCCGCGGTGGGCCGCGTTCGCGAGCGCACCACGGCCCGCCGCATCGCCGCCCTGGCCGAGCTCGTCGAGGCCGGCGCCGCACGCGGCCACCGCCGGCCCGGCGACCCGCCACGGCGCGAGGTGGTGGTGCACGTCGACGCCGCGGTCATCGCCGACGACGCCGCGGCCGGCCGGGCGTACGTCGAGGGCGGGCCGGCCATCACGGGCGCTGATGTCCGCCGCCTGCTCTGCGAGGCGACCGTCGTGACGATGCTGGAACGCGGCCGGGAACCGCTCGCGGTCGGACGCCGGCAGCGCCGCGCGACGAAGGCCCAGCGGCGCGCCCTGTACCGCCGCGACGGCGGCTGCGCCCGCCCCGGCTGCCCCGAGACCCGCATCGAGCGACTGCACGCCCACCACATGCGGCACTGGATCTTCGGCGGCCGGACCGACATCGACAACATGGTGCTGCTGTGCGACGTCGACCACGGCCTGGTCCACGACCACGGCCTCGTGGTCAGCCGGCGCGACGGACGGCTCGTCGTGCTGACCCCTGACGGCCGGCGCGTGTGGGGCGGCCCCGACGCCGCCTTCGTCGGCGGCCTGGCAGGTGCTCAGAGCTCGGACGCGGACGGCGCCGCCGGCAGCTCGCCCGACCGGGCGGAGGTCTTCGCCGGCGTGCACCCCCTCGACACGACCGTCGGTCCCCGCCCCTCGGACACCGCACCCCCGACCACACCCGTGGACGCGGACCTCGACCAGCTCCTCGGCGGTGCCCCCGCCGCGACCGGTGCTGGCCACCGATGCCTACGGCGAACCGCTCGGCAGGCGGGCCGGGCGCGCGGCGGGCCGCCGACGCACCGATCACCGCCGCGGCCGACCGGTGCCCACGCACCCCGGCGCTCCCGGCCGGGCGGGTCGCCCACCCGCCGGGCCCGGCGGCCCGCGGCACGCCTGGCGCATCCGTGGTGCCACCGGCCCTGCGTCCCCCGGCGCGGACAGGCGGGACGGGCTGAACGGGCGGGACGGGCTGGACGGGCTGGACGGGCTGGACGGGCTGGACGGGCTGGACCGGATCCTCTTCCCGGACGGCGCGCCGGCACGCCCGATGCCCGGCGACGCCCACTACGAGCGACTCGACATGGCCTGGGCGATCAGCGTCCTGATGGGGCACCGCGAGGTGGTCCGCCGACGGGATGCCGAGCGCGGGCCGGCGGCCGGGTGATCCGGACGTTCCCGCGGGAACGTCCACACGGCGCCCCCCGCCCGACCGCGGCGCGCCGGTGGTGAGACCCCGGCACGGTTTGCCGAGCCCGGGCGACGGGGAGGGGGAGCCGGTGCCGACCGCCTCTCCCGAGACCACCCCCGCCGAAGACCTCCCCGGCGATCCCGACGACACCGCAGGCGCAGGCAACCCAGCGGGTGCAGACAACCCGGTAGGCGCAGACAACCCGGCAGGTGCCACGGCATCCGTGCGCACCCGGCGGATCCGGCAGTTCGCCCGCGACGTGCTGGGCTACGACTCCTTCCGCCCCGGCCAGGAAGAGGCGATGCAGGCGGTCGTCGGCGGGCGGGACACCCTCGCCGTCCTGCCCTCGGGTGCCGGCAAGACCGCCGTCTACCAGGTGGCGGGGCAGCTCCTCGACGGACCGGTCGTCGTCGTCTCGCCGCTCATCGCCCTGCAGCGCGACCAGGTCGAGCGGCTCACCGAGCTCCAGGAGCAGGCCGGGCGCCCCGCGCAGCTCAACTCCACGATGTCCGTCGGCGACCAGCGCGCGGCCCTCGCGGACCTCGGTGACGGAACGGTCCGCTTCCTCTTCCTCGCCCCCGAGCAGCTCGCCAAGCCCGACGTCGTCGAGGCGCTCGCCGCGGCCAAGCCCGCGCTCTTCGTCGTCGACGAGGCGCACTGCGTCTCCGCCTGGGGCCACGACTTCCGCCCCGACTACCTGCGCCTCGGCACCGCCGTCGAGCAGCTCGGCTCCCCCACCGTCCTGGCGCTCACCGCCACCGCCGCCCCGCCGGTCCGCGCGGAGATCGTCGAGCGGCTCGGCATGACCGACCCCGCCGTCGTCGTCGCGGGCTTCGACCGCCCCGAGATCCGGCTCGAGGTCGACCACCACGCCGACGCGCACGGCAAGGAGCAGGGCGTCCTGGACCGCGTGCTCGCCGAGATCGGCGAGGGCCGTGGCCCCGGCATCGTCTACAGCGCCACCCGCAAGGGCACCGAGACCATCGCCGACGCGCTGCGCGACCGCGGCCTGCGCGCCCGGCACTACCACGCGGGCCTGAACAAGGGCGACCGCGAGGAGACCCAGCGCGCCTGGATGGACGACGAGCTGGACGTCGTCGTCGCCACCACCGCCTTCGGCATGGGCATCGACAAGCCCGGCACCCGCTTCGTCATCCACTCCGAGCCGGCCGACTCGGTCGACAGCTACTACCAGGAGATCGGTCGCGCCGGCCGCGACGGCGACCCCGCCCTGGCCGTGCTCGTCTACCGCCAGGAGGACCTCGGCCTGCGCCGCTTCTTCGCCGCCGGCACCCCCGCCGAGGAAGAGCTCCAGCAGGTCGCCGGCCTGGTCTCCGCCGCCCCCGCCGCGGGCCTGCAGGACGGCGTCGACGTCAAGACCCTCCGCGAGGAGACCGGCCGTGCCGCCAGCCCGCTGGTCCGCGACCTCAACCTGCTCGAAGCCGTCGAGGCCGTCGTCATCGACGAGGAGGGCGCGGCCCACCCCGCGCCGGACGCCCCCAGCCCCGGGGAGGCCGCCGCGGCCGCCCGCGAGCTCGCCGAGCACCACGAGAAGGTCGACCAGAGCCGCGTCGAGATGATGCGCGGCTACGCCGAGACCACCGAGTGCCGGCGCCAGTTCCTGCTCGGCTACTTCGGCGAGCAGCTCGACGAGCCCTGCGGCAACTGCGACAACTGCTCCTCCGGCGTCGCGCAGGAGCACCCCGGTCCCGACGACCACGACACCCCGTTCCCCGTCGAGACCCCGGTCGAGCACACCGAGTGGGGCAACGGCGTGGTCATGCGCGTCGAGGACGACCGGATCACCGTGCTGTTCGACGACGTCGGCTACAAGACCCTCGGCCTCGCCGCCGTCGTCGACAACGAGCTGCTCCGCGTCCGCCCCTGAGGCGAACCGGGCGGTACCGCTTCGACCTGCGGGTCAGGGCGTCCGACGCCATCATCAGCGCAGGCGGCGGAGAGGAGCCCCAGCGTGAAGGTCCTCGGCATCAACGCGATCTACCACGACCCCGCGGCGGCGCTCGTCGTCGACGGGGAGGTCGTGGCCGCCGCGGAGGAGGAGCGGTTCAGCCGGCGCAAGCACGGCAAGCGCCCCCTGCCGTGGAGCGCGTGGGAGCTGCCCGAGTTGTCGGCCGCCTGGTGCTTGAAGGAGGCCGGCATCCGGCCGGAGGAGCTCGACGCGGTCGCCTACTCCTTCGACCCCGGCCTGATGACGACGCCGGAGGACACCGGCCTGTTCGACGACGGCGACACCATGCGCAAGCGGTACGCCGAGATGGCGCCGGACTTCCTGGCGCACGCGCTGCCCGGGCTGGACCCCGCGAAGGTCCGCTACGTCAAGCACCACGTCGCGCACGCGGCGTCGGCCGGGCTCGCCGCTCCGGGCCGGGCGGGCAGCCGGGACAACGCCGTCCTCGTCCTCGACGGCCGCGGCGAGGCGCACAGCCACCTCGCCGGGCGCTACGTGGACGGGCAGCTGGAGGTCCTCGCCGGGCAGGCGCTCCCCCACTCCCTGGGCCTGATGTACGAGGAGCTCACCGACCACCTGGGCTTCCTGCGCAGCTCCGACGAGTTCAAGGTCATGGCGATGGCCTCCTACGGCAAGCCCCGCTTCCTCGGCGACCTCGCGGAGCTCATCCGCGCCACCGACGACGGCGGCTTCCGCACGGAGAAGATCGACTTCTCGGAGTTCGCGCCGCGCCTGGCCGCGGGCGACCGGTGGACCGAGGCACACGCCGACCTCGCCGCCAGCGTGCAGACCCGCCTCGAGGAGGTGCTGGTCGACCTGGCCCGCTGGGTGCACGAGCAGACCGGCGAGAAGACCCTGACCCTCGCCGGCGGCACCGCGCTCAACTGCGTGGCCAACACCCGCATCCTCGCCGAGAGCCCGTTCGAGCAGGTCTGGGTGCAGCCGGCCGCCGGCGACGCCGGCACCGCCCTGGGCGCCGCGCTGCACGTGGCCCGCGAGCTCGGCGAGGACACCCGGCCGATGCCGGGCGCGGCGCTGGGCCGGGGCTGGAGCGACGAGCAGATCGAGCAGGTGCTGCGGACGGCGGCGATCGACTACGAGCGGCCGGACGACGTCGCCGAGGCCGTCGCGGAGGTGCTCGCGGACAACGGCATCGTCGCCTGGTTCCAGGGCCGCAGCGAGTACGGCCCCCGCGCACTGGGGCACCGCTCGCTGCTCGCGCACCCCGGGCACGAGGCCAACCTCGAGCGGATGAACGACGTGAAGGGCCGCGAGCAGTTCCGCCCGGTCGCCCCCATGGTGCTGCTGGAGCGGGCGCCGGAGATCTTCAGCCGCGGCCCGATCCCCTCGCCGTACATGCTCTTCGTGCACGACGTCGCCGAGGAGTGGCGCGAGCGCATCCCCACGGTCACCCACGTCGACGGGACGGCGCGGATCCAGACCATCGACCCGGAGCGGCAGCCGCTCGTGCACCGGATGATCTCCGCCTTCGAGCGGCGCACCGGCATCCCCGTCGTCGTCAACACCAGCCTGAACACCGCCGGGCGGCCGATGGTCGACGACCCGCGGGACGCCCTGGAGTGCTTCGGCTCCGCGCCGGTGGACCTGCTGGCGATCGGCCCGTTCGTCGTCCGCCGGCCGAAGCCGACATCTCGCACCGGCGGCTGAGGGGCCCGGCGACCCGGGAACCGGTCACGATCGGGTGACGCGTACCGGCGATCGGCGTTCCCGCGTCGGGTTGGGGTACCGGGAGGTTCCGTCGCGATCGCGGCGGGACACCGACTGCCCCTGGAGATCAGCATGTCCGCTTCGCACACCCCCCGGGCCGACCGGGGCCTGACGTGGCCGCAGATCCTGGGCCTGGCCTTCGGCGCCGTCTACCTGCTCATCGGCGTCATCGGCTTCTTCATCACCGGGTTCGACAACTTCTTCGGCAACGAGAACGGTGCCGACGTCCACCACATGGACGAGAACCTGCTCGGGTTCATGATCAACCCGATGCACAACGTGGTGCACATCCTCATCGGCGCCGTGGGTCTGGCGCTGTCCCGCACGCTCGCCGGCGCACGCACCTACGGCTGGCTGCTGGCCATCGGGTACGGGGCGGCCTTCATCTACGGCCTGTTCGCCGTCGGCGAGGACTGGGACTTCCTCAACCTCAACGCCGCCGACAACGTGCTGCACCTCCTGACCGCGCTGGTCGGTCTGGTCATCGCACTGGGCCCGGTCCGGACCGCCGTCGACAACCGGCGCACGGTCTGACCTGATCCGCTCCGGAGCCGGATCCCCGCCGGGGGTCCGGCTCCGCTGCGTTCCGGCTGGTGTCGCACGACACCCCGCCCCAAGGGTCTTTCCCGACACGACGTCGGTAAAGTTCCCGATGCGCCGTCGGCAAATCGCCTCCCCGATGCGGCGCAGGGGGTTCCCATGTTCCTCGGCGCCCGCGAACTGCTGTTCGCCCGCGGCCGTTTCAGCCTCATGGGCGCCGTCGTGGCGCTCATCGCCCTGCTGGTCGTCCTGCTCTCCGGCCTCTCCACGGGGCTGGTCAACGACGGCGTCTCGGGCCTGCAGCGGTTGCCGGTCACGGCCTTCGCCTTCGCGGCGGACAGCAAGACCGACTCCGCCTTCTCTCGCAGCGTCGTCACCCTCGACCAGGTCGACGTCTGGGCGGAGCAGCCCGGGGTCGCCGAGGCGGCGCCGTTCGGCAACGCCCTGGTCAACGGCAGCGCGGTCGCACCGGACGGCGTGGGAACCCCCGTCGACCTCGCTCTCTTCGGCGTGGAGACGGACTCCTTCCTCGCCCCCACCCCCGCCGACGGCGCCGACCTGGGCGACGACCCGACCGGCATCGTGATCAGCGGCACGCTCGTCGACGACGGCGTGACCATCGGCGACACGATCGTGCTCGACCGCCTCGGCACCGAGCTCACCGTCGTCGGCGCCCTCGGGGAGCAGCACACCTACGGCCACGTCGACGTCGCGTACGTCCCGCTGCGCACCTGGCAGGAGGTGCAGGCCGGCGCGCGTCCCGGCGAGGAGCCCCGCGAGGGCGCCTACACCGAGGCGACCGCGGTGGCGCTGGCCGCCGAGGACGGCACCGACCTGGACGTGGCGGCCGGCGACGAGGCCGCCGACACCCGGACCCTGACGCTCGAGGAGTCGTTCGGCGGCTCCCCCGGCTACACGGCCGAGACCTCGACGCTCAGCCTGATCGAGGGGTTCCTGTTCGTCATCTCCGCGCTGGTCATCGGCGCGTTCTTCACCGTCTGGACCATCAACCGCCGGCACGAGCTCGCGGTGATCCGGGCGATGGGCGCCACGTCGGGCTACCTCGTCCGCGACACCGTGGCGCAGGCCGCCGTCGTGCTGGTCGTGTCCACGGGTGTCGGGGTGCTCGTCGGCCTCGGCGTCGGCGCCCTGCTCTCCGGCAGCGCCATGCCCTTCGCCCTGGAGGCCGGCCCGATCACCGGTGCCGCGCTCGCCCTCGTCGTCCTCGGCCTCCTCGGCGCGGCCGCGGCCGCGACCCGCATCTCCCGCATCGACCCGCTCACCGCCCTCGGAGGACAGCGATGACCGTCGGCCAGACCACCGCCGGCCGGACCACCACCGGATTGACCCTCGCCGGCGTGACCCTGCGCCTCGGCGACGGTGACGCGGAGGTGACCGCGCTGGACGACGTCTCGTTCTCCGCGGCGCCCGGCGAGCTCGTCGCGGTGGTCGGCCCCTCCGGGTCGGGCAAGTCCAGCCTGCTCGCCGTCGCCGGCGGGCTGATCAGCCCGGACAGCGGCGAGGTGCGCATCGACGGCACCGACCTGACGACCGCCTCCCGGCGGGACCTCGCGCGCTACCGCCGGGAGCAGGTGGGCTTCGTCTTCCAGTCCGGCAACCTGATCCCGGCGCTGACGGCCATCGACCAGCTGCGCTTCGCGCTGAAGGTGGCCGGGCGCCCGGCGGTCGCGGGGCGCACCCCCGAGCAGCTGCTGGACCGGGTCGGCATGGGCGCCCGGGCCCGGCACCGGCCGCACCAGCTCTCCGGCGGCGAGCGGCAGCGCGTGGGCATCGCCCGGGCGCTGGTGAGCCGGCCGTCGGTGCTGCTGGTCGACGAGCCGACGGCGGCCCTCGACCGTGCCCGCAGCCGCGAGATCGTCGCGCTGCTCGCCGAGGAGACGCACGAGCACGGTGTCGCCACGGTCATGGTCACCCACGACCACGACGTCCTGGGTGCCTGCGACCGCGTGCTCGAGATGGTGGATGGGAAGCTGTCGGAGGTATCCGCCGTCAGCTGAGGAGGCACGTGCCCCGCATCCGGGCGGCCACCGTCGCCGAGCACCGGGCCGCGCAGCTGCGCGCCCTGCTCGACGCCGGCCGGGCGGTCATCACCGAGACCGGGCGGCCCCCGACGCTCAGCGGGGTCGCCGCCGGGGCCGGGCTGGCGCGGTCCAGCGTCTACGAGTACTTCACGTCGGCCGACGACCTGCTCGGCGCGCTGGTCGAGGACATCACCCCGCGCTGGCTGGCCCGGCTGCGGTCCGAGATGGACGCCGCGGCCTCGCCCGCCGCCGCGGTCCTCGCCTACGCCCGCGCCAGCCTCGCCCAGGTCGCCGAGGGCGAGCACACCGTCATCGCGGCGCTGGCGTCGATCGCGCCGGGGCACGTCACCGGCGAGCGGGCGCGCGCCATGCACGAGGAGCTGCTCGATCCCCTGGTCGAGGCGCTGACCGCCCTCGGCGTGCCCGACGTGCACCTGGTGGCCGAGCAGGTGGACGCCATGGTGCGCACCGCGTCCCGGCAGATCGAGGACGGCGCCGGGCTGGAGCGGGTGTGGGCGACGACCTCCGCGCTGCTGGAGCCGTTCGTCGCCTCGAGCGCCCGGGCGCCCGCGAGCGGCTAGCGCGCCCGGCCGCCTCCGGCCCGCCGGTACATCACCGCGCCGGCGGCCCCCACCAGCACGGCGACGACGAGCTGCGCGATCCCCCATCCGGCGCGGTCGCTGCCGAACCAGGTGACCGACGAGACCAGCAGGACGACGGCGACGCCGACGACGAACAAGGCGATCTGGCGGGCGCGGTCAGGGGTGCCGGCGGTCATGCCCCCGGTCTACCAGAGGCCCCGGACGGCGCGCGCAGGTCGGTCGGCCCGCGCAGATCGGTCGGCCCGCGCAGATCGGTCAGAGGGCCCGGGCGAGCAGGATCTCGTCGCGGTCGTCACCGGGCGCCACGCGGACCGCGCCGGGCACCCGGCCCACCTCGGCGTAGCCGAGCCCCTTGTAGAACGCCTCGACGCCGGTGCCGCCGCGGGCGCCGAGGGTGACGAACTCCCACCCGCGGTCGGCGGCGATGCGGTGCACGCCCTCCATGAGCGCCCGGCCCAGGCCGCGGCCCTGCAACGACGGGTGCACCTGCACCCGCAGGACGGTGCCCCAGTGCCGGCGCAGCGGCGACGACGAGCCGACCAGCGCCGCGAAGCCCGCCGTCCCCCCGCCGGCGGTGAGGACGCACAGCACGTCCCGCCCCGACCCGACGCCCTCGAGCAGCCGGTCGAGCACCGGCGCGACGTCGGCCGGGGTCACCGGGGCGACGAACCCGACCGCGCCCCCGGCGTTGGTGACGTCGACCCAGCAGGCGAGGAGCTCGGCCCGCAGGGCGTCGTCCACGGTGGTCACGGCACGGACGTCGGCGGCGGGCACGCCCCCCATCCTCCCGCGCCGCTCCGGACCCGGCGTCGGGGGCTTGTCAGGCAAGCAGACGCTTGCCTATGGTGGCGCCCGTGGGCGATGTATTCCGGGCGCTCGCCGACCCCACCCGGCGCGCCATCCTCGACGAGCTCCAGGAGCGCTCCGGCCAGACGCTGTTCGAGCTGGTCAACCGGCTCGTCACGCGGCACGGCCTCTCCTCCACCCGCCAGGCGATCTCGCAGCACCTGGCCGTGCTCGAGGACGCCGGGCTGGTGCGGACCCGGCGCGAGGGCCGCTACAAGTTCCACGACCTGGACACCGCACCGCTGCGCGCCATCACCGACCGGTGGCGCCCACCCCGTGAGCACCCCGACCCCGAGGAGGACCCGTGCGCATCACCCTGACCAGCGTGTTCGTCGACGACCAGGAGAAGGCGCTGCGGTTCTACACCGACGTCCTCGGCTTCGTGGTGAAGAACGACGTCCCGATGGGCGTCCACCGCTGGCTCACCGTCGTCTCCCCCGAGCAGCCCGACGGCGTCGAGCTGGTCCTCGAGCCCGACGAGCACCCCGCGGCGCAGGCCTTCAAGCAGGGGCTGGTCGCCGACGGCATCCCCTACAACTCGTTCACCGTCCCCGACGTGCAGGCCGAGTTCGACCGGCTGACCGCGCTCGGCGTCCGCTTCACCCAGCCGCCCACCGAGATGGGGCCGGTCACCACCGCCGTCCTCGACGACACCTGCGGCAACCTGCTCCAGATCGCGGCGATGCAGGGCTAGCTAGCCGTTGCGGGTCGGCGGCTCTCCGGCCAGCAGCGCCAGCTCGGCCGCCTCGCGGTCGTAGGCGCAGGCGTCGCGGACGTCGCTGAGGACGACGTCGGCGTCGTCGTCGCCGGCCGTCGGCGGTGCGGACGGCGACGACGGCGGGGACGGCGCGGGCGAGGACGGGGTGGGCGCCGAGGTGGGGCCGTCGGGCGCGTCATCCCCGGCCGCACCGCCCTGGAGCGCCAGGAAGACCGTGCCGCGGATCCTGTCGTAGTCGGGGTAGGCCGGGCTGATCACCGAGTCGTCGAAGACCACGCTGCGGATGTCGGCGTCCTTCACCCGGAACGCCAGGTCCACGAAGTCGCCCAGCGCCGAGCGCGGGATGTCGGTGAAGACGACGTCCTTCGTGGTGCGCGCCAGCTGCTGGTACTTGCGCAGCAGGGTGATCGGGTCGGCGGCGTCGATGATCGCGTCGATCGTGCAGCGCTGCCGGTCCATCCGGTCGTAGTCGGTGAGGCCGAACCGGCCGCGCGCGAACGCCAGCGCGGTGGCGCCGTCCATGAACCGGTTCGGGCCGGGCGCGATGTAGTCGTCGGGCAGCGTGCCCAGCGTGGGCTCGCCGCCGATCGGCACCCAGTAGTTGGACGTCGACGGTGATCCCGCCGAGCGCGTCGACCAGCCGGCTGAAGCCGTCGAGGTTGATCAGCACGTAGTAGTCGATGTCCAGGCCGAGCGCCTCGCCGACGCCGAGCTTCAGCCAGTCCGCACCCGGGTTGTCCGTCGGGCCCAGGACGTCGGGGTGCATGGCCGGGCCGTTGCGGTAGACGGCGTTGAGCAGGCTCTCGCTCTCGCTGCCGGCGTCGAAGCCGTCGGGGTAGAGGTCTGCCAGCGGGCTGCTCTCCGGGAACGGCAGGTCCTCCAGGTTGCGCGGCAGGCTGAACAGCGTCGTCTCGCCGTCGTCGGTGTCGATGCTCGCGACGATGACGGTGTCGGTGCGGACGCCGTCGCGGCCCTCGCCGCCGTCCCCACCGAGCAGCAGGACGTTGATCCGCTCCTTGTCGCCGAACGGGTCGGAGTCGTCCTGGTCGACCGTCGCGGAGCGGCCGTCGTCGGTGAAGACGTCGCTGATCAGGTCGCGCTGGGTCAGGGCGACCTGCCCGGCCAGCGCCGCCGGCGCCAGCACCGCGGCGGCCAGCAGCAGCACCAGCCCGCCGCCGACGACCCGGCGCCCCCGCGAGGTGCCGCGCGGCAGCACGGCCAGGTAGCCCGTGACGACCACGGCGCTCCAGAGCAGCGCGCCGAGCGCGACGCCGCCCACGATCCACAGCAGGGACGACGTGTCGACGGCGGCCCGCAGCGCGGAGCGCTGCCCCCCGGTCGCGACCCACACCCCGCCCGCGGCGAGCAGCAGGAACACGCCGAGGACGACGCCGCCGAGCACGCGCCGGCCGGCGGCGAGGAAGGCGGTGCCGGGCAGGAGGGCGTTGAGCGCGGTCCAGCCGAGGGCGGCGCGGAAGCTGCCGGCCCGGTGCACCCCGCCATGGTCCCACCGATGCGGGCCCCCGGCCCGGGATCGGGGCGATCACCTGCCGGGTACCCCCGACCGGGCGACACGCCGGGAGCAGGCCCGGGCGCGTGCCCGGGCCGCGGGGTGGGCACCCCCCGGGTACGTGACCCGATGGTTACGGCCGCGTAGGTTACGACGGCGTAGGTCGAATCGACCCGGAGGTCCTCATGCCCCAGACATCCCCGCAGGCAGCGGTGCTGACCGAGCTCGAGCCGGTGGTCGCCGAGAACCTGGACCGGCACATCCGGATGGCCAAGGAGTGGCACCCGCACGACTACGTGCCGTGGGACGAGGGCCGCAACTTCGCCTTCCTCGGCGGCGAGGAATGGTCGCCCGAGCAGTCCCGGCTGGACCAGACCGCCAAGGCCGCGATGTTCGTCAACCTGCTGACCGAGGACAACCTGCCCAGCTACCACCGGGAGATCGCCACCCGCTTCGGCCGGGACGGCGCCTGGGGCCAGTGGGTCGGCCGCTGGACGGCCGAGGAGGGGCGGCACGGCGTCGCCCTGCGCGACTACCTCGTCGTCACCCGCGGCGTCGACCCGGTCGAGCTCGAGCGGGCCCGGATGGACTACATGACCACCGGCTACGACTCCGGCGACAAGAGCCCGCTGGAGGCGGTCGCCTACGTCTCGTTCCAGGAGCTGGCGACCCGCGTCTCGCACCGCAACACCGGCAAGGCCACCGGCGACCCGATCGCGGACAAGCTGCTGGCCCGCATCGCCACCGACGAGAACCTGCACATGATCTTCTACCGGAACCTGGTCACCGCGGCGTTCGACATCGACCCCGACGAGACGATGAAGGCCGTCGCCACCGAGGTGATGAACTTCGAGATGCCCGGCGCGAACATGGCGAACTTCCGGAAGAACTCCACGATCATCGCCAAGGCCGGCATCTACGACCTGCGCCTGCACCACGACGAGGTCGTCGCGCCGATCCTGCGCACCTGGAAGGTCTTCGAGCGCAGCGACCTCGGCCCCGAGGGCGAGCAGGCCCGCGAGCAGCTCGCCGAGTTCATGGCCGGTCTGGACGCCCAGGCGGACAAGTTCGTGGAGAGCCGCGAGCGGATGCGCGCCCGCATGGCCGCCAAGGGCGAGGTGCCCGTCCAGGTGTGAGGAGCGGGGGCTATGACATCGTCGGCCTCCGGCCGACACCGCGGCCACGAGCCGTCCCCCCGCTGAGCTGAGCGCCTCCGTCGCGCCTGCGCGGGGACCCTCCGGGCCCCCACTCGGCACGACCAGACACCATGGCCCCATGCGGATGGCGACCTGGAACGTGAACTCCATCCGGACGCGAGCGGACCGGGTGGCCGCGTTCCTGCAGCGGCACGACGTCGACGTGCTGGCGCTGCAGGAGACCAAGTGCCGGGACGACCAGTTCCCCGAGATGGTGTTCAGCGCGCTCGGCTACGAGGTCGCGCACGTCGGCCACTCGCAGTGGAACGGCGTCGCGGTGCTGTCCCGGATCGGGCTCGAGGACGTCGAGGTCGGCTTCCCCGGCATGCCGTCGTGGTCGTCCAAGGAGGGCGTGGACCCCGCGCCCGAGGCACGGGCGCTGGCCGCCACGTGCGGCGGCGTCCGGATCTGGAGCCTCTACGTGCCGAACGGCCGCACGCTGGCCGATCCGCACCTGCAGTACAAGCTCGAGTGGCTCGAGGCGCTCCGGGTCGCCGCGGGCGGCTGGGTGAAGGACGACCCCGAGGCGCCGATCGCGCTCGTCGGCGACTGGAACATCGCCCCGCAGGACGACGACGTCTGGGACATGTCGGTCTTCGCCCACTCCACGCACGTCTCCCCGCCCGAGCGCGCCGCCTTCCAGGCCGTCGTCGACGCCGGGTACGCCGACGTCGTCCGCCCGCTGGCGCCGGGTCCCGGCGTCTACACCTACTGGGACTACACGCAGCTGCGCTTCCCGCGACGCGAGGGCATGCGGATCGACTTCGTGCTGGGCTCCCCCGCGCTGGCCGGCCGGGTGACCGGCGCGCTCATCGACCGCGAGGAGCGCAAGGGCAAGGGCGCCAGCGACCACGCTCCCGTGCTCGTCGACCTGCGGGACTAATCGGTGCTCGTCCTCCTCCCGCCGTCGGAGACCAAGCACCCCGGTGGGGACGGCGCACCGCTCGACCTCGCCGCGCTGACCGCGCCGGAGCTCACCGGCGTCCGCACCGAGCTCGCCGAGGCGCTGGTGAAGCTGGCCGACGACGTCCCGGCGTCCCGCGCCGCGCTCGGCGTCTCGGCGAAGCAGGACGACGAGATCGCCCGCAACGCCGCGCTGTGGACCAGCCCCACGCTGCCGGCCCTGACGCGGTACACCGGCGTCCTCTACGACGCCCTCGACGTCGGCTCGCTCACCCGCGCGCAGCGGGCCCGCGCCAACGCGCGGCTGGCGGTCGGCTCGGCGCTGTTCGGGGTGGTCCGGGGCGGTGACCGCATCCCGGCGTACCGGCTCTCGGCGGGCTCCGCGCTCCCCGGCCTGCCCACCCTGCGCGCGCTGTGGCGGCCGGTCCTCGGCCCCGCGCTCGCCGCCGAGACCGGTCTCGTCGTCGACCTGCGCAGCGGCGCCTACGCCGCGCTGGCACCGGTCGAGGGCGCGGTCGCCGTCCAGGTGCTGAGCGAGCGCCCCGACGGCACCCGGGCCGTGGTCTCGCACTTCAACAAGGCCCACAAGGGAAGGCTGGCCCGCCTGCTCGCGACGACGACGGCCGAGCTCTCCGACGTGACCGGCCTGCGCCGGCTGCTCCGGCGCGCAGGGTTGCACGTGGAACACGACGGCGGGACGGCGCTCTCGCTGGTCGTCCCGACCACCTGATGCCACCCCCGGATCCGGCCGACTGATCCCGGCCACCGGACACGCCTCCCCGGTGGCTGTTTCACCGCGCCCCACCCCGTGGCATACCGTTCGCGGTACGGCGGGGGCTCCAGCACCGGGTTCCCTCCCCACCGGACCGGGTCGCCCCGGGCGAAAGGGCTCCTCGTGGACGCATCCCCCGACCGGACGACCGCCGCCGGCGCTCGTCCGGCAGCCGGGTCGTCCCTGGCGGAGGTGCGCGCGGAGCTCGCGGCCCTGCAGCGCCGCTACGAGAACGAGCGGCTGCGCTGGGAGCTGGCCAAGGAGGCCGGCGAGGTCGGCACCTTCGACTTCGCGCCGGCCACCGGCAAGCTGCTGTGGGACGAGCAGCTGCAGCGGATGTTCGGCTACGACCCGTCGACCTTCACGGAGTCGCTGGAAGCCTTCACCGCCCGCGTCCACCCCGACGACGAGCAGTGGCACGCCGACGCGCTGCAGGCCGCCGTCGACACCGTCGGCGAGTACGACGTCGAGTACCGGATCGTGCTGCCCGACGGCGAGACGCGCTGGATCCACGCCCGCGGCCGCCACCTCCCCGGTCCGGACGGCCGCACCGACCACCTCATCGGCGCCGCCTACGACACCACCGGCGAGCGCGAGGTCGCCACCCGCGTGACCCGGCTGCTCGAGGCCATGCCGGCCGGCTTCTACTCGCTGGACCCCGAGTGGCGGTTCACCCACGTGAACGCCCAGGCCGAGCGGCTCCTGGGGCAGAGCCGCGACGAACTGCTGGGTCAGATCATCTGGGAGGCCTTCCCGGCGACGGTCGGCGGCGTCTTCGAGGAGAGCTACCGGAAGGCCGTCAGCAGCGGTGAGCCCGTCGCCTTCGACGCCTACTACCCGGCGCCGCTGGACGGCTGGTTCGAGGTGCGGGCCTGGCCGACGCCCGACGGCCTCTCCGTCTACTTCCTGGAGGTCACCGAGCGCCGGCAGGCGCAGGAGCGCGCCGAGCGGTCGGCCCGGCAGCTCGCCATCCTCGCCCAGGTCAGCGCCGAGCTGGCGTCCACGCTGGACACCGTGGTCGCCGCCGCCCGGATCCCCCGGCTCGTGGTCCCGGCGCTGGCGGACTTCTGCCTGCTGACCGTGATCGGCGAGGACGGCGCCCCCCGCGACGTCGGCAGCTGGCACGTCGACCCCCGGGCGCGGCCCCTGCTGGAGCGGTACCGCGAGGTGCGGCTGGCTGCGATGCCGATGACCGCTCCCGTGGCCCGCGCTCTCCACACCGGTGAGGCGGCGACCTTCCGCGGCCGCGACGTCCTCACGGTGCTGGCCGATGGGCCCGCGCGCGAGCTGCTGACCCTGCTGGCGCCCAGCAGCGAGGTGGCGCTGCCGCTGCGGGCCCGGGGCCGCACGGTCGGTCTGCTCACGCTCTTCTACGCCGAGGGGAACTCCCCCAGCGCCGACGACGTCACCGTGGCCCAGGAGGTCGCCGACCGCGCCGGCCTGGCCCTGGACAACGCCCGGCTGTTCAGCGCGCAGCAGCAGCTGGCCGAGGGCCTGCAACGCAGCATGCTCACCGAGCCCCCCGAGCCCGACCACGCCGAGATCGCCGTGCGCTACCTGCCGGCGGCCGAGGCCGCTCGCGTCGGGGGCGACTGGTACGACGCGTTCCTGCAGCCCTGCGGGACGACGATGCTGGTCATCGGCGACGTCGTCGGGCACGACACCGAGGCGGCCGCGGCCATGGGCCAGCTGCGCTCGCTGCTGCGGGGCATCGCGACCTACAGCGACGCCGCCCCCGTCGAGGTGCTGCGCGGGCTGGACGCCGCGATGGCGACCCTCCAGGTGGACACGTTGGCCACCGCCGCCGTCGCCCGCTTCGAGCAGACGCCCGAGGAGGTCGAGCGCGGCATCACCCGCATGCGGTGGGCCAACGCCGGGCACCTGCCGCCGCTGGTCGCGAACCCCGACGGCAGCGTCGCGGAGCTGGCCCCCTGGGTGGGCGACCTCATGCTCGGCGTCGACGCCACCACCGATCGGCACGAGTCGGTGGTCGCCCTCGACCGCGGCTCCACCGTGCTGCTCTACACCGACGGGCTGGTCGAGCGCCGCGACGCCGACCTCGACCAGGGCCTGCTCCGGCTGCGGGACGAGCTCGCCCAGCTGGCCGACCGTCCTCTCGGCGAGCTGCTCGACGAGCTCATCGAGCGCCTGGTGCAGGGCAGGCCCGAGGACGACGTCGCACTGGTGGCCGTGCGGCTGCACCCGCAGGACCGGCCCCGTCCGGCCGTGGCGGGTCCCAACCGCGTGCCGCCGACCGTTCCCCCGGATCCCGCCGAGGCCTAGGCCCGGTCGCGCCGGACGGTCGCCTTGCGGCCCTTGATCATCGTGGCCCGCAGGGCCTGCACGACCTCGTCGGCCGCGGGCTCGGGGATCTCCACCAGGGCGAACCGCTGGTGGATCTCGATCGAGCCGATGTCCTTGCCGCGCAGCCCCGACTCGCCGGTGATGGCGCCGACCAGGTCGCCGGGCCGGATGCCGGCCTCGCGGCCCAGGCCCACGAAGAGCTTCGCCGTCGGGCCGGCCGGTCCGCGGCGGGCCGGCCGCTCGCCGCGGGCGCCGCTGCCACCGGCGCCGCGGGCGTTGTCGCGCTCGGGCCGGAAGCCGACCTGCGGGATCTCCTCGTCGTCGTCGGCGCCACCGACGGCCTCGTGCGCCAGCTTGACCGCGGCCAGCGCCACCTCCATGAGGTCGAACTCGTCCGCCAGCGTCTCGACGACGACGCGGAAGCGGTCCAGCTCGTCGCCGAGCAGGCTCTCCCGCAGCGCGGCGCGGGTGAGGTCCAGCCGGCGGGCGCGCAGGTCGGCGACGGTCGGGACGGTCTGCACCGAGATGGTCGCGCCGGCGACCTTCTCGATCGTCTTGAGCATCCGGTGCTCGCGCGGCTCGGCCAGCGTGATGGCCACGCCCTCGCGCCCGGCCCGGCCCACGCGGCCGATCCGGTGCACGTAGGACTCCGGCGCCGAGGGGACGTCGTAGTTGACGACGTGGGTGAGCTGCTCGATGTCCAGGCCGCGGGCGGCGACGTCGGTGGCGACCAGCAGGTCCGCCGTCCCGCTGCGCAGCCGGCCCATCACCTTGTCCCGCTGCTCCTGGCTCATGCCGCCGTGCAGCGGCTCGGCGCGGTAGCCGCGGCCGTTGAGCGTCTCGGTGAGGGTGTCGACCTCCTCGCGGGTGCGGCAGAAGACGATCGCCGCCGTCGGCGCCTCGATGTCGAGGATCCGGCCGAGCGCGGCAGGCTTCGCCCCGCGGGGGACGACGTAGGCGGTCTGCCGCACGCGCGGCGCCTCGCCGGCCGCCGCCCGCTCCTTGGCGATGGTGATGCGGGCGGGGTCGCGGAGGTGGCGGCGGGCCAGCGCGTCCAGCCGGCGCGGCATCGTGGCGGAGAAGAGCACGGTCTGCCGCTGCTCCGGGGTGGCGTCGAGGATCGCGTCGAGGTCCTCGGCGAAGCCCATGTCGAGCATCTCGTCGGCCTCGTCGAGCACGACGGTGGCGATCTCGTCCAGCCGCAGGCTGCCGCGGTTGAGCAGGTCCAGCGCACGTCCGGGCGTGGCGACGACGACGTCGACGCCCGCCTCGAGCGAGCGCAGCTGGCGGACGATCGGCGCACCGCCGTAGACCGGCAGCACGCGGGCGCCGAGGTCCTTGCCGTAGCGGTGGAAGGCCTCCGACACCTGGACGGCGAGCTCACGGGTGGGCACCAGCACGAGCGCCACCGGGGCGCGGCCGCCGCGGTGCGCCTCGAGGCGCTGGAGCACCGGCAGCGAGAAAGCGGCCGTCTTGCCGGTGCCGGTGGCGGCCTGGCCCAGCAGATCGCGCCCCTCCGCGACCAGCGGGATCGCCTCCAGCTGGATCGGCGTGGGCTCCTCGTAGCCGAGGGCGGTGAGCGCCTGGAGCAGCTCGGGGCGCAGGCCGAGGTCGGCGAAGGTGGGGCCGTCCTGGGAGCCGTCGTCCTGCGGGTCGGTCGTCGGTGCGTCGGTGTTCATCGCCGTCCATGGTCCCCTGCCCGGGGCCCGGGATCCCCTCTGACCCCTTCTACCGATCTCTAGCTGCACCGCTAGACGACCCGAGACGCCCCGATAGCGTCACGGGCGGGGCAGCCGGCGGGCCTCGCGGCGGCGACGCAGGCCGCGCAGGGTGCGCACCGCGACGAGCAGCTCGGCCAGCTCCTGCCGCTCGCCGCCGGCGATGTCGGCCAGCTGGGCGGCCGCGCGCTCCTGCGCGGCGTCCCAGCCCTCCACCCACCCCGCGACCAGCGCCCGCGGGTCGTCGTCGTCCCCGGCGCGCAGGGTGAGCACGTCCTCGGTGAGCGAGGCCTGCTCCAGCGCCAGGTCGTCGCGCAGGGTGGCCCGCGCCATCGAGGGCCAGCGCCGGTCGCGCGGCAGCGCGGTGATCAGCTCGCGCAGCGGCACCAGGCCCAGGCGCTCGGCCAGGCAGGCCATGACCCGGCCCGCGAGGTCGACCGGCGCCCCGGTGCGCTCGGCGACGACGGCGAGGTCGAGGGCTGCGGGCAGCAGCGGCGCGGCGGCGATCTCGGCGGCCAGCTCCGCGGGCACCCCGGCCTCCTGCAGCTGCGCGGTCCGGGCGGCGTGCGCCTCGGCCTCCGCGCCCAGCAGCCAGCCGGGCAGGCCCGCGCGCACCGCGGCCACCGGGGCTGCGAACCGGTCCGTCACGGCTCCCAGGGGCAGCGGCGGCTCGGCGGTCACGTCGCGCTGCCGCAGCAGCCAGCGGGCACCCCGTTCGGCCAGCCGGCCGACCTCGGCCCGCAGCTCCACCTGGACGGCGGCGGGCACCGCGTTGTCCAGCGGGCGGGCGGCGTCCCACAGCCGGTCGACGTCGAACACGGCGCGGGCGATCGCGTGCGCCCGGACGGCGGTGGCCGCCGGCACGCCGGTCTCCTCCGCGAGCCGGTAGAGCCCGGTGACGCCGGCGACGTCGACGGCGCGGTTGGTCAGCGCGGTGGCGACGATCTCGCGGCGCAGCGGGTGCCCGGCGATCGCGTCGGGGAAGCGCTCGCGCAGCGGCCGGGGGAAGTAGCCGGCCAGCAGGTGCCCGAACGCGGGGTCGTCCGGCAGGGTCGAGTCGAGCACGGCCGCACCGGTGTCGAGCTTGGCGTAGGCGAGCAGCACCGACAGCTCGGGGCCGGTCAGGCCGTGCCCGTCGCGGCGGCGCTCGGCGAGCTGCCGGTCGTCGGGCAGCGCCTCGACCGCACGCTGCAGCCGGCGCGGAGCGCTCCAGGGCCCGCAGGAACCGCTCGTGCGCGTCGAGCATCTGCCGCGCGGTCGCCGTCTCCCCCGCCAGCACCGCGTTCTGCGCGTGGTTGTGGGTGAGGACGGCGGCGGCCACCTCGTCGGTCATCTCCAGCAGCAGCGCCGCCCTGCCCTCGGCGTCCAGCGCGCCCGCGTCCACCGCGGCGTTCAGCGCGATCTTGATGTTGACCTCGTGGTCGGAGGTGTCGACGCCGGCGGAGTTGTCGATCGCGTCGGTGTTCACCCGCCCACCGGCCAGGGCGTACTCGATCCGGCCGCGCTGGGTGAGCCCGAGGTTGCCGCCCTCCCCCACCACCCGTGCGCGCAGCTGCCGGCCGTCGACCCGCACGGCGTCGTTGGCCTTGTCGCCCACGTCGGCGGCGCTCTCGCCGGCGGCCTTCACGTAGGTGCCGATGCCGCCGTTGAACAGCAGGTCGACGGGCGCCAGCAGCACCGCGCGGATCAGCTCCTCGGGGCTGAGCGCCGTCACGTCGTCGGCCAGGCCGAGGGCGCCGCGCATCTCCGGCGACACCGGCACCGACTTCGCCGTCCGCGGCCACACCCCGCCACCGGCGCTGATCAGCCCGGCGTCGTAGTCCGCCCACGACGAGCGGGGCAGCGCGAACAGCCGCCGCCGCTCGGCGTAGGACGGCGCGGCGTCCGGCGTGGGGTCGACGAACACGTGCCGGTGGTCGAACGCGGCGACCAGCCGGATGTGCTCGGAGAGCAGCATCCCGTTGCCGAAGACGTCGCCGGACATGTCGCCGATGCCGACGACGGTGAACTCCTCGCGCTGCACGTCCAGGTCCAGCTCTCGGAAGTGCCGCGTGACCGACTCCCAGGCGCCGCGGGCGGTGATGCCCATGGCCTTGTGGTCGTAGCCGACCGAGCCCCCGGACGCGAAGGCGTCGCCCAGCCAGTAACCGCGCTCGAGGGCGATCGAGTTGGCCAGGTCGGAGAAGGTCGCCGTCCCCTTGTCGGCGGCGACGACGAGGTAGGTGTCGTCGCCGTCGTGCCGGACCACCCGCTCGGCGGGGACGACGCTGCCCTCGGAGAGGTTGTCGGTGAGCGCGAGCAGCGCGCCGATGAAGATGCGGTAGCAGGCCTGGCCCTCGGCGAGCTGCGCCTCGCGGGAGGGATCGGCGGGCGGGCGCTTCACCACGAACCCGCCCTTGGCGCCCGTCGGCACGATGACGGTGTTCTTCACCATCTGCGCCTTGACCAGGCCGAGGATCTCGGTGCGCAGGTCCTCCCGGCGGTCGGACCAGCGCAGCCCGCCGCGGGCGACCGCGCCGAACCGCAGGTGGACGCCCATCACCCGCGGCGAGCTGACCCACACCTCGCGGGCCGGGCGCGGTTCGGGCAGGTCGGGCACCGACGCCGGGTCCAGCTTGAGCGCCAGCACGGGATGCGGCGGGGCGGACATCGCGTAGTACGTCGTCCGCTGGGTGGCGGTGATCGCGGCGAGCAGGGCGGGAGAGCACGCGGTCGGCGTCGAGCGAGGCGACCTCGCCGATCGACTGCCGCAGCGAGTCGGCGAGCACCGCCTGCCGCTCCTCGCGGCCCCCGGCCACCCGCGGCGAGAACCGGGCCTCGAACAGCGCCACCAGCCGCGCCACGACGTCGGGGTGGGCGGCCAGCGTCGACTCGACGTAGGCCTGGCTGAACGGCAGCCCCGCCTGGCGCAGCCACTGCACGTAGGCACGCAGGACGCCGACCTGCCGCCAGTTCAGCCCGGCCAGCAGCACCAGCGCCCCGAGGCCGTCGTCCTCGGCGTCGCCGCGCCAGACGGCGTCCAGGGCGTCGGTGAACCGCTCGGGAAGCGAGCGCAGCAGCGGCAGCTCCCCCGTCGCGCTCCCCGCCGGGACGGCGACCCCGAAGTCGTAGATCCAGGACAGCCGGCTGCCGATCCGGTCGATCTCGTAGGGCCGCTCGTCGACGACGGAGACGCCCATGTGCTGGAGCAGCGGCAGCACGTCGGAGAGCAGCAGCCGCTCCCCCGCGCGGTAGATCGTCAGCCGGCGCTCCCCCGGGGCGGCGCCGGCCGGCACCCAGAGTCGCAGCGACAGCTCCCCCGCGGCCAGCCCGTCGAGCACCTCGAGGTCGGCGACGGCGCGGTCGGCCGGGAAGTCCTCCTGGTAGGCGGCGGGGAAGGCGTCCGCCACCCGCGCGAACAGCCGCTCCCCCTCGGCGCCGTGGCGGGCGGTGAGGGCGTCGGCGAGGTCGTCGGTCCAGCTGCGGGCCGCCGCGGCCAGCGCCGCCTGCAGGGCGTCGGCGTCCACGCCGGCCGGCGCCGGGAGGCCGGTCCGGCCGACCGGCAGCCGGACGACGAAGTGCAGCCGGGCCAGCACCGACTCGGTGGACCGCGCGGTGAACTCGACGCTGGTGCCCCCCAGCCGCTCCAGCAGCAGCTGCTGCATCGCCAGCCGGACCTCGGTCGTGTACCGGTCGCGGGGCAGGTAGACGACCGCCGACCAGAAGCGGCCGGCGGCGTCCTGCCGCAGGAACAGCCGGGTCTGCCGGCGTTCCTGGAGGTGGAGGACGGCGTCGGCGACCGGCAGCAGCTCGTCGGCGCCCAGCTGGAGCAGCTCGTCGCGCGGGTAGGTCTCCAGGACCTCCAGCAGCTCCTTGCCGGTGTGGCTGTCCGCGGGCACCCCGGCGCGGGCGATCACCTCGGCGACGCGGCGGCGCAGGAGCGGGACGTCGAGCACGCCGGCGGAGTACGCGGTGGAGGTGAACAGCCCGACGAAGCGGTGCTGCCGGCTGCCGCCGGCGCGGTCACCGCCGCTGTCCCCGGCGGGCAGGGTGACCGCGATCAGGTCCAGCCAGGTGCGGCGGTGCACCGTCGAGCGCGCGTCGGCCTTGGTCACCGTCAGCAGGTGCCGGCCGGGCACCGAGGCGGCCTCCGGGGTGGTGCCGGTGCGGCCGGGGGCGGGGTCGCTGCGCAGCACGCCCAGCCCGCTGCCGGCCACGGGCCGGGCCGGGCGGCGCTCCTCCCCCGCCGGGCCCAGGTCGACGTCCCGGGCGCCGAGCAGGACGACGTTGCCCTCGGCCGCCCAGCGCAACAGCGCAGCCGCCTCGGCCGGGTCGTCGGCGGGATCGGGAGCGTCCGCGGGGTCGGCCGCCGCCGGGACGGCCGGGAGACCGTCGAGGGCGCTCGCGAGCTCCAGCAGCCGGGCGCGCAGCCGCGGGCCGTCCTCGAACACCGCGCGCACGTCGTCGAGCACCGTGCGCAGGCCGGCCACGAGGTCGCCCTCCGCCTCGTCGTCCAGCGGCCCGTCGAGCACCACCGCCATCCACGACTCGGCGACGGCGTCGGCGCCGCAGCCCTCCGGGGTGGCGCTGTCGCAGAAGGCCAGCAGCCGGCCGCGGACGTCGCGGCGCACCACGAGCACCGGGTGGACGACGTGCGCGATCTCCACGCCCTGCCGGACCACCTCGGCGGTGACCGAGTCGACCAGGAACGGCATGTCGTCGGTGACCAGCCGGAGGACGGCGACGCCCTCGGACGAGCGGACGACGTCGACCAGCACGCCACCGGACGGGCGGGTCCGCGCCGCCGTCACGTGCCCCAGGGCCAGCGCGGCCAGCTCGCGGGGTGCCCGGCCGAGGACCTCGGCCGAGGGCTCGCTCCAGTAGTAGCGGCGCAGCAGCGCCGGGACGTCGTCGGCGGTGCAGCCCGCGGGGAACTCGGCGTCCGGGCCGAGCTCGGCCACCGCCGCCCGCGCGGCCTCCTCCAGCAGGCGCCGCTTCTGCTCGCGGGCCGCCTCCAGGGCGGCCAGCTCGGTCAGGGAGCCGGGGGTGCTCGCCATGGTCCGGACGCTACTGCGCCGGAACGGGGTCAGCAGGTCAGCGGCCGGGGCTCAGCGGCCGGGGCTCAGCGGTCGAGGCTCAGCGGTCGAGGACCTGGTCGGCCGCCCAGCCGGCGACGGCCAGGATCAGGCCGCCGATGATCGCCGTCCCGAAGCCGTCGATGCTGAGCCGGTCGGTGATCGCCGCCGTGAGCCCGAGCAGCGCCGCGTTGATGACCAGCAGGAACAGGCCCAGGGTCAGCAGCACGAACGGCAGCGAGAGCAGCCGCAGCACCGGCCCGACGATCGCGTTGACGACGCCGAAGATCAGCCCGATCCACAGGTAGGTGCCGTACTCGCCGAGCGGGCCGTCCGGGTTCGGGTCGACGTGGAGGCCGGGGAGCACCTCGAAGTAGGTCAGCCCGTAGAAGACCGCGCCGAGGATGACCACCTTGAGGAAGAACTTGATCACGACGGCGACGCTAGCGCTCGCCGGCGTCCAGTACGGGGATCTGCGCCCGTCTCGGGCTCTCTAGAGTCGTGTCTAGACGGCCGCAGACGGACCTCGACGGCTCCCGGTCGGCGTCCGCGACACGCGCTAGGTCGTTCTACCGATGTCTAGGGCGATCGCTAGACGACGGCATACCGTGCTCGACATGGATCCCGTGCGGAACCCCTACGCCCCCGGCGCCGGGCAGCGCCCCCCGGAGCTGGCCGGCCGCGACACCGAGCTCTCCGCCTTCGACGTGGTGCTCGAGCGGATTGCGCACGGCCGCCCCGAGCGCTCGCTGGTGCTCACCGGGCTGCGCGGCGTCGGCAAGACCGTGCTGCTCAACCAGCTGCGGTCGGCGGCGATCTCGCGCGGCTGGGGCACCGGCAAGATCGAGGCCCGGCCGGAACAGTCGCTGCGGCGCCCGGTCTCCTCCGCCCTGCACATGGCGCTGCGCGAGCTCGGCCCCCGGCACGGCGACCAGGAGTCCGTCGCCGAGGTGCTCGGCGTGGTCAAGGCGTTCGCGCAACGGGTCACGCCGGCCGACGCCAAAGTCCGCGACCGCTGGCAGCCCGGCATCGACGTTCCCGCCGCGACCGGGCGGGCCGACTCCGGCGACATGGAGATCGACCTGGTCGAGCTGCTCAGCGACGCGGCCGGCGTCGCCGCCGACATCGGCAGCGGGATCGCGCTGTTCATCGACGAGATGCAGGACGTGCAGCCCGACGACGTCTCCGCCATCTGCGCCGCCTGCCACGAGCTCTCCCAGCAGGGGGCGCCGCTGATCGTCGTCGGCGCGGGCCTCCCCCACCTGCCGGCCGTGCTGAGCGCCTCGAAGAGCTACTCCGAGCGGCTGTTCCGGTACCTGCGCATCGACCGGCTTGAGCGGGACGCTGCCGACCGCGCCCTGATCGCCCCCGCCGAGCGCGAGGGCGTCGAGTTCGCGCCGGGCGCGCTGGACGCCCTCTACGAGGCCGCCGACGGCTACCCCTACTTCGTCCAGGCATACGGCAAGGTCACCTGGGACGTCGCGGCCGCCTCCCCCATCACCACCGACGACGTCGCCATGGCCGCGCCGGTCGCCGAGGCGGAGCTCGCGGTGGGCTTCTTCGGCTCCCGCTACGACCGGGCCACCCCCGCCGAGCGCGAGTACATGCACGCCATGGCCGAGCTCGGCGGCCCCGGCGGGGCCCCGGTGGCGACGTCCGAGGTCGCGGTCTCCCTCGGCCGCAAACCCGCGTCCCTCTCCCCCGCGCGCGACTCGCTGATCAAGAAGGGCCTCGTGTACTCCGCCGAGCGCGGCCAGATCGCGTTCACCGTGCCGCACTTCGGCCGCTACCTGCTGCGCCACCCCGACTGACCCCCGTAGGGCAGAAATGGCCTTTCTGCCCTACGGCGGGCGCTGCGACGACACCGGGAGCGACGACGTGGTCAGAACGGTGGCGGGTCGTCGGCGGGGTCGGGTGGTGAGGGTGGTGGTTCCGGTGGGCGCAGGCCCGGTGGGCGGGTCGTGCGGGTGATGCCCGAGGGGCTGGTCACGTGCAGCGTGCCGTCGGGGTCCATGCGGAACCGCCAGCCGCGGGCGAAGGTCTTCAGCCGGTGGTGGGAGCGGCAGGCGCAGCACAGGTTCGCGCACGACGTCGCCCCACCCTCGGCGTGCGCGACCACGTGGTCCAGGTCGGCCCAGCCGACCCGCTGCCCGCAGTTCGGCATCCGGCAGCGCCGGTCCCGGGTGGCGACGAACCGCCGCTGCCCCGCCCGCGGCTCGTAGCCGGCGGTGTCCTCCGGCACCCCCAGCACGGCGCAGCCACAGCCATCGTCAGCGTCGGCGTCGGCGTCGGCGTCGGGGTGCTGCGGGCAGCCCTTCGCCGCCAGGCGGGCGAGTTCCCCGGCGGTCACCGTGGCCAGCAGCCGCCCCCGCTGATCGGTGAGCGCGAACGACAGCGACCCCCCGGCCGGCGTGGTCAACCCCAGCGCCTCCACCCGGGCCAGCAGCTCGCGCAGCTGCGCGGCGGTGACCGCGAACCCCGCGACCTCACCGCCCGCGGCGGTGTCCCCGGCCAGACCGTCCAAAGCGGCGGTCACGGTCAGCTGCACCGACACCCCACCCAGCCCGTGATCGGCCGGACGCAGGATCAGCATCGCCATCACCGCCGCGCGGATCTGCCCGATCGGCCGTTCGTCGCCGTCGGCCTTCGCCATCGCCGCCAGCTGGTCGATCACCGCGTAGCAGGCCGCCGCCTCCTCGACGGTCAGCTCACCGGTCAGCGTGGCCATGCCGTCCACGGTGGGCGCCACCCGCACGTCGGCGGCCCGCTGCGCCTCCGCCCGCCGCTCCTCCACCGCCGCCGCGTCCAGCTCGGCCAGCAGCGCCAGCGCCCGCTCCCGCAGCCGCGCCAGCGACAACTCCCCCGCCCCCGGCAGCAGCGCGGCCTCCACCGCCTGCGCCAGCGCCGGCGTCGTGGCCTGCAGCGCATCGGCCAGCACCCCGGCCCGCCGCTCGTCGATCTCCCCCCGCCGCAACAACGCGAAGGTGGCCGGCAGGTTGTCCCGCCAGGTGAACGCCCGCCGCGCCCGGAACGCCGCCGTCCCCCGCCCCAGGTTCAGCGCGTGCGCCACCTCCTCGACGAAGAACTCGCTCACCCCGGCGAACTCCGGATCGGTCTTCCGCCAACTCCGCCGCCGCGCACCCGGCCGTCCCCGGTGCCGGGTCGTCGGTGTCGGGACGCAGCTCCGCCAACCGCAGGATCAGCAGCGCCTCCCGCGCGGTCTGCCGCGCCCGGTCCCGCTCGATCCGGCCCAGCTCCCCGGCCACCTGCACGTCATCCAGCCACTCGGCCGGCAGGTCCAGGTGCGCCTCCGGCCGGGCAGCCACCCAGTCGATGAGCATCCCCTCCACCACGGAGGTCCCCGCCAACGTCTGCACACCACGAAGCTACGGACGGGGTCTGACAGTTCTCGCTGGTCCGGCGGGCGCCCCGGGGTTGGTCCGGCCGCCCGCGGGGCACGGCTCGGCCCGTGCCGACGTGGGCGGAAGCGGGGCTGTGGGGGCTGCTGGGCGGGGGTGCGCTGGTCCTCGGCGCGCTGATCGCCTGGTTCGTGCGGGTGCCGCAGAAGGTCGTCGCCTCCGTGATGGCCTTCGGCTCCGGCGTCCTCATCTCCGCCGTCGCGTTCGACCTCATGGAGGAGGCGGCGGACACCGGGGGGCTCACCGCCACCGCCATCGGCTTCCTGACCGGCGCGGTCGTCTACCTCGCCGCCAACCTCCTCCTCGCCCGACGCGGTGCCCGCCACCGCAAGCGGTCGGGGGCCCAGCAGCCGTCGGAGTCCGAGCAGTCCGGCAGCTGAGCGGCGATCGCCATCGGCGCGCTGCTCGACGGCATCCCCGAATCGGTGGTCCTGGGGCTGGGACTGATCGGTGGCGGGTCGGTGAGCCTGTCGGTGCTGGCCGCCGTCTTCATCTCCAACGTGCCCGAGGGCCTGTCCAGCGCCGCGGGCATGAAGAACAGCGGGCGCTCCGCGCGCTACGTCTTCGGCGTCTGGGGCGGCATCGCGCTGGTCAGCGCGCTGGCGGCGCTGCTCGGCTACGCCCTGCTCGGGGGCGCACCACCCGAGGCCGTCGCCGTCATCACGGCGATCGCGGCCGGCGCCATCCTCACCATGATCGCCGACACGATGATCCCCGAGGCGTTCGAGGACACCCACGCCTGGACCGGGCTGATCACCACGGTCGGCTTCCTCACGGCCTTCGCGATCAGCCTCGCCTAAGGGGCGGGCAGCGCCACCGGGAGCACCTCCGGACCGGCCTCCGCGGGCCGCTCGGCGGCCAGCGGGTGCACCCGGACTGCCAGGACGGCGACGTCGTCCTCCACGTCGGGGCCGAGCATCCCGGCCAGGAGCCGGTCGCACAGCTCGTCCAGCGGCAGCCCCGCCGAGCGGGCGACGAGGTCGCGCAGCACGTCACGCCCCTCGTCCAGCAGCATGCTGCGCCGCTCGAAGAGCCCGTCGGTGAACAGCAGCAGCGTGCTGCCGTCGGGCAGCGGGCAGGTCGCGTCGGTGCGCGGACCCAGCCAGCCGATGCCGACCGGCGGCCCCACCGGCGCCGAGAGGTCGAGCACCGTGCCGTCGTCGAGCAGCAGGAGTGGATCGGGGTGCCCGGCGGTCGCCCAGCGCAGCCGGCGGGCGGGGCGGCCGTCGTCGTCGACGCCGAGCTCGATCCGGGCGACCAGCGCCGTCGCCATCGCCGGCACGTCCAGCCCGACCATCGCGTGGTCGACCCGACGCAGCAGCCCGGCGGGGGCGTCCCGGCGGTCGTAGCCGATGCCGCGCACCAGGGTCTTGACCTGGCCCATCGCGGCCGCGGCGTCGATGTCGTGCCCCATGACGTCGCCGATGACCAGCACCGTGTCGCCGTCGGGCTGCAGGAACGCGTCGTACCAGTCGCCGCCGATCGCGATGCCCTGCGTCGCCGGCCGGTAGCGCACGGAGAGCTCGAGGGCGTCGGGCTGCACGGGCGGGGAGAGCAGGCTCAGCTGCAGCCGTTCGGCCACCTGCTGCTGGGCGGCGGCGAGCCGGGCGTTGTCCAGCGCGAGCGCCGCGCGGCGGCAGGCGATCTCCGCCGTCCGCAGCTCGACGGGGGTGTGCGCGCCGCGGTCGCGGCCGTTGACCAGCGTGATGCCACCGATCACCTCACCGCGCGCCACGAGGGGGAACGCCGCAGCCGCGGCCGGGGCGAGCGGCTCCAGCGCGGTCCGCGCCTCCTCGAGCGGGACCATCGCGTGCACGAACTCGGGGGTGAGCTCGGGCAGCACGATCGGCTTCGGGTCGCGCAGCAGGGCCTGCACGGGCGCCGTCGCCGCGGTGCCCGCGATCCGCAGGTCCGCATAGCGGTGCATCGCCGGCGCCAGCTCCGGGTCGCGGTGCGCGCGGCCGACGTCCCGGCGCGTCCCGTCCGGGTCGAGGACGGTGACGATGCACCAGTCGGCCAGCTGCGGGACGACGAGCTCGGCGAAGCGCTGGACGGCCTCGTCGGTGTCGATCGTGGAGGTCATGGCCAGGTTGATGTCGCCCAGCAGCATGAGGTGCCGGCCGGCCCGCTCGGCGTCGCGCGCGGCGGAGGCGGCGGCCGCGGCCGCCTGCTCGCGGGCGTCGACCGCCGCGGCCCGCTCCTCGGCGATGCGGCGCTGCTCGGTGACGTCGTCGTAGGTGACGACGAGCCCGGCCCCGGTGAGGAAGGCGTCGGCGCGGAACCACTTGCCCAGCGGGCCGAACCACGCCTCGGTGCCGCCGGTGCCCCCGGTCGCCCGCACCTCCCGGTAGAGCGCCTCGAACGGCCCGCCCACGGCCTCGGGGAACTCCAGCCAGATGTCCCGGCCGAGCAGCCCCTCGACCGTCCGGTCGAGCACCCGGGCGCCGGCCGGGTTGACGTAGCGGAACCGCCACTCCTCGTCCAGGACGAACATCGGCCGCTGCATGCCGGCGACGGCCTGCAGCAGCAGGTCGCCCGGCATCGGGGCCGATTCGTCCGGGATCACGGCGCCCACTGTGCCCCATGCCGGGGTCGCCGCCTCACGAGCGACGGCCGGGAGGCCGCGGAAATCACCCCTGGTGAGCAGGACCACGGCCCCGGACGGCCACGACACGCCCCTCCGGCGGTTTTCCGGGCCGCCCTCGGGGGCATTCCCCGAGGCGTCCAGCACAGGGCGATCGAGGGAGAGGCATGGCGCGTCGACTGGCCTGGCCGTTGCGACCCCTGCCGGACGGCCGCGGTGAGGTGTGGCGCTGGCACCTGCGCGCGCTCGCCGAGCTGCCCGCGGCCCGGAAGGGTCTCCGCCGCCGCCTCGGGGACGCCGGGTTCCCGCACGACGACGACGGGGACGGCTCCAGCGAGCAGCTGGTGCTGGCCTTCGACGAGCTGGCCTCGAACGCGCTGCGGCACGGCGAGACGCCGGTGGTCGCCACGGTGATCGCCGGCTCCGGCGGCTGGTTGCTGGACGTGAGCGACCGGGCGCCCGAGATCGTCCCGGCGCCGACGGTGGACCGCGACCCGGCGCAGGGCGGCATGGGGCTGCAGCTGGTGGCGCGGCTGGCGGTCGCGCACGGCTGGTACGTCGACACCGGCGCCAAGCACGTGTGGGCCTGCCTGCCCAGCACGGTCGACGACCGGGAGTCCGTCCCCGCCTGAGGGAGGACATGCGCCCGGGGCGGCGGGAACGCGAGTTCCGGCGCCGCCCCGGGGCGTCTCTGTCACGGCAGGACGAGCGAGAGAGCTCCCTTGCCGTAGGTGGGGACCTCGATGGCCAGGTCCACCCGGTTGAAGGCGGCGAGCATGCCGGCCAGGTCGCCGGGCAGCTCCTCGCCGGGGGCGTAGAGCTTGTGCAGCTTGGAGTGCGGCGCGCCCTGCGTGTTGAACAGCGCGGCGAGCACGTTGACGACCTCGTGCAGCGCCTCGACCTGCATGCCGGTCAGCTCGCCGTCCTCCTCGACGGCGTCCTGGCAGCCCCCGGGGGGCAGCAGGGCCAGGGCACCGCCGGTGTAGGCCGACGCCCCCAGGTCCATCAGGCACAGGGCGTTGACGTTCATGTGCGGGTCGACGTAGACGGCCACGGAGACCGGCCGGTCGGGCGCGGGGGTGACGGGGGCGCCGGGGGTGACGGCCACGGGCTTGCCCACCAGGCCGGTGAGCATGTCGCGGACGTCCTTGGCCGCGGGCAGGGGGATGGTGCCGGCGGCGGTCACGCGATCACCCCGCTGAGGGCTTCCTGGAACGTCTCCTCGTTGAACGGCTTGGCGATGAGGAACAGCGCGCCGGCGTTGGCGGCCCGCTCGCGCATCTCCGGGGAGCCCTCCGAGGTGACGAAGCCGAACGGGACGGCGGAGCCCGACGAGCGCAGGGCCTGCAGGCACTCGATCCCGGTCATGTTGGGCATGTTCCAGTCCGACAGGACCAGGTCGGGCTTCTCGGAACCGACCTTGGCCAGCGCGTCGGCGCCGTCCTCGGCCTCGACGATGTCGTGGTCGTCGTAGCCCGCCTGCCGCAGCGTGCGGATGACGATCTGCCGCATGACGCGGCTGTCGTCGGCGATCAGGATCTTCACAGCGGTACCTCGTTCTTCCGGCGAGCAGGTGCGGGTCAGCGGGGGGCGGGGAGCGGCGGGAGCGCTCCCTGCACGGAGATGGAGACGGGCTCGCCGCGCCACTGCAGCTCCACGCGGCAGAGGTCGGCGGGGTTGCGGAGCGCGGGGGCGGATCCGACGTCGGGGAGGCTCAGCCCGGAGGGCCCGGGCAGCGCGGCCTTGACGTTGCCGCCCACGACGTTGGCGATCTCGCCGAAGGCGTCGGCGACGTCCTCCTCCTCGAGCACCGCGGGGGAGTGCTCGCGCAGCAGGGCGCGGGTGAGCTCCTCGGCGGTGCGGCGCCCGGTGGTGAGGACGACGCTGCCGGTCCAGGGGCCGACGACGTCGACCCAGCTGGAGACGGGGTCGGTGGCCGGGCCGCCGGGCAGCGGGACGAGCACCTCGTCCTCGCCGACCAGGGAGATCCAGGCCTCCTGGGCGATCGACTCGACGGTGCCCTCGTCGATCAGCTCGGTGATGAGCGGGCGGGTGTCACTGCCGCGGCGGCGCTCGCCGGAGTCGAGGGTCGTCACAGCGCGGCCTCCTGGGGGAGCAGGCCGAGCAGCGCGAGCTTGTCGCGCGATGGCGTCGGCGGTGAACGGCTTGATCACGTACTCGTGGGCGCCGGCGGCCAGGGCGCGCACGATCTGCGTGTGCTCGCTCTCGGAGGTGACCATCATGATCGTCATCGAGCGCCAGCCCGGGTTGGAGCGGACGGCGGAGACGAACTGCAGCCCGTCCATGACCGGCATGTTCCAGTCGACGCAGACCAGGTCGGGCAGCTCCTCGCGCCCCAGGCCCTCGAGCACGTCCAGGCCTTCGCGGCCGTGCCCGGCCTGCTGTGTCTCGTAGCCGAGATCCCCGAGGATCCCGGAGACGATCCGGCGCATCGCGCGCGAGTCGTCGATCACCAGAGCACGCATCACTTCCCCTTCGACGGGCGGTAGGCGGAGCTGCGGCCGACGACGACCCGCTACCAGGAGTCGTCCACCCCGAGCGTGGTCTCAGCCGCGCCGAGGAACAGCCAGCCGTCGGGACGCATGAGCTCGCGGACCCGGCGGAGGATCGCCTGCTTGGTGGGCAGGTCGAAGTAGATGAGCACGTTGCGCAGGTAGACCACGTCGAACGGGCCCATCCGGGGCAGCGGCGCGGCCAGGTTGCACTGGCTCGCCGTCACCATGCGGCGCAGCGCCGGCGCGACCTCCCACTCGTTGCCGGCCCGGGTGAAGTGCCGGACCAGCATCGGGGCGGGCAGCCCGCGGTTGACCTCGAGCTGGCTGAACCGGCCGGCCCGGGTGCGCTCGACCATCTCGCGGGAGATGTCGGTGGCGGTGATCGAGATCCGGGACGCGGCGTTGGGCAGCGCGTCCTCCAGGAGCATCGCGATCGTGTACGCCTCCTGCCCGCTCGAGCAGGCCGCCGACCAGATCTGCAGCCGCTCGTTGGGGCCGCGCGCGCTGAGCAGCGAGGGCAGCACCGTGGAGGTGAGCGCCGTGAACGGGTCACCGTCGCGGAACCACGAGGTCTCGTTCGTGGTGAGCGCCTCGACGATCCGGCGGGTGCTGTCGGCGTCCGGACGGGTCCGCACCTTCTCGACGAAGGTGGAGACGTCGCTCAGGCCGGCCTGGCGGGCGATAGGCAGCAGCCGCGCCTCCACCAGGTACTCCTTGCCGGGCTGGAGGACGATCGCGCTCTCCTTGTGCACCAGCTGGCGCACCCAGTCGAAGCTCGTCGTGGTGAGGGTCATCGGATGCCTCCGGACAGGACGGCGCGGCCGGGCACCGGTGCGGTGGCGGGGGAGGGGACGCGGGCGGGGACGCCCGACAGGTGGCGGCCGAGCGCCTCGGCGATGCGGTCCAGCGGCAGGACCTCGTCGGCCAGGCCGGCCTGGGTGACCGCGCCGGGCATGCCCCAGACGACCGAGGTGGCCTGGTCCTGGGCGAGCACGGTGCCGCCGGCGGCCCGGATCTCGGCGGCGCCGTTGCGGCCGTCGGAGCCCATGCCGGTGAGCACGAGGCCGAGCACCGCGCCGTCGTAGGCGGCGACGGCGGAGCGGAACAACGGATCGACGGCGGGGCGGCAGAAGTTCTCCGGCGGGCCCTGGGTCAGGCCGGTGGTGTGCGCGCCGCGGCCGGGGCGGACCAGCAGGTGGTGGTCGCCGGGGGCCAGGTGCACGGTGCCCGGCTGCAGGGGCACGCCGTCGGTCGCCTCGACCACCCGCAGCGCGCAGAGCCGGTCGAGGCGCTGGGCGAACTGGCGGGTGAAGACCGGGGGCATGTGCTGCACGACCAGGACCGGCACCGGGAGGGTCGCCGGCAGCTGCGGCAGCAGCTTGGCCAGCGCCTCCGGTCCACCGGTGGAGGAGCCGATCACCAGGACGGCGGGCTTCTTGGTCGGGGTGGCGCGCGGCGGGGCCGGGCGCGGCGGGGGGATCGGCGCGGCGGTGCGGACCGGGCCCACGGGGCGGCCGGTGAGCGCCTTGATCTTGGGGATGAGCTGCTCGCGGACGCTCTCCATGGACTGCGCGACGCTGCCGACGTTGGCCGGCTTGGTGACGTAGTCGTTGGCGCCCGCGGAGAGCGCGTCGAGGGTGGCGGTCGCGCCGCGCTCGGTGAGCGTGCTGAACATGATGATCGGGACGCGGTTGCGGCTGCCGCGGATCGCGCGGACCGCCTCGATGCCGTTCATCTCCGGCATCTCGATGTCCATCGTGATCAGGTCGGGGGCCAGCGCGGCGAGCTTGCTCAGGGCCACCTTGCCGTTGACGGCGGTGCCCACCACCTCGATGCCCGGGTCCTCGGACAGCACGTCGGTGACGATCTTGCGGACGACGACCGAGTCGTCGACCACCATCACCCGGATGGGCTTCACGTGCGTCCTCCTGGTTCCTGCCGGTGCGCAGCCCGACAGGCTGATCACTGCTCCATCGGCACCGTTCCCCCGCTTCTTGAGCAGGGCCGGCCGACTGCGGGATGCGCATTCCGGGGCTTTCCCGTCGTCACATCCGCACCAGGAGCATCGACCGCACCACGGGGAAAGAAAAGGCGACGGACGCAACCGTTACGCAATTCCCGGATGACCGCACGAATGGCGGTCGAAAAGGCATCTCGGTGCCTTGTCGACAATTCCGGGACGATGGCCCCGGCCCTTTCGGGAGCAGCCCGCGGACCTGCGGGTTCCCGCCGTCGGCAGCCCCGGCCGCGGCCCGCGACGGCGGGGGAGGGGGCTCAGGCGGCGCGGGTGAGGGGCGCGCGCAGGACGGTCAGCGCGCCCTCGTCGAGCAGGTCGGCCATCGCGATGCCCTGCACGCACCCGGCGACGGCGTTCCACGCACCGGCCGCGCCGTCGTGCCGGTCGAAGCCGGCGTCGAGGAAGGCCTGGACGGCGTGCAGCTGCGCGGTGGCCAGCACGCGGGTCCGGCCGGAGACGTGCGCGGCCCAGGACGCCTCGTGCATGGCGGTGGCCCACGGGCGGCGCTCGGCGCGGCCCTCGTCCACCGCGGCCCGCCAGCGGGCCCGGCCGGCGTCGTCCAGCGCGCGCAGCCCGTCGAGGAACGCGGTCAGCTCGGCCCCGGGCGCACCCAGGTCGAGGCTCTCCGGGCCGGCCGGGGGCGCGGTGTCGGCCACCCGGTCGTAGGAGGCGGTGAGCTCGCGGCGCACCAGGGGCGGGAGCACGCCCGCGGCCCAGTAGCCGACGGCCGCGTCGGCGAGGACGTCGGCGGCCTCGGCGAGCAGGCCGGCGTCGAGCAGGCCGGCGGCAGGGTGCTCGCCGCTCAGCACGTCGTCGCGGAGCAGCCGCTCCAGGGTGGGGGCGTCACCGATCGTGCCCTGCTCGAGCTGCTCGACCAGGATCGCGGCCCGATCGCCGGCGGCGCGGGCCCCGGCCGCGGCGGTGCGCACGTGCGGCACGGAGACGGCCATCTCGCGGGCCCGGCGGGACCGGACGGCGAGGGTCAGCCGCTGGCCGTGCTCCAGCCCGCGGGCCGGGTGTGCGGCGCCGAGGCGGGCCAGCGCGGCGTCGTCGGCCTGCAGGGCGGAGAGCAGCACGCCCGCCACCTGGCGGCCGGCCGGGAGGCGGACCAGGTCGAACCCGAGGGTGGCGGCACTGACCAACGTGTAGGGCACGGCAGCGCCTCCAGGACCGGGGATCGGACACCCCATGCTGGCGGTAACGACTGCGGAACGCCACGCGGCCGTCACCCCATGGCAGGACCATGTCGGGATGACGGCCGCGTGTCCGGTGAAGATGCGTCACCGGACGGTTGCATTGAGTGACTAGGCGCTGACGGCCTTGTGCACGTCCAGCGCCAGCAGCAGCGAGCCGTCGAGCTTGTAGGCGCCGCGGATCAGGTCGCGGGCCGGACCCTCGAGCGTGTCCGGCGGCGCCTCGAAGTCCGCGGCGTCCACGTCGACGACGTCGGCGATGGAGTCCACGAGCAGGCTCACCGCCTCGCCGTCGAGCCGGACGACGATGACGACGGCGTCGGTGCCCTCGGGGCGGGCCGGGCGGCCGAGCCGCTCGCGCAGCTCGATCGCCGTCACCACCTGGCCGCGCAGGTTGATCAGGCCGGCGACGGCGCTGGGCGCCAGCGGCACGCGGGTGAGCTGCTGGCTGCGCAGCACCTCCTGCACGTGCGCGACCTCGACGCCGTAGAGGTCGCCGTCCAGGCGGAAGGTGGCCAGCTGGCCGCTGGTGGCCGGGGCCACCGCGTCCGCGGCGGAGTCGGTCGTGAGGGTCACGTCAGACCTCCAGGTAGGAGCCGGGGACGCCGGCCGGCGTCGCGGGGTCGGGGGAGGAGGCGGCGTGGCCGGCGTAGAACGCCGGGTCGGCCGCGAGGATGGCGGCGCGGACGTCGAGCAGCTCGGTCACGCGGTCCCCCAGGACGGCGGAGCCCAGCAGGCCCAGGTCGTCGATGTCGCTGCGCACCGCGGCCTCGCCGTCGACGATGTCGAGGATCTCCTCGACGACGATCGCGACGCTGCGGCCGGAGTCGGCGTAGACGATCACCTCGAGCACCTCGCGGTCGCTCTCGCCGTAGGCGCCCAGGTGCCGGTCCAGCCGGACGATCGGCAGGATCGCGCCGCGGTACTGCACCACCTCGCGGTTGCCGACCTTCTCCACCGCGTCGGCCCGGACCTGCTCGAGCCGGGTGACGGTGTCCAGCGGGATCGCCACGCGGCGCCCCCCGCCGATGGAGGCCAGCAGCATCCGCTGCCGCTCGGTCTCGGCGGCGGCCGCGGAGCTCACCGACGCGCGGGACTCCTGGCGCTCGGCGGTCTCGGTGCGCAGGGCGCGGCGGGCCAGGGCCTGCACGTCGAGGATGAGCGCAACCGTGCCGTCACCCAGCACGGTGGCGCCGGAGTAGAGCCCGATCTGCTTGAGCTGCCCGCCGACCGCCTTGACGACGATCTCCTCGGTGTTGATGACCCGGTCCACGACCAGGCCGAAGCGCCGGCCCTCGGAGCGGAGGACGGCGATGACGACGTGGCCGTCGTGCCGCTCGGAGGTCAGGCCCAGGACGTCGGTGAGCCGGACGAGGGGGAGCAGCTCGCCGCGCAGCCGGTAGACCTGCGCGCCGCCGACCTCCTCGACGGCGTTGGCGGCCTTCTCGGCGTCCAGGCTGACCAGCTCCTGCAGGCTGATCTGCGGGATGGCGTAGCGGTCGCTGGCGCACTCGACGGTCAGCGCCGGGACGATCGCCAAGGTCAGCGGGATGCGCAGCCGGCAGACGGTGCCGATGCCGGGGTCGGACTCGACCTCGATGGTGCCGCCGATGGACTCGATGTTGGTCTTGACCACGTCCATGCCGACGCCGCGACCGGAGACGTTGGTGACCGCGGCGGCGGTGGAGAAGCCCGGCAGGAAGATCATCTGCAGGATGTCCTGCGGGCTCATGCGGGCGAGCGCCTCGGGCGTGACGACGCCGCGCTCGACGGCCTTGGCGCCGACCTTCTGCGGGTCGATGCCGGCGCCGTCGTCCGCGACCTCGACGACGACCTGGCCGCTCTCGTGGCGGGCGCGCAGGGTGAGCACGCCCTCGGCGGGCTTGCCGACCTTCTTGCGCGCCTCGGGCGCCTCGCATGCCGTGGTCGACGGAGTTGCGGACCAGGTGGGTCAGCGGGTCCTTGACCGCCTCGAGCAGGGTCTTGTCGAGCTCGGTCTCGCGACCCTCCATCTCCAGGCGGATCGACTTCTTCAGGTTCGCCCCGAGGTCGCGGACGACCCGCGGGAGCTTGGACCAGATGTGGTCGATCGGCTGCATGCGCGTCTTCATGACGCCCTCCTGCAGCTCGCTGGCGATGAGGTTCAGCCGCTGCGAGGCCCGGATCAGGTCGGTGTCGGTCTGCCGCGCGACGTTCTGCACGATCTGGTTGCGGGTGAGCACCAGCTCGCCCACGAGCAGCATCAGCTCGTCGAGCAGGTCGACGTCGACCCGGATGGTGCTGTCGGCGACGGCGCGGCGCGGCTGACCGCCGGTGCCCTCGGCCGCGGGCGCCTCCTGCTCGGGGGCGTCCGGGGTGGCGTCCAGGGCCGGATCGGGGGTCGGCTCCGGGGTGGGCTCCTCGGACCGGATCTCGGGCACGGGGGTGGTCACGTCCTCGATGAGCTCGTCGGCGGGTACGGGGGCCGGCGCGGGGACGGCGGCCTTGCCGCGAGGGGCGCGCTTGGCGGGTGCCTTGGCGGCGGTCTTGGGGGCGGTCTTGGCGGCGGGCTTGGCGGCGGGCTTGGTCGCCGTCGTGGTCGCCGTCGTGGTGGCGGTCGCGGCTGCGACCGGCTCGGCGGGGGCCTCGACGGTTGCCTCGACCGGCGCGGCGGCCGGCGCCGGGGCGTCCTCCATCGCGGCGGTGACCGCAGCGACGGCGGCCGAGACGTCGACCGAGCCCTCGCCGCCGCTGGCCTCGATGGAGGCCAGCAGCGCGCGCACCGTGTCGACCATCTGCAGCAGCACCGTGGTGCGGTGCGGCGTCAGCGCCAGCTCGCCGTCCCGCAGCCGGGAGAGCATGTTCTCGCCGACGTGCGTGACCTCCTCCAGCCGGTTGAAGGCCAGGAAGCCGCTGGTGCCCTTGATGGTGTGGATGGTCCGGAAGATGCTGGACAGCCGCTCGCGGGAGTTGGGCTCCTGCTCCAGCGCCACCAGGTCGGAGTCGAGCTGGTCGAGGTTCTCGTGGCTCTCGACCAGGAACTCCTCGACGATGTCGTCCAGACCGTCCACGGGTTGTCCTTCTCTCTGCTTCGCGCCGGGACGCGTTCGTCCCGGTGGTGTTTCGGCGCGGCGGGCGGGGGAGTCAAGGTGAATCCGCCGCCCGCCGCGGCCGTCTGAGCTGTTATCGGCACCCGCCGTCCCGGGTGGGACGGCGCGGTTCAGTACGTGAAGCGGCCCACCGTGGTGCGCAGGTCGGCGGCCATCCGGGAGAGCTCGTCCACGGCCGTCCGCGTCTGGGTCAGCGCCTGCGTGGTCGAGTCCGCCGCCGTGGAGACGCCGGTGATGTTCTCCGCGATCTGGCCCGAGCCGGCCGCGGCCTCCTGCACCGAGCGCGACATCTCGTTGGTGGTCGCCGTCTGCTCCTCCACCGCCGAGGCGATCGTGGTCTGCCGGTCGGAGATCTGCGCCACGATCGTGCTGATCTCCTCGATCGCGGCCACCGCCGCCGTCGTGTCGCCCTGGATCGACTGCACCCGGCGGGCGATGTCCTCGGTCGCCTTCGCCGTCTCCTGCGCCAGCTCCTTCACCTCGTTGGCGACCACGGCGAAGCCCTTGCCCGCCTCACCGGCCCGCGCCGCCTCGATCGTCGCGTTCAGCGCCAGCAGGTTGGTCTGCTCGGCGATCGAGGTGATGACCTTCACCACGTTGCCGATCTCGGCCGAGGACTCCCCCAGCTTGCTCACCGTGGCGGTGGTCCGCTCCGCGGCGGTCACCGCGCGGGCGGCCACGTCACTGGCCTCCGCGGCGTTGGACGCGATCTCGCGGATCGAGGCACCCATCTGCTCCGCACCCGCAGCGACGGTCTGGACGCTGCGCGACACCTCCTCGGCAGCGCTGGACACCACGCCGGACTGCGCGCTGGTCTCCTCCGCCGACGCCGAGATCTGCGCCGACGACGCCGACAGCTCCTCCGACGACGCGGCCACCGCATCGGCCGAGCCGGCCACCTGGCCCAGCACCACCCGCAGGGTGCCGATGGCCTCGTCGAGCGCCGCCGCGGTCCGGCCGACCTCGTCGCCCTGCACGACGCCGCTGGTCCGGGTCAGGTCGCCGGCCGCCAGGGCGGTGGCCACGTCGACGACCGCGCCGAGCGGCCGGGTGATGCGCCGCGCCACGGCGAGCGCGACGGCGAGGACGAGCGCGCCGCCCAGGACGATGACGCCCACCATGATCTGGGTGGTCCGTGCCTGCTGCTCGTCCGCCGCCGTCCTGGCGTCGGCGAGGCGGTCGTCGAGCGACTCCCGGAGGGTGCTCGTCAGGTCCAGCAGGTCGTAGTAGACGCCGAACCCGTCCTGCAGGATCACCTGGTCCGCGGCGTCGATGGCCTCCGGGGTGTCCTGCGCGTACAGGGCGGCGGCCTGGTCGTCCAGCGCGAAGAAGTCGTCCCACCGGGCGTCGATCTGCTCGACGACGGCGCGCTCGTCGTCGGTGAGCACCTCCGTCGGGGCGTCCGAGAGCTCCACCCGGAGCTTCTCGCTGATGTCGAGGAAGCCGGCCCGGTTGCCACCCTCGGTCGGCTGCACCGCGGCGACGCCGCCCAGCCGGCGGGCGTCCCACGCGTAGGAGACCTGCCACCCGCTGACGTCGGCGTTGTAGGTCTGGACGCTCTGCACGAAGTCGGCCGCGTCCGCGAGGGCGGTGACCTCGTCGAGGCTGTCGCCGGCGCTGCCGAGGCCGGCGATCGCGAAGCCGCCCACCGCCACGGCGGCCGCCATCCCCGCGGCGCCCACGGCGAGGATCTTGCTGCGGACGCCGAGGCTCCTCCGACGTGCTGGGCTGGTCGTGCTGTGCGGCATGGCGGTTCTGTCCTTCTGGAGCGGGTCGATGTGCCGGGAGGGTCAGGCGTCGTGGGCGGGGGTGACCGGCGTGCCGGTCACCCCCGCCCTGACGTCCCTCAGTAGGTGAAGCGGCCCACGCTGGTGCGCAGGTCGGCGGCCATGCGGGAGAGCTCGTCGACCGCGGTGCGCGTCTGGGTCAGCGCCTGCGTGGTGGAGTTCGCCGCCGTCAAGACGCCGGTGATGTTCTCCGCGATCTGAACGGTCCCGGAGGCGGCCTCCTGGACCGAGCGCGACATCTCGTTGGTGGTCGCCGTCTGCTCCTCGACCGCGCTGGCGATCGTGGTCTGCCGGTCGGAGATCTGCGCGACGATGCTCGAGATCTCCTCGATCGCGCTCACCGCGGCGGTGGTGTCGCCCTGGATGGCCAGCACCCGGCGGGCGATGTCCTCCGTGGCCTTGGCCGTCTCCTGGGCGAGCTCCTTGACCTCGTTCGCGACGACGGCGAAGCCCTTGCCCGCCTCACCGGCACGTGCGGCCTCGATGGTCGCGTTGAGCGCCAGCAGATTGGTCTGCTCGGCGATGCTGGTGATCACCTTCACCACGTTGCCGATCTCCACCGAGGACTCCCCCAGCTTCGTGACCGTGGCCGTCGTCGTCTCGGCTGCGGTGACCGCGCGGGCGGCCACCTCCGAGGCCTCCGCGGCGTTGCTGGCGATCTCGCGGATCGAGGCGCCCATCTGCTCCGCGCCCGCGGCGACGGTCTGCACGCTGCGCGAGACCTCCTCGGCGGCACCGGAGACCACGCCCGACTGCGCACTGGTCTCCTCGGCCGAGGCCGAGATCTGCGCCGACGAGGCGGAGAGCTCCTCGGACGAGGCCGCGACGGCGTCGGCCGAGCTCACCACGCCGGCCATCACGAGCCGCAGCTGGCTCTGGGCCTCGCCCAGCGCCTCGGCCATCCGGCCCAGCTCGTCCCGCGAGTGCACGGGCGGCACGGCGGTCAGGTCACCCTCGGCCAGCGCGACCACGGATGCCTGCACGTCCTTCACCGTGCGGACCATCTGCCGGACGACGTAGAAGGCCAGTGCGCCCGCCAGCAGGACACCCGCGGTGAGGGCGATCCACAGCGTGAGCACGGCCGACGACGCCATGTTCTCCGCCGCATCGGTGTCCTCCTGGCCCGCGGCCACCCGCCGGTCCTGAGCGGCCTGGTACTCGTCCATGGCCAGGTCCGCGGCGTCCTGGAGCGGTCCGGCGATCACCTGTCCCGCGGTCACGAGGTCCCCGGCCCGGGCCGCCGGCAGGAGCTGGCCCTCGGCGGCCGCGTAGTAGTCGTCCAGGTGGCCGCGGAAGACCGCGAAGGCCTCCTTGTTGACCGTGTACTGGGCGTAGTCGTCGAGCTGCTGCTCGATGGTCTGACGCCGCTCCGCCAGGTCGGTCTCCAGCGCCGCGCGCGTCGTCTCGTCGGCGAGCGCGTACTGGTTGTAGCGGGCCCGGTCGCCCTGCCAGCTGCGCTGGATGTTGGCCAGGTCCGCCAGCGAGGTGACGTTGGTGTTGATCTCGGCCGAGGCCGCGCTCAGCGAGCCAATCCGCGTGACCGCGATGACGGTCATCGTCACGGCCACCAGCGCGAGCACCGCGATGGCCGCCCCGATCTTGACCGCGATGGGCCGGTCGGCGAACCACCGACGGCGGGGGGTGGGGCTGCTGTTCACGGGAGCTCCTGCTGTGACTGACGGGTCGGACGAGCAGGAGCCTGGGGCATTTCGGACGGTGCGATCCGCTATTGCGGCGCGTGTCGCAACTCGACGCCGGAGAAAGGTCGGCGACCTCCTCGCGGATGTCGACAAGCAGCCATTCCCGTCACCGGTCGATCGGTGTACGGAATGGTGCGACGGGAGGGGTGGCGACCCATTCGTCGTCACCCCTCCCGCGCGGTTCAGTAGGTGAAGCGGCCCACCGTGGTGCGCAGGTCGGCGGCCATCCGGGAGAGCTCGTCCACCGCCGTCCGCGTCTGGGTCAGCGCCTGCGTGGTCGAGTCCGCCGCCGTGGAGACGCCGGTGATGTTCTCCGCGATCTGGCCCGAGCCGGCCGCGGCCTCCTGCACCGAGCGCGACATCTCGTTGGTGGTCGCCGTCTGCTCCTCCACCGCCGAGGCGATCGCGGTCTGCCGGTCGGAGATCTGCGCCACGATCGTGCTGATCTCCTCGATCGCGGCCACCGCCGCCGTCGTGTCGCCCTGGATCGACTGCACCCGGCGGGCGATGTCCTCGGTCGCCTTCGCCGTCTCCTGCGCCAGCTCCTTCACCTCGTTGGCGACCACGGCGAAGCCCTTGCCCGCCTCACCGGCCCGCGCCGCCTCGATCGTCGCGTTCAGCGCCAGCAGGTTGGTCTGCTCGGCGATCGAGGTGATGACCTTCACCACGTTGCCGATCTCCGCCGAGGACTCGCCCAACTTGGCCACGGTGGCGGTGGTCGTCTCCGCCGCGACCACCGCGCGGGCGGCCACGTCACTGGCCTCCGCGGCGTTGGACGCGATCTCGCGGATCGACGCACCCATCTGCTCCGCACCGGCGGCCACGGTCTGCACGTTGCGGGACACCTCCTCGGCGGCGCCGGAGACGACCCCTGCCTGGGCCGAGGTCTCCTCCGCACCGGCGGCGATCTGCGCCGACGACGCCGACAGCTCCTCCGACGACGCCGCGACCGCGTCGGCCGAACCGACCACACCGGCCATGACCTCGCGCAGCGACCCCACGGCCGTGTCCAGCGCCTGCCCCATGCGCCCGAGCTCGTCCTCGGAGGCGAGACCGCTGGTGCGGGTCAGGTCGCCGGCCGCCAGGGCGGTGGCCACGTCGACGACCGCGCCGAGCGGCCGGGATTGCGCCGCGCCAGGCGAGCGCGACGGCGAGGACGAGCGCACCCAGGACGATGACGCCCACCATGATCTGGGTGGTCCGTGCCTGCTGCTCGTCCGCCGCCGTCCTGGCGTCGGCGAGGCGGTCGTCGAGCGACTCCCGGAGGGTGCTCGTCAGGTCCAGCAGGTCGTAGTAGACGCCGAACCGTCCTGCAGGATCACCTGGTCCGCGGCGTCGATGGCCTCCCAGGGTGTCCTGCGCGTACAGGGCGGCGGCCTGGTCGTCCAGCGCGAAGAAGTCGTCCCACCGGGCGTCGATCTGCTCGACGACGGCGCGCTCGTCGTCGGTGAGCACCTCCGTCGGGGCGTCCGAGAGCTCCACCCGGAGCTTCTCGCTGATGTCGAGGAAGCCGGCCCGGTTGCCACCCTCGGTCGGCTGCACCGCGGCGACGCCGCCCAGCCGGCGGGCGTCCCACGCGTAGGAGACCTGCCACCCGCTGACGTCGGCGTTGTAGGTCTGGACGCTCTGCACGAAGTCGGCCGCGTCCGCGAGGGCGGTGACCTCGTCGAGGCTGTCGCCGGCGCGCCGAGGCCGGCGATCGCGAAGCCGCCCACCGCCACGGCGGCCGCCATCCCCGCGGCGCCCACGGCGAGGATCTTGCTGCGGACGCCGAGGCTCCTCCGACGTGCTGGGCTGGTCGTGCTGTGCGGCATGGCGGTTCTGTCCTTCTGGAGCGGGTCGATGTGCCGGGAGGGTCAGGCGTCGTGGGCGGGGTGACCGGCGTGCCGGTCACCCCGCCCTGACGTCCCTCAGTAGGTGAAGCGGCCCACGCTGGTGCGCAGGTCGGCGGCCATGCGGGAGAGCTCGTCGACCGCGGTGCGCGTCTGGGTCAGCGCCTGCGTGGTGGAGTTCGCCGCCGTCAAGACGCCGGTGATGTTCTCCGCGATCTGAACGGTCCCGGAGGCGGCCTCCTGGACCGAGCGCGACATCTCGTTGGTGGTCGCCGTCTGCTCCTCGACCGCGCTGGCGATCGTGGTCTGCCGGTCGGAGATCTGCGCGACGATGCTCGAGATCTCCTCGATCGCGCTCACCGCGGCGGTGGTGTCGCCCTGGATGGCCAGCACCCGGCGGGCGATGTCCTCCGTGGCCTTGGCCGTCTCCTGGGCGAGCTCCTTGACCTCGTTCGCGACGACGGCGAAGCCCTTGCCCGCCTCACCGGCACGTGCGGCCTCGATGGTCGCGTTGAGCGCCAGCAGATTGGTCTGCTCGGCGATGCTGGTGATCACCTTCACCACGTTGCCGATCTCCACCGAGGACTCCCCCAGCTTCGTGACCGTGGCCGTCGTCGTCTCGGCTGCGGTGACCGCGCGGGCGGCCACCTCCGAGGCCTCCGCGGCGTTGCTGGCGATCTCGCGGATCGAGGCGCCCATCTGCTCCGCGCCCGCGGCGACGGTCTGCACGCTGCGCGAGACCTCCTCGGCGGCACCGGAGACCACGCCCGACTGCGCACTGGTCTCCTCGGCCGAGGCCGAGATCTGCGCCGACGAGGCGGAGAGCTCCTCGGACGAGGCCGCGACGGCGTCGGCCGAGCTCACCACGCCGGCCATCACGAGCCGCAGCTGGCTCTGGGCCTCGCCCAGCGCCTCGGCCATCCGGCCCAGCTCGTCCCGCGAGTGCACGGGCGGCACGGCGGTCAGGTCACCCTCGGCCAGCGCGACCACGGATGCCTGCACGTCCTTCACCGTGCGGACCATCTGCCGGACGACGTAGAAGGCCAGTGCGCCCGCCAGCAGGACACCCGCGGTGAGGGCGATCCACAGCGTGAGCACGGCCGACGACGCCATGTTCTCCGCCGCATCGGTGTCCTCCTGGCCCGCGGCCACCCGCCGGTCCTGAGCGGCCTGGTACTCGTCCATGGCCAGGTCCGCGGCGTCCTGGAGCGGTCCGGCGATCACCTGTCCCGCGGTCACGAGGTCCCCGGCCCGGGCCGCCGGCAGGAGCTGGCCCTCGGCGGCCGCGTAGTAGTCGTCCAGGTGGCCGCGGAAGACCGCGAAGGCCTCCTTGTTGACCGTGTACTGGGCGTAGTCGTCGAGCTGCTGCTCGATGGTCTGACGCCGCTCCGCCAGGTCGGTCTCCAGCGCCGCGCGCGTCGTCTCGTCGGCGAGCGCGTACTGGTTGTAGCGGGCCCGGTCGCCCTGCCAGCTGCGCTGGATGTTGGCCAGGTCCGCCAGCGAGGTGACGTTGGTGTTGATCTCGGCCGAGGCCGCGCTCAGCGAGCCAATCCGCGTGACCGCGATGACGGTCATCGTCACGGCCACCAGCGCGAGCACCGCGATGGCCGCCCCGATCTTGACCGCGATGGGCCGGTCGGCGAACCACCGACGGCGGGGGGTGGGGCTGCTGTTCACGGGAGCTCCTGCTGTGACTGACGGGTCGGACGAGCAGGAGCCTGGGGCATTTCGGACGGTGCGATCCGCTATTGCGGCGCGTGTCGCAACTCGACGCCGGAGAAAGGTCGGCGACCTCCTCGCGGATGTCGACAAGCAGCCATTCCCGTCACCGGTCGATCGGTGTACGGAATGGTGCGACGGGAGGGGTGGCGACCCATTCGTCGTCACCCCTCCCGCGCGGTTCAGTAGGTGAAGCGGCCCACCGTGGTGCGCAGGTCGGCGGCCATCCGGGAGAGCTCGTCCACCGCCGTCCGCGTCTGGGTCAGCGCCTGCGTGGTCGAGTCCGCCGCCGTGGAGACGCCGGTGATGTTCTCCGCGATCTGGCCCGAGCCGGCCGCGGCCTCCTGCACCGAGCGCGACATCTCGTTGGTGGTCGCCGTCTGCTCCTCCACCGCCGAGGCGATCGCGGTCTGCCGGTCGGAGATCTGCGCCACGATCGTGCTGATCTCCTCGATCGCGGCCACCGCCGCCGTCGTGTCGCCCTGGATCGACTGCACCCGGCGGGCGATGTCCTCGGTCGCCTTCGCCGTCTCCTGCGCCAGCTCCTTCACCTCGTTGGCGACCACGGCGAAGCCCTTGCCCGCCTCACCGGCCCGCGCCGCCTCGATCGTCGCGTTCAGCGCCAGCAGGTTGGTCTGCTCGGCGATCGAGGTGATGACCTTCACCACGTTGCCGATCTCCGCCGAGGACTCGCCCAACTTGGCCACGGTGGCGGTGGTCGTCTCCGCCGCGACCACCGCGCGGGCGGCCACGTCACTGGCCTCCGCGGCGTTGGACGCGATCTCGCGGATCGACGCACCCATCTGCTCCGCACCGGCGGCCACGGTCTGCACGTTGCGGGACACCTCCTCGGCGGCGCCGGAGACGACCCCCGCCTGGGCCGAGGTCTCCTCCGCACCGGCGGCGATCTGCGCCGACGACGCCGACAGCTCCTCCGACGACGCCGCGACCGCGTCGGCCGAACCGACCACACCGGCCATGACCTCGCGCAGCGACCCCACGGCCGTGTCCAGCGCCTGCCCCATGCGCCCGAGCTCGTCCTCGGAGGCGAGACCGCTGGTGCGGGTCAGGTCGCCGTCGGCCAGCGCCGTCGCCACGTCCTGGACGCGTCGCACGTTGCGGGCGATTCCCCGGGCGACGACCAGGCCGAGACCGAAGGCGACGACCGCACCGACGGCCATGACGACCACGGAGAGGGTCCGGGCCGAACCTGCCTCGTCGCGGCCCGCGGTCGCCGCATCGGCGGCCTCGGCGCGCTCGAGGTCGAGCAGCGCCTGCGCGCTGGCCTGCACGCGGTCGGAGACCGGCTTGAGGACGGTGCCGTTGTACTGCCGCCAGCCAGGCAGGTCCTGCGCCTGCAGGAGCGCCGCGACGGTGTCCATCCCGGCGACGTACTCGTCGAAGCCGGCCTCCACGTCGTCGAGCAGCGCCGCGGTCTCGGTCGACGCCGCGCCGGCGCGGTAGTCGGCGAGCACCTCGTCGAACCGGCTCACGTAGCCGGGCACGGCCTCCAGCTCGTTCATGGCGGTCGCGGGATCGATCGCGAGGGCGGCGTCCCGGCTGGCCAGCCGCACGTTCTGCAGGGCGTTGCGCAGGGCCGCGGCATTCGAGACGCCCTGAACATTGGCCTCGTACATGACCTCGGTTCGCTGCGCGGCCGAGCTCAGCGAGGCGATGCCCAGCACGCCGATGAGGATCGCGACCAGCGTGCCGACGCTCACCGCCGTCAGCACCTTGGTGGCGACGGACCGGTCGGCCCAGCGGTCGGCCATCGATCGGGGGGTGGTGCGCATGGGTGCTGCCGTCCTTCGTCGTACGGGTGGCACCGACCGCCTCGGTCGGCACCGGCGCGGCGGGCCGCCGCGCCATTCCGTCCGATCGTGAGCCCCGCGTGGCACCGAGTGCCGCAACGACGCAGAAAATGGCCCGTGACCGCATTGTGCGCGACCGTTTGTCGACACCCGTCACGACGACGACGGGGTGGCGGCCGGTGCGGGCCGCCACCCCGTCGCGGATGGTACGTCGGAGGAGCTCAGAGGCCGGTCAGTAGCTGAACCGTCCCACGGAGGTGCGCAGGTCGGCCGCCATCCGCGACAGCTCGTCGACGGCGACGCGGGTCTGGCTCAACGCCTGGTTGGTGGAGTCCGCGGCGGCGCTGACCCCGGTGATGTTCTCCGCGATCTGCCCCGACCCCGAGGCCGCCTCCTGCACCGAGCGCGACATCTCGTTGGTCGTCGCCGTCTGCTCCTCCACCGCCGAGGCGATGGTGGTCTGCCGGTCGGAGATCTGCGCGACGATGCTGCTGATCTCCTCGATGGCGCTCACCGCAGCGGTGGTGTCCCCCTGGATGGCCAGCACCCGGCGGGCGATGTCCTCCGTCGCCTTCGCCGTCTCCTGCGCCAGCTCCTTCACCTCGTTCGCGACCACCGCGAAGCCCTTGCCCGCCTCGCCGGCCCGCGCGGCCTCGATCGTGGCGTTCAGGGCGAGCAGGTTCGTCTGCTCGGCGATGCTCGTGATCACCTTCACCACGTTGCCGATCTCCACCGACGACTCGCCCAGCTTGGCGACCGTGGCCGTCGTCCGCTCCGCGGCGAGCACCGCCCGGCCGGCGACCTCCGAGGCCTCCGCGGCGTTGGACGCGATCTCCCGGATGCTCGCGCCCATCTGCTCCGCGCCCGCGGCCACGGTCTGCACGTTGCGGCTCACCTCGTCCGCAGCGCCGGAAACCACGCCGGACTGGGCGCTGGTCTCCTCCGCCGAGGCCGAGATCTGCGCCGACGACGCCGACAGCTCCTCCGAGCTGGCGGCCACGGCGTCCGCCGACGCGACGACGGCGGACATGACCGAGCGCAGCTCCACCTGCGCGGCGTCCAGAGCGGCGGCCGTGCGGCCGAGCTCGTCGCGCTGGTCGACGCCGGTGCTGCGGGTGAGGTCACCGGCGGCGAAGCCCTCGGCGACGTGCTGGACGGCGAGCAGGGTGCGCCGGATCGCCCGCGCCACCAGCCAGCCGAGCCCCAGGGCCAGCAACGAGCCGGCCGCCATCACGGCGATCAGGAGCACGCGCGCCGAAGATGCGGTGTCGGCCGCGGCGTCGGCGGCTGCCTCGGCCTCCGCCGTCTCGGAGGCCAGCAGGGCGTCGATGCCCGTGCCGATCTCGGGGATCAGCGGCTGCGTCTGGGCGTAGAGGCTGCCCATGAGCTCCTGGTCGGTGGTCCGCAGGAGCTGGTCGTTCAGGTTGGTGTACGTGGCGTAGGTGTCGACGACGTCCTGCGCCGTCGCGCGCTGCGCCGGGGTGGGGTCGGTCTCGAGGTAGCGCTGCACGGCGTCACCCACCGCGACGCCCGCGGCCGCGGACGACGTCGAGTACTGGCTCTTCAGCTCGGCGCTGGGCTGCAGGTAGGCCATCGCCTGGTCCAGCTGCAGCGTCAGCAGCTGGGCGCGCATCTCGCCGACCTCGACCAGGCCGCGGGTGCTCTGCTCGTAGCTGTCCGCGGCGTTGTCCGCCGCGGCGTCCAGCGAGACGATGCCGACGGCGCCGACCGACGTGCCGGCCACGACGGCGACGGCCACCGAGGCCAGGATCTTGCTCGAGATCGACAGGTCCGTGAGACCCCTCCGGGCGCTCCTGCCCTTCGCCATCGCCATTGCCACACGCTTCCGTTCCGCACTCGCAAGGGTTGCCCGACCCGTCGTCGAACGAGTGGGAAGTGCCGGGAGGTGCCGGCTCCGGGCAGAACCTAGAGGGCAGGAAATGGTTGCCGTAACCATTCCGGTGCGTGTCGGAACCACGATTCCTCGACACGATTCGGCAACGAAGTCGACAATTGTCGACGCGCTACCGATTCACCGTTCTCCCCATGTCGACACGCGGTCCCCGGGAATGCGGAGAGCGCACGGCCCGGAGGCCGTGCGCTCTCGGCTGGGTCGCGGCCGCAGGCCGCCGGGATCAGTAGCTGAACCGCCCGACGGAGGTGCGCAGGTCGGCCGCCATCCGCGACAGCTCGTCGACGGCGATGCGGGTCTGGCTCAACGCCTGGTTGGTGGAGTCCGCGGCGGCGCTGACCCCGGTGATGTTCTCCGCGATCTGTCCCGAACCCGAGGCCGCCTCCTGCACCGAGCGCGACATCTCGTTGGTCGTCGCCGTCTGCTCCTCCACCGCCGAGGCGATGGTGGTCTGCCGGTCGGAGATCTGCGCGACGATGCTGCTGATCTCCTCGATGGCGCTCACCGCAGCGGTGGTGTCCCCCTGGATGGCCAGCACCCGGCGGGCGATGTCCTCGGTCGCCTTCGCCGTCTCCTGGGCCAGCTCCTTGACCTCGTTCGCGACCACGGCGAAGCCCTTGCCCGCCTCGCCGGCCCGTGCCGCCTCGATCGTGGCGTTCAGGGCGAGCAGGTTGGTCTGCTCGGCGATGCTGGTGATCACCTTCACGACGTTGCCGATCTCCACCGAGGACTCACCCAGCTTGGCGACCGTGGCCGTCGTCCGCTCCGCGGCGAGCACCGCCCGGCCGGCGACCTCCGAGGCCTCCGCGGCGTTGCTGGCGATCTCCCGGATGCTCGCACCCATCTGCTCCGCGCCCGCAGCAACGGTCTCCACGCTGCGGCTGACCTCCTCGGCAGCGCCGGCCACGACACCGGACTGCGCGCTGGTCTCCTGGGCACCGGCGGAGATCTGGGCGGCGGACGCGGAGAGCTCCTCCGACGAGGCGGCCACGGCACCCGCGGCGGCCACGATCTCGCCCATCGTCGAGGACATGGCGTCGGCGGCGGTGTTGAGCGCCGCCGTCATCTGGCCCACCTCGTCGTGACCACGGACCGGCATCCGCACCGTGAGGTCGCGGGCTGCGAGGCGCTCCAGGCCGCCCTGCACCTCGCGCACGCCGCGCACGATGCCGCGCGAGACGGCGAACGCCAGGCCGCCGCCGAGCACGAAGGCGACGAGCGAGACGACGACCGACAGCAGCACGGTCTCCCGCTTGGCGTCGACGACCTCGGCCTCGGTGCTCGCCACCCGGGCGTCGACCGAGTCGACCAGCTCGGTCATCGCCTGGTCCAGGACGTAGAAGACGTCCCACTTGTCGCCGGTGGACAGCGCGTCGCCCTCGTCGAGCCGGCCCTGCGCCCACAGCGCGAAGATCTGCTCGTTGTAGCCGCTCATCGCCGTCCAGTTCTCCTGGATGACGTCGAGGCTGGCCTCGGCCTGCGCGTCCAGCTCGGCCCGGTCGATGTCGAACAGCCGCTCGAAGCCCTCGGCGCCGTCGCGGTAGTTGGCCAGGTTGTCCCCGCCCGGCGCGGCAGCCGTCGGGCCGCCGACCACCCGGGCGTTCCAGGCGGTGATGTTCTGCCAGTTGGCCGCCCAGAGCAGGTCGTACCGGGCCGCCTCGACGGTCCGCTGGACCCCGACCGCCGCCGTCGCCTGCTCGTGCAGCTCGCCCACCCGCTGCGTCCCGTGGATGCCCGCCACGGTGGCCGCGAGCGTGCCCATCATCAGCGCGGCGCTGATCGCGAAGATGCGGGTCGCGATGCCGCGGTCCCGGTACCAGTGGCGCGGGGGACCGTTCTCGCGGAACCGCTCGCTTCGTGCCTTCGACATGTCGGTATTCCTCGCTCGGCGCTGCAGCGGCGGGATGGGAGCCGCTCTCTGAATGACGCGAAATGCGTCCGAGCACAGGATGTGGCACTGGATGGTCCGGATTCACACGCGCCTCAGGCGTGTCGGAGAACACGGCGCAGAATGGTCGGTCACCGCATTCCCGTCGTCCCTTTGTCGACAACGGGAATGCGGTGACCGGGTGCTCTGCAGTAGAACGGATCAGCAGTCGAACCGATCAGCAGGTGCGCCGATCGGCGGGCGGCATCAGTAGGTGAACCGGCCGACCGTCGTGCGCAGGTCCGACGCCATCCGGGAGAGCTCGTCGACCGCCGTGCGCGTCTGGGCGAGCGCCTGGGTGGTGGAGTCCGCCGCCGTGGAGACGCTGACGATGTTCTCCGCGATCTGCCCCGATCCGGAGGCCGCCTCCTGCACCGAGCGGCTCATCTCGTTCGTCGTCGCCGTCTGCTCTTCCACCGCCGAGGCGATCGTGGTCTGCCGGTCGGAGATCTGAGCGACGATCGTGCTGATCTCCTCGATCGCCGCCACCGCCGCGGTGGTGTCGCCCTGGATGGCGTTCACCCGGCGCGCGATGTCCTCGGTCGCCTTCGCCGTCTCCTGCGCCAGCTCCTTGACCTCGTTGGCGACGACGGCGAAGCCCTTGCCCGCCTCGCCGGCCCGCGCGGCCTCGATGGTCGCGTTGAGCGCCAGCAGGTTGGTCTGCTCCGCGATGCTCGTGATCACCTTCACGACGTTGCCGATCTCCACCGACGACTCGCCGAGCCTGGCCACGGTGGCCGTCGTGTGCTCCGCGGCGCTGACCGCGCGGGCGGCGACCTGGCTGGCCTCGGCGGCGTTGCTGGCGATCTCCCGGATCGAGGCGCCCATCTGCTCGGCACCGGCGGCCACGGTCTCCACGCTGCGGGAGACCTCCTCGGCCGCGGTGGAGACCACGCCCGACTGCGTGCTGGTCTCCTCGGCCGACGCCGAGATCTGCGCCGAGGACGCCGACAGCTCCTCCGACGACGCCGCCACGGCCTGGGCGGACCCGGCCACACCGGCCATCACCTCGCGCAGCGCCGCCTGGGCGGCGTCCAGGTCGGCGGCCATCCGGCCCAGCTCGTCCTTCGACGTCACGCCGGTCCCGACGGTCAGGTCGCCGGCGGCCAGCGCCCGCAGCGAGCGCTGGACCGCCTGCACCGGCCGGGTCACCGAGCGCATCGTCAGCCGGCTGATGCCGAGGACCACCAGCAGGCCGACGCCGGCCACGGCGAGCGAGGTCAGCTGCGAGCGGGCGATCGCGTCGTCGAGGCGCACCTGCGCCTCGGCGCTCTCGGCGAGCAGCGCGTCCTTCGCCGTCCCGACGGCGCTGTCGGTCAGGTCGTTGGCCGTCTGGATGTCCTCCCAGGCGAGCCGGGCGGCCGCCTGGTCGACGATCGCACCGTTCACGAAGAGGGTGATCGCGTCGGTGTAGGCCTCGTAGCTCGTGGCCAGCCCGTCGACCGCGGCGGCGGCGTCCCCGGTCAGCGGCACCTGCGCGAGCTCGGCCAGCAGCGCCTCGGGGGTGGCGATGTCCTCGGCGAGCTCCTCGAGCTGGGCCTCGGGGTCGGGCCGGACGGCGGCCTTGAAGCCGTCCACCTTGAGCTCGCTGGCGCGGGTGTCGAGCTGCAGCACCAGCTCGCCCGCCTCGTTGAGGTGCGCGAGCTCCGAGCTCCCGTCACGGACGGCGGCGTTGCCCAGGAGGGCCGCGCCGACCAGCCCGGCCAGGGCCAGCACGACGACGCCGATGAGCACCCCGAACTTCACGGCCAGCGGGCGGTCGGCGAACCAGCCGGTGCGCCGGGCGGCGCGGGGCGGGGCGGGAGTCGTCATGGCACACCTTCGGGGGAGCGGAGGAAACGGCCGGGCGGCCGGGTCGGTGCGCGAAAGTGTGGTGACTCCGCCCACATTTCCACCAGACCATTCGAGCCCGATTTCCCAATCGTGACGACGGGCCGTGGTCACCGTCCCCGGAATGACCATGTGTCGACTTGCCGGAATGGTCGCCGGGTTCGGCGGAATGGTGCAGGAAGCGCTGGTCAGGCCAGTGCGTCGGCCAGGAACTCCAGCAGCTGCACCGCGGCGGCGGGGTCGGGGACCCGGTGCGCGGCCGCGGTGACCCCCTCGCCGATCTTGACCGTCACGTCGTCCGCGCCGAGCGCCCGGAAGGCGTCCTCGTCGGTGACGTCGTCCCCGAGGTAGAGGACGCCGGCGGCGCCGAGCTCCGCGGCCAGGCGGCGCAGCGCCGAGCCCTTGTCGGCGTCGGTGACGGCGACCTCGAGCACGTCCTTGCCCGGCTTCACCGTCAGTGACGGATCCACGAGTGCACCCGCGGCCGCCAGCAGCGCGGCCGCGGCCGGGCGGTCGGTCACCTGCCGCACGTGGACGGCGACGGCCGCGGGCTTCACCTCGAGCCGCGCCCCGGGCGTGCCCGCCACCAGGTCCGCGAAGCGGGCGGCGAGGGCGTCGCGCCGCTCGGCGAGCTCCCCGGTCAGCGGGCCGTCGAACTCGGCGCCGTGGCTGCCGATCCAGCGCAGCTCCCCGGTCAGCCCGCTGGTGCGTTGCAGGTCGGCCAGCCCGCGCCCGCTGACCAGCGCGACCGTCACGCCCGGGGCCGCGGCGAGCCGGGCCAGCGCCTCGGCGGCGCCGGGCTGCGGCACGGCCTCCGACGGGACGTCGACCAGCGGCGCCAGCACGCCGTCGTAGTCGCTGGCCACCAGCAGCGGCCGCCGGGCGGCGAACCCCCGCAGCGCCGCGGCCAGTCCGTCGGGGAGGCCGCTCACCCCTGGGCTCCGCCCCGGCCGTTCGACAAGGGCGCGGACTCCCGCCCGATCGAGCGGCCGGTCGGCTGACCGTCGGCCTGGTCGTGGAGCGCCTGGAAGAACGAGCTCGCCCAGCGGTCCAGGTCGTTCTTCGCCAGGTGCCGTCGCATGGCCCGCATCCGCTTGGCGCCCTCGGCGGGCTCCATGCGCAGCGCACGCAGGAGCTGGCTCTTCACGCCGGCGATGTCGTGCGGGTTGACCAGGAAAGCCTGCTTGAGCTCGGCGGCGGCGCCGGCGAACTCCGACAGCACCAGGGCGCCGCCGAGGTCCCCGCGGGCGGCGACGTACTCCTTGGCGACCAGGTTCATGCCGTCGCGGTAGGGCGTCACGAGCATGTACGTCGGCGGCGCGGTACAGCGCGGCCAGCTCCTCGCGGGGCATCGACTGGTTGAAGTAGTGCACCGCCGGGCCGGCGATCGAGCCGAAGACGCCGTTGATGTGGCCGACCTGCTGCTCGATCGTCTCGCGCATGTGCACGTAGTGCTCGACGCGCTCGCGGCTGGGCGTGGCCACCTGCACCAGGACCGTGTCCGGCGCCTCGACCGCGCCGTCCTCGAGCAGCTCCTCGAAGGCGTTGAGCCGGACGCCGATGCCCTTGGTGTAGTCCAGCCGGTCCACGCCCAGGATGATCTTGGACGGGTTGCCGAGCTCCTCGCGGATCTCCGCGGCGCGGGCGAGCACCTCGGGGGAGCGGGCCAGCTCGTCGAAGGACGCGACGTCGATCGAGATCGGGAACGCCCGGGCGGCGACCGTCCGGCCGTCGTACTCGACGACCGGCCCGCGGGCGGGCAGGTCGTGCAGCCGGCGGGCGAGCTGGACGAAGTTCGCGGCCGCGGCCGGCCGCTGGAAGCCCACCAGGTCGGCGCCGAGCAGCCCCTCGACGATCGCCGAGCGCCACGGCAGCTGGGTGAACAGCTCGTAGGGCGGGAACGGGATGTGCAGGAAGAAGCCGATGGTGAGGTCGGGCCGCTGCTGCCGGAGCATCGCCGGCACCAGCTGCAGCTGGTAGTCGTGCACCCAGACGACCGCGTTCTCCGCGGCGATCTCCGCCGTCCGCTCCGCGAAGCGCTTGTTGACCTGCACGTAGGTGTCCCACCAGGCGCGGTGGTACTCCGGCTTCTCGACCACGTCGTGGTACAGCGGCCACAGCGAGGCGTTGGACATGCCCTCGTAGTAGCGGTCGACCTCGTCCTCGGTGAGGGGGATCGGGATCAGCGACATGCCGCCGGACTCGAAGGGCTCGGGCGCCTCGCCCGCCGAGCCCGACCAGCCGACCCAGGCGCCGCCCCGGCCGGCCACGAAGGGCTCCAGCGCGGTCACCAGCCCGCCCGGGCTGCGCTGCCAGCGGGTGCTGCCGTCGGGGTCGGTGACCTGGTCGACGGGGAGGCGGTTGGCGACGACGACGACGGGGCTCTCGGCCCCGACCTGTTCTCCTGAGGGATCGGTCATACCGAGGGGAACCCTACCGACAGGCGGCGGTCAGAGCAGGCCGGCGGCCCCGTACGCGGCCGCCGCCGCGCCGATGCCGAGCACCAGCGTGCCGGCGAGGTAGGCGACCAGCGGTCCGGGTCGCCGCTGCTCGCCGAGCCGGACGACGTCGGCACCGAACGTGGAGAACGTGGTGAGGGTGCCGCAGAAGCCGACGCCGACCAGAGCCGTCAGCCAGGAGGGGGCGTCGGCCAGCCCGAGCAGGAGACCGAGGACGGCGCTGCCGGCGACGTTGACCACCGCCGTCCCCGCGACCGACCCCGGGCCGCGGCGGGCGGTCGCGACCCGCTCGGCGAGCAGCCGCAGGGGTGCCCCTGCCATCGCGCCCAGGACGACGAGCAGCGGCGTCATCGGGGTGGCTCCGTCGTCGTCGGGGCCGTCGTCGTCGGGGCCGTCGTCGTCGGGGCACGGCGCGTCAGCGCCCGGCCGGCCACCGCACCCAGCCCCGCGGCGGCGACGCCGCCGGCGACGGACAGGACGACGTACCCCGCGGCCAGCGCCGGGCGCCCCGCCTCGGTCAGCTGCACCGTCTCCACCGCGAAGGCCGAGTAGGTGGTGAAGCCGCCCAGCACACCGGTGCCGAGGAACGGGCGCAGCCACGGCGGGTTCGCGGTGCGGGTGAAGAGCCGGCCGACGAGCACGCCGAGGACCAGGCAGCCGACCAGGTTGACCAGCAGCGTGGCCCACGGCCACGCGGCCGGCTCGTGGGGGAGCGCCTCGGCGACCCCCCAGCGGGCCAGGGCACCCAGGGCGCCCCCGAGCGCGGCGGCGACGTAGGCGCCCACTGTGCCCCCCGTCACCACACCTGGACCGACATCGGGCAGCATGCCACCGAGGTGGGGGCACGACGGCGTGGCCCCGGGGCGCAGAGGAGATGGGCGTGGGTCCGCTCTCGGGTGTACGCGTGGTGGAGTTCGCCGGACTGGGGCCGGGGCCGTTCTGCGGCATGCTGCTGGCCGACCTCGGCGCCGACGTGATCCGCATCGACCGCAAGGGCGGCGGGGGAGGCCTCGGCGCGACCTCGCTGCTGGACCGCGGCAAGCGCTCGATCGCCCTGGACCTCAAGGACCCGGCCGACCTCGAGGTCGTCCGCGCGCTGGTGCGGCGCGCCGACGTGCTGCTCGAGGGCTTCCGCCCCGGCGTCATGGAGCGGCTGGGCCTGGGCCCCGACGCGCTGCTCGCGGAGAACCCGGCGCTGGTCTACGGCCGGATGACCGGGTGGGGCCAGACCGGCCCGCTGTCGCACAGCGCCGGCCACGACATCGGCTACATCGCCCTCACCGGCGCCCTGGGTGCCAGCGGGCGCCCCGACGAGCGCCCGGCGCCGCCGATCAACCTGCTCGGCGACTTCGGCGGCGGCGGCGTGTTCCTCGCCCTCGGCGCGGTGGCCGCGCTGCTGCACGCCCGGGCCACCGGGACCGGCCAGGTCGTCGACGCCGCGATCGTCGACGGCACCGCCGTCCTCACCACGATGATCCACGGGATGCTCTCCACCGGCGGGTGGCAGGACGAGCGGGGCGTCAACCTGCTCGACACCGGCGCGCCGTTCTACGACGTCTACCGCTGCGCGGACGGCCAGTTCCTCGCCGTCGGCGCGCTCGAACCGCAGTTCTACGCCGCCCTCCTCCAGGGCCTGGGCGTGGCCGGTGACGAGTCCTTCCCCGACCGGTACAAGCCCGAGCAGTGGCCGGCGCTTCGCGAGCGGTTCACCGAGCTGTTCGCGAGCCGGACCCGCGACGAGTGGTGGCAGGTCTTCTCCGGCACCGACGCCTGCGTCGCGCCGGTGTGGTCGCTGCTCGAGGCCACGCAGGACGAGCACAACCGCGAGCGGGAGGTGTTCGTCGAGGTCGACGGCACCGTGCAGCCCGCCGTCGCCCCCCGGTTCTCGGCGACCCCCGGCTCGGTGGGCTCCGTTCCGCGCGCCGGCCAGCACAGTGACGAGATCCGCGCCGAGCTCGGTCTCTGAGCGGCGTCCTCCCTTCCCGCCGAGCGTCCTCCCTCACCGCGCACCGCGAGGGAGGACGCTCGACGATCAGGTCACCTGATCCCAGCGACGGGCGTCAGCGGCGGCGGGTCTCGGGGAACAGCAGGTCCACGAACCTCGCCGCCGTCGGCTGCGGCTCGTGGTTGGCCAGGCCCGGGCGCTCGTTGGCCTCGATGAAGACGTAGTCCCGCCCGGCGACGTCGGGCACCAGGAAGTCGATGCCGGTCACCGGGATGCCCAGCGCCTCGGCGGCGCGGACGGCGGCGGCGGCGACCTCCGGGTGCAGCTGGTCGGTGACGTCGTCGATCGTGCCGCCGGTGTGCAGGTTCGCCGTGCGCCGCACCTGAATGCGCTCCCCGTTCGGGGGGACGTCGTCCATCCCGTACCCGGCCGCCGCGACCACCTCGGTGGTCGTGGCGTCCAGCGGGATGCGCGACTCACCGCCCGTTGCCCGCTCGCGCCGGCGGCTGGTGGCCCGAATCAGCTCGGTGACCGTGCTGCGGCCGTCGCCGATGACCTCGGCGGGACGGCGGACGGCGGCCGCCACGACCGCCCGGTCGATGACCAGCACCCGCAGGTCCTGGCCGGGCACGAGCTCCTCGACCAGGACGTCGGGGCAGAACTGCAGGGCGTGGTCGACGGCGCGGCGCAGCGCCTCCTCGTCCTCCACCCCGACGGTGATCCCGCGGCCCTGCTCGCCCCGCGCCGGCTTGACGACGACGGCGCCCACGTCGGCCACCAGGGCCAGCGCGTCGTCCAGCTCGCCGTCGCAGGCCAGCGCGCCGCGGGCGACGCGCACACCGGCGCGCTCCATGATCCGGCGGGTCACCCGCTTGTCGTCGCAGCGGCTCATCGCCACCGCGGTGGTGAACTCCGACAGCGACTCACGGGTGACGACGGTCCGCCCGCCGACCGACAGCCGCAGCTCGCCCCACTCGGCGTCGGTCACCTCGACGCGGATGCCGCGGCGCAGCGCCTCCTCGGCGATGATCAGCGCGTACGGGTTGAGCTCCTCCAGGCCCGGGGGCCGGGCGGCGAACAGCGGCGTGTTGATCGGGTTCTTGCGCTTGACGCAGACCGCGGAGACCCGCGAGAAGCCGAGCTTGCGGTAGAGCCGGATCGCGGCCTCGTTGTCGTGCATGACCGAGAGGTCCAGGTAAGCGCGGCTGCGGCCGACGTACCGCTCGGCGAGCACCCGCACCAGCGCCTCGCCGGTGCCGGGCGGGGCATCCTGGTTGTGGACGGCGAGGCACCACAGGCTGGTGCCGGCCTCGGGGTCGTCGAAGGCCAGGGCGTGGTCGACGCCGGTGACCGTGCCTATGACGCGGCCGGTGCGCTGGTCCTCGGCGACCAGGTACGTGAAGGCGCGGGTCCGGTGGTTGGACCACATGACGTCGGACTCCCCGACGACCATGCCGTTGAGCGCGTAGATCTCGTTGATCGCGTCCATGTCCGCGCGGGAGGTCGCAGTCCGGACGAAGACGTCGCGGATCAGCTCGGGGCGCGGCCGGTAGCGGTGCAGGTCCAGCCGGTAGGTGTAGCTCGGGTCGATGAACAGCTCGTCGGGGGCGAGTCCGACCAGCACGTGCGGGTCCCGCGGGTAGATGCAGATGTCCCGCTCGCCGCTCTCCTCCGCGCGCAGGGCGTCGACGATGCCGCGCAGGTCGCCGAAGGTCTGCCCCATCACGAGCCGGCCCCAGCCCATGTCGAGGACGACGTCGGCCCGCATGCCCTGGCGCTGGTGCTCCGAGGGCTCGCGCCACGACCGGTCGGTCATGGGCGGGGTGCTGACCGGGGTGCGGCGCCGGTGGCCGGCGAGGCGGGTCATGCCGGACACCTCAGACCACGTGGCTCTGCAGCCACAGCTCGAGCAGGCCCAGCTGCCAGAGCTTGTTGCCGCGCAGCGGGGTCAGTTCCCCGTTGGGGTCGGCGAGCAGCTCGCGGACGTACTCGTCGCGGAACAGGCCGCGGTCGCGGGCCGCGTCGCTGGTGAGCGCGTCGCGGACCAGGCCGAGCACCTTGCCCTCGAGGTGGGTGATCGAGGGGACCGGGAAGTAGCCCTTGGGCCGGTCGATGACCTCCGGCGGGATGATCCGGCGGCCGATCGCCTTGAGCACGCCCTTGCCGCCGTCGGCCAGCTTGAGCTCCGGCGGGCACAACGCCGCCAGCTCCACCAGGTCGTGGTCCAGGAAGGGCACCCGGGCCTCCAGGCCCCAGGCCATGGACATGTTGTCGACGCGCTTGACCGGGTCGTCGACCAGCATGATCTCGCTGTCCAGCCGCAGCGCGGCGTCCACCGCCGTCTCCGCCCCGGCCGCCTCCATGTGCGCGCGCACGAAGGCCAGGCTCGGGTCCTCGGCCAGGGTACGTACCGGTCGGAGACGACGCCGCGCATCTGCGCGTGGTCGCGGTCGAAGAAGGCCTTCGCGTAAGTCTGCACGGCCTGCTCGCGGCCGACACCGGCCAGCGGCGGGTACCAGTGGTAGCCGGCGAAGACCTCGTCGGCCCCCTGCCCGGACTGCACCACCTTGATCGTCTGGGACACCCGCTCGCTGAGCAGGTCGAAGGCGACGACGTCGTGGCTGACCATCGGCTCGGCCATCGCGCCGATGGCGTGGCCCAGCGCGCCGGCGAGCTCGTCGGCGCCCACGCGGATGCGGTGGTGGTCGGTGCCGAAGTGCTCGGCGATGACGTCGGAGTAGGCGAACTCGTCGCCCTCGTGCCCGCCGACTGACTCGAAGCCGATCGAGTAGGTGGCCAGGCCCGTCTGCCCCTCCTGCGCGAGCAGGCCGACGATCAGGCTGGAGTCCAGGCCACCGGAGAGCAGCACGCCCACCGGGATGTCGGCGACCAGGCGCCGGCGCACGGCCACCCGGAGCGCCTCCTCGATGGCGTCCTCCCAGTCGCGGGCGGACCAGGTCGCGTGCTCGGCGCGGCGCTCGTAGGTGGCGTTCCAGTAGCGGCGTTCGGTGCTCGTCCCGTCGGCCTCGATGATCCGCAGCGTCGCCGGCGGGAGCTTGCGGACGCCGTTGAGGATGGTCCGCGGCGCCGGGACGACGGCGTGCCAGGTCAGGTAGTGGTGCAGCGCGACCGGGTCGATGCTCGTGTCGACGTCCCCGGCCTTGAGCAGCGCCGGCAGCGTGGAGGCGAACCGCAGCCGCTTGCCCGGCGTCTCGGCCAGGTAGAGCGGCTTGATGCCCAGCCGGTCGCGGGCCATGACCACGCGGCCGGTGTCCCGCTCGGCGATGACGAACGCGAACATGCCGTGCAGGTGCGAGACGACGTCGGGGCCCCAGTGGTGGTAGCCCTTGAGGATCACCTCGGTGTCGCTGTGCGAGAAGAAGCGGTAGCCGTGGCCCTCGAGCTCGGCCCGCAGCTCCTGGTAGTCGTAGATGCAGCCGTTGAAGACGGCGGTCAGGCCGAGCTCGTTGTCGACCATCGGCTGCGAGCCGCAGGTGGAGAGGTCGATGACCGACAGCCGGCGGTGCCCGAACGCGACCCGGCCGTTGCTCCACGAACCCTGGCCGTCCGGTCCGCGCGGGACCAGCGCCTCCACCATGCGTGCGACGGCGGTCGTGTCCGCCGTCGTTCCGTCGAAGGTGATCTCTCCGCACAGGCCGCACATGCAGAACGATCTAACCCGCTCGGCGCCCTTCACGCCCCTCCGAGAGCAAGATCACGCGACCGTTCCACGTGGAACACCCCCGGGGCGGAAATGGCCATCTCCGCCCCTGGGGTTTTCCCGGCGAGTTCAGCTCCCGGTCAGGCGGGCGACGGCGGCGACGACGTCGACCAGGCCGGCGCCCTTGTCGTAGGAGGTGGTGCGGCCACCGACCGACACGTAGGGCGCGCCGTCGCCGAAGCGGTGCGCGGTGCCGGTGAGGGCCGCCTCGATCTCGGCGGGCGTGGCCGTCGGGTCGGCCTGGAAGAGCTGGGCGACGATGCCGGCGATGTGCGGAGCGGCCATCGACGTCCCGCTGATCGTGTTGAACGTGCCCAGGTCGAGCAGGCCGGGCCCGTTGCGGAAGTCCAGGCCGGTGGCGCAGATCGGCAGGTAGGGCCGGCAGGCCGAGGTGATCGTGTCGCCAGGGGCCGAGAGGTCGGGCCAGGTGGAGGGGTCGGCGGCCGCGCCGCGGGAGGAGAACTCGCTGACGGCGCCGTCCTGGGTGCCGGTCTCCTGGTCGGAGTAGGAGGCGACCGAGAGGATGCCGCCGGTCGGGTCCTGGCCGGGCGGGTTGGTGAGCGAGGCCGAGCCGTCGCCGCCGTCGTTGCCCGCGGCCCAGACCGTGACCACGCCCTCGGCGGCCAGCGCTCGCTGCAGCTTGACGGTCGCGGAGTTCGGGTCGAACGCGCCACCGCCGGTCGGGCCGTAGCTGTTGTTGGTCACCTTGATCGGCGGGCACACCTCGGGGGAGACGCCCGCGCCGCACGGCGCCTCGTGGTTCTCCAGCACCCAGTTCAGCGCGGAGTCGGCGCCCACGATGAGCAGCACCGCGCCGGTGGAGATGCTGACCAGGCTCGCGCCGGGGGCGGCGCCCTGCAGCCGCGCGCCGTCCGACAGCGTCGTCGGCCGGCCGGCCACGATGCCGCTCACGTGCGTGCCGTGCCCGCCGAGGGAGAGCGTGTCGGTGTCCAGCACGGTCGGCACCGGGACGACGCAGTCCGTCGTCGGCGTCGCCTCGACCAGGCACAGGCTCTTCAGGCTGGCGACGACGGCGCTGCTGCCGTCGGGGTCGCGGAGGTAGGGGTGGTTCGAGTCGACGCCGGAGTCGATGACCGCGACCGAGACGCCGCTGCCGTCGAGCGGGCTACCGTCGGCGCCGGTCAGCGTGGCCACGGCCTCGGCGCCGCGGGTGGCGGTGTTCGAGGTCTCCTGCGCGAACTCGATCGGGGCGTTGCCCTCGAGGTAGGTGACGCCGGGCTGCCGGCGGGCCTGCTCCACGCGGTCGGCGGTGCCGGAGGCCACGACTACGCCGATCTTCTCGAACTCGGTGACCGGGACCAGGCCGGAAGCCTCGACCGCCGAGCGCGCGGCGGCGATGTCGGTGCCGTGCACCAGCACCGTCGTCGGGACCCCGGCGGCGAGGCCGGCGAGCTGGTCGGCCAGGAAGTCCTGGACCGGTGCCAGTGCCTCGGGGGGCGCGGCCGAGGCCGACGGCGCCGTCAGCGCGGCGACGACGACCGCCCCGCTCAGGGCACCGGCGAGGCGGCGGGGGAGACGGCGGGACGAGCGGCGCATGGGCCCTCCAGGCGGGAGCACGACGGTGTGCGCCCTGTCCCAACGACGCCGTCGCCGCGCGGTTACCCCGGCGCCCCGACGTCGTCCTCCCTCACCGGAGCGCGTCCTCCCTCGTGGTGCACCGTGGGGGAGGAGGCGCTGGGATCAGGTTCCCTGATCCCAGCGCGGGGGTCAGCCGTAGTAGAGGGCGACCGGCTTGCCGTCGATCTCGCGCACGTCGACCGGGGTGTCGTAGACCGCGCCGAGCACCTCGGGGCGCATGACCTCGCGGGCGGGGGCGTCGGCCACCACCGCTCCGTCGCGCATCGCGACGATCCGGTCGGCGTAGGTCGCGGCGAAGTTGATGTCGTGCAGCACGATGACCACCCGCTTGCCGAGCTCGTCGGCCATGCGCCGGATGAGCCGCATGATCTCGGTCATGTGCCGCAGGTCCAGGTTGTTCAGCGGCTCGTCGAGCAGCACGTAGCGGGTGTCCTGGGCCAGCACCATCGCGATGAACGCCCGCTGCCGCTGGCCGCCGGAGAGCTCGTCGAGGAACCGGTCCCGGTAGGCGCCGAGGTCGAGGTAGTCGATCGCCCGCTCGATGTGCTCGCGGTCGTGCACGGTCAGCCGGCCCCGCGAGTGCGGGAAGCGGCCGAACTCGACCAGGTCGTGCACGGTGAGCCGGGCGGCGACGTGGTTGTCCTGGCGCAGCACCGCCAGCGTCGTCGCCAGCCGGCTGGACGGCGTCGTCGCCACGTCCTGCCCGTCGACGGTCACCCGGCCGGCGTCCGGGGCGAGCAGCCGGCCGACCAGGGAGAACAGCGTCGACTTCCCGGCGCCGTTGGGGCCGATCAGCGCCGTCACCCCCTCCTCGCCGAAGGCGAGCGAGACGTCGTCGACGACCGTCGTGCTGCCGTAGCGCTTCGTGACGTGCTCGAGCGCGATCACCGCGCCCCCTTCCGCAGGACGAGGTACAGGAAGAACAGCCCACCGGCGAAGTCGATGACGGTGGAGAGGGTGCCGCCGTAGCCGAGCAGCCGCTCGAGGACGAGCTGGCCGCCGAGCAGGCAGACCATGCCGAGCAGCACCGCCGTCGGCAGGGTCCAGACGTGCCGGAAGGAGCCGGCGTAGGAGTAGGCCAGGTTGGCCACGATTAGGCCGAAGAACAGGATCGGCCCGACCAGCGCCGTCGACGCCGCGATCATCACCGAGACGGCGGCGAACAGGACCATGACGACGCGGCGGTGGTCCACGCCCAGTCCGACGGCCGTCGGCTCGCCGAGGGTGAGCACGTCGAGGGTGCGCCGCAGCGGCACGACCGCGGCGCAACCCACCGCGACGAGGACGGCGCTCAGCGCCAGCAGCGTCTCGTCCGGCCGGGTCAGCGAGGCGAACATCGCATCGGAGAGCACCTGGAAGTCCAGCGGGTCCAGCATCCGCTGCATCCACTCGGTGAAGGCGCGGAAGAACGTGCCCAGCACGATGCCCACCAGCAGCATCAGGTGGATCGAGCGGCGCTTGCCCCCGAACAGCCAGGTGAACAGCAGCACGCTGAACGCCACCATGACCGCGACCTGGGTGAGCCAGAGCGTGAGCTCGTCGAACGCCAGGAACGCCGCGGACCCGGAGAAGAAGACGATCACCGTTGGAGATCAGCACGTAGAAGGCGTCGAAGCCCATGATCGACGGCGTCAGGATGCGGTTCTGCGTGATGGTGTGGAAGACGACGGTCGAGACGCCGACCGCCGTCGAGACGACCAGCATCGCCAGCACCGTGCGGCTGCGGTGCTCCAGGGCGAAGGACAGCGAGCCCGGGACGTCGGTGAACAGGTAGGCGCCGACCAGCGCGAGGACGACGGCGGCCAGCACGGCGAGCCGGACGGCGGGCCGCGCCCAGGCGCCGGCGAGCCGGGCGGGCGCGGGCGGGCGCGCCGGGGCGGTCGGGTCAGCGAGCACGGCTCCCCCTCCGCAGCAGCAGCCAGAGGAACAGCACGGCGCCGACGACGCCGACCACCACCGACAGCGGGATCTCGTAGGGCATGCGGACGACGCGGGCGACGAGGTCGCAGGCCAGCACCAGCAGGGCACCGAGGCCGGCGACCCACGGGATGGCGCGGCGCACGTTGTCGCCGATGATCAGGCTGACCACGTTGGGGACCACCAGGCCGAGGAACGGGATCATGCCCGCGGTGACCAGCACCGCCGCGGTGATGACCGCGACCACCACCATGCCGATGGCGACCACCCGCCGGTAGTCCAGGCCGAGGTTGGTGGCGAACTCCTCGCCCAGGCCGATGACGCTGAACCGGTCGGCGGCGATCCAGGCGACGACGACCATCGCCCCGGCGATCCACAGGAACTCGTAGCGGCCCTGCATGACCGTGGCGAAGCTGCCCTGGGACCACTGGCCCAGCGACTGCAGCAGGTCCAGCCGGTAGGCGACGAACGTGGTGACCGCGGCGACGACGCCGCCGAGCATGATCCCGACCAGCGGCACCAGCACCAGCTGGCGCACCGGCACGACGCGGACCACCCGCAGGAACACCCAGGTGCCGACCAGGCCGAAGACGGCGGCGACGCCCATCTTCCCGACGACGGCCAGGCCCGGGAAGAACACGATCGTGACGAGCATGCCGAGGGTGGCGAACTCGCTGACCCCGGTGGTGCCCGGCTCCACGAACTTGTTGCGCACGAGCATCTGCATGATCAGCCCGGCGATGCCGAGCGAGGCACCGACGAGGAGCACCGCCAGGGTGCGCGGGATGCGGCTGGCGACGAGCAGGAAGGCCGCGTGGCCGTCGGTGTCCCCGCGGAGCACCGACAGCGGCGTCACGTCGGAGACCCCGACGAACAGGCTGAGGACGGCGAGGACGGCGAGCAGCACGCCGACGAGCACCCCCACCCACGTGCGGCGGGGCCGCAGGCGGGGGAGGGTGCTCGTCAGGGGGCGGTCGAGCACGGTCACGTCGGTCAGCGACGGCGCCGGGGGGGCACCGGCCCGGTCATCCGGCGATCTGCAGGACGTCGTCGATCATGATCTTCGTGGTGTCGATGCCGCCGAAGACCACGTACCAGGCGACCGGGTCCAGGTAGACGATCTGGCCGGCCTGCGCCGCCTTGGTCTGCTTCACGATCTCGTTGTCCAGCACGGCCTCGGCCGCCTGCGCGCCGGCCTCACCGGTGGCGGCGTCGCGGTCGACGACCCACAGGTGGTCAGGGTTGGTCTCGAGCAGGAACTCGAAGGAGACCGGCTCGCCGTGGGTGGCGGCCTTGATGTCGTCGACCACCGGCTGCACGCCGAACGCGTCGTAGATGAGCCCACCGCGGGCGCCGCGGGCGTCGGTGCCCTCGCCCGCCGGCGCCATGGCGCTCAGCTGACCGCCGGAGACCATGAGGCCCAGGCCGGTGCCTGCGTCGGCGGTGACGGCGCGCGCCTCCTCGAGGCCGTCGGCGATCTCGGCGATCGCGGCCGCCGCCTCGTCCTCGGCGCCGAGGACCTCCCCGAGGAAGGTGGCGTTGCGCTCGAGGTTCTCCAGGTACGTGCCGCGCAGGCTGAGGTCGACCGTCGGGGCGATCTCGCTGAGCTCGTCGTAGAGCGCCGACGAGCGGCCGCCGATGACGATGAGGTCGGGCTGCTGCGCCTCGACCTCGATGAGGTCGGCCTCGAAGAGCGTGCCGGCGTTGAACGCGTCGTCGGCCAGGTACTTCTCGAGGTAGTCCGGCACGGAGTCCAGGGGTGCCCCGGCGACCTCGCCGCCGAGGGCACCGATGGTGTCCAGGCTGGCCATGTCGAAGACGACGATGCTCTCCGGATTCTTCCGGACCTCGACGGTGGTCTCCTCGAGCTCGGGGTCGGCGTCCTCGTCGGCGGCGTTGACGTTCCGGTCCCAGGTGAAGGAGACGGTGCCCGCGTCGTCGGCGGCGGTCCCGGCAGCGGCGTCCTCCCCGCAGGCGGAGAGCGCCAGGACGGCGGCCAGGGGGAGGGCGAGGGCCGCGAGCGGCCGGACGGCGGTGCGCATCGTGCTCCTGTCGGGAGTGAGGGTAGGTATGCCTAAGTAAGCCGCGCCTAACCTGCCACACCCTTTCCGGATGCCCGGCAGGGGGGTCGGCCGCCCGGTCGCCCCGGACATGTCCTCGGTGCACCGCTGAGCGACGCTCCGCCCGCCCCTGCGCGGGGCGGGCGGAGCCGCGCGGGAGGATGAGCGGGTGCAGCTCCCCCTCGTCGTCGCGATCACCGTCGTGGCGACGCTGCTGGTGGTGGCCGGGCTGGCCTCGACGCTCGCCCGCCGGCGCACCGGCCTGGTGCACCTGGTGCTGGCCGGCGTCCTCGAGGCGCTGCTGCTCCTGCAGGCCGGAGCCGCGCTGCTCGCGATGGACGGCGACACCCCCGCCGACCCCCCGACCTTCCTCGGCTACCTCTCCGGCGCGGTGCTCATCCCGGTCGCCGGAGTGCTGTGGGCCCGCTCCGAGGTGAGCCGCTGGGCGGGCACCGTGCTCGCCGTCGCGGGCGCCTCGGTCGGTGTCATGGTGTGGCGGCTGCTCGAGCTCTGGGAGGCGACGGGTGCCTGACGACCGCGCGCTGGGGGCGCCCGCCGAGGCGGGCTCCGGATCCGGCGCGGCCCGCGTGCTCGTGGCGCTGTACGCCGTCTTCGCGCTCGCCGCGGGGGCCCGGGCCGCCGTGCAGCTGGCGACCCGCTTCGACGAGGCCCCGCTGGCCTACCTGCTGTCCGCGCTGGCCGCGGTGATCTACCTCGTCGCGACCGTGGCGCTGGCGCGCGGGCCGCGGGGGCGCCGGGTGGCGCTGGTCGCGATCAGCATCGAGCTGGTCGGGGTGCTGGTCGTGGGCACGCTGTCGCTGGCCGACGCGGCGGCGTTCCCGGACGAGACGGTGTGGTCGGGCTACGGCCGTGGCTACCTGTTCATCCCGCTGGTGCTGCCGGTGCTCGGCCTGTGGCTGCTGCTCCGGCGCCGGGCGGCGGGCCCGGCGGGGCACTGAGTCCAGGAGGCTCGAGCCGGCAGGCGCGCAGCTCAGAAGTCGCCACCCCCGAAATCGCCACCCCCGAAGTCGCCACCTCCGAAGTCCCCTCCGTAGTCGCCGCCCGCGTGGTCGCCGCCGTAGTCGCCGGAGTCCGCGCCGTCCTGGTAGCCCTCCGCGTAGGCCTCCTCGTCGCCACCGCCGAACAGGCCGCCGTCGCCCAGGCCGGTGTCGAACAGCGCGTCGGCGACCGCGGAGCCGATGACCAGGCCCCCGATGGTGCCGAGCAGGCTGCCGCCGATCATGCCGCCCATGCCCATCCCGCCGCCGTACCCGTAGCCGGGGCGCCCGCCGTAGCCACCGCCGTAGCCGGGCTGGGCGCCATAGCCGGGGCCGTAGCCGCCGAGCGCCCGCTCGAGCGTGCCGGGCTGCCGCATCTCCGCGCGGGTGGCCACCCGCGCGAGGGTCTCGACGTCGTCGGTGCGCGGGCGCTCGGCGGCCGGGGTGACTGCGGCCAGCTGGGCGAGCACCTGCTGGCGCTGGTCGGTGGTGAGCTGGGCGAACGCCTCCGCGTGCGCCTGCTCGATCTGCTCGGGCGGCGCGGTGCGCAGCAGGTAGCGGTAGCGGGCGACGGCCTGCTCGTCCGGCAGCGGCTGCCCGTCGGGTTGACGGGCGTAGCGGCCCGGGGCCCGGTCCGGGTGCCCCGGGGCCCCGTACGGCGCGGCGTGCTGCTGCGGGCGGCGGCCGAAGAGCCGGTCGAGCAGTCCCATGGCGGTCCCTCCTCGCGGTGTCCGCCCCCAGCGGTGCCCGCCGGGCCGCCCCGTCACACCCGCGGGGTCAGCCCTCCGGGCGGTGCAGCAGCCCGTAGGAGCCGCGGTGGAACAGCAGCGGGCGCCGGTCGGCGGAGGCGCCGAGGTCGAGCACGCGGGCGACGACGATGGTGTGGTCCCCGCCGTCGTACTCCGCCCACAGCTCGCCGTCGATCCAGGCGACGACGTCGTCCAGGACCGGTGCGCCGTGCGGGCTCGCCGTCCACGGCACCCCGGCGAACTTGTCGGCACCGGAGCGGGCGAAGTTCTGCGAGACGTCGTCCTGCCCCTCGGCCAGCACGTTGATGCAGAACCGGCCGAGGGTGCGCAGCTGCGCCCAGGTCCGCGAGGAGCGGGCGGGGGCGAACGCGACCAGCGGCGGGTCCAGCGACAGCGAGCTGAACGACTGGCAGGTGAAGCCGATCGGGCCCTCGGCGGTGACCGCGGTGAGCACGGTGACGCCGGAGGCGAAGTGGCCCAGGACGTCGCGCATCACCCGCGGGTCGACGATCCGCTGCGGCTCGCCGGCGGCGCTCACGGGGCGTCCGCGGTGCGCGGCACGGAGCGCCCGCCCGCGCGGTACAGCGAACTGGGCAGCTCGTGCCCGACGGCGCGCTCGGTCGCGGCGGCCGCCACCAGCAGCGCGTCGAGGTCCAGCCCGGTGCGGACGCCGGACTCCTCCAGCATGTAGACCAGCTCCTCGGTGGCGATGTTGCCGCTGGCCCCCGGCGCGAACGGGCAGCCACCGAGCCCGCCGATGGAGGCGTCCAGCTGGGTCACCCCGGCCTGCACCGCGGCCAGCGCGTTGGCCTGACCGGTGCCGCGGGTGTCGTGGAAGTGCACGCCCACCGGGATCCCCGGGCAGGCGCGGCGGACGGCGTCCAGCATCTGGACGACGCGCAGCGGGGTCGTCGTCCCGATGGTGTCGCCCAGGCACAGCTGGTCGGCGCCGGCGGTGACGGCGGCGCGGGCGACGTCGACGGTGCGGGCGATCGGGGTCCGCCCGTCGAAGGGGCAGTCCCAGGCGGTGGCGATGATGACCTCGAGCGAGCCGCCGGCGCCGTGCGCGAGCCCGGCGATCTCGCCGACGGCGGCGACCGCCTCGGCGGTGGAGCGGCCGGCGTTGGCCCGGCTGTGCCCGTCGGCGGCCGACACCACGTACTCGAGGTCGGCGACGCCGGCGTCGACCGACCGGACGGCGCCGCGCGGGTTGGCGACCAGCGCCGACCAGTGCACACCCGGCCAGCGGTCCAGCTCGGCGGCGACCCGGTCGGCGTCGGCCAGCGCGGGCACGGCCTTGGGCGAGACGAACGACGTCACCTCGATCCGGCGGACGCCGGTGGCGACGAGCGCGTCGAGCATCTCCAGCTTGGCGTCGAGCGGGACGGGCGCCTCGAGCTGGAGGCCGTCGCGCATGCCCACCTCGCGGACGTCGACCTCCGCGGGCAGGACCAGGTCGAACTCGTGCACTGCTGCCTCCTGATGTGACCCCCCGTGCATCCTGCACCCGTCCGTGGTCCCCCGATGAGGCGACCCGGAACGGTTCCGTGACGCCTGCCGTGCCTTTCGCCCAACCCGTCGCGCAAGATGGGTGTCCGTGTCGGAGGTGGGGATGTGATCGAGGTGGTGGACGCCCTGCCCCCTGCCGACCGCCGAAGCGCCTTCGCCAACGCCCCGATGGGGGTCGCGCTGACCACCCCCGAGGGCGTGCTGGTCGACGTGAACCCGGCGCTCTGCGCGCTGCTGGAGCGCGGCGCCGAGGAGCTGCACGGCACGTCGTTGCTCGACCTCATCCACCCCGACGGGGCCCCGGCGGCCCGGGCCGCGCACGCCCACCTGCTGGGCGACCGCGGCCGCCCGCTGCGGCACGAGACCCGGCTGGTCCGGGGCGACGGCGCCGTCGTCCCCGTGCAGCTCACCGCCTCCTGGGTGGAGGAGACGCCGGAGGGCCAGCCCGCGCACCTCGTGGTGATCCTCGAGGACATCACCGAGCGCAAGGCGCTCGAGGCCCAGCTGGTGCACCGCTCGCTGCACGACCCGCTCACCGGGCTGCCCAACCGGCTGCTGTTCCAGGACCGGCTGTGGCACGCCCTCGAGCGCGGTCACCGCGAGCGCACGCCCACCTGCGTGCTGATCATGGACCTCGACGGCTTCAAGGCGATCAACGACGAGCTGGGCCACCCCATGGGCGACCTCGTGCTCGAGGCGTTCGCCGACCGGATGCGCTCGGTGCTGCGGGCCAGCGACACCGCCGCCCGGCTCGGCGGCGACGAGTTCAGCATCGTCTGCGAGAACACCGACCTCGCCGACGCCGAGGTGCTGGCCGGCCGGTTGCGCGCCGCGGTGACCGCTCCCCTGGAAGCTCAGCGGCCAGGAGGTCGCCATCGGCCTCAGCATCGGGATCGGCTCCGCGCCCGGCGGCGAGGACCCGGGCCAGGTGCACGAGCGGGTGATCCGCTCCGCCGACGACGCGATGTACGCCGACAAGGCGCGCCGCCGCCGCGGGCGGCCGCGCTCGCGCTGAGCGCTCAGCGGCGCGACCGCACCCAGCCCACCGTGTGCTGCACCCGGGCCAGGATCGCGGTGACCACCGGCAGCGAGAACCCCAGCACGACGACGGCGACGACGGTGTCGGCGTCGTCCCCGTAGAGCGTGGCCGAGCCCAGCACGCCGATGACGAGCAGCGAGATCGCCGCGGCCAGGGCGGAGAAGAACAGCACGTCCGAGGACTTCCCGGACATCAGCTGCACGCCGCCGGTGATCAGCCCGGGTGCCACGACCAGGCCGGAGAAGATCAGCAGCAGGAACGCCGCCTCGTCCTGCCCCGAGGACAGCCCGATGAGGAAGCCGAGGGTCACCAGGATCGTCAGCCCCCCGGTGACGAAGCCGAGGACGGCGGCGGCCGTGGCCACGCTCGGGCGCCCCGGCCCGGCCGGCCAGGCAGGCACCCGGCCCGGCCAGGAGCCGTGGGGCTGGCCGTACCCGGGCGGCGGGTAGCCCTGGCCGTATCCCTGCGGGTAGCCGGGGCCGTACCCCGGGCCGTAGCCGGGCTGCTGCCCGTACCCCGGGGGCGGGCCGTACGGGGGCTGGCCGTACTGCTGGCCGTAGGGGTTCTGGCCGTACTGGTTCTGGCCGTACTGCTGGCCGTAGCCGGGGGGCGGGCCGTAGCCCGGCGCCCCGTACCCGGGCGGCGGGCCGTAGGACGGCGGCCCCGGGTAGTCCTCCGGAGACCCGTCCTGCTGCGACCCGTCGACGCTCATCCGGTCAGTGTGCCGGGTGGGCGTCAGCGCGACGCGGTGGCCGGCTCGCGCGTCGTCGTCGGCACCGGGCCGTCGGCCAGCGCCGCGCCCTCGACGTCGAGGTCGGGCAGCAGCCGGTCCAGCCAGGCGGGCAGCCACCACGCGGCCCGGCCCAGCAGCGCCAGGACGGCGGGGACCAGCGTCATGCGCACGAGGAAGGCGTCGACCAGGACGCCGACGGCGAGGCCGAACGCGATCGCCTTCACGGTGACGTCGTCGATGGTCACGAAGCTGGCGAACACCGAGAACATGATCAGCGCGGCGGCGACCACCACCCGCGACGCATGCCGGGCGCCGGTGACGACGGCGTCGCGCGGCGCGGCGCCGTGCACGAACTCCTCGCGCATCCGGGACACGAGGAAGACCTCGTAGTCCATGGCTAGGCCGAACAGGATCGCCATGAGCATGATCGGCAGGAAGCTGATCACCGGGCCCGTGGTCGGGACGCCGAGCGCGTCGGACAGCCAGCCCCACTGGAAGACCGCGACCACCGCGCCGAACGAGGCGGCCACCGAGAGCAGGAACCCGACGGTGGCCTTGATCGGCACGAGGACCGAGCGGAACACCAGCAGCAGCAGGACCAACGCCAGCCCGACGACGACCAGCGCGAACGGCAGCAGGGCCCCGGCCAGCCGGTCGGAGATGTCGATGGCGACGGCGGTCTGCCCGGTGACGGCGAGCTCGGCCCCCGTCCGCTCCTCCAGGTCGCCGGCCAGCGCGCGCAGCTCCGCGACGACGTCGTGGGTGGCCTCGTCCTGCGGGCCGGTCTCGGGGATGACGCTGACGATCGCCGCCGTCCCGCCGGGCAGCGGCGTGGGGGAGGCGAACCGGACGCCGTCCAGGCCGCCCTCGAACTCGCCCGGCGTCGCCGTCGGGGTGCCGGCGATGGCGCCGACGACGTCGCCGAGCGCGCCCTCCGCCGTCGCCGGGTCCAGCCCCTCGACCAGGACGACCAGGGGCCCGTTGACGCCGGGGCCGAAGAACTCGCTGACCAGGTCGTAGGCCTGCCGCTGCGGGGTGTCCTCGGCGGCCGCGGAGTTGTCCGGCAGCGCCAGCTCCAGCTGGGGGGCGGGCAGCGCCAGGACGAGCAGCCCGGCGAGCGCGGCGAGCACCGTGACCAGCGGCCGCCGGGTGATCAGCCGGGTCCAGCGGGCACCCATCGAGCCGCCGACGCCGCTGGACTCGCGGGCGTCGGCCTCCTCGCGGCGGGCCGCCCGGGAACCGGCCTTCGGGACCAGCCGCTCGCCGGCGAAGCCGAGCAGCGCCGGGAGCAGCGTGAGCGCAACCAGCACGGCGACCGCCACGGTCCCGGCGGCGCCGATGCCCATGACGGTGAGGAACGGGATCCCGACGACGGCCAGCCCGGAGAGCGCGATGATCACGGTCAGGCCGGCGAAGACGACCGCGGAGCCGGCGGTGCCGACGGCGCGGGCGGCGGACTCCAGCGGCGCCATGCCCCCGGCGAGCTGGGTGCGGTGCCGGGACAGGATGAACAGCGTGTAGTCGATGCCGACGGCCAGGCCGATCATCAGCGCCAGGGTGGGGGCGGTCGAGGAGAGCGTCACCAGGTTCGACGTGAGCAGCAGCCCGCCCATGCCGACGGCGATGCCGGTCAGCGCGATGCCGAGGTTCATGCCCGCGGCCAGCAGCGAGCCGAACGTGAGCACGAGGACCAGGACGGCGACCCCGACGCCGACGAACTCCAGCGGGCCCACCTCCACCCCGGTCGTGCCGAACGCGTCCCCGCCCACGGCGGTCTCCAGACCGGCCTCCTCGGCGGGCTCCGTCGTCGTCACCAGGGCGTCGAGCGCGTCGTCGGCCAGCAGCTCGGGGGAGACGTCGAACCGGACCTGCGCGAGCGCCGCCCGGCCGTCGGCGCTGAGCGAGAGGGTGTCGAAAGGGCTCAGCACGGTGCCGACCTGGTCCACCTCGGCGGCGGCGGCCAGCGTCTGCTCGATCGCGGCGGTGAAGGCCGGATCGGTGACCGCCTGCCCCTCGGGGGCGACGAACACCAGTTGCGCGCCGGCGCCGGCCGCCTCGGGGGAGAGCTCGTCGAGCCGGTTCCAGCGCCTCCTGCGACTCCGAGCCCGGGATCGTGAACTGGTCGTCGAAGGCGCCGCCGACGGTGACCAGCAGGGTGACGACGAGGGCCACCAGCACGCCCCACGCCGTCGCGACCAGCCGTCGGTGCCGGAAGGACGCTGAGCCCAGGCGGGCGAGCAGGGTGGCCATCAGGGGTTCTCTCCCGGTCGGTCGGTCACGGCGCGCAGCAGGTGCAGCAGCGCGGTGCGTTCGAGGTCGGCGTCGGCGTGCGCCGCGTCGTCGGCGTGCGGTGCGTCGTCGGCGTGTGCTGCGTCGTCGGCGTCCGGTGCGCGGACGACGTCGCGCAGGGCGAGGCCGTCGTGCAGGGCGAGCAGGATCCGGGCGAGCCGGTCGGCGGGCAGCGTGAGGCGCAGGCCGGTGCGGCCGAGGGTGTCGTCGATGATCGCCGTCACCCGGGCCAGCAGGACCTCCTCGTGGGCGCGCAGCGCTCGGGCGGCCTCGGGGTGCCGGGCGGCGTGCAGCGCGAACTCGGCCTGCGCGAGCACCCAGTCGCGGTCGGCGCGGAAGGTGGACAGGCACCGCTCGACGGCCGCGGCGACCGGGTCGTCCTCGTGCTCGAGCCCGGCCAGCTGCTGCTCGACGTGTGCCAGCTCGCGCCCGGTCTCCCGGGCGAACAGGGCGGCGAACAGCTCGTCCTTGGTCCTGAAGCTCGAGTAGAAGGCGCCGCGGGTGAACCCGCCGCGGCGGCAGACGTCCTCGACGCTGGCCCCGGCGAAGCCCAGCTCGGCGAAGGTCTCCAGGGCGGCGTCCAGCAGCCGCTCGACGGTCTCGGCGCGGCGCCGCTTCGGCCGCGCCTCCACGATGTCGGTGCTCACGATGCACGAATGTATTGGATGCACGAGTGCATCGAGAGGTCGAGCCGGCCTGATGTGGCCGACGTCCCACCCCGTGCGCCAAGTGCGGGGAACGTGGCGTTCCGCCGGCTTCTGGAGGGCCAAGTACCGCGCAGTTGCCGGCGCGGGACCGGGCAGGACGGGTGCGGGGAAGCGGCGGCGGGTCAGGCGGTGCGGGGGGCGTACATGATCACCGCGACGCCGACGAGGCACAGCAGCGCGCCGACGACGTCGTACCGGTCGGGCCGGAAGCCGTCGACGGCCATGCCCCAGAGCAGCGAGCCGGCGACGAACACCCCGCCGTAGGCGGCGAGGATCCGGCCGAAGTTCGCGTCGGGCTGGAGGGTGGCGACGAAGCCGTACAGGCCCAGGGCGATGACGCCGGCGCCGATGAACAGCCACCCGCGGGACTCGCGGACGCCCTGCCACACCAGCCACGCGCCCCCGATCTCGGCGACGGCGGCCAGCACGAACAGCAGGACGGAACGCGCGACGGTCACCGGCCGACCGTAGAGCGGCGGCTCACCGGGCCCGGCGCGGCTCCCCGGCGTAGGTGCCGAACGACCAGAGGTTGCCCTCGGGGTCGCGGGCGGAGAACTCCTCCGACCCGTAGTCGGTCGAGTTCGGCTCGCGGACGACGGTCGCGCCGGCGGCGACGGCGCGCGCGTGGACGGCGGCCGGATCGGCGGTGACGACGTAGCAGGCGGCGGTGCCGGGGACGGCGGGCCACGCGTCGTCCGGCTCGTCGCGGACCGAGCCGAGCATCACGCCACCGCCCTCGGGCCAGGAGAGCTGCGCGTGCGCGACGACGTCCCCCTCGCCGTACACGGCGGTCTCCTCGAAGCCGAAGGCGTCGACGAGGAAGCGGATGAGCGCGCGGGCGTCGCGGGCGCGGAAGGCGGGCCAGACGGTGGGCGGCGGGGTGCTGGAGGAGGCGGTCATGCCGAGGAGAGTGCCGCCGACAGCGCCGCGGTGTCTTGCACGAATCCGAACTCCGCGGCGAGCCAGCGCGTGGGCGGCAGCCCGGAGAAGGCCCGCCACTCGCGGGTGAGGTGTGCCTGGTCGGCGAAGCCCGCGGCGCCGGCCAGCCCGGCGAGGTCCAGCGGCCGCCCGGCCGCGGCGCGTCCGGCCAGCGCCCGCCGGGCCCGGTCGAAGCGGACGACGCGGGCCGCCTCCTTGGGGCCCAGGCCGGTCTCGCCGCGGAACCGCTGCTCCAGGTGCCGCACCGACCAGCCCACCCGCGCGGCGACCTCGGCCACCGGCAGCCGCCCGGCCGTCGCCGTCGTCAGCCGCCAGGCCTCGGCCAGCTCCGGCCGCAGCGCGCCGTCCCCCACCTGCCGCAGCAGCGCCTCCTCCAGGACGGCGAAGCGCGCCGGCCAGGTCGACGCCGTCCGCACCCGGTCGACCAGCTCGGTGCCGAGCGCGCCGAGGACGGCGTCCAGCGGGCAGTCCAGCGAGGCCAGCGCGCCGGCCGGGCAGCCCAGCAGCGCCCGGGCCCCGGCCGGGGTGAGCGAGAGCTGGATGCCGGCCTGCCGCCCCGGGTGCGCGATCCGGGCCGGCCGGGTGTGCAGCCCGCCGACCAGCGCGTCGTAACTGCCGGGCGGCTGCATGGGATCCGGGTGGGCCGCCATCCGCAGCGGCTCGTCGAGCGTGATCACGACCGTGAGGAACGGCGAGGGCAGCCCGCGGTGCTCCCCGGGCGGCAGCCCCTCGTGCCGGTAGCCGACCGCGGCCGCGACGTACGGGCGCAGCCGCGGGTGCACCGCGTGCACGACCGACTCCTGCCTCACGACGCCAGCATCCCCGCAGGCCGGAGCGCTGTCACCGGGCCCGGCCACCGCCGTCCCGCCGGGCCTCACCCCTCCGGATGGAGTTCCACGTCACAGTTCAAGGCGAGGCCGGCCGGTTCCGTTCGAGAGGGCATGACCAGTGACGGTCCATCCCTCGAGGGGAACGCGGAGCTGCCCGAGCTCCTGCGCCGCCTGCCGCGTGCGGTCTTCGCGGCGATCGCCTCCGACGGCGTGCTCGTGCCGGCACCGGAGTCGCTGGACGTGCCCGCCGCACGGTTCCTGGAGGCCCCGTCCAACCGGGCCACCATGCTCGACGTCGTCCTGCCCGAGGACCGGCTCACCGTCGTCGCCGCCTGGGAACGGGTGCTGGCCCTCGGCCACGCCGTCGCCACGGTGCGCACCCGGCAGGACCCCGACCAGCCCGTGGTGCTGACCTTCGTCGACCTGCGCCCCGAGCACGGCGTCCTGCTCGGCACGCTCGACATCGCCGACGGCGAGCTGCCCGAGGAAGCGGCGCCGGGGGACCACGAGCGCGCCTGGCTCACCGTGTCGCGCCTGCCCCGGACGGCGGTGGTGCGCAAGAACGTGCTGGCGAACTTCATCGAGGTCGACGAGCGCACCCCGCGCATGCTCGGCTGGGCGGAGTCGGAGCTGCTGGGCCGCCGCTCCTCGGACTTCATCCACCCCGACGACCAGGAACGCGCCATCAGCAACTGGATGGAGCTGCTCTCCACGCAGGCGTCACAGCGGGTCCGGCTGCGGCACCTGCGGGCCGACGGCAGCTGGGCCTGGCTGGAGCTGGAGAACCAGTACGTGGCGGCGGAGGACCCGGCCGACTCCGTCGTCGTCACGGTGATGAACGACATCTCCGACGAGATGGCCGCTCACGAGGCGCTGCGCCAGCAGGAACGGCTGCTGCGCCGGGTGGCCGAGAGCCTCCCCGTGGCCATCCTGCAGCTGGCCGCCGACCGCTCGGTCGTGTTCGCCAACGAGCGCTACGACGCGCTGCTCGGCTGCGCCGAGGGCGACCGGCTGACCGCGCTCGTGACCGCGCTGCGCGAGACCGACCGCGCCGCCCTCGAGGCCGCGCTGGTCGCCGCCCTGGACACGGGCGACGACGCCGAGCTGGAGGTGCCCCTCTCCCCGCCGGGCACGGAGGACCCGCGGATCTGCACCGTCGGCATCGTCGGCCTGGGCGACCGGGAGGGCGCACCCGGTGCCCTGCTGTCGCTGACCGACGTCACCCTGCAGGTCCGCGCCCGCGAGGAGCTGGTGCTGCGGGCCACCACCGACCCGCTCACCGGTGCGGCGAACCGCGCCTCGACCCTGACCGCCCTCGAGCGGGCGCTCGCGGCCTCCTCCGACACCTTCACGGCCGTCGTCTTCGTCGACCTCGACCGGTTCAAGCCGATCAACGACACCTACGGGCACGCCGCCGGCGACGAGCTCCTGCGGCTGACCGCCCAGCGGCTGGCCCAGCTCGTCCGGCCCGACGACGTCGTCGGCCGGCTGGGCGGAGACGAGTTCCTGCTGGTCAGCAGCGGGCACGCGGGTCAGGCGACCGCGGAGGCCCTCGGCCGGCGGGTGCGCGACGCCCTCAACGGCCCGGCCGTCCTCTCCCGGGGGACGGTGGAGCTGCGCGCCAGCATCGGCGTGGCCTGCGGCCGGGCCGGGTGGGACGCCGACGCCCTCGTCCGGGAGGCCGACCAGGCCATGTACCGCTCCAAGCAGGCCGACCGCGGGGAGCCCGTCGTCGTCGTGCCCGCGCCGAGGCGACCGGGCCGCCGCGCCCGCGCGCTGGACGCCTGACCCGCCGGGGTCAGTAGCCGTACGACGACGACGAGGCGATCCCGGCGACGACGGCGAGGGCGAGGAAGCCGATGCCGATCCAGCCCAGCACGATGCCCGCCGTCGCCATGCCACCGCCGGACTCGCCGCGCTCCTGGATCTGCCGCTTGGCGATGTAGCCGAACACCAGCGCCAGGACGCTGCCGATCCAGTAGATCCAGAGGATCCCCAGCACCATCGACGCGACCGCCATGCCGTTGGTGCGCCGCGGCGGCGGGAAGCCGTAGCCGTAGGGCGGCTGGCCGTAGGGCGGCTGGCCGTAGGCCGGCGGGTAGCCCGCGTACGGCGGCTGACCGGCGTACGGCGGCGGGGGCTGCTGGCCGTACGGCTGCTGCCCCGGAGCGGGCTGCTGCCACGGGCCGCCGTGCGGGTCGGTGCCGGGCTGCTCGGGGCCGGGGTGTGTCATCTGCTCGCTCCTGCTCGAGGGCCCGGGCGGGTACCGATCCCCGGGCGTTCCCGCCATCCTGCGGTCAGAACGGTCCGGCGCCGACGAGGCGCGCGGCCGCACCACCCCCAGGGGGCAGGCTCAGCCCTCCGCGCGCTCCACGGCGTCGAGGAACACCTGCAGCGTCTGCAGGAAGACCTCGGGCTGCTCGGAGTGCACCCAGTGGCCGGCGTTCTTGATCCGCACCAGCCGGGTGGCCGGGAAGAGCTCGTCCATGCGGGCGCGGTCCTGCGGCAGCACGTAGTGCGAGTTCGCCCCGGCGATCCAGAGCACCGGCCCGTCGTAGCTCGCTCCGGCCGGCGGATCGGGGAACCGGCGCAGCTCGCCGAGGTCGCGCTCGAGCAGGTCGAGGTTGAGCCGCCAGCGCCAGCCGCCGTCGGCACCCCGCCCCTCTCGGACCAGGCTCTGCAGCAGGAAGCTGCGCACCATCCGGCTGGGGACGGCGGCGCGCAGGGCGGCGTCGGCGTCGTCGCGGGTCTGCAGGGCGCCCAGGTCCATCGCCTTCATCGCGGCGATGAACGCGCCGAACGGGGAGGCCTCCTCGTCGGCGTCGTCGGTCCGCCCGCCCTGCAGCGGGTACTCGACCGGCGCGATGTCGACGACGACGAGCGCGCGCAGCAGCTCCGGCCGGCGCAGCGCCAGCGTCATCGCCACCTTGCCGCCCATCGAGTGGCCGACCAGCGTCACCGGCTCGCCGAACCCGGCCAGCTCGGCGGCGACCAGCTCGGCCATGTCCACGTAGTCGACGCGCTCGGTCCAGGGGGAGTGGCCGTGGTTGGGCAGGTCGAGCAGCGTCACCCGGTGCCGGTCGGCGAGCCCCTTGGCGACGGTCGTCCAGTTCTTGCCCTGGCCGAACAGCCCGTGCACGAACACCACCCGCGGGCCGGCCTCGCCGAGGGTGCGCGAGTGCAGCCGCAGGTCGTCGTTCACGACGCCCATCCCACCAGCCCGTCGGTGGCGCCGCCTACCGTGCCCCGGGGACGAGGGGGAGGTGCCGGCATGCCCGGACGACGACGGCGCAGCACGACCACGCGGGCGGCGGCGGCCCGCACCCGCGCGGCGACGCCTCGGAAGCGGGCGGCGGCGAAGCCCGCCGCCGAGCTGCCGGTCGCGGGCCCGGGGGAGCGGGTGTGGGTGCTCGCCGTCCCCTTCCGCGCCCCGGCGCCGGGCGCCACCTGGCACGCCGGCCTGCAGGCGCACGTCTGGGTGGGCGGTGAGCTGCCCGCGGCCCTGGTGCCCTACGACCCCCCGCCGTACAGCTTCGAGCGGTTCGTCGAGGACGAGCTGAACGACGGGCCCCGCCCGCTGCCCGAGGGGCGCCCGCTGACCCCGCGCGACCAGCAGTGCGACGGCGCGGACGTCGTCGCCGCGCACGCCGCCGCGGGCGGCCGGGTGTTCCTGCTCGGCGACGACCCCGGCGTCGGCAAGACCGGGACGGCGATCCTGGCGGTCAAGGCGATCGCCGAGCAGCGCGACGTCACGCGGGTGCTGGTCGTCGCCGACCGGCCCGCGGCGATCACCATCCCGCACTGGTCGCGCTCCATCGCCGGGTTCGGCGACGGCGGGCTGCGCTGGTGCGTCACGACGTGGGATCGGCTGGGCAAGGTGGCCGCGGTGCAGCGGGCGACCGGCGCGCGGTTCGACGTCGTCGTCGCCGACGAGGCGCACATGGTGCGGCACACGACCACGCAGCGCTGGAAGCACTGGAAGGCGGTCTCCGGCGCGGGCCGGGTGAAGGACGCCCCGTACGTGCTGGCCTGCACCGCGACGCCGGCGCACACGCCGCTCGAGCTGCCGTACCTGGCGCCGCAGTTCGCCGTCCAGCACGGGGAGCCGCTCAAGGACTGGGTCGACCTCCCGGCGCGGCTGGCCGCGCGAGGGTTCCACGTGGAACGTGGCCGCTACGGCTGGCAGTGGACCGAGGACGCCGACGAGCGCCGGGCCGACCTCACCACGCTGCAGGGCTGGCTCGCCGACACCGATCCGCCGGCGACGCTGCACCGGCCGGCGCCCTGGGGGCCGGTCTCGGTGAGCGGGGCGCCGGTCGCGCTCACCCCGGCGGAGCGCGCGTCCTACGAGGCCGAGTGGTCGGAGTTCCGGGCGGAGATGCAGCTGGCCCGCAGGGCACGGCAGACCGCCCGCGGGCGCGCGGCGCTGCTGCGGTTCCGGCAGAAGGCCGGGTTGATCCGGGTGCAGGCCACCGTCGACTGGGTGAAGGCGCAGGTGGAGGCGGAGCGCCAGGTGGCGGTGTCGGTCGAGTTCGTGGAGACGGCGGCCGATCCGATCCGGGAGGCTTTGCTCTCGGCCGGGATCGAGGTGGCCGGCATCTACGGCCGCGACCGGTTCGACGTCGAGGCCGAGCGGCTGCGCTTCCAGCGGGGCGGGGCGCAGGTCTGCGTGTTCACCGTGACCGCCTCGATCAGCCTGCACGCGGGTGAGCTGCTGCCCGACGGGTCGCACGCCTCCGAGCTGCCGCGGGTGGGCCTGTTCCACCAGCCGCGGTTCTCCGGCATCCAGGCCCGGCAGGTCACCGGCCGCACGCACCGCGACGGCCGCACCTCGCCGTGGCTGGTCGCGTTCGCCGAGGACACGGTGGAGGAGCAGGTCGCCCGCGTGATGGTGGAGCGGCTGGCGGTCACCGGCTCGACGGCGGGCGCGGACACCTCGGCGCTGCAGGAGATCGCCGAGCTGCTCGACGCCGACTGGCTACCCGGGACGGCGCTCAGCGAGAGCTGACCGGGCGGCGACTCTGCCGGCGCGTTGCCGACGATGCGCGCGCGATCGCGGCCGCACCGCCCGGAACCGGCCCGCAGGGTCGTCGACGTCGGCCGGACCGTCGGAGGTCGGTCGTAACCTGGCCGGGTGCTCGGTGGCTGGCAGGAGGTGGTCACCGACGAGGCCCTGACCCACGCGGTCGGCCCGGCCACCCTGGATCGGGCCCGGCCCTACGCGCGGCGCAGCGTGCTCGGCCTGAAGCTGACCGAGGACGGGCGCCGGGCCACCGCGCACGTGCAGGGCGGCGACCCCGCTCCCTACCGGACGACGGTGGTGCGCACCGACGGCGGCCGGACGGGCTGGATCGGGGCGTGCACCTGCCCGGTCGGTGACGACTGCAAGCACGCCGTCGCGGTGCTGCTGGCGCTGCGGCCGCGGGTGGGACCCGTCGGCGGCGGGCGGCCCGGCGTCCCCGGCTGGGAGCAGCAGCTCGAGGAGCTGGTGTCCGCGGCCGCCGACGCCGCGCCCGCCAGCACCGTGCCGATCGGCCTGCAGTTCGAGACGGCCGAGGGTGGCCGCGGTTCGGTCGGTTCTCCCGGCGTGCGGCAGCGGCTGGTGCGGCTGCGGCCGGTCATCCCCGGCGCCCGCGGGAACTGGGTGCGCAGCGGGATCTCCTGGAAGCAGCTGCAGTACGACAGCGCGCGGGCCGGGTGGGACCCGGCGCACCTGGCAGCCTTGCGCGCGCTGCACGCCACGCACTCGGCGGCGCGCAACCAGTACTACTCCTACGCCCCGGTCGACGTGTACCTGCACGAGTTCGGCCCGGGCCCTGTGGCGGCTGCTCGCCGAGGCGGTCGGCGACGGCGTGCAGCTCATGACCGCCGACCGCCCGCCCCGGCCCGTGGTGCTGGCGGCGGACGGGGCCGACATCGCGGTCGACCTGCGCCGGAGCGGCGACGCGACCGAGCTGTCCGCCGTCCTCCGGGTCGACGGCCACGCCGTCGCCCCCGGCGCGCTGTCCTTCCTCGGCATGCCCCCGCACGGGGTCACCCTCGACGGGCCACCCGGTGACGAGGGCCCCGGCCTGGTGCTGGCCCGCCTCTCGACGCCGGCCCCACCGGCTCTGGCGGGCCTGGTCGCGCGGGGCGGGGCGATCACCATCCCGGCCGGGGACGTCGACCGCTTCCGGCGGGACTGGTTCCCGGGCCTGCGGCAGGCGGTCCCGGTGATGTCCGCCGACGGCTCGGTGGAGCTGCCCGACGTCGTCCCGCCCCGGCTGGCCGTGGAGGTCCGCTACCCCGGCGATGCCGCGGCCTGCGTCACCTGGGCGGTCCGCTACGGCCCCGAGCGGTCCTTCCCGCCGGACTCGCCGTCCACCCGGGGCGACGGCCGGGACGCGGCGGCCGAGCGGTCGCTCGTCGAGGCGCTGCCCGGCCCGGTCGGTGCCTTGCCCGAGCTGTGGACGCCAGGCGGCCTGCTCGCCGAGACGGCCGAGCTGAGCGGGATGGAGGCGCTGGAGTTCACCACGGAGGTCCTGCCCGCCCTGCGCGCCGACCCGGACGTCGAGGTCACCGTGGTGGGCACCCCGCCGGACTACCGCTTCTCCACCGCGGCGCCGCAGATCAGCTTCTCGGTCCGCGACACCGGGGAGTCCGACTGGTTCGACCTGGGGGTCAGCGTCACCGTCGACGGCCAGAGCGTGCCGTTCGAGACGCTGTACAAGGCGCTCGCCGCCGGGCGCACCCGCCTGCTGCTGATCACCGGCACCTACTTCTCGCTGCAGCGCCCGGAGTTCGAGCAGCTGCGGCTGCTGATCGAGGAGGCCCGCGCGCTGCAGGACGTGCCCGGCGAGGGCACCCGGGTGAGCCGCTACCAGGCGTCGCTGTGGGAGCAGCTGCTCGCCCTCGGGGTCGTGGACGAGCAGAGCGAGCGGTGGAACCGCGCCGTGCGCGGTCTGCTCGACGTCGAGCTCACCGATCCCCCGCCACCGCCGGCCGGCCTGCTGGCCGAGCTGCGGCCCTACCAGCTCGAGGGGTACGGCTGGCTGGCGTTCCTGTGGGAGCACGGGCTGGGTGGCGTCCTGGCCGACGACATGGGGCTGGGCAAGACGCTGCAGACCCTCGCGCTGCTGGTCCGCGCGCTCGAGGCCGGCGAGCTGGACGGCTCACCGGTGCTGGTGGTGGCGCCGACCAGCGTGGTCTCCACCTGGGCGCGGGAGGCCGCCCGGTTCGCCCCCGGCCTGCGGGTGGCCGTGGTCGAGGAGACCGAGCGGAAGGCCGGGACGCCGCTGCGCGACCGGGTGGCCGGTGCGCACGTCGTCCTCACCTCCTACGCGCTGTTCCGGATCGACGAGGACGCCTGGGCGGAGCTGCCGTGGCGCGGGCTGGTGCTCGACGAGGCGCAGTTCGTCAAGAACCACCGGGCCCGCACCTACCAGTGCGCGCGGCGGCTCCGGGCCCCGGTCAAGCTGGCCCTGACCGGCACGCCGCTGGAGAACAGCGTCATGGACCTGTGGGCGCTGCTGTCGATCGTGGCGCCGGGGCTGTTCCCCGACCCGCAGCGGTTCACCGAGCAGTACCGGGTGCCGATCGAGCGCGACGGGGACGCGGAGAAGCTGGCCGTGCTGCGCCGCCGGATCCGCCCGCTGGTGCGCCGGCGGACCAAGGAGATGGTCGCCGCGGAGCTGCCGCCCAAGCAGGAGCAGGTGCTGGAGGTGGTGCTCAACCCGCGCCACGAGAAGCTGTACCAGACCCACCTGCAGCGGGAGCGGAGCAAGATCCTCGGCCTGGTCGAGGACATGTCGAAGAACCGGATGACGATCTTCCGGTCGCTCACGCTGCTGCGGCAGCTCAGCCTCGACCCCGCGCTGGTCGACCCCGCCTACGCCGACGTCCGCTCCAGCAAGGCCGACACCTTCCTCGAGCACCTGCGGGAGGTGGTCGCCGAAGGGCACCGGGTGCTGGTGTTCAGCCAGTTCACCCGGTTCCTGCGCGGCATCCGCGACCGGCTGACCGCCGAGGGCATCGACTGGGTGTACCTGGACGGGCGCACCCGCGACCGGGACGCCGTGCTCCAGGACTTCCGCACGGGCACCGCGCCGGTGTTCCTGATCAGCCTCAAGGCCGGCGGCTTCGGCCTCACCCTCACCGAGGCCGACTACGTCTTCGTGCTCGACCCGTGGTGGAACCCGGCCGCCGAGGCGCAGGCGGTCGACCGGGCGCACCGCATCGGCCAGGACAAGACGGTGATCGTCTACCGGCTGGTGTCCGTCGGCACGATCGAGGAGAAGGTCATGGAGCTCAAGGCGCGGAAGTCGGCGCTGTTCTCCCGGGTGGTCGACGACGGCGCGCTGAGCTCCGGGGCGCTCACCGCCGACGACGTCCGCGGCCTGCTCAGCTGACGTCCCGCCCGGCCCCCGCAGGCGCGACTCTGCGGACCCGTTCCGGACGATGCGGGCGCGATCGTCCCGGCAACGTCCGGAGAACGCCCGCACAGTGGGCCCGGGTCAGGCGAGCCCGTTGCCGTTCGCGCCGTCGCCCGTGACCGGGATGCTGACCGGCTCGGTGCCAGGGGCGCCGCCGAGGCGGCGGAGCAGCGCGGCGACGTCGATGCCGGTGAGGTCGCCGGAGAGCTGCAGCCCCTGCGCGACGTTCGAGGCGACCGACCTGCCGAGCGAACCCGCGCCGTCGGTGGAGATGACGGTCATCTTGTCCACGCCGGCCAGCGGGGCCGACGCCGCGCCCACGACGTCGGGCAGCACCTTGACCAGCATCTCCAGGATCGCTGCCTCGCCGTACTTGGCGAACGCGTCGGAGCGGGCGTCCATCGCCGTCGGCCTCGGCCTGGCCGCGGGCGAGGATCGCGGCCGCCTCGGCGGCACCCTCGCGCTCCACGGCGTCGGCGATGGCCTGGCGGCGCAGCTTCTCGGCCTCACCGCGCTTCGCGCCCTCGATCGCCTCCGCCTCGGCCAGGGCCGAGCGGCGGGCCCGCTCGCCCTCACCGGAGAGCTTCGCCTGCTCGGCGGCGGCCTGGGCCGCGGCGATCGTCGCCTGCCGCTGCGCCTCGGCGGTGAGGATCGCCGAGTTCTTGCGGCCCTCCGCCTCCTGCTCGACCTTGTACCGCTGCGCGTCGGCGGGGCGGCGCACCTGGGTGTCCAGCTGCCGCTCGGTCAGCGACGCCGTCCGCTCGGCGACCTTCTCCTGCTCCATGAGCACGGCCTGGTCCTGCGCGGCCTGGGCGAGCGGCCCGGCCGCGGCGGCGCGGGCCTTCGCGGCGTCGGTCTCGGCGGTGATCTCGGCCTGGCGCAGCGCCAGCTGCCGCTGGGCGACCGCCGATCGCCTCGTCGGCCAGCAGCTGCTCCTGCTGCGCGGCCTGCCGGGCGCGCGCCTCGGCGATGCTGGCCTCCTTGAGCACCCGCGCGGCCTCGGGGCGGCCCAGGTCGGCGAGGTAGGAGCCCTCGGCCTGGATGTCCTGCAGCTGGAAGGTGTCCAGCACCAGGCCCTGCCCGGTCAGCGAGGACTCCGCCTCCTCGGCGACGGCGGAGGCGAACGCCGCGCGGTCGCGGATGATCTCCTCGATCGTCAGCCGGCCCACGATCGAGCGCAGCGCACCGGCCAGCACCTCCGAGGTGAAGGTGTCGATGCCCTCCTGCTGGTTGAGGAACCGCTGTGCGGCGGCGCGGATCGAGTCCTCGGTGCCGCCGACCTTCACGATCGCGACGCCCTCGAGGTCGCACTTCACGCCCTGCTTGGACACCGCGCCCCGGATGCCCACCGGGATCCGGCGGCTGGACAGGTCCATCGTGTGCAGCTTCTGGACGACGGGCAGCACGAAGACGCTGGCGCCCATGACGACCTTCTGGCCCGAGCTGTCCCGCGACACCACGCCGGCGGCGTCGGTGATCTGCCGGCCCTGCCGCCCGGTGACCAGGAAGGCCTGGTTCGGGCCGGCCACCTTGATCCGGGAGAGCACGAGCAGCACCAGCAGGATGACCAGGGCGGCGAGGCCACCGATGGCGTAGAGCAGCGTCACGAGGGGTCGCCTCCGGGCAGGGGAAGGGGGTCGGCAGCGGTGGAGACGACCTCGACCGCGGTCTCGCTGAGGGTGTCGATCACGTAGACGGGCGTGCCGGCCGGCAGCGCGACGGCGCTGCGGGCCGAGTACTTGAGCTGCTGCCCGGCCAGCGCGAGCCGGACCTCCCCGTACCCGGTGCTCGGGACGGCGGAGACGACGACGCCCTGGGCGCCGATCAGCGAGTGGCGGGTGAGCGTCGGCTCGGTCGGCATGTCGGTGAGCGCGCGGGAGAGCCGGATCGCACCCCAGGCGAGGGGGACCTGCGACGACGAGACCGGCGGCGGCCGCGAGCAGCGCGGCCGCGCCGTCGGGCAGGTCATCCGGGAGCAGCGCCGTGGCGGCGGCACCGCCGAAGCCGACGCCGCCGATCAGCGCCGCGATCGCCGGCAGCGAGAAGGGCCCCTCGGCGTCGCCCAGGCCCAGGTCGAGCTCACCGACGAACAGCGAGACCACGAGGACGACGAGGCCGACGGCACCCAGGACGAGGAAGACCGTTGCCACTCCGCGCGCCCTCCTCGTCCCCGTCCGACCTGCAGCTTCGCAGTTCCGGTACGCCCACGCCACGGCTGTCCACAGTCGGGTGAACCGGCTACTCGCCGACCTCGCCGTCGATCCACTCCCGGATCAGGTCGGCGTGCCCGTTGTGCCGGGCGTACTCCTCGATCCGGTGCACGAGGATCCAGCGCAGGCTGGGCGTGGTGCCGTCCGGCGAGCTCGCGGCGGCGAGCCGGTCCAGGCCGCCGTCGGCCACCGCCTCGGCCAGGATGACCCGGGACCGCTCGACGGCGCCCGACCACAGCGCGCGCAGCTGCTCCGGGGTGTCGTCGGCCGCGGAGTGCCACTCCCAGTCCGGGTCGTCGTCCCAGTCGACGTCGGCGAACGCCGGGCCCCAGTCGCGCCCGAGCAGCCGCCGGGAGAGCCACATCTCCTCGACGAAGGCGAGGTGCTTGAGCAGCCCGCCCAGCGTCACGGTGGAGGCGGCCACGGTCACCCCCAGGCCCTCGGCGTCCAGCCCGCGGGTCTTCCAGGCCAGCGTCGCGCGCTGGTAGTCCAGGAACCCGGTCAGCACGGCGAGCTCGTCGCCCGCCGGCGGCGGCTCGACGCGGTCGTGCTCGCCCTGCCCGCCGTCCGTCACGGGATCGAACGTAGCGGGGAGGATGGAGGGGTGAGGCGGGAGGCGAGCGTGCTGCACCTCGACCTCGACGCCTTCTTCGCCGCCGTCGAGCAGCGCGACAAGCCCTCGCTGCGCGGGCGGCCGGTCGTCGTCGGCGGGGTGGGCGGCCGGGGTGTGGTGGCGACGGCGTCCTACGAGGCGCGCGCCTACGGTGCCCGCTCGGCGATGTCCACCGCCGAGGCCCGGCGCCGCTGCCCGTCGGGGACGGCGTTCCTCGGCGGCCGGTTCGCCGCCTACCGCCGGACCTCCGACGTCGTGATGGGGATGCTCCGCGAGCTGTCACCGCTGGTCGAGCCGGTCTCGATCGACGAGGCCTACGTCGACCTCGCCGCCGGCGGGCACGACCTGTCGGTCGCGGGTGTGACGGAACTCGGCCGGGCCCTCAAGGAGCGGATCGCCGCGGCCACCGGGGGCGTGACCGGCTCGGTGGGCATCGGCTCGTCGAAGCTGATGGCCAAGATCGGCTCGGAGCTGCAGAAGCCCGACGGGCTGGTCGTCGTCCCGCCCGGCGACGAGCTCGACCTGCTGCACCCGCTCCCGGTGACCACGCTGGGCGGCGTCGGCCCGGCGACGGCGGAGCGGCTGCACCAGGTCGGCATCAAGACGGTGGGAGATCTCGCGGCCCGTTCCCTCGCCGACCTCGTCGCGCTGGCCGGGCGCGCGCACGGCGCGGGCCTCCACGCGCTGGCCCGCGCCGAGGACGACCGCGCCGTCGTCCCCGACCGCGAGGCGAAGTCGGTCTCGCACGAGGAGACCTTCGAGCGCGACCTCACCGACCTCGCCGTCCTGGGCCGGGAGATCGACTCCATGGCGACGCGGGTCGGCAAGCGGCTGCGCGACTCCGCCTTCTCCGGCCGCACGGTCACCCTCAAGCTCCGCCGCTACGACTTCACCACCCTCACCCGCTCGCAGACGCTCCCGCAGCCCACCGACGACGCCCGGCAGATCGCCGCCGTCGCTCGCCGGCTGCTCGCCGACGCCGGTGCCGAGGGCGGCCTGCGGCTGCTCGGCGTCGGGGTCTCCGGGCTCTCGCTCTACGCGCAGGGCGACCTGTTCGCCGAGGAGGACGACGGCTCACCGGTGTCGGCCGCCGAGGAGACCAGCACCGCGGTCGACCTGCCGCCCGAGCCGCTGCCGGCGGACAAGCGCTGGTGGCCCGGGCAGGACGTGCGGCACGACGAGCTCGGTGCCGGCTGGGTGTGGGGCCGCGGGCTGGGCCGGGTGACGGTGCGCTTCGAGGGGCCGCTCACCGCGCCCGGTCCGGTGCGCACGCTCGCCGCGGACGACCCGCTGCTGCACCCGGCGGACCCGCCGGACTGGCGAGAGGACCCTGCGGCAGACTGCGGCGGGTGACGAGGTCGTGGTGGGGCTGGGGCACGGAGGACCAGGCGCTGACCGACGAGCAGTGCACCGCCCGCGCGGCGGCGCTGCCCGGGCTGCCCGACCGGCCGCGGCCGGTCCCGGCGCTCGCCGACGTCGTCCTGCCCACCTCCCGGGTGACCGCCCCCGACGGGCTGCCGGTCACCACCGACCACGACGACCGGGCCCGGCACGCCTACGGCAAGGCCTACCGGGACGTCGTCCGCGCGCTCTCCGGCGAGCTGCCCGGGGCGCCGGACGCCGTCGCGCACCCCGCGGACGAGGCCGACGTCGTCCGGCTGCTCGACTGGGCGACGACGGCCGGCGTCGTCGTGGTGCCCTTCGGCGGCGGCAGCTCGGTGGTCGGCGGCGTCGAGTACCGCGGCGAGCGCCCGTGGGTGTCGATGGACCTCACCGCGCTGGACCGCGTCCTGGAGATCGACCGGACCAGCCGGGCGGCCCGCATCCAGGGTGGTGCGCTGGGCCCGGTGCTCGAGGAGCAGCTGCGCCCGCACGGGCTGACGCTGCGGCACTACCCGCAGAGCTTCGAGTTCTCCACGCTCGGCGGCTGGCTGGCCACCCGCGCCGGCGGGCACTTCGCGACCGTCCTCACCCACATCGACGACCTGGTCGAGTCGATGCGCGTGGTGACGCCGGTGGGCGTCAGCGAGTCGTGGCGGCTGCCCGGCTCGGGCGCCGGGCCCTCGCCGGACCGGATGTTCCTCGGCTCGGAGGGCACCCTCGGCGTCATCACCGAGGCCTGGATGCGGCTGCAGGACCGGCCGCGGTTCAAGGCCTCCGCGTCGGTGACCTTCCGCGACATGGCCACCGCGACGGGCGCGGTCCGCGCCGTCTCGCAGGCCGGCCTGCACCCCGCGAACTGCCGGTTGCTCGACGCCGGCGAGGCCGCCACCTCGGGCGCCTCGGCGGACGGGAGCTGCGTGCTCGTGCTGGGCGTCGAGTCCGCGCACCACCCGGTGGAGTCGCGGCTGGCCGAGCTCACCGACCTGGCCAGCGACCACGGCGGGGTCGTCGCACCCCGCGCGGACGGCCCCCGGGACGCCGCCGCCGACGCCTGGCGGTCGTCGTTCCTGCGCGCCCCCTACGGCCGGGACGGGCTGGCGCGGATGAGCGCCGTCGTCGAGACCTTCGAGACCGCCACCACGTGGGACCGCGTGGACGAGCTCTACGCGACGGTGCAGGCCGAGGTGGGCGCCGCGGTCCGCGAGGTCACCGGCGCGCCGGGCCTGGTCAACTGCCGGTTCACGCACGTCTACCCGGACGGCCCGGCGCCGTACTTCACCGTCGTCGGGGTCGGCCGGCCAGGCTCCGAGGTCGCCATGTGGGACGACGTGAAGACCGCCGCGATGGAGGTGCTGACCCGGCTGCGCGCCACCGTCACGCACCACCACGCCGTCGGCCGCGACCACCGCCCCGGCTACGACCGGCAGCGCCCCGATCCGTTCGCCGTCGCGCTGCGGGCCGCGAAGGCCGCGCTGGACCCGGCCGGCGTCCTCAACCCGGGGGTGCTCGTCGACCCCGTGTAGAACGGGGGGCGTGACCGAGCAGAGCGCGTGGATGCGGATGACCGAGGAGGACCCCTCGCACTCGACCGCCTACGTCGAGCGGTTCCGGGCGCTGGCGGCCCAGGGCGTGGACCTCGTCGGCGAGGCGCGGCTGGTCGACGCGATGCTGCCGCGCGGCTCGCGGGTGCTCGACGCCGGCTGCGGCCCGGGCCGGGTGGGCGCCCACCTGCACGAGGTCGGGCACCGCGTGGTCGGGGTCGACGGCGACCCGGTGCTGATCGCGGCCGCCGAGGAGGACCACCCCGGCCCGCGCTGGCTGGTGCAGGACCTCGCCGAGCTGGACCTGCGGGCGGCCGGCGTCGACGGCGCCTTCGACGCGATCGTCTGCGCGGGCAACGTCATGGCGTTCCTGGCCGAGAGCACCCGTCGGCAGGTGCTGCGCCGGCTGCGCGACGTGATCGCCGCCGACGGCCGGGCGGTCTTCGGCTTCGGCGCCGGCCGCGGCTACGAGTTCGACGAGTTCCTGGCCGACGCCCGCGCGACCGGGTGGGCCGAGGACCTGCTGCTGTCCACCTGGGACCTGCGCCCGTTCACCCCCGACGCGGACTTCCTCGTCGCGGTGCTCCGCCCGGTCTGAGGCCCGCCGACGGTGTGCGCCGGTCGGCAGGTCGGGAGCCCGGAACTGCCGACTCGCGCACAGCGTGGCCCGGAGACGACACCTCAGAGGCGTCCGTTGGCGCGCAGCAGCACGAGCGCCCGCACGGTGGCGTGCCCGCGCCACTCCAGCGCCGCCGCGGGTGAGTAGCTGTCGAAGTCGACGGTCCAGCCGCCGTCGTCCTGCTGCCCCGCGGCCAGCCGGTCCAGCTCGGCCTCGACCACGGACGGCGCGAACAGCGCGCGGGCCGGGCCGCCGGGGAACGGCGCGAAGTCCAGCGGTCGCATGAACTCGCCCTCGGCCCCGCCGGCCACGTGCAGCAGCCCGTCGGCGGGGATCCAGGGCCGCACCCGGTCGACCAGGTCGGCGGCCTCCGGCACCGAGCGGCCGGCCGCGTCGAGGAACTGGACCGCGAACGCCAGCTCCATCGCGTGCACCGAGGCGTCCAGCTCCCGGATCGCATCCAGGCAGTACGCCGTCGCCCGCGCCAGCCAGGGGGTCGTGGCCGGGTCGAGGCCGGGCACCCGGTACGCGGTCGCGGCGATCACGCCGGTGAGCTGCAGCGACGACGTCGCCGCGTCCGCCTGCACCCAGAACGGCGCGCACGCCGCGGGATCGGGCACCGGGAGCGCGAACGGCACGCCGCCGTCGGGCAGGGAGACCGACGCCAGCCAGTCGCACACCTGCGCCGCGCGGGGCGTGGCGACCGGTGCCAGGTCGGCGAACGCCTCCAGCGCGTGCAGCGCGCCGCCGGGCTGGCTGGTCGCCGAGCGGAGGTCCGGCTCCAGGCCCCAGCCGTAGCCGCCGTCGGGGTTGCGGTAGCCGTCGACGGCCGCGACGACGGCGTCGGCGTCCCCGGCGCCGGTGAGCAGCTCGAAGCGGCGCCGGTCGAGCAGCCGCCCGTGCGCGGCCAGGAACGCACCGGCCGCGGCCAGGTCGACGGTCACCGCTCGCGCCAGGCCGGTTCGGTGACCGGCGGCAGCACGGCCGCCGACGTCCACGGCGGGGAACCAGGCGGGGCCACGACCTCGACCGGCCCGCCCGGCGAGTCCAGGCGTTGCAGGTAGGGCGCGGGATCGGGGTCCGGCGCCGGGGACGACGGGTCGCGCGGCGCGTCCAGCAGCCACCGCGCGGTCTGCGCCAGCGACAGCTCCCCGTGCCAGCCGCCGCCCTCGGCCCGCTGCCGCACCAGCCCGGCCAGCACGGTCGCGGCGGCGAGGTAGCCGGTCGCGTGGTCGAGGGCCTGCGCCGGCAGTGCGCCGGGCTGCTCCGGGGAGCCGCAGACCGTCGCGATCCCGCTCGCGGCCTGCACCAGCGAGTCGAAGCCGCGGTGGCCGGCCCACGGCCCGTGCAGTCCCCAGGCGGAGATGCGGACGACGACGAGGTGCGGGTGCCGCTCCGCCAGCGCGGCGGGGTCCAGGCCGAAGGCGTCCAGCGCACCCGGCCGGTAGCCCTGCACGACGACGTCGGCCCCGGCGAGCAGCTCCTCGACCGTGGCGCGGTCGCGGGCCGCGGCCAGGTCGAGCACCACGTGCCGCTTGCCGACGCCGGTGTCCAGCAGCCCGCCGGGCAGGTCGGGCAGCTGCGGCCCGTCCACGCGCAGCACGTCCGCGCCGTGCGAGGCGAGCACCCGCGTGGCCACCGGGCCGGCGATGACCCGCGTGAGGTCCAGGACGCGCAGCCCCTCGAGCGGCGGACGGCGGGGCGGGGCCTCGGCACTGCGGCGCAGCTCCAGCAGCGGCAGCCCGGCCACCGCCCGGCCGGGCTCCGACGCGGCCCAGCCCTCCGGCGTCCGGACGGCGGCCGCCGCACCACCGGCCGCGACGACCGCGCTCTCCAGCTCCTCGGCCCGCCAGCGGGTCGCCACTCGCGCGACCTGCGCGGGGTCCTCCGAGCCCAGGACGGTCGCCGCGGCCGCCCGGTGGTGGGCGTAGTTGCCGTGCAGCCGCACCCAGCCGTCGGAGGTGGCGAAGAAGCGGGACAGCGGGGCGAAGCCGAGCCCCACCGGCCGCCCGGCCAGCCGGGCGTACCGCTCGCTGCGCACCGCGAGCCCGACGTGCGGCCCGTCGATCCGCACCGGCGCGTCGTCGCCGCGGAGCGCCCGGGCGGCCAGCAGCTGCGCGGCGACGGCGCCGGTCACCAGCTCGTCGACCGCCAGCGGACCGCCCAGGCCGGGGGTGCCGCTCACCTCGACCGGCCCGGCGGGCAGCCCGGTGGCGGCCGCGACCTCGGCGAGCAGCCCCCTCACCGCGCGACCACCCGGGTGGCGGGGTCGGTGCACCAGGCGTGCACCGAGGGCCAGGAGCCGTAGCCGGCGGGCAGGTCGAGGTGCTGCCCGCCGGGGACCACGTCGGTGTCCAGGCCGAACCGGTCGGCGTACAGCGCGGCGGCCCCACCGGGGAAGTACGGGTCGTCGTCGCTGGCGACCAGCCGCACCCGCGCGCGCAGCTCCTCGGGCAGCGGCGTCGTCTCGATGCCCGGCGGCGCGAAGGCGGCCACCTCCGGGAAGCCGCGCAGCACGTCGGCCGCCGGCGGGGCGACGAGCAGCACCCGGTCGGCCTGCAGCGCCCCCAGCGACGGCGCCGCCTGCCACCAGAGCAGGACGGCGAGGCTGTGGCAGACCAGCACCCGCTCGCCGCCGTCGGCCCCGAGGGCGGCCAGCTCCGCGCGCAGCAGCGCCAGCCAGTCGGCGAGCACCGGCTCGTCGGGCGACGGGAACTGCGGGTAGCGCACCTCGTGCCCGTCCGCGGCCAGCTTCCCGGCCAGCTCGCGCTGCCAGTGCCCCTCCGGGCGGTGGTTCTGCCAGCCGTGCACGATCAGGACGCTCACGCCGGACCCCTCACGTCGTCGTCGTCCCATCGTGCACCCCGAGGGCGAGGACCAGCTCCAGCACGGCGCGGGGGTCCTCCAGCCGGTCCCCGTACAGCTCGCGCAGCTGGCCCATCCGGTAGCGGACGGTCTGGGGGTGGACGAACAGCTCGGCGGCGACGGCGTCGCGGCGGCCCTGGTGCAGCAGCCACGAGCGCAGCGTCTCGGTGAGCTTCTCCCGGGCGCTCTCGCCCAGGTCGGCCAGCGGGGCCAGGGCGCGCTCCCGCAGGTCGGCCAGCGCCGTCTCGTCGGCGCGCAGCACCAGCTCGGTGAGCCGGCAGTCGGTGTCCAGCGGCTCGGTGCCGCCCGCGGTCAGGCCGAGCTGCACCGCGCGGACCACCCGGGCGTGCGAGTCGGCGGCCCCCGGCCACGGGCGGGCCGGCCCCACGACGGCGCCCCGGCCGTCCAGCGAGCGCAGCAGGGCCGGCCGGGACCGGCCCTCGGCGTCAGGGACCAGGAGCACGACCAGCTCGCCCTCGCCGACCCGCTCGGGTAGCTCGGGCAGCTCGACCGTGGCCCGCAGGGTCCGCGGGTCGAGCGACACCATGGCGCCGCGCACCCGCTCCTCGGGCAGCAGGACGGCGGTCAGCGTGCGCGGGGGCGTCCAGCCGGCGCGCTCGGCCGCGGCCAGCAGCTCGTCGGCCGGCGCCCCGGCCAGCAGCAGGGTGGCCAGCCGTTCGAGGTAGCGCTGGCGGACCCGCCCCGTCGTCGCCAGCTCGTCGCTGTGCCCGGCGACGCTGGCCGCCGAGAGCTGGTCGATGAAGGCGAACACCAGCTCGGCGAAGCGCGCCATGTGCTCCACCGACAGGCCGGCGCGGACGGCGGTCGCGCTCATCTCCCGCCACGAGACGCGGGCGCCCACGCGGTAGGCCGCCTGCAGCGCGTCCATGGACCGGCCGTCGCGGGCCTCGCCGCGGCCCAGCTCGTAGGCCGCGGCCAGCGCCGGGCCGATGGGCGTGCTGGGGTCCACACCTGTCCCGGCGGTGGCCAGCTCGAGGAAGCCGGCAAGGGTCAGCTCCACGGCGTTGCGGATCTTCTGGCCCATCCGGCCGGAGAAGGCGTCGGCGTAGCTGGGGACCTCGACGATGATCTCGGCGACGGTCTGCTCGGCGACCGAGGGCAGCTCGGCGCGCATGGCCCGGGCGACGGCATCCGGCATGACGGTCAGCTCGCCGGTCATCCCGCCCCCTTTGTTCGCAGCGAACAGAACGTACCGGTTGATTCACGTCGGGAACACAGGTAACTGATCCAGGAGTCGGACACAGTCGGTGTATGACGACGACCGTTCCCCGCCCGGACTCGGTGCGGTCGCCCCTGGCCTCGCTGCGGAAGCGTGCTGTGCGGCTGGCCGAGCTGGTGACCACGCCCCTGCTGCCCGTCGACTACCTGGACCTGTTCGACCCGCTCCGCTCCGGCGCCGCGCTGCGCGGCCGGATCGAGGCCGTGCTGCCCGAGACGCGGGACGCGGCGAGCATCGTCATCCGCCCCGGCAGGGACTGGCAGCCGCACCGCCCCGGCCAGTACGTGCGCATCGGCATCGACATCGACGGCGTCCGCCAGTGGCGCGCGTACTCGATCACCTCGGTGCTCGGCCGCGGCGACGGGTGCTTCACGATCACCGTGAAGGCCATCCCGGAGGGGAAGGTCAGCAACCACCTCGTGCACCGGGTGCAGCCCGGCACGATCATCCAGCTGGACCAGGCCACCGGTGAGTTCTGCCTGCCCGAGCAGGCGCCGGAAAAGGCGCTGTTCGTCACCGCCGGCTCCGGGATCACCCCGGTCATGGGCATCCTGCGCAACGCCGCGGACCGGCTCGCCGACACCGTGCTGGTGCACTCCGCCCCGACCGCCGAGGACGTCGTCTTCGGCGCGGAGCTGCGGCAGATGGCCGCCGAGGGCCGGATCCGGCTGATCGAGCAGCACACCGACAGCGCCGGCATGCTCGACGCCCGGTCGATCGCCGAGCTCGTCCCCGACCTGCACGAGCGCGCCACCTGGGCCTGCGGCCCCGTCGGCATGCTCGAGGCGCTCGAGGAGCACTGGGCCGCAGCGGGCATCGCCGACCGGCTCTACACCGAGCGCTTCCGCCCGCGGATCCTCGCCGGTGCCGGCGAGGGCGGCCCCGTCACGTTCACGACGAACGGCACCACCGTCGAGGTCGAGGGCACCACCCCGATCCTCGACGCCGCCGAGGAGGCCGGCGTCCTCATGCCCAGCGGCTGCCGCATGGGCATCTGCTTCGGCTGCGTCCTGCCCCTGCGCGAGGGCGCCGTGCGCGACCTGCGCACCGGCGAGATCACCACCGCGGAGGACATCGGCGACGGCGTCCTCGTCCAGACCTGCATCAGCGCGCCCGCGGGCGCCTGCGCCATCGACCACTGACCGATCCACAGCAGAGGAGCCGGACATGACCGCCATCCAGAAGAAGCCCGAGAACCCGATCGCCCACCTCTCCGCCGAGGACATCGAGCTCATCGGCAAGGAGCTGGACACGATCCGCCAGGAGGTGCGCGACAGCCTCGGCGAGTCCGACGCCGCCTACATCCGCAAGGTCATCGACACCCAGCGCAAGCTCGAGCTGGGCAGCCGCGCCGTCCTGCTGGCCTCGTTCTTCCCGCCGGCCTGGATCGTGGGCACCGTCGGCCTGTCGGTCGCCAAGATCCTCGAGAACATGGAGATCGGGCACAACATCCTGCACGGCCAGTGGGACTGGATGCGCGACCCGAAGATCCACTCCACGACCTGGGAGTGGGACAGCGCCAGCCCGGCCGACCAGTGGAAGCACTCGCACAACGAGCTGCACCACACGTACACGAACGTGATCGGCAAGGACAACGACCTCGGCTACGGCATCATGCGCGTCGACGAGGACCAGCCCTGGCACCCGCTGTACCTGGGCCAGCCGCTGTGGAACTTCGTCAACGCCTGCTGCTTCGAGTACGGCATCGCCGCCTACGACCTCGAGCTGGGCAAGAACCTGTCGTCGAAGCGGCGCCGCAACGACCCGGAGTTCCGGGCCCGCGCCCGCCAGGTGGTCAAGAAGATCCGCAAGCAGGCCGGCAAGGACTACCTGCTGCACCCGCTGCTCTCGGGCCCCTCGTTCGTCTCGACGCTGGCCGCGAACTTCACCGCCAACGTGGTCCGCAACCTCTGGTCGCACTCGGTGATCATGTGCGGGCACTTCCCCGAGGGCGTCGAGACCTTCGAGAAGACCTCGATCGACGGCGAGACCCGCGGCGAGTGGTACCTGCGGCAGATGCTCGGCTCGGCCAACATCTCCGGGTCGAAGGCCATGCACATCATGACCGGCAACCTGAGCCACCAGGTCGAGCACCACCTGTTCCCCGACCTGCCGAGCAACCGCTACGCCGAGATCGCCCCGAAGGTGAAGGACATCTTCGACCGGTACGACCTGACCTACCACTCCGCGCCGCTGCCGCAGCAGGTCGCCTCCGCGTGGCACAAGGTCATCCGGCTCTCGCTGCCCAACGACTGGCTGGCCGAGACGACGCCGGCGAACCTGCCCTCCCAGCTGGGCAAGCTCTGGAAGATGACGACCGGTGGCAAGAAGGTGCGCCGCGCGATGCAGGCACGGCCCGCCGCCGCCTGATCGCTCGTCCGCACCACCCCGAGGCCCGGGACCGCACCGCGGTCCCGGGCCTCCGGCGTCCTGCAGGGGTCAGCGGGGGCCGGTGTTCAGCGCGCGCAGCACCCCCGGATCGGCGACCGGCACCTCCCAGACGTCCCCCTCGGCGTCCGGGTCGACGACGCGGCCGTCGGCCAGGAACGTCATCGCCTGCCCGAGGCCCTGCAGGCCGGGGATCCAGAACAGCCCCTGGTCGAGCAGGAAGGCGTGCGGGTCGAACCCGGCGGTCGCGGTGCGGTCGTTGCGGAAGAGGCTGGTCCGGTCCCACAGCTCGCCCGCCTCGACCAGCGTCCACGTGGTGGGGTTGGGCACCAGCCCGTCCCCGAAGGCCGCCTGCACGAGCACCCGGTCGGGCTCGACGAGCGGCGCGAAGGTCTCCGGGCTGCCGGGCCGGTTGAGCCACGCGACGCGGGCCAGGTGGTCCTGGAGGGCCAGCGCCGCGGCGTCGGCGACCACCGGCGGCTGCCCGCGCAGGGGCAGCTGCTCGTCGAAGCCGTCGTCCGCGTCGTCGAGGAGGCCGGCGTCGGCCAGGGCGCGGCCGACGATCGGCCGGAAGTGGTCCGACAGCCGGAAGAACTCGACCACCGGCCCGCCGGGGACGTCGAGCACCGCCCGGGTGACGGCGGGGTCCACCCCGGCCAGCAGCGCGCCGTAGACGCCGCCGAAGCTCTGCCCGAGGTAGGTCACACCGTCGCCGGACAGGTCGGCCGCGCCGTCACCGTCGACGTCGGTGCCGCCGAGCGATCGGACCAGGGTGACCAGGTCGGCGGTCGTCTGGCGCAGCGCGTCCCGGAACCACACGGCCGCGGCGTCCCCGGTGGCCCGGGAGCCCTCACCGCCCTCGATGACGCCGTCGCCGTCCTGGTCCTCGCCGCGGCCGTGGGCCGGCAGCACGGTCGTGCGGCCGCCCTCGACGAACTCCCAGGCGCTGCGCGGCCCCGCGCCGTGGCCGACCACGTCGGTGGCGATCATCGCCGTGCCGCGCCGGGCGGCCAGGGTGGCGGCCAGGCCGATCGCGTCGGTGGAGCCGGTGTAGCCGTGCCCGAAGACGGTCACCGGCCAGCCGCCGGGGGGCGCCTGACCGGGCGGCAGGACGGCCACGAACGGCAGCCGCTCGGCCGTCACCGGCCCCGGCCCGGGGCCGGCGGTGGGGGCCTGCCGGATGGTCCCGTCGGGCTGCAGCCAGCTGGGCGCGAGGAAGGAGCCCACGACCATGCGGCTTCCCTCGGGCAGCTGGGCGGTGGGCACCGGGTTCCGGTCCGCACCCGGCGCCCGGTCCGGCAGCCGGCTGACGACGGCGCCGCCCGCCCCGCCGACCGCGAAGACGCCCTCCACCCGCAGCCCGGGGCGGATCCCGAGCCGCCTCGATGCCTCCCCGCTGTCGATCTGCCGCTGCAGGTCCTGCAGCCCGTCGGGGGCGCTCAGGGTCGTGAAGGTGGTCTCCGCGGCCGCGTTCCCGCGCCCCTCGGCCAGCACCAGCCGGTAGGTCGTCGCCGGCGCCAGCTGCCGCTCCGGGGAGGCGTGCACGGTGGAGGTCGCCGGGTCGTAGACGACGCGGTCCACCCCGGTGCGCACGCCGTCCTCGTCCTCCACGGAGAGCAGCTCGGCGATCTCGGCCGGGTCGACCGGGGCGCTGAAGCGGACCGAGATCCGCGGGTCGAGGTCGAAGCCGTCCAGCTGGTTGAGCCGGCGGGCCAGGCCGCACTGCTGCTCGCCCTCGCAGCCGCCGGTGGGCAGCGCGATCCGCCGGCCGGTGGCCTGCCCCGGATCGGGCACGGTGAGCGCGTCGGTGGGGAAGAGCCCCTGCGGCTCGGCGGTCCGCGGGGCGGCGGCCGCGGGCGTCGCGGTGACCGCCAGCGCCGCGGCCAGCAGCAGCGCGGCGGCGGCGGACGTCATGCGGTGCCGGGGGCGGGGGGTCACCAGAGCTGGCGGGCCTCCTCGGCCCAGCCGACCAGGCCGTCGACGCTCACCCGCTCGCCGTCGTCGGTGGTCGCCCAGCCGGTGAACTCACCGAAGCACTGGTGGGTCTCCGAGGAGATGACCGTGAGGTCGGTGGCGGCCGAGCGCTCGTGGAAGGGGTGGAAGGTGACGTCGACCGTCTCGCCGGAGATCCGCCAGGGGCGCTCCCAGTCGGTGCGGTCGTACTCCCAGCGCAGCTCCTCGCCGATCTTGTGCAGCCGGCCGTCGACCAGCACGCCGTTCTCCGTCGAGCCGGTGCCGTCGGTCCACTTCCCGCCGACGGTCAGCCCGCGGCCGCCCGGGGCGCTGCCGGCGGCCCAGTTCCACGTGATGGAGCGGGGCCACTTGCCCCGGCCGGAGTCGAGGACGGCGAACGAGCCCTCCCCGACGGGCACCTCGATGCCGGCGACCAGGAGGGAGCCGGTGACCGGCAGTGCGACGTCCTTCACCGTGTACTGGAAGCGCTTCGCGCTCCACGGGACGACGACGGCGAGCGCCTCGTGGTCCGGGGCGCGGTGCACCGTGAGGTCGAAGTCGACGTCGGGGGCGGTGCCCTTCAGCGTGGTCGCCGCCGGGGTGCCGCCGAAGTCGAAGGCGAGCGTCTTGCCGCGGCCGGCGGCGGTGCCGGTGCGCTCCGGCAGCACGACGCCCTTGGCCAGCGGCACGATGTCGGCCCGCTCGATCTCGTGCCCCGTGGCCCGGTCGAGCACGTAGAGGCTGTACAGCGCGGCGTAGTCCAGCGAGGAGACGGTGACACCGAGGACGTGGGTCGGCGTCATGACGCCCCAGTACTCCCAGCGCTTCGCCCGCCCCCAGCCCCGCAGGTTGGCGCGGTGCAGCGGCGTCCGGCTCCAGCCCACCGCGGCCGGGTTCAGCCGCCCGTCGGGGCCGCACAGGTCGACGGGCTCGGTGATCTCGCGTTCGCTGGTGGGCACCGCGGCAGGCTAGCGGGCGGCCGGTGCGCGATGTTTCCCGTGGAACCAGACGTGCCGGGGACGGGTCAGTTGGCCATGTCCACGAAGCGGCTGTAGTGGCCCTGGAAGGCGACGGTGACGTTCGCGGTGGGCCCGTTGCGGTGCTTGACCAGCATGATGTCGGCCTCGCCGGCCCGCGGGGACTCCTTCTCGTACATGTCCTCGCGGTGGATCATCATCACCATGTCGGCGTCCTGCTCGATCGAGCCGGACTCGCGGAGGTCGGACAGCATCGGCTTCTTGTCCTGACGCTGCTCCGAGCCACGGTTGAGCTGCGACATCGCGATCACCGGGAGCTCGAGCTCCTTGGCCAGCAGCTTCAGCGCACGGGAGAACTCCGAGACCTCCTGCTGGCGGCTCTCGACCTTCTTGCCCGAGGTCATCAGCTGGAGGTAGTCGATGACGATCAGCTTGAGGTCGTTGCGCTGCTTGAGCCGGCGCGCCTTGGCCCGGATCTCCATCATCGTCATGTTCGGCGAGTCGTCGATGTAGAGCGGGGCGTCGGCGATCTCGCCCATGCGGCGGGCCAGCTTCGACCAGTCCTCGTCGCTGAGCGAGCCGGCGCGCATGTGGTGCAGCGGCACCTTCGCCTCGGCGGACAGCAGACGCATGGTGATCTCGTGCTTGCTCATCTCGAGCGAGAAGATGGCGGCGGGCATGTGGTGCTTCACCGCGGCCGAGCGGGCGATGTCCAGCCCGAGGGTGCTCTTGCCGACACCGGGCCGGGCCGCGATGACGACCATCTGGCCGGACTGCAGGCCGTTGGTCAGCTCGTCGAGGTCGCGGATGCCGGTGGGGACGCCGCGCGCGGTGCCGCCCCGGGAGGCGATGGCGTCCAGCTCGTCCATGGTGGGCTGGAGGACGTCGGCGAGGCGGGAGTAGTCCTCGCTCATCCGCTTCTCGGTGACGTCGTAGATCTCCTGCTGGGCGCGGTCGACGATGTCGTCGACGTCGCCCCGGCCGCCCGCGGCGCCGTAGCCCAGCTGGACCACGCGGGTGCCGGCCTCGACCAGCCGGCGCAGCACGGCCTGCTCCGCGACGATCGCGGCGTAGTAGCCGGCGTTGGCCGCCGTCGGCGTCGAGGCGATGAGCGTGTGCAGGTAGACCGCGCCGCCCATCTTCGACAACTGGTCGGTGCGGTTGAGCTCGGCGGCCACGGTGATCGCGTCGGCGGGCTCGCCACGGCCGTAGAGGTCCAGGACGACGTCGAAGATGATCTGGTGCGCCGGGCGGTAGAAGTCGGCCCCGTGCAGGACCTCGACGACGTCGGCGATGGCGTCCTTGCTCAGCAGCATGCCGCCGAGCACCGACTGCTCGGCCTGCACGTCCTGCGGCGGCTGCCGGTCGTACTCCGGCGCCGACGCCATCGGCCGGCTGTACTCGTCGGCCACCGCCACGGGTCGTCCTCCTTCTCCTGCAGGCGCGCCCGCACCGCCGCTCACCGAGGGGAAGCCGGGAGTTCGGCGGGCACGCCGGACCGAACGCGTGTTCGGGGAATTGCTACCGCCGGGCACTGACACTTCGAGCCCGGAGAGCTGGGGACGACGTTAGGAACCCGGAGCGGCGGCGTCCAACACCTCGATCTGCACAACATGTGGACAAGTCGGTGGACGGAGGCGTGTCGACATGTGGAGACGGCGGGGGACGGCGTGGGGGCGGGTCCCCACCACGAGCGCCCCACCTGCGCCGACGCCGTCCCCGGGCTGTGGACGGGAAGTTCCCCGAAAGTTTTTTCCGCGTTGGCACGCGTGGTGTCGCCGTGACGGACGGGACCGTCCCGTCCACACCCGAGCACCCCTCCCGCAGCGCTCGCTCCCGGCGCCCGACAGCGCGAGATCGCCGATCTCGCGCGCTAAGGGGCTCCGACAGCGCGAGATCGCCGATCTCGCTGCGAGAGGAGCCGGTGGCGCGGGTGCACGAGGCGGCTCAGCGCCCCGGAAACGCCACGAGGGGCGCCGGACCGGAGTCCGACGCCCCTCGGGGACGCTGCACGCGCTCAGGGCGCGCTCAGGCGGTTCAGCCCGCGACGACCTCGATCGCCAGGGTGCTGCTGACCTCCGGGTGCACGCGCACGGTGACGGCGTGCTGGCCCGTGGTCTTGATGCTGCTGGGCAGCTCGATCCGGCGGCGGTCGAGCTCCGGGCCACCGGCCGCGGTGACCGCGGCGGCGACGTCGGCGGTCGTGACGCGGCCGAACAGGCGGCCACCGTCACCGGCGCGAGCCGGGACGCGGACCTTGAGGCCGGACAGCTGGCCGGCCACGGCCTGCGCCTCCTCGAGCGAGCGCACCTCGCGGGTGGCACGCGCCCGGCGGAGGGACTCGACCTGCTTCTCGGCACCCCGGGTGGCCTTGATGGCCAGCCCGCGGGGCAGGAGGTAGTTGCGGCCGTAGCCGCCCTTGACCTCGACGGTGTCGCCGGAGGACCCGAGACCGGTGACCTCCTGCGTGAGGATCAGCTTCATCGTCGACATGATCAGCGCGCCGTCGAGGTGTAGGGCAGCAGGGCCATCTCGCGGCTGTTCTTCACGGCCACGGCGACGTCCCGCTGGTGCTGGCTGCAGTTGCCGCTGACGCGGCGGGCACGGATCTTGCCGCAGGTCGGAGATGAACTTCCGCAGCAGCGTCGTGTCCTTGTAGTCCACGTAGGTCGCCTTGTCCTTGCAGAACTGGCAGACCTTCTTCTTGGCCTTGCGAATGGGTGGCTTGGGCACCGGAGTACTCCAGAGTTCAGTGGAACAGGGATCGAAGGATCAGAAGGGCGGCTCGTCGGAGGGGCCGGCCGGCGTCGACCAGGGGTCGCTCGCACCGCCGCCACCACCGCTGGAGCCACCGAAGCCGCCGCCACCGCCGCTGCCCCCACCGAAGCCGCCGCCGCCACCCTCACCGCGGGAGGCCTTGGTGACCTTCGCGGTGGCGTAGCGCAGCGAGGGGCCGATCTCGTCGACCTCCAGCTCGATGACGGTGCGCTTCTCGCCTTCCTTCGTGTCGAACGAGCGCTGCTTGAGCCGCCCGCTGACGATGACCCGCGAACCGCGGGTGAGGGACTCGGCGACGTTCTCGGCGACCTGGCGCCACACGTTGCACCGGAGGAACAGCGCTTCGCCGTCCTTCCACTCCTGCGACTGGCGGTCGAAGGTGCGCGGCGTCGAGGCCACGGTGAAGTTGGCGACGGCGGCACCCGACGGCGTGAACCGCAGCTCGGGGTCCGACGTCAGGTTGCCGATCACGGTGATGACGGTTTCGCCGGCCATGCTCAGTGAGCCTCGGGGCGCATCAGCTTCGTGCGGAGCACCGACTCGTTCAGGTTCAGCTGGCGGTCCAGCTCCTGGACGGCGGCGGGCTCGGCCTGGATGTCGACGATCGCGTAGATGCCCTCGGCCTGCTTGTTGATCTCGTAGGCCATCCGACGACGACCCCAGATCTCGGTCTTGACGGTGCCACCGGAGTTGGTGACCACGGTCAGGAACCGGTCGAGCGAGGGCGCGATGGTGCGCTCCTCGAGATCGGGGTCGAGGATGATCATCAGTTCGTAATTGCGCACGGAGAACCCCACCTCCTCTGGTCTCAGCGGCCGCAGGGGATCTGCGGCAGGAGGGTTGTGCATGCGTTGCGCGTCCCGACGAGCTCGTGGAGAGCCGGAACGCGCGGGCCCAGGCTACCAGTGATCACCGGACCGCCCCGGCGCCGTCCACAGGCAGCCCCGGACGGCAGCGGCCGCCGCCCCCTGCCGGGGACGGCGGCCGCGTGCGTGCCGGTCGGTCAGCGCGAGGCGCGCGCGGCCTGGTGGGTGCGCACCAGCGCCGCGCCGGCGGCGGCCAGGGCGACGACGGCGGCCAGCGCTGCTGCCGGCAGCGGCTCCGCCGCGGAGGCGGTGTCGGCGGTGGTGTCGAGCTGCTCGCCGTCCTCGTCCAGCCCGGTGCCGTTCAGGCCGGCCAGCTGGCCGAACACCGGGACGGTCGCGCCGTCGTAGCTGCCCGCCAGCCCGCCGGAGCCGCCGGTCCCGGTCCCGGTCGAGCGGGTCGTGCCGCGCTCGGCCAGGAAGCGGGCCGGGTCGAAGGCCGCGGCGGCCGACCCCGCCCCCGGGCGCAGCTGGGCGGCCCCGGCACCGGTCGCGTACGCGTACTGGCTGCCCGGCACGCCCTCGACGGCGGGCGCGGCCGGCTGCTCGGGCACCGCCGGCGTGGCAGTGGGCGCGGGCGCTGGTGCCGGCTGGGTGCCCGGCGTGCTCGGCACCGGCAGCAGACCACCGGCCTGTGGCGCCGGGAGGGTGAGCGGGGGCAGCTGCGGGAGGTTGACGCCGGGCAGGTTCGGCAGCGGGACCAGCGTGTTCACCACGAACGGCGTGGGCGCCGGCAGCGGGGGCAGCAACCCCAGCACGGTGTCGGTGAGGATCGACGTGAGCGAGGCGTTGCTCTGCAGCTTGTGGGTGTAGGTGATCGAGCAGGTCAGGCAGGTCGAGGCGAACGTCTCGGTGACCGAGGCGCCCGGGGCGAGCACCCGCTTGCCGGACGGCAGGCCGAGGGTGACCTCGGTCTTCGCGGTGACGCTCACCAGCGTGGGCAGCAGCCCGCCCCCGCCGACCTGGACCGGCTTGTCCCTGGATCTCGTTGACGAAGGTGACCGAGCCGCCGCCGTCGACGGAGACGATCGGCGGGGTGAGGTCGCGGATGGGCACGGTGACGGCGGGAGCGGCCGCGGCGGGCGGCGCCAGCACGACCGAGGCCGCGGCGACGGAGAGCCAGCCGAGAACCGCGACGGCGACACCGCGCCGTGCCGTCCGGTGGATGCGACCGGTTGCCATCTGCGTAGTACCTCCGACTCGACCTACTGCTGGGTAACCAGCGTCACGCTGCTGAACGATGATGTGTGATCGCGGTTACGGCTAAACCCGGATCCGGTCGCGAACTACTGTCGCCAGGCGTGGCCAACCACCCGATCGGCGTACACGTGGGCTCCGGGCTCGACGAGGACGGGCAACTGCTCGACGGCGGGCCGCTGGCCCGTGCCGCCGAGCTGGACGCCGACGTCGTCCAGCTGTTCCTGACCGACCCGCAGAGCTACAAGGCGCCCCGTCCCCGGCCTGACGAGGCGGAGCTCCGGGCGGCCGACGTCACCGTCGTGGTCCACGCGCCGTACATGCTCAACGTGGCGTCCACGAACAACCGGATCCGCGTCCCGGGCCGCAAGCTGCTCGGCCAGCACGCCACGGCGGCCGCGGCACTCGGCGCGATCGGCCTGGTCGTCCACGGCGGGCACGTGCTCGCCACCGACGACCCCGCGGTCGGCGTCGACAACTGGCGCAAGACCTTCGCCTACCAGGAGAAGGACGGCGGCTTCGCGCTGCCGCTGCTGATCGAGAACACCGCCGGCGGTGGCAACGCCATGGCGCGCGACCTCGACGCCGTCGCCCGGCTGTGGGAGGCGCTCGGCGACTTCGGCGCCGGGTTCGTCCTCGACACCTGCCACGCCTGGGCCGCGGGCTGGGACCTGACCACCGTCGTCGACGACGTCCGCGCGATCACCGGCCGGATCGACCTGGTGCACCTCAACAACAGCCGGGACCCGGCGGGCTCCAGCCGCGACCGGCACGCCCCCCTGGGCGACGGCGAGATCCCGACGGAGCTGCTGCTCGACGTGGCCCGGGCCGCGGGCTGCCCGGTCGTCCTGGAGACACCGGGCGACGCGGCGGGCCACGCCGGGGAGATCGCCCTGCTGCGGGAGGCGCTCAGCCCCGCCCGGTGACCGGCCCGGGCGGCGCCCCGGCGGGCTCCGCGGCGGTGCGGGCGGGGCGGCGCGCGCCCAGCCGGTGGTCGGCGGGGGAGTCCTCCAGCGGGCCCCCGGCCGGGTCGTCGACGCCGGGCCAGCTGGTGCGCACGATGTCGCGGTCGGGGTCGAGGACGTCGCGGACCACCAGCGCCACGAGCACCAGGACGGCGACGTCGCGGATGACGACGGCGAGCAGGAACCACTCGACGGCGATGCCGTTGTCCTCGGGGCCGAGGTACCAGAGCATCCGCGTGACCCAGACCAGCGCCTCGGTGGCCTGCCATGCCAGCAGCGAGCGCCAGGCCGGGCGGGCCAGCACCACCAGCGGCAGCAGCCACAGCGAGTACTGCGGGCTCCACACCTTGTTGAGGAGCAGGAACCCGGCGACGAGCAGGAAGGCGATCTGGGGCAGCCGCGGGCGCACGGGAGCGGCGACGGTCAGCCAGGTGACCGCGGTGAGCATGAGCAGCGTGGTCATGGCGACGGCGCCGTTGAGCACGACCGGCGTCTGCCCGGGGGCGAGCGGGCCGTCCAGGATGCGGTCGTCGGTCAGGTGCAGGGCGATGTTCCACAGCGAGTCCGGATCGGCCTCGCGGGAGCTGTTCAGCTCGAAGAACCGGCCCCAGTTCTCCGGGGCGGCCAGCGCGACCGGCAGGTTGACCGCCAGCCAGGCCACCCCTGCGGCGACCGCCGTCCGCAGCCAGGTGCGGAGCAGCCCCGCACGGGCGCAGAGCAGGAACAGCGCCCCCAGGACGAGCACCGGGTAGAACTTCGCGGCCACCCCCAGCCCCAGCAGGACGCCGGCGGTGACCGGCATCCGGCGGGCCCACGCCCACATGCCGAGCGCGGCCAGGGCGACGGCGAACAGGTCCCAGTTGGTGAAGGCGTGCACGACCAGCAGCGGGGAGAGCCCGATCATCGCGGCGTCCCACGGCCGCCGGCCCGAGACGCCCTGCACGGCGCGGACGGTGACCAGCGCGCAGATCGCGAGCAGCAGGCAGGTCACCACGTAGTAGGCCTGCACCGGGGGCACCTCGGGCAGCAGGCCGGTGGTCTCCGCGAGCGCCTCGTAGGCCCCGCCCAGCGCGTTTGCCGCGACCATGAACGCGCCGGTCAGCACCGGGTACTCGACCGAGGTGTCCAGGTAGGGCAGCGCTCCGGAGTCCAGGTCGTAGACGCCGAACAGCGGAACGGTGTCCGAGTAGCAGAAGTGGGTGTACTGCGGGGAGCCGGTCCAGTCGCCGTCGGCGCACGGTTCCTGCTTCACCCACGCCAGGCTCAGCGCCAGGACGGCGAACAGCAGGCAGACCCGCAGCGGCGTCCAGAACAGCGCCCGCCCGGTGACCGCGTGCCGCCCCCACGGGCCGCCGACCGCTTCGCTGGCCTGTGCGGCGACCGGATCGGTCCAGGTCGGCACAACCCGGTCCGGGGACGCCGCGGGCCCGCCCGCGGAAGCGAACGGGCCCGTCGGTGTGCTGCTCACCCGCTCAGTGTGCGGGACCGGTCAGCCGTTCTCGGGGAGCACCGGACCACCCGGTCCGCCCGGCCCGCCCGGCACGCCCGGCGCGACCGGCGGCCCCTGGGTGCCCGGGCCCTGGGTCGGCGGTGTACTCGTGCTGGGCCCGGTGTAGGTCGGCCGGGTGGAGACGTTCGGGTCGTTCGGGGCGTAGTCCTGCTCGTCCGGGACGCCGTCGCCGTCGGAGTCCACCGGCTGCCGCGGGGCGGTGGTGGTCGGCGCCGACGTCGTCGGGGTGGCCGTCTCGGTGGCGGTTCCGGTCGGCTCGGCCGGCGCCTCCTGGGTCGGCTCGGGCACGCCCTCGCCGGTGTCGCCCTTGATCGACGGCGAGGACGGCAGCTTCTCCTTGGGCGTGCCCTCGAGGACGCCGTCCATGAACTGCTGCCAGATCGCGCCGGGCAGCCCGGAGCCGTAGATGATCCTGCCCTGGGCGTTGCGGATCGGCTCGTAGGCGTCGGTGCCCATCCAGACCGCCGCGGTGAGCGACGGCGTGTAGCCGACCATCCAGGCGTCCGCGTTCTCCTCGTCGGAGGAGCCGACGGTGCCGGTCTTGCTGGCCACCTCGCGGCCGTCGTCCAGCGGTCGCTTGGAGTAGCTGGCGACGTCGCGCAGCGCGTAGGTGACGTCGTTGGCCACGCGGGCGTCCATGACCTGCTCGCCGGCCTGGCCGGCGTTCTCCAGCAGGACCGTGCCCTCGCTGTCGGTCACCTTCGCGACGAAGTAGGCGTCGCGGCGGATGCCCCCGCTGGCGAAGGTGCTGAAGCCGACCGCCTGGTCGATCGGTCGCATGTCGTACTGGCCGATGCCCAGACCGGCGTCGACGCCCGCGGTCTGCGGGTCGGCCAGCGTCCGGTTGCCGCGGAACAGGTCGCTGCCGCTCTCCCACGTCTCCGGCAGGCCTGTGGCGGCGAGGATCGTCTCGCGCACCTTCTCCGCCCCGAGCTCGTAGGTGAGGCCGTAGTACGTGGTGTTGAGCGAGCGCTTCATCGCCTCCTCCAGGGTGCAGGAGGGGCAGGAGGCGCCGCCGGAGTTGCGCACCGGCTTGTCCGGGCGGTCCGGGAAGGTCTTCGACGCGCTGCCGTCGCGGCGGGCGGTGACGCTGATGCCCTCCTCGAGGGCGGTGGCCAGCACGTAGGGCTTGACCGACGAGCCGGGCTGGCGCTGGTTCATGCCGTAGTCCGTGCCGGTGCCGTTGGGCCCGCCGTAGTAGGCCTTGACCGCACCGGTGCGCGGGTCGACCGCCACCAGCGCCTCGCGGAGCACCTCCTGGTTCTCGCCCTCCATCACGGTGTTGACGGCGTTGACGGCGAGCTCCTGCGAGCGCTGGTCGACCGTGGTGACGATCTTCAGGCCGCCGCCGTAGAGCTGGTCGTCGGTGTAGCCCTTGCCGCGCAGCTCGGCGAGCGCCCGGCTGACGATCAGTCCCTCGGGGCCCGACGGGATGCCCATGGACGGCGCCACCTTGGGCAGCACCGGCGGGTAGACCGACAGCGCGCGCTCCTCGGCCGACAGCCAGCCCTCGCCGACCATCCCGTCGAGCACGAGGCCCCAGCGGTCCTGCGCACCCTCGGGATTGGTCTCCGGGTCGTAGGCCCCGGGGCTGCGGATCAGCACGGCCAGCACGGCGCCCTGCTGGGCGGTCAGCTCGGAGGCCGGCACGTCGAAGTAGGTGTTCGCCGCCGACTCGATGCCGTAGGCGCCGCGGCCGAAGTAGATGGTGTTCAGGTAGTTCTCGAGGATCTGCTCCTTCGAGTAGTTGTTGTCCAGCTTGATCGCCAGGAAGAGCTCCTGGAACTTGCGGCTGAACGTCTGCTCGGAGTTCTGCAGGATCGCGTTCTTCACGTACTGCTGGGTGATCGTCGAGCCACCCTGGGTGGAGCCGCCGGTCAGGTTGCTCCAGGCGGCGCGGGCGATGCCGGTCGCCGAGATGCCCGGGTCGTTGTAGAAGTCCCGGTTCTCCGCGGCCAGGATCGCGTTCTGCGCGGCCTCGCTCACCTGGTCCAGCCGCACGTTGGTGCGGTTCTCGTCGCCGAGCCGCGCCATCTCGGTAGTGCCGTCGGCGTAGTAGACGACGGTGGTCTGGGCGTTGGTGATCGAGTCGGGGCTCGGCACCTCGGTGCTGGCGTAGACGACGCCGATGAAGACGCCGAGCAGCACGACCAGCCCGCCGATGATGCCGGCGCCGATCTTCAGCCGCCGCCGACGGCGCTGCTTCTTCGTGCGCGCCGGCCGGCCCTTGCCGCTGCCGGAGGGGCGGCCACCGGAGCCCGGCGGGCGACCGGACCCGGGCGGGCCACCGGACCCCGGCGGACGGCCGCCGCCGGAGCCGGGCGGGCGGCCACCGGAGGACGGCGGTCGCCCGCCGCCCGCGCCGCCGCTGCGCGCGGCCGGGGTGCGGGGCCGGCCGGCCGGCTGACCCGCCGGCCGTCGCGCGCCGGAGCCCCCGCGTGCGGACCCGCCACCACCCCCCGTGCTGCGGGTGCGGGTGGGAGCCGGACGGCGCACCGAACCGGCGCGCGGTCCGACGGGCGAGGTCTCGTCGTGGGTCGGCACGCGGTGAACCCCTTCCTGAACTGGTGGTGGGCGGCGGGCGGTGCCCGGTCGCGGTCGTGCGTGGTGGCAGCCTTGCGTCTTCAGCTGTGGGCGCGGGGGAGGCCCGCGTGGTGCTCGCCCCGCCAGGGGCTGGTGTGACGGAGGGGTCCGCCGTGACGGTGAACCCTCCCGCGCGGGTGGCTAGTCCGTGGCGGTCCGGCGCCGGCCGCGCTGCGGCCGGCCCGGGGCGGGCTCGACCCCGAGGACGTAGGAGCACTCGAGGTGGTTCCAGCCGCAGCTCCGGCACACCTCGACGGCGTACACGGTGAACTCCTCCTGCGCGGCGTCCATCCGGGCCAGCTCGACGGGTGACTTGGCCTGCCCGGACACCGGGCCGAGCCGGTCGCCGTACACGTAGTTCACGCGGGTGAGGCGCTGTCGGCGGCACACCGGGCAGGGCGTCTCCGTCGCCTCGCCGTGGTACTTGGCCGCCCGTGAGAGGTACGGGCTGGCGTCGCACACCTCGAACAGGCCGGTGCGCCCGGAGTGCACGTCGGCCAGGACGGCTCGCCGCTGCAGCGAGTAGTCCACGACGGATCGACGTCCGGGCACCGCGCCAATGTACGTGCCGGACCTGTGAACGGGCAGGTTCGTGAGCCGTGCTACACGCGGCACACCGGCGCCGTGTCGTGCCGAGTGGGGCCCGGAGGGTCCCGCGCAGGCGCGACGGACGCGCTCCACCCAGCCGGGGGACGACTCCTGGCCGCGGTGCGACCCGGAGGGTCGCAATGTCACATGTCGTTGTATCGTCTCGATACATCGACCGTGGGACCGAGGAGGCGTGGTGCTCGAGTTCGCCATCCTCGGTCTGCTGCACAAGGCGCCGATGCACGGCTACGAGCTGCGCAAGCAGCTCGCGCAGGTGCTCGGCGGGTTGCGGAGCATCTCCTACGGCTCGCTGTATCCCGCGCTCAAGCGGATGCGCGCGGCCGGGCTCATCAGCGCTGACGAGCCCACGCCGCACGCGCTGCTCCCGGCGGACGCCCCGGCGCTCACCGGCCGGCGCGGGAAGGTGGTCTACACGATCACCGCGGAGGGCAAGGAGCGCTTCCACGACCTGGTCAGCCAGACCGGGCCGGAGGCGTACGACGACGGTGGGCTCTTCGGGGTCCGCCTCGCCTTCTTCGGGCACACGGCCTCCGACGTGCGACTGCGGATCCTCGAGGGCCGCCGTCGCACCGTCGAGCGGCAGCGCGAAGGGTTGCGGTCCTCGTTGTCGCGGACCCGTCAGCGGCTCGACCGCTACACCCTCGAGCTGCAGCGCCACGGCCTGGAATCGGTGGACCGGGAGGTCCGCTGGCTCTCGGAGCTGATCGATTCCGAACGCCGTGAGGCGTCGGGGAGCACAGCAGGACGCGAGGAGCCGGGCGACGCCCCGGCACCGGCGGCCCCTGCACCGTCATCCGCGGACCGCACCCGGTCCGCGTCCGTCGGACCCGCTGAGGGTCCAGGGGAAGGAGAGCCATGGGCTCCGTGAAGGTCGCCATCGTCGGCGTCGGCAACTGCGCCGCGTCGCTCGTGCAGGGCGTTCACTACTACCGCGACGCGGACGAGTCCACGTCCGTGCCCGGCCTGATGCACGTCCGCTTCGGCGACTACCACGTCTCCGACGTGGAGTTCGTCGCCGCGTTCGACGTGGACGCCAAGAAGGTCGGCCGCGACCTCTCCGAGGCCATCGTCGCCAGCGAGAACAACACCATCAAGATCTGCGACGTCCCGCCGCTCGGCGTCTCCGTCCAGCGCGGCACCACCCTCGACGGGCTCGGCAAGTACTACCGCGAGACGATCGAGGAGTCCGACGAGCAGCCGGTCGACGTCGTGGCCGCCCTGCGCGAGTCCGGTGCCGACGTCCTGGTCTGCTACCTCCCCGTGGGCTCGCAGCAGGCCGCGGAGTTCTACGCCCAGGCCGCGATCGACGCCGGTGTGGCGTTCGTGAACGCCCTCCCGGTCTTCATCGCCGGCACCAAGGAGTGGGCGGACAAGTTCACCGCCGCCGGCGTGCCGATCGTCGGTGACGACATCAAGAGCCAGGTCGGCGCCACCATCACCCACCGCGTGCTCGCCAAGCTGTTCGAGGACCGCGGCGTGCAGCTGGACCGCACGATGCAGCTCAACGTCGGCGGCAACATGGACTTCAAGAACATGCTCGAGCGCGAGCGCCTGGAGTCCAAGAAGATCTCCAAGACCCAGGCCGTCACCAGCCAGGTCGACCGGGACATGGGCAAGGACAACGTGCACATCGGCCCGTCGGACCACGTGCCGTGGCTCTCGGACCGCAAGTGGGCCTACGTCCGCCTCGAGGGCCGCGCGTTCGGCGACGTCCCCCTGAGCCTGGAGTACAAGCTCGAGGTCTGGGACTCCCCGAACTCGGCCGGCATCATCATCGACGCCGTCCGTGCCGCGAAGATCGCCAAGGACCGTGGCATCGGTGGCCCGATCCTGTCGGCGTCCTCGTACTTCATGAAGTCCCCGCCGGAGCAGTACGACGACAGCCAGGCCCGGGACGCCGTGGAGGCCTTCATCCGCGGCGACATCGAGCGCTGATCCCGGGACCGCACTGATCCCAGCACCGCACTGATCCCAGCACCGCATGAGGGCCCGCACTCCACCCGGAGTGCGGGCCCTCGTCGCGTCTGCGGGGCTGCGGGCCGCGCGCTGCCTACGCTGGCGGCCATGCGGCCCCGGACCCTGCTCCCCGCCGCGGCGGTGGCCCTCGCGCTGCTGACCGGGTGCGCGGGGGACGGCGGGCGGCGCGACGCCGGGGACGCCGTGACGCGGGACGAGGCGGCGGTGCTGGCCGCGCTGCTGGAGCGCAACCGCGCCGAGGGCGGCGCCGACTTCGTGGTGACCGCGCCCTTCGGCGACGGCGCCGTCCTGACGCTCACCGGCGAGGTCGACTTCCGCGCCGGGACGGGTCGGGCGACGGCGGTGACCAGCGCCGACGGCGTGGACCTCGTGCGCACGGTCTTCTTCTCCCGCGATCAGCTGTGGTTCGGCGACGTCCCGGGCGCGACCGAGGCGCTGGGCGGCTCGGGCGCGACCTTCCTGACCCGCCCCGTGGAGGCCGGCGAGGCCGAGCCCCCGCTGGTCGACGTCCTGGTGGGCATCGTGCTGGGCCTCGCCGCCGACGACGGCGACGACCCGGCCGGCTTCCTGGCCGGCGGTTACAGCTGGGAGGGGCGGCGCTCGATCGACGGCCGCCCGACCGACCTGTTCGGCCTGCCCGGCGAGCGCACGGTGGCGGTCTCCTCGACCGAGGACCTGCTCGTGCAGTTCGCGACGCCGCTGCCGGCCGCCGACGGCGAGCTGGAGGCGATGACGACGCTGGCCGAGCACGGCCCCCGCGCGCTGGACCTGCCGGGGGAGGCGCAGTCGGCACCGCTGGCCGAGCACCCGGAGCTCGCCGGGGCCATCGGCCTCTAGGGCCTGTAGGGCGCCTATAGGGCCCATCCGGGCCCGGGCAGACAAGTGGGAAGGGGCGGCCTCTTCCCCAGACCGCCCCTTCCCGGGTACTTCCTACCAGATGCGCGGCGTTCCGGCAGCCACCCTCAGTTCACCGTCGGGTCGGCCGGCGCGGTGCTCAGCACGGCGAGCCGCCCGCGCTGCCGCCGCACGACCGCGCGCCACAGCTCCGGGCCCGAGATATCGGCCAGGACGTCGTCCGGCGAGCCCGGCACCACGGCCCAGGCGCCCTCGGTGAGCTCGCCGGCCAGCTGCCCGGGCGACCAGCCCGCGTAACCGGCGAAGACCCGCAGCCCGGCCACGCAGCCGGTCAGCGGCTCGGGGTCGACGTCGAGGTCGATCAGGTGGATCCCGTCGGCGACCGGGCGCAGCCCGAGGCCGGCCGGCGGCCCCGGCGCGGGGCAGCGGGCGAGGCACAGCGCGGTGTCGGTCTCGCACGGCCCGCCCACGTGGAACACGCCGGGCTCGACCGCCAGGTCGCGCCAGCCGGGCAGCACGTCCCGGATCTCCACCTGGCTCGGGCTGCCCAGGACGACGCCGAGCGTGCCGGTCTCCGAGTGGTCGAGGACGTAGACCACCGAGCCCGCGAAGGTGGGGTCGGAGAGCCCGGGCATGGCCACGAGCAACGAGCCGGGGCGCACGTCGTCGAGGTCGCCGATGGACAGCGCCGGCACCGGCGCGCGCCGACGACCGGTCCCGGGCCGCGCGGGCGGGCCGGACTCGGGATCGGGCACCGGCGTCATCGTCCCCAGTGTGCCCCACCTCCGGGCCGCCGGCGTCGTCGTCGTCCCGCCGTCCTCCTACGCTGGCCGGGTGCGGGAGGAGGGGGCCACGGTGCGCTCCCTGCTCGCCCGGCGCGACTTCCGCCGGCTGTTCGCGACCCGCCTGCTGGCCCAGTTCGGGGACGGCGTCTTCCAGGCCGCGCTGGCGGGCACGGTGCTGTTCAACCCGCAGCGCGCCGCGGACCCGCTGGAGGTCGCCGCGGGGTTCGCCGTCCTGCTGCTGCCCTGGTCGCTGCTCGGCCCGTTCGCCGGCGTGTGGCTGGACCGCTGGAGCCGGCGGGCGGTGCTGCTGCGGGCCAACGTGCTGCGCGCCGCCCTGGTCGCGGTCGTCGCGGCGGTCATCCTCGGCGGGGTCGACGGCGTCCCGTTCTACCTCGCGGGGCTGGCGGTCTTCTCGGTCAACCGGTTCGTGCTGGCCGCGCTGTCGGCCGGGCTGCCGCACACGACCGACGCCCTCGTGCCGGCGAACGCGCTGTCGACGACGGCGGGGTCGATCGCCACCGTGGCCGGTGGCGGCACGGCGCTGCTCCTGCTGCCGCTCACCGGCTCGGGCGACGCCGGGTACGCCGCGATCGCGCTGGCCGCGGCGCTGCCCTACCTCGCCGCCTCCGCCGTCGTCTCGGGCTTCGACCGCCGCTACCTGGGGCCGGACGCGGGTGCCGAGCAGCCGGCGGCCCGGCACGTCGTCGCCGGCATGGTCGCCGGCGCCCGGTACGCCTGGGGGCTGCCCCGCGTCGCCGCGGCGCTGGCCGCGATCGGGCTGCACCGGGTCTGCTTCGGCCTGTTCACCCTCATGACGCTGCTGCTGCACCGCGGCCCGTTCGAGGACGCCACCGGCCTCGTCCGGGGCGGGCTGGCCGGGCTGGGCCAGCTGGTGGCAGCGATCGCGGCCGGCTCGCTGCTGGCCGCGTTCGTCACCCCGGCGGCCGTGCGCCGCGCCGGGCGGGTCCGCTGGACCGTCGGGCTGCTGTTGGTCGGCGGGGTGGCCCAGGTGCTGCTCGGGCTGCCGTTCTCACCGCCGGCGGTCCTCGCCGGGGGCTTCGTCCTGGGCCTGGTCGGCCAGGGCGTGAAGATCTGCGTGGACGCGACCCTGCAGGAGGACGTCGAGGACGACGTCCGCGGCCGGGTGTTCTCCGTCTACGACACCCTGTTCAACGTCGCCTTCGTCGGGGCCGTCGTGGCCGCCGCGTTCGTGCTGCCCGAGTCGGGCCGCTCGGTGCCGGTGCTGCTGGCGATCGGCGCCGGGTACCTGCTCGCCGTCGTGGCGTTCCTGGGCCTGCGCCGCCGCACCCCCGCCCCCGTCCGCGGCTGACCCCCTTCAGAGCTGCGGCACGCACGCTCCCGCGCCCAGCCGGGCCAGCCCGGTGCGGTCGCCGGCGCCGAGGTCGGTGACCTGCTGCTGCACCTGCGGGTACATGAGCTCGGTGGCGTCGTCGACGTGCGCCAGGCCGACCAGGTGGCCCAGCTCGTGCAGCACGATCGCCTCCACGACCGCGCGGCCGCCCCGGCGTTCCAGCACCGGCGCGATCTGCGGGGCGTCCAGGACGAGGGTGCCGGTGACGTAGATGCTCGGGCTGCGGCCCAGCGAGACCGCGGCGCTGCCGGCCTGGCCGACGACGTCGCCGGCGAGCGCGGGCTCCTCCTGCTCCGACTGCCAGCCGATGAGCACCGGCGCCCAGCGGTCGCCGTACCGCTCAGGCTGGTAGACCGGGCGGTCGACGGCGATCGGCTCGTCGCTGGCGCCGTCGTGCACGAAGACCAGGCCGGTGATCTCGCTGATCCGCGCCACGGCCGCGTGCACGATCGGCTCGCCGCCGGGCGGTGCACCCAGCCCGTTCAGCACGTAGTGGATCGGCCGGCAGGGGTCGTAGGCCACCGGGGTGACGCCGTCCCCCTGCAGGCCGGTGAAGGCGTACGTGCCGCCGCCGGCCGGCGGCGGCTGGGGCACCCCCCGCGGGAACTCAGCGACCTCGAGCCCGGCCGGCGGCCGGTCCCGGGGCTTCTCCGGCTCCGGGGGTGGGGGCGGGGACGGCGGCGCGGGCGCCGGAAGCGCGGTCACCCGCACCGCCCACGGCAGCCCGCCCGGGCCGCTCAGCACGCCGGCGCCGAGCACGATCACCAGCAGGACCAGCACGACGCCGGCCCCGCGCAGCAGCCGACGGAAAGCCCTCACACCAGCACTGTCGGCGCTGCGGCGCCCCTCGCGCACCCGGCACGCCGGGGGCGTCAGGACCTCAGCCCTGCTGGCCCGCCCACCACTCGCGCAACGCCGCCTCGGCCTCGTCCCGGTCCAGCGGGCCGCGCTCGAGCCGCAGCTCCTTGAGGAAGCGCCACGCCCGGCCGACCTCCGGGCCGGGCGGCACGCCCAGCAGCTCCATGATCGCGTTGCCGTCGAGGTCGGGCCGCACCCGCGCGAGGTCCTCGGCCGCCGACAGCTCGGCGATGCGGAGCTCCAGCGAGTCGTAGGTCTCGGCCAGCCTGCGGCCGCCCGCCGGCGGTTGCGGGTCGTGCAGTCCGAGCGCACCAGCTTGTGCAGCCGGGGGAGCAGGGGGCCGGCGTCGGTGACGTAGCGGCGCACCGCGGAGTCGGTCCACTCGCCGCGGCCGTAGCCGTGGAAGCGCAGGTGCAGGAAGGTCAGCCGGGAGACCTGCTCCACGACCTCCTTCGGGTACTTGAGCGCGACCAACCGCTTGCGCACCAGCTTGGCGCCGACCACCTCGTGGTGGTGGAAGGAGACCCGGCCGCGCTCCTCGTGCCGCCGCGTGGCCGGCTTGCCGATGTCGTGCAGCAGCGCGGCCAGTCGGAGCACCAGGTCGGGGGAGGGGGCGTCCGGGTCCGCCTTCTCCAGCGCGATCGCCTGGTCCAGCACGGTCAGGGAGTGGGAGTAGACGTCCTTGTGCTGGTGGTGCTCGTCGATCTCCATCCGCAGCGCGGACAGCTCCGGCAGCACGACGTCGGCCAGCCCGGTGGCGACGAACAGCTCCAGCGCGCCCCGCGGGGAGTCCTGGAGCAGGGTCTTGGACAGCTCCGCCTGCACCCGCTCGGCGGTGATCCGGCCCAGCTCCGCCGACATCGCCGTCATGGCGACGACGACGTCGTCCTCGGGGGTGAGGCCGAGCTGGGCGACGAAGCGGACGGCGCGCAGCATCCGCAGCGGGTCGTCGGCGAAGGACTCCTCGGCCGCCGCCGGGGTGCGCAGCCGGCGGCGGATCAGGTCGCCCAGCCCGCCGAAGGGGTCGGTCACCGTGCGGTCCGGGCCCAGGGAGACGGCCATCGCGTTGACGGTGAAGTCGCGGCGGGCCAGGTCGTCCTCGAGCGAGTCACCCCAGGCGACCTCGGGGTTGCGGGACTCGCGGTCGTAGCGGTCGGCCCGGAAGGTGGTGATCTCCAGCCGCTCGCCGCGGACCTCCGCGCCCACCGTGCCGAAGGCGATGCCGGTGTTCCACGTGGAACCGGCCCAGCCGCGCAGCACCTCCAGCGTCTGCTCCGGCCGGGCGTCGGTCGTCAGGTCCAGGTCGCCCGGCAGCCCCGGCCGCCCGGACGCCGCCGCCAGCAGCGCGTCGCGCACCGAACCGCCGACCAGGTGGACCTGGAAACCGGCCGCGGCGAAGCGCCGCCCCACCTCGTCCAGGACGGGGGAGAGGTCCACGAGGTCGCGCACGGTCTGCTGGACGGCGGGCGGCACGGGCTCGGCGGCGGGACGCGACCCACCGGTCCCGTCCGGACGACTCACGGGTGGGACGGACACGACCGACCAGAGTAGTGCGAGTTGTCGCGCTACCCTCCTGGCATGGCTGGGACCGGCGGACGAGGGCGCCCCGGCCGCCGGCTGCGTCGGGTCGACGAGACCTCCGCCGGGGGCCTGGTGGTCTCCGACGACGGCGTGCACGGGCCCCGTGCCGCCCTCATCGGCCGCACCGACCGCCGCGGCCGCCTGCTGTGGTCCCTCCCCAAGGGTCACATCGAGGCCGGCGAGACCCCCGAGGACACCGCCGTCCGCGAGGTCGAGGAGGAGACCGGGATCATCGGCGAGGTCGTCGCCCCGCTCGGGATCATCGACTTCTGGTTCGTCGCCGACGGCCGCCGCGTGCACAAGACGGTGCACCACTTCCTCCTCCGGGCCGTCGGGGGCGCGCTCTCCGACGCCGACGTCGAGGTGACCGAGGTGGCCTGGGTGCCGCTGGACGAGCTGAGCGGCCGGCTCGCCTACGCCGACGAGCGCGCCCTCGTCGAGCGTGCGCCCGGTCTGCTGGCCGACACCGCGTGATCCGGCCGGCCGCCGGCGGCACCGGTGGCCGCCCTGCCGTCGCCCCCGGTCCCGACCGCCCCGGCGCCCGGCGCGGGGCGCTGCTGCGCGCCGCCCTCCTGCCCGTCCTGCTCAGCACCGTGTGCGCGCTGGCCCCGCCCGCGTCGGCGGCACCCGCCCCCGCCACGGCCCCGCCGGTGCTCGCCGCGGCGCCCAGCGACGACGACGACAGCGATCCCGACCGCCCGATCCGCGTCGACGTCAAGGGCTTCGAGCCGCGGACCGTCACCCCCGGGTCCCTGGTGACCGTCCGCGGCTTCCTGACCAACACCGGGACGACGCCGATCGAGGGCGTCACCATCCGCCTCCAGCGCGGCGACGTCCTGCTCAGCCGGGCCGACCTGGCCGACGCGGACGCCGACGGGGACGAGCCCTCGGCCGTCGTCGCGCCCTTCCAGGACGGCCCGGAGCTCGTCCCCGCCGGCGAGACCGTCTCCTTCAGCTACACCGTCGACTCCGCCGAGCTGCGCCTGGACCGCGACGGCGTCTACCCCGTGCTGCTCAACGTCAACGGCAGCGTGGACGGCGACGTCCGCCGCGTCGGCGAGCTGTCCACCTTCGTCGTGCAGCAGCCGCTCCAGCCGGTGGCGCGCACCGCCGTCGCCTGGCTGTGGCCGCTCACCGAGCGCACGCACCGGACCGCGTCGGGCCGGTTCGCCGACGACGACCTGGCCGAGTCGGTCTCCCCGGAGGGCCGGCTCGACCGCGCGCTCAGCGTCGTCGAGCGGCTGCCCACGCCGACGCCGCCGGGCTCGGCCACCCCCGTCCCGGACGTGCCGGTGACCCTCGCGATCGACCCGGCGCTGATCGAGGAGCTCGAGGTCATGGCCGCCGGCCCCTACGAGGTCCCCGGCGGGCAGGGCGCCGGCACCGACGCCGCGAGGGAGTTCCTGGCCCGGCTGCGCACCGTGGCCGCGGTGCACGCCGTCGTCGCCCTGCCCTACGGCGACGTCGACGCCGACGCCCTCGAGCGGGCCGGCCTCGGCGAGGTCGTCACCCGCAGCCTGCCCGGCACCGGGGCGGGCACCGCCCAGGACCCGCCCGCCGCTGCGGACGGGACCCCGACCGGCACCCCGACGGCACCCGCGGCGGAGTCCGAGGCCCCCGCCGGGCCCACCGCCCCCGACGAGGGGGCCGGGGCACGCATCCTCGCCGAGGCGCTCGACGTCGAGCCGCGCACCGACCTCGCCTGGGCGCCGGGCGGCACCCTGCTCCCAGGCACGCTGGCCCGCCTCCAGGAGGGCGGGATCGAGCAGGTGGTGCTCGGCCCCGACGCCGTCAGCACCGGGAACTCCGCCATCGGCCTGGGCGACCCCACCGCCGCGGCCGCCGTCACCGTCGGCTCCCCGTCCGGCCCGGTCGGCGGCCTGGTCGCCGACGCCCGGCTCGGGCACGTCGTCGGCCTCGGCGAGGTGGCCGAGGGCGGCCCGCGGCTGGCCGAGCAGCGCTACCTCGCCGAGCTCGGCGTCCTCACCGCGCAGGCGCCGCCCGGGACGGAGCAGACCGTGCTGGTCGCCGCGCCGCGCGACGTCGACGCCGGGCCCGACAGCGCCGGCGCGATGATGGCCGACACCGCCACGCTGCCCTGGCTGCGCGCCACGACCCTCGAGTCGCTCACCGCCGGCACCCCCACCGAGGACGGCGAGCTGGTCGAGCCGGGCGACGACGCCGCCCCGCCTCGACCCGGCCGGGCTGCTGACCGTCCGCGACGCCACCGCCTCGCGGGACGACCTGGCGCGCGCCGTCGAGGGCGACGCCGGCACCGCGCTGCAGGCGTTCGACGCCGCGACCGCCCGCGGCACCTCGGTGGCCTGGCGGACCGACCCCGGCGGCTTCCGGGACGCCGCCGTCGACCTGGCGGCCACGATGCAGCGGATGCGTGGCCAGGTGACCCTGCTGGCGCCGGCCGACGGCACGTACACGCTGGCCTCCAGCGACGCGCCCCTAGTACTCACCGTCCGCAACGACCTGCCCTTCGCCGTGCGGGTGCTGCCCGAGGTGCGGGCCCGCGGCAACCGGGCGCTGTCCATCGGCGACATCGGCGTCCGGGTGCTCGCGCCGGGTGAGCGCGCGGTGCTGCAGGTGCCGACCTCGGTGGGCCAGTCCGGCGGCTTCGCGGTCACGGCCACGCTGACCACCCCCGGCGGCGCCCCGCTCGGCGAGCGCGTGCAGCTCCAGGTGCGCAGCACCGCCTACGGGCCGATCTCGCTGATCATCACCATCGGGGCCGCCGCCCTGCTCGGGCTGCTGTTCCTCCGCCGGCTGGTGGTGTTCGTGCTGCGCCGCCGGGCCCGCGCCGCCGGCGCCGAGGCCGGCGGGCCGCCGCTGGGCCCCGACGGCATCCCGACGCGGAGCCCCGTGTGAGCACCCCTCCCGACGACGAGCAGCAGGTGCCCGACCGGGCCCGGCCGCCGGTGGGGCGGCCGCTGCCGCCCGCGCCCTACCGCGCCACCCCGCCCGAGGGCGCCCCTTTCGCCGTCCCCGACGACGGCCGGCACGCACTGCCGCCGGTGCCCCCGCCGGTGCGCCGTGGCCAGCCGCCGCTGCAGCCGGGCCGGCGCCCGCGCGCCGAGGGGACGCCGGTCCCCCCGCTGCCGCCGCTGCGGCACCGCTGGGTGCCGGCCGCGGACGAGACCCAGGTCTTCCCGATGCCGGTGCTGCCGCCGGTGCCCCGCGCGGAGCAGGAGACCGACGACGACGTCGAGCAGCGCGAGGGCGCGCCCGGCGCCAGCGGGGGCATCCTGCGCGCCGCGGGCACCATGGCCGTGGCCACGCTGGTCTCCCGCATCACCGGCCTGGCCCGCACGATGGTGCTCACCGCGGCCCTGGGTATCGCGCTGGTCGGCGACGCCTACAACACCGCCAACACGCTGCCGAACATCGTCTACGAGCTGCTCCTCGGCGGGGTGCTGACCTCCGTGGTCGTCCCGCTGCTGGTGCACGCCCAGGAGCGGGACCGCGACGGCGGCGTCGGCTATGCCCAGCGGCTGGCCACCATCGCCACCGCCGGGCTCGTCGTCGTCACCGCGCTGGCGGTGCTGGCTGCGCCGCTCCTGACCCGGCTCTACGGGATCAGCGACGACCCGGACCAGGTGAGCCTGGCCAACTGGCTGGCCCGCATCCTGCTGCTGGAGATCGTCTTCTACGGCGTGGGCGCCCTGGCGCAGGCGATCCCTCAACTCCCGGGGGGTCTTCGGCCCGCCCGCGTGGGCGCCGGTCCTCAACAACCTGGTGGTCATCGCCACCGGGGGCCTGCTCATCGCGGCGAGCGGGCCCGGCGAGCTCACGCCGGTGACCATCACCTCCGGGCAGGTGTGGCTGCTGGGCATCGGCACCACCTTGGGCATCGCCGTCCAGGCGCTGGTGCTGCTGCCGCTCCTGTCGCGGGCCGGCGTCCCGCTGCGACCCCGCTGGGGGCTGCGCGACACCGGGCTCAGGGAGGCCGGCTCGCTCGGCCTGTGGGTGATCGGCTACGTGGCGATCAGCCAGGTGGGCGTCGTCGTCGCCACCCGGGTGGCCAACGCCGCCGGCCGGGAGGGCGGCCTGGGCTCCTACGGCTTCGCCAACGCCAGCCTGCTGTTCCAGATGCCCTACGGGATCATCGGCGTCGCGCTGCTCACCGCGCTCGTGCCGCGCATGAGCCGGGCGGCCTCCCGGCACGACGTTCCCGGCGTCGTCTCCGACCTCTCCCTCGGCACCCGGCTCTCCGCGCTCGGGCTGCTCCCGGTGACCGCCCTGCTCACCGTGCTCGGCCCGGCTCTCGGCGTCGTCGCCTTCGCCCGCGGCAACACCTCGGTCGCCGACGCCGAGGCGATCGGCACCGCACTGGCCCTGGGCGCCTTCGGGCTGCTGCCCATGGCGGTCACCCTGCTCCAGCTGCGCGTCTTCTACGCGATGAAGGACGCCCGCACGCCCACGCTGATCCAGCTGGGCATGGTCGCCGTCCGGGTGCCGCTGCTGCTGCTCGTGCCGGCCGTCGTCGGGCCGGAGCACGTGGTGGCCGGGCTGATGCTCGCGACCAGCATCACCTACCTCGCCGGCTGGGTCCTCGGGGACCTCGCGCTGCGCCGGCGGCTCGGGGCGCTGCGCACCCGCGCGACCCTGCTCCAGGTCGCCCGGGTCGCCGCGGCGTCGTTGGCCGCGGCCCTGCTCGGCCTCCTTGTCCTGATCGTGACCGACGACCTGTTCGGATCGTCCACCGCAGGGTCGCTCGGCCGGGTGGCGGTCGGTACCGTGGTCATCGGCGCCGCGGCTCTCGCAGGTCTCGTGGTCGCCCGCGTACCGGAGCTCCGCGGACCCCTGGCAGCCGTCAGGGCCCGCATCGGACGCGGATGACCCGCACGTCCTCGCAGGGAGGCGGCGCCGATGCCGGTGGGCCGCACCGGCCGCCGCAGCAGGACAGGGGGTCGGAGTGTCGATGACGTCCACGGTCACCGGCCTCCCGGATCGCTACCGGCCGCTGGACCAGGTGGGTCCCGACGAGCAGACCGAGACCGGCGTCATCCAGACCTGGCGGGCCAAGGACCGGATCCTGAACCGCGACGTCGCCGTCCGCGTGCACACCCCCGCCGGCCCCGCCGCGCACGCGTGGATCACCCGCGCGCTGACCGCCGGCGGCCTGGCCACCCCCGCGCTGGCGATGGTCTACGACGCCTCGGAGGGCAGCGGCGATCCGCAGGCCCCCGGCGGCGCCGCCTACGTCGTCAACGAGTGGATCGACGGCGTCCCGCTGGCCGAGCGGCTGGCCGAGGGCCCGCTGCCCGAGCGGGAGATCCGCACCGTCCTGCGCCGGCTGGCCGACGGCGTCGCCGAGGCGCACCGCGTCGGCCTGGCGGTCGGCGGGCTGACGCCGGACAACGTGGTGCTGCGGCCCAACGGCCTGGTCGGCCTGCGCGGCGTACCCGCCGCGAGCGGCAGCATCGACGGCGACGTCGCCGCCCTCGGCGCGCTGCTCGAGGTGTGCCTGACCGGCCTGCGGCCCGGCGAGGCCGAGCCCCGGCCCCTGCGCGGCCCCTCCGACCTGGTGGCGCTGGCCCGGCGGGCGCGCTCCACCGAGCCCGGCCAGGCGCTGTCCAGCGTCGCCGCGATGGCCGCGATCCTCGCCGACCGGCCGCGCACCCGCCCCGGCGCCGGCGTGCGCTCCGAGCAGCCGTGGGGCGACCGGCAGCGGCCGGCCGAGGAGCAGCGTCCCGACCCGGTCGGGCCCTCGGCCCCCGGCACCGTCCCGCCGGTCCGCCCGCCCGGCGCGGGCGACACCGTCGTCGCCGCGGCCGTGCACGGCGACACCGTCGACGCCCGCTCGGTCCCGCCCGTCGCCGGCGCCTACGCGGGCACCCGGTCCGACGACCGCGCCCTCCCCCCGCTGGGCGAGGACCTCTACACCGGTCCGCCCACCGGCTCCGGGTACGACGACGAGGACGACGACGAGGGCCGCGGCCGGCGCCGCCTGCTCGTCGTCGGCCTGCCCCTGCTCGCCCTGCTGGTCGTCATCGGGCTCGCCTGGTGGGTCGGCACGAGCCTGCTGTCGGTCGCGGGCTCGGTCGACGAGGGCTCGACGCCCTCGATCAGCGTGCCCACCGCCGGCGCCTCCGGGAGCGACGACGCCGCTCCGGCCGGCCCCGCCGCCACGGTGCAGGGCGCGGAGGTCTTCGACCCCGAGGGCGACGGCGAGCCGGAGAACGACGGCGACGTCCCGCTGACCTACGACGGCGACCCGGGCACCACCTGGTCCACCGTGACCTACCGGGGCTCGGCGGCCTTCGGCAACCTCAAGTCCGGCATGGGCATCGTCTACGACCTGGGCTCCTCGCAGCCGCTCGCCGGCGTCACCGTCACCACCCCCCGTCCCGGCGCGACCGTCGAGATCCGCACCGCGGACACCCGGGCCGACGACCTCGACGGCTACGAGCAGGTCGCCTCCGGCACGCTCCAGGAGTCCAGCGACCTGCGGTTCGACGAGCCGGTCCAGGCCCGGTACGTGCTGCTGTGGATCACCGGGCTGGTCGAGAGCGGCGACGGGTTCACCGGCGAGATCGGCGAGGTCACCGTCCAGGCAGCGGGCTGACCCGTCGGGGTGCGGCCCGGAATGCCGCACCTACGATCGTCGTTGTGCCGCCTGTGAGTGACTCCCCCACCCCCGGTCCCGCCGTGACGACGGAAGAGATCGTCGACCCCGTCATCCCGCCGGCCGAGCACGACGGCATCCGCGACCTGATCATCATCGGGTCCGGCCCCGCGGGCTACACCGCCGCCACCTACGCCGCGCGCGCCAACCTCCACCCGCTGGTGTTCGAGGGCTCGCAGTTCGGCGGCGCGCTGATGACGACCACCGAGGTCGAGAACTTCCCCGGTTTCCCCGCGGGGATCCAGGGCCCGCAGCTCATGGACGACATGCGCACGCAGGCCGAGAAGTTCGGCGCCGAGCTGGTCCCGAGGGACGTCACCGAGGTCGACCTCACCGCCACCCCGAAGATCGTGAAGGTGGGCGACGAGGTGCACCGCGCGCACGCGGTCATCGTGGCCACCGGCTCCAAGTACCGGTACCTGGGCCTGGAGAACGAGCAGCGCCTGCTGGGCCGCGGCGTCTCCGCCTGCGCCACCTGCGACGGGTTCTTCTTCCGCGACCAGGACATCGCCGTCGTCGGCGGTGGTGACTCGGCGATGGAGGAGGCGACCTTCCTCACCCGCTTCGCCAAGAGCGTCACCGTCGTCCACCGGCGGGACGAGCTGCGCGCCTCCAAGATCATGCAGAAGCGCGCGCAGGACAACGAGAAGATCCGCTGGGCGCTGGGCAAGCAGGTCACCGAGGTGCACGGCGACAGCACCGTCTCCTCGGTCGAGCTCACCGACGCCACCACCGGCGCCACCGAGACCCTGCCGGTGAGCGGCCTGTTCGTGGCCATCGGCCACGACCCGCGCACCGAGCTGTTCGTCGGGCAGCTCAAGCTCGACGACGAGGGCTACATCCAGGTCGAGCACCCGACCACCCGCACCAACATCGACGGCGTCTTCGCCTGCGGCGACGTCGTCGACCGTATCTACCGACAGGCGATCACCTCGGCCGGCACCGGTGCCGCCGCAGCGATCGACGCCGAGCGCTGGCTCGCCGACACCTTCGACGAGCGCTGAGCGCCCGGCCGACCGGGCATAGAACCACCGTCCCGCGGGTTCTTCCCGCAGGACTTCGAGCAAGCGACCGAGAGGGAGAACGACCGATGGCAGGCAACACCGTGACGGTCACCGACACCAGCTTCGCCAGCGACGTGCTGGGCAGCGACAAGCCCGTCCTGGTCGACTTCTGGGCGGAGTGGTGCGGCCCCTGCAAGATGGTCGCCCCCGTGCTGGAGGAGATCGCCGCCGAGCACGGCGACAAGCTGACGATCGCCAAGCTCAACATCGACGAGAACCCGCAGATCGCGCGCGACTACCAGGTCATGTCGATCCCGACGATGACGGTGTTCCAGGGCGGCAAGCCGGTGAAGAGCATCATCGGCGCCAAGCCCAAGGGCGCGATCCTCAGCGACCTCGCCGACTACATCTGAGCCGGACCCCTGCGGCGCAGGGGAACGACTCCGCGGAACCCAACGGGTCCACCCGCCCACCCGGGCAGGTGGACCCGTGGCCGTTCCGGGGTACCCCCGCTGGGCCGGGACGGGGGCCGGGGACGACAATCGTGGGCACGATGGGAGCCAACACCGGTATGCAGATCCTGAGGCTCGGCGATCGTGGAGCCGCGGTGGCCGACGTGCAGACGGCGCTGCGCAGCCTGGGGCTGCTGCCCGACGGCGACGGCAGCGCCGCGCCCCACCCACCGCAGGCCACGGCCACCCTCCCCGACGTCGCGCTCGACGCCGCCGTCTACGACGCCGCGACCGAGCTCGCCGTCCGGCACTTCCAGCAGAACCGCGGGCTGTCGGTGGACGGCCGGGTGGGCGAGGAGACCTACCGCGCACTCAACGAGGCCCGCTGGTCCCTCGGTGACCGGCTGCTGCGCTACGACCCCGAGCGCGCCGTCCGCGGTGACGACGTCATCAACCTGCAGGAGCGGCTGCACGAGCTCGGCTACGACGCGGGCCCGGTGGACGGCGTCTTCGGCGTCGACACCGAGACCGGGCTGCGGGCCTTCCAGCGCGACTACGGCCTGACCTCCGACGGCACCTGCGGCCCGGCCACACCTGCGCGCGCTGCGCCAGCTCGGCCGCAAGGTCACCGGTGGCCGCCCCCAGCTGCTGCGGCAGAGCGCGTCGTTCGTCGACAGCGGGCCGCACCTCATCCGCCGCCGGATCGTCATCGACCCCGGCCACGGCGGCGAGGACCCCGGCCACACGCACGGCGAGACGACCGAGGCCGACCTCGTCTTCGACCTCGCCTCGCGGATCGAGGGCCGGCTGGCGGCCGCCGGCGCCACGGTCTACCTGACCCGCGGCCGGCACCAGAACCCGACGGCCACCGAGCGCACCGCCTTCGCCAACGACGCGCGGGCCGACCTCTTCCTCTCCCTGCACGTGGACGCGCACGAGTCCGAGCACGCCCGCGGGGTCGCCAGCTTCTACTACGGCACCGGCTCCGGGGCGTCGTCCACCGTCGGCGAGCAGTTCGCCAACCTCGCCCGCCGCGAGGTGGTCGCCCGCACCGGCCTGCTCGACCTGGACTCGCACGCCAAGACCTGGGACCTGCTCCGGATGAGCCGGATGCCGGCCGTCCGCCTCGACGTCGGCTACCTCTCCCACCCGGTGGACCGGCTGCTGCTGCTCGACGCCCGCCTGCGCGGCTCGATCGCCCAGGGCGTGCTCGCCGCCGTCCAGCGGCTCTTCCTGCCCGCCGAGGCCGACCCTCCCACGGGCACCTTCGCCCTCCCCGGCGACCTCTGACCCCCGCCACGATCAGGTCACCTGATCGTCGAGCGTCCTCCCTCGTGGTGCGCGGTGAGGGAGGACGCTCGGAGCTGAGGGAGGACGACGACGGCGGGCGCAGTCGGCAGTGCGCAGCCCGAGTGGGGCCCGGAGGGTCCCGCGCAGGGATGACCGACGCGCTCGCCGCCGCAGGGGGACGGCACGTGGCCGCGGTGTCGTCCGGAGGACGACGATGTCACTGTGACGGGTCGGTCTCATCGCCTCCCGGAACTCGGTGGAGGGCGGGCCTAGACTCCGGGGGTGGCCACTCTCCCGCCCGGCTCGTCGGCCGGTTCCGGACAGCAGGGCGCGCACCGCGGTGCCGCCCACCCCTCACCGCGGCATCCGCGGCTGGACCCGCTGGCCGACCGCTACGCAGCACGCACCCACGGGATGAAGAGCTCGGAGATCCGGGCGCTGTTCTCCGTGGTCAGCCGGCCCGAGGTGGTGTCCCTGGCCGGCGGCATGCCCGCGGTCACCGCCCTCCCGCTCGACGCCGTCGGCTCGATGATCGGCGACCTGGTCTCCGGCATGGGCGCCCAGACGCTGCAGTACGGCTCGGGGCAGGGCGATCCGCGGCTGCGCGAGCGGATCTGCGACGTCATGGCCCTGGAGGGCATCCACGACGCGTCGGCCAGCGAGGTCGTCGTCACCGTCGGCTCGCAGCAGGGTCTGGACCTCGTCACCCGCGTCTTCGTCGACCCCGGTGACGTCATCCTCGCCGAGGCGCCGTCCTACGTCGGGGCGCTCGGGGTGTTCCAGTCCGCGCAGGCGACCGTCCGGCACGTCGCGATGGACGACGACGGGCTGATCCCCGAGGCGCTGGAGGAGGCGCTGATCGACTGCCGCGCCCGCGGCGACCGGGTCAAGTTCCTCTACACGGTGCCGAACTTCCACAACCCGGCCGGCGTCACGCTGACCGAGCCGCGCCGCGAGGCGATCGTCGCGCTGGCCGAGAAGTACGACCTGCTGATCATCGAGGACAACCCCTACGGCCTGCTCGGCTTCGAGCACGAGCCGATGCGCGCGCTGCGCGCCCGCAACGCCGAGCGGGTCATCTACCTGGGGTCGTTCTCCAAGACCTTCTCCCCGGGCCTGCGGGTCGGCTGGGTGCTGGCGCCGCTCGCCGTCCGCGAGAAGCTGGTCCTGGCCACCGAGGCGCAGGTGCTCTGCCCGCCGTCGCTGACCCAGTACGCGGTCGCGCGCTACCTGGACACCCAGCCGTGGCGCGAGCAGATCAAGCTGTTCACCGAGCTGTACCGCGAGCGGCGGGACGCCTGCCTGGATTCCCTCGAGGCGCTCATGCCGGCCGGCACCACCTGGACCAGGCCCGACGGCGGCTTCTACGTGTGGCTGAAGCTGCCCCGCGGCCTGGACGCCAAGCTCATGCAGCCGCGCGCGGTGAACGCGCTGGTCGCCTACGTGCCGGGCATCGGCTTCTACGCCGACGGCAGCGGCCAGGAGTTCATGCGGCTCTCCTACTGCTACCCCGAGCCCGACCAGATCCGCGAGGGCGTGCGCCGGCTGGCCCGCGTCATCGAGGCCGAGCTCGACCTGCACAGCACCTTCGACGCCGTGGACACCGGCTCGTTCCGGGCGGTCCGGCCGGCGGGTGACGCCCCGTTCACCGGCTCGGGCACGATCGTCGGGCCCGCCAACAGCAACGCCTACGAGGACGGCCGATGACCGAGTCCGCACCCGCCCCGGCGCCCGCTCCGGCCGAGGAGGCGCACCCGTTGCGCGCCGTCGTCCTGGCCGGTGGGCTGACCTTCGAGCGCGAGGATGTCGCTCTCCTCGGGCACCCAGGTGGTCGAGGAGCTCACCCGCGCCGGTCTGGACGCCGAGCTGCGGGACGCCGACGCCGAGCTGCTGCCGGGTCTCGCCGCCGCGCCCGCGGACGCGGTGTTCATCGCGCTGCACGGCGCGACCGGTGAGGACGGCGCCCTGCGCGCGGTGCTCGACCTCGCGGGGGTGCCCTACGTCGGCTCGCCGGCCGCCGCCTGCCGGCTGGCGTGGGACAAGCCGGCCGCGAAGTCCGTCGTCCGTTCCGCCGGGCTCACGACCCCGGACTGGGTGGCGCTGCCGCACAGCACCTTCCGCGAGCTGGGCGCGGGCACCGTGCTCGACCTGATGGTCGCCCGCCTGGGCCTGCCGCTCATGGTCAAGCCCGCCTCGGGTGGCTCGGCGCTCGGTGTGCAGCGGATCAACCGGGTCGAGGACCTGCCCGCGGCCATGGTGAGCTGCTTCGCCTACGGCGACACCGTCATGGTGGAGCGCTACGTCGAGGGCGTGGAGGTGGCGCTGGCCGTCATCGACCTCGGCGACGGCCCGCAGGCGCTGCCCGCGGTGGAGATCGAGCCGGAGTCCGGCGTCTTCGACTACACCGCCCGCTACACCCCCGGCCTCACCGAGTACCACGCGCCCGCCCGACTCGACGACGACGTCGCCGCGCGCGCCGCGGAGGTGGCGGTCCGGGTGCACGAGGTCCTCGGGCTCGCCGACCTGTCCCGCACCGACGCGATCATCACCCCGGACGGCGAGGTGCACTTCCTCGAGGTGAACGTCTCCCCGGGGCTGACCGAGACGTCGATGTTCCCGATGGCCGTCGAGGCGGCCGGCTACGAGCTCGGCGACGTCATCGCCCGGCTGCTCTCGGCGCGGGCGGGCCGCGCCCGCTGATCACCCGCTCGACGACAACGCCCCCATAACGTCTGTGACGTTATGGGGGCGTTCTCCATGACAGGCCTGGTCAGGGCTCCGTACGGCGCCCGGTGATCTCCGGTGGCCATCACGCCGATGATCCGCTGGAGGTCGTCGACCGAGCCGAACTCGACGACGATCTTCCCCTTGGACCGGCCGATCTGGATCTTGACCTTCGTCTCGAACCGGTCGGAGAGCCGCGAGCCCAGCTCCTCCACCCCGGGGGCGGAGATGTTGCGGGCCCGGCGCTTGGCGGTGGGCCGTTCCGCGGCGGCCATCGCGACGGCCTCCTCGGTGGCCCGCACCGACATGCCCTCGGCGACGATGCGGGTGGCGAGGGCGTCCTGCGCGTCGGCGTCCGGCAGGCCGAGCAGCGCCCGGGCGTGGCCGGCGGAGATGACGCCGGCGGCGACCCGGGTCTGCACCTTCACCGGCAGCTTCATGAGCCGGATGGTGTTGGTGACCTGCGAGCGGCTGCGCCCGATCTTGCTGGCCAGCTCCTCGTGGGTGGCGCCGAACTCCTCCAGCAGCTGCTGGTAGGCGGCCGCCTCCTCGAGCGGGTTGAGCTGGACGCGGTGGATGTTCTCCAGCAGCGCGTCCCGCAGCATGGCGTCGTCGGTGGTGTCCCGGACGATCGCCGGCACGCTCTCCAGGCCGGCGGCGCGGGCGGCGCGGAGCCGGCGCTCGCCCATGATGAGCTCGTAGGTGACACCGGCACCGTCGGTCGCGGGGTTCTCGCGGACGACGATCGGCTGGAGCAGCCCGAACTCCTTGACGCTGTGGCTGAGCTCCTCCAGCGCCTCGTCGTCGAAGACCTGCCGCGGCTGCTTCGGGTTGGGGACGACGTCCTCCACCGCGACCTCGCGCAGCTGCGCGCCGGGGACGCCGAGCGCCCCGTCGTCGACAGCTGCGGGCGCGGGCGTCGCGGCAGGAGCCGGCTCGGCCGGCGGCGGCACGAGGCTGACGGGCGAGCTGGGCCGCTGCTCGGCGGGGTGCCCCTCGCCGGCCTCACCCTGCTCGCCGGCGGGAGCCGCCGTGGGCTGCGGCTCGACCGCCGGGACCGGCGCCGACGGCGGCGGGCCCGTCGGGATGAGGGCGGCCAGCCCGCGACCCAGTCCACCGCGCTTGCTCATCGCTGCTCCTCGCTCACGTTCGCACTCACTGGCCGTCCTGCGTGCCTGCTGCGGGGGCATCGGCGACGGCGAACGCCGTCGCCGCGGCGGGGGTGCCCGAGCGGTCAACCGGGGGGAGGTCCAACCCGCGGTGCGCCAGCTCGCGGGCCGCCTCGACGTAGCTCGTCGAGCCGCGCGAGCCCGGGTCGTAGGTCAGCACGGACTGCCCGTAGCCCGGCGCCTCGGACACCCGCACGTTCCGCGGGATGACGGCGTCCAGCACGACGTCGCCGAAGTGGTTGCGCACCTCGTCGGCCACCTGATCGGCGAGCTTGGTCCGCCCGTCGTACATGGTCAGCAGGATGGTGCGCACGGAGATGCCCGGGTTCAGGTGCTGCCGGACCAGGTCGATGTTGTTGAGCAGCTGGCCCAGGCCCTCGAGCGCGTAGTACTCGCACTGGATCGGGATGAGCACCTCGTCGCCGGCCACGAGCGCGTTCAGCGTGAGCAGCCCCAGGGACGGCGGGCAGTCGATCAGGACGTAGTGCGGGCGCTTCTCCGGGGGGAGCGCGGCGATGTAGCCCTCGATCGCCCGCCTCAGCCGGTGCTCGCGCGCGACGACGGAGACGAGTTCGATCTCGGCACCCGCGAGGTCGATCGTGGCCGGCACGCAGAGCAGGTGCGGGCTGGCCGTCGTCGGGTGCACGACCTCGGTGAGCGTGCTGTCGCCGACCAGGGCGTCGTAGATCGACGGCGTCCCGACGGTGTGGTCCACGCCGAGGGCGGTGCTCGCGTTGCCCTGCGGGTCCAGGTCGATGACCAGCGTCCGCAGCCCGTACAGCGCGAGCGCGACGCCCAGGTTCACCGTCGAGGTGGTCTTGCCGACGCCGCCCTTCTGGTTGGCGATCGTGATGACGCGGATCCGCGACGGCGCCGGGAACGGGTCCTGGTCGGCGGCGTGCAGGACGCGCGTCGCCCGGAGCGCCTCCATGGCGATGGGGCTGTCGAAGTCCGTCGCGGAACCGGAGGAGGACTGGTCTGCGGCGAGACTGCTCCGCAGCCGCTCGCCCGGGTCGGTCATCGCAGTCCTTCCTGGTGGCGTTTCACGTGGAACGGGTCGGGTTACTGCACCTGTTCCACGTGGAACAGGACGACGGTGGCAACGCTCTCCGACCTCTCGGGGGAGAGACGGTCACCGCGCCCCACGCGTCATGACCACCACGGTAGTGGCAGCCGACCCCAGGGACGCACCGACCGCCCGCGGGTGGATGTCGCGCATGCCCGCCGCTTCGAGTTCGGGGACGAGCGAGGGCAGCTCCTCGAGCGCCCGGGCGCCGACGAGGGCGACCAGCTGTGTGCCCGGGCGCAGCAGTCCACGGCACCACCCCACGAGGCGGGGGAGTGGGGCGACCGCCCGGGCGGTGACGACGTCGACCGGCCCCACGGCCTGGGCGATCGAGCGCTCCTCCGCGCGGCCGCGGAGCACCCGCCAGGGTGAGCGCTGGTGCTCGGCGAGCTCGGCGACGGCCTCCTGCAGGAACTCCACCCGACGCGCCATCGGCTCGACCAGGGTGAGCGTCACGTCGGGGCGGGCCAGGCCGAGCGGGATGCCCGGCAGGCCGGCTCCGCTGCCCACGTCGACGACGCGGGCGCCCTCGGCGACGGCCTCGGCGACCGCCGCGCTGTTCAGGACGTGCCGCTCCCACAGCCGCGGCACCTCCCGGGGCCCGATCAGGCCCCGGGTGACCCCGTCGGAGGCGAGCTTCGCGACGAAGGCACGGGCCCCCGGCAGGGCGTCCCCGAAGACCTCCCCGGCCACCCCGGGCGGGGGTGGGGGAGCGGGTGTGCCGACGGCGGGGTCGCTCACGCGTCCGGCAGGACCACGACGCGGCGGTTGGGCTCCTCGCCCTCCGACTCGCTGTGCACGCCGGCGACCCCGGCGATGACGTCGTGGACGACCTTGCGCTCGAACGGGTTCATCGGGCTCAGCCGCTCCGGCTGGCCGCTGGTGGCGACCCGGCGGGCCGTCTCGCCCGCCAGAGCGGTGAGGTCGGTGCGCCGCTTGGCGCGGAACCCGCCGACGTCCAGCATCAGCCGGCTGCGGACGCCGGTCGACTGGGCGACGGCCAGCCGGGTGAGCTCCTGGAGCGCCTCCAGGGTGGCGCCGTCCGGGCCGATCAGGTCGTTCAGCCGGCCGCCGACGATCGCCACCGAGGCGCGGTCGCCCTCCACGTCGAGGTCGATGTCGCCGTCCACGTCGAGGATGTCGAGCAGCCGCTCGAGGTAGTCGCCGGCGACGTCGCCCTCCTGGACGAGCAGGGCCTCCCCACGCGGCGCGGTGGACCCGGGGGCCTCACCCGCCCCGCCGGTCTCGACGTCGACGGGCCCGACGAGCGCGTCGTCGCTGGCCGCGTCCGCGTCTGGGAGCGCGGGGGCGCTGTCGGTGGTGGGCTGCTGCGGGGCACTCACGGAGGTTCCTCCACTGTGGGTTCGGGCATCCGGGGCGGGCCCGGTGGTCGGTGTCCGGACCGTCGGTCCGGGGTGCGCCGTCAGCGGCGCTTGCGCTTGCCCCGGTTCGCGGGGCCCTGGCCGGCGCGGCCGGCGCCGCCGCGCGGGCCGTTGCCCGCCGCTCCGGCCGGGCGGCCGTCGGCGGCACCCGACGCGGTCGCGCCGTTCGCGCCGGGGACGCCGTCGCCGTCAGCGGCGCCGGTGTCGACCGTGCTCTCCGGGGCGATCGTCGCGGGCCGGCCCTGCTTCGGGCGGACCGGCTTGGCGCCCGGCTTCGGGGCGAGGGCCTTCGGGTCGATGGCGGGCTTGTCGGCGGCGGCCTTGGCCTTCGCGGCGGGGGATCCGGGCGGCGGCATCTTGCGCAGGATGAAGAACTGCTGGCCGAAGGTCCAGGAGTTGTTGACGACCCAGTAGATGAGCACGCCGATGGGGAAGAAGAAGCCGGTGACGAAGAGGCTCAGCGGCATGCCGTAGAGCAGCAGCTTCTGCACGGTGGCGGCCTGGCCCTCGACCGGGCCGGAGCGCTTCATGATCTGCTTCTGCGTGAAGAAGGTCGTGATGCACATGATCGGGATGAGGATCAGGGCGACGGTGCGGATGCTGCCGTAGGTGACCCCGGGCAGCGCCAGGATGGCCGCCTCCTTGGCGCCGTCCATGTTGAACGACGCGGAGATCGGCGCCCCGAACAGGTCGGCGCTGGCCGCCTGGTCGGTGAGCTCGTCCGACCAGCTGTAGAGGCCGTCGGCGCCCGGCGCGAGCCGGCGCAGCACGTGGAAGAGCGCGATGAAGATCGGGATCTGCGGCAGGATCGGCAGGCAGCCGGCCAGCGGGTTGACCCCGCGCTCCTTCTGCAGCGCCATGATCGCCTGGCTCATGCCCTGGCGGTCACTGCCGTACTGCTTGCGCAGCTTCGCGATCTCCGGCTGCAGCTCCTGCATCGCCCGCTGCGACTTCACCTGCTTGACGAACAGCGGGAACAGCAGCAGCCGGACGGTGACGACCAGCAGCATGATCGACAGCGCCCAGGTGAGGCCGCCCGCGGGGTCCAGGAAGGTGGAGAGCAGGTCGTGCCACCGGGCCATCACCCAGGAGATGGCGGTGTACAGCCAGTCAAGCAACGGAGATCTCCTCGTTCGCCCGGCACAGGGCCGGCGGGGTGGCACGGTCGGGGGCGGCTCCCGCCGACGCGGGCACCGCAGTGCTCGACGCCCGGGCGGGCTCGCTGGTTCCGGGGGCGGTCGGCACCGGGTCCACGCCGCCGGGATGCCAGGGGGCGCACTTGAGGACCCGGCGCAGCGCCAGCCAGCTCCCGCGGGCGGCGCCGTGGCGCTCGACCGCCTCGGCGGCGTATGCGCTGCACGTCGGGTAGAAGCGGCAGCGCGGCGGCAGGGCGGGGCTGATCGCCCGCGAGTAGAAGCCGATCGCGGCCAGCAGGGCGCGGCGCACCGGCGCGCGGCCGCTCACCGGCCGTCCCGGCGGCCGAGGAGCCGGTCCAGTCCGCTGCGGAGGTCGCGCTGCAGCACCGCGGAGCCGGCGGTCGCGGCCTCCGGGCGGGCCCGGACGACGAGGTCGGCCGAGGCGGGCAGCCGGTCGAGCTCGGCGCGGACGACGGCCCGCAGCTGGCGGGTCACGCGGTGGCGCACCACGGAGTTGCCCACCGACTTGCCCACGACGAAACCGGCCCGTGCACCGGCGGGGTGCACGGGTCGGGACGGCGACGGGGGAGCGGCCGCGGTGGGCCGCTCGGGGAGGAGGTGGAGCACCATGGTCGGCCGCCCGGCACGTCGACCGGACCGGACGACCGCGGTGAACTCCGGGCGCCGGCGCAGGCGTGCCTGCGCGGGCAGCACGTCAGGCGGAGAGCTTCTCGCGACCCTTGCGCCGGCGGCCGGCGAGGATCGCCCGGCCGGCGCGGGTGCGCATCCGCAGCCGGAAGCCGTGGGTCTTGGACCGGCGACGGTTGTTCGGCTGGAAGGTGCGCTTGCTCACGAGGTACTCCCACAATCACGTTCGGCGGTGCGCGCCACCGGTGGGCGGACGCGCAGGGGGCGGGCGGGACGGCGAGAGCCGCACCGCTCCGGACCCCGGAAGCTGGTCTTCCGGAACGGGCCCACCGCCCACCAGCCGCGCGCGAGGGCGGGCATGGCAGCAGGAGCCGTCACGGACTCCGGACAGCATAACCGAGGAATCCCGCCCGACGGTGGCCGGGAGCGATCCGGACCGCCCATGATGCCCCGGCGGGGGAACGACGCGCCGTCGCGACGCGCCCGGAGCGGCGACCGCGTCGTTGCCGGGCTGTGGACGGGGCTGTTAGCGTCGCCGTCGCCCCGCACCGGACGACAGGGTCACGGCGCGCGGGCCGACCCGAAGGTCATCCCAGCCCCCTCTGCGCCCGTAGCTCCGACGACGGGGCGTTGACCAGCGGAAACGCTGGTCGGTTGCCGGGGCCCTCACCGGCCCCGGAGCCGGTGCCCCCGCTCGTGCACAGCCTGTGGACACTCGTGTGGAACACGAGCGTCCGCACTGCCCGCCGGGGAACGCACCATCCACACCCGGCAGGCGGCACGCTGACGGGAGTGGCAGCGAGGGGCTCGGGCCACCGGGGTCGACACCATGGGGAGGACGACGGCATGGCGGACGCCACGCTGGACCTGGCGACGGTCTGGGACCAGATCCGGGAGCGGCTGGCCACCAGCCTCTCCCCGCAGCAGAACGCCATGCTGAACCTCACCCGCCCGCTGGGGCTGGTCGAGGACACCGCGGTGCTCGCCGCACCGAACGAGTTCACCCAGACCGTGCTCGAGTCGCGCATGCGCCGGGTGCTCGCCGAGGCGCTGTCCGAGCAGTTCGGCCGCGACATCCGCGTCGCCATCCAGCTCGAGGACGCGCCGCCGCAGGCCGACGAGCAGGACGACCCCGAGCCGACCCGCCGTCCGTGGTCCGCCGCCGAGCTCGAGGCCCGTCGCGCCGCCGAGGACCAGGCCACCCGCGACCGCGCCGACGACGGGCGAAGCGCGTTCGGCGTCCGCACCGACGTCGTCGGCACCGCCCCCTGGGACCGCGACTCCTCCGAGGAGACCGCCGGCCGGGCCCCCGAGGTGCGCGAGCTGCGCCCGCTCGACGGGGGCCGCCCGCCGGTCGACCGCGGCGCACCCGAGGACTGGAGCACCACCCCCTGGGGGCCGACCGACCCCGGCTCGAGCACCCACGACCGGGGTGGCGAGTCCGCCGACGTCCTCCCGTTCGCCTCCGCCGACGGCGACCAGCGCGGCGGTCGCTCGGCATCCGGCCGCGGCCGGCGCCCGGAGACCAGCCGGCCCGCCGGCCTGGACCCGGGCATGAACCCCAAGTACGTCTTCGACAGCTTCGTCATCGGCAACAGCAACCGCTTCGCCCACGCCGCGGCGGTCGCCGTCGCCGAGGCCCCCGCCCGCGCCTACAACCCGCTGTTCATCTACGGGGAGTCCGGGCTGGGCAAGACCCACCTGCTGCACGCGATCGGCCACTACGCCGCGCGGATGTTCCCCAACGTCAAGGTGCGGTACGTCAGCACCGAGGAGTTCACCAACGAGTTCATCAACCTGGTGCACTCCGGCCGGGCCGAGGACTTCCGCCGGCGCTACCGGGACATCGACTTCCTGCTGATCGACGACATCCAGTTCCTCGAGCGCGCCGAGCGCACGCAGGAGGAGTTCTTCCACACCTTCAACACGCTGCACAACGCCAGCAAGCAGATCGTCATCACCTCCGACCGCGCGCCGAAGAAGCTGACGACGCTGGAGGACCGGCTGCGCACCCGGTTCGAGTGGGGCCTGATCACCGACGTCCAGGCGCCCGACCTCGAGACCCGCATCGCCATCCTGCGCAAGAAGGCGTGGGGCGAGCGGCTCCAGGTGCCCGACGCCGTGCTCGAGTTCATCGCCAGCAAGGTGCAGACCAACATCCGCGAACTCGAGGGCGCCCTCATCCGCGTCACCGCGTTCGCCTCTCTCAACAAGCAGCAGGTCGACCTGCCCCTGGCCGAGCTCGTCCTCAAGGACCTGATCAGCGACGAGCAGGGCCCGCAGATCACCGCGGCGATCATCATGGCCGCCACCGCCGAGTACTTCTCCGTGACGATGGAGGAGCTGCAGGGCTCCAACCGCAGCCGCACGCTGGTCAACGCCCGTCAGATCGCCATGTACCTGTGCCGCGAGCTGACCGAGCTCTCCCTCCCGCGCATCGGTGCCTCCTTCGGCGGCAAGGACCACACCACCGTCATGCACGCCGTCAAGAAGATCACCAACCTGATGAGCGAGCGGCGGGCCACCTACACCCAGGTCACCGAGCTGACCGCGCGGATCAAGAGCCGCGCCCGGCAGTGATGTCTGCGGTCCTCCGGACCGCACCGCGGCCCTGACGATCGCGGTCCTCCGGACCGCACCGCGGCCACGTGCCGTTCCCCTGTGCCGATGAGCCCTGCTCTGCGGTTCCTCGGGGACCCTCCGGGCCCGCCTCGGCGAGGCCGCCTCGCGGGGCGGCGTGCGTTCCGGACCGCGAGTTGCGTCGTGGGGTCGGGTTCTCTGCCGCGCGGTCCTTCGCTCCTCGGGGACCCTCCGGGCCCCCTCGTCGCTCGGGGTCGACAAGTCGCTGTCCACAGTTGTGCGGATCCCGGTGGACGGAGAAATCCCAGGTACGGAGCGACGGACGGCGGTCGGTCACCGGCGATCGCGTCGACACGTCGAGAAGTTGTCCCCAGACATGTGCACAGGCTGGGGAGATCCGTCCCGATGCCGGTCCGCCATGTCGACCGGACCACGCCGGCCCGGAACGGACGGCGACCCACCCGCACCTGCTGGCACGTCGCTGACCTGCACGTATCCCCTCAGCCGGGCGCAGCGGGCCGCGCGAGCACGAGAGCGGCACCGGACCCGGTCGCAGGCGCTCGCCGGCCCCTCGGGAGGCGTCATCGACCGCGATGCACAGGGGATGGGGACGGACAGGGGGCAACCAGGGGAGTGCAGGTGGACGGGGAGCGGTCGCTGTGCACGGGCGTCGTCTTGTCCACGTGTCGACAACAGCTGCACGGTCACCGCCCACATCGGGCCAACAGGGCCATCCGGGCCGTGACCTGCGCAAACGGGTCGGATCCCCAGCTTCCACACCTGTGATGACGAGGATGAGGTATTTCAACCAGGATTTCTCGAACCACATTCAGGGTGGGGACGCTCCGCTCGGGCAGGCCCCGCGGAGCTCTCAGCAGGAACGAGCAGAGCTGCACGGGCACTCATCGAGGGACAGGGTTTCCCCCCGGGGCACCCCAGCAGGCACCATGAGCAGCGCACCGGCGCGGAGGCCTGCCCTCCCCGCCCGGCGCACCGTGGACGCAGAAGAGATCGGGTGGATGGACAGATGAAGTTCCGGGTGGCACGAGAGGTGCTCGCCGACACCGTCGCGTGGACGGCGCGCAGCCTGCCGCCGCGCCCCTCGGTGCCCGTCCTCGCCGGCATCCTGCTGGAGGTCGACGGCAACCAGCTGTCGGTGTCCGGCTTCGACTACGAGGTGTCCGCGCGCGCCGAGGCCGACGTCCAGTCCACCGAGAGCGGCCGGGTCCTGGTGCCCGGCCGGCTGCTCGCCGAGATCACCCGCGCGCTGCCGCCGCACCCGGTGGACGTGACCGCCGACGGCCCGCGCCTGGCCATCACCTGCGGCAACGCCCGGTTCAGCCTGCCGACCCTGCCGGTCGAGGACTACCCGTCGCTGCCGTCCATGCCCTCGTCGGCCGGCACCGTCGACAGCGACGTCTTCGCCGAGGCCGTGGGCCAGGTGGCCGTGGCCGCCGGGCGGGACGACACGCTGCCCATGCTCACCGGCGTCCGGCTGGAGATCGAGGGCGACCAGATCACCCTCGCGGCCACCGACCGCTACCGGCTCGCGGTCCGCGAGTTCGCCTGGCGCCCGGACACCCCGGGTCTCTCCGCCGCCGTCCTCGTGCCGGCCCGCACGCTCGCCGACGCCGCGAAGACGCTGACCAGCGGACCGGAGATCACCGTCTCGCTCTCCTCGGGGAGCTCCGGCGAGGGGATCCTGGGCCTGTCGGGCAAGGACCGGCAGACCACGACCCGGCTGCTCGACGCCGAGTTCGTCAAGTACCGGGCGATCATGCCCAGCGAGTCCGCCTCGAGCGCCACGCTGCCGGTCGGCCTGTTCACCGACGCCGCCAAGCGCGTGGCCCTGGTCGCCGAGCGCGGCACCCCGCTGCGCTGCGAGTTCACCCCGGGCCAGGTCACGCTGCGGGCCGGCGGCACCGACGACGAGGGCCAGGCCGAGGAGCGCTGCGACGTCGAGTTCGACGGCGAGCCGCTGACCATCGGCTTCAACCCGACGTTCCTGCTCGACGGGCTGGCCGCCGTCCACACCCCGCGGGCGCGGATGGACTTCACCAGCCCGCTCAAGCCCGCCGTCCTGTCCGGCGTCGAGGAGCCCGCCGAAGGCGACGACGCCCCCGCGCCGCGGCCGGGCAGCTACCGGTACCTGATCATGCCGGTGCGCCTGCCGGGCTGATGGAGGACCCCGTCGCCCCCCATGCCTCGCTCCGCTCGGCGTGGGACCCTGCGACGGGGCCTTCCAACCGAGGCCACGGAGCCATGTCACCGAGGGAGCAGACGTGCAGCTGGGGCTGATCGGGCTGGGCAAGATGGGTGGCAACATGGCCGAGCGGATCCGCCGCGCCGGCCACGAGGTCGTCGGGTACGACCACGCGCCGGGCAAGCGGGACGTCGACAGCCTGCCGGCGCTGGTGGAGGCGCTGTCCGCCCCGCGCGTGGTCTGGGTGATGGTGCCCTCGGGGGAGCCCACCCGGGCCACCGTCAAGGAGCTCGCCGAGCTGCTCGAGCCGGGTGACGTCATCGTCGACGGTGGCAACTCCAAGTACACCGACGACCAGGTGCACGACGTGCTGTGCCGCGACAAGGGCATCGGCTACGTCGACGCCGGCGTCTCCGGCGGCGTGTGGGGCCTGGAGAACGGCTACGCCCTGATGGTCGGCGGCACCGCCGAGGACGTCGCCAAGGTCCAGCCGGTCTTCGACGCGCTCAAGCCGCCGGCGCCCACCGACGAGTCCGGTCAGGAGGTGCCCGGCGACGCCGGCTTCGTGCACGCCGGCCCGGTCGGTGCGGGCCACTTCAGCAAGATGGTCCACAACGGCATCGAGTACGCGCTGATGCAGGCCTACGGCGAGGGCTACGAGCTGCTCGAGGCCGTCGACCTCATCGAGGACGTGCCCGGCGTCATCAAGTCCTGGACGCAGGGCACCGTCATCCGCTCCTGGCTGCTGGACCTCCTGGTGCGCGCCCTGGAGGAGGACCCCTCGCTCGAGCGGGTGCGCGGCTACGCCGAGGACTCCGGCGAGGGCCGCTGGACGGTGGAGCAGGCGATCGAGAACGCCGTCCCGATGCCGACGATCGCGGCGTCGCTGTTCGCCCGTTTCTCCTCCCGCCAGGAGGACTCGCCGACGATGAAGGCGGTCGCGGCGCTGCGCAACCAGTTCGGCGGCCACGCCGTCCGCGCGGTGCAGCAGGCCGAGGCCGAGCGCCCCGCCTGACCCCCCCGCACGTCCCCCGTCCGACCACCCCCGCGAGCCGAAGGGCCGAGGTGTACGTCCGCCACCTGCAACTCGGTTCCTTCCGCAGCTGGGACGCCGTCGACCTGCCGCTGGCCCCGGGGCCGACGGTGTTCGTCGGCCGCAACGGCGAGGGCAAGACCAACCTGGTCGAGGCCGTGGGCTACCTGGCGACGATGAGCAGCCACCGGGTCTCGTCCGACGCCCCGCTGGTGCGGCACGGCGCCGGCCAGGCGGTGGTGCGCGCCGCGCTGCGCCGCGGGGACCGCGAGCTGCTGGTCGAGATCGAGATCAACCCGGGCCGGGCCAACCGGGTGCGGGTGAACCGGGCGCCCATGCAGCGCCCGCGGGACCTCCTCGGCATGGTGCGCACCGTGCTCTTCGCCCCCGAGGACCTCGCGCTGGTCCGCGGCGACCCGACCGAGCGGCGCCGGTTCCTCGACGAGCTGCTGGTCAGCCGCACGCCGCGGCTGGCCGGGGTGCGCGCCGACTACGACCGGGTGCTCAAGCAGCGCAACGCGCTGCTCAAGACCGCGCGGCTGCCCCGCGGCAAGGCGATCGAGACCCTCGACGTGTGGGACGGCCACCTCACCGACCTCGGCGGCCAGCTGCTGGCCGCCCGCCTCGGGCTGATCGCCGACCTCGCCCCGCAGCTCGCCCGCGCCTACGCGGAGGTCGCCGGGGACGGCGCGCTGGCCGCGGGCCTGGGCTACTCGTCGACGACCCCGCTGGCCGGTGACGGTGCGGCGATGCGACCGGACGGCGTGCTGCCCACGGCGGCCGAGCTGACCGCGTCGATGCGCGAGCGGGTGGCCGAGCGCCGCGGCGACGAGCTGGACCGCGGCATGACGCTGGTCGGCCCGCACCGCGACGACCTGGTCATCCACCTGGGGCCGGCACCGGCGAAGGGGTTCGCCAGCCACGGGGAGTCCTGGTCGCTGGCGCTCGGGCTCAAGCTGGCCACCTTCGCGCTGCTGCGCGCCGACGGCGAGGACCCGATCCTGATCCTCGACGACGTCTTCGCCACCCTCGACGCCGAGCGCCGCGCCGCCCTGGCCGAGGTGGCCCGCTCCGCGGAGCAGACGCTGATCACCGCCGCGGTGCTGGAGGACGTCCCGCCGGAGCTGCGCGGCGGCCGGGTGGAGGTCGGCGCCGGTACCGTGCGCGTGCTCGACCCCGGGGAGGTGGCGTCATGAGCGACGCGAGGACGACGGGCGAGCGAGCATCGCAGCGAGCGCCGGCGAGCGAGGAGCGGAACGAGCGCGGAGTCGAGCCATGAGCGACGAGAAGCCGGCCCGGCCGAGCGACATCGCCCGCGCCGCGCTCGAGGCGGCCCGCGCGGCGTCCGCCTCCCGCCCGCGGCCGACCCGGCGGCGGATCGCCGGGCCGCGGCGCAGCTGGAGCGGCCCCGGTCCCGGTGCCGACGACCCGCAGCCGCTGGGCCGGCTGGTCGACTCGCTGGTCAGCCAGCAGGACTGGTCCGAGCGCACGCGCACCGGCGCCGTCTTCGGCCGGTGGGAGGCGCTGGTCGGCCCGGAGATCGCCGCCCACTGCGCGCCGCAGACGCTGACGGAGGGCGAGCTGCTGATCGTGGCGGAGTCCACCGCCTGGGCCACCCAGCTGCGGCTGCTCGCCCCGACCATCCTCGGCAAGCTGCGCGCCGGGGTCGGCGGGGACGTCGTGACCCGGTTGCGCGTTGTCGGACCGACGGCCCCCAGCTGGAAGAAGGGCCCGCGCTCCGTGCGCGGCCGGGGGCCCCGCGACACGTACGGATAGCCGCACCACGACGGAAGGTCAGCGATGAGCACGCCCCGGGACCGCGACGGGTTCGACGACGACACCGGCCGCCACTGGCAGGAGCCGGCCCACCTCGGCGGAGAGGACCCCGCGCAGGACCGGCCGTCGCCCGCCCCGGACGAGCCCGCCGCGGACGAGCCGAACTTCGCCGACCGCCGCCGGCAGCCGCGCGACGAGGCGCCCGTCGACCCCGCGACCTGGCAGCCCGCCGGGTGGGACCTGCCCGCGGCCGAGCCCGACCGGCCCGCACCCGACCCGGCGCGCGGCGCGGCCGGCGTCGACCCCTCGTGGGCGCCGCCGCAGCAGGCCCCCGCGCAGCCGGAGCCCCCGAGGCGCGGCCTGTTCGGCGGCCGCCGGCGCAGCGATCCGGAGATGGAGCGGGCGTTCACCTACCAGGGCGACGTCGTCGGCGCGCAGGGCTGGGCGCTGCAGCGCGGCTGGACGATCTCCGACGGCAGCGCTCCCGAGGACGCCGCCCTCCAGGAGCTGATCACCTCCGCGCCGGTCCGGCTGACCAAGGACCACCGCCCGGGCAGCGTGCTGCGCGGGCGCGCGGGATCGCTGGAGCTGGTCGCGTTCGACGCCGTCTACGCCTCCGGCCGGCACCTGGTGCCGGAGTACGCGATCACCGCCGCGCCGCTGCTCGGCGCACCGCAGGCGCTGCGGCTCTCCCCGGCGCGGCTGTGGAAGCACCGCGTCGGCGGGATGGTGCAGATCCCCATCGAGAACCCCGACTTCGACCGCCGCTGGACCCTGCTCGCCGCCGAGGACGGCCCGCAGGTGCGCCGGCTCGCCGCGGACCCGGCGGTCCACGGGCTGCTCCTGGGCACCGACGACGGCGACGAGTTCTGGACGGCGGCGGGCCACCTCGCCGCGATCCGCCCCGACGGCCACCGCCCCGAGCTGATCGAGCACCACGCCCGGCTGCTCACCGCGCTGGTCACCGCCCTCGCCGCCGGCTACTGACGCCCCCCGCTGGGATCAGGTGACCTGATCCCAGCGCGTCCTCCCTCGCGGTGCGCGGGGAGGGAGGACGCGCTACGGGGAGGGAGGACGACGGGCGCCGGGGGAGGACGACGGGACGCCGCGGGCGCCGTGTTCCACGTGGAACGGGCGCGGGGTCGGGGGGCCGCTCCGATCGGGTGATCCCCCGGATCGCGGAGCCGGCGGACAGGGCGGACGATCGACGCGCTCGACGGCGCCCGCCGGCGCAGCACGACGTCCCAGGAGGGCCCGATGGCCGACGCCGCCACCGACGAACGCACCACCGACGGCCAGCCCGCGCTCAAGCGCGTGATGGGCCCGGGCCTGCTGCTGCTGTTCATCATCGGCGACGTCCTGGGCACCGGGATCTACGCGCTCACCGGGCAGGTCGCCGCCGAGGTGGGCGGGGTGGTCTGGCTGCCGTTCCTGGTGGCCTTCCTCGTCGCCCTGGTCACCGCGTTCAGCTACCTGGAGCTGGTGACGAAGTACCCGCAGGCCGCCGGCGCCGCGCTGTACACGCACAAGGCGTTCGGGGTGCACTTCCTGACGTTCCTGGTCGCCTTCGCGGTCATGAGCTCGGGCATCACCTCGGCCTCGACCGCGGCCCGGGCCTTCAGCGCCAACTTCGCCAGCGTGTTCGACCTCGACCTCGGTGACGGCTTCGGGATCACGCTCATCGGCCTGGGCTTCATGGGTCTGGTCGCGCTGGTCAACCACCGGGGCGTCGGCGAGAGCGTCAAGGCCAACGTCGTCCTCACCTGCGTGGAGCTCACCGGCCTGCTGATCGTCATCGGCGTCGGCGTCTGGGCCCTCGGCGGCGGGGAGGGCGACTTCTCGCGGGTGACGGAGTTCGACACCGGCGAGCGGTCGGTGCTCGGCGGCGTCATCGCCGCGACCGGCCTGGCCTTCTTCGCCATGGTCGGCTTCGAGGACTCGGTGAACATGGCCGAGGAGTGCAAGGAGCCGCGGCGGATCTTCCCGAAGGTGCTGCTCGGCGGGCTGGTCGCGACCGGCGTCATCTACGTGCTGGTGTCGATCTCGGCGATCGCGCTCGTGCCGCCGGACCGGCTCAGCGAGGGCGAGACCCCGCTGCTCCAGGTGGTCGAGGCCGGCGCGCCGGGCTTCCCGATCGGGCTCTTCGGCGTCATCACCATGTTCGCCGTCGCCAACTCGGCGCTGATCAACATGCTCATGGCCAGCCGGCTGGTCTACGGGCTGAGCCGGGAGCGGGTGCTGCCGCCGCTGCTCGGCCGGGTGCACGCCCGCCGCCGGACGCCGACGACGGCGATCCTGTTCACCACCGCGCTGGCCTTCGGCCTGATCACCTTCGTGGGGGCGGTCCCCGCGCTCGGCGGCACCACGGCGCTGCTCCTGCTGCTGGTCTTCACGGTGGTCAACGTCGCGGTGCTGGTGCTGCGCCGCGACCCCGTGGACGCCGACCACTTCCGCACGCCGACGGTGCTGCCGGTCATCGGCGCGCTGGCCTGCGGGTATCTCGCGACGCCGTGGGCCGGCCGTCCCGCGGAGCAGTACCGGATCGCCGGGATCCTGCTGGCGATCGGCGTCGTCCTGTGGTTCGTGACCGTCCTGGTGAACCGCCGGACCGGGGCCGAGCGGGCCTCCTTCGACCCGAGCAATCTCAGCGGCGACCGCCCCGCGGGCCCCAAGAACTGAGCCCGACCGGGTGAGGCCCCCGAGGACGGCGTGTCGATACCGGGGGCAGCATCTGTGGTGGGAGACGGGTCCGAAGGGCCGCAGACACGACGTGAGGGCGTGGACGGCGGCATTCCTGTCGGTGGACCCGGTATCCTCGGGAGCAGAAACCGCCAGCAACCGGCCCAGCGTCGTCCTGCGCCCCTGAGGGCCAGAGCCGTTCTGCGCGTCACCCCCCACCCGCACCCGGGGGAACGCGTGCCGGTTGCGCGAAAGGAAGGCCCCCCGTGGTCGCAGCACCGCAGACCGAGAACGCCTACTCCGGCAGCTCCATCACCGTCCTCGAGGGTCTCGAGGCGGTCCGGAAGCGCCCCGGCATGTACATCGGTTCCACCGGCGAGCGCGGCCTGCACCACATGGTGTGGGATGGTCGTCGACAACGCGGTGGACGAGGCGCTGGCCGGCTACTGCGACACCGTCCGGGTGACCCTGCTGGCCGACGGCGGCGTGCGGGTCGAGGACAACGGCCGTGGCTTCCCGGTGGACATGCACCCGGTCGAGAAGCGGCCCACCCTCGAGGTGATCATGACCGTCCTGCACGCGGGCGGGAAGTTCGACGGCAAGAGCTACGGCGTCTCGGGCGGTCTGCACGGCGTCGGCGTCACCGTCGTCAACGCGCTGTCCACCCGGCTCGAGGTGAACGTCTGGCGCGACGGCGGCGAGTGGTTCCAGCGCTACGACATGGCCAAGCCCGGTCCGCTGGAGCAGGTCGGCAGCACGAAGAAGCGCGGCTCGGCGGTCACCTTCTGGGCCGACGGCGACATCTTCGAGACGACGACCTACTCGTTCGACACGATCAGCCGCCGGCTGCAGGAGATGGCCTTCCTCAACAAGGGCATCACGATCGTCCTGCGCGACGAGCGCCCGGGCCACAGCAAGGTCGAGACCGGCCTGGCCGACGAGGTCTCGGTCGCCGAGATCGCCCCCGACCCGGCTGCCGAGGTCGAGGCCTTCGAGCCCACCGAGATCACCTACCGCTACGACGGCGGCCTGATCGACTACGTCGGCCACATCAACGCCAAGAAGTCGCCGATCCACAAGTCGGTCATCAGCTTCGCCGCCGAGGGCACCGGCAAGAACGACATGCCCATGTCGGTCGACGTCGCGATGCAGTGGTCGGAGGCCTACTCGGAGTCGGTCTACTCCTTCGCCAACGTGATCAACACCCACGAGGGCGGCACGCACGAGGAGGGCTTCCGGACGGCGCTCACCTCGATCGTCAACCGGTACGCCGAGGAGAAGAAGCTCTTCAAGGGCAAGGACGAGAAGCTCACGGGTGAGGACATCCGCGAGGGCCTCGCCGCGATCATCTCGGTCAAGCTCGGGGACCCGCAGTTCGAGGGCCAGACCAAGACCAAGCTGGGCAACCACCGAGGTCAAGGGCTTCGTGCAGAAGATCTGCAACGAGCAGATCGGCCACTGGTTCGAGGCGAACCCGACCGAGGCCAAGACGATCATCAACAAGGCGTCGTCGGCCGCCCGCGCCCGCCGCGCCGCGCAGGACGCCCGCAAGCTGGCCCGCAAGAGCCTGCTCTCGGTCAGCGGCCTGCCCGGCAAGCTCGCCGACTGCCGCTCCACCGACCCGAGCAACTCCGAGGTCTACATCGTCGAGGGCGACTCGGCCGGTGGCTCGGCCAAGTCCGGCCGCGACTCGATGTACCAGGCGATCCTGCCCATCCGCGGGAAGATCATCAACGTCGAGAAGGCGCGCATCGACCGGGTCCTCAAGAACACCGAGGTCCAGTCGATGATCACCGCCTTCGGGACCGGCATCCACGACGAGTTCGACATCACCAAGCTGCGCTACCACAAGATCGTGCTGATGGCCGACGCCGACGTCGACGGCCAGCACATCAGCACGCTGCTGCTGACGCTGCTGTTCCGCTTCATGCGCCCGCTGGTCGAGGGGCAGTACGTCTACCTCGCCAAGCCCCCGCTGTACAAGATCAAGTGGGGCGGCAAGGTGGGCGACGAGTACGCCTACAGCGACAAGGAGCGCGACGCCGTCGTCAAGGCCGGCGCCGAGAGCGGCCGCAAGGTCAAGGACGAGATGATCCAGCGGTTCAAGGGGCTCGGCGAGATGAACGCCAGCGAGCTCTGGGAGACCACGATGAACCCCGAGACGCGGATCCTGCGCCAGGTGACCCTCGAGGACGCCGCGGCCGCCGACGAGATCTTCAGCATCCTCATGGGCGAGGACGTCGAGGCCCGCCGCAGCTTCATCACCCGCAATGCCAAGGACGTCCGCTTCCTCGACGTGTGACCGGCCGGTCCCCGCACCTGGCGGGGACCGCCCGTCGAGCAGCGACGTTGTCCACCTCTGTGCACCCACCTGTGGAGACCTGAACCGTGACAGAGACCCCTCCCCGCGACCGCATCGAAGCGGTCGACCTCCAGCAGGAGATGCAGCGCAGCTACATCGACTACGCGATGTCGGTCATCGTCGGGCGCGCGCTGCCCGAGGTGCGCGACGGCCTGAAGCCGGTGCACCGGCGGGTGCTGTTCGCCATGTACGACCAGGGCTTCCGGCCCGACCGCGGCTACGTCAAGTGCGCCCGCCCGGTCGCCGAGGTCATGGGCAACTACCACCCCCACGGTGACTCGGCGATCTACGACGCCCTCGTCCGGCTCGCCCAGCCGTGGTCGATGCGCTACCCGCTCATCGACGGGCAGGGCAACTTCGGCTCCCCGGGCAACGACCCGGCGGCCGCCATGCGGTACACCGAGTGCCGGCTGACCCCGCTGGCCATGGAGATGCTCGCCGGCATCGACGAGGAGACCGTCGACTTCCAGGGCAACTACGACGGGCGCACCCAGGAGCCGGTCGTGCTCCCGGCCCGGATCCCGAACCTGCTGATCAACGGGTCGGCCGGCATCGCCGTCGGCATGGCGACCAACATGCCGCCGCACAACCTGCGCGAGGTCGCCGAGGCCGCCTACTGGATCCTCGACCACCCCGACGCCGAGGCCGAGGAAGCGCTCACCGCCTGCATGGAGCGGGTCAAGGGCCCGGACTTCCCGACCTACGGCCTGATCGTGGGCCGCGAGGGCATCGAGGACGCCTACCGCACCGGCCGCGGCTCGGTGAAGATGCGCGCCGTCGTCACCGTGGAGGAGGACTCCCGGGGCCGGGTGCAGCTCGTCGTCACCGAGCTGCCCTACCAGGTGAACCCCGACAACCTGGCCGAGAACATCGCCGAACTGGTGAAGGAGGGCCGGCTCCAGGGCATCAGCGAGATCGCCGACGAGTCCTCCGACCGCGTCGGCCGCCGGCTGGTCATCACCCTGCGCCGCGACGCCGTCGCCAAGGTCGTGCTCAACAACCTCTACAAGCACACCCAGCTGCAGACGTCGTTCGGCTGCAACATGCTCTCCATCGTCGATGGCGTGCCGCGCACGCTGCGGCTGGACGAGCTGGTGCGGAACTGGGTCAACCACCAGATCGAGGTCATCCAGCGGCGCACCCGGTACCGGCTGCGCAAGGCCGAGGAGCGCGCGCACATCCTGCGCGGTTACGCCAAGGCCCTCGACCTGCTCGACGAGGTCATCGCCCTCATCCGCCGCAGCCCGTCGGCGGAGGAGGCGCGCTCCGGCCTGATGGAGCTGCTCGACGTCGACGAGATCCAGGCCGTCGCGATCCTGGACCTGCAGCTGCGCCGCCTGGCCGCGCTGGAGCGCCAGCGGATCATGGACGAGCTGGCCGAGATCGAGGCCCGCATCGCCGACCTGCAGGCCATCCTCGACTCCCCCGAGCGGCAGCGGCAGATCGTCCGAGACGAGCTGGCCGAGATCGTCGCGAAGTACGGCGACGACCGCCGCAGCCAGTTCGTGGCGAACGAGGGCGACGTCTCGATGGAGGACCTCATCGCGGAGGAGGAGGTCGTCGTCACCATCACCCGCACCGGGTACGCCAAGCGGACGAAGAGCGACCTCTACCGCTCGCAGCGCCGCGGCGGCAAGGGCGTGATGGGGGCCGCGCTCAAGCAGGACGACATCGTCGACCACTTCTTCGTGGGCTCCACCCACGACTGGATCCTGTTCTTCACGAACAAGGGCCGGGTCTACCGGTCGAAGGCCTACGAGCTGCCCGAGGCCAACCGCACGGCCCGCGGCCAGCACGTGGCGAACATCCTGGCGTTCCAGCCGGACGAGAAGATCGCCCAGGTCATGCAGATCAAGGACTACACGGTCGCCCCGTTCCTGGTCCTGGCCACGGCCCGCGGGCAGGTGAAGAAGACCCGGCTCACCGACTTCGACTCCCCGCGCCAGGGCGGCGTCATCGCCATCAACCTGCGGGACGGCGACGAGCTGGTCGGCGCCGCGCTGATCGACAGCGAGTCCGACCTGCTGCTGGTGACCCGCAAGGCGATGTCGATCCGGTTCACCGCCGACGACACCGCGCTGCGGCCGATGGGGCGTGCCACCGAGGGCGTGCGCGGCATCTCGCTGGCCGAGGACGACCGGCTGCTGTCGATGATGGTCGTCCAGGAGGGTGTCGACGTCCTCGTCGCCACCGAGCGCGGCTTCGCCAAGCGCACCGGCATCGAGAACTACCCGAACCAGGGCCGCGGCGGGAAGGGCGTGCTCACCGCCGACCCGAAGGCCCGCAAGGGCGCGCTCGTCGGTGCGCTCGCGGTCACCCTCGGGGACGAGCTGTACGCCATCACCTCCGGGGGCGGCGTCATCCGGACGCCGGTCAACGGGGTGCGGCACAACAAGGACCGCGCCACCATGGGCGTCAAGCTCATGAACTTGCCGGAGGACGTGTCCATCGTGGCAATCGCCCGTACGACGGACAACGACGAGCCGTCGGCCTAGGGTGACCTCAGGCGTTGAACTGATCGGGTCCCGGGCGCGCGCGAGCGTCGCCCGGGAGCCGGTCGCGAGGGAGCGGTCCGTGCCGCAGGCGATGGGGAGACTGGCATGAGCGACCGACCCGACGGTTCGGTGCGCACCGGATCCCGCAGCGGCGAGACGGCCGGCGGGTCGGCGGCCGAGACCCCGGTCGACGGCTCGGCGCCGGCACCCACCGACACCGGGACGCACGCGATCCCCGGCGCCGGGAAGCAGTCCGGCAGCGCCGCTGCCGCCCAGCCGGCCACCGGCACCCAGGTCGCCCAGCCGGCCACCGGCGCCCAGGTGGCCCAGCCGGCGACCGGCGCTCAGCCCGCCGCCGGCGCGGGCACCCAGGCCGTCCCGACCACCGGGACGCAGGCCATCCCGACGACGGGGACGCAGCAGGCCGCGCGGGCCGCCGGAGCCCGCACCGCGTCCTCACCGGCCGGCCCGGCGAGGGGTAGCAGCTCCTCGGCGCCCTCGGCGCCCTCGGCTCCGGCGGCCTCGGCTCCGGCCGCACCCCCGGTGCCCCCCGCCGGCGCACCGACCGGCCCGGCCACCGGCGCGCAGCGCGCCCCCGGCGTCCCCCCGGTGCAGCCCGCCGGTGCCGGCGCGCCCGGCGCGACGGGCACCTCCACGACCGGCCCCGCGAAGGGCAAGACCGGGCGGACCACCGCCCGCGGCCCCCGCCGGGCCCGGCTCCAGCTGCGTCACATCGACACCTGGTCGGCGCTGAAGATCTCGCTGGTCCTGTCGATTGCGCTGTTCTTCATCTGGATGGTCGCCGTCGGCGTGCTCTACGGCGTCCTCAACGCCCTCGGGGTGTTCGACACCCTCAACGAGCTCTTCGGCCAGCTCGGCACCGACAGCGGGTCCGAGGGCAGCAGCGAGGTGCTCACCCCCGGCGTCGTCTTCGGTGGGGCGGCCGTCATCGGCGCGATCAACGTCGTGCTGCTCACCGCGCTGTGCACCGTCGGGACGTTCATCTACAACATGTGCTCCGACCTCGTCGGCGGCCTGGAGCTGACCCTCTCCGAGCGCGACTAGACCCCGCGTCGGGGCCTCGATCCGGGCCAGGTACGCTTTCGGAGGTTCACGGGCCTGTAGCTCAGGCGGTTAGAGCGCATCCCTGATAAGGATGAGGCCGGAGGTTCAAGTCCTCCCAGGCCCACCCGTGTGCCGGCGTCCTCGGGCGCCGCAGGGCCCGCATCGAGTCGGCGCTCCCGCGCCCGAGGAGGTCGTCGCGTGCTGAAGAAGCTGGCGCTGGTCGCGGCGGCCGTCGGTGCCGTCGCCGCCCTCCGCAAGCGGTCGAGCGGCAAGGTCGAGGCCGACCTCTGGCGCGAGGCCACCAGCGGCCCCCAGGCCGTCAGCACCCCCACCGCACGCTGATCAACCCCGGGGCTCCGGCCCCGCCGGGGACGTAGCTCAATTGGCAGAGCACCGCCTTTGCAAGGCGGGGGTTAGGGGTTCGATTCCCCTCGTCTCCACCCTCTGATCCGCCTCCCGCGCCCCTGGTGGGCACGTTTCACGTGGTAGCCGCCGGGCCCTCGGCCCCTGTCGTCTGGCCTCTGCTCGCGCCACGGTGAGCGGCACCCGGCCCGCGCGCCGTGGGCCGGCCCGGCACCGAGGAGGAGCTGTGGCACGCAAGACGATCGACTGCCGGTCGATTCCCAGCGACACCGACTGCACGGTGACGATCAGCGCCGAGGAGGACGAGCTCCTGGAGCTCGCCGCCGCGCACGCCGTCGCCACCCACGGGCACACCGACGGCGACGAGCTGCGCCGCGACCTGCGGGAGGCCATGCGGCCGGATAACGCCCTGACCGTCGACGACGGCGCCTTCCTCCAGTTCGTCGAGTTCCACGCCCGTGACCTCGGGGGCTTCCGGAACCTCGTCGAGCTGTGGCGGGAGCGCATGGGCGGGGAGACGACCGCCCGCTGGGGCATCGTCGCCGCCGACCGCGACCGCCCCGACACCTACGTCGAGGTGGTCGCCTTCCCGGACCACGCCGCGGCGATGCGGAACTCCGAGCACCCGGTGACCTCCGACTTCGCCAAGCAGATGCAGGAGGTCACCGAGGGCGAGACGGGTTTCCGCAACCTCGACGTCGCCATGGTCCTCACGATGTGACGGTTCCCGGCCCGGGAGGCCGCGCCGGGCCGCGCGGTGGGAGAGTGGAGGGGTGACTGAATCGACTCCCGCCCGCCGCGCGGTCCTGCACACCAACCACGGCGACATCACCGTGGACCTGTTCCCCGACCACGCCCCGAAGACGGTGGCGAACTTCGCCGACCTCGCCGAGGGCGCCCGCGAGTGGACGCACCCCGAGACCCGGCAGAAGACCACCGACAAGCTCTACGACGGCACGATCTTCCACCGCGTCATCTCCGGCTTCATGATCCAGGGCGGCGACCCGCTCGGTCAGGGCTTCGGTGGCCCCGGCTACCAGTTCGGCGACGAGTTCCACCCCGAGCTCTCCTTCGACCGCCCCTACCTGCTGGCCATGGCCAACGCGGGTCCCGGCACCAACGGTTCGCAGTTCTTCATCACCGTCGGCCCGACCCCGCACCTGAACCGCAAGCACACGATCTTCGGCGAGGTGGCCGACCAGGCCAGCCGCGACGTCGTCGAGAAGATCGCCGCCGTGCCGACCGCCCGGGGCGACAAGCCCCTCGAGGACGTGGTGATCCAGTCCGTCGAGGTGCAGCGCAGCTGACCACCACCCCGGACGACGGGGGTGCCGGCCGGCTCGACCGGCCGGTGCCCCCGCCCGCCACCTGCTACCGGCACCCGGACCGGCCCACCGGCATCGCCTGCACGCGGTGCAGCCGGCCCATCTGCCCGGAGTGCATGATCCCGGCCTCGGTCGGCTTCCAGTGCCCCGAGTGCGTGGCCGCCGGCAACGCCTCGGTCCGCACCGCGCGCAGCGGTGGCCTGCGCGCCGCCGGTCGCCGCTGGGGTGTCGTCACCCTCGCGCTCATCGCCGTCAACGTGGCGATGTTCGTCGTGACCGCGGTGTCGGCCGCCTCCGTCGGCAACTCGCCCGCGGACAACCAGCGCTCCCCGGTCTTCGTCGACCTCGCGCAGTGGCCGGCCGGCGTCCACTACCTGGACGAGTGGTGGCGGGTGATCACCGCAGCCTTCCTGCACATCGGACCGGTGCACCTGGCCGTGAACATGCTCGCGCTGCTCGTCTTCGGCTCCGAGCTGGAACGGCAGATCGGCCGGGCCCGCTACCTCGCCCTCTACGTCGCCTCCGCGCTCGGCGGGGCGGTCGCCATCCAGCTGCTGGGTGACCCGCGGGTCGTCGTCGCCGGTGCCTCGGCCGCCATCTACGGCCTGCTGGGCGCGCTCGGCGTGCTCATGCTGGCCGGCCGGCAGGACGTCCGCGGCCTGCTCACCCTCCTGGCCATCAACGTGTTCATCAGCTTCCTGCCCGGCATCTCCCTGCTCGGGCACCTGGGCGGGCTGGTCGCCGGCGCGCTCGCCGGCGGGATCCTCTGGGTGCTGCGCCGGCGGCCCCAGCTGCAGATACCCCGGGGTGGCGCTGCTCGCGGCGGTGCTGCTCGTGGTGTCGCTGACCGTGCCGACCCTGACGGTGCTGAACTTCTAGCGGCTGGGGTCCAGCTCGTGCAGCCGCGCGGCGACCGCGGCCGGGTCGGCGCCCAGGTCGCGCCGGCCCAGCACGACGAGGACGCCGTCGTCGTCCGGGCCCGAGGCGGTGTCCAGCTCGAGGGTGACCGTCCGCAGCCCCAGGCGGCGCGTCTCCCGCACCCGCACGCGCAGCCGGCCCCACGGCAGGTGCAGGCGGCCGGAGAGCCGTCGCACGGCCACGCCGTCGGGCCCCGCCGCCAGCCGCGGGCGCTGCAGCAGGTCGCGGACGGCGAGCGCCAGGAGCAGGGTCGCGGCGAGGAGCAGCAGCAGCCGGCCGGGGGCGTCGCCGACGAGCAGCGCTCCGGCCGCGAGGGCCGCGCCGAGGGCCGCGGCGGTCACCGTCTCTACCGTCCGGGTGGTCCAGGTCACGAGGGGACCTTGCCAGGAGAGGCCCACGTCATACGATGACGGTCAGGGCCGACCGTTCGGGCGCGCCCGAATCGTCGTCTGAGGAGTAGGTCCATGCGGGATGCCGTCATCTGTGCCGCCGTTCGCACGCCGGTGGGCAAGCGGGGCGGAGGGCTGTCCGGGGTGCACGCCGTCGACCTGTCGGCCCACGTGCTGGAGTCCCTCGTCGAGCGCGCCGGCATCGACCCGGCCGTCATCGAGGACGTCATCTGGGGCTGCGTGAGCCAGGTCGGCGAGCAGACCTTCAACATCGCCCGCAGCGCGGCGCTGGCCGCCGGCTGGCCCGAGGCCGTCCCCGGCACCACCGTCGACCGCCAGTGCGGCTCGTCGCAGCAGGCCGTCGCCTTCGGCGCCGCCACGGTCATCAGCGGCCAGGCCGACGTCGTCGTCGCCGGTGGCGTGGAGATGATGAGCCGCGTCCCCATGGGCTCGGCCAGCAACCCGGCCACCGGGGCCGGCCGCCCGATGGGCCCGAAGTTCATGGAGCGCTACGCCGGCCAGCCGATCAACCAGGGCATCGGCGCCGAGATGATCGCCGAGCGCTGGGGCTTCTCCCGCACGCAGCTCGACGAGTTCTCCCTGGCCTCGCACGAGAAGGCCGCCAAGGCCCAGGCCGACGGCGCCTTCGAGGAGGAGATCTCCCCGGTCACCACCGCCGAGGGCATCGTGAGCGCCGACGAGGGCATCCGCCCCGGCGGCACCCTGGAGAAGCTCGGCTCGCTGAAGACCCCGTTCAAGGAGGACGGCGTCATCAGCGCGGGCAACGCCAGCCAGATCTCCGACGGTTCGGCCGCCCTGCTGATCACCACCAGCGAGAAGGCCCGCGAGCTGGGCCTCACCCCGCTGGTGCGCATCCACACCACGGTCATGGCCGGCGACGACCCGGTCATCATGCTGACCGCCCCGATCCCGGCCACCAAGAAGGTCCTGGACCGCTCGGGCCTGTCGATCGACGACATCGGCGTCTACGAGGTCAACGAGGCGTTCGCGCCCGTGCCGATGGCCTGGGCCGTCGAGACCGGAGCCGACACGAGCCGGCTCAACCCGATGGGCGGCGCGATCGCCCTGGGCCACCCCCTCGGTGGCTCCGGCGCCCGGCTGATGACCACGCTCATCCACCGGATGCGCAACACCGGCAGCCGCTACGGCCTGCAGACGATGTGCGAGGGCGGCGGCATGGCCAACGCCACCATCCTCGAGCTCATCGACGCCTGATCCGCACCCCGCGGTCCTGAGGACCGCACCCGACAGCCCCCGGAGCCCCAGGCTCCGGGGGCTGTCGTCGTCCCCAGGCTGCTGTGATCGGCCGATTTTAGGGTGTCATCGCAGGTCAGAGCGGGTAGAGGGCAGCGACACCACCGCCTCGGAGCGGCGGACAAGTCGACTCGTCCACAGCTGCGTGCACAGCTGGGGACAGACTCACAGTGGTGTAGTTACGCGCATGGACGATCCGTCACACCCGTCCCACGCCGGACATCGTCGCAGGTCAGCGCGGTACGGGCCGGTCCCGTCCCTCCACATCCGGTGGACAACCCTGGGGGTGGGCCGCCATGTCGACCTGTGGACGGCGGTGATCGGCTGTGCACATGTCCCCAGGAACGACGACGGCCCCCGTCCCGGGTGGGACGAGGGCCGCCGAGGGGCCTGCCGGGGTCAGCGCCAGCGCATCGACATGATCAGCCCGGCCACCATCGCGCCGAAACCGATGGCGAAGTTCCAGGCCGACAGCGACACCATGAACGGGATCTCGTCGCCGGCGACGTAGTACACGACGATCCACAGCAGGCCGACGAGCATCAGCCCGACCATGAGCCCCACGTACCAGCGCGGGCTCGGCTGGGCGAGGCGGGCCTTCTCCGCCGAGCGCGCCTGCAGCACGCCCTCGGGCGGGGTGTAGACGGACTTCTTGCGCACCTTGGACTTGGGCACGTGCTGCTCCCTCCGGAAGGCCGGGTGCGTCCTCACCGGCCGTGTCGCCGTCCAGCCTAAGGTGTGGGAGGAGCGCGACGACGCCGCCACGGTGGCGGAGACCCTCCTCCGAGGGGCGGAGCGCGCCGGGAGCGACGCAGGAGGTGCCCGTGGCCCGTCTGTCGCCGTGGGGCGCCCTGGTGCCGGTCGTGGCCCTCGCCGCCGGCCTGCTGTTCGCCACCTCGGGCAGCACCGCCCAGGGCACCGACCTGCGCGCCGGGGAGGTCACCGAGCTCGCCGCCCTGATCCGCGAGCGGGACGACGCCATCGCCGTCCAGGAGCAGCGCCTGGCCGAGCTGCAGCGCCGCTCGGAGCGGCTCACCGAGCAGGCGGCCGCCCGCGACGGCGCCGTCGCCGACGCCCGCGCCGCCGGTGAGGCCGTGATCCCCGCGGCCGGGCTCGCCGCCGTGAGCGGCCCGGGGATGGTCGTCACGCTCGACGACGCCCCCCGGCGCGCCGACGGCACCCTCCCCGCCGGCGTCCGGCCCGACGACCTGGTCATCCACCAGTCCGACGTGCAGGCGGTCGTGAACGCCATGTGGTCCGCCGGCGCCACCGGCGTCTCGGTGATGGACCAGCGGCTGATCGCCACCAGCGCCGTCCGGTGCGTCGGCAACACCCTGCTGCTGCAGGGCCGCACCTACTCGCCGCCGTTCGTCATCAGCGCCGTCGTCGACGCTCCCGCCGTGCGCCAGCGGCTGGCCGCCTCTCCGCAGGTCAGGGTGTTCCAGGAGGCCGCGGACGCCTTCGGGCTCACCTTCGAGGTGCGCGACCGGCCCTCGGTGGAGCTGCCCGCCTACGATGGGCCCCTGGCGCTGCAGTACGCCGCCGCGGGCTGATCCAGCGCCCGACCGAGCCCACCCCGGGAGATCCGTGCCCGCCGAGAGCCGCCCCACCGGGACCGCCACCGAGCGCCCGGTCCTCGTCGTCGACAACTTCGACAGCTTCGTCTACAACCTGGTCCAGTACCTGGGGCAGCTGGGCGTGCGCTGCATCGTGCGGCGGAACGACGCCGTCACCGTGGACGAGCTGGCCGACCTCGACGTCGCCGGCGTGCTGCTCTCCCCCGGGCCCGGGACCCCTGCCGATGCCGGCGTGACCGTGCCGATGGTGCACGCCGCCGCCGAGCAGGGCGTGCCCGTGCTGGGCGTCTGCCTCGGTCACCAGGCGATCGCCGAGGCGTTCGGCGGCGACGTCGTCCGTGCGCCGGAACTGCTGCACGGCAAGACCAGCCAGGTGGTCCACGACGGCGTGGGCGTCCTCGCCGGCCTGCCCTCGCCGTTCACCGCCACCCGGTACCACTCGCTGGCCGTCGACGCCGCCACGGTGCCCGCGGAGCTCGAGGTCACCGGGTCGACGCCCTCGGGCATCGTCATGGCGCTGCGGCACCGCGAGCTGCCCATCGAGGGCGTCCAGTTCCACCCCGAGTCGGTGCTCACCGAGGGCGGTCACCGGATGCTCGCGACCTGGCTGACCACCTGCGGCCTGGCCCCGGACCCGGACGCCCTGGCCGCCGCGTCGGCCGCCGCGGACCGGTTGAACGCCGCCACCGCCTGACCCTCCCGCACCCGTTCGACGATCAGGGTCCCTGATCATCGAGCGTCCTCCCTCAGCGTGGGCGGTGAGGGAGGACGCGCCACGATCAGGTTCCCTGATCCCAGCGCGGGGGCCCGGGAACGGCGAAGGGCTCCTCCCGGCTGGGAGGAGCCCTTCGTCATCCGGTCGCTCAGTTGCCGGCGCCGCCCGTTCCGGCGCCGCCACCACCGCCGCCGCCACCGCCACCGCCACCGCCGGTGCCGGGGGCAGCGGCCTCGGCGATCAGCAGGATGATCACCGTGTCCGCCGGGACGGCGGTGCCGGGCGGCGGCTCGGTGGTCAGCACCTCACCGGCGTCCACGGACCCGTCGTTGGGGGCGGACTCGCGCTGGAAGCTGGTGAAGCCCACGGCCCGCAGGTTCGTCTCGGCCGTGGACGGCGACTGCCCCGCGACGTTGAGGACGACGATGTTCCCGCGCCCGCCGGAGACCTGCAGGACGATGCGCGTGTCCGCCGACGCCGTGCTCCCGCCGCCCGGGGTGGTGGCGACGACGGTGCCCGGGGGCTGCGGCGAGTCGACCTGCTCGGTGCTGATCTGCGCCTCGCGGAACCCGGCGTCGGTCAGCGCCTTGCGGGCGTCGGCCTCGCTGCGGCCCAGCACGTCGGGCAGGTCGAGGCTGCCGGTCGAGATGCCCAGGGTGATCGTGCCCTCGGGCGACACCGGCTGGCCCTCGTCGGGGCTCACCGAGACGACCGAGCCGGCGGTCTCGAGCGACTCCTCGTCCCGGACGTTGACGGTCCCCGTGAAGCCGCGGTCCTCGAGCGTGGCGCGTGCCCGCTCCTCGTCCAGGCCGATGAGGCTGGGCACCAGCAGGGTGTCCGGGGCGGTGCCGATGACGAGATCCACCTCGGAGCCCTCGGCGACCTGGGCGCCGCTGCCGGGGTCGCTGTCGAGCACCAGGCCGACCTGCGCCGAGTCGGTGACCTCGCGCGGGGTGCGGGTGCCGACCTCCAGGCCGGCCTCGGTGAGCGCCGCGACGGCGTCGGCCTCGGGCAGGTTCTGCAGCGGCGGGACCTGCACCTGCGCCACGGCCGGCGGCTCCGGGTCGTCGCCGCCCATCGCGAGCGCCGCGGCGATGGCGCCGCCGAGCAGCAGCACGGCCAGCGCGGAGACGACGGCGATGATGATCCGGCGCTTGCGGCGACGGGCCTGCTCGTCCTCGTCGTCCCACTCGTCGTAGCCGCCGTACCCGGCCGGGGCCGCGCCGATGATCGCGGTCTTCTCGGCGTCGCCCATGACCGGCGTCGCCTCGACCCGCTGGCCGGCCAGCGACCGGAGCAGGTCGTTGCGCATCTCGGCGGCCGACTGGTACCGGTTGGCCGGGTTCTTGCTCATCGACTTGAGCAGGATGGCGTCGAGGTCGGCGGGGATCGCCGGGTTGATCGACGACGGCAGCCGGGGGTCCTCGCGGACGTGCTGGTAGGCGACCGCCACGGGGGAGTCCCCGGTGAACGGCGGGGCGCCGGTGACCAGCTCGTAGAGCAGGCAGCCCAGCGAGTAGACGTCGGAGCGGGCGTCCACGCTCTCGCCGCGCGCCTGCTCGGGGGAGAGGTACTGGGCGGTCCCTATGACGGCGGCCGTCGAGGTCATCGTCGCCGCGGAGTCCGAGACGGCGCGGGCGATGCCGAAGTCCATCACCTTGACGGTGCCCTGGGGCGTGATCATCACGTTGCCGGGCTTCACGTCGCGGTGCACGATGCCGTTGCGGTGGCTGAAGTCCAGGGCGCCGCAGATGTCGGCGGCCAGCGTCATGGCCCGCTCGGGGTCCAGGTGCCCCTCGCGGCGGATGACGTCGCGCAGCGTCTCGCCCTCGACGTACTCCATGACGATGTACGGGGTGGCGCCCAGCGCGGTGCGGTCCTCGCCGGTGTCGTAGACCGCGACGATGGCCGGGTGGTTGAGCGAGGCCGACGCCTGCGCCTCACGGCGGAAGCGCACCTGGAACGAGGGGTCGCGGGCGAGGTCGTTGCGCAGGACCTTGACCGCCACCTCGCGGCCCAGCCGCAGGTCGCGGCCGTGGTGCACCTCGGCCATGCCGCCGCGGCCGAGCACCTCGCCGATCTCGTAGCGCTCGCCGAGCACCTGCGGCGTCGTCATCGGAGGTCCTCTCGAACGGGAGCGTGCGCCGTCCGGGGACGGTCCGAGGCACGCGGGCAACGGCCGGGGCGCGCTGCGGGCAGGATGCCGACGGCGAGCCTAGTGGCGCGGCGGCGCGATCCCGGGGAACCGGGAGGGTTCGACCAGGTCACTCCGCCACTCCCGCAGCAGCGGCACCAGGCTGGGTCCCACCGGTCCCCGGGCCCGGTGCGCCGGTGCCCCCTCCCCCGCCTCCGCCGCCGTCAGCGGGCGGGCTCGGCGGGGGCTCCTCGCCGGGCTGGCCGGGCAGGGTGGTCGTCGGGGGCGTGGTGGTCGGCGCAGTGCTCGTGGTGGGTGCCGACGACGTGGGTGCGGTGGTCGTCGTGGGCGCCGCCGTCGTGGTCGGTGCGGTGCTCGGCTCCTCCGGCTCGGGCGCCGGCGCGGGCTGCTCGCCCGGCTCGTCGTCCTCGACCGTCCAGCCGTCCTCGGCGACGCGCAGCGTCACCTCGGTCTCCGGCGGCACTGTCTGCCCGGACGGCGTGATGGCGGCGACGGCACCCTCGTCGAGCTCGAGGCCGAGCCCGGCGAGGAGCGAGTCGGGCGCGCTCTCCTGCGTCACCGTCAGGCCCAGGGCCTCCAGCTCGTCGGCGACCTCGTCGGCGTCCCGGCCCACGTAGGCCGACGCCGGGGCCAGCGCGACGCCCTCGCCGGGCTGCGCGGACCCGGTCGGGGTGCCGGTCGGTGCGGCCGAGCGGTCGCCGTCGTCACCGAGGCCCCGGGTCAGCAGCAGCCCGCCGCCGACCACGAGCAGGAGGACGACGAGCGCGGCGACGGCCCACAGCCAGCGGCGGCGGCCGCCGGCGGGCGGGGGAGCGTCGTGCACCGGCCAGTCGTCGTCGTCGTCGACCGTGCCGTGCAGCGGTGGCATGGGCGGCACCGGGCCGGTCGTGGGGGGGAGCGCGCGGGTGCCGGTCAGCGCGCCGGTCTGGGCGGCGAGCACGGTGGTCCGACCTTCTGGGAACCCGGCGTCGACGACCTGGGTCGGCGCCGTCGGCGGGTTGAACGGGACGGGCGCCGGCGTGCCGCCGGCGGCGACCCGCCGGATCGCCTCGGCGAAGGCGCCGCCGTCGGGGAACCGGTCGGCCGGGTCCTTGGCCAGCGCGCGCTCCACGAGCAGCCGCACCGCCGGCGGCACCGAGGCGGGCAGCGGCGGCGGGGGCCGGTTGATGTGCGCGAGCGCGATCGCGACCTGCGAGGTGCCGTCGAACGGCCGGCCGCCGGTCAGGCACTCGTAGGCGACGACGCCCAGCGAGTACACGTCGGAGGCCGGCGTTGACCTCCATGCCCTGCGCCTGCTCGGGGGAGAGGTACTGGGCGGTGCCCACGACCATGCCGGTGCGGGTGAGCGGGGTGGCGTCGCGGGCCTGGGCGATGCCGAAGTCGGTCAGCTTGACGACGCCGTCGGGCCGCACCATGAGGTTGCCCGGCTTGATGTCGCGGTGGACGACGCCGGCCCGGTGCGCGGCCGACAGCCCCTCGGCCGACTGCTCGAGCACGTGCAGCGTCCAGTCGACCGGCAGCTTGCCCTCGTCGTGCAGGATCTGCACCAGCGGCTGGCCCTCGACGAACTCCATGACGAGGAAGGCCAGCTTCTTGGTGCCGGTGTCGTCGACGGTCTCGCCGTAGTCGTAGACCGAGGCGATGTTCGGGTGCGACAGCGCCGCGGTGTGCCGCGCCTCGTTGCGGAAGCGGGCCAGGAAGCTCGGGTCGTCGGTGTACTCGCTCTTGAGCACCTTGGCCGCGACGGTGCGGTCGAGCACGCGGTCGCGGGCCTTCCACACCTCACCCATGCCGCCGACGGCGATCGGGGCGGTGATCTCGTAGCGGCCGGCGAGCAGGCTGCCGGTGGCCAGCGTCATCGACCCTCCTGCCCGTCGAGGTAGGCCTGGATCACCTGGCGGGCGATCGGCGCGGACGTGTCCCCGCCCGTGCCCCCACCGTTGCGCACGAACACGGCGACGGCGATCCGGGGCTCGTCGCCGGCGGTGAAACCGATGAACCAGTTGTGGTCGGGGCCCTGGTTCTCCGCCGTCCCGGTCTTCCCGGCGATCCGCACGCCGGGGATCCGGGCGCCGCGGCCCGAGCCGTTGTCGACGACGCTGAGCATCATCTCGGTGAGCTGGTCGGCGACCGCGCCCGAGACCGGCTCGGAGAGCTCCTCGGGGCCGGTCTCGTCGATGACGGTCAGGTCGGGGGCGAGCAGCTGGTCGACCAGGTAGGGCTTCATGAGCGTGCCGTCGTTGGCGACGGCGGCAGCGATCATCGCGGCCTGCATCGGGGTCATCTGCACGTCCTGCTGACCGATCGAGCTGATGCCCAGGGCGGCGTCGTTCTCGATGTCCCCGACGGTGCTCCCCTCGACGCGCAGCGGCACCTCGAAACGCTCGCCGGTCATGCCGAACGCCTCGGCCATCTCGCGGACGGCGTCCTCGCCGAGGTCGATGCCGAGCTGGGCGAAGGCGGTGTTGCAGGAGATGGTGAGCGCGTCGATGAGCGGCTGCTCGCCGCTCTCGCTGCAGGCCGAGCCGTTGTAGTTCTCCAGATCGGTGCTGGTGCCGGGCAGCCGCAGCGTCTGCGGCGCCGGGACGACGGTCTCCGGCGTGTAGCCCTGCTCCAGCGCCGCGGCCGACACGACCACCTTGAAGATCGATCCCGGGGCGTAGCGCCGGGCGATGGCCTGGTTGCCGCGCGGGTCGGGGTCCGCCGCCTCGAGCTGGGCGGCGGCGTCGCGGATCCCGGCCGGGTCGTGGCTGGACAGCAGGTTGGGGTCGAACGTGGGCGTGCTGGCCAGCCCTAGGATCGCGCCGGTCGCGGGGTCCAGCGCGACGACCGCCCCGACCTGGCCCTCGAGGCCGGCCATCGCGGCCTCCTGCACGGCCGGGTCCAGGGTCAGGACGACGTCGCCGCCCGAGGGGTCGCGGCCGGTGAACAGGTCGGAGAGGCGCCGCACGAACAGCCGGTCGTCGGTGCCGGCCAGCAGCGCGTTCTCGGCCCGCTCCATGCCGGTGGCGCCGTAGATGACCGAGTAGAAGCCGGTGACGGCGGCGTACAGCCCGCCCTGCGGGTACTGGCGCAGGTACTTGAGCCGGTCGTCGGTCGGCGTGGACATCGCGATCGGCTCGCCGTCCACGATGATCGCGCCGCGCTCCCGCGAGTACTCGTCGGCGAGCACCCGGGTGTTGCGGCCGTCCTCGCGCAGCTCCTCCGAGCGCACGACCTGGATGTAGTTGATGTTGACGATCAGCAGGGTGAACAGCACCAGCACGCTGATCGCCACCCGGCGCAGCGGGGCGTTCACGGCTGGACCACCTCGGTCGGGGCGTCGGTGAGCCGCTGGGGGGCCACGTGCGGTGCGGCCGGGCGGCGCGCGGTGTCGCTGATCCGCACCAGCAGCGCCACCAGGCCGAAGTTGGCCACCAGCGAGGAGCCGCCGTAGGCGAGGAACGGCGTCGTCAAGCCGGTGAGCGGCAGCAGGCCGGTGACCCCGCCGAGGACGACGAACAGCTGCCAGGCGACGGCGAAGGACAGGCCCGCGGCGAGCAGCTTGCCGAACGGGTCGCGGACGATCAGCGAGGTGCGCAGGCCGCGCTCGACCAGGATCAGGTAGACCATGATCACCGCGGCCAGGCCGAACAGCCCGAGCTCCTCGCCGATGGCCGAGGCGATGAAGTCGCTCTTCGCGATCGGCACCTCGTCGGGGCGCCCGCCGCCCAGCCCGGCGCCGAACAGCCCGCCGGTGCCCAGCCCGAACAGCGACTGCGCCACTTGGTATCCGGAGCCGTCGTAGTAGGCGAACGGGTCCAGCCAGGTGTCCACGCGGGCCTGCACGTGGCCGAAGGCCTTGTAGGCGATGGTGGCGCCGCCGGCGAACAGCACCAGGCCGATGACCAGCCAGCTGGCGCGCTCGGTGGCCACGTAGAGCATCACGACGAAGATGCCGAACAGCAGCAGCGAGCTGCCCAGGTCGCGCTCGAAGACCAGCACGAGGATCGACACGACCCACACGACGATGACCGGGCCGAGGTCGCGGCCGCGCGGCAGCTCCAGGCCCATCACCTTGCGGCTGGCCAGGGCCAGCACGTCGCGCTTGTCCACCAGGTAGGCGGCGAAGAAGACGACCAGGCAGATCTTGGCGAACTCACCGGGCTGGATGGAGAAGCCGGCCACCCGGATCCACAGCTTGGCGCCGTAGACCTCGGAGATCGACGACGGCAGCACGGCGGGGATGGCCAGGAGCACCAGGCCCAGCAGCATGAGGATGTAGGCGTAGCGGGCCAGCAGCCGCGGGTCGCGGACGCCGAGCAGCACGCCGACGAACAGCAGCATCCCGATCGTGGCCCACAGCAGCTGCACGGGGGCGTCCGCGCCGGCGTCGGCGTCGGCGATGTCCAGCCGGTGGATCATCACCAGGCCGAGCCCGGTGAGGACGGCGACGCAGGGCAGCAGCAGCGGGTCGGCGTAGGTCGCGAACCTGCGGACGACGAGGTGCGCGGCGGTCCACAGCGCGGTGAACCAGAGGCCGAAGGTGGCCAGCTCCGGGCGCAGCGAGCCGGTGACGGTCAGGTCGACGATGCACTGCGCGGCGAGGGTGATCGCGACGGCGAAGGCCAGCAGCAGGGCCTCGGTGCCGCGACGGGTCGGCACCGGTGTGCCGGGGGCGGCGGCCCGGGGATCGGTCGTCGGTCCGGCCATCACTTCGCCTCCCGGCAGTCCACCCCCGGCCGGGACGACGGCGTCGTCGCGGCCGACGTGCCGGCATCGGAGGTGCTCTCGGGCGCGGTGGGCTCGACGCCGGGCACCGCCGGCGCGGGCGTCTCGCCGGGCACGGGCGCGCCGTCGGTGGGCTGCGGCGCCTCGGGCTGCGGTGCCTCGGGCTGCGGTGCTCCGGTCGGGGCGGCCTCGGTCGACTCCGCGGCCTCCTCGTCCTCGGCGGTCCGGCAGGCCGGCAGCCGCTGGTCGCGGAGCGCGGCCACGATGCGGTCGGCGTCCGCGGCGTCGTCGGCGGTGATGCCGCCCTGCACGCGGTTGCGGGCGGCCGGGGTCAGGTCCGTGACCGGCAGGTCGGCGTCCCGGTCGACCCGGTAGAGGTCCAGGCCGAGCAGCGAGACGTCCAGGCCGCGGAACACCGCGACCTGCTCGGTCCCCTCCTGCTCGTCGACGCCGACGAACCAGTGCTGCAGCGCCCACACGTAGGTACCGATCGCCCCGGCGACCAGCACGGCCAGGAGGATCCCCGCCCCGAGGAGTAGTCGCAGCGGGCGGCGGCGGGCGGAGGGGCCACCGCCCGTCGGCGGTGCGGGTGGGGGCGAGGGCGGCGGTGCGGGATCGGCCAGCGCGGCCCGGCCGGCGGCCGACGTCGGGTCGACCTGGCGCTGCCCGATGTAGTCACCGGCGGCGCCGTCGACGACCGGCTCCATGAGCACGCCGCGGCCGTCGTCGTCGACGACGTCGGCGACGATCACGGTGATGTTGTCCGGCCCGCCGCTGCGCAGCGCCAGCTCGATCAGCCGGTCGGCCGTGGTCTGCGGGTCGGGGTCGGTCAGCGCCTGCGCGAGGGTCTCCTCGCTGACGACGCCGGAGAGGCCGTCGGAGCACAGCAGGTAGCGGTCACCGGCGCGCGCCTCGCGCATGGAGAGGTCGGGCTCGACCTCCTGGCCGTTGAGCGCGCGCAGCAGCAGCGAGCGCTGCGGGTGGCTGTTGGCCTCCTCGGCGGTGATCCGGCCGTCGTCGATCAGCGTCTGGACGAACGTGTCGTCGTGCGTGATCTGCGAGAACTCGCCGTCGCGCAGCAGGTAGGCGCGCGAGTCGCCCACGTGGCACAGCGCCAGCCGCCCGCCGGCGAACAGGATCGCCGTCAGCGTCGTCCCCATGCCCTCGAGCTGCGGGGAGTCGCGGATGACCTCGCGGAGGTGCTCGCTGCCGTCGAAGACGCCCTGGCGCAGCGCCTGCAGCATGTCGCCGGACGGGGTGTCGTCGTCGAGGTGCTGCAGGGCGGCGATGACCACCTTGCTGGCGACGTCGCCGGCCGCGTGCCCGCCCATGCCGTCGGCGACGGCGAGCAGCCGGGGGCCGGCGTAGACCGAGTCCTGGTTGTTGCCGCGGATCAGCCCGCGGTCGGAACGCGCCGCGTAGCGCAGGACGAGACTCATGAGCGCAGCTCCAGCGCCGTCTGGCCGATGCGGATCGGCTGGCCGGGGCTGATCAGCAGCGGGCCCTGGACCCGCTGCTGGTCGAGATAGGTGCCGTTGGTGGAGCCGAGGTCCTCGACATACCACTGGCCACCGCGGTTGGTCAGGCGGGCGTGCCGGGAGCTGGCGAAGTCGTCGGTGAGGACGAGCGTGGAGTCGTCCGCGCGGCCGATCAGGATGGGCTGCTCCCCGAGGGTGATCTTGGTGCCGGTCAGCGGGCCGGCGGTGACGACCAGCGTGCGCGGGCCCTTGCCGCCGCGCTTCCTGGCGGGGGCGGCGGCCCGGGGCGGCACGGAGGCCACCCGGCCGACGCGGCCGCCGAACAGGTCGGCGCGGACGACGCGGAACGCGGCGAAGATGAACAGCCACAGCAGCAGCAGGAAGCCGAACCGGAACGCCTGCACCACGATCTCGGCCATCAGCCGGTCACCTCGCTCGCCATCGGCGAGTCCGTGCCCGGTACCGCGGTGCTCATGCGTGACCTCGGCGACCTCGTCACGCGCCGTCCCGGCGGTACACCAGCACCGAGTGGCCGATCCGGATGACGTCACCGTCGGACAGCGGCTGGCGGGTGACCCGGCGGCCGTTGACGAGGGTGCCGTTGGTGGAGCCGAGGTCCTCGACGGTGGCGACGTCGCCGTCCAGCACGACGTCGACGTGCTTGCGGCTGACGCCGGTGTCGGGGAGGCGGATGTCGGCCTCGGTGCCGCGGCCGATGACGTTGCGCCCGGTGGACAGCTCGTGCCGGGTGCCGGGCCCGTCGACGACGAGCGCGTGCGTGACGAGCCCGCGACCCGGGCGGCCGGCGGGCGGCGCGCCGCGGCCGGTGTCGCCGACGTGGCCGCGCAGCGGCGGCAGCGGGGGCAGCGGCGGGAGCGGGGGGTGGCCGGGCGCGGGCGGGGCGGGCGACAGGCTCCCGCGGGCGTCGTGCGCAGCGGGGTCGGCGACCTCGGAGGAGACCTCGAAGACGCCGGTCGGCAGGTCGCTGTCCAGCTCGAGGTGCACCCGCACGGCGTCGAAGATCGAGTAGCCCTCGTCGTCGATGTGCTCGGAGACCATGTCGGCGAGCTCGCCGGCCAGCTAGGTCGGACCACTGCGCGAGGTGGTCGTAGTCGGTGTCGCCGAGGCGGACGACGTAGACGTTCGGGGCGAGGACGCGGCCCTCGGCGAGGACGGAGCGCTGCTCGTCGGCCTCGCGCTGCAGGGCCTTGGCGATCTCGGCCGGGTGCACCTTGCCCTTGAACAGGCGGGCGAACGCCAGGCCGACCATGCCTTCGAGCCGCCGCTCGAAGCGCTGCAGCACACCCACAGTCGCTCCCTCGCGGTCGGCCGGACATTCCTGTGCTCGCCGTGATCGTAGCCGGGCGGCGCACCCCGGACCGGCCAACGCGCGTCGCCGACACGTTTGTGGTGGCTGCCTGGGAACGACGGCCCCCCTGCCGAGGTTGCGCCCGGAGGGGCTGCTAATGTCTGCGCTCGCCAGGGCAAGTGGCGGAATGGCAGACGCGCACGGTTCAGGTCCGTGTGTCCGAAAGGACGTGGGGGTTCAACTCCCCCCTTGCCCACCAGCACGGAGGCCGGTCCCGAGAGGGGCCGGCCTTCGTCGTTCCCGGGGGGCCCCGCCGGCGACGGTGTGCGCTGCTCGGCAGTTCCCGGGCCCGGAACTGCCGCCTCGTGCACACCGTCGGGCGGTCAGGCCTCCGCGCGGCGGCGGGCGGCCAGGTCGGCGAACCAGGTGACCGCGGCCGGGTCGTCGACGGCGCCGAGGTTGCAGGCCTTCTCCACCGGCACGCCCTGGACGATCCGCTTGATCGGCACCTCGAGCTTCTTGCCGGTCGTGGTGTGCGGGATCGCCGGCACCTCGATCACCTCGTCGGGCACGTGCCGCGGCGAGGCCTGGGTGCGGACGGCGGAGCGGATCCGGTCGACCAGCTCGTCGTCCAGGACGGCGCCCTCGGCCAGCCGGACGAACAGCGGCAGCCAGTAGCCGCCGTCGGGCTGCTCGACGCCGAGCACCAGCGCCTCGGCGACCTCGGGCAGCGCCTCCACGGCCTGGTAGATGTCGGAGCTGCCCATGCGGACCCCGTGCCGGTTCAGCGTGGAGTCCGACCGGCCGTGGATGAGGCAGGTGCCGCGGCTGGTGACGGTCAGCCAGTCGCCGTGCCGCCACACGCCGGGATAGGTGTCGAAGTAGGCGTCGTGGTAGCGCTGCCCGTCGTCGTCACCCCAGATCTTCAGCGGCATCGAGGGCATCGGGGAGAGGATCACCAGCTCGCCCACCTCGTCGACCAGGGGCCGGCCCTCGTCGTCCCACGACTCGACGTGGCAGCCCAGCGCCCGCCCGGACATCTCGCCCAGGTGGACCGGCAGCCACGGCGAGCCACCCACCAGCGTCGCGGCGAAGTCGGTGCCGCCGCTGAACACCCGCAGCACGAAGTCCGGGCCCAGCTCGTCGTAGACCCAGCGGAACGAGGCCGCCGGCAGCGGCGAGCCGGTGACGCCGAGGCTGCGCAGCGCGGAGAGGTCGTGGTCGCGCCCCGGGTGCAGCCCGGCCTTCTCGCAGGCCTGGAGGTAGCCGGGGCTCACGCCCAGGCTGGTCAGCCGGTGCTCCTCGGCCAGCTGCCACAGCCGGTCGACCGACGGGTACATCGGATTGCCGTCGTAGAGCACCGCCGTGCTGCCGGTCAGCAGCCCGCTGACCATGCTGTTCCACATGATCCAGGTCGTGGAGGTGTAGGACATGCCGCGGTCGCCGGGCTGCGGGTCGTTCTGCAGCCCGCTCTGCGCCAGCGCCATGAGCAGGATCCCGCCGTGCCCGTGCACCAGGCCCTTGGGCAGCCCGGTCGTGCCCGAGGAGTAGACGACCCACAGCGGGTGGTCGAAGGGCAGCTGGGCCGGCGCGGCCTCACCGGGCTCGGTGAGCAGGTCCGCCCAGCGCGAGCCGTCGCCGTCCTCCCGCGTGCCGAGCACGGGCACGTGCACCACCTCGCGCAGCGAGGGCATCGCGGCGGCCAGGCCGTCCACCAGCTCGCGGCGGTCGTGCTCCCGCCCGCCGAAGCGGTAGCCGTCGACGGCGATCAGCAGCGCCGGCTCCAGCTGGGCGAAGCGGTCGATCGCGCTCTGCAGCCCGATCTCCGGCCCGCACGCCGACCAGATGGCGCCCACGCTGGCGGCGGCGAGGAAGGCGACGACGGCCTGCGGGATGTTGGGCAGGTAGCCGACGACGCGGTCGCCCGGGCCGATGCCGCGGCTGCGCAGCGCGGTGGCCACCGCCCCGACCTGCTCGATCAGCTCGGCCCACGTGGTCTCCGCGACCGTGCCGTCCTCGGCGACCGCCACCAGCGCGGTCTCCCCGCCGCGGCCCTCGCCGCGCCGCAGCACGTGCTCGGCGTAGTTGAGCCGGGCGCCGGGGAACCAGACGGCGCCGGGCATCGACCGGTCGGCGAGCACCGCGTCGTAGGTGGTCCCGGGCGCCACGTCGAAGAAGTCCCAGACGGCGGCCCAGTACTCCTCGAGGTTCTCCACCGACCAGCGCCACAGCGCGTCGTAGTCCTCGAACCGGACGCCGTGCTCGGCCTCGAGCCGGCGGGCGAACGCGGTCAGCCGCGAGGCCTCCTGCCGTTCCGGCGTCGGTGCCCACAGCACCTCGCCGGTGCGCTCCTGGACGGTGGGGCCATCTTCCACGCGGGTGCCTCCCGGGGTGGGGATCGGATCGGGCCGCCCCACGCTAGCGGCGGCCGGGACCCGGCTGTGACGCCGGGCACGATCCGCTCAGCGCCGCCGCCGCTCCCGCCCGTCGTCGCCCCACCCGCCGAGGGACTGCACGAGCAGCACCGCGCCCCACGGGCCGGCCACCCAGATCGGCCAGAAATAGAGGAACGAGCCGCTGGCCAGTGAGGTGATCGCCCAGATGGCCACCACGAGCGCCGTCGTGCTCGCCCACGAGCGCCAGGAGTGCGGATCGCCGGCCCAGCCGTGCACGGCGCCCCGGTCGGGCGACGGCGACGCGCTCGCGCCCGACCGGGGCGCCGGGACGGCGCCGGGCAGGTCGGTGGTCAGCTCGGCGAGCTCGCCGTAGGTCCGCGCGGCGTAGGCCCGGGCCAGCCGGTCCTCGTACTCGGCGACGGTGAGCCGGCCCGCGGCCATGTGCTCGCCCAGGGTGGCGGCGACGGCGGCGCGGTCGGCATCGGCGGCGCGCAGGTGCGGTTCGGGCATCGAGCACTCCCTGGGGCGGTGGCCTCCAGTATCGGCGCACCGTGCGGCGGCGTCGTCCACCTGCCGGTGGGTTCCACGTGGAACGACCGGCTCACCCGGCCGGCGGGACGACGGCGTTCGTGAGGTGCCGGCCGATGACCATCCGCTGGATCTGGTTGGTGCCCTCGAAGATCTGCATGACCTTCGCCTCGCGCATGTAGCGCTCGGCCGGGTGGTCGCGGGTGTAGCCGGCGCCGCCGAGCACCTGGACGGCGTCGGTGGTCACCTTCATGGCCGCGTCGGTGGCGATGAGCTTGGCGATGCTCGCCTGCCGGGAGTACGGCTTGCCGGCGTCCTTGCGCCGCGCCGCGGCCAGGTAGGTGGCCCGTGCGGACTCCACGGCGGCCGCCATGTCGGCCAGCAGGAACTGCACGCCCTGGTGCTGGGCGATCGGGCGGCCGAACGCCTCGCGCTCCACGGCGTACCGGACGGCGACGTCGAGGGCGGACTGGGCCAGCCCGACGGCGACGGCGCTGATGCCCAGGCGCCCGGAGTCCAGCGCCGCGAGGGCGATGCCCATGCCGCGGCCGCGCTCGCCGACGAGCCGGTCGGCGGGCACCGGGACGTCGTCCAGCCGGATCGCGGCGGTGGTGGAGCCGGTCAGCCCCATCTTCTGCTCGGGCGGCGCGGCGCCGAAGCCGGGCAGGTCGGGGGTCAGGTGGAAGCAGGAGATGCTCTGCCCTCGCCCGCCTCCCTCCCGCGATCCGCCGTCGTCCGGCGTGTGCAGGAACGTCGAGTAGAAGTCCGCCTGCCCGCCGTGGGTGACCCACGCCTTCTCGCCGGACGCCGTCCAGCCCTCGCCGGCCACCCGGGCGCTGGCCCGCAGCGCCGAGGCGTCCGAGCCGGCGTGCGCCTCGGAGAGGCAGTAGGCGCCGAGCAGCTGCCCGCCCACCATGTCCGGCAGCAGCTCGCGACGCTGGGCCTCGGTGCCGAAGCGGTCGATCGGGAAGCAGGACAGCGTGTGCACGCTGACGCCCAGCGCCACGCTGGCCCAGCGGGCGGCGAGCTCCTCGACGACCTGCAGGTAGACCTCGTAGGGCTGGCCCCCGCCGCCGACGTCCTCACCGAAGGGCAGCCCCATCAGGCCGGCCTCGCCCAGCAGGCGGAACACCGCGCGGGGGAACACCTCCTCGCGCTCGTGCGCCGCGGCGTGCGGCGCGAGCTCGGCGTCGGCGATCTCGCGGGTGAGGGCGATCAGGTCCTCGGCCTCGGGGGTGGGCAGGTCGCGCTCGACGGGCACGGTTCTCCTCCTGGACGGCGTGCCCGGACGGTACCTGCGGACGCGCGGCCGGGCGCTGGCCAGGATGGGCGGGTGCGCATCGAGGAGCGGCCCTGGGACGACGCCGTGGTGCAGCGGCTGGCCGGTGACCAGCAGACCGAGATCCGGGCCCGCTACGGCGGCAAGCTCGAGCCGGGGTCACCGCCGTCGTCGGCCGACGTCGCCGTCGTCCTGCTGGCCTCCGACGACGACGGGACGCCGGTGGGCTGCGGCGCGCTGCGCCCGCTCGGCGACGGCGCGGCCGAGGTCAAGCGGATGTACGTGGTGCCGACGGCGCGCGGCCGTGGCGTGGGCCGGGCGGTGCTGACCGGGCTCGAGGACGCCGCCCGGGCGCACGGCTGGGCGACGCTGCGGCTGGAGACCGGCCCGCGGCAGCCCGAGGCGGTCGCGCTCTACAGCGGCGCCGGCTACCGGCCGATCGGGGCGTTCGGGGTGTACGTCGACGACCCGGACGCCGAGCACTCGCTGTTCTTCGAGCGCACCCTGCCCTGACCGAGCCCTGCGCACTCGGGGCATTCAGGCGCCCGAAAGCCCCGAGTGTGCAGATCTCGCGGAGGTCAGGGGAGGAGGACCTCGACCGTGGCCGGGCCGCGCAGGATGCGGTTCGGCTTGTAGGTGAGCTCGCCCAGGCGGGCGCCGTCCATCCGGCGGGCCAGCGCCTGCAGCGCGACCCGGCCCTCCAGCCGGGCCAGCGGCGCGCCCAGGCAGTAGTGGGCGCCGATGCTGAACGCCAGGTGCGGGCTGGTGCGGGTCGGGTCCATGCGCAGCGGGTCGGGGTGCTGACGCGGGTCCCGGCCCGCGGCGGCGATGAGCAGCACCACCCGGCCGCCGGCGCGGACCACGCCTCCGGGCACCTCGAGGTCCTCGAGCACGGTGCGGCCGGTCATCTGCACCGGCGGGTCCAGCCGCAGCACCTCCTCGACGAAGCCCGCGGCGGTCTTCTCGTCGGCGGCCACCTGCGCGCGCAGCTCGTCGTCCCGGAGCAGCGCGAGGGTGCCGTTGGCGATCAGGTTGACGGTCGTCTCGTGCCCGGCGACCAGCAGCAGCTGGGCGGTGTTGAGCAGCTCGTCGGTGGTCAGCCGGTCGCCCTCGTGCTCGATCTGCACCAGCGCGCTGAGCAGGTCGTCCCGCGGATCGGCCCGCCGCTCGGCGCACAGGGCGGTGAAGTACGCGCGGAACTCGTCCCCGGCGTGCCGCCGCTCCCGGGCGTCGTCGGGGTGCTCGGTCATCGGCCCGTCGTCCAGGCTCTTGGCCAGCACGTCCGACCAGCCGGCGAACCGCACGTGGTCGGCCTCGGGGACGCCGAGCATCCGGCTGATCACGGTGACCGGCAGCGGGTAGGCGATCGCCCCGACGACCTCGAACCGGTCGTCCGCGACCGCGGCGTCGAGCAGGTCCTCGGCGAGCTTCTCGACCATCGGGGTCAGCTCGGCGACGGTCCGCGGGGTGAACGCCTTGCTGACCAGCCGCCGCAGCCGGGTGTGGTCCGGCGGGTCGAGGAAGAGGAAGCTGCGCTGCCGGTCCAGGCGGGCGAGCTCCTCGGGCGGCAGGGTGGCGGCGACCTCCTGCCACTGGCGGCTGTTCTTCCGGTCGACGCTGACCACGGGCGAGCGCAGGACGGCGTCGCAGTGGGCGTGCTGGGTGAGCAGCGCCATGGAGCCGTCGGGAGCCACCAGCGGGCCGCCGTCGAGCAGCTGCTGCCAGAGCGGGTACGGGTCCGCGACGTCGATGCCGCGGACCAGGTTCTCCAGATCCGTCACCGGAACATCAGCCCCTCGAAGTCGCCGGAGGAGCGCCAGCCCTCCAGGTAGGTGAAGTAGGCGGCCGCCCCGGCGGGGTAGCCGACGTTGAGCTTGGCGCGCAGGCCGGCGTCCCGGCCCTCGTTGTTGTAGTAGCCCGGCGTGCAGTCGGGCGAGCCGATCACGCCCCGCCCGGGGTGCGTGAGCAGCAGCTCGACCCACGCCTGCTCGGCCTCGGCGGTCACCTCGACCTCGCGCGCGCCGGTGTCCAGGGCGTGCCGCACGATCGCCGCGATGGTGCGCCCGGACTCGGTCAGGTTGTGCGGGACGTTGCTGATCAGGTTGGCGCCCTGGGTGGGCTGGACGACGAACAGGTTCGGGAACCCGTGCACGTGGGTGCCGTGCAGCGTGCGCATGCCGTCGGCCCAGCGCTCGGACAGCCGGGCGCCGTCCCGCCCGGTGACGTCGTAACCCGCCCGCTGCGTGTAGTCGGTGCCCACCTCGAAGCCCGAGGCGTAGATGATGCAGTCGACCTCGTACTCGCGGCCGTTCGCGACCACGCCGTCCTCGGTGATCCGCTCGACGCCCTTGCCGTCGGTGTGCACGAGGTGGGTGCCCGGGCGGTTGTAGGCGTCGAGGTACTCGTCGTGGAAGCAGGGCCGCTTGCACAGCTGCCGGTACCAGGCCTTGAGCCCCTCGGCGGTCTCCGGATCGGCGACGACGGCGTCGACGCGGGCGCGGATCTCCTCCATCTTCTCGACGTCCGCGTCCTCCATGGCCGCCTGCATGCCGGCCAGGGTCTGCTCCTCGGGCGGCAGCGAGAGCACGCGCTCGCGCATGCGCCGGGCCAGGTCGGTCCAGCCGTCCATCACCAGGTCCTCGCCGTCGCCGGCGCCGGTCTGGGTGGCGGTGAAGTTCTCCAGCCAGCGCCGCTGCCAGCCCGGTGTGGCGATGGAGGCGAACCACTCGGGGTCGATCGGCCCGTTGCCGCGCACGTCGACCGACGACGGCGTGCGCTGGAAGACGTAGAGCTCGGCGCAGGCGCCGGCCAGGTGCGGCACCGCCTGCACGGCGGTCGCGCCGGTGCCGATGAGCGCGACCCGCTTGTCGGCCAGGCGGTCCAGCGGCGCACCGGAGGCGTCGCCGCCGGTGTAGGCGTAGTCCCACCGGCTGGTGTGGAAGCTGTGGCCACCGAACGTGGTGATGCCCGGGATGCCGGGGAGCTTCGGCACGTGCAGCGGGCCGGTGCCCATGGCGAGGAACTGCGCGGTGAAGGCGTCACCGCGGTCGGTGCGCACGATCCAGCGGGCGGCCGCGGCGTCCCACTCGAGGTCGGTGACCTCGGTGTGGAACAGCGCGTCGTCGTACAGGCCGTAGTGCTTCCCGATGCGCTGGCAGTGCTCGAGGATCTCCGGCGCGTGCGCGTACTTCTCGGTCGGCACGTGGCCGGTCTCCTCGAGCAGCGGCATGTAGATCAGCGACGCGGTGTCGCACTGGGCGCCGGGGTAGCGGTTCCAGTACCAGGTGCCGCCGAAGTCCCCGCCCTTCTCGACGATCCGCACCGGGACGCCGGCCTCGGCCAGCCGCGCGCCGGTGACCAGCCCGGCGAAGCCGCCGCCGATGAAGGCGACGGTCACGTGGTCGGTCTTCGGCGCGCGCTCCGTCCGCGGGGTGTACGGGTCGGTGAGGTACCCGGCGAGCTCGCCGGTGAGCCGCAGGTACTGGTCGTTGCCGTCGGCCCGCAGCCGCTTGTCGCGCTCCTCGAGGTACTTGCGGCGGACCGCCTCCTTGTCGATCGGCGTTCCGTCCGGGCGCACCGGCCCTCGGGTCGACGTCGTCATCCAGGCGTTCCCTCCGCGAACGGGCCCCGCGGCCCGGGCGACCGGCGCGGCCCTGCTGTGCGCCGCACCACACTCGCCCGAACACTCTCACGGCGCGGAGTTGCCGTCACCAACCACCACGACCGACGCCCTCTCGGCACCGGTTCTGTGGTGAGGTGACCGCATGCCCGACATCTGGCCCGCGTCCGAGCCGCGCGAGGTGGAGCTGACGGCGGGGGACGCCACCCTCGCGATCGATCTCCGGGGCGGCACGCTGCGCCGGCTGGCCGTGGGCGGCTGGGAGGTGTTCGACGGCTATCCGGCCGGCGGCACGCTCCCGGGCCGCCGCGGCGGGGTCCTGCTGCCGTGGCCGAACCGGATCCGCGACGGTCGCTGGACGTGGGAGGGTGAGGAGCTGCAGCTCGAGGTCGCCTCGCCGGAGACGCCGAACGCCCAGCACGGCCTGGTCACCTGGCAGCCGTGGGACGTGCTGGCGAGCACGGCGGACACCGCCACGGTCGGGACGACGGTGCTGCCGCGCCCCGGCTACCCGTTCCGGCTGGCCGCCGCGGTGGACGTCGCGCTGACCGCGGACCGGCTCGCGGTGACCCTGCGGGTGCGCAACGACGGCGACCGCCGCGCCCCCTTCGGCGCCGGCTTCCACCCCTACTTCTCCGTGGGCGCCACCGAGGACGGCGGCATCGCCGACGCCGAGGTCGAGCTGCCGGGCCGCACCGAGCTGGTCGTCGACGGCGGCCTGCCGACGGGGGAGCGCCGCGCGTTCGACGGCGCGGTCGGCCGGATCGGCGAGCGCGCGTTCGACACCCCGCTCACCGACCTGGACCGGGACGCCGACGGCTGGGCGCGCACCCGCCTGCGCGGCGCCGAGGGGGAGCTGGAGCTCGCCGTCGACGAGGCGTGGCCGTGGCTGCTGGTCTACAGCGGCGACACGCTGCCGGACGGTCAGCGGCGGCGCAGCCTGGCGCTGGAGCCGATGAGCTGCCCGGCGAACGCGCTGGCCGACGGCGTGGACGTCGTCGTCCTCGAGCCGGGGGAGACCTGGGCCGGCACGTGGACGGTGGCCTGGACCCCGGCGGGCTGAGGTGCGCGTCCTCGAGCTCTGGCGCTACCCGGTCAAGTCGCTGCAGGGCGAGCTGCTCGGCGAGACGCACGTGGGCCCGCTGGGCATCCCGCGGGACCGCGGCTGGGCGCTGTTCGACCGCGACACCGGCCTCGGGCTGACCGCGCGCCGGGTGCCCGAGCTGCTGTTCGGCGCGGCCCGCGTCACCGCTGACGGCGGGGTGGAGGTCGTGCTGCCCGACGGCACGGTCACCGCCGACGAGCGGGTGCTGTCGGACTGGCTGGGCCGAAGGGTCGAGCTGCGCGCGGCGACCGAGAACGACGGCGCCGCGCCCACCTACGAGGACCCGGGCGACGAGACCCCGGACGGCCCGGTCGAGTGGGCGCAGTGGCAGGGCGCCACCGGCCCGTTCCACGACAGCCCGCGGATCCGCCTCTCCCTGGTCTCGACCGGCACCCTGGGCGGCTGGGACCGGCGGCGGTTCCGGGCCAACGTGCTGCTCGACGGCGCGGGGGAGGACGACCTGCGCGGGGAGGAGCTCTCCCTCGGCGAGCTGGGCCTGCGCATCGGCGCCCCCATCGCCCGCTGCGTGATGACCACCCGCCCGCAGCCCGGCGGGCTGGAGCGGGACACCTCGGTGCTCAAGACGATCCACCGCGAGCGGGACGGGATGCTGGCCGTCCGCGCGGCGATCACGCAGCCGGGCCGGGTCCGGGTCGGCGACGTCCTGGGGCCGGCGGCAGACTGACCGGCATGCGGACCGTCGACCTGCGACCCGGTGAGGACACCATCCGGCTCGGGCAGCTGCTCAAGCTCGTCGACGCCGTCCCGACCGGCGCGCAGGTCAAGGACGTGCTCGCCACGACCGACATCCGGGTCAACGGCGAGGCCGAGGACCGGCGCGGCCGGCAGCTGCGCGCGGGCGACGTCGTCTCCATCGAGGGCTTCGGGGACGTCCGCGTCCGCTGACCGGTTCCACGTGGAACCTCCCGCGGTCGCGGCCGCTCTGCCAGGCTGAGCGCATGGTCCGCGCCCCGCTCCGCGTCCCCCGCTGGCCGGCCGCGGCACCGGAGTGCCCGGACTTCGCGGCGATCCGGGCCGAGTTCGAGGTGCCCGAGGAGTTCCCCGCGGCGGTCCTGGCCGAGGCCGGGCGGCGGGCGGCACAGCCCCGGCTGCCCGAGCTGGACGCGACCGACGTCCCGCTGGTCACCCTCGACCCGGTCGGCAGCCGCGACCTCGACCAGGCCGTCCACCTGGCGGCGCGCGGCGACGGCTACCGGGTCAGCTACGCGATCGCCGACGTCGGCGCGGTGGTCGACCTCGGTGGCGCCCTGGACGGCGAGGCCCGCCGCCGCGGCCAGACGCTGTACAGCCCCGACCGCCGGACGCCGCTGCACCCGCCGGTGCTGAGCGAGGGCGCGGCCAGCCTGCTGCCCGGTGAGCTCCGCGCGGCCGCGCTGTGGACGATGGACCTGGACGCCGACGGCGAGCCGGTGCGGGTGGACCTGCGCCGCGCCCGCGTCCGCAGCCGGGCGCAGCTGGACTACCCGGCCGTGCAGGCGCAGGCCGACGCCGGCACCCTGCCCGAGCCGCTGGCCCTGCTGCCGGCCGTCGGCGCGCTGCTGCAGCGGCGGGCCGTCGAGCGCGGCGCGATCGAGCTCGGCACCCCCGACCAGGAGGTCGAGGCGGCGGCGGGCGGCGGCTGGACGCTGGCGCTGCGCGGCGAGCTGCCGGTCGAGGGCTGGAACGCCGAGATCTCGCTGCTCACCGGCCGCTGCGCCGCGACGCTAATGCTCGAGGGCGGCGTCGGGCTGCTGCGGACCCTCCCACCGGCGCAGCCGGCGGACGTCGAGCGGCTCCGGCGGCTCGCGCCGGCGCTCGGCGTCGACTGGCCGGCGGGTGCGCTGCCCGGGGAGGTCATCGGCGGCCTGGACGCCGCGCGCCCCGGGCACGCGGCGTTCCTGGAGGAGGCGGTCACCCTGCTGCGGGGCGCGGCCTACACGGCGTTCGACGGCGGCGCAGCGCCCGATCAGCCCGGCCACGGCGGTGTCGGCGCCCCCTACGCGCACGTCACCGCACCGCTGCGCCGGCTGGTCGACCGGTTCGGCACGGAGGTCTGCCTCGCGCTGGCGGCCGGGCTCCCGCCGTCGGACGAGCTGCGCGCGGCGCTGCCCGAGCTCCCCGCGCTCATGGCTGCCTCGGACCGGCGGACCCGCGACGTCGAGCGCGCGGTCATCGACGCCACCGAGGCGTGGCTGCTGCGCGGCCGGGAGGGCGCGACCTTCACCGCCGTCGTCGTCGACGCCGAGGACGGCCGGGGCACGGTGGTCCTCGACGACCTGGCGATCCGCGGCCGCTGCACCGGGGAGGGCCTGCGGCCCGGCACTCGGATCCGCGTCCGGCTGGAGCAGGCCGACGTCACCGGGCGCACCGTCCGGTTCACCGCGGTGGGCGCGCCGTGACCCGCACCCCGTACCTCGCCGACCGCCTCCAGGGCTTCGGGACGACGGTCTTCGCCGAGATGAGCGCGCTCGCCGTGGCCACCGGCTCGATCAACCTGGGCCAGGGCTTCCCCGACTACCCCGGCCCGCCGGAGGTGCTCGAGGTCGCCCGGGCCGCCATCGGCACCGCCGCCGACCAGTACCCGCCGGGCCCCGGCACCCCGGAGCTGCGGACGGCGATCAGCGAGCACCGGCAGCGGTTCACCGGCACGGCCTACGACCCGGACACCGAGGTGCTGGTCACCGTGGGCGCCACCGAGGCGCTGGCCGCGGCCATGCTGGCGCTGGTCGAGCCCGGCGACGAGGTGGTGCTGCTGGAGCCGGTCTACGACAGCTACTCGGCGTCGATCGCGATGGCCGGCGGCGTGCTGCGCCCGGTGCCGCTCACCGCGCCCGCCGCCGGTGGCGGGCACTGGGCGTTCGACCCCGCCGACGTGCGGGCGGCGATCACCCCGCGCACCCGCCTGCTGCTGCTCAACACCCCGCACAACCCCACCGGCACGGTGCTGACCGGCGAGGAGTCGGCGTTCCTCGCCGAACTGGCGGTCGAGCACGACCTGCTGGTGCTCACTGACGAGGTCTACGAGCACCTGGTGTTCGACGGTGCCCGGCACATCTCGCCGGCCACCCTGCCGGGCATGCGCGAGCGCACGCTCGTGGTGAGCAGCGCGGGGAAGACGTTCAACGTGACCGGCTGGAAGGTGGGCTGGATCTGCGGGCCCGCGCCGCTGGTCACCGCCGTCCGCACCGCGAAGCAGTTCCTCACCTACGTCAACGCCGGGCCGTTCCAGCCGGCGGTGGCGGCCGGGCTGCGGCTGCCCGACGCGTACTTCGCGGGCGCGGCCCGCGACCTGCAGTACCGCCGGGACGTGCTGGTGGCCGGGCTGCGCGCGGCCGGCCTGCCGGTGATCAGCCCGGAGGCGACCTACTTCGCGACGGTCGACGTCCGCGGCGTGCAGCCCGACGGCGACGGCCTGGCGTTCTGCCGGGCGCTGCCCGCCCGCGCCGGGGTCGTGGCCGTGCCGTCCGGGGTGTTCTACACCGCGGAGCACGCGCACCTGGGCCGGCACCTGGTCCGGTTCGCGTTCTGCAAGGCCGATGCCGTGCTCGGCGAGGCGGTCGAGCGGCTCGCCGCGATGGGGAGGCCGGCATGAGGGGCATAAATGGCCATTTCTGCCCCGGGGGAGGGTGGGCGTGAGGATCGCGGCGGTGCAGCACGACATCGTCTGGGAGGACCGGGCGGCGAACGTCGCCCGGCTGACGCCGCAGGTCGCCCGCGCGGCGGCGGCCGGCGCCGAGCTGGTGGTGCTGTCGGAGACCTTCTCGACCGGCTTCTCCATGACCCCGGGCATCGGTGAGCCCGAGGGTGGCCCGTCGGCCACGTTCCTGGCCGAGCAGGCGGCTGCCCACGGCATCTGGGTCGGCGGCAGCTGCCCGGAGATCGCCGAGGACCACCCGCTCCCCTACAACTCCTTCGTGCTGGCCGGCCCGGACGGCACGGTGCACCGGTACCGCAAGCTGCACCCGTTCACCCACGGCGGCGAGCACGAGCGCTTCCGCGCCGGCGAGGGCCCGCTGACCGTGACCATCGGCGGCCTGCGCATCACCCCCTTCGTCTGCTACGACCTGCGCTTCGCCGACGTGTTCTGGCGCGCGGCGCCGGAGACCGACGTCTACCTGGTCACCGCCAACTGGCCGGCGGCCCGGCGGCTGCACTGGACGGCGCTGCTCCAGGCCCGCGCCATCGAGAACCAGGCCTACGTCGTCGGCTGCAACCGGGTCGGCACTGCCGGGGACGGCACCGAGCATGCCGGCGACAGCCGCATCATCGGACCGACCGGTGAGCTGCTGGCGACGGCGGCCGGCGTCGAAACCCTCGTGCTCGCCGACGTCGACGCCGCCGAGGTCCGCCGCCACCCGCGAGCGGTTCAGGTTCCTGCCGGACCGGCGGGAACAGGACGGCGGGTCCGGCGCGCTGCCCGCGTCGTGAGCACCCCCGCCGACGGCGCCAGCCGGTCCCGCAGCGTCCACCTCGGCGGCCAGCTGTCCGGCTCCGTGCGGCGGCTGATCTCCTCCGGTCTGGCCGGCGCGGCCCTGCTCGTCCTCGCCACGGTCCTCGCGCTGCTCTGGGCGAACTCGCCGTGGGGCGGCTCCTACGACCGGCTGTGGGACACCGAGTTCGCCGTCCGGCTCGGGGACGCCGGCATCACCCAGGACCTGCGGCACTGGGTGAACGACGGCCTGATGGTGTTCTTCTTCTTCCTCATCGGCATGGAGGTCCGCCGCGAGCTGTCGATGGGCGAGCTGGCCCAGCGCAGCCGGCTCACCGTGCCCGCGCTGGCCGCCGTCGGCGGGCTCGCCGTCCCGGCGCTGATCTTCTACGCGTTCAACGCCGGGGGCCCGGGCGCGCACGGCTGGGGCATCCCGATCGCGACGGACACCGCGTTCGTGCTGGGCGCGCTGGCCGTCTTCGGCCGGCACTTCCCCATCCAATTGCGTGTCTTCCTGCTCTCGCTGTCCGTCGTCGACGACATCGGCGCGCTGTCGGTGATCGCGGTCTTCTACACCGACGACCTGGACCTCGGTGCCCTCGCCGTGGCCGGGCTGTGCGTGCTGGTGTTCATCGGGCTGTCCAAGCTGCAGGTCTGGCGCGGGCCGGCCTACTTCGCCGTCGGCGTCGTCATGTGGGTGGCGATGCACGAGTCCGGCGTGCACGCGACCATCGGCGGCGTCGTCCTCGGCCTGCTGGTCAGCGCCTACCCGCCGCGTCGGGACGAGGTGGAGCAGGCCGGCGTCCTCACCCGCGCCTTCCGGCAGTCGCCCGACCCGGGCATCGCGCGGCAGGCGAAGCTGTCGGTCGAGCGCGCCGTCTCGCCCAACGAGCGGATCGGCGCGGTCCTCGTCCCGTGGACCACCTACCTCGTCGTCCCGGTGTTCGCGCTGGCCAACGCCGGGGTGCGGGTGGACGCCGAGCTGCTGGAGCGGGCGGTGACCTCGCCGGTCACGCTCGGCGTCTTCACCGGCCTCGTCGTCGGCAAGCTGCTGGGTGTGGGGCTGGCGGCCACGCTGGCCGTGAAGCTGAAGCTCGGCCCGCTGCCCCGCGGCGTCACCCTCGGCGCGGTGTGGGGCGGCGCCGCGCTCACCGGCCTCGGGTTCACCGTCTCGCTGTTCGTCACCGACCTGGCCTTCGACGACGAGGCGATGCGCGAGGAGGCGACCATCGGCATCCTCGCCGCCGCGGTGGTCTCCACCCTCCTGGGCGCTCTGGTCTTCCGGCTGCTGGGCCGCCGGACCTCCCCGGACGGACCGGCGCGGCCGACGCTGCTCGACCCCGCCGTCGACCACGTCCGCGGCCCGGTCGACGCGCCGCTCGTCCTCGTCGAGTACGGCGACGTGGAGTGCCCGTTCTGCGGCCGGGCCACGGGTGTGGTCGGCGAGCTGCGGCAGCGCTTCGCCGACGAGCTGCAGTACGTGTTCCGCCACCTCCCGCTGGTCGACGTGCACCCGCACGCCGAGCTCGCCGCCGAGGCGGCCGAGGCCGCCGGCGCCCAGGGCGCGTTCTGGGCGATGCACGACCGGCTGTACGCCCACCAGGACCGGCTGGAGGCGGCCGACCTGCTCGAGCACGCCGCCGCGCTCGGCCTGGACCTGGAGCGCTTCACCCGCGAGCTGGGCGAGGCGACGCACGCCGCGCGCATCCGCGACGACGTCGCCAGCGCCGAGGCCAGCGGCGTCCGCGGCACCCCGACGTTCTTCGTCAACGGCGTCCGGCACGACGGGCCGACCACCACCGACGCGCTGGCCGCCGCCCTGCTCGAGACCGATCCGCGCGGCGCTCCGGCCGAGCGCCGGCCCCTCCCGCCGGCGCCGGCCGGCCCGCCGCCGTGGTCGCCGCCGGTACGGATGGACGCCGTCGCCGAGGTGGCCCGGCTGGACGGTGCCGCGGAGACCCCGGACGTCGACGGCTCCTCGCCGCGGCTGACCGACCGGCAGCTGGCGGTGCTGCGCCGCTACGGGCGGCGCCGGCCCACGGCGACCGGGGACGTGCTGGTGCGCGGCGGCAGCGCCGAGTGGGACTTCGTCGTCGTCCTGTCGGGGACGGTCGCCGTCGTCGAGGACGCCGACGGCGCCGACGAGGGGCCGCGCGTGGTCTCGGTCGTCGGCCCGCACCGCTTCCTCGGCGGGCTCAACATGCTCGCCGGGCAGCCCGCCGTCCGCTCGGTCGTCGGCGCGGCGCCCGGTGAGGTGCTGACCCTGACGGTGGACCGGCTGCGCGCCGCGATGGCCGGCGACCGGGAGCTCTCCCAGCTGATCACCCGCGCCCTGCTCATCCGGCGGGCCATGCTCATCGGCCGGGCTACCGGCATGCGGGTGCTCGGCGACCGCCGCTGGCCGGCCAGCGACCGGCTCCGCGACGTCCTGGCCGACCACGGCATCGGGCACACCTGGCTGGACCCGGCGGAGGACGCCGCGGCCCGGGCGATGCTCGACGAGCTCGAGCCGCCGGACGGCGTCCCGGTCGTGCTCGCCCCCGACGGCCGGGTGCTCGTCGACCCGAGCGGCGACGAGCTGCTGCGGGTGGCGGGCGGCCGGCCCCCCGGCTGAGGTCAGCGGCCGGCGCGCGGGGTCCGCTCCTCGTCGACGGCGATGCGCTCGCGCTGGACGGTGCCGGAGACCGTCTCCTGCCCCTCGACCAGCTCGGTGCGCAGCCGCACCCGCTCGACCGGCACCACCTCGACGCCGACGACGGGCCGCTCCGCGTGCAGCACCAGCTCGTCGGGCAGGCCCGCCGGCGCCGTGCGCCCCCCGTCGGGGGCCCCGCCGTCGAGGGACTCGCCCTCGGTCACCAGCTCGTCGTCTCCGCCGGCGTCCAGGGGCAGCTCCTCGATCCGGATCTCCTCGCGGCGGATCGGCACGGTCACCTGCACCTCCTCGGTGATCACGTACTTCACGACCCGCACGCGGCGGGCCGCCGTCCGCTCGGTGCCCACCCGGAGCTGCTCCTCGACGCGCACCATCCCGCCCTCGTCCGGCCGGGGCGCCTCGTCGTCCGGCTCCGCCCCGTCGGCGCCGGTGCTCTCCGCGAGCGCCCGGGCGTAGTGGGCGCGCAGCTCGGCCTCCTCCTCGAGGGAGAGGTGCTCGCCGCCCAGCCGCGGCGCGCGGGACACCGCGTCCGCCGGCACGCCCAGCTGCAGCCGACCGTCGGCGAAGGTGGCGTCCCCGGCCGGCGCCAGCGCCCGCCGGGTGCCCAGCAGTCCGCTGGCGATCGACACCCAGCTGGGCGCACCGGTGCGGTCGTCGTCGTAGAAGGTCTCCACGGTGCCGACCGGCTCGCCGTCGCTGCCGTAGGCGGTGCTGCCGATCGCCGCCGACACGTCTCGTTCGCTGACCATGGCCGACCTCCCGGGGCGCGGCGTCCCCTCGCGGGCGCCTGCGTCCCGGAGGCGTGCCCAGCGCACCGGGCCGGTGAACATGCGGGGGAGGACGGTCTCCGGCGCCCTCCCCGCCCGCCGTACGGTGCTCGGGTGGCCGCCGAGCAGCTCGAGATCGAGACGAAGTTCGACGTCCCGCTGACCTACGTCGTCCCCGAGCTCGCCGGGGTCGAGGGCGTGGCCTCGGCGGACGCGCCGGTCGAGCACCGGCTCGAGGCCCGGTACTTCGACACCGCCGACCTGCGGCTGGCCCGGGCCCGGATCACCCTGCGCCGGCGCACCGGGGGGACCGACGCCGGCTGGCACGTGAAGCTGCCCGCGACCGAGGGCGCCCGCAGGGAGCTGCACCAGCCCCTCGGCCGGGCGACCCGGCGCCCGCCCAAGGCGGTGACCGCGCCGTTGGCCGGCGTCCTCCGCTCGGCGGTCCCGGGCCCGGTGGCCCAGCTCCGCACCCGCCGGGTGGTCACCGTGCTGCGGGACGCCGACGGCCGCCCCCTCGCCGAGGTCGCCGACGACACGGTGAGCGCCACCCGGCTCAGCGGCCCCGACGGCACGGCCGAGGTGCGCAGCTGGCGGGAGGTCGAGGTCGAGCTGATCGAGGGGGACCGCGCGCTGCTCGGGCGGGTGGGGGAGCGCCTCGTCGCCGCGGGTGCCGCGACCACCGATCGGGCCTCCAAGCTGGCCCGGGCCCTCGGGCAGCACGACGAGCCCGAGCCGCCGGCGGACGAGCGGCCGGCGAAGCGGAAGAAGAAGGGGAAGGCGGCCCGGCCCGCCGGACCGTCCGCCGGCGAGGTGGCGCTGACCGCGCTGGCCGACGAGGTGCGCGCGCTCCAGCTGGCGGACGTCGGGCTGCGCACCGGTGCCGACGACGGCCTGCGCCGCATGCGGATCGCCTGCCGCCGGCTGCGCGGGCTGCTCGCCGCCTTCCGCCCGCTGGTCGACCGCACCGCCACCGACCCGCTGCGGGAGGAGCTCCGCTGGCTCGCCGCCCGGCTGTCGGAGGCGCGGGACGAGCAGGTGGCCTTCGCCGGGCTGCGCGCTTCCGTGGCGGAGCTGCCCCCGGAGCTGGTGCTGGGTCCGGTGGCCGCCCGGCTGCAGGCGAGCGAGATCGCCGCCGCGGAGCGCGGTCGCGCCCGGGCCGCGGACCTCGTGGCCGAGCGGCGGCACCTCGAGCTGCTCGACGCGCTGGACGCCCTGCTCGCCGCGCCGCCGCTCACGGCCCGGGCCTCGGGGCCCGCCGTGGAGGTGCTGCCCGCCGTGCTGCGGCGGGAGACCCGGCGGGTGCGCTCGGCCGCGGCGCACGCGACGACGCTGACCGATGCGGAGCGCACCGAGGAGCTGCACGCCGTCCGCCGCCGGGCCCGCCGGGCCCGGTTCACCGCGCAGGCCCTCGCGCCCGTGCTCGGCGATCCGGCCCGCGACGTCGCGCGGACGGCCAAGCGGACCCAGCGGCTGCTCGGCGCCCTCCAGGACCTCGTCGTCGTCGCGTCGCACGCGCGGCAGCTGGCCGTGAGCGCGCACGCCGCCGGTGAGCCCGGTTTCACCTACGGCCTGCTGCTGGGCCGCGCGGAGGAGCGCGCCCGCGACGCCGAGCGGGTGTTCGCCGAGCGCTGGCCGGCCCTCGCCGAACGCCTGGGCGGCTGACCCCGGCAGCCGGACCCGCGCCCGATCGGGCCCGGGTCAGCCGCCGAGCGCTCCGAACGCCTCGTCGAAGACCTCGTCCAGCTTCCGCTCGCCACCGCTGTCGGCCCAGGCCAGCAGGGCCGTGGTGAAGGCGGCCAGGTAGGCGCCGGCCTGCACGACCTCCGCGGTGCCCGACGTCGGCAGGGCGCCCACGATCATGCCGGCCGTCTCGCGCTCGAACTCCGCGGCGCGGCGTCGCAACGAGGGGGTGCCGGCGATGATCCGCCACCGCAGCAGCGTCTCCTCGTACTCGTCCGGCGGCATCGAGGCGAACCACAGCGGCGCGGCCCGGCGGATCTTCTCGCCCACCGACAGCTCGCCCGGCTGGCTCGCGAGCAACGCCTCCACCTGCTCGGCGGTGGGGAGCGCCATGATCAGGTGCTCCTTGCTCGGGTAGTGCGCGTAGAACGTCGGCACGGACACCGACGCCGCCGTCGCGATCTGCCCGACGCTGACCTGCTCGAAGCCGAAGTCCTCGAACAGGGCGAGGGCAGCGGTGAAGATGCGCCGGTGGGTGGCCGCCCACCGGCGTACCCGCCAGTCCTCTGTCCCGGTCATCGTTCGATGGTGCGGGTTGGGGAACGGATCTGCCAGCCGCCGCTCCGCCGTCTGACCTGCGGATCCGTGCTCGAGGGGGCACAGGGCTACCGGCGGGTACGGTCGGGCGCATGAGCACGGCGACCGGTACGCGCGAGGTGCCCGAGCCGCGGGCCGACGTCTGGCGCGCGCTGGCGGTCCTCCAGCCCTACTGCCCGGTCTGCGACGTCTCCTACGTGGTCGAGGGCAGCGGCCGGCGGACGACGTTCGTCGCCGTCGCCGGCCGGCTGGAGGGGGAGCCGCCCGCCGGGGCTCCCCGGGGCCGGATCGTCGAGTGGGTGCCCGGCCGGCAGGTCGGGACCGAGCTGGAGCTGACGCCCGAGACCTGGACGACGCGGATCGAGCTGGCCGACACCGCGACCGGTGGCACGCGGGTGACCATGACCGTCACCCACCGGCCCCGGCGGGGCAGCCGGCCGGCCCGCTGGCTGCTCGGCAGGGCGGCGCGCTCGATGGTGCGCCGCACGGTGGAGTCCGAGCTGGACAAGGTGCCGGCGCACGTGGCCCTGGTCGCCCGCGGCTCCTGACGGGCCCGGCCCGCGACACGGGCAGATCACGATCGGCGCCCGATCGGGCGAACGGTGCATCAGTGATCGACTCCGGGGGTACCGGCTCCTCCGTGCACCGGAGCCGCACCTGGCGTCGTGCCGGGACCGCGTGGACGGTCGAACAAGGGAGACATCGCCGTGCTGGTTGACATTCTGGGTTTGCTCGTCGTGGGCCTGGTCATCGGAGCGCTCGCTCGCCTCATCAAGCCGGGCAAGCAGCGGATGAGCATCGTCGCCACTCTGCTGCTGGGTGTGGTCGGCGCATTCATCGGTGGAGCGATTGGCGGTCTTTTCAACGACGAGACCGGCATCTTCGAGCTCAACGTCGTCGGCTTCATCATCGCCGTCATTGCTGCGGTCCTGCTAGTGGGTGTGGCCGAGGCCCTGTCGAACAGGAACCGCGCCGTTCGCTGACACCGCGCCCAACCGACAGCATCTGGAGGAGACAAGAATGATCGGCTTTCTCGTCGCCGGGCTCATCATCGGCGCCCTGGCCCGCCTCATCGTCCCGGGCAAGCAGCACCTCGGGATCCTGGCGACCCTCGCCCTGGGCCTGGTCGGCTCGCTGATCGGTGGCCTCATCGCCCAGGCCTTCAACAAGGGCGACATCTGGGAGCTCAACGTCACGGGCTTCGTGCTCGCGGTCATCGCCGCCGTGCTGCTCATCGGCGTGGCTGAGCGCATCTCCGCCGGCTCGAAGCGCGGCGCCGTCCGCTGACGCGCACCCGGGGGGCGCCGGCGGGCTCAGAGCTCGACGGTGTCCCCCGGGGCCAGCCGGCTGAACGGCGTGGGCGTCCCCGGCCCCCGTTCTCCCAGCAACCCGGTCACCACACCCAGGCCGGTGTCGTTGAGCAGCCCGTCGTGCACCGCGAACGCCTGGTCGGCGTGCACCGCCCGCACGTAGTCGATGAGGTCGGCCGTGCGCGACCACGGAGCGTGCATCGGCAGCAGGAGGGTCGCCACCGGCTCGTCCGGGACGGTCAGCGCGTCACCGGGGTGGAAGACCAGCCCGCCGACCAGGAACCCGATGTTGGCGATCCGCGGGATGTCCGGGTGGATCTCCGCGTGCAGCTCCCCGTGCACCCGCACCTCGACGCCGGCCACCGTGACGGCGTCGCCGTGGCCCACGACGTGCACCCGCCCGGCCGGCCCGTCGAGCTGGGCGGCCACCGACTTGTTGGTCCAGATCTCCAGCGCGGGGTCCGCCTCCAGCGCGGCCCGCAACCGGTCGGGGACGAAGTGGTCGGTGTGCTCGTGCGTCACGAGCACGGCCGAGGCGCCCTCCAGCGCGGCGTCCTCGGTGAAGGCCCCCGGGTCGATCACCAGCCGACGCTCGCCGTCGTCGAGGACGACGCACGCGTGGCCGTGCTTGGTCAGCTCCATGCCCGCATCCTGCCCCGGCCGGGGCTCCGGCGCGTGCCCTGGCGCCCTCCCCCTTCCGGGTGAGCGCGCCGCACCGGGCCGTCACCCCGCCCCGCGCGGGTGCCGACGTCCTCCGCATGATGCTGCAGACCACCGCGCACGCCGCTGCCCAGAGCCGCGCCCACGGCGCCACCGCCGCGCTCTGGCACGCCGTCGAGCTGCACCGGCCGGTGGCCGAGCTCGACGAGGCCTGCGAGCTCACCCTCTGCGGGTCGCTGGCGCGCGTGGACCGGTCGCAGGACTGGCCCCGCACGGGCGCCGACGTGTGCCCGGTGTGCGCCGTCCTCGCCCGCTGATCAGCGGCCGGTGAAGACCGGCGGCCGCTTGGCCAGGAACGCCTCGACCGCCTCCCGGTGGTCGGCGGCCCGGCCGGCGCCGGTCTGCAGCCGCGCCTCCAGCGCGAGCGTCTCCTCGAGCGAGTCGGTCGCCGCCGTCGCCAGGACGGTCTTGATCGCCCGGTAAGCCACCGTCGGGCCGGCCGCGAGCCGCGCGGCCAGCGCCCACGCCTCGGCGTGCACCTGCTCCGGCGGGACGACGCGGTGCACCAGCCCCCACTGCAGTGCCGTCTCGGCGAGGAACGGCTCGGGGAGGAGCAGCAGCTCGGCGGCGCGCGCCCCGCCCACGCAGTGCACCAGCCGTGAGGCCACCCCGGAGTCGCTGGACAGCGCGACGCCGGCGAACGCCGTGGTGATCTTCGCGCCGGCGGCGGCCACCCGGAGGTCACCGGTCAGCGCCAGGCCGAGGCCCGCGCCCGCGCACGCCCCGTTCATGCCGACGACGAGCGGCACCCGCAGCCCGGAGAGCGCCAGCACCAGGGGGTTGTACTCCTCGACGAGCACCGGCAGGGGGGCGTCGGGATCGCCCTCGGGCTCCTCGCCCGCCCGGCGCGCGCGCGACTCGTGGAGGTCCTGGCCCACGCAGAACGCGCGGCCGGTCCCGGTGAACAGCACCGCCCGCACCGACTCGTCGGCCTCGACGGCGCGGACGACCTCCAGCAGCTCCCGGCGCATCGTGGTGGACAACCCCGGGCGCAGCATGGTGATCGTGGCGACTCCCGCGGAGTCCTCCCTGGTCACAGTCTCGGGCATCGTCGTCCGCCTCTCGCGCGCAGTGGTCGGGCGGCCGGGCGCCCCTCGCCGCCCACCTTGTCACGACCGCACCCGGCCCTCGGCCGATCCGGCACAGGGTGGTGCACGACGGAACCGGCGGGACTAAGGTATGCCTGCCCTTCGTCCGTCCGGACGGGGCCGGCCCGTCGACGATCGGTTCCCGCATGGATCAGGCGTTCCTCGCCAGCTTCCTGATCGGCCTGCGCGAGGGCCTCGAGGCGACGCTCGTCGTCAGCATCCTCGTGGCCTACCTCGTGAAGTCCGGTCGCCGCCGCGAGCTGCTGCCGCTCTGGGGCGGCGTCGCCGTCGCCGTGGCGCTGTCGGTGATCTTCGGCGGCCTGCTGACCTACACCGAGACCTCGCTGCTGGCCGACTACCGCTCGCGCGAGCTGTTCGAGGCGGTGGCCTCGGTGCTGGCCGTCGTCCTGGTCACCTGGATGATCTTCTGGATGCGCCGCACGGCGCGCCGGCTCAAGGGCGAGCTCACCGGCCGGCTCGAGACGGCGGTCGGCGCCGGCGCCCTGGCGGTGGCCGGCATCGCGTTCGTCTCGGTCATCCGCGAGGGCCTGGAGACGGCGCTGCTGTTCTACGCGGCCGCCCAGGGGGCCTCCTCGACCGCGACCCCGCTGGTCGCGATCTCCCTCGGCGTCCTCACCGCGATCCTCCTCGGCGCGGGGCTCTACGCCGGCGCGATCCGGGTGAACCTGCAGCGGTTCTTCACCGTCAGCGGGGTGCTCCTGGTCTTCGTCGCGGCCGGCATCCTCAAGTACGGCATCCACGACTTCCAGGAGGCCGGCGTCCTCCCGGGCCTGGACGTGATCGCGTTCGACATCTCCGGCGTCCTGGACCCCGGCAGCTGGTACGGCGCGGCCCTCGCCGGGATGTTCAACATCACCGCGGCCCCGACCGTGCTCGAGACGATCGCCTACGTGGTCTACCTCGTGCCGGTGCTGGTCCTCTTCCTCTGGCCCGCGCGCACGCCCGCCGCTCCCCGCGGCGGTGCGGCCCCCGGCTCCTCCTCGGCAACGACCCCCACGAACTCGGAGACCTCCCCGCATGTCCCTGCGTGACCGCCGGCTCGCCCTCCTGCCGGCCCTGGCCCTCGTCGTCCTCACCGCCGCCTGCGGCGGGTCCGACGACGGCGGCGACGGCGGCGGCGGCACGCCGGCCGACACCATCCCCGTCGCCGCGTCCGACGACGCGTGCGACGTCGAGGCCGACGAGCTGCCCGCGGGGACGCACGAGTTCGAGATCACGAACGAGGGCAGCAAGGTCACCGAGTTCTACGTGTACGCCGAGGGCGACCGCGTGATGGCCGAGATCGAGAACATCGCGCCCGGCCTGAGCCGGCCGCTGCTCGTGGAGCTGCCGGCCGGTGAGTACGAGACCGTCTGCAAGCCGGGGATGATCGGCGACGGCATCCGCAACCCGCTCACCGTCACCGGCGAGGCGGCCCAGCTGTCCGAGGACGAGTCCCTCGCCCAGGCCGGCGTCGACTACCAGCGCTACGTGCAGAGCCAGACCGGCGCGCTCATCGAGCAGACCACCGCCTTCGTGGACGCCGTGAAGGCCGGCGACGTCGAGGGCGCGAAGGCGCTGTACCCCGTGGCGCGCACCTACTGGGAGCGGATCGAGCCGGTGGCGGAGATCTTCGGCGACCTCGACCCGCTGATCGACGGCCGCGAGGGCGACCAGGAGGAGGGCCAGGACTTCACCGGCTTCCACCGCATCGAGCAGGCGCTGTGGGTGACCGGCGACGTCTCCGCCATGGGCCCCTACGCCGACAACCTCCTGGCCGACGTCCGGCGGGTCGTGGAGCTGGCGGACGAGACGACGCTGGAGCCCCTGCAGCTGGCCAACGGCGCGAAGGCGCTCCTCGACGAGGTCGCCACCGGCAAGATCACCGGCGAGGAGGAGCGCTACTCGCGCACCGACCTGTGGGACTTCGCGGCCAACGTCGAGGGCTCGCAGGCCGCCGTGCAGGCGCTGCGGCCGTTCCTCGAGGAGGCCGACCCCGAGCTGGTCGCCGAGATCGACGAGCGGTTCGCCGAGACCGAGGCCGAGCTCGGGCAGTACCGCGCCGGCGACGGCTGGATGCTGCACGACCAGCTCACCCCAGGACCAGCTCAAGGGCCTCAGCGACCGCATCACCGCCCTGACCGAGTCGGTCAGCCAGGTCGCGGCGGTCGTCGCCCGCAGGTGATGCGATGACCGAGCAGCAGGGACCGGAGGAGCAGCCGGCGGGGGTCTCCCGGCGGCGGCTCTTCGGCTGGCTGGGGGCGGGCACCGCCGGCGTGGTGGCGGCCGGGGCGACCGGCGGGCTGATCGGCCGGTCGACGGCGCAGGAGCCGGCACCGGGCGGCCCCCGCGCGGACGACGCCGTCCCCTTCACCGGCCCGCACCAGGCCGGCATCGTCACCCCCGCGCAGGACCGGCTGCACTTCGTCGCCCTCGACGTCACCACCGACGACCGCGACGAGCTCGTCGCGGTGCTGAAGGCCTGGACCGACGCGGCCCGCCGCATGACCGCGGGCCGGGACGCCGGCCCGGTCGGGGCGGTGGACGGCGAGCGGTACGCGCCCCCGGACGACACCGGCGAGGCGATCGGGCTGCCGCCCTCGGGCCTGACGCTGACCATCGGGTTCGGCCCGACGCTGTTCACCGCGGCCGACGGCACCGACCGGTTCGGGCTGGCCGCCCGCCGCCCCGCCCCCCTGACCGAGCTGCCCGCCTTCCCCGGCGACCAGCTGCGGCCCGAGATCAGCGGCGGCGACCTCTGCATCCAGGCCTGCGCGAACGATCCGCAGGTCGCGGTGCACGCCGTCCGCAACCTGGTGCGCCTGGGTGCCGGCGTGGTGAGCGTGCGCTGGTCCCAGCTCGGCTTCGGGCGGACGTCGTCCACCAGCACCGGGCAGGACACCCCGCGCAACCTCTTCGGCTTCAAGGACGGCACGAACAACCTCAAGGCCGAGGCGTCGGCCGGGCTGGACCGCTTCGTGTGGGTGGCCGACGGCGACAGCGGCGCGGACTGGCTCGCCGGTGGCTCCTACCTGGTCACCCGCCGGATCCGCATGCTCATCGAGCCCTGGGACACCTCGTCGCTGGACGAGCAGCACCGGACCATCGGGCGGACCAAGGGCAGCGGCGCGCCGCTGGGCCAGCAGGCGGAGTTCGACCCGGTCGACTTCACGAAGCAGGTCGACGGCGAGTTCGCGATCCCGGAGACCTCGCACGTCTTCCTCGCCCACCCCACGAACTCGGGGACGGCGATCCTGCGGCGCGGGTACAGCTTCGTCGACGGCTCGGACGGGCTGGGCCGGCTCGACGCCGGGCTGTTCTTCATCGCCTACCAGCGCGATCCCGCCACCGGCTTCGTCCAGGTGCAGCGCAACCTGCGGCTCGACGCGATGAACGAGTACATCCGGCACACGTCGTCGGCGGTCTTCGCCTGCCCGCCGGGCGTGCAGGGCGACGACGACTGGTGGGGGCGCGCGCTCTTCGAGGGCTGAACCGACACCGGTCATCCACCGGCTACGGGCAGCAACGGGCACGCCGGGCGCGCCGGGGGAGTCGTCCGGGTCACCTCGGCGGTGCTGGGGAACGGCTCTCCACCCGGGCGATCATGGGGCCGCCCCTCCGCATGTGTAGACCGGACCCGGTCTGGACACCGGAGGGTCGGGGGAGCTGTGCCCGGACGAACCGTCCGGTGGTGCGGTGTCCCCGCACCAGCCGGCGGAACGTGGACAGGAGTGACCCCCCGTGGTCGAACCAGGACGACGGTGCCTGGGTGACCGCTACGAACTCCTCGGGCTGATCGCCGCGGGCGGGATGGGTCAGGTCTGGCGCGGCGTCGACACCGCCCTGCACCGCTCGGTCGCGGTCAAGGTGCTGCGCAGCGAGTACACCGGCGACCCCAGCTTCCTGGCCCGCTTCCGGGCCGAGGCGCAGCACGCGGCCTCGCTGAGCCACCCGAACGTCGCCGCGGTCTTCGACTACGGCGAGGAGACCGCCCAGGACGGCACGGGCGAGACGCTGGCCTACCTGGTCATGGAGCTCGTCGAGGGCGAGCCCCTCTCGGCGCTGCTCGCCCGCGAGGGCGCCCTGGGCACCGAGCCGACGCTGCGGCTGCTGCAGCAGACGGCCTTCGCCCTGGCCGAGGCGCACCGCGCCGGCCTGGTGCACCGGGACGTGAAGCCCGGCAACATCCTGGTCCGCCCCGACGGCAGCGTGAAGATCACCGACTTCGGCATCGCCTGGTCGGCCCGCAGCGTCGCGCTCACCCGCACCGGTCAGGTGATCGGCACCCCGCAGTACCTCTCGCCCGAGCAGGCCGAGGGCCGGCACCCCTCCCCGGCCAGCGACGTCTACGCGCTCGGGCTGATCGGCTACGAGTGCCTCACCGGCCGCCCGGCCTTCGACGGCGACAACGCGGTCACCATCGCGCTCAAGCAGGTGCAGCAGGACCCCGAGCCGCTGCCCGCCGACCTGCCGCCCGGTCTGCGAACGCTGATCACCCGCGCCCTGGTCAAGGACCCGGCCGTCCGCTTCCCGGACGGCGCCGCGTTCGGTGCCGCGGTCGACGACGTCCTGGCCGGTGGCGAGCCGACCGACCTGCCGCCGCCGCCGACGACCGGCCTCGCCGCGCTGCCGCCCGCGCCGGGCGCGCTCGCCGGCCCACCGACGCAGGCGAGCGTGCGGCGTCCGCCGGCCCCCCGCCGTGGCCGGCGGGTGGCGATGGCGCTGGCCCCGCTGGTCGCCCTCGTCGCCGGCGCCGGCATCGCCACCGGGGTGCTGCGCGGGTTCTCCGACGGGCCGCCCTCCGGCACCGCGGAGGCGGCGCAGACCCGGGACAGCGGCAGCCTGCTGCTCACCGCGGCCGACCACGTGGGCCGCCCGGTCGGCGAGGTGGCCGAGGAGCTGACCGCGCTCGGCCTCGTGGTCGAGCTCAAGGCCGAGATCACGGCCGCCGTGGCGCGCGACCAGGTCACCGGCCTGTCCCCGACCGGCCGGCAGCTGCGGGCCGGAGACGTCGTCGTCGTCCGCTACGCCGTCCCGCCGCCGCGGTCGAGCACCGGTGTCGGCGGCCCGGCCACCCCCGACGACGCCTACCCGACCGACGACGCACCGGCTCCGGCCGAGGTGACCGAGGTCGGCACGGTCGCCGGCACCGGCGACCCGGAGCCCACGCTGCAGGCGGGGCTGACGACCGCGCCGTCCGCGCCGACGACCGGGACCTCCGGTCCGGGCAGCACGAGCGGTACCGCCACGACCACGCCGACGACGCCGACGACGCCCCCGACGACGTCGGACACGCCGCCGTCGTCGTCGACACCGCCCCCGACGACGACGACCTCCGCGCCGCCCACCACGACCGGCGCGACGGATCCCGTCACCCCGTAGACGTACCCCGGTCGCGGGGTCCCCGGAGGCCGGGTACGACAGGAGGACGACGGAACGCGAGGTGACATCGGTGGCGGAGCCCGGACGGCGGTTGCTCGGCGGCCGCTACGAGCTGGACGTCCTGCTGGCCACCGGCGGGCAGGGCCAGGTGTGGCGGGCCCGCGACACCGTGCTGTCGCGGGCCGTCGCGGTCAAGGTGCTGCGCAGCGAGTTCACCCGGCGACCCGACCTTCCTCGCCCGCTTCCGGGCGGAGGCCCAGCACGCCGCCCTGGTCGCGCACCGGCACATCGCCGCCCTCCACGACTACGGCGAGCTGGACGACGGCCTCACCGGCGAGCGGATGGCGTTCCTCGTCATGGAGCTGGTGGAGGGCGAGTCCCTGGCCGAGCTCCTCGCCCGCGAGGAGCGGCTGGACGTGCCGCGCACCCTCGCGGTGCTGCGCCAGGCCGCGGACGCGCTGGCGGCGGCGCACGCCGCCGGGCTGGTGCACCGCGACGTCAAGCCGGGCAACGTCCTGGTGGCACGCGACGGGACGGTCAAGATCACCGACTTCGGCATCGCGGTCTCGGCGTCCAGCGTGCCGCTCACCCAGACCGGCCAGGTCGTCGGCACCGCGCACTACCTCTCACCGGAGCAGGCCGCCGGCAGCCGGGCGGGCGCGGCCAGCGACGTCTACGCCCTCGGCCTGATCGGCTACGAGTGCCTGGCCGGGCGGCGCGCCTTCGACGGGGACAACTCCGTGCAGATCGCGCTCAGCCAGCTGCGGGACGAGCCCGAGCCGCTGCCCGACGACGTCCCCGAGCAGGTCCGCGCGCTGATCGGGCACGCCACGGTGAAGGACCCCCAGCGGCGGCTGCGGGACGGCGCCGCGTTCCGGGCCGCGATCGACGACGTGCTCGCGGGCCGCCCGCTGCCGCCCCCGCCCCCGGTCACCGCGCCGCTGGCGGCGGTCGCGCCGGCCGGGGCCGCCCGGCGCCGGGCCCGCGTGCTGGCCCCGCTGGCCACGCTGCTGGTCGGCGCGGGCATCGGGATCGCGGCCCTGCAGGTGGCCGGCGACCGCGGGGTGCCGCCGGCACCGGCGGCCGCGGAGAGCGCGGACACGGTGCTGCTGGCCGCCGCCGACCTCCTGGGCCGGCCGGTCGAGGACGTCGAGGCCGAGCTCGGCCGGCTCGGGCTGCGGGTGGAGCGGACCGCCGACCCGCTCGCGCCGGGTGCGGCGGGCACGGTCAGCCGCGTCTCCCCGACCGGTGCGGTGGAGCGGGGCACGCTCGTGGCGCTGGCCTACGCGGAGGGGCGGGAGCAGCTGCCTGACGACGCCGTCGTCACGGAGGTGGCGGCGAGCAGTCCCGCGCCTGCGCCCGCGAGTGCCCAGAGCCCGGTCGCCGAGGCCGCCCCCGGCGGCGCGACGACCCCGGCTCCGCCGCCGTCGGCCCCGGGTCCGCCCGCGCCGGAGCCCGGCCCGGCCGTCCAGGCGCCCGGGGGCGGGCCGGCGTCCGGCGGCGGTCCCCAGGGCTCGCCACCGAGCGGCCCGGGGAAGAACAACGGCAACGGCAACGGCAACGGCAACGGCAGCGACGGCCCCGGGAACGCCGGGCGCGGCAAGGGCTGAGCGCGACCGCCCGCGGGGTCAGCCCGTGCGGGCGGGCCCGGTCCAGACCGCCGCGCCCAGCAGGCCGAGGGCGGCGGTGAGCAGGAAGCCGCGGTCGGTGGCGACGACGGGCAGCACGACCAGCACCCAGAAGACGGCGAGGCCGACCACGCCACCGGCGGCGATCCGCCAGCTGCTCGCCGCACTCGGCCGCCGGCTGCCCGGGAGCAGCGCGGCCGACACCGCCAGGCCGAGGACCGCGCAGACCGTCGCGAACGCCGACCACAGCGGGATGTCCGACCAGAACGACTCGCCGCCGAAGCGCAGCCCGAGGCCGAGCTCCAGCGCGAGGAGCGAGGCGGCCACCAGGCCGAGCCCGATCAGCGCCGACCGGTCCCGCGGGGTCGCCGGGGCGTCGGCGACGACCTCGGTCGGCGCCTCGGAGGCCGGCGCCTCCCGCGTCACCGCGCTCGGGAGCTCCTCGACCGCGGGGTCCTCCGCCACGGGCGGCACCGGGCCGGTCGCGGCGGGGACCGGAGCCGGCGGCGGGATCGGGGGCAGCGCCCCGGGCAGGCCGGGCACGAGGCCGACCGGGCCGGTCGGCTGCACCGTCTGCACCGGCGAGGGCGTCGTGGCGCCGGGGTGCGGGGGCAGCGTCTGCGCGCTGACCGGTGGTGCCGCGACCGGGATCTCCTGCGTGCTCGGCGGGGCCGGGACCGCGGGCTCGGCGGGCGGCTGGGGGTCGGTCGGCGAACTCACGGATCCTCCTCGCTGGCGTCGGTCGGCCGTCGGGCCGGCCGCCCCCGCACCGTAACCGGGGCCCGGCGCCCGGCGCCCCGGGCGCACCGGAGGGCGGCGCCCTAGGGTCGGTCGGGTGAGCATCCGCGCCGGCATCGTCGTCACCGGGACCGAGGTCCTCACCGGCCGCGTCGCCGACGCCAACGGGCCGTGGCTCGCCGAGCGGCTGCGGGAGCTCGGCGTCGACGTCGGGCACGTCGTCGTGGTGGGCGACCGGCCCGACGACCTGCGCGACGCCCTCGCCTTCCTCGCCGGCACCGGCGTCCCCCTCCTCCTCACCACCGGCGGGCTCGGGCCGACCGCCGACGACCTGACCGCCGAGGTGGTCGGCGCGTACCAGGGGTGCCCCTCGGACGTGGACCCCGAGCTCGAGCAGCGGATCGCCGCCGTCGTCGACCGGCTCATGGCGTTGCGCGGCTGGCGGGCCGACCCGGTGTCGACCGCCGAGGGCGTCCGGAAGCAGGCGCGGGTGCCCGCGGGCGCCACGGTCCTGGACCCGGTCGGCACCGCGCCCGGTCTCGTCGTCCCGCCCGCGGAGGGGCGGACCGGCCCGGTCGTCGTCGTGCTCCCCGGCCCGCCGGGCGAGCTGCGCGGCATGTGGCCCGCCGCGCTCGCCGCCGCGCCGGTCGCCGCCCTGCTCACCGGGGCGCCGGAGCTGCGCCAGGAGACGGTGCGGCTGTGGGGCACGCTCGAGGCCCAGCTGGCCGCCACGCTGCGCGACGCGGACGACGAGCTCGGCGGGCTGGAGATCACCACGTGCCTGCGGGAGGGCGAGCTGGAGATCGTCACCCGCTTCGGCCCGGACGCGCAGCCCGCCTACGACCGGTTGCTCGCGGTGCTCTCCGAGCGGCACGGCGACACGATCTTCTCCACCGGGCCGGACCTCGACGAGGTCGTGGCCGGCGCGCTGGTCGAGCGGGGGCTCACCGTCGCCACCGCGGAGTCCTGCACCGGGGGGCTGCTCGCCGGGCGGCTGAGCGCCCGCGCCGGCTCGTCGGCGTTCCTGCTCGGCGGGGTCGCCGCCTACGCGAACAGCGCCAAGGAGGCCCTGCTCGACGTGCCTGCCGCGCTGATCGAGGCGCACGGTGCGGTCAGCGCGGAGGTGGCCGCGGCCCTGGCCGAGGGCGCCCGGGCCCGCTTCGGTGCCGACGTCGGCGTCGGGATCACCGGAGTCGCCGGCCCCGGTGGCGGCACCGCGGACAAGCCGGTCGGCACCGTGCACGTGTGCGTCGTCGGCCCGGACGGGCAGGTCGCCCGCGCCCTGCGGTTGCGCGGCTCGCGGACGGCGGTGCGGGAACGCTCCGTCACGATGGCGCTGCACCTGCTGCGCGCGAACTGCTGGTCGGCGGTCCCCCGGCCTGACGGTGCGGGTGTCCGGCGCGCCCCCGCGGGGCACATCCCGGCGGTGACGACGCTGACCCTGCACGCGACCGGCACCGCCCCGCCCGCCGAGGTCTGGGAGCGGTACGCCGTCCCGGCCCGCTGGCCGGGCTGGTCGCCGCAGATCACCGGCGTGGAGTTCCCGGCCGGCCGGCTGGCCCCCGGTCTCGCCGGCCGGGTGCGCGGCCCCCTGGGGGTGTCGGCGCCCTTCGCAGTCGAGGACGTCGACGAGGCCGCCAGCCGGTGGTCGTGGCGGGTCGCCGTCGGGCCGCTGCACGTGCGGCTGCTGCACTGGGTCGCCGAGGGCCCCGGCGGCGGGACGACGACCGGGCTGCGGCTGTCCGGGCCGGCTCCGCTGGTCCTGGGGTACGCCCCGGCCGCCCGCCTGGCCCTCGGGCGCCTCGTCCGCGCCTGACCCCCCGCGGGCGAGCGGTCGGGGGCCGCCGCCGGACGGCCCGCTGGATTACGGTGCGGGCATGCCCGCCACCCACGAGGTGACCAACCAGGTGCCCCCGCTGGTCGGGCACGACCCGATCGCGGGGGATGCCGCCCTGGCCGAGGCCTGCGTGCGGCACGCCGACCGGGCCACCCTGGACTCCCTCGCCGGGCTGGGCCGGCTCGCCGGGAGCGAGCAGGCGCAGGAATGGGGGCGGCTGGCGAACGAGAACCCGCCGCGGCTGCGCACGCACGACCGCTACGGCCACCGGATCGACGAGGTGGAGTTCCACCCGGCCTGGCACGAGCTGATGCGCACGGCGGTCGGCAACGGGCTCGCCGGGGCGCCGTGGCGGGCCGCGGCCGAGGGGGACGCGCACGCCCACGTCCGCCGGGCGGTCGGCTACGTGGGCTGGACGCAGGTGGAGATGGGCCACGCCTGTCCCACGACGATGACCTACGCCGTCGTCCCCGCCCTGCGCCGGGCGCCCGAGCTCGCCGCGCGGCTCGAGCCGGGGCTCACGGCGACGGAGTACGACTTCGGGCTGGCCGAGCCCACCGGCAAGCGCGGGCTGATCGCCGGCATGGGCATGACCGAGAAGCAGGGCGGCTCCGACGTGCGGGCCGGCACCACCCGGGCGGTGCCCCAGCCGGACGGCACCCACCGGCTGACCGGCCACAAGTGGTTCACGTCCGCACCGATGAGCGACCTGTTCCTCGTGCTGGCCCAGCTCGACGAGGGCGTCTCCTGCTTCCTCGTCCCGCGGGTGCTCCCCGACGGATCGCGGAACGTGTTCCACGTGCAACGTCTCAAGGACAAGCTCGGCGACCGGTCCAACGCCTCCAGCGAGGTCGAGTTCGACGGCACGACGGGCTGGCTCGTCGGCGAACCGGGCCGCGGCGTCCCGGCCATCATCGAGATGGTCAACATGACCCGGCTGGACTGCGTGCTCGGCTCGGCGGCCACGGTGCGCGCCGCCCTGACCCAGGCCGGCTACCACGCCCGGCACCGCGCCGCCTTCGGCGCGCTCCTGGTCGACCAGCCGCTCATGCAGAACGTGCTCGCCGACCTCGCGGTCGAGAGCGAGGCCGCGACTGCGCTCGCCGTCCGGCTCGCCGCCGCCGTCGACGCCGGGGAGTCGGCCTTCCTGCGGCTGGCGGGCGCGGCGGCGAAGTTCTGGGTCTGCAAGCGCACGCCCGGCGTCGTCGCGGAGGCGATGGAGGTCCTGGGCGGCAACGGCTACGTCGAGGACTCCGGGCTGCCGCGGCTCTACCGGCAGGCGCCGCTGAACTCCATCTGGGAGGGCTCGGGCAACGTCATCGCCCTGGACGTCCTCCGGGCCGTGGGCCGCTCCTCGGAGTCGCTCGCCGCGGTGATCGAGGAGATCGACCTCGCCCGGGGGGTGGACCCGCGCTTCGACGACGCGGTGAAGCGACTCGCAGCGGAGCTCGGGGACCCCGAGCGGCTGCCGCTGCGGGCCCGCCGGATCGCCGGCCTGCTCGCGCTCTGCCTCCAGGGTTCGCTGCTCCTCCGGCACGCCCCGGCAGCGGTGTCCGACGCCTTCTGCGCGTCCCGGCTCGGCGGCGACTGGGGCGCGGTGCTGGGCACCCTCCCCGCGTCCGCGGACGTCGCTGCGCTGGTCAGCCGCGCGGCGATCGGAACGCCCGGCTGAGGCGCTCGGGGCAGTAGGCTCGGGGGGTCGGACCCCGGCCTCCTGGGCCCGGCCCGGGACGGTTCTGTGCCGTAACCTCCGCATACGCGGACCATCGAGCGCCAGCGGACGGAGTGCGGGGAGCGTGGCTTCAGACGACGGGTCGCGGCCGGATCTCGCCGCGGTGCCGGACGCCGTCTTCCGGCTCGACGCCGGGGGCCGCTTCACCTACGTCAACGCGGCCGCCGAGCTGCTGCTGGAACGGCGTGCCGACCAGCTGCTGGGGCGCCGGGCGCGGAACTGCTTCCCGGCCACGGTGAACACCATCGCCGAGGAGCGGTACCAGCAGACCCTCGGCGACGGCGTCGCCCGCGAGTTCGACTACTTCTACGAGCCGCAGGGCCGCTGGTACGAGATCCGCGTCTTCCCGGACCCACCCGGCATCTCGGTCTTCTTCCGGGACGTGGACTCCCGGCACCGCGCCGACGCCGAGCGCGAGGCCGAGCTCGGCCGGCTCACCTCCGTGCTCGAGGCGCTGCCGTCGGCGACGGTGCTGGTCGACGAGCGCGGGCGCATCGTCACCGGCAACCGCGCCTGGATGGACAGCCGCGCCCGGCCCGAGCTCGGCCTCGGCGTCCCGGGCTCGGACTACCTCGCGGCCGTGCAGCGCGGGCTGGCACCCGCGGACGCCGAGGCGATCGCCGCAGGCATCCGCGCGCTCGTCGCCGCGCCGGCCGAGAGGGCGGACACCTTCGAGCACGAGTACGCGCGGTCGACCCCGACCACCACCGGCTGGTTCCGCATGCAGGCCTCGCGGGTCGAGCACTCGACGCGGGTCGTGGTCACGCACACCGACGTCACCGAGCGGGTGCGCGGCGAGCAGGCGCTCGCCTGGCGGGCCCGCCACGACGACCTGACCGGCCTGCCCAACCGCAGCACCCTGCTCGACCTCACCGCCGAGGCCCTGGCCGCCGGGCCGGACGACGACGGCGCGGGGGCCGCGCTCATCGTCCTCGACCTCGACGGCTTCAAGACGATCAACGACTCACTGGGCCACGGCATCGGCGACCAGCTGCTCCGGCAGGTCGGCCACCGGCTGGCCGGCGCGCTGCGGCCCGGTGACGCCGTCGGGCGGCTGGGCAGCGACCAGTTCGTCGTGCTGGCGCACCGCTGCCACACCTCCGATGCCGCGGACCTCGCCTTCCGGCTCCAGGGCACCTTCACCCGGCCCTTCCCGGCCTCGGGCATCTCGGTCCCGCTCTCGGCCAGCGTCGGGGTCGCCGTCGCCCAGCCCGACGCCCGCGACCCCCACCAGCTGCTCAGCGACGCCGACGCGGCGATGTTCGCGGCCAAGAGCATGGGCCGCGACCGGGTGCGGCTGTTCTCGCCCGGGCTGCGGGAGGCCGCGCGCTGGCGGCTGGAGGTCGCCACCCGCCTGCGGGACGAGGCGATCGACCAGCTCGTCGTCCACTACCAACCGGTGGTCCGGCTCGACACCGGCGAGGTGGAGGGCGTCGAGGCGCTGGTGCGGTGGCAGCACCCCGAGCGCGGCCTGCTCGCCCCGGACACCTTCCTCGCCGTCGCCGAGGAGACCGGGCAGATCATCCCGATCACCCGCTGGCTGCTGCGGGAGACGACGCGGCGGGCCGCCGCCTGGGCCGCCGAAGGCCTGCCGCTGCGCATGGCGGTCAACATCAGCGCCCGGCACTTCTCGGCCGAGACCCTGGTCCGCGACGTCCGCCTGGCGCTGCGCGAGTCCGGCCTGGCGGCCGACCAGCTCGTCCTCGAGCTCACCGAGACCAGCATCGCCGAGGACCCCACCCGCGCCGAGGACCAGCTCACCGTCCTCCGCCGTGCCGGGGTGCGGGTCGCCATCGACGACTTCGGCACCGGCTGGTCGTCGCTGGCCCAGCTGTTCTCCCTGCCGATCGGCACGCTGAAGATCGACCGCTCGCTGCTGGTCGCCGCCGAGCGGGTCACCGGCGGCGAGGGCGGCGCGGTGCTCGCGGCGATCGTCGCGCTCACCCGCACGCTGGGCATCCGGTCGGTGGCCGAGGGCGTGGAGACCGTCGAGCACCTGCGGATGGTCCGCGAGGCCGGCTGCGACCTGGTCCAGGGCTGGCTGCTCGGGCACGCCATGCCCGGGGACGACGTCCCGCGCTGGGTCCGGTCGGTGCAGGAGGCCGGGGGCGACGCCTGCGCGATCGCCGCCGCCGCGACCTCGGTGCCGACCGCCCCGTGAACGTGCGCCGCACCATCCGCCGGGCCACGGCGCCGGCCGGCCCGCCGTCCGTCCCGCCCGGCCGCCCGCCCGCCGGAACGCCGTCGCCGGGGCCGTCCGCGACGGGTCGAGCTCCGCAAGGGCAGACTGCTCCCGTGCCGGACAGCCCTTCCGCCCCCGCCGACGTCGTCGCCACCCCGCTGCCCGCCGAGGGCGCCGCGAGCGACGACGGTCGCCGCCGCCCGCCGCTGGACCTGCTCATCTGGGACGCCCCGAACATCGACATGACCCTGTCGACGGTCATCGGCGCGCGCCCCACGAAGGACTCGCGACCCCGGTTCGACGCGATCGCCGCCTGGTTCGTCGCGGGCGCGGAGGACGGCGCGGGCCCCGTGCCCGAGGTCGAGGCGTGCGTCTTCGCCAACATCCCGCCGCAGCCCGGGTCCTTGCGCGGGTTCGTCGAGGCGCTGCGCGGGTTCGGGTACGCGGTGTTCGCCCGGCCCAAGCTCCAGCCGAACGACGACATCGACCAGGACATGCTCGACCACATCGCGGTCCGCGAGCACAGCCACCAGCTGCGCCGGCTGATCGTCTTCTCCGGCGACGGGCGGAACTTCGCCGAGCCGCTGGAGCAGCTGGCGCGGCAGGGCACCCACGTCGTCGTCGTCGCGTTCAGCGAGGTGGCCGGCTACGCGATCAGCTCCGACGTCCTGGAGTTCATCGACATCGAGGACGTCCCCGGCGCGTTCGTCGAGCCGCTGGACCGGGTGCGCCTGGACGCGCTGCCCGCCGACGGCGCCTGGCTGCGCCCCACCCGCAGCCTGCGCGAGTTCGTCAGCTCCTACGCGGCGCGCCGCCCCTGAGCCCGAGGGTACGGAGAACGGCAGTTACCGTTCTCGCGAAAGGGTCCGGTCCACGGTTGAGGGTCCGCAGGGTCCGCAACTGACGAACGGAGACTTCCATGGCGCGCGTTCCCGGTGTCGACCATTCCGAGGAGCAGTCCGAGGCGGACGTCACGCTCGCCGCACACGGCATCTCGATCAGCTCCCGGGTGGAGCACGTGAGCGACGGCGTGGTCACCGTCCGCCCCTCCGCGGGCGAGTACGTGGAGCAGTCCGTCGTCCGCCCGGGTGACTCCGTCGAGGTCTTCTGGAGGACCGGCGCCACCCGGCGCGCGCTGCCGGCCGAGGTGATCGAGGTCGAGACCGGCACGGTGGTGCGCTGGCGCCTCCGGGTGACCGGCCCGGCCGAGGAGAGCCAGCGCCGCACCGCCGTCCGCGGCCGGGTGGGCCTCGAGGTCACCGCCGGCATCGGCGGGCTGGACCTGACCGGCGAGACCCTGGACCTCAGCGAGAACGGCATGCGCGCGCGGTTCGAGGGCTTCGGCATGCTCCCCGAGGCCGGCGCCACGCTGACCCTCGCGTTCGAGCTGGAGGACGGCGCGATCAGCACCAAGGCCGAGGTCGTGCGCGCCCAGGCCCGGGGTGCCCGCTGGATGATGTCGCTCCGGTTCGTCGGCATCCAGGAGAAGGACCAGGACCGGGTGCGCCGCCGCGTGTTCCAGGTGCTGCGGGAGGAGCGCGCCCGCTCCGTGGAGTGAGGCCGTGCGGAGGTGGCCCCGGAGGGGTCGCCGCTCGAGCTCAGTCCCGGCGGGAGTCACCCGAGCGCGGCTCGGGGAGCCGGTCGCGCTGCGCCTGCTCGGGGGCCGCGGCGCGACCCGACGGCAGCCGGGCCCAGACGTGCTTGCGCCCGGGCCGCTGCTCCCAGCCGAAGCTGGAGGACAGCTGGGTGACCAGGTGCAGCCCCATCCCGCCCAGGGCGGGGTCGCGGTCGATGGCCGGGACGGGCGGCTTCTCGGGGGCCTCGTCGCTCAGGTCGAGCAGCCAGCCCTCCGCGCCGGCGACGACGAGGGCGCGGACGTCCCCGCCCCCGTGGCGGAGGGCGTTGGAGGCGAGCTCCTCGAAGACCAGCAGCAGCCCGTCGCGGGCGTCCTCGGTCGACGCGGAGGCCACCGAGGGGTGGGCGATGCGGGCGCGGAGGTCCGAGCGGACGCGGGAGACGACGTGCATCGCCTCGAGCTGCCAGTGCCAGACGTCGCCGGGGACGGAGGGGACGGGCGCCGTGGGCCACGCCTCCCGGACCGGCTCGTCGCCCATGCCATCTCCTCGCGTCTGCTGCGCACGCGCCGCGGGGAGGTCCCCCGGCAGCGCCACCATCCTGACCGATCACGCCCCCACGCGCGAAGGGGGGCGGGGAACACCGGGCGGTCCGGGGCACAATGCCGGGGTGGACGACCTCATGCGCGACCTGAGCCGGGTGGTGCTGGCCGACCGCTCCCTCGAGGAGACCCTCGGCGAGATCACGGTCATCGCAGCCCGTGGCGTACCCGGTGCGGAGTCGGTCTCCACGACGCTGCTCCGCGGCGACAAGCCGTTCACCGCTGCCCACTCCGGCGAGATGGCCCTGGCCGCCGACGAGCTGCAGTACGAAGAGGGCTATGGGCCCTGCATGGACGCCGGCCGCGGCGGGGTGGTGCTGCGGATCGACGACACGCACACCGAGCAGCGCTGGCCCAGCTACGTCGCGCGCGTGCGCGAGCAGGGCGTCCGCAGCTCGCTGTCGGTCCCGCTGCCCTACCAGGGCACCGTCATCGGCGCGCTGAACGTGTACTCCTCGCGGCCGGAGGCCTTCCTCCCGGACGAATCGCTGCGCACCGCCCGGGAGGTCGCGGAGGCGATCGCGGTGGCGGTGGTCAACGCCACCGCCCACCACCGGCTGTCCGAGCAGAGCCGGAACCTGCAGATCGCGATGGAGTCGCGCGCGGTCATCGAGCAGGCGAAGGGCGTGCTCATGGCGCAGCGGGGCGTCGACGGCGACGCGGCGTTCGAGATCCTGCGCGACGCCTCCCAGCGCTACAACCGCAAGCTGCGGGAGATCGCCGTCGGCATCGTGGCGTCGACCCGGGCGGGCTAGGCCCCCGCGTCCAGGCGGGCCAGCCGCGACACGAGGAACTCGACGGCGGCCGCGCTGTCGACGGTCTCGGCCACCTCGACCGCCGACGGCGAGGTCGCGACCGCCCGCCGGTCCACGAGGGTCTGCCCGCGACCGGCGCCCAGGGTGGTGTCGACGACGACGTCCCGGCGGACGGTGCCGACCGTGCCCGGGACGATCGCCTCGGTGAGCGCCAGCGCGTCGTGCACGACCACCCCGGCGGTGCCGTAGGCGCCCCGCGCGTGGTCCAGGTACTGCTGCAGGATCGCGGCCGCCGTGGCGCCGATCGGGCCGGCCGCGGCGAACCGGGCGATGCCCTCCTCGGTCAGCACCGTGGGCAGGGTGACGTCCAGCCCGACCATGACCGTGGGCAGGCTCGAGCCGAGCACGGCGGCGGCCGCCTCGGGGTCGGACCAGATGTTGAACTCCGCCGCGGCGGTGACGTTGCCGCCGCGCGCGGCCGAGCCGCCCATGACGACCAGCCGGCCGATGCGGGCGGCGGCCTCCGGGTAGACGGCCAGCAGCAGCGCGATGTTGGTGAGCGGCCCGATGGGCGCGACGGTCACCGGTTCCGGCGAGCTCATCAGCAGCTCGGCCAGCGCGACGACGGCGGGACGCGGGTCGACGCGGGCGGGGGACGGCGGCAGCTGCACCCCGCCCAGGCCCTCGGCGCCGTGCACGTGGCCCGCCCGTTCCGGCTGCGGGTGGATGAGCGCGGCCTGCGCCCCGGCGGCCACCGGCACGTCGGAACGTCCGGCGAGGTGCAGCACCCGCAGCGCGTTCTCCGTCGTCAGCGCCAGGTCGACGTTGCCGTGCACGGTGGTGACCAGCCGGAGGTCGACCTCCGGGCTGGCCAGTGCGAGCAGGATCGCCAGCGCGTCGTCGATGCCGGGGTCGGTGTCGATCACCAGGGGGATGCGGGCGGTCACCGACGCATCCTGCCAGTGGCCGCGCCTCCTCCCCCGAGGGCGGGGTCGCGGGGCTTCGCGCGGCTCGCCGGACCCCGGGAACCCCGCTCTCGCGTCAGCTCTCGTCGCGCAGCGGCTCGTGCGTCGCCTTCCACCACGGGGCCTGGGCCAGCAGGTACAGGACGACGCCGACCGCGAGCAGGATCGCCGCGCGGAGCCAGGTCCCGGCCTCCTGCTTCCACAGCAGCAGCAGGCAGGAGGCGACGGCGAGCACCGGGACGACGGGCCACACCCGGAAGTGGTCGGCCTCCACCCGGTCCTTGCGCAGCACGAGGACGGCGGTGTTGGTGCTGAGGAAGACGAACAGCAGCAGCAGGACGACGGTGTTGGCCAGCTCGCCCAGGTCGCCGGTGAGCGTGAGCGCGATCGCCACCAGCGTCGTCACCAGGATCGACACCCACGGCGTCCGGCGGCCGGGCAGCACCCGGGCCAGCGGCCGGGGGAGCAGCCCCTGCTCGGCCATCCCGAACACCAGGCGGCTGGCCATGATCATGGTGAGCAGGGCGCCGTTGGCGACGGCGATCAGCGCGATCGCGCTGAACAGCTCGTCGGGGACGCCGACGTCGGCTGCGCGCACGACCTCGAGCAGCGGGCCGGAGGAGTCGGCCAGCTGGTCGGCCGGCAGCACGACCGCCGCGGCGAGCCCGACCAGCACGTAGACGACGCCGGCCACCAGCAGGGCGCGCCGAAGAGCGCCATCGGGTAGACCCGCCGCACGTCGCGGACCTCCTCCGCCACGTTGGCGGAGGTCTCGAAGCCGACGAAGGAGTAGTAGGCGATCAGCGCCGCGGCCAGCACGCCGGAGGCGACCCCGACGCCGTCGGGGAACTCGGTGACCCGGCCGACGTCGCCGTCGCCGCGACCGAGCACCAGGGCGCCGAGGATGACCACCAGGACCAGGCCGGACACCTCGATGACGGTCATGACCACGTTGGCCCGCACGGACTCCTTGATGCCGCGGGCGTTGACCAGCGCGACGACCACGAGGAAGACGACGGCGGCGGGGACGGCCGGCACGTCGAGGAAGACGCCCAGGTAGTCACCGCCGAAGGCCAGCGAGAGGCCGGCCGCGCTGGTGACGCCGGCGGCGAGCATGCAGTAGCCGACGAGGAAGGAGACGAGCGGGCTGCCGAAGGCCCGCTCGGCGAACACCGACGAGCCGCCGGCCCTGGGGTACTTCGTGACCAGCTCCGCGTAGGAGGCCGCGGTGAGCATGGCGAGCACGAGGGCGACCAGCATCGGGGCCCAGACCGCGCCGCCGACCTCGCCGGCCATCACGCCGAACAGGGCGTAGATGCCCGCGCCCAGGACGTCGCCGAGGATGAACAGGAACAGCAGCTTCCCCGTCACCGACCGCTTGAGGCGGGTGTCGTCGCCCGCTGGCCCTGGTTCGGTGGAGGTGGCCGTGGCGCCCTGCTCGTGATCATGCACGGGCCGAGTCTCGGAGCGTGCCGCGCGGGCGGCAATTCGGCGGGTGGCCCGATCGGGGGAGCGGCGTCGTCCGCGCGGTGTGGCGGCACCGGTACCGGCCCGCCCCGGTACCGCGACACGCGGGCGCGGCGCGGCCCGCGCCGGAGTGACCGGTGGGGTCGGTGTGCCGTTCCACGCTCGGAACCCGCCTGCTTGTCGACAAGGGCACGGCCCGGGGGACGGGTCACCGGCCGCCGCGGGACCCCCGCGCAACTATTCGGTCACGCGCCCTCCAGGACGTGTCCCGGACGGCCGTCGCGCGCGGCCCGACTGCCTAGCTTTCTCCTTGTCCGCGACACCTTCCCCGGTCGCGGACGACGACCTGGAGGCGACATGAGCAGCAGCGAGGCGAGCGCGATGGCGCTGGCACGCCGGGGCGCGCTCCCTCCCGACGCGGGCGGCTCCCTGTCCGGCCTCGTCGCCGTGCTGGACCGCGCCGACGCGGGCCGGCGGTCCCGGCCGGTGCACACGGCCGCCTTCCGCGCGACGGTGCGCCCGGTGCCGCTGCGCACGATGCAGCTGGCCCCCTCGGCCCGGCCCGCCCGGCTGCCCGTCGTCCCCGCGCCGCGCACGCCGACCGTGACCGTCGTGCCCGACCGCGTGCGCCGCCCCGTCGCGGGGCTGCGCGACCTCACCCGCCGGATCGCGCTGTGGGGCGGCGGGGCGAACGGCGAGCACCTGGCCTGGCGCACGCCCGAGCCCGCGCCGTCGGTGTCCCTGCGTCGGCGGCTGCACGCCCTCACCCGGCGGGCCGCCCACTGGGGTGCCGGCCCGCACGGCGAGCACCTCGCGTGGGGCCGCCCGGCCCCCGTGGAGGTTCCCGCGCCGACCCGGGTCGACGCCCCGGTCGTCCTGCGCGAGCTGCCCAGCACCCCCACGATCCGGCCCGCGGCGCCTTCCCCCGCCGTGGCGCTGCTTCCCGCACCGGTGGGCCCCGTCCGGCCCGGGTGGGCACCGCCGCCCCCCGGCTGGCCGCAGCCCCCGGCGTGGCGCACCCCCGCCCCTGCCCGCTCCGCCGCCGTCGCCCGGCCGGTGCCCGTGGCCCGGACCGCGACACCCGGTGCGGGACGGACCGTTCCCGCCGCCCGCTCGCCCGCGGGTGGGGCGCGCGCCGGGCCGGCCCGCGCCCGGGGGGACCCGTCCTCCCGCGCCGAACCCCGCCGGACGCCTCCCGCGACCGGCTGACCCCGCGCGATCCACGGAGAACCGGCCGTGGACGCCGTCCTCCGCTCCACCCGAGCACGCCGCGACCGTCCCCCTCATGCCGGGGACCGCGACCGCGCCTCGGTCGTCCGAGTGCGACCCTCCCGGGCCGTCCTCGGCGCACTCCTGGCCCACCCCGACGGTGCCCCTCCGGGCGCCGGCCGCTGCTCCGCCCGACGTTCCGCGCCTCGATCCCCCGCCGACTGCAGCACGCAGCGCGCGGACCCTCCCCGGAGGCGCGCACCGACGAGGGGCCGGCTGCCGGATCCGGATCCGCCGCGGTGAGACCAACAGGCCCTGCCGGTACCCGGTGCGCTCACGTCCGCCTGCGTGAGCCGCACGGGTCTCTGACCGGCAGCACCTGGCCGGGCGGCGCCGATGCAGCCCCGGGTCCGGCCCCGCACCACGACCGGCGCGGTCCGGGAGCAGCCGGCCCGGGCGCCGCGGAGGACGACGAGCTCGCACCACCCGCACGATCCGCCGAGCGGCGGGCACCTCCCGGAACGCCTCCGCGGGCGGTGCCCGCCGCTCTGCTGCGTCCCGGGTCCGCGCCGTTCGGCCCCGCCGGGGAGAATGGCCCCCGGCGGGCCGCTTCCGGCGCCGTGGACGGATGCCGGCGAGGGGGGACGACGAACGTGACCTCGGTCGATCCCACGGTCGATACCACCGCCGTGAACCGGGTGTCCGCCGTCCGCCGGCTCGAGGCGACGGCCGTGGGCTCTGCCGCGCTGCAGCGGCTCACCGCGCTGGCCGTGCAGCTGCTGGGTGCCGACGCCGCCCAGGTGTCGCTCTTCGGTGACGACGAGCTGGTCCTCGGCGGCACCGGCCTCCCGCAGGGCACCGTGGGCATCCGCGTGCCCCTGACCGAGTCCCTCTGCGGCGTGACCGCGGCCGCCTCGCCGGACCCGGTCGTGGCCCCGGACGCGCACCGCGACCCGCGGCTGGCCGCCCTGCCGCCGGTGGCCTCCGGGGAGGTGGGCGCCTACCTGGGCATCCCGCTCACGGTCTTCGAGGGCCAGGTGGTGGGTGCCCTGTCCGCCTTCGGCCGCGAGCCGCGGCCGTGGGGCGACGCCGACGTCGCGCTGCTCCGCCAGCTCGGTGACTCGGTGGCGATCGAGCTGCAGCTGGCCGCCGAGGTGCGCGAGATGGAGTCCAGCCGGCTGGCGTTCGAGCTGGCCATCGACGCCGCGGGCATCGGCAGCTTCGACTGGGACCTGGTCAGCGGGCGGCTGGTGTGGGACGACCGGCTCAAGGAGCTGATGGGCTTCGACCGCGACTCCTTCGACGAGACGATCGACGCCTTCGCCCAGCGCTGCCACCCCGACGACCGCGAGCGGACGATGGAGGCGCTGCAGGAGGCCATCGACGGCGTCGGGGAGTACGACGCCGAGTTCCGCGTCGTGCTGCCCTCCGGGGAGACCCGCTGGATCCAGGGCCGCGGCCGGGCGCTGGCCGACGACGCCGGGATCGCCGTCCGCGTGGTGGGGGCGGGGTACGACACGACGGCGCAGCGGACCGCGGACGCGCGGGTCGCCCGCGTCATGGAGTCGGTGAAGTCGGCGTTCTTCACCCTCGACCGCGCGTGGCGGTTCACCTACCTCAACGCCGAGTCCGAGCGGGTCCTGCAGACGACCCGCGAGGAGCTGCTGGGCGCCGTCGTCTGGGACGCCTTCCCGGACGCCTCAGAGGCGGAGTTCGGCCGCCGCTACCGCGAGGCCGTGTCCACCGGCCGGGAGCAGGTCTTCGAGGCCTACTACCCGGCACCGCTCGACGCGTGGTTCGAGGTGCGCGCGTGGCCCGGCCCGGACGGGCTGTCGGTCTCCTTCCTCGACGTGTCCGACCGACGGGCCGCGCAGGAACGGGCGCGTCGGGGCGCGGAGCGGCTGCGGCTGGTCGCCGAGACCACCGGCGCGATGGCCGAGCGGCTGGCCAGCGGGGCCGGTGAGGAGCAGGCGGTCCAGCGGGTGGCCGAGGCGCTCGTCCCGATCAGCGGGGACTGGGTGATCGCCAGCTTGGTCGATGCAGACGGGCGGATGCGCGACGTCGCAGGCTGGCACCGCGACCCGGAGCTCCGGGGCGCCGTCCGCAGGTACGCCGCGCTGCGGCTGGCCGCCCTGCCGCCCGACGCCCCGATCCTCCGCGCGCTGGCCTCCGGGCAGCTGCGCGAGGTGCCCGACGTCCAGCAGGCGGTCGGCCGCTTCCTGCCGCCCGGCGAGGTCAAGGACGTGCTGGACGCGCTCGCCCCGAAGACCGCCGTCACGCTGCCGCTCGTCGCCCGTGGGCGCACCCTGGGCGCGTTGAGCGTCTACCGGTCGGCCGATCGCGAGCGGGCCGACGCCGACGACGTCGCCACGCTGCGCGACATCGCCGACCGCGTCGCACTGGCGCTGGACAACTCCCGCCTCTACGAGCAGCAGCGCCGGCTCGCCGAGGGCCTGCAGCGCAGCATGCTGACCGACCCGCCGGAGCCGGACCACGCCGAGATCGTCGTGCGGTACCTGCCCGCCGTGGAGGCGGCCGAGGTGGGCGGCGACTGGTACGACGCCTTCCTGCAGCCGAACGGCAGCACCGTGCTGGTCATCGGGGACGTCGTCGGCCACGACACCGCGGCCGCGGCGGCGATGGGCCAGCTCCGCGGCATGCTGCGCGGCATCGCCTACCGGGACGGCATCGGCCCCGCCGCCGTCCTCACCGGTCTGGATGCCGCCATCCAGGGGCTCGGCATGGGGACGATGGCGACCGCCGCGATCGCCCGGGCGGAGCAGACCCCCGAGGAGCGCGCGCAGGGCCTCACCCGGCTGCGCTGGTCGAACGCCGGGCACCCGCCGCCCCTGGTGCTGCACCCCGACGGTCGGATCGAGGAGCTCGCCACCGAGCGGGCGGAGCTGATGCTCGGCGTCGACCCGACCGCGCGCCGGACCGAGTCCGTGCTCACCGTCCGGCGGGGGGCGACGATCCTGCTCTACACCGACGGCCTGGTCGAGGGCCGGGACCTGCCGCTGGACGAGGGCATCGCCCGGCTGCGGGAGGCGTTCGCGCAGCTCGCCGACCGCCCGCTCGCCGAGCTGTGCGACGAGGTGATCCGCCGGCTGCGCCCGGAGGGCCTGCAGGACGACGTCGCGCTGGTGGCGATCCGGCTGCACCCGGAGGACCGGCCGCGTCCCCGGGAGGCCGGGCCGCAGCAGCTGCCGCCCGGCATCGGCTGACCGCGGGTCAGCCGCGGGGGAGCAGCGCCCAGACGTGCTTGGCGCTGCGGCCGGCGTACCAGCCGTGGCGCAGCGCCATGCGGGCGATCAGGTACAGCCCGAGGCCGCCCTGGCTGGGGTCGCGGTCCACCGCCGGGGTGGGCGGCTGCGCGGGAGCGGAGTCGGACACCTCGATGAGGTACCCGGTGTCGGTGAGCCGGACGGCCGCCTCGACCCGGCCACCGCCGTGCCGCAGGGCGTTCGAGGCCATCTCGTCCAGCGCCAGGATGAGCTGGTCCAGCACGTCCGGCTCGACCTGGTCGGCCACGGTGGCGCGGACGTCGGCCCGCATCCGGGGCAGCTCGGCGACCTCGCCGAGCTGCCAGTGCAGGAGGGGTTCGGCTGCCGGAGGGGCAGCGGACGGCCACACGCGATCTGCCGCTTGCCCCGTCACGTGCTGACCCCTCGCATCCTCGGCCGCCGTGGACATGGCTCGCCGAACACCTGTGTATGGGCTCGGCAGTCCGCCGCCAAACCTGGATGCGACGTACGTCACCCCGAGGGGTCGGCCGGTCAGCCGAGCACGGGGTGCCAGCTGCCCGCCCGGACGCTGACCAGCACGGCGACCAGGCAGACGACGACGGCGCCGACCAGGTAGGCCGCGTCCCGGGCGCGCAGCCGCGAGCCGCGGGCGTTGCTCCGCGGCACCCCCGAGTCGAAGCCACGCGCATCCATGGCCGTGGCCAGCCGCGTGCCGCGCCGGACCGCCCCGACGAGCAGCCCGAACGCCGTCCCCGCGAACAGCCGCGCGTGCGCGACGGGGTTGCGCCCGGGCTCGATGCCCCGTGCCCGGCGGGCCTGCCGGATCGTCTGCCACTCGGTCGCCAGCAGCGGCACCAGGCGGAGGGCGGCCAGCGCGCCGTAGGCGAACCGGGTGGAGACCCGCCAGTGCAGGGTGAGGGCGTCGGCCAGCCGCACCGGATCGGTGGAGGCGACCAGCAGGACGCCGGGCAGCGCGAGGGCGAGCACCCGCACCGCCAGCGCGACCGCCGAGGACCACCCGCCGGCGTCCGCGTCGCCGAACAGCACGTTCACCCAGGCGACGCCCGCAGCGCCGAGGAGCAGCGGCCAGGTGCGGGCGAGCAGGGCGCGGGGCCGGCCCAGGCCGGCCGCGGGCAGCAGGCAGACCTCGGCGGCGAGCAGGACCAGCGGGGTGAGCAGGTCCCCGCTCACCAGGAGCACGGGCAGGACGACGCCGAGCGCGCCCAGCTGGGCGACCGGGTTGATCGCGGACAGCGGCACCGGACGCACCGGGCCGAGAGCCAGCGGCGAGCTCACGCGGTCACCACCTCCTGCGCCGCCGGGCCCAGCCGGAGGACGTCGTCGGCCAGGGCCGAGACGACCGCGGCGTCGTGGGTGACCAGCACCAGGGCCCGGCCGGCCTCCTGCTGCTCGGCGAGCAGGGTGACCAGCTCGCTCCAGGTGTCCCGGTCCTGCCCGAACGTGGGCTCGTCGAGCACCAGCACCGACGGCGCGGTGGCCAGCGCCGTCGCCACCGACAGCCGGCGCTGCTGGCCGCCGGAGAGGGTGAACGGGTTGGCGTCGGCGAGCGCGGCCAGGCCGAGCCGCTCCATCAGCTCGTCGGCCCGGCGGTGCGCGGCGTCGTCGCCGGCGCCGCTGCGCAGCGGGCCCAGCGCGAGCTCGGCCCGCACCCGGCCGGTGAGGAACTGGTGCTCCGGGTGCTGGAAGACCGTGCCGATGCGCCGCACGAGGTGGTCGGCCCGCCAGCGGTGCGGCGGCCGGGCGGGCCGGGGCAGGCCCGCGGTCAGGGACGGCCCCGCGGTCACCCGCCCGGTGGTGGGGCCGCGCAGCGCGGCGAGCAGCAGCGCGAGGGTGGACTTGCCCGCGCCGTTGGGTCCGGTGACGGCCAGCGTCCGGCCGGCGGGCACCGCGACGTCGGTGGGCGGGAGCGCGGGGGCGGTGCCGCCGCGGTGGGTGAAGCCGGCGGCCTCGGCGCGCAGCAGCACCTCCCCGGCCGCCCGGGACGTCCGGACCGGCACCCGCAGCGGGGCCGGCGCCCAGCCCGGCCCGTGCTCGACGGCGCCACCGCCGGGCAGCAGCTCGACGACGCGGTCGACCAGCGGCAGCCAGGCCCCGGCGTCGTGGTCGACGACGAGCAGCGTGGTGGCGCGGTCGGCGACCGCCCGGTCCACGGCCGCCCGCACGATCGCCGCGCCGTCCGGGTCGAGCTGCGCCGTCGGCTCGTCGAGCAGCAGCAGGCCCGGCCGCCCGGCGAGCGCGCCGGCGAGCACCAGCCGCTGCTTCTGCCCGCCGGAGAGCGCGGCGGTGGCCCGGTCGCGGCCGTACGGGAAGCCGACGGCGGCCAGCGCGGCGTCGACGGCCGGCCAGATCCGGTCGGCGGGGAGGCCGGCGTTCTCCAGCCCGAAGGCGACGTCGTCCCCGGCCCGGGTCATGACCAGCTGCGCGTCGGGGTCCTGGAAGACGATCGCCGTCCCCGAGCGGGCCTCGGACGCCGTCCGCCCGGCGACGGCCAGCTCGCCGGCCTGCTCGCCCTGCTCCTCGCCGAGCAGCCCGGCGAGCGCGTGCAGCAGGGTGGACTTGCCCGCGCCCGAGGCGCCGGTGAGCAGCACCCGCTCCCCGGGCTGCACGCGCAGGTCGACCGCGCGCGCGGCCCAGGCGTGCCGGCTGGCGTAGCGGAACCCCCAGCCGGTCAGCCGCACGGCGGCCGGCCCGGCGGCCGCCGTGCTGCCGTCCGTGGTCAGACCCGTGTGCGGCCGGCCGGGAAGGCCGAGAGCGCGCCGGTCGCGGCCAACGAGCGCCGCAGCCAGGTGCCGCCGACGCCGGCGATGAGCACGGTGCTGGCCGCGACCAGCGCCACGTAGCTCAGCTGCCAGGTCGCCGACCAGTCGGCGTAGTAGTTGACGAGGTCGAACAGCGCCGCCGCCACGCCCGCGCCGAGCGCGGCGAGCAGCGCCTGCGGCCAGCCCCAGCGGCGGTAGCCGAACGCGGCGAACCCGACCTCGCCGCCCACGCCCTGCACCAGGCCCTGGAGCAGCACGAGCGTGCCCCACGCGGAGCCGAGCAGCGCGGAGACGACGGCGGCGAGGAACTCGGCGAAGAGCCCCGCGCCGGCCTTGCGGACGACCAGCGGCGCGAGCACCGCCGGGATCAGCCAGACGCCGTACATGACGGCCTGGCCGGGCGGGAACGCGGTGAACGGCGCGTCGAGCGCCGCCCAGAGCAGGCCCCACGCCCAGAAGACGACGCCGAAGGCGACGCCGAGGACGGCGGTGACGACGATGTCGACGGTGCGCCAGCGACTGGTGCCCCGCCCATCGGCGGCACCGGTGGACGACGGGTGGACGGCCTGATCGGCCATGTGTTCCTCCAGACTCCCTGCGCCGGCATGACCCGGATCAGGTTCGAGGGTCTGCGGGATCCCGCACTCTCAGCGCCGAAGCGCTCCCCTGCTGTGAATGTGTGTGTTCAGTTGTGCCGCCGAGCGTAGACCAGCCCGTGCGCGCCGTCCCCACCAGGACTTTCTGTACCGAAAGTCCCTCCCCTCCCCGGACTTTCTGTACCGAAGGTCCCTCCCCCCCGGACTTTCGGTACCGAAAGTCCCTTCCCTCCCCGGACTTTCGGTACCGAAAGTCCCCCGGGTCGCTGCGGGGCGGGGGGTGCGGCGACGATCGGGAGGTGTCCGCAGCCCCGCTCCCCGAGCCCCTGGAGCCCGTCGTCCTCCCCGCCGGCCCGGTGCGGCTGCGCCCCTGGCGGGAGGACGACGTCGACGAGGTGTGGACGGCGTTCCAGGACCCCGACATCCGGCTGTGGAACGGCGGCGGCGTCGCCTCGCGCACCGACGCCCTCGTGCTGCTGGGCCGCCGGCTGGACTGGAGCTCCGGCGACCACGCCTCGTGGGCGCTCGTCGAGCCCGGCCGGGACGACGTCGTCCTCGGGTCGGTGTCGCTTCACTCGATCGACCGCTTCCACGGCGGCGCCTCGGTCGGCTACTGGACGGCGCCGGCGGCGCGGGGGCGGGGCCTGGCGGCGGTCGCCGTCGACGCCGTGTGCCGGTGGGCGTTCGCCACGCTGCCGATCGAGCGGGTCGAGCTCTGCCACGCCGTCGAGAACACCGCCTCGGGGCGGGTCGCCGAGAAGGCCGGCTTCACCCGCGAGGGCCGGCTGCGGCGTTCCTACCGGTACGGCGACGGCGCGACGCATGACGAGCTGCTGTGGTCACGGCTGGCCGACGACCCCGCACCCGGGCTCAGCAGCCGCAGCTGACCCCGGCCGGGGCGGTGAGGCGGGTCGGCCGGGCGCGCGGACACGCCGTCCGCCGTCGCCACCGGCAGGCCCTCCCGGGCCCAGTACTCGAAGCCGCCGATCATCTCCCGCACCCGGAACCCGAGCCGGGCCAGCGCGAGGCCGGCCCGGGTGGCGCCGTTGCAGCCGGGTCCCCAGCAGTAGGCGACGACCGGCACCGCCGGGTCGAGCTCGGTGGCGGCCCGGCGGGGGATCTCCGCGCCGGGCACGTGGCCCTGCGCCCAGGCCTGCGCGCCGCGGCTGTCCGGCAGCACGAAGCCGGGGTCGCCGGATGCGAGGACCGCAACGATGCTGCCTCGCTCTGCCGGTGGGTTCCGGACGTTGCCGCCGCGATCGCGACCGCAACGTCCGGAACCGGCCCGCAGAGCGGGCGACCGGCGAGCAGGTCAGACGTCGTCGGCCAGCTTGACGACCATCTTGCCGGTGTTGCCGCCGCGCAGGAGGTCGATGAAGGTCGCCGCGGCCTGGTCCAGGCCCTCGCGGACGGTCTCGCGGACCACCAGCTCGCCGGAGGTCACCAGTGGCGTGACCTTCTCGATGAACTCGTCGCGCATGTCGTAGTGGTCGCCGACGATGAACCCGCGCAGGCTCAGCTTGCGGCCGACCATCAGGCTCATGTTGCGCGGCCCGGGCGGCGGCTCGGTGGCGTTGTAGGCGGAGATGGCCCCGCACAGCGCGCCCCGGCCGAACTCGTTGAAGGCGCCGATCGCGGCCTCGAGGTGCTCGCCGCCGACGTTGTCGAAGTAGACGTCGATGCCGTCGGGCGCGGCCTGCGCGAGCTGCTTGGCGACCGGGCCGTCGTGGTAGTCGAACGCCGAGGTGAAGCCGAGCTCCTCGGTCAGCCAGCGCACCTTGTCCGGGGTGCCGGCGCTGCCGATGACGGCGGCGGCGCCGTGCAGGCGGGCGAGCTGGCCCACGATGCTGCCGACGGCGCCGGCGGCACCGGAGACGAAGACGACGTCGCCGGCCTTGAACTCGGCGGAGCCGGAAGAGGCCGGCCCACGCGGTCAGCCCGGGCATGCCCAGGACGCCGAGGTGGTAGCTCGGCGGGATGCCGGGGAGCTCGGGGAGGACCTGGACCGCACGGGCGTCCAGGACGGCGATGTCGCGCCAGCCGGCGTTGGTGGAGACCAGCGCGCCCTCGGGGACGTCGGCGGAGCGGCTGTCGACGACGCGGCCGATCGCGCCGCCCTGCATGGTCTCGCCGACCTCCCACGCGGCGGCGTAGGACTTGCCCGCGTTCATCCGGCCGCGCATGTACGGGTCGACGGACATCGCCAGCATCCGGACGACGACCTGGCCGTCCGTGGGGTCGGGCCGCTCGAGCTCGACCAGGCGGAAGTCCTCGGGCTTCGGCTCACCGTGCGGACGGGCCGCCAGCTGCCACTCGCGTGTGGTTAGGGACACACCCGCGATCATGCCTGCGCCCGCCCCGCGGCCTCGCGCGGGGGGCGACCGCTCGAGCGGGACCCCGCGCGAGCCCGGGGCGCCTGGCAGGGTGAGATGCATGGAGACGCTGCGCACGCCCGAGGAGCGGTTCACCGACCTCCCGGAGTTCCCTTACGCGCCCCGCTACGTCGAGGTCGACGACGGCGAGGGCGGCCGGCTGCGGGTCGCCGTCGTCGACGAGGGGCCGGCGGACGGCGAGACCGTCCTCCTGCTGCACGGGGAGCCGTCGTGGTCCTTCCTGTACCGGCGGATGATCCCGGTGCTGGTCGACGCCGGGCTGCGCGTCGTCGCCCCCGACCTGGTCGGCTTCGGCCGCTCGGACAAGCCGGCGCAGCGCACCGACCACACCTACGCCCGGCACGTGGCGTGGATGCGGCAGGCGCTGCTCGACGAGCTGGACCTGCGCGACGTGACGTTCGTCGGGCAGGACTGGGGCGCGCTCATCGGCCTCCGGCTGGTGGCCGAGAACCCGGAGCGCTTCGCCCGTGTGGTGATCGCCAACGGTGGGCTGCCCACCGGCGACCGCCCGGTCACCGAGGCGTTCCTCGCGTGGCGCCGGTTCTCGCAGGAGTCGCCGCAGTTCCAGGTCGGCCGGGTGGTGAGCAACGGCTGCACCAGCGACCTGCCGGCCGACGTGGTCGCCGCCTACGACGCGCCCTTCCCCGACGAGCGGTACACCGCCGGCCCGCGGGTGCTGCCGGCCCTCGTCCCGGCCGACGCCGACGACCCGGCCGCCGCCGACAACCGCGCGGCGTGGGAGGTGCTCTCCCGCTGGGACAAGCCCTTCCTCACCGCCTTCTCCGACGGCGACGCGATCACCCGCGGCGGCGAGCGGGTGTTCCAGAAGCTGGTCCCGGGCGCCCAGGGGCGGACCCACCCGACCCTGGTCGGTGGCGGCCACTTCCTGCAGGAGGACGTCGGGCCGGAGCTCGCCCGCGTCGTCGCCGACCTGATCGCCGCCACCCCGCTCCCCGAGGGGCAGTAGTGGCCATGTCCGCCCCCGAGCTGTTCGCCGCGCTGCGGCGGGCGCCCGACGTCGAGGCGCCGGAGCTGGTCGCCGTCGACGCGACCGACCGGCTGCTGCTGGACGAGGGCGCGGCCGCGCTCGCGCTCTGCGGGCCGGGCGAGGTCGCCGTCGTCGACGACGCCTACGGGGCGCTCACCCTCGGCGCGGTGGCGCTGCACGGCGCCCGCGACGTCCGGGTGGCGCAGGACCTGCTCGTGGGGGAGCGGGCGCTGGCCCGCAACGCCGAGCGCACCGGCCTGGCCGGCACCTACCGCTCGCTGCCGCTCGAGGAGGTCGCCGCCGGCGCCCGCGTGGTGCTGGTGCAGGCCCCGAAGGCGCTGGACGCGCTGCGCGAGATCGCCGAGCGGATCGCCGACGTCGCCGCCCCCGACGTGACGGTGCTCGTCGGCGGCCGGGTCAAGCACATGACCCGCGCGATGAACGACGTCCTCGGCGACTCGTTCACCGAGGTCTCCGCGACGCTCGCCCGGCAGAAGTCGCGGGTGCTCGTCGCCCGCGGCCCGCGCCCCGGGACGGCGTCCTTCCCCCGCCGCCAGGAGCACCCCGACCTGGGGCTCACCGTGTGCGCGCACGGCGCCGCCTTCGCCGGGACGCGCGTGGACATCGGCACGCGGGCGCTGCTGGGCCGGCTCGACGCCATGGCGCCCGGCGCCGACGTCGCCCTCGACCTGGGCTGCGGCACCGGGGTGCTCGCCGCCGCGCTCGCCACCGCCCGGCCCGCGCTGCGGGTGCTCGCCGCCGACCAGTCCGCCGCCGCGGTCGCCTCCGCCCGTGCCACCGCCGCCGCCAACGGCCTCGGCGACCGCATCCGGGTGGTCCGCGACGACGCGGCCGAGACCGTGCCCGCCGGCAGCGTCGACCTCATCGTCTGCAACCCGCCGTTCCACGTGGGCGCGGCCGTCGTCACGACCGCCGCGGACCGGCTGTTCGCCGCCGCGGCGCGGGTGCTGCGGCCGGGCGGGGAGCTGTGGACTGTCTACAACAGCGCGCTGCGCTACAAGCCGGCGCTGACCCGCGTCGTCGGCCCCACCCGGGTCGCCGAGCAGACGCCGAAGTTCACCGTCACGGTGTCCACCCGGCGCTGACCCCACGCCGCCGGACCCCTTGTCGGCGGCGGGTGCCCGAGGCACGGTGTGGGGGCATGACGGACATGGCGGAGCTGAGCGCGCCCTCCGCGCTGGGCGACCGGCTGCTCGCGGCGGTGATCGGTGCGTTCGAGGCGGCCGCGGTCGACCTCGGCTGCCGGCTGGGCTGGTACGGCGCGCTCGCCGACGACCCGGCGACCGCCGCGTAGCTCGCCGCCCGCACCGGCACCGATCCGCGCTACGCGCGCGAGTGGCTGGAGCAGCAGGCCGTCGCCGGCTACCTGATGGTGGACCACGTCGCGGCGCCGCCGGACGACCGCTGCTACGCGCTGCCGGAGGAGCACCGCGCGGTCCTGGTGGACGACGACGACCCCGGGTACGCCGCGCCGCTGGCCAGGCTGGCCATGGCCTTCACCCGCAACCTGCCGCGGCTGGCCGAGGTCTACCGCACCGGCGGTGGGCTGAGCTGGGCCCAGAGGGCCCGGAGGCGCGCGAGGGCCAGGCGGCGGCGAACCGGCCGTTCTTCGTCGGGCCCCTGGTCGCCGAAGTGCTGCCGGAGGTCGACGCCGTGCTGCGCGGAGGCGGCCGGGTCGCCGACGTCGGGTGCGGGCTGGGCTGGTCCTCGATCGGGATCGCAGGGGGCTGTCCGGCGGTGCGGGTCGACGGCTTCGACGTCGACGCACCCTCCCTGGAGCAGGCGCAGCGCAACGCCCTCGCCGCCGGGGTGGCCGACCGCGTCACCTTCTCCCTCGCCGATGCGGGCGAGCGCACCGGCGACGGCAGCTACGACCTGGTGACGGCGTTCGAGTGCGTGCACGACCTGGCCGACCCGGTCGCGGTGCTCGCCGCGATGCGGACCATGGTGCGGCCGGACGGGACGGTGCTGGTGGTCGACGAGCGGGTCGCTGAGACCTCCACCGTGGTGCGGCCGGCCACCCCGCGCGGCTACGCCCGGCAGACCGGGTTCGCCGACGTGGAGGTGCTGCCCGTCGAGCACGACTTCTTCCGGTTCTACCGGCTGGTGCCGGGCTGACCTGCTGCCCCCCGTCGTCCGACCACCCGGCGCGCGGGCGCCGGAGCGGTTAGGGTGCCCCGGGTCCGCACGGGCGGCGGGCATGGCCGAGACTGGGCGGATGCGGCCGGCGACATCCGGCCCCGGACAGGGTGAGGGTCGGTGGATTCCACTGCGGGCGAGGTGACGCGGCACCCCGTGGTGCCCGGCCCCCGCACGCCGCCGTCGACGACCGTGACGCACGCGGCGGCCGTCGTCGGGTCCGACGCGGACCTGCTCGCCGTCGCCGTCCCCTATCTGGAGAACGGCCTGCGCGCGGGCGACCTGGTCGTGCTGAGCTGCCGCCCGGAGATGGCCGAGGTGGTGGCCGGCGCACTGGACGAGCGGCTGCGGGACGTCGAGAACGACCCGCGGCTGACGCTGCTGGGCAACCGCGCCCCTGATGCGTTCAGCACCGGCATCAGCTACCTGGAGCGCGCGAGCGCGAGCCGCAGCGGGCGGCTCCGGGTGCTGTCGGGGATCGACTTCGGGGACGACCCGGCCGGCTGGCGCGAGGGGCAGCGCTTCGAGTCCGTCGCCAACCGGGTCCTGGGGTCCGACGCCCCGCTCGCGTCGCTCTGCCTGTACGACCGCCGGTACCTGCCGGCGGCCGTCGTGGAGAGCGCCGCCGCCACCCACCCGCTGCTCGTCGACGGCGCTGCGTGGGTGGCCAACCCGCGGTTCCAGGACCCCGCCGAGTACGTGCCGGCGCTACCGCTCCCGAGGGAGCCGGTCGAGGACGTGCCGCCGGTCCTCGTCATCGAGGACGCCCCCACCCTGGCCGGCCTGCGGCACGACATCGGCGCGGTCCTCGCGCGGGTGGTGCGCGACCGGGACCAGCGGGAGGACGCGCTGCTGGCCGCCGCCGAGATCGCGGCGAACGCGTTCCGGCACGGCCGGCCCCCGGTGTCGGCCCGGGTGTGGGCCGACGACCGCGACCTCGTGGTCACGATCACCGACCACGGCTCCGGTTTCGCCGACCTGCTCGCGGGTTTCCGGCCCGCGCACGGGCCGGACCTCGGCCGCGGGGGCATGGGCCTGTGGCTGGCCCGCAAGCTCTTCGACCACGTCGACCTGCTGCCCGGCCCGACCGGCCTGACGGTGCGGCTGGCCTCCCGCTTGCGCTGAGCCCGCGTGCGCTGATCCCGCACGCGCCCGGCCGGCTCAGACCGGCTGGGCCGCCTCGCCGCCGAGCAGCGCCGCGGAGTCCTTGCCCGCGCGCTTCGCGTCGTACATGGCGGTGTCGGCCCGGTGCAGCAACCGATCCGGGGTGTCGCCGGGCCTGCCGAGCGCGCCGCCGATGCTCGCGGTGACCGTCAGCGTGGTGCCGCCCAGCGCCATGGGCGCGCGCAGCGAGTCCAGCAGCCGCTGCGCCACCTCGGCCAGGCGCGCGTCGTCGGCGTCCACCAGCAGCACGGCGAACTCGTCCCCGCCCAGCCGGGCGACGACGTCCTCGGCGCGCACGTCGCCGGCCAGCCGGGCGGCGACGGTGAGCAGCAGGTCGTCGCCGGCCGCGTGACCCAGGGTGTCGTTCACGGCCTTGAAGTCGTCGAGGTCGACGAAGAGCACCGCCGGCGGCGCGGCCGGGTCGATGGCGGCGGTGGCGGCGGCCAGCCGCTCGGAGAACGCCCCCCGGTTGAGCACCCCGGTCAGCGGGTCGGTCTGCGCCTGGCGCCGGAGCTCCTCCTCGAACAGCTTCCGGTCGGTCACCTCGCGGAGGTTCACCACCCAGCCGCTGATGTTCACGGCGTCCACCCGGCCGCTGAGCCGCATCTCCACCCAGCGGGTGCCGCCGGCGCTGTGCTCCAGGCGCAGGTCGGCGTCCACGGCGCCGGCGCCGGGGGATCCGGCCCGGCCGGCGGTGGCCACCGCGTCGCGCAGCCGCGCCCGGTCGCGGGGGTGCGCCAGCTCGACGGCGGTGCGGCCCACGTAGTGCGCCGGCGGCCGGCCGAGCAGCGTCTGGACGGCGGGGCTCATGTAGGTGACCACGCCGGTGGCGTCGACGATCGCGATCACGTCGGCCGAGTTCTCCAGCAGCAGCTGCAGGCGGGCCTCGCTCTCGGCGAGCGCGGCCCGGGTGAGCTCGCGCTCCCGGGTGAGCCCGGCGACCCGCCAGAGCGCCAGCCCGGTGAGCGCCGCGCTCCCCACGCTGAGCAGGTAGGCCTGCCCGCCGTGGTGGATGCCCAGCATGAGCAGCAGGGCCGGGCTGACCAGCAGGGTCGCGCCGAGGCTGACGACCCGGCCGGTGGTGACGACGTCATCCACCTCGGCCCGCTGGCCCAGCCGGGCGACCGACGGGTGCCGGCCGGCCAGCACGATCGTGGCGATGGCGAACAGGGTCACGTCGTCGAAGACGGTGGCCTCGTCCGGGACGCCGGTGCCCAGCTGCACGGCGAACCCGACGACGATGCACAGCCCGCCGGTGAGCAGCGCCCGGGCGCTGGTCGAGCGGCTGGAGCCCGAGAAGGCCAGCGGCACGCCGACCAGCAGGACGACGGCGGTGAGCAGCGGGAGGCCGGCGCCGACGCCGTCGATCCCGGTCGTCCCGGCGAACGCCAGCACGCCGAGCGCCCCGCCGAGCAGCAGGCCGAGGGCGTCCGCCCAGGTCTCCAGGCGGCGCCACGGCCGGCCGGCGACGAGCTGGGCCACCGCGGCCACCAGCAGGCAGCCGTACGCGATGACGTCGAGGGACACCTCGATCACGCCCAGGAACGGGGGGCCGCCGAGGAACACGGGGATGTCGACGAGGCTGCTGACCCCGAAGAGCAGCATGCAGCTGGCCAGGCCGAGCCAGGCGGCGACGGCCCCGGTGCGGTGCACGCGCAGGGCCACCGGGACGGCGGTCAGGCCGACGGCGAAGAACGCGGCCTCGGCGGCCGCCCGCCAGGCCCCCCGGGGGTCGACGACCATCATGACGACCACGGCGATCGCGACAAGACCGGCGTGCCGCCAGGCGGAGCGCGCGACGGGGTCGGCGGAGTTCCTCACGCCGATCCCATCGACCCGCCGGTAGATGATCTTGTGCGGCTTCACCCGCGAGGGGGAGGAGGGCCGCCGGGCGGCTCAGGCCAGCGGCGGCAGGTCCTCGACCCGGAGGTCGGCGCGGACGCGGAGGTACCGCAACGGGTGCCGGAAGACCCCTGCCTGCAGGGCGGCGTCGGCGCTCACCTCGACGACGACGTCGGGGCGCACGCGGGTCAGCGGCACCGACAGCCGGCCTCCGCCGAAGCGGCCGGTGCCGACGCGGTCGGGCCACGGGTGGTCGTCGTCCGCGGGCCGGAGGACGGCGGCGAGCTCTGCGCTCTGCCGGGGGTCCAGCGGCACGGTCCGGCCGACGACCACGAGCTCGCCGTCCCGGTAGCGGCCGGCGACCAGCTGGCTCGGCCGGTCCAGCGGGCCGATGACGCCACCGGCCACCACCTCGGTGCTCTCCCAGCTCTTGACCTTGAGCCACTCCCGGCGGCCGGGGGCGTACCGCGTGCCGGCTCCCTTCGCGACCAGGCCCTCGACGCCGGCGGCGCGGAAGTCGTCGAACCACTCGCGGGCCAGCACCGGGTCGGCGGTGCTGGGGGAGAGCTGCATCGGCGGCGCCCAGCGCGCGGACAGCGTCTCCAGCTCGGCCCGCCGGCGGCCCAGGGTCTGCTCGCGCAGGTCGGTGCCGCCCAGGGCGAGTACGTCGAAGGCGACGTAGGAGGCCGGGTGCGCGGCGACCTGCGCGGCGAGCCGGCCGGCCGAGGTCACCATGCGCTGCTGGAGCAGGCCGAAGTCCAGCCGGTCGGCGTGCCAGATGACGACCTCGCCGTCGAGCACCGTGCCGGCCGGCACCTGGGCGAGCGCGGCGGCCGCGACGTCGGGGAACCGGTCGGTGAGGTCGCGGCCCTGCTTGGACCACAGCCGCGTGCCGCTCCCGGTCCGCACGACCACGAGCCGGTAGCCGTCCCACTTGGGCTCGTACCGGCAGCCGCCGGGCAGCGCGTTGACCGGCGGGATCGCCCGCACCGGCTTGGCCAGCTGCACGCCCACCGGCCCGGTCAGCCCGGGCGGGAGGCCCGGGAGGCCGGGGGCGGTCTGCGGCACCGGACCAGCCTGGCCTCCGGCCCTTCCGCGCGCATCCCCTCCGGGCGAGGTCACACCCGATCGGGCGCGGGGTTCAGCCCAGCCGGCCGGTGTGCCGCGCGAAGCGGACGGCGGACTGCTCGTCGAGGCCGACGATCTGCACCTGCTTGCCCCGGGTGGCGTACCTGTGCGTGACGGCGTCCAGCGCGGCGACCGTCGAGGCGTCCCACACCTGCGCCCCGGAGAGGTCGACGACGACCTCGGCCGGGTCGCCGGCGTAGTCGAACTGGTAGACGAGGTCGTTGCTCGAGGCGAAGAACAGCGCCCCGCGCACGGCGTAGACCCGCCGGCCGCGCCCGTCGGTGGTGGCGGTGACCTCGACCAGGTGGGCCACCCGTCGGGCGAAGAGCACGCAGGCGACGAGGACGCCGACGCCGACGCCGACGGCCAGGTTCGAGGTGGCGACGACGACGGCCACGGTCGAGACCATGACCGCGGTCTCGCTGCGCGGCATCCGGGGCAGCGTCCGCAGGCTGTGCCAGTCGAAGGTGGTGAGCGACACGAAGATCATCACCGCGACCAGCGCCGCCATCGGGATGGCCGCGACGACGTCGCCCAGGGCGACGACGAGGACGAGCAGGAAGACGCCCGCGAGGAACGTCGACAGCCGGGTCCGGGCGCCCGCCGTCTTCACGTTGATCATCGTCTGGCCGATCATGGCGCAGCCACCCATGCCGCCGAAGAAGCCGGTGACCACGTTGGCCACGCCCTGGCCCCACGTCTCCCGGGTCTTGTCGGAGTGGCTGTCGGTGATGTCGTCGACGAGCTTCGCCGTCATCAGCCACTCCATCAGCCCCACGAACGCGATCGCCAAGGCGTAAGGGGTGATGATCCGCAGCGTCTCCCAGGTCAGCGGGACGTCAGGGAGGACGAGAGACGGCAGGCCGTCGGGCAGCCGGCCCTCGTCCCCGACGCCGGGCAGGTCCAGCCCGGCGGCGACGGCGAGGCCGGTCAGGGCGACGATCGCCACCAGGGGAGCCGGGACGGCGGTGGTCAGCCGGGGGAACAGGTAGATGATCGCCAGCCCGGCGGCGACCATCGGGTAGACCAGCCACGGCACGTCGACCAGGTGGGTCAGCTGGGCGCTGAGGATCAGGATCGCCAGCGAGTTGACGAACCCCACCATCACGCTGCGCGGGATGAACCGCATGAGCCGGGCGAAGCCGGCCAGGCCCAGCAGGATCTGGACGACGCCGCCGAGGATGACCGCCGCGATGAGGTGCTCCACCCCGTGCGAGGCGACCAGCGGGGCGATGACCAGGGCGATCGCCCCGGCCGCCGCGCTGATCATCGCAGGCCGGCCGCCGGTGAACGCGATGACGACCGCCGTCGTGAACGAGGCGAACAGCCCGACGCGGGGATCGACCCCGGCCAGGACGGAGAAGCTGATGACCTCGGGGATGAGCGCGAGGGCGACCACCAGCCCGGCCAGGATCTCGGTGCGGGCCACCCGCGGGGTGAGCCAGGCGGGTCGGGTGGCGCGGAGGGCGGGCAGCGGCATGGTGCGCCCATCCTGCCCGCCGGAGGGGCCTCCCGGCCGGGGCGCACGGTGCGTCACGGGTCACGCACGGTCCGGGAAGCCGTCTGGCCGCCCGGCCGTTCCCCCCGGAGTCACCGCCGTCCCCCGCGAGGAGCACCCGTGAGCCGTCCCGTCCTGCAGGTCGTCGCCGCCAGCACCCGTCCCGGCCGGCGCGGCATCGCCGTCGCCCGCTGGATCGAGCAGCTGGCCGCGGAGCACGGCGGCTTCGACGTCGAGCTCGTCGACCTCGCCGAGGTCGGGCTCCCGTTGTTCGACGAGCCGCACCACCCGCGCCTGCGCCGCTACGAGCAGCCGCACACCCGCGCCTGGAGCGAGACGGTGGACCGCGCGGACGCGTTCGCGTTCGTCACGCCCGAGTACAACCACTCCTTCCCCGGAGCGCTCAAGAACGCTCTCGACTTCCTGTCCGCCGAGTGGGCCGACAAGGCCGCGGGGCTGGTCACCTACGGCGGCGCCTCGGCCGGGCTCCGGGCCTCGGCCGCGCTCAAGCCGGTGCTGGGCGCGCTGCGGATGGTGCCGGTCGTCGAGGCGGTCTCGGTGCCGTTCTTCGCGCGCTTCATCGACGAGGAGGACGTCTTCGTGCCCAACGTCGAGCTGGAGGCCGGTGGCAAGGCGATGCTGGACGAGCTGCTGCGGGTGACGGCCGGGCTCCGGGCACTGCGCACCGCCTGACCGCCGGCGGTGGCGGGACCGGCCCGGCCGCGGGGACGATGGTCGGCGTGACCGAGCGCAAGCCGCCGGGGATGTCGTTCGAGACGTGGGTGGACCGGCAGATCGCCCAGGCGCAGGAGCGCGGCGACTTCACCGGGCTGCCGGGCGCCGGCCGGCCGCTGCAGAACCTCGACCGCGAGGAGACCGCCTACGACTGGGCCCTGGCCAAGGCCCGCCGCGAGGGCGTGGACACCGGCGCGATGCTGCCGGCCGGGCTCCGGCTGCGGCGCGAGCGCGACGACCTGCCCGCGCGGGTGGCCGGCCTGGCCACCGAGGCGGAGGTCCGGGCGGTCGCCGAGGACTACAACGCCCGCGTCGAGGCCTTCTGGCGGCTGCCCGCGGAGAGCCGCTGGGCCGCCGTCCCCGGGCTGGCCGACGTCGAGGCGCTGGTCGCGGGCTGGCACCGCGACCGCCCGCCGCCGCCCCCGCCCGTCGCCGCACCACCCCCGCCCCCGGCCCGCCGCCGCTGGTGGCGCCGCTGATCCCCGCTGGGATCAGGTGACCTGATCGTCGAGCGTCCTCCCTCGTGGTGCGCGGTGAGGGAGGACGCGCTACGGCGAGGGAGGACGTGCCGGCGCAGTCAGTCCTGGTCGGCGTCGTCCTTCTTGGCGTCGTGCTCGCGGGTGGCCATGCCCCCGTGCCCGCCCTCGTCGTGCTGGCCCGGGTGCAGGTTGTTGGTCTCGTCGTCCTCACGCGGCTCGGTCACGCCGTCGATCCTGCCGCCCCGCCCGGCATCCCGCTCGGCCCGCTGGGATCAGGGAACCTGATCCCAGCGCGTCCTCCCTCGCGGTGGGCGGTGAGGGAGGACGCGCTACGGGCAGGGAGGACGGCGTCAGGCGGCGGCGGGCACCCGGTCGAGGAACCCGAGCACCGCGCTGATCCGGCCCTCGGCGTCCAGCACGGCGACGTCGGACCCGACAACCGGCGCCTCCGCGCCCTCGGGCCCGAGCTCCCAGGTGAAGCGCAGCTGGTCGTGGTGGGGGTCGACCGGCCCGAGCAGCCGGAACACGAAGCCGGGGAACTGCTGCTGGACGGCGCCGATGGTCGCGGCGAGGGCCTCGGTGCCGCGGACGTCGGCCAGCGGGTCGGTGTAGCGGACGTCGGCGCTGAACACCTCGGCGACGATGGCCCGGCGGGCGGCCGGGTCGGTCTCGTTCCAGGCGGCCAGGTAGCGGTCGGCGTGGGCGGTGGTGACGGTCATGGCGGTCATGGCAGAACAGCTCCTCGGGGCGGTGGTGTTCAGGAACGGGACCACCGTGGCCGCGCCGCGGTAGGTGCTGCGATTACCTCCCAGGTAAGGGACACCGCGCAGCCGTCGTCGCTAGCGTCGGCGCCGTGACCACCGCCGTCGCAGGAGAGGTCCCCGTCGGCGAGCTGCTGCGCTCCTGGCGCCGTCGCCGCCGGCTCAGCCAGCTCGACCTGGCCGTGGAGGCGGGCGTCTCGGCCCGGCACCTCAGCTTCGTCGAGACCGGGCGGGCCCGCCCCAGCCGCGAGATGGTGCTGCACCTGGCCGAGCAGCTCGAGGTGCCGCTGGGCGCGCGCAACGAGCTGCTCGCCGCCGCCGGGTTCGCGCCCGCCTACCGCCGCCGCGACCTGGGCGATCCCGACATGGCCGTCGTCCGCGAGGCGCTGGACCGCGTGCTCGCCGCCTACGAGCCGTTCCCGGCGCTCGCCGTCGACCGCGGCTGGCACCTGGTCGCCGCCAACGGCGCCCTGTCGGCGCTCCTCGACGGCGTCGCGCCGCACCTGCTGGAGCCGCCGGTCAACGTGCTGCGGCTGAGCCTGCACCCCGAGGGGCTGGCGCCGCGGATCCTCAACCTGCCGCAGTGGCGGCGGCACGTGCTGCACCGGCTGGGCCGCGAGGCGCACCTCGCCGGTGACCTCGCGCTGGCCGCGCTGCACCGCGAGCTGCTGACCCTCCCCGGCGGCCTGGACCGCAGCCCGCCCGACGGCATCGCCGTCCCGCTGCGCCTCCGCACCGGCGACGACGGCGCCGTGCTCAGCTTCCTCAGCACGGTCACCACGTTCGGCACCGCCGTCGACCTCACCGCCGCCGAGCTCAGCGTCGAGGCGTTCCTCCCGGCCGACGACGCGACCGCCGCGGCGCTCAGCCGCTGATCGCGACCACCCGGGGGCCGGAACCCTGGACGGCGACGTCGGGGGGCGGCGGATCAGTCGAGCAGCGCGGTCAGCAGGCGGGTGAGGGTGGCGCGCTCGTCGGGGGTGAGCCGGGAGAGCAGCGCCTCGGTGTCGGCGGCCCGGGCGCGAGCGACCTCGGCGCGGATCCGGCGGCCCTCGTCGGTGGGGCGGAGGACGACCGCCCGCCGGTCGCCGGGGTCGCGGGTGCGCTCGACCAGCCCGCGCTCCTGCAGCCCGTCGGCCACCTCGGTCGCCGAGCGGGGGGCGATGTGCAGCGCCTCGGCGAGGTCGGAGGGCCGGACGCCGCCCCGCTCGACGACGACGCCCAGCGCGCGGGCCTGGTGCGGCGAGAGGTCCCAGGGCGCCAGCGCCTCCCGCCAGCGCCGGCGCTGGGCGCGGGCCACCTGCAGGAGCAGCTCGCCCGTCGCGTCCTCGGCCACGGGGGAACAGTAGCGGAGGTGCGGCGGTTACCAGACCATGAGGTAACCTCAGCAACTGTTCAGGAGGTGTCGCCATCAGCGAGACGATGATGATGACCGGCGGCCGCGGGAGCGGCCCCGGCGGAGGCGGCCCCGGAGGCCGCAAGCCCGACCCGGCCGACCGCGCCCAGCTGGCGCGCTCGCCGGTCCGGTGGAGCCGGGTGGCCGCGCTCTTCCGGCCCTACCGCGCCCAGCTCGCCGTCGTGGTGGCGCTGATCGTCGCCTCCTCGGTGGTCGCGCTGGGCACCCCGTTCCTGATCCGGCTGGTCATCGACGAGGCCATCCCCCGGCAGGACGTGCCGCTGCTGCTGTGGGCGGTCGGCGGGATGCTCGCGGTCACCGTGCTCACGGCGGTGTTCGGCGTCGTCCAGACCTGGCTGTCCGACCACCGTCGGCCAGCGGGTCATGCACGGTCTGCGGACGGCGGTCTTCACCCACCTGCAGCGCCAGTCGCTGGGCTTCTTCACCCGTACCAAGGGCGGCGAGGTCCAGTCGCGGCTGATGAACGACATCGGCGGCATGCAGTCCGTCGTCACCTCGACCGCGACGTCGTTCGCCTCCAGCGCCACCACGGTGATCGGTACCGCCGTCGCCATGGCGGTGCTGAGCTGGCGGCTGTCGCTGCTCTCCCTCGTCGTCCTGCCGCCGGCCGTCTGGCTCACCCGCCGGGTCGCCCGCATGCGCCGGGAGATCACCGCCCAGCGCCAGCGGCACCTCGCCGACCTGCACTCGCAGGTCGAGGAGGGGCTGTCGGTGAGCGGCGTGCTGCTCGGCAAGACGCTGGGCGCGGGCCCGGCCCAGTCGCAGCGCTTCGCCGGCACCTCGGCGTTCCTCGTCGACCTCGAGGTGCGCTCCCAGCTGGCCGGGCGCTGGCGGATGGCCACGATGAGCATCGTGTTCGCCGGCATCCCGGCGCTGATCTACCTGGCGGCGGGGCTGCCGGCGACGTCGGGCGGCATGACCATCGGCACCCTGGTCGCGTTCACGACGCTGCAGGGCGCGCTGTTCCGCCCGCTCATGCAGCTGCTCGACATCGGCGTCTCCCTCACCGCCTCGATGGCGCTGTTCAGCCGGGTGTTCGAGTACCTCGAACTGCCCGTCGACATCGACGACCCCGACGAGCCGGTCGCCGTCGAGCCCGCCGCCGTCCGCGGCGAGGTGCGGTTCGACCACGTCGGGTTCCGCTACCCCGACGCGCTCCGCCCGGCGCTGGCCGACGTCGACCTCGTGGTCCCTGCCGGCTCCTCGCTGGCGCTGGTCGGCGAGACCGGCTCGGGCAAGAGCACGCTGGCCTCCCTCGTCGCCCGGCTGAACGACCCGACGACCGGCCGCGTGCTGGTCGACGGCGTCGACGTGCGGGACCTGGCGCTGGCCGACCTCGCCCGCATCGTCGGCGTCGTCTCCCAGGAGACCTACCTGCTGCACGGCACGGTGCGGGAGAACCTGCGGCACGCCAAGCCGGACGCCACGGACGACGAGATGGTCGCCGCGGCCCGCCGGGCGCAGGTGCACGACGTCATCGCCGCGCTGCCCGACGGCTACGACACCGTCGTCGGCGCCCGCGGCCACCGGTTCTCCGGTGGGGAGAAGCAGCGCCTGGCCATCGCTCGCACCCTGCTGCGCGACCCCGCGGTGCTGGTGCTCGACGAGGCCACGAGCGCGCTGGACAACGAGACCGAGCGGGCCGTGCAGGCCGCGCTCGACGAGGCCAGCCGCGGCCGGACGACGATCACGATCGCCCACCGCCTCTCGACCGTGCGCGACGCCGACCGGATCGTCGTCCTGGACGCCGGGCGGGTGGTCGAGCAGGGCACGCACGAGGAGCTCCTGGCGCTCGGCGGGCGGTACGCCCGGCTGGCCGGCCTGGCCCGCGCGGAGGCCGTCCTCGCCGGCTGAGGACGACGGCCGGTGCCCCCGAACGGGTGCCCGGTTCCGGAACCGGGTGTCGGGGCGCGTCCGCCAGGGAAGAATTGCCTGGTGACCGGGCAGGAGCACGAGCGGGCGAGCGCCGGCGCGCCGGCGCTGGTGGCGGCGTTCATCGACGCCACCGAGGCGCTGGTCTGCGTCATCGGCGCCGACACCCGCATCCTGTTCGCCAACCCGGCGCTGCAGCGGTTCACCGGGCGCACGCCCGAGCAGCTGCTCGGGCAGCGCTTCTGGGAGGTCTACGTCGCCCCGGAGCACCTGGAGCTCGCGCAGGACGCCGTCGCCCGCGCGATCGCGACCGGGCAGGCGCACCCGCAGGAGGCCGACTGGATCACCGGCGAGGGCGGGCGCCGGCGGGTGGCGATGCGGAACACCGTGCTCCTCGACGACGACGGCCGCCCCTACGCGATCGGCACCATCGGCATCGACGTCACCGTGGACCGGGAGCGGGAGGAGCGGCTGCACCACCGGGCGCAGACCGACCTGCTGACCGGCATCCCGAACCGGGCCGCGCTGTTCGACGCGCTGCAGGCCGCCCTGGACACCCCGGACGGACCCGACGTGGGCGTGCTGTTCTGCGACCTCGACCGGTTCAAGCAGGTCAACGACGAGCACGGCCACCAGGTCGGTGACCGCGTGCTCGCCGAGGTGGCCGGCCGGCTGGTGGAGCTCTCCTCGCCCGGTGACCTCGTGGCCCGCTTCGGCGGGGACGAGTTCGTGCTGCTCCGGCCCGCCGCCGACGAGGACGCCCTCACCGAGCTGGCCCGGCACGTGGCGGTCACCGTGCCGACCCCCTTCCGCGGGCTGCCCCAGCAATCGGTCGGGGTGAGCGTGGGCATCGCCGTGGGCCGGCCGGGAGAGGCGCCCGACGAGGTGATCGCCCGCGCCGACCGCGCGATGTACGGCGCCAAGAGCCACCACCGCCGCCGCACCCCCCGCGACTGACCGCCTCCAGGCGCGGGGATGCGTCATCCGGCCCCCGGGAACGACGCATCCGTGCGCCCGGTCGGCCGGGAGCGGGCGCCTCGCGGTGCCGGGGGTGCCGTGGTCGGATGGGTCAGCGGACGGCAGCGGCGCCGTCCCGGGAACCGGGAGGTGGCATGGCCGAGGTCCACGGCCGGTGGGACGAGCGGTTCGCCGGCGTGCGGGACGCGCTGGCCCAGCAGCTCGACGCGGGCGAGGAGCTCGGCGCGTCGATCGCCGTCGACCTGGACGGGAAGACCGTCGTCGACGTCTGGGGCGGGCACCGCGACGCCGAGCGCACCCAGGAGTGGTCCGAGCACACGATCGTCAACGTCTGGTCGACGACGAAGTGCGTGCTCGCGCTCTCCGCGCTGATGCTGGCCGACCGCGGCGAGCTGGACCTGGACGCGCCGGTCGCCGACTACTGGCCGGAGTTCGCGGCCAAGGGCAAGAAGGGCGTGCTGGTCCGGCACCTGCTCTCGCACACCTCCGGCGTCTCCGGCTGGGAGCGCCCCTTCTCGATCCGCGACATGTACGACTGGACGTCGGCCACCGAGCGGCTGGCGCAGCAGCGGCCGTGGTGGGAGCCGGGCACCGCCTCGGGCTACCACGCGAACAACCAGGGCCACCTCGTCGGCGAGGTCATCCGCCGGATCACCGGCACCACGTTCAAGAAGTTCGTCGCCGACCGGATCGCCGACCCGCTGGGCGCGGACTTCCAGATCGGCGCCCGCGAGTCCGAGGTCTCCCGCATCGCCCCCGTCGTCGCGCCGCCGCGGCCCGAGGGGGGCGGCGCTGCGCCGGACCCGGAGTCGGTCGCCGTGAAGACGTTCACCGGGCCCAAGGCCTCGGCCGCCGCGGCGAACTCGCCGGAGTGGCGGGCCGCCGACCTGGGCGCGCTCAACGGGCACTCCAACGCCCGCGGCGTGATGAAGGCGCTCCGGGTGCTGAGCCTGGGCGGGGAGGCCGACGGCGTCCGGCTGCTCTCACCGGCGACCATCGAGCGGATCTTCGACGAGCAGGCCGACGGCGTCGACCTCGTGCTCGGCGCCCCCTTCCGGTGGGGCACCGGCTTCTGCCTCGGCTCCCCAGCGGTGCCCTACCTGCCCGAGGGACGCACCTTCTTCTGGGGCGGCTGGGGCGGGTCGCTGGTGATCATGGACCTCGACCGCCGGCTCACGATCAGCTACATGATGAACAGGATGGGCGGCGGGTTGATCGGCTCGCCGCGCAGCGAGGCCTACGTGCGCGCCGTCTACGCCGCACTGGCCTGACCGGTGCGGCTCGACGACGTCGTCCCGCGGCCGCAGCACGTCACCCGGCAGGCGCGGTGGATCGCCGCGCCGCCCGAGGTGGTCTGGGACGCGCTGCACGCCGTCCGGCTCTCCGGGCTGCCGGTGACCCTCGTGCTGTCGGCCGCCCGGTTCCTGCCGGTGGTGCTCTCCGGGCGCGGGCTGGGCCAGCTGCACGACCGGCCCTTCCTGGACGCGCTGCCGGTGCCGCTGCTCGCGTCCGAGCCCCCGACGTCGGTGGTCGCCGGCGGGCTGCTGCAGCCCTGGCACCTCACCGGCGGGGAGTCCGGTCCCGCGCTCGACGCCGCGCAGCTGCGGGCGTGGGACGAGCCCGGCTGGGTGGTCGCGGCCGTGGACTTCCGGCTCACGCCCCGCGGCAACGGCACCGAGCTCGCCTCGGAGACCCGCGTGCGGGCCACCGACGACGCCAGCCGGAGGGCGTTCGCCCGCTACTGGCGGCTGATCCGGCCGGGCAGCTCCGCGGTGCGCTGGGAGGTGCTCACCGCCGTCGAGCTGCGCGCGACCGGCCGGCTGCGCTGACCTGGGGAAGGATCGGCGCGTGGCCTGGACCGAGAAGGACATCCCCGACCTGCACGGACGCACCGCGGTCGTGACCGGCGGCAACGGCGGCCTGGGCTTCCAGACGGCGCTGGCGCTGGCCGGCGCGGGGGCGCACGTCGTCGTCGCCGCCCGGGACCCGGAGAAGACCGCGACGGCGACCGCGCGGATCCGCGAGCGCGTCCCGGAGGCCTCGCTCGAGGTGGTGCCGCTGGACCTGGGCGACCTGTCGGTCGTTGCGACGGCGGCGCGGGCGGTGCTCGACGCGCACGAGCGGGTCGACCTGCTCGTGAACAACGCCGGCGTCATGGCGATGCCGCAGCGCACCACCGCCGACGGCTTCGAGATGCAGCTCGGCGTCGACCACCTGGGGCACTGGGCGCTCACCGCGCACCTGCTGCCGGCGCTGCTGCGTGCGCCGGCGGCCCGGGTGGTGACGGTGACCAGCACCGCGCGGTTCATGGGCGGCCCGCTGGACCCGGCGGACCCGCACATGACGCGGCGGTACCGGGCCTGGGGCTCCTACGCGCGGGCCAAGATGGCCAACTACCACTTCGGGCTGGGCCTGCAGCAGCGCTTCGCGCGGGCGGGTGTCGCGGCGGCCTCGCTGATCGCGCACCCGGGGCTGTCGAACACCGACCTGCAGGCGCGCACGGTGCGCGAGGGCGGCGGGGGCTGGGCGGGCGCGTTCGGGCACGCGGTCACGGCGCGCTCGGGCATGACGCCGCTCGAGGGCGCCCGGCCGCAGCTGCGGGCGGCCACCGACCCCGCGGCGGCCGGCGGAGAGCTCTACGCCCCGCGGTTCGGCTCGCACGGGGCCCCGGTCCGCCGTCCGGTCCTGCGCCGGTTCGACCTGGCGAAGCAGATCGACGTCCTCTGGGCGGTCTCCGAGCGCGAGACGGGGATCCCGCTGGAGGTGCCGCCCGCCTGACCGGCGGCCCGGGGCCAGCTGCGGGGAACCTGGCCCTGGCGGGGCCCGGGGAGGGCCTGTTTCCCCGCACGTGCGGGACGGCGTCAGGTACTGGGGACGGCGTCAGCCGGGCTCGTGCGCCGTCCGGACGTGCCGCTCGGTGTCCCGGCCGATCCGCTCACCGCAGACGTCGCAGACCCACGACGCGGTGATGCGGTGCCCGGCGTGCCGCAGCTCGACCGGCGGCTCGTCGGCGACGTAGCGGTCGCCCCACTGCATGAGCCCCTGGAGCACCGGCCACAGGTCCCGGCCGGCCGTCGTCAGGTGGTAGTCCCAGCGCGGTGGGGCGTCGCAGTACTGCCTGCGCTCCAGCACCCCGGCCTCGACCAGGCCGTTCAACCGGGCGGTGAGCTGCTCGCGCGGCGCGCCGGTGCCCTGCCGGATCTCGCTGAACCGGTGCACGCCCAGCGCCACCTCGCGGACGACGAGCAGCGCCCACCGGTCGCCCACGACGTCGAGGGCGCCCGCGATCGAGCACCGTCGTCCCGGCAGCTCGTCCAGTCGGCTCGTCACAGTTCCAAGGTTCGCATACCGAACCGACTCGTGTACGGTCCGGCGCAGTCGGTTCGGCTGGCGAACCGAGGACGGGGCGGTGCCATGAGCGCGACGACCGAGCCGACGACGACCGGGCCGGCGGGCGCAGCCCTCGTGCGCAGCCCGGGGCTGGTGCTGCTCGTGGTCTCGGCGGCGGTCTTCCTCTCCTCGCTCGACCTGTTCATCGTCAACATCGCGTTCCCGGTGCTCGGGGAGACCTTCGAGAGCTCGACCGGCGCGCTGTCCTGGGTGCTCAACGGCTACACGATCGTGTTCGCCGCGCTGCTCGCCCCGGCCGGCCGGATCGCCGACCGGATCGGCCGGCGTCGCGTCTTCCTCACCGGCCTGGCCACCTTCCTGGCCGGCTCGCTGGGCTGCGCGTTCGCCTGGGGCGTGCCCAGCCTGGTCGCGTTCCGGGTGGTGCAGTCCGTCGGCGGGGCGATGGTGACGGCGACGTCGCTGGCGCTGCTCCTGCACGCCTTCCCCCCGGCCCGGCGGGCGACGGCGATCGCGGTGTGGTCGATGGTCGGCGGGGTGGCCGCCGCGCTGGGGCCGCCGATCGGCGGGCTGCTGCTGGAGCTCTCGTGGCGCTGGATCTTCCTGGTCAACATCCCGATCGGCATCGCCGCGCTGGTCGTGGGCCTGCGCGTGCTCCCGGAGTCGAAGGACGAGACCGAGACCCGCCGACCCGACTTCGTGGGCGCGGTGCTGCTGGTCGCCTCGGTGGGCCTGCTCGCCTACGCGCTGGTCGACGCGCCCGACCGCGGCTGGGGCAGCCGCGTCGTCGTCGGCGCGTTCGCCGGGGCCGCCGTCGCCGGGGCGCTGGTCGCGCTGCGTGCCGCCCGGGCGCCGCGCGGCGTCGTCCCCGTGCTGCCGCTGGCGCTGTTCCGGGTCCGCTCCTACACCCTCGCCAACCTGGCGATGGCGTTCTTCATGGCCGGCTTCGGCGGGATGCTGCTGGGCAACGTGCTGTGGCTGACCGAGGGCTGGGGCTTCTCCTCGATCGAGGCGGGCTTCGCGCTGATCCCGGGCCCGGCCCTGGCCGCCATCACCGCGATCCCCGCCGGCCGGCTCGGCGCGCGCATCGGCTGCGGGCCGGTCGCCGCCGCGGGGACGGCGATCTTCGCCATGGGCGCGCTGTACTGGATCCTCCAGGTCGGCCCGGAGAGCGGGTTCGTCGCCGACTTCCTGCCCGGGCAGGTGTTCACCGGCATCGGCGTCGGGTTGACGCTCACCAACTTCTCCGCCGCGGCGTCGTCGTCGCTGCCGCCGGCGTCCCTGGCGACCGGGACGGCGACCTTCGGCGCGTTCCGGCAGATCGGCGCCACGCTGGGCGTCTCGATCCTGCTCGCGGCGGTGGCCGGGGGCGCTGGGGAGCTCGCCGGCGCCCAGCGCGGGTGGGCGCTCACCGTCGGTCTCGCCCTCGTCTCCAGCCTGCTGGCGCTCGCCGTCGGCCGCGGGCACCACGCCGACCTGCAGGTGCCCGCCCCGGTCGCGGTGCCCGCGCCCACGCCCGCCCCGGCCGACGGGGTCCCGGGCCCGCGCTGGGATCAGGGAACCTGATCCCAGCGCTTCCTCCCTCACCGCGCACCACGAGGGAGGACGCTCGGAGCTGAGGGAGGACGTGCCCGGGGCGGCTCCGGTCAGGCCGCGCCGTCGACCGCCCAGTCGGCGAACACGAGGCTCACCGTGTGCCCGGACGAGGGCCAGTTCGGCACGTTGAGCGTCTGCGGCCGGGCGGCGTCGCCGCGGGGCAGGTTGCGGGCGGTCACCGTCCCGGACGCGTCGGGCGCGGCCGGCAGGAAGACGTCGATGCCGCTCTGGAACGGCTGCTCGCCGAAGTAGGGCAGTTTCGCCAGCGTCGTCTCGCCGGGGGTCGCGGCGTCGTCGTGCACGTGCAGCCCGATCGCGGCGTTGCCCACGTAGTCGGTGATCACGTCCACCGGCTCGCCGCCGTCGACGCTCAGCTCGAGGACGTCGGCGTCGCCCTCCGCGTGCCACTCGCGCATCCGCATGATCACCAGCGCCACGTGGTCCTCGCCGACGTTGGTGTTCTGCCGCACCGGGCCGTCGGGCTCGGACGAGAGCAGCCGCACGAAGGCGCTGCTCCGCACGTAGGGCTGCAGGTACAGGTGGTGGACGACGGGGGAGCTGCCGGAGCTCAGCGCGTACTCGTAGTGGGCGCCGTTCTCGAGCTCGATCGGGCCGAACTCGCCGTCGGGACCCAGCTCGGTGCTGGCGTGCGGCTCGTCCCCGGTGCGGGCGCCGGTGCCGGGGTCGATCGCCCAGATGTCGAGCGTCGCGTCACGGCCGGTGTTCGCCGGGAAGTTGACCGCCCGGCCGGAGATCTCCACCGGCGCGCGCTGCGGCACGATGTCGACCACCTCGGGGGCCTCGCCGACGAGGAACTCGTACTGGACGGCGAAGGACTCCTTCGACGTCGCCACCTCCACGTGCGACTGCCCCGGGAACTGGGGCTGCACCGGCGCGATGCAGGGGACGGGCTGCGGCTCGGGGCAGGGCCGGCCGTCGATGGCGACGTACTTGGCCACCTTCGCCACCTGCGCGGGATCGCCGAGGAAGAGGTTCGACACGAAGGTGCCCCGGGAGTGGCCGATCAGGTAGACCTTCTCGACGCCGAACTCGGCGAGGGTGTCGTCGACGACCTCGGCGAGGCCGGCGGCGTAGGCGGGGATGTCCAGCCCGGCGCCGTCGTGGTCGTAGGCGACGATCCGGTCCTCGGGGTAGCCGTTGGCCACGAACCGCATCGCGTTGGACTCGATCTGCTGCGCGGAGCCGGCGAAGCCGTGCACGAACACGATCGGCAGGGCGACGTCGTCGGGCAGCGGCGGCAGCGGGTCGGTGCCCTCGACCACCTCGGGCGCCGGCTCGGACCCGGCGGCCGGGGACGCGCCGCCGTCGTCGTCCGACGAGCAGCCGGTCAGCGCGACGGCGGCCGCGAGGACGACGGCCAGCAGCGGGCGACGGCCCGCGATGTGGATCATGCGCTGCACCCTAGGGCAGATGGTGACGAAGGTCGCACGACGGAATGCGCTCCGTGCGGACCCGCCTTCGACCCCGTGTGGACCTGTTCTCACCCGTCGCCCTCGGCGACCTCTCGCTGGCCAACCGCGTCGTCATGGCGCCCCTCACCCGTCTGCGTGCGAGCGCGACCGGCGTGCCCGGGGAGCTGATCGCCGAGCACTACCGGCAGCGCGCGGGCCTGGGCATGATCATCACCGAGGGCACCTGGCCGAACCCGCAGTCGCAGGGCTACCCGGGGCAGCCCGGCATCGTCACCGACGAGCAGATCGCCGGCTGGCGCGCGGTCGCCGACGCGGTGCACGAGCGCGGCGGCACGATCGTCATGCAGCTCATGCACGCCGGCCGGGTGACCCACCCCGACGTGATCGGCGGTCGCGAGGCCGAGGCGCCGTCGGCGATCGCCATCGAGGGCGAGGTCCGGACGCCGTCGGGCAAGCAGCCCTACCCGGTGCCGCACGCGCTGACCGGCGACGAGCTGGGCCGGCTCCGCGACGAGTTCGTGCAGGCCGCCCGCAACGCGATCGCCGCCGGGCTGGACGGCGTGGAGCTGCACGGCGCCAACGGCTACCTGCTGCACGAGTTCCTGTCGCCGGCGTCCAACGAGCGCACCGACGCCTACGGCGGGACGCCCGAGAACCGTGCGCGCTTCGTCGTCGAGGTGGTGACGGCGGTGGCCGAGGCGATCGGGGCCGGCCGGGTCGGCCTGCGGATCTCCCCCCAGCACAACATCCAGGGCGCCTTCGAGACCGACGCCGCCGACGTGCTGCTCACCTACGGCGCGCTGCTCGACCAGCTCCGCCCGCTGGGCCTGGCCTACCTGTCGGTGCTGCACGCCGAGCCCGGTGGTGACCTGGTCCAGGAGCTGCGGCGGCGCTTCGGCGGGCCGCTCGTCGCCAACAGCGGCTTCGGCACGGTGACCACCCGCGAGGAGGCGATCGGCCTGATCGAGGAGGCGCACGCCGAGGCCGTCGCCGTCGGCCGCCCGGTCATCGCCAACCCCGACCTGGTCGAGCGCTGGGCCGGCGAGCACCCGGAGAACGCGCCCCAGCCGCACCTCTTCTACGCCGACGGCGCCGAGGGCTACAACGACTACCCGACGCTCCAGCAGGTCGGCTGACCCGCCAGTTCCTCGATCAGCACGCACTGAGGGCGGTTCCCGACCGGGTCGGGACCGCCCTCAGTGCGTGCTCGCCTCGGTCGGAGCCTCCGCCGGCGGCGCGGCGGGCGGCGCGGGGCGCAACCCCTGGTTCCAGAGCTCGACGGTCTGGAGGCCCCAGAAGACCCCGAAGCAGCCGATCAGGCCGGCCTCGAGGACCAGCAGCCAGTGCTCGACGCCGAGCAGGCCCAGCACTCCGCTGGCAGCCGCGAAGCCGACCATGCCCAGCACGATCCAGGCGTAGCGGTTCATCCGCCGGACCGGCGCGTGCGTGCCCCGGCGCCCGCGGTGCAGGTTCACCGCGTTGACGGCGACGTCGGCGACGACGAGCACGAACATCGTGATCGCGGCGACGGCGTGCCCGTAGCGGTCGAACGCCTCCGCTCGCAGCGCGAAGACACCGGCGGCCGCGCCGAACAGCAGCACCGACCCCGCGTAGCCCGAGCAGCTCGATCCGGGTCGGGGGCGGCTCCTCCGTCGTCCGGCTCCGGTTGCGCATCCAGAGGACGGCGAGCGTCGCCAGCGCGATGCCGACGACGGCGAGCACCGCCGTGACGTTGTTCGCGACGTTCAGGTTCCTGTTCAGACCGTCCGTGACGACCCCGCACGATCCGGGCTCGGCGATCGGCACCACGGCGACGAACGGGGCGCAGACGCCCGCGACGTTCAGCAGCACGTCCTCCACGTCGGTGCTGCCCTTGAGCGCGACCAGGCACAGCCCGATGGCGACGAGCGCTCCGACCAGGACGTTCTGGACCGGCGTGTAGTAGTAGCCGCTCAGCGAGGTCTGCCAGCAGGTGCCCTCGACCCGGAGCACCTCGTGGACGACGGCGACGCCCAGGCCGACGACGACGGCGACCATCGCCAGCCGCAGGTAGCGGTAGGTCTTCACAGCGGCCAGCGCCGGGGGCGGCCCGGGTGTCTGCCCGTCCGCGACCCGCTCCACCCACCTCATCGCCGTCCCCCGTCCCCTGCCGGGAATGGTCGGGCTCCCGGGGGCGGGGGGCAAGGCCGCGCGCCGGTTCAGCCCTCCAGCAACCCGGCCTCGTGGGCGAGGATCGCGGCCTGGGTGCGGTTGGTCAGGTCCAGCTTCGTGAGCAGCCGCGAGACGTAGGTCTTCACCGTCGCCTCGCTGACGAACATCCGCCGGCCGAGCTCGGCGTTCGAGTCGCCGGTGCCCAGCAGCGCCAGCACCTCCCGCTCGCGGTCGGACAGCTCGGCGACCCGGCGCAACGCCTCGGCCCGCCGCGGCGCGGCCCGGCGATGGACGTAGGACTCGATCAGCGCCGCCGTCACCTGGGGCGACAGCGTGGCCGTCCCGTCGGCGACGGCGCGTACCGCCGCGGCTATCTCCCGCGGCGGGGTGTCCTTGAGCAGGAAGCCGGCGGCACCGGCCGCGAGGGCCGCGTACACGTACTCGTCCAGGTAGAAGGTCGTCAGGACGGCGACCTGCGGCGGCCTCGGCAGCGCCAGGATCCGCTCGGTCGCGGCGAGCCCGTCCATCCGCGGCATGCGGATGTCCATGAGGACGACGTCGGGAGCCAGCTCGCGGGCGGCCCGCACACCGTCGACGCCGTCGCCTGCCTCGCCGACCACCTCGAAGCCTCCGACGGACTCCAGCACCGTGCGCAGCCCGAACCGCACCAGTTCCTCGTCGTCGACCAGCAGGACGCGGATCACGCGGGCAGCACCGCCTCGACGCAGAACCCGCCGTCCAGCCGCGGCCCCGCCGTCAGCCGGCCGCCCAGGGTGCGCACCCGCTCGCCCAGCCCCACGAGCCCGAAGCCGCCGCCCGACGTCCTCCCGTGGTCGCCGGACGCTGCCGCGGGAGCGTCCGGCGGTCCGTTGACCACGCGGACGGCGAGCTCGGATCCCGTCCGCGTCACGGTCACGTGGACGGCGGCGCCGGGGGCGTGCCGGCCGGCGTTCGTGAGCGACTCCTGCACGATCCGGTAAGCGGCGCGGCCGGCGAGCGGGCCGACATCGGTGTCGGGCAGCGCGAGCTCGACCGCCATGCCCGCCTCCTGCGCCTGCGCGACCAGCCGGGGCAGGTCCTCCAGCCCGGGCTGGGGGCCCAGCGGCGCCTCCTCGTCGACGTCGCCGGCGCGCAGCACCCCCACCATCTGCCGCAGCTCGTCCAGCGCCCGGCGTCCGGCGGTCTGCACCTGCCCGGCGAGCTGCCCGACGCGGTCGGGGTCCCGTGCCGCCATCTCGATCGCGCCGGCCTGCAGCACCATGAGGCTGACCCGGTGCCCGACGGCATCGTGCATCTCGCGCGCGATGCGGGTCCGCTCGGTGAGGACGGCGTCGCGCGCCAGCAGCTCCCGCTCGGCCTCGGCGCGCTCCGCCCGCTCGCGCAGGGCGGCCAGCAGCTGCGCGCGGGTGCGCTGCCAGATGCCGAGCGCGCCGGGGAGGAGGACGAGCAGCGCGGCCGTCCCCACGGCGCCGACGGCCTGGTTCGCGCTGTCGACCTCCCACGGCCGGGCGGCTGCGACGGCCGCGAGCGTGCCCGCGATCGCCCGGGTGCGCCACGAGGCGACGTACCGCGCGACGGCGTAGGCCGAGATCAGCAGTCCGGTGGCGATGCCGATCGTGCTCAGCGCGGCGCCGACGGCGAACGGGACCAGCGGTGCCCTCCGGCGCAGGAAGAGGAGCAGCAGGCCGAGGGCGACGCCGATCACGATCAGCAGGAGCGCTCCCACCGGGCCGGGGTCCAGGGCGGCGACCTCGAAGGCCACCACCGCCGCGCACGTCGCCGCGACGTGCACCTCGAGCCAGATCCCGCGCGCGCCGAGGCCCGGCCACAGGCGGTCGCGGAGGCTCATGCGGCGGAGCGTAGATCCGGGTCGGATCGTGGCGGGTCGCCCGCGAGTCCCCGGCCCGGTCGACTTTCGGATGACCGCGTCGCGCCGTCCGGGGACCCGGGGTCGCGGCCCGCGGCCGACGCGGGAGACGGCGCCGGCTCGGCAGATTCGTCGTCCTCACCTCGACGAGCTGCGGAGGAATCCATGATCACGGTCAGCGGACTGACCAAGAGGTACGGCGACCGGACGGTCGTCGACGACGTCTCGTTCACCCTCGAACCGGGGACCGTCACCGGCTTCCTCGGCCCGAACGGCGCCGGCAAGACCACGACGATGCGGATGATGACCGGCCTCGTGCCGGCGTCGGCCGGCTCGGCGACCGTCGACGGCCGGCCGTACGGCGAGCTGCCCAACCCGGGGGCCGTCGTCGGCACGCTGCTCGACGCCTCCGCCGTCCACCCGGGGCGCACCGGGCGGACGCACCTGCGGCTCCTGGCCGCCGCCCTCGGCGTGCCTGCGGAGCGCGCGGAGGAGGTGCTGGCGCAGGTCGGCCTCGCCGACGCCGCCCGCCGGCGGGTCGGCGGCTATTCGCTGGGCATGCGGCAGCGGCTCGGGATCGCGGGGGCGCTTCTGGCCGATCCGCCGGTGCTGGTGTTCGACGAGCCGGTCAACGGCCTGGACCCGGAGGGCATCCGCTGGATGCGCGACCTGCTCCGCGGGCACGCGGCGCGCGGCGGCACGGTATTGCTCTCGTCCCACCTGCTCGGCGAGGTCGAGCACACCGTCGACCGGTTGCTGGTGATCGGCGGGGGGCGCGTCGTCGCCGACGGATCGGTCGCCTCCCTGCTCGGCCCGGACGGCGCGGTCGTCCGGGCCGGGGACACCGCCGCCCTCCGTGCGGCCCTCGAGGCGGCCGGGTTCCACGTGGAACCGGGGGACGACGGCGCGCTCGTCGTCCCGGGCGCCCGGCCCGGCGACATCGGCGCGGTGGCTGCTGCCGGGGGCCACGTCCTCCTCGACCTGCGCCCCGTGCAGCGCGGCCTCGAGGACCTGTTCTTCCAGCTCACCTGGCCCGAAGGGACTCTCTCGTGACCACCGTCCTGACCTCCCCCGCGCCCTCGCTCGGCAGCTCCGTCGAGGCGCGCCGGACCGGTCCGTCCCTGCCCACCCTGGTCGGCCTGGAGATGCGCAAATCGTTGTCGCACCGCTCGGGCCGGGCGTTCGCGGCGTCCGCTGCCCTGCTCGGACCGGTCGGCGTGGCGCTGGCCGCGACGGATGCGGAGTTCGGCTGGGCGGCCGGCCCGATCGGCATCGTCGGCTCGATGACCGGGCTGGTGCTGCTGGCGCTCGGCGTGATCTCGACAGCGGGAGAGTGGACCCACCGCACCGTGCAGACGACGTTCCTGCTGGTCCCGCAGCGCGGACGGGTGCTGGCGGCCAAGACGGCCGCGGTCGCCGTGCTGGGTGCCACCCTCGCCGCGGTGTCCGCCGGGTCCTCGCTGGCGGTCATCGCCGCCGTGGGCGTGGACGACCTGAACTGGGACGGGACCGGTCAGGCGCTGGTGACGGCGGTCGGGGCCGGCGCGGCCTTCGCGGTGATCGGCGCGGGTGCCGGGGCGGCGACGGCGAACACGCCGGCCGCCCTCACGTCGCTGTACCTGCTGATCATGGGCGTGCTGCCGCTGGTGCGGATCTGGAACCCGGACCTGGCGCAGTGGCTGGACCCCGCCGAGGCGACGACGGTGCTGGCGCAGGGGGACGCCGAGGCGCGCTCGATCGCGGTGCTCGCCGGCTGGGTCGTCGTCGCCTCCGTCGCCGGCTGGGTGCTCACCTCCCGTCGGCCCGTTCAGTGAGCGACCGCGCCCATGGCCGGGGTTCCTCCCCGGCCATGGGCGCCGGGCTCATGCGGGCACCGGAACCGGCAGCGCCGGCTCCCGGGCAGGCTCCGCCGTCGGCGCGAGGCCGGTGACGATCAGCCGGACGGCCAGGCACAGCTCCCAGGCCGCGACGGGGATCGCGGCCACCAGGGCGACGGCGGACGTCTGCGCGTACAGGCCGAACAGCACGGCGGCTGTGACGAGCAGTTCGAGTTCGAGTTCGCCCTCGACGTCCTGCTCGACGGCTTCGAGCGGCTGCGCGAGCAGGGCTGGACGTCCCGCCGCGGCTGACGCCGGCTCGGTTCAGCCCGCGGCCTCGATCAGCTGCGCCATGCGCTCCTGCTCGCCGAGCACCTCGCCGATCCGGTGCTGCACCTCGTCCAGCCGGCCGATGATCTCGCCGGTCGTGTGGATGCCCTCGGCGACGGCCTTCGAGCTGGACTGGATGCCGGCGATCTGGTCGGCCACCCGCTGGGTGGCCTTCGCCGTCTCCCGGGCCAGGTCCTTGACCTCGCTGGCCACGACGGCGAAGCCCTTGCCCACCTCGCCGGCGCGCGCCGCCTCGATGGTGGCGTTGAGCGCGAGCAGGTTGGTCTGGTCGGCGATGCCGGAGATGATCCGGATGACCTCGCCGACGGCGGCCGACGCCTCGTCCAGCGCGACGACGTCGCCGGTCATGGCCGAGGCCTGGCTGACCGCGCTCTCCGCCACCCGGCCGGCCTCGTTCGCCGCCTCGCGCAGCCGCGCGACGGTGACCAGCAGCTCGCGGGCGTTCTCCGCGCTCTCCTCGTTGCGGCGCAGCACGTCCAGCCGCTGCGACACCAGCTGCTGCACGTTGCGCAGCGAGGCCCGCCGCGAGTCCGACAGCTCGATGGTCTCGGTGACGAAGAAGTCCATGGTGCCGATGACGCGGCCGTTGACGATCAGGGGGAAGCAGACGCCGGACTTCACGCCCGCGCGCTGCGCGGCGGGCGCGCGCACGCAGTCGGTGACCTGCCCGATGTCGGGCACGAAGACCAGCTCGCGGGCCCGCCAGGCGCGACCGGACAGGCCCACGCCCTCGGCGAAGCTGGCGCTCAGCGTGACGGCGCGGAACTCCTCGCCGGCCGAGCCGGACTCCTGCTGGAAGCGCAGGACGCCGGACTCCTCGTCCAGCGCCCAGAACGAGCCGTAGGCCCAGCCGAAGGCGCTGCGCACGGTGTCCAGGGCGACCCGGAGCGCCTGCTCCTGGCTCGTGGCCGCGCCGATCTCGGTGACGACGGGTCGTCACCGCCTGCCGGTCGTGCAGCGTCTCCTGCAGGTGGGCCTTGGCCAGCGCCGCCCGGTGCGCGTGCACGAGCAGGCCGCGCAGGGCCCGCCACTTCGACTGCCGGCCGCCGAAGAACGGCAGCTCCTGGTCGTTGTAGAACTCGTAGAGGCTGACGATCCGGCCGGTCTCGTCGGCGATCGGCAGGACGCAGCCGCGCGTCGCGCCGGCGGACTGCGCCGCCTTCCACCGCCCGCACAGCGCCGGGTCGGTCGTCTCGTTCGCCAGCACCGGGTCCTGCGTGCGGATGGCCGCGCCGGCCAGGCCCTCGCCGGGCATCAGCCGCTCGATCCGGGCGGCGCGCATCGTCTGCGCCGAGCGCCCGGATTCGGCGACCAGGCTGAAGCCCCGGTCGGGGTCGACCAGCCAGGCGGCGCCGTAGTCCAGGTCGAGCTCGCGGGCCAGCGTGGTCACGATCGTGCGGTGCGCGTCGGCGCTGTCGGCAGCACCCGCCCTCCAGGGCGTCGATGACCGCCTCGACCGCCTCCACGTCGCGGGGGACGGGCACGGGTGCCGCGGCGGGGCTGGCTGTGCGCGTGCGTCGGCTCATCGGTCCTTCTCGGCTCGGGAGGCGACCGGGCCCCCCGCCGCCGTAGCGGGTATCGGCGGGCGGGGGGTGGAGTCGTACCAATGACGGGGCGCTAGTTCATGGCGCGCAACGCGATGCCGCTCAGGTGGTCGTGCGACCGGCCCCACCGGCCGGCCGGACGCCGTCGTCCTCGGCGCCGTGCACGTGCCCGAAGGTCGATCCGGCGGCGGGGTGCGGGCCCTCGAGGGTGAGCGACTCGCGCATCTCCGCGGGCGCCAGCGCGCGGGCCAGGTGCCAGCCGACGACGGCGACGAGCGTGCCGAGCGCGATGCCACCCAGGGAGAAGTCGTCGGTGATCTGCAGCAGCGGAGCGGCGTTGCCGGAGTTGCCGACGGCGATCACGATGCCCGCGGCCAGCGGCACGAGGTTGATCGGGTTGGCGAAGTCGACCCGGTTCTCCTTCCAGATCTTCGCGCCGAGCAGGCCGATCATCCCGTAGAGGACGACGGTGATCCCGCCGAGCACGCCCCCGGGGATCGCGTTGATGAGCGCGCCGAACTTCGGCACCAGGCCCAGGCCGATCGCGACGACGGCCGCCACGTAGTACGCGGCCGTCGAGTAGACGCGGGTCGCGGCCATGACGCCGATGTTCTCCGCGTACGTGGTGGTGGGGGAGCCGCCGACCGCCGTCGCCAGCACCGTGGTGAGGCCGTCGGCGGCGACGGCGCGGCCGATGACCGGGTCCAGGTCGCGGCGGGTCATCTCGGCGACCGCCTTCACGTGCCCGGCGTTCTCGGCCACGAGCGCGATCACCGCGGGCAGCACCAGCAGCGAGTAGTTCACCGAGAACGACGGCGCGGTGAAGTCCGGGAGCCCGAACCACGAGGCGTCACCGACCGCGGTGAAGTCCACCCGGTCGGCATCGGTGGAGCTCAGCGGGCCGGCCGCCCAGTCGAGCAGGATCGACAGCAGGTAGCCGAAGACCAGGCCGAGCAGGATCGAGATCCGGGCCAGGAAGCCGCGCAGCAGCAGCGAGGCGACGACGACGAACGCCATGGTCGCCAGCGCCACCCACTGGTCCTGCGGCCAGTAGGTCGACGTCGCCACCGGGGCCAGGTTGAACCCGATGAGCAGCACGACCGCGCCGGTCACCGCCGGCGGCAGCACCTTGTTGATCACGCGCACGCCGGCGAGGTGGATGACCAGGCCGACCAGGGCGAGGACGACGCCGGAGACCAGCAGCGCCCCCAGGACGTCGGAGTCCGAGCCGCCCGCGGCGCGCACCGCGACCACCCCGCCGACGAAGGAGGCGGAGCTGCCCAGGTAGCTGGGCACCTTCCCCTGCACGACGAGCAGGAACAGGATCGTCGCGACCCCGCTCATCATGATCGCCAGGTTGGGGTCCAGGCCCATGAGCAGCGGGAAGACGAACGTCGCCCCGAACATGGCGACGACGTGCTGCGCGCCGATGCCCACCGTGCGCGGCCAGGTCAACCGCTCGTCGGGGGCCACCGCCTCACCCAGCGGCAGGGTCTTGCCGTCCCCGTAGAGCTTCCAGCCGAACGCCATCGGTGCCTCCTCGACCTGCACGGACGCCCGCGACCGGTGCGGGCGACGCGCATCGTCGCACCACCCCGGCCGCGGCCTCCGCGCGGTCGGTCAGCGCCCGGCGCGTCGTGCCACGCGGTGCTGCCAGGCGACCAGCACCGGGGTCCCGAGCAGCTCGAGGGCGGCCGCGCCGACCAGGGCGGGGGAGGGCCGGCCGGTGCGGCGCCAGGCGAGCAGCCGCACCACCCCGCCGGCGAAGAGGGCGCCGGAGACGCCGCGCACCAGCGCGCCCCGGCGCTCGACCTGCGGCACCGCCGACCAGATCAGCGGCGCGGCGGCGGCGTAGATGGCGTGCGCGTAGCGGTACTCGCTCTCGACGTCCGGCGTCGCCGGGCCCGCGGCGCCCGGCATCGAGGAGGGCCCGACCAGCGCGCCGGCGAGCCCGGAGGCGAGGGGGATGGCCGCGAGGGCGCTCAGGGTGATCTGCAGGCCTCGGCGGCCGCCGTCGGAGGAGGTCATCGGAGGACCGTCGCACAGCGGGGCCGTCCCGACCAGCGCGGGCGGGCGGTCAGTCCAGCGCGCAGCACAGCAACCCGCCGACGGCGTCGGCGAACCCGTCGCTGCTGGTCAGCGGCTCGGGGAAGGCCACCCGCACGTCGTAGCCGCCGCGCAGCGACTCCACGCGGAAGCGGACGCCGAAGCGGTCCAGCCCGAGCAGGGCGACGTCGTCCCGCCGCCCGGCCCAGGCCTGCACCCGCGCACGCAGCCGCGCCAGTGCCGCCGCCTGCCCGGTCAGCAGGTCGGCCTCGGCCGCGGTGACCGGGTCGACCGCGGCCGCCGCGAAGTCCTCGGGCTCGACGTGGTCGACGGCGTGCGCCTCGTGCAGGACGACGTCGGCGACGTCCAGCTGCAGCAGCGTCGCGGTGAGCCCGACCTCGAACAGCGCCTCGCACGGGCAGCTGTCGGCGAAGGCGAGGACGGCGGCGGCGACGTCGCGGTCCGGGACGGGCGTGAGCCACCCGGCCAGCTCCACGAGTGCCCGCACCGGCCGGCGCAGCGCCGCCGGGGCCCGGTCGGTGACGGTCAACCGGGCGGGGAGGTCGCCGACGGGGGAGCCGGCCAGCGCACGCACCAGCGGCCCCGACGTCGGGACGACGACGAACGTGCGCCCGTCCCCGGTCGTGGTGGCGGCCAGGGCGGGCGTCGTCCCCGTGCCGAGGACGTGCAGCGCGGCCGCGGACCGGGCGGCGACGGTGCGCGCCCGCTCCGCCGGCGAGGGCTGCCCGCCGGCGCCGGGCGGGGCGGTGACCGGGGCGGGGGTGCCGGCGGCGAACCGGCTCGGCCTGGGACCAGCCGTCATGGGAGCACCTCGATGACTCTCGGGAACGTGAGTAAGGTTAGCCTAACCAAAGACGGAGGTACCCGTGAACACTCCCCGGCCCAAGATCCGGATCAGCCGAGCCCTCGGCATCGCGCTCACGCCCAAGGCGGTCGCCTACTTCGAGCGCCGTCCGTACCCGCCGGGCGAGCACGGCCGCAAGCGCCGCAAGGACAGCGACTACTCCACCCGGCTCAAGGAGAAGCAGCGGCTGCGCGCGCAGTACGACATCAGCGAGAGCCAGCTCCGCGCGGCGTTCGACCGGGCCAAGCGGTCGGGTGGCAAGACGGGCGAGGCGCTGATCCAGGACCTCGAGTCGCGGCTGGACGCCACCGTCCTGCGCGCCGGCTTCGCCCGCACGATCTACCAGGCGCGCCAGTTCGTCACCCACCAGCACGTGCTGGTCAACGGGACGAGGGTGGACCGGCCCTCCTACCGCCTCCGGCCGGGCGACTTCGTGCAGATCGCCGAGCGCTCGCGGGCGAAGGAGCCCTTCGTCGTCGCCGCCTCCGGCGCGCACGCCGAGCCGCCGGCGTACCTCACCGTCACGCTCGCCGACCTCGTCGCCCGCTACGAGCGGACGCCGAGCCGCGACGAGGTCCCGGTGATCTGCGAGGAGCAGCTGGTCGTGGAGTACTACTCCCGCTGACCCTTCCGCGAGATCTGCACACTCGGGGTCCCGGCCGAGGGGAAAGCCCCGAGTGTGCAGATCTCGTGGCGGCTCAGGCGGGCAGCAGGTCCTCGACGGCGGCGAGCAGCGTCGCCCGCGCCGCCTCCGGGTCCGCCAGGTAGCCCGCGACCATCGCGCCGTCCCGGAGCATGACGAAGCGCCGCGTCGCCTCGGCCGGGTCGGGGTGACCGGCGGTCGCGAAGGCGCGGGTGACCGTCCCCGCCAGCCACTCCCGGTGGACGACGACGGCGCGGTGCACGGGGCTCTCCGGATCGGGGAACTCGGCCGCCGCGTTGATGAAGGGGCAACCGCGGAAGCCGCGCGCGCAGACGCTCGTCCCCGATCCCGCCGGCGAGGGCCCGGACCAGGTCCGCGGCGCCCTCGGTGGTGTCCGGGACCTCGCCCACCCGCCCGCGGACGGCGACGTCGACGGCTTCGAGGTAGGCCACGACGAGGTCGTCCTTGCCGGGGAAGTGCCGGTAGAAGGTGGCCCGCGTGACGCCGGCCTCGGTGACGATGCGGTCGACGCCGACCCCGCGGATGCCCTCGCCGTAGAAGGTGCGGGACGCGGTCGCGAGCAGGCGGTCGCGCGCGGCGGAGCTGCGGACCGGGGCTGTCACGGGGCCAGGCTAGCAGAACGAACGTTCTGTCTTGCGGGTTGGACGTCATCGTGATCAGGTGGAGCCGAGGCAGAACGACCGTTCTGCCCCGTCGACGTCCTGGAGGACCCGTGCCCGCCATCTACACCGCCACCGCGACCGCCACCGGCGAGGGCCGCAACGGCCACACCCGCTCCTCGGACGGGCTGATCGACCTCGACCTGGCGATCCCGAAGGAGATGGGCGGCCCGGGCGGGGCGACCAACCCCGAGCAGCTGTTCGCCGCCGGCTACGCGGCCTGCTTCCACTCCGCGCTGAAGGCGGTCGCCCGCGAGAAGAGGGTGGCCTTCACCGACTCGGCGGTCACGGCCGACGTCGGCATCGGCGCGAACGAGGCCGGCGGGTTCGGCCTCGAGATCACGCTCTCCGTCGAGCTCGGCGGCCTGGACCAGGACGCCGCGGAGCAGCTCGTGGCGGCCGCCCACCAGGTGTGCCCGTACTCCAACGCCACGCGCGGCAACGTCCCGGTGACCCTGGAGACGACCGTCGCCTGACCGCCACGCGGCACCGCTCTCCCGCACGACAGGGGCCCCGGACCGATCGGTCCCGGGCCCCTGTCGTCGTGCGCTGGTCAGCGCCCCGTCGGGTCGACGTGGGAACTCCGGATTTCTTGTGGGACAGGAGTTAACACGGACCGACCCCGTGCCGAAAGGTGCCCTGTCAAGGATGACGGGCACAGGCACCGCCACACCGGGTGAGAACCCGCGCGGGGATCTGCGCCATTGAGAGAACGGACACTCCCCATGCGCATGTCGCGCGTTCTGCTCGCCGGCGTCGCGGTCGCCACCGCCGGCATCGCCACCTCCGCCTTCACGAACAGCAACACGTTCAACCCGGACGCGACGGCTGACGACCAGGTCGGTTACGGCGAGCTCGCGGTCAGCGGTGTGACCGTCAGCAACGTCGCCTACAACGTGCTGTCCACGGACGCGACCAAGCTCCACGAGGTCGTCTTCACCGTGACCACCGACGTCGAGGACACGAACTCGTACCTGACGATCACCGGCGACGGCATCGCCACCACGCCGTTCGACTGCACCCCGTCCGCCGGCGGCGCCGCGCCTTACCTGGTCACCTGCGAGGCCGGCGACGTCGTCGTCGAGGAGATCACGAAGGTCGCCCTGACCGTGGTCGCGAAGTAACCCCTGATCGGCCCGGCCGGGCGGCTCGACGCCGTCCGCACGTCCCCTGAGCCGGAAGCGAGCATGAACGCCGCAACCAGAGCCGCCAGCACCAGCGCGATCGCCGCGCTGGTGCTGGCGGCTGCCTGGTTGTTCTGGCCCGCACAGCTCGGCGGCTCCACCACGTACGTCACCACCCACGGCGTCAGCATGGAACCGGGCTTCTCCACCGGTGACCTCGCCGTGCTCCGGCCGGCCGACTCCTACGAGGTCGGCGACGTCGCGGCCTACTACTCGGAGACCCTCGACACCGTCGTCATGCACCGGATCGTCGCCGTCGAGGGGGACCGGTTCGTCTTCCAGGGCGACAACAACGACTGGCTCGACCAGGACCGGCCGACCGCCGACGAGCTCCTCGGCACGCTGTTCCGCCAGGTGCCCCAGGGCGGGAAGGTCCTGGCCGCGATCGCCTCGCCGTGGTCCCTCGCCCTCGTCCTCGCCGGCATCTTCGGGGTGTTCGGCAACCACCGACGCAAGCGCCCGGGCCGCAAGGCCCCACGGCACCGCGCCGCCCGGGCCCTGCCTGCTGTCGCCCTCCCGTCCTTCCCCTCCCTGCCGTCCCTCGCGCGACCGTCCCTCCCGCGCCCCGCGTCGCCGGCCCTGCCGGCGTCCTTCTCCATGCCGACGCGCGCCCAGGCCCGCCAGGTCGCCGTGGGCGCGGGCGCCGTCGCCCTGCTCGCCGCGGGCTCCGGCGTGCTGCTGCTCGGCCTCCCGTCCACGGAGACGGAGGCCCGCAGCCAGCCGGTCACCCAGCAGGGCACCTTCACCTACGCCGGGCCGGCCGAGGTCGGGACCACCTACCCGACCGGCGCCGTCACCACGGGCGATCCGGTCTACACCAAGCTGGTCGACGCGCTGACGGTGTCCTTCGCGCACACCGTCGACGCCCCCGGCCTCGACACCGTCGACGGCAGCGTGCGGCTGGACCTCTCCGTCGCGACCTCCGACGGCTGGAGCGCCCCCCTCGCCAGCGGCCGCCCGGCCCCGGTCGTTGGACGGCACGGCCACCGCGTCGGCCGAGCTGGACCCCACGCTCGCCGCCGCCCTCGTCGGCCGGCACAACGCGGAGATCGGGGCCACCGCCGGCTCCGCGAGCATCCTCGTCACCCCGGTCCTCGACGTGACCGGCACGGTGCAGGGTGAGCAGTTCACCGCGGGCGAGCTGGCGCCGCTCACCTTCGCCATGGACACCGTGGCGCTGCGGCCGCCGTCCGAGGGCTCCTTCGCCCCGACCGGCACCGTCGCGGTGTCCGTCGACACGGAGGTCGCCCGCTCGTTCGGCCTGCTCGGCGTCGACCTGCCCATCGGCGCCGCCCGACTCATCGCCGTCATCGTCCTGGTCCTCGCGGTGGTCGTCACCGCCGTCGCCGGCTGGATCGGCCGGCCCCGCGCCGGCGACGCCGCCGACGAGTTCGCCGTCCGCAACGCCGGGCGGATCCTGCCGGTGACCGGGCTCAGCGCCGGCCGCAGCGTCGTGGACGTCGCCGACGCCCGCGCCCTGCGCCGCGTCGCCGAGCGGGTCGACGGGCTCGTGCTGCACCACGCGGGCCCCGACGGCCAGGTGTTCGCCGTCCAGGACAACGAGACGACCTACCGCTTCGTCTTTCCCGACACCGCGATCACCCGGACGCCGCCCCCGCCGCCCCCTCCGGTCCGGGCGGCAGCGCCCATGACGGTGCCGCTGCCCCGCGTCGCCTGAGGCTCAGCGCCGCCAGAAGTCGAACCGGTCGCGACCGGGACGGAAGCCCGCCGCCTCCACGACGTCGACCGCCAGGTCGAACTTCTGCCCCACGGCGGCCGGGCTGTGCGCGTCGCTGCCGAAGCTGACCGCCTCGCCGCCCTCCTCGTGGAACCAGCGCATCTGGTCGGCCGAGGCCAGCGGGCTGCTGGTGTTGATCTCCAGCGCCCGGCCGGAGCGGGCCAGCGCGCGGAAGACGGCCCGGTACTCCTCCTCGAACTCCTTCTCCACGTACCGGTGCGTGCCGCCGGGCCAGTAGCGGCGCGGGAAGTCGACGTGCGCGAGCACCTGGAAGACGGCGCTGCTCTCCACCATGTCCACCAGCTCGGCCAGGTAGCGGCGCATCGTGCCGTCGTCGTCCTGCCAGAGCAGGTGCCCGACGCCGTACAGCCGGCCGCCCTGGGAGAGGGAGTGCAGCGAGCCGAGGATGCGGTCGACCGGCGCCTGCCGCAGGTAGGAGGCGACGCTGCTGCCGAACAGGTGCGGCTCGCCGGTCTCGACGCCGGACAGGATGCGCAGCTCGGGGAACCGACCGCGGACGTCCTCGAGCTCGGCGAAGTACCCCTCGACGTCGATCTCCGCGTGCCGGGAGGCGTGCCGCTCGACCAGGCCCTCGTCGGTGGCCCGGTCGTCGGGGTCCCACACGGTGAAGTCGAGGTGCTCGGTGAACGCGATCGCCGGCAGGCCCAGCTGCACGGCCCGCTCGCAGGCCTTGCGCATCGTGGAGGAGTCGGCGGTGTCCCAGGACCAGTGCGTGTGGACGTGGTTGTCCGGCGGTCGCTGCCCCTGGTGTGCCATCGCCTGTGGATTCTCCACCGCTGTCCACCGGTTCCGCTCGCGGGCCCGTCCTGTTGTCCCCGGTGCCTACTGTCGGGGCATGACGACCGCAGCGCCCACGTCCGAGATCGCCGACGAGGCGCTGGCCGTCCTCCGCGAGCTCACCGGCCGCCCCGACGCCGTCTTCCGCGAGGGCCAGGACGCCGCGGTGTCGGCGCTGGTCGAGCGCTCGCAGCGGGCGCTGGTCGTGCAGCGCACGGGCTGGGGCAAGTCCGCCGTCTACTTCGTCTCCACCGCGCTGCTGCGCCGCCGCGGCAAGGGGCCGACGCTGCTGGTCAGCCCGCTGCTGGCGCTCATGCGCGACCAGGTGGCCGCCGCTGCGCGTGCAGGCATCCGCGCGGTGGAGATCTCCAGCGCCAACATGACCGAGTGGGACGACATCGCCGCCCGCCTCGCCGCCGACGACGTCGACGTCCTGCTCGTCTCCCCCGAGCGGCTCACGAACCCGCGGTTCCGCGAGGAGCAGCTGCCCGGGCTGGTCGCCCGCTGCGGTCTGGTCGTGGTCGACGAGGCGCACTGCGTCTCCGACTGGGGCCACGACTTCCGGCCCGACTACCGCCGCATCCGCGACCTGCTCGGCACCCTGCCGTCCGGGACGCCGGTGCTCGCGACCACCGCCACCGCCAACGAGCGCGTGGTGGACGACGTCGCCGAGCAGCTGGGCGCCGGCGGGGTCGAGGTGACGACGGTGCGCGGGCCGCTCTCCCGCGACTCGCTGCGGCTGGGCGTGCTGCGGCTGCCCTCGGACCGCGCCCGCCTCGCCTGGCTGGCCGCCCGGATCGGCGACCTCCCGGGCAGCGGGATCGTCTACACGCTCACCGTGGCCGCGGCAGAGGAGACCGCCGCCCTGCTGCGGGACGCGGGCCACGAGGTGCGCGCCTACACCGGCCGGCTGGACGACGCCGACCGCAAGGACGCCGAGGAGGCGCTGCGCGAGAACCGGGTCAAGGCGCTGGTCGCCACCTCCGCGCTGGGCATGGGCTTCGACAAGCCGGACCTCGGTTTCGTCGTCCACCTGGGGGCGCCGTCCTCGCCGGTCAGCTACTACCAGCAGGTGGGCCGTGCCGGCCGCGCCGTCGAACACGCCGACGTGCTGCTCCTCCCCGGGCCCGAGGACATCGCGATCTGGCAGTGGTTCGCCACGTCCTCCATGCCGCGGGAGGACCACGCCGCCGCCGTGCTCGGCGCGATGGCCGACGGCAAGGCCTGGTCGGTGGCCCGGCTGGAGACCGTCGCGGACGTGCGCCGCTCCCGGCTGGAGCTGCTGCTCAAGGTGCTGGCCGTCGACGGGGCGGTCGAGCGGGTGCAGGGCGGGTGGCGTTCCACCGGGCGGCCGTGGGTGTACGACGCCGACCGCTACTCCCGCGTCACGCGCACGCGCGAGGCCGAGCAGCGGGCGATGCTCGCCTACGCCAAGCCCGTCGACGAGGCCGAGTGCCGGATGGCCTTCCTCCAGTCCGCCCTGGACGACCCGACGGCCGCCCCCTGCGGGCGCTGCGACGTCTGCGCCGGCCCCTGGTACTCGACCGACGTGCCCGAGGCCGCCGCGGAGGCCGCCTCCGCGGCGCTCGACCGGCCCGGCGTGGAGCTCGCGCCGCGGGCCCAGTGGCCCACCGGCGCGGACCGCCTGGGCGTGGACGTCAAGGGCAAGATCGCCGCCGGCGAGCAGCTCGAGCCCGGCCGGGCCGTGGCCCGGCTGACCGACCTGGGCTGGGGGCAGCGGCTGCGCACCCTCCTCGGTGACGACGGCGTGGGCGGCGTGGTGGACCTGGAGGCCCCGGGCATCGAGGAGGACCCGGACGCCGCCTTCGACGTGCCTCTGCAGCACAACCTCGCCGACGTCCCTCCGGACGAGGAGCTGCTCCGCGCCTGCGCCCGTGTGCTCGCCGCCTGGGACTGGGCGCAGCGCCCCGTCGCCGTCGTCGCGGTGCCCTCGCGCCGCCGGCCCCGGCTGGTCACCGGCGTCGCGCAGGGGCTGGCCCGCATGGGCCGGCTGGACTACCTGGGTGAGCTGTCCCTGGCGCACGGCGGTCCGACCGGCCAGCCCGGCGGGAACAGCGCCTTCCGGCTGGCCGCCGTGTGGGACCGGATCGTCGTCGGCCCCGAGCTCCGCGACCGGCTGGCCGAGCTCTCCGGACCGGTGCTGCTCGTGGACGACCTCGCCGACTCCCGCTGGACGATGACCGTGGCCGGCCGGGAGCTGCGCCGGGCCGGGGCGTCGGCCGTCCTGCCCTTCGCCCTCGCGCTCACCGCCTGACCGGACGTCCGTCCACAGCTTTTCGCACACATGTGCGAAAAGTCGGAGTAGCGTCCCGGGCATGACGCTCGCCCATCAGCCGTCGATGTGGGACGTGGCCGAGGAGGCCACGCTGACACCCCTGGCCGGCCGCGTGCAGCGGCACGAGCTGAGCGCCGGCGCCTGGGTGGACCACCTGCCCGGCTGGGTGTCCGGCTCGGACGAGGTCCTCGAGGTGCTGCTGGGGGACATCGGCTGGCGCGAGGACCGGCGCCAGATGTACGAGCGCGAGGTGGCGGTGCCGCGGCTGCTCCGCTGGTACGGCGCCGGCGAGGTACTGCCCCACCCGCTGCTCACCACGGCCCGCACGGCGCTGGACGTCCACTACGGACCCGAGCTCGGCGAGCCGTTCGTCAGTGCCGGCATGTGCCTGTACCGGGACGGCCGGGACAGCGTCGCCTGGCACGGCGACCGCCTGGGCCGCGGCCGCTCGGGCAGCACGATGGTCGCGATCGTGTCCTTCGGTTCCCCGCGCCCGTTGCTCCTGCGCCCGGTCGCCGGCGGCCCGAGCCTCCGGTTCCCCCTCGGTCATGGCGATCTCGTGGTCATGGGCGGTACCTGCCAGCGCACGTGGGAGCACTGCATCCCCAAGACGGCCAAGCCGGTGGGCCCGCGGGTCAGCGTCCAGTTCCGCCCGCGAGGGGTCGCCTGACGCCTCCGCCAGCACGTTCCGCGACGTCCGTGCACGGCAGAAAGCCCGGAATCCCGGGGATCCGGTGTCCCCGGAGGCTCGCCACGGACCCCCGGGGGACCCCCCCTGCAGGGCCCCCTGGAGGGCGTGTAGTGTTCTCCATGCGCCGCGCGGAGCTGAGGCTCCGCCGGACCGGGACCCGCCGCTGGCGGGGGCAACGGAAACCGGCGTAGTGTTGGACATCCAGCCGCAGACGGAGCCCGGAAGGGTCGAGTTTGTGCGCGTCCGCTCTTTGAGAACTCAACAGCGTGCCGAAAGTCAGTGCCAAGTAATACCCCGTGCCGGGGGCTTTGTGTTTCCGGCTGGGATTCCTTTGGTTGATTGATATCGAGAGTGCTAGCTCTCGGTTCTCAGCCGGTTCAAATTCATCTACGGAGAGTTTGATCCTGGCTCAGGACGAACGCTGGCGGCGTGCTTAACACATGCAAGTCGAACGGTGAACCCGCTTCGGTGGGGGATCAGTGGCGAACGGGTGAGTAACACGTGGGCAACCTGCCCTCAGCTCTGGGATAACTTCAAGAAATTGGGGCTAATACCGGATGTGACTGCTGACCGCATGGTCTGGTGGTGGAAAGATTTATCGGCTGAGGATGGGCCCGCGGCCTATCAGCTTGTTGGTGGGGTAGTGGCCTACCAAGGCGACGACGGGTAGCCGGCCTGAGAGGGTGACCGGCCACACTGGGACTGAGACACGGCCCAGACTCCTACGGGAGGCAGCAGTGGGGAATATTGCGCAATGGGCGAAAGCCTGACGCAGCGACGCCGCGTGGGGGATGACGGCCTTCGGGTTGTAAACCTCTTTCAGCAGGGACGAAGCGAAAGTGACGGTACCTGCAGAAGAAGCACCGGCCAACTACGTGCCAGCAGCCGCGGTAATACGTAGGGTGCAAGCGTTGTCCGGAATTATTGGGCGTAAAGAGCTCGTAGGCGGTTTGTTGCGTCGGCTGTGAAAACCTGAGGCTCAACCTCAGGCCTGCAGTCGATACGAGCAGACTAGAGTGTTGCAGGGGAGACTGGAATTCCTGGTGTAGCGGTGAAATGCGCAGATATCAGGAGGAACACCGGTGGCGAAGGCGGGTCTCTGGGCAACAACTGACGCTGAGGAGCGAAAGCGTGGGGAGCGAACAGGATTAGATACCCTGGTAGTCCACGCCGTAAACGTTGGGCGCTAGGTGTGGGGCTCATTCCACGAGTTCCGTGCCGCAGCTAACGCATTAAGCGCCCCGCCTGGGGAGTACGGCCGCAAGGCTAAAACTCAAAGGAATTGACGGGGGCCCGCACAAGCGGCGGAGCATGTTGCTTAATTCGATGCAACGCGAAGAACCTTACCTAGGCTTGACATGCACGGAAATCCTCCAGAGATGGTGGGTCCGTAAGGGCCGTGCACAGGTGGTGCATGGTTGTCGTCAGCTCGTGTCGTGAGATGTTGGGTTAAGTCCCGCAACGAGCGCAACCCTCGTTCTATGTTGCCAGCACGTCATGGTGGGGACTCATAGGAGACTGCCGGGGTCAACTCGGAGGAAGGTGGGGATGACGTCAAATCATCATGCCCCTTATGTCTAGGGCTGCAAACATGCTACAATGGCCGGTACAAAGGGCTGCGATACCGCGAGGTGGAGCGAATCCCAAAAAGCCGGTCTCAGTTCGGATTGGGGTCTGCAACTCGACCCCATGAAGTTGGAGTCGCTAGTAATCGCAGATCAGCAATGCTGCGGTGAATACGTTCCCGGGCCTTGTACACACCGCCCGTCACGTCACGAAAGTCGGTAACGCCCGAAGCCGGTGGCCCAACCCTTGTGGAGGGAGCCGTCGAAGGCGGGATCGGCGATTGGGACGAAGTCGTAACAAGGTAGCCGTACCGGAAGGTGCGGCTGGATCACCTCCTTTCTAAGGAGCAACTCGCCGGCAAGCATCAGCTTGTCGGTGCAGAGCCATGCCAGGCCAGGATGTGCCCTCCAGTTTCGGGGGGTGCGCGGGGTGCCTGGGTGGTGCTCGAGGGTGGAACGCTGACCAGTTCGGCCGGCAGCTGGTGCTGCTCCTAGTACGGCATCTCTTCGTGTTCTTCGGGACGGGTAGGGGTGTGGGGAACGGGGTGGTGGTGGTGGGTTGGTCGTAGGCACGCTGTTGGGTCCTGAGGGAGCGGACCATCCCCGTGCGCGGGGGTGATCGGGTTCTTCGTGTCAGGGCCTTCCTGTTTCTCGTACCGCCGGCCCCTCGTGGGGGTGCCGGGTCTGGCGGGGTCGTGTGGAGGGTGTCTGGTCGTACGTTGAGAACTGCACAGTGGACGCGAGCATCTTTTTGACTCTTATTTGCATGAGAGTTCTTGTAGGCCCGCACGACGGGTGTCCTTCCGGGCGCTGTTGTGTGGGATTTTTGTGTGGCCAAGTTGTTAAGGGCACACGGTGGATGCCTGGGCACCAGGAGCCGATGAAGGACGTAGGAGGCTGCGATAAGCCTCGGGGAGCTGTCAACCGAGCGTTGATCCGAGGATTTCCGAATGGGGGAACCCCGCACCAGTCATGTGGTGTGACCCGCGCCTGAACACATAGGGCGTGTGGAGGGAACGTGGGGAAGTGAAACATCTCAGTACCCACAGGAAGAGAAAACAACCGTGATTCCGTGAGTAGTGGCGAGCGAAAGCGGATGAGGCTAAACCGATCGCATGTGATAGCCGGCAGGCGTTGTGTGGTCGGGGTCGTGGGACCGTTCCGAGTGTTCTGCCGAGCACTCAGGGAGTGAGAAAAGCACGTGTTAGTGGAAGGCCTCTGGAAGGGGTCGCCGTAGAGGGTGAGAGCCCCGTACACGAAAACATGTGCTCTCCCGAGCGTCATCCCAAGTAGCACCGAGCCCGTGAAATTCGGTGTGAATCTGGCGGGACCACCCGCTAAGCCTGAATACTCCCTGGTGACCGATAGCGGACAAGTACCGTGAGGGAAAGGTGAAAAGTACCCCGGGAGGGGAGTGAAATAGTACCTGAAACCGTGTGCCTACAAGCCGTGAGAGCCTTAGGATTTCGGTCCGGGGTGATTGCGTGCCTTTTGAAGAATGAGCCTGCGAGTTAGTGGTACGTGGCGAGGTTAACCCGTGGGGGGTAGCCGTAGCGAAAGCGAGTCCGAACAGGGCGATTCAGTCGCGTGCCCTAGACCCGAAGCCGAGTGATCTACCCATGGCCAGGTTGAAGCGCGGGTAAGACCGCGTGGAGGACCGAACCCACTTAGGTTGAAAACTGAGGGGATGAGCTGTGGGTAGGGGTGAAAGGCCAATCAAACTCGGTGATAGCTGGTTCTCCCCGAAATGCATTTAGGTGCAGCGTCACGTGTTTCTTGCCGGAGGTAGAGCACTGGATGGCTAATGGGCCCCACAAGGTTACTGACGTCAACCAAACTCCGAATGCCGGTAAGTGAGAGCGTGGCAGTGAGACTGCGGGCGATAAGGTTCGTAGTCGAGAGGGAAACAGCCCAGATCATCGGCTAAGGCCCCTAAGCGTGTGCTAAGTGGAAAAGGATGTGGAGTCGCAGAGACAACCAGGAGGTTGGCTTAGAAGCAGCCACCCTTGAAAGAGTGCGTAATAGCTCACTGGTCAAGTGATTCCGCGCCGACAATGTAGCGGGGCTCAAGCACACCGCCGAAGCCGTGGCATTCATGCTTTTCCTGTCGGTCCTTGTGTGGGCCGGCCAGGTGTGTGGATGGGTAGGGGAGCGTCGTGTGGCGGTCGAAGCGGCGGAGTGATCCAGCCGTGGACGCCACGCGAGTGAGAATGCAGGCATGAGTAGCGAGAGGGGAGTGAGAAACTCCCCCGCCGGAAGACCAAGGGTTCCTGGGCCAGGCTAATCCGCCCAGGGTGAGTCGGGACCTAAGGCGAGGCCGACAGGCGTAGTCGATGGACAACGGGTTGATATTCCCGTACCCGCGAAGGAACGCCCATGCTGAACCCAGCGATGCTAACCACCCGATCCACCGGTCCTCACTTGTGAGGCGAGTGTGGGGAGGCTGGGACCCGGACTGGTAGTAGGCAAGCGATGGGGTGACGCAGGAAGGTAGTCCTACCGGTGAGTGGTAGTACCGGTGCAAGGGTGTGGCCCGCGGGGTAGGCAAATCCGTCCCGCATACAGGGTGAGACCTGACGCATAGCCGAATGAGGCGAATTGGATGATCCTATGCTGCCGAGAAAAGCCTCTAGCGAGTTCCGAGCGGCCCGTACCCCAAACCAACTCAGGTGGTCAGGTAGAGAATACCAAGGCGATCGAGCGAACTGTGGTTAAGGAACTCGGCAAAATGCCCCCGTAACTTCGGGAGAAGGGGGGCCATCTACTGTCAACCGCCTTGCGCGGGGCAGCGGTGGGTGGCCGCAGAGACCAGTGAGAAGCGACTGTTTACTAAAAACACAGGTCCGTGCGAAGTCGTAAGACGATGTATACGGACTGACGCCTGCCCGGTGCTGGAACGTTAAGGGGACGGGTTAGCCGTAAGGCGAAGCTCAGAACTCAAGCGCCAGTAAACGGCGGTGGTAACTATAACCATCCTAAGGTAGCGAAATTCCTTGTCGGGTAAGTTCCGACCTGCACGAATGGCGTAACGACTTCTCAGCTGTCTCAACCACAGGCTCGGCGAAATTGCACTACGAGTAAAGATGCTCGTTACGCGCGGCAGGACGGAAAGACCCCGGGACCTTTACTATAGCTTGATATTGGTGTTCGGTTCGGCTTGTGTAGGATAGGTGGGAGACTGTGAAGCGGGCACGCCAGTGTTCGTGGAGTCATCGTTGAAATACCACTCTGGTCGAATTGGATGTCTAACTTCGGTCCGTGATCCGGATCAGGGACAGTGTCAGGTGGGTAGTTTAACTGGGGCGGTTGCCTCCCAAAATGTAACGGAGGCGCCCAAAGGTTCCCTCAGCCTGGTTGGCAATCAGGTGTCGAGTGCAAGTGCACAAGGGAGCTTGACTGTGAGACCGACGGGTCGAGCAGGAGCGAAAGCTGGGACTAGTGACCCGGCACCGGCATGTGGAAGCGGTGTCGCTCAACGGATAAAAGGTACCCCGGGGATAACAGGCTGATCTTCCCCAAGAGTCCATATCGACGGGATGGTTTGGCACCTCGATGTCGGCTCGTCGCATCCTGGGGCTGGAGTAGGTCCCAAGGGTTGGGCTGTTCGCCCATTAAAGCGGTACGCGAGCTGGGTTTAGAACGTCGTGAGACAGTTCGGTCCCTATCCGCCGTGCGCGTAAGAGACTTGAGAAGAGCTGTCCCTAGTACGAGAGGACCGGGACGGACGAACCTCTGGTGTGCCAGTTGTACCGCCAGGTGCACTGCTGGTTAGCTACGTTCGGCAGGGATAACCGCTGAAAGCATCTAAGCGGGAAGCTCGCTTCAAGATGAGGTCTCTCACCGGGTCAACCGGGTAAGGCCCCCGCCCAGACCAGCGGGTTGATAGGCCGGAAGTGGAAGCACCGCAAGGTGTGGAGCTGACCGGTACTAATAGGCCGAGGGCTTGACCACACACACCCACTCGGGCCTGTGTGAGTAAGAGCCGGATAACAAGATTGCTTCGCGTCCACTGTGCGGTTCTGAACGCACGAACCAGGCATGGTTCAAGTTCACAGAGTTACGGCGGCCATGGCGAGAGGGAAACGCCCGGCAACATTCCGAACCCGGAAGCTAAGCCTCTCAGCGCCGATGGTACTGCCCTGGAGACGGGGTGGGAGAGTAGGACGCCGCCGGACAACCATTCCCGAAGGGGCCCCAGCATCCGTGCTGGGGCCCCTTCGTCGTCCCCCGGAAACCCCTGCACCACGTTCGGGCCGGAAGGGGACTTTCGGTACAGAAAGTCCCGGCCGCCAGCGGACTTTCGGTACAGAAAGTCCCGGCCGCCAGGGGGCTTTCGGTACATGAAGTCCCGGCTGGGAGGGGGCTTTCGGTACAGAAAGTCCCGGCCGGGAGGGGACTTTCGGTACATAAAGTCCCGGCTGGGAGGGGACTTTCGGTACCGAAAGTACGGGCGGGTCGGGAGCGGGGAGCACCGCTCCGAGAGAGTGGTGAGCGCTCCCCCGGTGCCGGGCGTTGCTCGCGTGCTGCGCGCGTGGCGCAGTGGCGAGCCCTCGTTCCGTCACGGTGACGGAACGAGGGCTCGAGAGTGCGGTGACGTCCGGCTACGGCACGACGCGGCGGATGCCGGGGTAGGAGATCAGCGCCACGACGGCGGCGATGGCGAGCGGCAGGCCGGCGGTGAGCGCGAGCGTCGACTGGTCGGCGAACCAGTCGCCGACCGTCCGCCACGCCTCTAGGAGGCTGATCAGGATCGCCAGGCCGCCGAAGAAGACGAGCGTGCCGATCATCAAGCCCCAGGTGCCGGTCTGACCCCACCGCTGGTGCACGATGCCGATCCCGATGCCCACGGACATGAACGCCAGCATCGGAGCCCCCGACGCGAGGATCTGCAGGAACACGTCGTCCACCTCGAAGACCCCCGGTGCCCAGAAGCTCAGTCCTGCGCCCCAGCCGTCGGTCGCGTTCTCGATCGCCACGAGGACGGCGATCGACAGGCCGTAGAGCAGGGCCTGGGCCGCGGCCACGAGCGCCGTCCCGAGGTAGAACGTGCGCCGGCTCAGGCTGATGCCCATCGAGAAGGGGAGCAGCTGGGTCACCGCCTGGACGTAGACCACCAGCACGGTGATGTAGAGCGCCAGGATGCCGCCGGAGAAGCCGCCGTCGTCCTCGCCGGCTGGCGTCAGGTGCCAGACCGCCACGTTGATCGCGAAGCTGATCCCCACGACCAGCCAGGGGATCCCGAGGATCACCAGGGGGTGGACGAGGTGCATGCGGCCGGCGCGGAGGACGCGGTTCACGAGGAGACCTCCTCGAGGTCGACGGGGTGGATGGGTGCGCGCGTGGCGGGCGTCTGCAGGCTCATCGCGACCACGAGCTGCTGCAGGCTGGTGGGCTCGACGGTGAGTCCCTGCTCGGCGGCCGCGCGGCGGTCGGCGGCTCCGCCGATCCGGACGACCGCCCGGCTGGAGCCGGCCAGGGTCTCCGTGTGCAGCGGGTCGTGCTGCCGGGCGAAGGCCTGCACCGCGCCCACCGGGCCGGTGACCGTGACGGCGCTGCCCCGGAGCGACTCGGTGTCGGCGTCGAGCAGGACCCTGCCGCGGTCGATGAGCAGCACCCGCTCGAGCAGCGGCGCGATCTCCTCGATGAGGTGCGTCGAGAGCATGATCGTGCGCGGGTGCTCCGCGTAGTCGGCGAGCAGTCGGTCGTAGAACAGCTGCCGGGCGACGGCGTCCAGCCCCAGGTAGGGCTCGTCGAAGAGGGTGAACGGGGCGCGCGAGGCCAGCCCGATGATGATGCCGACCGCCGAGGTCATCCCCCGGGAGAGCTTCTTCACCGGCCGCTTGACGGGCAGGTCGAAGTCGCGCAGCAGCGAGGCTGCGAGGTCGTCGTCCCACTCGGGGAAGACCATCGCCGCGGCGCCGAGGGCGTCCTGGACCCGGAAGTGGTCGGGGTAGCGCTGCCCCTCCTTGATGAAGCAGGTGCGGCGCAGGACGTCGTCGTTCTCGTACGGCTGCGCGCCGAAGACCTCGATGCGGCCCGACGTCGGCACGCGGTGGCCGGTGAGCAGCTGCATCATCGTGGTCTTGCCGGCGCCGTTGCGGCCGAGCAGGCCGGTGATCGAGTCCTGCTCGACGGCGGTCGTGACGGCGTCCAGGGCGGTGTGCCCGCGGAAGCGCATGGTGACGTCGTCGACGGTGGCCACCGCCGTGGTGCGGGGCGCGGTCATCGCGGGTCCTCCGGGGTGGTCAGCATGGCGGTGAGCTCCGCGGTGCTGATGCCGAGCTTCTGCGCCTCGGTCAGCAGCGGGCGGACGTACTGGTCGGCGAACTCGGTCCGCCGGCGCTTGAGCAGCTGCTCGCGTGCGCCCGGGGCGACGAACATCCCGACTCCTCGTCTCTTGGAGAGGACCCCGTCGGCGACCAGCTGGTTCAGGCCCTTGGCCGCCGTCGCGGGGTTGATCCGGTGGAAGGCGGCCAGCTCGTTGGACGAGGGGGCCTGGCTCTCCTCGGCGAGGGAGCCGTCGACGATCGCGTTCTCGATCTCGGCCGCGACCTGCCGGAAGATGGGTCCGGCCTCCTCGTTCACGAGCCGACCCCGCGGGACGCCTGGTCCCTGGGTTCATTACTCATGTAACGAACCATAGAAGCGATGGGAGCGGTTCCGCAAGGTAGGTGGCTCCGGAGGGGTCGGGGCGGGCGCGCACTAGGGTCGCCGCAACACCCGTGCACACCCCTGGAGGACCCCGTGGCCCGTCGCCTGCTGTTCACCCTCGTGGCGGGCGGGACGCTGGCAGTGCTGTCCGCCTGCGGGGTCGGGACGCTCTCCTCGGACCAGGTCGCCGAGACGGCCGAGGATGCGCTCGAGGGGGAGGTCGGGACCCGCCCGGACATCGAGTGCCCGGACGCCCTCGACAAGGAGGAGGGCGCGTCGACGCGGTGCACCCTGACCGCCGGCGACGACCCCACCACGTACGGCGTCACGGTCACCGTCACCTCGACCGACGGCGACACGAAGCTCGGCGTCACGGTGGACGACGAGCCCCAGGACGACTAGCCCAGGACCAGCCGGGGCCGCCCGGCCCGGGGAGGCCTAGCCGGGGAGAGCGGCGGCCAGGGCCTCGAGGTCCTCGACCGTGACGTCCAGGTGCGGGGAGACGCGGAGCACGGGGCCGGTCATCTCCCCCGGTGCGCGCTCGCGGCCCAGGGCGCTGACCACGATCCCGTGGTCGGCCAGCAGGCGTGCCCGGGTGGCGACGACGTCGACCCCGTCCGGCGGGCGCAGCGTGGTGGTGGCCGTCGGCTCGTCCACCGGCTCGACCACCGTCCAGCCACCCCGGCCGTCGAGCAGCTCGCGGGTGTGCCGGCCGATCCCGGCCAGCCGTTCGCGGACCCGGTCCGGGCCGGCGGCCAGGTGCTCGCCGACGGCGACGATCAGCCCGATCCGCCCGGCGATGTGCCCCTCGCCGCTCTCGAAGGCGCGCATCGGCGGCAGGTCGTCGGCGCCGGGCATCACCGGCGTCAGCTGCGCGGCGATCGCGGGCCGGGCGGCGAGCACGCCGACGCCGCGGGGGCCGGCCAGCCACTTCCGCGACGTCCCGTAGACGACGTCGGCGCCCACGTCGGTGTCCACGTGGCCGAGCGCCTGCGCGGCGTCGAGCACCAGCGGCACCCCCGCGGCGCGGCACAGCGCGGCGATCTCCGCGGCCGGCTGCCGGACCCCGCGGTGGCTGGGGACGTGGTCCAGGTGCACGAAGCGGGGCGGGTCGGCGCCCAGCTGCCGCTCCAGGGCCTCGAGGTCGGCGCGGCCGAGGTCGTCGACCGGCAGCGGCTCGGGCCGCAGCGCGTAAGCGCCCAGCAGCCCGATGTTCGGCGCGTACTCCCCGGGCAGGCAGGCGACCCTGGTGCCGGCGGGCAGCCGCCAGCCGGTGAGGAGGGCGGCGAGCGCCCCGCGCGCGGACTCCACGAAGGCGACGTCGGCGGCGGCCATGCCGACCAGCCCGCCCAGCACCGAGCGGCCCTGCTGCAGCAGGTTCTCCGCGGCCGCCTGGGCGACGTACCCGCCCAGCTCGGCCTCGTGCCGCGCGTGGTGCGCCGCGGCCTCCAGCGCCCGGGAGCCCTGCCGGCCGCTGGCGGCGCTGTCCAGGTGCCGTCCGGCGGGGCGCGGGCGCGCCTTCCGCCAGCCGGCGGCGAGGTCGTCGTGCGGGAGGGAGCCGGCGGGCGAGGACATCACGGGGGCAACGCTAGGCGAGCCGCCCGGTCAGGCGTCGAGATCCCCTCGAGCCACCGAGACGCCCGAGTGGGTGGGGTCGCCGTCCAGCGGCTCCACCGAGACGTCGACCAGCGGGTACTCGGACAGGTCGAGGCCGTCGGGCAGCTCCACCGTCTGCGTGCCCGGGGTGACGACGCCGAGCGGGAGCATGCCCTGCACGGACCGGTCGATCACCCACACCTCGTAGTACGCGTCCTCGAGGGCCGGGGCGTCCAGGTCCACCTGGAGCACGCGCGACCCGTCGCCCCGGACGACGACGTCCGCGGTGCCGGAGGCCTCGGGCAGCAGGTCCAGCGCCACGCTGGTGACGGAGTCGCCGTCCTCCCCCGTCGACTGCACAGCGGTGACGGCACCGGCACCGACCACGGCACCCGCGACGACGGCGGCCGCCGTCAGCAGGACCGGTCGCCGGCGGGAGCGGAACGGCACCACGGTGCCCCCCGGGTCCGCGGCCGGGGTCGCCGGCGCGGCCCGGACGGGCGAGTGGTCCGCGGGGGTGGCGGTCACGCCGGTCGCGGCGGCGATGGCCTGCCAGACCTGCGGGGGTGGCGGGACGTCGTCGACCGGAGCGGCGAGGTGCGGGACGGCGAGCAGCTCGGGGGCGCGACGCAGCGCGGTCACCTCGGCGCGGCAGGAGCCGCAGGAGGCGAGATGGGCGTCCTCGTTGGCCGGCAGGGTCTCCCGGAGGGCAGCGAGGGCCAGCTGCTCAGGCGTGCAGTGCTGCACCGTCCACCTCCAACCGGGTCCGCAGGCGCTCCAGTGTGCGCCGGATGTGGCTCTTGATCGTGCCCAGCGGCAGGCCGGTCCGTTCGGCGATCTGCGCGTGGGTGAGGTCCTCGAAGAACGCGAGCTCGATGATGCCGCGCTGCGGCTGGCCGAGGTGGTCCAGCTCGTCGAGCAGCAGCACGCGGTCGGTGGCGGCGGCGTCGACGCCGGCGGTCACCGGGCCGCCGGGCCGGGCCTGCGCCTCGGTCATGGCGGCCTCGGCCTCGCGGCGCTGCTTGTCCCGCTTGGCCCAGGCGTCGGCGATCTTGTGCCGGCAGATGCCCACGAGCCAGGCCGGCAGGGGCGAGTCGTCCGGGCGGTAGCGGGCGCGGCCGGTCCAGGCGGCGACGAACACCTGCTGGGTCACGTCCTCGGCGTCCGGGCCGGGGCCGAAGGCGCGCACGGCCATGCCGTGCACCTGCCCGGCCCACTGCTCGTAGGCCCAGGCCAGCGCCTGCTCCTCACCCGCGGCGAAGCGGCGGCCGATCTCCGCGTCGTCCGGGTCGACGACGCTGCGCGTCCCCGGTACGTGTCCCACGGCCTGAACGCTACCCATGATCGGCTCCCGCAGGGCCAGCGCCCCGCTCACGGGATCGGCTCCGCCACCACGACGACGTTGTCGCGGTAGCTGCGGAACTCCGGCAGGAACGGCCCGCCGCAGGTGATCAGGGTGAGCCGCGGCGCGCCCTCGCGGGCGAACAGCCGGTCCAGCGGCAGCGCCTGCTTGGTGATGACCTCGCGGGAGACGACCCGCCAGCGGGTCACCGCGCCGGCGGCGTCGGTGACGGCGACCTCGTCGCCGACCGCGGCGTCCTGGAGCGGGTACAGCGCTCCCGCGCCCTGCTCCCGGTCGTCGACGTGGCCGGCGATCACCGCGGAGCCCTCGGCACCGGGCTCCGGTCCGAACCGGTACCAGCCGACCCGCGCGACGTCCTCGGGGAGCTCCATCTGGCCGTCGGCGGCGATGCCGACGGCGTCGACGGGGGCGTCCACGCCCCACGCCGGCGCGCTGACGCGGACCGGTGCGGGGGCGGTGCGGGCCGCGGCGGGGGCGGCGTCCCGGGCGGTGACCGTCGGGAGGGCGGGCAGGCCCCCCGCGCCGGCGGGGGCGGCCGGCGCGGGGAGGGCCTGCTCCACGGGGATGCCCGCCGCCGCCTCCGGCCGGGTCAGCGCCCAGGCGGTGGGGGCGCCGACGGCCAGGGCGAGGCCCAGGACGGCGGAGGCGGCGGCGGGTCGCATCGGATCTACCCGGTCAGCCGCGGTTGCGGGCGACGCGGAGGGCACCGGCGCCGGCGACGGCGAGGCCGGCCACCGAGAGCGCGGCGACCGCCGGCAGCGAGCTGTCCTGGTCGGCCAGGCCGGCCGAGCCACCGGGGACACCGGCGGGCATCGAGTGCATGCCGTCGATGGTCTGGACGGCGAGGTCGTAGCCGGCCTCACCGTTGCCCCAGGCGTACACGATGGTCGAGGTGCCCTCGGCCAGGGTCAGGTCGGCCGGGCCGATGGCGACGGTGTCGGTGCCCGCGAGCACGACATCGGCGGTGATCGTGCTGGCCGGCGCGGTCAGGGTGGCCTCGTCGGGGTTGGTCAGGCCCTCGACGACCGGGGTGCCACCGGCGCGCACGTCGACGGCGGGCGCGGCGGCGGTGTGCCGCACGGTCACGCGGGCCTGGCCGGCCGGGACGGCGGAGGTGTCGTTGACGAACGGCGTCAGCGTCGGGCTGCCGTCCTCCTTGAGGTGGGCGACCACGGTGGCGTTCGCACCGGCCGGGACGGCGACGTCGTCGGCCTTGAGCAGCGGCTCGCCGGAGCCGTCGGGGGCGTCGGCCGGGAACAGGGCCAGGTCGTAGGCGCCCGCCGGGAGGGTCAGCGGGTCGGTGAGGGTGCCGGGCTGGAAGTCGTCGATCAGCCGCTCGCCGTTGGCGTAGACGTCGACGGGGGTGTTCGGGACGCCGTGCAGGATCGAGACGGTGGCCGTGTCGGCCGCGGTCGCCGGGGTGGCGACGAGGACCAGACCGCCGACGACGGCAGCCGCGCCGGCGGCGCTGCCGAGGGTGCGCAGGGTGCTCATGGATCGTCCTTCCAGAGGGGGGTGGTGCCTGTCATGCGCTACTTCCCGGGCCCTCCGGGATCCGGATGCAGTTGAGAGCGAAACTTCTTCTGTTCCCCCGGTCGGGTGCAGGATGGGCGCGTGACCAGCCGCGACCGGGACGCCGAGGGCCGTGCCCGCAACGCCCGCCCGCGGGACGCGCTGGGCCGGCCGCTGCCGCACGACGCCGTGGGCGAGCCGCGGGCGCCGGAGGGGATCGTGCGAGAGCCGCTGGTCGCGCTCGCCGAGGCGCAGGAGCTGCTCGACGCCGGGCGCCCGTTCCACGCGCACGAGGTGCTCGAGGACGCGTGGAAGTCCGCCGTCCCGGAGGAGCGGCAGCTGTGGCGCGGGCTGGCGCAGCTGGCCGTCGGGCTCACCCACGCCGCGCGCGGCAACGCCCGGGGCGCGACGACGCTGCTGGAGCGCGGCGTCGGCAACGTCGTCCCCTATGCCGGGGCGCCGCCGCACGGGATCGACGTCGACGGTCTGGTGGGCTGGGGCCGGGCCCTGGCTGCCGATCCCTCGGGCGTGCGCGACGCCGCCGTCGCCGCGCCCCGCCTGCGCGGCTGATCAGCCGGCGCGGACGCGGGCGTAGCGGTCGAGGGCGACCTGCCGTTCGTGCGCGTGGTCGACCACCGGCTCGGGATAGCCGGCCGGGATGCCGCCGGGCGCCGTCCACGGCTCGTGCACGTGCTTCGGCTCGAGGTCGCGGAGCTCCGGCACCCACCGCTTCACGTAGCTGCCGTCGGGGTCGAACTTCTTGCCCTGGGTGATCGGGTTGAAGACGCGGTAGTAGGGCGAGGCGTCGGTGCCGGTGCCGGCGACCCACTGCCAGCCGTGGTTGTTGCTGGCGAGGTCACCGTCGACCAGGTGCCGCATGAAGTGCCGGGCGCCGAGCGTCCACTCCTGGTGCAGGTCCTTGACCAGGAACGAGGCGACGATCATCCGCACCCGGTTGTGCACGTAGGCCTCGCCGAGCAGCTGCCGCATGCCGGCGTCGACGATCGGGAAGCCGGTGCGGCCGGTCTGCCAGGCGCGCACCAGCTCCTCGGCGTCCGGGCCGCTGTCGTAGCCCATCGCACGCAACTCCGGCTTGAGGTACTCCCGGGCCGACTCGGGGCGGTGCCACAGGACGTCGGCGTAGAAGTCCCGCCAGGCCAGTTCGTCGGTGTAGCGCCGCGCGGACTCCGACTGCTCGCCGGCCAGGTCGGCGGCGAGCGTGCGCGGGTGGATGCAGCCGTACTTGAGGTAGGCCGACATCCGGCTGGTGCCGTTCGTGCCGGGCAGGTTGCGGCCCTCGGCGTAGCCGCCGAGCCGCTCGTCGCGGAACCGCGCCCAGGCGTCGAGCGCGGCCCGCTCGCCGGCGTCCGGCAGGTCGGCGGTGGTCTCCGGTGCTGGTGGCGGGTCGTCCGAGCGGACGCCGGTGCGCCAGCGGACGCCCTCGGGCGGGCCGGCCGGCGCGCGCCAGCCGTGTTCCCGCCACGCGCGGGCGAAGGGGGAGAAGACCTGGAACGGGGAGCCGTCCCGCTTGGTGACCCGGCCGGGGGTGACCAGGTACGGCGAGCCGGTGCGCACCAGCCCGACGTCGTCCAGCGCGCCCTCGACGGCGGCGTCGCGCTGCCGCCCGTAGGGGCCGGTGTCGGCGCTGACGTGCACGGTGGTCGCGCCGGCCTCGCGGGCCAGCTGCGGGAGGACGCGGGCCGGGTCCCCGGAGCGGAGCACCAGCGCGCCGTCGAGGTCGGCGTCCAGCGCGGCCAGGCAGTCGAGCAGGAACCGGCGGCGCGGCTCGCCGGAGGGCCCCCACAGCCGGTCGTCGAACACGAACACGGGGACGACGTCGCCGTCCGGGCCCGCCGCGTCGCGGGCGGCCAGCAGCGCGGGGTGGTCGTGCAGCCGCAGGTCCCGGCGGAACCACAGCAGCGAGGTCGGCACCCGGCCGAGCGTAGGAAGGTCGTGCGCCACCCGCTTCCCGAACGGCGTGTCGTGCACGAACCGTCGTCCGTCGTCCTCCGATGGGGCGGTATGTGCACGAACCGTCGTCCGTCGTCCTCCGATGGGGCGGTATGTGCACGAACCGTCGTCCGTCGTCCTCCGATGGGGCGGTATGTGCACGAACCGCGCACCGGGCGACGGCGGAGCGCGCACATCCGGGCGATCATGGCGGGATGCCCGAGTTGCCCGAGGTGGAGGCGCTGGCCGCCTTCCTGCGCGCGAACGCCGTCGGCCGGGTCCTGACCCGCGCCGACCTGGCCGCCGTGCAGGCGATCAAGACCTTCGACCCGCCGCTGTCCGCGCTCGGCGGGCTGGAGATCACCGGTGCCTCGCGGCACGGCAAGTTCCTCGACCTCGACGTCTCCGGGCTGCACCTCGTCGTCCACCTGGCGCGGGCCGGGTGGCTGCACTGGCGGGAGAACCTGCCGGCGGCGCCGCCCAAGCCGGGCAAGGGCCCGCTCGCCCTGCGCGTGCACCTCGATGACGGGAACGGGTTCGACCTCACCGAGCAGGGCACCCGCAAGGGGCTGGCGATCTACGTCGTCCGCACGCCGGCCGAGGTGCCGGGCATCGCCCGGCTGGGTCCCGATGCGCTCGAGGTGGACCGGGAGACCTTCGCCGCCCTCATGGCCGGCCGGTCGGGGCAGCTCAAGGGCGCGCTCACCGATCAGACGCTGCTCTCCGGGATCGGCAACGCCTACTCCGACGAGATCCTGCACGCCGCGCGGCTCTCGCCGTTCAAGGGCGCCGACAAGCTCAAGGACGACGAACTGGTCCGTCTCCACGATGCCGTGCACGCCACGCTCACCGACGCGCTCGAACGCCAGGTCGGGCAGCGCGCGGCGACGATGAAGGGCGAGAAGCGCTCCGGGTTGCAGGTGCACGCGCGCACCGGGCTGCCGTGCCCCGTCTGCGGCGACACGGTGCGCGAGGTCAGCTTCGCCGACACCTCGCTGCAGTACTGCCCCACCTGCCAGACCGGCGGCAAGCCGCTGGCCGACCGGCGGATGTCCAAGCTCCTGCGCTGACGCCGCCGACCCGATGCGTGAAGGCGGCGACGACGGGGGTAGCAGTGCCCGGTGACCGCCGCCGCCCTCCCCGCGTCGTCCGAGGAGGCCGTCGCGGCCACGGCCGGGGCCTTCGTGGCGCTGATCGACGGCGGCTGGTCCCTGCCGCTCCCGGGGTCGGGCGACACGGCCGGGCGCTGGCGGGCCCTCCGCGACCTGGGCGCCGCCGACCTGCCCCTCGCCCGCCTCGCCGAGGGGCACGCCGATGCCGTGGCCGTCCTCGCCGAGCTGGGCGGCCCGCCCGTGACGAGCGGGGAGCGCCTCGGCGTCTGGGCCGCCGAGCCGCCCTCGGGCCGGGTGACTGCCCGCCGGGGCCCCGGCGGCTGGCGCCTCGACGGGCGCAAGCAGTGGTGCTCGGGGGCGCGGGTGTGCACCGCGGCCCTGGTCACCGCGCACGCCGACGACGGGCGGCGGCTGTTCCTCGTCGACCTCTCCTCGCCCGGTGTCGCCCCGGCACCCGGCCGGTGGGCCGCCCCCGGCATGGCCGGCAGCGACACCGCCGACGTGCTGCTGGACGACGTCCCGGCGTCGGAGATCGGCGGCCCGCGCGCCTACCTGGACCGGCCCGGCTTCTGGCACGGCGGCATCGGGGTGGCGGCGGTGTGGGCCGGCGGCGCGGCCGGCGTCGCCGCGGTCCTCGAGGCGGTGGTGGCCGCCTCGCCCGATCCGTACCGGGACGCGGCCTGGGGCGCCGTCGACGTCCTGCTGTCCGGGATGGAGGCCGCGCTCGCCGTCGCCGCCGCCGAGATCGACGCCGATCCGGCGGACGGCGCGGGCACCGCCGCGCGGCGGGCGCACCGGGTGCGCGGCCTGGTCGCGCGGGCCGGGACCGAGGTGCTCGAGACGGTCGCCGGGGCGCTCGGCGCCGGCCCGGCCGCCCACGACGCGCGCTACGCGGCGCACGCCGCGGACCTGGCCGTCTACCTGCGCCAGCACCACGGGCAGCGCGACCTCGCGGTGCTGGCCGACCTGCTGCGCGCCGGCTCGTGACCGTCCCCGCGGCCGGTCACCGCCCCGACGCCACGCCGGAAGGGGCCTGGGCCGGGTGGCTGCCGGGGCGCTCCTGGCCCGCGTGGACGTGGGACCCCGCATGGCGCGAGGTGGCGGTGTGCGCCGCCCACCCGGACGACGAGGTGCTCGGCGTCGGCGGGACGATGGCGCTGCTCGCCGCCGCCGGCGTGCGGGTGCACCTGGTCGCGGTCACCGACGGCGAGGCCAGCCACCCCGGCAGCGCGGTGAGGGCACCGGCCGACCTGGCCAGGGCCCGCGTCGACGAGTCCGGACGAGCGCTCGCCGCGCTCGGGCTGGGCGACGCGCGGACGACCCGGCTGGGGCTGCCCGACAGCGCCGTCGCCGCGCACGAGACCGAGCTCGTCGACGCGCTGACGGCCGCATTCGAGGGGGCCGACGCCGTCCTCACCACCTGGAGCGGGGACGGGCACCCCGACCACGACGCGGTCGGCCGTGCCGCGGTGGTGGCCGGCTCCCGGCGGGGCCTGCCCGTCTGGCAGTACCCGGTGTGGACCTGGCACTGGGCGGCCCCCGGCGATCCTCGGGTCCCCTGGGATAGTGCCCACCAGGTGGCGCTGCCGCGCGCGGTGCGGGCCGCCAAGAGCACCGCGATCGACTGCTTCACCACGCAGATCGCTCCCCTGGGTCCCGACCCGGCGGACGCCGTCGTCCTGCTCCCGGAGTTCCTGGCGCACTTCGGCCGACCGCACGAGGTGCTCTGGAGATGACCCTCCCCGCGTCCTTCTTCGACGGCATGTACGCCGACGCCGACGACCCCTGGTCGATGCGTACTCGCTGGTACGAGCGGCGCAAGTACGCCCTCACGACGGCGGTGCTGCCGCGCGAGCGCTACCTCGAGGGGCTGGAGGTCGGCTGCTCGGTGGGGGAGCTGACCGCCGCGCTGGCGTCCCGGTGCGACCGGCTGACCGGCTGGGACGCCAGCGTCGCCGCCGTGCAGCGCGCCGGCCGCCGCGTGGCGGACCTCCCGGGCGTCACCGTCGAGCACCGGGCGGTCCCCGGCGACGCGCTGCCCGCCGTCGACCTGCTCGTGCTCTCCGAGGTCCTCTACTACCTCGACCCCGCCGACCTCGACCTGCTGCTCGGCCAGGTGCGCGCCGCGGTGCGGCCGGGTGGCACCCTGCTGGCCGTGCACTGGCGGCACGAGGTGGCCGGCTACCCGCAGACCGGCGACGCGGTGCACGCCGCCCTGCGTGCCGGCCTGGACTGGCCCGTCGTCGCCGGGCACGAGGAGCCTGACTTCCTGCTCGACTGCTGGGTGCGGGCACCGGCCGCGGACCTCCGGGCCGCCTCGGTGGCCGCGGCCGAGGACCTCTGGTGAGCGACCCGGTCCTGATCGGCGTGGTGGTGCCGGCCCGGGACGAGGCGCTGCTGCTGCCGGCCTGCCTGGACGCGCTGGCGCTGGCCGCGCGGCAGCCGGAGGCGGCGGGCGTGCGGGTGCTGGTGGTCGTCGTCGCCGACCGGTGCACCGACGGCACCGCCGCGATCGCCCGCGCGGCCGGCGCCCGCGTCGTGGTCACCGACGCGGGCAACGTCGGCGCCGCGCGGCACGCCGGGATGGTGGCCGTGCTGGACGAGGCGGCCGCCCGCGGCCTGGCCGACGACCGCGTCTGGCTGGCGTGCACCGACGCGGACAGCCGGGTGCCCGGCGACTGGCTGGTGCACCAGCGGGGCCGCGGCGCGGTCGGGGGTCGACGCCGTCGTCGGCACCGTGGAGGTGACGGACTGGTCCGGCCTCCCCGGGCACGTGCCGGAGCGCTTCCTGGCCGCCTACGACGCCTGGCAGGGCGCGGGGCTCGTCGCGCACCCGCACGTGCACGGCGCCAACCTCGGGGTGAGGGGCAGCGCCTACTGCGCCGCCGGGGGCTTTCCGCCGCTGGCGGTCTCCGAGGACGTGGCGCTGGTCGAGGCCCTGGTGGGGGCCGGACGGGTCGTGCTCCGCACCCCGGTGAGCCCGGTGGCCACCTCGTCGCGCCGTGCCCCGCGCGCGGAGGGTGGCTTCGGCACCGACCTGGACCGGCTGGCCACCGACGCGGCGACCGGGTGACCGGTCAGCCCGGCAGGAGCGCGGTGAGCCTCGTGAGCGTCCGGGCCAGCACGGAGCTGCCCACCCCGGCGGCGTCGCCATGCCCGTCGGCGGCCGAGCCGACCGCCGTCCACCAGTCCCGCAGCGGGGGCGGGGCGAGGACGTCGACCCGCTCGCCGGGCCGGGGGACGACGACGGCGACCTCCCGCGGGCCGGCGGCGGCGAGCAGCCGCTGCACCGGCTCGGCCCAGCGGTGGAACGCCAGGTTGAAGGTGGCCCAGTGGATGGGCAGCAGCACCGCCCCGCCGAGGTCGCCGTGCGCCCGGACGGCCTCCTCGGGGTCCATGTGGATGGCGTGCCAGGCGTCGTTGTAGGCGCCGACCGGCAGCAGCGTGAGGTCGAAGGGGCCCAGTCGCGCGCCGATCGCGGCGAAGGCGGGCGTGTAGCCGGTGTCGCCGCCGAAGAACACGCGGTGCCGCGGGCCGGCGATCGCCCACGACGCCCACAGCGTGGTGTTGCGGTGCAGGTAGCGGCCGGAGAAGTGGCGGGCCTCGGTGCAGGTGAGCGTCAGCCCGGCGACCTCGTGCACGCCGTCCCAGTCGAGCTCGACGATCCGCTCCTCGGGCACGTTCCAGGTGCGCAGGTGCTCGCCGATGCCGAGGGGGACGACGAACGGCGCCGTCTGGGTGCGCAGCAGCGCCCGGACCGTGGGCAGGTCGAGGTGGTCGTAGTGGTCGTGCGAGATCAGGACGGCGTCGACCGGGGGCAGCTCCTCCAGCGGCACCGGCGGCTCGTGCAGGCGGGTCGGCCCGAAGACCGGGGACGGCGAGACGCGGTGGCCCCACACCGGGTCGACCAGCACCCGGCGCCCGTCGACCTCCAGCAGCGCGCTGGCGTGGCCGAACCAGGTGACGGCGAGCTCGGCGGCCTCGGCCGGGAGCTCGGCGTGCACCAGCGGGATCGGGCCGCCGGGCAGCCCGACGTGCCGCTCCTCGTGCCACTGCCGGAGCAGGCCGTCGCGGGTGTTGGCGGGCGCGAGGGCGGGCGTGGGCAGGGTGTTGCGGAACGCGCCGTCGGAGAAGTGCGGCGAGCCGGCGACCACCGGGCGCAGCCGGCGGCGGTGCGCGCCGAGCGCCGTCGGCAGGCCCCAGGCGGCGGCGGTCAGCCAGCCCACCGGACCGGCGAGGACGGCGGCGGTGACGGCGGCACGGCGGAGGAGGGGCACGGGTCCAGTGTCCCAGCCGCGGGCGGGGCGGCGGAGGTTCCACGTGCAACCTCACACGGGGGGCGGGGCGGGGGCGGCGTCCTCCCTCACCGGCGAGCGTCCTCCCTCGTGGTGCGCGCTGAGGGAGGACGCTCGACGATCAGGTCACCTGATCGTGGCCGGGAGGCCCAGGGGTCAGGCGGCGATGGCGGCCACCGGGGAGGTGCGGGCGGCCGTGCGGGCCGGCAGCACCGAGGCGAGCAGCCCGGCCAGCGTGGCGACGACGACGATCGCGGCCACCTGCAGCCACGGGACGTCGAGCACGATCTCCCCCTGCTCGCCGAGCACCGACGCGACGCCGGTCAGCCCGTAGGCGCCGCCGATGAGCACGCCCAGCACCGCGGCGACGCCGGCCACGAGCACCGACTCCCAGGCGAGCAGCCCGCGCAGCTGCCGGCGGGTGAGCCCCAGCGCGCGGAGCAGGCCGTTCTCCTGCCGCCGCTCCACCACCGACAGCGCGAGGGTGTTGCCCACCCCGATCAGCGCGATGACCACGGCGACGGCGAGCAGCCCGGTGACGACGAGCAGCAGGATGTCCAGCACCTCGTCGAGCTCGGCGCGCATGGTGACGATGCCGGTGACCTGCGCCTCCGGGTCCCGCTCGGCCACCAGGTCGGTGACGTCGTCGACGGTGCCGGTCTGCGCGTCGGGATCGGCGGCGTCCAGCAGCAGCCACAGCTCGGCGGTGCCGGCGTCCGGGACCAGCGAGCGCAGCGCGTCGGCCTCCAGGAGCAGCGGCTGGTCGAGCGTCGTGAGCTGCGCCTGCAGGGTGACCTTCGCGCCGTCGACCTCGAAGGTGACCGGCGCGCCGTCCTGCACCGTCCAGGCGTCGGACGCCCACTCCGGCAGCACCGCGACGCCGGTCGAGGGCAGGTCCACCTTGTCGGTGGACCGCAGCACCGTGGTGGCCTCGGCCGGGTCGACCCCCTGCACGAACACCTCCTCGCCGTCGGGCCCCGTGACGCTGCCACCGATGACCGTGGCGGCGCGGTCCACGCCGTCGAGGTCGGCGAGCGCGCGGGCCACCGACGGCTCCAGTTCCGCGTCGTAGCTCTGCACGACGACGTCGGTGGGGAACTCGGCGTCCAGGGCCTCCTGCGCGGTGGCCTTGGTCGACGCCGCGCCGACGACGAACGCGCTGGTCAGCGTCACGCCGATGAGCAGCGCGGTGGCCGTCGCCGCCGTCCGACGGGGGTTGCGGGTGGCGTTCCCCGCGGCCAGCCGGGCGGGCACGCCGCCGAACCGGCCGGCCAGCCGGCCCGCGGCCGCGACGACCGGCGGAACGGCGCGCTGGGCGAGCAGCACGACGCCGAGGAAGCTGAGCACCCCGCCGGGCAGCGCGACCAGCACCGACGCGGTGAGCACGCCGGCGGCCAGCAGCCCGGCGCCGGGGACCAGCAGCAGCAGGCCCGCGATCAGCCGCAGCAGGCCCGGGCGGGAGCGCAGCGGCGCGGCGTCGACCGGGCGCAGCGCGGCCAGTGGCGCGACCTTCGTCGCGGCGCGCGCCGGGGCGAGCGCGGCGAGCACGGTGACGACGGTGCCGACGCCGGTCCCGGTCAGCACCGCGTAGAGGGGCACGGCCACGCCGGACAGCGGGATGGCCGAGTTGCTGCCGACCAGCGCGGAGACCCCCGCGGCCAGCCCGATGCCCAGGACGACGCCGACGACCGAGGACACCAGCCCGGTGGCCAGCGCCTCGCCCAGCACGCTGCGGCGGACCTGGCGGGCCGTGGCGCCGACGCAGCGCAGCAGCGCCAGCTCACGGGTCCGCTGGGCGAGCAGCACGGCGAAGGTGTTGGCGATGACCAGCCCGGCGACCACCACGGCGACGGTGCCGAACACGAGCAGCACGGCGGCCAGCGCGGTGGAGCTGCCCATCAGGTCGGCGGCGGCCTTCTCGGCCTGCTCCTCCCCGGTACGTACGACGGTGCCGTCGGGGGCGGCGGTCGCGACCTCGTCGAAGACCTGGTCGGCGGAGAAGCCCGGGCCGGCGGCGACGCGCAGGACGATCACGTCGGTCGCACCCCACGCGCGCGCCTGCTCCTCGGTGACGAACCCCCGGGCGTAGAGCCCGGCCTCGGGGTCGCCCCGCAGGTCGACGATGCCGGTGACGGTGGCCTCCGACTCGGACGGCTCGCCGTCCCCGTCGTACGTGGAGACGGACACGACGTCGCCGACCTCGGCGCGGGCGCGCTCGCTGACGGCGATCTCGCCGTCGCCCGCGGGCAGCCGGCCGGCGCTCAGCTCCTGCCAGCGCAGCTGCGGCGCGTCGGCGATGGACTCCACGGACACGTACTGGGCGCCCGGACGCCCCGGGAGGGCGGCCTGGACGCCTACCTCGTAGCTCGGGGCGACGGCGCCGACCGGGGCGAGCGCGGCGACCGCTGCGACGTCGTCGTCGGTGAAGGGCCGGTCCCAGGTCGTGCTGACGACGGCGGCGGCGTCGACGTACCGGGCGCCGACGCTGTCCAGGACGGTGCTGCGGGAGGTCTCGTTGAGGACCAGGGTGGCCACGACGAAGCCGACGGCGATGACGACGGCGAGCGTGGAGGCGATCAGCCGGGCCGCGTGGGTGCGCAGCTGGGCGAGGACGACGGAGCGCATCGGGGTCAGGCCCCCAGCCCGCGCAGCGCGTCGAGCACCGACTCGGCGGTGGGGTCCGCGAGGTCGCCGGCCAGCCGGCCGTCGGCGAGGAGGACCGCGCGGTCGGCGTAGGCGGCCGCGGACGGGTCGTGGGTGACCATGACGACGGTCTGGCCGGTCTCCTTGACGCTGGAGCGCAGCAGGCCGAGCACCTCCGCGCCCGAGCGGGAGTCCAGGTTGCCGGTGGGCTCGTCGGCGAAGACGACGTCGGGCCGGGGCAGCAGCGCCCGCGCGATGTGCGACCCGCTGCTGCTGGCCGCCGGAGAGCTCGTGCGGGCGGTGGCCCAGGCGCTCGCGCAGCCCGAGCCGGGCGATGACGGCGTCGAACCACGCCGGGTCGGGCCGCAGCCCGCCCAGCTGCATGGGCAGCACGATGTTCTCGCGGGCGTCGAGCACCGGCAGCAGGTTGAACGCCTGGAAGACGAAGCCGATCCGCTTGCGGCGCAGCGTGGTCAGCTGGTCGTCGCGCAGGCTGGTCAGCGCGGTGTCGCCGAGCCACACCTCGCCGGTGGTGGCGGTGTCCAGACCCGCCAGGCAGTGCATGAGCGTGGACTTGCCCGAGCCCGACGGCCCCATGATCGCGGTGAACTCACCCGCGGCGAAGGCGACGTCGACGCCCGCGAGCGCGTGCACCGCCGTCTCGCCGCTGCCGTAGGTCTTGCGCAGCCCGGTGGCGCGGACGGCGGCGCTCGTGCCGGCCGAGCGCGGCTCGCCGGGAACGGTCATGACGGGAACGGACACTTCGGACCTCCGGTGCGGGGGATGCGGCAACGGTGATCACGCTCCCGCGCCGCGCCGTCCCCCCGCGTCGGAGCGCAGGGCCATCTCCCGGTCGCCCCCGGTGCTCCCCAGGGCGGACCCCGCCGTCATCCCCAGGGCGGAGCCCGGGACTTCCGGTACCGGAAGCGGAGAGGGGGAGCGCGTCAGGCGTCGCGGAGGAGGTCGGCCGGCTGCACGAGGCCGGTCCGGTAGGCGAGGACGACGGCCTGCACGCGGTCGCGGGAGCCGGTCTTGTGCAGCACCCGCCCGACGTGGGTCTTGACCGTCGCCTCGCTGACCACGAAGGTCTGCGCGATCTCGGTGTTGGAGGCACCCAGCGCCATCTGCACCAGCACCTCCCGCTCGCGCGGGGTGAGCTCGGCCAGGGCGGCGGCGTCGCCCCCGCCCGGCGCGGACGCCGGGGCGCCGCGCAGCATCGGCGCGACGTGCTGCAGCAGCCGCCGGGTGGAGGACGCCGCGATCACCGAGTCGCCGGCGTGCACGGTGCGCACCGCCGCGAGCATCTCCTCGGGCGGGGCGTCCTTGAGCAGGAAGCCGCTGGCCCCGGCGCCGATCGCGGCGACGACGTACTCGTCGAGGTCGAACGTGGTGAGGACGACGACCCGCGGCCCCTCGGGCAGCGCGGTGACCTGCCGGGTCGCCTCGATGCCGTCGGTGCCGGGCATGCGGATGTCCATGAGGACGACGTCGGCCGCGGTCTCCCGGAGCAGCCGGACCGCGCTGCCGCCGTCGCCGGCCTCGCCGACCACGGTGAGGTCGGGCTGGCTGTCGATGACCATGCGGAAGCCGGCGCGGACCATCTGCTGGTCGTCGACGACGACGACCCGGATCGGTGCGCTCATCGCCCCGCACCGTAGGGCAGCGCGGCGTGCACGCCGAACCCGCCGCCGTGCCGCGGCCCGGCCTCGAGCCGCCCGCGGTGCAGCCGGGCGCGCTCCGCCATGCCGCGCAGCCCCTGGCCCGTCGCCGTCGGAGGACACCATCGCCGCCGACGCGCCCCGGCCGTCGTCCAGCACGGAGAGCTCGAGCGCGTCGGGCCGCCACTGCAGCCGCACCCACGCCCGCGACGCGGGGCCGGCGTGCTTGAGCACGTTGGTCAGGGACTCCTGGACGATCCGGTAGGCCGCCAGCTGCGGGCCGGCCGGCAGCGGCTGCGGCTCGCCCTCCACGATCAGGTCGACGTCCAGGCCGCTGGCCCGCACGTCCTCGACCAGGGCGGGGATGGCGGCGACGTCGGGCTGCGGGGCGTACTCCTCGCCGCCGCCCTCGCGCAGCACGCCGAGCAGCGAGCGCATGTCGGTGAGCGCCTGGCGGCCGGTGGCGGCGATCGCCTCCAGGGCGTCGGTGGCGGCGGACGGATCGGTCCGTCCCGCGTAGCGACCGCCGTCGGCCTGGGCGATGACCACCGACAGCGAGTGGGCGACGACGTCGTGCAGCTCTCGGGCGATCCGCGCCCGCTCGGTGGTGGCGGCCAGCCGCATCTCCTGGTCCCGCTCCAGCTCGAGCAGCTGCGCCCGCTCCTCGAGGGCGGCCACCTGCTCCAGCCGGGCCCGCCGCAGGTTGCCCAGCGCCCACGCGGCGACGACGGAGACCCCGATCGCCAGTGCCACGGGGACGAACGACGTCGTCATGTCGTAGTTCCAGTACCGCAGGGAGGCGAGCAGGGCCCCCACGAGTCCGGCACCGATCCCGGCCGAGGCGGCCCAGCGCGGCGCGTAGGCGGCCAGCGCGTAGATCATCATCAGCACCGCGACGTTGGCGGCCAGGAAGTCCGGGGAGAGCACCAGCTCCAGCAGCCCGACGGCCACCACGGCCGCGCCGGCCGCGACCGGGGCGCGGCGGCGCCAGGCGAGCGGGACCACCAGGAAGGTGCCGACGAGGAGGGCCGTGCCCCGCGACTGCCAGTAGGCGTCCACCGGCAGCAGGACGGCGAAGAACCACACCGCGCCCGCGAACGCCGCGTCGACCGCGAACGGGTGCCGGCGCACCCGGTCGCCCGGGCGGTCGAGGGGGTTCTCCACGGCGTCGAGCCTAGGCAGCGCCGGGAGCGGTCTCGTCGTCCTCAGGAGGGAACAGTGTCTCCACCCCTGGTCTGATCAGGTGGGGTCCTCGGCGGGGTCGGCGAAGTCGAACGGCCGGACCTCCTGGCCCTCGGCGGCCACCATCACGTCGACGGTCACCGTGCCGGCGTCCTCGAACACGAAGGTGACCGGGATCGACTGCGACGAGCGCAGCGAGCGGTCGAGGTCCTCGAGGACGATCGACGGCGCGCCCTCGGCGCCGACGTACACCGTGTCCTGCTGGTCGACGGTGAGCGTGCCGTCGCCCGGGAGCTCGGCGTCGTCGAAGTCCGGTCCCCGGACCTCGACCAGCTCCGCCGGGCGGTTGCCGGTGTTGGTGACGGCCAGGTACAGCTCGGCGTCCTCCCCGGGCGTGTAGACACCGTCGGCCGGCCACGCGAGCTGCACCTGGCGCAGTCCGAGGTCGTCGGTGACGTCGGCGTCGGGACCGACGGCGCCACCGCGCACCTCCTCGCCGGGGACGTCGAGCGGGGTGGCCTCGCTGCAGGCGGTCAGCGGCAGGCCGACCGCGAGCAGCGCGGCCGCGGCGCGGGTGTGCGCTGGCATGGAGCACTTCCTCTCGTCTGGAACGGGCGAGGGAGGGGTACCCGGGCGCGCACGGGACGACTGCGGTGTCACCGGACCGCAACGGGATCGTCAGGAGCGCGCATGACCGGACCGGACGACGAGGGCGGCGACCCGGCCTGCTGGCTGCGCCGGGTGTGCCCCGAGTGCGGCCGGCTGGCCGAGGAGGACCCGCCGACGCGCTGCGCCGAGTGCGGCGCGCTGCTGCCCGCCGACTGATCAGGCGGCCAGCCGGCCCCGCCGGCCCGCGACCAGGAAGTCGCAGAGCGCCTGCCGCAACGCGACGCCGCGCGCGTCGGCGGGTACGTGCACCTCGTCGCGCGGGTCCAGCGGCAGCCCGGGCAGCAGCAGGGCCGCCTGGGAGCGGATGTCCTCCTCCAGCACCTGCTGCTGCAGTGCCACCTGCTCGACGACGGTGGCCGGCGCGGGCAACCGCTGCCCCGGGCCGGCCGCGAGCATGAGCCGGACGTAGATCCGGGTGGAGTCGGCGTCCTCGGGCTGGAGCAGGTAGAGCAGGGTCGTCGTCGCCCCCGAGTCGAGGAACTCCTGCCGGAGCCGCAGCTGGAACGGCGCACGGTGCACGTAGGTCGTGCGCCGGCGCTGACGCAGCGGGCGCTCGCCGGTCGCGACGCCCGGGTCGACCGGGTTGTCCACCTCCTGCTCCTGCACGCTGCGGAAGCCGCCGGGCTCGCGGACCAGCTCGTACGGGCCTGTCTCCGGCAGCGCGGCCAGGGTCGAGGGGTGCACGAACGGCCCGTGCGTCGCGTCGAGGAACGTGTCGGCGAGCGGCCCGGCCGGCCCGGGGGAGCGCAGGGGCGGCAGCCACCCGGCCACGAAGGACCGGTCGCCGGCCTCGGGCACCTCGAGCGGGACGTCGTGCGGCTCGGCCGGTGCCAGCCAGAGCAGCCCGAGCCGCTCGCGGACGCCGGCCGCCGGGGGCTCGGCGGCCAGCCGGTCGGCTCGGCGGGAGAGCGTCCAGGTGCGGCCGAGGAGGCGGACCTGCAGCCAGCCGCCGTCGCGCAGCTCGGTCGACAGCGCCACCGGGTGCCAGGCGTGCTCCAGCGAGGGGTCGAGGTTCCCGAACACCGGGCCCACCGGGGCGGGCGGCTCGCGCCGCGGCTCGACGGCGGGCACGCCTCCGGGCCGGGCCGGTGCGCGGTGCGCCGTCCGGTCGGGGGCGAGCCACACCCAGCCGGCCCGCTCCTCCACGGCCCACGGGCCCGCGAGGTCGGCCCGGGGTGGCGGCGTGCCCCCCGCCCCGAGCGACGGGATCTCCGCGCAGCGGCCCTCGCCGTCGAACCGCCAGCCGTGCGCCGCGCACTGCAGCCGCCCGTCGACGACCGCCGCCGTCGCCAGCGGGACCAGCCGGTGCGGGCACCGGGCGGGGAACGCGCTCACCTCCCCGCCGTGGCGCAGCCGCACGACGACCCAGGCCCGGCCCCCGGCGCTCACCGGCAGCGGCGTCGTCCCCACCTCGTCGGCGCGGGCGACCGGGAACCAGCCGGCCGCGCTCTCTCCGCTCGTACGCATGCCGCAGTGCAGCAGGGGCCGGTTTCCCGGCGGTTACGCCCGTGCGGCGTGGTGCGCACGTTCCGGGGAACCGCCGACCGAGGAGCTGGTGTGAGCCAGCTCTCACGATCTACGGTCGCGTGTCCGTGGTCCGGCAGGAGCAGCCGGGCACGGCTCGCGGAGGGAGGCTGGGGCACCGCCCCGACTGCCATGCGGGATGCACTGCGCTGGTTGCGCCGCGGCCACCTCGGGACCGAGGCCGAGCACGCCACGTTCCGGACCCTCCACTCGGCCTCGCTCACCGCGCCGGAGCTGCGCCAGGGCCTGACCAGCGGGTCGGCGGAGCGCGCGAGCCGGCACCTGCGCGATCTGCTCGGGGTGCCGGCGGTCGCGCTCACCGACACGGTGGCGACGCTGGCCTGGGACGGCCGCTCCGGGCACCACGAGCGGGACACCGCCGCGCTGGCGGCCGCCGTCCTCGAGTCCGGGGGCACGGTGGTCCGCGACCGGGCCGACTTCCCGTGCGACGACCCCGGGTGCGGGCTGCGGCAGGTGGTGGTCAGCCCGCTGGTGGTCGAGGACCGGGTGGTCGGCACGCTGCAGGCCTTCACCCCCTCGGCGTCGGCGGGGCTGGTCCGCGCGGTGGCCGAGGTGGCGCACTGGGTGTCGGGGAACCTGGAGCTCGCCGAGCTCGACGCCTCCCGCACCCGGCTCATGGAGGCCGAGGTGCGGGCGCTGCGGGCGCAGATCAGCCCGCACTTCATCTACAACTCGCTGACCGCGATCGCCTCGTTCGTGCGCACCGACCCGGAGCAGGCCCGCGAGCTGCTGCTGGAGTTCGCCGACTTCACCCGCTACTCGTTCAGCCGGCACGGCGAGTACACGACGCTGGCCGAGGAGCTGCGCTCGATCGAGCGTTACCTGGTGCTGGAGAAGGCGCGGTTCGGCGATCGGCTGCAGGTGACGCTGCGGGTGGCGCAGGAGGTGCTGCCCGTCGCGGTGCCGTTCCTGTGCCTGCAGCCGCTGGTGGAGAACGCCGTGCGGCACGGGCTGGAGCACAAGCCGGGTACCGGCACCGTCACGATCATCGCCACCGACCGGGGCGGGGAGTGCCTGATCTCGGTGGAGGACGACGGCGTCGGGGAGGATCCGGAGAAGGTCCGCCGCGCGCTCGCCGGTGACGTGTCGGTGGACTCGGTGGGCCTGGGCAACGTCGACGCGCGGCTGCGCACCGCGTTCGGCGACGACTACGGCCTCGTCGTCGAGACCGCGCCGGGGGTGGGGACGAAGGTGAGCGTGCGGGTGCCGAAGTTCGCGCCGGGGGTGCACCCGTGAGCGAGCGGCTGACCGTCCTGGTGGTGGACGACGAGCGACCGGCGTTGGAGGAGCTGCGCTGGCTGCTCGAGCGGGACGAGCGGATCGAGGCCGTGCTGACCTGCGACTCGGCGACCGAGGCGCTGCGGCTGCTGCAGGAGCGCGGGGTGGACGCCGTCTTCCTCGACATCCGGATGCCCGGGCTCAGCGGCGTCGACCTGGCGCGGGTGCTCTCCCGGTTCCGGACGCCGCCGCCGGTGGTCTTCGTGACCGCCCACGACGACTCCGCCGTCGACGCCTTCGAGCTCGGGGCGGTCGACTACGTGCTCAAGCCGGTGCGCGAGGCCCGGCTCGGCGAGGCGGTCCGCCGGGTCGTGGGCGCGCGGGCCGGCGTCCCCCCGGTGGCGGACGACGACATCGCCGTCGAGCTCGGCGGGGTGACCCGCTTCGTGCCCCGGTCCAGCGTCGGCTACGTCGAGGCGCAGGGCGACTACGCCCGGCTGCACACCGCCGCGGGCAGCCACCTGGTGCGGGTGCCGCTGACCACCCTGGAGGAGGAGTGGAAGGACGCCGGCTTCGTCCGCATCCACCGCTCGCTGCTGGTGGCGCTCCAGCACGTGCAGGAGGTCCGGATGGACGGCGGGCGGTGCACCGTCGTCGTCGGCGGCACGCACCTGGGCGTGAGCCGGCGGCACACCCGGGAGCTGCGCGACCTGCTGGTGCGCCGCGCCCGCCCCGGCACCGCGGGCAGGGGGTGACCGGTGTCGGAGACCGCCCGCCGCGTGCGGGTCACCAGCCCGCGCACCAGCGCCGCCCGCGCGCAGCGGGTGCCGCCGGCCCGCGAGATCGACGCCCAGACCCGGCTCGGCGAGGTCTACATGTCCTCGCTGGTGCGCTCCCAGCTGCGGCTGGCGCTGCTCGCGCTCACCGCCCTCGCGGTCTTCGTCGGCGGCATCCCGCTGCTGTTCTGGCTGGTCCCCGACCTCTCCGACGTCGAGGTGCTGGCCGTGCCGCTGCCGTGGTTCCTGCTGGCCTTCGCCGCCTACCCGTTCCTGCTGCTGGTGGGCTGGCTCTACGTCCGCGCCGCCGAGCGCAACGAGCGGGCGTTCACCGACGTGCTGGACCGCTCGTGACCCGGCCGGCGGGTCGCGGCGCCGAGCGCGGATGAGCACCGCGGGCTTCAGCGTCGTCAGCGTGACGGCGGTCGTCGTCGTCACCCTGGCCGTCGGCGCCTACGGCTGGCGGTTCTCGCGGACCACCAGCGACTTCTTCGTGGCCTCCCGCACGGTGCGGCCGGGGCTCAACGCCTCGGCGATCGGCGGGGAGTACCTGTCGGCGGCCTCCTTCCTCGGCGTCGCGGGCCTGGTGCTCGCCTTCGGCACCGAGATGCTCTGGTACCCGGTCGGCTGGACGGCGGGCTACCTCGTGCTGCTCGTGCTGGTCGCGGCCCCGCTGCGCCGCTCCGGGGCGTACACGCTGCCCGACTTCGCAGAGAGCCGGCTGGAGTCGCGCGGGGTGCGCCGGCTCTCCGCGCTGCTGGTCGTGGCGATCGGCTGGCTGTACCTGATGCCGCAGTTCCAGGGCGCCGGGCTCGCGCTGGCCTCGACCACGGGCACGGGGCCGTGGCTGGGTGGGGTGCTGGTCGCCACCGTCGTCCTGGTCAACGTGCTGTTCGGCGGGATGCGCAGCATCACCTTCGTCCAGGCCTTCCAGTACTGGCTCAAGCTGACCGCGCTGCTGTTCCCGCTGCTGTTCATGGCCGCGATCTGGCTCGGCGACGGCGCGGTCTCGCCGGCGTCGGTCGACGTGGTGGATCCCGCCCGCCCGGGCGACTCGTGGGTGTCGCCGCTGGCCGGCGGCGAGCACGAGGTCTACACGACCTACTCGATCATCATCGCCACGTTCCTCGGCACGATGGGCCTGCCGCACGTCGTCGTCCGCTTCTACACGAACCCGGACGGGGCGGCGGCCCGCCGGACGACGCTGTTCGTGCTGGCGCTGCTCGGCCTCTTCTACCTCCTCCCGCCGGTGTACGGCGGCCTGGGCCGGCTCTACGCGCCGGACCTCGTCGCCACCGGGCGGGCGGAGTCGGTGGTGCTCGAGCTGCCGTCCCGGATGCTGGCCGGGACGGCGGGCGAGCTGCTGTCGGCCCTGACGACGGCGGGGGCGTTCGCCGCGTTCCTCTCGACGTCCTCCGGGCTGACCGTCGCGGTGGCCGGCGTGATCAGCCAGGACGTGATGGGCCGCCGGTTCGGCGGGGTGCGCGCCTTCCAGGCCGGCGCCGTCGTCGCCGTCCTCGTGCCGCTGGGCCTGGCCTTGGTGACCGAGGGGGTCGGCGTCGCGCAGGCGGTCGGCCTGGCGTTCGCCTTCGCGGCCTCCACGCTGTGCCCGCTGCTCGTGCTGGGCATCTGGTGGCGCCGGCTCACCGACCTCGGCGCGATCGCCGGGATGCTCGTCGGCGGTGGGTGCGCGGGCGGGGCGGTGCTGGCCACGCTGCTCGGCGTCGGCCCGGAGGGCTGGGGTGGTGCGCTGCTGTCGCAGCCGGCGGCGTGGACCGTCCCGCTGGCCTTCCTCACGATGGTGACCGCGTCGCTGGCCACGCCCCGCCGGGTGCCGCCGCACGCCGCCCGCACGATGGTGCGGCTGCACACCCCCGAGTCCGTGCAGCTCGACCGGGGCACCCCGCCCCGCTGAGCCGCGCTCGCGGCGGTGACCGCTCGTCCCGCCGGACCTGCCGGTCGGCGAGCGCCGGTGACCGCTCGGCGCAGCGGCGCGGTTCCGGTCCGCGGACGGGGGCTCGCGCTCCTACCGTGACGGGGCTCACACCTGCCGGGTGTACCGCCCGCCCACGCTGACCTGGAGGTCGCCCCGTGACCGAACCCGCGGAACGGCGTCAGCTGACGCCCGAGGAGTACCTGCAAGCGCAGAACTCACCCGAGTTCGCCGAGCTGAAGCGCAGGTTCCGGCGGTTCGCCTTCCCCATGACGTTCGCGTTCTTCGCCTGGTACCTGCTCTACGTCCTGCTCTCCACGTACGCGCCGGACTTCATGGCCACCGAGGTCTTCGGCAACGTGAACCTGGGCGTCCTGCTGGGCCTGGCCCAGTTCGTGACCACGTTCGCGATCACGCACCTGTACGTGTCGCACGCCAACCGGAACACCGACCCGATCGCCGACGAGATGCGCGAGCGGCTCGAGCGGCACGACTACGCGACCGGCGCCGGCGACACCCGGGGGGCGACCCGTGTCTGACCTCCTCGCCGCCGAGAGCACGATCGGCGAACCGGCCGTCAACATCTCGATCTTCGGCGCGTTCGTGCTGGTCACGCTGTTCATCACGTTCCGTGCCAGCCGCACCAACAAGAGCGCCGCGGACTACTACGCGGCCGGCCGCAACATCAGCGGCACCCAGAACGGCCTGGCGATCGCCGGTGACTACCTGTCGGCCGCGTCGTTCCTGGGCATCGCGGGCGCGATCGCCGTCTACGGCTACGACGGCTTCCTGTACTCGATCGGCTTCCTGGTGGCGTGGCTCGTGGCGCTGCTGCTGGTCGCCGAGCTGATGCGCAACACGGCCCGCTTCACCATGGCCGACGTCCTGGCCTTCCGGATGCGGGAGCGCCCGGTGCGGATGGCGGCGGCCATCTCGACCCTGGCGGTGTCGCTGTTCTACCTGCTGGCGCAGATGGCCGGCGCCGGCGGCCTGGTGGCGCTGCTGCTGGGGGTGAGCGGTGACGCCGCGGAGGCCCTCGTCGTGACGCTCGTCGGCGCGCTGATGATCTTCTACGTGCTGGTCGGCGGCATGCGCGGGACCACGTACGTGCAGATGATCAAGGCGACGCTGCTGATCGCCGGCGCGTTCGTGATGACCGTGTGGGTGCTGGCCGAGTACGGCTTCAACCTCTCCTCGCTGCTGGGCGGGGCGCAGGACCTCGCCGTCGAGGGCCGCGACGTGCTCGCGCCCGGGGCCCAGTACGGCCTGACCGACACCTCGAAGCTGGACTTCGTCTCGCTGGGCCTGGCGCTGGTGCTGGGCACGGCGGGCCTGCCGCACGTGCTGATGCGCTTCTACACGGTTCCCACCGCCAAGGACGCCCGACGCTCGGTCGTGTGGGCCATCTGGCTGATCGGCATCTTCTACCTGTTCAGCCTGGTCATCGGCTACGGCGCCGGTGCGCTGGTCGGCCCCGCGGAGATCCTCGCCGCACCCGGTGCGGTGAACTCGGCCGCGCCGCTGCTGGCCTTCGAGCTCGGCGGCACGGTGCTGCTCGGCATCATCGCCGGCGTCGCCTTCGCCACGATCCTCGCCGTGGTCGCGGGCCTGACGATCACCGCCTCGGCCTCGTTCGCGCACGACGTCTACGCGTCGGTGATCAAGCGGGGCAAGGTGCCGCCCAACGGGGAGGTGCGGGTCGCCCGTATCACCGCCGTCGTCATCGGGGCGGTGGCGATCGGGCTGGGCATCCTCGCGCTGCAGGCCGGCATCAACATCGCCTTCCTGGTGGCGCTGGCCTTCGCCGTCGCCGCCTCGGCGAACCTGCCGACGATCCTCTACACGCTGTTCTGGAAGGACTTCACCACCCAGGGCGCGCTGTGGTCGATCTACGGCGGGCTGATCGCCTGCATCGGCCTGATCATCTTCTCGCCGGTGGTCTCCGGGGCGCCGGTGAACGAGCTGACCGGGAAGAGCACCTCGCTCATCCAGGACGTCGACTTCTCCTGGTTCCCGCTCAACAACCCCGGCCTGGTCTCGATCCCGCTGTCGTTCTTCCTCGGCTGGCTCGGGTCCAGGCTCTCCAAGGAGCGCCCGGACGAGCTGAAGAACGCCGAGCTCGAGGTGCGGGCGTTCACCGGCATCGGCGCGGAGAAGGCCGTCCAGCACTGACCCCGGCATCCCGCTGGGATCAGGTGACCTGATCGTCGAGCGTCCTCCCTCACCGCACACCGTGAGGGAGGACGCTCGGCGGTGAGGGAGGACGCCGGCGCGCATCCGCTCCGATCGCCTGCCTCGTTGATCATCGTCATCCGGCCCGCGCGCACGGCGTGGCTGGCAGCCACATGACGATGATCAACGAGCGGGAGGTGCGGGCAGGAGCTGCTCGGCCCAGGGCTCGGAAGCGGCGACGGCGAAGTCCGCGACCTCGTCGGCGGCCATGTCGAGTGCGATGTAGCCGCCCCGGCCGGCACCCACGCAGGCGACGACGGAGGCCAGCCCGGCCCGCCGCTGGAACCACGACTGCTTCACCTGCCAGCCGACGACGGCCCGCCGCTCCAGGACGGCGCGCTCGCGCACCAGCCACCCGACCCGGACGGCGAAGGAGCTCGGCCCGGTCGCGTGCCCGAGCGAGGCGTAGCGCCCCAGCCCCAGCGGCACGCCCAGCGCGGTGAGGACGACGCCGACGACGAGCAGCGGCCACCATCCGGAGGTCGCCGTCAGCACCGCCCCGGCGGCGGTGACCAGCAGCCCGCCGGTGAGCGCGCGCGTGATCCGGCGTCGCCGGGCCGCGGCCGGGTGGGCGGTCAGCGGGCCGGGGTCGGGCACCAGCCGGCGGGCCAGCGCCTCGGCCTCGGCGCGCGGACCCAGCGGCAGCAGCTGGCCGCGACGCTGGGCGTCACCCAGGCCCGTGACCAGCGCGTTCACCCGTGCCGCGCGGGCCAGCCGCATCCCGGCGCCGTCGGCGACGGCCACGCCGCGGATCCGGTCGATCTCCAGCTCGGTGTGCCGGCGGGTGAGCAGGCCGCGCACCGCGACCAGCGAGTCGCCGCGGCGCACCAGGCGGAAGCCCCAGTTGACCACCGCGGCGCCGACCACCGCCCCGACCGCGAGCAGCAGCAGCGCGACGAGGGCGACCACCGCGGCCGCCCCGACCGAGTCCAGCGCCGGCCCGTCCACGTCGGGCAGCGTGCCGGCGGGCAGCTCGTCGACGACCCGGGACAGCGCGCCCACCGCGGCCAGCGGCACGGCGAGGTAGCCCCCGACCAGCGGCGCGTACAGCAGCCAGCGGTTGTCGAAGCGGGCGAACTCCTCCTCGGCCGGCTCCGGGGGCGCGGTCGCGTCGTCGTCCTCCGGCCCGGCGGCCGCCCGCGCGCGCCGGGTGAGCACCGCCGTCCGCAGCCGGTCGCCCTCGGCCGGGGGCAGCCCGTCGACCAGCAGCTCCTCCTCGGAGCTGCCGGTGCCGCCGGCGGCGGCGTCGATGCGCACCCGGACCAGCCCGAGCAGGCGGTGCACCGGCGGCGCCTCGACCTCGACCCCGCGGATCCGGTCGGTGGGCACGGCGCGCACCGAGCGCTGCACCAGCCCCCGGGTGACGACGACGGCGCCCGGCCCGACCAGGTAGCTGAACCGCCACCAGGACAGCGCCGCCGTCACCAGGGACACGAGGGTGACGCCGACGACGAGCCCGGCGACGGTCCACCGGCCGCCGCCCAGGCCGATCGCGGCCAGCGCGGGGATGGCGTAGGGGAGCAGCCGCCGCGCCTGGCGGAAGGTGAGGGTGTGCACCAGGACGACCCGCGGCGACGTGCGGCGGGCCGTCGCGGCGGGCGCGGGCGGTGCCGGCGCCGGGTCGGTCACGTGGCGGCGTCCCGGGTGCGCTCGGCCCGGGCGGTGAGGTCCTCGGCGACCCGCTGGGCCATCCCGTGCTCGAGGTGCCAGATGCGCACCGTGCCCTGGCTGGAGGCGGTGTAGACCGCGACGCTGGCCAGCCCGAACACCTGCTGCAGCAGCCCGCGGGTGACGTCGACGGTCTGGATGCGGGAGACCGGCACCAGCGTCCAGGTCCGGCTCAGCCAGCCGGTGCGGGTGTGCACGGCCTCCGCGGTCACCTCCCAGCGGTAGGTGCGGTGCTTGAACCAGGGGCGGATCCCGACGACGACCAGGACGTCGAGGGCCGTCACGATCGGCACCGCCCAGCGCAGGAACGGCTCCGGACCGCCCAGGTCGTCGGGGACCCACACCAGCAGCGCGACCACCACCGCCACGGTGACGGCCGCGGTGATCAGGCTCTCGGTCAGCCACAGGCCGACGGCGGACCGGGGCAGCGACCAGGCGGGTTCCCGCACGGGGGAGGGGGCGGCGGTCATCGCGGCCATCCTCGCAGCCCGCGGCCGCGCGCCGGCCCGTGCCACGATGGAGGGCGTGATGCCGCAGCAGGTTCCGACCGTGTCCGTCAGCGAGCTGCCCGAGGACGCCGTGGTCCTCGACGTCCGTGAGGACGACGAGTGGGTGCACGGCCACATCGAGGGCGCGACGCACATCCCCATGGGCCAGGTGCCCGGCCGGCTCGACGACCTGCCCGAGGGCGACCCGCTCTACGTCACCTGCCGCGGCGGCGGCCGCTCGGCGCGGGTCGCCGCGTGGCTGAACCAGAACGGCTACGACGCCGTCAACGTCGCCGGCGGCATGGGCGAGTGGCAGGCGGCCGGCAAGCCCATGGTGAGCGAGACCGGCGAGGAGCCCTTCGTCCGCTGACCGCCGCGGCTCAGAAGTCCAGGAGCTCCTCGAGGATGCTCTTGCGGCGCTTCTTCTTCGCGTACTTCTCGTCGTAGCCGCGGCCGTAGTAGCGCTCGTCGTAGCGGTGCTCGCCGTAGTACCGGGGGTCCCGGTCGTACGGGTCGCGCACCGGCGGCGGGGCGGCCTGCGGGGGCGCGACCGGGCGGCCCTCCTCGGCGTCGAGGTAGGCGCGCTCGGCCGCGATCAGGTTCTCCAGCTCACCGCGGTCGAGGAACAGGCCCTTGCACTCGGTGCACTGGTCGACCAGCACGCGGTTGCGCTCGTACTGCGCCATGACGTTGTGGCACTTCGGGCACAGCAGCTGCATGGCGCCGAGGCTACCGGCAGTGGCCACCCGTCAGTTGATCATCGCCTGCGTGCTCCCGACATGGGGTGACGCGCCGCCGGCGCGGGCGCGCAGGCGATGATCAACCGGGGTCAGGCCTTCAGCTCGTACTCGGCGAACTTCGCGCGCAGGTCCTTCTTCGAGAACTTGCCGACGCTGGTCTTGGGCACCTCGTCGATGAACTCGACGGCGTCGGGCAGCCACCACTTGGCGACCAGCGGCTTGAGGTGCTCGAGGATCTCCTCCTCGGTCGCCGTCTCGCCCTGCTTGAGGACGACGCAGGCCAGCGGGCGCTCGTCCCACTTCGGGTGCGGGACGCCGACGACGGCGGCCTCGGCGACCTTCGGGTGGCTCATGATCGCGTTCTCGAGGTCGACCGAGCTGATCCACTCGCCGCCGGACTTGATCAGGTCCTTGGTGCGGTCGGCGATGCGGATCGAGCCGTCGGCGCTCATCGCGGCGACGTCGCCGGTCTTCATCCAGCCGTCGGCGGTGGAGAGCTCCACGCCGGCGTCGGGGTTGTAGTACTCCTTCGCGCACCAGTTGCCCCGGACCTGCAGCTCGCCGGTGGCGGTGTCGTCCCAGGGCTGCGGCTCGAGGGTGTCGGCGTCGACGATGCGGGCCTCGACGCCGAACAGCGGGATGCCGGCGCGGGCGCGGACGTTGGCCTTGGTCTCGTCGTCGGCGTCCTGGAGGCGCCTGGGCAGCACGCCGGAGGACGCCACCGGCGAGGTCTCGGTCATGCCCCAGGCCTGCAGGATCGGCAGCCCGACCTGCTCGCGGTAGGCCTCGCTCAGCGCCTTGGGCACCGCGGAGCCGCCGCAGCCGATCTCGCGCAGCTGGTGCTCCTTGCCGGCGAGGAAGGGCAGCACGCCCTGCCAGATGGTCGGGACGCCGGCGGTGAAGGTGACGCCCTCGTCGACGATCAGGTTCGCCAGCGCCTCGGGCTGCATCATCGGGCCGGGGAAGACCAGCGCGGCGCCCGCGGCCGGCGCGGCCTGCGCGATGCCCCAGGCGTTGGCGTGGAACATCGGGACGACCGGCATGGCGACGTCGCGGACGCTGAGCCCGAACGCGTTCGGGGAGAGCGCGGCCATCGTGTGCAGCACCGTCGAGCGGTGCGAGTAGACGACGCCCTTCGGGTTGCCGGTGGTGCCCGACGTGTAGCACATCGAGGCGGCCAGGTTCTCGTCCCGGACGTCGAAGTCGACCGGGGACGCGGCGGCCAGCAGGGTCTCGTAGTCGCTGATCCGCGGGTCGTCGGGCAGCTCGGCGTCGCCGCCGTCCTCCATGACCACGACGTGCCGGACCGTGGTCATCGTGTCGACCAGCGGCCAGAACAGGCCGAAGACCGAGCGGTCGACGAAGACGACCTCGTCCTCGGCGTGGTTGGCGATGTAGGTCAGCTGCTCGGGGAAGAGCCGGATGTTGAGCGTGTGCAGCACGCGGCCGGTGCACGGGGCGGCGAAGTACAGCTCGAGGTGCCGCTGGCTGTTCCAGCCGAACGTGCCGACCCGGCCGTCGGCGCTGATGCCGAGGGTGTCGAGGACGCCACCCAGCCGGCGGGTGCGGTCCGCCCACTCGCCGTAGGTGCTGCGGGTGACGCCCTTCGGGCCGTTGGTGATGATCGGCACGTCGCCGTAGTGCTGTTCGGCGTGCCGGAAGATCGTGTCGATGGTGAGGGGGCTGTCCTGCATCAGGCCGCGCATGGCTCGGATCCTGCCAGTGACGGCGCTCACGATCCAGCCGGGGCCCGGCGGTCGGACGGGGCAGAAATGGCCATTTCTGCCCTGATGGGGCTCAGCCGAGGACGACGGGGAGGGTCTCCAGGCCGCGGATCACGAACTCGGGACGGCGGACCGGCTCGCCGCCCAGCTCGAACGTCGTCGTCCGGTCCAGCAGCGCGCCGAAGGACGCCTGCAGCTCGACCCGGGCCAGCGGCGCCCCGATGCAGAAGTGGATGCCGGCGCCGAAGGTGATGTGCCCGTTGTCGGTGCGGCCCACGTCGAAGGTGTCGGGGGCGTCGAAGACGGCGGGGTCGCGGTTGGCCGCGCCCAGCAGGGCGGCGATCTTCTGGCCGCGCTCGACGGTGACGCCGCCGATCTCGACGTCCTCGGTGGCGGTGCGCTCGAACAGCTGCAGCGGGGAGTCGTAGCGCATGAACTCCTCGATCGCCGTCGGCAGCAGCGCGCGGTCCTCCCGCAGCCGCTGCAGCTGGTCGGGGTGCCGCAGCAGGGCCAGGGTGCCGTTGCCGCTCACGTTCACCGTCGCCTCGTGGCCGGCGTTGAGCAGCAGGATGCAGGTGGTGACCAGCTCGTCCTCGGTGAGCTTGTCGCCGTCGGCGTCGCGCATGGAGACCAGGTGGCTGACCAGGTCCTCGCCCAGGTCCTTCCGGCGCTCGGCAGCGAGGTCGCGCAGGTAGGCGACGAACTCGTCGGCGGCGCGCTCGGCGGAGTCCTCGGTCTCCGTCGTCCGCCCGTACTCGTACATCTTCACGATGGCGTTCGACCACGGGCGCAGCAGCGGGCGGTCGGCCTCGGGCACGCCCAGCAGCTCGGCGATGACGGCGACCGGCAGCTGCTCGGCCATGCCGGCCAGCAGGTCCACCGGCTCGCTCCCGCCGGAGCGCTCGACCAGCTCGTCGACCGTAGCGTGCGGGCGAGCTCCTCGACCCAGGGGCGCAGCCGCTCGACGTGCCCGCGGGCGAACGCCGAGCTGATCAGCCGCCGCAGCCGGGTGTGCGCCGGCGGCTCCATCTCCAGGATCGCGTTGCGGTGGATCAGGTTGAAGCTCTCGAACCGCTCGGCCGGCGCCTTGTCCTGCCAGATCCGGCCCAGCCGCCGGTCGCGCAGCACCGCGTTGGACTCCGCGTGCGTGAAGGCCAGCCAGAGCCCCAGGCCCTCGTGCCACTGCACGGGCGCCTGCGCCCGGGCCCGCGCGAAGGCCGGGTAGGGGTCTGCGACGACAGCGGGATCGGTGAGGTCGAGTGGTGCGGCGGTCACGCCCGCGAGCCTAGGAAGCCTGGGCAACGACGCCCGTCACACCCGTCCACGGGCGGGGCGGGCGGGCGCTCGAGGGGCCCACCTACGCTGGCCGCATGGCTTCCCGCAAGCGCACTCCCGCCCCCGCCGCCGCGCAGGAGGGCGTCACACCCGAAGGCGCCGTGCCCGTGCGGCTCCGGCCGCCGCTACAAGCACTGTCACGGCTCGGGCTACGCGCCCCCGGTGATCCGCTCCTTCGAGGGGCTGCCCGGCGAGGCCGACTGGGTCGCGCTGCGCGAGCTGGTGCCGGCGGCGACCGCGGCGCTGAGGACGACGGACGGCCGCGACGTCACCCTGGCCAGCGTCCTCCCCGGCGGCGCGCCCGCCCTGGTGCGGGCCAGCGGCGAGATCATGCTCGGCGTCCAGCTGCAGACCTCCTCGGACGACGTGAGCCGCGACCTCGGCACCGCTCTGGCCGCCGCGCTCGAGGCCCCGGCAGGCGCGCCGGTGGACCCGGGCCCGATCGGCGGCGCGGGCTCGGCCGGCCCCCGGCTGCAGGAGCTGCTGGACGCCTCGGCGCCCTTCGAGGTGACCGTGCACGACGACTTCGGCTTCTGGCTGGAGGGCACCGACCCCAACCCGGCGGTGCAGGCCGGGCTGGAGCACGCCAACGAGGCGATCCTGCCGACCGTGCGGCTGGCCGGCCTGGACGCCGCCTACTGGGTGCGGCCGACCGACGAGCGCGCCCACCTGCGCTGGGTCCGCCCCGAGCCCGAGGAGAAGCTGCTCGACGCGCTGGCCCGGCTGCGGGCGGCCGGCGAGCCGATGCTGCTCGGCGAGGGCACCCGCTACGCCGGCGCCTTCCGGGCGCACGGGCTGGTCGTGCCGGTGTGGGACCTGCCCGCCGACACCCCCGCGGAGGAGTGGATCGAGCCGGCCACCCAGTGGCAGGCCCGCCTCGAGGAGGCGCTCGCGGTCACCGAGCCGCTGAACGCCGACGAGCGCCGCGCCCGCGCCGGGCTGCTCTCCCGCCAGATCACCATCCGCTGACGCCCCCGGGGGACGTCCGGTACCGGACGTCCCCCGGCGGCCCGGCCCTCCGGTACCGGAGGGCCGTTCAGATGCTGCGGAGCAGGTGCCGGACGAAGCCGGCGCCGCGGTGCAGCGCCGCGATCGAGATCCGCTCGTCGGCGGCGTGCAGCGCCGCCAGCTCCTCGCGGGTGACGGCGAACGGCATGAACCGGTAGACGCTGTCGCAGATCTCGGCGAAGTGCCGCGAGTCGCTGGCCTGCACCATCAGGTACGGGGCGACGACGGCGTCGGGGTAGGCCGCCCGCGCGGCGGCGGCGACCGCCTCGTAGGCGTCGTTGCCGACGACGGACACCGGTGAGGGGTCCGCGCCGCCGGGCAGCACCCGCAGCTCGACCGTCGGGTCGCCGATCACCCGCCGCAGCCGCTCCACCGTCGTCCCGACCGTCTCGCCGAGCGCGATCCGGATGTTGAGGTGCGCCTTCGCGGTCGTGGCCAGCACGTTGCCGGCCTTGCTGCCCTCGAGCCGGGTCACCGCCACCGTCGTCCGGACCAGCGCGTTCGCCTCCCGGCCCGCCCCGGCGAGGACCCGCGCCAGCACCGGGCCCAGCGACCCGGCGTGCGCGAACACCGCGCGCAGCGGCCCGGAGGCGTACCGGCCGGCGGCGTCGACCATGCCGAGGACGACGTCGTTCATCCGCGCCGGGAAGGGGTGCTCGTCGAGCGCCGTGATCGCCTTGGCCAGCCGGGCCGGCGCCCCGCCCGGCGTCGGGGACGACGCGTGCCCGCCGGGATCGGTGGTCACCAGCTCGACGTCCAGCCGGCCCTTCTCCGCCAGCCCGACGACGGCGACCTGCCCGGGCACGCCCGGGAACATGCCGGTCACCACCGCGCCGCCCTCGTCGAGCACCGCCCACGGGCGGATGCCCCGCTCGGTGAACGCCGCGACGGCGAGCTGCGCGCCGACCCCGGTGACCTCCTCGTCGTTGCCGAAGGACAGCCAGACGTCGCGGCGGGGCGTGAAGCCCTCGGTGACCAGCGCCTCCACGGCCTCGAGGATCGCGACCAGGTAGCCCTTGTCGTCGATCGCGCCGCGGCCGTGCACGACGCCGTCCTCGATCAGCCCGGCGAACGGGTCGCGGGTCCAGTCCTGGCCCTCGACCGGGACGACGTCGTAGTGCGCCATGAGCACCAGCGGCGGCTCGTCGGTGGTCCCGCGCCAACGGTAGAGCAGCGCGCCGTCGCCCAGCTGCTCGCGCTCCAGCGCGGCGTGCGTGCGCGGGTAGAGCTCGGCGAGCCGGGCGCGGAAGCGGGCGAACGCCTCCTCGTCGACCTCCGCGCGGTCGCGGTAGGAGACGGTGGGGATGCGGATCAGCTCGGCGAGCCGGCCGGCCGCGGCGTCGGCGTCCAGACCGGCGAGGTCCACCGGCTCGGCGGCGCCGGCGGTCGGGCGGAAGCGGGACACCCGCCGCGCGGCGGTGGTGACGGCCGCGGCGAGGGCCGTCGTCCCGGTGAGGGCGAGGGATGCGCGCATGCCCGAGTGGATCACAGCGGCGCCCGGGCGACGGGGCAGGACATGCACCGCGGGCCGCCGCGGCCGCTGCCGAGCTCGGAGCCCGCGATCCGGACCACCTCGATGCCCGCGGCCTCCAGTGCGGCGTTGGTGACGGTGTTCCGCTCGTAGGCGACGGCCAGCCGCGGCGCCAGGGCGAGGGTGTTGTTGCCGTCGTCCCACTGCTCGCGCTCGGCGGTGACCGGGTCCAGCCCGGTGTCGATCACCCGCAGCTTGTCGATGCCCATCGCCTCGGCGGCCGCCTCGACGAACGGCCGCGGGCCGCGCACCGCCAGCTCCACCGGGTCGGCGTCGTCGGCCACGCCGTCCGGGGCGGTGACGGTCCAGGCCCGCAGCGAGTCGGCGACCGCCGGGTACATGACCATCGCGTCGACGTCGACCATCGTCGCGATGGTGTCCAGGTGCATCGTGGCGCGCTGCTGGGCGATGGGGACGACGAGCACCGTGTGCGCCAGGCCGCGGGCGAACAGCCGCCGCGCCAGCCGCTCGGCCCCGCCGGGCGTCGTCCGCTCGCCGACCCCGACGGCCACCACGCCCGGGGCCAGCAGCAGGACGTCGCCGCCCTCCAGGTGCTCCAGGTCCGCGCCGTAGAGCTGCTCGCTGCCGGCGAACCGCGGGTGGTGGGTGTAGATGGCCGCGGTGATCGTGCTCTCGCGGTGCCGGGCCGGCATGGCCAGCGAGGTGACCGCGACCTCGTCGCCGATCCACACCGAGGAGTCGCGGGTGAACAGCAGGTTGGGCAGCGGGGGGACGACGAAGTCCGAGCGGTCCATGACCTCGTAGGCCAGCCCGCGGCCGCCGTGCAGCTCGTCGTGCGCCAGGCCCGCGATCAGCGTCGCGGCCAGTGCGTCGGGGTCCAGCCAGGCCAGGTGGCGGGTGGCGGCGCGCTGGAGGCTGGCGCCCAGCCGCGGGTCGTCGACCGCCGCGCCGATCAGCTCCGCCCGGGCCGAGGGGAAGGAGAGGATCTCGGCGAGCAGCCGGTCGAGGTGCAGCACCTCCACGCCGCGGTCGGTGAGCGCGGCGGCGAAGGCGTCGTGCTCCTCCTGCGCCCGGTCCACCCACGGGACGCCGTCGAAGAGCAGCTCGTCGTTGTTGCGCGGGGTGAGCCGCCGCAGCTCGTCGCCGGGCCGGTGCAGCAGCACCGTCTGCAGGGTGCCGACCTCGCTGGTCGCGCCCGTAGCGGGGGTCATGCAGGCAGGCTGGCACAGCGCCTCCGCGCGGGCGCTCGCGGGAGGCCGCCGGAGCGCCTCGCTAGGGTGCGGAACGGGCCGGCAGCGCAGCCGGGGACCCGACGACGGAGGTGCGGCGTGGACCTGTTCGACCTGACCGGCAAGGTGGCGGTGGTGACCGGGGGCACCCGCGGCATCGGCCTGATGATCGCCCGGGGCTTCCTGCAGGCCGGCGCGGCCCGCGTCTACATCAGCTCCCGCAAGGCCGACGCCGGCGACGCCGCCGTCGCCGAGCTGGCGGAGTTCGGCACCGCGATCTCCATCCCGGCCGACGTGTCGAAGGAGTCGGAGTGCCTCCGCCTGGCCGAGGAGGTCGGCAAGCGCGAGGAGCAGGTCGACATCCTGGTCAACAACGCCGGCGCCACGTGGGGTGAGGACCTGGAGAAGTTCCCCGAGTCCGCCTGGGACAAGGTGCTCGACCTGAACCTGAAGGCGCCGTTCTTCGTGACCCGCGCGTTCCTGCCGCTGCTGGAGAAGGCCGCCTCGCACGAGGACCCGGCCCGCGTGATCAACATCGGCAGCATCGCCGGCCTGCAGCCCTCGGCGGCGCGCACCTACTCGTACTCGACCTCCAAGGCCGCGGTGCACCAGCTGACCCGCAACCTGTCCAAGGAGCTCGCGCCGCGGCGAATCACCGTCAACGCCGTCGCCCCCGGGCCGTTCGAGTCGAAGATGATGGCCGCCACGCTGGCCGCCGCCGGCGACGAGATGAACAAGCGCGTCCCGCTCGGCCGCATCGGCCGGCCCGACGACATGGCCGGCATCGCGGTCTTCCTGAGCTCGCGCGCCGGCTCCTACCTCACCGGCACGATCATCCCGGTGGACGGCGGCATCGCGACCTGAGCGCCCCCCGCGATGATCAGGTGACCTGATCATCGAGCGTCCTCCCTCAGCTCCCACGGTGAGGGAGGACGCGCCACGATCAGGTTCCCTGATCGTGGCGCGGACCGGGGGGGGTCAGGCGGGGGCGGGCACGCGGGACAGGTGCGACGCGGCCAGGGCGACCTGGTGGGGGCAGCCGACCAGCTCGCCCTGCTCCCGCGCAGCGGCCCACCAGCGCCGGGCGCCGTCGACGTCCCCGCGCCGCTCGGCGATCCGGCCGAGCAGCTCGTCGTAGGCGCCCAGGGTGAGCGACGGCGTCCCGAGCACGGCCTGGCGGCCGCGGTAGGGCAGCAGGGACTCCGCGGCGGCCGCCCAGTCCGGCTCGTCGCCGAGCCACAGCGAGCTCTCCGCCTGCAGGTAGAGGGCGACGTCGCTGGCCCAGTCGCGCACCAGCGTCCGCCCCCAGCGGGCGCGCAGCCGCCGGGCCTCGGCGACGTCGCCGGACTCGGCGGCCGACAGGACCGCCATCTCCTGCAGCAGCGGGTTGCCCTCGTCGCCGGTCTCGACCAGCAGCGGCAGCGCGTCGGCCTCGCGGTGGTCCGCCCGCCGCAGGGTGAACTGGTGCGCTGCGTAGGCGTGCCGCGCGTGCGGGGTCACGCGGCGGAACAGCTCGTAGGCCTCGGTGGTCAGCTCCTCGGCGCGCGCCGCGTTGCCGCGCAGCCAGGCCAGCCCGCCGGCCTGCCACAGCACGTGCGGGCGCACCTCCGGGCCGCTCAGCGAGACCGCCATCCGCCGGGCGGAGTCGTGGTCGGCCTCGAACCCGGCCGAGTCGCCCAGGTGCAGCCGGATCGCGGCCCGGTGCAGGTAGGCCATGAACTCGGTCCGCCGCGGCAGCCCCCGGCCGGTGAGCGCCAGCGCCTCGTCGGTGGCGGCCAGCCGCAGCTCGGCGGCACCCGGGCGCCCCCACACGGCGAGGCAGAAGTTGTTGAGCGTGCGGCCGAGCAGCTCCGGGTCGCGCCGATCCGGCGGGCCATCTCCACGGCCCGCTCCGCCGCCCGCACCCCGCGGTCGTCCGGGCCGAACGCCAGCTCCACGCCCAGGGTCCCCAGCAGCCGCGCGGTGGTGGGGTCGTCGTACCCGTCGCGCTCGGCGAGCAGGTCCTCCAGCACGCCCACCATGTCGGCGTCGACCACGCCGTGCGGCCGCCAGTTCCACAGCGTCACGCTGCCCCAGACCGCCGCGGACTCGGCCAGGCACTCCCGGTCGCCCAGCTGCCGGGCCAGCCCGATCGCTTCGGCCACGACTCCGCGCGCCTCGGTGAGCTGGCCGCTGCGCAGCAGGTCGTTGCCCAGGGCGGTGAGCAGGTCGTGCCGGGTGCGCGCGGCGTCGGGGGCCTCCGGGTCGAGCAGCGCCAGGGCCTGCCGGCCGTGCGCCGCCGCCTCGCCGTGGGCCAGCCGGGCGCGGGCGGCGCGGGCCGCCGCCGACAGGTAGAGCAGCGCGGGCCCGGGCCCGACCACCGGCAGCGCCGCGACGAAGTGGTGGGTGAGCCGCTCCACGAGGCCGTCGTCGGTCGTGCCGGCGAGCCGCCGCTCCAGCGCCTCCCCGATCCGCGCGTGCAACCGGGCCCGCCGCATCGCGGGCAGGTCGCCGGCGAGCACCTCCTGCACCAGCGCGTGGGTGAACCGCCAGCGCCACGGCCGGCCGCCCTCCACGACCAGGCCGACGGCCAGGGCGGAGTCCATCGCGGCCAGCGCGTCCTCGGCCGGGGTGCCCGCCGCCTCGAGCAGGTCCAGCGACACCTCCCGGCCGGCGACGGCGGCCAGCTCCAGCACCTCCCGGGTGCCCTCGGGCAGCCGGGCCAGGCGGGTGCGCAGCACCTCCCCGACCGACGGCGGCACCGGGACGTCGTCCAGGTGCAGGTCGTGGGCGCCGACCATCCAGCGGGACAGCTCGACGACGAAGAACGGGTTGCCTGCGGTGCGGTCGTGCACCGCGACGGCCAGCGCCCGGTCGCCGGGGGAGCCCAGCTGCGCGGCCAGCAGCGCGCCGACGGCCTCGGCGTCCAGCCCGCGCAGCCGCAGGAACGCCGCGGTGGGCTCGCGGGCCAGCCGGCCCAGGCAGTCGGCGACCGCCTCGGGCAGCTGCTCCCCGACGGTCCGGGCGGTGACGACGAGCAGCACCGGCGCGCGGGGCAGGTGGCGGGCGAGCAGGCCGAGCAGCGCGACCGACGTCGTGTCCGCGCCCTGCAGGTCGTCGAGGACGACGAGCACCGGGCGGGAGGCGGCCGCGGTGAGCCGGGCGCGCAGGTCCTGGAAGAGCCGGAACCGGGCGGCGTCGGCGTCGTCCCCGGGGGTGGCGGGGGCCGGGTCGAGCTCGGGCTGGCCCAGCTGCTCGAGCACCTGGGTCCACGGCCACAGCGCGGGTGCGCCGGCGTCGTCGGCGCAGCGGCTCCAGGCGACCGGCCAGCCCAGCAGCCGGGCGCCGTCGGCGACCGCCTCGGCCAGCCGGGTCTTGCCGATGCCCGCCTCGCCCTCCACGACGACCACCGCCGAACGCCCGCCGGTGACCTGCTCGGCGATCGCGCGGACCTGGTCCATCTCCGCCCGGCGGCCCACGAGCGCGTCGACCGACGAGCTCGGCGCGGGAGCGGGCGCGGCCGGCAGCACCGGGCGGGGCAGCCGCTCGAGCAGCCGCGGGTCCTGGCGGAGCACCGCCTGCTCGAGGTCGCGCAGCTCGGGGCCCGGGTCGATGCCCAGCTCGTCGCGGAGCAGCGCGGCGCAGCGCCGGCAGGCGTCCAGCGCCTCGGCCTGCCGGTCCGCGGCGTACAGCGCCGTCACCAGCCGGGCCCAGAGCCGCTCGCGCAGCGGGTGCTCGGCGACGAGGTGCTGGAGATCGGGGACGGCGGCCTCGGGTCGGCGCAGCGCCAGCAGCGCGTCGCACCGCCGCTCCCGGGCGCGGACCTGCAGCTCGGCCAGCCGCAGCCGGTCGCTCGCGGCGGCGGGCAGGTCGCCCAGCTCGGGCGAGCGGCTCCCCGCGCCACAGGCCCAGCGCCTCGTCCAGCAGGGCCACGCCCCGCTCCGGGTCGCCGTCGGCCACCGCGGCGTCCCCGGCCTCGACCAGCTCGCCGAACCGGAGGAGGTCCAGCTCGGCGGCGTCGGCCCGCAGCAGGTAGCCGGGTGGGCGGGTGACCAGCACCGTCGGCGCCTCGCGCGGCCCCCGGTCGGGCTCGAGCACGCGCCGCAGGTGCGAGACGTAGGCCTGCAGCGTGCCGGTCACCGTGGGCGGCGGCTCCTCGCCCCACAGCGTGCTGACGATCCGGTCGACGCCGACGACGCGGCCGGCGTCGGCCAGCAGAAGCGCCAGCAGGGCCCGGGGCTTGGCCCCACCCACGTCGAGCGGCCGGCCGTCGGGGCCGGTGACCTCGAGCGGGCCGAGGACGCGGAAACGCACGTCGCGCGATGTTCCTCGTTCCGGGCCCGTGGCGGCACCCCTTTGCGCCCGCGACGTGCGGCGGGCGGGCTTGCAGCGGCGGTCCTAGTGCGCTCCAAGCGGCGGACAAGCGGGGCGGCCGACGCTTCCGCCGTCCCTCCCCGCCGCGGCCGACGCGGCGTCCCCGATCCGCGGCCCGACCGCGGCCGCGAGAAGGAAACCCGATGTCCCTCCCCACCCCCCGCGAGTCCGACCGACCCGTCGTCCTGCGGGACCTCTCCGCCGTCGACACCCTCGTGCCGCCGTTCTCAGCCCTCGCCGTCGAGGCCCTGCGCAGCCAGGTCCACGGCCCGGTCTACGCCGCCGGCGACGACGGCATGGCCGCCGAGGTCGCCACGTGGAACGTCGCGGTGCAGCACACCCCGGCGATCGCGGTGGGCGCCACCTGCGCCGCCGACGTCGCCGCCGCCGTCTCCTGGGCGGTCGCGCACGGGCTCGGCGTCGCCGTCCAGGCCACCGGCCACGGCCCGGTGCGCAACGCCGACGGCGCGATGATGATCACCACCCGCCGGATGCAGGGCGTCTCCATCGATCCGGAGCGCCGCGTCGCCCGCGTCCAGGCCGGCGTGAAGTGGCAGCGGGTCATGGACGCCGCCGCCGAGTTCGGCCTGGCCGGGCTGTGCGGCTCGTCCTCCGACGTCGGCGTCGTCGGCTACACCCTCGGTGGCGGGCTCGGCTCGCTCGGCCGGCACTACGGCTTCGCCGCGGACCACGTCCGCTCGATCGAGCTGGTCACCGCGGACGGGCGGCAGCGCACGCTGTCGGCGGACTCCGAGCCGGAGCTTTTCTGGGCGGTCCGCGGCGGCGAGGGCAACTTCGGCGTCGTCACCGCGATCGAGATCGAGCTGGTGCCGGTCGGCGGGCTGTACGCCGGCGGCATCTTCTTCGCCGGCGAGGACATGGCCGCCGTCCTGCACGCGTTCCGCCGCTGGGCGCCGACGCTGCCGGAGGAGGTCGGCACCTCGGTGGCCGTCCTGCGGATGCCCGACGAGGAGTTCGTGCCGCCGCCGCTGCGCGGGCAGACCGCCGTCCACCTGCGGTACTCCTACTCCGGCACCTACGTGTCCGAGGGCGAGCGGCTGCTGGCCCCGATGCGGGACGCCGGGCGCGTGCTGCTGGGCTTCGTCGGGCCGATCCGGAGCGACGAGACCGACTCGATCCACATGGACCCGGTCGACCCGCTGCCCGCCTACGAGAAGGGCCAGCTGCTCACCGACCTCACCGAGGAGGGCGTCGACGCGCTGCTCGCCGCCGTCGGCCCGGAGCAGGACATCCCGCTGATGATGGTCGAGATCCGGCTGCTCGGCGGGGCGCTCGGGCGGCCGGCGAAGGTGCCCAACGCGGTGCCGGGCCGGTCGGCCCGCTACGCCGTCAACGCGATCGCGCCCGGCGTCCCCGAGCTGGCGCACGTGGTCCCGGTGGTGGTGCGCGGCGTGCTGGGCACGCTGGCCCCGTGGCGGTCGCCGGAGACGCTGATCAACTTCCTCGGCGACGTGTCCGGCCCCGACGAGGTGGCCGCGGCCTACCCGCCCGGCGTCTTCGAGCGGCTGGCCGAGGTGAAGGCGGCGGTCGACCCGCGCCGCGTCTTCTCCTTCGGTCACGCCTTCTGACGCCTGCCCGGACGACGCCGCGGACCCGTGCCCCCGGTCCGCGGCGTCGTCGCGCGGGGGCCCGCCACGATCAGGGAACCTGATCGTGCTGCGTCCTCCCTCACGTCCTGCGCTGAGGGAGGACGCTCGACGATCAGGGTCCCTGATCCCAGCGCGGGGCCGGTCGCGCTCAGTCGGGGAGCAGGACGCCGGGGTTGCAGATGCCCTTCGGGTCCAGCCGCGCCTTGACCGCGCGCAGCACCTCGACACCGAGCGCGCCGATCTCGCGGTCCAGCCAGGGCCGGTGGTCGGCGCCGACGGCGTGGTGGTGGGTGAGCGTGCCGCCGGCGGCCAGCAGCGCGTCGGTCGCGGCCCGCTTGGCGCCCAGCCACTGCTGGATGGGCAGCTCGTCGTCGCGGTCGGCCAGCACGGTGAAGTACAGCGAGGCGCCGGTCGGGTAGCCGTGCGAGAGGTGCGTCATCACCAGCGGACGGCGGCCGCCGGCGGTCAGCGACGCGCGCAGCGCCCGGCCGACGGCGTCGTACACGGTGGGCAGCGCCGACCAGCTCGCCGCGGTCTCCAGCGTCTCGACCATGAGGCCGGAGTCGAGCAGCGTGTCGCGGGTGTAGGGCGCCCCGAACCGGTGCTTGCGCCACGACTCGCCGACCTGGTGGCCCAGCCGGATCCCGCCACCGGCGCGCAGCAGGGACGACGCCGCCCGCGTCCGCGCCCGCACGATGTCGGGCAGGCCCTCCCAGCCGACCACCAGCAGGCAGCCCTCGCCGTGCCCGCGCCCGCGCAGCATGCCGCGCAGCAACCGCGCGCCGGTGCCGGCGGACATGAGCAGGTTGGCGCGCGTCTCGTCGACGTCGGAGAGGCGGACGACGTCGGGCAGCAGGTCGTGCCGAGCGAGCCGCTGCAGGGCGGCCAGCCCCGCGGCCCAGGTGCGGAACGACCAGCCCTCGTAGGACGTCGTGGCCGGCTTCGGGCGGACCCGGAGCGTCAGCTCGGTGATGACGCCGAGCGTGCCCTCGGAGCCCAGCGCCAGCCCGAGCAGGTCGGGGCCGGCGGCCGACGCCGGCGGGTGGCCCACCTCGAGGACGCCGGACGGCGTGGCCAGCGTGAGCCCGGCGACCAGGTCGTCGAACCGGCCCACGCCGGTGGACGCCTGCCCCGAGCTGCGGGTCGCCGCGTAGCCGCCGAGGGTGGCGAACTCCCAGCTCTGCGGCAGGTGGCCGAAGGTGAGACCCTCCGCGGCCAGCGCCGCCTCCAGCTGCGGGCCGCGCATGCCGGGGCCCACGGTCACCATCGACGACGGCACGTCGATGGCCTGCACCGACGCCATGCGCCGCAGGTCGAGCGCGACGGCCGGCCGGTCGTCGGGGTCCACGCCGGCCAGCCCGCCGACGACGCTGGTGCCGCCGCCGAACGGGACGACGACGACGTCGTGCTCGCTGCACAGCGCGAGCAGCGCCGCCGTCTCCTCGGTCGTGCCCGGGAGGACGACGGCGTCCGGGGCGTCGCTGGCGTCGCCCGCGCGCCGGCGCAGCAGGTCCAGGTAGCTCTTGCCGCCGGCGCGCAGCAGCCGCGCCTCGCGGTCGGTGCGCACGTTGTCCTCGCCCAGCAGCGCCGTGAGCGCGGCGAGCGTCGCCTCGGGCAGGCGGGGAGGCGTCAGCCGGATGTCGGCGACGGGCACCGGCGGGGTGTGCCGCGGCGTCCAGCCGAGCTCCTTGGCGAGGTGGCGGCGGGCCGCCTTGGGCAGCGCCTCCTCCAGGGCGGGCGGGCCCGCGGCGTCGGTGGAGCCCCCGGACGGCGGGGGACCCCAACCCTGGATCGTCAGTTCCGGCTGGTCGGCCACGGCTACAGTCTGCCGGTGCCCGTCGGTGGGAGACCGCAGTGACCGCCGCGCTGTCGCCTGCGCGGCGGGCGCGGGACCTCGAGGCGACCGCCGGCGCGCTGGTCGACGTCGTCGTGGTGGGCGGCGGGGTGACCGGCGCGGGCGTGGCCCTGGACGCCGCGGCCCGCGGCCTGTCGGTGGTGCTGCTCGAGCGGACCGACCTGGCCGCCGGCACGAGCAGGTGGTCGTCGAAGCTGGTGCACGGCGGGCTGCGGTACCTGGCGCACGGCGAGATCGGCCTGGCGCGGGAGAGCGCCCGCGAGCGCGCCGTCCTCATGGGGACGACGGCGCCGCACCTGGTGCGGCAGCTCCCGTTCCTCATCCCCGACGCCGCGGGGCGCGACGTCAGCGCGCTGGGCGCCGTCGGCGGGCGGCTGGGCGACCTGGTGCGGCTCTCGGTGGCGGGCGGGCGCGGCTCGCTGCCCTCGACGCGGCGGGTGGACGCCGACGCCGTCGGCCGGCTGGTGCCCGCGGTCCGGCCGGGGCGCGGCGGCGTCGTCTTCTGGGACGGGCAGCTGAGCGACGACGTGCGGCTGGTCGTCTGCGCTGGCCCGCACCGCCGCCGCGCACGGCGCCCGGGTGCTGACCGGTGCCACGGTCACGGCGGTCGACGGCGCGGTCGACGGCGCGGCCTCGGGGTCGGTCGAGGTGCACGCCGACGTCGACGGCGAGGCGCTGACCCTGCGGGCCCGGACGGTGGTCAACGCGGCCGGGGTGTGGGCGCAGCGGCTGGCGCCGGGCATCCGGCTGGTGCCCTCGCGCGGCTCGCACCTGGTGCTGCGCGCCGACCGGCTGGGCTCGCCGTCCGCGGCGCTGACCGTGCCGCTGCCGGGCTCGCGCTCGCGGTACGTCTTCGCTCTGCCGCAGGCCGACGGCCTGGTCTACCTCGGCATCACCGACGAGCCGGTCGACGGCCCGGTCCCGGACGACGACGCGCAGCCCTCCGACGCCGAGGTGCAGCAGCTGCTGGCGACGGTGAACCAGGTGCTGGCCGAGCCGCTGACCAGCGCCGACCTCGTGGGCGCCTATGCCGGCTACCGCCCGCTGGTGCTGCCGGCGTCGGCCGGCGCCGGCCCCGGAGACGCCACCGCCGACCTCTCCCGCAAGCACCTGCTGGCGTGGGACGGACCGGTCCTCTCGGTCGTGGGCGGCAAGCTGACCACCTACCGGGCGATGGCGGAGGAGGCGGTCGACGCCGTCGTAGAACGGCTCGGCGGCACGGCGCGCTCGACGACCGCCCGGCTCCCCCTCGTGGGGGCGGCGCCGCGGATCGCGCTGGACGCGCTCCCCGCGCCGGCGCGGCTGGTGGCCCGCTACGGCACCGAGGCGGCCGACGTCGAGGCGCTCGGCCCGGACCTCGTCGTCGCCGGGCGCCCGGAGACGGTGGGGGAGCTGCGCTTCGCGGTCCGCGCCGAGGGGGCCCGCACGGTGGCCGACCTGCTCGACCGCCGCACCCGCTTCGGCCTGGTGCCAGAGGACCGGGCGCGCGCAGTGCCGGTGGCGGAGCAGGTGCTGGCCGACGAGCTCTGATCCCACCTAGCGGGAATGCTGTTTCGCTGAGTGGGACGCGCGGAGTAGGACTACCCGCGTGGACACGTACACGCACGGGCACGCCGACTCCGTCCTGCAGTCGCACCGCTGGCGCACCGCGGAGAACTCCGCGCCGCACCTGATCCCGCTGCTGCGCCCCGGTCTCGACCTGCTCGACGTCGGCTGCGGGCCCGGCACGATCACCGTCGACCTCGCCGCGCGGGTCGCCCCCGGCCGGGTGCTGGGGCTGGACGTCTCGCCCGATCCGCTCGACGAGGCCCGCGCCGCGGCCGGGCGCGCCGGCGTGGAGGTGACCTTCGAGGTCGGCGACGTCTACGCCCTCGACCTGCCCGACGACTCCTTCGACGTCGTGCACGCCCACCAGGTGCTCCAGCACCTCACCGACCCGGTCGCCGCGCTGCGCGAGCTGGCCCGGGTCTGCCGGCCCGGCGGGGTGCTCGCCGTCCGGGACGTCGACTACGCGACGTTCACCTGGTTCCCCGCGAACCCGGGGCTGGAGCGCTGGCTGCAGCTCTACTACGGCGTCGCGCGGGCCAACCGCGCCGAGCCCGACGCCGGCCGGCGGCTGCTGTCCTGGGCGCACGCGGCCGGGCTGCGCGACGTGACCGCGACGACGTCGTCCTGGTGCTACGCCTCACCCGCCGAGCGGGAGTGGTGGGGCGGCTCGTGGGCCGGCCGGGCGACCGCGTCGTCCTTCGCCGAGCAGGCGGTGGCCTACGGGCTCGCCGACCGGGCCGAGCTGGACCGGCTCGCCGACGCCTGGCGCACCTGGCGGGACGCCGACGACGGCTGGCTCGGGATGATGCACGGCGAGCTGCTCATCCGGGTCTGACGGGCCTCAGACCGACGCCGGCAGCCGCTCCTCGGCCTGCAGCGCGGCCAGGCTGCGCCGGACACCGACGGCGACCGCACCGAGGGCGAAGAAGCCCTCGTCGTCCTCGGCGGTCGACTGGCGCAGCAGGGTCACCAGCCGGTGCAGCGCGGCGCCCGCCCGGGCGATCTCGGCGTCCCGCTGGTCCGGCGTCGAGCCGTCGGTGGTGTGGTACGGCGTGCAGACCACGCTCGCCAGGCTGTCCAGTGCGTCGGCCAGCACCCAGCCGGTGCCGGCGTCGAACTGGTCGATCCCGCGCCGGTGCGGGTGGAACTCGACCAGCAGGTCGGTGAGGTCGTCGACGAGGACGGCGACGCGGTCCACCGCGCGGGACTCCTCGCGGATCTCCACGGCCCGCCCCTGCCAGCGGCGGGCCCGCGGGTTGGCCCGCCGCGCCCGCTCGACCCGGGTGGCGGCGAACCGCATCCGGTCCAGCGCGCGGTCGAGCTGGCCGTTGCGGTCGTCCCATTCCGGGACGTCGGGCACCCGGCCGTCGCGCAGCGTCGCGCCGATGTCGCGCAGGTGCCGGGAGAGCAGGCCGCGGGTGAGCGCGATCTGCTCCACCGCCCGGGTCAGCTGCAGCGGCGGGAACAGCAGCGTCGTCACCAGCACGCCGATCGCCGCACCCAGGAAGGTCAGGCCGGCGTAGCGCAGCGCGTAGTCGCCGGGGTCCGCCGTCCCCACGGTGATCATGAGGACGGCGGCGAAGCTGACCCAGCTGGCCTGCTCGCGCCACAGCTTCAGCTGCTCGACGACCACGGCCAGCGCCACGATCAGCGCGATCGTCAGCGCGTTCGGGACGGCGTGGGTGAGCTCGTAGACCGCGACCGCCAGGCCGAAGCCGGTGAGGATCGCCGCGACGCTGCGCCAGGCCGCGGACGCGGAGTCGGCGATCGTCGGGCTGACCGCGATGATCGCGCCCAGCGGGGCGTAGTAGGCGTAGTCGGACAGCGCCGGCGGCAGCAGCAGGGCCACCTGCCAGGCGAGCCCCGCCGCCAGCGCCGCCCGGATCGTCCGCTGCACCCACGGCTGCTGCAGCCGTGCGATCACCCACCCCACCCCGCCAGGATGCGGGCTGACCCCGGCCGCGGTGCGTCCCGGACGCGGTGACATCGGTCTCCCGGCCCGAGATCTGCACAGTCGGGGCTTTCCGGCGCGGGAAGGCAGCGAGTGTGCAGATCTCGTGGAGGGCCTACGCGTGCCGGGCGGCGTTGGCGACGACGGCGGTGCTCACGTACCGCGCCAGCCCCGGGGCGCGACCGTCGTAGTGCGCCGCGAAGCGCTCGTCCTCGACGTACATCCGGCCCAGCGCGGCGTGCATCTCCGGCGGGCAGTCGTAGTAGGTGGCGGTGATCTGCTGCCGGTGCTCCTCGGCGAGGTCCATGGCCTGCTCCGAGTCGGGCGCCACGCCCGCGGTCAGCGCGGCGGCGAACCGCGCCTCCAGGTCCTCGGCCCGGGCCTTGATCCGCAGCCAGTCCTGCTTCGAGTAGGCCGCGGTCCGCCGCTTCGACTGCGCGTAGGCGTCGGTGTCGCCCCAGCGCTCCTCGACCTCGGCGTCGTGCTGCGCGGGGTCGTGCTCGCCGAACACCTCGAACCGCTCCTCCGGGCTCAGGGAGATCCCCATCGTGCGTGCCTCCAGCTCCTTCTCCACGGCCGCGACCATCGCCGCCGTCCGGTCCTGCCGGTCGAGCAGCAGCCGGTGCTGGCGGCGCAGGTGCTCGACCGGATCGGCGGACGGGTCGTCGAGCAGGGTCGCGACCTCCTCCAGGGAGAACCCGAGCGCGCGGTACAGCAGCACCGCGTGCAACCGGTCCAGGTCGGCCGGCGCGTACCGCCGGTACCCGGCCGCGCTCCGTCCGGACGGCGACAGCAGACCGATCCGGTCGTAGTGGTGCAGCGTGCGCACCGTGACGCCGGCCAGCGCCGCGACCTCGCCCACGTTCACCGGGCCCTCCCTTCCTCCGACAGGGGAGAGCCAACCCCCTGACGTCGCGTCAGGGTCAAGCGCGTGTCGCCCGGACGGGAGACCGCGCCGGTCCGCATCCGGGTGGTCATCGGCGGGGAGGAGGCCACGCCGGTCCGCATCCGGGTGGTGATCGGGCAGCGGTCGCCCGGCAGCGGTCGCCCGGCGGGGGCCTTCCGGCCCGGGGCTCAGGTGAGCGTGCGGACCGTCTCCACGACCGCGACCAGCGCGAACACGAGGAACAGGCCGGCCGCGACCCGGCGGATGAGCGCGATCGGCAGCCGGTCGGCGAGGTTCTTGCCGAGGAAGACGGCGAGCCCGGAGACGACGAGCAGCGCCGCCCAGGCCCCGACGAACACCGACAGGGGGTCGTCGAAGCGGGCGGCGAGCCCGGCCGTCGCGAGCTGGGAGAGGTCGCCCCACTCGGCGGCGAACAGCACCCCGAAGGAGATGGCGGCGACGCGGAGGAACGACGTCCCCCGCTTGCCCTCGCCGGCGTCGTCGGCGTCCTCGGGTCCGCTGGTGGCGCTGCGCCACAGGATGACCGCGCCGACCAGGAACAGCAGCGCGACGACGCCGCTGACCAGTGCCTCGGGGAGCAGCGAGAGCAGCGAGCCGGCGGTCACCGCGATGGCGACCTGCAGGCCGAACGCGGCCCCCACGCCGAGGAACACCGGCAGCGGGGGGAAGCGGGTGGCGAGCACCAGGCTGGCGAACAGCGTCTTGTCCGGCAGCTCCACGGGGAGCACCAGCACGAACGCGGCCAGGACGACCGAGAGGACCACGAGATTCCTGCTTCCGCTGGGCACCGCCGCACGGAGCTGGGCAGCCTCCGACCGGCAGCGCGGATGGCTGCGATCGAAGGTCTCGCCCATCCGCGCCGGGGCGCGGACCCGCTGACCGGGCGACCCGCGAGCGGGCGCGCCAGCATGTCGACCAGCGGACGGGGGGCTACTCCCCTTCGCCGGGAAGGATAGCCGGTGCCGTCCCGAAATCGGCTGCGGCGGTCGGCGCGCGGCGCTAGCGTGCCGCCATGCCGTTCCGTTGACGCACCGCCTCGAGCGATCTCCCCCCGTCCGCCCGCTCCCTGGCCCGGGTGGCGGTGGGCTGGGCCGCGCTCTCGGAGTTCGTGCCCCTCTACCCGCTGTACGCGCTGCTCTTCCTGGGCGGCGGCCTGTCGACGGCCGAGGTTTCCGGGCTGTTCGCGGTCTGGTCGGTCACCGGGCTCGTGGCGGAGGTGCCGGCCGGCGCGCTGGCCGACCGGTGGTCCCGCCGCGGCGTCCTGGTCTGCAGCGCCGTGCTGCAGGCGGCCGCCTTCGCGCTCTGGACGGCGGCTCCGGCGACGGCATCCTTCGCCGTCGGCTTCGCGCTGTGGGGCGTCTCGAGCGCGCTGTGCTCCGGCACGGCCGAGGCGCTGGTGTTCGACGGGCTGCGCGCGGCCGGCGCTGAGGCGGCGTTCGCCCGCGTCAACGGCCGGATGACCGCCGCCGAGCTGCTCGCCCAGGTGCCGACCGCGCTGGCGGCCACCGCGCTGCACGCCGCCGGTGGGTTCGCCCTCGTCGGGTGGGCGAGCGCGGCGGTCTGCCTGCTCGCCGGCGTGCTGGCGCTGCGCTTCCCCGAACCGCCGCGGGAGCGCGCCGACGCCTTCCTGGCCACGCTCCGGGCGGGTGCGGAGCAGGTGGTCCGGTTGCCGCCGCTGCGGCTGGCGGTGGTCGCCGTCGCGCTGGTCGGTGGGCTGGACGCCGTCGAGGAGTATTTCCCGGTGCTCGCCGCCGACCGGGGGCTGCCGACCGGCGCCGTCCCCCTCGCCGTCCTGGTCATCGCGCTGGCCGGCGCCGCCGGAGCCGAGCTGGGCGGGCGCGCCGACGGCCTCCCCGACGGCGCGCTGCCGGCGCTGCTGGCCGCGGCCGGCGTGCTGCTCGCGATGGCCGCGGTGCTGCCCGGTGCGGCCGCCCTGGCCGCGCTCGCCGTCATGTACGGGCTGTACCTCGCGGTCGTCGTCGCGGCGGAGGCCCGGCTGCAGGAGCGCATCGAGGGCCCCTACCGCGCCACGGTCACCTCGGTCGCGGGCTTCGGCGTGGAGCTGGCCGGCCTCCTGGTGTTCGCGGCCTGGGCGCTGGGCGGCCCGGCGGCGACCGCGCTGCTGGTGCTGGCCGTCGTCCCGGTGGTGGTGCGCGGGCTGCGCGCCCCCGTCGCCGGCTAGCGGTCCGCGACCGTCAGCCGGGGCAGCAGTGGCTGGACCAGGGGGCCGATGACCAGCGCGTAGACGACGGTGACGACGCCGACCGAGCCGCCGAGCAGCCACCCGGAGACGACGACGGCGACCTCGATCGCGGTGCGCACCGGCCCGACCTTCCGGCCGGTGCGCCGCACCAGCCCGGTCATCAGGCCGTCCCGCGGGCCCGGGCCCAGCCGCACACCGACGTAGGCAGCGGTCGCGACGGCGTTGCAGACGATGCCGCCCGCGGCCAGCGCGATCCGGGCGGCCATCGCGTCCGGGGGGTCGACGACGGCGAGCACGGCGTCCGCCGCCAGCCCGACCACGACGACGTTGCTCACCGTGCCGAGGCCCGGCCGCTCGCGCAGCGGGATCCAGGCGAGCAGCACCAGCACGCCGACGGCGATGATCACCGTGCCCAGCGACCAGCCGAGCTGGCGGGCCAGGCCCTGGTGCAGCACGTCCCAGGGCATGACGCCGAGGTCGGCCAGCACGAGCGCGGCGATCGAGACGCCGTAGAGCCCGAGCCCGACGTACAGCTGGACGAGCCTGCGGGGGAGCCGCCGCCCGGTCATCGAGTTGATCATCGGAATCCGGTCGGTCGCCACGCCGACGGCGGCAGCCACCTGACGATGATCAACGGGGAGTGCGGGGTCAACGGGGGCGCGGGGTCAGCGGGGAGCGCGGCGGGCGACGCGGGCGGCGAAGACCCCCGCCGACCAGCCGTTGTCGACCTCGACCACCGCGACGCCGGGGGCGGTGGTCAGCACGGTCATGAGCGCGCCCAGGCCCCCGAGCCCGCTCGGCCGGCCCGCCGAGGTCGGCACCGCGACGACGGGGACGTCGGTGCGGGCGGCCAGCTCGGCCACCAGCCCGGCGTCCGCGCCGGCCACGACGACCAGGCAGTCGGCGTCGGGCAGCAGCTCGGGCGCGGTCAGCAAGGCACGGACCCGGCTGCCGGCGACGTCGTCGTGCCGCACCGCGGCGCTGCCGGAGACGCGGGCCACGAAGGCCACCTCGGCGGCGACCGGGGCGCCGGCGCCGTCGGCGCAGACGACGGCGACCCGGCCGGCGAGCTCGGGCAGCGGGCCGACGGCGGCGGCCATCGCGACGGCGTCCATGGTCGTGTACGCGTCGTGCTCGGCCGCCACGGCGACCAGCGTCTCCGCGCTCGCGCGCAGCACCAGGACCGGGCGGTCGGGGTGCTCGCGGCGGGCCTCGCGGACCAGCGCCAGCACCTGCTCCGTCGTCCGTCCGGTGGCCCAGACGACCTCCGGGTCGGGGAGGCGGGGCGCGGGCGCGGCGACGGCGGGCTCGGGGGCGGGCGCGGACGTCGGGGTGGGGACCGGGCCGAGCAGCGGCTCGCCGGGGCGGTCCACGCCCAGCGGCGGGTCGGCGACCAGCAGCGGCGCGAAGCCGTCGTCGTCGGCCGGGGTCTCCACGACCGTGACCACCTCGGCGACCTCGGGCACCGGGGTGACCTCCTCGACCGGCGCCGGCTCCGGGGCGTCGTCCCGGACCGCGGCCGGGGGCCCGCCGAACAGCACGTCCAGCGGGCTGCCGCCGGCGCGCTTCTGGGTCACCCCGGAGAGCCGGACGACGCGGTCGCGGCCGCTGCGCTTGGCGTCGTAGAGGACGCCGTCGGCGGCGGCGAACAGCGTGCGCCGGTCGTCGCCGCGGGCGGCCGAGGCGATGCCGACGCTGATCGTCACCGGCGTGCTCAGGCCGAGGGACGCCCAGTCGTACTCCGCGACCTTGCGGCGGGTGCGCTCCAGCGCGCGCTCGGCCTGCTCGGCGGTGGTGTCGGGCAGCAGGACGACGAATTCGTCACCGGCCCAGCGGCACACCTCGTCGGTGTCGCGGACGCCGGCGATGAGCAGCTCGGAGACCGCGCGCAGCACCGCGTCGCCGCCGGGGTGGCCGATCGCGTCGTTGATCGACTTGAACCGGTCGACGTCGACGACGGCCAGCGCGGGCACGCCGCCGCCGGCGAGCAGCCCGTCCAGCCGCGCCTCGGCGTAGCGCCGGTTGGGCAGGTGGGTGAGCGGGTCCTCGTAGGCCTGGCGGCGCAGCTGACCGGCGGCGCGCTCGGTCTCGAGCAGGCTCTTGCGCCGGCCGAACAGCTCCACCCAGCGGGTGCGCCGCTCGTCGACCCGGTCCAGCTCGTCGGCGAGGTAGGCCTGCAGGTAGGGCAGCGCGCGGCCGGCGTCGTCGAGCTCGGCGTGCAGGGTGCAGAGCTCGCGCAGCGCGGCCCGGCGCAGGCGCGGCAGGCCGTGGTCGGTGGCCAGCTGCAGGGCCGAGGCCAGGTGCTCGTCGGCACCCGTGGGGTCGCCCTGCCGGCGCAGCGCCCGGCCCAGCGCGAGCTGCGCGGTGGCGCGCTGCGCGCGGTCGTCGGTGGCGGAGGTGATGCGCACGGCGGCGCGCAGCTGCCCGGTGGCCGCGGCGTGCTCGCCGAGGCCCACGAGCGCCCAGCCGTGCACGGTCTGCGCGGCCACCACCAGCGGCGACTCGGGCGGGAGCAGCCGCAGCGCCTCCTCGGCCAGCTCGCGGGCCTCGGTGAAGTACGGCTCGGCCGCCTCCGGGAGACCGTCGTCCAGCAGGCCCTCGCCGAGCTCGGCGCACAGCTCGCCCAGCCGGGTGGCGGCGCCGGCGACCAGCACGTCGGTGTCACCGGAACCGGGCTCGAGGACGGCGGGGTCGGCCGCGGCCCAGCCCGCCGCCTCGTGCGCGCGGCGCTGGAAGTCCAGGGCCAGCGGCATCAGCTCGAGGTCGGCGAGCACGCCGGCGAGCGTGCCGAGGGTGTCGACCAGCAGCCGGCTCGGCGGCAGGCCGGGGTCGAGCAGGCTGGCGGCCTCGACCGCCTCGTCCATCGCGGCGTCGATCCGCCGGGAGAGCAGCTCGATGCGCGCGTGCCGGGCCAGGCCGGCGGCGCGCTGCAGGGCGTCGTCGGTCGCGTCGAAGGCGGCCTTCGCCGAGCGGACCAGGGCGATGGCCAGCGCCGCGCGCGAGGCGGACTCCGAGCGCGGGTCGGCGCCCTCGGGGGCCGGTCGGCCGTTGCCGTCGATCAGCTCCGCGACGCCGGCGTGCAGGTCCAGCGCGGGCTCGCGGGCGCCGTCCGGGCCGCCGGGGGTCACCGGCTCGCCGACGAGGGTGAACCCGGCGACGCGCAGCCGGCGGACCAGCAGCTCGGCGCGCAGCGTGTCGGCCCAGGCGCGGCCCAGGGCGGAGCCGCCGGTGGGGACCTCGGGCTCGGCGGCCTGGTACGGGGAGGGCTCGGTGTCGACGTCGGAGAGCAGCTGCTCGGCGTCGTCCAGCTGCCAGTTCGTCAGCGCGGCCGTCACCCGCTGGTGCAGGGTCCCGGGTGGCACGAGCGCACTGTGCACCGGAGTTCCGTCACTGTCGAGCACCCGGTCGCGAACGCGCCGTCCGCCGTCCGTCTCGTCCCACCTGTCCCATCCCGCGGTGCTGGTCACGCCCCCGACCGCCCGTCGGCCGGGCCGCCGCCGGGCGCCCGCACCCGGTTGCGCCCGCTCCGCTTGGCGGAGAACAGCAGCAGGTCGGCGGTGTCGAACAGCGCCCGCCAGCCGACCGCCGGATCGGGCTGGCCCTCCTCGACCGGCGAGGCGGTCGCGACGCCGACGCTGACGGTCACCGGCTCGGTGAGCCGCAGGTCGCCCCAGTCGGCGGCGGCGACGGCGGCCCGCAGCCGCTCCATGATGACGACGGCCTGCGCCTCGGTCGCCGTCGGCAGCAGCACCAGGAACTCGTCGCCGGCCCAGCGGAACACCTCGTCGCCGGTGCGGCTGTGCTCGCGCAGCAGGTCGGCGACCCGGCGCAGGACGACGTCGCCCTGCGTGTGCGAGGCGCCGTCGTTGACCTCCTTGAACCGGTCGACGTCCACGACCGCCAGCGAGAGCGGCTCCTCGCCGAAGCGCAGCCCGGCCAGCCGGCGCTCGGCCGAGCGCCGGTTGCCCAGGCCGGTGAGCGGGTCCTCCAGCGCGTGCCGGCGCAGGACGGCGGCCTGCCGCTCGGCCTCGCGCAGCCGGCTGCGGCGCACGAACATCTCCGCCCACAGCTCGCGGCCGCGGGCGTGCGCCCGGCCGGTGTCGGCGCGGTAGGCCTCCAGCCAGTGCAGCGCCTCGGCGGGGCGGCCCAGGTCGGCGGTGTTGCGGCCCAGCTCCAGCAGGCACTGCCGGTAGCGGCGGCGGTCGCCCGACGCCGCGAAGGCGCCCGAGGCGTCGACGAGCAGCTCGACGGCCTCCTCGCCGCGGATCCGGTCGCCGTCGCGCGCCGCCAGCCGCGCCAGCAGGCGGGCGAGCACCAGGTCGGTGTAGCCGCGCAGCCACACGCCGCCGTCGGCCTGCACGTGGCGCTGCACCCGGCGCAGCGGGCCGATCGCGCCGTCCAGGTCGCCGGTGCAGGTCATCGCCCAGGCCTGGACGACGTCGAGCAGGTCGGCCTCGGCCGGCCGGGGCTCACGGTCCAGGGCGCGCGCGGCCTCGGCGGAGGCGATCGCCTCCTCCGCGAGCTCGTGCGCGCGCTGCTGGTCGCCGCGCCGGTGCAGGGTCTGGGCCAGCTCGACGTGCTGCTGCGCGCTGAGCAGCAGCGTCCGCCACCGGTCGTCGAGGTCGGGCAGCTGCGCGGCGACCCGCTGCGCCCGGCCGGCGTGCGCGACGGCGAGCTCCTCGAGGTCCAGCCCGGCCAGTGCGAGCGACAGCCACCGGTGCGCCAGCAGCAGCGGCCGCGACGGCTCCTGGGCGGAGGGCTCGTCGGTCTGCAGGCTGGCGTCGACCGCCATGAGCATCGCGGCGTCGACGTGGTCGGCGGTCACCTCGAGGTGGGCCAGGTAGGCGAGGGCGAGCGCGGTCCACGCCGAGGGCAGGCAGCCGTGCAGCGCCTCCCGGGCGGCGGTGACCGCCTCGTTGGCAGCCTCGCAGTCGCCGTCGGCCAGGCCGCGGCGGGCGGCCAGCGCGGCGCGCCACGCCGTCCAGTACGGGTCGGTGCTCGACGCGAGGACGTCGTCCACGTCGTCGGCGACGGCGAGGAAGGCGCCGTCGTTCCGGGCGCCGGCGGCGAGCAGGCGCCACAGGGCCGCGCGCAGCCGGTCCAGCTCGGCCGGCGACGGGCTCGGGGAGGCAGCGGCTGCCGAGGCGGGGGGCACGCCACCTCCAGTCGCGGGTCGTCGTCCGGGTCGAGGGATCCGGAGCCACCGATCAGCGAGGCAGCTTCCCCCGGGTCGCGCATCCGTCACGCCCCGCCCGCACTACCCTCGTCGGATGCCCGGGATGCCACCCAGCACGTCTCCCACGCGGTTCGCCTATCTCGGGCCCGAGGGTACCTTCGCCGAGGCCGCCCTGAGCAGTGCCGTTGACACAGGTGGGGGAACGCGGACCCCCCGGCCGAGTGTCCCGGCGACGCTGGCCGCCGTCCGGTCCGGGGAGGCGGACGCCGGTCTGGTGCCGCTGGAGAACTCGGTGGAGGGCTCGGTCCCGGCCACCATGGACGGGCTGGCCGACGGCGAGCCGCTGATCATCACCCGCGAGGTGTTCCTCCCGGTCGCGTTCACCCTCGCAGTGCGGCCCGGGACGACGCTGGACGCGGTGCGCTCGGTGGCCAGCCACCCGCACGCGCTGGCGCAGACCGGCCGGTGGCTCGAGGCCCACCTGCCGGGCATCACCCCGCTGCCGGCCAGCTCCACCGCCGGGGCGGCCGCCGCCGTCGCCGCGGGGGAGTTCGACGCGGCCGTCTGCGCCGCGATCGCCGCCCAGCGCTACGGGCTGGACGCGCTGGCCGACGACATCGCCGACCACGCGGGCGCGGTCACCCGGTTCGTGCTGGTGACCCGCCCCGGCCCGCTGCCCGCGCCGACCGGCAACGACAAGACCTCGCTGGTCGCTGTCGTCGGGGACCGCACCGGGGCGCTGCTGGACCTGCTGCGCGAGTTCGCCGCGCGCGGGATCTCGCTGACCCGCATCGAGTCCCGGCCCACCCGCCAGCGGCTCGGCGTCTACTCGTTCTCGCTGGACTGCGAGGGGCACATCGCCGACCGGCGCGTGGGCGAGGCGCTGGCCGCTCTGCACCGGGTCTGCGACGACGTCCGCTTCCTCGGCTCCTACCCGCGCGCCGACGGGCGGCAGAACCGTCCCGTGCCGGCGGAGTCCGGCGACGACGCGTTCGCCGAGGCGGGGGACTGGCTGGACCGGGTGCGCGCCGGCGGCGTGTGACCCTCTCGACCTCTCAGCGGGTGCTCCCCGGCTCCTGACCCCGCCGGGAACAGTGTTGATCATCGTCATCGGGCTGCCGCCTCCGGCGTGGCGGACGACCGTTCGACGATGATCAACAGGGTTCGCGCCGCTACGCTCCGCCGCCGTGACCACCGCCCCGCCGCTGGACCGGCGCCCCGTCGACGCCCCTCGCCGGGAAGCCGCCCTCGAGCTCGGCGTCCTCCAGGGCCTGTACCTCGTGTACCTGCTGCCCTGGTTCGTCGTGGCCATCGGCGGGACCATGAGCCTGGCGAACTGGGAGTCGATGGCCTCTGTGGCGATCATCTTCGCCTGGTTCGGCTACCCGTTCGTCGCGCTCGGGACGACGATCGCCGCCTGGGTGCTGTTCGGCACGCGCCGGTACGCGACCGCCCGCTGGGTGAACCGCGTCCCGCTCGCGTGGGTCGTCGTCGGCGTGGCGCTGATCGCCTGGATCGTCGTCGCCGGCTGACCGCTCCGCGCCCCCACCGGGTTGATCATCGGCAGATGGCTGCCCGCCACGCCGCTGGGGGCAGCCATCCGACGATGATCAACTTCGGGGTGGGGTCAGGCGCGGGCGGGTTCCAGCGCGCGGTCCTCGTCGGGCCCGGGTGCCGTCGGGCCGTGCGCCAGCCTGCTCGGCCACCAGACCTTGTCGCCGATGAGGTGGACGGCGGCCGGCACCAGCAGCGTGCGGACGACGAAGGTGTCGAGCAGCACGCCGAAGCCGACCAGGAACCCGAGCTGGATGAGGATGACCAGCGGCAGCACGGTGAGCGCGCCGAAGGTGGCCGCGAGCACCAGGCCGGCGCTCGTGATCACCCCGCCGGTCACGGACAGCGCGCGCAGCACGCCGTCCCTGGCCCCGTGCCGGAGCGACTCCTCCCGGGCGCGGGTCATGAGGAAGATGTTGTAGTCGATCCCCAGCGCCACCAGGAAGACGAACCCGATGAGCAGCACCTGGGGGTCGCTGCCCGGGAAGTCGAAGAGGTGGTCGAAGGCCAGCGCGGCGACGCCGACGGTCGCGGCCGTGCTCAGCGCGGTCGTGGCGACCAGCAGGATCGGTGCCACGATCGCCCGCAGCAGCAGCGCCAGGACGACGGTGATCACCAGCAGCACCAGCGGCACGATGACCAGCAGGTCGCGGGCCGCCGTCTCCTGGGTGTCCAGGTCCTGCGCCGAGGTGCCGCCGACGAGGGCATCGGGGTCGACGTCGCGGACCGCCGTCCGCAGTTCCGAGACGGTGTCCTGCGCGGCCTCGCTGTCCGGTGCGGCGTCGAGAGTGGCCTCGAGGCGGACCAGGCCGTCGACCTCCAGCGGCTCACCGCCGCCGGCTCCGGGCGGGCCGGCCTGCTGGCCGGTGTAGGGCGCCACCTCGGTGACGCCGGCGGTGTCGGCGGCCGCTGCGGCGACGTCCTGCCAGCCCTCGGCGGGGGTGATGATGATCGCCGGGCTGGCGGCACCCGCGTCGAAGTGCCGCGCGATCGCCTCCTGGCCGGCGCCGGACTCCGAGCCGCCGCGCACGCCCTCGGACAGCGGGATGCCGTCGGAGTCGAACAGCGGCAGGAACAGCGCCAGGACGACCAGCGCGCCGCCGCTGGCCAGCAGGTAGGGGCGGGGGCGGCGGCCGACGGACGTGGCGATCCGCTCCCAGCCCTTGCCGTGCGGCTGCTCCTGGCCGTACTTCGGCCGGAACGGCCAGAACGCGGCGCGGCCGAGGAGCACCAGGACGGCGGGCAGGAAGGTGAGGGCGGCGAGCATGGCGAAGGCGATGCAGACCGCGGAGATGGGGCCGAGCCCCCGGTTGGAGCCGAGGTCGGAGAACACCAGGCACAGGACGCCGAGGATCACCGTGCCGCCGGAGGCGAGGATCGGCTCCCACGACTGCTTCAGGGCGACCCGCATCGCGGTGTACTTGGACTCCTCGCGGCGCAGCTCCTCGCGGTACCGGGCGACGAGCAGCAGGCCGTAGTCGGTCGCGGCGCCGACGACGAGGATCGAGGCGATGCCCTGGCTCTGGCCGTTGACGTCGATCCAGCCCTGCTTCGCCAGGAAGTAGGCGACCGCGAGCGAGACCACCAACGCCATCCCGGCGGTGCCGATGACCAGCAGCGGCAGCAGCGGGCTGCGGTAGACGACGAGCAGGATGAGCAGGACGACGCCGAACGCGGCGACCAGCAGCAGCCCGTCGATGCCCGAGAAACCCTCGGCGAAGTCGGCGAAGATCGCACCCGGGCCGGTGACGTAGGCGGTGGTGCCGTCGATGGGCGCCAGGTCGCGGAGGTCGGCGACGACCTCGTTGAGCGTGTCCCCGAGGTCCGGGTCGAACGGCAGCACCGCCTGCACGGCCGCGCCGTCCTCCGACGGGATGACCGGGGAGGGCTCGCCCTCCAGCGCGCCGGCCTCCTCGGCGATGCCGACGGCCTCGTCGAGCCGTTCCTGCGCCTGGGCCTGCACGGCCGGGTCCAGCGCGCCGTCCTCGCTCTCCCAGAGCAGGATCACCGGCAGCGTGCGCTCGCTCTGGAACGCGCGGCTGAGCTCGGTGACGCGCGTGGAGTCGGCGCTGTCGGGCAGGAAGGCCGCGGAGTCGTTCTCCGAGACCTCGGCCAGCTTGCCGCTGAACGAGCCGAGCGGGCCGGCCAGGACCAGCCAGGCGATGGCGATGAGCGCCGGGATCAACCAGCGGAGGGTGCGGGTGCGGCTGGGCATGATGTCCTTTGCTGGTCGATAATCTCGATCATCGAGAGATTACGTCGGAGGGGCACGGCGCGCGAACGGAGGTGGCATGGCCGAGGACGCCGCACGCAGGCACCAGGAGCTGGCACTGCTCCTTCGGCGGTTGAACGTTGAACTGGATGCAGTCGGGCAGCGATTCGCCCACGAGCAGGGGCTGAACCGGACCGACGTCCGCGCCCTGGTGGCGATCATGGATGCCGCCCGACGGGGCGAGGCGCTCACCGCGGGCCGGCTCGGCGAGGCCGTGGAGCTGCGCTCGGCGTCGGTGACCGCGCTGGTCGACCGGCTGGAGCGGGTCGGGCACGTGCGCCGCGCCAAGGACGACGCGGACCGCCGGCGGGTGGTGCTGCAGATGTCCGAGACCGCGATGGCCGCCGGGTCCGAGCACTTCGGCGGGCTGGCTCAGGACATGGCGGCCGCGATGGAGGGGTACGCGCCCGAGGAGCTCGCCGTCGTCCGCCCGGTGGCTGGAGGACATGACCGCCGTCATCACCCGGCACGCCCGAGCCGAGGGCGAGCCGCCGCCGTCCTGACTGTGCACGTTCCGGGCCCACGGCCGCTGGATGACCCCGATGAACGCACACTCGCGCTCAGGATCGCGCCTACAGGTAGAGCCCGGTCGACTCCTCGATGCGCTCGGCGGCGACGGCGTGCACGTCGCGCTCGCGCAGGATGATCAGGTCCTCGCCGTGCACCTCGACCTCGTGCTGGTCCTCGGGGGAGAAGAGCACCTGGTCGCCGACCTTCACCTGGCGCACCGACGGGCCGACGCCCCTGGCCTCGCCCCACACCAGCCGCTTGGCCACCTGCGCCGTCGCGGGGATGAGGATGCCGCCGCTGGACCGCCGGTCGCCGTCCTCCTTGCGGAGCGCGACCAGGATGCGGTCGTGCAGCATCTTGATCGGCAGCTTGCCGGCAGCGGCGAAGTCGTCGGGCACGTCCCGGAACGCTACCCGGCGCTCGATCCCCGCCTTTTCGCGGAAAAGCCAGGGAGGCGTCAGCCCCAGCCGAGCTCGTGCAGCCGCTCCTCCTCGATGCCGAAGTGGTGCGCGATCTCGTGGACGACGGTGATCGTGACCTCCTCGACGATCTCCTCGGCCGTCTCGCAGATGTCGCAGATCGCCTCGCGGTAGATCATGATCCGGTCGGGCAGCGCCCCGCCGTACTCCCAGCCGCGCTCGGTCAGCGCGAACCCCTCGTAGATGCCGAGCAGGTCCGGCTCGTCGGGGTTCCGGTCCTCGACCAGGACGACGACGTTGTCCATCAGCGCCAGCAGGTCCGGCGGCACCTCGTCGAGGGCGTCGGCGACCAGCGCCTCGAACACCGGCAGGGGCAGCGCCTTCACGCGTTCACCAGGACGTCGGCAGCGGGCGGCCCTCCTCGTAGCCGGCCGCGCTCTGCACCCCCAGCACCGCGCGCTCGTGCAGCTCGTCCACGGTGCGGGCGCCCGCGTAGGTGCACGACGAGCGCACACCCGCGACGATCTGGTCGATCAGGTCCTCGACGCCGGGGCGGGCGGGGTCCAGGTACATGCGGGAGGACGAGATGCCCTCCTCGAACAGGCCGGCCCGCGCGCGCTCGAAGCCGCTCTGCGTCGCCGTCCGCGCCTTGACCGCGCGCGCCGACGCCATGCCGAAGGACTCCTTGTAGAGCCGGCCCGAGCCGTCGTCGTGGATGTCGCCGGCCGACTCGTAGGTGCCGGCGAACCAGGAGCCGACCATCACGTTCGCCGCGCCCGCGGCCAGGGCCAGGGCGATGTCGCGCGGGTGCCGGACGCCGCCGTCGGCCCACACGTGCTTGCCCAGCGCGCGCGCCTCCGCGGCGCACTCCTCGACGGCGGAGAACTGCGGCCGGCCGACGCCGGTCATCATCCGGGTGGTGCACATGGCGCCGGGGCCCACGCCCACCTTGACGACGTCGGCGCCGGCCTCGATCAGGTCGCGGGTGCCCTGCGCCGTCACCACGTTGCCGGCGACGACCGGCACGGAGCCGGCCACCGAGCGGACCGCGCGCAGCGCCTCGATCGCCTTCTCCTGGTGCCCGTGGGCGGTGTCGACGACGAGCACGTCGACGCCCGCGGCGAGCAGGGCCTGCGCCTTGCCGGCGACGTCGCCGTTGATGCCGACGGCGGCCGAGGCGAGCAGCCGGCCGTCGCCGTCCACCGCGGGCGTGTAGATCGCCGAGCGCAGCGCGCCCTTCTTCGTGATGACGCCGACCAGCCGGTCGCCCTCCACGACGGGCGCCGCGCTGACCCGCTCGTCGGAGAGCACGTCGAAGATCTTGGGCAGGTCGGTGCCGGCCGGGATGGTGAGCGGGTCGCCGGTCATCACCTCGGACAGCTGGGTGAACCGGTCCACGCCCTGGCACTGCCCGTCGGTGACGATGCCGACCGGGGAGCCGCCCTCGACGACCACGACGATCCCGTGCGCGCGCTTGGTGAGCAGCGACAGCGCCTCGCCGACGGTCGAGGTGGGGGCCAGGGTGATGGGGGTGTCGTACACCGGGTGCCGCTGCTTGAGCCAGGAGACGACCTCGCCGACCACGTCGACCGGGATGTCCTGCGGCAGCACGGCCAGGCCACCGCGCCGGGCCGCGGTCTCGGCCATCCGGCGGCCGGAGATCGCCGTCATGTTGGCGACGACGACGGGGATGGTCGTGCCCACCCGGTCCGGCGTGGTCAGGTCGACCTCGAGCCGGGAGCCCACCGTCGAGTGGTTGGGCACCATGAAGACGTCGGCGTAGGTGAGGTCGTGCTCGGGTCGCTGCAGGAAGCGCATGACAAGGATTGTCGCTTACGTGAGGTCGCTTGCGAGGGGCTGCGCGCAGACGGGCCCGGAGGGTCCTCGGCGCGTGGCCCGGACACGCTCGTCGCAGCGGGGGGGACGGGTGCTGGCCGCGGTGTCACCCGGAGGGTGACAAAATCACACAGTGATCGACCTGCGGCTCGTGCGTGAGAACCCCGACCTCGTCCGTGCCAGCCAGCGGGCGCGGGGGGACGACGAGTCCCTGGTCGACGCCCTCCTGGCCGCCGACGCCGCCCGCCGGGAAGGGGTCAAGCGGGTCGACGACCTGCGCAGCGAGCAGAAGGCCGCCTCGCAGGCGGTCAAGAAGGCGACCCCGGAGGAGCGGCCGGCCGTCCTCGAGCGGGCCAAGGCCCTGGCCGCCGAGGTGAAGGCGGCCGAGGAGGCCCAGCGCGAGGCCGACGCCGCGCTGCGCGCCGCCCACCTGGCGATCGCCAACGTCGTCCACGATGACGTCCCGCCCGGCGGTGAGGACGACGCCGTCACGCTGCGCACCGTCGGCGAGGTGCCCACCTACGACTTCCCGGTGCGCGACCACCTCGAGATCGGCGAGGCGCTGGGCGCGATCGACATGGAGCGCGGCGCCAAGGTGTCGGGCTCGCGGTTCTACTTCCTCACCGGCCCCGGTGCGCTGCTGGAGTTCGCGCTGGCCCAGCTGGCCATCACCCGCGCCGTCGCCGCCGGGTTCACGCCGGTCATCGCCCCCGCGCTGGTCAAGCCCTCCGCCATGGAGGGCACCGGCTTCCTCGGCGAGCACGACGAGGAGGTCTACCGGGTCGAGCGCGACGACCTGTACCTCGTCGGCACCTCCGAGGTCGCCATCGCCGGCATGCACTCCGACGAGGTGCTCGACCTGTCGCAGGGTCCGAAGCGCTACGCCGGCTGGTCGTCCTGCTTCCGCCGCGAGGCCGGCTCCTACGGCAAGGACACCCGCGGCCTGATCCGCGTGCACTGGTTCGACAAGGTCGAAATGTTCAGCTTCTGTGCACCCGAGGACGCCGCCGCCGAGCACCTGCGTCTGCTGCAGTGGGAGGAGGAGTTCCTCCAGGCGCTGGAGCTGCCCTACCGGGTGGTCGACATCGCCGCGGGTGACCTGGGCACGAGCGCCGCGCGCAAGTACGACATCGAGGCGTGGTTCCCGACCCAGGGCACCTACCGGGAGCTCACCAGCACCTCGGACTGCACCACCTTCCAGGCCCGGAGGCTCACCATCCGATACCGCGACGCGGACGGGAAGAACCAGACGGCGGCGACGCTGAACGGCACCCTCTGCGCCATCGCCCGCACCATCGCCTGCCTGCTCGAGGTGCACCAGCGCGCCGACGGCTCGGTGCACGTCCCGGTCGCGCTGCGCCCCTGGCTGGGCGGGGTCGAGGCCCTCACCCCGGGCATGGCGCTGGCCGCCCCGGTGCCGCCCGCATGACCGGGAGCCCGCCGCGCGCCATCCGGGCCCACGGGATCCTGGACGGCGCCGACCGGGTCGTGGACCACGGAGACCTGGGCGCGTGGCGGCCCAAGCTCGTCGCCAGCGACCTCGACGGCACGCTGCTGGACGAGAACGGGCTGGTCAGCCCGCGCACCCGCGACGCGCTGGAGGCGTGCTGGGACGCCGGCATCCCCGTCGTCGGCGTCACCGGCCGCGGGCCCCGGCTGCTCGACACGGTGAAGGCGGCGCTGGACCACCGCGGCATCGCCGTCCTCTCGCAGGGCGGCTTCGTCGTCGACCTCGAGCGGGACGAGGTGCTGCGCACCGTGGCGCTGCCGCGCGCCCAGGCGGTGCGCGTGGTGGAGGCGATCGAGGCCGTCGCCGGCGACGTCGTCCTCGCCGTCGAGGACGCCGCCGAGCAGGGCGAGGTGCGCACCCGGCTGCGCGTCCAGCACGGCTTCGACTGGCCCTACCCGGAGCCGTCGCAGCTGCTCGCCCGGGACGAGGTGCTACCCGCGGGCGCCGTCCTCAAGGTGTTCGCGCGCTCGGCGAGCCTCGACCAGGACGAGCTGCTCGCGCTCGCCCGCAGCGTCGTCGACCCCGCCGACGCCGAGCTGACGCACGCCGGCCTCGGCTTCATCGAGGTGCTGCCCCCGGGCATCACCAAGGCCAGCGGGCTGCAGCTGGCGCTCGACCGGCACGGCGTCGGGTTCGGCGACGTCCTCGTCTTCGGGGACATGCCCAACGACCTGCCGATGCTCGGCGCCGTCCAGGCCGCCGGCGGCCGCGCGGTGGCCGTGGCCAACGCGCACCCGGCGGTGAAGACGCTGGCCGACGGCGTCGCCGGCGGGCACCGGGCCGACGGCGTGGCGCGCTACCTGGAGGCGGTGCTGGCCGATGTGTGACCGGGTGCGCGATGTCTGACTGGAGACCGCGGCTGATCGCCAGCGACATGGACGGCACGCTGCTGCGCTCCGACGACACCGTCGGTGACGCCACGGTCGCCGAGCTGGCCCGGTGGCGCGCCGAGGGGGTGCCGTTCGTCCTCGCGACCGGCCGGCCGCCGCGCTGGATGCACCGCGTCCGCGAGGTCATCGAGTTCGGGACGGCGGTCTGCTGCAACGGCGCCGTGCTGCTCGACCTCGGGCCGATGAAGATCGTCGACGAGGCGCCGCTGACGCCCGACGCGCTGCAGGCGATCACCGCCGAGCTGCGGGTCCGGCAGCCCACGAGACGTGGTTCGCCGTCGAGCACGGCTGGGAGTTCCGCCACGAGCCGGTCTACCGCCCGCGCTGGGACGTCGACGCGCCCGGCGTCGGCGTCGCCACGCTGGAGGAGATGACCGCCGCGCCGGCCGCCAAGCTGCTGGCTCGCCACGAATCGATGGCGCCGGACGCCTTCGTCGAGCTGATCGAGGAGATCGTCGGCGACCGGGCCACGGTCACGCACTCCTCCAGCGACGCGCTCGCCGAGATCAGCGCCCCCGGCGTCACCAAGGCCTCCGGGCTGGCCGCGGTCGCCGCGCGGCACGGCCTGGGCCCGGCCGACGTCGTCGTCTTCGGGGACATGCCCAACGACATCGCCGCGTTCGAGTGGGTCCGCGACGGCGGTGGGCGGGCGGTCGCGATGGCGCACGCCCACCCCGATCTGCTCGCCGTGGCCACCGACGTCACGCTCGGCAACGACGAGGACGGCGTCGCGGCCTTCCTCGCGACCCTCTGAGGCCTCTGCTCACGAGTTCCGCCGTCCCCGGCCGATAGGCACTGCGTCGGGATTTCGACATCCAGTCGTACAGGAAAGCGGGCAGGGATGACTCAGGCGGACGACCACGCGGTCGGGGCGGGCGCGCTCGCGCCCGAGGAGCCGGCGGAGACGCGCGCGAGCGGCTCCGGGCTGGGGCTGCGGACCCGGATGCTCGGCTCCATCCTCGTCGTCGCGCTGACCACCGTCGGCGTGGGCGCCTTCGGCATCAACCGCATGTCCGAGCTCAGCGGCAACGCCCAGGAGGTGTACGAGGACGGCGCCGTCCCGCTGGACGGCCTGCGCAGCCTCGAGGCCGACTGGTGGCAGCTGTCGGCCAACGTCGCCCGGTCCAACGTCACCGTGCTGCCCGCGGAGACCATCGCCAAGTCCAAGCAGGCCGCGGCCGACTACATGGAGATCCTCGCCGAGCACACCGCCGAGGTCGACGCCATGCCGCTGCCGGCTGAGGCGCGCGCGGCGTTCACCGAGTTCGCCACCGCCGTCGACACCTACCTGCCGGCGCTCGCCGAGCTCTCCCAGCCCGGCTTCATCGCGGCCAACCCGGCGCGCGCCATCCAGCTCCTCGGGGTCATGGGTGAGCAGGAACTGGTGATCAAGGAGTCGATCACCGCCGCCACCACGGCCGCCGCCGAGTCCTCGGCCGCCACCGCCGCGGAGGCCGCGGACGCCTACGCCTCGGCGCGCAACCTGACCATCGTCATCATGCTGACCGGCCTGGCGATCAGCGTCGTCCTGGCCACGATCGTCTCCCGCGGGGTCACCCGCCCGGTGCAGCGGATCCGCGAGATCCTCGGTCAGGTCGCCGACGGCGACCTCACCGTCCGCGCCGGCCGCACCGGCGGTGGCGAGCTCGGCGAGATGGCCGAGTCGCTGGACGAGACGCTCGACGCGATCTCCCACGTCCTGCTCCTCGTGAATGACTCCTCGGCCCGCCTCGCGGCCGCCTCGACGCAGCTCAACGCCGCTGCCGAGGGCATCTCGGCCAACGCCCGCACCGCCGCCGGCCAGGCCGACGACGTCGTCGCCTCCGCCGGTGCCGTCGCCGCGAGCGTCGACACCGTGGCCACCGGCTCCTCGCAGATGGAGTCCGCGATCCGCGAGATCGCGCACAACGCCACCGAGGCCGCCCGCGTGGCCGGCCAGGCCGTCGCCGTCGCCGAGAACACCACCCGCACGGTCGGCAAGCTGGGCGACTCCTCGCAGGAGATCGCCACCGTCATCAAGCTGATCAACGGCATCGCCGAGCAGACCAACCTGCTGGCGCTCAACGCCACCATCGAGGCCGCGCGCGCCGGTGAGGCCGGGAAGGGCTTCGCCGTCGTCGCCAGCGAGGTCAAGGAGCTCGCGCAGGAGACCGCCCGCGCCACCGAGGACATCTCCCAGCGGGTCGAGGCCATCCAGGCCGACACCGCCGGCGCGGTCGAGGCGATCAGCCAGATCTCCTCGGTCATCGGCGAGATCAACGACTTCCAGGCGACCATCGCCGCGGCCGTCGAGGAGCAGACCGCCACCACCAACGAGATGAACCGCAACGTCGCCGAGGCCGCCAGCGGCACCCAGGGCATCGCGGCCGCCATCTCCGGCCTCGCCGCCGGCACGCAGGAGACCAACCAGCGCGTCACCGACGCCCAGGACGCCTCCGCCGACCTCGCCCGCATGAGCGGCGAGCTGCAGGAGGCGGTCGCCCGCTTCCGCGTCTGACCCCTCCCCGCTGGGATCAGGTGACCTGATCGTCGAGCGTCCTCCCTCACCGTGCACCACGAGGGAGGACGCTCTGCGGTGAGGGAGGACGCCACCGTCGGGCCTCAGAGAGGGTCAGGCGACGGCGTCGTCGGGCTCCGCCCCGGGTTCCGGACGACGGACGACGCGGAACCGTCGGGGGCCGCTCGACGGGCGGTTGCCGAGCTCGTGCAGCCGCCGGATGGGCCGCTCCAGCCGGGGGAAGTCGGCCTGCGTGATCCGGACCACCGGCACGTCGAGGTCGCGGATGCGGTCCTCCCGCCGCTTCTCCTGCCAGGCCACCTCGGCCGGCGTCCGCCCGTCGAGCGGATCGGCGTACTTGACGTACCCGTCGACCTCGATCGCGACGGCGATGTCGTCGAGCCAGCCGTCCACCCGCGCCACGAAGCCGCCGGGCCCGTGCAACTCCACCTGCGACTCGAACGCGTGGAAGCCCGCCTCGAGCAGCCGCAACCGGTTGCGCGTCTCCAGGGGTGATTCCGCCAGCCCGTCGGCCAGGTCGACGGCGCGCGCGGCGGAGCCGATCCCCAGCCAGTGCGTCTGCCGCAGCACGGTGGCCACGAGATCGACGCGGCGCACCTGCGTTCTGTGGAGGGCGTCGTCCAGAGCGACGACGGCGTCGAGCAGGTCCCACTCGCGGGCGCAGTCGACGAGCGTGCGCGCCGCCGTCGTCACGACGAAGGGGCCGGCGTCCACCAGGTCCTCCGGCGGCAGCTCGGCCGCTGCGATCCGGTAGCCGGGGCCGGTCCGCCACTGGTCCGGGTGCGTCAGGCGGACGTCGGCGTCAACAGCCCGGGGCAGCACGAGGCCGTGGTGCCGGGCTGCCGAGGAGTGGCTGAGCGCCGGGCCCGGTCCGAGCGCGGCGAAGGCCGCGAGGGCGTGCAGCAGGTGGCGCTCCCGTTCGTCGCCGGCGGTCGCCGCCCAGGTCTCGGCGGCCACGTAGATGCCGCGGCGGAGGCGGCGCCAGCGCCTGCTGACCACGGCGGCGCGGATCTCGTCAGGGCGGTAGCCGACGCGGCGGGCGTCGGCGACGGTGAAGACACCGCCGCGTCGCCGGGCCACGGCCTGCAGGTGCGGGTGCATGTGCCCACGATCGAGGCGCCGTGCCCGGAGCGGAACGGCGCGGGCGCATCTGTGGACAACCTCGTCCACCCACAGCTCCGAGCGTCCTCCCTCGTGGTGTGCGCCGAGGGAGGACGCTCGACGATCAGGTCACCTGATCCCAGCGGCTGAGCTCGTCAGAGGTACTGGCCGCCGCCGGGACGCAGGTCGGGCTGGGCGCTGCTCTGGCCGCCGGGCAGGGCCTTGCGGCGCATCTCCTCGAGCTGGGCGCGGGCGGCCATCTGCTGGGCGAACAGCGCGGTCTGGATGCCGTGGAACACGCCCTCGAGCCAGCCGACCAGCTGCGCCTGGGCGATGCGCAGCTCGGCGTCGGTGGGCGTCTGGTCCTCGTCGAACGGGAGCGTGATCCGCTCGAGCTCCTCGCGCAGCTCGGGGGCCAGGCCCTGCTCGAGCTCGCGGATGGACGAGGCGTGGATGTCGCGCAGCCGGTTGCGGCTGGCCTCGTCGAGGGGCGCGGCCCGCACCTCCTCCAGCAGCTGCTTGATCATCGTGCCGATCCGCATGACCTTCGCCGGCTGCTCCACCATCTCGTTGATCTGCATCGCGTCGTCCTCGCCTCCACCGGGGGCCGAGCCCACCGGGAGGGCGCCCACGGGCTGGCCGTCGGGCCCCACGACGACGACCTGCTGGGGACGTTCGCTGCCGGTGCCGGGTGCAGTCATGGCTCCATCCTGCCCCGCGCCCGGTGCCGCCGAACGGCAGGTCGGCGCCCGCGCGCAGCCGCCCCCAGCCCCGACGGGAGCGGCGGGGCGGCCACTAGGGTGCGCACCATGGAGTCCCGGCTCGACGTCGCCCGGGTCCGCGGCCTCCTCCCCGCGCTGGCCGACGGTCACGTGCACGTCGACGGGCCGGGCGGCGCGCTGCTGCCCGAGGACGTCGCCCGGGCGGTCGGGCACGCGCTGCGGATGCCGGTCGCCGAGCGCGGCGGGGTGTTCGCCGCCTCCGCGCGCGCCGAGGGGCTGGTCTCCGCCGCCCGCGCCGCGCTGGCCGACCTCGTCGGCGGGACCCCGGGCGGCGTCGTCCTCGGCCCCAGCATGACCGCCGTGACCTACACGCTGGCCCGGGCGATCGCGCGCACCTGGCGGGCCGGCGACGAGATCGTCGTCAGCCGCCTGGACCACGACGCCAACATCCGCCCCTGGGTGCAGCTGGCCGAGGAGCGCGGCGTCGTCGTCCGCTGGGCCGAGGTGGACATCGAGTCCGGTGAGCTGCCCGCCTGGCAGTACGACGACCTGGTCACCCCGCGCACCCGGCTGGTCGCCTTCACCGCGGCGAGCAGCGCGATCGGCACCTGCCCCGAGGTCGCCGAGATCGCGCACCGGGCGCACGCCGTCGGCGCGATGGTCTACGTCGACGCCTCGCACGCCGCCCCGCACATGTACCTGGACCGCACCGCGCTGGGCGCGGACTTCCTCGCGCTCTCGGCGTCCAAGTGGGGCGGCCCGCACGTGGGCGCCGTCGTCGCCGATCCCCAGCTGCTGGCCCACCTGCACCCGGACAAGCTGCTGCCGACGTCGGACAAGGTGCCCGACCGCTTCGAGGCCGGCGCCGCGCCCTACGAGCTGTACGCCGGGGTGCCCGCGGCCGTCGACCACCTGGCCGCCCTCGACGGGACGGCGACCGGTTCGCGCCGCGACCGGCTGCGCGCCTCGCTTGCCGCGGTCGCCCGCTACGAGGGCGAGCTGTTCGGCTGGCTGGACGACGCCCTGCGGGCCATGCGGCACGTGCACGTGCTGGGCCGCCCGGAGCGGACGACGCCGACGCTGGCGTTCCGGGTCGAGGGGATGCGCCCCCGCCAGGTGGCCGCCGAGCTCAACCGGCAGGGCATCTGCGTCTGGGACGGCGACGCCTACGCCCGCGAGCTGTTCGACGCCCTCGGGGTGACCGAGAGCGGCGGCGCCGTCCGGCTGGGCCTCATGCACTACAACACCCCCGACGAGGTCGGGCTGGTCATCGACGCCGTCGCCGCGCTGCGGGCCCGCGTCCCCGCCCGCCCGGTGCCGCCGCCCGCTCCGTCGCACCGCCGCTGACGCGCCGCGAGCTGGTGCGGGTGCCCTCCGAGCCTCAGTCGGCGGGGAGCAGCAGCACCTTGCCGACGTGCTCGCTGGCCTCCACGGCGCGGTGCGCCTCGGCCGCCCGGGACATCGGCAGCCGCCGGTCGACGATCGGGCGGACCGTGCCGCGCTCCACGTCGGGCCACACGTCGCGGAGCACCGCGGCGATGATCTCGGCCTTGCCGCCGGGGCCGGTGGCCGGGCGGCCGCGCAGCCCGGTGGCGTGCACCGAGGCCCGCTTGGCCAGCAGCGTGCCGAGGTCGAGCTCGGCCTTCGTGCCGCCCTGCATGCCGATGACCACCAGCCGCCCGCCGACGGCGAGGGCGTCGACGTTGCGGGCCAGGTACTTGGCGCCCATGTTGTCGAGGACGACGTCGACGCCGCGACCGCCGGTCGCCTCGCGGACCCGCTCGACGAAGTCCTCGTCGCGGTAGTTGATCGCGACGTCGGCGCCGAGCTCGCGGCAGACGTCGAGCTTGGCCTGCGTGCCGGCGGTGGTGATCACCCGCGCCCCGGCCCGGGCGGCCAGCTGGATGGCCATGGTGCCGATGCCGCTGGAGCCGCCGTGCACCAGGAAGGTGCCGCCGCGGGAGAGCCCGGCGAGCATGAACACGTTGGACCAGACGGTGCAGACCACCTCGGGCAGCGCGGCCGCCGTCGCCAGCTCGACGCCGGCGGGGCGGGGCAGCAGCTGCCCGGCGGGGACGGCGACCCGCTCGGCGTAGCCGCCGCCGGAGAGCAGCGCGCACACCTCGTCGCCCACCGACCAGCCGGTCACGCCCTCGCCGACCTCGCTGATGACGCCGCTGCACTCCAGGCCGAGGATCTCGCTGGCGCCCTTCGGCGGCGGGTAGAAGCCCTGCCGCTGCATGAGGTCGGCCCGGTTCACCGCGGTGGCGGCGACGTCGACGACCACCTCGCCGGGGCCGGCGACCGGGTCGGGCACCTCCGACCAGCCGAGGACGTCGGGGCTCCCGGGTTCGCTGATCGTGACCGCGCGCATGCCCCGACCCTAGGAGCAGCGGCCTCAGGCGGCCCTGCGGGGCGCGTAGCCGGGCAGGTACTCCTGCCCGCTGAGCTGCTGGATGGCCCCCATGAGCGCGTCGGTGGCGACCCGCACGTCACCGGCGGAGACGTCGACGGACGGGCCGAACCGCAGGGCGACGGGCGGGCGCCGCCGGGAGAGCAGGTCGCGGGCGTGCACGTCGTCGCGGCCGGTCGACGGTGCGCGCGGACGCGCCGGTCGGGCGCCCGGCCCCCGGACGCCGGCGCCGCAGCGGCCTTGCGGGCCGGCTCCCCGGTGCCAGGGTGGGGGCACCGCCGGCCCCCGCCGCGGTGCAGCGGCTCCGGCGGCGCCGAGGAGCTGCCCCATGGCTACCGACCCGCCGATCGGCGATCCGCGCCCCGTCGGCCCACCGCCCTCGCACCAGCCCCCGCCGGCCGGTGCGCCGCCGTACGCCGGACCCCCGCAGGCCGGACCCCCGCCGGGTGCGTGGATGCCGCCGCCACCCCGCCGGACGAGCGCGGGCCGCGTCATCGCCGCGGTCGTCGGCGCGCTGCTGTTCCTGCCCGCCCTCGGGCTGCTCGCCGGCGGCGGGGTGCTGCTGTGGGTCGACCAGCGGGAGCGCGCGGACGACGGCTACCTCTACACGGCCTCGGACACCTTCGCGACGCCCGGCCACGCGCTGGTCACCGAGACCATCGACCTGGACACCGGCGCGGACTGGGTGGGCGCCTCGGCGGCGCTGGGGACCGCCCGCGTCGAGGTCACGACCGCCGAGCCAGGCACGGACGTGTTCGTGGGCATCGCGCCGGCCGCCGACGCCGCGGCCTACCTGGCCGGGGTGCAGCGGACCGTCGTCGACGACCTCGGTCTGGACACCTCCGCCGCCGACCAGGAGCTCCTGGCGGGCGGCGCCCCGAGCGGACCGCCCGCGGACCAGGACTTCTGGACCGTGCAGGCCACCGGGCCGGGCACCCAGCAGCTGAGCTGGGAGCCGGACGACGGCTCCTGGACGCTGGTCGTGATGAACGCCGACGGCTCGGCCGGGGTGGCCGTGGACGCCCGGATCGGGGCCACGCTCCCCGCGCTCACCGGGCTGGCCTGGGGCCTGCTGGGCGGCGGCCTGGTCCTGGTCGGGCTGGCCGTGCTGCTGCTGGTGCTCGCGCTGCGCCGTCCCGCCGTCCCCCGGTACGCCTGGACGCCGCCCCCGGGTGGTCCGCCCCCGGGCTGGGCGCCGCCGGCGCCGGTCGACCGCAGCTCGGCGGCCGACGCGCAGCGGGGCCCGACGATCGGCAGCACGCCCCGGGACCCGCGGAGCGGGTGACCCGGGGCGCGCCGCCGGCGCTCAGGCGCGGGCCTTGAGGTCCTTGCGCAGGATCTTGCCGGCCGAGGACTTGGGCACCTCGTCGATGAACTCGACGAACCGGATCTTCTTGTGCGGGGCGACCTTCTCCGCCATGTAGGCCATGACGGCCTCCTCGGTGAGCTGTGAGCCCTGCGCGCGGACGACGAACGCCTTCGGCAGCTCCTCGCCGCTCTCCTTGTCCGGCACGCCGATGACCGCGGCGTCGGCGATCTCCGGGTGGTTGATCAGCACGGCCTCGAGCTCGGCCGGGGCCACCTGGTAGCCCTTGTACTTGATCAGCTCCTTGACCCGGTCGACCACGGTGTAGATGCCGTGCTCGTCGACGACGGCGACGTCCCCGGTGTGCAGCCAGCCGTCCGCGTCGAGGGTGGCGCGGGTGGCCTCCTCGTTGTTGAGGTAGCCCTTCATCACCTGCGGGCCGCGGATCCACAGCTCGCCGCGCTCGCCCGGGGCGGCGTCCTCGCCGGTGTTCGGGTCGATCAGCCGGCACTCGGTGTTCGGGATCGCGAAGCCGACCGAGCCCTTGGGCACCTCGAGGGTGAACCCCGGCGGCATGGAGTCGGGGTCGGGGGTGGTGTGCGAGACCGGGGAGAGCTCGGTCATCCCGTAGCCCTGGGCCACCGTGACGGAGGCGCCCTTCGCCCGGAGCCGGTCCTGCACGGCCAGCGCGAGCTGCTCGTCCAGCGGGGCGGCGCCGGAGAGGATCGACTCCAGCGAGCTCAGGTCGTACTGGTCGACCAGCGGGTGCTTGGCCAGCGCCAGCAGGATCGGCGGCGCGACGAACGCGCGGGTGATCTTGTGCTCCTGGATGGTGCGCAGGAAGTCCTCGAGCTCGAACCGGGGGAGGGTGACCACGGTGCCGCCCAGCGCCAGGCCCTGGTTCATCAGCACGGTCAGGCCGTAGATGTGGAAGAACGGCAGGACGGCGATGATCCGCTCGTCGGCGCCGGTCTTGAGCAGCGGCAGGCACTGCGTCACGTTCGCCACCAGGTTGCGGTGGGTGAGCATGACGCCCTTGGGCAGGCCCGTGGTGCCGCTGGAGTAGGGCAGCGTGACCAGGTCGTTCGCCGGGTCGAACTCCACCTGGACGCTGGGGGCGTCGGCGCCCAGCAGGTCGAACAGGTTGGCGTGGCCCTCGGCGCCGTCGAGCACGACGATCTCGTCGACCGGCGCCTTCTCGGCCGCGGCCTGCGCGCGGTCCAGGAACATCGAGATGGTGATGAGGATCTTCGCGCCCGAGTCCTTCAGCTGGAAGGCGATCTCGTCGGGGGTGTAGAGCGAGTTGATCGGGCTCATCACGCAGCCCGCCGCGGCGATGCCGTGGAAGACCACCGGGAACCACTGCGTGTTGGGGCAGAAGACGGCGACGACGTCGCCCTTGCGCAGCCCGCGGGCGTGCAGGTTGGCCGCCACCCGGTCGACGTAGGCGGCGAGCTGGCCGTGGGTGATCACGTCACCCTTCAGGCCGTCGATCAGCGCCGGGGCGTCGGGCCGCTCCTTGCCCGCGGCCAGGACCGCCTCGGGGACCGACAGGTCCGGGATCTCGACGTCGGGGTACGGGCTGGCCAGTGCCACGGGGTTCCTCCTGGATCGCTGGTGTGGCGCCAGTCTCACATCGACCCGTGTCCCGCGGCACACCCGGGTTCGCGGGGATCCGGGTCTAGCGCGGCCAGAGCACCGACTGCGTGCAGCGGAACAGCGCGATCGGCTTGCCGCTGGCCTCGTTGCGCACCACGGCGTCCCACACCTGCGTCGTGCGACCGGCGTGCACGTTCGTCGCCTCGCAGCTGATCCGCCCCTCCCGCGCCGTCCCCAGGTGGTTGCTCTTCAGCTCGATGGTCGTGAAGCCGCTGGAGCCCTCGGGCAGCAGTGCGCGGGTGGGCAGGCCGCAGGACGTGTCGGCGAGCGTGACCACCGTGCCGGCGTGCAGGTAGCCGTTGGGGGCCAGCAGCTCGGGTCGGACGTCGAGGTGGCTGGTGAGCCGCCCCGGCTCGTGGGTGTCGACGACGATGCCCAGCAGCCCGGGGAAGGTGCCCGGCAGCATCGCGTTGAGCTCGTCGGCGGTGTGGAAACCCGTGGCAGCCATGCCCGGCAACGTAGCGACCCGCGGGTCGCGCCACGATCAGGTGACCTGATCGTGCAGCGTCCTCCCTCACGTTCCACGGTGAGGGAGGACGCTCGATGATCAGGTCACCTGATCATCGAGAGGCGCCGGGGGAGGTCAGGCCGCCGTCTCCCAGAGGCCCATCACGTTGCCCTCGGGATCAGTGAAGTAGGCGGCGAAGCCCATGTCGCCCACCGGCGTCCGGCCGACGACGGTGGCGCCGCCGAGCTCGCCGATGCGGGACAGCGTGGCGTCGATGCTGTCGACGTCGACGGCCAGGACCGGGCCCCGGGTGGCGGCGTCGGTGCGGGAGAGCATGCCACCGTTGATGAACGCGGACTCGGTCGGCCCGGTGTCCCCGCTCGGGCCGGTCGTCACCATCGTGTAGCCCATCTCCGGCATCTCCACGATCTGCCAGTCGAATGCCCGGGCGTAGAAGCTGCGCGCGCGGTCGCCGTCGTCGAACGGGACCTCGAAGTGCACGACCCGACCAGCCATCCCGCCACCTCCGGTGCTCCACGAGGGTTCTGAGGGCGCGGACGCTAGAACGGTCGCCGGACGGTCGCCAGGGCCTTCCGCACCGCCGCCGGTACCGCCTCGCGGGCGCGGGTACCGCGGTGCGGCGCGGTAGCAGGGCGGACGGCGCGGTACCGGGACGGCGGCCGGCTTGACGGAGCATCTGTATCACTAGTACTAATACAGGTGTGTCAGAACCGAGCGTGCTCATCGACGTCGACCCGCTCTCGCCCGTGCCGATCTACCAGCAGATCCGCGAGCGGGTGATCGAGGCGATCGCCTCGGGGCGGCTCGTCCGCGGTCAGTCTCTGCACTCGGTCCGCGCGCTCGCCAAGGCCTTCGGGATCAACGTGGCCACGGTCGCCAAGGCCTACGACGGGCTGCGGCAGGACGGGCTGATCGCCACGACGAGCAAGTCCGGCTCGGTCGTGGTCCGCGATCCCACGAGCGGCCCACCCGACCCCGCGTTCGTCGCCGACTGGTCGGCGCGCGCCCGCACCCTGCTCGCCGAGGCCGTCGCCCGCGGGCTGCCGTCGTCCGAGGCGGCCGAGATCTGCGGCCGGCTGGCCGCGTCGTTCACCACCCCGGCGGCAGCCGGCAGCACCTCGGAGGAAACCCCATGACCTGGTCGGCACTGGCACTCGGCGCGGGGACGACGCTCCTCGTGGGCGGCTCGTTCCTCCTCACTCCGGCGCTCGCCCGGCCCACCCTGCCCCTGGGCGTGAGCGTCCCGGCCGACCGGGTCGAGGACCCCGCCGTCGGACGGGCGCTGCGCACCTACCGCTCCGCCGTCCTCGTCGTCACCGCGGTCGCGCTCGCGCTGACCGGCGCGCTCGCGGCCGTCGCCCCACCGGCGGCCGTGGCGGTGCCGGTGCTCATCGCGACGGCGGGCGGGATCGCAGCATTCGTGCAGGCCCGCCGGCCGCTCATGGCCGCCAAGGCCTCCGAGGCCTGGTTCGCCGGCAAGGCGGTGCGCATGTCGGCGGCGGTCACCGCCACGCACGAGGACGTCCGCGTCCCGGTGGGCTGGTACCTCGCCTCCGTGGTCCTGCTCGCCGGGACGACGCTCGTGGGCGCCCTCCGCTACGACGACCTCCCCGGCCGCGTGCCCGTCCACTGGGACCTGGCCGGCAGCCCCGACTCCTACGCGGACACGACCTGGTGGACGGCGCTGGCCGCGGTCTGGATCGGCTGGGCGGCGCTCGCCCTCGTGGCCGCTCTCGCCTTCGCCGCCACCCGCTTCCCGGTCCGCGTGCACCCCGGCGATCCCGTGGAGCTCGCCCCGCGGCGGGCGCGGGCCCAGCAGGACGTCGCGCAGTGGGTGCTGGCCACGACGGCCCTCGCGACGACGGCCCTGGTCTGCGCCCTGGGCCTGGACACGTGGTTCTCCCCGGAGGGGCTGCGCTGGAGCGTTCCCGCGCTGGTGCTCTTCGTGGTGGCGGTGATCGGCTGCACGGTCGAGGCGGTCCGGCGCTACCGCCGGGAGCTGGCCGGCGCCGACCTGCCCACGGCGGACCGCCGGGCGGAGGCCCCGGACGACGACCGGTTCTGGCCGGGCGGGCTGGGTCTACGTCAACCGGCAGGACCCCTCGGTCTGGGTGCCCAAGCGGGTCGGCATCGGCTGGACGATCAACCTCGGCTCGCCCGGCGGCATCGCTGTCGCGGTCGGCCTGCTGGCCCTGGTCGGACTTGGTATCGCCGCCCCGTTGGTCCTGGGCTGAACTTCAGGCCAGCCCGCGGACCGTGCGCAGCGGCGGCCGGGTGCCCCGGATCGAGGCCACCATGTCCAGCGTCTGGCGGGTGGGGGCGACGTCGTGCGCGCGGAACACCCGCGCACCCAGCCAGGCGCTCACCGCCGTCGTCGCCAGGGTGCCGGTGAGCCGCTCCTCGAGCGGGACGCCGAGGGTCTCGCCGACGAAGTCCTTGTTCGACAGCGCCACGAGCACCGGCCAGCCGGTCGCGACCAGTTCGTCCAGCCGCCGGGTGGCCTCCAGCGAGTGCCGGGTGTTCTTGCCGAAGTCGTGGCCCGGGTCGATCACCACCCGCTCGCGGTCCACCCCTGCCGCGACGGCGGCCTCGGCCAGCGCCGTCGTCCGCGTGACGATGTCGGCGACGACGTCGTCGTACTGCACGCGGTGCGGCCGGGTGCGCGGCGGCAGCCCGCCGGCGTGCGTGCAGACGATGCCCGCGCCGGCCTCGGCGGCGACGCCGGCGAGCTCGGGGTCCACCCCGCCCCAGGCATCGTTGACGACGTCGGCGCCGGCGGCCAGCGCCTCGCGGGCCACCTCGGCCCGCCAGGTGTCGATCGAGATCGGCAGGCCCGGGTGCGCGGCGCGGATGGCGGCGACCAGATCGACGGTGCGGCGGATCTCCTCGGCCGGGCTGACCTCCTCGCCCGGGGCGGCCTTCACCCCGCCGACGTCCACCATGTCCGCGCCCTCGGCGACGACCCGGTCCACCCGCTCGAGGGCGGCACCCATTCCGAATGTCGCGCCGCGGTCGTAGAACGAGTCGGGTGTCCGGTTCACGATCGCCATCAGGACGAAGTCACCGTCTGGCACGTCCAGCGCACCGATGCGGAGCAACCCGTTCCCTCCCTCGTGACGCCGGTGTGGTGGAGTCAGCCAACCAGACCGAGGAGAGGGGCGAGCAGATGGCGCAGACCACCGTCGACGGCGTCGAGGGCGTGCAGGGGCTGGTCGGCCAGCACCTGGGCTACAGCGACTGGGTCACGATCACCCAGGAGCAGGTGCAGCAGTTCGCCGACGCCACCGGCGACCAGCAGTGGATCCACGTCGACCCGGAGCGCGCGAAGAAGGAGAGCCCCTTCGGCGGCCCGATCGCGCACGGCTACCTGACGCTGTCGCTGCTGCCCTCGCTGATCCCGCAGATCGTCACGATCACCGGCTTCAGCATGGGCGTGAACTACGGCACCGAGAAGGTGCGCTTCCCCTCGCCGGTTCCCGTGGGCGCGCGGGTGCGGGCCGGCGCGACGATGGAGTCGGCGACCCCGTTCGCCGGCGGCGTCGCGATGAATCTCGCTGTGACGATGGAGATCGAGGGCGGGCAGCAAGCCGGCGATGGTCGCCACCGTCGTCTACCGCCGCTACGTCTGAGCGCCCACCCGCGACGATCAGGTGACCTGATCATCGAGCGTCCTCCCTCACCGTGGGCGGTGAGGGAGGACGCAGCACGATCAGGTCACCTGATCCCAGCGCGGGGCTCAGTCGACGAGCGCCTGGTTGACCAGCTGGCGCAGGTAGTTGCGGATCGGCAGCGTGCTCGAGGGCAGCAGCTGCGTGTAGAAGCCGACCGTGACGTCCTCGACCGGGTCGACGTAGAAGCCGGTCGAGGCCGCGCCGCCCCAGCTGTAGTCGCCGGGGCTGGCCAGCACGCCGTAGGCGGCCGGGTCCATGACCATGGAGAAGCCCAGCCCGAAGCCGACGCCGCGCATCGGCGACTCGGCGTGCAGCGGGCGGCCGAAGGACTGCAGGTCCTGGTTGCCGGGCAGGTGGTTGGTCGTCATCTGCCGGATGGTGCGCGGGCTGAGGATGCGGCCGCCGTCGTAGGAGCCGCCGCGGCGCAGCATCTCCAGGAAGCGCAGGTAGTCACCGGCGGTGGAGACCAGGCCGCCGCCACCGGAGAGGAAATCGGGCTTCCGGTGCGCGCCGCGGTCCATCGCCTCGCTGAACGTCATGCCGGACGACGGGCCGCCCGGCTTGCCCGGCGTGGCCAGGTACAGGCGGGCCAGCGACTCGGGGTCGTCCTCGGGGCGCAGGCCGAAGGAGGTGTCGCGCATGCCCAGCGGGGCGAAGATGCGCGAAGCGAAGAAGTCGTCCAGCGTCTGGCCGGAGATCACCTCGACCAGCCGGCCGAGGACGTCGGTGGAGACGCCGTAGTTCCACTCGCTGCCGGGCTGGAAGACCAGCGGGGCCGAGGCCCACTGGCGGCAGACGTCGGCGGAGTCGGCGCCGCGCGGGCTGCCCCACTCGTGGCCCAGGGCGCGGTAGATGGCGTCGACCGGGTGCGCGTGGTGGAAGCCGTAGGTGAGCCCGGAGGTGTGGGTGAGCAGGTGCCACACCCGGATCGGCTCGATCTGGGGGACCGTCACGGGCTTCTGCGCGGAGCCGCCGACGTAGACGCGGGTCTCGGCGAACTCGGGGAGCCACCTGGTGATCGGGTCGGTGAGCTCGAAGGCGCCCTCCTCGTACAGCATCATCGCCGCGACCGAGGTGATCGGCTTGGTCATCGAGAAGATCCGCCAGCGGGTGTCGTCCTCGACGGGGAGGCCGGCCTCCACGTTGCGGTGGCCGGCCCGGCCGACGTGCACGAGCTTGCCGTGCCGGGCGACGGTGACCAGGAAGCCGGGCAGCTGCCCGTCGTCGACCCAGCGGGCCAGCCGCCGGTCGAGCCGTTCGAGCCGGCCGGCGTCGAAACCGACCTCGCCCGGATCGGTGCTGACGGTCAGATCACTGCCCACGGGGGACCTCCGCTGCCCTGGGCGCCGTCCACCGTCGGGCGGCGCCTGCACCCGCATCCTGGCCCATGGGCCTGTGGCCTGGACCACACGGGTGCGGCGCGACGCCCGACGGTGGGCAGCGCAGGGGTCAGGTCAGGAGACCGGAACGGCGCTCGCGGCCTTCTTGAGGTTCGAGCCGGCGGTCACCTTGACGGTGTTCGCGGCCGCGATCTCGATCGCCTCGCCCGTCTGCGGGTTGCGGCCCGTGCGAGCGGAGCGCTGCGTGCGCTCGACGGTCAGCAGGCCGGAGACGGCGACCTTGTCGCCGCGGGTGATGGCGTCGACGAGCTCGTCCTGGAGGCCGGCGATGACGGCGTCCACCGTCGAGGCCGGGACGTCGGCGCGCTTGGCGATGGCGGAGACCAGTTCAGCCTTGTTCATGGAGCAACCTTTCGTCGGGAGGCCGGGTCGAACGAGAGCCGGACCGGGGGCACGCTGCCACGAACCCCCGACAATCCGCCACTGCACCCCCGTTTCCGGGCCCTGGATGGCTCGCAGGTCACACCCGCACCACCCCGGGGGTGACCTGCGCGTGTCGTGGACCACACCTAGCGTGGGGGCATGCCGCAGCTCCCCGGGACCGACCTGACCGTCAGCGACCTCTGCCTGGGCGGCAACGTCTTCGGGTGGACGGCGGACGCGCCGACGTCCTTCGCCGTCCTCGACCGCTTCCTCGACGCCTCGGCTCCGCAGCCGGCGTTCGTCGACACCGCCGAGATGTACGGCAACGGCGTCTCGGAGCAGATCCTGGGTGAGTGGATGGCCACCCGCGGCGTCCGCGACCGGGTCGTGGTGGCCACCAAGGCCTCGCCCGGGACGAAGGAGCACCCGCTGGCCGCGGGGGAGATCCGCGCCGCTGCCGAGCGGTCGCTGCGCAACCTCCGCACCGACCGGATCGACCTCTACTACGCCCACTACGACGACGCGACGACGCCGCTGGAGGAGGCGCTGACGGCGTTCGACGAGCTGGTGCAGGCCGGCAAGGTGCGCCACGTCGCGGCCTCGAACTACTCGGCGGAGCGGCTGACCGAGGCGCGGGAGACCGCGCAGCGCCTCGGCGTCGGCGGGTACGCGGCGCTGCAGACGCACTACAACCTGGTGGAGCGGGCCGGCTTCGAGGACGGCCTGCGCGACACCGTGCAGGCGCAGGGGATCGGCACCCTGCCCTACTTCGCGCTGGCCAAGGGCTTCCTCACCGGCAAGTACCGGGCGGGGGAGCAGATCGACTCGCCGCGGGCCAAGGGCGCGTCGGCGTACGTGGGGGAGCGCGGCGACCGCGTGCTCGCCGTGCTGGGCGCGATCGCGCGCGAGCAGGGCGTGCCGGTGCCGGCGGTGGCGCTGCGCTGGCTCGCCGACCAGCCCACGGTGGTGGCGCCGATCGCCTCGGGGCGCACGGTCGAGCAGCTGGCCGACCTGCTCCCGATGCGCGACCTGGTGCTGGACGACGCGCAGCGCGCGGCCCTGGACGAGGCCAGCGCCGTCTAGGGGACCGGCGCCGCGATGACGGGCGCCGGCCCCGGGGCCCTCCCGGGTGGGAGGGGAGGTCGGTCAGACGGTGGCGATGAGGCTGCGGACCGTCGCCTGGAGCTCGGGGGTCACCTCGTTGATGCCGTGCTCGGCGGCCGCGTGCGGCACCGCCTGGGCGAAGATGCCGTCCTCGTCGGCGGCGGTGAACGTGGCGTTGCAGTCGGGGATGACGTCGCCGCAGGCGAAACGCTTCATGGGTGGACTCCTCGTCGGTGGGGCGACCGGCTCCTGAGCTGGCGCCGGGGTCTGGGTGGGGTCAGCGGGCGCTGCGCCCCGCGGTGATCAGGTCCTCGACCCGGAGGATCCCGAGGACGTGGCCGGTCGGATCGGTGCACACGACCGGCTCCCACCGGCGGGCGATCGGGCGGGTCAGGGCGCGCGCGAGGGTCTCCTCGATGTCGGTCGAGGGGTGCACGCGCAAGGACACCGGGGCCGTGTAGACCTCGGCCGTCCGGGGGTCGCTGAGCAGCAGCCCGGCCGGCTCGCCGTGCGACCCCACCAGCACCGCCGGGGGGATGCCGAGCACCTGGGCGCCCAGCGCGCAGTGGCGGACGGGGCGCAGCAGGCTGGCCACGCTCTCGGTGAGCCGGGCCCGCGCCACCTGGGCGCGCACCAGCTGCACCACCTCGGGCGCCAGCGGGGCGAACGTCGGGCCGGGGCGGCCCAGCAGCCAGCCCTGCGCGAGCGGGACGCCGAGCTGGGCGAAGGCGGCCAGCTCGGCCGCCGTCTCGACGCCCTCGGCGAGCAGCCAGGCGTCGATCCGGCCGGCGAACTCGCCGACCATCTCGGCCAGGGCCATGCGCACCGGGTCGGCGTCGGCGTCGGCCACGAGGGCGCGGTCGAGCTTGACCATCTGGGGGCGCAGCGCGGCCATCTGCTGCAGGCCGGAGTAGCCGCTGCCGGCGTCGTCCAGCGCGATGAGGGCGCCGCGGGCGCGCAGCACGTCGGTCTGCCGGCGCAGGGCGCCGAGGTCGTCGACGGGGGTGTGCTCGGTCAGCTCGACGACGACGCGGTGCAGGTCGGGGCGGGTGGCGAGCGCCTCCTGGACCGACCGGGCACCGAGCAGGTGCGGGCTCACGTTGACGGTGAGGAAGGTGTCGTCGGGCAGCAGGGGCACGACGGCCAGGGCCTTGTGGATGGCCAGCGCCTCGAGCTCGGCGGCGACCCCGGCCTCGGCGGCGGCGGCGAACCAGACGTCGGGTCCGGCCGCGCCGGGGAAGCGGGCCAGCGCCTCGTACCCGGCCACCGTGCCGGTCTCGAGGGCGACGATCGGCTGGAAGGCCAGCGTCAGGTCGTCGGGGTCGGCGAGCAGCGGACGGCAGTCCGGCAGGCCGGCCGTGCGTGTGCCGAGCATGAGCCGGTGATCGGTCGTCCCGGGTCGGTGCTTGACCCCGAGTGGGCCCCGTCACCCGGGCGGGGGAGCGGCCGCGGTCGGCGGGTTTCGCAGGAGCGGTCGACCGTGTCGCGGCGCCACCCGTGCAAGCATGATCCCGGCGGCCCTGCCCGGGGCGCCGAGGCCGCGGTTGGGAGGCGTGCGTGTCCGGCTCGCAGCCGCCTGTGCTCGGGCCCCTCCTGGACCCGGCGCGCATCGCCGTGGCCCGCCGGATGCTCGCCGAGGTCTCCGGCCCCGCCGCCTACGATCGGCTCTCCGGCCTGGCCGCGCGCCTGGTCGGTGCCGGGCACGCCAAGATCACGCTCTTCACCGACCAGGACCTCGTCGTCGGCGGGCACGGGCTGCCGCCCGGCGTGGTGGGCGGCCCGGCGCTCCTGACCGGCGCCTTCTCGGCGATGGTCGTGACGAGCGGGTTGCCGCTCGCCGTGCCCGACGCGCGGGCCGACCCGGACGTCGCGGACCTGCCGGCGGTCACGTCGGGGCAGGTGGGCGCCTACCTCGGGTCGCCGCTGGTGACGGCCTCGGGGCACGTCGTCGGCGTGCTGGCGCTGTACGACGCCGAGCCGCGGCCCTGGAGCGGGGACGAGGCCGAGCTGCTGCGCCAGCTGGCCAGCTCCGTCGTCGCCGAGCTCGAGCTCGCCGCGGCCAACGCGGACGCCGCCTGGTCCGCCCGCCGGCTGGGCGTGGCGCTGGAGGCGAGCTCCGTCGGCATCTGGGAGGTCGATCTCCGCGCCGGCTTTATCGACTGGGACGAGCGCAGCGCGGCGATCTTCGGCGTCGACCAGGCCACCCGCGTGCCGATGGACCGGCTGTTCGCCGAGTTCGTCCACCCGGACGACCGGGACTCCTCGCAGCGGACCATGACCGAGGCCGTCGAGGCGCGGGCGCAGTACACCGTCGAGCTGCGGATCCTGCGCCGCGACGGGAAGGTCCGCTGGATCGTCTGCCGGGGGCGCGTGCTGACCGGGCCCGACGGCGCGGCCCAGCGGATCCTCGGCACCGTCCTCGACGTGACCGACGCGCGCAACCAGGCGCGCTCCCGGCTGGCCGCCGTGCAGCGGGCGGCCGCGATCGCCGCGGTGGCCGCCGAGGTGGCCAACGCGACCGGGATCGGCGAGCTCGCCGACATCACGCTGCGCGGCGCCGAGGTGCTCGGGGCGGTGTCCGGCGGCGTGGCCGTCCGCGAACCCGGGGACGACGAGCGCGTGCGGGTCCACCTGGGCCGCCGGATCCTCGACGTCGTCCGCGCCGAGGTGGGCGAGGTGCCCTCCGGCGGCGTGCTGGTCGACCTCGACGACGCGCTGCCCACCCAGTACACGGCGCGCACGGGGGAGCGGGTCGTGCTGAGCAGCGTCGAGGAGGGCATCGCCCGCTTCCCCGCGATGGCGCCGTGGACCGAGGTGCTGGGGCTGCGCGCCCTCGCCTCGCTGCCGCTGGTGGTCGAGGGCCGGCTGCTGGGCAGTTTCGTCGCCTACTGGACCACCGACCACGCGTTCGACGCCGAGGAGCTGCGGCTGCTGGAGGGCCTCACCGCGCAGATCACGCTGAGCGTCTCGCGGCTGCAGGCCGATGCCGACCGGGACCGCGCCGTGGCCGCGGTGACCGAGGCCAACCAGCGGCTCGAGCTGCTGGCCGAGGCGGGGCGGGTGCTGTCCGGCACGATGGACATCGGCGAGCAGCTGCAGCGGCTGGCCTCCCTCGTCGTCCCCCGGCTCGGGGACTGGTGCTGGATCGTCAGCACCGACGAGCACGGCCGGCTGCGCGAGACCGCCAGCGCGCACCGCGACCCCGCTCGCGAGGAGTTCGTCGCCGAATACGTCAGCCGCATGGTGCGCACGGTGACGCCGGAGGGCGCCCCGCGCCGGGTGTTCCGCACCGGTCAGCCGCTGGTCGTCCGCGACCTCACTCCCGAGCGGATCGCCTCGGTCGTCTCCGACCCGCAGGCCAAGGCGATGCTGGTGGAGCTGGCGCCGTCGTCGGTGGCGGCGGTGCCGCTGACCATCCGGGGGCAGACCGTCGGCGTGCTGTGCCTGCTCAACGGCGCGGACCGCGGGCCGCACCCCGCCGCCGACGTCGAGACCGCGGTGGAGATCGGCCGCCGGGCCGGGATGGCGCTGCACCACGCCCGCCTCTACGGGCAGCAGCGCGCCCTGGCCGACGCCCTGCAGCGCAGCATGCTCACCGAGCCGCCGGCGATCGAGGACTGCGAGGTCGTCGTCCGGTACGTCCCGGCCGCCGAGGGCGCCGAGATCGGCGGTGACTGGTACGACGCCTTCGAGCAGGCCACGGGGACGACGGTGCTGGCCATCGGCGACGTCGTCGGGCACGACACCCGGGCGGCCGCCGCGATGGGGCAGGTGCGCGGGCTGCTGCGGGGGATCAGCTACTCCAGCGGCGGCTCCCCGGCGCGGGTGCTGACCGAGCTGGACCGCGCGCTGGCCGGGCTGGCGCTGCGCACGATGGCCACCGCGGTCATCGCCCACCTCGAGCCGCAGGACGGCGGGGGCGCGCTGCTGCGCTGGTCGAACGCCGGGCACCCGCCGCCGGTGCTGGTGGGGGCCGACGGCGCGGTGCGGCTGCTCGACGTCGCCGAGGCCGACCTGCTGCTCGGTGTGGACCCCGGCTTCACCCGCGAGGACCGCACCGTGCCCGTCGAGCGCGGAGCGACCGTGCTGCTCTACACGGACGGGCTGGTGGAGCGGCGTGACCGCGACATCGACGCCGGCACCGAGGAGCTGCTGGAGGTGCTGCGCGAGTGCGGCGGGCTGCCGCTGGAGCAGCTGTGCGACGAGGTGCTGCGCCGGCTGTTCCTCCCGGACGCCGAGGACGACGTCGCCGTCCTCGCCGTCCGCCTCACCTGACCCACGCGGCCCTGCGCCCCAGCCCGGTTGATCATCGTCGAACGGCTGCCCGCCACGCCGGTGGGGGCGGCCGATCGACGATGATCAACTCGGGGGTGGGTGCTACTGGCCCGGGGGGACGTCGACGGCGGTGGCGGTGCCCATCGGCGGCTCCTCGCCGGTCTGCGCGCGCAGCTCGGCGTCGCGGGCGGCCATGGCCTCCTGCCGGCCCGGCTCCTCCTCGAGGATCGCGGCGGCCTTCCAGTCCTCCGGGATCGCGAAGCCGTCGACCAGCGTGATCAGGTGCGGGCGGAGCTCCTTGAGCAGCTGGTTCACCGTGGCGGTGAGCGTCTTGGCGCGGGCCGGCGTCAGCTGCCCGTGCTCGAGGAACCACGCCTTGTCGGCCTCGATGGTCGAGAGCGCGTAGAGGTCGCAGAGCGTGTCGAGCAGCTGCTTGGTGGCCGGGTCGTCGACGCGGTCCACGCCGGCGACGAACGCCTCGAGCACGATCCGCTCGATGTGCGTCTGCGCGGACTTGAGCACGTGGTCCTGGACGTCGTTGAACATGTCGAACGGCGCCATGCCCTCCATGGTGGAGTTCTTGCGCAGCCGCCGGGTCGCGCCCTCGAGCGAGTGCTTCTCGCGGAACTCGAACATCTTCAGCTGCCAGCCGCGGTCGAGCATCGGCACGTCGTCCACCCCGGGGACGGCGTCCACCAGGCGCGCGATCAGCGCGCGGGCCGCCGTCCGCTCCAGCACGGTCTCGCGGACCATGTCGGCGACGAAGCTCACCCGCCCCCAGCCGTCGAGCGAGCCGAAGTTGTCGCGGTACCCGGTGAGCAGGCCCTTGGCGACCAGCTGCAGCAGGACGGTGTTGTCGCCCTCGAAGGTGGTGAAGACGTCGGTGTCGGCCTTGAGGTGCGGCAGCCGGTTCTCCTGCAGGTAGCCCGCCCCGCCGCACGCCTCGCGGCACATCTGGATGGTCTGCGTCGCGTGCGCGGTCTGGGCCACCTTGAGCCCGGCCGCCCGCGACTCGAGCTCGCGCTGGGCCTGCTCGTCCACCTCCTGGCCGTGCACGTGCACCGCCGTCTGCACGTCGTGCATCGTCGAGACCAGCTCGCCCTGCGCGAAGTGCAGCGCGTAGGTCTTGGCCAGCGCCGGCAGCAGCTTGCGCTGGTGGACGAGGTAGTCGTTGATGACGATCTCGCGCTCCTCGCCGGGCGCGGCGAACTGGCGGCGCACCTCGCCGTACCGGACGGCGATGTCGAGGGCCAGCTTGGTCGCCGAGCCGGCCGAGCCGCCGACGCTCACCCGGCCGCGCACGAGCGTGCCGAGCATGGTGAAGAAGCGGCGGGTCTCGTTCTCGATGCTCGAGGTGTAGGTGCCGTCCTCGGCGACCTGGCCGTAGCGGTCGAGCAGCATGTCCCGCGGCACGGACACGTGGTCGAAGGTGAGCCGGCCGTTGTCGACGCCGAGCAGGCCGGCCTTGGGGCCGTCGTCCTCGATGGTGACGCCCGGCAGCGGGTTGCCGTCGGCGTCCCGGATCGGCACCAGCCAGGCGTGCACGCCGTGGTTGGTCCCCTGGCTCACCAGCTGGGCGAAGACGACCGCCATGCGGCCGTCCTTCGCCGCGTTGCCGATGTAGTCCTTCCGCGCGGCCTGGTGCGGGGTGTGCAGGTCGAAGGTCTGCGTCGCGGGGTCGTAGGTGCAGGTCGTGCGCAGCTGCTGGACGTCGGAGCCGTGCCCGGTCTCGGTCATGGCGAAGCAGCCGGGCAGGTCGAAGCTCATGACGTCGCGCAGGTAGGTCTCGTGGTGCCGGCGGGTGCCGAGCAGCTCGAGCGCGCCGCCGAACAGGCCCCACTGCACGCCGGCCTTGACCATGAGGGAGAGGTCGGCGAAGGCGAGCATCTCGATCGAGGTGACCGAGGCGCCGGAGTCGGCCTCGCCGCCGAACTCCTTCGGGAAGCCGAAGCCCACCCGGCCGGAGTCGGCCAGCACCTTGGCCGCGCGGGTGACGCGCTCGCGGGCCTGCTGCATCGTCTCGCCGTAGACGGGCAGGAAGTCGGGGTCGGTGAGGCTCTCGCGGGCGTCGCGGCGGACGTGCGCCCAGCGGCCGTCCAGGACCTCGCGGATCGCCTTCAGGTCCACCGGGGCGGGCAGGGACTTCGTCACGACTCCTCCATGCTGTTCGGTGCGGGTGCCACGACGCCGGAGAGCCCGGCCCAGGCGAGATCGGTCAGGTGTGCGGCGAGTTCCGTGCGCAGCATCGGGCGCTCGGCGCGCAGCCACCAGTCGGCGGCGGAGCGGACCAGCCCCACCAGCCCGTGCCCCCAGGCGCCGGCGGCGGCTGGATCGCGTCCGGCCTGCTCCAGGGCGACCGCCATGAGCGCGGCGGCCTGGTCGCCGACGAGGTCGGCGAGGGTGGCGAGGGGGTCGGCGCCGTCGGCCGGGTGCTGGGAGACCACGAAGCGGTAGATCTCGGGCTCGGCCTCGAGGAAGGCGAAGTAGCTGCCGATCGCCGCGGCGGTCATCGCGCGGGGGTGGTCGCTGGTGGCCATCGCCGCCCGCAGCTGGGCGAGCAGCCGGCCGGCGACCTCGGTGCAGACCGCGACGCAGAGCTCCGAGCGGTCGGCGAAGTACCGGTAGACGACGGTCTTGCTCGTGCCGGCCGCGGCGGCGATCTCCTCCATGCCGACGCCGGCGCCGTGCCTGCCGACCGCGGTCAGGGTCGCCTGGACGAGTTGTTCGCGCCGCGCACGGCGGTGCTCGTCCCATCTCGAGTCGCGGCGGTCCCGGCCCTGCGGAACAGTGCCCGGGGCGCGTCGGGCGGCCGCCCGCGGCTCGCGTCCGGGCTGCGAGGAGCGTCTCACCACCTCTGCCTTCATGTGAACGACGGTACCGCGTACCCTGGGTACCGGCCACTCACCCGACCTCGGAGGTCCCCATGGCTGACACCGCCAAGCCTCGCCGCACGGCCGCGATCGTCGGCGGCAACCGGATCCCGTTCGCGCGGTCCAACAGCGCCTACGCGCAGGCGTCCAACCAGGACATGCTCACCGCCACCCTCGACGGGCTGGTCGCCCGGTTCGGGCTGCAGGGCGAGCAGGTCGGCGAGGTCGTGGCCGGCGCCGTCCTCAAGCACTCCCGCGACTTCAACCTGACCCGCGAGTCGGTCCTCGGCTCGACGCTGGCGGCGACGACGCCGGCCTACGACGTCCAGCAGGCGTGCGGCACCGGCCTCGAGGCCGCGGTGCTCGTCGCCAACAAGATCGCCCTCGGGCAGATCGAGTCCGGGATCGCCGGCGGCGTCGACACCACCTCCGACGCCCCGCTCGCCGTCGGTGACGACCTGCGCCGGGTGCTCATCTCGCTGAACAACGCCAGGACGATGGGCGACCGGCTCAAGGCGCTGGCGAAGATCCGCCCCGGCCAGCTCGTGCCGGACATGCCCCGCAACTCCGAGCCGCGCACCGGCCTGGCGATGGGCGACCACCAGGCGATCACCGCCGAGGAGTGGGGGATCGGCCGCGAGGAGCAGGACGAGCTCGCCGCCCGCTCGCACCACAACATGGCCGCCGCCTACGACCGCGGCTTCTTCGACGACCTGGTGACGCCGTTCCTCGGCCTGGCCCGGGACAACAACCTGCGCCCCGACTCCACCGCCGAGAAGCTGGCGAAGCTCAAGCCGGTCTTCGGCAGGGGCGAGGGCGCCACGATGACGGCGGGCAACTCCACCCCGCTGACCGACGGCGCCTCCGCGGTGCTGCTGGCCTCCGACGAGTGGGCCGCAGCCAAGGGCCTGCCCGTCCTCGCCCACCTGGTCGACGCGCAGACCGCCGCCGTCGACTACGTGCACGGCGGCGAGGGCCTGCTCATGGCGCCGGCCTACGCCATGCCGGTGATGCTCGCCCGCAACGGCCTGACCCTGCAGGACTTCGACTTCTACGAGATCCACGAGGCGTTCGCGTCCACGGTGCTCTCGACGCTGAAGGCCTGGGAGGACCCGGCGTTCTGCAAGGACAAGCTGGGCCTCGACGCCCCGCTGGGCTCCATCGACCGCTCGAAGCTCAACGTCAACGGCTCGTCGCTGGCGGCCGGGCACCCGTTCGCCGCGACCGGCGGCCGGATCGTGGCCTCGCTGGCGAAGATGCTGCACGAGGCGGGCCCGGGCAAGCGCGGCCTGATCTCCATCTGCGCGGCCGGCGGCCAGGGCGTCGTCGCCATCCTCGAGTCCTGACCCACCGCCGGGGGACTTTCGGTACCGGAAGTCCCCCGGCCGCAGGCCGCCTCCCGGACTTTCGGTACCGAAAGTCCCTCTCGGAAGGAACCCCTCCAGTGGCTGACTGGTACACCAACTTCGCCAACTCCGGCTTCGGCACCACCGTCACCAAGCAGCTCGGCCTGCCCCGGCCCGGCGTGCTGCGCCGCTACGAGCCCGGCGGCCCGCTCCTGGAGGGGCCGGCCGTGGTCGGCTCGGCCGGGCAGGGCCGGCTGCGCGACACCGTCACCGCCGTGCTGAAGGACGCCGGGGTGGCCGTCGTCTCGCCGGTCGCTGCCGACGGCGACGCCGCGGGCGAGAAGTTCGGCGCGGTGGTGCTCGACGCGACCGGCGTGACCGGCCCGGCCGACCTCGCCGCGGCGCACGCCTTCCTGGCGCCCGCCGTGAAGCGGCTGCGCGCCAACGGCCGGGTCGTCATCCTCACCGACCCGCCGTCGGCCGCGGACTCCCCGGCGCAGGCCGCCGCCCGCCAGGCCGTCGACGGGCTCACCCGCTCGATCGGCAAGGAAGCTGCGCGACGGCTCGACGGCCAACGCCCTCTACGTGCCCGAGGGTGCGGAGTCGGCCGTCGCCGGGCCGCTGACCTTCTTCCTGTCCGGCCGCTCCGCCTACGTCGACGGGCAGGGCGTCACGCTCTCGGCCGCCGACGTCCCCGCCGCGCAGGACGCCGCGAAGCCGCTGGCCGGCAAGGTCGTGGTCGTCACCGGGGCCGCGCGCGGCATTGGCGCCTCGATCGCCGACGTCATGGCCCGCGACGGCGCGCACGTCGTCGCCGTCGACATCCCCGCGGCCGGCGACAGCCTGGCCGCGGTGGCCAACCGCATCGGCGGGACGGCGCTGCAGCTCGACATCACCGCCGCGGACGCCCCGCAGCGGCTGGTCGAGCACCTGCGCGAGCGGCACGGCGGCGTGGACGTGATCGTGCACAACGCCGGCATCACGCGGGACAAGCTGCTGGTCAACATGGACGCCGCCCGCTGGAACTCGGTCATGGCCGTGAACCTGCAGGCGCAGCTGGACATCACCCAGGCGCTGCTGGACGGCGACGTGCTGAACCCGGGCGCGCGGGTCGTCTGCGTCTCCTCGCAGTCGGGCATCGCCGGCAACCGCGGGCAGACCAACTACGCGGCGTCGAAGGCCGGGGTCATCGGCATGGTGCGCGCGTGGGCGCCGGCGTTCGCCGAGCGCGGCGCGACGATCAACGCGGTCGCGCCGGGCTTCATCGTCACCGAGATGACGGCGAAGATGCCGTTCGGCACCCGCGAGGTGGGCGCCCGGCTGAACTCGCTGCAGCAGGGCGGGCTGCCGGTCGACGTCGCCGAGACGATCGCCTGGCTGGCGCAGCCGACCAGCGCCGGCGTCAACGGCCAGACCGTGCGCGTCTGCGGTCAGTCGCTGCTGGGAGCCTGAGATGGCCACCACGGTGCTGGACGGCCCGCCGAACCTGGCGGCGCTGTACGCCCGGGCCGCGCTCACCGGGCGCGGCCGGGGCGGCGACCTCCCCGACACGCACCTGGCCCGGCGCGGCGTGACCGTCGACCGCGACCACCTCGCCGCCTACGCGCGGGTCTGCCGGCTGCCGTTCACCGACGTGCTGCCGGCGACCTACCCGCACATGCTCACCTTCCCGCTGCAGATGGCGCTGATGACCGACCGCGCCTTCCCGCTGGCGACGGTCGGGCTGGTGCACGTGCGCAACCGGATCGAGCTGCTGCGCGGGATCCGCGCGGACGAGCCGCTGGACGTCGAGGTGTGGGCCGAGCGGTTCGCGGCCCATCGCAGCGGGGCGACCGTCGACCTGTGCGCGACCGCCGCCGTGGCGGGGGAGGAGGTCTGGCGCTCGCGCTCGACCTACCTCGCCCGCGGGGCGCAGGCGCCCGCCGGTGCTCCGGAGGCCGACGTCGAGGTGGTCGTCGGCGCGCTCGAGCGCCCCGCCGCGACCTGGCGGGTGCCCGACGACGCCGGCCGCCGCTATGCGAAGGTCTCCGGCGACGTCAACCCGATCCACCTTGTCGGGGCTCACCGCGAAGGCCCTGGGCTTCAAGCGGGCGATCGCGCACGGCATGTGGGTGAAGGCCCGCGTGCTGGGTGCGGTGGCCAACCGGCTGCCCGAGGCGTTCGCGTACGACGTCCAGTTCACGAAGCCGCTGTTCCTCCCGTCGACGGTGCACCTGGCCACCGGGCAGGTGGACGGCGGCTGGGACGTCGCCGTCCGCAACGCCGGCAGCGGCACCGAGCACGTGGTCGGAACGATCCGCACCCTGGAGGAGAAGCACTGATGGCCGTGTCGTTCGGGCTCACCGAGGACCAGATCGAGCTGCAGAAGTGGGTGCACCAGTTCGCGGAGGACGTCATCCGTCCCGCGGCCCACGAGTGGGACGAGCGGGAGGAGACCCCCTGGGAGATCCTCCAGGAGGCGGCCAAGGTCGGCCTCTACTCGATCGACTTCTTCGCCGCCCAGTCGTTCGAGGAGTCCGGACTCGGCTTGCCGATTGCCCTGGAGGAGCTGTTCTGGGGTGACGCCGGCATCGGGCTGGCCATCGTCGGCACGGCGCTGGCCGCGGCAGGGGTGAGCTCGAACGGCACGCCCGAGCAGGTCGGCGAGTGGGTGCCGCAGATGTTCGGCACCGAGGCCGAGCCGAAGGTCGCGGCGTTCTGCTCGTCCGAGCCCGACGCCGGTTCCGACGTCGGCGCGATGCGCACCCGCGCGGTGTACGACGAGAAGACCGACGAGTGGGTGCTCAACGGCACCAAGACGTGGGCGACCAACGGCGGCATCGCCGACATCCACGTCGTCACCGCCGTCGTCGACCCCGAGCTCAAGGCCCGCGGGCACGCCAGCTTCATCGTGCCGCCGGGGACCAAGGGTCTGTCCCAGGGGCAGAAGTTCCTCAAGCACGGCATCCGGGCCTCGCACACCGCCGAGGTCGTCCTCGAGGACTGCCGCATCCCGGGCAGCTGCCTGCTCGGCGGCAAGGAGAAGCTCGACCAGCGGCTGGCCCGCGCCCGCGAGGGCGTGAAGGGCGGCCGCACCCAGCCGTCGATGGCCACCTTCGAGCGCACCCGGCCCGCGGTGGGCGCGCAGGCCGTCGGCGTCGCCCGCGCCGCCTACGAGTACGCGCTGGAGTACGCCAAGCAGCGCGAGCAGTTCGGCCGCGCGATCATCGAGAACCAGGCGATCGCGTTCATGCTCGCCGACATGAAGACCTCCATCGACGCCGCCCGCCTGCTGGTGTGGCGCGCGGCGTGGATGGCGCAGAACGGCCAGCAGTTCACCGCGGCCGAGGGCTCGATGTCCAAGCTGGTCGCGGGCGAGACCGCCGTCCGGGTCACCGAGCAGGCGATGCAGATCCTCGGCGGCAACGGCTACACGCGCGACTACCCGGTCGAGCGGATGGCCCGCGACGCCAAGATCTACACGATCTTCGAGGGCACCTCGGAGATCCAGCGGCTGGTCATCGCCCGCACCATCTCGGGCGTGCACATCCGCTGACCCCGCTCCTCGGCCGACCACGCCGCGTGGCCGCCGTCCGCACCCGGGACGGTGGCCGCGCGGCGTGTGCCCGTTCCGGGGGGTCCCGAGCTCCGGTGCCGGTCGGTTCCGCAACGGTTGTGCACAACAACCATCACCCATTCTCGTCGCATTCCGACTGCAGTCGCCACCCGTTTGACCTGCGTCTTCGCCTCCCGGGTCACGATCCGGTCACGCAACGCCCCACTGGTTCGGACGTGCGCGCCCTTCCGGCGACGGCGCGTTCCGCGTGGTGTCGTGCGCCGTCCGGATGACCGGGCCAGCGACCCGGCGCCCCGGGATCCTCGAGGGAGCGAAACGTGCAGCTCACGTCCTCACCCCGACGTGCACTGGGCCTGCTGGCCGTCAGCACGATCGGCATGTCCACCGCAGTTCTCGGCGTCACCGGTACGGCCTCGGCCGCCGAGGAGCTCGAGACGCTCTACTTCTCCTCGTACGAGGGCGACGCCGGCTTCGTCGTCCCCGAGGGCTACTGCTCCGTCGACTGGGAGCTCCAGGGCGCTGACGGCGGCCGCGGCTGGCTGGTGGACGACGAGATCGTCGACCCGGCCACCGGCGCCGGCCGCCTCGTGGTGACGACCGGCGTCTCCGCCACCCAGACCTTCTCCTGGGTGACGGGCGAGTACGGCGTCGACGGGGACCCGGACGGTGGTGGGGCCGGCGGCGCCGGCGCGCCCGCGGGCGCCGCGGGTGACGACGTCCTCGACGGGGACGACACCCTCGTCGGCGGGGGCGGCGGTGGTGGCGGGGCCACCACGGTCACCGGCCCCTCGGTCTCGCTCCTCGCGCACGGTGGCGTGGGCGGCGGCGCCGACGTCGGCGGTGCCGGCGGTGGCGGCACCGCGAACGTCGTCACCTGGCCGGGTGCCGCCGTCGCCCAGAACACCACGCTCGAGGTGGGCTACTCCAGCTACGTCTCGGCCGACGTCCAGCCCTGCATCGCGGCGCCCCTCGCGCCGAAGGACGTCGACGTCACCGGCGGCAACGGCTCCCTCCAGGTGAGCTTCGTGCCGACCTGGAACGACGAGCCGAACAGCAGCCAGCCCGACACCTGGGAGTACAAGCTGGGTGCCGGCGACTGGACCGCGGTCACGCCCGTCCGCGAGGACGAGTACTCGGCGCGGCTGTCCTTCCCGCTCACCGGCCTCACCAACGGCACGAGCTACGGCGTGCAGGTCCGGGGCATCAGCGAGGAGGGTCTCGAGGGCGCCGCGAGCAGCGTCGTCACCGGCATCCCCTACGCCCCGATCGGCGCCCCCGGCAACGTGAAGGTCACCAGCACCTACGGCTCGATCACGGTCACCTGGACCGCCCCGACCGTCGCGGGCACCTTCCCGGTCGCCGGGTACGGCGTCGGCCTCGGTGCCGGTGAGATGGGTGGCGAGGCCTGCGAGACCGCGGCCGACGTGCTCACCTGCACGATCACCGACCTGTACGCCGGCACGGACTACAGCGTCGTGGTCTACGCGATCGACAGCGCGGGCAACGCGGGCAAGGCGTCGCCGTTCCTGATGACCGGCGCCCTGCCCTTCCCCGCCGCGGTGCCGGCCTCCAACGGTCCGCTCGCCACCTCCGGCTTCTCCGCCGGCGCGGTGACGCCCGGCTCGACCATCACGGTCTCCGGCAGCGGCTACGCGGCCTTCTCGACCGTGACCGTCCTCGTCTACTCGACCCCGACCGTCCTGGGCACCGTGCAGGCGGACGCGACCGGCGCCTTCACCTTCACCGGCGCCCTGCCGGCGGGGCTCGCGGCGGGCTCGCACACCCTCGTGGCCGCGGGGTACGACGGCGACGGGAACGCGCGCTACCTGACGATGCCGATCACCGTGTCCGGTGCGGCGGCGGCCAGCCTCGCCAGCACCGGCTTCGCCGCGCTGCCCTACCTCGGTGCCGGCGCCCTGGCGCTGCTCGCCGGCGGTGGCCTCATCGTCGGCGCCCGCCGCCGCGCCACCGCCTGACCCACCGCTGCCACCGGCAGCACGCACCCCCGGGAGCCCGGGTCGCCGCGACGGCGACCCGGGCTCCTGCGCGTTCCCGAACGCCCAGGTGAGGGACTTGTCGACGCCCCACGAACGCTCACCTGCCCCACCCGTTCCAGGAGTCACGGATCTCCCAACTGCACGTCGAGTTGTTGGCAGCATCTGCTGGACCGCGCAGTATCGAAACGCGGTTCCGGCTCCGTAGCGTCCGCTCCACGTCGTCGGCACCTGTGCACCGCACGTGGGCGTCGACGCGCTGGTCACGCGGTGCTCGGGAGGTCCGGGCACCGGTCCCCGGGGTCCCGGGTCACCACAGGAGTTGATGTGAGCATCACGAGCCCTTCGCGCCGCTGGGGCGCGCTGCTGGCGGGTAGCGCCGTCGTGCTGTCGACCGCCGTCCTCGGCGTCGGCGGCGTGGCGCAGGCCGAGGGCGACGTCTCGGCGTCCACCTGCGAGACGCAGACGCCGACGCCGGAGCCGACCGCGGAGCCGACGAGCACCGCCGCCCCGACCAGCGATGCCGACCAGGGCGGTGAGACCACCACGCCGGCGCCGACGACCGAGGCCGAGCCGACCCAGTCGAGCAGCCCGGCTGACGAGGGCGGCGAGACCACCACTCCGGCGCCGACCACGGAGGCCGAGCCGACCCAGTCGAGCAGCCCGGCTGACGAGGGCGGTGAGACCACCACTCCGGCGCCGACCACGGAGGCCGAGCCGACCCAGTCGAGCAGCCCGGCTGACGAGGGCGGCGAGACCACCACTCCGGCGCCGACCACGGAGGCCGAGCCGACCCAGTCGAGCAGCCCGGCCGACGAGGGCGGCGAGAGCCAGCTGCCCCCGGGCGTCCAGTACGCGGGTGGCTTCGCGATCGCCGAGGCGCTCGAGTCCTTCCCGGAGGCGTCCGACCCCTGCTCGGACGAGACCGACACCCCCACCTCCACCCCGGAGGAGTCGACCGGCTCGGCCCCGACGACCACCCCGGCCCCGACCTCGGACGCCGAGGAGGAGACCGGCACCCCCACCTCCACCCCGGAGGAGTCGACCGGCTCGGCTCCGACCAGCACCCCGGCCCCGACCTCGGACGCCGAGGAGGAGGAGACGCAGACCCCCACCTCCACGCCGGCTCCGACCACCACCGCGGCTCCGGAGGACGAGGAGGAGACCGAGGCGCCCGTCACGACCCCGGCCCCGACCACCACCTCGGCTCCGACCACCACGCCGGCTCCGACCACGACCTCGGCTCCGACCACCACGTCGGCCCCCGAGACGACGACGCCGCAGGCCCCCGTGGTCACGCTGCCCGCCGTCCGTGACATCAAGGTCAGCGCCGGCGTCTCGTCGCTCCTGGTCACCTGGAACGCCCCGGCCGACGACTCGGCCGTCTTCGGCTACCAGGCGTTCGCCAACCCGGTCGGTGCGCAGAGCACCAGCGAGATGGTGGCCTGCCTCGTCGAGGCCGCTGCCCGCAGCTGCCGCCTCGGCGTCGAGGCCGGCCGCGCCTACACCGTCGGCGTCCTGGCGTTCGACGAGGACAAGGTCGCCGGCGAGGCCGGCGACTGGGTCACCAGCCCCGTCGTCGCCGCCCCGGTCAAGGCCGCCACGCCCCCGGCCGGCAACACCTCGCTGAAGAAGGCCGACGGCTCCGCCATCACCAACGTGGCCGCCGGCCAGACGCTGACCCTCCGCGGCGAGGGCTACCTGCCCTTCTCCACGGTGGCGCTGTACGTCTATTCGGAGCCCACGTTCCTGGGCAACGTGACCGCTGACAAGGACGGCCGCTTCACCGTCGACGTCACGATCCCGGCCGGTCTCGAGCTGGGCAACCACAGCCTCGTGGCCAGCGGTGTCGACCTGAACGGCAACCCCTACGTCATGCGCTCCGACTTCACCGTCGGTGCCGCGGGCGCGCAGTCGGCGAAGCTGCCCTTCACCGGCGCCTCCGTCGCGCTGCCCCTCATCGGTGGCCTCGTGGCCGTCGGCGTGGGTGGTGGGCTGCTCGTCTCGGCCCGCCGTCGCCAGTCCGCGTGACCCCCGCCGCCTCCGGGCGGTAGCAACCCCGGCCGGGCCCTGCTCCCTCGTGGAGCAGGGCCCGCTCGGTTGGGCGCGGGAGCCGGGCACCGGCGGCCGCGTCACCTAGCATTCGGGCCGGTACCGGTCGCGACCACGCGCACCTGCGCGGCAGCACGGACAGAACCAGGGAGCGGCATCGTGGACGACCGGACGCAGCCCTGGGACCGCGTGCCCGAGCTGGGCGGCCCCCCGCCGCGCAGCCGGCCACCCGTGCCCGGCGCCTCCGCGCCGTCCGCCGCCGAGCAGCCCGCCGCGGACGACGCCACCGGCGACGTCGTCACCGAGCGGGACCGCAGCTGGCAGAGCTGGGGCGAGGCCTGGTCCGACGACGACGGCCACGAGGACTGGGACGACGACGCCCCGCGCGGCCGCGGTTTCTGGCGCTCCGCGGCCCTGGGCGTCGGCGAGCTGCTGGTCACCGCCGGCATGGTGCTGCTGCTGTTCGTCGTCTACGAGGTCTACGTGACCGACTTCCTCACCGCGCAGAAGCAGGACGAGCTGGCCACCGAGCTGCGCGAGCAGTGGGCGGACGAGCCGGCCGACGCGCGCTCCCTGACCCAGGTCGAGCTCGGCGACGCCTTCGGGGTGCTGCGCATCCCGCGGCTCGGCGAGGACTACACGCGGGTCATCCTCGAGGGCACCGAGGAGAAGCAGCTCGCCCAGGGCCCCGGCCACTACGTCGACTCCGCGCTCCCCGGCGAGCAGGGCAACCTCGCGCTGGCCGGGCACCGGGTGGGCAAGGGCTCGCCGTTCCTGGAGCTGGACACCATGCGGCCCGGCGACCCGATCGTCGTCGAGACCGCCGACAGCTGGTTCGTCTACCGGATGCTGGGCGACCCGGCGACGGGCGACGTCGACGCCGACCCCAGCGGGATCCCGGGCCGGCAGATCGTGGCCCCCACCGACGTCCAGGTCGTCTCCCCGACGCCGAACGCCGCGGCGTCGGCCGCACCGACCGGTGCCTACCTGACGCTGACCACCTGCCACCCGCGCTACTCGGCCCGGCAGCGGATGATCATCCACGCCCGTCTCGACGGCGGCGCGATCAGCAAGGCGGAGTTCCCGGACGGCCCCGACGCCCTCTACGAGAGCTGACCAGGAGAACCGCATGTACAGCTGGATCTGGCGCCACCTGCCCGGCCCCGTCGCGAGCAAGGCCGTGCTCGCGCTGCTCCTCGTCGCCGCGGTGGCCGCGCTGCTGCTGTTCGTCGTCTTCCCGTGGGTGGAGCCCCGGCTGCCGTTCAACGACGTCACGGTCGACTGAGCCCGTGGCCGGGCCGCAGTGTTGCGGCCCGGTGACGATCGCGGTCTCGGGTGGCCGACCTGCGCGGTCGGGTGAAGTGTCGGGGGCGGACGACGACCCTCGACGCCTCCGGAGGCCTCCGTGCGCGCTCCTCGACTGCTCGCCCTCACCGCAACCGGCACGCTCGCGCTGACCGCCTGCGGGGGCGGGGAATCCGTGGACACCGGCGGCGGAGGCGGGGGTGGGGACAACGTGCTGGTCGCCGCCGTCAGCGCCCAGCCCGACCAGCTCGACCCGCACGTCACGACGGCGTACGCGAGCTTCCAGGTGCTGGAGAACGTCTACGACACCCTCGTGGTCCCCGACCCCGAGGACCTCACGATGCAGCCGAGCCTGGCCACGGAGTGGTCGACCAGCGAGGACGACCTGGAGTGGCGGTTCACCCTCCGCGACGGTGTCACCTTCCACGACGGCAGCGAGTTCGACTCCGCCGACGTCGTCTACTCCTACAACCGGATCATCGACGAGGAGCTCAGCAACTCCTTCCGCTTCCAGAACGTCGAGTCCGTCGAGGCCGACGGGCCGGACACCGTCGTCATCCGGCTCACCCAGCCGACGCCGAACCTGCTGGAGCGGATCGGCTCGTTCAAGGGCATGGCGATCCTCCCGGAGAACGCCGCCGAGGACCTGGACCTCACCACCGAGGCCAACGGCACCGGCCCGTTCGAGTTGGAGAGCTCCGACGCCAGCAGCACCGTCCTCGCCGCCTACGAGGACTACTGGGGCGGCGCGCCGAGCATCGACGGCGTCGAGTTCCGCTACATCACCGAGCCGGCCGCCGCGCTGACCGCGCTGCAGAACGGCGAGGTGCAGTGGACCGACAACGTGCCGCCGCAGCAGATCGAGTCCCTGGACGACGACGACTCGGTGGAGCTCGAGACGACCTCCAGCGTCGACTACTGGTACATGTCCATGAACTACGCCCGCCCGCCGTTCGACAACCGGGACGTGCGGCGCGCGATCTCCTTCGCGATCGACCGCGAGGCGGTGGCCGAGGCGGCCTGGTTCGGCGCGGCCGAGGAGAACCAGACGGCGATCCCCGAGGACAGCTTCTTCTACTACGACTACGAGCCGTTCGACCGCGACCCCGAGCAGGCGCGGCAGCTGCTGGCCCAGGCCGGGGTGAGCACGCCGCTGACGATGGGCCTGATGGTCACCGACGAGTACCCCGAGACGGTCACGGCCGCCCAGGTCATCGCCGACCAGCTCTCGGAGGTCGGCATCGAGGTCGAGATCGAGACGCTGGACTTCGCCACCTGGCTGGACCGCCAGGGCGCCGGTGACTACGACGCCTTCTACCTGGGCTGGCTGGGCAACCTCGACCCCGCGGCGTTCTACCAGGAGCAGCACCAGACCGACGGCCCGAACAACTACCAGGGCTACAGCAACCCGCAGGTCGACCAGCTGCTGCAGCAGGGCGCCACGGAGACCGACGACGCCGCGCGCAAGGCGATCTACGACCAGGCCGCGACGATCATCGTCGACGACGTCTCCTACCTGTACCTGTACAACCCCGACGTCGTGCAGGCCTGGGCGCCGGGGCTGTCCGGCTACCAGATCCGCGCGGACAAGGCGATCAACTTCGAGAACGTGGAGCTGCCCTGAGCGGCTACCTCCTCCGCCGCACCGGTCAGTCGGTGGTGGTGCTGGCGGGGGTCAGCGTCATCGTGTTCGCGCTCGTGCACCTCGTCCCGGGCGATCCGGTGCGGCTGGCGCTGGGCACCCGGTTCAACCAGGAGACCTACGACGCGCTGCGGGAGCGCTCCGGGCTGGACCTGCCGCTGCTCCAGCAGTACGTCTCCTGGCTGGGCGGGGCGCTCACCGGTGACCTGGGGGTCAGCTTCCGCAGCGGGGACACCGTCGCCTCGCTGATCGGCGAGCGGCTGCCCGCCACGCTCACCCTGGCCTTCGCCTCGATCCTGGTGGCGCTGGCGATCGCGATCCCGCTGGGCACCGTGTCGGCGCTGCGGCCGCGGTCGGTCGTCGACCGCATCGCCACCGTGTTCAGCCAGATCGGCATCTCGGTGCCGGAGTTCTGGATGGCGATCGTGCTGATCCTGGTGTTCGCCGGCACGCTGGGCTGGCTGCCCACCGGGGGCTACGTGCCGCTCACCGAGGACCCGGCCGGCTGGCTGCAGCGGCTCATCCTGCCGGCGGTGGTCACCGGCGTCGTGTCCGGCTCGGTCATCACCCGCTTCGTGCGCTCCAGCATGCTCGAGGCGCTGGGCTCGGACCACGTGCGGACGGCGCAGGCGAAGGGCCTCCCGGCCCGGCAGGTGTTCACCTGGCACGTGCTCCGGAACGCCCTGCTGCCGCTGGTCACCGTCACCGGCGTGCAGCTGGCCTACCTGCTCTCCGGCGTCGTCGTCGTCGAGATCGTCTTCTCCTGGCCCGGGCTCGGGCAGCTGGCCCTGCAGTCGGTCCAGGCGCGCGACTACCCGGTGCTCCAGGGGGCCGTCCTGCTGTTCGCGATCGTCTTCCTGGTCATCAACCTCGTCGTCGACCTGCTGTACACGGCGATCGACCCGCGGATCCGGCGATGACCGCGCTCCCGGACCCGGCCGCGCCGTCCGCCGGCCCGTCGACCGGCGCGCCGTCCCTGCGCCCCGCCCGCCCGCGCTGGCGCGGAGACGCTGGGTCTGCTGGCCCGCAACCCGACGGCGGCGGTCTCCGCCGTCCTGCTGGTGGGCCTCGTGCTGGTGGCCGTGTTCGACGAGACCATCGCCCCGCAGGGCCCCAACGAGACCTCGATCCCCGACCGGCTGCAGCCGCCGAGCTGGGAGCACCTGTTCGGCACCGACGACCTCGGCCGCGACATCTTCAGCCGGGTGGTCCTCGGCACCGGGGTGTCGCTGCGCGTCGGGTTCCTCGCCGTCGGCATCGCGCTGGTGATCGGCACCGTGGTGGGGCTGCTCGCCGGGTTCTACGGCCGCTGGGTCGACGACGTCCTCATGCGGTTCATGGACATGCTGTTCGCCTTCCCGGCGGTGCTGCTCGCCATCGCCGTCCTGGCGGTGCGGGGGCCCGGCTCCGGCAATACGGCGCTGGCCATCGGCGTCGTCTACATCCCGGTGTTCGCGCGGGTCACCCGGGCCAGCGTGCTCGGCGTACGCGAGGAGGTCTACGTGCGGGCGTCCCGCTCCGTGGGGGCCTCGGACCTCCGGCTGCTCACCCGGCACGTGCTGCCCAACGCCGCGCCGCCGATCATCGTGCAGACCTCGATCAGCCTGGCGTTCGCGGTGCTGGCCGAGGCGGCGCTGTCCTTCCTCGGCCTGGGCACCCAGCCGCCGGCGCCGTCGTGGGGCCGGATGCTCGCCGAGGGCCGCGGCTTCATCCAGGACGCCTGGTGGCTGGCGTTCTTCCCGGGGATGGCGATCTTCCTGACCGTGCTCTGCTTCAACCTGCTCGGCGACGGGCTGCGCGACGTGCTGGACCCGCGGCAGCGGACGCTCATGGCCGGTGGTGGGCGATGACCGAGCCGGTGCTGGAGGTCGAGGACCTGCGGGTGCGGCTGCGCACCCCGCGCGGGCGGGCCGACGTCGTCAACGGGTTGTCCTACACCGTCGCCCCGGGCGAGACCGTCGCCGTGGTGGGCGAGTCCGGCAGCGGCAAGAGCGTCTCGGTGCTCGCGCTGCTCGGCCTGCTGCCCCGCGGCATCGCGACGGTCACCGGGCGGGCGGTGCTGCAGGGCGAGGACCTGCTCACCATGAAGCCCGAGCGGCTGCGGCAGGTCCGCGGCCCCGGCGCCGGCATGGTGTTCCAGGACCCGATGACCTCGCTCAACCCGGTGCTCACGATCGGCCGGCAGCTGGTCGAGGGGATCCGCGCGCACCAGGACGTGGACAAGGCCGCCGCCCGCCGGCGGGCCGGTGAGCTGCTGGCGGAGGTCGGGCTGCCCGATCCCGTGGGCACGCTGGACCGCTACCCGCACGAGCTCTCCGGCGGCATGCGGCAGCGGGTGGTCATCGCGATCGCGCTGTGCAACTCCCCGGCGCTGCTGATCGCGGACGAGGCGACGACGGCGCTCGACGTCACCGTGCAGGCGCAGATCATCGACCTGGTCGAGAAGCTGCAGGCCGAGCGCGGCACCGGCGTCGTCTGGATCACCCACGACCTGGGCGTCGTCGCGGGCATCGCCGACCGCGTGCTGGTCATGTACGGCGGCCGGTGCGTCGAGGACGGCACGGTCGACGACGTGCTGGAGAACCCGCGGCACCCGTACACCCGCGGGCTGCTCGGTGCGCTGCCCGACCTCGCGCAGCCCGCCGTCGACGGCGTCGTCCCCGACCTGGCCACGGTGCCCGGCACGCCGCCCGCCCCGACCGACCTGCCGGCCGGCTGCGTGTTCTGGCCGCGCTGCCCGGTGCGCGGCGACGCGCGCTGCGAGACCGAGCAGCCGCCGCTGGTCCAGATCACCCGGGCCGACGATGGCCGTGCCCGCCTGGATCTGCCGCACCGCGCCGCCACCTGGTGCGCCGAGGCGCCCGGTGCCGGGACTTTCGGTACCGAAAGTCCGTCCGGTGCTGGGACTTTCGGTACCGAAAGTCCGTCCGGTGCTGGGACTTTCGGTACCGAAAGTCCCGGACGTGCGGGGGGAGGGGCCCGATGAGCGACGACGTGCTGGTCTCCGCCCGCGGGCTGGAGGTGCACTTCCCGATCGGCGGCAGCTACCGCAAGAAGGCGGCCGGCGTGCTGCGCGCCGTCGACGGCGTCGACCTGGACATCCGCCGCGGCGAGACGCTGGGCCTGGTGGGGGAGTCCGGCTGCGGGAAGTCGACGCTGGGCAACGCGCTGCTGCGGCTGGTGCCGACGACCGGCGGCACGCTGACCTTCGACGGCGCCGACCTCACCGGGCTGGAGGGCCGCCGGCTCAAGGAGCTGCGCCGCCGCGCCGGCATGGTCTTCCAGGACCCGTTCGCGTCGCTGGACCCGCGGCGCACCGTCGCCCAGACGGTCGGCGAGCCGCTGGAGGTGCACGGGCTGCGGAAGGGCCGCGACAAGGCGGCCCGGGTGGCCGAGCTGCTCGAGCTGGTCGGCCTCGACCCGGGCGTGGCCGGCCGCTACCCGCACGAGTTCTCCGGCGGCCAGCGGCAGCGGGTCGGCATCGCGCGGGCGCTGGCCGGGGAGCCGGACTTCCTGGTGTGCGACGAGGCGATCGCCTCCCTCGACGTCAGCGTGCAGGCGCAGGTGCTCAACCTGCTGCGCCGGCTGCAGCGCCAGCTGGGGCTCACGCTGCTGTTCATCTCGCACGACCTCTCCGCGGTCCGGCACATCTCCGACCGGATCGCGGTCATGTACCTGGGGCGGATCGTGGAGATCGGCCCGGCGGAGGCGGTCGGCACCGATCCGCAGATGCCATACACACAGGCTCTGCTCTCGGCGGTGCCGCTGCCGCACCCGGCGCTCGAGCGGGAGCGGAAGCGGATCGTGCTCAGCGGCGACGTCCCCTCGCCGGCCGCCGTCCCCAGCGGGTGCCGGTTCCGCACGCGCTGCCCGCACGTCTTCGAGCCGTGCGACGACGTCGACCCCGCGCTGCAGCCGGTCGGCGCCCCCGGGCAGCAGGCGGCGTGCCACCTGCACGGCATCGTCGGCACCCCGGCGACCGACGCCCCCGAGGGCATCACCGCCACCCCCTGACCGCCGTCCTCCCTCACCGCGCAGCGTCCTCCCTCACCGCGCACCACGAGGGAGGACGCTCGACGATCAGGTGACCTGATCCCAGCGGGGAGCGCTCAGACGGCGGGGGAGAGGAAGCGGGGGCGGGCGGCGGCGAGGCCGGAGAGCAGCTGCAGGACGACGGCGCCGAACATCAGCGCCAGGCCGGGGGCCCAGGCACCGGTGGCGTCGTGCAGCAGGCCGACGCCGAGCGGGCCGGTCGCGGCGAGCAGGTAGCCGACGCTCTGCGCGGTCGCCGAGAGCCGGCCGGTCTGGGCGACGTCGCGGCTGCGGGCGACGATCAGCATCATCGACAGCGGGAACGAGACGCCGCTGCCGAACCCGTAGAGCACCGCCCACAGCAGGGGCGCGGCCTCAGGGGCGAGGAGCAGGCCGGCTATGGCGGCCAGCACGGGCACCGTGCCCACCAGGACCCAGGGCTGCTGCCCGGGGCGCCGGCCGGCCAGCCCCGGCACGACCAGCGCCAGCGGCACGGCCAGCCCGGTGGCGACGGCGAGCAGCCCGCCGGCGGCCACGGGCGAGACCCCGGACCCGGACTCCAGGACGTCGGCCAGCCAGGTGAGCATCGAGTAGAACGACAGCGACTGGAAGCCGAAGAACAGCGTGACGGCCAGCGCCACCGGGTCGCGCAGGATCGCGGTGCGGGCGCCACGGGGCGCCGCCTCGGGCCGGGGTGCGCCGCGGCGGGCGCGGGTCAGCGCGGCCATCGCCAGCAGCGCGACCAGCACCAGCGCGCCCCACAGCAGCAGCCCGGCCGAGGCGCTGCCGGCGGCCGAGGACATCGGCCGGGCCAGGCCCGCCCCGATGCTCGCCGAGCCGGACATCGCCGCGGTGATCACCCCGAGGACGACGGCGGCGCGGGCCCCGTACTCCGCCCGGGCCACCGCCGGCAGCAGCACGTTGCCCACCGCGATGCCGCCGCTGAGCAGGACGGTGCCGGCGAACAACCCCCGGCGCGCCGGCGATCCGCAGCAGCACGCCGGCCGCGATCAGCGCGACCCCGGTCAGGACGGCGCCGTGGACCCCCAGCCGGGCGGCCAGCGACGGGGCGAAGGAGGACACCAGCCCGAAGCACACCAGCGGCAGGGCGGTGACGACGGCGAGGGCGCCGGTGGAGAGCCCGAGCTCGTCGCCCAGCTCCCCGAGCAGCGGTCCGACGGCGGCGAACGGCGCCCGCAGGCACAGCGCGACCAGCACCAACGCGACGGCCGGTGCGGCGAACCACCACCAGCGCGCCGTCCCCACCCGGCCGGCGTCCGCCGGGGCCTGTTGCGACACGTGCCCTCCGTCCTCGCCGCGCGGCGCGCGACCCGGCCATTGTCGGCGCGCCCCGCCCGCCCGCGGCGGGCGGCTCCGGACGGCCGGAACCCGACCCCCGCGAGGGGGTCCGCTCAAGAGGAGCGCCGGGCACGCCGACAGCAGGGGCATGCGGATCCAGGAACGGGCGGCACGACGCCGTCGCGGGACGCCCCTGTGGGTGTACCTGACCGCGCTGGTGCTCGTCCCGCTGGTGGGCGTGCTCGCCCTGACCGGCGCCATCGTGCGCGTCGCCGTCACCGAGGCCGCCAGCGCGGCGCGATCGGAGTCCGCGATCGCCGCGCTGGGCGGGCTGCACAGCGCGCGCAGCGCCATCATCCGCGAGATCATCCCGACGCTCACCCAGGTCATCGTCGGCACCCCCAACAGCGCCTCGGCGCTGCTGGGCGAGGACAGCGACATCGTCGTCGACCTGCGCGAGCCGGCCAGGCAGCTGCTGCAGGACACCCGGGCCGCCACCAACGAGGCGCTCGCCGCCATCCCGGAGAGCTCGCTCGCCGCGGCCGAGACCGCCGCCGCCATCCGGCGGATCGGCTGGGTGCGCGCCGCGGCGGACGCGCCCGGGGCCGACCCGGAGTCGATCTACGACGACTTCCTCGAGCTCGCCGACGACCTGGCCGGCGCGCAGGCGAGGGCCGCCCGCGCGGCCCGCGCCGAGCTGGCGCCGGTGGCGACGACGGACGCCGTGCGCGACGTCCAGCTCGTCGCCGACGCCGCCACCATCGCCGGCCGGCTGGTGCCCGAGTTCATCGGGACGCAGCTGGTCGGGGTGGCGATGGACGACCGGGAGGCCTGGCGGGCGGACTGGGCGCTCTACACCGCCGCCCGCGACAACATGGCCAAGCTCTCGCAGGACCGGCTGGAGCGGAGCTGGCGGGCGCTGGCCTCCTCCCCGGAGGTGGCCGTCATCGACCAACTGCTCGCCGCGCACGCCGCCGGCGAGGCCGCGATCCTGTCGGTGCCCCAGCTGATCTCCCTCGTGGACCAGGCGACGGCCCGCGACGCGCGGCTCAGCGACCTCCTCGCCGACGCGGCCGCGGAGGCCCAGTCGCTCGCGGTCGCCGACCACCGCGCGGCCAACGACCGGCGCGACCTGCTGCTGAGCGTCGGGCTGGTGCTCGTCGTCGCCTCGCTGGCCGGCGCCGTCGTCGTCGGGCGGATCGTCTCCCGCGCCCTCGGCGCACTGGCCCACCAGGCGGAGAAGATCAGCCACGGCCAGCTGGTCGAGATCTCCGACCGCGGCCCGCGGGAGGCGCGCACGGTGTCGGCGGCGCTCGCGACCACGGTCGCCGGGCTCAGCCGCATCCAGGCGCAGGCCGCCGCCGTCACCCGCGGCGACCTCGCCGACCCGGTGCTGGCCGACGCGCTGCCCGGCCCGCTCGGCGAGCTGCTGCACGCCTCGGTCGAGAAGCTGGTGGCCTCGGTCCGCGAGCGCGAGTCGCTGCAGACCGCGCTGGCCCACCAGGCCGCGCACGACCCCCTCACCGATCTGCCCAACCGCATCCAGGCCCGCACGCTCACCGCCGCCGCGCTGCACCGCGGCCGGCGCGCCGGCACGATGACCGGGCTGCTCTTCGTCGACCTCGACGGCTTCAAGGGGGTCAACGACCGCTTCGGCCACGCCACCGGCGACGCCCTGCTGCGCATCGTCGCCGACCGGCTGCGCGTCGCGCTGCGGCCCGGGGACGTCGTCTGCCGGCTGGGGGGCGACGAGTTCGTCGTCCTCGTCGAGCAGGTGACCGGCGAGCGCGAGCTCCTGGAGCTCGCCCGCCGGCTCATCGACACCGTCAGCCACCCGGCCGTCGAGGGCGGCCAGGAGCTGCGGATCGGCGCCAGCGTGGGCATCGCCGTCGCCCAGGACGCCTCCGTCGACGCCGACGTGCTCTTCGCCGAGGCCGACGCCGCCGCCTACCGCGCGAAGGCGCGTGGCCGCGGGCGGGCCGAGCTGTTCGACGAGTCGCTGCGGGCGCAGCTGGCCGCGCAGTCCGAGTTGGAGACGGCGCTCACCGCCGGGCTGGCCGCCGGGGAGCTCGAGGTCCACTACCAGCCGGTGGTCGGCCTGGCGTCGGGCCGGCTCGAGGGCTACGAGGCGCTGCTGCGCTGGAACCGGCCCGGTGTCGGCATGGTGCCGCCCAACGACTTCATCCCGGTGGCCGAGACCAGCAAGCTCATCTGCGACCTGGACCGCTGGGTGCTGCACGAGGCGACCCGGCAGGTGGCCGCCTGGCGCGCCGAGCACCCGGCCGCCGAGCTGCTCACCGTCGCGGTCAACGTCTCCGGCCGGCACCTCTCCGACTCCCGGGTCGTCCAGGACGTCGTCGACGCGCTGGCGGCCTCGGGGCTGCCGCCGGAGCTGCTCGTCGTCGAGGTCACCGAGACCGTGCTGGTCAACGACCCGGCCGCCTTCGGCCACCTGGTCGCCCTGCGTGACCTGGGCGTCTCCGTCGCGATCGACGACTTCGGCACCGGCTACACCTCGATCGGCCAGCTGGCCGGGATGCCCGTCGACACGCTGAAGATCGACCGCAGCTTCGTCGCGTCGGCCGACTCCGGCCACGCCGAGCTGGTCGAGCTGATGATCCGCGCCGCGCACACCTTCAGGCTGAGCGTCGTCGCGGAGGGCGTCGAGGAGGAGGCCCAGCTGGCCTGGCTGCGCGACCAGCGGTGCGACTTCGCCCAGGGGTACCTGCTGTCCCGCCCGCTGCCCGCCGCCGCTGCTCGCGACGCGTGGCGGGAGGCGCTGGTCCCGTCGTCCTGAGCTGGTCGGTGGCCTCCGGGCCGGCGCCGGGATGTGCTTTGGCACACTCCACGGCAGGGAGCGGCCCCGGCGGTCGTCCGTGACCTGCTGAGGAGCCGCGACGTGACGGGTAGCTGGACGCCGCAGCGCGAGGGCGCGCTGTTCCGGCAGGACGGCGACCTGCTCGTCCCCGGGCCGCTCACGCGCGGGCCCTGGTACCACGGCACCCTCCACGGCAGCGCCATGCTGGCCCCGATCGCCCGCGCCGCGGAGCGCCACCCGAGCGAGGTGGAGCGGCAGGTCGTCCGGCTGACCGTCGACATGATGCGGGCCGCGCCGATGGCGCCGCTGCGGGTCGAGACGACGACGGTCCGGTCCGGGAAGAGCATCGACTTCGTCGACGTCGCCATGTACGCCGACGACGAGCTGTGCGTCCGGGGCAGCGCGCTGCGGATGCGGGTGGCCGACCTCGTCGTCGACGAGCCCGACGACGCGCCGCCCCCGCCGCCGCCGCCCGCGGACGGCCCCGCGGGGGTGTCGCCCTTCGCCGCCCGGCCGGGATCCGAGGAGCCGGCCTTCCACCACGCCATCGACGTGCACGTGGACGTCGACGCCGAGGTCGTGTGGTTCCGCCTGGCCGTGCCGCTCGTCGAGGGCGAGGAGAACACGGGCACCGTCGCGGTCGCCGCCGTCGCCGACTGGACCTACGCCGTGCCGCACCTGCTGCGCGGTGCGCGGGGCGACGACCGGCGACCCGGGCGGGCCGTGCACGCCATCAACGCCGACACCACGATCAACGCCTTCCGCCCCTTGTCGGGCGGCTGGGTGGGGCTCCGGACGACCGCCCACACCGGTTCCACCGGCGCCGGCACCAGCGGCGCCCACCTGTACGACGCACCGCCGGACCGCTCGGCTTCAGCGCGCAGAGCGTGCTGGTCCGGGGTCCCAGCGGCGCGCCGTTGTCGGTCAAAGAGATGTAAGGGGACGGGTCCATGCGCATCGCCACCGGCGTCGGTTACGCCAACGGGATGAAGGAGGCGGCCGAGCGGGTCGCCACGCTCGAGTCGGCGGGCATCGACATCGTCTGGGTCGCCGAGGCCTACGGGGTCGACGCCGTCTCGCTGATGGGCTACCTGGCCGCCATCACCGAGCGCGTGCAGATCGGCTCCTCGATCCTCCCCATCTACACCCGCACCCCGAGCCTGCTGGCCATGACCGCCGCCGGGGTGGACCTGCTCAGCGGCGGCCGCGCCATCCTCGGGCTGGGCGCCTCCGGGCCGCAGGTGATCGAGGGCTTCCACGGGGTCCCCTACGACGCGCCGCTCGGCCGCACCCGCGAGGTCATCGAGATCTGCCGCACGGTCTGGCGGCGCGAGCCGGTCGAGCACGAGGGCCGCTACTACACGCTGCCGCTGGCCGAGGGGCAGGGCACGGGCCTGGGCAAGCCGCTCAAGCTGATCACCCACCCGGTGCGCGACCGCATCCCGATCTACCTGGCCTCCCTCGGCCCCAAGAACGTCGAGCTGACCGCCGAGCTCGCCGACGGCTGGATGCCGACGCTGTTCTGGCCGGAGCGGGCGGCCGAGGTGTGGGGCGAGTCGCTCGCGGCGGGCCGGGCCGCCCGGCCGGCCGAGCTGGACCCGCTGGAGGTCGTCGCCGGCGGCGCCGTGGCCATCGGCGAGGGGCTCGAGCACCTGCGCGACAACGCCCGGCCCGGCATCGCGCTCTACGTCGGCGGCATGGGCGCCAGGAGCCGCAACTTCTACAACCAGCTCTTCCGCCGCTACGGCTTCGAGGCCGAGGCCGAGCTCATCCAGGAGCTCTACCTCTCCGGCCGCAAGGAGGAGGCCGCCGCCGCGGTGCCGCAGGCATTCCTCGACGCCACCTCGCTGATCGGGCCGGAGAGCTTCGTGCGGGAGCGGATCGAGGCCTACCGGGACGCCGGCGTGACCGTGCTCAACGTGAGCGTCGCCGGGGACGACGTCGTCGGCACCCTGGAGAAGGTCAAGGCCTGGGCGTCCTGAGCCGGTCCGGCGCCCCCGCCTAGAGTGCGGGGGCCAGGAGGGCTCGCCTAGTGGCCGATGGCGGCGGTCTTGAAAACCGCTATGGGGTAACACCCATCGTGGGTTCGAATCCCACGCCCTCCGCTCGCCCGTCGTCGACCTGGCGTCGACCTGGCGCGCTGATGCGCCGTTCCCGTCGTACGCATGACGCATCCACGCGCCCGGTCGCCGGCGAGATCTCCGACACGCCACGCGCGGGACGTCGTCCGGGGTGACCGACGCCCTCCACCAGGCTTTTCACGCTGGTCACGGGGGTGTTTGTCGACAAGACGCCGGACCGGAGGAGGGGTCACCACCCCCTCCCGGGGTCTCCCGCAACGATCCGGTGACGGGGGCGGTCACATGCGTGCCGAGGACCGCCGATGGGGAGACCGGAGAGCCCTAGCGTCTGCCCTGTCCGCGGCACTTCCCCGCCGCGGCATTGGCGCTGAGGAGTACCCGCGTGACCATGGGCGCGACGCTGGTGTGGCCGGCAGTTGTGGTGCTGGGCTTCCTGGTGTTCACCGGACTGGTGGTGGCCCTCGGGGCCAGCTCCACGGCTCGGTACGAGTTCGAGCGCAACGGCGCGCAGCAGCCCGCGCGGGCCGCCACGCCGCGCTCGGCGAACCACCCCGCGGGCCGTCGTGCCCCCGCCCGGTCCGGCGAGGCCGCGGCCGCGGTGCCCGCCGGGGCGTCGTCGGGCAGCGTCGCCGTCCGCACCGCGCCGGCCGCCGTCGCCGAGGGCGGGCCCGCCTGGTGGCTGATCGGCGAGGCGGCGCAGGTGGTGGCCGGGCCGTTCGGCGACCGGGTCGACGCCGACTGGGCCGCGTTCGCCGGCGGGCTCTCCGCCGTCGCCCGTCTTCGGCACCCGCCGCACCGACGGCACCGTCAAGCCCAAGCCCTCGCCGGAGGAGCGCGCCTGGCTGGGCGAGCTGGGCCGGCACCTGGACCGGCTGCCCGCCGAGTGGGACGACCTGCTCACCGACACCGACCCGCTCACCACGCTCGTCGTCGAGGTGGCCGCGGCGCTGGTCGAGGCGGGCCTGCCCCTGCACGACGCGGGGGCCACGCAGTCCGGCGGCGGCGTCTGCCTGGTGCCCGACCAGGACGCCGGCGGCCTGCTGGTCAGCTGGCGCCCGCACGACCGGATGAGCCTGCAGCAGTCGCGCGGCGCCACCGCCGACGAGGCCGTGCAGCGGCTGATGAACGCCGCGATCCTCGAGGTGCTCGAGCAGCTCGGGTTCGTGGTGGAGCCGGCCGGCGCGACCGCCTGCGCCCTGGTGACGGCGCTGCGCTAGCTGGCGGCGACCGCCGCGGCCATGGTCCACGCCGCCGCCGCGTCCACCTTGCCGGTGGCGGTGTCGTGGAGCAGCTGCTCCTGCGGGAGCTGGGGCAGCGTCCGCATCGCCAGCTCGGCGACGGCGCGGTAGGAGAGCGGGTCCGGGCGGCCCAGCCCCACCTCCCGCTCCTTCTCCGGCGTCATGCGGGGCGCCAGCTGGGTCGCGACGAGGTGGGTGAACAGGAAGATCCGGCCCACCAGCACGGGGTCGCCGGCCTCCGCCGCGGCCCGGGACGCCGCGGCCCACCACGGCCACGGGGGCGTCGCGCCGCGGTCGGCGATCTGCGCCAGGGTCGCCCAGATGGCGTCGCTGCTGCCGAGGGCTGCGTCCCAGCGGTCCATGAGCGCGGTGGCGTCGGCGAGCTCGGCGGCACCGATGGCGGGCGCCGTCCCGTCGTCCGGCGGTGCGGCCCGGCGGTCGAACAACCCCATGGCGTGCGGCTCCCTGTCCTCGTCGGTGACGGGAGCCGATTCTGCCCGCTGCGCGGATCAGACCGCGTCGGCGTCCAGCCGGCCGATGTGCTGGAGCACGAGCTCCCCGCCGTCGGCGGCGAAGCTGGCCCGCAGGCTGCGCAGCACGTCCAGGCCGTCGTCGTCGGCGCCCCGCACCCCCGCGAGGTCGACGACGACGCGGCGGTGCCCGCCCTCGCGCAGCGAGTCGGCGGTGCCGCGCAGCAGGTCCGCGCCCTGCGCGCTGAGGTGACCGGAGGCGCGGATGACCCCGATCCGCAGGTCGACGGTCTCCGAGAGCATCACGCCACCTCCTGCCCGCGCCCGGTCTCCAGCCGGAGCACGCGCCACAGCCCGGTGCGCCGGAGCAGGTCCAGCGTGCGCCGGTTGGCACCGCGCAGGACGACGGTGCCGCCACGGGCCCGGCAGATGCGGTGCGCCCACAGGAAGCTGGCCACCGCCGTGCTGGACAGGTGCTGGACGCCGCTCAGGTCGACCACGAGCCGCCGGGCGCCGGCCAGCAGCGCGTCGTGCAGCAGCCAGCGGACGTCGGCCAGCCCGTCGGTGAACAGCGTGTCGTCGAGGTGGATCGTGACCTCGTCCCCGGTGGCGTCGACCCGGCTGGACGCCGCGGCGCGGATGGCGGCGGTGGTGGTCATGCGGCTCCTTCGACGACGGCGCGGGCACTGCGCACCAGCGTGGCCGCGGGACGTTGCGATCGGCTGCGACGGTCCGTTGCGATCGCATGACGGTCCTCCGCTCCCGGACCGGACGGTGCGGGCGCGGTGGCAGCATGGCGGCCGTGGCACTGCGTCTCCTGGTCGTCGAGGACGACGACTCCATCCGTACCGCGCTGCGGTGGGCGCTGGAGGACGAGGGCTACGACGTCGCCGAGGCGGTGTCCGGCGAGGAGGCCGTGCGCGCCGTCGCCGTGGCCGCCCCTGACCTCATGGTCGTGGACCTGATGCTCGGCTCGATGGACGGCTACGCGGTGATCCGCGAGGTCCGGCGGGGCCACGACCTGCCGATCATCGTGGTGAGCGCCCGCGCCGACACCCATGACATCGTCGCCGCGCTGGAGGCCGGCGCCGACGACTACGTGACGAAACCGTTCGAGGTCAAGGAGATCACCGCCCGGCTACGGGCGCTGCGCCGCCGGGCCGGCAGCGGCGCCGCCGAGCGGCCGCCCGAGGCGGTCGTGCTCGACTCCGACCCGGTCGCGCCGCTGGTGCTCAACGAGGGCCGCGGCACCGTGCACCGGGGCGAGGAGCAGCTGCCGCTGACGCTGACGGAGTTCCGGCTGCTGTGCGAGCTGGCCGGCTCGCCGGGGCGGGTGTTCAGCCGGCAGGCGCTGCTGGAGCGGGTGTGGGAGCACGGCTTCTTCGGCGACGAGCGGATCGTCGACGTCCACGTGCGGCGGTTGCGCACCAAGGTGGAGACCGACCCCGGCTCTCCTCGGCTGGTCGTAACCGTGAGAGGGCTGGGATACCGGCTGGATCCCCGGTGAGCGACAGGGACGTGAGCATCGCAGCGAGGAACGAGCGAGGAGCGGAGCGGCCCGCCGGAGCCACCGCAGGGACACCGTGAGGCGGGCGCTCGGGGGGCTCGGGCTCCGGGCGCGCATCGTCCTCGGGTTCGCCGCGGTGACCCTGCTCGTGTCGGTCGTGCTCGTGGGCACCACCTTCCTGCTCGCGCGCAGCTACCTGCTGGACCAGCGGGAGAGCTCGCTGACCCGGCAGGCGTTCGCCGACGCCAACGTGCTCAACGGCCGGCTGGCCACCGCGGGTGCCGACGTCGGTGAGCTGATCACCGAGCTGGTGCCCTCCGGCGGTGCCGACGTCGTCGTCCGCAGCGGGGAGTCCTGGTACTCCTCGAGCCTGGACCTCGGCGCCCGCGACGTCCCGGCCGAGCTGCAGCGGATCGTCGCCGACGGCGCGGCCGGCTCGGTGCGGATCGACGCCCCCGACGGCCCGGCGCTCATGGTGGGGGTGCCGCTGCGCGCGGCCGGCGTGGAGTACTACGAGATCGGCCGGCTCACCGAGCTGCGGCAGGCGCTGACGACGCTCTCCGCGGTGCTCGCCGCGGCGGCCACCGCGGCGACCGCAGTCGGGGCGGCCTTCGGCGTGTGGGCCAGCCGGCGGGCGGTGCAGCCGCTGGAGCAGGTCGCCGGTGCGGCCACCCGGATCGCCGGCGGCGAGCTGACCACCCGGCTGCCCCCGACCGACGACCCCGACCTGGTCGCGATCGTGGCCGGCTTCAACAGCATGGTCGACGCGCTGGCCGCCCGGATCGACCGCGACGCCCGCTTCGTCGGCGACGTCAGCCACGAGCTGCGCAGCCCGCTGACCAGCCTGGTCACCAGCGTGGAGGTGCTCGGCACCTGCCGGGAGGAGCTCTCGCCGCGTGCCGGTCAGGCGCTCGCGCTGGTGGAGGGCGAGCTCGGCCGGTTCCGCCGGATGCTCGACGACCTGCTGCAGCTGGCCCGCATCGACGGGGACGCCACGACGGCGACGAGCCGGCCGGTGTCCCTCGGCGCGCTCACCCGGGAGGTGCTGGCCGTGACCGGCCGCCCGGCGGACCTGCTCGAGGCCGCTCCGGACGACGCGACCACGGTGCTCGGCGACAAGACCAGCCTGGAGCGGGCCGTGCGCAACCTGCTGGAGAACGCCGACCGGCACGCCGGCGGTGCCTGCCGGCTGGAGGTGTGGCGCCGCGACGACGCCGTCGTCCTCACCGTCGACGACGCCGGACCGGGCGTGCCCGTGGAGGACCGCGAGCGGATCTTCGAGCGGTTCGCCCGCGGGGCCGGCGCCGCCCGGCGCTCGCTGCCCGGCGCGGGGCTCGGCCTGGCGATCGTGGCCGAGACCGCGACGCGGCACGGCGGCGCCGCCTGGGTCACCGATGGGCCCGACGGCGGCGCGCGCTTCACCCTCTCCCTGCCGGTGGCCGGCTCGTGACCGGCCGCCGCGCAGGGCTGCTCGCCGTCGTCCTCGGGGTGCTCCTGGCCGGGTGCGGCGTGCCCACGGGGGGCACGCCGAACCGGATCGAGCCCACCGACATCCCCTACGGGCTGGCCTCGCCGAGCCCGACGGCCACGCCCACCCCGAGCGCGGAGGCCACCACCGACCCCTCCCGCGTCTACTGGGTGTCGGCGGAGGACGCCGTCGTCCCGCGGGTGCGCGAGGTCAGCGGCTCGACCCGCCGCGAGCGGTTGGCGTTCCTGCTGGAGCAGCTGGCCGCCGGGCCCAGCCGCGCCGAGCGGGACGAGCAGCTGTACTCGCTGCTCCCGCCGGAGGTCCGGCTGAGCGTGACCGGCTTCGACGACGGCACGGCCACCATCGACCTGCAGGTGCAGGACCAGGCGCTCTCCGTGGTCGCCGGGCGCCGCGCGGTCGCGCAGATCGTGCTGACCGCGACCAGCGTGCCGGGGGTGGAGGCGGTGCTGCTGGAGCTGGCGGGCGAGCCGATCGAGGCGCCGCTGCCGGCGGGCGCGCTGACCGCCGGGCCGCTCACCGCGCAGGACTACGCGGTCGCCACCACGCCCTCGCCGACGGCCGTCCCCGCGCCGACCGCCGTCCCCGAGGTCTCCCCGGTCCCGGCCGCCCCGCCCTCCTGACGCCCCCGTCCGCGAGATCTGCACACTCGGGGCTCTCCCGGTACCGAAAGGCCCGAGTGTGCAGATCTCGTGGAGGTCAGCGGAGGTGCCGGACGGCGGCGGCGAGGGTCGGCAGGGTGAGCCGGCCGTCGGCCAGCCCGAGGTCGACGACGTCGTCGAACACCCGCTGCTCGGCCGCGGCGGCGCGGAACGCGGCGTCCATGATCCGGGGCCAGCGGCTCAGCCGGGACGCCGCCGACGAGTGCCGCAGGTGCCGGCCGAGCCGCCGCTGCAGCGCCCGCCGGTGGGCTCGCCCGGCGTCGGCCCCGTGCACCGCCGCCGCGCCGGCGAGCGAGCCGGAGAGGACCGCGTAGAAGATGCCCTCGCCGGTGAGCGGGTTGATCAGCGAGGCGGCGTCGCCGGCCAGCAGCACGCGGCCGTCGGGTTGCCGCGGCCGCTGGGTGGACAGCGGCAGCCGGTGCGCCCGCAGCCCGTCGGGCTCGACGCCGGGCAGCAGCCGGTGCAGCCCTTCGACCAGCGCGGCGCGGCTCGCGCCGCCGGACACCAGTTCGCCGTAGCCGACGTTGGCCCGGCCGTCGCCGAGCGGGAAGGACCACGCGTAGGCCGGCCAGCGCTGCTCGGTGGTCGCGATGACCTGCACGCCGCGCTGCCCGGGGAGCTCGGGGGCGTAGCCGCGCAGCGCCACGGCCATCCGGTCCGGCTCGTTGGGGGCCAGGCCCAGCGCCCGGCGGACGACGGACTCCGCGCCGTCGGCCCCCACGACGACGTCCGCGCTGAGCACGCCGTCGATCTCCACCCGGTCGGGGTGCGCGGTCAGCCGGCGCACCTGGTGCCGCCGCAACTCGGCGCCGCCGATGAGGGCCGCGTCGAGGATCCGCGCGTCCAGCACCGCGCGCGGCACGACGTGCGCGGGCCGGTGCAGCGCCCGCTCGACGGCCGCGCCGCCGGGGGAGCGCAGCCGCAGCCGCGGCACGGCCGGGTAGCCGTCGGTGAGCGCGGCGGGGTCCACGCCGAGGCCGGCCAGCACGTCGAGCGCCTCGGGTGCGATGCCGTCGCCGCACACCTTGTCCCGCGGGAAGTCGGCGCGGTCGAGCAGCAGCACCCGGGACGACGGCGCCGCTCGCCGGGCCGCCAGCGCCGTCGCCGCTCCCGCCGGTCCGGCCCCCACGACGACGACGTCCCAGTGCTCCACGGCAGCGACGCTAGGCACCCGGCGTCCCCACCGCCCGCCCATCCCCCGGACTTTCTGTACCGAAAGTCCGCCCCGCCCTGGGACTTTCTGTACCGAAAGTCCCTCTCAACCCCGGACTTTCTGTACCGAAAGTCCCCGGGCTAGGTCCTGGCGAGGGCGCGTTCGGCGGCGAGCAGCGCCCGCCAGCCGTCGCGGTCGTGCTGGACCGGCCGGGTGGCGGCGATGAAGTCCAGAAGCACCTCGACGAAGCGGTCCGGCGCGGGCGAGGTGCGGCCAGTGCCCGGCGTCCGGGAACACCTCGACCCGGGCCGAGGGCACCCGCTCCCGGATCGCCTCGGCGTGCGCCACCGGCACGATCGGGTCGCGGCTGCCCCAGATGACCAGCATCGGGATCGCCTCGGCCAGGTACAGCCGGTCGATGGCGGTGACGCACTGGCCGCGGGTGTCGACGACGCTGCGCAGGGTCCGCAGGAACGCCCGGCGCGCCTCGGCGTCGGACAGCGCCAGCATCGCCTCGCCCGCCTCGGCGAGGTCCCGGCCGCGCTCCCACCCGACGGCCCGGCCGACGGCGTCCAGCGCGCGCACCCCGGCGCGCAGGGGGAGCGGCAGGTGGGTGAGCGCGGTCAGCACCGCCTCGCTGCCGGGCATCGCCGCCGCGCGCAGGGTCAGCGAGAGCTCCGGGCCCAGCCCGCCGCTGCCGACGAGCACGAGCCGCTCGCAGCGCTCGGGGAACTGGTAGGCGAACTGCAGCGCGATCCCGCCGCCGAGCGAGTGCCCGACGACGGTGGCCTGCTCGATGTCGAGCACCGAGAGCAGGTCGCGCATCCCGTTGGCGTAGCCGGCGACGGAGTAGTCGCCGCGCGGCTTGTCCGAGGAGCCGTGGCCCAGCAGGTCCGGCGCGATGACGGTGTGCGAGGCGGCGAGCCGCTCGACGACGCCGGCCCAGGTCTGCGCGCTGTTGCCGATGCCGTGCAGGAGCAGCAGCGGCGGGCCCTCGCCGGCGCGCACGAACGCCCGCCGGTGCCCGTGCACCACCCGGGTCTCCCGCGGCAGCGGCGTCGTCGGCATGCCCCAGTGCAGCACGGCCCTGTTGCCGCCGGGTTACGCCAACCGCAGGGACTTTCTGTACCGAAAGTCCCGTCCATCCCCGGACTTTCTGTACCGAAAGTCCCCTGGGGAGGGTGGGTCAGGGGCGGGGTGGCGGGTGCTCGGCGCTCCACTTGCGGGCCGGGTGCTGATAGCCCTCGACGAAGCGGAGCAGCTCCGCGGCGTCCTGCACGACGCCGAGGGCGTCGAGGCGGGCGGCGTCGAGGTAGCCGTCGTCGACCATCCGCTGCAACTGGCCGACCAGCGGCTGCCAGAAGCCGTCGACGTCGACCAGCGCGGTCGGCTTGGCGTGCAGGCCGAGCATGCCCCACGTCCAGGCCTCGAAGAGCTCCTCGAGGGTGCCCGCGGCGCCCGGCAGCGCGACGAAGGCGTCGGACAGCTCGGCCATGACCGCCTTGCGCTCGTGCATCGTCTGCACGACCTCGAGGCGGGGGAGGCCGGTGTGCGCGACCTCGTCGTCCACCAGGTGCTGCGGGATCACGCCGATGACCTCGCCGCCGGCGGCCAGCGCCGCGTCGGCGACGACACCCATCAGCCCGACGTCCCCGCCGCCGTAGACGATGCCGACGCCGGCCCGCGCGAGGTCGGCGGCGAAGGTCGCCGCCGCCTCGGCGTGCGTTGCGGGACCGGCGTGCGACCCGGTGAAGACGGCCGACGCGCAAGGGGTCAGCCGCCGTAGTAGCGGTACACCGGCTCCGCGATGCAGACCGGCTTGTCGCCGCCCTCGCGCTCGATGACGCAGGAGAAGGTGAGCTGCTTGCCGCCGGCGATGTCCTCGATGTTCGTCAGCGTCGCGGTCAGCCGGACCTTCGAGCCCACGGGCACGGGGGAGGGGAAGCGGACCTTGTTCAGGCCGTAGTTGACGCCCATCACCGTGTCGGTGACCCGCAGGACCGAGCCGAACAGCGGGACCAGCAGCGACAGCGTCAGGTAGCCGTGGGCGATCGGGCCGCCGAAGGGGCTCTCCTTGGTGGCGCGCTCGGGGTCGACGTGGATCCACTGGTGGTCGCCGGTGGCGTCGGCGAACAGGTTCACGTGCTCCTGGGTCACCTCGTACCACTCGCTGGTGCCCAGCTCGGTGCCGACGAGCCCGGGCAGCTCGGCCATGGTCGTGGTGGTGCTCATGGGTGGTCCTCCGTCGGGAGCGCTGACGTTGTCCCCTGGAACCTACGTCCTCGCCCCGACCGGTTCCCGACCACGCCCGGTTCTGGCAGCCTGCACCGCGACCACCGCCCGCGTCCGGTCCCGGCGGGCCCGTCCACCCGAGGAGCAGCCATGACCGCAGAGGTCGCACCGGACGCCGTCGCCGCCTACGGGGCCGCCTGGGTGGAGCCGGACGCGACCGCGCGGCTGGCCCTCCTCGAGCAGGCCTGGGCGACCGACGCCGTCTACTCCGACCCGCTGGCGCACGTGGCCGGGCGCGCGGCGCTCGCCGACCACATCGGGCAGTTCCAGGCGGCCATGCCGGGCGGGCGCATCGCCGTGACCAGCGAGCCGGTGCGGCACCACGACAGCGCCTTCTTCCGGTGGTCCCTCACCGACGCCGACGGCGCCGTCGTCATGACCGGCTTCGACGTCGTCCAGCTGGACCCGGCGGGCCGCATCGCCCGGCTCACCGGCTTCTTCGACAGCGACACCGGGACGGCGCCCGCCGCGTGACGGCCGGAGCCGGCCGGTGAGGTTCACTGGGCGGGTGTTCGCCTCCACCGACGGCTGGACCTCCTGCGCCCTGGGGCACCAGCACTGGGGCCGGGCGGGCGCGGCCGGGCTGTTCCTGCACCGCGACGGTGTCGACGGCCCGGAGGTGCTGCTCCAGCACCGCGCCCTGTGGTCGCACCACGGCGGCACCTGGGGGACGCCGGGCGGCGCGCTGCACGCCGGCGAGGACCCGCACGTCGGGGCGCTGCGCGAGTGCCGGGAGGAGCTGGGCCTGACCCCCGCCGACGTCGTCCTCGGGGCGCGCTCGGTCGACGACCACGGCGGCTGGGCCTACACGACGGTGCTCGCCCGCCCCGCCCGGCCGATCGATCCGGCGGAGCTGCGGCTGGACGGCGAGAGCGACGGCGTCGCCTGGTGGCCCCTGGGCGGGCTGGACGCCGTGGCGCTGCACCCGGGTCTCGCGGCGTCCCTGGACCGGCTGGTCCCGCTGGTCGTGGGCGCGCCCGACACGCGCGGCTGATTGCGGAACAGGAGTAATACCTAACGCGGCTGGGCAGGGGCGGAGTCGATCCCGTACCCGAGGAGCCGCCGGTGTCCTCCGCCGCCCGTCACGCCGCCCCCGAGCCCGCGCCGCCGCGGACCGGTCCCGGAGCGACGACGCCGTCGGCCGACCGCCGCCGTGCCCGCGCGCTGCTGCTGCTCGCGCTGGTCTGCGCCGCGCTGCTGGTCGCCGCGCCGCTGGCGATCGTGCGCTCGTCCACGGCGGGCGAGCCGGCCGCACAGGAGTCCGAGGCGACCGACCCGCGGACCGGCGGGGACGGCGGACCGGGGAACGGCGCCACCGGGGACGGCGACGGAGCGGATGCGGGCACGGGGACGCCGCCCGCGGTGCCGGACGAAGGGACGCCGGGCCCCGGGACGACCGACCCGGGGACGACCGATCCCGGGCCGGCCGGGCTGGAGACGGCGGCAGAACGGGTGGCCGGTGCGCCGGTCGGCACGGGCACCGCACCCGGTGCGACGACGGGCGGCGGCAGCGGAACGGGCTGGACGCAGCCCGGCACCCGGCCGATCGAGGTCCTGCCCTCGAAGCCGGCGCCCACCCCGGCCGCGCAGCCGGGGCAGCAGCCGGCCCAGCCGCCCGTGCAGCAACCGGCCCCGCAGCAGCCCGTTCAGCCGCAACCCGCCCAGCCGCAACCGCAGCAACCGGTCCAGCCGCAGCCCGCCCCGCAGCCCCAGCCCCAGCCCGAACCCCAGCCCGACCCGGGCACCGACGCCGACGGCGTGCCCTGCCCCTGCCGGCTCGTCGACGGCGTGCTGGTCAGCCTCTCCCGGCTCGTCGGCGGCGTGCTCGCCCCGGTCGGCGGCTTGCTCGGCCGGTGACGCGACGGGCGGGCGGCCGCCGTCCCTTCGTAGGGTGCACCCCATGAGCGCCCGCGACGACGTCTCCGAGATCTTCGACAGCTCCGCGTGGCGGCCGGTCGAGGGGTTCGACTTCGCCGACATCACCTACCACCGCGCGGTGGACGCCGGCGTCGTCCGGATCGCCTTCGACCGGCCCGAGGTGCGCAACGCGTTCCGGCCGCAGTCGGTCGACGAGCTGATCACCGCGCTGGAGCACGCCCGGCTGTCCACCGACGTCGGCTGCGTGATCCTCACCGGCAACGGGCCCAGCCCCAAGGACGGCGGCTGGGCGTTCTGCTCCGGCGGGGACCAGCGGGTGCGCGGCAGGTACGGCTACGAGCACGCGCAGGGGTCCAGCGGCCGGCTGCACATCCTCGAGGCGCAGCGGCTGATCCGGTTCATGCCGAAGGTCGTGATCTGCGTCGTCCCCGGCTGGGCGGCCGGCGGCGGGCACAGCCTGCACGTCGTCTCCGACCTGACCCTGGCCAGCGCCGAGCACGCGCGCTTCAAGCAGACCGACGCCGACGTCGGCAGCTTCGACGGCGGGTTCGGCTCGGCCTACCTGGCCCGTCAGGTGGGGCAGAAGTTCGCCCGCGAGATCTTCTTCCTCGGCGAGGAGTACACCGCCGCCGACGCGCACGCGATGGGCATGGTGAACCGCGTCGTCCCCCACGCGGAGCTGGAGGCCACCGCCCTGGAGTGGGGGAAGAAGATCGTGGCGAAGTCCCCGACCGCCCAGCGGATGCTCAAGTACTCGTTCAACCTCATCGACGACGGCCTGGTCGGCCAGCAGCTCTTCGCCGGCGAGACAACCCGGTTGGCCTACATGGCCGAGGAGGCCGTCGAGGGCCGGGACGCCTTCCTGGAGAAGCGCGACCCGGACTTCTCGCAGTTCCCCTGGCACGTCTGACGGACTTTCGGTACAGAAAGTCCCGTCAGTAGGGGGACTTTCGGTACAGAAAGTCCCGGAGAGAAGCGACTTTCGGTACCGAAAGTCCCGGAGAGAGGCGGAGGCGCACGTGATCGTCGAGGTGGTGACGGGCGCGGACGAGCGGCCCGAGGCGCGGGTGGTCGACATCGACGACCTGAGCCGGGTCGTCCTGGCCCTGGGTCAGGTCACGGACGACGAGGCCGCGGAGGTGCTGGAGCGCTCGGGTCTGGGCCGGATGCAGGACGGCGGTGCCGCACTGCTGGACGCCGCGGCGCTGCGGGCGGCCGCCGAACCGCGGGCCACGGCGGCCGACTGGATCACGAGCTGGGACGCCATGGTGACCCGTGCGCGGGCCGAGGGACGGCTCTCCGACGACGGCGCGACCATCCGCGTGGAGGTGGAGTCCGCCGCCGGAGCGTGACCGCCGCGCCGCCCACCTGCACGGATGAATCCGAACTCGCCGGTAGGAACTGGGCGCTGGGTCATTGTGGTCACTCCACTGTCAGGCCAGTATGTCGCGGTGCACATCACCCGCGAGCGCGGAGACCGGTCGTGACCGGGACCCCGGGCAGACCCCTGAGCGCCGAGCTCTCCGAGCAGCTCCTGGCCGTGGCCGTCGACATCCTGGCCGAGGAGGGCTGGAGCCGGCTCAACAGCGACCGCGTCGCGGCCCGCGCCCGCGCCGGCAAGGCCGGGATCTACCGCCGCTGGCCCACGATGGCCGCCCTGGCACGCGCCGCCGTGGGGCGCTTCCGGCTGGTCGAGCTGCCCGAGGACACCGGCTCCGTCCGGGGCGACCTGCGCGCGCTGGCCGACCGGTGGACCGTTCCGCTGGACCGCGAGGAGAAGGCCGCCGCCAGCATCGTCGGCGCCGCCCGCTACGACGAGCAGCTGCGCGCGGGCCTGGACGAGGCCCTGGTCCGGCCGCTCACCGAAGCGGTCGCGACGATCGGCGAGCGCGCGCAGGCGCGCGGCGAGACCATCGAGGACGACCGGCTGGCGTTGCTCTACTCGGTGGTCGAGGCCTTCTGGTGGCAGCGCTTCACCGTGGCCGGCGACGGCGCGGTCCTGGCCGAGCAGGTGGACCGGGTCGTCGACGAGGTGCTGTGCCCGCTGGTGGAGCAGTCGGAGGACCTGCCGGTCGCCGTCTGACCGCGACTCAGCTCAGCTGACGCGGACGTGCGCGGCGAAATCGGGCGCGACCAGGTCGTTGATCGCGTCGGACCCGTCCTGCAGCCGGGCGAACAGCCGCTGGCCGATCTGCTCGACGGCGGCGGCCGCCTCGGCGGCACCGAGCCCCTCCATGATCCGCAGCCGGTTCTCGACGACGAGCACCCGGACGACGGAGAGCCAGATGGCGGCCGTCAGCGGCGCGGCGATCGCGGGGTGCAGCGGGCGGGTCGGGTCGTCGGGGTCGCTGCTCTCCCACGCCTCCAGCAGCGCGTCGGACAGCCGCCGCTCGGCGTCGAGGACGAGCAGCCGGTTGTACGTGCGCAGGGTCTCGGACGCCTGGATGGTGGCCCGGAAGGAGCGCTCCTCCGCGGAGCCCATGCGGCGGAGCTGGCCGGTCATGAACGTGAGCAGGTGGCTGCGCAGCGCGGTGAGCGGTGTGGTGCCGGGCTCGCGGTCGATGACCGAGCCCGCGATCGCCTCGACCCACGGCACCCGGCCGTCGAAGAAGAGCTCCTCCTTCGTGGCGAAGTGGTTGAACACCGTCTGGACGGCGACGTCGGCCTCGCGCGCGACGTCCGCGATGGTGACGCAGTCGAATCCGCGGGCGGCGAAGAGGCGGTGCGCCGTGGTGCGGACCAGCTGACGGGTCTGGGCCTTCTTCTGCGCACGACGATCCACAAGATCACTCACTGTATGGATACTAGACACCCAACGTATTCGGCGCTGCCGCCCGGGCGCCGCTACCGGTGAGACTCGCATCTCGTCACGGAGTGTCGCGGCGCACCCCGCCGGTCGGCTCCTGTGCGATCGTGCCGCAACCACGGTCCCGCGAGTGCCGGGCGCCGACGTCGAGCGGGGGAGTCGCAGGATGAGGACCAGAGCAGCGGTGATGCGGGCACCGGAGACCGACTGGGACATCGTCGAGCTCGACCTGGTCGACCCCGGCCCGGGCGAGGTGCTGGTCGAGATGGCCTTCGCCGGCATGTGCCACTCCGACGAGCACCTGCGGCACGGGCCCGGCGTCCGGCCGATCGTCGGCGGGCACGAGGGCTCCGGGGTGGTGCAGGCCGTCGGTGCCGGCGTCACCTCCGTCGCCCCGGGCGACCACGTCATCACCAGCTTCCTGCCGGCGTGCGGGCTGTGCCGGTACTGCGCCCGCGGGAAGTCCAACCTCTGCGACAAGGGCGCCACCATCGGCACCGGGCAGCTGCCCTCGGGCACCTTCCCCTTCTCGCTCGACGGCCAGTCGTTCGGCGGGTTCTGCATGGTCGGGGCGTTCGCCCGCCACTCGGTGCTCAGCGAGTTCTCCTGCATCCGGATCGACCCGTCGGTGGCGCTGGACACCGCGGCGCTGCTGGCCTGCAGCGTGCCCACCGGCTGGGGCTCGGCGGTCTACTCGGGCGGCGTGCGGCCGGGGGACACGGTCGTGATCGTCGGCCTGGGCGGGGTCGGCGCCAACGCGGTGCAGGGCGCGGTGCACGCGGGCGCGCTGCACGTCATCGGCGTCGACCCGGTGGCGATGAAGCGGGAGTTCGCCGAGTCGCTCGGTGCCACGGTGACGGTGGCCGGCGCGGAGGAGGCGGCCGAGCTGGCCCGCAGCCTGTCCCGCGGCACGGGCGCCGACGTCGTCGTCCTGACCGTGGGCAAGCTGACCGCCGAGGCCTACGCCGGTGCGATGTCCTGCCTGGGCAAGGCCGGGACGATGGTGCTCACCGCGCTCCCCGACGAGCAGAAGGACGGCCGGCTGTCCCTCAACGGGCCGATGGCGACGGTCTACGAGCAGCGCATCCAGGGCTCGCTGTACGGCTCGTGCAACGCCCGCACCGACATCCCGCGGCTGCTGCAGATGCACGAGGAGGGCCGGCTGGAGCTCGACCGGCTCATCACCCGCCGCTACTCCCTCGACGAGCTCAACCAGGGGTACCGCGACCAGGCGGCCGGCGAGATCGTCCGCGGGCTGCTCGTCCACACCGATTGAGGACGGCGGGGCGTGGGCAGCCTCGCGGCATGAGCTCCCCGCGCATCGTCGTCCTCGACGTGGACGGCACCCTGGTCGACACCAACTACCAGCACGCGCTCGCCTGGTACCGGGCGCTCCGGTCGCTGGGCGAGACGTTCCCGGTCTGGCGCATCCACCGGCTGATCGGCATGGGTGGTGACCAGCTGGTGTCCGCCCTCGGCGGGGACGAGGTGGAGCAGCGGATCGGGGACGCCGCCCGCGAGCGCTGGGTCGAGGAGGTCGACCCGATGATGGGCGAGACGGCGCTGCTGCCCGGCGCGCGAGAGCTCGTCGTGGCCCTGAAGGAGCGCGGGCACCGGGTCGTGCTGGCCAGCTCGGGCAAGCCGCACCACGTCGACCGCGCGCTGGACCTGCTCGACGCCCGCGACCTCGCCGACGCCTGGACCACCAGCGAGGACGTCGAGGCGACCAAGCCCGCGCCGGACCTGCTGCAGGTCGCGCTGAAGAAGCTGGGCGAGCCGGTGGACGCGCCGAGCGTCGTCATCGGCGACTCGGTCTACGACGTCGAGGCGGCGAAGAACGCGGGGATGCCGGCGATCGTCGTGCGCTCCGGCGGCTTCGGGGACGACGAGCTGCGCGACGCCGGGGCCGTCGGCATCCACGACACCCCCGCCGACCTTGTCGCCGCCCTGGACGACCTCGACCTGCTCTGACGGTTCCGCCCACATCGGCGATCCGGGGCCCATGGAGCGCGGGAAGGCCCCACATCGCCGATGTGGGCGGCACGGGGCGCGGGAACGCCCCACATCGCCGATGTGGGGCGGCTGGCGGGTCAGGAGGCGGCGGAGGTCCCGCGGCCCAGCCGGCGCAGCATCTCGTCGGGGTGGTCGGTGATGACGGCGTCGACGCCGAGCTCGCGCATCAGGTCCATGTCGGCGGTCTTGTTCACCGTCCAGACGTGCACCTGCTTGCCGGCGGCGTGGGCGTCGGCGACGAAGCCGGGGTCGGCGCGGATCACCGCGACCGCCGGGCCCAGGGCGGTGGCGTTGCCCTGCAGCAGCTCCCGGCGCACCGGTCGCAGCCGCTTCCCGATGAGCTGCACGGTGGGGATCCCCGGCGCCAGCTCCGCCATCCGCCGCACCGCGAGCTGCGAGAAGCTCATCATCCGGACGGCGGGGCGCCCGGCCCACTCGACCGGGCGGCCGCCGGTCAGCAGCCCGTACCGGCGCAGGCTCTCGACCAGCGCCTCCTCGACCTTGCGGGTGTGCCGGGTCGGGTGCTTGGTCTCGATCGCCAGGCGCAGGCTGCCCGGCGTCGCGGTGATGTACTCGAGCAGCCGGTCGAGGGTGAGCACCAGCCCGTTCTCGAGGTCGGGCTCGTCGGTGACCGAGAGGATCTCGTCGTCGGCCCAGCGGCTGCGGCCCCGCGGCTTGCGCGCCCCGAACTGGTACTGCTCCAGCTCCTCGAGGTGCAGCGCGGAGACGACGCCGCGGCCGTTCGACGTCCGCCGGATCTGCCGGTCGTGCACGCACACCAGCACCCCGTCACGGGTCAGGCGCACGTCGCACTCGACGGCGTCTGCGCCGACGGCCGCGGCCTGGCGGTAGGCGGCGAGCGTGTGCTCCGGCGCCTCGGCGGTGGCGCCGCGGTGGGCGACGACCTCGACGGCGGTCAACGGGGGAGGGCGGGATGAACGACGAGCACGGGTCGATCCTCCCCGTCGTCGCCCGGTCACGCGAGAGGGCAGGCCGGAGGGGCGGAAATGGCCCTTTCTGCCCCGGGGGGTCAGCCGGCGAGGCCGGCCGCGCGGGCGCGGTACTCCGGCACGGTGAGCATCGGCGGCCGCTCGTCGAGGGCCACCGCGGTGCTCCGGGGCACGAACGCCGCGCCGTCGTGCCGGTACTGGGTGAGCAGCCCGCCGGCGGCCGGCGCCGTCCCCGCGCGGGCCAGCACCGTCGCGACCACCTGCCCGGCCATCGCGCCGAGCGCCTCCTGGCTCTGCGAGCTGTGCCGGCGCTCCCCGAGGTCGACCTGGGCAAGCGCCCCCAGCCCGACGAGCTCCAGCAGGTCGACGAGCAGCCCCACCTCGACGCCGTACGCGCCGGCGAACGGCACCCGCTCCAGCGCCGACCGGCGGCCCGCGTACTCGCCCCCCAGCGGCTGCACGAACCCGGCCAGCTCCGGCCACAGCGCGTTGAGCAGCGGCCGCGCGGTCAGCTCGGTCACCCGCCCGCCGCCCGACGGCGCGCTCACGCCGTCGATCTCCAGCGGCCGGGTGTAGCAGCCCTTCACGAACTGGACCGTGGGATCGGTCAGCAGCGGGCCGAGCAGCCCGGGCACGAAGTGGGCGACGTCGCCGCGCAGGTCCGAGTCCAGGAAGACGACGACGTCGCCGGTGGTCGCGGCGAGCGACTTCCACAGCGCCTCGCCCTTGCCGGGGCGGTTGCCGTGCGCGGGCAGCACGTCCGCGGTGGCGACGACGTCGGCGCCGGCGGCGCGGGCGACGGCCGCGGTCGCGTCGGTGGAGTCGGAGTCGACGACGAGCAGCTCGTCGACCAGCGGCGTGCGGTGCACCCACCGCGAGGCGATGTCGGCCACGAGCGGGCCGATCGTCGCCTGCTCGTCGCGGGCGGGCAGGACCACGCTGACGCGGGTGCCGGTGCGCCGTTTCGCGGTCAGCAGGGCCTCGGCGTCGATGGCGGCGAGGGTGCGGGCGGACGTGGTGCGGCTCCGGAACCAGGCTCGGGCGTCGGGTCGCACGGCCTCACTGTCGACCACGATCCCGCTTCGCACCACTGCCCTGTGAGGCTGTTCACCCGCCCGCCGCCCCGCGGTCACCTCCGCAGCGCCGCCCCGTCCGCGTCCAGCGCGCGCCGGCTCTGCTCGCCGACGGCCGCCCCCTCGCCGTCGGGCTCGGGGTGGCCCAGGTCGGTGAGCCAGCCGCGCAGCACCCGGTGCAGCTGCTCGGCGCCGACCACCTCGCCGGGCGCGGCCCAGTCGGCGGGGTGGGCGAGGAAGGCGCGCTGCTGCGGCCCGCCCAGCCCGCCGTGCGAGCCGACGTGCGGCTCGAAGGCCGACGCCTCGTCGGTGTCGGGGTCGTAGCGGCTGTTGATGAGCAGGTCGGGGCAGTGCGGGAAGGACGACGTGCGGGCGACCAGCGCCGCCGCGTGCGGGCCGTAGGGGAGCAGCGGGTCGGTGCCCTCCACCTCGCCGGTGCGCAGCCGGTGCACGCCTTCCCGCCCGAGGACGACGGGGCCGGACTCCGCCGACTGCACGAGCACGAACCCGACGCCGTCGTGGTCGACCAGGCCGGGCAGGAGGTCGGGCCAGCGCTGCTCGATCTCCTGCAGCGTCGCGCGGCCGGGGATGCCGGGGAACGACACCGACGCGCAGTGCCCGGAGACCGCGCACACGACCCCGGGGGCGACCTGCGGCACCTCCGCCGTCCCCGGTCCGGACGGCGGGCTGCCGGGGGCGGCGTCCTGCACGCGCTGCTGCAGCCGGCGGGCGATCGGCCCACCCTCGCCCATCGCCGCGCCCAGCAACCAGCCCTCCGCCGTCCGCCGGCTGTCCCGGGGGCCGGAGAGGTGCCGCTTCCGGGGGACCACGGGGGCGCCGCACAGCGAGCCGACGAGCTCCTCGACGGAGTAGCCGAACCGGTCGGCGAACGACCAGCCCTGGGTCTGCCCGTGGTCGGAGAGCAGCACCAGCGCGTACGGGCGGGGGGCGAGCGCGGCGGCGCGGTGCAGGCGGCCGATCTGCTGGTCGATGCTGCGCAGCACCTCGAGGGTGTCGGCCCGCTCGACGCCGGAGTGGTGGGCGACCTCGTCGTAGCCCACGAAGTCGGCGTAGACCACCGGGCGCCCGGCCATCATGTCCTCCAGCAGGCCTGCGACGACGACGTCGCGCGCCAGCACCGTCGTCCCCGCGCGGGCCAGCGGGTACAGCCCGCCGCGCGGCACCCGCGGGCGGACGTCGGCGCGCCGCTGCCGGGAGGCCGCGGTCAGCTCGCGGACGACGTCGGCCAGCGCCACCCCCAGCGTGCGGACGGCGTTCACCGGATTGGCGAAGTAGGCGTAGTAGCCCGCGCCGACGCGGTCGCGCCCGCGGCGCCGCCGCCGCGCCCCGGCCGGGACGACGTGCGCCAGCGAGCTGAGCGTGAGGCTGACGTGGCGGGCGTCGCCGGTGAACAGGTTGCCGCGGCCGGCGCCGTCGCCGGCGAGCAGGCCGCGCCCGTCGGAGTGCCGGCGCTCGATCTCGGCGGCGTCCCGCGGGTTGGAGACCTGGACCAGCCGGTCGCGCTCCTTCTCGTACCAGCGGAAGGCGGGCACGTCGTGGTTGGAGCCGTGCAGGATCCCGCAGACGCTGGCGCCGGTCTGCGAGCTCCAGTCGGTGTGCCACGAGGTGAGCACGTGGCTGCCGGCGCGCAGCCAGGCGGCCAGCGTGGGCATCGAGCCGTCGCGGACGGCGCGGCGGGCGGTGTCGTGGCCGAGCCCGTCGATCTGGAGGAACAGCACGCCCGGGGGGAGCGGCCCGGCGGCGGGGGAGCCGGCGGCCCGGCGGCGGGCGCGGCGGAAGAAGACCTCGTCCTCGTCGACGGCGAGCAGGCTGTTGATCGCCCCCGAGACCCCGGCCATGGCCACCACCACGACGACCGAGGTCCCGAAGCTGGTCACCTCGACGCCGGGGATGGCGTTGAAGAGGGCCAGCACGCCGGCGCCCAGCAGCAGGAAGCCGCCGAGGCCGAGGGTGAGGAAGGCGACGGGCAGGGCGATCCGCAGCACCAGCGGCCAGACGCCGGCGGTGAGCACGCCGAGCAGCAGGGCGGCGACCGGCGGCTGCCACCACGAGCGCATCGCGAACCCGTCGAGCCAGGTGTCCAGAGCGGCGAGGGCGCCGGTGGCCAGCGCCCAGGTGAGCAGGACGCGGGCGATGCCGCGGCCGGCCCGCAGCAGCCGGCCGCCGGGAGGAGGCGCGGTCACCGGGCGTCGCTCGGCGCCGGCTCGGGCTCCGGATCGAGCTCGGGGTCGGTCTGCGGCTGGGGAGCCGCCCGCCGCCGGCGGCGTGCCCCGACGGCGTTGAGCAGGAGGCCGACCAGCAGCACGAGCAGCGTCGCGATGAGGACGGCGACCAGCGGGGAGTCGAAGACGCCGCCGCTGAGCACGCCGAGCAGCGCGTAGGCCAGCGCCCACAGCAGGGCGGCGCAGAACTGGGCGGGCAGCAGCCGCTTCCACGGGTAGCTGAGCGCGCCGGCGGCCACGAGCACCGGGATCCGCCCGGCGGGCAGCAGCCGGCCGACGACGAGGATCTGCCAGCCGTGCCGGCGGAACTGGTCGCGCACCTCCGCCAGCCGCTCGGTGTGCTGGCCCCGCACCACCCAGCGCACCGCGGCCGGCCCGCCGGACCGGCAGACCGCGAAGGTGATCAGGTCGCCGAGCAGCGCGGCGAGGGTGGCCAGCGCCAGCACGGTGGGCAGGCCGAGGTCGTTGCTGCTCATGGCGAAGGCCGCGGCCGAGCCGACCACGGCGCCCGTGGGCACCACCGGCACGATCGAGCCCAGCAGCACGCCGAAGAACAGCAGCGGGTAGCCGACCGTCGAGGCCTGCGTGGCGGCGGCGAGCGTGCTCACGGCGCCACCCCCGGCAGCAGGGGCACCGGGTCGCCGGGCCGGGCGACGACGACGTCGGTGGCCAGGCCGCGCGCGGCGACCTCGCGGGCGAAGGTGAGCGGCGGCTCGACCAGCAGCCGGCGCATGCGGGCGCGCAGCGGGGTCGGCAGCCGGGTGGCGCCCATCGGCGCGAGCGTGCCCCAGTGCACCGGGACGGCGATCCGCGGGCGCAGCCGGGCGACGGCCTCCGCGGCGTCGGCCGGGTCGAGGTGCCCCGGCCCGAGGTCGGCGCCCCAGCCCCACACCGGCAGCACGGCGACGTCGACCCCGCGCTCGCCCAGCAGCTCCATCCCGCCGTGCAGGGCGGTGTCGCCGCTGAGGTAGACGGTGGAGCCGTCGCCCTCGAGCAGGTGGCCGACGGCGCCGGCGTCGGGGCCGCCGGTGTAGCGCGGGCCCCAGCGGTGGCCGCTGTGCGCCGCGTGCACGCCGGTGATCCGCAGGTCGCCGTCCGCCAGCGTCTCGCCGGCGCCGAGCTCGTCGACGCGGGCGAAGCCGTGCCGGCGCAGCCAGCGGCCGGCGCCGCGCGGCACGACGTACCGGGCGCCGGGGTCGAGCAGTCGCAGCGAGCGCAGGTGCAGGTGGTCGGCGTGCAGGTGGCTGAGCAGGACGACGTCGACGCCCTCGCGCAGCGCCGGGTCGGGCACCGGCACCACGCGGCGCAGCGGGCCGACCGAGGCGGTGAGCAGGGGATCGGTCAGCACGGTGCGCCCGGCCAGCTCGACGCGCACCGTCGAGTGGCCGAGGAAGTGCAGCCGGGGCGATCCCACGCGCGCCAGTATTCGCCGGGGCGGGGACGGAACCCAGCGACCCGGCCCCGAACGGGGGAGTTCCCCCAGGCAGAACCAGGGTGAACCCGCCCCCCCAGGGCAGAAATGGCCCTTACTGCCCTGAAGGGGTCAGGCGGTGGGGACGGCGGTGAGCAGGCGGGCGACGTCGCCGGGGCTCAGGTCGTGCGGCAGCGCGCGCCCGTGCAGCAGCTGGACACCGGCGTCGAGGGCGGCCTCGCGCAGCGCGGGGCTGGTGATCCCGCCGGCGACGACGTCGACGCCGAACTGCTCGGTCGTCCGCACGATGGCGGCGAGCACCTGGAGCGCGCGGGCGGTGTCCTCGCCGCCGGCGAGCGCGCCGAGGTCGACCCGGACGAGGTCCAGCGGGGTGCGGGCGAGCAGCGCGTAGAGGCTGTGGCCCATGCCGTACTCGTCCAGGCAGAGCCGGACGCCGGTGCCGCGGATGGCGCCGAGCTCGGCGACCAGCTCCGCCGACGAGGTCAGCAGGGTCTCCTCGGTGAAGGAGACGACGAGCCGTCCGGGGGTCAGGCCGGAGGCGGCGAGCGCGGCGGCGACCTCGGCGGCCAGCCCGTCGACGGTGACGTGCCCGGCGTTCAGGCTGATGACCAGCCCGATCCGCGGGTCGGGCAGCTCGGCGATCGCGGCGCAGGCGGAGGTGAGCAGCCAGGACTGGAGGTCGGCCGACCGGCCCTGCTGCTCGGCGGCGGCCCAGATCTCCGCGCCGCCGAGGACGCCGAGCTCCGGGTGGACCCACTGCGGCGCGGCGTGCACCAGGTCGATGCCGCCGTCGGGCCGCAGGACCGAGTCCAGGCGCAGGCCCATCGTGCCCTCGGCGCGGGCGGCGTAGTACTCCGCGAAGGTGGCGGCGCCGCTGCCCGGGCGGGTGCCGGCGCCCACCCGCACGCAGCCCTTGCCGGCGGCCTTGGCGGCGCGCAGCGCGGCGTCGGCCTCGCGGAAGGCGGCCTGCCCGCCGGCCGGGCCGAGCGCGGCGACGCCGACGCTGGCGCCGACGGCGAAGGTGTGCGCGTCCACGCGGTGCGGCATGGCCATGACGACGACGATGCGGGCGGCGACCTCCTCGGCCTCGGCCAGGCTGCCGGTGGCCAGGACGGCGAACTCGTCGCCGCCGAGCCGGGCGACGAGGTCGCCGTCGCGGACGACGGTGCGCAGCCGGCGGGCGACCTCGACGAGCAGCTGGTCGCCGGCCTCGTGCCCGGCGACGTCGTTGACCGCCTTGAAGCCGTCCATGTCGAGCACCAGCAGGCAGCGCTCACCGGCGGCGTCGGCGGCCATCTCCTGGAACAGCATGGCGCGGTTGGCCAGCCGGGTGAGGTGGTCGGTGTAGGCCATCCGCTCGAGCTCGCGCTCGCGACGCCGGCGGGTGGTGACGTCGCGCAGCTGGAGCACGCGGCGGCCGCTGCCGGGGCGCTCGGAGGTGGTGGCCTCGAGCTCGCGGAGCTCCCCGCCGGGGCCGGGGACGGCGAAGTGCAGCAGCGCGCCGCCGGCGGGCACGCCCTCGGCGGCGCTGCGGACGGCGGCGCGGTCCTCCGGGCGGACGACGTCGAGCAGCGAGACGTCGTCGTCCTCGATGCCGAGCAGCGTGCGGGCGGCGGGCGAGGTGAACAGCAGCCGGTACCCGTCGTCCATGATCGCGATGCCGTCGGAGCTGGCCTCGACCAGCCCGCGGAAGTCCTCCTCGCTGCGCACGAGGTCCTCGCTGACGCGGCCGTCCTCGCGGATCCGCAGCACCAGGCGCAGGGCCATGAGCGCGAAGATCACGCAGCAGCCGAGCTCGGCGGCCGAGGACAGCGCCTGGCGGTTGGCGACGGCGAGGCCGAGCGCGAGCGGCAGCCCGGCCATGGCGGCGACGACCAGCGACATGCCGGCGGCCGACACGACGGGGGCCGAGGCGCGGGCGCTGCGGTCGGCGCTGCCCAGAGGGGCCTGCTGGATGGCCAGGGCGCAGGACACGAGCGCGAGGGCGACGGCGGTGTCGGAGGCGGCCGTCCACAGCGGGGAGGGCGCGACGATGGCCATGGCCTCGCACCCGGCGGCGGTGGCCTGGGCGGTGACCGCGGCGATCATCGTGGTGGCGGCCCGGCGCAGGTCGCGGGTGGCGACGGTGCACAGCGCGCCGGCGCCGCCGAGCATGACGGCGACGTAGCCGCCGTAGGCGAGCACCAGCGTGCGCAGGTCCTCGGGGGCGTCGGCCGGGTTGACGAACGGCGTCCGCAGCACCTCGGTCATGACCAGCAGCGCGGTGCTGGTGAGCAGCCCGTCGACGACCAGCGCCGTCCACCGGGTGCGGATGACCCGGCGCGCGAGGAAGGCGCAGGTGACCAGCGGGGAGGTGGCGCCGGCGAGCAGCACGACGTCGTCGACGCCGAACGCGTCGAACGCGGGGCCGGGGAAGGAGCCGGCGAGGAACTGGGCGACGGCGAAGCACAGCGTGCCGACCAGCAGCGGCCACCAGGGGCGGGCGGCGAGGCGGTCCATGCGCCGGAGGCGGGACCACAGCATCGTGGCGCTGCTGAGCGCGACCGAGCCGAGCACCAGCTCGTCCCACTGCATGCCGGTGCCGTCGGGGGCGCTGAACGGCACGGCGAGCAGCAGCCCGACCAGGCCCAGGCCCAGCGTCGCGCGCAGCTGGTGCGGGAGGTCCCGCAGCCCGGTCACGGCCGGACCGCCGGGGCGTCGTCGGCGCGGGTGGGATCGGCGGCGTGGAGCACGCCGTCGACCAGCGCGTCGCGCTCGAGCGGGCGGGAGAGCAGGAAACCCTGCAGGTAGCGGTGCCCCATGTCGCGCAGCAGCGCGAGGGTGGCGGGGGTGGTGACGCCCTCGACGATGACCGGCAGGCCCAGGCTGGTGCCCAGCTGGAGGACGGCGCGGCACATGGCGCGGCGGGCGGGGTCGTGCTCGACGTCGGCCAGGAAGTACTGGTCCATCTTGAGCACGTCGACCGGCATCCCGACCAGGTAGGCCAGCGAGGACCAGCCGGTGCCGAAGTCGTCGACGGCGATGCGGACGCCGAGCGTCCGCAGGGCGCCGAGGTCCTCGATGACGTGCGCGTCGTCGAGCAGCACCGACTCGGTGATCTCGACGAGCAGCCGGGAGGGGTGCAGGCCGCTGGCCTCGAGGGCGGCGACGACGTCGGGCACGAGCTCGCCGCTGCGCACCTGGCGGGCGGAGACGTTGACCGCGACGGAGAGCTCGGTGTCGTCCAGGGCGGCGACGGTGCGGCAGGCCTCGAGCAGCACCCAGCGGCCGACGTCGACGATCAGCGGCGACTCCTCGGCCAGCGGCACGAACTCCAGGGGCGAGACGTCGCCGAACTCGGGGTGCTGCCAGCGCAGGAGCGCCTCGACGGTGACGGTGCGGTGCAGGACGGCGTCGACGACGGGCTGGAAGACCAGCCGCAGCTCGCCGCGCAGCAGCGCGCCCTCGAGGTCGGCGCGCAGGGCGCTGCGCCGGTCCTGCTCGCTGCGGAGGGCGTCGTCGTAGCGGTGCACGCAGCCGGCGCCGGCGCGGCGGGCGCTGCGCAGGGCCAGGTCGGCGCGGCGCAGGGCCTCGCCGGGGTCGACGTCGGCCTCCAGCCGGCTGACGCCGGCGGCCGCGGTGAGCGGGAGGGTGGCGTCGGTGGTCACCAGCGGGCCGACGGTGGCGATCAGCCGGGCGGCCACGACCTCGGCGTCGGCGACGCTGCCCTGGACGACGACGACGAACTCGCCGTCGGTGGTGCGGGCCAGCCAGTCCTCGCCGCGCAGGACGCGGGCCAGGCGGGCGGTCAGCGCCCGCAGGACGGTCGCCTCCTCGCCGGGGGAGAGGGCGTCGGGGCCCCAGCCGCTGATGCCGACGACGGCCATCGCCGAACCGGCGTCGGCCGGCCCGCGCTGCACGGCGCCGAGGCGGCGGACGAGCGCGGCGCGGTTGGGCAGGCCGGTGACCGGGTCGGTGAGGGAGAGCTCGAGCAGCTCGGAGCCGTCGCCGGGGGCAGGGGCGCTCGGGCTCACGTCGCGGCAGTGCAGGACCAGCGCGCCGATGCCGTCGACGCCGCGCAGGTCGCGGACGGTGGCCTGGACCAGCTTCCAGCCGTCGTCGGCCTGGCGGACGCGGGCGGTGCGGACGGCGGACTCGCCGTCGCCGCCGAGGGCGGCGAACAGCGCGGGGCGGTCGTCGGGGTGCACGGTCTCGGCCAGGCGCAGGCCGGTGAGGTCGGCGTCGCCGAGGCCCAGCAGCGCGCCGGCGGCCTCGGAGGCGAACGTGACACGCAGCGCGTCGTCGACGATGACCACCGGGTCGGCGCTGCTGCGCACCAGCGCGTGCAGGGCGTCCTGGCTGCGCACCAGCGCGGCGGCCAGCCGCCGCCGGCAGCGCACCAGCCGGACCTGCGCCGTCAGCACGACGGCCAGGCCGCAGGCGAGGACGACGACGGTGGTCACCCGGGTGTTGTCGGTCCACCGGCCCGGGCCCCGTAGCGCGCGGCCGCCGTCCTCACCCGGCCGGGGGAGAGCGCTTCCCCGGACGGCGTCCGGTGTGGTGAGCGCCGTCACCGACCTACCGTGCCCAGCCGTGGACGCGACGACAGCACCCCGCATCCGGCCGGCGACGGCGGAGGACCTCGCGGCGGTCGCCGCCGTGTACGCGCACCACGTCGAGCACGGCGTCGCCACCTTCGACCTCGAGGCGCCGGGCACCGCCTGGTGGGCGGCGAAGCTCGCCGACCTCGACAGCGCCGGATGGCCGTTCCTGGTCGCCGAGGACGACGGCGAGCTGCTCGGGTTCGCCTACCTGGCGCCGTGGCGGATCAAGCCGGCCTACCGGCAGACGGTCGAGGACACGATCTACCTGGCGCCGGGCCGCACGGGGCGGGGCACCGGGCGTGTGCTGCTGGGGGAGCTGCTGGCACGCGGCCGGGTGGCGGGCGTGCGGCAGGTGATCGCGGTGATCACCGACAGCGGCGACCCCGCGTCGCTGGAGCTGCACGGCCGGTTCGGCTTCGTCGAGGCCGGGCGGCTGCGCGCCGTGGGGTTCAAGCACGGCCGCTGGCTGGACACCCTGCTGGTGCAGGCCGACCTGACCGGGCCCGCCCCGGCCTGATCCGGCCGCCGGGGTCTTGCGGATCCCTTGCGGAATCCTCCAGCCCGGCGTGCGGGTGGGCCGTCACGGTGGGAGGCGCAGGACAGCGCAGTTCCGTCGAGGTCGTCTTCGAGGCCACGCAGCGCGACGGCGCGGCGCGTTGAGCACTGCTCGACCGCCGGCCGGCGAGCCGGGGTTCCGGAGGGGTCCGAGACTTCCGGTACTGGCAGTTCCCATCGGGGCGACCACGGGGTGCCCCGATGGGAACTGTGACGGCTCGGGTGCGGTGTGCACCGCCCGTCACACCCGTCCCAACCGCGAGGCGCCGATCCCGCGGGAGTCGTAGCTTCGTCCCCTGCGACGGACGAAGGGGGACGCCATGGAGCACCAGCTACCGCAGGCCGAGGGCGTGCGCCGCTACCTCAGCATCGGCTTCTGGCTGTTCGCCGCCGGTGCCGCCGCCGCGCTGGGCCTGGACCTGGACGGCGACGTCCTCGTCTGAGCGGGCGAAAGCCTCTTGCCGGGGGCGTGGAACAGGGAGATCGTCCGCGCATCGGCACGAGGAGGTGCGCGATGCCGTGGTGGGCGTGGGTCGGGATCGCGCTCGGGTGGGTGCTGCTCGCGATCGTTGCGGCCGTCTTCCTCGGTGCGTCGGCGACGGTCGTCCGCAAGGAGGAGGAGCGGGTTTTCCGCTTCCACGACAACGAATCCGCCGACTGGGCCGGCGGCACGTCGTCGGAGGTCCCCGACCGCTGGAGCCGACCGGCAAGATGACCTCGTGCTCCGCTGGTTGGTCGCCTTCATCGCCGCCGCGGTGCTCACCGCTTTCGCGTTGCTCCTGCTCAACGGGCAGTACCGGGTCGAGGGCGAGGTGCTGGTCACGCTCTGGGACGACCACGGCATCCACCGCGGTGACGTGCTGGTCGCCGGCGGCTGGCTGATCGGGATGATCGCCGTCGCGGTCCTGGCGCTCGAGCGCCCGCGCGACTGAGCCACCGCACGCCGTCGTCGCGCCGGATCGCCGGCCCGGTGGCAGCATGGCGACGGTGAAGACGTGGCTCGACAGCTGGCCGGTGTACCGGCAGCTCACCGGCGCGGACCCGTTCGGGCGCGGCGCGGCCGCGCGCAGCAAGGCGACCGACGCGACGGTGTCGCGGACCGCCACCGCGGACCGGGTGGTGAAGACCGTCTGCCCGTTCTGCGCCGTCGGCTGCGCGCAGAACGTGTACGTCAAGGACGAGCAGATCGTCCAGATCGAGGGCGACCCGGATTCGCCGATCAACCGCGGCCGGCTCTGCCCCAAGGGCAGCGCCACCAAGCAGCTGGTGACGAGCCCGACCCGCGTGACCACCGTGAGGTACCGCCGTCCCTACGGGACGGAGTGGGAGGACCTCGACCTCGACACGGCGATGGAGATGATCGCCGACCGCGTGCTGGCCGCCCGCGAGAAGGGCTGGCAGGTCGAGGACGGCGGCAAGCGCGTCAACCGCACCATGGGGATAGCGAGCCTCGGAGGGGCGACCCTCGACAACGAGGAGAACTACCTCATGAAGAAGCTCTACAGCGCCATGGGCGCGATCCAGATCGAGAACCAGGCCCGGATATAGCACTCCTCCACGGTGCCCGGTCTGGGTGCCTCGTTCGGCCGTGGTGGCGCGACCAACTACCTGGAAGACCTCGCGAACTCCGACTGCATCGTCATCGAGGGTTCGAACATGGCCGAGTGCCACCCGGTGGGCTTCCAGTGGGTCAGCGAGGCGAAGGCGCGCGGCGCCAAGATCGTGCACATCGACCCGCGGTTCACCCGGACCAGCGCGATCGCCGACCTGCACGTGCCGCTGCGCATGGGCACCGACATCGCGTTCCTCGGCGGGCTGATCAAGTACGTCCTGGACAACGAGCTGTACTTCAAGGACTACGTGGTCGCCTACACCAACGCCGCGGCGCTGGTGAGCGAGGACTTCGTCGACACCGAGGACTTCGACGGCCTGTTCTCCGGGTTCGACCCGGAGAAGAGCCAGTACGACGAGACCTCGTGGTCCTACGACCCGGGTGAGCAGGACTCCGCCACCGAGCACCCGGGCGAGGCGGCCTCGCAGGAGGACGAGGAGGACTCCCCGGAGGTCCAGGCGAGCGACCGCGGGCAGACCCACGGCAGCGGCGGCCCCACGATCCCGAGCAAGCCGCACCGCGACGAGACGCTGCAGCACCCGCGCACGGTGTTCCAGGTGCTCAAGCGGCACTTCGCCCGCTACACCCCGGAGATGGTGTCCGAGGTGTGCGGCATCGAGCCCGAGGTGTTCGAGCAGGTCGCGCAGTGGGTGACGGCGAACAGCAACCGCGACCGGACGACGGCTTGGGTGTACTCCGTGGGCTGGACGCAGCACAGCGTGGGCGCGCAGTACATCCGCACCTGCTCGATCCTGCAGCTGCTCCTGGGCAACATCGGCCGCCCCGGTGGCGGGATCATGGCGCTGCGCGGGCACGCCAGCATCCAGGGCTCCACCGACGTCCCCACGTTGTTCAACCTGCTGCCCGGCTACCTGCCGATGCCGCACGCCGCCCAGCACAGCTCGCTGGAGGAGTACGTCGCCGACGCCGCCGGCAAGGCCGGGTTCTGGGGCAACAAGCGCGCGTACATGACCAGCCTGCTCAAGGCCTGGTGGGGCGACGCGGCGACGGCGGAGAACGACTTCGCGTTCGACTACATCCCGAAGATCAACGGCGACCACAGCTCCTACCGGACGATCGCCGACATGATCGAGGGGAAGGTCTCGGGCTACTTCCTGGTCGGGGAGAACCCCAGCGTCGGGCACCCCAACGGCCGGATGAACCGGTTCGGCCTGGCCAACCTGGACTGGCTCGTCGTCCGGGACCTGCAGATGATCGAGTCGGCCACCTTCTGGCAGCAGGGCCCCGAGCACGAGACCGGCGAGCTGGCGCCGGAGACGATCGGCACCGAGGTCTTCTTCATGCCGGCGGCCACGCACGTGGAGAAGGAAGGCACCTTCACCCAGACCCAGCGGGTGCTGCAGTGGCGGCACAAGGCGGTCGAGCCGCCGAACGACGCCCGCAGCGACCTGTGGTTCTACTACCACCTGGGCCGGATCCTGCGGGAGCGGCTGAAGGACTCGACCGACCCGCGCGACCGGCCGCTGCTCGACCTCACCTGGGACTACCCGGTGCACGGCGAGACCCAGGACCCGGACGCCGCCGCGGTGCTGCGCGAGATCAACGGCGTCGGCCCCGACGGCCGGGCGCTGTCGTCCTACCTGGAGATGAAGGACGACGGCTCGACCAGCGGCGGCTGCTGGATCTACTGCGGCGTCTACGCCGACGAGGTCAACCAGGCCGCCCGCCGGAAGCCGGCCAAGGAGATGGGCGTGGCCGGCTCCGAGTGGGGCTGGGCGTGGCCGCTGAACCGCCGGATGCTCTACAACCGCGCCTCGGCCGACCCCGAGGGCAGGCCGTGGAGCGAGCGCAAGGCCTACGTCTGGTGGGACGAGGAGGCCGGCGAGTGGACCGGCAAGGACGTCCCGGACTTCGAGAAGACCAAGCGCCCGGACTACGTGCCCCCGGAGGGGGCCAGGGCGCAGGACGCGCTGGCCGGGACGGACCCGTTCGTCATGCAGGGCGACGGCAAGGGGTGGCTGTACGCGCCCGCCGGGCTGGTCGACGGCCCGCTGCCGACGCACTACGAGCCGGTGGAGTCCGTCGTCGAGAACGCGCTGTACTCGATCCAGGCGAACCCGACGGTCGAGCGGATCCCGGGGCCGTGGAACCGGGAGAACCCCTCGCGCAGCGAGGTCTTCCCGTTCCAGGTGACCACCTACCGGCTCACCGAGCACCACACGGCCGGCGGGATGAGCCGCACGCTGCCCTACCTGTCCGAGCTCCAGCCGGAGTTCTTCGTCGAGGTCAGCCCGGAGCTGGCGCGGCTGCGCGGGCTGAGCAACGGCGAGTACGCGACGCTGGTCAGCTCCCGGACGGCGATCGAGGCGAAGGTGCTGGTCACCGAGCGGATGCGGCCGATCCGGCTGCGCGGCGGCCAGGTGGTGCACCAGATCGGCATGCCGTACCACTGGTCCTACGCGGGCATCTCCACCGGCGACTCCGCGAACGACCTGCTGGGCATCGCGCTGGACTCGAACACCCACATCCAGGAGGACAAGGTCAGCACCGCCGACATCGTCCCCGGACGGCGCCCGCGCGGGCCGGAGCTGCTCGAGTTCGTCGAGTCCTACCGCCGCCGGGCCGGGGTCGAGTCCGGCCGGGTCGGGGTCAACGGCCGCGACCCGGTGGACGCCGACGCGGGCGAGGGGTCCCGGCTCTGATGACCCACGAGACGAAGGGCGCGGCATGACCTCGATCAGCTCCGTGAGCGCGGCCTTCACCGGCCGCGACCGCGGCAACCGGCTCTACGGCCCGGTGCCCGACGTGACCGAGCAGTCGGGGTACGCCGAGGAGCACCCCAAGCGGGTCGGCTTCTTCACCGACACCTCGGTGTGCATCGGGTGCAAGGCGTGCGAGGTGGCCTGCAAGGAGTGGAACACCCTCCCGATGGACGACTCGCACGGCGTGAAGGACGCGCTGGGCCTGTCCGGGATGTCCTACGACAACACCGGGCAGCTGGGCGCCAACTCCTGGCGGCACGTGGCGTTCATCGAGCAGAGCCGCGCGGTCGACCTGCCGATGCCGACGTTCGGGCGGCCGGGCGACGACCGGCACGACCACGGCACCTCGGTGGCGGGCAGCGGCGACCTGAACTCGACGGCGACGGCGCAGGCCAGCGTGCTCAACGCCGAGGCGCTCACCGAGTTCGACCCGCAGACCGGGCAGACCGGTGCGGACAAGCAGGTGCGGTGGCTGATGAGCTCCGACGTCTGCAAGCACTGCACGCACGCCGGCTGCCTCGACGTCTGCCCGACCGGAGCGCTGTTCCGCACCGAGTTCGGCACCGTCGTCGTCCAGGGCGACATCTGCAACGGCTGCGGCTACTGCGTCGCCGCCTGCCCCTACGGCGTCATCGACCAGCGCAAGGACGACGGCCGGGTCTTCAAGTGCACGATGTGCTACGACCGGCTGACCGACGGGCTGATGCCCGCGTGCGCCACGGCGTGCCCCACCCAGTCGATCCAGTTCGGCGACCTCGACGAGCTCCAGGAGCGCGCCGACGCGCGGCTGGCCACGCTGAAGGCGCAGGGCGTGGAGACGGCGCGGCTGTACGGGCGGGACGAGGACGACGGCGTCGGTGGTGACGGCGCGTTCTTCCTGCTGCTCGACGAGCCGGAGGTCTACGGCCTGCCGCCGGACCCGATCGTGACCACCCGCGACCTGCCGGCGATGTGGCGGGCGGCGGGCAAGGCCGCGCTGATGATGGTGGGGGTCGCCGCGACGGCGATCCTGGGCTCGCGGCGGGGCGCCCGGTGACCGGCGGCATCACCAGCCCGGGGGCCGGGTGGCGGCAGGCGGACCGGGGCCCGGCGACGCAGCGGACCGGCAGGAAGCGGCGCAGGCGCGGCGGGGGGCGCGGGCGCGGCGAGGTCCCGATGGTCGACGACGTCGAGTTCACCTCGTACTACGGCCGGCAGATCGTCAAGACGCCGGTGTGGAAGAGCCCCGACGTGCCGCTGTACCTGTTCCTGGGCGGGGCGGCCGGCTCGTCGGCAATCCTCGGCGCGCTCGCCGACGTCACCGGCCGGCAGGCGCTGACCCGCACCGCGCGGCTCACCGCCGGTGGCGGCTCGATCCTGTCGGTGGTCTTCCTCATCCACGACCTGGGGCGGCCGGAGCGGTTCCTCCACATGCTGCGGGTGCTCAAGGTGACCTCGCCGCTGTCGGTCGGCACCTACATCCTGGCGCCGTTCAGCGCGGCGGCCGGGGCGACGGCGGCGGTGGAGCTGCTGGGCTGGTTCCCGCGGCTCAAGCGCTTCGGTGGGGCGGTGGCCGGGGTGTTCGGCGGGCCGCTGGCCACGTACACCGGCGTGCTGCTGGCCAACACCGCGGTGCCGTCGTGGCACGAGTTCCACACCAAGCTGCCGTTCGTGTTCGGCGGCTCGGCGATGGCGGCCGGCGGCGGCATCTGCATGGCCCTGACACCGCTGGGCGAGTCGGAGCCGGCGCGGAAGATGGCGATCCTCGGCGCCGGCATCGAGCTGGCCGCGCTGCGCGGTATCGAGGGCAGCGACAGCTTCCTGGCCGAGCCGTACCACGAGGGCCGGCCGGGCCAGTTCATGCGCGCGGCCCGGGCGTGCACCGCCGGTGGCCTCGGGCTGGCCGTGCTCGGCGGGCGCCGACGGTGGGGGGCGGTTGCTTCAGGTGCGCTGTTGGCGGCGGGTTCGCTGCTCACCCGGTTCGGCGTCTTCGAGGCCGGGATCGCCAGCACCAAGGATCCGAAGTATGTCGTCGTCCCGCAGCGGGAGCGGATGGCGGCCCGGGAGGCCGAGGCCCGCTCCGTCGCCCGCTGATCGACGGCTCATCGGGCCGCTGCGACCGGTGATGTCCATCACCGACGGGCGCCGCGGTGCTGCTCCAGGGCACGACAGCGGCCGCTCGCCCGGCCACGCGCCCGGCGTGCGGGCGCCACGTCGGTCGGCGCGAGGAACGACGACGGACACAATGCCCGGCCGTCCACATGGCGGCACACAACCATATTGCGCTACTGACGGTCGGCGCCGCCGACGAGCGGAACCCGGCGGAATCCCGAGACGCGCACCGGTCTGTGGGCGGCTCCGTCCAGCGGTCGGGTGCCAGCCCTCGGCCGAGGCGCTGACCAGCGTCTTCGTCGCGCGGGACACCTGCCGCTCGAATAAACGAACCGTGCGGGACGGATTCGATGAATGGCTTCACGAATGGTTGCCTGACCATTGCTGGAATGCCGCTCGGGCTGCGACACCCGCACTCGCATGCGCGTACTCAGCGTCACGTCAGTGCGGATGAATCATGTCCCCCGCCGCCCGCTCGGACGGAAACAGGCAGGTCAGAGGCGCGGGCTGGTAGTGCTCTCATTGCTGTGAGTAACCGGTTGGCAGCCCTGCGTGGACTCCGGGATTTCCTTCTCCTTCCGTCCGACAGGTCCTACGTTCGCTGTGTCCGCTCATCACTGCGAGGTGATGCGCGGCCGGTGGACGAATGACCATTCCGTGAGCCCGGCGCGCCTGCGCCCCGGGCGTCACGGTGCACGGGGGGCTGTACAGGTGGGAACGGGGAACGGGGACGCCGAGACGCGCGTCGTGGACGGCGCGGCCCGTGGCACGGCGGTCGGTGTGGCAGAACCGGAGACCGCGCGGCAGTACCGCTTCGCCGGGAACACTGCGGTGCTCGCTCCCACCGGGGCCGCTCCCGGCTCCGCGTCGGACCCCCATGCGGCGGGCGGACGACGAGAGCCCCGGGTCACGGCCGTGATCCCGGCGCACAACGAGGAAGTCGGCATCGCGCAGACGATCGCGAGCCTCCGCCGGCAGACGCGACCGCCCCAGCGGATCCTCGTCGCGGCCGACAACTGCACCGACGGCACCGTCGAGATCGCCCGCGCCCTCGGCGTCGACGTCCTCGAGACCCGTGGCAACACCGCCAAGAAGGCCGGTGCGCTGAACCAGGGCCTGGCGCTGGTCCTGGCGGCGATGGAGCCCGACGACGTCGTCCTGTCGATGGACGCCGACAGCCGGCTGAGCCCCGACTTCATCGAGCGCGGGCTCCGCTACTTCGAGGCGTACGGCAAGCGCGGCGGGATCAGCGGCTCCTACGTCGCCGACGACCACCCGTCCCGCGTCGGCCTGCTCCAGAAGATCGAGTACAGCCAGGGCCTGCGGACGGTGCACCGCCGTGCGGGCCGGATCCACGTGCTCTCCGGGGCTGCCGCCATGTTCACCGTCGCGGCGCTGCGTGCCGTGGCCGACGCGCGCGGCTCGGAGCTTATCCCGGGCGTGCCCGGCCAGGTCTACGCCGAGACGTCGCTCACCGAGGACTACGAGCTGACCGTCGCCCTGCAGCGCCTGGGCTACGACCCGCGGTGCGCGCGGGACTGCCGGGTCGTCACCGACATCATGCCGACCTGGTCGGACTGGCGGACGCAGCGGCTCCGGTGGCAGCGGGGCACGCTCGAGACCCTGATGACGTACGGCTTCGTCGCCCACACCCGCAAGGCCTGGCTGGTCCAGGCGTGGACGTACTTCCGGAGCCTGGTGCCGCTGCTCATGCTCGCGGCCTGGTCCTACGCGGTGGCCTTCGAGGAGTTGTCGCTGCAGCTGATCTGGCTGGCGATCCTGCCGGTGTTCGTCCTCGACCAGCTCCTGGCGTCCTGGACATCGGGCCGGCGGGGCCGTCGCTACGCGGCGGTGCTCCTGCCGATGATGGTCTACGACCTGGCTCAGTCGGTCGTGAACTGGCAGGCGCTGTCGAAGGCGCTGCACGGCGCCGAGACCGAGTGGGTCACCTGATGGACGCCGCCGGCTTCACGGGCCTCCTCGAGGAGGTGACCCACGACGGGTTCATGGGCGTCACCGCCGTGCTGGCGACCGTGACCGTCGTGATGCTCGCGCTCGCGGTGCGCCGGATCCTCCCGGGCCACGAGCGCGACGACACCCTGCCGCCCCGCGGCGGGAACCCATGACCGTTCCCACGGTCACGCCGGCAGGGGAGTACCGCGCACCGCACTGGCACGACGCGCTGCTGCTGAGCCTGCCCGACCGGCTGATCTCCCCGCACACCCGCCGGTGGATCGAACGGGTTCCGCTGGTCGCCGTGGTCGTCGTCTTCACGGCGCTGGCGCTGCGGCTGCGCAACGGCGCATCCGCCGACGAGGCGCTCGCCATCAACAGCGGCCGCGACCTGATCTCCTCGTGGGTGACGCAGACCGCCGTGACCGGAAACGGCGAGGCGCTCTCCGGCGCGCGCTACCTGTACCCCTTCCTGGCGGCCACGCTCGACAGCGTCGGCGGCCTGTTCCTCGTCCGCGCGTTCGGGCTGGCCTGCGCGGTGGCCGCGATCCTCCTGGTGTCGGGCGCCGTCGCCCCGCGGTACTCGCACCGGGCCGGCGTCTTCGCCGCCACCGCCTTCGCGCTGAGCGCTCCGGTCGTGTTCGTCGCGGCGCTCGGCACGGCCGACGCCGTGGCCCTGGCCTGCCTCGCCGCCGCGCTCTGGTGTCTGGCGGCGCGGGGCAGCGCCGCCACCGCCCTGGTCGCGGGCGGCCTGCTCACCCTGGCATCCCTCCTCGAGTACTCCACGGCCGTCCTGGTGCCGGTCGTGCTCGTCGCCGGGGCGGCGCTGTCCGGCGTCGGCGCTCTGCGGCGGGCCGGGTATGCCGCCGGAACCACCGTGCTGCTCACGGCCTTCGCGTACGTGGTCGGCGCAGGGCCGGGCGCCCGCGCCTGGACCGACTTCCTCGGCGACGAGCCGTTGAGCCCGCAGTCGTGGACGGGGTCGCTCGGCTGGTTGGTGCTGGACATCGGGGTGCTGTCGGCGCTCGCCGTGCTCGGAGCCGTCCGGCTCGCCGGCGCAGGCGGACGCGACGCGCTGGTGGCTGCGTCCCTGCTCGTGGGGAGCGCTTCGTTCCCGGCGGCGCAGTTGTGGACCGGGGAGGCGGGCACGTTCGACCGGAACCTGGCGTACTCGGCCCTGTTCCTGGCGCCCCTGGCCGGGATCGCGCTGACGCGGATGTCGCGGGGGCCGTGGCGGTTGGGGCCGGTGCTGCTGATCCTGCCGGTCCTGGTGCTGTTCGGCGTCTCCCGGTCCGGCGTCATCCACGGCAACTGGCCCGACGTCCGGCCGGTCGCCGCCGCGATCCTCGAGGACCCGGGGCCGGGTCTGTACCTGGCCAGCGGTCCTGCCGCCGAGGCGCTGGAGTACTCCACGAACGACCTGCCGGCCGTGCAGTGGGAGGACACCTACGGCCTCTACGCCCAGGGCGAGGACGCCGTCCGCGTGGCGGTGGAGGACCTGCGCTACGAGACGATCGTCCTGCACTCCGCCGAGACGGGTTCGCCGGCCGAGGACGCGATGGAGGACGTCGTCCTCACGGCACTGCACGACAACTACACCGACTACGAGCTGGTGGCGTCGATCCCGGCGTCGGGCGTTGCCGACGCCGACGTGTGGCTGGTCTACCGCCAGGTGTCCCGATGAGCCGGTGGCGGGCAGCACTGGTGCCACTGGCGGTCGTGCTGGCGCTCGCCTTCGCCGGTTCCCGGGTGGTCGACGACGTCTCGGAGGCTGCGTCGTCGGCCGACCAGGTGCAGGCCGGCGTCCAGCAGGCCGTGCGGCCCGTCGCGAACGACTGCTCGGGCGGCTCCGTCGTCTTCACCTTCGACGACGGGCCGCGGCAGCACACCGGGGAGCTGCTCGACCGGCTGCGGGACCTCCGGATCCGCGCCGTCTTCTTCTGGAGCGGGCACAACTTGGAGGGCCGGGGAGACGTCGTGCGGCGCGCCGCCGCCGATGGGCACGTGCTGGGCAACCACACCCAGTCGCACGCGAACCTGACCAGCGGTGTGCTGCCGTCCGGTGCCACGGTCGCGCCCTGGGGCGCCGAGCAGATCCGTGCGGAGCTGCAGGGGGCCAGCGACCTGCTGGAGCGCCACGGCGCACCGGCGCCGCAGTACTACCGGCCGCCCTACGGCGCGGTGAACCGGCAGGTCGACGACGTCGCCCTGTCGCTCGGGATGCGACTGGTGATGTCCTACGGCCACGAGGCGAGCGACGGCCTGGTCGACTCCCACGACACCGAGGGGATCTCCGCCGGGGAGGTCTCGGCCAACGTCATCGGTCAGCTCCGGGACGGCGTGATCATCACCATGCACGACGGCCTGGGACAGGCGACGCTCAACTCGATCGAGGCGCTGCAGCCCATCGTCGACGAGATGAACCAGCGGCGGTTGTGCGCGACCACCGAGGTCCGGCCGGACGCGAGCGGGCGGGTCCTGCAGTTCGGCGAGTGAGCGCCGGTCAGGTCCCGAGCTCGGCGCCGAAGGCCTCGGCGAACGGATAGCCCTGGGCCGCCTCGATCGTCATGTCCCAGACGTAGGCGCCACGGACCCGCTGCCCGGCGTCGGCCAGGGCGCGGTAGGCGGCGAGATACTCGGTGACCGGCATCTGGCCCGGAGCGCCGATGGCCGAGCCGGCGTAGGACGTGCCGATGGCGAACCGGGACGGCGGCAGCCCGCGGTCGACCATCCGCCGAGCCGTGGCCTCGATGTCGGCGCGGCGCTCGGCAGGGGGCTGGGCGAAGTCGTAGAACTGCGGGCCGTAGAGGTCGCAGACAGGGCCGCGCCACGTGCGGCCGTCCACCGTGGCCTCGCCCTCGGCCAGCGCGAAGTCCTCGTAGAGGCGCAGGCCCGGCTCGGCGGAGGCGGTGACGGCGAAGTCGGATCCTCTGCCGGCCTTCAGCCGGGCGCTGGCGGTCACCAGGGCGTCCAGGTCGGTGCCGGCGCCGCCTCGCTCAAGGTCCCAGTCGATGCCGTCGCAGCCGTAGTCGTCGCAGATGCGCTCGACGCTCGCGACCAGTTCGTCGAACTGCGCCGCGGTGCGCAGCTCGATCCCGCCGTCGACCGCACCGCCGATGGAGAGCAGGACGACCGCACCCCGGGCTTGGACCGCGGCGATGTCCTCGCGCAACTGCTCCGAGGCGATCCCGCTGCCCTGGTCCGGTTCGAAGGCGAGCCGGCCCGTGCCGGGCTGGGCGCTGGTGGCGAAGGCGAGGAAGAAGACGTTCACCCGGTCGCTCGCCGAGGTCAGCCGGGGGGAGCCATCGGTACGCCAGTACTCGGCGACGACGGCGGTCGGGAGCGGATCCCGGGCGGTGGTCTCGTCGGACGGGCCGGACGAGCGGACGGCGATGACGACTCCCAGGGTGACGAGAAGTGTCACGGCGGTGATGAGACTTGCGGTATGGCGAGTGCGCAACCGCACGGCATCCCTTCAGCACTCGTCCGGCGCCGATGGCCGGAGGTGACCACACTACGGCTCGGCGCGCCGGCGTCGGCAGCGGTCGAAGCTGCTGACCTGGTTCCCGCGGTTCCCGCGGCTCGAGCGGTTCGGTGGGGCGGTGGCCGCAGTGTTCGGCGGGCCGCTGGCCACGTACACCGGCGTGCTGCTGGCCAACATCGCGGTGCCGTCGTGGCACGAACTCCACACCAAGCTGCCGTTCGTGTTCGACGGTTCGGCGATGGCGGCCGGCGGCGGCATCTGCCTGGCCTTCACGCCGGCGGGTGAGTCCGAGCCCGTGCGCATGAGGGCGATCATCAGAACGGGCATCGAGCTGGCCGCGCTGCGCACCGTTGAGGACAGCGCCAGCATCCTGGCCGAGCCGTCCCACTAGGGCCGGCCGGGCCAGTTCATGCGTGCGGCCCGGGCCAGCACGGCGGCCGGCCTCGGGTTGGCCGTGCTACGAGTACCCAGCCATCAGGCTGGCGTTGACCGAGGCGCTCCGGGACCCGCACCCCAGCCGGGCGCCGGGGAAGCGCCGCCCATGGCGTGGCAAGACGAGAGCCGCCGGCCTGTGTGTCGGTGGCCGCAGGGTGCCCGGGGTCCGGCGTTCCTCGTCGTCGGACTTGCGCGTCCCTTTCAGCGAAGGGCCCCACCATCGGCTGACTCGACATCTACTTCACAACGGCCGCAATTGATCACCATTTCGACTATCGACCACCATCGCCGTGTGGTACGACCCGAAGAGAGCGGCATGCGCCTGTCCTCATCCTCACGCACGGGAGTCAGAGCGCAGGCGATACCCCCCCTTCGGTGGAAGGATCGACATCCTGCTGGCCCGCGTTCTTGCGGTCGGCGATACCCTCCGGGCGCGTTGTTGAGGAATTTTACAGGTTCAGAAGGGCTCGGTGTTCGCTATGGCAATGGATCTCGGGTGGACGCCGCGGCCGGTGCCATGGGGCGGATGGGGAGCGCGCATCAGGGCCTCGACCGTATGGCGAAGGTTCGTGCCTGCGCCGGTCATGCTGAGCCTCATTGCCGCGATCGAGATGTTCGCTTCTTCTCGACGGCCTGAGCGCCTCGATGCGTCTCGAGCGGCCATGGAAGCGGTGGTGGGCGGAACGTGTTCCGAGGCTGACATACAACGTCTAGCTCGCCGGCACGCGGTGGCGCAGGCGCAAGGCGAGGAATTGGCCTGGCGCCCGTGGTTGCTACGCCGTCTTCCCATCAGGGGCGCTGGCCATTTGACGGAGGCTGTGGCGAGCGGTCGAGGAGTGATCGTCAGCTTCGTCCATCTCGGCCCGCTGGTTGGTCGGGCAGTCCTGGGACGCCTGCTGCCCACCGCCCATCTGCCGGTGGCGGAGTACCTGTTCCAGAACAATCCTCCTGGCTATGACGGTTACCGAGCGGAGCGGATCCGGAGGATTCTTCGAGCCTCGGACTATCGGATTCTTCCGGCCAAAGGGTCAGGTCGAGCGCTGCGGGAGGTGCTCGGCAGCGCAGGGATCGTCATGGTCGCCATGGATGTCCCCGGTCCGACGCCGACAGACTTCTTGGGCAAGTCGGTTGAATTGGCGAACGGAACGTCGAAGCTTGCGTCGGCCACGAACAGTCTGGTCGTCCCGATCTCAGTTAGGCCGCGCGGGCGATTCGGTTGGGAAGTGACTGTGGAGACAGTCCTGGACCCCCAAGATTTTCCGTCGTGGGCCGAGCTCCACCAGGCATTAGCGGACGTCCATGACGGAGTGGTCACCCGTCACCCGGAGCATCTCGAGTCCCCGCTGCGTGATGGTGGGTGGGCGAGGGCGGACCGTTTCGGGTGGTGCGTGAGCCGTTGACCCGAAACAAGACCCCGGGCGCGCGCGAGATAGCGGCGCAGCATTCTGCCTCGGTGTCCGCGGCTGCAGGACCGAAGGACGCATGAGGCAGCGACCGTTCAGGGCGATGTTGGTGAACGAGAACATCGGCGGCCACGCCACGGTTCACCACCACCTGAGGACCGTGGCAGCCGAGCGCGACGATCTGGACGTACGCATCATCGATGTTCCTCCGCCCACCTTCTTGCGGAAGGTCGCGGCAGTTGCGGTCCCGGGACTGGCCAGGTTGGATGCTGATTTGCGCTCGGTCCGCTACCAACTCGCACAGTCGGCCAGCGTGGCGCGGCAGCTACCGAGGTGGTTGGCGGAGGCATGGCCGGGGGAGCGTCCTGACGTCGTCCACCTCTACACTCACAATGTCGGCCTCCTCGCCGGGCGGTTGCTGCGCGAGATCCCGTACGTGGTGACGATCGACTCGACCAATGCGCAGAGCAATCTCATGCACCCGGCTCGCGAACCAACGCGCTTCTCCTCTTGGTCGACCAGGGCAGTCAGGCCGTTCGAGCGGCGGGTCTACGCCCAGGCGCATCGAGTGATCGCCAACAGTGCCTGGTGCGCTCGCTCGGTGCGGGAGGACTACGGGATTGCCGCTGAGAAGATCGAGGTCGTGCCGATGGGAGTAGCGCTCCCTAAACTGTCACGGGTCGGCCGCGGCGGGCGCCCCCTGCCCCGCATCCTGTTCATCGGGCGAAGCCATGGAGCGCAAGGGTGGCTACGACCTGCTCGAGGCCCACCAACGCTGGTTGGCCGATAGGTGTGAACTCGTCCTGGTGACGCAAGATCGAGTAACTCCCGGTCGAAACGTGCGGGTCGTCGACGACATTCGGCCTGGTGATGGGCGCATAGGCGGGCTCATAGCGGGCAGTGACCTGCTGGTGCTTCCCAGTCGGCTCGATCAGTGGCCCAATGCCGTCATGGAAGCGATGGCTTATGGCGTGACACCGGTCGTTGCTGCTGTCGGCGGGATGCCAGAGATGGTCGACAACGGCCGGGCGGGCGTGGTTCTCCCCGATCGGAGCCTGGAGTCTATCCGTGACGCGGTCGCGAGCCTGCTGGACGACCCGGAACGCCGGAGACGCCTCGGTGAGAGTGCCCGCCGGCGCGTCGAAGATTACCTCGACGTCCGACTGACAGCGAACCGACTGTTCGATCAAATCCGATCTGCGGCCGAGGGTTTGCCGAACTAGTTGCCGGGGCGGTTCGTCTGACCAGTCCTAGGTGGGGCTGGTGTGACAGGGTGCAAGGATGAGCTTTCGGTCCGCGACGATTCGTGCAAAGGTGAGTTCTTGCCTGCCCGCGAGGATCGTCGCATCTGCACCCACTGCGGGGTAGGAATCGGTCACTCGCTGGCACCGCGTTGTCGTCGTCCATCGGAGTGGTCCGTCGCACACATCTTCGCGACCCCACGTGTCAAGGGGCCATGATGATCTCGTCCACCCACCCACTATGGCTAGCCGTCAGCCGGCGGCTGAGGGTCGGGGCTGTCGCAGTTACAGCACTTACCTTGGTGGGCATGTCGGGGTGTGGTGTGGCGCCGGAGACGGCCTCAAGGGCCATGGACGGGGGACGGTCCACCGCGGCGGCAATCTCGCCGGAGGCTTCTCCGCACGTCGAAGAGTCGTATGCGGGACCGGCTGGGCAGCCCACCTCGGCAGGCGCACCGCCCGCATCAACCGGCTCCGGGTCGTCCATGAGCGGCACGCTCTCAGCTGGCGCGGTCGTTCCGGTACCTCCAGTCCCATCTAGCCGAGTCGGCGTGGATGGCGTGGTGCCGGTGGCTCCTTCGGAGAGCTTGGTTCTGGGAGTGACCATTTTCGCGATGTGGCGGGATTGGCCGATGACCCAACAACTGATGGACCACGCGCGGGATTCCGGGTCGTCTTGGATTCGCGTTGACATGGGGTGGTGCACCCTGCAGGAGGAGGGTCCGGACCGCGTCTCTGCTTGGTATCAGGAGCGGCTGGACTTCGTCGTGGACAGTGCAGCGCAGCGAGGTCTGAAGCTGCTGATCATGGTGGGCTGCACGCCAAAGTGGGCGGGCGGAGGTGACGACTTGACAGGCTTTCCCAGCGATCCGTCGGACTTCACCCGCGCGATGACCTATCTGGCCTCCCGGTACCAGGGCAGAGTCGCTGCGTGGGAGATCTGGAATGAGCCGGACTGCCGTGGGGGATGTCCAAACGGCTCGGCGAGCGACTACGTGCCGGTACTCCAAGCCGGCTACCGCGGAGTGCGGGCCGGCGATCCGTCGGCTGTTGTCGTCAGCGCAGGCACGAGCGGCAACAATGCGCCGTGGATCGAGCAGATGTACGCGGCCGGCGCAAAGGGGTTCTTCGACGTTCTAGCAGTGCATCCCTACTTGGAACCGGTCACCGCACCCCCGGACGCTCCCTCGGCAAACATGGTCTACCGCCTCACGTCCGTCGAGGCCGTCCACGACGTCATGGTGCGGTATGGCGACCAAGGGAAACCCATCTGGTTCACCGAGTTCGGCTGGACCACTGCTTCGTCAGGAGAGCGGCCCGGGGTCGACGAGGCCACGCAGGCGGCGTATCTGCGATCGGCGGTAGAGTTGACGGTTCGTCGGTTCCCCTACGTGACGGCAGCGTTTTGGTTCTGCATGCGTGACAGAGACGATTGGACTCCCTATGAGAACCACTTCGGCCTGTTGCGTCTGGACGGTTCGGCCAAGCCTTCGTTTGCGGCGCTGCAACAGGCGAACGCCTGGCTTGGAGCAAAGTAACGGCCGGACTCCTTTCCCCGGACATGAATAGATATCGGCCGGAGTCCGGATGTGGGTGTCCGGGTCGTGGACCGCGTGACTTCGGGACAAGTCTGCGATGAATTGCCGCTGAACATGGTCGTCATCTCGACCGCCGTCGACGTCAGCGAGTCCTCAGCGGACTCGGGCCGGTCAACTGTCAACTCGCTTCCAGCGCTGGGGCCGCTGGCCCGGCGTGGGCGGTGAAGGCGAGTCCACCAAGCTGCGGCCGCGTCTTCACCAAGCCGATGAGTCGGATGGGATCGCTGCGAACTTGTCGGCTCCTCGCCGCTCCCGTCGGCCCCGCCCGAGAAAATCCCTGATGCCGATGAGTTCTATGACGGCAAGGACGGTGGCGCCCACGGTTGTCCCCACCACAGCGGACAAGGCGGTCGGGGAGTGCGCCGTTAGGGCCACGCTGACCAGAATGCCGACCGAGGCTCCGGCCACGGTTGCTGCGAACATCCACCGGAGCCGGCCAGCGGCAAGCAGAACGGTGAAGCACACGTAGCACAACATGATCGGCAGCGCGGATAGGGCGACGACGCGTACGGAGGGAACGGCAGACTGCCACGTCTCGCCGAAGGGGATCGTGGTGAGCGGTTCGGCTAAGGTCGCGCCGGTCAGCGCGACGATGCTTCCGACGGCCGCGGCCAGCCCCACGTACTTGCGGGCTGCGCGTTTGAACGCCGCAGGATCCTGGACGAGGGCTGACAGGCCGGGGACCAGCCCCAGACCCGCCGTGTGTGCCACTGTGACGCCCGCGTCGAAGAACCGCGTCGCGACAATGTATACGGCCAATGCGCCGACGTCCCCTAGGGAACCGACGACGATGGTCCCTTGCCGCCATAGCAGGATCACGGCGGTCCCAGCGATGGCGAGCCAGCCGCTCTGCCGGAGCAGTTGTCGGCTGCGAATTCGGTTGCGCCGAGCAGGCCGAACGACGAATGTCGCTACGGCGAGGACCCCGGTCTCCTTCAGGGCCACGACCACCAACAGTTCGGTCGCTCCGCCGCCCATATGCACCACGATGACACCGGCCACGGCAAGTAGCGCCGCCGATGCAACCTGCAGAGCACCTTCCAGGACGACCCGTCCAGTTGCCCTCAGCACCTCCGACCAGAGGTTGACCATGCTGCCCACAATCACGAAAGCGACGGCTACGGCGATGGCAGGAAGGGAGGCGGCGTCGGGTCCGAGCGTCACAGTCAGGATCACGGTGGCAAACGCCGCCATTAGGGCGGACGCCAATTGAGGCAGGAAGGCGGCTCGCAATGCATCACCGGCGGCCAATTTGCCTGCTGCGACCTCCCGGCCAGCGATCGCTGAGACACCCAGATCGGTGAGCATCGTGACGAGGGTTGCGGTTCCCAAGAGGTACCCGTAGACGGCCACCGTGTCAGCGGAAGCCACGCGCGCCAGCACGATGATCAGAAGGATGCCGATGAGCCGGCCGGCCAGCCGGGAGATGATCGCAGCGGCCAACCCCAGGCGGGCAAGTCGGAATCCTGAGTCCGTCACACCGGTCATCGCTGGATCTGCCGTTCCTGATCGGCGGCGAGCAGAAGGCCGAGCACATAGAGCGTCAGGAAGCCTGTCGCGTAGCTCGCCAACGAGGAACGGCCAATCCAATCGACCATCGATACTGCGAGCACGGCCAGGGCCGCCCAGGAGGTCGCATCCGAACGCCCGCTTCGGCACCGTCTAAGCAGGATCACCGCCAGGCCGACGAAGCCGCCGACGAGCGCGATGGTGCCAGCCAAGCCGACGTCCGACTGCACCTGTGCGTAGGCAGAGTCCAGGAAGGCCGGGTCGCCTGCGAAACTGGCCGTCGGGGCAACGGCGGGGTCATGAGATGCGGGTGGCGTAATCGCGAGTGGCAGTTCGCGGGTGGACCCGATGCCCAGGGCGCCGACACCGTTGCCGATGAGCATCGATTCCCAGCCCTGCACGGCCTGCCCCCATGCCAGGTTGCGGCCATTCAAGCCGAACAACAGCGGTGTCTCCGGGGCCCCAGGGCGCACCGATGTGGTGATGGTCGCCAGCAGGAAGATCCCCGCGAGAACAGCGACGGCGGTCAGCGCCAAGGCCTGGCGCCACCATCCACGCCTGACCGCGTAGAGAAGCAGAAGAATTGCCACCTGGACGAGCGACGTCCGCACCGAGGTCGCGCCCAGAGCAGCGGCCCCGGCCACCAGAAGGACGACGGCCTGACCCCGCTTGGCTACGAACAGGCCCAGTGCCAAACCGAGGACAGCGAGGGCGGCGAGTTGGAACGGATCGTCGAAGGTGCCTGATGTCCTCAGTGAGCCGCCGCTGGTCACTCGGACCTGGGCGCCGTACTGGTATCCCCATCCGCGTAGTAGGGCTTCCAGACCGGCCGCGCGTTGAGCCCATGCAAACGCTGCCTCGAGAGGGAGCACCACGGTCATGGCCCTCACCAGGTGTTGGAGTGTGCGCTGCGGCCGATCGGTAAGTAGTCCGACGAGCAGCAAGGCGAGGGCCTCCATCAGCAGTCGGGAGCCGAAGATCCACGAGCTGCCGTGCTGGCCGGCCGGATCGAGCAGGTACAGAGCGGGTACGACGGCAATCGCCGCGAGCACGCCGCCGAGAGTCCGCGTCCCCGCCAGCGCACGCGGGCCCCGGCTCAGCAACCTCGAGACGACCACCAGGACGAGGACGAGGACGAGGACGTCTTTCAGGAGCCCTATTCCTGGGTGCACCCGAAGACGGAGCTCACTTGATGTCGAAAAGATGATCAAAGCGGCCCAAGGAGCCAGCCACGGAGCGCGAAGCAGCAGGCGAACTGTCCCGACGACCATCAGCAGGCCGATGGCCACGCCAGCCACGCCGATGGCTGCGCTGTCCGGATAGGTGGCGACATAACCCGCGGTCCCCGCGACCACCACCCCCAGCAGCAGGCACCACGACCGCTGAAGTAGCCCTACGTCGAGCGCCGTCGCCCCGGACCGGTCGAGTCGCCCGATCGCTGTGATCATGTCGGGATGACGACGGCGTCTGCGCTCCGCCATCCCGCCAGCAAGTCGACAGCGTCTGAAAGCGTGGTGCGATACGTCCCCACCGGCGCCACGAGCACCAGCGCGGCGACACCGTCTGCTGGGCGTCGGCCGACGACCGCAGCGACGGGATCGCTGACCGTGACGACACGAGCGGCCTCATCTTCGTCACGGCTTTGCGCACGGAACCAATCCGCGACATCTAGAGCGGACTTCTCCGCGTCGCTTTCCACGGGGCAAACAACGACGTCACCGTCGAGCTCGTTGTCGAACAGCTGACGGGCGAGGCGGGCGCTGTCGGCCCCACCGGTGCGGCGCGCAAAGCCAACGGCAGGGAGCATGGTCAGTCGCTGAGCATCGCGGACCCGGCTCACGGTCGGTCGAATGGTCGCCAAGCCAATCACCAGCAATACGCCCAGTGCCAAGCCGGCGATGCCCAGCGCTATTGGGAGCTGAGCAGTCGGCGACGTCTTGATCGCCTCCGTCGTTCCGATCACCCGAAAGGGTTGAACCGTTCCTTGCAGTAGTTGCGCGCGGATGGACAGTCCGCTGTCCACCCCCTCCGGATCGAGGCTCGGCAGCGTGGCCGCCGTTGAGGCGATCTGCTCGCTTGCGGTGTCCGAGAGCGCAACGCCGACGGCCTCGGCGATCCGTCGTGCTTCTGCACCGCCTCTGGCGGCGGCCTGGATCATGACGACGTGCGAGGTCGACTCGGGGGCGGCATTCACGCGCTCGGCGTAGTACCTCCAAGGCTGGCCGTCACCGAGGGCGGCCGCGGCGCGGGTCAACACCGGCTCTGAGCCCGCCATAAGCGCCGCCTCGGCAGTGTCCTGCGCGGTCACCGGTGTGACCTGACCGGTCATCAGCAACGTTTCACTCGAGCCGATCTGGACCTGGACACTGGTCGACGCCTGGCCATTCCGGGCCGCGAGCCTGCCCAACGACGAGACCGGACACGACGCCCGCCGCTACCAGGGCAACTATCAGGACCGTGATAAACCGACCCGATCGGGCGGCGCGGTGCTTGGTCATTCGGACATCCCTTTCGCCGGCATTTCCACCGGGAGGCTGGTGCTCGCGACGGTGATGTCGTCGAGGAGGTCGGCGAACTGCTGGGTCCAGCGGTTCATGGAGTGGACCCGCTGAACCCGCTCCCAGCCAGCTCTCCCCCATCGAGGCCGCTCGCTCAGTCCGTCATCGAGGCCTTCGATGATCGCTCGGCCGAGAGACACAGGATCCCCCGGCGATATGAGGCGCCCAGTCACGCCATCGTCGATGAGCTCTGGCAGCCCTCCGACATTCGTGGACACGACGCCTCGTCCAGCAGCCATCGCTTCAAGAGCCGCGTACGGAAAGCACTCGATGTTGTACGAAGCCAGCACGAGCAGATGAGCGTCTTGCATGAGGGAGTCGATATCGGACCTGACGCCGAGGAACTCGACGCGCTCGGCCAGTCCGAGCTCACGGACCGTTCGCTGGAGGTTCTCTCGGCACGGTCCATCGCCGACCAGGCGGAGCCGCGTTTCAGGATGCTGAGCTAGCACCTGCCGCATGGCGCGAAGGACCAGTTCATGCCCCTTGTCCGCGCGCATCGCCGCCACCATGAGAACGGTCGGAGCTACGGCAGGGGGCAGCGAACGAGGTGTCGCGGGGGCCGGGACGGCATTAGGCACGACGCTTATCTTGGGCGCTGGCAACCGCAGGTCGTCCATCAGATAACGCACTTGGCTGTGGCAGACCGCCCCATAGCGGGTGACGGCCTGGCCGGTCAGTTGCTCGAAGATGCGCTCGCGCAATCCCCGATAGCCGATGTGGCCGTACGTGTGCTTCCACGCAAGATATGGAACGGCGTCCCCGCGGAGGGCCAGGCGAACCGCGAACTCCGTAAACACTCCGTGGCCGCTGATGGCATGCGACTGATTTCGCGTGAGCGTCTTGCGCACAAGCCTTGCTGCTTCGAGGATGCCTCTGCCACTGTCGGGGAGAGGGCGTACCTCGTGCGACACCCCGGCGCCTATCAACCGGTCGCGAAGGGGCCCGTCACCGAATGAGAGGACGTGCGGGTTCCACCGTCGGCGGTCGAGATGGAGTGCCGCCAAGACAGCGTGGACCTCCGCTCCTCCTGCGTGCAGCGAGGGCGTCACGATGAGCACATTCCGGCTCATTCTTCGTGATCCCGTGGCAGACGCCGCCTCTGTGCAACGGCGGTTGGCGCTCGCGTCAACGGTGCCGCCCGCCCCTCGAACGACGAAGCGCGTGAGTGATGCAGGCGGGCATCCGCCCTCCTTCCATGCGTTCACAATAATGGAGCCAAGCCCGCTGTGAGCCGGCCCAAGGCAGCATCCCTGTTGAGTCCCGTTGATGGAAGCTCGTGTTGTCATGTTGGACCAAATCTCCCCTGTCGGGGGCAAGCGCGGCCCTTGAGGTTGCGCCGACCTTGCGGTTCGAGCTCCCGGGAGTGGGTCCGAAGTTCATCTGTGTGGCCTTGCTCACCATGTCAGGCTGGGTGCAAATATCTGAGTTGGTCTGGTGTGACGTGGGCCGCCGCTGGCCTGCGCACTGACGAGCGAGATGAGAGACCGACTCTCGCCCACCATGAGGTCCGGGCCGGAGTGCCCCAAAAGGGCGACTCTGTCGAACTTCGCGGCGCGCGTAGGTAAGGATCTGTAAGGCTCGATGGTCCACTCGTAGCGCGGTCGATCTCCCGGTTTGAATGAAGGAGCCCCATGGCTGTCGAAGCATCGCCGGATCGCGCGACGGTAGCGCTTACCGGCAAGCTCCAAGCCTCATGATGGACCCACGCGCAGTTGCGCCCCAGCACGTCGTCGTGCTCACTGCGAAGAACATATTCACGGAGGGTGCCGGCGATTCGGCGCTGTCCCGTCTCCTCGTGGAACAGCTCTGCCGCCGCGCTCGGGTGTCGCTCGTCTCGCTCGACAGTGCCGTCACGGAAGTGACTCGCCGGCACCACGGCTCCATCACGCAGACGCTCGTGCCGAAGCCGTCGGCAAGCGTGCTGGCCGTCGCGAGCCGAGCCGTGCGGTACCGACAGAGCCTTATCCACGCTCGGTTCCGGTCAAGAAGACTCCGTGCGGTCCTCGCAGACCTCAAGCCGGACCTCATCGTCGCCGAGCATGCCTACATGGCCGAAGAGCCGCTGTCCTTGGGGGGCTCATGGACCGTGGCGGTCAATAACCACGTATCCGAGTCGGTGGCGCTAGCCCGACGCGGTCTGGCGACGGTACTGCTGCGGATGCGGCTCCAGGAAGATGAGATCCGGGTGAACAGGCGGGCCGATCGCAGCCTCACGTTCGATCGTGAGCAGGCAGCGGCCCTGCGGGACGGCGGCGTGAGCGAAGTCTCTGTTCTCGATCTTGTCCTTCCTCCGATGAAGCAACCCCAAGCCCTGGGTGATCACGTCTTGTTCGTGGGGGATCAGCGATGGTTTCCCAACCGCCAGGCCGTCGAGAATCTCTTCGGGCTTGTGCGCCGGATGCAGGCTCGAGGCGTTCGCGTGCCGGTGGACGTCGTCGGTGCGCTGCCATCGACTCCCTACCGCGATGTTCCCTCGGGCGTGGTCATCCATGGCTACGTCGATGACATCGACGCGCTCTATCGGCAGGCTCGTTGCGTCGTAGCTCCCGTCGCCACCGGTGGCGGGGTGCGTGTCAAGATTCTCGATGCGGTGGCTAGAGGCGTGCCGGTCGTGACGTCCTTCGCCGGCGGGGGCGACATCCCGGAGTACTTGCCAATCCACCCGGTCGACAATGATGACGAGTTCATCGCGAGCGTAATTTCGCTAGTCGAGGATCGCACCTTTGCGCAGAAGCAGGGGCACCAAGTGTGGGCCGCCGGTAGGGCCCGTTGGAATAATGCTGATGTGGCCAACCTGGTTCTCGGAGTGGACAGATGACCAGCGATGACAAGTGGCTCATCACCCATGATTTTGCTTATCAGTTCGGGGGGGCGGAGCGCTGCACGGCCGTCATGGCAGATGTCGTCCTGCCAGACGCAGAGTTGCTCTTTATGGGCGGCGATGAACCAACTATTACCAGGATGGGGCTCGATCCTCAGCGGGTCCGAACCATTCTTCCGGGGGGCGCTCGATCTGGTCGATTGCACCGCGCGCTCAGCCCGGTCGGGGCTGCTCGGATCCTCTCGCTCCCCCCATACGAGGGCCATCTTCTTGCCTCCACGTACGCTTTCGCGCACTGGAGGCGAGCTGAGGGCAAGAAGATTATTTACTGCCACTCGCCGCTGCGTCAGATTTACAGCGCTATCGACGACTCGCCCCTCCGCCTCGTGCCGGCCGGCCTCCGCTCCAGGGCGCTGTCCTCCATCTGGGCCCTGGATAGGAGGGCGTCAACCGAGTCCGACGTCATTGTCGCCACGAGTTCGGTAGTATCCGACAGGATCGCCGAGTACTGGGGGAGGAGACCCGATATAGTCATTCCGCCCCCAGTGGACCTCGCGCACTTCTCCCCCGCAGCGTCGCCGAGTCGCGACTACCTGCTGTTCGTCGGTCGCATCGTCGAACCGTACAAGCGGTTGGGATTGCTCATCGAGGCGGTCCGATCCAGCGGCGAACGACTGCTCGTCGCGGGTGAGGGGCGCGACCGTGCTCGGTTGGAGGCGACCAGTCCCGAGAATGTAACGTTCGTCGGAGCTCTTGAAGGGGAGGCGTTGAGATCGCTGTATGCGAATGCCTTCGCAACGATCTTTCCGAGTGTGGATGACTTCGGAATGGTGCCCATCGAGAGCATGGCCTCGGGAACCCCCGTTGTTGCCTACGGCGCAGGTGGGGCGCTGGACACGGTGATTCCTGAAGTGAACGGACTGCTCTTCCACGATCCCTCCCCGGGCGCCATCAACGATGTGGTCAGGGCGGCACGAGCGAGGTCGTGGGCAGCCGATGTGGTCCGTTCGTCTGTCGAGCGGTTCTCGCAAACGTCGTTTGCGAGTGCTTTGGCGAATGTGGTGGCATCGGGCTGACGAGCCAGATGTCCGTGGCGTCATCGACGGCCGCAGCCTCCTTGCCCGAGAAGCTGGGGTCACCACTAGCTGGAGTTGTCGAGCGCCGGCGGAAGAGCCCGGAAAGACGTCACTGAACGTCGTCATGCGCGCACGGTATTGTGTGTGACGCGACTGACTCCACCTTCGTATAGGCGGTGAACGGGGTCGGTCCGTAACCTCCTCCGTGCCGGCTGAACACCAACGTTCGCCGAGCCTCACTTCGCAGGATCAGCCTCGTGCCTCGGTCAGAGTGCAACGGGCTGCCATTCGCACGGGGGTGCGCTCGCACATGGTTGTCGCGCGGCAAAAAGCCGTTCGCAAGGTCGAGGCCGTCCGCGGTCGGGGGTGGGGCTTCGTTGCCCCGCGCTTGCGTGGCGAGGGGACATCCGCGCGGCGCGCCTGGCGCAGCGCGTATGTGCGCCGTCTCGTCGCCGTCGACGCACTCGTGGCCGCGGTTGCGGCCGGCATGGGCTATCTTGTGCGTTTCGGCTCGGCGGACGTGACGCCTTCGCACGTGCCCTTCGCCTTCGCCCTCCTCATGCCCGCGGTGTGGGTGGTGGCGATGCTTGTCGCGCGGGCGTACGAGCAGCGGTTCTTGTGGGTGGGACCGGAGGAGTTCCACCGGGTCACCGCCGCTGCGGTGTTGATGCTGGCCGCTGTCGGCACCGTCTCCTGGGCCTTCCAGCTCGACGTGGCCCGCGGGTTCGTCGTTCTGGCGCTCCCGCTGGCCACCGTGTTCACGTTGATCTCCCGCTACGCCCAGCGTCGAGCCCTGCACCGGGCGAGGCAGCACGGCACGAGGATGCAGACCACCATCCTCGTCGGTCACCGCGGGGGAGTTGCCGCCTTGGACGAGCAGCTCGACCGCGAGGCCTTTCACGGCTACCGCGTCATCGGGTGCTGCCTGCCAGCCGGTCAGTCCGGTGCGGGCAAGGACGCGTTCAACGGCATCCCCGTGCTCGGCGATCTGACGCAGGTCGCCGCGGTCGTCAAAGCGTATGAGGTCGACACCGTCGCCGTCCTCCCATGCCCCGAGCTCGACGGGTCCGAGCTGCGGCGGCTCGGCTGGGAGCTCGAGGACACCGATGCGGAGCTGCTGCTCGCCCCGGCGGTCACCGAGCTCGTGGGCTCCCGGGTGCGGATCCGCCCGGTCTGCGGCCTGCCGCTGCTGCACATGGAGCGCCCCGAGCTGCGCGGGATCCGTCGCCTCACCAAGGAGGTGTTCGACCGCACCAGCGCCACGCTGGGGCTGCTCTTCCTCGCCCCGGTGCTCGTGGCCGTGGCCCTCGCTGTCGGCCTAGGCAGCCGCGGTCCGGTGTTCTTCCGGCAGGAGCGGGTGGGCCGCGACGGACGCACGTTCTCAATGCTGAAGTTCCGCAGCATGGTCGTCGACGCTGACCGGATGGTCGACGACCTGGCCGACAGTAGCGACGGGAACGGCATTCTGTTCAAGAAGAAGGTCGATCCCCGCGTCACCCGGGTGGGCCGTATGCTGCGGCGCTACTCCATCGACGAGCTGCCGCAGTTGATCAACGTGGTCAAGGGCGACATGAGCCTCGTGGGCCCGCGTCCGCCGCTGCAGCGCGAGGTCGACAAGTACGGCTACGACATGCACCGCCGTTTCCTGGTCAAGCCCGGCCTGACCGGCCTGTGGCAGGTCAGCGGCCGCTCGGACCTCTCCTGGGACGAGTCCGTGCGCATCGACGTCCGGTACGTCGAGAACTGGTCGCTGGCGTTCGACTTCATGATCCTCTGGAAGACCGCCGGAGCCGTGCTCCGCGGATCAGGCGCGTACTGAGCCAGGGCGGCGAGCGGGGAGCCGCTGCAGGCTGGTCAGGGCCACGGCGCCGAGCAGCAGGCCGTGATCGCTCACCCAAATGCTGAGAGCCAGCCACGTCGTCTCCGCCAGGAACATCACGGGGTCAGCCTGAGAGGGATCGGTCCCACTCAGGGCAGGCTCGCCGCGCCACGGGTCAAGATCGTGACGGCCGTGATCAGTGGTGCGGAAGTGCCCTGGCCCGCAGGTCAGCGGGGGACATCGGGCAGTGCCTGGGTGGCGAACTCGCCGGCGTTGGGAGCCAGGGAGTCGTTACGGAGGTACGACCACATGCGCTCACCAGTGGTCGCGTCCAGGTAGACGACGCTCGCCGGTCCTTCCATGCCGGTGCCCAGCACCGGTGCGGTGAAGAACTCGACGTCCGCTGGGCGGACGTTGCGCATCGAATAGGCCAGGCCGAACAGGTCCCGGTTCCCGAGGGTGTCGTCGACGGCGACGGCCCTGGTGACGGCCAGCAGGGCGTCGTCCAGCCGGCCCGGGTCGGTGAAGGTGTTCGTGCTGAACAGCTTCGTGAACAGCGAGCGCAGGTACTCCTGCTGGCGGCGCACCCGGTCGAAGTCGCCACCGGGCAGGCCGTAGCGTTGACCGAGGTACCAGCGAGCTTCGTCGCCGCTCAGCGTGTTGACACCGGCGGGGAACGTGTACGGGCCGTTGCTCGTCGTCTCGGCTACCAGGACCTCCACCCCGCCCAGGTCGTCGGTCACCTGGATGAGCCCGTCGAAATCGATGGCCAGGTAATGGTCGATGCGGATCTGGGTGAGCTGCTCGACCGTCTGGATCAGCAGCGACGGTCCACCGAACGCGTAGGCGGCGTTGATCTTGTTCATGCCGCGGCCGGGGATGTCGACCCACGAGTCGCGCGGGATCGAGATGAGCTGGGCGTGCTCGCGGTCCCCGCTGAACCGGGCGATCATGATCGCGTCGGAGCGCCCTGACGGGTCCTCGCCCTCCTCGGCCGCAACCCTGGTGTCGGAGCCGACCAGCAAGAAGGTCACCGGGCTGTGCGACGCGGCCTGAGCCGGCGTCGCCCGGGCAGGCCGCGACTGCTGGTCCATGCGCGTGAAGCACGTCGGCAACGCGGTCGATGTTGCCGGCGTAGCGCTCGGTCAGGTACCAGGCGCCGCCTCCGACGAGGAGGCCCAAGACCAGGGCGCTGGCGCCGAGGCCGATCAGCGCACGACGGACCACGCGCCGACGTCGACTGCCGCGAAGGACCTTGGCAGTGCCGTCCGTGAGTGGCTCTGCGGCCTCTCCGGGCGATGGTGTGGCGGCGACGTCGGGACCGACAGCAGGGACGGCGACGCCACCCGTGCCGGATGCATCGTGCTCGTCGGCGCTCATTGCGACCCCCGTCTGCGGACAACCGAAATCGAGCGTACGGCCGCAAAAGACCTGGTGAAGGCGACCTCACTCTGCGGAGGGGGGCCCTCGCGCACGGTCGGGGGCGGCTCGGTCCGAGGGGGGATGGGCTCCTTCGAAAGGCGCACGCTGCAGGCGCGTGATCCACTCCTGAGGTTGGTCATTCGGGACCGATCTGCGCCGGAGGGTGGGCATGCGCGTCTCCGTCATCGGCTGCGGCTACCTCGGCGCGGTCCATGCGGCCTCGCTGGTCGAGCTGGGCCACGAGGTCGTCGGGATCGACGTGGACGAGCGGAAGGTCCGGTCGCTCTCACAGGCGAAGGCGACCTTCTACGAGCCAGGGTTCGATGAGTTGCTCCGCTCGTCGCTTGCCACCGGGCGGCTCCGCTTCAGCACCTCGATGGCCGACGCAGCAGGTTCCGAGGTCCACTTCATCTGCGTCGGGACCCCGCAGAAGCACGGCGAGTACGCCGCGGACCTGCGCTTCGTCCAGGCCGCGGCCGAGTCGCTGCTGCGAGTGCTCGAGCCCGGCGATGTCGTCGTCGGCAAATCCACCGTGCCGGTGGGCACCGCAGCGGGGCTGGCGACCATGTTCGGGGAGAAGGTCCCCGGGTCTTCGGTCGCCTGGAACCCGGAGTTCCTCCGGGAAGGGTTCGCCGTGCGCGACACCCTCTACCCGGACCGGCTCGTCTACGGGGTCTCCGAGGGCGATGAGCGGGTGGTCGGCATCCTCGACGAGGTTTACGCCCGCATCGTGGCGCGAGGAACGCCGAAGGTGGTCACCGATCACGCGACGGCCGAGATGGTCAAGACGGCGGCGAACTCCTTCCTGGCCACCAAGATCTCGTTCATCAACGCCATGGCCGAGCTGTGCGAGGCGACCGGGGCCGACGTGAAGCAGCTGGCCGACGCGATCGGCTACGACGACCGGATCGGCCGCAAGTTCTTGAACGCCGGCCTCGGCTTCGGTGGCGGCTGCCTCCCCAAGGACATCCGCGCCTTCATGGCCCGGGCGGGGGAGCTGGGTGCCGACCAGGCGCTGACCTTCCTGCGCGAGGTCGACAACATCAACATGCGGCGGCGCATCCGGATGGTGGAGCTCGCCCGCGAGGTGTGCGACGGCTCGCTGCTCGGCAAGCGCATCGCCGTCCTTGGGGCCGCCTTCAAGCCCGACAGCGACGACATCCGCGACTCCCCTGCGCTCAACGTCGCAGCTCAGCTGCAGCTCCAGGGTGCCGTTGTCCGCGTAACCGACCCAGCGGCCGTAGAAAACGGGCGGCGGTTGTTCCCGCAACTGGACTACGCCGACACCCCGGAGGAGGCGGCCGACCGCGCGGACGCTGTGCTCGTGCTCACGGAGTGGAAGCAGTACCGGCAGCTCGACCCGGTTGATTTCGGAAGGGTCGTTGCTCAGCGTCGGGTGCTCGACGGGCGTAACGCCCTCGACCGCGATGCGTGGACCGCTGCGGGTTGGAGCTACCGGGCGCTGGGGCGCCGGGCAGGTTAGACGGGCCTGATGGCCTGATCGACGGGCCGAGCCGGACGCTGCGTTCAGGTTCCTCCCCCGGAGTGCCGATAGACCAAGCGTGTGGTGGGTCTGGGTTCTGGCAGCAGTGGCCGTGTGGACGGCGTTGGCCGTCGTCGGCGGCGTCGTCCTGGGCCGCGGCATGCGCATGGCCGACGAGCGGGAGCTGAAGCCCTCCTCCTGGCTGGTGCCCGCTGACCGGCCGGAGGTCGCGCCCGCGTCGCAGCCCTCCGGTGCCGGTGCCCGCCGCCGCGCCGTTCCGCTACCGCCGGTCGGGATCGCCCTGGCCGCGGTGGCCGTGACGCTCGAGACCGTCGGCTTCGTCGTCCGCCTCCGGGGCGACAGCGGGCCGGTCGCCCGCGCTCTCTCCATGGACGCGGCCTACTCGGCGCCGCGCACCTTCGTCGCCGTCCTCTTCGCCGTCGCGGCGATCGCTGCCGTGGCCGGCGCCTCGCGCCTGCCCGGCCGCCGGGCCTGGTGGCTCGGCGTCGGGCTCGTCTCGGGCCTGATCGCGGCCGTCAAGTTCGGCAGCACCGTCCACGTGAACGCCATGGAGGCGCTCACCGATGCGTTCGGCAGCGCCGGCGCGCTCGTCGTCAGCGTCGCGGCCGCCACCGTGGTCATCGGCGCGCTCTGGTTCCTGAGCCGCACCGAGCGCCGCGACCGGCGCCGGGTCCTCGGCGTGCTCGCCCTGTACGCCGGGGCATCGGTCGGCCTCTCCGCCGTTTCCGGCGTCGCGGCCAGCAGCTTCGGCGCGAACGTCGCCGCGGCCGCCACCTACCTCGAGGAGTCCGGCGAGGCCCTGGCCGGCGTCGCCTTCCTCGTCGCCGTGCTCATCGGTGTCGCGCCGCGCCTCGTGCTGCCCGCCGAATGGGCGGTGCGCCGCGCTGCCGACGCCCAGACGCTCGACGCCCCGGTCTCCGAGGCCCGTCAGCAGCGCGCGTCGGGCTGAGTCACCCGTTCAGGGGAGGTCCGGGTAACGGCCCGTGTGGGGGCGCAAACGCGGGACATGCCCACGGGGCTGCGGCTAGCGTTGCTTTAGCCGGTCGCAGGTCAGGAGGCCGACGACTTACGCACGACTCGGAGGTCTTGGACGATGCGGATGCTGGTCACCGGCGGAGCCGGCTTCATCGGCGCCAACTTCGTGCACCAGACGCTGCGCGAGCACCCCGAGCACTCGGTCACCGTGCTCGACGCGCTCACCTACGCCGGCAACGAGGCCTCGCTCGCCCCGGTGCGCGACGACATCGAATTCGTGCACGGCTCGGTCGCCGACGCCGAGCTCGTCGACTCCCTCGTCGCCCGGCACGACGTCGTCGTCCACTTCGCAGCCGAGTCGCACAACGACAACTCGCTGCGCGACCCCTCGCCGTTCCTGCAGACCAACCTGATCGGCACCTTCACGATCCTGGAGGCCGTGCGGAAGCACGGCGTCCGGCTGCACCACATCTCCACCGACGAGGTCTACGGCGACCTCGAGCTCGACGACCCGGCGAAGTTCACCGCGGAGACGCCGTACAACCCGAGCAGCCCCTACTCCTCGACCAAGGCCGGCTCCGACCTGCTGGTCCGCGCCTGGGTGCGCTCGTTCGGCATCCACGCCACCATCTCGAACTGCTCGAACAACTACGGCCCGTACCAGCACGTCGAGAAGTTCATCCCGCGCCAGATCACCAACGTGCTCTCCGGGCTGCGCCCCAAGCTGTACGGCGCCGGCGAGAACGTCCGCGACTGGATCCACGTCGACGACCACAACGCGGCGGTGCACCTGATCCTGGACAAGGGCCGGTCGGGGGAGACCTACCTCATCGGCGCCGACGGCGAGAAGAACAACCGCGAGGTGCTGGAGCTGATCCTCGAGCTCACCGGGCAGCCGTCCGACGCCTTCGACTTCGTCACCGACCGGGCCGGCCACGACCTGCGGTACGCCATCGACGCCTCGAAGCTGCGCGACGAGCTGGGCTGGGCGCCGCGCTACACCGAGTTCCGCGACGGCCTGGCCGCCACGATCGACTGGTACCGCGATCACGAGCCGTGGTGGCGCCCGCTCAAGGAGCAGGTCGAGGCCCAGTACGCGGCGCGCGGCCAGTGAGCGTCCTCATCCTCGGTGCCCGCGGCCAGCTCGGCCGGGCGCTGCAGCGCCAGTTCCCCGGCGCCGTCGCCCTCGACCTGCCCGAGTTCGACATCTCCGACCCCGCCACCGTCCGCGAGCACAACTGGGCCGACATCGACCTCGTCCTCAACGCGGCCGCCTGGACCGCCGTCGACGCCGCCGAGGACCCGGCCAACCTGGCCGCCGTCCGCGCGGCCAACGCCGACGCCGTCGGCTACCTGGCCCGAGCCGTGCGCACCTGCGGCGCGACGCTCGTGCACATCTCCACCGAGTACGTCTTCGACGGCCGGCACGAGGGCCCGCACCCCGAGGACTGGCCCGCGAACCCGCTGAGCGTCTACGGGCAGAGCAAGGCCGACGGCGACGTGCAGGCCGGCCACGTGACCAAGCACTACCTGGTGCGGACGACGTGGGTCGCCGGCGAGGGCGGCAACTTCGTGCGCACCATGGCCGGCCTGGCCGACCGCGGCGTCTCGCCCTCGGTCGTCGACGACCAGATCGGCCGGATCACGCACGCCGACGACCTCGCCGCCGGCATCAAGCACCTGGTCGAGACGCAGGCGCCGTTCGGCACCTACAACCTGACCAACGACGGCGAGCCGGTGTCGTGGGCGGACGTCGCCGCCGCGGTGTTCGAGGCACGTGGGCGCTCGGCCGACGACGTCACCCGGGTCAGCACGGCCGACTACTTCGCCGACAAGCCGGACGCCGCTCCGCGCCCGTTGAACAGCGTGCTCGACCTGAGCAAGATCAAGGCGGCGGGGTTCGCCCCGCCGGACTGGCGGGACGCGCTCGCCCGGTTGCTCGCCGCGCAGTAGGTCAGGCGGTGGGCGCGGAGGCCTGCTCGCGCAGGTAGCGCTCGACGCCGTCGACGCGGAAAGGGTCCTGCTCGCGCTGGTCGGCCAGGCGCATGCCCCGGCCCAACAGCACTCCGACCGGCAGAGCGGCTCCCACCCAGACGAGGGCTGCGATCAGTGCGACGGTCATAGATGATTTCTACGGCGGGCGTCGTGATTCTCCGTGATCCCACGCAGGCAGAAAGTGACGAACTGGTCCGCCTGAGCTGGTGGTGGCCCGTGCGCTCAGGCCGACGCGGCTCCGGCCAGGCGCTCGACCAGGTGCTCGACGGAGGCGGTGAGCAGCAACTCGACCGAACCCGGACCGAGCCGGCCGACGTCGAGGGTGAGCCCGCGCTCGCCGAGCGCGGCCGCCAGCTCCTGCTCCCGCCCGCCGATCCGCAGCGCTCGCGCCAGGACCTCGGACGGCGCGGTCGGCACGGTCGCCACGTGCAGCAGCGTGAGGCCGGTCGGCTCGGAGCCGGCGACCTCGGGGACCAGCAGCACGAGCCGGCCGTCGGAGGCGCCCCGGATGATCCGCGGCACCCGGGTGCTGAGCACCAGCCCCTTCGACCCCGCAGGCGTCCGCCGCTCCGAGTAGCGGCTGCGCAGCCCCGCGCTGGTGCCGGTCTGGGCGACCACGTGCAGCGACGGCTCGCCCGCGTGCTCGCGGAACCGGTACCGGGTCGCACCCAGCGGCGGCGCGAGCACCGGCGCCCAGGCGCGCAGCGCGTCCAGCGAGGCGTAGTTGAGCGCCTGCGGGTCGACCCCGAGCTGCACGAGGTGCGCCACGAGCGGGTTGTCGAACAGGTCGGCGTCCCCGCGGGAGGTGCCGACGGTGACCGTCTTCGCCTGGTGCTTGACGCTGTCGATCGACCGGGTCAACTCGTCGACCGCGCGGGTCAGCAGCTCGCGCAGCCGCTGCTCGAGGGAGACGTCGGCGTCGGTGAGCGCGAGCCGCCAGGCGCTCGGCGCGACCAGCTGCACGAACACCTCGGTGAGCTGCAGCGCCGTTCCGCTCGGCACGTAGACGCTGCCCGCCGCGGTGCCGCCCGCCAGCTCCAGGAACGCCTGCAGCGGCTTGGTCCCCGGCCAGTCGTCGGTCAGCTCCACCCCGGCGTCGTGGGCGGTCTCCAGCTCGGCCAGGGCCCGGCGGGCGTCGGTCGCGAGGTCGTCGATGGCGCGGGCGCAGTAGTAGGAGAACAGGTGCGCGGCCGCGGTGGCCAGGATCCAGCCGAGCGAGCGGTGCGCGTCGGGGACGGCGATGACGTCGTCCACCGGCCAGTCGCCGGCCGCCGACTCGTCGGTGATCAGCACCGGCAGGTTGCCGTGCGCCTGCAGGATCGCGATCTCCTTGCCGAGGTCCGCGCGCTGCAGCGGGGAGGTGCCGGCCGCGCAGACGAGCACGAGCGCCTCGGCGGAGAGGTCGATGTGCTTCTTGTCCTCGATCGCGTCGACCGAGACGGTCTTGTAGCAGAGCTCGGAGAGCTTGATCCGCCCCTCCGCGGCCGCGACCTGGTTGAGCCCGGAGCCGATGACCGACCAGGCGCGCCGGGCGAAGGTGCGCTGCGCGACCGCCTCGATCCGATCGCGCCGCTGGTACAGCGTGCGCAGCTGGCCGCAGATCGCCCGCAGCCCGCGCAGCATCCCGTCCTCGGCCGAGCCCGGGACGTCACCCAGGGCGTGCGCGACCTCCCAGGCGATGAGGATCCCGGCGGCGACCTGCGCGTAGAACGCCTTCGTCGAGGCGACCGCCATCTCCACGTCGCGGCCGTCCGAGGTGTGCACGATGCCGTCGGCGCGCTTGGCCAGGTCGCTGTCCCGCCGGTTGACGACGGCGAGGGTGGCCGCGCCGCGCGCGCGCAGCATGTCGACGGTCCGGTTGGTGTCGGTGGTCGAGCCGGACTGGCTGACCGCGATGACCAGGGTGTCCGCCAGCGAGGCGGGCAGCGGGGCCGCCGAGATCTCCGTCGCGGTGCTTGACGAGACGGCGATCCGGTGCCCGAGCAGGTCCGCGGCCACCCGGGCGATGCCCGCGCAGGCGACGGCCGCCGTCCCCTGGCCGAGCAGGACCACGCGGGTGACGGCGCCGTCGGCGAGGGCGGCGCGGATCGCCGCCGGGAACTCCGCCTCCGACAGAGCCGCCCGGAGTCCGTGCTCGCCGTCGACGACGCGGCCGCGCAGCGTCTTGCGCATCGACTCCGCGGCCTCGGCGATCTCCTTGGCGAGGTAGTGCTCCTCGTCGCCCAGGTCGACGTCCTCGGTGGTGATCTCGGCCCGCTGCCGCACGCCGTCCGGCAGCGGCCGGCTCGCGGCGGGATCGGCCGGGTCCCACAGGGTGACGTCGTACCCGCCGGCCCGCCGCTCGACGTGCGCGACCACCGGCGCCGTGGCGTCGGCGCCGACCAGCCGCCCGTCGACGCGCACGTAGTCGGCGCTCACCCCGACCAGGCCGTAGACCTCGCTGGCCACCATCGGCAGGGAGGGGGAGAGCCCGAGGTAGAGGCCCTGCCCGCTGCCCTTGACCCCGGCGGTGAACCCGTCGGGGGAGTGCTGGTCCTGGACGACGATCGCCATCGAGCCCTCGAACGAGCGCAGGCAGCCGGCCAGCGCCTGCCCGGAGGTCGCGGCCGCGCCGGCCAGCGCCGTCCCGACGACGAAGGGGATGACGCGGGCGTCGGTGGTGATGTCGGCGGCCGGGTGGTCGCCGTCGGGCACCGCGAGGATCGCGTCGTGGTTGTCGACGTCGCCGTTGAAGGCGGCGATGACGTACGGGTGCCCCGGCGCGCGGGTGAGCGCGTTGTTGACCGGGTGGGCGTTCGCCTGGCTGATCCGGCCCACGCTGGCCCAGCGGGTGTGCGCGACGACCGTGATCCGGGCCGACGGCAGGTGCAGGGCGGCGCGGAGGTGCTCGTCGCAGGCGATGGCGGCCCGGAGCCGCGCGACGTTGTCGCCCAGCCGCCCGATGAGCACGGCGGTCTTGTAGACGAAGGACAGCCCGCCCTCGACGACGGCGACGGTGCGGTCGCGGAAGAGCGGGTCGTCCCGGCCGGGCGGGACGTCGAGGCCGGCGGTCTCCGGAACGGCGACGAAGACGTGCAGGCCGGCCGAGTCGCGCCCGCGCACCTCGAGCCGGCCGAGGCTGTCGAGGACGACGTCGATCGCCCGGTAGCTGTGGCAGACGGCGGGCTCCGCGGCGTCCTGCACCAGCTCGCGGACCCTGACCGCCGAGCCGAGCAGGTCGTGCCGGAGCCGCCAGCAGGCGTCCCGCGCGTCACGGACCCGGGCCTGCAGCTCCTCGGCCCCCTCCCCGCCGGCCGCGAGGAGCAGCCCGTCCAGCGCGTCGTCGGCCTTCGTGACCAGCGCCCGCGCGGCGGCCGCGGACTCCTCGAGCGCGGCGTGCGCGTCGGGCGAGGCGACCAGCCGGGCGAAGGCGAGGGGCTCGGACCAGGTGCGGGTCGCCGTCGACACCCGGGCGCTCGTCTCCGCCAGCGCGGCGCCCGCGGAGGCGGAGGTCGGGGGATCCGGCCAGTCGGCCGCCAGGTCGGGGAAGCCCTCCGGCACCCCGCCCCCGGTGCCGTCCGGGTAGACGGGGAGGCAGGCCACCACACCGCACACGGCTTCTCCGTTCCGCCCCCGGCCGCCGGAGCGGGCAGCCGGGCATGCCCTCGTCGGAGGCGTGATGGTGTCACGCCGGAGCGGTGCGCGGTGCCCTGCGCGGCACCCCGATCAGAGGCCGGGGCGGACCTCGCCGCAGCGGCAGGCGTAGACGCCGGCGGGGCCGAGCGGGTCCTCGCCGACGTGGCGGAACCAGTGCACGTGCCACGGCGGCCGGGGCCGCGCGGGCAGGCTGCGGCCGGCGCGCTGCGACGGCCTCGGGGAGAGCATGCGTCCAGCGTGCACCGGGACCGCCCGGCTGTCGACGGCTCGCTCCGGGGCGAGCAGGTGCGCGCTCACGAGTCGAGGTAGACGGCAGCGCCGTCGCCCGGGTAGAGCTCGATCCAGCCGAACTCGAACTCCTGCACCCGGCCGCCGTCGGGCACGGCGTACTCGTCGGTGGTCGGGTAGCCCAGCTCGGAGTTCTCCCAGCCCAGCGCCGCCCAGGTGTCGCGGATCTCGCCGGCGACCGGGTGCGCGCCGGTCTCCGACGTCCAGTAGATCGAGCCGCGCTCGAAGTGGTTGAAGCGCCCGATGCCGTCCCCCGTCGGCAGCTCGCTGGTCACCGGGTAGCCGAGCCGGCCGGTCTCGAAGCCCTGGCCGCCGTAGGCCTGGCGGATGGAGCCCCACACGGCGTGCGCGCCGGTCCACGGCGTCCAGTAGATGAGCCCGCCCTGGAAGTCGTTGAACCGGCCCCGGCCGTCGGGGGTGCCCAGCTCGTCGGTGAGCGGGTAGCCCAGCGGGCTGGTCTCCCAGCCCAGCGAGGCGTACCGCTGGTAGATGGCGCCGCGCACGTGCCGCGGCATGCGCTGCGGCAGCTGGTAGATGACGCCGTGCTGGAAGGCGGTGAACCGGGCGCGGCCGTCGGGGGTGCTCAGCTCGCTGGTGATCGGGTAGCCCAGCGGGCCGGCCTCCCAGCCGAGCAGCGCGTACCAGCTCCAGATCTGGCCCGAGATCGCGTGCGCGCCGGTCCACGGCGTCCAGTAGATGCCGCCGCGCTGAAACAGGTTGTACCGGCCGAGCCCGTCGGGGGTGCCGCGCTCGCCGGTGATCGGGTAGCTGAGCGGCCCGAGGGTGCCGCCCTGCGCCCGGTAGGTGGCGAGGATCGCCCCGTTGACGTGCTGGGGGCCGGTCGGCGTCTGGAACACGTCGGCCGTGGCGACGGCGGTGCCGCCGAAGGTCACGACCGCCGCGACCGCGGCGGAGAGCAGGGACGCGGCCGTGCGACGGCGGGCGCGGGAGGAGCGGGACATGCCGCGGGACGCTAATGGGCGGCTGACCTGCGCGGAAGGCTTCCGGTACGAGATGGTGCAGGTGGGACGGGAGGGTCAGCCGGCCGGCGCCCGCCGCCGGGTTCCCCTCCTGCGGCGCGCCACCGCCCGCCGCAGCCCGCGGCCGAGCCGCCACTGGGTGGCCCGGTGCAGGCCGCGCAGCAGCGCCGGCGGTGCGTCGACGGCGTCCCCGCTGCGGCGCAGCCGCAGCGAGAGGCCGAACTCCAGCGGGGGCAGCTGCGCGTGCCGGTCGACCGCCTCGAACCAGCCGGCGCTGCGCGCGGCGGCCTCCTGCAGGGCCAGCACCGCCGGGCGGCGCTCGTCCTCGTAGGCCCGCACGGCGGCCGGCAGGCCGTCGGGGCCGCGTCCCGCGAGCGCCCGGCCCAGCGCCGCGGCGTCCGCGAGGGCCATGGTGGTGCCCGAGCCGATGGAGAAGTGCGCGGTGTGCGCGGCGTCGCCCAGCAGCACCAGGTTGCCGTCGGACCAGCGCTCGTTGCGGATCGTCGTGAACGACTCCCACGGGCCGCGGCCGGGTTCCCCGGGCCGGCACCGGAGCGGGTGCCCCTCCAGGTGCGCGGCGAAGATCCGGGACAGCGTCTCCGTCGTCGCCGCGGCGTCGGCCGTGTCGAAGCCCAGCCCGGCCCACGTCTGCGCCGAGCACTCGACGATCACGGTGCCGGCGTCGGCCGCGTGCCGGTAGCCGTAGCACCAGATCCAGCCCGCGGTGGTGCGCTCGAAGGCGTAGGTGAAGTCGCGCAGCGGCATCGAGGTGCCCAGCCACACGTGCCGGGTGCCGCCGGGGGACTCCGTCGTCCCGAACCGGTCCGCGCGGGCCCGGCGGAACCGGCTCCCGGCGCCGTCGGCGAGCACCACCAGGTCGTGCTCGCCGGCCAGGGCGTCGGTGACCTCCGCGTCCGGGACCTCCGCGTCGAAGCGCACCTCGGCGCCCAGGGCCCGGGCCCGCCCGGCCAGGACGTCGATCAGCCGCTGGCGGCTCGTGCACCAGCCCGACCCGCCCAGGTGCACCCGCCGCCCGCCCGGTGCCACCACCACCTGGCTCTCCCAGCCCACCGACGTCCGCCGCAGCGCCTCGGCGGTCTCCGGGTCGACCGCGCCCACACCCCGGAGCAGGTCGTCCCGGTCGGAGGCCGCGGTCGCGACGGCGATGCCCCAGCCGTGCGTCGTGCCGGCCGGCCGCCGCTCCCGCACGGTGACGCGACAGGCCGGGTCCAGCCGCCGCAGGGCGACCGCGAGGAACAGCCCGCCCGGGCCTCCGCCGACGACCAGCACGTTCACGCCGGCACCCCTCCCGGCCGGCGGGGGAGCCGGACCGCCGGCCGGCGCGTGCCCGCGCGCATCCGGACCTTGGCGCGGTGCAGCAGGGCCTGACCGCAGTCGCGGGCGGACACGGCGTCGTAGAGCTGCCGGAGCGCTGCGGGGCGGATCAGCTCCACCGCGCCCGGGTAGCGGAAGGCCTCGCCGCCGAAGCGCATCTTGGCCTGGTCGACCCCCGACCACGCCGGGCTCGACCGGATGCCCTCGTCGACGGCGTCGTGCAGGGTCTGCTCCGCCAGCCCGCCGAAGTCCAGCCACCGGTAGCCCTCGCGGTGCGCCCACCGGCCGATCTCCCAGCGGGCCACGCCGGGCACGCCGAGCCGTGCGCCGTCGCCGCTGCGGTCGAAGCCGCCCAACCGGCCGCGGACCATCGAGCCGCACATCGTCACCAGGTCGGCCGTGACCGGGACACCGCGGACCTCGCCGATGAACAGCGCGGCGTTGCCCGTCCGGGCCAGCTCGCCGTAGAGGCGCCGCAGGTGGTCCTCGTCGGGCGGCCGGTAGCCGCACGCGTCACCGCTCACCCGCATCAGGGCCGCGAGCACCGGGACGTCGTCCTCGTCGCCGCGGCGGATCCGCACCCCGCGCTCGGCGGCGCGGCGGATGAGCGAGCGCAGCCTCGGCGGGAGCCCGCGCCGGAGCTCTTCCTCGCACCGGTCGAGGTCCAGCCGCACCGAGCCGGGCGGGGCGATGCCCGCCGTCGACGGGCGGAAGCCCCGGCGCAGCAGCGCCGCGTGCACGTCGTCGGCGCCCTCCGGTGGCTGGACGAAGAGCATCCGCACGCCGTCGAGGTCGGCCAGCGCGCGCGCCAGGTCGTCGACGACGGCGGACCGGTCCGAGGCGGACGGCGCGACGACCGGCCCGTACGGCACGTACCCGATCAGCCGCAGCACGGGGACGCGGCGGAGCAGCACCTGCGCGCCACCGACCAGCCGGCCGCCGCGGCGGGCGAGGACGTAGGTGTGCGCGAACCCCTCCGCGGCGCGGACCCGCGCCCAGGCCGACAGCTGGGTGACGTCGGTGCCCGGGGTCCCGGCCACGAGCCGGTCCCACTCGCCGAGCACCTCGGCGCACGGGGTGGCGCGCTGCTCGGTGGTCAGCAGGCCGGCGCTCACCTCAGACCACCTCGTACACGCGGAAGGTGTTGGACCGGGACCACTCCCGCCCCGGACGCCAGCCCCGGAGCGTCCGGACCGGGTGGACCCGCCCGGTGGCGAGCAGGGCCGCCTCCTCGCGCGGGTTGCCGTAGAGGATGCGGAGACGGCGGGGCGCCCGGTCGACCGACGCCAGGATCCGCTCGACCACCTGCGCGAACGTGGCGCCGTCGAAGGGGTTGTAGAGGAAGACCACCGAGGTGTCGTCCGGGACGTCGAACTCCAGGGCGTTGCCGTGCACGAGCCGGACGTCCTGGCAGCGCAGCCGGTCGCGCACGCTCGCGAGGTTGCGCACGGCCACCTCGTGCAGGCGCTCGGACAGCTCCACCCCGTACACGGTGCGGAACGGGTGGCGCAGCGCCGCCTGGAGGACCACGCGCCCCTTGCCCGAGCCGATGTCGACGAAGACGTCGTCGGGGCCGACGTCGCCCGGCGGCAGCAGGCGCCGCAGCGTGACCAGGCCGGCGGGGGCGTACCGGGTGTACTCGGGGTTGTCGAAGCCCAGCTCGCCCGGCTGGATGACCCCGTCGGTGTCCAGCCCGTAACGGCGGTCGAACAGCGCCCGGTTGGCCGACCGCTTGGCCCACGCGTAGGGGCGGCCCACGGTCCGGAGCAGGGATGCGGTCATGGCTGCGCCCTTCCTGGCGACGGGTCGATCGGGGGAGGTGCCGCGGCGGGGGCCGGTCCGGGCCAGGCGCTTGGCCCGATCGACCAGCACCCGCCCGACCCCGGAGCGGAGGGAGAGGTCGTAGGCGGCGCGGACCAGCGGCGAGGCGATCAGCTCGACCGGGTCCGGATAGCGGATCGGGGTCCCGCCGAACCGCAGCTTGTGCCGGTCCGGACCGGAGAGCCGGTCGACGTCCAGCTCGCCGCCGGACAGCAGCACCTCGGCGGCGGACTCGGACAGGCCGCCGTGGTCGAACCAGCGGAAGCCCTGGGACCGCGCCCAGGTCATCGCCGTCCAGTCGACCGCCGCCGGGACGTTCAGCCGGGCCGCCTCGCCGTCCCGGTCGAAGCCGAGCAGCCGGGTCTTGAGCACGCCTCCGGTGGCGCTGTAGACCGCCGTCGCCGCGGGCCGGCCGGCGACCTCCCCGAGGAACACCACCAGGTCGCCGCTCGGGAACAGCTCCCGGTACATGCCGCGCAGGTACTCGACCCCGAAGGAGGTGTAGCCGTGGTGCTCGCCGGTGTGCGCGAGCAGCGCGGCCACCTGCGGCAGGTCGGTCTCGCCGGCGATGCGCACCTCCACCCCGGCCCGCGGCCAGCGGTTGACCCACGGGCGCAGCCGGCGGCTGAGGTTCCTGCGCAGCTCGTCCTCGTCGCGGGCGAGGTCCACGCGGACCGACGTGCGGGGGGCGATGCCCGCGTCCGACGGGCGGAAGCCGCGGTCGGCCAGTGCCCGCGCGGCCCCCGCCCCGCCCGAGGGCGGCTGCACGAAGAGCATCCGGAACCGGGAGCGCGCGAGCGCCGCCAGCTCGTCGGCCAGCGCGGTCGCGACCGGGCCCGCGCACTCCTCGCCGACGTCGACCAGCGGGCCGTACGCCACGTACCCGATGGCGCCGAGGACGGGCACCCGCCGCACCAGCACCTGCGCACCGCCGGCCAGCCGCCCGTCCCGGTGCGCCAATACGAGCAGCGAGGTCATGCCGGCCTCCGCGCGCACCCGCGCCCAGCCGGAGAGCTGCGCGACGTCGCCGGCCGGATGCGCGCGGACGAAGTCGTCCCAGCCCTCGAGCGAGCCGGTGTCCGCGGGGGTGGCGGTCGTGACCGTCGTCCCCCTGCCCCTCGTCGCGGGCGCGCTCACAGCCGGTCCACCGCCTCGCTGCGCACCCGGTTGCGGGTGTCGAGGACGTGGTCGGCGTGCCGTTCCAGCAGCTCCCACGGCAGGTCGTCGTGGTCGGTGAGCACGATGACCAGGTCCGCGGCCGCGACCTCCTCCGGGGTGCACGCCACCAGCTCCAGGCCCGCCGGCAGGTGCGCCCGGTCGACCAGCGGGTCGACCCCGCGCACCCGGGCGCCCAGCCCCAGCAGGCGGCGGGCCACCTCCAGGGCCGGTGACTGCCGCGCGTCACCGCTGTTGCGCTTGTAGGCGAGCCCCACGAGGAGCACCGAGCTGTCCTTCACCGACCGGGCCCGCAGGTTGAGGTGCTCACCGGCCCGGGCGACGACGTAGTCCGGCATGTGGTCGTTGATGTCGTTGGCCGTCTCGATGAACCGGAAGTTCTGGTTCAGCGAGCGGCGGACCTGCCACGACAGGTACGAGGGGTCGATCGGCAGGCAGTGGCCGCCCACCCCGGGGCCGGGGCGGAAGGGCATGAACCCGAACGGCTTGGTGGCGGCCGCATCGATGACCGACCAGACGTCGATCCCCAGGCCGTGGCAGACCATGGCCAGCTCGTTGACCAGCGCGATGTTGACGTGCCGGAACGTGTTTTCCAGCAGCTTGGTGAGCTCGGCCTCCCGGATGCCCGCCACGGGGACGACGCGGTCGACCAGCCCGCCGTAGAACTGCGCCACCGCCTTGGTGGAGAGCTCGTCGACGCCCGAGACGATCTTGGGGGTGTTCCGGAAGTTCCAGACCGGGTTGGACGGGTCGATCCGCTCCGGGCTGTAGCCGACGCGGTAGTCCTGCCCCGCCCGCAGCGGGCTGCCGGCCTCGAGCAGCGGGATGAGGACGCTCTCCGTCGTCCCCGGGTACGTGGTCGACTCCAGGACGACGCAGCACCCGGTGGTGACGTGCGGCGCCAGCATGGTGGCCGCCGACTCCACGAACCGCAGGTCCGGTGCGCCGTCGCGCAGCGGCGTCGGGACCGTGATGACGGCGACGTCGAAGCCGGCGAGGTCGGTCACGGACCGGGTGGGCCGGAACCGGCCCGTGGCGAGCGCGGCGGCGATCTCCTCGTCGGAGACGTCGTCGATGTAGGTGCGGCCCGTGCGCAGCCGGTCGACGCGGGCCTCGTCCACGTCGAAGCCGACCACCTCGAACCCGACCTCGAGCGCGCGCATGGTCAGGGGCAGCCCGACGTAGCCCTGCCCCATCACCACCAGGCGTCGTCCACCGGCACTGCTCATCAACTGCTCCTCGGGGTGGCCGGAGTGGAGGGCGGGAGGGCTTCCCGCCCGTACGATGTGGAACCCGCGTCCCACGGGGGAGAGGGGTGGTCGTGCTGCCGCGCCGAGGAGCCCCGCCCCTGGTCCTGGCCGGCGTCGCGGCGCTGCTGCTGACCGCCTGCACCTCCGGGGCCGAGCCCGAGGCGGCCGCCCCGACCGGCCCGGACGGGTGCACGGTCTCGGCCGGCACGGCGGCCGGAGCCGCAGCTGGCGCTCGACGAGGCGCAGGGCGGCTCGACGGTCTGCGTCACGGCGGACCTGCTCGACGCCGACCTGCGGCTCGAGCGCTCGGGCACCGAGGACGCGCCGATCCGGCTGCTCGGCGACGGCGCGACGGTGCGGTCCCTGACGGTGGAGGACGAGGAGCACGTCGTCGTCGAGGGCTTCGTCGTCGTCGACGGCGACGGCATCGTGCTGAGCGGCCGTTCCCTGGTGGTCCGCGGCAACGAGGTGCGCGGAGCCGAGCTGGACGGGATCAGCTGCGAGCGCCCCTGCGCCGACGTGACGGTCGAGGGGAACACCGTGGAGGGCACCGACGGGTCGGGCATCCTCGTCGAGGGCGAGCGGATCACCGTGGAGGGCAACACGGTGAGCGGGTCGGTGCGGCGGGAGTCCGGGGACGCCGACGGCATCCGCTTCTTCGGCACCGGGATCCGGATCCTGGGCAACACCGTGCAGGACATCAAGGACGACGGGTACGCCGATCCGCCGCACACCGACTGCTTCCAGACCTACGACAACAGCCGCCCGCCCACCGTGGGGGCGCTGATCGCCGGCAACGTCTGCCGCAACGTCGACCACCAGTGCCTCATCGCCACGGCGGAGGAGGCCGGCACCGCCGGGGAGGTGGGGCGGTCGCGGGACATCGAGTTCACCGGCAACGTGTGCGACGTCGAGGGCTCCCAGGCGGTGCTCGTCCAGTGGATCCCGGGCGTCGTCGTGCGGGGCAACACCCTGACCGGCCCGGCGCTCGACCGCGGCGCGATCTTCCTCGACGGGTCGACCGGCGCGGAGTTCTCCGACAACGAGGTGCCTGCCGGCCTGGTGCCCTACCAGCTCGACGAGGAGTCCGAGGACGGGTTCAGCACCGACGAGCCGGGCTGAGCCCGGCGGGGTCCTGGTCATCGGCGCAGTCCTCGGCTCGGTCACGGCGATCAGCAGAAGAACCGGTAGAGGGACGCCCCGGCACGGGCGGCCAGCGGGTCGGGGACGGCCGGGTCGGTGAGGAGGTCGGTGACCAGGCGCAGGGTGTGCTCGACCTCGGCCGACCGGCCGACAGGCGGCCCGCCCGCGTTGAGCGTGCGGATCCGGCGCTCCTCGCTGCCCCAGTTGCGCTTGTAGGCGCACAGACCGGGCTGGTCGAGCTCGGACAACCCCCAGTCCAGGGCCCGCAGACCCCGGTCGTGCGCCCACCGCAGCAGCGCCCAGTGCAGGGCGTCGTTGGGCCGCAGGTGCAGGCTGTCCGCCTCCGACGCCCCGAACTTGTAGTAGACGGTGTCCTGCCAGACCAGGTACACCGCACCGGCCACGGGCCGGCCGTCCACCAGGGCCAGCCCGGTGCGGATGCCGTCCGCGGGGGCGAACGCCTGCCAGATCCGGTCGAAGAACTCCAGCGGCTGGGCGAGCAGCCGGTACTTCCGCTTGCGCAGCCCTACGTGCAGGCGGTGGTACTCGGCCACGGCCTCCCGCTCGGGGCTGAGCACCACCTCGACGCCGGCGCGCTCCGCGGTGGCGATGTTCCGCCGGGTCTGCGAGCGGACGGCCCGCCGCAGGTCCTCGAGGGGCCGGTCCAGGCAGGTCCGGTGCCAGGCGGCCTCGCCGGTCGCCGTGAACCGCGGATCGGTGACCGCCGGCGAGCCGTCGAGGCAGCGCAGCGTGAACGGCAGGTCTCCGGCGAACGCGTCGGCGGCCACCTCCGCCCACGCGGCCGCGTCGGCGACGATCGGGTCGGCCCGGTCCGAGAACGGCAGCGCCAGCCGGCGCCCGCCGCGCAGGTCCTGCACGTCCACCCAGACCGCGCCGCCCACCGCACGCCCGGACCCGTCGACGGCCACGCGGGCCGTCGGCTCGAAGCCGTAGGAGGAGCTGACCGCCCCGATCCAGGGCGGGGAGGTGAACAGGCTGCCGCCGCTGCGTGCGAGCTCGGCCCACAGCGGGTCGGTGCGGGGGTCCACCTGCCGGACGCCGGTCACGGCAGCAGCTCGAACGGGAGCGGGGTGTCCGACCGCCGGACCCCCGAGGTCAGGGCCTCCAGCAGGTCCTCGACCGTGAGGTCCTCGGGGGAGCGGTGGACCGCGAGCCCGCGGCGGGCCAGCGAGGTGGCGAGCTGCGTCTGGTGGTCGTCCCCGGCCTCGCCGAGCGCGGCCGACCGGGCCACCAGCAGCGGGCGGCGGCCGGCGGCCAGCGCGGTGAGCGCCGAACCGACACCGGCGTGGCTGACCACGAGGTCGGCGCGGGCGACCTGCTCGGCCAGCTCGTCCCCCGGCAGGAAGGGCCGCGCGGCGACGGGGAGGTGGTCGATGGGGGTGCAGCCGGTCTGCCAGAGGACGTCCACCGGCCGGCCGGTCGCCCGTGCGAGCTCCCCGTCCGGCGCCAGGAGGGGGGCCAGCCGGTCGACGAGCCGGCCGAACGGGAACTCCGCCGCCGTCCCGACCGTGACGACGACGCGCAGGACGTCGCCCGGCGGCCGGGTGCGGCTGTCCGGCTCGTAGCTGTCGAGGACGCTGCCCCGGTAGGCCCAGCGGCGGCCGGCCCACCCGGCGTGCTGCGTGTAGCGCCGGATGCCCGGCACGTGGTGCAGCACCCGGCCCGTCCGCGACGGGGCGCTCACCCGCGCCGCGCTCTCGATGTAGTGGCAGGCCACGCCCCGGGCGGCCAGGAAGGGCAGGTACCCCAGTGCGATGCCGGAGCCCGTGGAGACCGCCCGGGTGAACGACCGGGTCCGGAGCAGCCGACGGGCCGTGGGGACGCAGCGGGCGACGTCGCCGACCTCGCCCACGCGGACGTAGGGGACGAAGACGGTGTCGCGGCCGGCCAGCAGGGCGCGGCTCTGCTCGTTCTCGTGCGTGACCCACACGGCCGGCCCCTCCTCGGGCACGCGGGCGGCCAGCGACACCAGCTGCTCGAGGTGGCCGCCCGTGGTGGCGAGGAACAGCGTGCTCATCGGGCGCCGTCCCCGCGGAGCAGCGACGGGACGGTGCGCAGCAGGATGGCCAGGTCGAGCGCCACCGAGCGGTCGCGGAGGTACTCGGCGTCCGCGCGGAGCATCTCCAGCGTCCCCACCGTGCTGCGGCCGGTCACCTGCCAGAGCCCGGTCAGCCCGGGCCGCACCCGGAAGCGCCCGGCGAACTCCTCGGGGAACAGCTCGGCCTCCCAGACCAGGCAGGGCCGCGGTCCGACCAGGGACATCTCGCCGCGGAGCACGTTGATCAGCTGGGGCAGCTCGTCGAGGCTGGTGCGCCGCAGGAAGCGGCCCGACCGCGTCACCCGCGTGTCCTCGGCGAGCTTGGTGCTGCCCTCCCGCGCGGTGTCCTCGCCGCGGAGCTCGGCCGCGATGAGCTCGCGGTGTGCGGCGTCGTCGCCACCGACCCGCATCGAGCGGAACTTGTAGAGGGTGAAGGGCCGGCGGCCCAGCCCCACCCGCTGCTGCCGCAGCAGCGCCGGGCCGGGGCTGTCCAGCCGCACCCAGAGGCCCAGCGCGGTCATCACCGGTGACAGCACCAGGAGGGCCAGCGCCGACACGACGACGTCCACGGCTCGCCGGACGACCCGGTCGACGACCGGGTCCGCGCGGTCATCCACGGTCATGTGCCCTCCCGCTGACGACGGCGAGGCAGATGAAGATCAGTTCGCCGGCTCCCCGGAGTACGAGGTGGATGTCGATCACCGACAGCACCAGGACCATCCACCAGACGACCCAGAGCGTGGAGCCGTAGGCGCCGGCGACGTCGGGCCGGGCGGCGCACTCCCGGGCGGACCGCAGCACCCGCACCGACAGCCAGAGGAAGGCGATCAGCAGCGGCACCCCGCCCACCCACAGGAACTGGAGGTAGCCGTACTCGAGGTAGATCTCGTCCCGCCAGGTCTCCGGGGCCTGCAGGACCGAGTCGGGCGAGACCCCCAGCACCCAGCGCAGGTCCCCGAGCCCGGGCAGGTAGAAGGTGACCAGGTTGTCCCAGCGGCCCAGCCAGCTGCGGGGCACGCCGTAGCCGTCACCGAACTCCGCGACCCGCGTGACGAAGGCGGGCAGCCCGAGCAGGACGCCCACGACGGCGACCGGCAGCAGCCGCACGGCGATCCGCCGCAGCGGTGGGTGCAGGACGAGCAGCCCCGCGCCGACGACGACCGCCGACGCCCAGGTGGAGAACTGCCCGGCGGCCAGCGCACCGGCCAGCAGGGGCAGCGCGGCGAGGACCGTCTCGCGCCGGCCCACCAGCCCCCGCGCGGCCAGCCCGACCAGCAGCGCCAGCGCGATGACCACGTAGTCGCCGGTGGCGATCGAGGAGGCGAGCGTCGTCGTCCCGCGTTCGGTCAGCTCCACCGGGTCGAGGTTCGGGTCCATCCAGTTCGTCTCCAGGACGGCGAGGACGGGCCGGAACTGCAGCGTCTGGAGGACCGCGATCACCCCGATGACGGCCGCCGTCCGGATCACCAGCCGCGCCAGCCGGAGCAGCTGGTCGCCGGTCCGGATCGTGACCCGCACGAGGACGAGCAGGCCGACCAGCTTGACGACGGGGAGCAGGGCGGCGAGGTCGCTCCCCGTCGGGACGGTGCCCCGCAGCAGCAGCCAGGCCACCGGCCAGAGCGTCGAGAAGAGCACGAAGACCAGGAGGGGGAGGTCCAGGGGGCCGAACCGGAACCGCACCTCGTCGCCCCGGACGAAGCGCAGGTAGGCGCCCAGCACGGCGCCGGCGACCAGGAGCGCGAAGAGCGCCTCGTTCGGCCGCAGAAGCGGGATCAGGCTGCCGCGCTCGATGCCGGCGACGAACGGCAGGGTGGCGACGTACACGTGGACGGCGGCCACCGGCCGCACGGCCACGCCGACGAGCAGGGCCAGCGCCGCACCGGCCGCGACGGCCTCGAGCGGGCCGACGACCGCGCCGGCCGCGGTGACGGCCACGACCGCGCCGGCGGCCGGCGCGACCAGGGCGACCGGGGAGCGACCGGGTGAGCGACCCGGCGACCGACCCGACGGCGGCCGGTGCGCGGTCGCGCCGGGAGGCGGCGTGCCGACGGCGGTCACGACGCCGCCCGCCGTCGGTTCAGCTCGGCCAGGCACACGGCGAAGACCGCCGTGGCGAGCAGCCCCGAGGCGCCGAGGACGGCCACGTCGCGGAGCGCCTCGCCGTCGTCCTGGCTGAGCAGCCGGCCGCCGGCGAGCACGGGCAGCATGGGCACCGCGGCGAGCACGACCGCCGCGAGGCCGCGGGCGTCGACCGCCGCCGCCGGACGCACGAGGCGCCGCACGCGCGCGATCACCGTGGCGGCGGCCCCGGTGTCGGCGATCAGCACGGTCAGGGCCAGACCGAGCAGCCGGGGCGGCCCGGCGGGGAGGGTGAGCGCGGCACCGGCGCACACCGCGGTGAGCGCGAACGCCACGCACCCGGCGAGCTGCGGACCCCGGACGTCGAGGGAGGCGTACAGGGCCTGCCGCCCGATCTCGTGCATCCCGGCGGCCAGCTGGGCGACGGCGAGGACGGCGATGCAGGCCGCCAGCGCGCCGATGAGCGCGTTGTCCCACAGGTCGCCGGCGGCCAGCGTGCCCGCGACCGGGCGGGCGAACGCGACCAGGACGAGCAGCGCCGGCAGGCCGGCGACCACGCCGTACCGGATCGCCTGCCGCCAGGACGCGGCGTACCCGGACCGGTCACCGGCCGTGGCGGCGGCGGACATCCCGGGCATCACCGCGGTCGTGACCGCCCGGGCGCCCAGGGCCAGCGGCACCGCGTAGACGGCGAAGGCCATCTGGAACACCAGCGCGCCGCCCGGCATGCTCGCCGCGCAGACCACCAGGAGGAAGAAGGCCCCGGCCGGCAGCGCCGCGACGAGCACGGAGCCGCGCAGCCGCACGAGGACGGCCCGGATCTCGGGGTCCTCGCGCCAGCCCCGGGCCGGCCGCAGGGAGAGGCCGACCCGGTGGGCGCCGATCACCTGGAGGCCGGCGTGGGCGGCCACGGCGAGCGTGGCACCGGTGCCCATCAGCAGCACGACCCCGGAGGGGACGTCCCCGACCTCCGCCCCGCGCTGGTGGAGCAGGGCGACGGCGACCATCGTGGCCATCAGCCCGACGTTCTCGATCGCCGGGGCCGCGGCGGCGAGGGCGAAGCGCTGCCGCGCCTGCTGCGCGGCGGCCCCCAGCGCGGCCACGGTGTACAGCACCACCTGCGGCGTGACCAGCAGCAGCAGGACGGTGGCGATCACCTGCGCCCGTCCCCGGTCGGGGGCGGGCACGCCCAGGGTCAGCACGTACCCGAGCACCAGCGAGACCGGCACGAGCGCCAGCGCGATGGCGCCCGCGACGGTGACGAGCAACCCGCTGAGCCGGCGGACGTGGGCGGCGCACGCCTCGGGGCCCCGGTCGAGCGCCCGCACGACGGCCGGGACGACGACCAGGGCCAGGACCGGCCCGGCCACGACCGAGTAGGCCAGGTTGGGGACGCCGTTGGTGGTCAGGAACGTGTTGGCGAGGAATGTGGGGCCCAGCACGGCGCCGATCACCACGACCCGGAGCAGCCCGGTGGCGCGGCTGATCAGGGTCCAGGCGGCGACGGTGGCCGAGTTGCGCGCCACCGAGCGCGGCGACGCCCCCGGTGCGCCGCCCGTGCTGCGGGCCTCCTCCGCGGTGGTCATGCCCGCTCGGTGTCCGGGCGGGTCATCCTGCGCGCCAGCCCGGCGACCAGGAGGGCGGCCACGAGGAGGCCGGTCACCGCGCCGGCCGCCGCGGCGACGGCCGGCCGGGGGCTCACCGGATCGCTGTCCACGTACGGCCCGGTGAGGACCGACGCCGCGGGGCCGGCGAGGTCGGCCAGCGCCAGCTCGTCCAGCCGCGTGCGCAGCCACTGCTCCCGGTCGGTCAGGGGCGCGAGGACGCCCTGCCGGTCCGCGACCCCCGGGGGAACGGCGGCGATCCGCTGGAGCACGTCGGTGAGCTGCAGGTTCAGGTAGTCCCGCACGTCGGCGCGGGTGTCGTTGGGGGCGACGTCGGAGGTAGCTCGCGAGGACCGAGCCGAGCATGCCCTCCGCCCGGTCCGGGTCGGGGTCGGTCAGCTCGACGGAGATGACCTCGCTCTCGTCCACCACGCTCGCGCTGAGGGCGGCCGCGAGGTCCTCCACGGAGACGTCCCACTCGTCGGCCACCGGGGTGAGGACGGCGCGGCTCTCCAGGGCCACCAGCTGGGTGCTGATGTTGCGGTCCTCGCGGAGGAAGCCGGTCGGCTGCTCCCGGGTCAGCGCGTAGAGGACCTCGGCCCGGGCGGCGTACTGCTCGGGCATCCGCGCGGCGACGAGGAAGCCGGTGACCGCGCCGAGGACGACCACTGCCAGGGCGAGCATCCCCAGCCGGGTCCACTGGCCGGCCGAGAGCTTCCGGCGGGCCGCCGGCTCGGGGGGAGCCGGCCGCCGCTGCGCCGAGCCGCCCCCGAGCGCGGACGACGCGGCGAGCAGCGGGGAGCCCCCACCGAACGCGGGCAGCCGGCCGACCAGCGCCGTCCGCCGGCCGTCGCCGTTGCTCCCGCCGCCCGCGGGGATCGGGTCGTCCGCACCGTGCTTGGTCACCGGACCCCGCCCGGGACGGCGGCGAGGTCGCCCACGCCGGAGAGGACGTCGCACACCCGGTCCACCTGCGCGACGCTCATGGTCGGGAACATCGGGAGGGACAGGATCCGCCCGGCGGCCCGCTCCGCGACCGGGAGCGGCCCGTCCGCGAACTCGGCGAAAGCCGGCTGCAGGTGGCACGGCACCGGGTAGTGCAGCCCCCACCCGATCCCGGCGTCGTCCAGCGCGGCCGTGACCGCGGGGCGGTCGGCCACCTGCACGACGGCGAGGTGGTGCACCGACTCGGCCCGCGGGTGCTGCTCCAGGAGCAACCCCTCCGGCAGCCGGTCGCGGTACCGCCGCCAGGCCGCCCGCCGCCGCTCGTTGTCCGCGTCCAGCCGGGCCAGCCGGACGCTCAGCGCGGCCCCCTGCAGGCTGTCCAGCCGGCTGTTGCGCCCGCGCAGCTCGTGCAGGTGCCGGCCGCCGTCGGACCGGCCGTGGTTGGCCAGCTGCCGGATCCGCCCCAGCAGCGCCGCGTCGTTGGACACGACCGCGCCGCCGTCACCCAGGGCGCCGAGGTTCTTGCCCGGGTAGAAGCTGAACGCCGCCGCCGTCCCGACGCTGCCGGCCGGCCGGCCGCCGAACCGGGCCCCGTGCGCCTGGGCGGCGTCCTCGATCAGCGCCAGCCCGTGCCGCTCCGCGATCCGGACCAGCCGGTCGACGTCGGCCATCTGGCCGAACAGGTGCACCGCCATCACCGCCGCCGTCCGCGGCCCCACGGCGGCGGCCACCGCGTCGGGATCCACCTCGAGGGTCCCGGGGTCCACGTCGACGAAGCGGGGCCGCGCGCCCACCGCGCACACCGCCTCCGCCGTCGCGACAAAGGTGTTCGCGGGCACGACCACCTCGTCGCCGCGCCCGATGCCCAGGGCCTGCAGGATCAGCTCCAGGGCGTCGGTGCCGTTGGCCACGCCTACGCAGCCGGTGCGCGCGCAGTAGTAGGCGAACTCCTGCTCGAAGACGGTCACCTCGGGACCGCCGACGAACCGGCCGTGGGCGAGCACCCGCTCCCAGTGCCGGTCGAGCTCCTCCCGCACCAGGGCCGCGCCCGCCGGCAGGTCGAGGAACGGGACGGGCGCGGGGACCGCGGCCAGGTGCAGTGCCCGTGCCGCCCGGGGCTTCTCACCGGCGACCGACATGACCGCTCCCCTCCGGGGTCGTCCGGCCGGTGGACGCGGCCGCGCCGGCGACGACGTCCAGACCGGCGACCCCCGACAGCTCGTCGGTCGCCGCGAGCACGCGGACGATCTCCAGACCCCGCTCGCCGGGCGTCGCCGGGACGGCGCCGGCGCGGACGCACTCGAGGAAGTGCTGGTCCTGCACCAGGAGCGGCTCCTGGAACGGCACGTACGGGGAGACGATGTCGCCCGTGCGGTAGGTGACCGGCAGGGCGTGCGCCTGGGTGGCGGCGTCGATCTCCTCGACGTCCACCCCGATGTCGTAGATCCGGATCCGCTCGTTGTCCGACAGGTCGTCGTAGACGGCCATCTTGTGCTGGCCCACCACGGTCATCTGCCGGACCTTCTTCGGGGTCAGCCAGCTGACGTGCACGTAGGCGCGGGTCTGCGAGACCGGGAAGTCGAAGCGCAGGTAGGCGACGTCGGCGTGCTGCCGGCTGATGTGGCTGTGCGCCCACACCGTGGTGCAGGACGGCACCTCGTCGAGGATGAAGGAGACGATCGAGATGTCGTGCGGGGCGAGGTCCCAGATGACGTTGACGTCGCTCTGGTACCGCCCGAGGCTCAGCCGGGCGGTGTCGACGTACAGGATCTTGCCCAGCTCGCCGGACCGGACCAGGTCGCGCAGCTTCCAGACCGCGGCGTTGTACTCGAAGGTGTGCCCGACCATGAGGCGGGCGCCCTGCCGGGCCGCGGTCTTCACGAGCAGCTCCGCGTCCTCGACGGAGGTGGCCATCGGCTTCTCCACCAGGACGTGCTTGCCGGCCTCCAGCGCGCGCAGCGCGAGCGCCGCGTGCGTGGCGGGCGGCGTGGCGATGACGACGGCGTCGACGGTGTCCAGCACCTCGTCGAGGGAGGCCGCGCGCTTGGCGGTGGGGTAGTGGGCGGCCGCTTCGGCCAGCCGGGCGGGTCCGCCGTCCACGATGACGACGTCGACGCCGGGCGTGCTGCTGAGCACGCGGACGTGCTTGGAGCCCCAGTAGCCGTAGCCGACGACGGCGATGCGATCGCGCCGTCGACCTCGGCGAGGGGAAGGCACGGACAACGGGTGCGCTGCTGAACTCATCAGGGGTGTCCTCGGGGTGCGTGTGCCTGCGGAGGGGTGCAGGGCTTCGGCGGATCGGACGGGGAGGGGGTCGCGCCCGGCGGTGTGCGCGCCTGTGCGGAGGCGACGGCGGGGCCGGGGCGGAACGGAGCGCTTCTCCGGAGACGGGCGACCCGGCTCAGTCGGGACTGGGCTGCGGCTCCTCGGCGCGGCTGAGGACGAGGGCGTCGTCCTCCGCGCGGGGCCCCGTCGGCACCGGCACCAGCAGCACCTTCTGGAGCGCGCCGAGGACGGCGCAGGGGAGCGTGGGGCCGCCCGCGCCGGGCCCTCCGCCGGAGGGGGCGCTCGTCGGTCCGTTCGCACCGGCCGGCGGGCCGGGCGTCTGCGCGGGCGCCGTCGGGAGCGGCCACCGGCCGGCAGGTGCGGCCGCCTGCTCCGGTGCGACCGCCGCAGCCGCGGCGGGAGTCGCCGGCGACGCGCGACCGGTTCCCGCCGTCGGGTCCGCCGGCGTCGTCGCGAGCTCCGGGTTCACCAGGATCACCGGGTCCGCCGGGTCCGCCGGGTCCGCCGGGGTCGCGAGCGTCGCGGCCGCGGGCGCGGGCGCCGGCGCGGCCGCGGAGGCCGTGCCCGTTCCCGAGGGCGGCGGATCGTCGGTGGCAGTTGTCGGGGGGAGCGCCGTGAGGACGTCCGGGGGGACGTCGGCGGGAACGGGCGGGGCGTCGTCGGTGGCGCAGGGTGGCGGCGTGGGTGCGAGCTCTGCGGGTGCGGGCGCTGCCTGCGCGGGCGTGGCGGGGGCCGGCTCGGTGGGGGCCGGAACCGGGGGCGGGGGACGAGCCGGGTCCGCCGGCTCCGCGAGCGCGGACGGCTCGACCGCGAGCGGGCGCCTCGGCGCGGGGGAGGGGTCGACCTCCGGGATCGGCGGCTCCTCCGGCGGGAGCGGGACGGTGCGGAGCTGCGTGAGGACCGGCTCGGCGGGGAGGTCGGGGCGCTCGGGGGCGGGGAGTTCATCGCGGTCGGGCAGCACCACGAGCTGGGGCGCGACCGGCTCGACCGGCGCGACGGGAGCGGCCGGAGCGGCCGGCGCGACCGGCCCGACCGGCTCCTCGGGCGCAGCCGGCTCATCGGGCGTGCGGGGCGCGTCCGCGAGCGGGGGGAGCCCCGGCGCGGCGGGGGCCTGCGGCTGCACCGGCGGGATCGGCGGCACCGGGGGGACGGCGAGGAGGGGCGGGAGCGGCACGTCCGAGAGCGGCACTGCGGGGAGCGGCAGGGCGAGGAGCGGCACGTCCGTGAGCGGCACGTCCGGGAGCGGCACGTCCGGGAGCGGCACGTCCGGGAGCGGGGAGAGCGGCGGTGGTGCGTCCGGCGGGCCGGCGTGCGGCGGTGGCCCGGAGGAGTCCGGGCTCATGACCGGGGGCGGACCCGGCACGCTCGCGGCAGGCGGCTGGTCGACGGCCGGTGGTCCGGGGGGAGGCGGCTGCTGACCGGCGTCCGGCGGCGGTCCGGGGTCCGGGGCGGATCCGCCGCCCGGTGGCGGGCCGGCGTCGGGGGGCTTCGCGGGCTCTGCCGGCGCCGCTCCGGGTGAGCCCGCGGTACCCGGGGGCACGCCCAGGTCCGGAGCCGCGACCAGGTCGGGAGGCACGCTCAGGTCCAGGGGCACGCCCAGGTTCGGGGGCACGCCCGGGTCGGGAACGGGCCCGGCGTCGGGCGGCGGTCCGGCGTCCGGCACCTGTGTCATCGGCGCCGAGGGCCCCCGATCGAGCAGCGGCACGTCGGGCAGCAGCGACGAGGCGGCCGCGGAGCTCTCCGGCGGCACGGTCGGGGTGTCGGCGTTCGCCGTGCCGGACCACAGCCCGGTCAGCACCCACGCGGAGAGCACCAGGCCGGGGACGGCCGCCAGCCGGCCGGCCGAGCAGCGCCGGCGCGGGGGAGGGCTCGCGGGCTGAGTACGCGCCTCGGGGGACACCGGTGGCCGGCGGCCACGGTGACCCCCGTCTGCGAGGTGCACGTCCCGCTCCTCCCGAAGGCCGGGCTCCGGCCGGAGGTCACGTCGGCGACGCGGACATCCGGCACCCGGGCTGCCCGGAACCTCCGCCCCCCGCTACGTCCTGGCAACCCCCTGTGCGACCGGACAGCGGCGAGGCGCGACACGCTCGGCCCTGTCTCACCCACGGTGATCGTGCGGGGCGTAACACGTTCCAAAATGGCCGGTCGAGAGGGTTCCCGCGTCGCCGGCGGGTGCGAAGCGTCACCCAGCGTCCACCTTGTTGGCCGTCGCAGCGTCCCGGTGGTCGATACTCGGGAGCATGGGGTGGGACACGGCGGTGCTGGAGACGATCGACGCCCATCGCGTCGACTGGCTCGACGACGTCGCGCGACGGCTCATGGACATCGGACAGCCCAAGGGGACCTATGTCCTCGCGTTCGTGCTGGCCCTGGGCTTCGCGCTGGTGTTCCGCGCCTGGGGGGCCGTCGTCGCCGCCCTGGTGTCGTCGGTGGTCGCCACCGGTGTCGCGGAGTGGGCCAAGGAGGTCATCGGCCGGGCCCGGCCTCCCGCCGGTCTGGCGCTCGTGCCGACGGACGGAACGGCCATGCCGTCGTCGATCGGGGCCCTCACCGCGGGTGCGGCCGTGCCGCTGATCCTGTGGGGGCTGCGCCGCGCCGACCTCGTACGGGCGGCTGCTCGCCGCCGTCCTCACGGCCGGCACCGTGCTGATCGGCCTCAGCATGGTCTACCTCGGTGCGCACTGGCTCAGCGACGTGCTCGCCGGCTGGGCGCTGGGCGGGGCGATCGGCTTCGTCGCCTTCCGGCTCGCCGCCTGGCGGCCGGCCCGGCGCGGGATCCGGCCGTCCGCGGCGACCGGAACGGACCGGCGGGATCCGTAACGCGGGATTGGCGCGCGCGGAACGGGTCCCCGGTCCGCACATGCGACCTAGACTTCGCCCGCCGACGCCCCGATCCGGCCTGGAGCGGGGGAGCTCGGCGGCAGCGCCGGAGGAGGCCGCGTGACGTTCCGCGAACAGGCGGTGTTCGACGTCTACGGCTGCGGTGGGCACGCGCAGGTCGTGATCGACGTCCTCCGTGCGCGGGGCCTCGACGTGCGGCGGCAGTTCAACGACGTCCCGGCCAACCAGCACCCGGCGAGCCGGAACGTGCACCCGGGCATCCGCATCGTCGGCCCGGACGCCTTTCCGGAGCTGGACGTGCCGCTGGTCCTTGCCGTCGGCATCAACGGTGAGCGCGCCGAGCTGGCGCAGGTGCTGCAGGCCACGTACGGCACGGCGGTGCACCCGTCGGCGCTGATCGCGCCGACCGCCCGGATCGGTGAGGGCACGGTCGTCCTGCACGGGGCGATCGTGCAGCCGAACGCGACCCTCGGCCGGCACGTGCTGATCAACACGGGTGCGAGCGTCGACCACGACTGCGTCGTCGAGGACTACGCCCACATCAGCCCGCAGGCGGCGCTGAGCGGGCACGTGACCGTCGGGGAGGGCACGCACATCGGGGTCGGCGCCGTGGTGATCCCGAAGGTCCGGATCGGCCGCTGGTGCAAGATCGGCGCCGGCACCGTGGTCATCGAGGACCTGCCGGACCACGTGACGGCCGTGGGCAACCCGGCCCGGATCGTGCCCGACCGGAGTGGTGAGCGGCCCCCCGACCCGGACTTCGTCCGGTCCGGCGGCCGCCTGGCGAGTGGGCTGGGGGCCCGATGACGCAGGACACGCTGGACCGGCCGGTCGCCGACGACGCCGAGGATCTCGACGCGGTGGACCTGGCCTTCGTGGGCGCGGGCGCCTCCACGGCCTACGTGCTCATCGCGCTGCTCGCGGCGCTCGGCGAGAGCCCGCCGGAGGCCCCGGTGCGGATCGCCGTCGTGGAGCGGGCGCCCGACGCCTTCTCCGGCGTCGCCTACGGCAGCCGGGCCGCGCGCACCTCCCTGCTGATCACCCCGCTGCGCGACTTCCTCCCCCCGGGGGAGCTGCGGCGGTTCACCGGGTGGCTGGCGGAGAACAAGCACCGGGCCTTCGACGAGTTCCTCGCCGTGGACGGCGAGGTGTCGTCGCGGTGGTGGGCCCGCCACCGCGACGCCGTCGCGCGGGACGACTTCGACGACCTCTACCTGCCGCGCTACGTCTTCGGCACCTACCTCATGGAGCGCGCGTACGCCGCCATCGCCGCCGCGGAGGCGGCCGGGGTGGCCGCCACCGAGGTGATCCGGGACGACGTCCTCGCCGCGCGTCCCGACGGTCCCGGGTACCGGCTCACCTGCGGCGGGGGGGAGATCCGCGCGCGGAACGTCGTGCTGGCGCTCGGCTGCTCCCCGGTCATGCCCCGCCTGCCCGGCGACGACGGCGCGACCGCCGCCGCCCTCGAGGACGACCCCTTCGGGCACGGGATGGACGTCGCGATGGCCCGGGTCGAGCAGGCGATCACCCGGCCCGGCATCGAGGACCGCCCGCCGCACGTCGTCCTCATCGGCGGCAACGCCGGCACCATGGACATGCTCTACCAGCTGCGCGACTCGCCCGTCGTGGCCGAGCGCGCGGCCCGCATCACCGTGCTCTCCCCGCGCGGCGAGCTGCCGGAGCGGATCCGGGAGGCGCAGGGCCCGGTCGACTTCCGGCCGGAGCGCCTGCACGCGCTGAGTGACGCGGAGCCGGTGCGCGCGGCCGCCGTGTTCGAGGCGGCTCTGGAGGACCTCGCCCGCGGGAGGGCGGCCGGCCTCTCGGTCTGCGACACGCTCCGCCCCATCTCCGACGGCGTGGTCCGCGTGCTCCCGCGCCTGTCGCACGAGGAGGCGCTGGAGTTCGCGGGGCACTGGGGCGTCGAGCTCGGCCGGCACCAGCGCCGGGCGGGCTGGGAGTACCACGAGGTGGTCGAGGAGCTCGCCACGGCGGGCAGGCTGCAGGTCGTCGCCGGCAGCTTCACCGGCGTGCGCGGGGCCGGACGCGACGGGGTGCTGGTGGGGGTGCGGCGGGACGGCGTGGAGACCGTCCTCGACGACCCCGCCGACGCCGTCATCAACTGCGGCGGCCCGGTCAAGCACGTGGCCGACGCGACGCCGTCGCTCGTCGCCGGCCTGATCGAGAGCGGGGTGTGCCGGCCCACCCGCCACGGCAGCGGCATCGTCGTCGACGAGACCCTGGCGGCCGCCCCCGGGATGTTCGTCATGGGCCCGCTGCTGGCCGGCAACGTGGTCAACGGCGGCCCGGTGTGGCACATGGAGCACTGCGGGCGGATCAGCAGCTTCGGCTCCGTGCTGGGCCGGGAGCTCGCCGGCACGCTGCTGGCGCCGCAGCGCCCGGCCGCGGTGGAGGGCTTCCCGCCACCCGAGCGGTTGGCCGCGGCGCAGGCGGTCTCCGCGTCCTAGGCGCGGCCACGCGACCTCCCGACCCCGGCGCGCCCAGCGGCGGAGGTCGGGAGGGCCGGTGGTCAGGCGGCGGCGTCGTTCCGGTCGGAGCCCGTGAACAGGTGCATCGTCGCCGCGTCCGGGGCGGAGATGCCGTGCCGGCGGAGCACCGTGCCGAGGGTGGCCAGCAGGATGCGGAGGTCCATCGCCGGCCCGAGGCCGTCGACGTACTCGACGTCGGCGGCGAACTTCTCCTCCCAGCTCAGCGCGTTCCGGCCGCGCACCTGGGCCAGGCCCGTGACACCGGGCCGCACCTCGTGCCGTCGCGCCTGCTCGGGGGTGTACCGGTCCAGGTACTCCATCAGGAGCGGCCGGGGGCCCACGAGACTCATGTCGCCGCGCAGGACGTTCCACAGCGTCGGCAGCTCGTCGAGGCTGGTGCTGCGCAACCAGCGGCCGAAGGGGGTCAGCCGCTCGCCGTCGGTGTCCACCCCGTCGGCCTCGGTCAGGATGCGCATCGTCCGGAACTTCACCAGCTCGAACGGTGCACCGTCGCGTCCGGGGCGCAGCTGCCGGAACAGCACCGGGCTGCCCAGGTCGCGGCGCACCGCCACGGCCACCGCCCCGATCACGGGTGCGGCGACGACCAGGGCGGCCCCGGCCACGACGACGTCGACGGCACGCTTGACCGGCGGGTACAGCGACCGCCGGGCCGACCGGCGGCTCACCGGAGCCCCAGGAACGCGCCCAGCGCGCCGGTGACGGCGTTCACCTGGTCGCCGGTCAGGGCCGACCCGCTGGGCAGGGTCAGCCCGGTGGCGAACAGCCGGTCCGCCGACCCGTCGAGGAAGCTGCGCGCCCCGGCGAAGACCGGCTGCCGGTGCATGGGCTTCCACAGCGGCCGGGACTCGATGTCCGCGGCGTCCAGCGCGGCGCGCAGGTCCTCCGCCGACCACCCCGCGACCGCCGGGTCGACGAGGACGGCGGTGAGCCAGCAGTTGTCCGCCGCGTCCCCCTCGCGCTGGAAGATCCGCGCGCCGGGCACGTCGGTGAAGATCGCCGCGTAGCGCTCGCGCAGCGCCCGGCGGCGGCCGATCATCCCGTCCAGGCGTTCCAGCTGCGCCAGGCCGAGCGCGGCCAGGACGTTGCTCAGCCGGTAGTTGTAGCCGATCTCGGTGTGCTCGTAGTGCACCGCGGGCTGCCGTGCCTGGGTGCTCAGGTAGCGCACGCGGGCGGCCATCTCGCCGTCGTCGGTGAGCAGCATGCCGCCACCGCTGGTTGTCATGATCTTGTTGCCGTTGAACGACAGCGCCGCGACCGCGCCGAACGAGCCGGCCGGCGCGGAGCCGTGGAACGCGCCCAGCGCCTCCGCGGCGTCGGAGACGATCGGCACGTCGTACCGGGCGCAGACCTCCGCGAGCGCGGTGTAGTCCGCGCAGCGGCCCAGCAGGTCGACCGGCACGACGGCGGCGACCGGCGTGCCCTCGGCGCGCAGCGCGCGCAGGGCGTCGTCGAGCAGGGCGGGGCTCATCAGCCCGTTCTCGGGATCGCAGTCGACGAACACCGGCTCGGCACCGCAGTAGGCCACCGCGTTCGCCGTCGCGGCGAAGGTCAACGTGGGGACGACGACCGCCGTCCCGGGGCGTGCGCCGAGCTCGAGCAGCCCCAGGTGCAGCGCGGCCGTGCCGGAGGAGAGCGCGACCGCGTGCGCCCGTCCGCAGCGTTCGGCGATCCGCTGCTCGAAGGCGTCGACCATCGGGCCGAGCGGGGCGATCCACCCCGAGGCGATGGCCTCGGCGACCAGTTCCTGCTCGCGGTCGCCGACGTCCGGCGACGACAGCAGGATCCGCGTCCGGGCGGGAGCTGCGCTCACAGGGCCACCCGTCCCGTGCGGCCCAGCTGGTCCTCCGCCGCGGCGCGCGCGACCCGCGGCTGGGGTGCGGTGGGGACGCCCGGGTCCTGCGGGTCCTCGAGGGTGATGTCCGCGAACCGGTAGGTGCGGTCGAGCCGGTCCACCGCGGGGTGCTCCAGCGGCGGGACAGGCACGTGGCTGATCATCGGGTGCATCGGGCGGCTGTCCTGCTCCCCGGTGCCGAAGAGGTCCTCGTGCAGCTTCTCGCCCGGCCGCAGGCCGGTGACGTGGATCGGGATGTGCCGGCCCTCCAGGCCGATGAGGTGGGCGGCGACGTCGCCGATCCGCACGGGCTGCCCCATGTCCAGGACGAGGGCCTCGCCGTTGCGGCCGATCGCGCCGGCCTGGATGACCAGCTGGACCGCCTCGGGGATGGTCATGAAGTAGCGGGTCACGTCGGGGTGGGTGATGGTGACCGGCCCGCCCCGCGCGATCTGCGCGGCGAAGGTCTCCAGCACCGAGCCGCGGCTGCCGAGCACGTTGCCGAACCGCACCGACAGGAACCGGCCGCTGTTGTGCTGGGCGTAGGTCGCGGTGAGCCGCTCCGCCATCCGCTTGGTGCGGCCCAGCACGTTCTGCGGGTCGGCGGCCTTGTCGGTGGAGACGTTGATGAAGTGCGTGACCCCGACCGACGTCGCGGCGGCCAGGACGTTCCGGGTGCCCAGGACGTTGGTCTTCCAGCCCTCGTCCGGGTACTGCTCGAGCATGTTCACGTGCTTGAGGGCGGCGGCGTGGAAGACGACCTCGGGCCGCCGGGCGGCGAACAGCCGCTCGAGGGCCTCGGCGTCGCGGATGTCGGCGAGGATCGCCTGCGGCTCGTGCAGCTTGGCCTCGCCGAACATCGTCAGCTGCAGCGCGTGCAGCGCCGACTCGTCCCGGTCGAGCATCATCAGCTCGCCCGGCCCGAACTGGTCGATCTGGCGGCACAGCTCGGCGCCGATGGAGCCGCCCGCGCCCGTGACGAGCACCCGCTTGCCGCGCAGGTAGTGGGCGATCTCGGTGAGGTTCGTGTCGATCTGCCGCCTGCCGAGCAGGTCGGCGACGTTGATGTCGCGGACGTCGCGGATGCCCACCCGGCGGCTGAGCAGGTCGGTGACCCGGGGGAGCACCTTCACCGAGAGCCCGGCGTCGTTCGCCCGCTGGGAGAGGTCGCGGACCAGCGCCGAGTCGGCCGAGGGGATGGCCACGACGACGGTCTCGGCCTCGGTGGCGGCCGCGGCGGCGGAGATCCGCTCGCGGCCGCCCATCATCCGGACGCCCCGGATGCGCAGGTGCCGCTTGCGCGGGTCGTCGTCCAGCAGGCCGACGGGCAGGTAGGGGCTGGCGGGGTCGGCGAGCATCGACCGGATCAGCTGCTCGCCGGCGATCCCGGCCCCGAACACCAGCGTGCGCTGGCCGGTGCGGGGCCGGATGGCGCCCTCGCGCTGGCTGCGGATGGCCAGCCGGAAGCCGATCATCATGACGAAGGAGAGGACCGCGCCGATCACCGGCACGCTGAGGGGCATCAGCCGCGGCGTGCCGCTCAGGGCGACGACCCCGAGGATCGCCAGCGCGGTGAGGCCGACGGCGGCGCCCAGGCTCTTGACCTCCTCGGCGGTGCCCACCGCGTACCGCCCCTGGTGCAGCCGCAGGCCGGCCGAGGCCAGGGGGAAGAGGAACACGGCCAGCGCCATGCCCGCCACGAGGCCCGGGGTGTTCATGCGGTCCACCGAGCCCTCGTACCGGGCGGTCATGGCCAGCACGAGGCCGGCCTGCAGCGACACCAGGTCGCCGCCGAGCATGGCGTAGCGGATGAGCTTCCACCGCACGTTGCGGTCCGTGGCAGTCATGTCGTCACTCCGCGGTGTGGTCGGGGTTGCCCGCAGCCGAGCCGGCCTCGGGTTCGGTGTGCGCTGCGGTGGTCGCGTTCGCCCGTCGCCGCGCGTCGGCCTTGTAGGGGCGGGAGCCGGGGGTCGCGTCGCCCCCGTTCCGCGGGATGCGGTTGAGCACGACGCCCAGCGACGGGACGTGCACCCGTGCCACGGACGCGGCCGCCTCGGCGAGGTGCTCGCGCTTCGTCCGCCCGTGGCGCGCGACGAGCAGGCAGCTGTCGGCGAGCGCGCTCAGCACCGCGCCGTCGACGACCGGCAGCAGCGGCGGAGCGTCGATGATCACGAAGTCCCAGTGGTTGCGCAGCACGTCCAGCACGGTCTTCATCCGCGGTGAGCCGAGCGCGGCCTCCGGGTCCGGCGGCATCGGCCCGGCGCCGAGGACCGTCAGCCGACCCTCCACGCCGGTCTGGACGACGTCCTGCAGCTGCGCGGCGCCACTGAGGACGTCGGTCAGCCCGGGCCCGTCGGGGAGGCCGAGGTAGCGGCTGACCCGGGGGCGCCGCAGGTCGCCGTCGACCAGGATCACCCGGTGGCCGGCGGTGGCCAGGGAGAGGGACAGGTTGACCGCGACCGTGCTGGCGCCCTCGCCCAGCAGCGGCCCGGAGACGACGACGACCTTCGGCGGCGACTCGACGGCGAGGTGGCGGAGGTTGAGCCGCAGGGCGCGGAACGCCTCGGAGAGCGGGCGCTGCCCGTCCAGCTGGTCCAGGACCGCCTGCTTGCCGAGGGAGCGGTCCGAGAACAGCCGGCCCACGACGTGCGCCCCGGCGGCCGCCTCGACGTCGTCGTCCGTGCGGACGGTGCGGTCGGTGCGGCTGCGGACCACGGCGAGGGCCAGACCGAGCAGCAGGCCGAGGGCGGCGCCGCGCCAGAGGTTGCCGACCAGGTCCGGGCCGGCCGGATCGGGCTCGAAGGTGGGGGCCTTGATCGTCGTCACCTCCACCGTGGAGGCGGTGGCACCTGCCGGGGTCTCCAGCTCGGCCACCCGCTGCTTGAACTGCTCGCCGAGCGACCTCGCGATGGCCTGGGCGCCCTGCGGGGTGCTGTCGGTCACCCGGACGTCCAGGACGATGCTCTCGGGGAGCACGGCGACCGAGATCCGGCCGGCCAGCTCCTCCGGGGTCTCGTCGAGGCCCAGCTCGTCGACGACCTTGCTGGTCAGGTCGGGGCTGGTGAGCACCTGCGGGTAGGAGTTGATCCGCTCCTGCGTGAACAGGTTGCCCTCGTAGGCGTCGGAGCTGGCGGTGGGCCCGGCCGCCTTCGCCCACAGCTGGGTGGACGAGGTGTAGGTCTTCTCCGCGGTCCAGCTCAGCAGCCCCGCGACGACGAGCCCGGCGAGGACGCCGGCGAGCACCAGCCGGCCGTAGCGGCGGATCAGACCCGTCATGTCGATGGTGCCCACGCAGTTCCCCGTTCGAGGTGGAGGCGCCCGCTCCGGTGCGTCACGGCGGCCTCGTGTCGATGATGGGGCGGACGCTAGTGCCGCTGTCGCCCCAAGTGGTCGGTTCGGTGCACGGCAGTTACGGAGCGGAGCGGCCGGATCGGCCGTCGGAACGGAGAAACAGCAGGTCAGACAGCTGAAACTGCGCGCGGTGAGATCCGGTAACGGACGGTGCACATCTGGCTTGTCGTCGCGGAGCGTGGTCGGAGGGCGGCGGTAGGTGACCGCACGATCTGGTCACCGACCGTGAGCAGCGACGGCCCCGGCTTCCGCGGCCGTCACCCGCGCGACCCGGTCGGAGGAAATGCCCTGCTACGTGGCGTGACCCCTTCTGCCCCCGCCCGGACGGCGCTAGCCTCCGGCGCGTGACCCTCCTCGGCCCCGCCGGCGCGCTCGCTGCTCCGTCCTGCGGACGCTGAAGTGCCCGGAGTGGAGCTGAGCGCCGGCCGTCCGTCCGTGGCGGCCCCCGTCGTGTCCACGCCGGGCGTGCGCGTGGTCCGGGCGGCCGACTGGGACGCCGCGGTGACCGAGGCCGGCGGCCTCGACACCTACACCCGCGCCGCCTACTACCGGGCCTCCGCCCTCCTGGAGGTGCCCGGCACGGTGCCGGTCCTGCTGCGGTTCCGGCACCGCGACGCCGTTCTCGTCCTCCCGCTCCTGCTCCGCCCCCTGCCGGACGGCAGCGGCTGGGACGCGGTGAGCGCCTACGGCTACGGCGGCCCCCTGGCCCGCGACGGGGCGGCGGTCGCCGCCTTCGGTCCCGCCCTCGACGAGTGGGCGCGCGTCAACGGGGTGGTGTGCACCTTCCTCCGGCTGCACCCGCCGCTGGGGAACACCGCGCTGGTCCCGCCGACGGCCGAGGTCGTGACCGCCGGGTGCACGGTCGCCTGGGACCTGACCCCGGGGCGCGACCTGTTCGCCGGCATGCACGCCCACCACCGCCGGGCCGCGCGCAAGGCCGACCGGGCGGGCCTCGAGGTGACCGTGACCCCGCGGCCCTTCTCGCTCAGCGCCTTCCGCGACCTCTACGTCACCACCATGGAGCGCCAGCACGCGGATCCGTTCTTCTACTTCCCAGCCGCGTACTGGAAGGCGCTGGTCGCCGAGCAGCAGACCCTGCACCCGGTGCTGGTGGAGGGCCGGGTCGACGGAGAGCTCATCGCCGCCCTGCTCTGCTTCGTCGAAGGTCCGCGGCTGCACTACCACCTGGGGGCGTCGGCCGACGCCGCCCGCTCCATCGGCGCGTCCAACCGCTGCTTCCTCGCGGCTGCGGAGTGGGGACGCGAGCAGGGCGTGGAGGTCTTCCACCTCGGCGGCGGGCTCGGCGGGTCGATGACCTCGTCCCTGTTCACCTTCAAGCACCGGTTCGACCCCGCGAGCGAACCCTTGCCCTTCTCCGTCGCGAAGCTCGTGCACGACCGCGACCGGTACCGGGAGCTCGCCGGCACGGACGAGACGGCCGGCTACTTCCCGCCCTGGCGCCGCTCCGCCTGACCGGTCAGGCGGACTGCTGCCCGGGGGACGTGCGACCGTCGCTGTCCAGGGCGGGCCGGCCGAGGACGTCCAGGACCGCGGTGGCGATGCCGTCGGCGGCCGCGTCGACGCCCAGCGACTCCCGGACGTCGGGCACCGATCGGACGGCGCCGGAGGAGACGTCCGCGGCGACCAGTCCGGCCAGCGCCGCCACGTCGCCGTCCGGGGCCAGTCGCACCAGCGGGGCGTCGCGCAGGCCCTTCACGTCGAACCCGTAGGACCAGCGGCCCACCGCCGCCGCCTCCAGGGCGACGCGCGGCAGCCCCTCCCACTCGGCGGTGTGCAGCAGGGCGGTCGCCGAGGCCAGGGCCGGTGCCACCGCGGCGCGCCCTTCGGCGGTGATGACGGAGCCGAGACCGGCGGCGTCGATCCGTGAGCGGACCTCCTCGTGCAGCGGCCCGTCGCCCAGCATGCGCAGCCGCACGGGGCAGCCGAGCTCGACCAGCCGCTCGACCACGTCCACGGCCAGGTGCGGGCGCTTCCGCGGCGTGAAGTCCCCGACCCACAGCAGGTCGTGGCCGTCCGCCGGCACGGGTGCGGCGGGGTACTCCTCCAGCGGCACGCCGACACCGGACCGCAGCCGGTGGACGTGCGGCGCGTGGTGCCGCTCGAACCAGGCGTGGTCGTCGCGGTTGATCGTGATGACGCCCGCGGTGCGCCGGAGCAGCGCCCGCTCGATCAGCTGCCACGGCCGGGCGCCCGGGGCGTGCTCGTCCCCCCAGTGCAGCCCGTGGCAGAAGTACACGACCGGTGCGCGCAGGCCGGCGAGCCGCACGATCGCCGACGCCGTCGCCGTGTTGGTGATGACGACGTCGTGCTGCTGCGCCCGGGACCACGCGCGCAGCGACCGGACCGCGGTCACCACGCCGAGCGAGGGGCGCTGCGAGAAGCCCTCCAGATGCGTCCAGGACGCGATGTCGGAGTGGGTGCCGCTCGCCGACGTCACGACGAAGCCCCGCTCCTCCAGCCGTGCGGCGATCGCCGGGAAGAAGGCGTCCAGGGTGCGCCCGACGCTCGTCACCAGGCCGATCCGGACCGGTCCGTCCACGACTGCCTCCGCTCCGTCGGTCATGCGCCCACCCGCCCCCGTGCCGCCCACGGCGGCGCGGTGAGGACCCCGGCCCGGCGGGTGGGCCCGCGAGTCGGCCGGAGGATCGCCGCGATCGCCACGAGGCCGACGGCGGCGGGGATGAGGATGTCGAGGTCGAGCAGCCGCATGTGGATCGGTGTCGCGGTCAGGACCGCGGCCATCACGCTCATGCCCCAGGCCGAGCCCGGGTGGCCGCGGCGCGGCCACACGCTCAGCAGGTGCACGAGCAGGCCGGTGAGCAGCGAGAGCCCGAGGACCCCGGCCAGGCCGAAGTCGAAGTAGGCGTCCCCGAAGGACGTGTAGGTGTTGAACGACACCGGCATGTCGACGTAGCCGGCGAACGGCTCGGGCGAGGGCAGGTCGAAGCCCATGAGCTGGCCGATCCGGACGACGGCGTACATGGAGCGGCCGAACTCGCCGTAGGGGCCGTGGTCCCCCAGCGGTTCGGTGAGCCCGACGCTGAAGGCGCTGATTCCCGCCGAGCAGGTAGAGCAGCGGCTCGACCAGGGCCTGGGGGACCCAGCCGGCGACGCGCAGGGTGTCGGGCATCTCCGTGCCGTCCCGCTGCTGGCCGACGAAGCCGAAGTAGACCACCGCCAGGACGACCGCCCCGACGGCGATGGCGAGCGCCCGCCACCGGCCCGGCGTGCGCGCCCGCCGGCGGACGGGCAGGCCCGGGCTCCGCGCGAGCAGGACCTGGAAGAAGGCGGCCGTCACGACCACGGTCAGCGTGGCGGTGCGCGAGGGGGACTGCATGGTCACGATCACCGCGACGGGCAGCAGGAGGTACCACAACCGGCTGGAGCACAGCCCGCCGATGACGGCGAACGCCCCGAGCAGCGGCGCCAGCGCCAGCGCCATGCCCACCGTCCCGCCGGCGCTCACGTTCCCGTAGAGCTCGGCCCAGCGGACCAGCTTGGGGTCCGCCTCGCTGAACGGCTGGCCCAGGGCCGCCGAGATGGCGCTGCGGTACTGCAGGCTGGCCCAGGTGACGGCGGCCAGGACGACCACCGTGGCGACGGCGAGCGCCCCGGTGTGCAGGGTCATCGGGACCACCGGCCGGTCCTCGGGGGCCGGTCCGCGTCCGCGCCGTCGGTGGTCGAGGACCAGCGGGGTGATCGTGAGGACGGCCAGCCCCAGCACGATGGCCACCGAGACCCGCAGGTCCGGGTCCACGAGGTTCATCGGCCGGATCACGACGAGCACGGCGGTGCCCGTCCACAGCGCCAGCGTCACGGTGAGCGGGTGCACCATGCCGAACCGCGCGTAGCAGGGCACGAGCAGGAGCACGCACCCGATCAGGAGCACCGCGCTGGACATGACCCTCCTACGACCGTTCCGAGAGCACCCGGACGGAGCCGGGGCGGGCCAGTTCGCGAACGGTGAGCCGGAGCGCGCGCCACCGCACGGGCCAGCCCTCCGGCTGCCGCGTCAGGGTCCGGACCAGCACCTCGGCGAGCCCGATGAGGACCGCGCCGAGGGCGCCGGCCACCCCCCAGCGCTTGGCGAAGTACCGGGCGCGCGAGACGCGGAAGACGCAGAAGGACGGTCCGGCCACCGTGCGCGAGCTGGCCCCGTGGGCGTGCGTGCCGTAGGGCCGGGTGTCGAGCAGGACCTGGCCTGCGGCACGGGCCCGGTCGCACAGGTCGACGTCCTCGAAGTACAGCTCGAACCGCTCGTCGAAGCCGCCGAGGGCGTCGAGGAAGGGCCGGGGAGCCATGAGGAACGCGCCGTCCACCTGCTCGACGGGGATGACGGAGGTGCCGGCCCGCAGGGGGACGACCGAGGACTCGGCGCCGAGGACGGCGCGCTTCAGCTCGCGGAGCGGCGTGACGGCGCGGCGGGCGTTGGCCAGCTCCGCTTCCCCGGGGACGAAGGTGAGACCGCCGCCGACGACGGCCGTCCGCTCCGCGGCGCAGCGGGCGACGAGCTCGCCGACGCCCCGGTCGAGGAGCACGTCGGGGTTGAGGAAGGTGACGACCGGGTCGGTGGTCGCCCGGTAGCCCAGGTTGCACGCCGTCGCGAAGCCCAGGTTGGCGCCCGGGTCGATGTAGCGCACCCGGTCGCCGAAGCGGGCCACGACCTCGGCCGTGGCGGGGTCGCTGCTGTTGTCGACCACCACGACGTCGCCGACGCACGGGTCGGCGACCACCGGCGGCAGCCCCTGCTCGAGGTAGGCCGCCGACCGGTAGGCCACGAGCACCATCGCCGTCCGCGTCACCGCACGTCTCCCCGGAGGGCCGACCGCAGGCTGCTGCGGAGGAAGACCGCCGTCACGGTGTAGGCGATCGTCGACATGACCGCGGCGCCCGGGGTGCCGCCGAGCGCGGCCGCGGGCACGTAGCCGATCGACAGCGCGACGGCGAGCGCACCGAACATCCACACCCGCGAGCTGGCGCCGAGCGCCTGGAGCGCGCTCAACGCGATGCGCGAGTAGCCCGCGACGAAGACGCCGGGCAGCACGATGAGCACCAGCGGGACCAGCCCGTCGTAGTCGGCCAGCGGCCCGAGCGCGAGGACGACGGCCGCGCCGGCGATCGCGACGGCGGCGAGCAGTCCGAGCCCGGCGTTGAGCCGGACGGAGCGGTCGAGCTCGTCGCGCCAGCGGGGGCCGTCCAGCCGGGCGCGACTGGCGAACACGGAGAGGGCGAACACCTCGGGGACGATCAGCGCGAGCTCGGTCAGGGAGAGCGCGAGCCCGTAGATGCCGGCGTCGGTCGCGCCGAGCAGCACGCCCACGACGAGGACGTCGGCACGGAGCATGACCATCTGGCCGATGCTGCCGATGTTGTTCGCCGTGGCCGACCGGAGGAACCCGCGCCACGGGCTGCCGCTCCAGCGCCAGGGGCCGGTGGCCTGCAGGTGGCGGTGGAGGAGCACCGACGTGAGGCCCACGCTGAGGACCACCGACGCGTACCAGGCGGCGAAGACCGGCAGCGGGGAGCGGGTCGCCAGCAGCATCGCCCCGGCGCCCAGCAGGTACAGCAGGCTCTGCACCACGATGGTGACCTGGTACTCGCGGTTGCGGGCCAGGCCCTGCAGCACCCGGCCGGTGAACAGCTGCGTCACCACGATCGCGCCGCCGACCAGGGCCCAGCCCGTCGTCCCGACCGTGGAGGGGACGTCGTCCCGAGCTGCGCCGCCGACGAGCACCAGCACCAGCCCGACCGCGGTCATGCTCCCGGCCAGCACCCACATGAGCCGCAGCCCGTGCCGCAGGCCGGTGCGGTCCTTGGCGCGCAGCGCCTCGACCACGGGCACGTGCAGGCTGCCGTAGGCCAGCGCGCCGAAGAGCAGGGCGCCGGTCATCAGGAAGGTGAGGACACCGCGCAGCTCCGGCCCGAGGAGGGCCGCGGAGACGAGGGTGAGCCCGAAGCTGACCGCGAGCGGCGCCATCTGGGCGACGAGGAGGTCGAAGAACCCGCCGGAGCGGAGCAGCGCGAGCGGTCCCTGGAGCAGCCGGCCCACGCGGGACGACGGCGGGGCCACCTCCGGCGCGTCGGGCTGCGCTGCCTCCACCTCGGCCACCGTGGCCGGTCCTGGCTCGTTGCTCACGAGACCCCTGGCTCTGCCGCCGACGGGGCTCCCACCGGCCCGGGGGCCGGCGCCGGCTCGTCGGTCGGGGAACCGCCACCGGCGACGATGCGCCGGCCGACCGGGGGGAGCATCGATCGCCTGTCCTCGTCGACCGGGTAGTCGTACCGGAGCCCCAGCGCCCGCGCCCTCCGCGCCGGGACCCCGTCGAGCACGACGCCGAGCAGCCGCGCGCCGTGCTCGGAGAGCGTGGCGGCCGCGTCGGCGAGTTCCCGCTGTCCGGTGCGCCGGTAGGGGGCGACGAGGAGGCAGCCGTCCGCGGCGGCGCCGAGCACGGCCGCATCGGGCACCGGGTTCAGCGCCGGGCTGTCGACGACGACCACGTCGTGGGATCTCGTGAGGGTGCGCAGCGTCCCGGCCAGGGCCGGCGACGCGTGCACCGCACTGGCGTCCAGGGTGTCGACGGTGCCGGCGGGGATGACGTCCGGGCGGTCCTCCTCGCCGACGCGCAGCACCTCCTCCAGCGTGGCCTTCCCGGCCAGCAGGTCGGTGAGGCCCGGGTCCCCGGGGCCCTCCGGGACGGCGGTGCCGACCGGGAGGGGACGGGCGTCGAGGAGGGCGACCCGCAGGCCGGCGCGGGCGATCGCCTCGGCCAACCCGGCCGCGACGTCCGGCCGCGGGCCGTCGGGCCCGGTGGCGGCGACGACGACGACCCGGGGCGGTGGACCGTCGCCACCGCCGAGGAGACGGGTGCGCAGCCTGCTGAAGGCCGCCGTGTCGGGGACGCCGCTCAGCGTCGCGAGCAGCTCGGTGCCCGACCAGTCGCGCACGTCGTCGCTGTGCGTGACGGTGCGGGTCGATCGCGGGGGCAGCGCGACGAGCAGGAGGCCGGCCAGGAGTCCGGCCAGGGCGCCGAAGGAGAGGTTGCGGGTCGCGTCCGGCGAGATCGGCTCGGTGGGACGCGGCGCCGAGCGGATCGTCGTGAAGGACACCGGCGCGCCCACCCGCCCGCGGGAGGACTCCACCGCCGTCGCCTCGGCGGTGAACTCCTCACCGACGGCGTCGGCGAGCTGCTGAGCCCGGGCCGCGGAGGGGTCGGTGACGGTCACCTCGATGATGCCCGTCTCGGGCACCGAGCGGGCGGACACCCGCTCGGTGAGCTCGGCCATGGGCAGGTCCAGGCCCAGGCCGTCGGCGGCGGCGCGGAGCACGTCCTCGCTCTCGGCGAGGGTCGCGTAGGACAGCGCGCGCTGCTGCGCGAAGAGCCCGGCCGCGTAGGCGTCGGCGGCCGCGGCCGAGCCGGTCTGCCCCACGAACACCTGCGTGGAGGACCGGTAGAGCGGCGTCGTCTGCCAGGTGACGACGCCCGCGGCGACCAGGCCCAGGACGATCCCGAGCGCGGGCAGCCACCAGCGGGAGCGCGCTGCACCCAGCGCGTCCTGTCCGGTCACGATGCCCCCGCTCGACGTGGCGATCTCCTGCCCGGCCGTCGACCAGGTAGCCCCGCGGCACCCGGCCCAGGCCGTGGAGGGCCACAAGTTACCTCTGCCCACCGGCCCCGTCAGCCCCTTCCGTCGCGCTGAGTCACCATCCGCCCAGGCGCTGGGTCGGAAATGGGTCCGCACGGTCCGGTTCCGGCACGCTGGAGAGCCCGATACCTCCCGATGGGCGATGCGCACGGGTATGTTCCGGCGCCGACCCGGTCGACGAGGTCCGCCGGGAGCGCAGCCATAGCCGCGGAGGGAGCGCAGATGAGGGTCCGGACCCCCGGCCGGTGGGGAGCCGTGCTGGTCGCCGCGGTGGTGACGGCCGGCCTGGCCGGGTGCGGGGGGAGCTCCGTCGCGGCCGAGCCGAGCGGGGTCCTCGCGGTGGTGGTCGGCGGGCACGCGGGTGCGCCCGCCCCGGTCCTGACCGGCGCGGCCGCTGCCGCCCGTGATCTGGCGGTCGCCCAGCAGTCGATGCTGTCGGTGGTGGTCGCCGACGGTGCGCCCACCCCGGTGGGCGAGCCGGTGCGGCTGGCCGGTGGCAGCGCGGAGCAGCGCGCGGAGAACCGGCAGCGGGTCGACGACGCGGTCTCCGGCGTCCGGGCCCAGGCTCCCGAGTCCGACCTGCTCACCGCGCTGGGCGTCGCGGCCCGCAGCGTGCCGCCCGGTCCCGGCCTCCGCACCCTCGTGGTCCTCGACCCGGGGCTGTCCACCGCCGGGCCGATGGACCTCACCCGGCCCGGCCTGCTCGACGCGGAGCCCAAGGAGGTCGCCGACTCGCTCGCGGACGCCGGACTGCTGCCCGCCCTCGACGGGTTCTCCGTGGTGTTCCAGGGCCTGGGCCAGGCGGTCCTGCCCCAGGCGCCCCCGGACGAGGCCCGCCGGACCCAGGTCGAGCAGCTCTGGACCACGATCGCCCTCCGCTCCGGCGCGGTCGCGGTCGAGCTCGACGACGTCCGGGACCCCGCACCGCTCGAGGGCCCGCTGCCGGCCGTCCGGTCCGTCGACGTCGGTCCCGGGGTGTCCTGCTCGCCGCAGCAGCTGGTCCTCCGCGGCGGGGACGTGGGCTTCCGCCCGGGCGAGATCGAGTTCCTGGACCGCGCGCGGGTGATCGAGGTCCTGGGCCCGTTCGCCCGGCAGATGCAGGAGCGGCAGATCATCGGCGAGGTGTTCGGCTTCCACCCCGCCGTCGGCGATCCCGAGCGCGTCGTCACGCTGAGCCATGAGCGGGCGCAGCAGGTGGCCAACGTGCTGATCGAGCTCGGTGTGGACGTCGACAACCTGCGGGTGCTGGGCTTCGGGAGCTCCTCCGAGGACTACGTCCCCGACCGGGACGCGGCAGGGAGGCTCGACCCGGCCGCGGCCGCGCTGAACCGGGTGGTGACCATCGACTTCACCGCGGACGTGGACTGCGGGTGAGCGGGGCGCACCTGCCGTTCCTCCTCGCCGGTCGGGTGAACGGCGGCCGGACCGCGTCCTGCTGCGCCGTTCCGCACCTACAGTGACTCCATGACCGGCCGCCGGCTCGTGGTGGGGACCTCCTACGGCCCTGCCGGGGCGAGCACGCGGGTGCGGGTGCTCGACTGGCTGCGGTTCCTGGACCTCGACGCCGAGGTGCACGACTACCTCGGCGCTGCGAACGTCCGGCCCGGGACGCTGCTGCGCGACCCGCTCGCCGTGCTCCGGGCCGAGCGGCACCTCCGTTCGCTGCGCTCCGCGGCGCCCCCGGACCGGGTGCTCATCTCCCGCTCGATGGGGCCGTTCACCCGGGGGCGCATCGAGGCCGGGCTCATGCAGCGGGCGGGCTGGGGGGTGTACGACTTCGACGACGCCCTCCACGACGACCGGCGCGGCGGCGTCCACCGCGTGTTCGGCGAGGCGGCCGGCTGGTCGACGGCGGTCCGCGGGGCGGATCTCGTCGTCGCGGGCAACGACCTCCTGGCCGAGGCCGCTTCCCGGCTGAACCCGAACGTGACGGTGATCCCCAGCTGCGTGGACCCCGACGACTACCCGGTCAAGGAGGACTACGCCGTCGGGGAGGTGCCCCGGCTGCTGTGGCTCGGATCGCCGTCCACGGAGCCCTACCTGGACGAGGTGGCGCCGGCGCTGCTGCAGGTCCACCGCGCGACCGGCGCCCGGCTGACCGTCATCAGCGCGGGCAGCCGGCCGCTCGGCGAGCTGGAGGCCATGACCGACCGGGTGACGTGGGACGGCCCGCGCACCGACCGGCTCATCGCCGCCGCGGACTGCGGTCTCATGCCGCTGCCCGACACCGCCTGGTCGCGGGGCAAATGCGCCTACAAGCTCCTGCAGTACGGGGCGGCGGGCCTGCCGTCGGTGGCCTCGCCGGTGGGGGTGAACGCCCGGGTCCTCGAGCAGCTGCACGGCCTACCCGCCACCGACACCGGCTCCTGGGTGGATGCGGTGCTCGCGCTGCTCTCCGAACCGGAGGCGGGGCCCGCCGCGCCCGCGGCGACGCGGCCCGCAGAGCGGTGGCGGAGCACTACAGCTTCGCGGCCTGGCAGGACGACTTCCTGCGAGCGCTCCACCTCCCGGCCGCCCCGGAGCCCCCTCGCCCGACCGACCGCGCCGGCGCCGCGGGGGAGGTCGAGCCCTGAACGCCGAGAGCGACAGCCCGCCGGCCGAGGCGCCGGTGGCCGAGGACCGGCCGGAGCCCCCGGCCCCACCGGGCTCGGTGCCGCGCCGGCGGTGGCGCACGCTCTGGGCGCTCGGCCTCGCTCTGGTCGCCGGGCTCGGGATCATCTGGGCCGTCGTCGCCACGGGCGGCGACGGGGCACCGGCCGGCCCGGGGCAGGAGGCCCCGCCGGCGGCCGAGGGCGGGGGCGTTCCGCCGGGCGCCGTCGACGTCCGGGACTTCGGCGCGACCGGGGACGGCGTCACCGACGACGCCCCGGCGATCCGGCAGGCCCTGGAGAGCGCCGACGCGGTGCACCTGAGCGCCGGCACCTACCTGCTCGGGAGCTACGCGACCCCGCGGACGACGGTGATCGATGCCGATTTCGTGTTCCGGCTGCGCGACGGCCAGACGGTCACCGCCGACCCGGGTGCGGTCCTCCGCATGGCCGACGGCGTGATCGCCGACTCGTCCGCGGAGTGGGGCGGGAACGTGTTCCTCGCGGAGGGCACCCGGGACGTGACCCTCTCGGGCTTCACCCTCGACCTCAACGGCCCCGGCAACCTGGTCCCGGCGGGGCGGACGATCACCGCCTACGGGCTGTACACCTTCGGCGCCGACCAGGTCACCGTGCAGGACGTGACCATGGTCGACACCCCCGGCCAGAACTACGTCGTGGCCCAGGGCGGCGGCTCGGGCTTCGAGGTCCGGGACTCGACCTTCCGCAACGGCGGCACCTCGATCCCGGGCAACGAGGACCAGATCGACTTCTCCGCGCTCTACTTCACCGGTACCGACGTCGTGGTCGACGGCATCACGGTCGAGCACGACCAGCAGCCCTTCACCTACAGCGGGGGCGTCGAGCTGCACGGGCCCCGGCAGTCGCTGACGAACAGCCGCATCAGCGACAGCTGGCCGGCCGTCTACATCGGCCCCGACGTGTACAGCGACCTCGCGTTGCAGGACGGCATCACCGTCGAGGCCAACCAGTTCCTCGACGTCGGGCGCGGGGTGGTGTTCAACGCCGGCGGGACCGGCGCGATCGACGACGTGAGCATCACCGGCAACCTCTTCCGGCTGGCCGACTTCGCCGGGTTCGAGGGGGAGCCGACCCGCGGGATCGACCAGGACATGCCCCCGGACGGCAGGTGGACCTACCACCACATCATCACCGGCCTGACGATCGGTGAGAACCGCTTCCAGGCCGACGGGAGCCGGTCCGACGCGATCGTGCGGCTGTCCCAGGTGCACTCCGCCACCATCGAGGGCAACCGGTTCGACGACATAGCCGGCACCGTGATCGCGCTGAACAGCTCGCCGTGGGACACGAAGAACGTGCTCATCGCGGACAACGACATCGGGTGGCGCAGCGCCGAGGGCGCGCCGGCGATCGCCCTCTCGCTCGACGGCAGCTCGACCTCACCGCCGAAGGATGCGTTCGACGCCCGCGACATCGTGGTCTCCGGCAACCGCCTCGACCTGCACTGGCCCCAGTCGCGGGCCTGCGCCGTGCACGCCAACTGGAGCGACGGCGCCACGGTCAGCGGCATCTCCCTGCGCGGCAACGACTTCGACGACGCCGAGCGGGTCACCTGCGGTCCCCGCGGAGGAGAGCTGTCCGTCCAGCCGTGACGCCCGACGTGCAGGGGTCCGCTCACGCTCTGTAGCGTCGGGGTGCCACCCCGTGCTGCATCAGGCCGGGGCCAGGCACGGCGGGAACGGGGACGCACGGATGAGCACGGTGCACGTCGTCGCGCTGGCCTGGCCCATCCTCCTCGTGGGCGCCGGCCTCGTGATCGGCCGTGTGCTGCGCCGCGCCGACCGCGCGGAGGAACCGCGCGGGGAGGAGACGCCCGGGGACGAGACACCCGGAGAGGGGACGCCCGGAGCGGGCGCGGAGGCGCGCACGCCCCAGGACCCGGTCGCTCCCGACGTCCCCGCCGAACGCTGACTCTCGGTCCGCGCCACGTCGCTGCCCGAAGTCGACGCAGCCGCCCGTGCCGGTCCGGGTTGTCGCCCGCCGACGTGGGGTAGACGATGTCCGGAGCCGTCGCCGGCTGGCCCGCGGGTAGGGCTACGGGTACGTCGCGGACGAAGAAGGACCCATGGTCCAGATGCTGATGGTCGGGCTCGTGTGGCTCGCGCTGACGGCCGCCCTGTGCCTGGTCATCGGCCGTGCGCTGCGCGCGGGCGACCTGGCCGAGGAACGGGGCGCCCGGGCCAGGCTGGTGGCGCTCTCCCGGGCGGATCTGGCCACGCGGTCACCCGGCGGGCTCGGGGAGGTCGGCCCCTTCGCACCCGAACCGGGGAGCCCGCTCGTGGACGACGAGGAGCTCGACCGCTGGGGTGAGCTCTGGCGCTGGGAGGACGAGCTCCGGCGCGGTGTCGACCAGTGGTGCGCCGACGCGGACGCCGACGCGGACCGGGGCACGGATCCCCGGGACGAGGGGCCACGGCGGCCCGGCCCCGACCAGCCCGCCTGACCGGGGCGACGCAGCCGGCGGGCGCGGGCTAGGCGGTTCCCGGCCGCGCGGAGCCGTTCCGCAGCCAGCGCCACAGGATGGTCAGGTCCGACCGCAGGGACCAGCTGCCGAGGTAGCGCTCCAGCTCGCGCGACGCCTCCTCGGTCGACCGGGGCGCCCCGCGGTGATCCCAGGGAGCGGTGAGACCGGGTCGCATGCTCGGGCCGCAGCTGGGCCACTCTCCCGAGCGCACCCCGGGTGCCGGTGGCCGCGGACCGATGAAGGACAGATCCCCCCGGAGCACGTTGATCAGCTGCGGCAGCCCCTCGACCGCGTAGCGCCGGAGGACCGCGCCGACGCGCGTGACCTGTCCGTCCTGCCGCCCGCCGGAGGTCGTGGTCCGGAACCGGAGCAGCGAGAACTCCCGCCCCCACCTGCCCAGCCGGCGCTCGCGGCGCAGCACGGGGCCGGCGTCCTCGGCCCAGATGGCCAGCGCGATGAGCCCCAGCCACGGCAGGGCGAGGACGAGCAGGACGGCGGCGCCCGTCCGGTCCACCGCTGCCTTGATGCGGTGGTGCGGGGTCGTCGGGTGGTCGTATCGGCTGGCAGGCGCTAGTGACATGGCTGCGGCCTCCTGTGCGGATCGCGCCGGGCTGAGCGAAGCGTGCTGGGTGGAGGGCGGACGGCGCGGGATCACTGCCGTCGCGGCGTGGCGGTGCATGGGCGACGGGGTACCGGGTGCCAGGGCTTCGGGTGCCAGGGCGTGGCAGAGCCGGACCCGGTACGGGCGACCTCGGGGCCGTCCCGTCGAACGGCGCCGGGCATGCGTCGGGGCGCCGTGGACCTCAGGTTAGTCGGGCCGGACGTCCCGGTCCTCGTCCGCGGGGAGGACGGAGCCGAGGTCCACGGGCAGGCCCGTCCGGAGCTGCAGGACCGTCACCTCGGTCGTGGTCGCGATCAGCGCGGCCGGCTCGGCACCGGGGTCCGCGCGCGTCGGTCCCGCGGGGCCGCACCCGGCGCCCGACGACGTCGAGGCGGGGGCAGGGGGCAGCGCCGGAGGAGGTGCGGCGGGCGACGGTGCCGGTGGAGCGGGGAGCGGGAGGGCGGGTGCGGCGACGGCCGGATGCGCCGCGCCGGTGGCCGGTCGCGCGTCGGCGCCCCCGGCCGGTGAGGACGTGCCGCTGCTCGGCACGGCCTGGCGACGTTCGCCGGCCGGGCCGCGGTAGCTCGAGGAGACGTCTGCCTGAGCGCCGAGGCACGGCGGGCCGGACACGTGCCCGGAGGCGTCCGCGGTGGTGGGGAGAGCGGGCGCCTGCGCGTTCGTGAGCCCGACCAGCGGAGCCGGAACCGGGGCCGGGGCTGACCGCCGGGAGCGCTGCCGAACCCGTTCCGGCCGGCAAGGCGGCGGGGGTCGGCTGCGAGGAGGAGCTCTCGGTCGGCGGCGCGCACCCCGGCGGCGCAGCGACGGGCTCCGCCGGGTCGGGGGCGGTGGCTGCTCCGAGGACCGGCGCCGTGGCCGTGGTGGTGGTCGTGGTCGTGGTCGCCGTGGTCGGGGCGGGGACGGTGCTCGAACCGGTGGTCGACGCGGTTGCGGCGGACGTCGGCCCGCCCGCCGGGCACCTGCCCGTCACCGCTCCGGTGCCGGTGGTGGCGGTGCCGGTGCCGGTCGCGGTGGTCGTGGCTGTGGCGGCGGTCGTGGTCGTCGTCGGGGCCGGGGCCGGCCCCGGCGCCGGCGCCGTGGACGGGCTGGTGGCCGGGACGCTGGTCACCGGCACCGAACCGCTCGCGGGGGTCGACGACGGCTGCGCGGGCGGAGGCTCGGACGCCGCGACCGGCGCCGGTTCAGGCGCGGGCTCGGCCACGGGCTCGGCCGCGGGCTCGGCCACGGGCTCGTCGGACCCGGCGCTCGTGGGGATCGGTGCCGGTTCCGGGTCCGACGGCTCCTCGGCCGGCTCGCTCGTCGCCGGGAGCGCCTCGTCCGGCGGCTGCGTTGCGGACTCGGGGACCGGCGCGAGCAGTGCGGGCGCCGGCGGAGCGGTGTGGGGCGTGTGCCGGGGCGGGAGCGAGTGGTCCTCGTCGGTTCCGGCGTGGCCGGGATCCGCGGACTGGGCCGCGCCGACCGTCGCACCTGCGGGCTCGACGCCGGGGGGATCCGCGGAGTCGGCCAGGGCCGGCCGGCCGGCCAGCGCCAGCAGCGCCCAGATCCCCACGGCGAGGAGTCCGAGGAGCAGGAGGCGGTGCCGGGGAACCGCGCGGCCGCCACCGGCGTGGGGGAACCCGTCGGGTTCCCTCACGCTGTGCCCCGCGACCACGGTGCTCACCGTGCTGGCTTACGGGCCGGGCCGGGGGTGCGTCAACCGCTTCGGCGCGGAGTCGTTCCGCTGGTGGCGTGGGCATCACTGTTGGTGAGCGCCCCGTGCCGCCAGCCACGCCGCGCACCGCGTCGTCCCGTCGGCCCTGCTCATGGCCTCGGGGACTCCGGGGCGAGCCGGAACACCGTCCACCCCGGTGCGCGCGAGTGCGGGACCAGGCGGGGGAACTCCTCGAAGGTGCCCTCGTGCACGGGGTTGATGTAGGCGAAGAAGAGCGGGGCGGCGTCCTCGCGCTGCTCCTCGCAGAGGCGGGCCAGCAGCAGCTTGAGCGTGGTCGCGCCGAACGAGTTGAACAGGGCGATGACGAGGGGCCCCTCCGGGGGTGTGAAGCCGGCCGCGTCCCCCGGCACGACGTCGACGACCTGGCCGGCGGAGTGCCGGCCGCGCCGCCCGGCCCGCCAGCGGCGGACGTTCTCGGCACCCTCGGCCGCCAGGTCCGGGTCGAGCTCGATGCCGAGCACGCGCCCGAAGCCGAGCTCGGCGGCGAGGAGGACCGCCCGCCCACGTCCCGCTCCCAGGTCCACGAACGTCGCGGCGGCCGGGTCCACGGGGATGGTGGCCACCAGACGGCGCAGCGGGGACAGCCCGATCGGCTGGTAGTAGTTGCCGTCGCCGCCCACGGACAGCCGGGAGAGCGCGCTCTCGTTGCGCACGAAGCCGCGGGTCCGCACCCCGCGGCGCACGTCGAAGACGTACTCGGCCGCGAGCGCGAGGGGCGCACGGGCGAACTCCTTGGTGAGCCGGGCGGCCTCGACGGGGATGCCGCGCAGCCCGTTCCGCCGCGCGGCCGCCAGTCGTTGTCCAGCGCGGGAGAGCTTCCACGTCACCGTCGAGAGAGCCACCTGTCCTCCTTGCGAGCGAGCCGGGGTCGGATCCGGCGCAGCACAGCGGACGGGGGCGCGGCAGGGCAATCGGAGTGCGCACGGAGGGTTCCGGTTCGGCGTGGCACGCCGATCTCCTCACCCGTGCGTGATCAGGACGTGGCCGTGGGTGAAGCCGGAGCCGTCACGCCGTCCAGGCCAGCAACGCGTCGGCGTCCTTGGTGTTGATCACCCGGTCGGGCGCGACGCCGCACTCGATCGCGCGCTCGACGCCGTTGGACTGCCAGTCCAGCTGGCCCGGCGCGTGCGCGTCGGTGTCGATCGCGAACTCGCAGCCGAGCTCGGCGGCCAGGGTGAGCAGCCGCCGGGGCGGGTCCAGCCGCTCCGGACGGGAGTTGATCTCGACGGCGGTGCCGAACTCGACGCAGGCGGCGAAGACGGCCTCGGCGTCGAACGTGCTCTCCGGGCGCGGCTTCTGCTCGCCGTTGCGCTGCCGGCGGCCGATGACCAGCCGCCCGGTGCAGTGCCCGAGGACGTCGGTGTGGGGGTTGGCGACGGCGGTGAGCATCCGCCCGGTCATCTGGGCGCTCGCCGCGCGGAGGTCGGAGTGCACGCTGGCGACGACGACGTCCAGCCGGCCGAGCAACTCGTCGGTCTGGTCCAGGCTGCCATCGGCGTTGATGTCGCACTCGATGCCGGTGAGGATGCGGAAGGGCGCGAGCTCGTCGTTGAGCGCGGCGACCTCGTCGAGCTGCTTCTCCAGCCGCGCCGGGGTGAGGCCGTTGGCGACGGTCAGCCGGGGGGAGTGGTCGGTCAGCGCCATGTACTCGTGGCCCAGCGCGATCGCGGCCTCGGCCATCTCGCGGATCGGGCTGCCGCCGTCGGACCAGTCCGAGTGCAGGTGCAGGTCGCCCTTGAGAGCGGCGCGGAACTCTGCGACGTCGTCGGCCAGCGGGACGAGCTCGGCCAGGTCCTGCTCGAGCTTCGCCAGGTACTCGGGCACCTGCCCCTTGTGCGCCTGCACGACGACGGCGGCGGTCTTGGGGCCCACGCCCTTGAGGTCCTTGAGCGTGCCGGTGCGGATCTTCAGGTCCAGCTGCTCCTCGCCGAGGCCGTCGACGACGGCGGCCGCGGTGCGGAACGCCTGCACCCGGTAGCTGGGCTCGCCGGGCGCGCTCCAGGAGGAAGGCGATCCTCCGGAGCGCGGCCGCGGGCGGGAGCGGGCTGGTCAGCGCCGCGCCTTCTTCAGCTTCTTCTCGGCCTTCTTCTGCGCCTTGGCGGCGCGCTTGGAGGCCTTCTCGAACCCGTGCTCGGTGGCAGCGGCGGCGGCCCGGGCGCTCCTGCGGGCGCGGTAGCCGACCGACGGCCTGCCCTCGGTGTCGACGGCGGCCAGCAGCAGCCCGCCGAGGATGCCGGCGTTCTTCAGGAAGTTCGAGATCTGCCCGAAGCGCTCGGTCGGGTCGTCGTGCTCCCAGAAGCGGTGCCCGGCCAGCGTCGTCGGCACGATCGAGGCCGACAGCACCAGCGCGGTCAGCCGCGGCATCTTGTTGAGCGCGAACAGCGAGCCGGCGGCCACCTTGACGGCGGCGTCGACCTTCACCCACTGCTCGACGTCCTTGGGCACCTCGACCGGGAGCTGCTTGTCGGCGGCGTCCGCGAGCTTCTCGACCACGGGGCGGGCGCCCGGCACGCGGTCCTGCGGCTTGCGCAGGGTGCTGATGCCGCCGTACACGAACGGGGCGGCGAGCAGGGGCCGGGCGATCCGGCGGACCAGCATGGTGACCTCTTTCCCTCTGTACCTCGGTGGGTCGTCGGGTCGTGCACTGCCCGGTGCGCGGCCCGGGCAATCCCCGCACCCGACCGTAGTGATCACCGGCGCGGCGCGCCCTTCGACGCGGGGCGCACCCCGTCCGTCCCCGTCGAGATCGCCGATCTCGCACGGAAGGGGCCCTCGTGGCGTGCGAGATCGCCGATCTCGCCGGGGGTGGGGGTCAGGAGCCGCGGCAGCAGTAGACGGTCAGGGTCGCGCGCTTGCGGAAGCGGAACTCGGTGGCCGGGGCGCCCATCTCGCCGTCGTAGGCCACCCGCTGCGGGCCGGAGCGCGAGACCACCGTCAGCTCGCGCGCCTGGAACCCGCCGTAGCTGCGGCTGCGCTCGCTGACGCCCAGCAGCGTGGACAGCACCGCGCGGGTGCGGCCGAAGCGCAGGTCCGCGCGCAGGTACTGGACGTCGAGGACGCCGTCCTCGAGCCGCGGGCGCCAGGCCGGTGCCAGCCCGCGCGGGGTGTAGGCGCCGTTGCCGACGAAGAGGATCCACACCCGCAGCCGCCGTCCGTCGACGTCGAGCTCGACGGGCGTCCCCGTGCGCAGCACCTGGGCGGCGGCCACGCTGAGCGCCAGCCACTTGCCGAGCGTCCCGGACAGCCGATCGCGGCGGCGCACCATCTCCGGGTAGGCGCCGATGCTCGAGGTGTTGAGGAACGGCGTCCCGTTCACCTCGGCGACGTCGACGCTCACCCCCTCCCCGGCCAGCACCGCGTCGATGGCGTCCTGCGGGGCCAGCAGGCCGACGTCGCGGGCGAAGTGGTTGAGGGTGCCGGCGGGGATGACCGCCAGCGGGAGGCCGTGCTCCAGCGCCACCGCGGCGGCCGCGGCGACGCTGCCGTCGGCCGCCCGCGACGCCGAGGGCGCGGGCGCCCTCGCGGGCCGCCGTCCGCAGCAGCTCGTCGACGCCGGCCTCCTCGGTCGTCTCGAACACCTGCGCGCGGGGGAGCAGGCGGGCGATGTCCGCGGCGGGGTCGTAGTCGTCCGGGCCCGAGCGCGGGTTGACCGCGACGGCGAGCCCCTCGCCCCCGGGGAGGGCCGGTGCGTGCGACGCCGGTCGCACCCGGGCCGGCTCGGTCGGCCGCACCCGCCACCAGTGCTGCGTCGCCGCGGCGACTCCCGCGCCGACGGCGAACCCGGCGACGACGTCCCCCGGGTAGTGCACCCCCACGTGCACGCGGGAGTAGCCGACGGCCAGCCCCAGCGGCGCGAGCGCGGCGCCCACCGGCAGCGACTCCATCGCCATGCCGGTGACGAAGGCCGCCGCCGACGCGGAGTGCCCGCTCGGGAAGGACGACGAGGTCGGCGAGCGGCGCAGCAGCCGCTCGGCGCGCAGGACGATCAGGGTCGGGCCGGCGGCGCCGGAACAGCGTCTTGAGGACGGCGTTGACCACCGTGCTGGAGATCGCCAGCGAGCCGAGTCCGCGCAGGGCACCCCGGCGCAGCGAGCCGCGGCGGAGCGCGAGCAGCCCGCCGATGGCCAGCCAGAGCCGGCCGTGGTCGGCCGCGTGCGTGAGCCGCCGCAGCCAGCGGTCGGCGGGGGAGTGGGGCAGCCCGCCGACCAGCGCGTGCAGGCGGGCGTCCAGGTCGCGCGCGGTAGGCACGCCCGGACGCTAGTTCAGCCGTGCCCCGGGCGCGTCATCCGCTCTGCGCGGTGCGGCCCCCGTGACCCCGCTGGGATCAGGGAACCTGATCGTGGCGTGTCCTCCCTCGTGGTGTGCGGTGAGGGAGGACGCCCGGCGGGGAGGGAGGACGAGCTCCGGAGGGAGCTCAGCGGCTGCGCGCCAGCCGGTTGGGGAGCGGCGCGAGGCGGCGGGGCTCCACCGACCCGCGGTACTCGTACTCCAGCGCGCCGCGCGGGCCGAAGACCTCGACCGGCCCGATGACGCGGAGGGTCGACCAGTCGGCGCCGGCGTACTCGCCGTCGGCGGCGATCTGGCGGTTCAGCTCGGCGCGCAGCACCGAGGTCGCTCCGGCGAGGTGCGCGTAGGGCATCGCCGTCGTGGTCGTGAACCTGCTCATGCCCCGGGAATTCGGCGTCGTCCGGCACTGGCTGTACCGACTCCACCGACGTTCACCCGTTCGGGTGACAGCGGGGCGCTGACCAGCGGTTTCCTGCGCAGTTCGGACGGCGGCACGGCCGGAAAGGTTCCGGAATCGGACCGGCCGCGACCGCGGGTCAGTCGGTCTTCTGGCGGGCCCGGTAGGCGGCGACCGTGGAGCGGCTCGCGCAGGTGTTGGAGCAGTAGCGCCGGCTGGCGTTGCGCGAGGTGTCGACGTAGACGTCGTCGCAGTTCTCGGCCGCGCAGACGCCCAGGCGCCGCCACCCGTGCTGCACGACCACCTGCGACAGGCCCATCGCCACCGTGGTCGTCAGCTGCTCGAGCGCCGGGGCGTCGGGGCGCGCGTAGTGCAGGTGCAGCTCGCCGTCGTGGTCGGTGGCGTACGGCCGTGGTCGCGCCATCGCCAGCAGCTCGTTGAGCCGTCCGAGGACGTCGTCCTGCGTCTCGGCCAGCGCGACGGCGCGCACGAGAGCGGCGGCCGAGGCGGCCTTCTGCGTCTCGCCGGGCGAGAGCTCGAGCGCCGTGCCCGGGGTGAACCACTCGTCGTGGGAGCCCAGGAAGGCAGGCGCCCACTCCGGGTCGCTGCGGTCGGTGTTGGCCAGCTCGATCGCCAGCTCGACCGCCGTCGACCCGTAGGTGTCGTAATCCATGTGGCTCCCTACCGATCCGTGCTACCGTCGCTGCTCGTAGGCGGTCAACGAGCATTGACCCCCTACGGATTCCTCTCCCCTGCAAGTGAAAACGAGCTTCCCCGTGCGCGCGTACCTCCCTGTCTGGCGGCTGCCGTCGGCCCCCGTGCTGCTGATCGCCGGTTTCGCCGGCCGGCTGCCCTCGGCCATGGTCCCGCTGGCGTTGCTGCTCATGGTGCAGCAGCAGACCGGCTCCTACGCCGTGGCCGGGCTCGCGGCCGCGACCCTCGGCGTCGCCTCCGCCGTCATGGCCCCGATCCTCGGCCGGCTCGCCGACCGCCGCGGTCCCCGGCCCGTGCTGCTCGCCCAGGCCGCCGCCTACCCGCTGCTCCTCGCGCTGCTCATCGCCGTCGTCCTCGGTGGCGCTCCCGACGCGGCCGTCGTCGCGGCCTCCGCCGGTGCCGGCGCGGCCACCCCGCTGGTGTCGGGCACGGTGCGCGCGCTGTGGTCCCGGGTCGACCCGCGCGTCCGCCCGACGGCCTACGCGCTGGACGCCACCGCGACCGAGCTCGTCTTCGTCGTCGGCCCCTCGCTGGTCGCCGCGCTCGCCGTCCTCACCTCGCCGGCGCTGGCCGTCGGCGTCGCGGGCGTGCTCGCCGTCGCCGGCTCCCTGGGCATCGCGACCTCCGCGGCCACCCGCGCCTACGTGCCCTCACCGGGGACGGCGTCGGGCATGTTCTCGACCGTGCGGACGCCGGGCATGCCCCGCCTGCTGATCAGCGGCGCGGCCCTGATGCTCGGCTTCGGCGCGCTCGAGGTGGCCGTCCCGGCGTTCGCCGACGGGATCGGTGCCCCCGGCATGTCCGGCCTGCTGCTGGCGCTGTGGGCGCTCGGCTCGACGATCGGCGGTCTGTGGTTCGGCGCCCGCGTGCTCAGCATGTCGCTGCCCCGCCAGTACCGGCTGCTGCTGCTCGGCGTCACGATCGGGCTGGCGCCGCTGGCGTGGATCTCCAGCCCCTGGGCGCTGGGGGTGCTGCTCTTCCTGGGCGGGACGGCGATCGCCCCCACGCTCACCGTGCAGAACACCCTGGTCGGCTCGATGGCCCCGGCGCACGCCACCACCGAGGCGTTCACCTGGCTCTCGACCATCACCGTCGGCGCCTCCGCGGTCGGTGCCGCGGTCGGCGGGGCGCTGATCGAGGGCCGGTTCGGGGTCAGCGGCAGCCTGGCGCTCGCCACCCTGGGCGCGGCGACCGCCGTCGCCATCACGCTGGTGCCCGGCCGCCGGCCCGCCGTCAACGCGGCCGACGCCGTCCGCACCCCCGTCGCCGCCTGATCCGGCACCTCCCGTGCGCCGAGTTCGACGAACTCGTGGCCATCGGCCGCTGATCGCCACGAGTTCGTCGCACTCGTCGCGCGGGCGGGAGGGGTGGCCGACCACCCCGGGCTACGACTCCCCTCCGGGGCGCTGGTAGTCTTCCCGTCGGCGGTTACGAGGGAACTCGGACCCCGGGAGGCTTCGCCTAGTCCGGTCTATGGCGCCGCACTGCTAATGCGGTTTGGGTTAATCCCCATCCCGGGTTCAAATCCCGGAGCCTCCGCGCACGACAACTGAACACCGGCACCCGTAGCTCAACGGATAGAGCATCTGACTACGGATCAGAAGGTTAGGGGTTCGAATCCCTTCGGGTGCACGTCTGGTTGAGACACCGAACGGCGCGCCACCCCGACGGGGGTGGCGCGCCGTTTCGTGTGCAGGGCCCGAGGGGTCCAGCCCGCGGGGTCGAGCCCCGCGGGCCCGCCCGTCACGGGGCGAAGGCGAGGCTCCCCATCGTCGGGCCGCACATCGGCAGACCGATGCCTGCGAAGCCGTTGCCCGTCACGCTGGACGACGTGATCACGCCGTCGGAGTAGACGCCGCACGCCGATCCCTCGGCCTGGGTCCGGGTGATCCGGTTGCGGGTCACCACGATGCCGTCGGCCCGGTAGCCGTCGAGGCCGAGCGCGATGGCCGGGGCGCCGGTGCTGCCCAGCCAGGTCGCGCTGTTGTCCGAGAAGGTCACGTTCCGGGTGTCCCACGGCGATCCGCCCAGCTGGAACACGGTGCCAGACATCTGGTGGAACCGGTTCTGCTGGATGGTGCCGCTGTGGATCTGCGACAGCCGGATGCCGAAGTCGCTCTGCCCGTCGGCGTCGTGGAAGTCGTTGTCGCGGATGTCCAGCCCGGTGATGATGTGGTGGTAGGTCCAGTTGCCGTCCGGCGGGGCGTCCTGGTCGACGCCGCGCCCCGCGCCCAGGCCGGGGAAGGACGTCATCGTCACCGTGTTGCGGGCGAACTCGACGCCGGCGATCGCCCCGGTGCCGAGCGCGTGGAAGGTCACCGCGCGCCCCACCTCGAGGAACTGGTTCCCGGTGACGACCGTGTCCTCCATGACCTCGAGCTCGGAGGCGACGTCGGGGCCGATGTAGACGGCGGGGAAGCTGCGCTCGATGACGCTGTTGGTCACCGCGTTGCGGGTCCCGTGCAGCTCGATGCCCCCGCTGTAGAACCAGGGCAGCCGGTCGTGGGTGATGCGGACCCGGTCGACCACCACGTTCGAGCCGGTGAAGTACATCGCCGAGTAGTCGACCTGCTCCCGGTTGGCCGCCAGTGACGTGCCCCCGTTGACGAAGGTCGAGCCCTCCACGCGGAAGCCGTCGCCGCGGCCCTGCATGACGATGTAGTTCTGGCCGGGCGTGTTCTGCATCGTCACGTCGCGCACGGTGACGCGGTCGGCGCCGTAGGTGTAGACGCCGTAGCCGGTGATCGTGCGGCCCGCGGGCACGAGGTTGTTCGCGCCGTTGAAGTCCCAGGTGCCGCCGGAGATGGTGACGTCCGACGCGCCGTCGATCATGAACAGGTTGCCGCCCCAGAGGGTCGGGGAGCCCGGGATGATGCCGTCGGCGAAGGTGAGGACGGCGCCGGGGTCGGCCGTGACGGTCTGCCCGCTGCGCAGCGAGAACATGAAGTCGGCGTGCAACCGGGTCTGCCGCGGGCTCTCGAAGGTCTCCAGCAGGTACTCCCCGGCCGGGATGTGGACGTGCTGGTTGGCGGCGAGCGCGGCGCGGATGGCCGGCGCGGCGTCGGTGCGCCCGTCCGCCCGCGCGCCGTAGGAGGCGACGCTCACGCCGGCGGGCGCCGGTGCCGGCGCAGCCGCCGGCCGGGGGGCCGGGGCGCTGCTCGACGGGACGGCCGGCGGTGCGCTCGCCTCGGTGGGAGGCGGGGTCGCGGCGGTGGTCTGGGTGGCGGCCACGCTGCCGGCACGGGGCGCGTGCGGATGCGCGCCGCGGGTGCCGTTCCAGGTGCGGTGCCGTGCGGCGTCCGTCACGGCCGTTCCGGTGTCCTCCGCGCTCGGCGACGACGAGATCTGGAACGCCGCCGCGCCGATCAGCGCGAGGGCCGCCACCAGCAGGCAGTTCAGCCGGGTCCGGTGCCGGCGGGCGCGGGTCCGGCGCGCGTCCGCGCGCCAGGCCGGGTCGCCCGTCGCGGGGGTCGTGGACGGGCGGGTGGGGCGGGCGGGGGCTGCTGTCGTCACGAGCCGTGGGTCCTCTCCATGCGGAGACGCCGTCCTCCGAGCCGTCGCCGCGCTGCTGCAGGCGGAACCGGATGCCGTGGATGTGGTCCGGACGGTTCGGGGACGCCGCGTCGTCCGCGGCGATGCGGCGGTGAGGTCCGCGCCGGACCCCTCCTGCCCTCTGTGGTTCGCGGCAGACGGTAGCCACGCGGTACTGATGAGTCACGAAAAAGTCGACATGTCGACTCTTCCCGCCCCATGGGTCACAGCCGTCACATCGAGGGCGCCTTCGCGGGCGCGCCGACGCCGGGATCCCGCGCAGGAGAACTCCCCGCGGGGCGTGCGCCGGCCGCGGGGAGAGCTGAGGGGCGGGGGGCCGGTCCTGACGGTCTGGCCGCGTTGGTCGGTCCACCCAGCGATGGGTGGCCACTCATTGCCGGCTCCCCCGCCCGCACCAACTGTGAGCCAGGCCACAGCGCGGCGTCAACCCCGCCGGGGAGATCGCCCGGCCCCGGGCGTGTCCCTGCTGGTCACGGCCCCCGGGGCGCAGAGATCTACCGCGGGGTTGCCGTCCGTGACGCAACTCGCCGGAGCGCGGGCAGGACACACCGGAGGACACGCCGCCCGCGCCCATCGAATCCGGTGACTCCCTGGCGACGATCCGTGACCTCGTTCATCATCGGGGGGACGACGCACGAAGCGGGGGCAGGGCGATCGAGACCATCCGGCACGGTGCCGCACGACCGGCGCCCTCTGCGCTCGCCACCGTGCTCGCCGGGCTCGTGCTGGGCCTCACCGCGATCGGCGTCCTGGCCGCGCCCCCCGCCGCAGCGATCGACGACCCCGCCGTCCCGGACGCACGCGTGACCGGCGCACCCAGCTGCCGGCCCGGCGGTCTCGTCGTCGAGGTGGTCGGCGGGACCGCCCCCTACGCCGTCCGTCTGGCGACCACCCGCGCGCCCGCCGGCGAGGACGAGGGCGTGGTGCAGCCCGGCGAGACCGTCGTGCTGCGGACCGGCGACGTCGCCCCGGGCGAGACCATCGACGGCCGGCTCGAGTACACGGCGCAGGACGGCTCCGGGCCGGACGTCGTCGACGAGCTCGCCGGCGCCACCTTCACCCGCCCCACCGCCGAGGCCTGCGAGCAGGCGACCGAGAGCCCCGACCCGGAGCCCGGCGACGAGCCGCCGACGCCGGCCGAGCCCACCACGCCGGCCGAGCCGGCTCCCGCGCCGCCGACGACGACCGGCCCCAGGCCGCCTCCCTCGTCGTCCCCGGAACCGACCCCGTCGCCGTCGGCCCCCTCGTCGAGCGCGCCTGCCCCCTCGGCCCCGTCCACCCCGGCGCCGACGACGGCGCCCCGCCCGCCGGCGCCTCCGGCTGAGGCCCGCGAGGGTGCCGCGCCGGTCGAGCGCGGCAGCACGCTCCGGGTGCGCGTGGACGGCTACCAGCCGGGCGAGCTCGTGACCTTCACGCTGCACGGCAGCGACGAGGTGCTCGGCTCGGCCACCGCCGACGACGACGGCGCGGTCGTCACCCAGGTGCTCATCCCGGCGTGGACGGCGGCGGGCCCGGTCTCGCTGGACGCCGTCGGCACCACGTCCTCCGCCGTCGCCGGCGTCCCGCTCGACGTGACCGCCACCGCGGTGACCGAGCCGGCGGAGGCGGGGCCGCCGCTGGTCCCGCTTCTCGCCGCGGCCGCTGCGCTCGCGGTCGCCGGCGGCGCGCTGGTGTCCATGACGAAGCCGCGACCCGGGCGCGGCTGAGTCCCGACCCGCCCGGCGCGCGGTTTCGGCCGGAGAGGAACGGGGGACGACGCCCGCGTGAGCCTCTCCGAGGACGCGCGGATCCCCCCGGCTCCGGCCGTTCCCCCCGGGACCGCACCCCGCCCCGCCGGGACGTGGCTCCGTGTCGTGGAGGTGCACGACCGCATCACCCGGCGGGTCGACTCCGCTCTGCACCGCCGGCACGGCCTCTCGCTGACCGGCTTCGAGGCGCTGCGCCGGATCGCCGACGCCCCGGGGGAGCGCGCGTCGATGGGCGAGGTGGCCGAGGCGCTCGGGCTCTCCCGGCCGGGCGTGACCAGCACGGTGAGCCGGCTGGTGGCCGACGGGCTGGTGCGGCGCGAGCGCGTGGACGCCGACCGGCGGGTGCTGCACGCCCGCCTCACCGACGCCGGGCGCCGGCGGGTCGCCGAGGCGGCGATCACCCACGACGAGCTGGTCGCGCAGCTGCTCACCCCGCTCGGTGACGACGCCGCCGTCGTCACCGACGCCCTGGCGCGGGTCTCCGCCGCCGCCCGTTCCCGGCGCTGACCCGACGCCCACGACCGGGAACGGAACCGTCCGGACCGTTGCAGCTTCGTTGCCAACTGGGCGGGCCCGGCCCGACGACCTGTGTTTGCATGGCTGTGGTCCCGATCACAACGACGTGGAGGAGGCGGCCGTGCGGTCGCCCTCAGGACGGCCCGCCCGAGGAGTTCGCCGGCGGTGACGCCGGCCGGTGCACTCGCCCGCGACCAGCGGGCCACGAGCCGATCCTCGGCTGAACTGCCGTCCGCCAGCTCACCGACCGGAGGAAACCGTGCGCTCCACCCGAACGACCGCTCCCGCCCTGACCGCCGCGACTCTGCTGCTGCTCGCTGCCTGCGGGGACGACGAGGGGGGATCCTCCGGCGGGGGTGATGCCGCCTCGTACCCCGACGACGACATCACCCTCTACGTCCCCTACGCGCCCGCCGGCCCGACCGACCTCGCCGCACGCACCATCGCGAGCTGCATGGAGGACGAGTTCGGCCAGACCGTCATCGTGGAGAACCGCGAGGGCGCTTCGGGTTCGATCGGCATGCAGGCCATGCTGGCCGGCGACCCGGACGGCTACACGCTCTCCCTGATCGCCGTCCCGGCGACGGCGACCAACCCGTTGCAGGGCGACGACGTCGGCTACACCAACGACGACTACGTCCCGATCGCCGCGGTCACCCAGATCCCCTCGGCCCTCGTCGTCGGCCCGGACTCCGAGTACGCGGACGCCGAAGCGTTCTTCGAGGCGGCCCGGGAGAACCCCGGCGACCTCAACGTCGGGGTCCCCGGGACGACCACCTCGCAGGCGATGGAGCTCAAGCGGATGGCCGAGGAGTACGACACCGAGCTCACCCTCGTGCCGTTCACGGGCAACGCGGAGATGACGACGGCGCTCGCCGGTGGCAACGTCGATGCGATCTTCATCAACAGCTCGCAGGACGTGCTGGAGAACATCGACGCCGGCAAGTTCGTGCCGCTGGCCGTCAGCACGCCCGAGCCGGTCGACTACATCGACGCCCCGCCGCTGGCCGAGGTCGGCTTCCCGGAGCTGACCAACAGCGTCTCGGTGTTCGGCCTGGCCGCCCCGGCCGAGACGCCCGACGAGATCGTCGGCACGCTCGAGGACACCGTCAGCACCTGCCTCGAGAAGCCCGACGTCGTCGAGCAACTGGGGGAGCAGTACGTGCCGGACGAGTTCATCGGCACCGACGCCTTCCGGGAGCGCATCGACGAGATCGTCGACGTCTACGGCCCGATCCTCGGGGACTGACCGAGCGGTTCCGCCCATCGACGGGAGTTCGATGTCCAGGCACCTGTTCCGGCTCGCGCCGCTCGTCCTGCTGCTGCTCGGCATCGCCGCGATGCTGATGGCCCGGGACTTGACCCTGGGGGAGTTCCGCTCGCCCGGGCCCGGCCTCTGGCCGTTCCTCTGCGCGACCCTGCTCGCGCTGACAGCGCTGGTCCTGCTCGTCGTCGACGACCCGGAGGACTACGAGCCGTGGACCCGCGGAACGGTCGGCATCGGCCTGGGGCTGGTCAGCCTCGCGGTGTTCATCGTGTTGTTCCAGGAGATCGGCTTCCTCGTCCCGGCGGTGCTCATGCTGCTGGTCTGGTTGCGGCTGTTCGCCCGGGAGCCGTGGAGGTGGGCGCTGCCGCTGGCGGTGATCGGCGCGGTGGTCTTCCACCTGGTGTTCGTCGAGGCCCTCGGCGTGCCCTTCCCCGACGACATCGTGCTGGGAGGCTGACGTGGGCATCCTGGACGGCCTCGGCGAGGGCTTCTCCGTCGCGCTCGACCCGCATCAACATCCTGTACGTCTTCCTGGGCGTGCTGATCGGCACCGTCATCGGCGTCCTCCCCGGCCTCGGGCCGACGGCGACGATCGCGCTGCTGCTGCCGCTGACCTACGAGATCGAGCCGGCGACGGCGGTGATCATGTTGGCCGGCATCTACTACGGCTCCATGTACGGCGGCACCATCACGTCGGTGCTGCTGCGGCTGCCCGGCGAGGCGGCATCGGTGGTCACGGTGTTCGACGGGCACCAGATGGCGATGCAGGGCCGGGCGGGGCCGGCGCTGGGCATCGCGGCGGTGGGCTCGTTCATCGGCGGCACCGTCTCGGTGATCGGGCTGATCCTGCTCGCGCCGCCGCTGGCCGACCTGGCGGTCGAGTTCGGCCCTCCGGAGTACGTGGCGCTCACCGCGTTCGGCATCCTGCTGGTCACCTACCTGGGGACCAAGCACCCGGTGAAGGCCCTGTGCATGGCAGCGCTGGGCCTGCTGCTGGCCACCATCGGCCAGGACGCGATCACCGGCACCACGCGGTTCACCTTCGACCAGGTGGAGCTCTTCGACGGACTGGACTTCGTCGCGGTGGCCATGGGCCTGTTCGGTGTGGGGGAGATCCTCTACAACCTCGAGCAGACCGAGAAGGCCGAGCAGATCAAGACGCGGATCAAGAACATCTGGCCCTCTCGTCGGGACTTCCGCGACTCCTCCGGCGCCATCGGGCGCGGTTCGGTGCTCGGCTTCGTGCTGGGCGTGCTGCCGGGCGGTGGCGGGGTCATCTCCTCGCTGGCCTCCTACGCGCTGGAGAAGCGCCGCGCCAAGGACCCGACACGGTTCGGCAAGGGCGCCATCGAGGGCGTCGCGGGGCCGGAGACGGCGAACAACGCGTCCTCCACCTCGGCGTTCGTGCCGCTGCTGACCCTGGGCATCCCGGCGAACGTCGTGCTGGCGCTGATCTACGGCGCGCTGCTCATCCAGGGCATCACCCCCGGCCCGCAGCTGATCGACCAGAACCCGGACATCTTCTGGGGCGTCATCGCCTCGATGTTCATCGGCAACCTGATGCTGTTGGCGCTCAACGTGCCGCTGGTGGGCGTCTTCGTGCAGCTGCTGCGCGTGCGGGCGGGCATCCTCGCCGCCTTCGCGCTGCTGATCACGATGGCCGGAGTCTTCTCGGTCAACAACGACCCGTTCGACATGTGGGTCGTGCTGGTGTTCGGCGTCGTCGGCTGGCTGATGAAGAAGACCGGGTTCGAGCCCGGGCCGCTCGTGCTGGCGTTCGTGCTCGGCTCGATCCTCGAGCGGGCGTTCCGCCAGTCGATGCTGCTCTCCGGAGGGGAGTTCGACATCTTCATCACCCGGCCGCTCTCGGGCACGATCTTCGCGCTCATGGCGGCGGTGGTCATCTACAGCACGGTGCGCGGGATCCGGCGGCAGCGCCGGGGCCGGCCGGCGGCGCTGTACGCCGACCAGCTCGAGTCCGCGGCGCCGGGTCAGGACACCCCGGGCGCCCGAGTCCGAGGGGACCTCGTGGACCCCTGAGTCGGACCACGACGACGCGACGCGGGAGGTCGGCCCCGGCGAGCGGGACGGCGGTGGCAGCACACGGGTCGACATCGACCGCCCCTGAGCCGCGACCGCTGGGCACCTGGGGCAGAGTGGGGAGGCCGGAGGACACCAGCGGACGGGGAGCCAGTGATCGACAAGCGGGTCGGGTCGCTGACCGAGGCGGTCGCCGGGATCGCCGACGGCGCGACGGTGCTCGTCGGCGGGTTCGGCAACTCCGGGATCCCGGTGGAGCTGGTGCACGCCCTGCTCAACGAGGGCGCCCGCGACCTGACGCTGGTGACCAACAACGCCGGCAGCGGGGAGACCGACGTCGCCGCCCTGCTGCGCGAGCGCCGGGTGCGCAAGATCATCTGCTCCTACCCGAGGTCCAGCGGCTCGGTGTGGTTCGAGGAGCGCTACCGCGCGGGCGAGATCGAGCTGGAGCTCGTCCCGCAGGGGACGCTCACAGCGAGCGGATGCGCGCCGCCGGCGCCGGCCTGGGCGGCTTCTTCACCCCCGCGGGCGCGGACTCGCTGCTCGCCGAGGGCAAGGAGGTGCGGGTCATCAACGGCCGGCGGCACGTCTTCGAGGAGCCGCTGCACGGGGACGTCGCGCTGATCAAGGCGCGCAAGGCGGATCGCTGGGGCAACCTCGTCTACTCGACGGCGGCCAGGAACTTCGGCCCGACGATGGCCACCGCGGCGGCGCTGACCGTCGTCCAGGTGCGCGAGTTCGTCGAGCTCGGCGACCTCGACCCGGAGTGCGTCGTGACCCCCGGCATCTTCGTCGACCGCGTCGTGGAGGTCCCCGCATGAGCCGGCTCGCGCTCACCGACATGGCCCGGCGCGTGGCCCGCGACATCCCCAGCGGCGCCTACGTCAACCTCGGCATCGGCATGCCCACGCTGGTGGGCCAGGTCGTCTCGCCCGAGAAGGAGATCGTCTACCACTCGGAGAACGGCATCCTCGGGATGGGGCCGGCGCCCGCGCCCGGTGAAGGCGACCCCGAGCTGATCAACGCCGGCAAGCAGCCGGTCACCCTGGTGCCCGGCGGCTCGTTCTTCCACCACACCGACTCGTTCATGATGATGCGCGGTGGGCACATCGACGTCACCGTGCTCGGCGGGTTCCAGGTCTCGGAGAAGGGCGACCTGGCCAACTGGGCGACCGACGACGTCGGCCACCCGCCGGCGGTCGGCGGCGCCATGGACCTCGCCGTCGGCGCCAAGCGGGTGCTGGTGCTGATGACGCACACCACCAAGGACGGCCGGCCCAAGATCCTGCCGCTGTGCACGTACCCGCTCACCGCGGCGGCCGTGGTCGACCGGATCTACACCGACCTGGCGGTCATCGACGTCGTGCCCGGGGGGCTGCTCGTGCGCGAGGTGGTCGAGGGCCTGGGCCGTGACGAGCTCCAGGAGCGCACCGGCGCCCGGCTCTCCTTCGCCGACGACGTCGTCCCGCTGGTACCCGGCGCGGTCTGACGGGGGCGGCGTGCGCACCGCCGAGAACCGGAACGCTTCGAGCCCGTAGTGTTTCTGCGCTGACCGGTCCGGGCACCGCCCCGGTCATGCTCGCGGAGTGCACCGTGGTCGTGCCCACGGTCGGGCGGCCCTCGCTCGACGTGCTCCTGGACGCGCTCGCCACCGCCTCCGGCCCGCGCCCGGCCGAGCTGGTGCTGGTCGACGACCGCCCCGCCGGACCGCCGCTGGCGCCCGAGCGCCCCGGCCTCCCGCCGGTCCGCGTGGTCCGCACCGGGGGCGGGGGCCCCGCCCGCGCCCGCAACCTCGGCTGGCGCACCGCGCGCACCCCGTGGATCGCGTTCCTCGACGACGACGTCGTCCCCGATCCCGACTGGTACGCCGCGCTGGACCGCGATCTCGCCGAGCTGCCGGCCGACGTCGCCGGCAGCCAGGGCCGGGTGCGCGTCCCGCTGCCGGAGGACCGCCCGCCCACCGACTGGGAGCGGCGGCACCGCCGGCCTGGCCACGAGCTCCTGGATCACCGCCGACCTGGCCTACCGCCGGGCCGCGCTCTCCGCTGTCGGCGGCTTCGACGAGCGCTTCCCCCGCGCCTTCCGCGAGGACTCCGACCTGGCGCTGCGGATCACGGCCACCGGCGCGCGCCTGGTCCGCGGGGAGCGGTGGATCACCCACCCGGTGCGCCCCACCGACCGCTGGGTGAGCGCCCGCGTGCAGGCCGGCAACGCCGACGACGTCCTCATGCGGCGGCTGCACGGGCCGGGCTGGCGCGCTCCGCACCGGGCGAACGCCCCGCTCGGCCGCCGCCCCCAGCACACCGCCGTCACCGCCGCCGCGGTCGCCGCCGCGGGCCTCGCGCTCAGCGGCCGGCCCCGGGCCGCCCTCGCCGCGGCCGGCGCCTGGGCCGCCGGCACCGCGGAGTTCGCCTGGCGCCGCATCGCGCCCGGGCCGCGCACCCGCGATGAGGTGCGCACGATGCTCGCCACCAGCGCCGTCATCCCGCCCCTGGCGACGTGGCACTGGCTGCGGGGCGTCGTGCGGCACGTCGGCGTCCGGCCGTGGCGCGGGCTGCCCGACCTCGTGCTCTTCGACCGCGACGGCACGCTGGTCCGCGACTACCCCTACAACGGGGACCCGGCGCTGGTGAGGCCGGTGGACGGCGCGAAGGCGGCGCTGGACGCGCTGCGCGCCCGCGGCGTGCGGGTCGGGGTGGTCAGCAACCAGTCCGGCGTGGCCCGCGGGATCATCATCCGGGCGCAGGTCGACGCCTGCATGGCGCGGCTCGCGGAGCTGCTCGGCCCGTTCGACACGCTGCAGGTCTGCCCGCACGGCCCGGACGACGGCTGCACCTGCCGCAAGCCCGCGCCCGGCATGGTGAAGACCGCCTGCGCCGAGCTCGACGTCGACCCCGCGCGGTGCGTGGTCATCGGCGACATCGCCGCCGACGTCGACGCCGCGGCCGCCGCCGGCGCCACCGGGATCATGGTGCCGACGCCGGTCACCCGGAAGGCCGAGGTCGCCGCGGCCGCGCACGTCGCGCCGACGCTGACCGCCGCGGTCGACGACGTCCTGGGCGGCCGGTGGTGACCGCCCGCCCGGTACCGGGACCCCGGACGGTGCTGGTCGCCCGGCTGGACAACGCCGGCGACGTCCTCCTGCAGGGCCCGCTGGTGCGTGCCGTCGCGCACGGCGCCGAGCGCGTGGTGTTCCTCGCCGGGCCGGCCGGGGCCGCCGCCGCCGAGCTGCTGCCCGGCGTCGACGAGGTCTGGACGTGGGCCTGCCCGTGGATCCTCGGCGACCCGCCCCCGGTGGACGCCGACGACCTCGCCGCCCTCACCGAGCGGATCCGGGGACTCGCACCCGACGAGGCGGTCGTCTCCACCTCGTTCCACCAGTCGCCGCTGCCCCTGGCCTTGCTGCTGCGCACCGCCGGCGTGCGACGCATCTCCGCGATCAGCGTCGACTACCCGGGCTCGCTGCTCGACGTCCGGCACGCCGTCGACGACGACCTGCCCGAGCCCGAGCGGGCCCTCTCGCTGGCCCGCGCCGCCGGGTTCGAGCTGCCGCCCGGCGACGACGGCCGGCTGGCGCTGCGCCGCCCGCTGACCCTTCCGCGAGATCTGCACACTCGCGGCATCCGCAGCGCGGAAAGCCACGAGTGCGCAGATCTCGTGGACCTGGCGCCGGGGTACGTCGTCCTGCACCCGGGGGCGTCGGTACCCGCCCGGGCCTGGCCGCCGGAGCGCTGCGCGGAGGCGGTTGAGGCGCTCGCGGACGCCGGGCACCGGGTCGTGGTCACCGGCGGGCCCGGCGAGCGCGCGCTGACCGCGCGCGTCGCCGGCACCCGCGGGCTGGATCTCGGCGGTGCGACGACGCTGGCGGAGATGGCCGCGCTGCTCGACGGGGCGGCCGCGGTCGTCGTCGGCAACACCGGCCCGGCGCACCTGGCCGCCGCCGTCGGGACGCCGGTGGTCTCGCTGTTCGCCCCCGTCGTCCCCGCGAGCCGGTGGGCGCCCTACGGCGTGCCCACCGTGCTGCTCGGCGACCAGTCCGCCCCCTGCCGCGGCACCCGCGCCCGCGTCTGCCCCGTGCCCGGCCACCCCTGCCTGACCTCCGTGACCGCCGACGACGTCGTCGCGGCCGTCGGGAAGCTGGTGGACGCATGAAGGTGCTGGTCTGGCACGTGCACGGCTCGTGGACGACGGCCTTCGTCCAGGGCGGCCACGAGTACCTGCTCCCGGTGGTCGAGGGGCGCGGGCCGGACGGGCTCGGCCGCGCCCGCACCTGGGACTGGCCGGCCTCGGCGCGGGAGGTGACGCCCGAGCAGCTGCGGGCCGAGCAGCCCGACGTCGTCGTCCTGCAGCGGGTGCGCGACCTGGAGCTGGTCCGCGAGTGGCTGGGCCGCGAGCCCGGCCGCGACCTGCCGGCGGTCTTCCTCGAGCACAACGCCCCCGGCCTGGACGACGGAGCCGCACCCGTTCCCCACACCCTGCACCCGGTGGCCGGGCGGTCGGACATCCCGATCGCGCACGTCACGCACTTCAACCGGCTCTTCTACGACAACGGCCGGGCGCCGACGACGGTGATCGAGCACGGCATCGTCGACCCCGGCGAGCGCTGGACCGGCGAGCTCGCCCGCGCGGCCGTCGTCACCAACGAACCGGTGCGCCGCGGCCGGACCGTCGGCGCCGACCTGCTGCCGGGGCTGGCCGCGGTCGCGCCGGTCGACGTCTTCGGCATGGGGTTGGCCGGGCTGCACGAGCGGTACGGGCTGGACCCCGCGCGGGTGGCGCTGTTCGACGACCCGCCGCAGGCCGCCATGCACGCCGAGCTGGCCCGCCGCCGCGTCTACGTGCACCCGGTGCGCTGGACCTCCCTCGGGCTCTCGCTGCTCGAGGCGATGCACCTGGGCATGCCGGTGGTGGCGCTCGCCACGACCGAGGTGGTCGAGGCGGTGCCGGCCGGGGCGGGGCTGATCAGCACCCGGGCCCGAGCGGCTGTGGGAGGGCGTGCGCACCTTCCTGCACGACGACGACGCCGCCCGGCTCGCCGGCAAGGCGGCCCGCGCCGCGGCGCTGGAGCGCTACGGGCTCGGCCGCTTCCTGCGCGACTGGGACGAGCTCCTGGCGGAGGTGACCCGGTGAACATCCACCTGGTGAGCGAGCACGCCAGCCCGCTGGCGGCCATCGGCGGCGTCGACGCCGGCGGGCAGAACGTGCACGTGGCCGCGCTCGCGGCCGGCCTGGCCCAGCGCGGGCACGACGTCACGGTGCACACCCGCCGGGACGACGCGGCGCTGCCCGAGCGCGTCGTCCTGCAGGACGGCTACGAGGTGGTGCACGTGCCCGCCGGGCCGGCCCGTGAGCTGCCCAAGGACGACCTGCTGCGGCACATGCCCGAGTTCGCCGCGAACCTGCGGCGCACGTGGGCCGCGCACCCGCCGGACCTCGTGCACGCGCACTTCTGGATGAGCGGCCTGGCATCCGTCGCCGCGGCCGGTGCCCTCCCGGTCGTGCAGACCTTCCACGCCCTCGGCTCGGTCAAGCGCCGCCACCAGGGCGACGCCGACACGTCGCCGCCGAACCGGATCGCGCTCGAGCGCTCGCTGTGCGGCACGGTCGACCACGTCGTCGCGACCTGCACCGACGAGGTGTTCGAGCTGCGCCGGCTCGGGCTGAGCGCCGACCGCGTCTCGGTCGTGCCCTGCGGCGTGGACACCGCCGTCTTCACCCCCGACGGCCCCGTCGCGCCCCGCACCGGCCGCCGGCGGCTGCTCGTCCTCGGGCGGCTGGTCGAGCGCAAGGGGCAGGACGACGCGGTGCGGGCGCTGCGGGCGGTGCCCGACGCCGAGCTGGTCGTCGTGGGCGGCCCGCCGCCCGACCGGGTCGACGCCGACCCCGAGGTGCGCCGGCTGCGGGCGATCGCCGCCGAGGCCGGGGTGGCCGACCGGCTGGTGTTCGCCGGTTCCGTGGCGCGCGCCGACGTCCACCGCGTGGGTGCGCTCGGCCGACGTGGTCCTCGCCGTCCCCTGGTACGAGCCGTTCGGCATCACGCCGCTGGAGGCGATGGCCTGCGGCCGTGCGGTCGTGGCCACCGCCGTCGGCGGGCTGCAGGACAGCGTCGTCGACGGCGTGACCGGTGACCTCGTGCCCCCGCGGGACCCGGAGCGGCTCGGCGCGGTGCTCGCCGCGCTGCTCGCCGACGACGCCCGCCGCACCGCCTACGGCGCCGCCGGGGTGGCGCGGGCCCGCGACCGCTACCGGTGGAGCCGCGTCGCGGCCGACACCGAGTCCGTCTACCGGCAGGTGCGCACCGGCCGCCGTCTCGTGGAGGTCCTCCGATGAGCCGCCCGCACTCCTTCTTCGAGAACGTGGCCGCCGAGGTCCCCGACCCGGCGACCTGCACCCACCTCACCGGCGCCGACCACGTCGCCTCGCTGACCGCCGCGCTCGGCTCGCTGCACGGTCAGCTCGACGTCCTCGACGACTGGGGGCGGCTGCTCGCCGGCGTGCTGTGCGGGGAGGGCCGCGGCCGGCTGCTGGCCGCCGGCAACGGGGGCAGCGCCGCCCAGGCGCAGCACCTCACCGCCGAGCTGGTCGGGCGGTACCGGGCCGACCGGCCGCCCTTCTCGGCGATCTGCCTGACCGCGGAGACCTCGTCGCTGACCGCGATCGCCAACGACTACCCGGCCGACGAGCTCTTCGCCCGCCAGGTGGAGGCGCACGGCCGGCCCGGCGACGTGCTGGTGCTGCTCTCGACGTCGGGCCGCTCGCCGAACGCCGTCGCGGCCGCCCGCCGCGCCCGCGCGTGCGGCATCACGACCCTGGCCATGACCGGTCCGGGCCCGAACCCCCTGGCCGCCGCGGCCGACGACGCGATCTGCATCGACAGCCCGTGGACGGCGACGGTGCAGGAGTGCCACCTCGTCGCGCTGCACCTGGTCTGCGCCGCCTTCGACGCGGCCGTGCTGGCCGAGCCCTCCCGCGTGCCGGCGGGCCCGGCGCTGGGCCCGGTCCGGTGAGCGGGCGCACGGGCTCGGCCGGCCGGCCGCTGGTCGTCGTCGGCGACGCGCTGCTCGACGTCGACCTGGTCGGCAGCGCCTCGCGGCTCACCCCCGACGCGCCGGTGCCGGTGGTCGAGGACGTCGAGCGCCGCGAGCGCCCCGGCGGGGCCGCGTTGGCCGCGGTGATCGCCGCGGCCGCGACCTCCCGCGAGGTGGTGCTGGTCGCCCCGCTGGACTCCGACGAGGGCGCCGGCCGGCTGCGGGCGCTGCTCGACGGGCGGGTGCGGCTGATCGCGATCCCGGCCGGCGGGGGCACCGCGGTCAAGCAGCGCATCCGGGTGGGTGACCACTCCGTCGCCCGGCTCGACAGCGGCGCCCCCGTGGCCGAGCTGGGCGCGCTGCCGGCCGAGGCCGCCGACGCCATCCGCGACGCCGCCGCCGTGCTCCTCGCCGACTACGGCCGGGGGACGACGGCCGCCGCCGACGTGCGCGCCGCGCTGGCCGCCGCCCGCGGGCCGGTCGTGTGGGACCCGCACCCGCGCGGCGCCGACCCGGTGCGCGGCGTCCGGCTGGTCACACCCAACGGCGCCGAGGCCGCCCGCGTCGTGCCCGACGTGCCCGGCGAGGGGCTGGCCGCCGTCGGCGCGCGGGCCGAGGTGCTGATCGGGCGCTGGGGGGTCGGGGCGGTCGCGGTGACCATGGGTGCCCGCGGGGCGCTGCTCTCCTACGGCCCGGGGGCGCCGATGGTCGTGCCCGCGGTGCCGGTGACCGGCGGCGACCCCTGCGGCGCCGGCGACTCGTTCGCTGCGGCGGCCGCGCTGGCGCTCGCCGACGGCGCCGTCACCGGGGAGGCCGTCGCGTCGGCCGTCGCGTTCGCCTCCGCGTTCGTGGGCCGCGGCGGCGCCACGGCGTGGGACCGGGAGACGCCCGACGTCGTCGTCGCCCGACCTGGAGCCGAGGGCGTCATCGCGCGGGTGCGGGCGGCCGGCGGCACCGTCGTCGCCACGGGGGGCTGCTTCGACCTGCTGCACCCCGGGCACGTCGCCACGCTGCGCGCCGCGCGCGGGCTGGGCGACTGCCTGGTGGTCTGCATCAACTCCGACGACTCCGTCCGCCGGCTCAAGGGCCCGTCGCGACCGCTCACCAGCGCGCCCGACCGGGCCCGCGTGCTCGAGGCGCTGGAGTTCGTCGACGCCGTCGTCGTGTTCGAGGAGGACACCCCCTCGGCCGTGCTCGAGCGGCTGCGCCCGGACGTGTGGGCCAAGGGCGGCGACTACGCCGGCGCCGACCTGCCCGAGGCGGCGGTGCTGCGCAGCTGGGGCGGGCAGGCCGTCGTCCTGCCCTACCTCGACGGGCACTCGACCACCGCCCTGGTCGAGCGCTCCCGCGTCTGATGGACCACCCCGCCCCAGGGACTTCCTGTACAGAAAGTCCCGACCCCGTGGGACTTTCTGTACAGAAAGTCCCGACGGCGGTGGTGCTGCGGCCGCTCGGGCTGGGGGACCTGCTCACCGCGGTGCCCGCGATCCGCGCCGTTCGGGCCGCGGTCCCCGGGCACCGGCTGGTCCTGGCGACGACGGAGGCGCTGCGCCCGCTCGCCGGGCTGATCGACGCCGTCGACGAGGTGCTGCCCGCCCGCGAGCTCGAGCCGCTGGACTGGACCGGCCCACCGCCCGTGCTCGCCGTCGACCTGCACGGCAAGGGCCCCGCCTCGCACGTCGTCGTCGCCGCCCTGCACCCGGAGCGGCTGCTGACCTTCGACAGCCCCGGCTACCCCGGGCCGACGTGGTACCCCGACGAGCACGAGGTCCGGCGCTGGTGCCGGCTGGTCGCCGAGGGGCTGGGCGTCGCGGCCGACCCCGACGCGCTCGACCTCGCCGTCCCCCGGGTGCCGCGGGCGGTGCGGGACGTCGCGGTCGTGCACCCCGGCGCCGCCTACCCGAGCCGGCGCTGGCCGGCCGACCGGTTCGCGGCCGTCGCCCGCCATCTGGCGGCCGCGGGGCACGACGTGCGGATCACCGGCGGCCCCGACGAGGTCGAGCTGGCCCGCGCGGTCGCCGAGGCCGCCGGGCTCGGCCCGGACGCCGTGCTGGCCGGGCGGACGACGTCGCTGGAGCTCGCCGCCGTCGTCGCCGCGGCGCGGGTCGTGGTCTGCGGCGACACCGGGGTGGCGCACCTCGCGACCGCCTACCGCCGTCCCTCGGTGGTGCTGTTCGGCCCGGTGTCACCCGCGCTGTGGGGCCCGCCGGACCGCTCGCAGCACGTGGTGCTCTGGCACGGCGGCGTCCACGGCGGCAGCGGCGACCCGTGGGGCAGCGAGCTCGACCCCGCGCTGGCGGAGATCACCGTCGACGAGGTGGTGAACGCCGTGCAGTCCCTCCCGTGAGGACGTGGACTGCTCCCCAGGGGACTTTCGGTACCGAAAGTCCGCTCGTCCCCGGGACTTTCTGTACCGAAAGTCCGCGCTTGATCGGGACTTTCGGTAACAGAAAGTCCCTAGCCGCGCTGGCGGAGGGCGTCGAAGAGCACCGTCTGCAGGTCGTTCTCGTCGAGGGCGGAGTAGGCGTCACCGCCGGTCGCCTCGCCGATGGACTGCAGGGCGCTCAGGTCGGCGTCCGGGCCGAGGGCGATGCCGATGACCTTCACCGGGCGGCCGGGGTCGGCCTCGGAGGCGAGGGTCTGCAGCAGCCCGTCCAGGCCGATGCTGCCGTCGTCCTCGTCGGTGCCGTCGGTGATGATCACGACGGTGTTGACCGCGGTCGGGTCGTAGTCGACGCGGGCCTTGCGGACGGCGGCCAGCACCGTGTCGTAGAGCCCGGTGCCGCCGGGGGAGAGGCGGGTCGGGAACGAGTCCGCCTGCTCCTGGAGGATCTCCCGCTGCGTACGGCCGTCGATCTCGGTGTCGAGCACGCGGGTGGGCACCAGTTCCTGCCAGTCGGTGCCGCCGTCGAGCTCGCGGGCGAACACCCACAGGCCCAGCGCCGAGCGCCCCGGGATGAGCGCCAGCGCGCTCTTGGCGGCGTCGCGGGCCAGCGTGGCGCGGGTGCCGCCGCCGCCCACGTTCGCCTCCATCGACGCCGAGACGTCGACGACGGCCAGCAGCCGGGAGGGCGCGGCCAGCGCGGCCAGCCGGGAGAGCAGTGCCTGCACCTCGTCGGGGTCCAGCGGCACCTCCTCCGGGGCCTCCTCGCGGATGCCGCTCTCCTCACCGGCCGCGGGGGGTGCGGTGCCGTCGGCGTCCCGGAACCCGGCCTCGCCGGCGGCGGTCCGCGCGTCGGCCGAGGTCAGGACGGCGACGACGGAGTCGACGGCCCGGCTCTGGTCGCCGCTGGGCGAGCCGACCCGGACGACGGGGTAGTCGAGCACCGGCGAGCCGCCCTCGGGGTAGACCGCGGTGAGGGCGGAACCGGCGTCGGTCGCCCGCGCGGCGTAGACCGCCTGCTCGGTGACGGGCACCAGCGGGGCGTCCGCGCTGCCCCCGGCGGCGGCGTCCAGGGCGCTGGAGGCGCCCCCGGCGCCGCGGTCGGCGGCCAGCACGGCCTGGACGACGGCGGTGTCGCCCGCGTCGGCGTCGCCGGCGGAGGTCATGAGCGCGGAGAGGGCGGCCAGCGCCTCGCCGCTGGAGGCGATGTCGGGCATGGCGACCGGCTGGTCGCCGGTGAGCGCCTCGGCCCACGTCGGCGGCGCGTCGGCCCAGCCCTGCGCGTCGACGACGGCGGTGCTGGTGCCGAGGACGACCGGCGAGGTGGCCAGCGACGAGTCGGGGGAGAGCTCGGCGTCCCCGGCGCGGGGGAACCAGATCGAGGAGTCGGGCACCCAGACGTCGGGCAGCGCGTCGTCGTCCAGGGCGCTCAGGTCACCAGCGGTCTGCAGCGGGCTCTGGGCGGTCACGTCGGCGGTGACGCAGCCGTCGGCACCCAGCGCATCGGGATCGGAGAGGAGCCCGTCGACGAGGTCGGCGATCTCGGGGGTCACCGTGACGGCGACCGTGGAGCGCGTCGCGCAGCTCTCGTCGTCGCCCCCGGCCAGCCACCACACGAGTCCGCCGGCGAGGAGGAGGACGACCACGGCCCCCGCGGCGGCGACCCACAGCGTGGGGAACGGGCGGCGGTTCTCGGTCGGGTCAGCGTGGCGGCCCATGCTCGCTCTCTGTCATCGACTCGGTGACGGGCGCGGCCCCCCGGCCCGCGGTGGCCAGCCTAGTGGGAAGCCGCCGCACCGCCGCCCGGCCCGCCGGATCAACCGGCGCGCACCTCGTCCCGGGCCAGCTGCTCGGCGAACCAGGCCACGGTCCGGCGCAGCCCGACCTCGCTCGGCACCGAGGGCCGCCACCCCAGCAGCTGCTCGGCGCGGGTGGTGTCGGGGCGGCGGACCTTCGGGTCGTCGACGGGCAGGTCGATGAACTCGACGGGTGAGTCCGAGCCGGTGAGCTCGACGATCCACTCGGCCAGCCGCAGCATCGACAGCTCGTCGGGGTTGCCGATGTTGACCGGGCCGGGGTGCTCGGAGAAGGCCATGGCGAGGATGCCCGTGACGGTGTCGTCGACGTAGCAGATGGAGCGGGTCTGCGAGCCGTCGCCGGCGACGGTGAGGGGGCGGCCGGCGAGCGCCTGGCCGACGAAGGCGGGGATGGCCCGGCCGTCGTCGGCGCGCATCCGCGGTCCGTAGGTGTTGAAGATGCGGACGATCCCGGTGTCGGTCCCGCGGGAGCTGCGGTAGGCCGTCGTCAGGGCCTCGCTGAACCGCTTCGCCTCGTCGTACACGCCGCGCGGGCCGACCGGGTTGACGTTGCCCCAGTACTCCTCGGGCTGGGGGTGCACCAGCGGGTCGCCGTAGACCTCCGACGTCGAGGCCAGGACGTACCGGGCGCCCTTCTCGCGGGCCAGGCCGAGCGTGTGCAGCGTGCCGAGGCTGCCGACCTTGAGCGTCTCGATCGGCATCCTCAGGTAGTCCAGCGGGCTGGCCGGCGAGGCGAAGTGCAGGACGAGGTCGACCGGGCCGGGCACGTGCACGTAGTCGGTGACGTCGCAGCGCACCAGCCGGAAGCCGGGGCGCTCCAGGAGGTGCACGACGTTCTCGGGCGAGCCGGTGAGGAAGTTGTCGAGGCACACGACCTCGACGCCGCGGTCGAGCAGGTGCTCGCAGAGGTGCGAGCCGAGGAATCCGGCGCCGCCGGTCACCACCGCGCGCCGGTTGTCCCGCGCCGCCCGCACCGGCTCCGCCATGCCCGCTCCCTCGGTCGCCGCGGCGCCCGGCGAGGCGCTCGCGCAGGCCGGACTCCTACCCGGCCGGCGTGGAGTGACACGCGTCGTCCGCGACGGCGTCGGGAGGGTACCCGGCGTCGAGAGCGCCGCCGGGGACGGCGACGATTAGGTCACGAGTACGTCCGAAAGCGCCGGGCCTGTCGTGCGTCGGGTCACAATGGGCTCACCGCACAGTCATGGTGGCGACGTGTTGTGCTGTACGTCACGTCGGAACCGTCCGGTCGGAAAAGGAGCTCGAGTGCAGGCGTTCGACACCGAGGTCACGTCGTGTCTGGTCGACCTGGCCCCGATGCTGCTCGAGCAGCTGGACTCGATGACCGACCGGATGATGGACGTGCTCTCGCGCACCGAGCCGTCCTACCGCGAGCTCATCGAGGCGTCCGGCGAGGAGCTGCGCGGCTCGACCCGCGACAACCTCGAGCACGGCCTGCTCGCGCTCGTCGGCGCCCCCGTCGCCGACCGGCCGGCGCTGCACGCGGCCCGCGAGATCGGCCGCCGCCGCGCCGCGCAGGGCATCCCGCTGGAGGCGGCGCTGCGCGCCTACCGGCTCGGCGGGCAGGTGACCTGGGAGGCGCTGCTCACGGTCTCGGCCCAGGCCGGCGGCCGGCACGACACGCTGCTGCTGCAGGTGGCCGGCACCGTCTGGCGCACCAACGACATCGAGTGCGCGGAGCTCGCCGAGGGCTACCGCGAGGAGCAGCGCCGGCTGGCCGGGGTGGACGAGGAGACCCGCCGCCGCGTGCTCGACGGGCTGCTCGACGGCCGCGGCGACGACCCCGCGTTCGTGCGCACCGCCGCCGACCTGCTGTCCATGCCGCTCGACGGCCGGCTGATGGCGGTCGTCGCGCTGCCCGCCGAGGACGACGAGCCGGGGCTCGACGGCGTCGGGCCCGAGCTGCTGCGCCACGGCGTCCGCTCGGTGTGGGGCACCCGGTCGGGCGCGCAGGTCGGCGTGATCGCCCTCGGCGCGCTCGGCGCCAACGAGGTCCGGGCCCGGTTGCAGGCGCTGACCACCGGCCCGGTCGGGGTCTCCGCGCCGGTCGACGGCGCCGCGATGGTGAGCTCGGCCTACCGGCTGGCCGAGACGGCCGCCCGCACGCTGCCGCGCGGCACCCGCCGCGTCGTCACCATCGACGAGCGGCTGCCCGAGGCGCTGCTGAGCAACTCACCGGAGATCAGCTCGCGGCTGGTCGGGCAGACGCTGGGCGGGCTGCTCGCGCTGCCGCAGGACGAGCGCGACGTGCTGCTGGACACGCTCGCCGCGTTCCTCGCCTCGGACGGCTCGCCGACCCGGGCGGCCGACGAGCTGTACTGCCACCGGAACACGGTCATGCATCGGCTGCGGCGGATCGAGCAGGTCACCGGCCGCACCGTCGCCGACCCGCGCGCGCGCCTGCAGTGGCAGCTCGCCCTGCTGGGCGCGCAGCACGGGCGGCCGGCCGCTCGGTCGGCCTAGCCCGCCCGGGGGCTCACTGCAGGTAGTTCTCCACCTGCGGCTCGGGGCGGAGCTCCGCCTCGTCGGGGTTCTCGTCGTACTGGCGCTTGGCCCGGCGCTGCCGGAGCAGGTCCCACAGCTGGTCCAGGTCGGCCTCGAGCTTGGTCATCCGGGCCCGCGTCTCGTCGGTGTGCTCGGTGCTGTCCCGGAGCCGGTGCTCCTCGTCGACGAGCGCGTGGATGCGGCTGAGGATGTCGGTCTCGTCCATGCCCGGGTGCCTGCCCCTCCACGGCGGACCGAAACGGTCAGGCGGGCACCCAGCCCTCGAGGAACGCCGCCAGCCGCCCGGTGACCGCGCCCCCGGCCCGGCCCAGCGCCAGCAGCGCGGCCCGCTCGAGCGGCATCCGCACCGACCGGCGCCCGGTCTCCCGGGTGACGACGGCGTGCCCGGCGGCCACCAGCTCCGGCCACGGGCGGGCGAGCTCGGCGCGCACCCGGTCCAGCGCCGCCCCGGTCGGGCCGGCGTTGCCCTCGACCATCGCGGTGACGAACGCCGGGTCGCTGCCGATGACCCGGGTGCCGGAGCCGAAGCTGCCGGCGGCCAGCGCGAGGGCGAGCGGGCCGGCCTCCGCGGCCGCGGTGGCCAGGGCGGCGGCGAGCAGGTGCGGCACGTGGCTGATCGCGGCGACCGCGGCGTCGTGCTCGGCGGCCGTCGCGGGCACGACCTCCGCGCCGACGGCGAGCGCGACCTCGGCCACCCGCAGCCACCGCGCGAGGTCGGTGTCCGGCTCCAGGCACAGCGCCCAGCGCCGGCCGGCGAAGAGCGCGGGGTCGACGGCGGTGTGGCCGGAGCGCTCGGTGCCGCACATGGGGTGCCCGCCCACGAACCGTCGTCCGAGCGCCGGGGTGAGCGCTTCGAGCACGGGGGTCTTCACCGAGCCGAGGTCGGTGACGGTGGCGTCTGGGTCGACGGCGAGCCCGTCCAGCGCCGTCGCCATGGCGGGCAGCGGCACCGCCAGGACGACGACACCGGAGACCTGCTGGGAGATCGTCACCCCGCGGGCGGCCGCGGCGTCGCGCGCGGCGGGGTCGACGTCCCAGCCGGAGACGGCGCGACCGGCGGCGACCAGCGCCGCGGCCAGCGAGCCGCCCAGCTGCCCCAGCCCCACCACGGAGACCGGCGGTGCGGGCATCGTGGGCACCGGGAACGACGGCGTCCCGGGCGGAGCGGTCCCGGAACCTGCGGCATCGGCCATGATCAGAGGCTATGACCCCCAGGTCGTTCCTCCTCACGCCACGGCTCGCCGACTACGTGCGCGCCTCCTCGGACCCCCTCGACGACGTCGCGGCCGATCTCGTGCGCGAGACCGCGGAGCTCGCCGGCCGCGGCGAGGTGTCGGCGACGATGCAGATCGCCCCCGAGCAGGGCGTGCTCATGCAACTGCTGACGACGGCGCTCGGCGCGCGCACCGCGATCGAGATCGGCACGTTCACCGGGCTCTCCGCGCTGTGCATCGCCCGCGGGCTGCCGGCCGGCGGAATGCTGCTCTGCCTCGACCGCGATCCCGAGGTCACGGCGGTGGCGCGCCGGTACTGGGAGCGCGCCGGGGTGGCCGACCGGATCGAGCTGCGGCTGGGCGACGCGCTGCCCGCGCTGCGGTCGCTGCCCGCCGAGCCGGCCTTCGACCTGGCGTTCGTCGACGCCGACAAGACCGGCTACGCCGCCTACGTCGAGGAGCTGCACCCGCGGCTGCACCCGAACGGCGTCGTGCTGCTGGACAACACGCTGCGCGGCGGCCGGGTGCTGGAGCCGCAGGACGAGGACGACGGCGCGCTCGCCGCGCTCAACGCCGCCCTGGCCGCGGACCCGCGCTGGGAGACCGCGCTGCTGCCGCTGGCCGACGGCCTGACCCTGCTGCGCAAGCGGTGAGCGCGCTCGAGGGCGGGCCGACGGCCTCGGGCAGCTTCGCCGTGCGGGTCGCGCGGGAGGGCGCCCGCTGGCGGGTGGAGCTGCTGGCCGACGACGCCGGCGACGAGCTGCCGGTGCTGGAGCGCGCGCTGGGCGAGTTCGACCGCGCCGCCTGGCCGCCGCCGTTCGTCGTCGTGGTCGACTCGCGGCTGTACTTCGTCGTCCTGCGGCACGGACCCGAGGGCATGGTCCGCGCGCTCATCTCCGACGCGACGATGCTCGAATGGGTGCTCGCCGCCGAGGTGGTGGAGCGGTACGGGATCGGCGTCGACACCGACGGCGCCTTCGACGACGACGAGAGCGGCTGGCCCGGTGGCGACATGGACGTGTTCGCCGACGACGGGCTGCCCGCGGAGGAGCTGAGGACGATCGTGACAGCGGATGACCTGTGGGCCGAGGAGATGGTGGAACGGATCGCCGCCCGCCTCGGGTTCGCCGACGAGCTGGCCGCGGCGGTGACCGCGTGAGCGCTCCGGCGGCCGGCACCGTCTCGGCGGTGGTCTTCGACCTCGGCGGGGTGATCACCGAGAGCCCGATGATCGCCTTCGCCGCCTACGAGCGGGAGGCGGGTCTCCCGGACGGGCTGATCCGGCAGCTGAACTCCACCGACCCCGACACCAACGCCTGGGCGCGCTTCGAGCGCAACGAGCTCGACGTGGCCGGGTTCTCCGCGGCGTTCGAGGCCGAGGCGGCGGCTCTGGGGCACACGCTGGACGCGAGCCGCGTGCTGGCCGCGCTGCGGGGCGAGGTGCGGCCCGCCATGGTCGAGGCGATCCGCCGGCTGCGCGCGGCGGGCCTGCCGCTGGGCATGGTGTCGAACAACGTCTCGCCGATGGAGCGCGGCGGCCGGATGGACGACATCCTGGACCTGTTCGACGTCATCGTGGAGTCCTCGATCGAGGGCATCCGCAAGCCCGAGCCGGAGATCTACGTCCGGGCGCTGGACCGGCTCTCCGACGCCGTGGGCCGGCGGATCGAGGCGACCGACTGCGCCTACCTCGACGACCTGGGCATCAACCTCAAGCCCGCGCGGGCGCTGGGCTTCTCCACCATCAAGGTCGTCGACCCGGCCGTCGCGATCGCCGAGCTGTCCGCGCTGGTCGGTTTCCCGCTGGACGAGGCCGCGTGAGCCGACCGGCACATCCGTTCCCGGGACAGTTGGGTTCTGCCCGCGGTGGTGGGCAGAACCCAACTGTGCGCGGAGCGCATGCGTGACGCTCGACCTCGACGCGGCCATGGGCCGGGCTCTCGAGCTCGCGGCCGCCGCGCAGGAGTGGGGCGACACCCCGATCGGGGCCGTCGTCCTGGGGCCGGACGGCGTGGTGCTGGCCGAGGCGGCCAACGAGCGGGAGAAGACCGGCGACCCGACGGCGCACGCGGAGGTGCTGGCGCTGCGGGCGGCCGCGCGGGTGCACGGCGACGGCTGGCGGCTGACCGGCTGCACGCTCGTGGTCACCCTCGAGCCCTGCACGATGTGCGCCGGCGCCAGCGTGCTCTCCCGCGTCGACCGCGTGGTCTACGCCGCCGACGACCCCAAGGCGGGCGCGGCAGGGTCGCTCTGGGACGTCGTCCGGGACCGGCGGCTCAACCACCGGCCGGTGGTCACCGCGGGCATCCGGGCCGAGGAGTCCGCCACGCTGCTACGTGCGTTCTTCCGCGCGCAGAGGGGCCTGTAGTCTCTTCGGCGGTGGCGTGTCCGAGCGGCCGAAGGAGCACGCCTCGAAAGCGTGTGAGGTTCACAGCCTCCGTGGGTTCAAATCCCACCGCCACCGCAGTCCGACGGCGGCGTCTCCTCACGGGGGCGCCGCCGTCGCCGCTTTCCGGGGCCGGTCGGGGCCGGGCCGGGGCCGCTCGGGGCCGATGACGCCCTACCGGGCCTCGTCCCGGTCCAGCAGCAGCCGGCCGTCCGCGCCGGCCACGAAGCGCAGCTCGTGCTGCTCGGTCTCGCGGGAGCCGTCGGGCCGCACGTAGGTGATGTCGACCGTCGCGCGGTCGTCGCCGTCGGCCTGCACGTCGCTGATCTGCACGGCCGAGAAGTCGTCCCAGAAGCCGGCGAACCGCTCCAGCGGGAACTCCTCCTGGAACGACGGGCTGGTGAGCCGGTGCGCCGCCGCCAGGTCGCCGGGGACGAGGGCGAAGAAGGCCCGCGTCGCCGCGGCCGGGTCGCCCGCGGTGGGCGCCCCCTCGTCGGCGGGCTGGTCGCCGCCGCCGGCGGCGCCTCCGGTCGTGCCGTCGCCGTCCGCCGATCCGGTGGACGGCGCCTCGGAGGACGGCGCCTCGGAGGACGGCGCGGCCGAGGACGTCGCCTCGGAGGACGGCGCGGCGGACGACGACGGCGTGCTTCCCGCCTGCGGGTCGCCGTCGTCGCCGTCCGGGCGGAGGAGCAGGAAGCCGACCAGCCCGACGATCACCAGGGCGACCAGCGCGGCGGCGAGCCACGCGGCCCGGCGGCCGCGGCGGGCAGGGGCCGGTGTGACCCGGGGCCGGGCGGCCGCGGGGGCAGCCGCGGCCGGGGCAGCCGCGGCCGGGGGAGGCGTGGCGGGGGCGGGCTCGGCGGTCGCGTCGTCCGCACCGGCGGCCGCTGCGACGGGGAGGACCTCGGTGCGCGGCCGACCGCCGGCCGGGCGCAGGTCGGTGCGCGCCAGCAGCACCGTCGTGGTGTCGCCGCTGCGGCCGGCGGCCAGCCGGGCGAGCTCGTCACGCACCTCGGCCATGGTGGGCCGCTCGGCGGGATCGGCCGCGAGCATGCGGGTGAGGGGACCGGAGAGCGAGCCGGCCCGTACCGGCGGCCGGATCGAGCCGCCGGCCACCTTGTGCAGCATCGCCAGCGCGTTGTCCTCCATGCCGAAGGGCGGCTGGCCCTCCAGGCAGGTGTACAGCGTCGCGCCCAGCGAGAAGACGTCGCTGGCCTCGCCCATCTCGGCGCCCTGCGCGACCTCGGGGGCCAGGAAGGCCGGCGTCCCGGTGATCTGGCCGGTCTGGGTGAGCGTGACGTCGCCGTGGGCGTGCGAGATCCCGAAGTCGGTGATCTTGACCAGGCCCTCGATCCGCTCGCCCCGGCCGATGAGGACGTTCGCCGGCTTCACGTCGCGGTGCACGATGCCGGCGGCGTGCGTGGCGGCGAGCGCGTCGGCGACCTGGGCGCCGATCTGCGCCACCTGGTCCACCCGCAGCACGCCGTCGGCGCTGACCACCTCGGCGAGGCTGCGCGAGGGCAGGTACTCCATGACCAGCCACGGGACCTCGCCCTCCTGGGCGACGTCGTACACCGAGATCGCGTGCGGGTGGCTCAGCCGGGCGGCGATCCGGCCCTCGCGCAGGGCGCGCTGCCGCTGCTGCTCGGCCAGCACCGGGTCGCTCTCGGAGACGAGCACCTGCTTGACCGCGACCTGCCGGCCCAGCAGTTCGTCGAGGGCCAGCCAGACCGCGCCCATGCCGCCGCCGCCGATCTGCGACTGCAGCCGGTAGCGCCCGGCGACCAGCCGGCCGGGCGTGGTGAGGGATGTGGACATGGGGGTGTCGGGGTCGACCGCGTGGTCAGGCGCCCGTGGGCTCCCCGTACCGGCGCACGTACTCGTCGCGGGCCCCCGCGGGGAGGGCGTCGAAGAGGGCGCCGAGCTCGGCGTGCACCGCCGGGTCGAGGTCGTCGAAGATCTGCGCCCACGTCGGGGGCTCGTCGTAGCTGCGGGTCACCAGCAGCTCCCAGGCCTGCGACTGGCGGTCGCGCTTCTGCCGGTCGGCGACGAAGTCCGACAGGTAGGAGTCCTTGGCCGCGGCCTTCTCCGCGGCGGTCGCGCCCTCCGGCAGGGCGGCGGCGTCGCCGCCCTTGAGGACGCCGACGATCGCCTCGACGACGTCGGGCCGCACCTGCGTGTCCTCGCTCATGTCCGTCTCCTCCTCCGGTCGCCGCGCGGCGCGTTCTCCGGGGCCACCCGATCGTTGCGTGCGGGGATGCCCGCAGGTCGCGACACTCAACCACCCGGGCGGCCCGGGAACCGCGTCGTTCCGGGTCTGAGCCCCTAACCTGTCGCCGGCCGCCTGACCGGCCGGCGGTCCGGCGCCGGCAGCCGCGGCTCCGGGCGGGAGCGGGCATGGGCGAGATCAGGACCACCACGACACGGGCGACGCGGCCGGGCAAGGCGGTCAGCCGCCGCACCCGCATGGCGACGCCGGCCACCGGCGCGCCGGTGCGGCGCGCGTCCCGGCCGGCGCGCACGCCGACCCCCGGCCAGCGGCTGCGCTACCGGTTCGACAACGCCCTCGCCCGCGGTGCCGGCGTCGTGATCGGCTGGCTGGCGCTGCTGACCCTGGCGATCTTCGTCGTCGCCGGCCTGGCGTTCTGGGGCTTCGGGCTCGACGGTGTCAACGGCGAGGGGCCGGTGGCGAACCCCGCGGAGGGCATCTGGCAGGCGATGCTGCGCGTCGTCGACGCCGGCACGTTCGCAGGCGACAGCAGCTGGCCGATGCGGCTGCTGTCCTTCCTGGTCACCCTCGCCGGCATCTTCATCGCCGGCAGCCTGATCGGGTTGATCGCCAACGCCGTCGACCAGCGGATCGAGGGCCTGCGCAAGGGGCGCAGCCAGGTCCTCGAGTCCGGGCACACCGTCGTCCTCGGCTGGTCGCCGCGGATCGCCGCGATCGTGTCGGAGCTGGTCGTCGCCAACGCCAGCGAGCGGCGCGCGGCCGTGGTCGTCCTCGGCGCGGAGGACAAGACCGTGATGGAGGACGCGCTGGCGGCCGCCGTCGGCGACACCGGCACGACCCGGCTGGTCTGCCGCTCCGGCTCGCCGGCCTCGGTCGCGGACCTGGAGATGGTCGACGTCCTCGGTGCGCGCTCGGTGATCGTGATGAGCGCCGGGAACGGCGACGCCGACGCGATCCGCGCCGTGCTCGCCCTCAAGACGCTCGACCCGGAGTTCGCCGGCCCGCGGGTGGTCGCCGAGATCTCCGACCCCACGTACGCCGCGAGCCTCGCCGCGCTCACCGACGGGCGGGTGGTCACGGTCAACTCCGACCACGTGATCGCCGAGATCACCGCGCAGTCCTGCCGGCAGAGCGGCCTGTCGCAGGTGCTCCGCGACCTCATCGACTTCGACGGCGACGAGATCTACTTCGCCCCCTTCGACGAGCTCACCGGCCGCACCTACGCCGAGGTGCTGACCGCGTTCGACGCCTGCGCCGTCCTCGGGCTGGCCCGGGCCGACGGCCGCATCCTGCTCAACCCGCCGGCCGCGACGGTCCTCGGCGACGGCGACCAGGTCATCGCCGTCGCGGAGGACGACTCCACGTTCCGCTGCACCGGGACCACCACCTGGCCGGTGCCCGAGGCCGAGCTGCTGGCGGACGAGGTCCCGCTGCCCAAGCGGCTGCTCATCGTCGGCTGGAGCCAGCTCGGCGCGAAGGTGGTGCGCGAGTTCGACCAGTTCGCCGTCCCCGGCACCGTCGTCGACGTCGTCGTCGACCCAGCGCTGGTCGACCCGGGGGACGTGCTGGTCCAGGATCTGCAGCACACCGAGGTCCGCGTGCACCCGACCAGCGCCGGGCCCGAGGAGCTCGCCGCGCTGGTGCAGGACGGCGACTACGACCAGGGCATCGTGCTCAGCTACCGCGACGCCGTCGCGGCCGCCGACGGCGACGCCCGCACCCTGCTCACCCTGCTCGCGCTGCGGCGGGCCTGGCCGGCCGGCGGTGAGCGGGCGGTCCGGATCGTCGCCGAGGTGCTCGAGCGCGACGACGTCGAGCTGGTGCGGGCCGGCGGGGTGGACGACTGGATCGTCAGCGACGAGGTGACCAGCCTCGTGCTGGCCCAGCTCTCGGAGCGCACGGAGCTGGCCCAGGTCTTCGTGGAGCTCTTCGACCCCGAGGGTGCGCGGCTCGGGTTCCACCCGGCGCGCCGCTACGTCGGCCGGGAGCCCGTGCCCTTCGGCGCGGTCGTGGCGGCCGGGGCGTCCCGCGGGCAGTCGGTGCTCGGCTACCGCGTCGGCGCGACCGGGGAGGTGCGGCTGAACCCCGCCAAGAGCGAGGTGGTGGACCTCGGTGCGGCCGATTCGGTGCTCGTCGTCGAGAGCCGTGGCAGCGGTGCCGGGGGCGCCCGGTAGGATCGGCTCCGCAGTTGGAGGATTCGCCTAGTGGCCTATGGCGCTCGCTTGGAAAGCGGGTTGGGATAAAACCCTCGGGAGTTCGAATCTCCCATCCTCCGCAGCACCGGGCCCGCCCGTCCACCAGGACGCGGCGGGCCCGCCTGCGTCCGGGGGTGGTCGCGGCCGTGCTCTACAGTGGAGCCCGACCCCTCGTGTGGCGTCACCCTGTGAACCTCCCCAGGGCCGGAAGGCAGCAAGGATAAGCGGGCTCTGGCGGGTGCGCGGGGGGTCCTTTTCTTTCCCCGGGCCGCTCCGCGGACCGGTTCCACCCGGCTGCTCCGGGAGTGTCCCCGCCTCCGCGTAACCTGCCTCCGTGGCCCTGGCTCTGTACCGGAAGTACCGCCCGGCGACGTTCGCCGAGGTGGTCGGCCAGGAGCACGTGACCGCGCCGCTGGTGAACGCGGTCGACGGCGGCCGGATCAACCACGCCTACCTGTTCAGCGGTCCGCGCGGCTGCGGCAAGACGTCCTCGGCGCGCATCCTGGCGCGCTCGCTGAACTGCGAGCAGGGCCCGACGTCCACCCCGTGCGGGGTCTGCGCCTCCTGCGTCGCCCTGGCCCCCGACGGCCCCGGCTCGCTCGACGTCATCGAGATCGACGCGGCCAGCCACGGTGGTGTGGACGACGCCCGCGACCTGCGCGAGCGGGCCTTCTTCGCCCCGGTGAGCAGCCGGTACAAGGTCTACATCGTCGACGAGGCGCACATGGTCACCACGCAGGGCTTCAACGCCCTGCTGAAGGTGGTCGAGGAGCCGCCGGAGTTCCTCGTCTTCGTCTTCGCGACGACGGAGCCGGACAAGGTGCTGCCGACCATCCGGTCGCGCACGCACCACTACCCGTTCCGGCTCGTCCCGCCGACCACGCTGCGCGGCCTGCTGGAGAAGACCTGCGAGGCCGAGGGCGTCACCGTCGAGCCCACCGTGTTCCCGCTGGTCGTGCGCGCCGGTGGCGGTTCGGTCCGCGACTCGCTGTCCATCCTCGACCAGCTCCTGGCGGGTGCGGGGCCCGAGGGCGTGACCTACCGCAGCGCCGTCGGCCTGCTCGGGGTCACCGACGACGCGCTGCTCGACGAGACCATCGACGCCCTCGCCGCGCACGACGCCGCCGGGGTGTTCCGCGCCGTCGACCGCGTGGTCGAGGCCGGGCACGACCCGCGCCGGTTCGCCACCGACCTGCTGGACCGGCTGCGCGACCTGATCGTGCTGGACGCGGTGCCCGACGCCGGCGGCAACGGGCTGCTCGACTCCCCGTCCGACCGGGTGGACCTCATGAGCGCTCAGGCGCAGGCGCTGGGCTCCGCGACGCTGTCGCGCATGGCCGACACCGTGCACGAGGGCCTCACCGAGATGCGGGGGACGACGGCGCCGCGGCTGCTGCTCGAGCTGGTCTGCGCCCGCATGCTGCTGCCCGGCACCGACGGCTCGGCCGTGGCCACCCTGCAGCGGCTCGAGCGCCTCGAGCGGCGGATGTCGATCGCCGGCGAGCACGCCGGCCGGGTGGGCGGGGGAGCGGTAGCCGCGCCCGAGCCCGCGCGGGCCGCCGAGTCCCGCCCGGCACCGGCTCGCGCGCCCGAGCCCACCCGGGCGCCCGAGCCCACCAGGGCACCCGAGCCCGCCCGCGCGGCCGAGCCGGTCCGCGAGCAGCCGGCCGCCGCGCCGGCGTACGTCCGCCCGTCGCAGCGCCGCGAGGCCGCCGCCCAGCCGCCCGCCGCCCAGCAGCCGGCCGCCCGACCGCCCGCGGCCGCGGCCACCGACGACTGGCCGGAGACGGTGCAGCCCGGCTCGGGCCGCCGCTCCGCACCCGCCGCGGCGGCCCCGGCTGCGACGCCGGCCCCGCCGTCCCCGGCCCCGTCGTCCCCGGCGCCCGCCGCCGAGCGCGCGCCCGAGCCGAGCCGTCCGCGGGTGGCCGCTGGCGAGCCCGACATCCCGCTGCCCCCCGAGCCCACCGACGACGAGGACTGGCCGCACCCGGCCCGGCCCGAGGCCGTCCGCGCCGCCGCCGAGCGGGTGGAGGAGCCCCGGTCGGAGACCGCGCCGCGTCCCGCCGCCGAGTCCTCACCGGTGCCGCGCGGCGGCGAGCCGACCCCCGTGGTGTCGGCGAACCCGCCGGAGTCCGACGGCACGCTGAACACCAGCGACGTCCGGCGGGTGTGGCCCGAGCTGCTCAAGGTCGTCCGCGGGCACAAGCGCACCACCGAGGCGCTGCTCAAGAGCGCCCAGGTGCACGACCTCGCCAACGGGGTGCTCACGCTGGCCGCGACCTCGCCGGCGCTGGCGAAGATGCTCGGCGACGACCTCAACAAGGACGTCATCCGCGCCTCGCTGCAGGAGCTGCTCGGCGTCCGCTGGAAGGTGCAGGTCGTCGTCGAGGGCGCGACGGCCGCCGGCCCGGGGGCCAGCCGCGAGGACGCCCGCGCGGCGGCCCGCGCCGCGGAGGCCGCGGAGGCCCGCGAGCTCATGGCCGAGCGGGCGGCCGAGGCGTCGCTGCCCGAGGGCGAGCGCGAGCCCGCCGTCGACCCCGAGCAGGCCGCCCTCCAGCTGCTCAAGGCGCAGCTCGGCGCCCGCCCGATCGACTCCTGAGCCCGGTCGCCCCGCCGACACCAGCCGTCCCGGCCGAGCCGCTCCCGGTCGTATCCGCGGCCTACTCTCGGAGCATGTTCCCCGGAGGTGGCCAGCCCGACCTGGCGCAGCTGATGAAGCAGGCGCAGCAGATGCAGCAGCAGCTGGTCGCCGCGCAGGAGGAACTCGCGTCGCGCGAGGTGACCGGCACCGCCGGCGGCGGTCTCGTCTCGGCCACCATGACCGGCGCCGGCGAGCTGACCGCGCTCACCATCGACCCGTCGGCGGTCGACCCGGCCGACGTCGAGACGCTGCAGGACCTCGTCGTCGCCGCCGTCCGCGACGCCAAGCGCGCCGTCGACGAGCTGGCCGCCGACGCGATGGGCCCGCTGGCCGGTGGGCTCGGCGGCCCCGGCGGCGGGCTGGGCCTGCCCGGCTTCTGACCGCCCGACCCGGGCAGCGCGCCTGACCGGTTGCCCCTCCAGATCGCCCAGGGAACGAGGAACACCGTGTACGAGGGTGCCGTCCAGGACCTCATCGACGAGCTCGGCCGCCTCCCCGGCGTCGGGCCCAAGAGCGCGCAGCGGATCGCCTTCCACCTGCTGGCGTCGGAGTCCGCCGACGTCGGCCGGCTGGTGGCCGCGCTCACCCGCGTGCAGGCCGAGGTCCGCTTCTGCGTCACCTGCTACAACGTCGCCGAGGCCGAGCAGTGCCGCATCTGCCGCGACCCGCGCCGCTCCGAGGACGTCATCTGCGTCGTCGAGGAGCCCAAGGACGTCGTCGCCATCGAGCGCACCCGCGAGTTCCGCGGCCGCTACCACGTGCTCGGCGGAGCGATCAGCCCGATCGACGGCGTCGGCCCCGACGACCTGCGGGTCAAGGAGCTCATGACCAGGCTGATGAACAGCGGCGTCACCGAGCTGATCATCGCCACCGACCCGAACCTGGAGGGCGAGGCGACCGCGGCCTACCTGGCCCGGCTCGTCGGCCCGCTCGGCCTGACGGTGAGCCGGCTGGCCAGCGGGCTGCCGGTCGGCGGCGACCTGGAGTACGCCGACGAGGTCACCCTCGGCCGCGCTTTCGAGGGCCGCCGCACCATCACCGCCTGACCGCACCGCACAGGGACTTTCGGTACCGAAAGTCCGGGGAGGTGGGGGACTTTCGGTACCGAAAGTCCCGAGGGGGTGTCCGGGGAGGACAACGGCACGGGTCGGGGGTGGCTCACATCCGGGAGGGGTGAGGGGTCGCTCACATCCGGCACGGTCCGTGGTCGGAAACCGCCGGGACGGGGGAGACTCGACCCGTGGTGGGAGGTGGGGTGCTGACGCGTCGGCGTGCCATCGACCTCATGCGCACGGCCAGCCGCCTGTAGCTGCGGCTCGTCCGCGCCTGCCCGGGATCCCCGCGCCGGCGCCCCGTCCCGTGCCGCACCGCCGAGCCCCCACCGAGGCCTCCCCGTGATCGAACTGACCGACGTCCGCAAGGTCTTCCCCGCCCGCCGCGGGGCGGCCGCGGTGACCGCCGTCGACGGCATCTCGCTGTCGGTCGCCGACGGCGAGTTCGCCGGCGTCGTCGGCCCCAGCGGCTCGGGCAAGAGCACGCTGGCCCGGATGGTCAACCTGCTCGAGCGGCCGACCTCGGGCCGGGTCGTCGTCGACGGGCAGGTGCTCACCGACCTCGACGGCGACGGCGTCCGGCAGGCCCGGCGCACCGTCGGCATGGTCTTCCAGCACTTCAACCTGCTCGACTCGCGCACCGCCGCGGGCAACGTCGAGCACCCCCTCGAGCTCGCCGGGGTCGGCAAGGCCGAGCGCCGCCGCCGGGTCGCCGACCTGCTCGACCTCGTCGGCCTGGGCGACCGGCACGGCTCCCGGCCGGCCCAGCTCTCCGGCGGCCAGAAGCAGCGCGTCGCCATCGCCCGGGCGCTCGCGGCGCGACCGAAGGTGCTGCTCTGCGACGAGGCGACCAGCGCGCTGGACCCGGCCAGCACCGCCGGCGTCCTCGACCTGCTCCGCCAGGTGCGCGCGGAGCTGGGGCTCACCGTCCTGCTCATCACCCACGAGATGGCCGTCGTCCGCGCCGTCTGCGACAGCGCCGTGCTGCTGGACGCCGGCCGCGTCGTCGACGGCGGACCCCTCGCCGAGGTGCTCACCCGGCCGCACTCCGCGCTGGCCGCCCAGCTGCTGCCCGCCCCGGCCGCCGCCGGCGCCGCCGGCGACCTCGTGCGGATCACCGTCACCGAGGCCGCACCCGAGGGCCGGGTGCTGCGCACCCTGGCCGGCGAGCTCGGGCTGGACGTCGAGATCGTCGGCGGGTCGGTGGAGACCGTCGCCGGCCGGCGGTTCGGCCGCCTCCTGCTCGCGGTCACCGGGGACGACGGCCGGCTGGACCCCGCGCTGGAGCGGCTCCGCGACGGCGGCTCGCTGGTGGAGCGCGCCGTGCCCTGCGACCAGCCGCCGCCCGTCGACCTGACCGGGCCCGGGCCCGAACCCGCCCCCGGCGCCGGCGCCCCCGCGCTGACCCGCCTCCTCGACTCCCCGGACGTGCAGCGGTGAACGACTGGTCCCGCATCGCCCCGCAGCTGGCCGAGGCCACCTGGGACACCCTCTACATGGTCGGCGTCTCCACGCTGCTCACCGTGCTCGTCGGGGTGCCGCTCGGCGTGCTGCTCACGATCACCGCGCCCGGCGCGCTCTCCCCGCGGCCGGTGCTCCACCGGGTGCTGGGCCTGGTGGTCAACCTGGGCCGCTCGCTGCCGTTCATCATCCTGCTGGTGCTGGTCGCCCCGGTGACCCGCGGCATCGTCGGCACCACGATCGGCTCCACCGCGACGATCGTGCCGCTCACCATCGGCGCGGTCCCGTTCCTGGCCCGCCTGGTGGAGACCAGCCTGCGCGAGGTGAGCCCCGGCAAGGTCGAGGCGACGCTGTCCATGGGCGCCCGCCGGCGCGACGTCGTCCGCACGGTGCTGCTGCCCGAGGCGCTGCCCTCGCTGGTCGCCGGCGTCACCGTCACCGTCGTCGCGCTGATCAGCTACTCCGCGATGGCCGGTGCGATCGGCGGCGGCGGGCTCGGCGACTTCGCCATCCGCTACGGCTACCAGCAGTTCCGCACCGACATCACCGTGACCACCGTCGTCCTGCTGCTGGTGCTGGTCCAGCTCCTGCAGTGGGCCGGCGACCGGTGGGCCCGGCGTCTCGCGCACGTCTGAGCCCACGCACCGCCCCACGAGCAAGGAGATCCACCATGTCCCGCCCCCGTAGGTCCGTCCTGGCCGCCGTCGCGGCCGCCGCCGTGCTCGGCCTGTCCGCGTGCGGGGGTGACGCGGAGCTCTCCGGCGCCGACGAGCCGCTGCGCGTCGGCGCCTCGCCGGTGCCGCACGCCGAGATCCTGAACTTCATCGCCGACGAGCTCGCCGACGACGCCGGTCTGGAGCTGGAGATCGTCGAGTTCACCGACTACGTGCAGCCCAATGTCGCCCTCGACGACGGCTCGCTGGACGCCAACTTCTTCCAGACCGTGCCGTACCTGGAGGAGCAGGAGAAGAACGCCGGCTACGACTTCACCGCCCTCGACCCGGTGCACATCGAGCCGCTGGGCCTGTACTCCGAGTCGATCGACGACGTCGCCGCCCTGCCCGACGGCGCGACGATCGCCATCCCGAACGACCCGACCAACGCCGGCCGCGCGCTGCGGCTGCTCGAGGCCAACGACCTGCTCACGCTGGCCGACACCGGGGACGACGCCCCGACGGCGCTCGACGTCGACCAGAACCCGAAGAACCTCGAGATCACCGAGGTCGAGGCCGCGCAGCTGCCCCGCTCGCTGGCCGACGTCGACGCCGCGGTCATCAACGGCAACTACGCCATCGACGCCGACCTGAACCCGGCCGAGGACGCGCTCGTGCTGGAGGAGGGCGAGGGCAACCCGAACGCCAACCTGCTCGTCGTGCGCACCGGCGACGAGGGCGACGAGCGGATCACGAAGCTGGAGGAGCTGCTGCACTCCGACGAGGTCCGCACCTTCATCGAGGAGACCTACTCCGGCGCGGTCCTGCCCGCGTTCTGATGACATCCGGTGAGCCCGGGCACACGGACGAGGACGTCCGCGTGTCCGGGCTCACTGCTGCAGTCACGACGTCATAACGGTGTCGGGACGGGATTCCTTGCGGCCGCACCGGCGTGTTAGACCTGCTTCATCCACTGACCTGTGGTGGCCCGCAGCCGCGCCCGGTGCGCCGCGCGGGTCGCATTTTGATGAAGACGAGGTATCGGATGATCTCCGGATCGAGCAGCCGTCGGCGCATGGTCGCCACGGCGGGCGTCGCGGTGACCGCTCTCCTGCTGAGCGCCTGCGGCGGCGACGACGACGGTGGCAACGGCGGTTCCGGTGGCGGCTCCGGCAGCGGCGGCGCCCTGACCATCGGCACCACCGACAAGATCACCTTCCTCGACCCGGCCGGTTCCTACGACAACGGCTCGTTCGCGGTCATGAACCAGATCTACCCGTTCCTGCTGAACACCCCGTACGGCAGCCCGGACGTCGAGCCCGACATCGCCGAGTCGGCGGAGTTCACCTCCCCGACCCAGTACACGGTCACCCTGAAGCCGGGCCTGAAGTGGGCCAACGGCAACGACCTGACCAGCTCCGACGTCAAGTTCACCTTCGACCGCCAGCTGGCGATCGCGGACGAGAACGGCCCGTCCTCGCTGCTCTACAACCTCGACAGCGTCGAGACCCCGGACGACACCACGGTCGTGTTCAACCTGAAGACCGAGAACGACCAGGTCTTCCCGCAGATCCTCTCCAGCCCGGCCGGCCCGATCGTGGACGAGGACGTCTTCTCGGCCGACGAGATCACCCCGGACCAGGAGATCGTCGACGGCGAGGCCTTCCACGGTCAGTACGTCATCACGAACTACGACCAGAACAACCTGATCTCCTACGAGGCCTACCCCGACTACCAGGGTGTGCTGGGCGAGGCGAAGACCGAGAAGGTCAACGTCAAGTACTACGCCGAGGCCTCGAACCTCAAGCTGGACATCCAGCAGGGCAACATCGACGTCGCGTGGCGCAGCCTGACCGCCACGGACATCGACGACCTGCGTGGCAACGACGACGTCAAGGTCGTCGACGGCCCCGGCGGCGAGATCCGCTACATCGTGTTCAACTTCAACACCCAGCCGTTCGGCGCCACCACGCCGGAGGTCGACCCGGCCAAGGCGCTGGCCGTCCGCCAGGCCGCCGCCGACCTGCTCGACCGCGAGGAGATCGCCGAGCAGGTCTACAAGGGCACCTACACGCCGCTGTACTCCCACGTCCCCGAGGGCCTGACCGGCGCGATCGAGCCGCTCCTGGAGAAGTACGGCGACAACGAGGGCGGCCCCGACGCCGCCGCGGCGAAGGCCCGCCTCGAGGCGGCCGGCGTCACCACCCCGGTCGAGCTGAACCTGCAGTACTCGAACGACCACTACGGCCCGTCCTCGGCCGACGAGTACGCGCTGATCAAGGACCAGCTCGAGGCGGACGGCCTGTTCACGGTCAACCTGCAGACCACCGAGTGGACCCAGTACTCGGAGCAGCGCACCGCGGACGCCTACCCGGCCTACCAGCTCGGCTGGTTCCCGGACTACTCCGACGCCGACAACTACCTGACGCCGTTCTTCCTGCTGGAGAACTTCCTCAGCAACCACTACGAGAACCAGCAGGTCAACGACCTGATCCTGCAGCAGGCGACGACGGCCGACCCCGCCGAGCGCCAGGGCCTGCTCGAGCAGATCCAGGACCTGGTCGCCGACGACCTGTCCACGCTGCCCTACCTGCAGGGCGCCCAGGTCGCCGTCGTCGGTTCCGACGTCGAGGGCGCGGAGGACACGCTCGATGCGTCCTTCAAGTTCCGCTACGGCGCCCTGAGCAAGGGCTGATCCCACCAGCTGGGAGACTGTAGGCACCACGGCCCCGGGTGACCCGCCGCGAGCGGGTCACCCGGGGTCTGCCGTGTGAGGGCCCGAAAGAACCGAGTGGGAGAGATGACCACCACCACGACCGAGCTGACCGGGGGCGGAGCCGCCCCCGAGGCCGCGCCCACCGCGGCTCGTCAGCGCCGCAGCGGGGGGCTGGGCAGCTACCTGCTCGTCCGCTTCCTGCTGATCTTCCCGACGATCTTCATCCTCGTGACGACGGTCTTCGTCCTCATGCGCCTGACCGGTGACCCGATCACCGCCGCGCAGGGCGGCCGGCTCCCGGCCGAGGAGCTCGCCCGGCGGATCGCCGAGGCCGGCTACGACCGGCCGATCCTCGTCCAGTACTGGGAGTACCTCGGCCAGCTCGCCCGCGGCGACTTCGGGACGGCGATCAGCGACGGCCGCGAGATCAGCGACATGCTGACCACGTTCGGCGCCGCCACCCTCGAGCTCGCCTTCTACGCGCTGATCGTGGCGTTCGCCGTCGGCATCCCGCTCGGCCGGCTCGCCGCCTACCTGCGCGACCGCTGGCCCGACGCGCTGCTGCGCGTGTTCGCGATCCTCTGCTACGCCACCCCGGTCTTCTTCGCGGGCCTGCTGCTCAAGCTGGTCTTCGCGGTCAACCTCGGCTGGCTCCCGGTCGCGGGGCGCGCCTCCACCGGCGCGGAGATCCAGCTCCAGTCCCTGGAGAACCCCACCGGCATCTACCTGATCGACGCGATCAAGCTCGGCGACGGCGAGGTCCTCCGGGACGTGCTGGAGCACGCCGTCCTCCCGGCCATCGCGCTGGGCCTGCTCACCGCCGGGGTCTTCCTCCGGCTGGTGCGCACCAACGTCATCGGCACCCTGGGCAGCGGCTACGTGGAGGCGGCACGCTCCCGCGGGGTCAGCGAGCGCCGGCTGCTGCGCAAGCACGCCTACCGGCCCGCGCTCATCCCGATCGTCACCGTGATCGGCCTGCAGATCGCGCTGCTGCTCGGCGGCGCGGTGCTCACCGAGACCACCTTCGAGTGGAAGGGCCTGGGCTTCCAGCTGGTCGAGTACCTGCAGGCCCGCGACTTCGTCGCCGTCCAGGGCATCGTGGTCCTGGCCGCGGTCATCGTGGCGCTGGTCAACTTCGTCGTCGACGTCATCGCCGCGCTCATCGACCCCCGGGTGAGGTACTGAGATGGCCACCAGCACGAACGCCGAGCCCGCCGACGCCCCCGCCGCCGGCCGCCGGCCCCGCGGGTGGCGCGGCCTGCCGGTCGTCCACCAGCTCCGCCAGAGCGTCGGCCTGCAGCGCGGCATGCTCGTCGCCGGACTGGTCCTGACCGGCATCTTCCTGATCACCGCGATCTTCGCGCCGCTGCTGGCGCCCTACGAGTTCAACCAGCTGCGCGACCCCAGCGGCCCGTTCGGCGCCCAGCAGGAGCCGTCGTCGGCGCACTGGCTGGGCACCACGGTCGGTGGGTACGACGTGCTCTCCCGCGTCATCTGGGGCACGCGGACGGCGCTGTACGTGATCGTCGCCGCCGTCCTCATGTCGATCGTGATCGGCGTGCTGCTCGGGCTGATCGCCGGCTACTTCGGCGGCTGGCTGGACCGCGTGCTCGTCGTCGTCGCGGACGCGATCTACGCCTTCCCGTCGCTGCTGCTGGCGATCGTCGTGGGCCATCGTGCTCAACGGGGGCGAGTCCAGCCTCAAGGGCGGCATCATGGCCGCGGCCCTCTCCATCACCGTGATCTTCGTGCCGCAATACCTCCGGGTGGTGCGCGCGGAGACGGTGCGGATCAAGGCCGAGGCCTACGTCGAGTCCGCCCGCGTCATCGGCGCCTCGCACTGGCGGATCATGTCGCGGCACGTCTTCCGCAACGCCACGCGCACGCTGCCGCTGATCCTCACCCTCAACGCGTCCGAGGCGATCCTGACGCTGGCCGGCCTGGGCTTCCTCGGCTTCGGCATCGAGCCCACGGCCGCCGCCGAGTGGGGCTACGACCTGCAGAAGTCGCTGTCCGACGTCACCAGCGGCATCTGGTGGACCTCGCTGTTCCCCGGCCTGGCGATCGTGCTCGTCGTCCTGGGGCTGACCCTGGTCGGCGAGAGCCTCAACGACCTGGCCGACCCGCGGCTGCGCACCCGCCGCCGCGGCCCGACGACGGCGGCCGACGTCGCGGAGACCTCGGTCGTGCCCGGCGCCATCGCCGCGGACGACCTGTACGTGGACGAGAAGGGTGCCGAGCTGTGACGACCACACCCGCGCGCGACGTCGTCGAGATCGAGAAGCTGTCGGTCACGTTCGCCACGGACGCAGGCGACGTCGCCGCCGTCCGCGACGTCAGCCTGACCGTGGGCGCCGGCGAGGTGCTGGCGATCGTGGGGGAGAGCGGCAGCGGCAAGACCGTCACCGCGCGGAGCATCCTCGGGCTGCTGCCCGAGACCGCGCTCACCCGCGGCGCGATCGTGCTCACCAGCAAGGACGGCAGCAGCAGTGCCGACGTCGTCGCGCTGTCCCGCCGCGACCTGGGCGACGTGCGCGGCCGGGACGCCGCCATGGTGTTCCAGGAGCCCTCCACCGCGCTGAACCCGGTGTTCCCGGTCGGCTGGCAGATCGCCGAGGGCCTGCGCGCCCACGGCGACTACAGCAAGAAGGAGGCGCGGGCCAAGGCGATCGACGTCCTGCGCCGCGTCGGCATCCCGGACCCCGAGACGCGGGTCGACCACTACCCGCACCAGTTCTCCGGCGGGCAGAAGCAGCGCATCGTCATCGCCCAGGCGCTGGCGCTGGACCCCGGCGTGATCATCGCCGACGAGCCGACCACCGCCCTCGACGTGACCGTGCAGGCCGAGATCCTCGACCTGCTGCGCCGCTGCCGCGACGAGTTCGGCACCGCGATCGTGCTGATCACGCACAACATGGGCGTGGTCGCGGACCTCGCGGACCGGGTCGCGGTCATGTACCACGGCCGGATCGTCGAGCAGGCCGACGTCCGGACGCTGTTCACCGCGCCGAAGGACGACTACACCCGCCAACTGCTGGGCTCCGTGCCGCGGCTGGGCGAGGGACGCGCCCGCACGGCCGACCGGGCCGCCGCCCGGCCCGCCGGCTGGCAGGAGGCGGCGCCGGTGGTGGAGGCCCGCGACCTGCGGATCGTCTACCCCGGCCGGCTGCGCCAGCCCGACTTCGTCGCGGTGGACGGGGTCAGCTTCGCGATCCGCCCGGGCGAGGTGCTGGGGCTGGTCGGCGAGAGCGGCAGCGGCAAGACCACGATCGGCCGGGCGATCGCCGGGCTGACCAAGGTCACCGGCGGCTCGCTCACCGTGCACGGCACCGAGATGAACGGGCTCAAGGAGCGGGCGTTCCGGCCGCTGCGCGAGCGGATCGGGTTCGTCTTCCAGGACCCGGCGTCCAGCTTCAACCCGCTGCTGACGATCGCCGACGCCGTCGCCGAGCCGCTCGTCGTGCACAAGCGGGCGAAGAACCCGCAGGCGGCGCGCGGCCGGGTCGACGAGCTGCTCGAGGCGGTGCAGCTGCCGAAGAGCTTCGGCGACCGCTTCCCGCACGAGCTCTCCGGCGGTCAGCGGCAGCGCGCGAGCCTGGCCCGTGCGCTGGCCCTGGACCCCGAGTTGCTGATCGCCGACGAGCCCACCTCGGCGCTGGACGTGTCGGTGCAGGCGCGGGTGCTCGAGCTGTTCGACGAGCTGCAGCGCGAGCTGGGCTTCGCCTGCCTGTTCATCAGCCACGACCTCGCCGTCGTCGACCTGCTGGCCGACCGCATCGCGGTGCTCTACAAGGGCGAGCTGGTCGAGGAGGGCACCGGCGAGCAGGTGCTCGGCGCTCCGCAGCACCCGTACACGCAGCGGTTGCTGGCCTCGCTGCCCGTGCCCGATCCCGACGAGCAGGCCCGCCGCCGCGCCGAGTGGGACCGCCTCCGCTGACCGACGGGAGGGCGGGCTACTCGAGGACGACGTCGGTGCCGGAGCGGGTGGCGCGGCGGACGCGCAGCCGGGCCAGCGAGCCGAGCAGCCGCACCAGCTGGGTGTAGCCCGGGGTCGGGCCGTGGTAGCCGAGGAAGCCGCGCGGCCCCTCGACCATCTCGCCCGTGCGCACGTCGTAGCGGCTCTGGTGCCAGGGGCAGACCAGGCAGCCGTCGGCGTCCAGCGAGCCCTCCGACAGGTCGGCCAGCTGGTGCCGGCAGCGGCGGGAGACGGCGAAGTGGCGGTCCGCGCCGTCGGGTTCGGGGCCGCGGTTGCCCACGGCCCAGTCGCCGACACGGCGGACGGTGCCCGGGGGCAGCTCGGTGGCGGGGATCCGGTCGTCGTCCGGCACGGGGTCTCCTCGGGTGGTCGGGACGTCGAGCCCCCCTACCCGCAGGGCGGCCGCCGGACCCCCACCTCCTCGGTACTGTCGTCTCCCGCACCGATTCGCTCCAGGAGGTGGCCGTGCGCCGGCTGTTCGTGGTTCTCGGCGCATCCGCCGTGCTCGGCCTGGCCGCGTCCCCGGCCCTCGCGCAGGAGCCGTTCCGCCTCGAGGACCAGATCGTCGACGAGGCCGGGGTGCTGGGGGACGAGTCGGAGATCGAGGCCGCGCTCGACGAGCTGCAGTCCGAGGACGGCACGCAGCTGTTCGTCGTCTTCGTGGACTCGTTCGACGGCGTGGACTCGCAGGACTGGATGCTGTCGACCGGCGAGCTCTCCGGGCTGGGCGGCGGGGACGCGATGCTGGCCGTGGCGGTCGACGACGGCGCCTACGGGTTCATCCCGCCGAACGGCTCGGACATGAGCAACGAGGAGATCGACCGGCTGGCCGGGCAGGCCGTGGAGCCGGAGTTCGCCGACGGCGACTGGGAGGCCGGTGTCGTCGCGTTCGCCGACATCCTGCGCACCGGCAAGGCGCCCGGCTCCGGATCGGGCGGTGGGGGTGCCCTGCTGGTGGTCGGCGGGGTCGCGGTCGTCGGCGGCGGCGCCTACCTGGTCGCGCGGAACCGCCGCAAGAAGCAGCGGGCGGCACTGCCGCCGGTCGCGCGGATCGAGCAGGTCGACCCCCACGCCGGCGAGCCGACGGAGAAGCTGCAGTTCCGGGCCAGCACCGCGCTGCTCGAGCTGGACGAGGCGATGCAGACCTCCCAGCTCGACCTCGACTACGCCCGCGCGCAGTACGGGCCGCAGGCGGTGGAGGGTTTCGACAAGGCCCTGGCCGCCTCCCGCGACGAGCTCTCCCGGGCGTTCACGCTGCGCCAGCAGCTGGACGACGACGTCCCGGAGGACGAGCCGACCACCCGGAAGATGCTCGGCGAGATGCTGCAGCTGACCCAGGCGGCGGGCGCACGCCTGGACGAGCAGGCCGCGGCGTTCGCGGCGCTGCGCGACCTCGAGCACACCGCGCCGCAGGTGCTGGACGCGCTCGCGCCGCGGATCGCCGAGCTGCACGCCCGGATCCCGCAGGAGGAGGAGCGGCTCGGCGCGCTGCGGCAGGGGTTCGCCGACACCGCCACGGCCCCGGTCGCGGACAACGTGACCGAGGCCCGCGCCCGGCTGGCCGCGGCCGAGCAGGAGGTGCAGGAGGCCCGGACGGCGCTCGCCTCGCCCGAGCCCGGCACCGCCGTCGGCGACATCCGCGCGGCCGAGGACGCGGTGGCGCAGACGACCACGCTGCTGAACGCCGTCGGCCGGCTCGGCGCCGACCTGGAGGCCGCCGGGGGCCGCGTCGCCGCGGTGCGCGCCGAGACGGAGAAGGATCTCGCCGAGGCCCGGGCGCTCACCGCGTCCGGGGACCGCAGCGGCCTGCGCCCGCAGATCTCCCGCGCCGAGGCGGCCCTGGCCGCGGCCGACGAGCTGCTCGCCGGGGAGCGGCCCGACCCGCTGGCCGCGCTCCGGCAGCTGGAGGAGGCCGACATCGCGCTGGACCAGGGGCTCACCGTGGCCCGCGACGCCGAGGCCCAGGCGCGCCGGGCGGCCGGCGCGCTGGAGCAGGCGGTGCTGACCGCCCGGGCCGAGATCGCGTCCGCGCGCGACTTCATCGCCACCCGCCGCGGCGCGGTCGGCGCCGAGGCGCGCACCCGGCTGGCCGAGGCGCAGCGGCACCTCGACGCCGCGGTGGACCGCGGGCGCGACGAGCCGGTGGCCGCGCTGCAGGAGGCCCACCAGGCGACCTCGCTGGCGCGGTCGGCCCTGTCGCGGGCGCAGGACGACCTGCAGGGCTGGGGCGGCGGCCCCGGCGGCTTCGGTGGCGGGTACGGGCCGGGGTACCGCCGCGGCGGGGTGGACCTCGGCAGCCTGGTGCTCGGCGGCATCCTCGCCGGCGGCTCCCGCGGCGGGTTCGGCGGTGGCTTCGGCGGCGGCGGTGGCTTCGGGGGAGGCGGCGGCTTCGGCGGCGGTGGCGGAGGGGGCGGCGGCTTCGGCGGTGGCGGGGGCGGCGGCGGCCGGTTCTGATCCGCAATCCCGTGCAAGCGCACCGGATTGGTGTGCTTTGCTGGGATCTCGCCGTCCCGACGCTCGCGAGGTCCTCATGCAGTTCCACTGGTTCCTGCCCACGCGCGGCGACGGGCACGACGCGGCTCCGGCGACGACGGTCACCGGCACCTCCCGGACGGCGCTGCGCCGGCCGGCCACGCTGCGCTACCTCGGCGACGTCGCCCGCGCCGCCGAGCAGTCCGGCTTCACCGGCGTGCTCACCCCGGTCGGCGCCGGCTGCCCCGATCCGTGGATCGTCTGCTCCTCGCTGGCCGCGCTGACCGACCGGCTGGAGTTCCTGGTCGCGCTGCGGCCGGGGTTCGCGCTGCCCACGCTGGTCGCGCAGCAGGCGGCGACCTTCCAGGAGCTCAGCGGCAACCGGCTGCGGATCAACGTCGTCACCGGCGGTGACCCGGTCGAGCAGCGGGCCTACGGCGACTTCCTGGACCACGACGCGCGCTACGCCCGCACCGGGGAGTTCCTGGAGGTCTTCCGCCGCAGCTTCGAGGGCCGGCCGTTCGACTTCGCCGGGGAGCACGTGCGCGTCGAGGGCGCCGGCCTGGCCGCGCCCGCGCCGATGCCGCGGATCTACCTGGGCGGGGCCTCCGGGCCGGCCGAGGACGTCACGGCGCGACTGGTCGACACCTACCTGACCTGGGGCGAGCCGCCCGCGCTGGTCGGCGAGCGGGTGGAGCGGGTGCGCGAGAAGGCCGCGGCCGCGGTGCCGGGAGGTCCGGTTCGGCATCCGGCTGCACGTGCTGAGCAGGGACACCGCCGAGGAGGCCTGGGGCGTCGCCGACCGCATGCTGGCCGGGATGGCGCCCGAGGCGATCGCGGCCACGCAGGCCCGGTTCGCCCGGATGGACTCCGTGGGGCAGGCGCGCATGGCGGCGCTGCACGGCGGCACCGCGGCCGACGGGGCGCGCTCGCTGGAGGTCGCACCCAACCTGTGGGCCGGCATCGGGCTGGTGCGCGAGGGTGCGGCCACCGCGCTCGTGGGCAGCCACGAGCAGGTCGCGGAGCGGATCTCGGAGTACGCCGGCCTCGGCTTCGACGAGTTCATCCTCTCCGGCTACCCGCACCTCGAGGAGGCCTGGCGGGTGGGCGAGGAGGTGCTCCCGCTGCTGGGCGCGCAGGCCCTCGCCGCCTGAAGACGACGGGCCGCCGTTCTGTCGGACCCCGGTGGCATCGTGACCTGCCTCACACCCGAGGGAGGAACGAGATGCCCACACGAGACACCGCCTGGCCCGCCGGCACCCCCTGCTGGATCGACTACGGCGCGGCCGACCCGGACGCCGCCAAGTCCTTCTACGCCGAGCTCATGGGCTGGGTGTGGACCGGCGGCGAACCCGAGTACGGCGGCTACGCGAACGCGGAGAAGGACGGCCGGCAGGTCGCCGGCCTCGGCCCGCTCACCGAGGGGGACCCGCCGTCGTGGACGACGTACTTCGCGACGGAGGACGCCGCGGCCACGGCGGCGCGCATCCGCGAGGCCGGGGGCGCCGTGGTCGTGGAGCCGATGGAGATCGGGCCGGTCGGCACGATGGTCATGGCGCGGGACCCGCAGGGGAACGCGTTCGGCCTCTGGCAGGCCGGTGAGCACACCGGCGTCCAGCGCTTCAACGAGCCCGGCTCGCTGGTCTGGAACGAGGCCGCGGTCCAGGACCCGGCCGCCGCCCAGGAGTTCTACACCGCGGTCTTCGGTTTCCGGTGGGATCCGGTGGAGGGCATGGAGTACTCGACCTTCCGCACCGCTGACCGCCCGCTGGGCGGGCTGGGGCCGGTGCAGCCGGGCCTGCCCACGGGCTGGACGGTCTGCTTCGCCGTCGCGTCCGCCGACGGCACCGTGGCCGCCGTCGAGGCCGCCGGCGGGAAGGTGCTGCACCCGGCCGAGGACAGCCAGTTCGGCCGGTTCGCGGTTCTCGAGGACCCCTGGGGCGCCGCCTTCTCGATCATGGAGGCCGCCACGGAGGAGTGACCGCCGCAGGTCCCGCCCCTCCGGAGGATGACCCGGAGGGGCGAGACCGGCGAGGAGCAGGGGGTCAGGGCTACCGGGACTCGCCCTGCACGTCGGCGTGCGGTGCGCGGCGTCCGTAGGAGGCGGGGATGGAGCCCAGCCGGCCCTTCTGGAAGTCCTCGAACGCGTCGAGGACCTCCTGCCGCGAGTTCATGACGAACGGGCCGGCCATGGCGATCGGCTCGCGGATCGGGGCGCCGCCGAGGACGACGACGTCGAGCGCCGGCGTGCGCGACTCCTGGGCCACCGCGCCGGTGATCGACACGGTGTCCCCGGGACCGAGCACGGCGAGCTGACCGGTGCGCACCGGGGCGCCGTCGATGCCGACGGAGCCCGCGCCGGAGAGCACGTAGACCAGGGCGTTGAAGTCCGGCCGCCAGGGCAGGTCCAGCCGCGCGCCCGGCGCCACGGTGGCGTGCACCATCGCCATCGGGGTGTAGGTCGACCCCGGGCCGGTGTGCCCACCGATGTCGCCGGCGATCACCCGGAGCAGCGCCCCGGCGTCCTGGCTGGCGAGCAGGACCGACTCCTGGGCCCGCAGGTCCTGGTAGCGCGGCTCGACCCACTTCTGCGCGCGCGGCAGGTTCACCCACAGCTGCAGGCCGTGGAAGAGCCCGCCGCTGACGACGAGCTGCTCCGGCGGGCGCTCGATGTGCAGGACGCCGCCGCCCGCGGTCATCCACTGGGTGTCCCCGTTGGTGATCGTGCCGCCGCCGCCGTGGGAGTCGGCGTGCTCGAACGTGCCGTCGATGATGTAGGTGACGGTCTCGAAGCCGCGGTGGGGGTGCCAGGAGGTGCCCTTCGGCTCCCCGGGGGCGTACTCGACCTCGCCCATCTGGTCCATGTGGATGAACGGGTCCAGGTCGCGGAGGTCGACGCCGGCGAACGCGCGGCGCACCGGGAAGCCCTCGCCCTCGAACCCCGACGGCGCCGTGGTGACCGAGCGGGTCCGGCGGCGGACGCTGCGGGGCGCGGGCAGGGGGACGCGGGGCAGCGTGGTGGTGTCCTCGACGGTCACGGCGGGCATGCCGGCCTCCTCGGTTGAGAGTTCAACTAGTGCCACCGTAACTCGTCCCGGCCGTGCTGTCTTCCCGCTCCGTGCCCGTGTTTCGGCGGTCGCCGGACCGGACACCGTGCGACGGTGCCGGACCTGCAGCTGCCCCGGCTCGGCTGCCCGAAGCGCATGGTCTTCGGCCCCTGCGGGGGGGTCCGCGGGGACGGGCGCTGCGAGGTGGCCGAGCACGAGTGCGTCTTCCTCGACGAGCCGGCGCCGCACTGGCCCGAGCGGCCGGTCGCACCGGCCGCGACCAGCGCCCTGCTCGCCGCCGCGGACACCGGTCCGGTGGTGCTCGCCGACCTCACGACGGCGCCGTTCGACGCCGGTTCCGTGCGCCGGGTGGTGGAGGTGCTGGCCCCGGTCTGCGACGCCGTGCTCGCCGGGGAGCACGCCAACCGCCCGGACGTGCCGCCCACCATGCTGGCCGCGCGGGTGCACGACGCCGGCGGCCGGCTGTGGACCACGCTGGCCTGCCGCGACCGCAACCGCGTCGTGCTGGAGCAGGAGCTGGCCGGGCTCGCGGCGCTCGGCGTCGACGGCGTCCTGTGCGTGACCGGCGACGCCCGCGGGCCGGGGGTCGCGGCCGGGGCCACCCAGGTGTTCGACCTGGACGGGCCGCGGCTGGCCGCGCTGGCCGCCGCCACCGGGCTGCCGGTCGCCGTCCCCGAGTCGCCCGAGGCGCCGCCGGTCGCCGCCCGCCCGGCGCGGGTGGCCGCCAAGCAGCGCGCCGGGGCGCAGCTGTGCGTGCTCAACCACGTCAGCAGCCCGGCGCGGGTCGCGGAGTTCGTGGCCGCCGCTCGGGCGGCCGGCGCGACGCTGCCGTTCCTCGCCGGGGTCGCCGTCTACACCGACGAGCGCTCGGCGCGGGTGCTGCAGCGCTTCCCCGGCCTGCACCTGGACGACGAGCGGGTCGAGCAGGTGCTGGCCGCGCCCGACCCGCGGGCCGCCGGGATCGCTGCGGCCGTCGAGGAGGCGCGGGCGCTGCTCGCCGTGGAGGGCGTGGTCGGGGTGAACCTGTCCGGGATGGGCTCGGGCCGGGGCGAGGACGACGGCGCGCGGATCAAGGCCGCCGTCGCGACGGAGCTGAGAGGGATGGCATGACGGAGCTCGCGAGCGAGGCGATGGAGGCGGAGTTCGACACCGTCGCCTGGCTGGACCGAGGAGGCCGTGCGCGCCCTCGGGCCGGAGACCGCCATCCCGGCGGGCTGCCGGGGGAGCGGCAGCGAGGGCGCGCTGCGCTGGCTGGCCGACCGGCTGGAGCTGCGCCCGGGGAGCCGGGTGCTCGACTCCGGCGCGGGCGTCGGCGGGCCGGCCGCCTGGCTCGCCGCCGAGCGCGGCGTCCGGCCGGTGTGCGCCGAGCCGATGGTCGCGGCGGTGCGGGCGTCGCGCCGGATGTTCGGCCTGCGCTCGGTCGTGGCCCTGGGCCAGCAGCTGCCCTTCGCCGACGGCTCCTTCGACGCCGCGGAGTGCCTGGGCGTGCTGGACACCATGCCGGACAAGGCCGGTGCACTCGGCGAGCTGCGGCGGGTGCTGGTCGACGGCGCCCGGCTCGGCCTGCTCGTCTTCGTCGCCGACGGCCCCCTCACCTCCCCGGCGCCCGACGGCAACGAGTTCCCGTCCGAGGCGGAGACCCGAGAGCTGCTCGCCGCCCGCCGGCTTCGAGGTCATCGACACCGCCGAGGCCGACCTCTCCGACAGCCCCGAGGAGTGGACCCGCGCCGCCGACGCCGTCGACGCCGAGGTGGCCCGCCGGCACGGTGGGGACCCGGCGTTCCGGCAGGCGGAGGAGAACTCCGGGCGGGTCGGCCGGCTGCTCGCCGACGGCGCGCTGCGCCCCTGGCTCGCCGTCGCGGTCGCCGTCTGAACCCTCCCGGCGAGATCCGCGAGATCGGCGATCTGGCGCCTTCCGGGCGTCCTATGCGGCGAGATCGGCGATCTGGCGCCTTCCGGGCGCCCTACGCGGCGAGATCGGCGATCTGGTCGCGTCGACGGGGGAGCGGGCGGCGGGTTCGCGCTGCCGAAACGCGCGGGACACATCCCCGAACTAGGTTCTCGACCATGGCGGATCTCTTCGACGGCTACCTCCTGGGGCAGCAGTGGGACGAGATGTTCGGCGACGTCGGCGAACCCCGGCCGCCGTACGCGGGCCTGCACTCCTCGCTCCAGCCGATCGACGGCGAGGAGCTGGCCGCGCGGGCCGACCTGCTCAGCCAGACCTACCGCGACGCCGGTGTCACCTTCGCCCACGCCGGCGAGGAGCAGCCGTTCCCGCTGGACATCGTGCCGCGGGTCATCGGCGCCGACGAGTGGGACGTCATCGAGCGCGGGGTCGTCCAGCGGGTGCTGGCGCTCGAGGCGTTCCTCGCCGACGTCTACGGCGCCGGCCAGGTCTTCGCCGACCGGGTGGTGCCGCGCAGCGTGGTCACCACCAGCGCGCACTTCCACCGCCAGGCGCACGGGCTGGTCCCGCCCAACGGCGTCCGCGTGCACGTCAGCGGCATCGACCTGGTCCGCGACGAGGCCGGCGACTTCCGGGTGCTCGAGGACAACCTGCGCTCGCCGTCAGGGGTCAGCTACGTGATCACCAACCGGGCGGCGATGAGCCAGGTGCTGCCCGAGCTGTTCGCCGACCACCGCATCCAGCCGGTCGACGACTACCCGTCCCGCCTGCTGGCCGCGCTCAAGGCCAGCGCGCCGTCGAACGTCGCCGACCCGACGGTCGTCGTCCTCACGCCCGGCGTCTACAACTCCGCCTACTTCGAGCACGCGCTGCTGGCCCGCCAGATGGGCGTCGAGCTGGTCGAGGGGCGCGACCTGGTCTGCGCCGGCAACCAGGTCAGCATGCGGACGACGGACGGGCAGCGCCGCGTCGACGTCATCTACCGCCGCATCGACGACGAGTTCCTCGACCCGGTGCACTTCCGCCCGGACTCGGTGATCGGCTGCGCCGGCGTCCTCAACGCGGCCCGCGCCGGCCGGGTGACCATCGCCAACGCGGTCGGCAACGGCGTCGCCGACGACAAGCTGCTCTACACCTGGGTGCCCGATTTGATCCGGTACTACCTGGGCGAGGAGCCGGTGCTGCAGAACGCCGAGACGCACCGGCTCGACGACCGGGACACCGTCGAGTGGGTGCTCGAGTCCCTCGACCAGCTGGTGCTCAAGCCGGTCGACGGCTCCGGCGGCAAGGGCATCGTCATCGGCCCGCGCGCCGACGAGAAGACGCTCCAGGAGCTGGCCGTGAAGGTGCGTGCGAAGCCCCGCGACTGGATCGCGCAGAAACCGATCGGGCTGTCCACCTGCCCGACGCTGGTGGGTGGCCGGATCGCCCCGCGGCACGTGGACCTGCGGCCCTTCGCGGTCAACGACGGCGACAAGGTGTGGGTGCTGCCCGGCGGGCTGACCCGGGTGGCGCTGCCGGAGGGGGAGCTGGTGGTCAACTCCAGCCAGGGCGGGGGCTCCAAGGACACCTGGGTGCTCAGCCGCCCCCGGCCGGTCGACAGCACGGTGCCGCTGGGCCCGGCCCGCGACACCACCACCATCGAGTTCACCGCCGCCGACCTGCCCGACGAGCCACCGACGCAGGACCCCGGCCCGCTGAACGACAACGCCCTGGCCCAGTCGCAGCAGTCGGAGCAGCAGCAGCAAGGGGGCAGAGATGGCCATGTCTGCCCCTCGGGGAGGCGCGGGATGCTGAGCCGGATCGCGGAGTCGCTGTTCTGGATCGGCCGCTACGTAGAGCGGGCCGATGACACCGCCCGCATCCTCGACGTGCACACCCAGCGGCTGGTCGAGGACCCGTGGATCGACGAGCGCCGGGCCTGCGCCAACCTGCTCGCGCTCATGGGGACGCCGGTACCCGAGGAGGAGGCCGACACCGAGCGGGTACTGGCCGGCCTGGCGTTCGACCGGGCCAGCCCGAGCTCGATCGTCGGCGCGCTCTCGGCGGCGCGGGAGAACGCCCGCGGTGCCCGCGAGGTGCTCAGCGCCGAGATCTGGGAGTCGCTCAACGTCACGCACAACGCGCTGCCGCAGCAGCGCACCATGGCCCGCCGGTACGGCCCGCACTCGCTGTTCCGCTTCGTCCGCGAGCGCTCGGCGATGGTGTTCGGGCTGGCCGACGCCACGATGAGCCGCGACGAGAGCTGGCTGTTCCTCATCCTGGGCCGCTCCCTGGAGCGGGTGGACATGACCGCGCGGATGCTCTCCACCCGCGTGCTCGCCGGCGACGCCGCGCCGTCCTGGACGCTGGTGCTGCGCTCCACCGGCGCCTACGAGCCCTACCTGCGCACCTACCGCGGGGTCGTGGACTCCAGCCGCGCCGCGGAGTTCCTGCTGCTGGACCGGTTGTTCCCGCGCTCGGTGTTCGCCTCGCTGGAGCAGGCCGAGGCGTGCCTGGCCGAGCTGGAGCGCTCCACGGTCCGCGACGCGGCCCGGGTCGGCGTCGCCGGGGAGGCGCACCGCATCGTCGGCCGGGCGCGCACGATGCTCGAGTTCATGTCCACCCCCGAGCTGCTGGCCCAGCTGCCGGTCCGGCTCGAGGAGCTGCAGCGGACCTGCTCGGCGGCGAGCGCGGCGGTCACCCACCGCTTCTTCACCGAACAGGCGCCGCAGGTGTGGGTGCCGGAGGAGGCAGGGTGAGCGGCCGATGACCCAGTTCCAGACGCAGGCGCCGCCCGCGCGCAGCGGCGGCTCCCGCTGGCGGCTGCAGATCGTGCACCGCACCCGCTTCCACTACAGCGGGCCGGTGCGCTCCTCCTACAACGAGGCCCGGCTGACGCCGGAGAACAGCGCGCGGCAGACGACGCTGCGCTCCCGGGTGGAGATCGAACCGGGCGCCACCGCCTACGCCTACCGCGACTACTGGGGCTCGACGGTCACCGCCTTCGACCTGCACACCCCGCACGCGGAGCTCGTCGTCACCGGCACCTCGACCGTGGAGGCCGGTCCGGACCTCGCCGCGCACGACCGGCTGGGCTGGTCCGCGCTCACCGGCCGCGAGGTCCGCGAGCAGTTCGGCGAGCTGCTCGCGCCGACGGCGCTCACCGCCATCGACGACGACGTCGTCGCCGCGGCGCGGGAGGCCGTGGGCGACGCGATCCCGCACGACGCCGGCCCGCTGGTGTGCGAGTTCGTGCACGACCGCATGGAGTACCTGCCGGGCTCCACCAACGTGAAGACCAACGCCATGCAGGCCTGGACGTCCGGCAAGGGTGTCTGCCAGGACATCTCGCACGTCACCGTGGGCATCCTGCGCGCGCTCGGGCTGCCCGCCCGGTACGTCTCGGGGTACCTGCACCCGCGGCCCGACGGCGAGATCGGCGCCGCGGTGACCGGCGAGAGCCACGCCTGGGTGGAGTGGTGGGACGGCGGCTGGAACGGCTTCGACCCGACGAACGCGGTGCCGATCGGCAACCGGCACGTCACGCTCGGCCGGGGACGCGACTACGGAGACGTCCCGCCGTTCAAGGGGCTGTTCTCCGGCCCGAAGAGCGAGGGCCACACCGTCACCGTGGAGGTCACCCGGCTCGCCTGACCCGCGACACCCGCTGACTGGTGTCGCTCCACCGGTCCGACCTGCCAGGATGCCGCGGGTGCCCGGGCCGTCCCGGCCGGGGCGGAGCGGATGGGGTCCCATGCGTCGTCGGTGGTCGGTCCTGGGTGCGGCGGCGAGCCTGCTCGTGGCAGCGGGGTGCACGAGCGAGCCGGAGGAGCCGGCGGAGCCCTCGGCGGCGGCCGCGGCCGACGGCGAGGGCTGGACGGTGCTCGTCTACTCGATCGCCGACACCGACCTCGAGCCCTACCTCCTGGCCGACCTGGAGGAGTTCGCCGAGGTCGGGTCGCAGGACGGCCTGCAGGTCGCGGCCATGGTCGACCGCTCCGCCGACTACAGCAGCGACCCGTTCCTCGGCCTGGACGACTGGGTCGGCGCGAAGTACGTGTCGATCGGCCAGGGCGAGGCCACCGAGCTGGCCGACGTGGGCGACGTCGACACCGGCGACCCCACGCCGCTGGCCGACTTCATCGCCGCCGGGATCACCGACCACCCGGCCGAGCACTACGCGCTGGTGATCAGCGACCACGGCGCCTCCTGGCCCGGCGTCGGCGGGGACGAGGGCTCGGACTTCAGCAGCCTGAGCCTGGAGGAGATCCGCAGCGGCATCGCCGACGGCCTGGACCAGGCCGGCGTGGAGAAGCTGGACCTGCTGGGCTTCGACGCCTGCCTCATGGCCACCTACGAGACGGCCAGCACGATGGCCCCGCTGGCCGACCGGATGATCGCCAGCCAGGAGCTGGAGCCGGGTCACGGCTGGGACTACCGCGCCTTCCAGGTGGCCGCCGACGACCCCGCGGTCGACGTCGACACCCTCGGGACCGCGATCGTCGACGGCTTCGCCGCGCAGGCGGAGGAGGCCGGGACCGGCGCCGACATCACCCTCTCGATGATCGACCTGACCGCCATGGACGCCGTCGACGAGGCGGTGGCCGCGTTCGGCGAGGCGCTCGGCGAGCGCGCGGCCGCGGTCGCCCCCGTCGTCGGCCGGGAGCGCGCCTCGGTTCTCTCCTTCGGCCGCGACCCCGACCCCGAGGTGGACACGCACATGGCCGACCTCGGCCTGCTGGCCGCCGAGATCGGCGTGGACGCCCTCGACGTCTCCGACCAGGCCGACGCCGTCATCCGGGCGCTCGACGACGCCGTCCCGTACAAGATCGCCGGCCCGGCGGCACTGGGCGCCAGCGGCCTGTCGATCTACTTCCCGCCGACCGAGGACCTGCTGAACCCCGACTACGCCTCGGTGGAGAGCGCGCAGGCGTGGAGCGAGTTCCTGGCCAGCTACTTCGACGCCGGCAAGGCCATCCCGGTCGAGCAGCAGGCGTCCTTCGGCGACGGCAGCGTCGAGGCGTTCTTCGACGAGGACGGGCTGAACCTCTTCGCGACCTTCGCCGAGGCGGCCGCGGAGAACGTGGTCTGGTCCTCGATCAGCTACGGCGAGCTCGCCGACGACGGGTCGGTCACCTTCTTCGGCGAGGAGGAGGCCGACATCGCCGAGGACGGCTCCGGGGGCGTCCTGGGGATCTACGACCTGACCGTCATGACGATCAGCGACGGCATCGACACCTCGTACGCCTACCTGACGCTGGCCTGGGACGACGAGGCCGAGGTGGGCACCATCGACGTCCCGCTGGCCTACTTCGAGCCCGGCGAGGACGAGGAGTACCGGGACGTGACGCTGACGATCACGTTCGACCCGGAGACCGGGGACGTGCTCAACGAGACCTACTACGGGACGACGTCCGCCGGCACCTACGGGGAGCTCACCGCCGACCCCGAGGGGATCATCGTGCCCAAGCTGCTGGTGGTCGCCGCCGACGGCAGCTCGTCCTGGGAGCCGGCCACCGACGTCGGGCTCTACGCCGACCTGCCGAGCCTGCAGTACGACTTCGAGACGCTGGAGAGCGGCACCGCGCTGTTCGCCCAGCTGTCGGTCACCGACTTCGGCGGCAACAGCGACGCGGTGTCGGCGGAGGTCGTCGTCCCCTGATGCGGCGGCTGCCGGTCCCTCAGGGGGCCGGCAGCTCGCGGTCGGGGCGCAGGTTGCGGATCGGGACGCCGGCGGCCTCGTCGTCGGGGGTCATGGGCGGCAGGTGCGCCGTGCGGGCGGGGACGTACCGCTGCCACCACCCGGGGGCGTCGGCCAGCCAGGCGTCGCCGAGGTCGGTCAGCCGGCCGTCGCTGCCCAGCGCCGCCCAGCCCATGGCGATCCGTATGCCCACGGCCATCAGCACGAGCTTGCCGGCGACCCCGCGGCGGCGGTGGGCGGGCGCCACGTAGATCTGCCCGATGACGCCGGAGGACGGCGACCAGCGCAGCGCCCCGACCTGGTTGGCCCACGACAGGTCCCGGCGGGCGAACGCGGCGCGGTCCAGCAGTGCGCCGTCGGGGGCGTCGGCGGTGGAGAAGGCGACCAGGTCGACCTGGTCGCCGCAGCCGGCCGGGGAGACGACGCCCCACAGCAGCGGCGCGCCCGGGGCCGCCTCGGGCGAGACCAGGACGCGCCGCGGGAGCCGGCCGGGCACCGGGACCTGCGCCTCGACCTGCCAGCCGGCGGGGTGCCGCGGGGGGCCGGGCAGCTCGACGACCGTGCCGGCGGCGAAGTCCGGCGTGGCGACGCCGACGATCACCCGCCCCGGCGGCGCCGCGTGGGAGGCGTACCAGATCCCGGGTGCCGCCGGGTCGATCACCGGGTGCGCCGCCGGGCGACGCCGACCGTCACCGCGCCGGCGGCGACCAGGCCGGCGCCGAGCGCGAGGACGGGCATCGGCGCAGCACCCGTGGCGGCCAGCCGGCCGGAGCCGCCGGACGCCGGGGCCGACGCGCCCGCAGCGGGTGCGGGAGCGGCCGCGGCGAGCGTGCTGCTCGCGGGGGTCGTCGCAGGGGCGGTCGAGACGGGCAGCAGAACAGGGGCGCCGGTGTCGGCGACGCTGCTGGCAGCGGCCAGCGTCAGCAGGAACGGCGCCGTCGAGAAGGGCGAGCCGTCGGCGGACGCGGTCTGCCGGATCTGGTACTGCCCGGGGAGGTACAGGCCGGGGAAGAGCAGCTGCCCGCCCGCGCTGGAGACGGCGCTGACGGTCAGCGGGCTCGCGGCGGCGATCGGCGCGGAACCGGACGCCGTCGTCGGCGCGGCGGCGGCGCAGGTGCCGCCGGGCTGGGTGCACAGCTCGAAGGTCGCGCCGGCCACGGGTGCGCCGCCGGCACCGGTGAGGGTGACCCCGAGCGTCCGGTAGGCGCCCGGGGCCTCGAACACCGCGGCGACCGGGCCCTCGAAGTCCTCGTCGGTGTAGCCGGCGATGGTCCGGCCGCCGGCCGGGAGCAGCACCTGGCCCGAGGTCGGGACGCGGACGAGCTCGACGGTGAACTCGGACAGCGGGAAGAGGATCGCCCCGTCGACGTCGGTGTCGATCACCATCTCGGAGCCGGTGAAGTCGCAGGGGTTCCCGTTGCCGTCGGTGTCCGCCTCGTCCCAGGTGCACTCGATGACGGGGACGCCGTCCGGGAAGTCCTCGGTGTCCGAGGTGTCCCGGTCGAAGACCTTCGTGTAGGTCACGCGGAACGTCGCGCCGGTCCGGTCGAGCTCGGCGTCCGCGGGGAAGGAGCTGCCCGCGCTGACGAGGAGGTCGGGCTCGAGCTTGCCCCAGCCGAAGTGGGCCGCGGTGGCGCTCGCGGGCGAGGCCCCGGCGGCCAGCGGCGCGGGGGTGAGGACCTCTGCGGCCTCCGTCCCGGCCTCGGGCTGCGCGGCGGCGCCCGGGTCCGGCGTCTCGTCGGCCGGGGCGGCCAGGGCGGTGGCCGGGACGCCGAGGGTGACGGCGCCCAGGGTCAGGGCGGTGAGCCCGCCGGCACGACGGGCACGGGCGGAGGTGGCGAGGGACACGGAGAGCTCCAGGGGTGGACCGCCGAGCCACTCGGCGTGTCGAGCGGGAACTGTCCTCGTCCGGGCGTCTGCGCAGGTCAGCGGCGTGCGGCGTGTCCTGACGGGCCGGGGGAGGGGTCTTCGTCAACGTCCGCCATCAGCGCGCGATACTGGGGGGTGATGAGCACCCCCTTGAACCTGGTCAACCTGGAGCGGGTGCACAAGGCGCACGGCACCACCAATGATCCTCGACGACGTCTCCCTGGGCGTCGCCGCGGGCGAGCGGATCGGCGTCGTGGGCCGCAACGGCGGCGGGAAGTCCACGCTGCTGTCCCTGCTCACGGGCACCGACGAACCCGACTCCGGCCGCGTGACCCGGCGCGGCGACCTCGCCATGGGCGTGCTCGACCAGCTCGGCACGCTGCCCGAGGGGACGACGGTGCGCGACGTCGTCCTCCCGACCAGCATGTTCGCCAACGAGCACGAGTGGGCCGCCGATCCCGCCGTCCGCAGCGTGCTCGCCGGCCTCGAGCTCGACCGGATGGGACTGGACGCCCCGGTCGCCCCGATGTCCGGTGGCGAGCGCCGGCGGGTGGCGCTCGCCGCGCAGCTCATCCGCCCGCTGGACCTGCTGGTCCTCGACGAGCCGACCAACCACCTCGACGTCGAGGGCGTCGCCTGGCTGGCCGAGTACGTCAACCAGCGCGCCGGCGGGCTCGTCGTCGTCACCCACGACCGGTGGTTCCTCGACGAGGTCTGCACCACGACGTGGGAGGTCGCCGACGGGAACGTGCACGCCTACGACGGCGGGTACTCGGCGTACACCCTGGCCCGCGCGGAGCGGGCGCGGATCGCCTCGGTCACCGAGGAGCGCCGGCTGAACCTGGTCCGCAAGGAGCTGGCCTGGCTGCGGCGCGGCCCGCCGGCCCGCACCAGCAAGCCGAAGTTCCGCATCGAGGCCGCGCAGGCGCTGATCGCCGACGAGCCCCCGGCGCGGGACTCGATGGCGCTCAAGGGGTTCGCCGCGAAGCGGCTCGGCAAGACCGTCTACGAGCTGGAGGACGTCAGCTACGCCGTCCCCACCGAGGACGGGCCGCGCACGCTGTTCCGCGACCTGACCTGGAACGTCGGCCCGGGCGACCGGATCGGCATCGTCGGCGTGAACGGCGCGGGCAAGACCTCGCTGCTCAAGCTGCTCGTGGGGGAGACCTCCCCGGACGCCGGCACCGTGGTCGTCGGGCAGACGGTGTCGCCGGCCTACCTGTCCCAGCACGTGACCGAGCTGCCCCCCAAGGCGCGGGTGCTGGAGGCGGTGCAGGACGTCGCCCGGCTGGCCCGGATCGGCAACCAGGAGATCTCGGCGTCGACGCTGGCCGAGCGGTTCGGCTTCGCGGCCAACCGCCAGTGGACGCCGGTCGGGGACCTCTCCGGCGGCGAGCGGCGTCGGCTCCAGCTGCTCCGGCTGCTCATGGCCGAGCCGAACGTGCTGGTGCTCGACGAGCCGACCAACGACCTGGACATCGACACCCTGACCGCGCTGGAGGACCTGCTCGACGGCTTCCCCGGCACGGTGCTGGTGGTCAGCCACGACCGGTACTTCGTGGACCGCGTCTGCGACAAGGTGGTCGCGCTGCTGGGCGACGGCTCGCTGGCCGAGCTGCCCGGCGGGGTGGACGAGTACCTGCGCCGCCGCGCCGCGGGCGGTGCTCCGCTGTCGACGGCGTCCGGCGGCGGGGGCACCCGCCCGGTGGGCGCGCCCTCGACCTCCGCCCCGGCCGTCTCGGCGGCCGATGCTCGGGCGGCGAAGAAGGAGGTCGGCCGGCTCGAGCGCCGCATGCTCAAGCTGGACGCCGACGAGAAGAAGCTGCACGAGCAGCTCGCCGCCGCCGCGACGGACTACGCGAAGGCCGCCGAGCTGGACGCGAAGCTCAAGGAGCTGCAGGCGGAGAAGACCGAGGTCGAGGAGGCCTGGCTGACCGCCTCCGAGCTCGCCGACGGCTGAGCCGGCACGTACTCCCGGCGCAGCGCGTCCTCCCTCACCGCCGAGCGTCCTCCCTCACCGCGGACCGTGAGGGAGGACGCTCGATGATCAGGTGACCTGATCGTGGCGGGGTGACTCAGGCGGTGGTGGCCTCCACGCGGGAGCGCTGGATCATCCGCAGGCCGATCGCGATCGCCGGGACGGCGCCGACGAGCGCGTACACGCCGAACAGCACCGGGCTGAAGGGCGTCGCCATCGAGGCAACCAGCGACGCGACGCACGGGGCGACCAGCCACCAGCTGATGACGCCGGCCCGCGCCAGGCCCGAGTAGGCGATCACCGGCCCGAGCAGCCCGAACAGGGTCAGCGTGCCGGCGACGGCGACCCCCACGGAGCCGTTCACGGTCTCGAACAGCGCCAGGGCGGTGGCCTGGTCGAGCTCGCTGCCGATGGCGCCGGTCCAGTAGTCGAACTGCACCATGCCGGTGACGGTCACCAGGCCGATCGCCGAGAGCAGCGCGCCGACGATCGTCGTCCTGCTGCCGCGGCGGCCGCGGACCAGCGCCGGTGCGGCCAGCCAGGCCAGCGCCAGCGCCAGGTTCCCGTAGTGCAGGAGCATCGCGGAGAGCGCGGTCCGGCCCTCGTCGCGGGCCAGCGAGGCGATGTAGTCGGCGTCGGACATCGAGTCGGCCGGCGGCGAGGCGGCCATACCGGTGACGTACAGCAGCGAGCCGGCGATCAGCGCGCCGCCGGCGAGCGGTAGCAGGCGGGAGCCGGCGGAACGGGGGCGCTCGTCGAGAGCCGGGGCGGGCGGGGTGGTGAGTGAGGTCGTCATGGCCGGAAAAGCTAGGGACGGCCGGGGGTGCGGGGCGTCCACCGGGACGGACCGATCTCCCTCCGCCGCGAGGGGGACCCGACGGCGTCCCCGTTCGGCCGCGAGGGGGATGTGCGCAGGTCCGCGCGGCCCCTAGCGTGCTCGCATGCCGCGCTGGTCCGCCTCCCTCCCCGACCGCAGCCACCTGGTCTGGGCCGCCGTCGGGCTCGCGCTGGGCAGCATGTCCGTCGTCGAGACGGCGACCGACTCGGTCTTCGACTACGGCATGGCGGCGGCGCTGCCCGGGGTCGCGGTCGGCGTGCTGCTGGCGCTCAGCCCGCGCTGGCCGGCGGCCGCGGCACTGGCCGGCGCGTTCTCGGTCTTCGGCAACTACGCGCTGGGCACCCCCGGTCCCGGGGGCGCCCAGCTGCTCGGCATGGGCGTGCTCATCGGGCACGCCGCCGCGGTGCTGCCGCCCTGGCGCGGTGCCGGCGTCGCGGCCCTCTCGGCGCTGGTCGTGGTCGGCTCCGGCTTCCTGGCCATCCCCTCGCCCTGGGAGGGGCTGTTCTACCTGCTGGTCGCCGCCGCCGCGTGGGGCGTCGGGGCGCTGGTCCACCAGGTGCAGGCGCGCTCGCGGGAGCTGCAGGTGCTCGCGGCCCGCCTGGCCGCGCAGCAGGAGGCCGTCGCGGCGTCCGCGGTGGTCGCCGAGCGGGCCCGGATCGCCCGCGAGGTGCACGACTCCGTGGCGCACTCGGTCAGCGTGATGGTGCTGCAGATGGGCGGGTTGCGCCGGCTGCTGCCCGACCACCCGGAGGCCCAGGAGGTGCTGCTGGGCCTGGAGCGGCTGGGCCGCGAGGCGGTCGACGAGATGCGCCGGGTGGTCGGCATCCTGCGCGACGGGGTGGCAGGGGAGGCCGCCGACCCGGCGCCGCAGCCCTCGCTGGCCCGGCTGGACGCCGTGCTCGACGAGCTCCGCGCCGGCGGCATGCCCATCGAGCTGGTGGTCACCGGCGAGCCCGTCGAGCTGCCCCAGCTCGTGGACGTGAGCGCCGTGCGGGTCGTGCAGGAGGCGCTGTCCAACGTCGTCCGGCACGCGGGCGCCGCCGCCACGCGGGTCGAGGTGGCCTGGAGCCGGGGCCAGGTCGCCGTCGCCGTCTGCGACGACGGGCGGCCGCGGGTGCCGGCCCCGCGGAGCGCGGGCGGCACCTCCGGTGGGCACGGCCAGCTGCACATGCGCGAACGGGTGGCGGTCTCCGGCGGCGCGCTGGAGGTGGGGCCGGTGCGCGGCGGCGGGTACCGGGTGCGCGCCACCTTCCCGCTGCCGGCGGAGGCCGCGGCGGTGCGCGCGTGACGATCCGGGTGGTGCTGGTCGACGACCAGGCGATGGTGCGCACCGGCCTGCGCATGGTGCTCGCCGCCGAGGACGACATCGAGGTCGTCGGGGAGGCCGACGACGGCGCGGCCGGCGTCCGCGTGGTCACCGAGCTGATCCCGGACGTCGTGCTCATGGACGTGCGGATGCCCGGGACCGACGGGCTCGAGGCGGCCCGGCAGATCCTCGTCGCGGACCTGCCCACCCGTGTCGTCGTCCTGACCACGTTCGACGAGGACGAGTACGTGGCCGCCGCCCTGCGCGCGGGGGTGAGCGGGTTCCTCCTCAAGGTGGCCCCGCCGGAGGACCTGGTCGGCGCCGTGCGCACGGTGGCCGCGGGGCAGGGGCTGCTCGACCCGGCGGTCACGCTGCGGGTGATCGAGCGGTACGCCGCCGCCCCGGCCCCCGATCCGGCCCGCGCCGCCGCGCTCGCCGGGCTCACCGAGCGGGAGACCGACGTGCTGGCCCTCGTCGCCGCCGGGCACTCCAACGCCGAGATCGCCGCCCGCCTCTACCTCGGCGAGGCGACGGTCAAGACCCACGTGAGCCGGATCCTGCTCAAGCTGGGTCTGCGCGACCGGGTGCAGGCCGTGGCGTTCGCCTACGAGAGCGGGCTGGTGACGCCCGGCGGTCGTTGAACGCGGGACGGTAACCTGGACGGCACCGCCGGTGTCCTCCGACGTCTGTGGTCCCCCGAGCCCCTCGAGACTCCCGGAGACCCGTGCTCGCTCTGCTGCTCCTCCACCTGGTCGCTGCGACGGCTGCGCCGTTGCTCGTGCGCTGGTGGGGGCGGCAGGCCTTCCTCGCCCTGGCGCTCGTCCCTGCGGCAGCCTTCGCCTGGACCATGGCCCAGCTCGGCACCGTCACCGGCGGCGACGAGGTCCGCGAGACGACGGCGTGGGTGCCCGCGCTCGACCTCGAGCTCGCGCTGCGCCTCGACGAGCTCTCCCTGACCCTGGCCGCGCTGGTCACCGGCGTCGGCGCGCTCGTGCTGCTCTACTGCGCGCGCTACTTCGAGCCCGACGACGAGGGCATCGGCCGCTTCGCCGGCAACCTCACCGCGTTCGCGGGCTCCATGCTCGGGCTCGTCCTCGCCGACGACCTGCTCCTGCTCTACGTGTTCTGGGAGCTCACCACCGTCTTCTCCTATCTGCTGATCGGCGGCTCCGGCGCCCGCCTGGCGGCCCGGCGCGCGGCCAGCCAGGCGCTGGTGCTCACCACCGCCGGCGGCCTGGCGATGCTGGTCGGGCTGATCATGATCGGGGAGACCAGCGGCAGCTACCTGCTGTCGGAGGTGGTCGCGAACCCGGGCGACGGGCCGTTCCTGATCGCGGGCACGGTGCTGGTCCTGGTCGGGGCGATCACCAAGTCCGCGATGATCCCGTTCCACTTCTGGCTGCCCGCCGCCATGGAGGCGCCGACGCCGGTCAGCGCCTACCTGCACGCCGCGGCCATGGTGAAGGCCGGCATCTACCTGGTGGCCCGCCTGGCGCCCGGATTCGCCGAGGTGCCGGGCTGGCGGCCGATCGTGCTCGGGCTGGGCCTGGCGACGATGCTCGTCGGCGGCTACCGCGCGCTGCGGCAGAACGACCTCAAGCTGCTGCTGGCCTTCGGCACCGTCAGCCAGCTGGGCTTCCTCATGGTGCTGGTCGGCGCCGGCAGCCAGGAGATGGCCGCGGCCGGGCTGGCGATGGTGGTCGCGCACGCCCTGTTCAAGTCCACCCTCTTCCTGAGCGTCGGCGTGATCGACCACGCGACCGGCACCCGCGACCTGCGCGTGCTCTCCGGCCTCGGCCGCCGGCTGCCGGTGCTCGCCCTCGTCGCCGGGCTGGCCGGGGCCTCCATGGCCGGCATCCCGCCGCTGCTCGGCTTCGTCGGCAAGGAGGCGGCGTTCACCGCGCTGCTGGACGGCGGCCTGCCCGACCGCACCGCCGCCCTGCTGGAGCTGGCCGGGCTGGTGCTCGGGTCGGTGCTCACCGCGGCCTACACGTTCCGCTTCCTGTGGGGCGCCTTCGCCCGCAAGCCCGCCTGCGCCGACACCGAGCTGGTGCACCCGCCGACCGGACTCTTCCTCGCCGCCCCGGCGCTGCTGGCGACGGCGAGCCTGGTCCTCGGCCCGGGCAGCCCCCTGCTCGACCCGCTGGCTGCCGGCTACGCCGAGGACCTGCCGCTGATCGCCCCGGAGGCCGAGCACCTGGCGCTGTGGCACGGCCTGCAGCCGGCCCTGGCGCTCTCGGCCATCACCCTGCTCGGCGGCTACGCGATCTTCGCCCTCCGCGCGCCGATCAACCGGTTCCAGCGGAAGGTGGCCGTCGGCGCCTCGGCCGACGAGGGCTACTGGAACGTCATGCAGGGCCTGGACCGGCTGTCGGTGCTGGTCACCGGGACGACGCAGCGCGGCTCGCTGCCGGCCTACCTGGGCACGATCCTCGTCGTCGTCCTCGCGCTGCCCGGCAGCGTGCTGCTGTTCCGGGCGCCGTGGCCGGGGGAGTGGCGCGCCTGGGACACCCCGATCCAGGCGCTCGTCGGCGCGGTCGTGCTCATCGCCGCCGTGCTCGCGCTCCGGATCCGCCAGCGGCTGTCGGCGGTGCTCGTCGTCGGCGTCACCGGCTACGGCCTGGCCGTGCTGTTCGTGCTGCAGGGGGCGCCGGACCTCGCGCTCACCCAGTTCCTCATCGAGACGCTGACCCTGGTCGTCTTCGTCCTCGTGCTGCGCAAGCTGCCCAAGGACATCACCGACCGGCACCGCCCGCGCGAGCGCGCCGTCCGCGGCGTCATCGCCGTCGCCGTCGGCCTGCTCATGGCCTGCGTCGGGGCCGTGGCGCTCAGCTCGCGGACCGCCACCCCGGTCTCCGTCGACTACCCGGAGGCCGCCTACGAGTTCGGCGGCGGCCAGAACATCGTCAACGTGACCCTGGTCGACATCCGCGCCTGGGACACCCTCGGCGAGATCTCGGTGCTCGTCGTGGCCGCCACCGGCGTCGCCAGCCTGGTGTTCCTGCGCCGGCGCACCGGCGGTGTCGAGCGGATCGACCCCGTGCAGCTGGCCCGGCGCACCGACAACCTCCGCCGCGCGCCCCGCGGGCAGTGGCTGGCGGCGTCGGCCGCGCTGGCCCCCGAGCGGCGGTCGGTGGTGCTCGAGGTCATCACCCGGATCCTGTTCCACACCGTCGTCGTGTTCTCGGTGTACCTGCTGTTCAGCGGGCACAACGAACCCGGCGGCGGGTTCGCCGGCGGGCTGGTGGCCGGGCTCGCGCTCGTGCTGCGCTACCTCGCCGGCGGCCGCTACGAGCTGGGCGAGGCGGCGCCGGTCGACCCGGGCCTGCTGCTGGGCATCGGGCTGCTGTTCGCCGGCGGCACCGGCGTCGTCGGGCTGGCGTTGGGCGCCGAGGTGCTGCAGACGGCGATCCTGCAGACGACGCTGCCGGTCCTGGGCGACGTCAAGCTCGTGACCTCGCTGTTCTTCGACATCGGCGTCTACCTGGTGGTGGTCGGCCTGGTCCTCGACATCCTGCGCAGCCTCGGCGCCGAGCTGGACCGCCAGGTGGACGAGAACGACCCGATCGACGCCGCGCCCGACGAGGTGATCGTCCGATGACGCCCACCGTCGTCCTGCCGGTGATCATCGGCGGCCTCTACGCCGCCGGGGTCTACCTGCTGCTGGACCGCAGCCTGACCCGCGTGCTGCTCGGCGTCCTGCTGCTCGGCAACGCCACCAACCTGCTGCTGCTGTCCTCGGGCGGCCCGAACGGCCGCGCGCCGATCCTCGGCTACGCAGAACCCGAGGAGATGACCGACCCGATGCCCCAGGCGCTGATCCTCACCGCCATCGTCATCACCTTCGGGATCTCCGCGTTCCTGCTGGCGATCATCTACCGCTCCTGGCGGCTGGTCCGGCAGGAGGTCGTCGGGGTGGACGAGGAGGACCGCCGGGTGGCGCGCCGCTCGCGCAGCACCGACGCCGACGAGATCGACCCGGACGACCTCGCCCCCGAGGACCGCCCGGCCGGGCACGCCGACAGCCTGCAGTCCGACGCCGAGGTGGAGGCGCTGCTGGAGCAACGGCTCCCCGGCATCCCCTCCGACGACGTCGACCTGCCGGTCGGGGAAGGCGGGAACCGGTGATCAGCGTCCTGACCCCCCTGCCGGTGCTGCTGCCGCTCCTGGGCGCAGCCGCGGCGCTGCTGGTCGGCGGGCGGCACCCGGGCGTGCAGCGGGCGCTGAGCATCGTGGTGCTCACCGCGGTGCTCACCGTCTCGGTCGTGCTGCTCGTCATCGCCGACTCCGACGGCGCCGCCTCGGTCTCCGTGGGCGGCTGGCCGGTGCCGCTGGGCATCGTGCTGGTCGTCGACCGGCTGTCGGCTCTCATGCTGGTGGTCGCGGCGACGGTGGCGCTCGGGGTGCTCGTGTTCGCCGTCGGCCAGGGCTCGGCCGACGGCGACGAGGAGACGCCGCTGTCGATCTTCCACCCGACGTTCCTGGTGCTGATCGCGGGCGTGGCCAACGCGTTCCTCGCCGGCGACCTGTTCAACCTCTACGTCGGCTTCGAGATCCTGCTGACCGCCAGCTACGTGCTGCTGACCCTCGGCGGCTCGGCCCCCCGCATCCGCGCCGGCATCACCTACATCGTGGTGAGCCTGCTGTCGTCGCTGATCTTCCTCGCCGCGATCGCGCTGGTCTACGCGTCGACCGGCACGGTGAACCTGGCCCAGCTCGCCGTCCGGCTGCAGGAGCTGCCCGACGGCACCCAGCTGTTGCTGCAGTCGATGCTGCTCATCGCGTTCGCCATCAAGGCGGCGGTCTTCCCGCTGTCGGCGTGGTTGCCGGACAGCTACCCGACCGCGCCGGCGCCGGTCACCGCGGTGTTCGCCGGCCTGCTGACCAAGGTCGGCGTCTACGCGATCATCCGCACCCAGACGCTGCTGTTCCCGGGTGGGGCGTTCGACGGGATCCTCATGTGGGCGGCGCTCGCGACGATGGTGATCGGCATCCTCGGTGCGGTGGCGCAGACCGACATCCGGCGGATCCTGTCGTTCACGCTGGTCAGCCACATCGGCTACATGGTGTTCGGCATCGCGCTGGCCTCCACCGCGGGGCTGGCCGGCGCGATCTTCTACGTCGTCCACCACATCGCCATCCAGACCACGCTGTTCCTGGTCGCCGGGCTCGTCGAGCGGCAGGGCGGGTCGACGTCGGTGGACCGGCTGGGCGGCCTCGCGACGGCGTCGCCGCTGCTCGCCGTCCTGTACTTCGTGCCGGCCATGAACCTGGCGGGGATCCCACCGTTCTCCGGCTTCATCGGCAAGGTCGGGCTGCTCGAGGCGGGCATCGACGACGGCGGCACGCTGCCGGTGGTGCTGGTCGTGGGCGGCGTCGTGACCAGCCTGCTCACGCTGGTGGCGATCTCGCGGGTCTGGAACCGCGCGTTCTGGCGGCCACCGGCGCAGTCGGCGGCGCAGGATTCCTCGGACGCCGCGGCCGCCGACGCCGGGCCGGAGCTGCAGCCGGCGGGCGTGTCCGCCGACGCCCCGGGTGCCGCGGAGACCGACGCCGGGGGTGCCGACGAGGCGGCCGCAGCGGGCGCGTCGGCGGCCGGGGGACGCCGGGCCGCGCGGCGCGCGGCGTGGCTGCGGCACACCGCCGTCGCGACCGACTCCGAGCCGGCCGAGGCCGGGCGGGGCGGGGAGCGCGGGCGGGGCCGGGAACGGCCGCTGGAGCCGCTGCCCCGGGTGATGGTCGGGGCCACCGCGGCGATGGTCGTGGTGACCGTGGGCCTCACCGCCGTCGCCGGCCCGCTGTACGGGGTGGCGATGCGCGCTGCCGAGGACCTGCGGGACCGGACGCCGTACATCTCCGCCGTCTTCGGAGCGGAGGACGCGCAGTGAGCGCCGGGGGGCGAGCCGTGGGCACGGACCCGGGTGGCGAGGGGCTGGCCCACCAGCTGAAGCACCAGGTGCCGCTGATGCTGTGGCTGGTCTTCGTCTGGATGCTGCTGTGGGGCACCTGGTCGTGGGCGAACCTGATCAGCGGGTCCGTGGTGGCCCTGGCGGTGACCGTGCTGCTGCCGCTGTCCCCCGGTGATCGGCGGCGCACGGGTGCACCCGGTGGGGCTGGCGGTCTTCGTCGGCTACTTCTTCGTCGACCTGGTGCGCTCGGCGGCGCTGGTGGCGTGGCAGACGCTGCGGCCGGGCGGGATCGGCAACAGCGCGATCATCCAGGTGCAGATGCGCACCGACTCCGACCTGCTGCTGACCATCGTGGCCGAGTCGCTGACGCTGGTGCCCGGCTCGGTGGTGATCGACATGGACCGCGAGCGGCGGACGCTGTCGCTGCACATCCTGCACGTGCGCGACCTCGCCGACGTGGAGTCGCGCCGGGCCGCGGTGCTGGCCGAGGAGGAGCGGGTGGTGCGGGCGTTCGGGTCGCCGGACGAGATCGCCGCGCTCGCGCACGCCCCGGGTGAGGCGCCGGTCGCGACGGGGAGGCGGACACCGTGATCGCCGTGTTCTGGGCGGCCTACGTGATGCTCGGCGCGGGTGCGCTGCTCACCCTGGTGCGGCTGGCGCGCGGCCCGTCGCTGCTGGACCGGGTGGTGGCCACCGACGTCCTGCTGGTGATCATCTCGGCGGGCCTGGCGGTGTACGCGGCGCTGCAGCGCGACCCGACCGTCGTGCCGGTGCTCGTGGTGGTGTCGCTGCTGGCCTTCGTCGGCTCGGTGTCGGTGGCCCGCTACATCGGCGGCATGCTCCTCACCTCCGGCGGGGACGGCCAGGACGTCGGCCTGCCGCTGGCCGACGAGGAGCGGATCGCCCGAGGGGCGGAGGAGGAGCGGCGATGAGCGACGTGGACAGCGTCCGCGACGTCGTGGCCGTGGTGCTCCTGCTGGCGGGGGCGTTCCTGTGCCTCACCGCCGGGCTGGGCCTCGTGCGGTTCCACGACGTGCTGACCCGCATGCACGCGGGCACCAAGCCGCAGGTGCTCGGCATCCTGCTGATCATGATCGGCGGCGCGATCCGGCTGGAGGGCTGGTCGGCAACGTGGATGCTGCTGCTGGTCGCGGTGTTCCAGATGCTCACCGCCCCGGTGAGCGCGCACATGATCAGCCGGGTGGCCTACCGCCGGCGGCACGTGCGGCGCGACCTGCTGCTGGTCGACGAGCTGCGCACCGGCGAGGCGGCCGACCGGCTGTACCGCGGCGACGAGCCGGCCGACGCCCCGCCGGAGGAGCCCGCGACGGCGCTCGAGGAGAGCCGTCGCGACGAGGGGACCCTCCCGCCCGCCTGAGCGGGAGGGACCCCCGGTCCGCCTAGCGCTGGGCCCGGTTGACCGCGGAGACGACCGCGCGCAGCGAGGCGGTGACGATGTTGGCGTCGATGCCGACGCCCCACAGGATGCGGTCGCCGACGGCGCACTCGACGTAGGCGGCCGCGCGGGCGTCGCCGCCGGCGGAGAGCGCGTGCTCGGCGTAGTCCAGCACCCGGACGTCGACGTCCACGCCGGACAGGGCGTCGACGAACGCGGCGATGGGGCCGTTGCCGCGGCCCTGCAGCGTCACCGGGACGCCGTTGTCCACCAGGTCGACGACGATCTCGTCCTCCTGTTCCCCGCTGGCGGTGTGCCGGTGCCCGGCCAGGCCGAACCGGCCCCACGGGGCGTCGGGGTCGGGCAGGTACTCGTTGGAGAACGCGGTCCACATCTGGGCCGCGGTCACCTCGCCGCCCTCGTCGTCGGTGTGCTGCTGGATGACCGCGCTGAACTCGATCTGCAGCCGGCGGGGCAGGTCGAGGTGGTTCTCGGTCTTCATGATGTAGGCGACGCCGCCCTTGCCGGACTGGCTGTTCACCCGGATGACGGCCTCGTAGCTGCGGCCGACGTCCTTGGGGTCGATCGGCAGGTACGGCACCGCCCACGGCATCCGGTCGACGGTGGTGCCGGCGGCCGCGGCGTCGGCCTCGAGGGCCTTGAAGCCCTTGTTGATCGCGTCCTGGTGGGAGCCGGAGAACGCGGTGTAGACCAGGTCGCCGCCGTAGGGGTGCCGCTCGTGCACGCCCAGCTGGTTGCAGTACTCGACGGTGCGGCGGATCTCGTCGATGTCGGAGAAGTCGATCTGCGGGTCGATGCCCTGGCTGAACAGGTTCAGGCCCAGGGTGACCAGGTCGACGTTGCCGGTGCGCTCGCCGTTGCCGAACAGGCAGCCCTCGATGCGGTCGGCGCCGGCGCGGTAGCCCAGCTCGGCGGCGGCGACGGCGGTGCCGCGGTCGTTGTGCGGGTGCAGGCTGAGGACCACCGAGTCGCGGCGGCCCAGGTTGCGGTGCATCCACTCGATCTGGTCGGCGTAGACGGTCGGCTCGGCCATCTCGACGGTGGCCGGCAGGTTGAGGATCGTCGGCCGGTCGGGGGTGGGCTCCCAGACGTCGGTGACGGCGTCGCAGATCTCGACGGCGAAGTCGAGCTCGGTGCCGGTGAAGGACTCGGGGGAGTACTCGTAGCGGATGTCGGTGTCGCCCATCTGCTCGGCGAACTTCCGCACCACCCGGGCGCCGTGGACGGCGATGTCGACGATGCCGGCGCGGTCGGAGTCGAACACGACGCGGCGCTGCAGGGTGCTGGTCGAGTTGTACAGGTGGACGATCGCCTGCTTGGCGCCGACCAGGGACTCGAACGTGCGCTCGATGAGCTCGTCGCGGGCCTGCGTCAGCACCTGGATGCAGACGTCGTCGGGGACCAGGTCGTCCTCGATGAGCTGCCGGACGAAGTCGAAGTCGGTCTGGCTGGCCGCGGGGAAGCCGACCTCGATCTCCTTGTAGCCCATGCCGACCAGCAGCTGGAACATGCGCCGCTTGCGATCGGGGGTCATCGGGTCGATGAGGGCCTGGTTGCCGTCACGCAGGTCGACCGCGCACCAGCGCGGGGCCTGGGTGGTGACGCGGTCGGGCCACGTGCGGTCGGCCAGGACGACCGGGGTGAAGGGGGCGTAGCGGTGGATCGGCATCCGCGAGGCCTGCTGCGGATGGCGTACGTGCGGGTGCTGCTCGTTCACGGAAGGGCTCCTCTGGCGCGGGCTGGACTCAGCTCCGGTGGGGCGGTCAGCAGGCGCCGGGAACGCGTGGGGTCACGGCGGGACACCGCGGCGAGGGGGCCGACCTAGGAGAGGGCCTCGCCGCGGCTCATAAGCAGGAGGCTGCCGCGCACGCCGTCACGGTACCAGCGCCTCAGGCGAGGTCGCAGGAACACGGGCAGCTCTCGGTGTGGACGGGCGGCCCGGACCGGTCGTCGAGCTCGTCGCACGCCGGCGGGCACGCGCACTCGAAGCCGGGGTCGCCGCTCCGGAGCTCGCCTGCGAGGAACCGGTGCGCCCGTTCCTCGCGGAGGCGGCGGATCGCGGCGAGACGCCGGGCCGCGGCCCGCTCCTCCGGTGCGTCGCCGGGCTGCGGCACGAGGTGGTCGTCCGGCCGGTCCCCTGCCCGGGTGCCGGCGTCGTCCCACGGAGAGCGGCGGTCGAACGTGTACGTCGGCCGGCGCAGGGTCGGGCGGTGCTCCCACCTCCAGGCGCGCTCCTCGCTCAGCACGGTGTCGAGGTGGGCCGGGAACCGCCGTCCGCCCCTGTCCCGCACGCCGTCCGGGCGCATGCCCCGGACCTCGTGGTCGTCGCCGTCGAGCAGCGCCAGGCGCAGGCCGGCCAGGTCCGCCGCTGCCGCGAGGACACGGACGTCGAGGCCACCACCGCCGGTCTCAGCAGCCGCGATCGCGGACTTCGAGGCGCCGACCCGCGCGGCCAGCTCGCGCTGCGACAGGTCGGCCGACCGGCGGATGCGGCGCAGGATGCCGCTCAGGTCGAAGCCGGTCCCGGGCACGTGTCGATGGTGGTCGACCCCGACCGCCGTCCCGGGGCAGCTCGTGCATCTGTGGACAGCCGGTCCGTGCCCACAGGGTCGGCGGCGGACGCCCGGCGGTCCTGCGAACACTCTTCCCCGCACAGTTGGCTTCTGCCCACGGAGATGGGCAGAAGCCAACTGTGCGCGGGAGCATCGGGCGAGGTCGCGCTCCGGGGCGACGGGTCAGACCTGCGCCGCGGCCCACAGGACGCAGGCCAGGAGGATGACCAGGCTGCTGAGCAGGGCGGTGCCGTTGGTGCCGAGGGAGCGCATGTCAGACCATTCCGAACTTCTCGCTGTGGACGCGGTGGCGGGGGACGTCGAGCCAGTCGAGGTAGGCCTCGACGGACTCGACCATCTGCTCCCCCGAGCAGATGAAGTACTGCAGGGAGCGGCGGTGCTGCGGCAGCAGGCGGTCGAGCAGATCGGCGTCGACGTGCCCCCGCACCCCGGTCCACTGCTCCGACGGTCGGCTGATGACGTGGACCACCCGGAGGTTCAGCCGGTCCTGCAGGCGGGCGAGCTGCCGCACGCCGGTCACCTGGTCCTCGTACCGGTTGGCGAGGATCAGCGTGCAGGGCCGCTGGTCGCCCTGGTCGGCGAGGGTGGCGAGCATGCTGAGGAACGGCGTGACCCCGACCCCGGCCGCGATGAAGACGAAGCCCATGCCCGGGTGCCGCTCGAGGGTGAACGAGCCGTGCGGGCCGTCGACGTAGACGGTGTCGCCGATCTGCAGGCCGCGGATGGAGTCGGTGAAGTCGCCGACCTGCTTGATGGTGAACTCGACGCGGGCCGCGTGCGCGCTCGACGACATCGAGAACGGGTGGTACGTCAGCGTGAACGGGGTCCGGCCCGGGAGGATCCAGGCGAACTGGCCGGCGCGGAAGCGGAACGGGCGGGCGTGCCGCCGCGCGGGCTCGAGCCCCACGGTGACGCTCCCGCCCGGCTCGGGCCACAGCGTGGCCACGCGGAAGCGGCGCCGCCACAGCGCCAGGGGCTTCACCAGCCGGACCCACACGGCCAGCCACAGGAAGGCCGCGGTGTAGCAGCCCCAGACCAGGCGCATCAGGGGTTCGCTGAAGTAGTAGCCGACGCCGAACGCGTGGCCGAGGCCGGCGAGGACGATCCCCACCCCGAGGGCGGAGTGGAGCACGTGCCACACCGGGTAGCTGATCCGCAGCGCCCGCCGCCAGATCGAGGTCACCATCAGCGCCAGCAGGGCGAGGACCGACAGCCACGCCAGCTGGGCGCGCAGCGGGGCGTGGACGACGTCGAGCAGCCGGCGGTAGGTGTCCGACGTGCAGAACAGCAGCACCGGGTGGCCGAAGGCGGCCAGCACCGCGAGGAACGAGATCTGTCGGTGGTACCGCAGGACCGCGTCGATCCCGAACGGGGCCGTCGCGCGGGTGAAGCGGGCGGCCAGGGCGAACTGCAGGCCCAGGACCGACAGGGCGACGAATCCCAGCGCCACCGACAGGTTGACGACGAAGCCCCGCCCGGCGTGCTCCTCGCCGAAGCACAGCGCCAGGGGGGTCAGGCCGATGGCGACGTGCCCCGCGACCCACCCCGCCGCCCGTCCGCCGGTGGAGGGGGCGGCCCGCCGGGGCCGGCTCTGGACCGCCGGGTAGCTGCCGGAGTCCGGCGCGGGCAGTCGCGGAGGGTGCGGTCGCGGCGTGGGCCGTCGTGGCGCGGGCACCCGGCCGGGAGGGGAGCGAGGCGCGCTCCTCGGAGTGCCGGCCACCGCTCCGGGTCGACACGAGCGGCGTGGACATGGCTCTCCTGGAGGACGCGACCGGGGAAGGTGGGCGGCGGAGCCCACGGGCACGGCACCGCTCACGGCGGGGCGCGAGGCGACGAGACGCACCGTGCTCGGCTGACGACGGTAGGTGACCGAGCGGGCTCGGAGAAGGTGTGAGACGGACCGGTCCGCATCCGTGCTGGTCGGGGACCACCGTGATGTCGGTCACCGCGTGCCGGGGGAGTGCCCGCGCGGTCAGAAGCCCTTGCGCAGGCGCAGGCGCAGGCGCAGCGGGCGGCCGTCGGGATCGACCAGCAGCCGGTAGACCGGCGTGGCCCACAGCCGGGTGAGCCGGGAGAGCTTCTCCGGGCGGTGCGGTTGCAGGCGGCCGGGCGGGCGAGGGCCCTGCCGGCCACCCTCGTGCCACTCCGCCAGTGCGGCCGCGCGCGCCTCCAGGGTGTCGACGAAGCGCTGCACGTCGATCGCCAGCTCGTCCTCGGCGCCGTCGGGATCGAGGTCCAGGTGCTCGCGGGCGAGCGCGAGGCGCAGGTCCCGGGCGAACACCCGCGCACCGTCGCCGGCACCACCCGGGTCGAGGGGTTCCCGCGCATCGCGCGTCGTGTCGAGCACCGCCGTGGACAGCTCGCTGTCATGGGTCCAGGAGCGCCGGTTGAAGTTGTCGCTGCCGATGCTGGCCCACACGTCGTCGACGACGCAGACCTTGGCGTGCACGTAGACCGGCGTCCCCTCGTGGTTCTCCACGTCGAAGACGTGCACCCGCTCCTTGCCGCCGGCCCGCACGCAGAGGTCGATCGCCTGCCGGCGGCCCACGTACTGGGGCGTCGCGTTGAACGAGCCCTCCTGGTCCGGCAGCCGGGGGACCACCACCACCAGGTGCAGGTCGGGGTTGGCCTCGAGAGCGTCGGCGAACAGCTGGGCCACCTCGGCCGACCACAGGTACTGGTCCTCCAGGTAGATCAGCCGGCGGGCCCTCCTGATCGCCTTCGTGTAGCCCCGCGCGACCGACCGTTCGCCCTCGGGCGCGAAGTCGTAGGCGGGTCGGATCTTCGGGTAGGTGCGCAGCGTCTGCGCCAGGTGCGGCCCGCACTCCGCCGGCGGCGGCAGCTCCGGCGGCAGCGGTGAGGGGTCCAGCCGGGCCCGCCGGAACCGGTCGACCAGGTAGGCGATCGGGTTGCCGCTGTCGGGATTGGTGGGGTCGTCCCAGCGTTCCCGGAACACCGTCTCCAGCACCGCGACGGCCGGGCCGCGGATCTCTGCCTGCACGTCGTGCCAGGGAGGGGTGCGGCCGTAGGCGTCCGACATCCGCACCGCCTGCGGGTCCCCGCCGTGCGCGGCGTCGTCCCGCCGGCTGTGGCACAGGTCGATCCCCCCGGCGAAGGCGACGTCGCGGGACGGATCGCCGGGGCTGCGGACGAGCACCAGCTTCTGGTGGTGGCTGCCCGCCCGCCGCACCCGCTGGTCGAGCACGATCTTGCCGCCGTCCTCCTCGATCTCCCGGTCCAGCGCCCGGTTCTCCTCCTTGCTGAAGGACATCGCGTCGGTGTGCGAGCGCCAGACCAGCCCCCGGACATCCACCCCGCGCCGGGACGCCGCGCTGAACAGCTCGTCGACGGTGGGCCCGTCGGCGCGGAGCCGCTGGTCGGGATCGCCGCGCCAGTCGGTGAACCACAACCGGTCGCCCTCGCCCAGCTGCTGCACGACCTCGACCAGCCGGTCGAAGTACGCGGCGCCGTGCAGGAGGGGGCGGACGAGGTTCCCCGACGTCCACGCGGGGAGGGGGGTGCCCGGGTTCCCGCGCTCCTCCGAGGTCAGCAGCCAGCGCGACGGGTCGTCCACCGGCCGATCCCACCCTGCGGGAACGGCGGACGCAACCGCCGGCGCCTGCGCCGACGTCGGTAGCCTGTGGACCCGTGGCCCTCGTCGTCCAGAAGTACGGCGGCTCCTCCGTCGCCTCCGCAGCACACATGAAGCGTGTCGCCGAGCGGATCGTCGCCGCCAAGCAGAACGGCGACGACGTCGTCGTCGTGGTCTCCGCGATGGGGGACAGCACCGACGAGCTGCTCGACCTCGCCGGGCAGATCACCGACGAACCGCCCGGTCGCGAGCTCGACATGCTGCTGACCGCGGGCGAGCGCATCTCCATGGCGCTGCTCGCGATCGCCATCTCGACCCACGGCTACGAGGCGCGCTCGTTCACCGGCTCGCAGGCCGGCGTCATCACCACCGGCAGCCACGGCAAGGCCCGGATCATCGACGTCACGCCCGGCCGGCTGCGCTCCGCGCTGGACGAGGGCTCGATCGTCATCGTCGCCGGCTTCCAGGGCGTCAGCCAGGACACCAAGGACATCACCACGCTCGGCCGCGGTGGCTCCGACACCACGGCCGTCGCAGTCGCCGCCGCGCTGAACGCCGACGTCTGCGAGATCTACACCGACGTCGACGGCGTCTTCACCGCCGACCCGCGCATCGTCCCGAACGCCCAGCGGCTCGACACCATCACCTACGAGGAGATGCTCGAGCTCGCCGCGTCCGGGGCGAAGGTGCTCATGCTCCGCTGCGTCGAGTACGCCCGCCGCTACGGCATCCCCGTGCACGTCCGCAGCTCCTACTCACAGCTCCCCGGCACGATCGTGTCCGGCTCGATGGAGGACCTCCCGGTGGAACAGGCGATCATCACGGGCGTCGCGCACGACCGCTCCGAGGGCAAGATCACCGTCTACGGGGTGCCGGACCGGCCGGGCGAGGCCGCCCAGCTCTTCCGCGTCCTGGCCGACGCCGAGGTCAACATCGACATGATCGTGCAGAACGTGTCGACGGCCGCGGACAAGCTCGCCGACATCTCCTTCACGCTGCCCAAGGGCGACGGCCCCACCGCGCTGGCCGCCCTGGAACGGGTGAAGCACACCGTCGGTTACACCGACGTGAGCTTCGACCAGCACATCGGCAAGGTGTCGCTGGTCGGCGCCGGCATGCGCTCGCACCCGGGCGTCTCCGCCAAGTTCTTCGGCGCGCTCGCCGACGCCGGCGTGAACCTCGAGCTCATCAGCACCTCGGAGATCCGCATCTCCGTGGTCTGCCGCGACACCGACGTCGACATCGCCGTCCGCGCGGTGCACGACGCCTTCGACCTCGGCTCGGACGTCGAGGCCGTCGTCTACGGAGGGACCGGACGATGACCATGCGCCCGCTCAACGTCGGGATCGTCGGCGCGACCGGCCAGGTCGGCGCGGCCATGCGCTCGATCCTGGCCGAGCGCGACCTGCCGATCGCCTCGATCCGCTTCTTCGCCTCCGCCCGCTCCGCCGGCAGCACGCTGCCGTGGGGCGACGGCGAGATCACCGTCGAGGACGCCGCCACCGCCGACCCCACCGGCCTGGACGTCGCGCTGTTCTCCGCCGGTGCGACCACGTCGCGCGCGCAGGCCCCCCGGTTCGCCGAGGCCGGCGTCACCGTCATCGACAACAGCTCCGCGTTCCGCCGCGACCCGGAGATCCCGCTGGTCTGCAGCGAGGTCAACCCCGGCGACATCGCCAAGGCGCACGGCCGGATCATCGCCAACCCGAACTGCACCACCATGGCCGCGATGCCGGTGCTCAAGCCGCTGCACGACGAGGCCGGCCTGGTCCGCATCATCGCCAGCACCTACCAGGCGGTCTCGGGTTCGGGCATCGCCGGCGTCCGGGAGCTGCACTCGCAGGCCCGCGCCGTCGTCGACAAGGCCGACGAGCTGGCCTACGACGGCTCCGCGGTCGAGTTCCCAGCGCCCGCCACGTACGTCGCGCCGATCGCCTTCAACGTGCTGCCCATGGCGGGTTCCGTCGTCGACGACGGCAGCTTCGAGACCGACGAGGAGCAGAAGCTCCGCAACGAGAGCCGCAAGATCCTCGGCATCCCCGACCTGCGCGTCTCGGGCACCTGCGTGCGGGTGCCCGTCTTTCACCGGCCACTCGCTGTCGCTGAACGTGGAATTTCAGCGTGAGATCAGTGTCGAGCGGGCCACCGAGCTGCTGGCCGCAGCACCCGGCGTCGAGCTCTCCGAGGTCCCGACCCCGCTGCACGCCGCCGGCCGCGACCCGAGCTACGTGGGCCGCATCCGGCAGGACGGCGAGCGCGGCCTCGCGCTGTTCGTCAGCAACGACAACCTGCGCAAGGGCGCCGCGCTCAACACCATCCAGATCGCCGAGCTCATCGCATCGTCACGCTCCGCGTGACACCGCGACCAGGAGCCGTGCCCCGGGTGCGCTGAGCGCGTCCCCGTCGCGGTTGCTCACGGCTTGACGTGCTGGAGGGCGAAGGCGAGGGCGACCTCGACCTGGCGGATGGTCTCCTCGATGACCAGCGAGCCGTGGCCGGCGTCGAAGCGGTAGACCTCGTGCTCCTTGCCGAGCTCGGCCAGCCGGGCCAGGTAGTTGTCGATCTGCCGGATGGGGCAGCGGGGGTCGTTGGCGCCCGCGACCACCAGCACCGGGGCGGCGACGGCGTCGACGTAGGTGATCGGCGAGGAGCGCACGTACACGTCGCGCACCTCGTCCGGTGAGCCGCCGAACAGCGCGCGGTCGTAGGCCCGCAGGCCCTCCATCTCGTCCTCGTAGGCGGCCAGGTAGTCCGCCACCGGCACCTCGGCGATGCCGGCCGCCCAGCGCTCCGGCTGGGTGCCCAGGCCGAGGAGGGTGAGGAAGCCGCCCCACGAGCCGCCGGTCAGCAGCGCGCGGGCCGGGTCGACGATCCCCTCGGCGACCAGGGCGTCGTAGACGGCGCCGATGTCCTCCAGCTCGGTCAGGCCCGGACGGCCGGTGAGCGCGTCCCGCCAGGCCGAGCCGTAGCCCGTGGAGCCCCGGTAGTTGACGTGGACGACGGCGTAGCCCGCGTCCACGTAGGCCGCACGGCGGGCGCGGTAGGAGTCGTCGTCGGCCGCCTCGGGGCCGCCGTGCACGAGGAACGCGGTCGCGTACGGCCCGTCGCCGGCCGGGCGCACCAGCAGCGCGTGGATGTCCCCGCCCGGGCCGGGCACCCAGCGGTCCTCGACCGGGTAGGCCGCGGGCGGCTCCTCCTCGCTCACCGAGAGGACGACGGGCCCGTCCGCGCGACGGATCACCGGCGGCAGCTCGGCGTTGGACCAGGCCAGCTCCACCGTTCCGTCCGGGCGCGCGGTGGCCCCGCGGACGACGCCGGTCGGCGTGTCCAGCTTCTCCAGGGCCCCGCTGGCCAGGTCGTAGCGGTAGAGCTCGGTGCGGGCGGCGTGGTCGTGGCCCACCAGCAGCGCGCTGCCGTCGGGGTACCAGCCGGCCGAGACGTCGCCGGGCAGGTCCAGGTCGAGCTCGGTCTCGGTGCCGGTCGCGACGTCCCAGATCAGCAGCTCCTCGCGGCCGCGGCGCTCGTGGCCGACCAGCAGCCGGGTGTCCCCGGGCAGCGGCGCGAACTCCGAGGCGTGCAGGCCCAGGCCCTCGCCGTCCCACTTCTCGGCGACGACGGCCGGCGCCTCCTCGGTGGTGTCGGCGGTCCGCAGCACGCGCAGCGCCGGGTAGCGCGGGTCGCCGTGCTCGGAGTGCGAGATGACCAGCAGGTCGCCGTCGTGGGTGAGGGCGTCGACCGACGCCGGGTCGGGGTGCCGGTAGACCACCCGCGGGTCGGCGCCGCGGGGGCAGAGCCACAGCTCGCTGCCGTCGTCGGTGGAGCGCCCGATGGCCACCACGTCGTCGCCGAGCTCCAGGCCCGCCGGGTAGGCCGGCCCGACCTCGGGGACGGCGACGACGTCGGGGCCGCCGGCGAAGGGCTGGGTCATCCAGACGCCGAACTCGTCGCCGTCGGTGTCGGCGAACCACCAGATCGTCTCGCCGTCGGGGCTCAGCGTGCCGATGAGCGTGCCGTTCGGCCGGTCGGTGACCTGGCGGTGGGTGCCGGTCGAGCGGTCCCACGCGTACTGCTCGATGACGCCGCTGACGTCGGAGGCGTAGAGGTTGCGGTGCGGGGCGTCGAACGCCCAGTCCGGCAGCGACACCCGCGGGGCGCGGAAGCGCGCCTGCCAGCGGGCGGTGACCTCGGGGGGAAGGGCGGGGGCGGTCGGCTCGGACGTCACCGCACCATCTTGCCCCTGACCGGAAACGACTCAGGGGCCGCCATCGGCGGCCCCTGAGTGCTGGTCGGGGTGACAGGATTTGAACCTGCGGCCTCGTCGTCCCGAACGACGCGCGCTACCAAGCTGCGCCACACCCCGAGGTGCGCTGGACGAGTCTAGCGCTCCCCGCTCGCGCCCCGACCGGCGGGGGCGGCGGCGGCTGCGGCCTCCCGCGCGACGAGGGTGAGCAGCGTGGCCTCGGGCGGGCAGGCGAAGCGGACCGGGGCGTAGGGGCTGGTCCCGAGACCTGCCGAGACGTGCAGCCACGTGCCGTTCGGGCGCTCGGCGTCCGGCTCCGCCCAGCGGTGCAGCCAGCGCACCCGGTCGCGGTCGATGCCGCAGTTGGTGACCAGCGCGCCGTAGAAGGGCACCCGGAGCTGGCCGCCGTGGGTGTGCCCGCACAGCATCAGGTCGTAGCCGTCGGAGGCGAACCGGTCGAGCACCCGCGGCTCGGGGGAGTGCGCCAGGCCCAGGCGCAGATCGGCGGAGCGGTCGGCGGGCCCGGCGACGACGTCGTACCGGTCGCGCTTGAGGTGCGAGTCGTCGACACCGGCGAGCGCGATCCGCCGGTCGCCGACGACGAGCTCGCCGGCGCCGTTGGTGAGGTCCAGCCAGCCGCGGTCGCGCATGCCGTCGCGCAGGTCCCGCCAGGGCAGCTCGTCGCCGTGCACCCGCTTGTGGCTGGGGAAGAAGTACTTGAACGGGTTCTTCGGCCGGGGCGCGTAGTAGTCGTTGCTGGCCAGGACGAAGGCGCCCGGCCGGTCCATGAGGGGGTCCAGCGCCCGCAGCGTGCCCGGGACGGCGTCGAAGCCGGCCAGGTTGGTCGCCGGTGTTGATGACCAGGTCCGGCTCGAGGGCGGCCAGAGCTGCGACCCACTCCTGCTTGGACCGCTGGGTCGCGGTCATGTGCAGGTCGGACAGGTGCAGGACGGTCAGCGGCGCGGAGCCCGGCGCGAGCACCGGCACCTCGAAGCGGCGCAGCGTCCAGCGGGTGCGCTCGTAGAGGCTCGCGTAGGCGATCGTGCCGGCGCCGGTGGCGGCGAGGGCTGCGGGGACGGTGTACCAGCGCACACCGGGGAGCCTACGGGCGCGGGCCCGCGGGCCGCCGTGCCAGGCTGGGAACGTGAGTGACCTGAAGAAGCAGCTGCGCGACGACCTGACCACCGCCATGAAGGCCCGCGACGAGCTGCGCACCGCGACGCTGCGCATGGTGCTGACCGCCGTGAGCGCGGAGGAGGTCTCCGGCAAGGAGGCCCGCGAGCTCGACGACGACGAGGTGCAGGCGGTGCTGCGCCGCGAGGCGAAGAAGCGCAAGGAGGCCGCGGAGGCGTTCGCCGGGGCCGGCCGGGCCGAGCAGGCCGAGCGCGAGCGGGCCGAGGGTGAGGTGCTCGCCGGCTACCTGCCGGCCCAGCTGGAGGACGCCGACCTGGCCGCGATCGTCGCCGACGTGATCACCCGCACCGGGGCCTCCGGCATGAAGGACATGGGCAAGGTCATGGGCGCGGCGAACGGCGTCGTCGCGGGTCGGGCCGACGGCGGGCGCGTGGCCGCCGAGGTGCGCCGCCAGCTCGGCTGAGCCGGCTCAGGGCGCCGGCGGGGGCTCGGGTGCCGGCGGCGGCTCGGGCGCCGGCTCGCCCGGCTGGGTGCGGGGCCCTCCGCCCGGGCCCTGCGGCCCACCCGGAGCGGGTGGCTGGGGCTGGGGCTGCTGCTGCGGTTGCTGGGTGGGGTCGGGCTGCTGCGTCGGCGACGGCGTCTCGACCGGCCGCGGCCCGGCGCTGACCAGGATCGCCACCGGCTCCCGCACGTAGGCCTGCTGACCGACCGCCGGGCTGGTGCCCAGGAAGGTGCCGCGGGGGGAGTCGCTCTCCACCGTGCGGCTGGTGACCTGCAGGCCGGCGGCGGTGAGGGCCTGCTCGCACTCGGCGGGGGAGGAGCAGCTCGGCACCGGAACGCTGCGGCCGTTGAGCACCTGCGGGTCCGGCGGGGCGAACGGCACGTTCGGCTGGGCGCTCAGGATCGGCGCCATGGCGTCGTGCCAGATGGTGGCCGGCTTGTTGCCGCCGAAGCCGCCGACGTCCTGGTTCTCCTTGGGGTTGAGCACCATCACGCTGGCCGCGTACTGCGGGGTGTAGCCGACGAACGCCACCGAGAAGTTGTTCTGCGAGGTGCCGGTCTTGCCGGCGATGTCGACGCCCGGGACGGCGGCCCGGGTGCCGGTGCCCTCCGGGCTCATGACGTCACCCTTGAGGATGTCGTTCAGCGTGGTGGCCACGCCCGGCGGGATCGCCTCCGGGGTGCAGGCGTTGCCGGCCCACACCGGCGTGCCGTCGTCCTTCTCGAGCGGCTCACCGAAGCGGTCCAGCACGCCATCGATCGGCGTGGGCGGGCAGGCCGTGCCGTTGGCCGCCATGGTGCCGTAGGCGCTGGCGAGGTCCAGCGGGCTGGTGGCCTCCGACCCGAGGGTGAACGAGCCGCGGCGCTCGGCGATGATCTGGTCGGCCACCGGGTCGAGGGACCGCAGCCCCATCGCCTGGGCCATCCGCACCGGCTGCTCGACGCTGCCCAGCTGGTCGAGCAGGGCCAGGAAGTAGGTGTTGGACGAGCGCACCAGGGCGCCGCGCATGTCGAGCGTGTCCGGGTAGTTGCCCACGTTCTGCACGCAGTACATGCCGCGCGCGTTGGTGCCGTTGCGGTCGGCGCCGCAGCTGGGGCCGCGGAAGATCCGGGAGGTGTAGCGGTCGCCCGGGGTGGAGATCGTCGTGGTCGCCGGGATGCCCTCGGCGAGCGCTGCGGCGGCGGTGAAGACCTTGTACGTCGAACCCGCGCCCTGGCTGGCGCGGGCGTTCAGGATGACCGACTCGCACTCCTGGCCGTCACAGCCGAAGCGCCGGTTGACGCTCATCGCCAGCAGCTTGCCGGTGCCCGGCTCCAGTGCGGTGTACATGCCGGCGAGGGGGTCGCCCATGGGCAGCGTGTTGAGCACCGCCTGGTCCCCCAGCACCTGCATGTCCGGGCGCAGCGTGGTCTGGATGGTCAGCCCGTCGGTCTTCAACTGGCTCTCGGTGAGGCCGAGCTCCCCGGTGAGGTAGTTGACGGCGTAGGCGCAGAAGAAGCCGCCGATGGTGGCGTCGATGCAACCGTTGGCCGGGGGGATGCCGGGCGCGACCTCGACGGGGGTGGCCGCGATCTCGGTGTACTGCTGCTCGGTGATGTGCCCGAGGTCGAACATCCGCTTCAGCACCTGGTTGCGCCGCGTCTGCGCGTTCTCCGGGTTGTCGATCGGGTCGTCGAGGAACGGGCTCTGCACCAGCCCGGCGAGCATCGCCGCCTGCGGGAGCGTCAGGTCGCGCGCGTCGACGCTGAAGTAGCGCTGGGCCGCGGCCTGGATGCCGTAGGCGCCCTTCCCGAAGTACACGATGTTCAGGTACCGGGTGAGGATCTCGTCCTTGTCGTAGGTCTCCTCGAGCGCGAGCGCCAGCCGCGCCTCGCGCAGCTTGCGCGCCGGCGTCTGCTCGGTGGCCGCGGTGCGGGCCTCGGCGGTGTCCGCCGTCTGCAGCAGCGTCTGCTTGACCAGCTGCTGGGTGAGGGTCGAGCCGCCCTCCTGCACCGAGCCCGCGACCAGGTTCTTCACCAGCGCGCGCATCGTGCCCTGCACGTCGAGCCCGTTGTGGTCGTAGAAGCGCGAGTCCTCGATGTCGACCAGCGCCTGCTTCATCACGTCGGCGATCTCGTCCGAGGCAACGGGCGTCCGGTTCTTGTCGTACAGGTTGGTGATCAGCTGCCCGTCGGCGGCGAGCACCTTCGTCATCCCGGCCGGCGTCGCAGTCGGTCAGCTCCACCGGCAGCGCGTCGAGCAGGTTCGCCGAGTTGCGGGCGACCAGCCCGCCGCCCCCGACCCACGGCAGCAGGAGACCGGCCACGAGCACCCCGGCGACGACGATCGTCAGGGCGAGCTTGGCGAGCAGGCGGGTGCGGAGGCGGGCGTTGTCCGACATCGCCGCCCAATGTACGGCGCGGGGCCGACAGGAACCCCGGCTCAGCCTCGGCGCGCGGGGAGGATGCGCGTGCGCGGCGTGCCGGTCGGCGTGTCCCCGTCGGCGCCGGTCAGCGCGTCGGCCATGGTGCGCAGCCCGTCCAGGTCGTGGACGTCGCCGGCAGCGGCCGGCACGGTGCGGACGGCGACCTCCGGGTGGGCGCTGGTGAACCGGTCGGCCAGGTGCTGCTCGCGCGCGGCCAGCGTCATCCGCTCGGCGTGCACCCGCAGTGCCGCCGCGGCCAGCGGCGCGTCGGGCCCACCGGCCTCCAGCACCTCCTCGGCCGCGGGCCTCGGCGCGGGTGGCCGACAGCGCGGCGGTGGCCGGCGGGTGGGTGCGGTTCACGACCAGCCCGGCCAGCGGCATCTCGTCGGCGGAGAGCCGGTCGACGAAGTAGGAGGCCTCGCGCAGCGCGTCCGGCTCCGGGGAGGCGACGACGACGAACGACGTCCCCGGCTTGCGGAGCAGCTCGTAGGTGGCGGTGGCCCGCTCGCGGAAGCCGCCGAACATGGTGTCCAGCGCGGCGACGAACGCGGAGATGTCGCGCAGCAGCTGGCCGCCGAGGATCTTCGACACGATCCGGCTGAACAGCAGGAAGCCGGCGCTGGCGAACTTGAAACCGGCCCGGCTGGGCGCCATGAGCAGCCGGATCATCGTGCCGTCGAGGAAGCGGCTCATCCGGTTCGGGGCGTCGAGGAAGTCCAGCGCCGACCGCGACGGCGGGGTGTCGACGACGATGAGGTCCCACTGGTCGCTGGCCCGCAGCTGCCCCAGCTTCTCCATCGCCATGTACTCCTGCGTCCCGGAGAACGACGAGCTCAGGGTCTGGTAGAAGGGGTTGTCCAGGACCTGCTGGGCCCGCTCGGGCGTCGAGTGCGCGGCGACGACGTCGTCGAACGTCCGCTTCATGTCCAGCATCATCGCGTGCAGCTCGCCCGGGGCCCCCGGGACGTCGACCCGCCGCGGCTCGTTGTCGAGCTCGGTCAGGCCCAGCGACTGCGCCAGCCGGCGGGCCGGGTCGATGGTGAGGACGACGACGCTGCGGCCGGCCTCGGCGGCGGCCAGGGCGAGCGCGGCCGACGTCGTCGTCTTGCCGACGCCGCCGGCGCCGCAGCAGACGACGATCCGGGTCGCCGGGTCGGCGATCAGCGCGCCGAGGTCGAGCGCGGGTGCCTGCGGGCGGGGCCGGGCGGCGGTCACGCGGCGACGTCCTCGGCGAGCAGGTGCTCCTCGAGCCGTCCGGCGAGCTCGAACAGCGAGCCGAGGTCCACCGGGCCGGTGAGCAGCGGCAGCTCGACCGTGGGCTGGCCGAGCGCCTCGACGTCGTCGCGCAGCGCGTCCTGAGCGGCCCAGCGGCGGGCGTGCTCGACGGTTTGGGTGGCCAGCGCCTCGGCGACCGCGCCGTCGCCGGGCAGGTGCGCGGCGGCCAGCGCGGGGGCGAGGTCGGCGCCGGTGAGCCCGTCGTCCGCGGCGCGGGCGAGGTCAGCGGGCGGGAGCACGGGCTCGGTGGCCAGGTTGACGATCACCGAGCCGATCGGCAGCCCGGCCTCGCGCAGCTCGGCGATCGCGTCGGCGGTCTCCTGCACGGGCATGTCCTCGAGGATCGTGACCAGGTGGACGGCGGTCTGCGGCGACTTCAGCACCGCCATCACGCCGTCGCTCTGGGTCTTGATGGGGCCGGAGCGGGCCAGCTGCGACATCTCGCCGGTGACGCCGAGGAAGCGCGTGATCCGGCCGGTGGGCGGCGCGTCGACGACGACGGCGTCGTAGACCGGGTGGCCGTCCTTGCGGCGGCTGACCGCCTCCTTGATCTTCCCGGTGATGAGCACGTCGCGCAGGCCCGGGGCGATGGCCGTGGCGAAGTCGATCGCGCCCATCTTGCGCAGCGCCCGGCCGGCGCGGCGCAGGTTGTAGAACATGTCGAGGTAGTCCAGCAGCGCCTCCTCGACGTCGATGGCCAGCGCGCGCACCTCGCCGCCGCCGCGGGCCACGGCCACGCGGCGCTCCTCGTAGGGCAGCGGCGCGGTGTCGAACAGCTGGGCGATGCCCTGGCGGCCCTCGGTCTCGACGAGGAGCACCGAGCGCCCGTCGGCCGCGAGTGCGAGCGCCAGCGCCGCCGCGACGGTGGTCTTCCCCGTCCCGCCCTTGCCGGTGACGACGTGCAGGCGCGCGGACGAGGGGTCGGGGCTCACCGCTCCAGCGTAGGAGCAGGTCGGTCGCCCGGCCCGGCGCAGCCGGGGACGCATGCTCGGCGGGCGCCGCCCGCTGCGCTAGCGTCGCGCGCATGACGGAATCGGCACGCCAGCGCTGGGAGTACGCCACCATCCCGCTGCTCATCCACAACACCAAGGCGATCCTCGACTCCTGGGGCGTGGACGGCTGGGAGCTGGTCACCGTGCTCCCCGGCCCGAGCGGGTCCGACCAGCTCGTCGCGTACCTCAAGCGCCCGGCGTGACGGCGCCCGCGGGCGGCTGGCACGCCCGGCTCGCCGAACTGGGCATCCGGCTGCCGCCCGTGGCCGCGCCGGTCGCCGCGTACGTGCCGGCCGTGCGCACCGGGTCGCTGGTGTTCACCTCCGGCCAGCTGCCGTTCGTCGACGGCGGGCTGCGCCGCACCGGCAAGGTCGGCGGCTCGGTCGACGTGGAGGCCGCGGCCGCCGACGCCAAGGTGTGCGCGCTCAACGCCCTCGCCGCCGTCGACGACCTGGTGGGCCTGGACGAGGTGGCCCGCGTGGTGCGGGTGGTCGGCTACGTGGCCAGCGCGGAGGGCTTCACCGGCCAGCCGCGGGTGATCAACGGCGCCAGCGAGTTCCTCGCGAAGATCTTCGGGGACGCCGGCCGGCACGCCCGCAGCGCCGTCGGCGTCGCCGAGCTGCCGCTGGGCTCCCCGGTCGAGGTCGAGCTGACGGTCGAGCTGCGATGAGCGCCGACATCCGGCACGCGGCCACCGTCCTCGTCGTCCGCGACGGCGATCCCGGCCTCGAGGTGTACCTGCTGCGGCGCACCAAGGGCATGCCGTTCGCCGGCGGGATGACCGCCTACCCAGGTGGCGGCGTCGACGAGCGCGACGCCGACACCGAGATCGGCTGGGCCGGCCCGACGCCCGCCGAGTGGGCGGCCGCTTTCGGCTGCGACGAGCGGCTGGCCCGCGAGCTGGTCTGCGCCGCGGTGCGGGAGACCTTCGAGGAGGCCGGCGTCCTGCTGGCCGGGCCCGCCGAGGGTGCGGTCGTGCCGGACGTCTCCGGCGACGACTGGGAGCAGCAGCGCCAGGCGCTGCTGCGCCGCGACCTGTCGCTCACCGAGCTGCTCGCCGGCCGCGGCCTGGTGCTGCGCTCGGACCTGCTACGCCCCTTCGCGCACTGGATCACCCCGCCGATGGAGTCCCGCCGCTACGACACCAAGTTCTTCGTGGCGGCGCTGCCGGCCGGGCAGGAGGCGCGCGACGTCTCCGGGGAGGCCGACGAGGCCGCCTGGCTCTCGCCGGCCGCCGCGCTGGCCGAGCACCACGCCGGGACCCGGCCGATGCTGCCGCCGACGTCGCACACGCTGTCCCAGCTGGGCCGGTTCGCCGACGTCTCCGCCGCGCTCGCCGGCTCCCCGCCGGACCCGATCGAGCCGATCCTGCCCGAGTTCGAGCAGACCGACGAGGGCCGCTTCGCAGTCCTGCCCAACGGGGAGAAGGTCCCCCTGGTGGCTATGACGAAGAAGTAGGGCATCGAACGACAGAGGCCCGGAACCGTGACGGTTCCGGGCCTCTGGCGTTCAACGCTCAGGTCACCTCGCGCGGCGGCGCAGGCGCTCCTCGTCGAGGACGACGACCGACTTGCCCTGCAGCTGGATCCAGCCGCGGTGCACGAAGTCGGCCAGCGCCTTGTTGACCGTCTCGCGGGAGGCGCCGACGAGCTGGGCCAGCTCCTCCTGGGTGAGGTCGTGCTTGACGCGCAGGCCGTCGCTCTCGCGGTTGCCGAAGCGGTCGGCCATCTGCAGCAGCGCCTTGGCCACGCGGCCGGGGACGTCGGTGAAGATCAGGTCGGCGACGGAGTCGTTGGTGCGGCGCAGGCGGCGGGCCAGCACGCGGAGCAGCTGCTCGCCGATCTCCGGGTGCGCCTCGATCCACGGGCGCAGCACCGACTGCGGCATGCGGGCCAGGCGGACGTCGGTGACCGCGGTCGCCGTCGCCGTCCGCGGGCCGGGGTCGAAGACCGACAGCTCGCCGAACTGGTCGGAGGGGCCCATTACGGCCAGCACGTTCTCGCGGCCGTCGGGGGCGCGGCGGGAGAGCTTGATCTTGCCCGTCATCACGATGTAGAGGCTGTCGCCGGGCTCGCCCTCGTTGAAGACGACGCGGCCGCGGGGGAGCGTGACGATCTCGAGCCGGCTGAGGACGGGGTCCACCGCGTCTTCCGACAGCCCCTGGAAGAGCCCCGACTGGGCCAGCACCTCGTCCACTGCACGTCCTTTCCCACTGCTGCTCGACGGGCGCATTGCTCCCGTGTCCGCAGCGAGTCTAGGGGCCTGTGCCCCGGGTCACCCGTTCGGTGGCACCCGGTGTCCCCCCTGCGAGCGAGTGCGCCGGCTCACAGGCGCCCCGGCCGGGGGTCAGACCAGCGGGGGGTTCGTGGTGCTCGCGCCGCCTTTGCGGCGGCGTCGCCAGCGGAACAGCGCCCGGCGGATGCCCGAGGAGGCCAGCGTGTCGACCTCGTCGGCGGTGGCGGTGTCGAGGAACTCGCCGACCTCGCGCGGCGAGGCGGGACGGCGCAACGGCTCCTCGACGCGCTCCATGACGAGCAGGAAGGCGATCAGCAGGGGCGGGAAGAGGATGACGCTCAGCGCGACCACGGCGACCTCCTCCCGACCTCGTGCGACGCGTCGCCGGCCCGCGGGACGCGGGATCGGCCGTTCTCGATTCTGGCACGACCGCTCCCTGTCAGCCGGGCCGCCTACGCTCGGTCGCGTGTCCGCCCCCGCTCCGTCGCCGGCCTACGCGCGCCCGGTCAAGCCCCGCCGGCCCACGAAGGCCGCCCGCACGGGGGCCTCCCCCTTCGATCCGGGCGAGACCCCGCTCGGTCGCACCCGCCGGGCCCGGCGCATGGCGCGCGAGCTGGCCGTCATCCACCCCGACGCGCACTGCGAGCTGGACTTCACGAACGCCTTCGAGCTGCTCGTGGCCACCGTGCTGTCCGCGCAGACGACGGACAAGATGGTCAACAAGGTCACCCCGCGGCTGTTCGCCCGCTTCCCGGACGCGCACGCCCTCGCCGGTGCCGACCGCGCCGAGCTCGAGGAGATCCTCAAGCCCACCGGCTTCTTCCGCGCGAAGACGAACTCGGCCCTCGGGCTGGCGCAGGCGCTGGTGGAGCGGTTCGACGGCGAGGTGCCCGGCCGGATGGCCGACCTCGTCACGCTGCCCGGCGTCGGGCGCAAGACGGCCAACGTCGTCCTCGGCAACGCGTTCGGCATCCCCGGGCTCACCGTCGACACGCACTTCGGCCGGCTGGTGCGCCGCTTCGGCTGGACCGAGGAGGAAGACCCGGTCAAGGTCGAGGCGCAGATCGCCGAGCTGATCCCGAAGAAGGAGTGGACCGACTTCTCCCACCGCGTGATCTTCCACGGCCGGCGCGTGTGCCACGCCAAGAAGGCCGCGTGCGGGGCATGCGGGCTGGCGCAGTGGTGCCCCTCCTACGGCATCGGCCCGGTCGACCCCGAGGTCGCCGGGAAGCTGGTCAAGACCCCCGCGGCCTCGGACACCGAGTGATGCGCGTCCGGTTCCTGGGGCTCGCCGCGCTGCTCGCCCTCACCGCCTGCACCGGTGACGACGCCGACGACGCCGCCCCCTCGCGCACCCTCGCCGACGCCACCGCCCTGGAACCATGCCCCGAGCAGCCGGACCAGCCGGCCGCGGGCGCGGCGACCCTGCCCCCGCTGGTCTTCGACTGCCTGGGCGGGGGCTCGCTCGACCTCGGACGGGCACCGGGCGTCCCGACGCTGGTCAACCTGTGGGGCAGCTGGTGCGCGCCCTGCCGCACCGAGCTGCCGCTGATCCAGGAGTTCGCGACGGCGGCCGGCGACCGGGTCCGCGTGCTCGGCGTCATCAGCAAGGACGGTGCGCCGCAGGCCGACTCGCTCGCCGCTGATCTGGGGATCACGTTTCCGGGTGCCTTCGACGGGGACGGTGAGCTCATGGACGAGCTCGGCATCAACGCGCTGCCGTTCACCTATTTCCTCGACGCCGACGGCGCGCTGGTGCACACCGAGGTCGGTCAGGTGACCTCGGTCGAGGAGCTGCGCACCCTCGTCGCCGAGCACCTCGGGGTGCAGCTGTGAGCGCAGCGGACCACGTCCGCACCGACGGGGTGCCCGAGTACCTGCGGCGGCTGCTGGACGCCGCCGACGACCTGCCCCTGGCCCGCCGGATGCCGGAGCCCTCGGCCACCGCCCGGCGCGCGGCCGTGCTGATCCTGTTCGGCGAGGGCCCGGCCGGCCCGGACCTGCTGTTCATCGAGAAGTCCGCGCACCTGCGCAGCCACGCCGGCCAGCCCGCCTTCCCCGGTGGCGGGGCCGAGGCCGGTGACGACTTCCCGATCGGCACCGCGCTGCGCGAGGCGCACGAGGAGGCCGGCATCCACCCCGAGAGCGTGCGCGTGCTGGCCACGCTGCAGGAGCTCTACCTGCCGCCGTCGAACCGGCTCGTGGTGCCGGTCGTCGGCTGGTGGGACGACCCGCGGGACGTCACCGTCGGCGATCCGCACGAGGTGGCCCGCGTGGCCCGGGTGCCGCTGGCCGAGCTGGTCGACCCGGCCAACCGCTACCGGCTGCGCCACCCGTCGGGCTACATCGGCCCGGCCTTCGCCGTCGCCGACATGGAGGTGTGGGGCTTCACCGCCGGGCTGGTCGACACGATCCTGGAGGCCGCCGGCCTGACCCGGCCGTGGGACCAGCGCGACGTCCGCACGATGGGCGCGGCCCGGCCGAAGCGGTACACGCTGCCCGGCTCCGGGGACGACGACCCGGCCGGCGACGCCGCCGCGCCGACGGTGGCCGATCCCGCGCCCGACGGCCCGCCGACGCGTACGGTCCCTCCCCGATGAGGGCGGGCGCGAGGCGGCGGACGGCGGCGCTGTGCGCCGGGGCGGTGCTCGCGGTCGGGGCGCTCACCGGCTGCGGGGGCGACGACGGCGGGGACGGCGGCGGGGGCGACGGGACGTCGGCCTCGACCGAGGTTCTCGGGGTGGTGACCATCGCCGAGGACGGCGTCCAGGAGGTCACGATCCGGACCCAGGACGACTACGTCTTCACCCCGGACACCTTCACCGTCGCGCCGGGGAAGGTGCGGCTGACGGTGGTCAACGCCGCCGACGAGATGACCCACAACCTGAAGTTCGACGAGGGCGAGGGGCCCGAACCGATCGGCGCCGGCATCGACTTCCTGGCCCCCGGCCAGGAGCTGACCATCGACTTCGAGGTCGCCGTGCCCGGCGACCACCCGTTCACCTGCACGTTCCACACCCAGCTCGGCCAGGTGGGCACCATGACGGTGAGCCAGGGGGGCTGACCGTGTCGCTGGTGGACGTGGTGCTGATCGTGCTGGCGATGGCCTTCGCGCTGTCCGGGTTCCGGCAGGGGCTGCTCGTGTCGGCCACCTCGATCGCCGGTTTCCTGGGCGGCGCGGTGCTCGGCGCCCAGCTGTCCGGGCCGGTCGCCGAGCGGATCGACGGCTCCAGCGTCACCCGGGTGTTCGCCGCGCTCGTCGTCGTCCTCGCCGGGGCGCTGCTCGGGCAGATCCTGGCCGGGGCGATCGGCCGGGCGGTCCGGCGCACGGTGACCTGGGAGCCGGCGAAGATGCTGGACTCGGTCGCCGGTGCCGTCGTCTCCGCGGCCGCCGTCCTGCTGGTCGCCTGGATGGTCGCCTCGCCGCTGGCCAGCTCGCCGTTCCCGCAGGTGGCCGCGCAGGTGCGGCAGTCGGCGCTGGTGCAGGCCGTCGACAGCACCGTGCCCTCCGGCGTCCGGTCGGTCTACGACAGCCTCCGCGAGGCCATCGACCGGCGGGGGCTGCCCGACGTGCTCGACCCGCTCACCCCGACACGGGTCCGCGACGTGCCGGCGCCGGACCCCGCGCTCGAGGGCAGCCAGGTCGTCACCTCCGTGCGCGGCTCGGTCGTCAAGATCACCGGGATCGCGCCGTCCTGCTCGCGGCAGATCGACGGCTCCGGCTTCGTCTACGCGCCGGAGCGGGTCATGACCAACGCGCACGTGCTCGCCGGGGTCACCGAGCCCACCGTCGAGGCCGAGGGCGAGGAGTACGACGCGACGCCGGTGTACGTGGACGAGGCGATCGACGTCGCCGTCCTGCTCGTGCCGGGCCTGCCGCAGGTGCCGCTGACGCTCACCACGGCGCCGGCCGCGGCCGGGGACGACGCGATCATCATGGGCTACCCCGGGGGCGGGGACTTCTTCGTCGGTGCCGCGCGGATCCGCGACCAGGGCGACATCAGCGGGCCGGACTTCCGGGGCAGCCGCACCGTCGTCCGCGACGTGTACGCGCTGTTCGGCACCGTGCGGGCCGGCAACTCCGGCGGCCCGCTGCTCGCGCCCGACGGCCAGGTGCTCGGCGTGGTCTTCGCCTCGGCGATCGACGACCCGGACACCGGCTACGCGCTCACCGGCGCCGAGGTCGAGGACGCTGCACTGGCCGGCACGACCGCCCGCGCGACCGTCGGGACCGGCCCCTGCGAGTGAGCCTCAGCGGGCCCAGTCGGCGATGGCCGCGCTGATCTCGTCGGGGGCCTCCTCGGGGAGGAAGTGCCCCCGACCGGGCAGCTCGCGCCACTCGTAGGCACCGGCGACGTAGCGGCCCGAGCCCGCCGCGGTGGCCGGCAGCACGCACCCGTCGAGCTCGCCGTGCAGCTGCAGCGTCGGCGCGGAGATCGGCGCGGCCATCCGCCGGGCGTACCGCAGGCCGTCGGGCCGCAGCTGCGAGCGGCCCGCCCAGCGGAAGTACTCCATCGAGCCGTAGGCGGCCTGCGGGATGCGGGCGGCGGAGCGGTACCGGTCGACGGCCTCGGCGAAGCCGGGCGCCTGCGTCCACGCCGGGCCCGACCAGTCGCGCAGCAGCTCGGCCACCGGGTCGTCGTCGGCACGGGTCAGCCGGCGCTCGGGCAGCCGCGGGAGCTGGGCGCCCAGGAAGTAGCGGAACGCCCGCCGTTGCGCGGCGTCGGCCATCCCGGCGCGCAGCCGGCGCGGATGCGCCATGGACAGGACGACGAGGCGGCGGACGCTGCGCGGGTGCAGCGCGGCCGTCGTCCAGGCGACCAGGGCACCCCAGTCGTGCCCGACCAGCACGGCGTCCCGCTCGCCCAGGGCGCGCACCAGCGCGGCGACGTCGGCCGCCGCGGTGGGCAGGTCGTAGCCGCGCGGCGGCTTGTCGCTCGCGCCGTAGCCGCGCAGGTCGGGCGCGACCACGCGGAAACCCGCCGCGGACAGGGCGGTGAGCTGGGCCCGCCAGGCCCACCAGAACTGCGGGAAGCCGTGCAGGAGCAGCACCAGCGGACCCTCGCCCGCCTCGGCGGTGTGCAGCGAGATGCCGTTGGCCGAGACGTCCCGGTGGGTCCACGGCCCCGGCAGCAGGACGCTGGTCGCGTCCGGCTGCCCGTCCGGCGGGACGGTCACCGCCGGCTCAGAGCTTGTAGGACTCGTTGCCGCGCAGCGCGACCTTGCCGCCGCTCACCTCGGGCACGGCCCGGTGCCGCTGGCCAGGAGCCTCGCGGTGCAGCACGTCCGGCAGGTCGGAGAGGGGTCTCCAGCGTGCGCTCGGGCTTCTCGATCTTGGAGATCAGGCGCTTGCCCACCAGCGCGAGGAGCCCGGCCAGCAGCAGCAGGAAGACCCACACCAGCAGGTAGGACAGCCACCGGGGGAGGCCGATCGCGGTCAGCCCCTCGGCCAGCGCGATGAAGACGAAGAACATCGAGAAGCCCGCGACCACCGCGGCGGCGCCGAACAGGCCACCACCGATGCCGGCCTTCTTCGCGGACTTGCCGACCTCGGCCTTGGCCAGCTCGATCTCGGCGCGGACCAGGGTGGACATGTCGGCCATCGCGCTCTGGACGAGGGCCCCGACCGAGGGCTCCTCGGCTCCGGCGGTCGTCCCGAGCGGGGTCGGCGACACACTGTGGGCCACGGGTGGCTCCTCCTTCGTCGGGTCGTGCGGATCAGCGTTCCTGACCAGGGGAATGGTGCCCCACGGCGGACCGGGGCGCGCCCTCGCGTCCCCCGACGGGTCACCCCCCGAGGGCAGACATGGCCATTTCTGCCCTCGGGGGGAGCCGGCGGGTCAGTCCTCCGCGGGGGCGGCGGGCAGCTTCTCCTTGATCAGGTTCATCACCGACGAGTCGGTGAGCGTGGTGACGTCGCCGAGCTCGCGGTTCTCGGCGATGTCGCGGAGCAGCCGCCGCATGATCTTGCCCGACCGCGTCTTGGGCAGCTCCTGCACGACCATGATCTGGCGCGGCTTGGCGATCGGCCCGATGTCCTTGCCGACGTGCGTGCGCAGCGTCTGCACCAGCTCGTCGCCGGAGTCCACCCCGCTCTCGCGGAGGATCACGAACGCCACGATGCCCTGGCCGGTGGTCGGGTCGGTGGCGCCGACGACCGCCGCCTCGGCGACCGCGGGGTGCCCGACCAGCGAGGACTCCACCTCCGTCGTGGAGATCCGGTGCCCCGACACGTTCATCACGTCGTCCACCCGGCCGAGCAGCCAGATGTTGCCGTCGGCGTCCTTCTTGGCGCCGTCGCCGGCGAAGTAGACGTTCTTCCCGAACCGCGACCAGTAGGTGTCCACGTAGCGGTCGTCGTCGCCCCAGATGGTGCGCAGCATCGACGGCCACGGCTCGGTGAGCACGAGCAGGCCGGTCGAGTCGTCGGCCAGCTCGTTGCCCTCGTCGTCGACCACCTTCGCCGCGATGCCGGGGAAGGGCACCTGCGCCGAGCCCGGGACCAGCGACGTGACGCCCGGCAGCGGGTTGATCATGTGGCCGCCGGTCTCGGTCTGCCACCAGGTGTCGACGATCGGGCAGCGGCCGCCGCCGATGTGCTCGTGGTACCAGAGCCAGGCCTCGGGGTTGATCGGCTCACCCACCGAGCCCAGCACCCGCAGGCTGGACAGGTCGAAGCCGGCCGGGATCTCCGCGCCCCACTTCATGAAGGTCCGGATCACCGTCGGGGCGGTGTAGAGGATGGTCACGCCGTACTTCTGGATCAGCTCGAACCAGCGGCCGCGGTGCGGGGTCTCCGGGGTGGCCCTCGTACATCACCGACGTCGCCCGGTTGGAGAGCGGGCCGTAGACGATGTAGCTGTGGCCGGTCACCCAGCCGACGTCGGCCGCCGTCCAGAAGACGTCCTCGTCCGGCTTGAGGTCGAAGCTCGCCCAGTGGGTGAAGCTCACCTGGGTCAGGTAGCCGCCGGAGGTGTGCAGGATGCCCTTGGGCTTCGCCGTCGTCCCGGACGTGTACATGATGTAGAGCGGGTGCTCGGCGTCGAAGAACTCGCAGGTGTGCTCGGTCGACTGCCGGCCCACCACGTCGTGCCACCACAGGTCGCGGCCCTCGGTCCACTCCACGTCCTGCTCGGTGCGCTTCACGACGAGCACGTTGCGGACGCCGGGGGAGCGGCCCACCGCGTCGTCGACCGCGGGCTTGAGCGCGCTGGGCGCGCCGCGGCGGTACCCGCCGTCGGCGGTGATGACGAGGACGGCGCCGGCGTCGTCGATGCGGCTGGCCAGGGCGTCGGCGGAGAAGCCGCCGAAGACCACCATGTGGACGGCGCCGATCCGGGCGCAGGCCAGCATCGAGATGACCGCCTCGGGGATCATCGGCAGGTAGATCGCGACCCGGTCCCCGGCCTGCACGCCGAGCTCGACCAGCGCGTTCGCCGCGCGGCTGACCTCGTCCTTGAGCTGGGCGTAGGTGATCGTCCGGGTGTCGCCGGGTTCGCCCTCCCAGTGGTAGGCGACCTGCTCGCCGTGGCCGGCCTCGACGTGCCGGTCCACGCAGTTGTAGGCGACGTTGAGCTTCCCGCCGACGAACCACTTGGCGAACGGCGGGTTGCTCCAGTCGAGCACCTCGTCCCACGGCCGCTCCCAGGACAGCCGGCCCGCCTGCTCGGCCCAGAAGCTCAGCCGGTCGGCCGCCGCCCGCTCGTAGACCTCGGGACCGACGTTGGCCCGGGCGGCGATCGCCTCGGGCGGCGGGAAGGTGCGGCTGCCGGTCGGGGTCGTCTCGCTCATGCCCTACCTCCGTGTCCGGCGCCGCCCGGATCGGCGGCGCAGCGTGGCTCAGGTCACCGTATGGCCTCCCGTGCCCGCCCGTCTGCCCCGGGACGGCGGGCGGCGGGATCCGTGCGGCGGCCGGTCAGAGCGGCCGGGTGCGCACGCCGGAGCAGGACGCCCTCCTCGAGCGCCTGACCGGCGCCGCTGATCCGGCTGCCGACCCCGGGAGGGGCTTTCGGTACCGAAAGTCCCGACGGGATGGGGACTTTCGGTACCGAAAGTCCCGATGGGAGGGGGACTTTCGGTACAGAAAGTCCCGGGAGGGGGTGGTCAGGAGGAGCGCGGCACGTCCTGGAACGGGACGTCGCGGTCCACCTCGGGTTCGCGCGGCAGGCCGAGCAGCCGCTCGCCGATGATGTTCCGCTGGATCTGGTCGGTGCCGCCGCCGATCGAGGTGAAGTAGGCGTTCATCGAGGCGAAGTTGGCGTCGTCGCCGTCGGGGTGCTCCGGGCCCTCGAGCAGCGCCTGCGCCCCGACGATCGCTGACTGCACGCGGCCGGTCTCGTGCACGATCCGCGACATCGCCAGCTTGCCCAGCGACGCCAGCGGGGAGGAGCCGCCCTGCTCGGCCTGGGCCAGCGCCCGCTGGTTGGTCCAGCGGTTGACCGAGCGCAGGGCGAACACGCGCGCGATGTCGCGGCGGAGCAGCACGTCGCCGGCCCGGCCGTGGCGCTTCGCCAGCTCGGGCAGGTCGGCCTCCGCGCGCCCGTTCGCGCGCGTCATCGCCCCCAGGTTGGTGGAGCCCAGCGCGACCCGCTCGAAGGCCAGCGCGGTGAGCAGCACCCGCCAGCCCTGCCCGGGCCCGCCCAGCAGGTTGGCGGCCGGCACCCGCGCGCCGGTCAGGAAGACCTCGTTGAAGTGCGCCTCGCCGGTGATCTGCCGCAGCGGCCGGACCTCGACACCGGGCTGGTCCATCGGGAGGAAGAAGAAGCTCAGGCCGCGGTGCTTGGGCACGGCCGGGTCGGTGCGGGCCAGCAGCATCCCGTAGTCGGCGCCGGCGGCGTTCGACGTCCACACCTTCTGGCCGTCGACGACGTACTCCTCGCCGTCGCGCACCGCGCTGGTGCGCACGCCGGCGAGGTCGGAGCCCGCGCCCGGCTCGCTGTAGAGCAGGCACATCCGCACCCGGTTCTCCAGCAGGGGGCGCAGCAGCCGGGCGCGCAGCTCGTCGGTGCCGAAGGTCAGCAGGGTGCCCGCCCACAGGTTGGTCCGGTCCTGCCCGCTGCCGGGGGCGCCGGCCCGGGCGAACTCCGCCTCGACGATCCGCGCCTGCGCCTCGTCCAGCTCCCGGCCGAACGCCGCGCGCGGCCAGCGCGGCACCGCGTACCCGGCGTCGACGACGGCGGCGGTCCACGCGGCCCGGTCGGCGGCGGGGTCCCAGTGCGCGGCCAGCCAGGCGCGGACCTCGTCGCGGAGCTGTGCGTCGCTGCTCATCCCGCCGTCCTACCAGGTCCCGGCACCGGCGTCAGGGGCCGAGGACGACGGTGGACAGCGCCATCACGCCCACGAGCAGGATCAGCGCGGTCACGACCGCGAACAGCCGGGCGTCGGGCAGCACCTCGTCGCGCCGCAGCCGGTCCTCCGCGGTGCGGTGCCGCAGCGCCGCACGGGCGCCGATGACCGCCACGAGCGCCGTGGCGACCGCCGCGAGGGTGATCGCGGTGGCCGGGGAGCGGTCGAGCAGCAACCGGCCGATCAGCAGCGCGGCGCCGTACCCGGAGAGCACGGTCCGCCGCCAGGCCAGGGTCGTCCGCTCGAGCTGCAGGCCGGGATCCCAGGGAGGCATCAGAGGAGCAGGACGAGGACCAGGCCGAGGGCGATCACCGCGACGCCCCCGGCCAGGACGGTCCCGACCCCCAGGCCGGGCAGCGGCTCCTGCCGGCGCATGGCCCGTTCGTTGGCCATCCAGCGGACGAAGGCGGTCCCGCTGGCGGCCATCCCGAGCACGATGAGGGCGACGGCGAGCGGCCGGTAGCCGTCCGCGTCGCCGTCGGCCTGCTCGGCGAGGACGTCGACGGCCACGCCGGCCACCACGAGCGCCAGCGCCGTCCGCAGCCAGGCGAGGAAGGTGCGCTCGTTGGCGAAGGTGAACCGCGGGTCGGGCTCGACGCCCTCCCGGTAGACGCGGCGGGGCCAGCGCGTCACTGGTCCCGCGGGCCGGCGAGCAGCCGGGCCGAGGGCCCCGCCTGCTGCCCGGCCCCGCCGGTGACCTTACGGGACTCGGCGGCGGCCCAGGTGAAGATGCCGCGCGCCATCAGCGACTCCTCGGCCTTCGCCCGCGCCTCGTACACCTCGGCGCGAGCGGCGTGCGCCGTCGCGTCGGCGGCGTCGGCCTGCACGGCGAGCTCGGCGAAGTGCGCGGCCAGGCGCAGCTCCCCGGCGTCGGCGTAGCGGCGGGCGACGTCGGCCAGTGCGGTGGAGCCGCCGGCGAGCTCGGCCACCGCGGCGGCGAGCTGGGCGTCGGGGGCCGGCCTTGAGGTTGGCCGGGTTGCCGTCGTACCAGCCGGCGTAGCGCCGCCAGAGGTTGCGCACGATGAACTCGGGCTCGTCGTACCGGGCGCGCAGGTAGGGCCGGTCGGCCAGGTGCGCGGGGGCCCGGACGGCGTGCACCAGTTCGTCGAGCCGGGCACCGGCGTTCATCCCGTCCAGCGTCTGCTCGACCAGGCTCTCCAGCCACTCGGCGGTCTCGGTGAGCGCCTGGCGGATCCGGTCGGCACCGAAGACCGGGGCCCCGTGCGAGGGCAGCATGGTCTCCGCGCCCAGGGCCGCCATCCGGCGCATGGCGATCGCCCACTCGCGCGGGTAGCGCTGCACCTTCTGCGGGTTGCCGCAGTTCGGCGTCACCCAGATGAACATGTCGCCGGGGCAGAGGATCTTCTGCTCGGGCAGCCAGGCGACGGTGGCGTCGTCGGTCTCGCCCTGGACGTGGAACAGCTCCATCGTCAGGCCGCCGCGGGTCAGCGTCATGGCGTCCCGGTAGGTGACGTCAGGACGGCGGTACTCGGTGGGCCAGGTCAGGTTGGGGGCCTGGAACTGGCGCTGGTTGATGACGGCGTTGTAGCCGTTGGTGAGGACGTAGCGGTCGAAGCGCGCGCCGATGAGCTCCTGGGCGACGACGGTGGGCCGCGGGCCGGGCTCGGCGTCGAACGGCCCGACGCCGAAGACGTGGTCGATGTGCCCGTGGGAGAAGACGACGGTGCTGACCGGGTCGGGGCTCCAGGTGCGGATCGCGGTGTGCAGCGCGGCCGCGCCCATCGGGTTGCCGCTGTCGAACAGCAGCACCTCGCCGCCGGCCTTGAAGGTGATGACGTTGCCGAAGCCGGGGTGGAACCCGACGCCGTCGGCGACGTCGAGGACGCCGCTGCCGGCCGATCCGCTCTGGGCGATGTTGTCGTCCGCCGCCCCGTTCCAGACGTCGTCGGCGTAGTCGATGAGGGAGCGCGTCATGCCGTCCACCGTGGCGGCTGCGCGCGGGGCGGGCAAGGAGCGGGCGCGCCAGGTCGACGCCGCTATCGTTGTGAGATGTCACAGCCCGACGTGCCGGAGCAGGCCGCCGCGCTGGCGGCGCGGCTCGTCCCGCGGGTGCCGGAGCTGGCCCGGCGGGTCGTCGAACGGATCCGCGCCGAGGTGCCGGGGTTCGACCGGCTGCCCGGCGAGATCCAGGACGTCGAGGTCGCCGGCACCGCGCGCGCGTCGATCCGGGCGTTCCTCCGGCACGCGCAGGGGCTGCCCGGCGCCGGCTCCGCGCTGTCCCGGGAACGGGCCGTGCAGCGGGCGGAGGAGGGCATCCCGCTCGCGGCGCTGGTGCAGACCTACCACGTCGGTGCCGAGGTGGTCGTCGACGCGCTCGCGGCCGAGTCCCGGCCGGACGAGGCGGCCGCCGTGCTGCACCTGGTCCGCGAGCAGCTGCGCGCGGTGGGCTCGGCGGTCACCCGGGTGACCGAGGCGTACCTGGCCGGCGGGGCCGACCAGCACGTCGCCGTCCGCGAGCTGACCTGGGCCCTGCTGCGCGGCGAGCGGCCGGAGGACGTCGCCGCGCGCTACGGCCTGCCGCTGGAGAGCGGCTACCTCGTGCTCCGGGTGCGCGCGCCCGGGGACGGCGACCCGCGGGTCGCGCTGCGGTGGGTGCTGGCCCGCACCGCGGCCCGGGCGGAGGGCCGGGCGCTGAGCCTGCGCGACGACCTCGGCGGGCACGTGCTCCTGCCCCCGTCGTTCCCCCTCGCGGACCTGGTGCGGGCGGCGGCGCCGGGGGAGGGGGTCCCGGTCGTGGGGGTGGCGCCGGCCGCGACGCCGGCGGACGTCCCGGCGGCCGCCCGGCGGGCCGGTCGCATCGCGGCGGTGGCCGGGACGCCCGGCCTGCACCGGCTCGCCGACGTGCTGCTCGACTACCACCTGGCGCAGCCCGGCGACGGTGCCGCCGAGGTGGCCGCGGTGCTCGACCCGCTGGTCGCGCACCCCGACCTGCTGCCCACGCTGACCGCATGGCTCGGCGCCGACCTGGACCGCCGCGGCACGGCGCGGGCCCTGGGCGTGCACGCGAACACCGTCGACAACCGGCTGGAGCGGATCGCCGAGCTCACCGGCGTGGATCCCCGGTCGGCGCGCGGCATCCAGCTGTTCGGCGCGGCGCTCGCGCTGCGCCGGGCGCCGGCCTGACCGCGGCCGGAGGCCTCGCGGCCGGGTGCCGACCGGGTGCATGATCGCACCCGGCGTCGACCGGGGAGAAGTCGCATGACGGTGCTGCCCGCCGCGTTCTTCGGGCACGGCAATCCGATGAACGCGCTGGAGAGGAACCGCTACACCGACGCCTGGCGGGCCTTCGGCCGCTCCGTGCCACGCCCGCGGGCGATCCTGGTCGTCTCCGCCCACTGGTACATCCAGGCCACTGCCGTGACCGCCATGCCGCGGCCGCGCACGATCCACGACTTCTACGGCTTCCCGCGGGAGCTGTTCGACGTCCGGTACGAGCCGCCGGGGCTGCCCGATCTCCACGACGAGATCGCCGACGTCGTGCACCCCACCTGGGTCGGCGCCGACGTCGACAGCTGGGGGATCGACCACGGCACCTGGTCGGTGCTGCTGCACGCCTTCCCGGACGCCGACATCCCGGTCGTCCAGCTGTCGATCAACGCGCTCAAGTCCTTCGACTACCACCTGCAGCTCGGGGCGGCGCTGGCGCCGCTGCGCCGCCGCGGCGTGCTGGTGATCGGCAGCGGCAACGTCGTGCACAACCTGGGCGGGGTCAGCCGGGCCATGCCCGACGCCGGGTTCGACTGGGCCCAGCGCTTCGACGAGCGGGCCAAGGAGCAGATGCTCACCGCGCCGACCGACGTCGCGCGGCTCGACGGGCACCGCGACTTCGACCTCGCCGTCCCGACGCCGGACCACTTCCTCCCGCTGCTCTACCTCGCCGGTTTGGCCGGCGCGACCGGCGACGCGGCGGAGGTGCTGGTCGACGGCTACGCCTACGGCTCGCTGTCGATGACCGCCTACACGGTCGGCATGGCGCCGCCGGAGACCACCGGCTCGGGCGTCGCCGCCGCGCTGCCGCAGGACCCGCCGACCGACGGCGCCAACATCTAGCCGCAGGTCAGCGGCCTGCGGCGAGAAGAGTGGGAACGGTCCGTCCCGTTCTGGTCGCGGATCGTGACGGCACACGCGCGTCACAGGTAAAAGTCCCGGCGCCGGCTGGCAGGTATCCAGGCGTCTCCGGACAGTGAGGGCGCTCACCAACTTGTCGTTACCGGGGGTCACACTTGTCTCTGCGCCGTTCCTCCTCTCCGTCCGGGCGACGTGCCCTCGTGGCCGCCGGCCTCGCCGCCGCCCTGGTCGCCGTCCCCGGGACCGCCGCCGCGGCCGATCCCGACCCGGTGGCGGAGGTGACGGGCTTCCTCGACCAGCTGGCCGGGGGAGCGCCGTCGGCGCAGAGCGTCCCCGGCCTGCCGGAGTTCGCGGTGCCCCCGGAGATCCGCGACGCCTTCCAGCAGCTGGCCGACGCCGCGATGCTGCCGGAGAACTGCGTGGACGGCGTCGCTGACGCCCTCGAGCTGATCCTGAACGGCCTGGTCGCGCTCCCGCTCGAGCTGGCCGACGTCCTGGCCGACCTGCTCGCCCTCCTGGGCGGCGGCGGGTTGCCCACGCCCGGCGACCTCACCGTGCTGGAGGACCTGCTCGACGAGCTGCTCGGCGGCCTGACCGGTGGGCTGGGTGGCGGTGTCCCCGCCCCCCTGGCGGCCGGTGGCACGACCGAGGAGGAGGGGACGGCGCCCGCGGCGACCACCACCACCGCGCCGGCGACGGCATCCGAGGAGGAAGCGCCCGAGGAGGGAGCGCCCGCCGAGGAGTCGCCCGAGCTGCCCACCCTGGTCGACGGCCTGCTGGCGCTCGGCGAGGCGCTGGCCGGCTGCCTCCCGGCCCTGCCCGCCCCGGGCGACACCGGCACCCCGCAGCCCGCTGCGCCGGTCGCGAGCCCGACCCAGCAGCCGCCGGCGGCGACCCCGGCCCCCGTGGCCGCGGCGCCCACCGCGCAGCCGGTGGCCTACCTCGGCTACGCGCCGACCGGCGCCGACGCGCCGCGGGCCGACGACACGTCGGTGCCGCTGACCGCCGTCGCCGGGGGGCTGGTCCTCCTGGCCGGGGCGGGCGCGGCCGGATACGGGATGCGGGGCCGTGCGGTTCGCTCGCGCGGCTGACCTGCGCGCCGCCGGCGCCTTCCTGGTGGTGCTGGCGGCCGGTCTCGGGATGCTGCTGCTCGTCGCCGGGCGGCCGGGTGCGGACGACGCTCCGCAGCCGGCCCCCGCGGCGGCGGCTCCCGGGGAGGTGCTGGCGACCGGGCCCATCCAGCCCGCGGCGCTGAGCATCCCGGCGATCGGCGTGGACAGCCCCGTGGAGTCGCGCGGGACGGTCCGCTACGAGAACCCGTTCACCGGGCAGCCGGTCGACGGGTACGGCGTCCCGGAGTCGATGCGGACGACCTCGTGGTGGTCCGACGGGCCGCTGCCGGGCTCCGGGCAGATGGCGGTCATCCTCGGCCACCAGCAGGCCGGTGGCGGAGCGGTGTTCGACCGGCTGCACACGCTGGCCCCCGGCGACGAGGTCACCCTGCGGGACGGCGCCGGCGCGGTGCTGCGGCTGCAGGTCCTGGGCGAGCCGGTGACCGGGCTGGACAAGGCGACGTCCGCGCTGTCCGACACGCTCAACGCCCACCCGGCCGGCGCCGACGTCGCGCTGGTGACCTGCGGCGGCGAGTTCGTCGAGGACGCCGGCGCGAGCACGGACAACACGGTGGTCTTCGCGACCGTCGTCCGCTGAGCGGGTCAGCCGCCGGCCGCGTCGTCCCCGGGGGCCAGTGAGACCACCGGCCCGACCACCCACACCGAGGGCGGCCGGATGTCGGCGGTCGCGAGGGTCCCGGGCAGCCCGCCCAGCGTGGTGCGCACCGTGCGCTGCGTGGGCGTCGAGCCGTCGCTGACGATCGCGACCGGGGTCGACGGGTCGCGGCCGTGCTCGACCAGCGCGGCCGCGATCGCCGGCGCGGTGTCGACGCCCATGAGCACGACGACGGTGCCGCGCAGCCGGGCGATGGCCGGCCACTCGACCAGCGAGTTCGGGTGGCCCGGGGGCAGGTGGCCGGAGACGACCACGAACTCGTGGGTCAGCCCGCGGTGGGTGACCGGGATCCCGGCCAGCGCGGGCACGGAGATCGCGCTGGTGACGCCGGGGACCACCTCGACCGGCACCCCGGCCGCCAGGCACGCCTCGACCTCCTCCATGCCGCGGCCGAAGACGAACGGGTCGCCGCCCTTGAGCCGCACGACCCGCTTGCCGGCCAGCGCCCTGTCCACCAGCAGCTCGTTGATCTGCTCCTGCGCCATCGACCGGCCCCGCGGCAGCTTCGAGGCGTCGATGACCTCGACGTCCGGGGGCAGGGAGGCGAGCAGCGACAGCGGCGCCAGGTGGTCGGCGACGACGACGTCGGCCTGCGCCACCGCCTGCCGCCCGCGGACGGTGATCAGCGCCGGGTCGCCGGGGCCGCCGCCCACCAGCACGACCCCGCCCGCGCGGCCGGCGGCGACCGGGCGGGAGGTGCGGTCGGCGATCGTGCCGTCGGTCAGCCCGGTGAGGACGGCGTCCCGCACCGCGACGGCCCGCTGCGGGTCCCCGCCGCCGTGGACGCCGACGACGAGGTCGCCGTGCCGCCCGGTGGCCGGCGTCCAGACGCTGGAGGCGGTCCGGTCGTCGGCGCGGGCGCAGAAGATCCGCGCGCTCTCGGCCTCGGCGGCGACGGCCGCGTTCACCTCCGCGTCGTCGGTCGCGGCCACCGCGTACCAGGCGCCGGCGAGGTCGCCGGGTGCGTAGGGCCGGCGCACCCAGGTGAGCGAGCCGGGGGCGACGAGCGCCTCGATGGCCGGGGTGACCTCCGGGCTGACCACCGTCACCCGGGCCTGGGCCTCGAGCAGCCCGGCGACCCGCCGGTGCGCCACCTGCCCGCCGCCCACGACGACGACGGCCCGGTCCCGCAGGCGCAGGCCGACCGGGTAGACGGGGGAGACCATCAGGCCTTCTCGGTGACGCCGGCGGAGTCGAAGGTGGCGACGTCCCGCAGCGCGCGGGCGGCGCTGGTCACCAGCGGGAGCGCCAGCAGCGCGCCGGTGCCCTCGCCGAGGCGCAGGTCCAGACCCAGCAGCGGCCGGAGGCCCAGCGCCTCCAGGGCGACCGCGTGGCCCGGCTCGACCGAGCTGTGCCCGGCCAGCGCGAACTCCACCGCGGTGGGGCACAGCGCCGCGGCCACCAGGGCCGCGGACCCCGCGATCGCGCCGTCGAGGAGCACCGGCACCCGCGTGGCGGCGGCACCGAGCACGAACCCGGCCAGGCCGGCGTGCTCCAGACCGCCGAGCTCGGCGAGGACGGCGAGCGCGGCCTCGGGCGTCGTCGGCCGCGAGGGGATGCGGGCCACCGCACGGCTCACGACCTCGACCTTGCGGGCCAGCGTCGGGTCGTCGATGCCGGTGCCGCGGCCGGTCGCCGCGGCCGGGGTGGCGCCGGTGAACGCGCAGATGAGCGCCGCCGAGGCGGTGGTGTTGGTGATCCCCATGTCGCCGGTGACCAGGCAGCCGCTGCGCGCGGCCAGCGTCGTCGCCACCTCGATGCCCGCCTCGACGGCCCGGCGCGCCTCGTCGACGGTCATCGCCGGGCCGAGGGCGAGGTCGGCGGTGCCGGGGCGGACCTTCCGGTCGAGCAGCGACGGCGCGGGCTCCAGCGGGACGGCGACGCCGACGTCGACCACGAGGACCTCCGCGCCGAGGCCCGCGGCGAAGGCGTTCACCACGGCGCCGCCGGCGACGAAGTTCGCCACCATCTGCGCGGTGACCTCCTGCGGCCAGGGCGTCACGCCCTGGGCGTGCACCCCGTGGTCGCCGGCGAAGACCGCGACGGCGGCGGGCTCGGGCAGCGGCGCCGGGCAGGTGCCCGCGATGCCGGCCAGCTGCGCGGCCACGTCCTCCAGGACGCCGAGCGAGCCCGGCGGCTTGGTCATGCGGTCGAGCCGCTCGCGGGCGGCCCGCTCGGCGGCCGCGTCCCGCGGGGTGACCGCGGCGATGGTGTCGCCCAGCAGCGTGCCGGCGAAGGGCGTCGGGTCGGTGTTCAGCGGAACTCCTCGGCAGGGGCTTGTGGGTCAAGGATCGCAGCGCGGACGCCGCCCCCGGACCGCGGGGCGCGCCTACCCTTGCTGGTCGCGGAACGAGCGAGGGAGCGCTGACCTGTCCGAGGACGCTGGAACCGGGGCCGAACCGGCCGACGACGACGCCGTGCTGCTGTACGTCGGCGGCCCGCTGGACGGCCGCGTGGAGATCCGCAAGGCCTGCCACGGCGATCCGCTGCCCACGGTCACGCACGTGCACCTGCACGGCGGCCCCAAGGTCGTGCACCGCTACGACCTGCAGACCCTCGCCGACGGCGCCGGCGTCTACACCGTGCGGCCGCGTACGCAGCGCCCCGTGCCGGACGACGCCGTCCCCGACTGAGTCGGGCTCACCAGCCCTGGACGCGCCGGGCCTCGGCGACGACGCGGTCGAAGCGGGCGCGGTCCAGCGCGGCGCCCTCGCGCCGCACATCGCCGGGCGCCAGCTCCAGCAGCCGGTCCAGGCGCACCTCGCTGGGGCGGCGGCGGGCGTCCCACGAGCCGGTGCCGATGTCGGTCCAGATCCGGCCGTGGCGGGCCTCGTCGGCGGCGTCGCGGTCGTGGTCCTGGCTGCTGAGCATGAGGCCGAGCAGCATCGGGCCGCGCCGCCCGATGACCAGCACCGGCCGGTCCTTGCCGCGCCCGTCGTCCTCGTCGTAGGGGACCCACGCCCAGACGATCTCGCCCGGGTCCGCCGCGTCGTCGGCGTGCGGCCGGTACTCGACGTCCGGCACCGCTGGCCTGGGCGGCGGCGCGGTCCGGCCTGCTCCGGCCGGGCGGGACGGGCCTGCTCCGGCCGGGCGGGACGGGCCTGCTCCGGCCGGGTGGGACGGGCGGAGGAGCCCCAGGATCGACCGGGCCGCTCTCCGGAGCCCGCGCTCTGCTGCCATGCCCGGCACGCTACGGCCGCGGCTCCCGGGCGGCGCCCCCTGTGTCCCGTGTGACACATGGAAATCATCTGGTGACGGAGTGGTTAGGGAACACGATCGGTGGGAAACACTCGCCGCACGGGGTCGGCCGGAGCACGCGCGTTCGTGGCTCGCCCCCGGGAGATGAGGGGTTCCCATGACGTCGGCAGAGCCGGTCCCCCCGGCCGGTCCCCGGACCGGTGAGGTGCAGGCGAGCGTCCTGGCCGCCCTCCAGCTGGTCGAGGACGCGCGCTACCGGGACAGCCGCCGCAGGCGCAAGCTGCAGCGGGCCCGCGTGCTCGCCGAGCGCGCCGTCGCCGACCGCCGGCTCGCCCGGGACCAGACCGAGGACTGACCCTCAGGTCACGCAGAACTCGTTGCCCTGCGGATCGGCCAGCGTCGCCCATGCGATCGGCCCCTGCGCCCCCCGCCAGAGCTCGGTCGCCCCGAGCCCGACCAGCCGGGTGATCTCGGCCTCCCGCTGCTCCGGCCCGACGCGGACGTCGAGGTGCAGCCGGTTCTTGACCGTCTTGGCCTCGGAGACCCGTTGGAACAGCACCCGCGGCCGGCCCGGGTCGGGCGAGGTGATGGCTGCGCCCACGGCCCACACCAGCGCACCGCGGTGCCGCATCGTGTCCGCCTCGGTCGCGGCCCCGGCCTGCACCATGCGGGTGATGAACGCCTCGTCCTGCGGTTCCACCTGCCAGCCCAGCGCCTCGGCCCACCAGTCGGCGAGCTCGTGCGGTGCGGTGGAGTCGACGACGACCTGCACATCGAATGCCATGCCGGGACGCTAGGGCAGCCCACCGACAGAACGGGCGCTACAGCTCCTGGCGCAGGTCGGCCCAGATGGTGGCGTCGTCGGGCAGGTCCGCCTCGAGCGCGCAGTGGTCCTTGATGACCCGGCCGAACGGGGTCAGCGTCGCCGGGGCCACCCGCTGCTCGGGGTCCCACAACCCCGAGCGCATGACCGACTTCGGGCACTGGAAGAAGGCCCGGCGGACCGTCATGACCAGCACCGACAGGGGCGCGCGGCCGAACTCGGTGAGGTCGACGTCGAGCTCCTCGGGGCGCAGCAGCGCCGTCGTCCCGTAGACGCGCAGCGTCTGGTCCACGCCGGGGACGAAGAACATCAGCGCCGCCCGCGGGTTGACCGCGAGGTTCTTCAGGCTGTCCACCCGGTTGTTCCCGGGGCGGTCGGGCAGCGCCAGCCGGTGCTCGTCGAGCACGTGCACGAACCCGCGGTCGCCACCGCGCGGGGAGATCTCCGGCCAGCCCTCGGGATCGGCGGTGGCGAGCGTGGCGAAGGGGGAGTGCGCGATGAACTCGCGGCAGTGCGGGTCGAGGTGGTCGATCACCTTGTCCAGCACGAGCCCGCCCGGCGCGCGGTAGCCCTCGAGGACCTCGCGGTCGGCGGGCGCTGCGGGCGGGGGGACCGGGGCGGGAACGGGAGCCACGAGACGACGGTAACCGGCGGGTGCGTCACCCCCTGGCGGTCCGTTCAGGCGGCGGGTCCCGTCGGCGCGCCCCAGCCGTCCTTCTCCTGGCCGGAGAGGGCGGCGATCTGCTCCATGATCAGGTCGGTGACCTCGCGCCGGGCCTTCCCCTTGCCGGCCAGCCCCCGGTGCTCCGGGAAGGTGAGCGGCGCCCCGAAGGTGACCGACACCCGCCGCGGGCGCGGCCAGCGGGCGCCGATCGGCTGCACCCGGTCCGTGCCGTGCACGGCGATGGGGACGACGGGGCAGTCGGCGGTCAGGGCGAGCCAGGCGACCCCGGTCTTGCCGCGGGCCAGCCGGCCGTCGCGCGAGCGGGTGCCCTCCGGGTAGAGGCCGAACGCCTCACCCCGGTGCAGCAGGCCGAGTGCGGTGTCCAGCGCGGCCTGGGCGGCGCGGTGGGTCTCCCGCTCGACGGGGTGCGCGCCGAGCGCGGTGAACAGGACGCGGGTGAACCAGCCGGAGATCCCGGTGCCGGTGAAGTACTCGGCCTTGGCCAGCAGGGCGACCCGGCGGGGGGCCACGGTCGGGATCACGATGCTGTCGATGAAGGACAGGTGGTTGCTGGCCAGGATGACCGGGCCGGTGCGCGGCACGTTCTCCCGGCCGGTCACGCGCGGCCGGAGCAGGACCCACAGCAGCGGGCGGATGACGAAGCGGGCGACGACGTAGAACACCGGGTGCTCCCTCCTCGGCCCGCCCCCGGCCGGCGGCGGGGGACCGTCGGCTCGTACGGCGTCCGCATCCTCCCCGACGGCCCCGGGCGCCCCGCGCAGGCTCCCCGCGGCCGGAGCGCGGGGGTGCTCCGGTCCGGGCGGTCAATAGAGTCGGCGTCATGCGTCTGCCCGGCCGTTACGACGGCGTCGCCCGGCCCATCGTCACCTACGGCACCGACCCCGTGCTGCACCGCTCCTGCGCGCCGGTGACCGCCTTCGACCGGGACCTGCGGCACCTGGTGCTCGACATGTTCGCCTCGATGGAGGCCGCGGACGGCGTGGGCCTGGCCGCCAACCAGATCGGTGTGGACGCCCGCATCTTCGTCATCGACTGCCCCGACGCCGTCGGTGACGACGTCGTCGGGTACGTGGTGAACCCGGTGCTGACGATCCTCGACCCGCAGGAGGGCGAGCCGGCCGAGGAGGTCACCGAGGAGGGCTGCCTGTCGGTGCCCGGCCCCTATGCCGAGCTGCCGCGCGCCTTCCGCGCCCGCGTCGACGGCGTCGACGTGCACGGCGACCCGGTGCGGATCGAGGCCACCGGCATGGCCGCCCGGTGCCTCCAGCACGAGGTCGACCACCTCGACGGCACGGTGTACGTGGACCGGCTGCCCGAGGCGGACCGGGAACGGCTGCTCGCCGAGGCCGCCGGCCCGAACGGGGACCTGCCCGCCTGACGGGCCCTCCCGGGCCGGAAAACCGGGTGAGGGAACTGCCGTCGTCCCGCACGATGAGCGTTCCCACCAGCCGAGGAGATCGATCGTGCACGCCCTCACCGAGCAGCAGGTCCGCCGCTCGTTCGTCAACTGCTCCCAGGGCGAGGCCAGGGGCCTGGCCCTGCCGAAGGACTTCGCGGAGCTCGACTGGGGCGCCCTCGAGCTGCTCGGCTGGCGGGACCCGAAGGCGCCGCTGCGCGGCTACCTCGTCGTCGAGACCGGGGACGCCTCCGGGGTCCGGCCGGTCGGCATCGCGGTGCGCGCCGCGGAGTCCCGGATGTCGGCGCGGACCACGGCCATGTGCCTGCTCTGCCAGACGGCGCAGAGCGGGGACGCCGTCTCGCTGTTCACGGCGAAGCGGACCGGGGCGGCCGGGCGCAACGGCAACACGATCGGCACCTACATCTGCGCCGACCTGGGCTGCGCGGACCGCGTCCGCACGGAGATCCCGCCGTGGTTGCAGGAGCGCGACCCGGCCGAGGTGGTCGCCGAGCGCGCCGCCGAGCTGCGCGACCGGGTGCGGGGCTTCGTCGACGCCGTCCGCCGCTGAGGTGTGGGGCGGGGGCCTCCCGGGGCACCCGCCCCGCATGACCGACACCGCACCCACCCCGCCGCTGCGCGCCCTCGCCCTGGTGTGCAGCCTCAAGCCCTCGCCCGCACCGTCCAGCAGCGAGCTCCTCGCCCGCCAGGTCCTCGACCAGCTGGCACAGCACGGCGTCACCGGCGACGTCGTCCGGGTCGTGGACCACGACGTGAAGCCCGGCGTCGAGATCGACATGGGCGAGGGCGACGCCTGGCCGGCCATCCGCGAGCAGCTGATGGCCGCCGACATCCTGATCGTCTCGACGCCCACCTGGGTCGGGCACATGAGCAGCGTCGCGCAGCGGGTGCTCGAGCGCCTGGACGGCGAGCTGTCCGAGACCGACGACTCGGGTCGCCCGCTGGTCGCCGGGAAGGTGGCGGTCACCGCCGTCGTCGGCAACGAGGACGGCGCGCACAAGATCACCGCGGACCTGTTCCAGGGCCTGAACGACATCGGCTTCACCATCCCGTCGCAGGGCGGCACCTACTGGAACGACGTGGCGATGGGCAGCCGCGACTACCAGGACCTGGACGAGACGCCCGAGGCCGTCGCCTCCACGACCGCGACGCTGGCGGAGAACGCCGCGCACCTGGCCCGGGCGCTCACGGCGACGCCCTACCCGGGCAGCTGAGCCGGAGCCCGCAGCTCCGCGTCCGTGGCGGCCGGGCCGAGCGACCCGGCCGCCCGGCGGGCGCGCACGAGGGCGGTCACGGCCAGCAGCGCCAGGACGACGACGGTCGCGCCGTACACCTCCGTCGTCCCCGTCAGCCCGGCGTGCCCGGACGCGATGCCCGCGGCGATCGCCGGGAGGCTGAACGCCAGGTAGCCGACCACGAAGACGGCGGCCAGCAGCCCCGCGCGGTGCCCGGGAGCGACGCCGAGGGTGATGGTGGCGACGGCGCCGAGGAAGGCCGCGCCGAAGCCGAAGCCGGTGACGACGGCCGAGCCGAACAGCAGCGGCGCGGAGGTGAGGGCCAGCGACCCGAGGGTGCCGAGGACGCCGGCGGTGAAGACCAGCGCGCCGACGAGCATCGCGCGCTCGGGTGCCGCGGTGCGCAGCGCGAGCGACCCGAGGATGCCGGTGCCGTTGAGCGCCAGGATCAGCAGCGCACCCACGAGGTGGTTGTCGATGGCGAAGACGTCGGCGACCAGCGACGGGCCGAGCGAGGCGTACAGCCCGCCGAGCGCCCAGCAGGCCACGAGCAGCGGCAGCGCGGCGACGAAGGGTCGCCGGTTCGCCGGTGGCACGTGCACCCGCGGGCGCAGGGACGCCACGGCCCCGGGCAGGCGGGGTGAGCTCTCGGGCAGCAGCAGGGCGCCGAGGGCGGCCAGCACGAAGACGACGGCCAGCACCGCGAAGACCCAGGTGTCCGGGCTGGCCACGGACTGCACGAGGAGCCCGGCGCCCACCGCGCCCACGGACAGCCCCAGGCCGGGCGAGGCGCTGTTGATGAAGGCGCCCATCGGGCGGTCGGCGCGCTGCAGGTCCAGCAGCGAGGCGCCCAGCGTGCTGGTGAGCGCGCCCGTGGCCAGGCCCTGCACCACGCGCGCGGCCAGCAACCAGCCGACGCCGTCGGCAGCCAGGAAGAGCACCATGGCGACCGCCTCGAGCAGGAACGCCCCGATCAGCACCGGCCGGCGCCCGACGTGGTCGGACAGGCCACCCACGACCAGCAACGAGGCCAGCAGCGCGAACGCGTAGATGCCGAAGATCGTCGTCAGGACGCCGGGGCCGAAGCCGAACTCGTCCTGGTAGACGCGGTAGAGCGGCGAGGGCACGCCCGACGCGGCCAGCATGAGCACCAGGAGGACGGCGACCGACCAGAAGGCGGGGGCGCGGGGCAGGCGTCGGGACGGGGGCACGACAGAGAGCAAGCGCATCGCCCGGGTGCTGATTCCCCGGACGCGTGTCGGGACGGCGCGCGGCGGGGTAGGGGCGGCTCATGGCGCTTCCCCGCATCCTCGTCCTCGTCCTGGCCGGTGGAGCGGGTGGCCGGCTCGAGCTGCTCACCGACCGACGGGCCAAGCCCGCCGTCCCGTTCGCCGGGGTCTACCGGCTGGTCGACTTCCCGCTGAGCAACTGCCTGCACTCCGGGATCGCCGACGTCTGGGTGTCGATCCAGTTCCACCCGACCTCGATCTCGGAGCACCTGGCCAACGGCCGCCCGTGGGACCTCGACCGCACGACCGGCGGGCTGCTGACCCTGCCGCCGTTCCAGGGCACCGACCGCGGCGGGTGGCACACCGGCACCGCCGACTCGCTGTGGCGCCAGGCCGAGCTGATCAGAGCCTTCGCGCCCGACGCGCTGGTCGTGGTCAGCTCCGACGCGGTCTACAAGCTGGACTACCGCGAGGTCGCCGAGGCCCACCTCGGCTCGGGCGCCGAGGTGACGATGGTGACCACCGAGGTGGCTCCCGACGACGCCTCGCGCTACGGCATCGTCGAGGTGGGCGAGGGCGGCCGGGTGACCGGCTACGCCTACAAGCCCGACGAGCCGGCGACGACGACGGCCACCAACGAGGTGTTCGTCTTCTCGCCCGGCCCGACCCTGGACCGGCTCGAGGCGCTGGCCCGGGACGCGGGCGAGGACGGGCTGGACGACCTCGGCTCGCAGCTGCTGCCCGCGCAGACCGCCGACGGCCTGGCCCGGGCGGTGCCGCTGGACGGCTACTGGCGCGACGTCGGCACCGTCCCCGCCTACTGGGAGGCGCACCGGGACTTCATCCGCGAGGAGCCACCGCTGGACCTCGACGACCCGTCCTGGGCGATCCGCACCCGTGGCGGCCGGCACAGCGCAGCGCGCCTGCTGCGCGGCGCGGTGGTCGAGGAGAGCCTGATCTCCGGCGGCACCCGCGTCGCGGGCGAGGTGCGCGGATCGGTGCTGTCCCCGGGGGTCGTCGTGGAGCGCGGCGCCGTCGTCGTCGACTCGGTGCTGCTGCCCGGGGTCCGCGTGCGGGCCGGCGCGCGGGTCACCCGGGCGGTGCTGGACGACGGCGTCGAGATCGGCCCGTCGGCCGAGGTCGGGGGTGAGGGGGACATCGCGCTGGTCGGCCGGCGGGCGGCGGTGCCGGCCGGCACCCGGCTCGCCGCCGGCGCCCGCCACCCCGAGCCGGACGAGGACTGAGTCAGCCGAACTGCATCCACACCCGACGCCGGTCGCCCCGGGTGTGCACCTGCGCCATGGCCTCGACCCGGCGGCGCTGGTCGTCGGTGGCCCGGTGCTCGACCACGGCGATCTCGGCCTCGCGCATGGCGCGCTCGGCGGCGAACTCGGCCGGCGTCGAGGGGTAGGACTCCGGTCCGTCGGCGTCGTCGCTCCCCGGGCGCGGCCGGGCGTAGGGGCTGTCCGGCGGGAGGTTCCCGCTGACCCGGCCGTAGGCGCCCAGGAGCAGCAGGACCAGCCCGGTGATCTCGGCGAAGAAGACGTTCTCGATCTCGAAGGCGAGCAGGTTGGCCTCGGTGCGGAGCACCGCCAGGCTCGCCAGGCCGGAGACCAGGAAGAGGACGCCGACGACCATCATCAGCGTCGAGGCCGTCCGCGGGCTGCGCATCGCGGCGAGGACCAGGACGGCGGCGGTGACGACGGAGACCGTCGACAGCAGGCCGTTGGACGACAGGCCCAGGATCGGCTCGCCGTCGGTCGAGAAGAAGTCCAGGCCGCCGGCGAAGCCGAGCACGCCGAAGACCAGGATCACGGCGGCGACGACGAGTGCGCCGGTCCGCTGGACGGCGAAGACGCGGGGGTCGTAGCTGCGGCCGTGCGCGTCCGTGGCACGGGCCGTGGCGCGGGCCGGGTCGGGGCGGTCCGTCGTCCGGGGGGTGGGGCGGTGGCGAAGCTGCATGGCGAGCTCCTCGGGAGGGGGAGGGATGCCCCGTGTCTTCAGCCGCTCCCCGCGCCCTGGATGCGGCTTCCCGGCGTGTCGCGCGGGGTGACTGCGAAGCACCAGGTCGGCCGGGGAAGCCGCGGCCCCCCGCGGGCGTTGGAGGTGCCGTGGACCAGCAGCCGTTCGAGATCGACCTGCACTCGGAGTTCCTGCGCGCGGACCTGTTCCTGTCCATGGGTCGGCCCGACGAGGCGGCGCGCATCCTGCAGCCCGTCGTCGACGCCGCACCCGAGAACGAGGCGGCGCTCGAGGCGCTGGCGCGGGCCTACTTCGGCTCCGCCCAGCTGGCCAGGGCCGAGGCCGCGCTCACCCGGCTGGTCGCGCTCGCGCCGGCGCACGGCTGGGCCCGCCGGGCCCTGGCCCGCACGCTGGAGCGGCAGAGCCGGCACGCCGAGGCGGTGCCGCACCACCGGATGGCCGACGCCCTCGGCGCCGGCTGACCCCCCGGCACGGATGGTTGGTCCGTGCTCCTCCACCGCCCGTCACGCCACGCCGGGGGCGCTGCGACGGGACGGATCGGGTCCCGCCGGGCGGGGCACCCACCTGCCCATGAGCATCCTCGGACGACTGATGGGAACGGCTGAAGGCGCCGCGCGTGGAGCGGTCCGCGGCGGACGCACGACCGCACGACCCGCGCGGGGGACCGGCCGCGGGGCCGCCCGCGGAGCGGTCGGCGGGCGCGGCGCGCTCGGCGGCGGCATGCGGCGCGGCCGGGCCGCTCCGGCGGCTACCGGCGGGCTCGGCTCGCTCGTCGGCGGACTGCTGCGCCGGCGCTGAGGTCCCGGCGCTGAGGTCCCGGCGCTGAGTTTTCGGCCGAACCCCAGAGGGCGGAGCTACCAGAGGGCGGCGGCGACCAGCAGGGTCGCCGCCGTCGCCACCTCGGCGGTGGCGCCCATGACGTCGCCGGTCGTGCCGCCGAGCCGGCGCACCGCCCGGCGGTGCAGCACCTCGGCGGCCGCGGCGCCGGCCACGAGCGAGCCGAGCAGCACGGCGGCCTGCCCCGGCCCGAACAGCGCGGCCGCGACCCCCGCGGCGAGCAGCACGGTGGCGGCGGCCGCGCCGGCGAACCAGGCGCGCGAGACGGTGCCGGCGACCGTGCGGCCGAGCGAGGACCCCTCCGCGACCGGGATGCCCGGTAGCCCGCTGCGCGCCATCACCAGCCGGGCGCCCACGACCGCGGCCCAGAGCACCAGCCAGCCGCCGTCGCGCGGGAGCAGCGCGGCGAGGCAGGCGATCTGCAGCAGCAGGGTCAGCACCAGCGTGACCACGCCGAACGGCCCGACGTCGCTCTGGTGCATCACCTGCAGCGCGCGCTCCCGGCCACGCAGCGGGCCCAGCCCGTCCGCGGTGTCGGCCAGCCCGTCCAGGTGCAGGCCCCGGGTGAGCAGCGCGAGCGCGGCGACCGCCAGCACCGCGCCGGTCAGCGGCGACACGACGCGTGCACCGCCGTCCCCGGCCGCGGCCGCGACGCCACCCAGCAGCAGCCCCACCAGCGGGGCCCACGGCAGCACGCCGCGGGTGGAGCGCGCCCCGGACGCCGGGACGGGGAGGGCGGTGAGCAGCGCGACCGACTCCCAGGGGCCGGTCGTCCTCATCGGGACCGGCGCCCCGCCCCGGCCGCGGGCACGTGCCAGGTCGCGGATGCGGGCCGGCTCGCGGGTGTTGCGGGTGCCGCGGGTGCCGTGGGTGCTGCGGGCGTCACGGGCAGAACTCCACCCGGGTGACGCTGCCGTTGTGCGGCGTGACCGCGGGCATCGCGTCCGGCCCCAGGTCGGCGACGACCGCCTGGATCGCCCGGATCGTGTCCCCGTGGGTGACCAGCGCCATCACGTCCGCGGGCGGCTCGGCGCACAGGTCCTTGAGGTAGGCGGCGACCCGGCCGTGCAGCTCGGCCAGGCTCTCCCCGCCCTCGGCCGACCACTGCGCGTCGGACCAGTCGACGACGTCCCACAGCTCCCGGGACGGGCGGCCCTCGAGCACGCCGTAACCCTGCTCGCGCAGCGACGGCGTCGTGACGACCGGCAGGCCGGTCGCGCGGGAGCAGGCCTCCGCGGTCTGCACCGCCCGCAGCAGGTCGCTGCTGATGAGCGCGCCGGGGGAGAGGGTCGCCAGCTCGGCCGCGGCCTCCTCGGCCTGGCTGCGGCCCAGCGCGGTCAGGGGCACGTGCGGCGTCTGACCCTGCATGAGACCCGCGGCGTTCCACTCGCTCTGCCCGTGGCGGACGAGCAGGAGGGTCAGCGGGCGGGCCATGGTGGGAGGGAGCGTAGCCAGGTGGGCGACGATCCGCGGACCGCGCCTCGTACCGTCGTCCTGGCGGCCCACCAGCGAGGCCGCGACGCACCGGCACAGCAGCAGCGCCGATCGGCCCCGCCGACGCGCGCAGCGAGGAGATCACGTGAGCATCCCCGTCCGTCCCGGCGCCGGCCGTCCCGCGGCCCGGCCGGGTGCCCCGGACCCGCTGGCGCCGCTGCTGGAGCTGCCCGGCGTCCGCGTCGCTGCCGACGCCGCCCGCGCTGGCGTGGACCGGTTGCTCAGCCACAAGGTGCTGCGCCGCGAGTCGGCCGGGGTGAGCACCGAGTCCGCGCTGCGCGGCGCCCGCGCCTCGGCCGCGCTCGAGGGGGTCGACGTGCCCCTGGCCGAGCTGCGCGCCGGCGCCGTCGAGGACCCCGTCGTGCAGGGCGCGCTCCGGGTGTCCGCGGGCCTGGGCGGCATGCTCGAGACCTGGCCCAAGGCGCCCGGTCAGGTGCTCGCCCGCCTGCACGTGCTCGCCGCGAGCGACCGGGTGGACCCGGCCGAGCTGGGCCGGCCCGCAGCGCACGCGGGGCCGCGGCTGTCCGGGCTGTTCTCGCTGGTCACGGCGACGACGTCGGTCCCCGCGGTGCTCGTCGCCGCGCTGGTGCACGGCGAGATCGCGGCGCTGGCGCCGTTCGGGGTGGCCGACGGGCTGGTGGCCCGCGCGGCCGGCCGGCTCACCGGCGTCGCCCGCGGGCTGGACCCCAAGGCGGTCTCGGTGCCGGAGGTCGGCTTCGTCGAGCTGGGCGCGGACGCCTACGCCGAGGCGCTGGCCGGCTACGCCTCCGGCGATCCCGCGGGCGTGGCGCGCTGGCTGGTGCACTGCTGCCAGGCCACCGAGCACGGCGCCCTGGAGGGCCTGGCGATCTGCGAGAGCCTGCTCCGCGGCTGACCGCGGCCCGGCGCTCAGCGCCGGGCGAGGACCAGGCCGGTGACCGCGACGGCGGTCGCCGCGACGGCGCAGCCGGCCGCGGCGGGCACCCACGCCCGGGTCGCGGCACCCCAGCCGAGGGCGGCGAGCAGCACGAGCCACGGCCCCGACAGCGACAGGAACAGGCCCAGCCGCGCGGCCGGCCCCCTGCGACGGCGGCGGGGCGCGGTGCGCACCGACTGCCCGAGCAGGGCCGCCGCCACGCACACGGCCAGGGCCGCGAGCCAGGCCAGGACCGCGGTGAGCACGTCCGCAGGATGGCCGACGCGGGAACGTCCCGGCCGGTGCCCCGCCGGGAGAGGGGGTCAGGCCCCGAAGCGCCGCCGGCGACCGGGCACGGGTCCCGACGCCTCCGGCAGGACCGCGCGGCCCGACCGGTGCCGGGCGTACCAGGCCAGCCCGACGACCGCGGCGCCGACGCCCATCGCCGCCGCGCCGGTGACCACCGGGGTGGTCGGCACGGAGAACCGGGCGCGCATGCTCACCGGCCGCTCGAACCGGAGCACCGGCCAGCCGTGCTGCAGCGCCGCTTTGCGCAGCCCGCGGTCGGGGTTGACCGCCGTGGGGTGCCCGACCGCGCTGAGCATGGGCAGGTCGGTGACGGAGTCGCTGTAGGCGTAGCAGTCGGCGAGGTCGTAGCCGCCCTCGGCGGCCACCTCGCGCATCGCGGCCGCCTTGTTCTCGGCGTAGGCGTAGTACTCGATCTCGCCGGTGTAGCGGCCGTCCTCGACGACCATCCGGGTGGCGACCACGCGGTCGGCGCCCAGCATCTCGCCGATCGGCGCCACCATCTCCGCCCCGCTGCTGGAGACGATGACGATCTCCCGCCCGGCAGCCCGGTGCTCCTCGATGAGGTCGGCCGCCTCGGCGTAGACCAGCGGGTCGACGATCTCGTGCAGCGTCTCGCGGACGATCTCGTGCACGGTCGCGGCGTCCCAGCCGGTGACCATGGCGGTCATCTGCGCGCGCAGCCGCTCCATCTGCTGGGCGTCGGCTCCGGCGAGGGAGAACACCAGCTGGGCGTAGGCGGTCTTGAGAACCGTCCGCCGGTTGATCAGCCCGCCCTGGAAGAACGGGCGGCCGAAGGCCAGGGTGCTGGACTTGGCGATGATCGTCTTGTCCAGATCGAAGAACGCCGCGGCGCGGGTCACGAGGCATGACGGTAGTGGTGCCACACGGCGCGGACAGATCGCGCGCGCCGTCCACACCCGAAGGAGTCATCCACAGTTCGGCCGCCGATCTGGCACAGTTCGCCCGCTCTCCGGTGGGCTCGGCGCCGTGCCTGCCGCTGCCTACCCACCCGATCCGTCCCCGCGGCCCCTGGTCGTCAGCCGGGACGACGACCTGCTCGACGACCTGCTGCGGGTGCTGGCCGCCGCCGGCACCGAGCCCGAGATCGCCGCCGGGGGCCCCGCGCTGCGGCGCGCACACCGAGAGGCCCCGCTGGTCCTGCTCGGCGCCGACGTGCTCGGCACGGCCGCCGTGCGCGGGCTGGGGCGGCGGCCGGGGGTCGTCGTGGTCGCCCGCGGTGAGCTGCCCGCCGCCGAGTGGGCCGCGGCGGTCGAGGTCGGCGCCGAGCGGGTCGCGACGCTGCCCGACGACGAGGGGTGGCTGCTGTCCCGCGCGGTCGCCGCGGTCCGGACGCCGGTCGACCGCGGCTGGCTCGTGGCCGTCGGCGGTGGCTGCGGGGGTGCGGGGGCGAGCACCGTCGCCGCGGCCCTGGCCGTGGCGGCCGCACCCGGCGTCCTCCTCGTGGACGCCGACGGCTGGGGCGCCGGGCTCGACCTGCTGCTCGGGGCCGAGCGGCTTGAGGGGCTGCGCTGGCCGGAGCTGACCGGCCTGCGGGGCCGGGTCTCCGGCGAGGCCCTGCGGGCCTGCCTGCCGGAGGTCGCCGGCGTGCACGTCCTCGCCGCGGCCCGGTCGGCCGGGCCCGCGCTGCCGGAGGAGGCGGTGCGGGCGGTCGTGGAGGCGGCCCGCGCCGAGGGCTCCCCGGTGGTCGTGGACCTGCCCCGCCCCGGGCCCGCTGGTGCCTGCGCGACGACGCACGCCGTGCTCGCCGAGGCCGACCTGGCACTGCTCGTCGTCCCGGCCCGGTTGCGCGCGGCCACCGCGGCCCGGGTGCTGGTCACGGGCCCGGGCTCGCCCTGGTCGGCGGCCCAGCTCGTGGTCCGGCCCGTCGCCGGCGGCCTGGCCCCCGCCGAGGTGGCCGATGTGGTGGGGCGGCCGGTGCTGGCCGAGCTGCCGCACGACCGCAGCGCCGTGCCGCGCGGCGAGCGGGGTGAGCCGCCGGCCGTCGCCCCCCGCACGCCGCTGGGTGGCGTCACCCGGCGGGTGCTCGCCCGGGTGCGGGAGGCCGCGGCGTGAGCGCCGCGCTGCTGGACCGGGTCCGGGCGCGGCTGGCGCTGGGGCCCGGGCTGCCGACCCAGGCCGAGGTGGCGGCGGTCGTCCGCGCCGAGAGCGGTGGCCTGCTCGGGGACGACGACGTGCTGCGGGCGGTGCGCGACGCCGTCGACGAGCTGGCCGGGGCCGGTCCGCTCGAGCCCCTGCTGCGCCTGCCGGACGTCACCGACGTGCTGGTCGCGGCACCCGACCGGGTGTGGATCGACCGCGGATCGGGTCTGGAGCTCACCGAGGTGCGCTTCCCGGACGACGCGGCCGTCCGCCGGCTCGCGGTCCGGCTGGCCGCGGCCGCCGGGCGGCGCCTGGACGACGCCGCGCCCTGGGTGGACGTCGGGCTGCCCGACGGCACCCGCCTGCACGCGGTGCTGGCACCGGTGGCCGGCAGCACCTGCCTGTCGCTGCGGGTGCTGCGCCGCTGCCACCGGAGCCTGGCCGACCTCGCGGCGCTCGGTGCGCTGCCCGGGGAGAGCCCGGCACTGCTGCGGGCGCTCGTGCGGTGGCGCCGGGCGTTCCTCGTGACCGGCGGGACCGGTTCGGGCAAGACGACGGTGCTCTCGGCCCTGCTCGGCGAGGTCGGTCCGGCCGAACGGGTGCTGACCTGCGAGGACGCGCCGGAGCTCGCGCCGGACCACCCGCACGTCGTCCGGCTGCTGACCCGCCCCCCCAACGTGGAGGGCGTCGGGCAGGTGACGCTGCGCGACCTGGTGCGGCAGGCGCTGCGGATGCGCCCGGACCGGCTGGTGGTCGGGGAGGTGCGCGGCGCCGAGGTCGGCGATCTGCTGGCCGCGCTGAACACCGGCCACGACGGAGGCTGCGGCACCCTGCACGCCAACCGGCCGGCGGAGGTTCCGGCGCGGCTGGAGGCGCTTCGGTGTGGCGGCGGGGTTGGACCGCGCGGCGGTGCACAGCCTCGCGGCCGCAGCGCTCCACGTCGTGGTCCACCTGGGGCGCACCCCGGAGGGCCGTCGGGTGGAGGAGCTGGGGGTGCTGTGGCGGGCCGGGGAGCGGGTGGTCGTGGAGCCCGGCTGGCGGGCCGACGGCGGCCCGTGCCCGGCGGCCGACCGGCTGCACGAGCTGCTGGACGGGACGGCCCGGAGATGAGCGCACTGCTGCTGGTCGCGGCAGCGCTGCTGCTGTGGCCCGGGCGGGGAGCCGGCGTCCGGCTGTCCCGCACCGGTCCGGGCGCGCGCCCGCGCGTCGCCTGGATGCCCGACCTCCCCGTCCTGCTGGTGGCCGCTCTGGCGGCCGCGGTCGCCGCGCTGGTCAGCACACCCCTGGTCGCGGCGCTCGCCGGCGCCGCCGCAGCCGCAGGCGTCCGCGCGCACGCCGCGCGCCGGGGCGATGCCCTCGCCGGCGCCAGCCTGCGCGGACTGGCCGACGGGCTCGGCGCGCTGGCCGCGGACCTGCGCAGCGGCCGGTCGATGGAGGAGGCCACCGCGGCCGCCGAGCACGCGACGGGGGACGCGGGCACCGGCCGGCTCCTCGCCCGCGCGGTCCGGGCGCCGGACGTCGCGTTCCCCGAGGTGCCGGGGGAGATGGGTGCCGCGCTGGGCCGGATCGCCGCCGGTACCCGGCTCAGCGCGCGGACCGGGTGCTCCCTGGCAGCCGTGGCCACCGCGGTCGAGGACGACCTGCGGGCGCGGTCCCGGCACCGGGAGGAGCTGCGTGCCGCCACGGCGGGTCCGCGGGCGAGCGCCGCGGTCCTGGCCGGCCTGCCGGTGCTCGGCCTGCTCATGGGCAGCGGGGTCGGCGCCGACCCGTGGCGGGTGCTGACGACCACCGGGACGGGGCAGGTGCTGCTGGTCGTCGGGGTGGCGCTCGAGGCGGCGGGGCTGGCCTGGTCGCGCCGGCTGGTCCAGCGGGCGCTGCGGTGACCCGCCGTCGGCCGTGACGACGGACCGTCCCTGGGCGGTGCTGCTGGTGCTCGCCGCCGCGCTGGCCCTGTGGCCCGCGGCCGGCGGTGCGGGGGCGGCCCGCTGGTCGGCGATCCGGCCCGCCGCTGCGTCGCCCGGTGCCGGACCCCCGCCGCCGGACGCCGCGCGCGAGCGGCTCCGGCGCCGGCTGCTCGCCGCGGCCGCCGGCTCCGCGGTGGCGCTCCTGCTCGGCGGGATCGTCGGGCTGGCCACCGGGGGCGTGCTCGCCGTCGTCGTCGACCGCCTGCTGCGCGGGCGGGAGGACGGATCTGCCCGGGACGGCGCGGCGCTGGTGCGCGACCTGCCCGCGGCCTGCGACCTGCTGGGCGTGTGCCTGGCCGCGGGGTTGCCCGTCGAGGGCGCGCTCGAGGCGGTGGGGACCGCCCTGGGTGGCCCGCTGGGCGGCGAGCTGCGCGCCGTGGCGGCCGTGGCCCGCCTGGGCGCCGACCCCCGCCGGGCGTGGGCCGACGCACCACCGGAGCTGGCGCCGCTGGCGCGGGTGCTCGTCCGGGCCGGGGAGTCCGGCGCCTCGGTGGCCGGTGCCCTGCGGACGCTGGCCGCGGAGACCCGGGCCGCTGCCCGGGCGGCGACGCAGGCCGCCGTCCAGCGGGCCGGCGTGTGGGTGCTCGCCCCGCTCGGTGCCTGCTTCCTTCCGGCCTTCGTCTGCCTGGGGGTCGCGCCGCTGGTGCTCGGCATCGCCGGCGACGTCCTCGGGTGAGGGTCAGGGGTGCGGTGCAAGCACGAAGACGTCGGAGAACTCGGAGACGACCTCCAGCACCGCGGTGAGGTCACCGGTGGCGCGCGCCTCGGCCATCCGCTGGTGGAACTCGCCCGTGCGCAGCGCCGGCCGGGTCTCCCAGCTGACGACGGCGCGCACCGCGCCGGGGTTGCGCATCCGGTGCACGCTCCCGGCCGGGACGTCGACGGTGTCCCCGGCCCGCAGGGTGGTCGCCGCGCCGTCCACCTCGCACCACATCTCGCCCTCCAGCACGGTGAATCGCTCGCTCTGCTGGGGGTGCAGGTGGGCCGGGGGCAGGTCGGAGCCGGGCCGGTAGGTGGCCAGCATCGCGTGCACCTGCCCGCCGCTGCCCTCGCCGGTGGTCGTGAACTCCAGCCGTACGTTGCCGTCGTCCAGCACGGTCGGTTCCATGGCGCGTCCTCGTGGTCGTCTCGGGGGAGTGCGGTCGCCGCGAAGGCTGCCCGCGGGCCCTTGGGCCGCACTGGTGCCGCGCTTGCGCCGCCGCGGATCCACAGCGGCACCGGCCCTCCACAGATGCGCCCGGGGCCTGGGCCGGAGCACCGGGACCGCCGAGGCTCGGTTCACGGCCCGAGCCGCGGGCCCCGACGCCAGGAGGCGACCGTGACCACCAGTTCCGCGACCGTGCCCGAGCCCGCGCCCGACGGGGGCCCGGCCCGTCCGCGCGGTCCCCGCGCAGCCCTCCGCCGCCGCCTCGCGCTGCTGGCCGCCGAGCCCGAGGCCGGCATGAGCACCGCGGAGTACGCGGTCGGGACGGTGGCGGCCTGCGCCTTCGCCGCGGTCCTGTTCCGGGTGGTCACCGGCGACTCGGTCGTCGACGGGCTGACCGACCTGGTCGACCGCGCGCTGGCCACGCTCGCCTGACGTGGGCTCCCTCCCGGGCGGCAGTCGCCGGCGGGCAGGTCGCGAGGCGGGCATGGTGACCGCCGAGACCGCGGTCGTCCTGCCGGTGCTGCTGCTCGTGCTGGTGTGCGCGGTCGCGGCGGTGACGCTGGTGGGCGCCCAGCTCCGCTGCGTCGACGCCGCCCGGGAGGGCGCCCGCGCCGCCGCGCGGGGCGAGGCCGACGCCGTGGTGGCCGAGCTCGCCGGCCGGATCGCCCCGGACGGAGCGGTCACCGCCGTCCGCCTCGCCGGGGACCGCGTCAGGGTCGTGGTGAGCGTCGAGGTGGCGCCGCTGGGCCCGGTGCCGCTGCGCACGCGGGTCTCGGCGGAGGCGGTCGCGCAGCGCGAGCCGGGCGCGGGCGGGCCGCCGTGAGGGGCGACGGCGAGCGCGGGTCGGCCACGGTCTGGGTGCTCGCGCTCGTCGGCGTGCTCGCGCTGGTGGGCCTGGCCGCGGTGCTGGTGGGGGCTGCCGCCGTCGCCCGGCACCGCGCCGGCAGCGCGGCGGACCTGGCCGCACTGGCCGCGGCCGCACGTGCGGTGCTCGCCGATCCGAGCGCCTGCGGGGCGGCCGGGGAGGTGGCGGCGGAGAACGCCGCGCGGTTGGACCGCTGCGCGGTCGATCCGGCCGGGACCGTCGAGGTGACCGTCAGCGTCCGGGTGGACCTGGGCCCGGTCGGGGAGCGCACGGCGACCGCGCGGGCCCGGGCCGGCCCGGTGGCGCCGGACCAGGGCCCGGCCGCCGGTGGCTCAGAAGACGAGGTCGGGCTCCGCCTCGACCGCGGGCTCCTCGACCACGGGCTTCTCGGCGGCGGGCTTCTCGGCGGCGGGCTGCTCGACGGCGATCTCCTCGGCGCCGGCCCGCTCCTCGACGAGGTCGGCGGCGACGGCGAGCTCGTCGAGCACCACGTCCAGCACGCGGACCGCGCCCGCCTTGTCCAGCGGGTCGTTGCCGTTGCCGCACTTGGGCGACTGGACGCACGACGGGCAGCCGCTCTCGCACTCGCAGCTGAACACGGTGGCCCGGGTCGCCCGCAGCCATTCGCGCAGCACCGCGAAGCCGCGTTCGGCGAAGCCCGCGCCGCCGGGATGGCCGTCGTAGACGAAGATCGCCGCCGTCCCGGTGTCGGGGTGCAGGGCCGTCGACAGGCCGCCGAGGTCCCACCGGTCGCAGGTCGCCAGCAGGGGCAGGATGCCGATCGCGGCGTGCTCGGCGGCGTGCAGCGACCCGGGGAGCGCCACCTCGTCGAGCTCCGCGCGTTCCACGGCGCGGTCGCTGAGGGTCAGCCAGACCGCGCGGGTGCGCAGCTGCCGCGGCGGGAGGTCCAGCGGGAACTCGGCGAGCACCTCGCCGGTCCCGAGCCGGCGGCGCTGGTAGGCCACCACCTGGTTGGTCACGTCGACGACGCCGGTGTGCGCGGTGACCGTGCCCAACCGGCGGCTGCGGTCGGTCGAGACGATCGACAGGTCGGTGATGTCGCGCGCCACGGTCGTCCACTCGGGGCTCTCGGGGTGCACCGCGGCGCAGGCGTCGGCCACGTCGTACTCGTCGACGACGAAGGTCTCGCCCCGGTGCACGTAGAGCGCGCCCTCGTGCACCGTCGCGTGGGCGGCGCCGCCGTCGACGGTGCCCAGCAGCCGCCCGGTCGCGCCCTCGATGATCGCCACCGGCTCGTCGCCGCTGCCCCGGATGTCGACGTCGGGGCGGCCGCGGCCGGCCCAGTACCAGCCGGCCGGCCGGCGGCGCAGCTGCCCGTCGGCGACCAGCTGCTCGAGCTGCGCCTCGGCCACCGGGCCGCCGAAGTCGGGCAGGTCGGCCGGGGTCAGCGGGAGCTCCGCGGCGGCGCAGCACAGCTGCGGGCCGAGCACGTAGGGGTTGGCCGGATCGGTGACGGTCGCCTCGATGGCGCGACCGAACACCGCCTGCGGGTGGTGGGCCAGGTAGTGGTCCAGCGGGTCGTCGCGGGCGACGAAGACGACGAGGGACTCCCGTTGCGCCCGCCCCGCCCGGCCGGCCTGCTGCCAGAGCGAGGCGAGGGTGCCGGGGTAGCCGGCGAGCACCACCGCGTCCAGGCCGGCGATGTCGATGCCGAGCTCCAGGGCGTTGGTCGTCGCGACCCCCAGCAGGTCGCCGGAGGACAGCGCCCGCTCCAGCTCGCGCCGCTCCTCGGGCAGGTAGCCGCCGCGGTAGGAGTCGACGCGGCGCACGAGATCGCCGCGGCCGCGGTCCTGCAGCAGCCGGCGGGCCTGGTCGGCGACGGATTCCGCGCTGCGCCGGGAGCGCACGAACGCCAGCGTGCGGGCCCCCCGCTCCACCAGGTCGGCGAGCAGCCCCGCGGCGTCGGCGGCCGCGGACCGGCGCAGCGGGGCGCCGTGCTCGCCGGTGTGCTCGGTGAGCGGCGGCTCCCAGAGGGCGAACGTCGCCCCGGGCCGCGGCGAGCCGTCCTCGGTCACCGCGACCACCGGCTCACCGACCAGCCGCGAGGCCGCCCCGGCGGGGTCGGCGACGGTCGCGGAGGCCAGCACGAAGACCGGCTCGGCGCCGTACCGCCGGCAGATCCGGCGCAGCCGTCGCAGCACGTGCCCGACGTGGGAGCCGAAGACGCCGCGGTAGGCGTGGCACTCGTCGATGACGACGTAGGCGACCCGGCGCAGCGTGCTCGACCACTTCTGGTGCGCCGGCAGGATCCCGCGGTGCAGCATGTCCGGGTTGGTGACGATCCAGCGGGCGTGCCGGCCGACCCAGTCGCGTTCCTCGCCGGGGGTGTCGCCGTCGTAGGCGGCGGGACGCACCGAGGGGTCGGCCAGCGTCGCCACCGCCGCCAGCTGATCGCGCGCGAGGGCCTTGGTCGGGGCGAGGTAGAGCACGCAGGCGCGGGGGTCCTCGGCCAGCCGGCTCAGCGCCGGGAGCTGGTAGGCCAGGGACTTGCCCGACGCCGTCCCCGTCGCGACGACGACGTGCCGGCCGGCGTGCGCCAGCTCGGCGGCCTCCACCTGGTGGGCGTAGGGCGCGGTCACCCCGCGGTCCTGCAGCCGCGCGCGCAGCGGCTCGCTCACCCACTCGGGCCAGGGCCGCGTGCGGCGTTCGCGCACCGGCACCGAGTGCACGTGGGTCACCGGCTGCTCGTCCTCGGCCGTGGTGGCGAGCAGCGAGGCCAGCAGCTCGGCGCCCGGCGGCGGCTGGAGGGTGGTCACCGGGGCCTCCTCGCTTGGTGCCGGCCGGTCCTGCGTCCGGCTCGTCGTGGGTTCCGCGGCGGGGTGCACCCGCTCCGCTCCACCACTGTCACACCCCGCGGCAACCCCCGGTCGGCCTGGCGCCGAGGACGGGTCGCCGGCGGGGAAGGACGCAGCGTCCAAGGGGGATGCACATCGTGTGATCTCCCTTACACTTCCGCGCGTTGCGGTGCGCCACCGTCACACCGCTTCGGCACCTCCGCCGCACCGGGGAGCAACGGCGCCTCCCGGCGGCGGTCGACGCTGGGAGGTACGCATGCCCGACGCTTCGCTGTCCGGCGGGGATACGGCGCTGGTCGCCGTCATCCTCGTCATCTCGCTGGCCGCCCTGGGCTTCGCCGCCTATCTGGTCAAGGCCGTCATGGCCGCGGACCAGGGCACGACGCGGATGCGCGACATCGCGCTGGCGGTCCAGGAAGGTGCCGCGGCCTTCCTGCGCCGGCAGTTCCGGACGCTGGGCGTCTTCGCCGTCATCGTCTTCCTGCTGCTGCTGGTCCTGCCCGTCGCCGACGGCGGGTGGGGGACCCGGGCCGGGCGCGCGGTGTTCTTCCTCGTCGGCGCGCTCTTCTCGGCGTCCGTCGGCTTCATCGGGATGACCCTGGCCACCCGGGCCAACGTCCGCGTCGCGGCCGCGGGCAACGCGGGCGGCTACCAACCGGCCTTCCGGATCGCGTACCGCACCGGTGGCGTGGTCGGCATGATCACCATCGGGCTGGGGCTCTTCGGCGCCGCCATGGCCCTGCTGCTCTTCGACGACACCGCACCGGTCGTCCTCGAGGGCTTCGGCTTCGGCGGCGCGCTGCTGGCCATGTTCATGCGTGTGGGCGGCGGCATCTTCACCAAGGCCGCCGACGTCGGTGCCGATCTCGTCGGCAAGGTCGAGGCCGGCATCCCCGAGGACGACCCGCGCAACGCCGCGACCATCGCGGACAACGTGGGCGACAACGTCGGCGACTGCGCGGGCATGGCCGCCGACCTCTTCGAGTCCTACGCGGTCACCCTCGTCGCCGCGCTGATCCTGGGCCAGGTCGCCTTCGGCCCGGTCGGCATGGTCTTCCCGCTGCTGGTCGCCGCCATCGGCGTCATCGCCTCGGTCGTCGGCGTGCTGGCCACCCGCCCCAACGCCGGGGACGCCAGCGGGATGGCACCGATCAACCGAGGTTTCTTCGTCGCCGCCGCGGTCTCCCTCGTGCTGGTCGCGGCCGCCGCCTTCACCTACCTGCCGAGCATCTCCGACGGCGTCGACATGGAGGTCAGCCCGCAGGTCCTCGGGTTCGTCGCCGTGCTCATCGGCGTCGTCCTGGCCGCCGCGATCCAGCAGCTCACCGGCTACTTCACCGAGACCAGCCGCAAGCCGGTCAAGGACATCGGCCGCAGCTCGCTGACCGGCCCGGCCACCGTGATCCTCTCGGGCATCTCGCTGGGGCTGGAGTCGGCCGTCTACGCCGCGCTGCTCATCGGCGGCGCGGTCTACGGCGCCTTCCTCATCGGTGGTGGCGCGGCCCTCTACGCCGTCGCCCTCGCCGGCTGCGGCCTGCTCACCACCGCCGGCGTCATCGTCGCGATGGACACCTTCGGCCCGGTGAGCGACAACGCGCAGGGCATCGCGGAGATGTCCGGCGACATCGACGAGGCCGGCGCCCGGGTCCTCACCGACCTCGACGCCGTCGGCAACACCACCAAGGCGATCACCAAGGGCATCGCGATCGCCACCGCCGTGCTGGCCGCGACCGCCCTCTTCGGCTCCTACAACGCGCAGATCAACGTCGCCCTCGAGGACGCCGGCGACACCCTCGGCGACGCGTTCAGCCTGGTGAACCCGAACAACATCGTCGGCGCCGTCATCGGCGCGGCCGTGGTGTTCTTCTTCTCCGGCCTGGCGATCAGCGCGGTCTCGCGGGCCGCCGGGCGGGTGGTGTTCGAGGTCCGGGAGCAGTTCCGCACCAAGCCCGGGATCATGGACTTCAGCGAGAAGCCCGACTACGGCGCGGTCGTCGACATCTGCACGAAGGACTCGCTGCGCGAGCTGGCCACCCCCGGGCTGCTCGCCGTCCTCGCGCCGGTCGCGGTCGGCTTCGGGCTCGGCTTCGGCCCGCTCGCGGCCTACCTCGTGGGCGCCATCGCGGCGGGCACCCTGATGGCGGTCTTCCTCGCCAACTCCGGCGGGGCCTGGGACAACGCGAAGAAGATGGTGGAGGACGGCGCCTACGGCGGGAAGGGCAGCGAGGCGCACGCCGCCACGGTCATCGGCGACACCGTCGGCGACCCGTTCAAGGACACCGCCGGCCCGGCCATCAACCCGCTGATCAAGGTCATGAACCTGGTGGCCCTGATCATCGCCCCGGCGGTCGTCAGCCTCTCGGTGGGCGAGGACGCCAACGACGCCCTCCGGATCGTGATCGCCCTGGTCGCGACGGCGGTGGTCGTGGGGGCCGTCGTGGTGTCCAAGCGTCGGTCGGTCGTGGTCGGCGAGGTCACCGCCCAGCCCGACGCGGGCTCCCTGACGACCACCGCTCCCTGATCCGCGCACACCGCGACCCTCCCGCCCGGAACGCCGGGTCGGGAGGGTCGCGGTGCGTTCTGTGGACGCCCGCACGCGTTGTGGACGACGGCCGGCACGACGTCGGCGCGGGTGCCTAGCGTCGCCGCCTCCCGTCCACCCCGGACGCGGAGCGACGACCGGGAGGCCGCATGGCACCGAGGATCTCCGTGCACCCCGGCGAGCTCGCTGCGCTCGCCGACGAGCTGTCCAGGCTGGCCCGCACCCTCGCCGAGGACGGCGACCGGTGCCGGGTCGCCGCCGGCACCCTGACCGGCGCGCTCGGCGGCCGGGAAGGAGCCGCCGCCGGCGCCGTGGCCGACCGCTGGGCGGTGCTGGCCGGGGCGCTCGCCGAGGGCACCGGGGTGGTCGCCGACGCGATCCGCTCGGCCGTCGAGGCCTACGCCGCCGTGGACCGGGAGCTCGCCGGGCGGATGGACCCGCCGTGACCGCACCGCTCCCCGCCGGACCGGGCGCCGCGGCGCGCCTGGCGGTCGTCGCGGGCTGGGACGTGCCCGGGGTGCGCGGCGGGCTGGCGGCGCTCGGCGAGCTGGACGACGGCTTCCCGGCCTGGCGGGCGCGGCTGGACGTCGTCGCCCGCACCCTGGAGGAGGGGCGTGACTGGTCCGGCCCGGCGGCGACGCAGGCGCGGGAACTGCTCCTGCAGCTGTCCTCCGCCGCGGCGTCGCTCGACGCGGGCTTCTCCGGCTCGCGCGCGGACTGCGCCCGGCTCCTGCGGGCGGCGATCACCGCGACCGACCGCGCGACCACCGCCCTGGCCCTCGCCCGCGAGCTGCCCGTCCCCCTGGACGCCGCCCTCGACGACGCGGGCACCCTGTCGGCCGCCGTGGACCGGCTGGTCCTCGGGCCGGCTGCGGTGGCGCCCGCGGTGACCGCCGCGCAGGAGGCGCTGGCTGCGGCCGAGGCGGTGCAGGCGGCCGCGGGACGGGCGGCCGGCGAGCTGCCCGCGCTCGTCGCCCTGCCCGGTGGGTCGATCGGTCCGGTCGGCCCGCCGCCCGCGCTCCCCGCCGCGGGCTCGCCTGCCCTCGTCGCCCGCTGGTGGGCGGCGCTCCCGCTGGCCGACCAGCTGTCGCTGATCGCCAGCGAGCCCGGGCGGGTGGGCGCGATGGACGGCGTGCCCGCCTGGGCGCGGGACCGCGCCAACCGGATCGCGCTCGGCGAGGTGCTCGCCGATCCGGCGGCCGGCGACGGGGTCCGGGCGGCCGCGCGGGTGGTCGACGAGCTGCTGGCGGGGGAGGAGCGCGCCGGGCGGAGCGCCCAGCTCCACCTCCTCGACCTGGCCGGCGACCGGGTCGCGGTGGCGTTCGGCGACGTCGACACCGCGGACGCGGTCGCCCTGGTCGTCCCCGGCATGGCCACCTCGCCGGCCGACGACCTCGCCGCCGTCTCCGGGGACGCGCGCGACCTGGCCCGCGCCGCGCGGGAGGCCGAACCGGGCGTCGCCGTGGCGACCGTGGCCTGGCTGGGCTACCGGGCGCCGCAGTTCCTCTCCGCGGCCGCCCGCGGGGCCGCGACGCGGGGCGGCGCGCTCCTCGACCGGGCGCTCGGCGGGCTGGCCGCGGCGCGGGCCGCGACCGGTGCCCCGCCGGCGCGGACGACGGTCGTCGCGCACAGCTACGGCACCGTCGTCGTCGACGAGGCCGCCGATCGGCCCGGTCGGCTGGCCGCCGATGCCCTCGTCCTGCTGGGCAGCCCCGGGATGGAGGAGACCGCCGCGGACCTGGAGGCCGCCGAGGTCTTCGACGCCGCGTCGCCGGCCGATCCGGTGTCGTGGGTGGGCTGGTTCGGCACCGAGACGTGGTCCCGGGCGTTCGGCTCCACGGGCCTCCCGGCGGACGCCGGAACGGGCCACTCGGGGTGGTTCGACCCCGACCGGCCGACGCTCGCCGCCGTGGGGGAGGTGGTCGTGGGCACGCGCCCGGGCTGACCCCTCGGCGGGAGGCCCCTTCCGCCCGCGGGAACAGTCGCGCAGCATGCACGTTCGGCAAGGGGACGGCACGCCCACCCGGGCTCGTCCCGGGCGCGCCGTCGGCAGGGTGGCCTACCGTGGCCCGCCGAGGGGGCATCCACGTCGCGGCACCGCGCCGTGCGAAGCCCCCGTCCGGATGCGGGCACCACCCGCAGAGCGCCGGCCCGCAGCACAGCACCACACAGCACCACCCCCAGGCACCACCGACAGGAGCACCGTGCCCACGAAGACCACGCAGACCGGGAGCGAGAGCACCGAGCCGACCGCCGGGGGCGCCAAGACCCCGCGACGGGGCTCGGCCGCGGCCGGCGGCAAGCCGCTGGTCATCGTGGAGTCGCCCACCAAGGCCACCAAGATCGCCGGCTACCTGGGCAGCGGCTACGTCGTCGAGGCCAGCGTCGGGCACATCCGCGACCTGCCGCGCAACGCCGCGGACGTCCCGGCCGAGCACAAGGGCGCGTCCTGGGCCCGCCTGGGCGTCGACGTCGACAACTCCTTCGAGCCGCTCTACGTCGTGAGCCCCGACCGCAAGCAGCAGGTCAGCCGGCTCAAGCAGCTGGTCAAGGGCGCCAGCGAGATCTACCTCGCGACAGACGAGGACCGCGAGGGCGAGGCCATCGCCTGGCACCTCATCGACACCCTCAAGCCGCGCGTGCCCGTCCGCCGCATGGTCTTCCACGAGATCACCCCCGAGGCGATCGCCCGCGCCGTCGCCAACCCGCGCGAGCTCGACACCGCCCTGGTCGACGCCCAGGAGACCCGCCGCATCCTCGACCGGCTGTACGGCTACGAGGTCAGCCCGGTGCTGTGGAAGAAGGTGCTGCCCAAGCTGTCGGCCGGCCGCGTGCAGTCGGTCGCCACCCGGATCGTGGTGGAGCGCGAGCGCGAGCGCATGGCGTTCCACGCCGCCGACTACTGGTCGCTCGAGGGCACCTTCGCCGTCCCCGGGACGGTGACCGGCGCCGACGAGGGCGAGCCGACCACGGTGCGCGCCAAGCTGGTCAGCGTCGACGACAGCCGCGTCGCCACCGGCCGCGACTTCGACGCCGCCACCGGCCGGGTCTCCGGCGACGTGGTGCACCTCGACGAGGCCGGCGCCCGCGGGCTGGCCGCGCGGCTCGAGGGCCGCCAGGTCACCGTCGCCCGGGTCGACGAGAAGCCCTACCGCCGTCGCCCGTACGCGCCGTTCACGACCTCCACGCTGCAGATGGAGGCCGGGCGCAAGCTCGGCTGGTCCTCGGCGCAGACGATGCGCGTGGCGCAGCGGCTGTACGAGAACGGTCACATCACCTACATGCGGACCGACTCGACGAACCTCTCCGACGAGGCGATCAACGCCGCGCGGAGCCAGGCCCGCGAGCTGTACGGAGACGCGTACGTGCCGGCGGAGGCCCGCCGCTACAAGAGCAAGGCCAAGGGCGCGCAGGAGGCGCACGAGGCCATCCGCCCCGCGGGCGACAGCTTCCGCACCCCCGGCCAGCTCGCCGCCGAGCTCGCCCGCGACGAGTTCCGCCTCTACGAGCTGATCTGGAAGCGCACCGTCGCCTCGCAGATGGCCGATGCCGTGGGGCAGACCGTCAGCATCCGGCTGGCCGGCCGCAGCGCCACCGACGAGGCGGTCGAGTTCACCGCCAGCGGCCGGACCATCACCTTCCCCGGCTTCCTCAAGGCCTACGTCGAGTCGCAGGACGAGGGCCGGCAGGGCACCGGGGACGACGACGAGGGCGGCGACGACGCCGAGCGCCGGCTGCCCCGCCTGGAGCGCGGGCAGCAGCTCGACACCCAGGAGCTCGACGCCAAGGGCCACACCACCAGCCCGCCGGCCCGGTACACCGAGCCCAGCCTGGTCGCCCGGCTCGAGGAGCTCGGGATCGGCCGCCCGTCGACGTTCGCCTCGATCATGCAGACCATCCAGGACCGCGGTTACGTCTGGAAGAAGGGCAACTCGCTGGTGCCCTCCTTCATCGCGTTCGCGGTGGTCAACCTGCTCGAGCAGCACTTCACCCAGCTCGTCGACTACCAGTTCACCGCCTCGCTGGAGGAGGAGCTCGACCAGATCGCCGGCGGCAACCTGCAGCGGGTGGACTGGCTGACCGAGTTCTACTTCGGCGTCGAGGGCCGCAACACCGGGGGCATCGCCGAGTCCGGCGGGCTCAAGCACATCGTCGGCCAGCGGCTCGAGGAGATCGACGCCCGCGGGGTCAACAGCATCCCGCTGCGCGCGACCACCCCCGACGGGGAGCCGGTCGTCGTCCGGGTGGGCCGGTACGGCCCCTACCTGCAGGCCGGCGAGGACGGCGGGCGGGTGAGCATCCCCGAGGACCTCGCTCCCGACGAGCTCACCGAGGAGAAGGTCCGGGAGCTGCTCGAGGCGCCGTCGGGCGACCGCGAGCTGGGCACCGACCCGGAGTCGGGGCTGCCGGTGGTCGTGAAGGCCGGGCGCTACGGCCCCTACGTCACCACCGTCGTCCCCGAGGGCAGCAAGGAGTCCCCGCGGACGGCCAGCCTGTTCGCCTCGATGTCGCCGGAGACGGTGACGATCGAGGACGCGCTCAAGCTGCTGACGCTGCCCCGCACCGTCGGGTCCACGCCCGAGGGCGAGGAGATCCAGGCGCTCAACGGCCGCTACGGGCCCTACATCAAGAAGGGCACCGACTCCCGGTCGCTGGACAGCGAGGAGAAGCTGTTCAGCATCACCCTGGACGAGGCGCTGGCGATCTTCGCCCAGCCCAAGCAGCGGGGCCGCGCCGCGGCCAAGGCACCGCTGAAGGAGCTCGGCCCCGATCCGGTGACCGAGGGCGTGGTCACCGTCCGCGAGGGCCGGTTCGGGCCGTACGTGACCGACGGCGAGACCAACGCCAGCCTGCGCAAGGGCGACGACGTCGAGACGATCACCATCGAGCGCGCCGCCGAGCTGCTGGCCGATCGCCGCGCGGCCGGCCCGGCCAAGAAGAAGAAGGCCGCGAAGAAGACCACGGCCAAGAAGACCGCCGCGAAGAAGGCCCCGGCGAAGAAGGCGGCCACGAAGAAGGCCGCCGCGGAGCCGGTCGCCACCAGCTGAGCCGGTCCCGGCCGCCCCGACCCCGTGGTCAGGACGGCCGGGTGCCGACGGCGAAGATCCGGCGGAACGGCAGCACGGTCGTGCCGTCGGCGCGCTCCGGGTAGGCGTCGCGCAGCGCGGCGGCGTGCTCCGCGGTGAACGCGGCGGCGTCCGCCGCGCCGAGCCGGGCGAGCACCGGCCGCAGCACCGTGCTGCGCACCCAGCCGAGCACCGGGTCGGACCCGGTCAGCACGTGCAGGTAGGTGGTCTCCCAGACGTCGGCGGCCAGCCCGGCCGCGCCGAGGACGTCGAGGTACCCGGCCGGCTCGAGCACGGCCGACGGCGACGGTGCCGCACCGGCGACCCGGGCGGCCCACCTCGGCGAACGGCACAGGTCGGCCAGCAGCGCGTGCGTCGGTGCCCGGGAGTTGCCCGGCACCTGCACCGCCAGCGCGCCGCCCGGCGCGAGGTGCCCCGCCCACCGCTCCAGCAGCCGGTCGTGGCCGGGGACCCAGTGCAGCACCGCGTTGCTCACCAGCACGTCGACGGGGCCGTCGGGCCGCCAGTCCCGCACATCACCGAGCCGGAACTCCAGCCCCGGCCGGGCGGGCGCGGTGGCCAGCATCGCGGGCGAGGAGTCGACGCCGGTCACCCGCGCGGCCGGCCAGCGGTCGGCCAGCAGTGCGGTCGCCGAGCCCTCGCCGCAGCCCAGGTCGACCACGACGGCCGGGGCGGCGACGTCCACGCGGGCGACCAGGTCGAGGAACGGTCGCGCCCGCTCGCGGGCGTTCCGCAGGTAGACGGCGGGATCCCAGTCGCCGTCCGACGGTTCCGGCTGCTCGTCCGCGCGCACGCCGGGACGCTAGCCCCCCGGACGGCCGAAAGGGATCGGGATCGTCGGTGCCGGCCGGTAGCGTGAGCTCTCCGGGGCCAGCTCCGCCCCCTCCGCCACGAACCCGGGAGCCGTGATCCAGCCCGACCCGACGCCACCGGTGCCGCCGCGCGATGAGCCGGCGACGCCGGACGAGCGGACCGCACCCCCGGCCGACGGCCTGCCGCCGGCGGCGACGCCGGTCGCGCCGGACGGCGGCGCCCGGCCGGGCGTCGGCCTGGTCGCCAAGCTGCGCGCGGTGCTGCGGGTGCGCGACTTCCGCAAGCTGTGGCTGTCGATGTCACTGTCCAGCTTCGGCGACTGGCTGGGCCTGCTGGCCATCACCGCGACCGCGACGGCGCTGGTGGACGGCTTCGCGGCGGCCAACTTCGCCCTCGGCGGCGTGCTGCTGTTCCGCCTGCTCCCCGCGATCGTGCTCGGCCCGCTGGCCGGCGCGTTCGCCGACCGCTTCGACCGCCGCAAGACGATGGTCGTCACCGACATCCTCCGGTTCGGCCTGTTCGCGTCGATCCCGATCGTCGACGAGCTGGTCTGGCTGTTCGTCGCGCAGTTCCTCATCGAGGCGATCAGCCTGTTCTGGATCCCGGCGAAGGACGCCGCCGTCCCGAACATGCTGCGCAAGGACCAGCTGGAGCCGGCCAACCAGCTCTCCCTGGTGACCACCTACGGGCTGACGCCGGTGCTCGCCGCGGTCGTGTTCGCGGTGCTGAACTCGACCGACGGCTGGCTGCAGACCTGGCTGCCCGACGTCGACCAGGTCGACGTCGCGCTGTACCTGAACGCCCTCACCTTCCTCGTCGCCGCCGTCGTCATCTGGCGGCTGCCCTCGATCAGCGGCCGCCGGGCCGCCGACGCGGTCACCGAGCGGGAGAGCTTCCTCGGCTCGCTGAGGAACGGCTTCTCCTTCGCCGGGCACACGCCGTTGGTCCGGGGCCTGGTCGTCGGCATCACCGGCGCCTTCGCCGCCGCCGGCGTGATCATCGCGACCGGCCAGGCGTACTCGAACGCCCTCGGTGGTGGCGAGTCCGCCTACGGGCTGCTGTTCGGCGCCGTCTTCATCGGGCTGGGGCTCGGCATCGCGCTGGGGCCGAGCGTGGCCCACGACCTGGCCCGCGAGCGGCTCTTCGGCATCGCGATCGTCGGCGCCGGGATCATGGTCGTGATCATGTCGTGGACGTCCACGCTGTGGGTCGCGCTGCTGCTGGTGGTCCTCATGGGCTTCTTCGCGGGCATCGCCTACCTGGCCGGCTTCACGCTGCTCGGCACGGAGGTGCAGGACGAGGTGCGCGGCCGCACCTTCGCGATCGTCCAGTCCCTGGTCCGGGCCGCGCTGATCCTGTCGCTGGCGGTCGTGCCCTTCGGGGTGGGGCTGATCGGGCGGCACTCGGTCGACCTCGGCGTCGTCACCCTCCCGGTCACCGGCGAGCGGATCATGCTGCTGGCCGCCGGGCTGCTCGCCGTCGGCGTCGGGCTGCTGGCCTACCGGCAGATGGACGACGGCCGGCCGGTCCCGCTGCTCGCCGACGTCGTCACCGCCCTGCGCCGGGACACCACCGCCCGGCGCCGGCTGGCCGGGGGCGGGGTGTTCATCGCCTTCGAGGGCGGCGAGGGCGCCGGCAAGTCCACCCAGGTCAAGCGCTTGCAGGAGTGGCTGACCAACGAGGGGCTGGTGGCCCGCACCACCTTCGAGCCGGGCGCGACGCCGTCGGGCGCGGGCATCCGGGCGATCCTGCTGGACCGGTCGCACACCGCCATCGCCCCCCGCTCGGAGGCGCTGCTCTACGCCGCGGACCGCGCCCAGCACGTGCACGACGTGCTCCGGCCGGCCCTCGACGCCGGCGAGGTGGTCATCACCGACCGGTTCGTGGACAGCTCGCTGGCCTACCAGGGCGCCGGCCGCACGATCCCGCTGGACGACGTCCGGATGCTCTCCCGCTGGGCCACCGGCGGGCTGCGCCCCGACCTCACCGTGCTGCTGGACCTGCCGCCGGAGACCGGGCTGGCCCGCGCCCGCGGCCGGTCGGTGGCCGACCGCATGGAATCGGAGTCCCTGGAGTTCCACCAGCGGGTGCGGCAGACCTTCCGCGCCCTGGCCGAGAGCGACCCCGACCGCTACCTCGTGCTGGACGCCACCCGCGACCTCGACGAGCTCGCCGCCGCCATCCGCGTGCGCGTCGCCGAGCTGCTCTCCGGGCTGCCGCTGCAGACACTCCCGCAGACCGACCCGGAGCGCACCCAGGGGGCGGCCCCGACGCCGGTGCAGCGCCACCCGCACGCCCAGACCGGCCCGACCCCGCAGCTGCACCCATGAGCGTGGTGGCGGGCCAGGGCGTCTGGGCGAAGGTGATCGGCCAGCCCGCGGTGGTGGCGGAGCTGCGGGCGGCGATCGACGACCCCACGGCGATGACGCACGCCTGGCTGTTCACCGGCCCGCCGGGATCCGGCCGGTCGGTGGCCGCGCGGGCCTTCGCCGCGGCGCTGCAGTGCCCCGACGGCGGCGACGGCACCTGCCACGCCTGCCGGACGGTGCTCGCCGGGACGCACGCCGACGTGACGGTGATCGTCCCGGACGGGCTGTCCATCGGGGTCAACGAGGCCCGCGAGCTGGTGCGGGTGGCCGGGCGGTCGCCGTCCCAGGGCCGGTGGCAGATGATCATCGTCGAGGACGCCGACCGGATGAGCGAGTCCGCGTCGAACGCGGTGCTCAAGATGATCGAGGAGCCGCCGCCGCGCACCGTGGTGATGCTGTGCGCGCCGAGCCTGCACCCCGACGACGTCCCGGTGACCATCCGCTCGCGCTGCCGCGTCGTCGCGCTGCGGACCCCCACGGTCGCGGCCATCTCCGAGGTCCTGGTGGCCGACGGCGTCGACCCGGCGCTGGCCGCGTGGTCGGCCGCGGCCTCCGGCGGCCACGTGGGCCGGGCCCGCCGGCTGGCGCGGGACGAGGAGGCGCGGCTGGCCCGCAAGGCGGTGCTCGACGTCCCGCTGCGGCTGGTCTCCCTGGCCGCCTGCATGGACGCCGCCGACGACCTCGTCGGGGCCGCCAAGGAGGAGACCGAGGCGGCCACCGAGGTGCTCGACGGCGCCGAGACCGACGCGCTGAAGAACAGCCTGGGAGTGGGCAGCGCGCGGGCCGGGCGTGGTCGCGGCCAGCAGGGGGAGCGCCGGCCAGCTCAAGGAGCTGGAGAAGCGGCAGAAGTCGCGGGCCACCCGCATCGGACGGGACTCCCTGGACCGGGCGCTGGTCGACCTCGCCGGGCTCTACCGGGACGCGCTGGTGCTGGCGGCGGCACCGTCCGGGGAGCTGCCGCTCAACCACCCGGACCGCCGCGCGGACGCCGTGGAGCTGGCCCGGCTGATCGGCCCCGAGGGGGCGCTGCGCCGGATCGACGCCATCCTCGACTGCCGGACGGCGCTGGAGCAGAACGTCAAGCCGCAGATCGCGCTGGAGGCGCTCACCGTCGCCCTGCGGCTGCCCGCCTGACCCCCGGCCCCTGCGCCGGATCGCGGCGGCGGTGCCGTAGTCTGTGCGGGCACGTCCGCCGCCTTAGCTCAGTCGGTAGAGCATCTCACTCGTAATGAGAAGGTCGTCGGTTCGATTCCGACAGGCGGCTCTGCCAGGGATCAGCGGGTCCTCCCTCCGGGGAGGGCCCGCTGTCTCGTTCCCGGGGTCCGCGACCCCATGCGCCCCGTCCGTGCAGGGTCGGTGGTTCCACTACAGATCCGGCGCCGCATTGCCGATGAACAGGACCGACGAGTGCGTCGGGCAGCGTGCGGATCGCGGGGGAGGAAGCCGGCAGTGGTGGCATCGACGCCCGGCAGCGACGGGCTAGCGCCCGCGCCCGCCGTGGCGGCCGGGCCCGGGCACGCGGCGTCACCCGAGGGCCGGCCGTGGGTGCTGGCGGCGTACGGCGTCGTGACGACCGTGGCCCTGGTCGTCTTCGGCGTCGACCCGACGCTGGGCGTCATCGCCGGAGCGCTCAACGTCGTCTTCGCGGTCTTCTTCATCCGGCACCTCTCCTTCGCCGTCGCCGCCGCGCGGTGGGCCGAGCGCGACCTCCTGGCCGCGGACATCGGCCTGGGGGACTACACCCCGGACGTCGCGGTCCTCGTCGGCTGCAAGAACGAGGAACTGGTCGTCGACGGCATGGTCAGCGCGCTGCTGGCCCTGGACTACCCGGCCCACCGGCTGACCCTGGTCGTGGTCGACGACGGATCGGACGACGACACCGGTCCGAAGCTGGACGCGTGGGCCGCCCGGGAGCCCCGGCTGCGCGTGCTGCACCGGCCCCCGGGCGCCGGCGGGGGGAAGTCCGGTGCCCTCAACGACGCCCTGGCACTCGTCGAGGCCGAGGTCGTGCTCGTCTTCGACGCCGACCACGAGCCGGAGCCTTCGGCGCTGCGCCGGCTGGTCCGGCACTTCCGCGACCCCACGGTCGGCGCGGTCATGGGCCGGTGCGTCATCCGCAACGGCAAGGACTCGTCCATGGCCGGGACCGTCTTCGTCGACTACCTCTCCGGCTACCTGGTCAACGAGTACGGCCGCCAGGCCCTGTTCGAGCTGCCCGCCTACGGTGGCGCCAACTGCGCCGTGCGGATGTCGACGCTGCGCGCACTGGGCGGCTGGAACCCGGAGACCGTCACCGAGGACACCGACCTCACGCTGCGGATCCTCATGGCCGGCCAGCGGGTGCGCTTCGACGTCACCGCGATCGACTTCGAGGAAGCGGTCGTCACCGCCCAGCGGTTCTGGAAGCAGCGGTACCGGTGGGCGCGCGGCCACCAGAAGTGCCTGCGCGACTACTGGCGTCCGCTGATGCGCTCCCCGCACCTCTCGCTGCTCGAGAAGGTCGAGACGACGCTGTTCCTGCTCGTCTACCACGTGCCGGTGCTCAGCGGGCTGGGGCTGCTGCTCACGGTCCTGCGCGCCTTCGGCATCGGCGACCTGCCCGCCGTCGCGGTGCTGCCCCTGTCGATGCTGCTGTTCGTCGGCCCCCTGGCCGAGCTGTGCGTGGGCCTGCTCGTCGGCCGGGTCGAGCGCCGGTCGGCCTGGCGGCTGCTCGGCTTCCTGCCCTCGTTCGCGCTGGCGGTGGTCATCACCACCCGGGCCTACGTCGACGGGATGCTCGGCCGCCCGTACACGTGGGTGAAGACCTCCCGCTCCGGCGCGACGTCCACGGTCCGCCCGGCTGCGGTCGCGCGGGCGGAGAGCGCCGGCCCCGCTGCCGTGCCCGCGGGGGCGCCGACCCGCCCGCGGACCTTCGCCCTGAGCGGCCCGCGGCCCGCGGAGGTGGGGGAGCGATGACGTCCGTCGCCGCCGACCCGGCGCCCGCGGTGTCCCGCAGGGCCGGCCTCGTCCGCCGGGGGAGCGCCCGCCGGCTGTTCCCCGTGGCGCTGGACCTGGTCCTCGCGGCGCTGATCTGCTTCGTCGGCTTTCGCTACCTGACCGATCCGCTGCGCGAACTCGAAGCGCTCGGCCTCGCCCAGGTGGTCTCCTGGATCGAGCCGGGGCGGGCCTCGGACATCCTGCCGGGGCACGTCCTGCTCTTCCCCGAGCGCGGCGGCATGATCGACGCCGTCGTCACGGCCTCGTGCTCGTCGATCCTGTCGGTGCTCGGGCTGACCGCCCTCACCGCCGTCATCCTGCGCGGTCGCAAGCTCCACGCGGTCGCCGGGCTGCTGGTCGCCGTCGCCGCCCTCCTCGTGCTCAACCACGTGCGGCTGCTGCTGTCGGCCCTGGCCGGCATGTGGTGGAGCGACGCCGCGCTCGTGCTCTTCCACGACTGGGTCGGCACGCTGTGGAACCTGGCCGCCACCCTGGGCGGGTTCCTGCTCATGGTGTGGTTCGCCCTGCCGACCCTTGAGCGGGCGGAGCAGGACGTCGCGGGCCGGCACACCGCCCGCCGTCCCGACAGCTGGGCCCGACCCGGGCTCGGCTACCGGGCGCCGGAGGTCGAGGAGGCCCGGAAGCCGGGCCGACGGAGGACGTCGATCACCGGCCTGCTGCACCGCTACGTCTACCCGGCCCGGCTGTCCGCGTGGCTGGGCGCCCGACGGGAGGCCGGGCGGATCGACTACCGCATCGGTCACCTCCCGGTGTCGGCGCGCATCGCGCGCGTCCGGGCGCTGGTCTCCGACGGTCTCGGCGCGCACCCGGCCTCGCTGGTCGCGGTCGCCTCCTACGACGAGGACCCGCTGGTCCTCGACGCCCTGGCGCAGGCGGTCGCGGCGCGCCAGTGGGAACCGGTCACGAACCACCGCGTGGCCGCCCTCCGGCTGTGGGCCCGCGGCTGGCTGCTGGCCCGCGGCCCCGGGAACGAGCCCGACGACCCGGTGCACGCCGTCGAGGAGCCGCACCTCCTCGACGGGACCGTCCGCATCCCGGCCGTGACGGTCACCCGCATGGCGGTCCCGCCGCCGCCGCCCACCACCGGCCCGGACGGGCTCACCCGGCACCGCCGGCTCAGCTTCGCCCGCCCGCTCCCCCCGCAGACGCCACCAGGAGACGCCTCGTGACCTCCACCCTCGACGCGCCGCCGCCCGCGCCCAGCGGCCCGGACGCGCACGACGCCCCCGCCGTTCTCGTCACCGGAGCGGGCGGACCGGCCGGGATCGCGGTCATCCGCCGGCTCATGGCACGCGGGCAGCGGGTGGTCGCCGTCGATGCCGATCCGTGGGCGACCGGCTGCGAGCTGGCGACGGTCGGTGCCATGGTCCCGCGCGCGGACCACCTGCACTTCGTCGACGCCCTGATCGGCGTCGCGACGGCGCACGGCGTCGACGCGCTCATCGGCACGGTCGCCGAGGAGCTGCCCGCACTGGCCGCCGGTGCCGAGCGGCTGGCCCGGGCCGGCGTGGCGACCTGGTTCGCCGACCCGCTCAGCGTCGAGCTGTGCTGCGACAAGTCCGCCTTCGCCCGTGCCCTGCGGCTCGCCGGGGTCCCGCACCCGGCGACGACCGACACCCCCGCGGGCCTCAACGAGGTCCCCGGCCCCTGGGTGGTCAAGCCGCGGGCGGGTCGTGGCAGCCGCGGCGTCCGCCTGCTCGACTCGCGCTCGGCCGTCGTCGAGGCCATGCGGGCCGATCCGTCGCTCATCGTGCAGACCCGGCTCTCCGGCCGGGAGGTTCACCGCCGACGCCCTGGTGGACCGGAACGGCGAGCTGCTGACCGTCGTCCCCCGGTGGCGCACGGAGGTCAAGGCGGGCATCTCGGTCAAGGGCACCACCTTCGACTCCTCGACGGTGACCGACGCGGTGGCCGGCGCGCTGGAGGCCGTCGGCCTGACCGGGCCGGCCAACGTCCAGGGGTTCGTCGCCGACGACGGACGGGTGACGGTGCTCGAGATCAACCCGCGGTTCTCCGGCGGCCTGCCGCTGACCCTGGCGGCCGGCGCCGACGTCGTGAGCACCTACCTGTCCGGGATCCGGGAGCCGGGCCGGCAGCTGCAGCACCTCTGGTTCACCCCGGGGGTGAGCATGCGCCGCTACTTCGCCGAGGTGTTCACCGCCGAGGACGGCAGCCACCTGCCCGATCCCAGCGACGTCCGGGTCGGGCAGGCATGAGCCGCAGCCGCTCGGTCCTGGTGCCCTTCGGCACCCGCCCGGAGGTGGTGAAGCTAGCGCCGGTGGTCGCGGCGCTGACCGCCGCCGGCCACCGCGTCGACGTCGTCGACACCGGCCAGCACACCGACCCGGCCCTGGCCGGCGAGCTGCAGCAGTCGCTGGGGCTGACCCCCACCCACCGCTTCACGCTCCCGGACGACGAGCCGGCCGCCCGGCTCGGCGCGCTCCACGCCGACGCGGCCCGCGCGGTGGCGCGGTTCCGCCCGGACCTCGTCCTCGCGCTCGGCGACACCAACACGGTGCCGGCGTACGCGCTGGCCGCCCGGGGCGCCGGGATCCCCTTCGCCCACCTCGAGGCGGGGCTGCGCAGCCTCAACCCGCGCAGCGTGGAGGAGGTCAACCGCCGCGTCGCCGCCGCCGTCGCCGCCCTGCACCTGGCCCCGACCCGCCGCGCGGCGGCGTTCCTCGCGGCCGAGGGCGTGCCCGCGGACCGCGTCTTCGTCGTGGGCAACCCCGTCGTCGACACCCTCGTCGCGCGGGGCGTCCGCCCGGTGCCCGTGGCCGACCGCTCCGGCGTCCTGGTGACCGCGCACCGCCCGACCAACGTCGACGACCCGGTCCGGCTCGAACGCCTGGTCGCCGTCGTCCGCTCGCTGGCCGAGCGGGTCGGGCCGGTGACCTTCCCGCTGCACCCGCGCACCGCCGCCCGGCTGGCCGCCACCGGCCTGGACGTGCAGCTCGACCACCCGCTCGTCGCGCTGAGCGGGCCCCTCGGGTACGACGACCTCCTGACGGCCCTGGCCTCGGCCCGGCTGGCCGTCACCGACTCCGGCGGGATCCAGGAGGAGGCCGCCTACCTCGGCGTCCCGGTCGTCGTGCTGCGCGGTTCCACGCCGCGCTGGGAGGGTGTCGAGGCCGGGACGACCACGCTGGCCGGCCTCGCGGACGACACCTCTGCCGACGCCGTCCTCGCCGCCGCGGCCCGGCACGCGACGCCCGAGGCGCAGGCGCGGGCCGCCTCCCTGCCCTGCCCCTACGGCGACGGGACCACGGGTCGGCAGGCTCGCCGCCATCCTCTCCGATCCGGGGACCGACGCCCTGCTGGCCATCGAGGAGCCGGACTTCACCGACGGCAGCCTCCCGTGGTGACCCGGCGGCCGCTCGCCGTCGTCGTCGACCTCGACGACACGCTGTACCCGCAGGCCGAGTACCTGGCCGGTGCCGCGGTCGCCGTGGGCGCGGCCGCGACCGCGGCCGGCGTGGACGGCGCCCGGGTGCACGAGGCCCTGGTGCGCGAGCTCGCGGCCGGCTCCGACGCCGGCGGCACGATCGACCGCGCGCTGCTGGCCGCCGGGGTGCCCGCCGCGGAGCTGCCTCTGCTGGTGCCGGGGCTGGTCGCCGCGTTCACCGGGTTCCAGCCCGAGCGGCTGAGCCCGTACCCCGGCGTCGCGGCCGGGCTGCGGGCGCTGGCCGCGGTGGCCCCGCTGGGGTGCCTCACCGACGGCAACCCCGTCATCCAGGATGCCAAGCTGGCCGCGACCGGGCTGCTGCCGCTGCTGCCCGTCGTGCTGGTCACCGACACGCTCGGTGGCCGGGCGGCCCGGAAGCCCGCGCCGGTCGGGCTGCTGGCGCTCGCCGAGGCCCTGGGCGTGCCGGCCGACCGGGTGCTGGTCATCGGGGACCGGCCGGGCAAGGACGTCGCGGTGGCCGCTGCCGTGGGCGCGCGGGCGGTGCGGATCCGCCAGGGCGAGTACGCCTCCGCGCCGGACGAGCCGCGGGCGGAGGCCGTCGTCGACTCGTTCCCGGCCGCGGTGGACGTCGCGCTCGGGCTCCTCGACGGCGCCGTCGTCCCGGCCTGACGTCCCTCCTCCGGGTGAGGTGGTCCGCCGTCCGCTCCAGCCGGGGCCGGGAACGTCCGATGGCCACGGGGACGAGCGGGGACGCCGCTCCGGACAGGGAGACGACGCCGTGATCGGCACCCGAACCACATCCGCCCCCCGCTTCCGCGGGCGGCTCGCACGATTCGCCACGGCCGCGGTGGTCGCGGCGCTGTCACTGGTCGCGGGATCCCGGGCACCGCCTCGGCGGCCGGCAGCGTGGCCCCGATCGTCGACTGCTACCGCGACAACGGGGACGGCAGCTACTGGGTCGTCGTGGGCTACAACAACACGACCGGCAGCCAGAAGACCTACCCGTACGGGACGGCGAACCAGGTGTACCCGACGCGCCTGCAGGGCCAGCAGCCCACCACGTTCGCCAAGGGGACCGTGCACGGCGCCTGGCAGGTGAAGCTGACCTTCAGCGAGATCTTCTACCAGAACGCGCGGTGGACCCTGAACGGCACGACGATCCAGTACTCGCAGTACGTGCAGTACGCGACGGTCTGCCCGCCGAGCACGGTCCTCCCGGCCGACGGGAACGGCCTGGGGACGACGATGGCGCTCGGTGGAGCGGGAGTGGTCGGCGCGTTCATGCTCTACCGCTCGCGCCGCCGGCTCGCGAACCTGCCGGACCCCGCGGGAACGACGACGGCGGTCTGACGGCCGCCCCCACGAGCCACGCGCAGCGGCCCGGTACCCACCCCTTGGGGGTGAGTACCGGGCCGTCGTGCTGCAGGCGCCCGGTGCGGACGCCGATGGAGATGCGACGGCGAGGACGACCACGCCGACGGACCGGGAGGACACCTCACCATGAACGGTGCGGGCGCGAGGAAGTCGGGACGCAACGTCCTGGCCATCGGGGCACACCCCGACGACATCGAGCTCGGCTGCGGAGGGGCGCTGCTGGCGCACGCCGCGGCGGGCGACTCGGTGACGATGCTGGTCGTGACCGGCGGCGAGAACGGCCCGGGTGACGCCGTCCGTCGCGAGGAGCAGGAGCGCGCCGCGCGCGTGCTCGGCGCCCGCCTGGTGTGGGGCGGGCTGCGCGACTGCGAGGTCGTCGCGGACTCCGCGACCGTCCGCGTGATCGAGCAGGTCCTCCAGGACACCCGGGCCGACCTGGTCTACGTGCACGCTCCGGAGGACAGCCACCAGGACCACCGGGCGGTCGCGGCCGCGACGCTGGGCGCCACGCGCCGGCTGTCGCGGGTGCTGCACTACCAGAGCCCGTCGACGCTGTCGTTCACCCCGACCGTCTACGTCGACGTGACCGCCTACCTGTCGGGCAAGGTCGCGGCCCTGTCCGCCCACGCCTCCCAGGTGGAGCTGTCCGCGATGGTCGAGCCCGACGCGGTCGTGGCGTCGGCCCGGCACTGGGGGGCCCAGGCCCGCATCGGGTACGCCGAGGCCTTCCAGCCCACCCGTCTCGTGCTCGACCTCGTCCCGGTCAGCGGGTTCGGCGTGGCCGCGATCCCGGCGGCGTGGCAGCTCGCGCCCTCCCTCTCCACCTGACGCCGGCACCCCCGACGCCCGGAACGCTGACGGCGGCCCACCCGTGCAGGGTGAGCCGCCGTCGGTGCGCTCGGGGACCCGGAGGGCCGTGGACAGGGGTCAGTGGTGCGGTGCCGCGTTCTTGGCGCGCTCGAGCGAGGCGATGATCTCGGCCTCGGCCTCTTCGCGGCCGACCCAGTTGGCGCCCTCGACCGACTTGCCCGGCTCGAGGTCCTTGTAGGTCTCGAAGAAGTGCTGGATCTCGAGGCGGTCGAACTCCGACACGTCGGAGATGTCCTTGAGGTGGGACATCCGCGGGTCGGTCGCCGGCACGGTGAGGACCTTGTCGTCCCCGCCCGCCTCGTCGGTCATGCGGAACATGCCGATGGCCCGGCAGGTGATCAGGCACCCGGGGAACGTCGGCTCCTCGAGCAGCACCAGGGCGTCGAGCGGGTCGCCGTCCTGTCCCAGGGTGCTCTCGATGTAGCCGTAGTCCGCCGGGTAGCGGGTTGAGGTGAACAGCATCCGGTCCAATCGGATGCGTCCGGTGGCATGGTCCAGCTCGTACTTGTTGCGCTGGCCCTTCGGGATTTCTACCGTCACGTCGAACTGCACCCGCCTAGTCTTGCGCACGGTGACCCCGCATGTTCTGCGGAGGTCACCTTTTGGGGGGTGGGCACCATCGCGTCGAGCGAGTTCGACGATCGTCACAGCGCGGACCGGACGGTTCCGGCGCCGCATCGCGCTCGGCGTCATCGCGCTGGTCCTGGTGCTCGTCGGCGGCGGCATCGCGCTCACCGGCGGCTTCGGTGGCGACGACGACGCGACCGCCGGCACGGTGTCGGTCCCGGACGCCGACCTGCCCGAGCTCGGCGAGGTCACGCCGGTGCTCGCCTCGCTCGACTCCGCCGCCCCGGCGCCGGACCCGGACGTGCTCGCCGCGCGGATCGGGCCGCTGCTGCAGGACCCCGGCCTGGGGTCCGGCGTCTCCGCCGAGGTCGTCGACGTGGCCAGCGGTGACGTGCTCCTCGACCTGGACGCCGCCGACCCCGCCATCCCCGCCTCGACCGCGAAGCTGCTCACCGCCGTCGCCGCGCTCACCACCCTGGACCCGGCGCAGACGATCCCCACGACCGTCGTCGCGGGCAGCACGCCCGGCGAGGTCGTCCTCGTCGGGGGCGGCGACCCGACGCTGTCGCGCACCTCGCCGTCGCAGACCTACCCCGGTGCCCCGACCGTCGCCGACCTCGCGTCGCAGGTGGTCGTGGCGCTGCCCGCGGGCACCCCGGTCAGCCGCGTCGTCGTCGACAGCTCGCTGTTCACCGGGCCGCTGACGGCGCAGGGCTGGGGGCCCTCGGACGCCCCGTCGAGCTACGCCGCCCCCGTCACGGCGACCGCCGTCGACGGCGCCCGCGTGAGCCCCGGCTCGCTGGCCCGCAGCGGCCAGCCCGGCATCGACGCAGGTGTCGCGCTCGCCGACGCCCTGGGCGCCCCGGGCGCGACCGTCGTCCCCGGCGAAGCGCCGGCCGGCGCGCGGACGCTGGCCACCGTGCAGTCGGCGCCGATCGCCCGGCTGGTCGAGCAGACCCTGTCCATGTCGGACAACGTGCTGGCCGAGGCCCTGGCCCGCCAGGTGGCGCTGGCCCGCGACCTGCCCGCCTCGTTCGAGGGCGCGGCGGAGGCCGTCGTCGAGGCCCTGGGTGAGGCCGGGATCGACGTCGGCCGCGTCGCGCTGGCCGACGGCAGCGGCCTGTCGCGGCTGGATCAGGTGCCCGCCGACGTGCTCACCGACCTGGTCGCCGGCGCCGCGGACGGCTCGCTGCCCCACGCCTCCGCGGTGCTGTCCGGCCTCCCGGTCGCCGGGTACACCGGCACGCTGTTCGACCGGGGCGACGCGAACACCGCGCCCGGCGTCGTGCGGGCCAAGACCGGGACGCTGCTCGGCGTGCACGCCCTGGCCGGGACGGCGGTCACCGCCGACGGCCGCCTGCTGGCCTTCGCCCTCGTCGCCGACGACTCGGGCAGCGAGGCCGGTGCCGAGGCGGCCCTGGACGCCGTCGCCGCCGCGCTCGCGGGCTGCGGCTGCAGCTGACGCGCGCACCCGGGGACGTCGTCCCCCGTGGGTACCGTGGGCCGATGAGCAGCCCCTCCTCGATGGTCGACTGGAAGCTCGCCGGCCGCACCGCGCGCCGGCTCGCCGGACCGGGGCCGGCCACGACCCGCGAGGACGCCGCCGCCGTCGTCCGCGAGCTGCACGAGGCCGCGGCCACCGCCGTCGCGCACGTGGAGCGGCTGACCGGGATGACCCCGGTCGCCGGCGGCCCCGTCCCCGAGGTCGCCGTCGTCGACCGGCCCGGCTGGGTCGACGCCAACGCGCGGGGGATGGCCGCGCTGCTCGACCCGCTCGTCGACGCGCTCGCCGAGCGCACCGGGAGCCGCCCCGGCGCCCTCGCCACCGCGATCGGCTCGCGGGCCACCGGCATCCAGGCCGGCGGCGTCCTGGCCTTCCTCAGCTCGCGGGTGCTCGGCCAGTACGAGGTCTTCGGCACCGGCGGGCGGCTCCTCCTCGTCGCCCCCAACATCGTCGCCACCGAGCAGAAGCTGGGCGTCGACCCGTCGGACTTCCGGCTCTGGGTGTGCCTGCACGAGGTCACCCACCAGCTGCAGTTCACCGCCGTCCCGTGGCTGCGGCCCTACCTCGAGAGCCAGATCGCCGAGTTCGTCGACGCCACCGACCTCACCGCCGACGTGCTGCGCGACCGCCTGCAGGACGTGCTCCGCGGCATCACCGGGGCCCTCCGCGGCGACGACGACGAGTCCGAGGGGCTCATGGCGCTCATCCGCGACCCCCGGCAGCGCGAGGTGCTCGACCGGGTGACCGCGGTGATGAGCCTGGTCGAGGGGCACGCGGAGTACGTGATGGACGGCGTCGGCCCCGACGTCGTCCCGACCGTGCGCACGCTGCGCAAGCGGTTCGCCCAGCGCCGCAAGGGCCGCGGGCCGCTCGACCGCGTGCTGCGCCGGCTGCTCGGCCTGGAGCAGAAGATGAAGCAGTACGCCGACGGGCGGGTGTTCGTCGGCGGGGTGATCGACCGGGCCGGCATGGAGGGGTTCAACCAGGTCTGGGTGAAGGCGGAGAACCTCCCGCACCTCGACGAGCTCACCGCGCCCGAGCGCTGGGTCGAGCGGGTCCTCGGCCGGCCGGCCATCCCCGCCTGAGCGTGGTCGGGCCCCCCGCGGCGGTCGCGCAGGTCCGCAGCGCGGTCCGCTCCGGCCTCACCGGTGATCCGCGGCCCGTCCTGGTCGCCTGCAGCGGCGGCGCGGACTCCCTCGCGCTGGCCGCCGCGGTCGCGTTCGAGGCCCCGCGCGCCGGGGTGCGCGCCGGCGCGGTGACCGTCGACCACGGCCTGCAGCCCGGGTCCGCGGAGCGGGCGGCGACGACGGCGGGGCTGCTGCGGGACCTGGGGCTCGCGCCGGTCGTCGTCGTCCGGGTGGACGTCGGCGCCGACGGCGGGCCCGAGGGCGCGGCCCGGAGCGCCCGGTACGCCGCCCTCGCCCGCGCCGCCGGCGAGCACGGGGCGCGGATCGCCCTGGGGCACACGCTCGACGACCAGGCCGAGACGGTGCTGCTCGGCCTCGGCCGCGGCTCGGGCCCCCGCTCGGTGGCCGGCATGGTCGAGGAGCGCCAGGACGGGGGCGCCACCTGGTGGCGGCCGCTGCTCGGCGTCCGGCGGACGACGACGCGCGCCGCCTGCACCGCCGCGGGGCTGCCGGTGTGGGACGACCCGTGGAACACCGATCCGGCCTACACGCGGGCCAGGCTGCGCGCCGAGGTGCTGCCGCTGCTGGAGGAGGTGCTGGGCGGGGGAGTGGCGCCCGCCCTGGCGCGGACGGCGGGCCTGCTGCGCGCCGACCTGGACGCGCTCGACGAGCTCGCCGACGCCCACCTCGCGGCGCTGGCCTGCGCCGACGGCCTGCCGGTCGCGGGCGTGGCCGGGCTGGCGGGGGCGCTGCGCACGCGGGTGCTGCGCGGGTGGCTCCGCGCCGCAGGGGTGCCCGACCTGCGGGCGGTGCAGCTCGACGCGGTCGACGCACTCGTGGTCCGCTGGAGGGGGCAGGGCCGGGTCGACCTGCCGGGCGGCGCCGGCGTCGTCCGGGCGTCTGGCACCCTGAGGTTGGAGCCCGCGCGCGACGGCGGCGGCCCGCACCCGGCACCACACGACCGCGAGGAGCCTGACGCGTGAGCGAGTCTGCGACCAGCACCACCGGGGCCCTCGGCCCCGACCACGGGTACGGACCGGACATCGACCACGTGCTCCTGAGCGAGGAGCAGATCCGCGCGAAGATCGCCGAGCTCGCCGCCACCATCGCCGCGGACTACGCGGGCAGGGAGGTGCTGCTCGTCGGCGTCCTCAAGGGCGCGGTGCTGTTCATGAGCGACTTCGCCCGGGCCCTGCAGCTGCCCACGCAGATGGAGTTCATGGCGGTGTCGTCCTACGGCTCGGCCACCAGCTCGTCGGGCGTCGTGCGCATCCTCAAGGACCTCGACCGGGACATCACCGACAAGCACGTCCTGGTGCTCGAGGACATCATCGACTCCGGCCTGACCCTCTCCTGGCTGCTCAAGAACCTCGGCGGCCGCGCCCCGGCCTCCCTCGAGGTCTGCGCCCTGCTGCGCAAGCCCGACGCGGTCAAGGTCGAGGTGCCGGTCAAGTACATCGGCTTCGACATCCCCAACGAGTTCGTCGTCGGCTACGGCCTGGACTACGCCGAGCGGTACCGCGACCTGCCCTACATCGCGACGCTCAAGCCCGAGGTGTATGCCTGACGTCGTCCTCCGGACGACACCGCGGCCAGGAGCCGTCCCCCTGCTGCGCTGAGCGCGTCCTCGGTACACCTCGGGGAGCCTCCGGCCCCCGCTCGGCGCACCGACCCCGCAGGGCGGGTCGCGCTGCGGCAGCGACTTCCGGCCGTCCCCCAGCAGGTGCGGCCGCTCCACCGCGTCCCCGTCGGGAACCCTCCGGGCCCCGCGACGGGGCCGCGGTCACCCAGGGGCTTGACAGGCTCGCCGGTGTACCTTCGGGGCCGACGACGCTGCACGGAGCGCCGGGGGCCCTGCCCGGGTCGCAGGCAGTGTCACCGGACGAGCAGGAGGGTCGACGGGCAGACCGGCTCCGCCGGTGCCCGGCATCGGTGTATGGAACGTAAGAAGTTCTACCGCTCCGTGTGGTTCTGGGTCGTCGTCGTCGTCCTCCTGGCCCTCACGCTGTCCTCCCTCTTCGGTCGCGGCGGTGACAAGTACGAGGAGGTCGCGACCTCCGTCGCCCTCGAGCAGCTGCGCGACGGCAACGTCGAAGGCGTCACGATCAACGACCGCGAGCAGACGGTCGACCTGGACCTCGACCAGGCCGTCGACGGCAACCGCCAGATCACCGCCTCGTACCCGATCGGCGCCGAGGACGAAATCTTCGACCTCGCGTCGACCGCAGGGCAGGACGACGGCGTCGAGTTCGACACCAACGTCAGCCAGGACAGCCTGCTCGCCAGCCTGCTGATCAGCTTCCTCCCCTTCGTCATCCTGCTGCTCCTGCTGTTCTGGCTGTTCAACTCGATGCAGGGCGGTGGCCGCGGGGTCATGGCCTTCGGCAAGTCCAAGGCCAAGCAGGTCACCAAGGACACCCCGAAGACGACGTTCGCCGACGTCGCCGGCGCCGACGAGGCGATCGAGGAACTGCACGAGATCAAGGACTTCCTGCAGAACCCGGTCAAGTTCCAGGCCGTGGGCGCCAAGATCCCCAAGGGCGTGCTGCTGTTCGGCCCGCCCGGGACCGGCAAGACGCTGCTCGCCCGCGCCGTGGCCGGCGAGGCGGGCGTGCCCTTCTACTCCATCTCCGGCTCGGACTTCGTCGAGATGTTCGTCGGCGTCGGCGCCAGCCGCGTGCGCGACCTGTTCAAGGAGGCGAAGGAGAACGCCCCGGCGATCATCTTCGTCGACGAGATCGACGCCGTCGGCCGGCACCGCGGCGCCGGCATGGGTGGCGGCCACGACGAGCGCGAGCAGACCCTCAACCAGATGCTGGTCGAGATGGACGGCTTCGACGTCAAGGGCGGCGTGATCATGATCGCCGCGACGAACCGGCCCGACATCCTCGACCCGGCGCTGCTGCGCCCGGGCCGCTTCGACCGGCAGATTCGCCGTCGACCGCCCCGACCTCATGGGCCGCAAGGCGATCCTGAGCGTGCACGCCAAGGGCAAGCCGCTCGCCCCCGACGTCGACCTCGAGACCGTCGCCCGGCGCACGCCCGGCTTCACCGGTGCCGACCTCGCCAACGTGCTCAACGAGGGTGCGCTGCTCACCGCCCGCAACAACGGCTCGCTGATCACCGACGAGGTGCTCGAGGAGGCGATCGACCGGGTCATCGCCGGCCCCGAGCGCAAGACGCGGGCGATGAGCGAGAAGGAGAAGAAGGTCACCGCCTACCACGAGGGCGGGCACGCCCTCGTCGCGCACGCGCTGCCGAACCTCGACCCCGTGCACAAGGTGACGATCCTGCCGCGCGGCCGCTCCCTCGGGCACACCCTCGTGCTGCCGACCGAGGACAAGTACACCCAGACCCGTTCCGAGATGATCGACACCCTCGCCTACGCCCTGGGTGGCCGGGCGGCGGAGGAGCTGGTCTTCCACGAGCCCACCACCGGTGCCGGCAACGACATCGAGAAGGCCACGTCGATGGCCCGCGCGATGGTCACCCAGTACGGCATGAGCGCCAAGCTGGGCGCGGTGAAGTACGGCAGCACCGACGCCGAGCCGTTCCTGGGTCGCGACATGGGCTCCCGGCCGGACTACTCCGAGGCCGTCGCCGCCGACATCGACGCCGAGATCCGGGCGCTGATCGAGGCCGCGCACGACGAGGCCTGGGAGATCCTGGTCGAGTACCGGCACGTCCTGGACCAGCTCGTGCTCGAGCTCATGGAGAAGGAGACGCTGTCCAAGGAGGACATGTCGCGGATCTGCGCGCCGGTCACCAAGCGGCCCTCCCTCGCCCCGTACAACGGCTTCGGCAAGCGGACCCCCTCGGACCAGCCGCCGGTCCTCACGCCCTCGGAGCGGGCCGGCCACAACGGTGCGGCCGGTCACGACCCGGCACCGGTCGGGGACGTCGGCGCACCGGTCCAGCGGTGACCGACCGGATCGACGCCGCCCGCGCCGAGGCGGCCGTCCGCGAACTGCTGCTCGCGCTCGGCGAGGACCCCGACCGCCCGGGGCTGCAGGACACCCCGGCCCGGGTGGCCCGGGCCTACGCCGAGACCTTCGCCGGCCTCTCGCAGGATCCCTTCGAGATCCTCGCGACGACCTTCGACGAGAACCACGACGAACTCGTGCTGGTCAAGGACATCGCGATGTACTCGACCTGCGAGCACCACCTGGTGCCCTTCCACGGCGTCGCGCACGTCGGCTACATCCCGGGCACCGACGGCCGGGTGACCGGGCTGTCGAAGATCGCCCGGCTGGTCGAGATCTACGCCCGGCGCCCGCAGGTGCAGGAGCGGATGACCCGCCAGATCGCCGACGCGCTCGACGAGGTGCTCAAGCCACAGGGCGTCCTCGTCGTCATCGAGGCCGAGCACCTGTGCATGGCGATGCGCGGCATCCGCAAGCCCGGCACGACCACGGTGACCTCCGCGGTGCGCGGGATCTTCCGGGAGAACGCCGCGACCCGCAGCGAGGCGATGAGTCTCGTGCTGGGCCGCTGACGGGGCGACCGGTGATCCCGCTCCCGCGGCCGGGGCGCTGCCTGGTGATGGGCGTCCTCAACGTCACGCCCGACTCCTTCTCCGACGGCGGCTGCTTCTCCGACCCGGCGACGGCGATCGCGCACGGCCTCGCGATGCACGCCGCCGGCGCCGACTACGTGGACGTCGGCGGGGAGTCCACCCGCCCGGGCGCCGACCGCGTGGACGCCGCCGAGGAGTGCGACCGGGTCGTGCCGGTCATCCGTGAGCTCTCCGCCGCGGGCGTGCGCACCAGCGTCGACACCACCCGCGCCGAGGTCGCCGAGGCGGCGCTGCAGGCGGGCGCGCAGCTGGTCAACGACGTCAGCGGGGGGCTGGCCGACGCCGGCATGGCCGAGCTCGTCGCGCGGGCCCGCGTGCCGTGGGTGCTCATGCACTGGCGCGGGCACAGCCGCGAGATGTACGCCGCCGCCCAGTACGGCGACGTCGCCACCGAGGTCTGCGCCGAGCTCACGGCCCGGGTCGAGGACGTCGTCGCCGCCGGTGTCGCCCCCGAGCAGCTCGTGCTCGACCCGGGTCTGGGCTTCGCCAAGCGCGCCGAGCACAACTGGGCGCTGCTGGCCGGGCTGGACCGGCTGACCTCCCTGGGGCTGCCCGTGCTCGTCGGCGCCTCCCGCAAGACGTTCCTGGGCCGGCTGCTGGCCGGACCCGACGGCGCGCCCCGGCCCGCCGAGGAGCGCGACGCGGCCACGCTGGCGACCACCGTCCTCGCCGCCGAGGCCGGCGCCTGGGGCGTGCGGGTGCACGACGCCGCCGGCTCCGTGGACGCGCTGCGCACCCTGGACGCCGTCCGAGCCGCCCGAGGAGCCCGCCGTGGCTGAGCCCCGCCCCGACCGGATCGCGCTGCGCGGCCTGCGCGCGCACGCCCACCACGGCGTCTACGCATGGGAGCGCGAGCGCGGGCAGCTGTTCACGGTGGACGCCGTCCTGGAGCTGGACACCGCCCCCGCAGCCGCCGGCGACGACCTCGCCCTCACCGTCAACTACGCCGACCTCGCCCAGCAGCTGCACCACGTGCTGCTCGGCGAACCGGTCGACCTGCTCGAGACGCTCTGCCAGCGGATGGCCGACGTGTGCCTGGCCGACCCGCTGGTCCAGGCGGTCGAGATCACCCTGCACAAGCCGCAGGCCGAGCTGGGCGTGCCCTTCGACGACGTCACCGTGACCATCCGGCGCGAGCGGGCATGACCCGCGTCGTCCTCTCTCTGGGCGCCAACCTGGGCGACCGCGCCGCCACCCTGCGCACCGCGCTGGCAGCCCTGGCCGCGGACGGGCCGCTGGTGCACTCCGACCTGTACGAGACCCCGCCGTGGGGGCCGGTCGAGCAGCCGCCCTACCTCAACGCCGTGGCGGTGGTCGAGGGCGACCGCGACGCCGCCGGGTGGCTGGCCCGCGCGCACGAGCTGGAGCAGGGCGCCGGCCGGACCCGCGAGGTGCGCTGGGGCGCCCGCACGCTCGACGTCGACGTCGTCGCAGTCCGGGCCGACGACGGCGCCCCGGTCACCTCCGCGGATCCCCGGCTGACCCTGCCGCACCCGCGCGCCCACGAACGGGCCTTCGTCCTCGTGCCGTGGCTGGCCGTCGACCCCGACGCGGAGCTGCCGGGCCACGGCCGGGTCGACGCGCTGCTGGCCGGCCTGGACCCGGCGGACGTCGCCGCCGTCCGCCGCTGGGACGCCGAGGGGTGAGCGCACGCCGATGAGCCCGGTGCGCCGTCGCGACCTCGTCGTCCTCGCCCTCGGCCTGACCGCCGCGGCCTGGCTGCTGGTCCGCTCCTGGTACGGCTCGCTGCCGGCCCTGGACTGGTGGCTGCCCACGCCGCTGGCGGTGCTCGCGGCCGCCGAGGCGTGGGGTGCCCGCACCCTGCGGGCCCGGCTGGCCGCCGAGCGCGCCGCCCGCGCAGGGCGGGCGCCGCGCTCGGGCGAGGCCGCGGTGCGGCGGGTCGAGCCGCTGCTGGTCGCCCGGCTGGCGGTGCTCGCGCAGGCCAGCGCCTACGTCGGCGCGGTCTTCCTGGGCGTGTGGGCCGGGGTGCTGCTGCACGTCGCCCCGGCGGTGGACCGGCTCCAGGCGGCGCGCGGCGACACCGTCACGGCCGTCGTCGGGGTGCTCGGCGCCGCCGCGCTGGTCGCCGCCGCACTCTGGCTGGAGTCGGTCTGCCGGATCCCACCCGAAGGGGAGAAGCCCTCGGAGGGCGTCAGCGCGTAGCGCCCGCCGTCTCCGGGACGGTGCCCTCGACCGAGCGGCGCAGCGCGGCGTGCAGCGACTCCGGCGTGAGGACGCCCAGGAACCGGTCGCCGTCCAGCACCGCCACCCAGCCCGCCTCGTGCTGCAGCATCGTGGCGAACGCGGCCTTCAGGCTGGCGTCGGCCGGCACCCAGGCCTCCATGCGCCGGGCCGCCGAGCCGACCGTGCCCGCGCCGGCGGAGCGTTCGAGCGACAGCCAGCCGTGCAGCTTCTCGTCGTCGTCGAGGACGACGGCCCACCGGGCGCCGGCCCGCTCCTGCGCGGCGCGGGCGTCGGCCAGGCCGTCCGCGACGTGCACGACCGGGGGCCGCTCCAGGTCCTGCGGGTCGATGCCGGTGACCGCCAGCCGCTTCAACCCCCGGTCGGCGCCGACGAAGTCGGCCACGAAGTCGTTGGCCGGCCGGCCCAGCAGCTCGGCGGGGGTGGCGTACTGCTCGACCCGGCCGCCCTGGCTCATGACCGCGATCCGGTCGCCGATGCGGACGGCCTCCTCGATGTCGTGGGTGACGAAGACGATCGTCTTGCGCACGGCCTGCTGGAGCCGCAGGAACTCCGACTGCAGCCGCTCGCGCACCACCGGGTCGACGGCGGAGAACGGCTCGTCGACCAGCAGCACCGGCGGGTCGGCCGCGAGCGCTCGGGCCACGCCCGCCCCGCTGCCGCTGGCCCCCGGAGAGCTGGGCGGGGTAGCGGTCGCCGTGTGCCGCGGGGTCCAACCCGACGGTGGAGAGCAGCTCGTCCACCCGCGCCCGCGTGCGCGCCCGGTCCCAGCCGAGCAGGCGGGGCACCGTCCCGACGTTGGCCCGCACCGTCTGGTGGGGGAACAGCCCGATGCTCTGGATGACGTAGCCGATCCGCCGGCGCAGCTGCTCGGGGTCGGCGCGGGTGACGTCCTCGCCGCCGATGAGGATCCGCCCGCTGGACGGCTCGATCAGCCGGTTGATCATCTTCATCGTGGTCGTCTTGCCGCACCCGGAGGGCCCGACCAGCACGGTCAGCTCGCCGGCGGCGAACGTCAGGTCCAGCTCGGCGACGCCCACGGTCCCGTCGGCGTAGACCTTGCTCACGCCCTCCAGCCGGATGTCGACGGCGGACCCGGGCTCGGCGGCGGGCTCGTCCGCCCTCGCCGGTCGTCGGTCCTGCGCAGTAGCGTCCACGACGTGACCCTCCTCGAGTGCGCCCGGTGCTGAGCGCGGGGACGTCGGTGCTCGCGGTGGACGCGGCACCGAACCCGTGGTTCGACGGCTCCTACGTGGCCGACAACTGGGACACCATCATGGGCTACCTCGGCGAGCACGTCCGCCTGACCGTCGGCGCGGTGCTGATCGGGGCGGCGATCGCCCTGCCGCTGGCGCTCGTCGCCCGCCGCAACCGGCTGCTCGGCGCCGCGGTGCTGAGCCTGTCCACGGTCGTCTACACGATCCCGTCGCTGGCCATGTTCGCGCTGATCTTCCCGTTCACCGGGCTGAGCGCCACCACCGTGCTCGTCGGGCTCACCGCGTACTCGCTGGTCATCCTCGTGCGCAACTTCCTCGTCGGCCTCCAGGGCGTGCCCGACGACGTGCAGGAGGCCGCCCGGGGCATGGGCTACGGCGCGGTGCGCCGGTTCTGGCAGATCGAGCTGCCGCTGGCGCTGCCGGCGTTCATGGCGGGGGCTGCGGATCGCGACCGTCTCGACGGTCGCCCTGACCACCGTGGGCGTGCTCGTCGGTCACGGCGGGCTGGGCCAGCTGATCACCGGCGGCTTCAACGCCAACTTCTACCGGGCGGAGATCGTGACCGGCGCCGTCGGCTGCGTGCTGCTGGCACTGGTCGCCGACGTGCTGCTGGCCGGCGTCGAGCGGCTGCTCACGCCCTGGGCACGGGCGGCGCGCGCATGACCGGTTTCGGCGACGCGCTCCGCTACCTCAACGACCCGCTCACCTGGACCCGCCGCGGCGGCGTCCTCGAGCTGCTGGGCGAGCACCTGGCCATCTCGGCGGTGGCGGTGCTCGCGGCGTTCGTGCTGGCCTTCCCCGTCGGTGTCGCGCTGGGCAGCGCCGGGCGGGGGAGCGGCGCGGTCGTCGTGCTGTCCAACGTGAGCCGCGCCGTCCCGACGCTGGCGCTGCTCACGCTGTTCGCCGTCAGCCCCATCGGGTTCGGCAACCGCGCCACCACCATCGCGCTGGCGGTCTTCGCCATCCCGCCGATCCTCACCAACACCTTCGTCGGCTTCCGCGGCGTCGACGCCGACGTCCGCGAGGCGGCCCGGGGCATGGGCATGACCCGGCGCCAGGTCATCGGCCGGGTCGAGCTGCCGCTGGCGCTCCCGCTGGTCATGACCGGTGTGCGGACGGCGGCCGTGCAGGTCGTGGCCACCGCCGGCCTGGCCGCGCTGGTCGGTGGCGGCGGGCTCGGCCGGATCGTGAACCTGGGCTTCGGCCAGCAGGACTACGGCCGGATCATCGCCGGCGCGATCCTCATCGCCGCGCTGGCGCTGCTCACCGAGCTGCTGCTCGTGCTGGTCACCCGCCTGGTGACCCCCGGCCCGCGCCGCGGACCGCTGCACCGGCTCCGCGAGCGCACCGTCGCCGGGCAGCCCGAACCGACGGCCAGCGGCGTCCCCCTCTAGATCCCTCGCCGCTACCCGTTGCGTTGCGCGCAACTGTTCGGTTCGATGGCCTCCGCGGGAGACCTCCCGCCAGACACGCGTGGCTGCAACAAGGCGGCCACGGGACACAGAAGGCGGGCACATGCGCGCGCGACTCCGGATCTTCGCTCCCCTCGCGATGGTGGTGGCCCTGACCGCCGCCTGCGGGGAGTCCGGTTCCTCCGGCTCCGACGACGGCGGCAGCTCCGGCGGCTCGGCCTCGGGCGAGGCCTGCGCCCCGGTCGAGGGCGACCAGCTCGTCGTCCTCGAGGACGACGAGGAGCTCCAGAACGCCGACAACGTCATCCCGGCGGTCAACGCCGCGGCCAGCGCGGCCTCCCCGGCGCTCCTCCCGGCGCTGAACGCCGTCTCCGCGGCGCTGACCACCGACGACCTCGTCGAGCTCAACGCGGCCGTCGACGTCGAGCGCCAGAGCGCCGAGGAGGTCGCGCAGGCCTGGGTCGAGGAGTCCGGCGTCACCGACGGCCTCGAGCAGGGCAGCGGCGCCGTCGTCGTCGGCGGGTCGGAACTTCACCGAGTCCACCGTGCTGGCCACGATCTACGCCGACGTGCTCTCCGCCGCGGGCTTCGACGCCACGGTCCAGGAGGTCGGCAACCGGGAGCTGTACCTGCAGGCGCTCGAGAGCGGGCAGATCCAGGTCTTCCCCGAGTACCTCTCCACCCTGACCGAGTTCCTGGAGGACGACGCCGAGAGCGAGATCGCCTCCGGTGACGTCGACGCCACCCTGGCCGCCCTCCAGCCCCTCGCCGAGGCCAACGGGCTGGTCGTCGGGGAGCCCTCGGAGGCCGCCGACCAGAACGCCTTCGCGGTCACCCAGGCCTTCGCCGACGAGCTCGGCGTCACCACGCTCTCGGAGCTGGCCGACGCGTGCGGCGACGGTTCGCTGGTCCTCGGCGGCCCGGCCGAGTGCCCCGAGCGGCCGTTCTGCCAGCCGGGCCTCGAGGAGACCTACGGCCTGGAGTTCGACAGCTTCCGCGAGCTCGACGCGGGCGGCCCGCTCACCAAGGCCGCCCTCCAGCAGGGCGAGATTTCGATCGGCCTGGTCTTCAGCTCCGACGGCGCGCTCGCCCAGGACTGAGCGAGCCCGGAGACCGTCCTCCCTCACCGCCGAGCGTCCTCCCTCGTGGTGGGCGGTGAGGGAGGACGCTCGATGATCAGGTGACCTGATCCCGGCTCAGTACCACCCGCCGCCGGGGGGCAGCTGCTCCCCGGCGGCGACCGGTGCAGCGAGCCGGTTGCCCTCGGGTGCCAGCGGGCAGGACCAGCGCGGGTCGTAGGCGCAGGACGGGTGGTAGGCCAGGTTGAGGTCGACCACCAGCCGGTCGCCGGTGCCGCCCAGGTCGGCGCCCTTGACCGTGTCGAGCAGGTAGCGCCCACCGCCGTAGGTGGTGCGTCCGGCCGAGCCGTCGCGCAGCGGCAGGAAGACCCCGCCGCCGTACAGCGCGACCCACCACACGTCGAGCCGGCCCAGCCCGGGCAGCGACACCGCCCCGATGCGTTCCAGGGGCACGATCCCGTCGGCCGCCGTCGGGACCTCCAGGCGGGCCGCCCCGGCGGGCTCCAGCACCGGCTCGAACCGGAGCGCGGGGTCGTAGGGGGCGAACGGCAGCCCGTCGAACGACGCCCGCGCGGCGGCGTCCAGGGGCGAGTCGGGGTGCCCGGCGAACAGCTCGTCCCGCCCGTCGCGCCAGGTGCGCCAGCCGCTCTCCGGATCGGCGGCCGCGCGCGCGGCGGCGTAGAGGGCGGCGGTGCGGCGGCGCCAGTCCAGCAGCGAGAGGGTCACCGGGCCACTGTCGCAGGAGGCCGCGACGGCGGCAGGCCGCCGGCCGCCGGAAGGCGGACGGCGAGGTGCTGCGCCGCTACTCTTGGTGCATGCCCCGCGCCCTGGACGACGACGCCGCAGCCGGGGGCACGGACCGCCTCGGCCGGCGCGCCCTCGTCGTCGGCGCGGGCTTCCTGCTGGCGGTCGGTGCCACGCTCGCGGTCTTCCTCACCGACAACCCCCAGCACCTCCGGGTCGCCGTCGTCGCCGTGGCCTGGGCGTTCGTCCTGGCGACCTTCGCCGCCGGCCGCCGCACGGGCGACCGGGCGGCCGCCGCGGCCCGCGAGGGGCAGCTGCGCCGGGCCTACGAGCACGAGCTGGACCTCGAGGTCGCCGCGCGCCGCGAGTACGAGCTGCAGCTGGAGACCGAGCTCCGCCGGGAGAGCGAGCAGGCCATGCGCGCGGAGCTCGACGCGCTCCGCGCCGAGCTGGCCGCCCTCGCCCGGCTGCGCGAGCAGGTGGCCGGCGTGGCCGCGCTGGGCGCCGAGGCCGGAGGGCTGGCCGGGTTGCGCGACGAGGTCGCCCGGGTGGCCGCGATGCGCGACGACCTCGCCGCGCTCGGCGCCCTGCGGCAGGAGCTGGGCCAGCTGCACGAGCTGCGCGCCGACATGGGCCGGCTGCGCGCCGAGCTGACCGAGCAGCTCTCCTCGGAGATGCTCATCGAGCGGATCGTCATGCGCACCCAGGCCAGCCGGGTGCCGGGCGAGGCGACGCGCACGCTGGACGCCGTCTGGTCGGGGGAGGAGCCGCGCGAGCTCACCGGCGGCTGGCCGGCCGTCCGCCTCGACGAGCCGCGGGAGACCCGCCAGGTCGAGCAGGTGCGGGTCGAGCGGACCGAGGTCCGGCCGGGTCCGGCCACGACGGTGTTCCCGGGTGCGCAGCCAGCCCGGCTGGCGCCGCCGCCGATGCCGGCGGCCCAGGCCCAGGCCCCGGTTCAGGCCCCGGTTCCGGCCCCCGCCCCGCCCGCACCCCCGGCGACGACCTCGTTCCCGCTGCTGCCGCCGGCCGAACCGGTGGAGCCCCTCGCGCCGCTGCCGGTCGCGCCGGTCCCGCCGCCGCCGTCCCCGCTGGACTGGCTGGTGGCCCGCGAGCTGCTCGACACCCCCGCCGCGCCGGCGGAGCGCCCGGCGCCCCCGCGGCCGGAGGTGCGGCCGTCCCCGCGCCGCCGCCGCGGCGACGACGCCGAGCTGCCCGCCGCGGACGCGCTGACCGCCGAGCGGCCGGCACCGGTGGCCGGGCGGCCGCGGATCGAGGACCGCGGCGGCTACCGGATCGCGATGCCCGCCCCCGTGCCCGACGCGCAGCCCGCCCCGGCGCCGCCGGCCGGTCCGGAGACCTCTCCGGGCAGCAGCAACCGGCTGGCCGAGATCCTGGCCGAGAACGGCGTCAGCGCCGCCGGGGGTGGCCGCCGTCGGCGCCGCTACCGCGAGGAGGGCGACGCCGACGACGTCCTGTCGCGGGTGCTCGGCCGCGACTGAGGGGCTCAGCGACCCCGGGAGCCCGACCCGCCGTCGAGCACGATGGTCTGCCCGGTGACCCAGCCGGCGCCGTCGCCGAGCAGGTAGGCCGCGGCCTCGCCGACGTCCTCGGGGACGCCCAGCCGGCCCACGGGGTAGCTCGCGGCGACCTCGGCCTCGCGGCCCTCGTACAGGGCCTCGGCGAAGCGGGTCTTCACCACGGCCGGGGCGACCGCGTTGACGCGCACCTTCGGGCCCATCTCGACGGCCAGCTGCGTGGTCAGGTTGATGACCGCGGCCTTGCTCACGCCGTAGCCGCCGATCATCGGCGACGACCGCAGGCCGGCCACCGAGGCCACGAACAGCACCGAGCCGCCGTGCTCGGACATCCACGCCCGCCAGGCCTGCTGCACGAGGTCGAGCGAGGCGACGACGTTGGTGTCGAGGATCTTGCGGAAGGCGTCGGGCTCCAGGTCCATCATCGGGCCGTAGACCGGGTTGATGCCGACGTTCCCGACCAGCATGTCGAGGCTGCCGAACGTCTCGATCGCGGTGCGTACCGCTGTGGCGCGGTGCTCCGCGTCGCCCGCGTTGCCCGCGACGGCCACGGCCACGTCGGGTCCGCCGAGCTCCTCGACCGCCGCGGCGAGCGCCTCGGGCTTGCGGGCGGTCAGGACCACCTTGGCCCCGCGCTTCACCAGGCTGTGGGCGATGCCCAGGCCGATCCCGCGGCTGCCGCCGGTCACCAGGGCGGTCCGCCCCTCCATCTCGCTCACGAGTCCTCCTCGCCGTTGGGGTGTTCCCGGTCACGGTAGGGGCGGCCCCCCGCGGGGTGGCGGCCCCCTCGGGTGAGCCATGCCACACCCCCTGCGCGTTGCGCATACGGACGAGGGAGTTCCAGACTCGCCCACGGCGTTCTCCCTGCGCGACACCCGACCGGTTGCAGCAGGACCCGCCCGCACGATCCGCCCGACCCGCACGACCCGGCTCCCGACCCTGGGTGCCGAACCGACGTCCGGTACCCGCGAGGGACTGGAACGAGAGGTGCACCGATGCCTGCTGCCCGCAGGAACCCCCGCGCCGCCGGGATCCCCGACGCGCACGACGCCCCCGCCCGTCTGCGCGTGGGCATCATCGGCGCCGGCCGCGTCGGTGCCGTCCTCGGCGCCGCGCTCTCCGCCGCCGGTCACGACGTCGTCGCCGCCTCCGGCCTGTCGGCCGCCTCGCACCTGCGCGCGGCCCGTCTGCTGCCCGGCGTCCCGCTGCTGCCCGCCGACCAGGTGGTCGCCGCTGCCGACCTCGTCGTCCTCGCCGTCCCCGACGACACGCTCCCCGGGCTGGTCGCCGGCCTCGCCGAGACCGGTGCCTGGCGCGCCGGCCAGCTGGCCTTCCACACCTCCGGAGCGCACGGCCTGGCCGTGCTCGCCCCGGCCGAGCGGGCCGGCGTGCTGCCGCTCGCCCTGCACCCCGCCATGACGTTCACCGGCGCCGTCGAGGACGCCGACCGGCTCTCCGGCTCGCCCTTCGGGGTGACCAGCGCCCCGGCCTACCGGCCGGTCGCCGAGACCCTGGTCCTGGAGATGGGCGGCGAGCCGTTCTTCGTGGCCGAGGCCGACCGGACGCTGTACCACGCGGCCCTGGTCACCGGCGCCAACCACCTGGTCACCCTGGTCGCGGAGGCGGCGGACCTGCTGCGCACCGCGGGGGTCGCCGAGCCGGCGCGGATCCTGGCGCCGCTGCTGACCGCCGCCCTGGACAACGGGCTGCGCCGCGGCGACAGCGGCCTCACCGGCCCGGTCAGCCGCGGGGACGTCGGCACCGTCGGCCGCCACCTCGAGACGCTCACCGAGCGCGCTCCCGAGTCGGTCGCCGCCTACGTGGCGATGGCGCACCGCACCACCGAGCGGGCGCTGGCCGCGGGCCGGCTCAAGCCGCACGAGGGGGCGCCGCTGCTCGACCTGCTGGCCGCCTCCCGTGACGAGGCGGGCTCCCGGTGACCGCGGTGCGCGGCACCCCCGCCGTCGCCGAGACGGTCGCCGACCTGCGCGAGCTGCTCGCCGCGCTGCCCGGACCGGTCGCGCTGGTGCCGACCATGGGCGCGCTGCACGAGGGCCACCGCACGCTGGTGCGCGCCGCCCGCGAGCGCGCGGCCACCGTCGTCGTCTCGGTGTTCGTCAACCCGACCCAGTTCGCCCCGGGTGAGGACTTCGACCGCTACCCCCGCACCCTGGGACGCCGACCTCGCGGCGCTGGCCGAGGAGGGCGCCGACGTGGTGTTCCACCCGCCGGTCGACGAGGTCTACCCGCCCGCCGCGGTCGGGGTGACCGTCGACCCCGGCCCGCTCGGCTCGGTGCTGGAGGGCGCGGTCCGCCCCGGGCACTTCGCCGGCGTGCTGACCGTCGTCGCCAAGCTGTTCGGCCTGGTGCGCCCCGACACCGCCTGCTTCGGCGAGAAGGACTACCAGCAGCTCACCCTCGTGCGCGCCATGGCGCGGGAGCTGGCGCTGCCGGTCGAGGTGGTCGGCGTGCCGACCGTGCGGGAGGACGACGGCCTGGCGCTGTCCAGCCGCAACCGCTACCTGGACCCGGAGCAGCGGGCCGCCGCCGCGACGATCTCCGCCGCGCTGCGCGCGGGAGCCGCGGCCGGCCCGCAGGGCGCCGACGCCGTCCTGGCCGCCGCCCGCGCCGTGCTCGCCGAGCGCCCCGACCTGCTCCAGGACTACCTCGAGCTCACCGATACCGATCTGGGGCCGGCGCCCGCCGCCGGTCCCGCCCGCCTGCTGGTCGCCGTCCGCGCCGGCAGCACCCGGCTCCTCGACAACACCGCCGTCCGACTGGGAGACCCCCGATGATGCGCACGATGCTCAAGTCCAAGATCCACCGTGCGACGGTGACCCAGGCCGACCTGCACTACGTCGGCTCGGTCACGGTGGACGAGGACCTCCTCGACGCCGCCGACCTCATCCCCGGCGAGCAGGTCGCCATCGTCGACATCACCAACGGCGCCCGGCTGGAGACCTACGTGATCCCGGGCGAGCGCGGCACCGGCGTGATCGGCATCAACGGCGCCGCCGCGCACCTCGTGCACCCCGGCGACCTGGTCATCCTGATCAGCTACGGGCTCATGGACGAGACCGAGGCCAAGAGCTACATCCCCACGGTCGTGCACGTGGACGCCGACAACCGGGTCGTGGAGCTCGGCGGCGACCCGTCGGCCCCCGTGCCCGGGGCGACCGACCAGCGGCGCAGCGACCTCGGCGTCCCGGTCCGGTGACCGCCCGGCCGGGGAGGACGCGGCCGTGCTGCTGACCGTCGACGTCGGCAACAGCCAGACCGTCCTCGCCACGTTCGACGGCGCCACGCGGGTCGGCTCGTGGCGGGTCACCACCGCGCCGCGGGCGACCTCCGACGAGCTGCTCATGCTCTGGCGCGGGCTGCTCCGCGACACCACGGTCACCGGCGTCGCCGCGTGCTCGGCGGTGCCGGCGCTGCTGCCCGCGCTGCGCCGGCTGATGGACTCCCTCGAGGTGCCGGTGGTCCTCATCGGCCCCGGCGTGCGCACCGGCGTCCCCCTGCACGTGGACAACCCGCGGGAGGTCGGTGCCGACCGCGTGGTCACCGCGCTGGCCGCCCACGAGCTGTTCGGGCGCGGCCCCGACGGCGCCGGGCGGCCGGTCGTCGTCGTCGACTTCGGGACCTCGACCAACGTCGACGCCGTCGGCCCCGGCGGGCAGTTCCTCGGTGGCGCGCTGGCCCCGGGCGTCGTGGTCAGCCACGACGCGCTGGCCTCCCGCGCCGCCCAGCTGCGCTCGGTGGAGCTCACCGCCCCGCCGCACGCCATCGGCAAGAACACCGTCAGCGCGCTGCAGTCCGGGCTGGTGCTCGGCTTCGCCGGGCTCGTCGACGGGCTGGTCGCGCGCATCGCGGCGGAGCTCGTCGCGCAGTTCGGCACCCCGCCGGTCGTCGTCGCCACCGGCGGCCTGGCCCCGCTGATCGCCGACAACTGCCGGACGATCTCCGAACGGGAGCCCGACCTCACCGTGCACGGCCTGCGCCTGGCCTTCGAGCGGCAGCAGGCGCGCCCGTAGGCTCGGCCCCCGTGAACGACGCACCGAACGGCCCGGCCGCGGACGACGACGGCAGTATCGACGAGCTGCCCGAGCAGATGCGGGTGCGCCGCGCCAAGCTCGACCGGCTGCGCGACTCCGGGGTCGACCCCTACCCGGTGACCGTCCCGCGGACGACGACGCTGGCCGCGGTCCGCGCCGCGCACCCCGACCTCGAGCCGGACACCATGACCGGCGAGCAGGTCGGCGTCACCGGCCGGGTCATCTTCTTCCGCAACACCGGCAAGCTGTGCTTCGCGACGCTGCGCGAGGGCGACGCCGAGCTGCAGGTGATGCTCTCTCGCGACCGCGTCGGCGAGGAGTCGCTGGCGGCGTGGAAGGCCGACGTCGACCTCGGGGACCACGTGCTGGTCACCGGCGAGGTCGGGACGTCGCGCCGCGGGGAGCTGTCGGTGTTCGCCGGCTCGTGGCAGCTGACCGCCAAGGCGCTGCGCCCGCTGCCGGTGGCGCACAAGCCGATGAGCGAGGAGCTGCGGGTCCGCCGCCGCTACGTCGACCTGATCGTGCGCGACGAGGCGCGCCGCACCGTGCGCCAGCGCGCCACGGTGATGTCCTCGCTGCGCGCCGGGCTCACCGCGCGCGGCTACCTCGAGGTCGAGACGCCGATGCTGCAGACGGTGCACGGCGGTGCCGCCGCCCGGCCGTTCCGCACGCACATGAACGCCTTCGACCTGGATCTGTACCTGCGCATCGCGCCCGAGCTGTTCCTCAAGCGCTGCATCGTCGGCGGGCTGGACCGCGTCTTCGAGATCAACCGCAACTTCCGCAACGAGGGCGCGGACAGCTCGCACTCGCCGGAATTCGCGATGCTCGAGGCCTACCAGGCCTATGCGGACTACCAGGAGATGGCGACGGTCACCCGCGAGCTGATCCAGGACGCGTCGGTCGCGCTGTTCGGCGACCACACCGCCCGGCACCACGACGGCACCGAGGTGGACCTGTCCGGGGAGTGGCCGCAGATCCCGCTGTACACCGCGGTCTCCGACGCGGTGGGGGAGGAGATCACGCCGGAGACGCCGATCGCGACGCTGCGCGCGGTCGCCGAACGGCACGACGTCGGCGTCGATCCCGCGTGGCTGCCCGGAAAGGTCGTCGAGGAGATCTTCGAGGCACTGGTGCAGGACTCGCTGCAGTCGCCGACCTTCGTCATCGACTACCCGGTGGACACCTCGCCGCTCACCCGCGCGCACCGGACGACGCCGGGGCTCGCGGAGAAGTGGGACCTCTACATCGGGGGCATCGAGCGGGCCACCGCCTACTCCGAGCTGGTCGACCCGGTCGTGCAGCGGGAACGGTTCACCGCCCAGGCCGTGCTGGCCGCCGCCGGCGACCCCGAGGCCATGGCACTGGACGAGGACTTCCTGGAGGCGCTCGAGTACGGAATGCCGCCGACCGGCGGTATGGGCATGGGCATGGACCGCCTCATGATGACCCTCACCGGACTGGGTATTCGCGAGACCATCCTCTTCCCGCTGGTCCGCCCCCTCACTTCCTGAACCATTGCGAGAACCCGAGTTTCTGTTACCGCTCCATTCAGTGACTTAGTCGAACGGGTGCGACTAATGGTCGACCGATGTGGTTTGATGATTTCGTCGCCGACGGCGACGCACCCATCCGATCACGGGGCTGGGAAAACAGAAGTGAGGAACGTGAATGGCTCGCAAGGTACAGGTCATCCTGAGTGACGACCTCGACGAGAATCTCCCCGCCGACGAGACCGTGAGCTTCTCGCTCGACGGCACCTCGTACGAGATCGACCTCGCCGAGAAGAACGCCGCCGAACTGCGCGACGCGTTCTCCCGCTACGTGTCGGCCGCCCGCAAGGTCGGCCGTGGCAGCCGCGGCAGCGGTGGCGCCTCCGGCGGTGGCCGCTCGCGCGCGACCGGCGGCCGCATGGACCGCGAGCAGGCCGGCGCGATCCGCGACTGGGCCCGCAAGAACGGCCACCAGGTCAGCGACCGCGGCCGCATCCCGGCCGGTGTGGTCGAGGCCTACGAGGCCGCGCACTGAGCCGTTCCACCCGCACGTCCGAGAGGCCCGTCTCCCCCCCGGGGAGGCGGGCCTCCGGCGTTCCCGGGGCCGGCCGGCGTCCGCTGACGGCGTAACCCCGGCGGAACAGCACCCCACCGGGTTCCGTTGGACCAGGCAGCCATCCACCACGCCCGTCGGACCGCGACGGGACGGAGTGGTTCGCGACTACAGTGGAATGACCGGTGCCCCCAGCGCCGACGGATGTCGGGTGCTCCTCCCCGCCCAGGGGAGGACAGTGCCGGACCAGCCGGTCGAAGGAGAAGCAGCAGATGTTCGAACGGTTCACCGACCGAGCCCGCCGTGTCGTCGTCCTGGCCCAGGAAGAGGCCCGGATGCTCAACCACAACTACATCGGCACCGAGCACATCCTCCTGGGCCTGATCCACGAGGGTGAAGGCGTCGCTGCCAAGGCCCTGGAGTCCCTGGGCATCTCGCTCGAGGGCGTCCGCCAGCAGGTCGAGGAGATCATCGGGCAGGGCCAGCAGGCGCCGTCCGGCCACATCCCCTTCACCCCGCGGGCCAAGAAGGTCCTCGAGCTCTCGCTGCGCGAGGCGCTCCAGCTCGGCCACAACTACATCGGCACCGAGCACATCCTGCTCGGCCTGATCCGCGAGGGCGAGGGCGTCGCCGCCCAGGTCCTCGTCAAGCTCGGCGCCGACCTGAACCGCGTCCGCCAGCAGGTCATCCAGCTGCTCTCCGGCTACCAGGGCAAGGAGCCGGCCGCGGCCGGCGGCCCGGCCGAGGGCACGCCGTCGACGTCGCTGGTGCTCGACCAGTTCGGCCGCAACCTGACCCAGGCCGCGCGTGACCAGAAGCTCGACCCGGTCATCGGGCGGGCCAAGGAGATCGAGCGGGTCATGCAGGTGCTGTCCCGCCGCACCAAGAACAACCCGGTTCTCATCGGCGAGCCCGGCGTCGGCAAGACCGCCGCCGTCGAGGGCCTGGCGCAGGCCATCGTCAAGGGCGAGGTGCCCGAGACGCTGAAGGACAAGCAGCTCTACACCCTCGACCTGGGTGCGCTCGTCGCCGGTTCCCGCTACCGCGGTGACTTCGAGGAGCGGCTGAAGAAGGTCCTCAAGGAGATCCGCACCCGCGGCGACATCATCCTGTTCATCGACGAGATCCACACCCTCGTCGGGGCGGGTGCCGCCGAGGGCGCCATCGACGCCGCCAGCATCCTCAAGCCCATGCTGGCCCGCGGCGAGCTGCAGACCATCGGCGCCACCACGCTGGACGAGTACCGCAAGCACCTGGAGAAGGACGCCGCGCTCGAGCGCCGCTTCCAGCCCATCCAGGTCAGCGAGCCGACCCTCGCCCACACGGTGGAGATCCTCAAGGGCCTGCGGGACCGCTACGAGGCGCACCACCGGATCAGCATCACCGACGCCGCCCTGGTGGCCGCCGCGACGCTGGCCGACCGGTACATCTCCGACCGTTTCCTCCCGGACAAGGCGATCGACCTGATCGACGAGGCCGGCGCCCGGATGCGGATCAAGCGGATGACCGCCCCGCCGGACCTGCGCGAGTTCGACGACCGGATCGCGGCCATCCGCCGCGAGAAGGAGTCGGACCATCGACGCCCAGGACTTCGAGAAGGCCGCGTCCCTGCGCGACACCGAAAAGACCCTGCTGGGCGAGAAGGCCGAGCGCGAGAAGCAGTGGAAGGCCGGCGACATGGACGTCGTCGCCGAGGTGGACGAGGAGCAGATCGCCGAGGTCCTGGCGAACTGGACCGGCATCCCGGTCTTCAAGCTCACCGAGGAGGAGACCTCGCGGCTGCTCCGCATGGAGGACGAGCTCCACAAGCGGATCATCGGCCAGGAAGAGGCCATCAAGAGCGTCAGCCAGGCGATCCGGCGCACGCGCGCGGGCCTCAAGGACCCGCGCCGTCCCGGCGGCTCGTTCATCTTCGCCGGCCCCTCGGGTGTCGGTAAGACCGAGCTGGCCAAGGCGCTGGCGAACTTCCTCTTCGGCGAGGACGACGCGCTCATCCAGATCGACATGAGCGAGTTCCACGACCGCTTCACCGTGTCCCGTCTCGTCGGTGCCCCTCCCGGTTACGTCGGTTACGACGAGGGCGGCCAGCTGACCGAGAAGGTGCGGCGCAAGCCGTTCTCGGTGGTCCTCTTCGACGAGATCGAGAAGGCGCACGCGGACGTGTTCAACACGCTCCTGCAGGTGCTGGAGGACGGTCGGCTCACCGATGGTCAGGGCCGCATCGTGGACTTCAAGAACACGATCCTGATCCTCACGACCAACCTCGGCACGCGGGACATCTCGAAGGCCGTCGGGCTCGGTTTCCAGGCCGGCAACGACGACCAGTCGAACTACGAGCGCATGAAGCTCAAGGTCAACGAGGAGCTCAAGCAGCACTTCCGGCCGGAGTTCCTCAACCGCATCGACGACATCGTCGTGTTCCACCAGCTGACCGAGAACGAGATCATCCACATCGTCGACCTGATGGTCGCCCGGGTGGAGAGCCAGCTGGCGAACAAGGACATGGCGCTGGAGATCACGCCCGCGGCCAAGAAGCTCCTGGCCGCCCGTGGCTTCGACCCCGTCCTGGGTGCCCGGCCGCTGCGCCGGACCATCCAGCGCGAGATCGAGGACGCGCTGAGCGAGAAGATCCTCTACGGCGAACTGTCCGCGGGGCAGATCATCGTGGTGGACGTCGACGACGCGGAGGGCCCGGCGCAGAAGTTCACCTTCCGCGGCGAGGCCAAGCCGGTCGACCTGCCCGACACCCCACCGGTCGCCCTGTCGGGCGCCGAGGGTGACGAGGACGGTTCGTCGGCCGCCGCAGAGTAAGCACACGACGCCGAAGAGGCCCGTCTCCCGTGAGGGAGGCGGGCCTCTTCGCACGCCCGGGCCGCCTCGTGCTGGGATCAGGTGACTTGATCGTGGAGCGTCCACCCTCACCGCACACCGTGAGGGAGGACGCTCGGCGGTGAGGGAGGACTGCCGGGCGCGGCCCGGGGATCCTTCAGTGCGGCAACCGGAAGAGGCCGTCCTCGGTCTGCTCGACCAGGCCGTCGGCGAGCAGCGAGTCCAGGCAGCGCGAACGCTGGACGGGTTCGGCCCAGGCGGGTTCGAGGGCCGCGGCGTCCACCGGGCCGGAGGCGGCGCGGAGGACGTCGAGCAGCCGGCCGCGCACCTGGCGGTCGGTGCCCGCGAACTTCTGCACCCGCCGCGCGGGGCCCTCGTGCGCCGGCGAGCCGGCCAGCCGCCAGGCGCAGCGGTCCCGCACCGGGCAGGCCCCGCAGCGCGGGCTGCCGGCGACGCACACCAGCGCCCCGAGCTCCATGACCGCCACCGAGAAGCGCACCGCCCGCTCGTCGTCCTCGGGCGCCAGGGCGGCGACGTCGTCGAGGTCCGCGGCCCGGGCCGTGCCGGCCTCGGCCCGGCCGTGCACCAGCCGGGCGACGACGCGGCGCACGTTGGTGTCGACCACCGGCTGACGCTGCCCGTAGCCGAAGCAGGCCACGGCACGGGCGGTGTAGGTGCCCACCCCCGGCAGCGCCTCGAGCTCCTCCACCGACGACGGGACGACGTCGCCGTGCCGCTCGGCGATCGCCGCCGCGGCCTCGCGCAGCCGCAGCGCCCGGCGCGGGTAGCCGAGCTTGCCCCAGGCCCGGATGACGTCGGCCGGGCTCGCGGCGGCCAGCGCCGACGGCGTGGGCCAGCGCTCCAGCCACTCCCGCCAGACGGGTTCCACGCGGGCCACCGGCGTCTGCTGCAGCATCACCTCGCTGACCAGCACCGCCCAGGCATCCACGCCGGGCCGGCGCCACGGCAGGTCGCGGGCGGCTGTGGCGAACCAGTCGACGATCACCTCGCCGGCGTCCGGTCCGGCGTGCGGCACGGGGCGGGTGGGAAGGCTGGTCACGGGGGTCCAGTGTGCCGTCCCGCGGGCGCGGCGTGCCGGGTCGGGCGGCACGGCCGCGCCCGGATAGCGTTCCGGGCGTGCTGCACCCGGTCGGACCCCTGCCGGCGCGCGTCTACTGGCGTCGCCGGCTGGTCGTGCTGGGGGCGCTGCTGGCCGTGCTCGGCGCGGGCACCTGGGGCGGCATCGCGCTGCTGACCGGTGGCTCCGCCGGCCCCCGGGGCATCACGCCGGAGGCCGCGGAACCGGCGCCCACGCCCGCCCTGGAGCGGGTCGTCCCCTCGCTCGGCGCCGTCCGGACCCCGGCCGCGCCCGAGCCGGAGACGGCCGTCCCTCCGCCGGAGGAGACGGTGGCGGCCGCGCCCCAGCCCGAGGCCGGGGGGCCCTGCGGCGACGACGCGCTCGCGGTCGAGGTGCGCTCACCGGGCTCGGCCGCGGTGGGCAGCAAGCCGCTGTTCGAGCTGGTCGTCGTGAACACCTCGGCGGTGCCCTGCGTCCGCGACCTGGACAAGGCGCTGCAGGAGCTGATCCTGGTCGACGGCACCGGTCAGCGGGTGTGGGGGAGCAACGACTGCTTCCCCGAGTCCGGCACCGACGTACGCACCCTGGCGCCCGGCGAGCCGGTGGTCTTCCCGGTGCGCTGGGGCGGGCTCACCAGCGCCCCGGACTGCGCCGGCGAGCGCACCCCGCCGCCGGCGGGCAGCTACGCCGTCCGCGGCCGGCTGGACACGGTCGGCTCCCCGGACGCCACGCTCACGCTCACCTGATCGCTGCACGGGCGCCGGTCCGTCCGACGGCGTCGCGGCTCCCGGCCGTAATGTTCACCGCCCGACATGAGGCGTGTGACGGGTGCCCGCCAGCCATCGACGGCCGATGACGTCCGGAGCCTCCCGGTGTGGCGGCGCACCGGACTGGTGACGGGCTGGGCTGCCCCGGTCCTCGCCGGAGCAGCAGGCGTTGTATGGCTGCTGGACGGGGCGGAGCAGGAGGAGCCCGGGAGCGTCCTGTTCCTCCTGGCCGTCGGCGCGATCGTTGCCACCGTGTGCGCCTTCGCGTTCCTGCGCCGCGTCTGGGCGGTGGCGGAGCTCGCCGGCGACCCGATCGCCGTCCGGTGTCGCCGGTGGGCCGACGGGGCGGTCGCGACCTGGGGCGTCGCCCTACTCCTCCGCGTGCTCGTCGAGCAGCTGCTGCATCGTGGTGGCGTCTGGCTCGACGTGGTCACGACCGCGCTCGGTGCGGTCGCCGTGGTGGCCTACGTCCGCGTGCTCGTGCTGACCACCCGTTGGGGCCCTGCGCCGAGCGCCGGTGGGGATCAGCTGTAGCGGTCGAGGATCGAGGTCTCGGCCAGCCGGGACAGCCCCTCGCGGATGCCGCGGGCGCGGGCCTCGCCGACGCCCTCGACGGCCAGCAGGTCCTCGATGGTGGCGGCCAGCAGCTTCTGCAGGCCGCCGAAGTGCTCGACCAGCCGGTCGATGATGCCCGAGGGCAGCCGGGGCACCCGGTTGAGCAGCCGGTAGCCGCGCGGGCTGACGGGGGAGTCCAGGGCGTCCGGCGAGGTGGGCAGCCCGTAGCAGCGGGCCACCGCGGAGAGGTCGAGCAGCTCGGTCGCGGTCAGCGCCCGCAGGTCGGTGAGCACCTGGTCGATGGTGCGCACGCGGCGGCCACCGTCGGGCAGGTAGTCGCGGACCAGCAGGCCGCGGTCCTCCTCGACGCCGGCCAGCATCTCGTCGAGCTGGAGCGCCAGCAGCCGGCCGTCGGTGCCCAGCTCGACGACGAAGCCCTCGATCTCGTCGGCGATGCGGCGGACCATCTCCAGCCGCTGGCTGACGCTCATCGCGTCGCGGACGGTGACGAGGTCCTCGATCTCCAGCGCCGAGAGGGTGCTGGCCACCTCGTCCAGGCGCAGCTTGTAGCGCTCCAGCGCCGCGAGGGCCTGGTTGGCGCGGGCCAGGATCGTGGTCGGGTGCTCGAGGGTGTAGCGGCGCCCGGCCACGTAGACGCTGATGATGTGCATCGACTGGCTGACCGAGATCACCGGGAAGCCGGTCTGGATCGCCACCCGCTCCGCGGTGCGGTGCCGGGTGCCCGACTCCTCGGTCGGCACGGTCGGGTCGGGCATGAGGTGCACGCCGGCGCGCACGATGCGGCTGCCGTCGTAGGAGACGATGACCGCGCCGTCCATCTTGGCCAGCTCGCGGAGCCGGGTCGCCGACAGCGCGACGTCCAGCGCGAACCCGCCGGTGCACAGCGACTCGACCACGCGGTCGTACCCGAGCACGATGAGCGCCCCGGTCCGGCCGGCGAGGATGCGCTCCAGACCGTCGCGCAGGGCGGTGCCCGGAGCGATCCGGCCGAGGAGTTCGCGCAAGGCGACCTCGGGGTCCTCAGCGGCGGGCACGAGCGCTCCTGACGGTCGAGAGGTACGGGCACCGAGTCTACGTGCCCGGTGTCCGGAGGACCGGGCTCCGGGTCAGCCTGCCAGATCCGGAACCTGGCCGGTTCAGAGGAGGCGGGCGAACACCGACCCCAGGTCGCCCACCTCGACCAGCCGCATGCCCGCGGGCGCCGGGCCGGCGTCCGGCGGGACGAACGCGACCTGGTAGCCCTGCCGGGCCGCCTCGGCCAGCCGGCGGCCGGTGCCGCCCACCCGCCGGATCTCGCCGGAGAGCCCGACCTCGCCCAGGGCGATCACCCCGGGGGGCAGCGCGCGGTCCCGGGACGCCGAGGCGATCGCCAGGGCCAGCGCGAGGTCGGCGGCGGGCTCGGCGATGCGCACACCCCCGACCGAGGCGGTGAAGACGTCGGCGTCGGCCAGCTTGACCCCGCCGCGCCGCTCGACGACGGCGTTGACCATGGCCACCCGCTGGGCGTCCAGGCCGCTGACCGCGCGGCGCGGCGACCCGCCGCCCGACGAGCTGGCGACCAGCGCCTGCACCTCGGCCAGCAGCGGCCGGCTGCCCTCCATGGTCACCGTGACGCAACTGCCGGGCACGGGCGCCGCCCGGCGGGAGACGAACAGCGCCGAGGGGTCGGGGACGCCGACGACGCCGGTGTCGCCGATCTCGAAGCAGCCGATCTCGTCGGCCGGGCCGAAGCGGTTCTTGGTGGCCCGGACCAGCCGCAGGGTGGAGTGCCGCTCGCCGTCGAAGGCGACGACGACGTCCACGAGGTGCTCGAGGGTGCGCGGACCGGCGATCGCGCCGTCCTTGGTCACGTGGCCGACCAGGATGGTCGTCATCCCGCGGCTCTTGGCGACGGCGGTCAGCGCGCTGGCGACCGCGCGGACCTGCGTGGCGCCGCCGTCGGTGCCGTCGCCCGGGGAGCGCACGGTCTGCACGCTGTCGAGGACGAGCAGCGTCGGGGCGACCTGCTCCACGTGGGAGAGGACGGCGGACAGCTCGGTCTCCGCGGCGAGGTAGAGCCGCTCGTGCAGGGCGCCGATGCGCTCGGCCCGCAGCCGCACCTGGCCGGCGGACTCCTCGCCCGACACGACCAGCGCGGGGCCGTTGCGCTCGGCGACCCGGTGGGCCACCTCGAGCAGCAGGGTGCTCTTGCCGACCCCGGGCTCCCCGGCGACCAGCAGTACCGCACCGGGCACGAGGCCGCCGCCGAGCACCCGGTCGAACTCGGAGATGCCGGTGGGGACCGCCCGGGCCCCGGCGAGCTCCACCTCGGCGATCGGCCGGGCGGGCGCGGTCACCGGGCCGGCCGTCACCGCGCGCAGCGACGGGGCGGCGGTGCCGATCTCCTGGATCGTGCCCCAGGCCTGGCACTCGGGGCAGCGGCCCACCCACTTGGCCGAGGCGTAGCCGCACTCGGTGCAGCGGTGGGCAGGGCGGGCGGTCTTCACTCCAGCGGGCGGCACGCCGCGACGTTAACCCGGCCCACCGACAGGACGCGGGAGCCGGAGAGGAGCGGGTACCGCTTACTCCTCGGAGTGGTGGAAGTCGAAGCCCTCCTCGCGCTCGAGCTCCGAGGACGGGGTGGCGACCGTGGCGCGCACGGTCACCTCGCCGGCGTTCTCGAAGGTCAGCACGAGGCTCACGGCCTGCCCGACGGTCAGGTCCTCGTCGAGGTCGCTCAGGGTGATCGTGGCGTCGTCGGAGCCGACGAAGACGGTGCCGCCCGCAGGCACCTCGAGGCCGCCGGAGCGGGCCGAGCCGGTGGAGGCGCCGGTGGCCGAGCCGTCCTGGATCTCGGCGTCGCCGAAGCCCTCGCCCTCGACCGAGACCAGCGTGTCCGCCTCGCCCCCGGTGTTGACGATCGCCATCGTGACCTCGGCGTCGTCCCCGGCGTCGTAGCTGCCGCTGCGCGGGAAGGCCAGGTGCACCTGGCGGAGCAGGATGTCGCCGACCTCCCCCATGGCGCCGACCTTGTCCCGTTCCTGGGTGGCGGTCTGGGCGACCTGGCCCGCCGAGCACGCGGAGAGGGCGATGGGGGAGAACAGAGCAACGCCCACGATGGCGGCCCGCAGAGCGCGGTTCACAGCCGTCGACCTCCACACAGGTTCGAGGTAGCGGTTCCCGGGGGTCGGGACCGAAGTCGCGTGCAGCCTATCGGGCACCGCACGATGCTCGCCGGGAGGTGAGGCCGGTGGCGTCGAGCACGACCGGGATGGGGCACGGGGCGGGCGACCCGGCGCTCGCCGATTTCCCCGCGGAGGCCCCGGGCACCCGGCGCTGGTGCTTCGCCGACCAGCTGGGCCCGCACTTCCTCGACCGGCCCGACCAGCCGGTGCTGCTGGTCGAGTCGCGGGCGGTGCTCGGACGCCGCCGGTTCCACCGCCAGAAGGCGCACCTGGTGCTGTCGGCGCTGCGGCACCGGGCCGCCGAGCTGGGCGACCGGGCGGAGTTCCACCAGGTCGGCACCTACGCCGAGGCGCTGGACCGGGTGCGGGAGCCGCTGAGCGTCTGCGCACCGACGTCCTGGGCCGCCCGCGACCTCGTCCTCCGCCGTCCCGGCGTCGAGGTGCTGGCCGCGCGCGGCTTCGTGACCACCCAGCCGCAGTTCGCCGCCTGGGCGGAGGGCCGGGGCGGTCGCCGGCTGCTGATGGAGGACTTCTACCGCGAGTCCCGCCGGGGCCACGACGTCCTCATGAGCGGGGCCGAGCCGGTGGGCGGGCGCTGGAACCTCGATGCGGAGAACCGCGAACCCCCGCCGGCCGATGGGCGGATCGGCGTCCCCGAGCCCTGGTGGCCGGAGGAGGACGACATCGACGCCGAGGTCCGCGCCGACCTCGACCGGTGGGCGGCCGACGGGCTGGTCTCCTTCATCGGGGACGACGGCCCGCGGCTGTTCCCAGTCACCCGGGCCGAGGCCCTGCACCGGCTGGAGGACTTCCTCGAGCACCGGCTGGGCGCGTTCGGGCCGCACGAGGACGCGATGCTGACCGGCGACCGGTGGCTGGCCCACTCGCTGCTGTCCCCGGCGCTCAACCTGGGGCTGCTCGACCCGCTCGAGGTCGTCGTCGCCGCGGAGCGCAGCGCCCGCGACCGCGCCGCCGCCGGCGAGCTCCTGCCGCTCAACAGCGTCGAGGGCTTCGTGCGGCAGGTCATGGGCTGGCGCGACTACGTCTGGCACATGTACTGGCACCTCGGCCGCGACTTCCGGGCCCGGAACCACCTCGGGGCGCACGCCGCGGTGCCGGACTGGCTGGCCGGGCTGGACGACGCGGCGGTCGACGCGGCCTGCCTCTCCGACGTCCTGGGCGACCTGCGCCGCGACGGCTGGGTGCACCACATCCCGCGGCTCATGGTGCTCGGCAACTACGCCCTGCAGCGCGGCATCGACCCCTCGACCATGACCGACTGGTTCCACGAGAGCTTCGTCGACGGCTACGAGTGGGTGATGGTCGCCAACGTCGTCGGCATGAGCCAGCACGCCGACGGCGGGGTGCTGGCGACCAAGCCCTACGCCTCGGGCGGCGCCTACATCGACCGGATGAGCGACTACTGCGGCGGCTGCCGGTACGACCCGAGGAAGCGGCTGGGGGAGGACGCCTGCCCGTTCACCGCCGGCTACTGGGCGTTCCTGGACCGCACGCGGGAGCGGCTGGCCGGCAACCACCGCATGCGCCGTCCCCTCCAGGGGCTCGACCGGCTGGCCGACCTGCCCGCGGTCGTCGAGCAGGAGCGGCTGCGCGGCACCGAGGCGCCCTGATCAGCCGAGCGCCGCTCCGCCGGCCAGCAGCAGGACGACGTCCAGCACGGTCAGCAGCATGACGGCCGGGAAGGCCAGCCGGCTGCCGCGCGGGGTGCCGGCGAGCGAGGCGACGACGGCGGCCGGCACGGCGACGACCAGCCCGGCCCACCCGGCGGCGGTCGGCGCGCCGTCGGGGGCGAGGACCAGCACCAGGGAGGCGGCGAGCAGCAGCACCGCGCAGGTGATCGCGGAGGCGCGGGCGCCGAGCCGGTGCGGCAGGCCCCGGACACCGGTGGCGAGGTCGTCTTCCAGGTCGGGGGCGACGTTGGCCAGGTGGGCCGCGGCCCCCAGCCCCCCCCCGGCGGCGACGAGCCACCACGGTGCCGACGGCGTGCCCGGCGCCGCGGCGACCACGCCGGCCGGCAGCGCCCCGAACCCGGTGACGTAGGGCAGCACGGAGGCCGCGGTGCGCTTCAGACCGGCGTTGTAGACCCATCCGCTGGCCACCAGGACGAGCAGCAGCAGCCCGGGGGTGAGGCCGAGCAGCAGGGAGAGGACGACGGCCGCCGCGGCCGAGCCGAGCGCCGCGGCGCGCAGCAGCCCCGGGTCCACCGCGCCGGTCACCACCGGCTTGTCGGCGCGCGCGACGGCGCGGTCACGGTCGGCGTCCAGCCAGTCGTTGCTCCAGCCGATGGACGCCTGACCTGCGAGAACGGCGAGGCCGACCAGCGCGGTCCGCGCGGCGCCGACGTCCGCGGCGACCGCCAGCAGCGTCGCCACCGTGGTCACGGCGAGCGCCGGACCGGGGTGCGTGGCGCGCGTCAGCGCGACCGCGAGACCCCCTCGCGAGCTGTGTCCACGCACACCGTCCATGCCTCTGTCAACCCCTCGTCCGGGGGCGATCAGCCCTCTGACCTGCACCTTTGCGGCACTGCTCGGATCCGTCGGGTCAGTCTGCCGTGGTACTCTGGGGTCAGCGAAAGGGGTCACATTCACATGGGCTTCACTGTCGGCGAGACCGTCGTCTATCCGCACCACGGCGCCGCTCTGATCGAGGCGATCGAGCAGCGGACCATCAAGGGCGTCGAGCGCGCGTATCTCGTGCTGAAGGTCGCCCAGGGCGATCTGACCGTGCGCGTCCCGGCTGACAACGCCGAGATCGTCGGTGTCCGTGACGTCGTTGGCCAGGAGGGCCTCGACAAGGTGTTCGAGGTGCTCCGCGCCCCGCACACCGAGGAGCCGACCAACTGGTCGCGCCGCTACAAGGCCAACCTCGAGAAGCTGGCCTCCGGTGACGTGAACAAGGTGGCCGAGGTCGTCCGCGACCTCTGGCGCCGCGACAAGGACCGCGGCCTGTCGGCCGGGGAGAAGCGCATGCTCTCCAAGGCGCGCCAGATCCTGGTCAGCGAGCTCGCGCTCGCCGAGGGCACCAACGAGGACAAGGCCGAGATCCTGCTCGACGAGGTCCTCGCCAGCTGAGCCCGGTCCTGCCGAGCACCGCTGTCCCGAAGAACGTCCGGACCACTCCCGTGCACGCTGTCGCGATCGTCGCAGCGGCCGGGAGTGGTTCGCGTCTGGGGGCCGAACTGCCCAAGGCGCTGGTCCTGCTCGGCGGCCGCCCGCTCGTCGCCCGCGCGGTCGAGGGTCTGCTCGCCGGCGGCGTGGCCGAGGTGGTGGTCGTCGTCCCCGCCGCGCAGCGCCCGGCCTTCGAGGCCGCCCTCCCCGCGGAGGTCACCGTCGTCGACGGCGGCGCCACCCGCACCGCCTCGGTCCGGGCCGGCCTGGCCGCCGCCGGGCCGGCCGCCACCGCGGTGCTGGTGCACGACGCGGCCCGGCCGCTCACCCCGCCCGAGGCGATCGCCCGCGTGCTGAGCGCGCTCGAGGCCGGCGCCCCCGCGGTGGTCCCCGTGCTCCCCGTCGTCGACACCACCGTGCTGGTCGACGACGACGGCCTGGTCGTCGAGGCGGTGCCGCGCGCGCAGCTGCGCCGCGTGCAGACCCCGCAGGGCTTCGACCGGGCCACCCTCGAGTCCGCCTACGCCGCCCTCGACCCCGACGCCGACCTCACCGACGACGCCGCCGTCGTCCGGGCCGCCGGGGTGCCGGTGACCACCGTCGCCGGGGACGAGCGCGCCGCGAAGGTCACCGTCGCCCACGACCTGGCGCTGGCCGAGCTCGCCCTGACCCTCGAAGAGGCCGCCCCATGAGCAGCGCACTGCCCCGCGTCGGCGTCGGCACCGACGTCCACCCCGTCGAGGCCGGCCGCGCCTGCTGGCTGGCCGGCCTGGAGTGGCCGGGCGCCGACGGCTGCGCCGGGCACTCCGACGGCGACGTCGTGGCGCACGCGATCACCGACGCCGTGCTCTCCGCGGCGGGGATGGGGGACATCGGCGGGCTGCTGGGCACCGACGACCCGCGCTGGGCCGGCGCCCGCGGCGCCGACGTCCTCGCGCACGTCCGCGAGGTGCTCGCCGGCGCCGGCTGGCTGGTCGGCAACGTCGCGGTGCAGCTGATCGGCAACACCCCCAAGGTGGGGCCGCGCCGGTGCCGAGGCCGAGGCGGTGCTGTCGGCCGCGCTGGGCGCCCCGGTGAGCGTGACCGCCACCACCACCGACGGGCTCGGGCTGACAGGCCGGGGCGAGGGGCGGGCGGCGGTGGCCACCGCGCTGGTGGTCCGGACGAGGGAGCCCGGCTCTCCGCAGGCGGAAGCAGTCCCCGCGACTCCGTAGACTCGGCGCAGTGAGCCTCCGCCTGTACGACACGGCCGCCCGCGCGGTCCGCGACTTCACGCCCCTGCGTGCCGGTCGGGCGTCGCTCTACGTCTGCGGTCTCACCGTGCAGGGCCCCCCGCACGTGGGCCACATCCGGGCCGCGGTCTCCTTCGACGTGCTGCGCCGCTGGCTGGACGCGAGCGGCCTCGAGGTTACCTACGTCCGGAACGTCACCGACCTCGACGACAAGATCCTCGCGAAGGCCGCCGAGCGCGACGTGCCGTGGTGGGCGTGGGCGTTCCTCAACGAGCGCGCCTGCACCCGCGCCTACGACGTCCTGGGCGTGCTGCCGCCCACCGTCGAGCCGCGGGCCACCGGGCACGTCCCCGAGATGGTCGAGCTCATGCAGCGGCTGATCGACCGCGGGCACGCCTACGCCGTCGACGGCGACGTCTACTTCGACGTGCGCTCCTTCCCGGAGTACGGGGCGCTCACCGGCCAGCGGCTGGAGCACCTGGAACCGGCGGCGGACACCGAGACCGACGAGCGCAAGCGCGATCCGCGCGACTTCGCCCTCTGGAAGGCGCACAAGCCCGGCGAGCCGGAGACCGCCTCGTGGGCGACGCCATGGGGCCGCGGCCGGCCCGGCTGGCACCTGGAGTGCTCGGCGATGGCCGGCAAGTACCTGGGCGAGGCCTTCGACATCCACGGCGGCGGCCTGGACCTGCGTTTCCCGCACCACGAGAACGAGCAGGCGCAGTCCCGCGCAGCGGGTGACCGGTTCGCCCAGTACTGGATGCACAACGGCTGGGTCACCCTCGGCGGCGAGAAGATGAAGCAAGTCGCTGGGCAACACCGCGCTGGTCGACGAGGTCGTCCGGCGGGTGCGCCCGGTGGAGCTGCGCTACTACCTCGTCGCCCCGCACTACCGCTCGACGATCGAGTTCACCGACGCCGCCCTGGACGAGGCGGCCGCCGGTTACCGGCGGATCGAGTCGTTCGTGAAGCGCGCGGCCGAGCGCGTCGGTGCCGACGCCGAGGGGCAGCTGCCCCCGGCCTTCACGGCCGCCCTGGACGACGACCTGGGCACCCCGGCGGCGATCGCCGCGGTGCACGAGGCCGTCCGGCAGGGCAACACCGCGCTGGGCGACGGCGATGACTCGGGCACCGCGGCCGCGCTCGGCGCCGTCCGGGCCATGCTCGGCGTCCTGGGCCTGGACCCGCTGGACCCCCAGTGGGCCACCGGCTCCGACGACCGGCTCGCGCAGGCGACCGACGGCCTGGTGGCGCTCGCCCTGCAGCAGCGCCAGGCCGCACGGGTCCGCAAGGACTTCGCCGCCGCGGACGCGATCCGCGACCAACTGACCACCCTCGGCGTCACCGTCGAGGACACCCCTGATGGACCCCGATGGGAGCTGAGCCGCTGATGGCCGGCAACAGCCAGCGCCGAGGCCGGAGCGACGGCGCCGGCAAGAAGCGGGCGACCGCCGGGACCGGCGGCAAGAACCGCCGTTCCCTCGTGGGCCGGGGCGCGACGCCGCCGGCCGAGCAGCGCTACGGCCACCCGGCCCAGCGCAGGGCCCAGGCCGCCGAGCGGCAGCGCGCCGACCGCACCCGGGCCCGGCAGCGCGCCGAGGAGGCGCCCGAGCTGCTCCTCGGCCGCAACCCGGTGGTCGAGGCGCTGCGCGCGCGGATCCCGGCCAACGCCCTCTACGTCGTCACCGGCGACAACCAGCGCACCACCGACGAGCGGATCATCGAGGCGCTGGGCCTGGCCGCCGACCGCGGCCTGCCGCTGCTCGAGGTCGGCAAGGCCGAGTTCGACCGCATGTCGCAGGGTGCGCTGCACCAGGGCATCGGCCTGCAGGTGCCGCCGTACGACTACGCGCACCCCGACGACCTGCTCGACCTGGCGAACGACTCCGGCCGCCCGCCGCTGCTGGTCGCCCTCGACGGGGTCACCGACCCGCGCAACCTCGGTGCCGTCGTCCGCTCCGCGGCCGCCTTCGACGCGCACGGCGTCGTCGTCCCGCAGCGCCGCGCCGTCGGCATGACCGCGTCGGCCTGGCGCACCAGCGCCGGTGCCGCCGCGCGCATCCCGGTGGCGCGGGCGGTGAACCTGCCGCGCGCGCTCGGCTCCTACCAGGACGCCGGGCTGCAGACGGTCGGCCTGGCCGCCGAGGGCGACGTCGACCTGCACGAGTACGACGGCTTCGCCGACGCGGTGGCGCTGGTCGTGGGTGCCGAGGGCACCGGCCTGTCGCGGCTGGTGCGCGAGAAGTGCGACGTCGTCGTCCGCATCCCGATCGACCGGGACACCGAGTCGCTCAACGTGAGCGTCGCCGCGGGCGTCGCGCTCTACCAGGTGGCGCTGCGCCGCCGGGAGGCCGCGGCCCTGTAACACGGGCCCTGCAGCCGGGCCCGTTGCCTCCCGAGGGGGCGGAGGAGCACACTCCGCGGCACCGCCCCCGAGGAGGTCCCCGTGCAGATCAGCCACCTGCTCCGCCGCAAGGATCCCGTGGTCGCCACGATCGACGGGTCCGACAGCGTCCGCTCCGCGCTCGCCCTGCTGGCGGCGAAGGGGATCGGCGCGCTCGTCGTCTCCTCCGACGGCCGCCACGTCGACGGCATCATCTCCGAGCGCGACGTCGCCCGCGGGCTGCACGAACGCGGGGCGGGGCTGCTCGCCGAACCGGTCTCCAGCGTCATGACCACCGAGGTGCACGTCTGCCCGCCCGACGCCAGCGTCGACGGCCTGGCCCGCACGATGACCGACCACAGGGTCCGGCACGTGCCCGTCGTCGCCGACGACGTGCTGGTCGGCATCGTCTCGATCGGCGACGTCGTCAAGGCGCGCCTGGACGAGCTGGAGGAGGAGCGCCGGCAGCTGGTCGACTACATCCAGACCTGACCGCGGCGGCTCAGCCGATCAGCTGGGCGACGGTGTAGATGACCAGCCCGGCGAGGCCGCCGACGACGGTGCCGTTCACCCGGATCCACTGCAGGTCGCGGCCGACCTGGAGCTCGATCCGCCGGCTGGTCTCCTCGGTGTCCCAGCGGGCCACGGTGCTGCTGACCAGGTCCGCGGCGTCGGCGGAGAACCGCTCGACCAGGTAGCCGGCGACGCCGTGGGCGTGCCGCTGCACCAGCTCGCGGACCGTCGGGTCGGTCTCCAGCAGCCGGGCGCCGTGCAGGATCAGGCCGGTGACGCGGGCGCGCAGCTCGGAGCCGGGGTCGGCGGCCGCGGTGAGGACGGCGCTCTTGGCGTTGGACCACAGCGAGCCCGACCAGGTGCGCACCGCGGGGTGCTCGAGCAGCTCCTTCTTGAGCGACTCGACGCGGGCCGCGGTGTCCGGGTCGGTGCGCAGCGCCTCGACGTAGGCCCGCAGCCGGACGTCGTAGGAGTGCCGCAGCGGGTGGCGGGGGTCGCTGCCGACCTCCTCGAAGAACCGCTGGAGGCCGGCGAAGATGCGGTCGAACACCCGGTCGTCGACCCAGTCCGGCACCCACGCGGGCGAGGCGTCACCCAGCTGCGCCCGGAACACCAGCCGGTTGTCCTCCAGGAAGCGGGAGAGCAGCCGCAGCGCCGCCGACAGCACCTCCTGGTGCCGGTCGCCGTCGACGACCAGCTCGAGCACCCGGGCGAGGGCCGGCGCGGCCGGGGTCTCGTGCAGCTTGCGCTGGACCAGGGCGGCGACGGCGGGCTCGAGGTCCTCGTCGCGCAGCAGGTCGGTGAGCGCGCTGAGGGCCGCGGCGGCGTCCCCAGAGAGGCGCTCGGCGCGACCGGGGGAGGCGAGGAAGGCGCCCAGCCGCCCGGGGACGTCGACGGTGGTGAGCTTCTCCTCGACGACGCTGCGGGTCAGGAAGTTCTCCTGGACGAAGGTGCCCAGGCTCTCGCCGATCTGGTCCTTCTTGCGCGGGATGATCGCGGTGTGCGGGATGGGCAGCCCGAGCGGGTGCCGGAACAGCGCGGTGACGGCGAACCAGTCGGCCAGCGCGCCCACCATCGACGCCTCGGCGGTCGCGCGGACGTAGCCGACCCAGGCGCCCTGCTCGGGCCCGAGCAGGACGCAGCCGACGAAGACGGCGGCGGCGACCAGGAACAGCCCGGTCGCCAGCCGCTTCATGCGGGCGAGGTCGCGCGCCCGCTGCGGATCGTCCAGCGAGCCGGTCAGCGGGAGGGTCGACGGGCGGGGTACCTGCACGGGCCGAGCCTAGGTACCCCGCCTGCCCTCCTGCCTCCGCGGCTCAGCCGGTGGTGCCGAGGGTGACCTCGACGGTGCGGTCGCCGCCGTCCCGGCGGACGGTGAGCTCGACCTTCGAGCCCGGCGCCTCGCTGCGCACCGCCGCGGTCAGCTCGGTGGAGGTGGTCACGGGGCGCTTGCCGACGGCGGTGACGACGTCGCCGGGGACGATGCCGGCGTCCGCGGCGGCGCTGTCGGGCTCGACGCTGACGACCTCGGCGCCGTTGCCGACCTCGCTGCTGGCCCCGCCGGAGGCGGTGGTGGCGCGGACCCCCAGGTAGGCGCGGGTGGCCTTGCCGGTCTCCCGGATCTCGTCCCCGATCCGCTTGGCGGTGTTGCTCGGGATGGCGAAGCCGACGCCGATGTTGCCGCTCTGCGCGTCGCCGCCGACGCTGCCGGAGGCGACCGTGGCGATCGCGGTGTTGATGCCGATGACCTCGCCGGCGCCGTTGACCAGCGCGCCGCCGGAGTTGCCGGGGTTGATCGCCGCGTCGGTCTGGATCGCGTCGATGACGGTGGCGTCGTCCTGCGAGGAGCCGGTCTGCACGGCACGCCCGGTGGCGCTGATGATGCCGTCGGTGACCGTGTTGGACAGGCCCAGCGGGGCACCGATGGCGACGGCGACGTCGCCCACCTGGACGTCGTCGGAGTCGGCGAAGGTGGCCGGGGTGAGCCCGGAGGCGTCCGCCAGCTTGACAACGGCGATGTCGGAGGCCGGGTCGGTGCCGACCACCTCGGCGTCGTAGAGCGTGCCGTCGGAGGTGCGCACCTGGACTGTGCCGCCCTCGGCCTCGACGACGTGGTTGTTGGTGAGGACGTAGCCGTCCTCGGTGAGGACGACGCCCGAGCCGCTACCCGCGCTGGTCCGGCTGGTCACGTAGACGGTGACCACGCTGGGCGCGGCCTTGGCGGCGGCCGCGGTGGCGGTGGTCGCCGACTCGGGGTTGCGGATGACGACGTTCTGCGCGGCCGCGGGCGAGTTGCCGGAGCTGCCGCCGCCGTCGTCCAGCGCCGCGACGCCGGCACCGGCGGCGCCGCCGATCAGCGCGCCGGCGACCAGCCCGGCCAGGCCGATGCGCAGCCGGCCGGACCGGCGGGCGGCCGGCGTGGGCTCGGGCGCGGCACCGGGATCCCCGGCGGGAGCGCCGGGCGGCGGGCCGCCGAGGCCGCCCGTCCCGGCGGGGGCCGGGACGGGCGTGGTGACCTGGCGCGGCGGGCCCCAGTAGGGCTGCTGGCCGTAGGCGGGGGGCCCGTACGACGGTTGGCCGTAGGGCTGCTGCCCGTACTGCGGCTGGCCCTGGTGCGGCTGCCCGTAGGGGGCGCCGTAGGGCTGCGGGCGGGCGGGAGGCTGCTGCCCGGGCAGGGACTGCCCGCCGGCGCCGCCGTCCGCGGGCTCCGGGCCGGTACCCGAGGATCCGTGTGCGCTCACTGGTCGACTCCTCCCTCCGCGCGGCCGTCCGGCCGGCGCGACGGTCCCACTGTCCAGCCCCGCACTGGCGCGCGGCTGGAGGCTGCCTGTGAGCTGCCTGGACGGGTCAACGCGGGACGTCGTCCAGCAATGCCCCGTGCCCCACCAGCTCGGTGACGGCCCAGACCGCCAGCGTCTCCGCGGCGAGCAGCCCGACGAGCACGAGCAGCTGGGCGGCACCGGCCTCCAGCGGCGTCCCGCCACCGAGCAGGACGCCGACGAAGGCGCCGGGCAGGGTGACCAGGCCGACGGTGCGGGTCTGGTCCAGCGGCGGGACGAGCGCCGAGGCGGCCGCGGGGCGGATGACGAACAGCACCGCCTCGCGCGGGAGGAAGCCCAGTGCGAGCGCGGCCTCCACCTCGCCCCGCCGCTGCTCCAGCTCCTCCCGCAGCCGGCGCCCGGCGAGCGAGGTCGCGGTCATGGCGCCGCCGATGAGGATGCCGGCGATGGGGATGACCGACTCGCCGCGGAAGGGCACCGTCCCGCTGGCCAGCACGAGGAGCACGACCGGCGCGGCGCCGCCGGCGATCGGCAGCACGGTGGACAGCAGCCGCTCGCGCGCGCCGGGGGAGCGCAGCGGCCGCCCGGTCACCCGCCCGGCGGCGGTGACCGCGGCGACGGCCGGTCATGAGCAGGACGAACGCCGCGGACAGCAGCAACGACCCGACGACGGCGAGCAGGACCGCCGAGACCGCGGCCAGCTGCACCGTGGCGCGGACCGCCGCGACGAGGATCGGCCGCCCCTCGCCGAGGCCGGAGAGGTGACCGGCCGTGGCGGCCAGGGCGGTCAGCGCGACGAGGACGAGGGCCAGCCGGAGGTCCGGGTCGACGACGGAGGAGCCCACGGGCGTGGATCCTGCCCGGCGGCCGCGTCGGCTCCGACCCGGGCGCTGCGCGACACCCCGGGAGCCCGTGCATAACGGGCGGGGCGGGGGTAGTGCGCCCGCACCGGCGCCCGCTGCGGGCGCCGTTCCCGTCCCGGCGCACCGCGGAGGCCGCCCGTGCCCGCTCCGTTCCTCCGGTCGGCCCTCGTGGTCGCCGTCCCCGTCGGCGCCGTCCTGGCGGTGGTGGGTGCTCTGGCGCTCGGCGTGCCGGGCCTGGTCTCGGTGCTGGTCGTGGCGGCGGTGGTCGGGGTCACCAGCGCCGGGGTGGTCCGGGAGGCGGGCGGCGCGCAGCGGGGGACGGCCGTCGACGCGGGCCCCCGGGCGGCCGGCTGGACGGCCGGGGTGCTGCTGGTGCTCGCCGGGACCGCCGCGCTGGCCGGTGGTCTGGTCGCCGTCCTCACCGGTGCCGTGGTCGGGGCCGTCGTGCTGGCGGTGCGGCTGCACCGCGCCGAGGACCCGCCGCACGCGGCCACGCGTCCCCGTCCCGTGTCGGCCCGCCCCACCCCCGCCCGTCGTCCCGCGCCTGCCGGATCGGCGCTCCTCGTGCCGCCGGTGGGCGGGTTGAGCACACCCGCCCTGGGCGAGGAGTGGGTGCGCAGCACCGCACTGCTCGACGCCCGCCTGGACCCGGTCGTGCGGCGGGCGGTCGTGGCGCGGCGGGAGGAGCTCCTCGACGAGCTGGAGCGGCGCGACCCGGCGGGCGTGGCGCGGTGGCTGGCCGGCGGCCCGGAGGCGGCCAGACGATCCGGCGGAGCACGTCCGCGACCACCCGGCGGCGGGCACCGAGGCCGCCTGACCCGCGGCCGGAAACCGGTCGCGCCCCGCTGCGGACCGGTGCAGCCTGCTCCGCATGACGGCCGACGACGTGGTCCTGCGCCGCGCCCGGGCGGCCGACGCCGCGGACGTCGCGGAGGTCTGGCTGAGCTCCTTCGCCGCCGCGCTGCCCACCGTGCGCCGGGCGCACGGCGACGACGACGTCCGGCGGTGGATCCGCGACGTCGTCGTGCCGGGGGAGGACACCTGGGTGGCCGAGAGCGGCGGCGCGGTCGTCGGCGTCCTCGCGCTCTCCCCGGGGTGGATCGACCAGCTCTACCTCGCGCCGGCGTCCCGCGGCCGGGGGATCGGCGATCGGTGCGTGGCGCTGGCGCAGGAGCGCTACCCCGGTGGGCTGGAGCTGTGGACCTTCCGGGTCAACCGCCCCGCGCAGCGGTTCTACGAGCGGCACGGGTTCGTCGCCGTCGAGCGCACCGACGGGTCGGGCAACGAGGAGCGCGAGCCCGACGTCCGCTACCGGTGGCGGCCGGCGTAGGGACCTGCGTCCCTGGCACCGGGCCGCCACCCGGCGGGACAGTGGACCGCCACGGGGTCCGCTCCTCCGCTGGGAGTCGCCATGACCGTGGACGAGGCCAGGATGAACGAGCTGCTCGGGCGGTTCGTCGTCGACGTGGGGGCCAGCTTCCAGGCGCTGGGGGCGGTCATCGGCGACCGGCTCGGGCTCTACCGGGCGCTGCTGGCGGTGATGCCGGCCGGGCCGGCGGAGGTCGCCCGCGAGGCGGGCGTCGACGAGCGGTACGTGCGCGAGTGGCTGTCCACGCAGGCGGCCGGCGGCTACGTGACCTACGACCCCGCGGACGGGACGTTTTCGCTGACCGAGGAGCAGGCCTTCGTGCTCGCGGACCCGGCCGGCATGCAGGCGGCCGCCGCCTTCCTCATCCCGCTGGCGGCCGGCGTCAACCTCGACACGATCACCGAGGCCTTCCGCGCCGGTGACGGTTTCCCCTGGCACGCCCAGGACCCGATGCTGTTCGAGGGCACCGAGCGCTTCTTCCGCCCCGGGTACGTGGCGAACCTGGTCTCCTCGTGGATCCCCGCGCTCGACGGCGTCGAGGACCGGCTCCGGGCGGGGGCGGACGTCGCCGACATCGGCTGCGGTCACGGCTCCTCGACGCTGCTGCTCGCGCAGGCCTACCCGGAGTCCCGCGTCGTCGGCTTCGACTACCACGAGCCGTCGATCGAGCAGGCGCGCAAACGGGCCGCGGACGCCGGGCTCGACGGCCGGGTCTCCTTCGAGGTGGCCAGCGCCGCGTCCTTCCCCGGCGAGGGCTACGACCTGGTCGCCGTCTTCGATGCGCTCCACGACATGCCCGACCCGCTCGGCGCCGCCCGGCACGTCCGGGAGGCGCTCGCCGACGACGGCGTGTTCCTCCTGGTCGAGCCGTTCGCCGGTGACCGGCTGGAAGACAACCTCAACCCCGTCGGCCGGCTCTTCTACGGGGCATCCACGGTGATCTGCGTGGCGCACTCGAAGAGCGGCGAACCGGGGACGGCGCTCGGCGCGCAGGCCGGCGAGGCGCGGCTCGCGTCGTTGCTCGGCGAGGCCGGGTTCACCCGTGTGCGGCGGGCCACCGAGACCCCGTTCAACCTGGTGCTGGACGCGCGCCCCTGAACGGTGCGCTGCACGCTCCCTATGCTGGTCGGGGGACCTGTCCCATGTCCCGCCGACGTGGCGCAATTGGTAGCGCACCCGACTTGTAATCGGGCGGTTAGGGGTTCAAGTCCCCTCGTCGGCTCGATGCCCGGGCGACCGGCTCAGTCGAAGCTGCCGGCGCCGTCCCGGCGGTAGCGCGCCCTGCGCTCGATGCGGTCCCGCTCGGCGCGCTCCTCGCGCACCCGGGCCGCCGTCCCCGGCGGGTAGCCGGCCTTCACGACCCGGTGCTCGATCGTCTCGGTCATGAAGGCCATCGAGAAGAGCAGCCCGATGAGCAGCCCGCCGAACGCGGCCGACAGCCGGTAGGACAGCGCGACCGGCGGAACGATCAGGCAGAGCGCGATCAACGGCAGCATCTGCACGACCGCCCGCGTGAAGTGCCGCCAGATCCAGGTGCGCCGGGTCGTGTCGGCCAGCACCCACGGCGAGAGCCGCCGGGGGAGGCCGCCGCCGAGCGCATACCAGACCCACTGCGCCGGGTTGGGCCGTTCTGCGTGCACGCCTCCGACGGTAGGCGCGCCGGGCGTACGGTGGCGGCCCGTGGACGACCGTCGCCTGGGAGTGGCCTCCGGGCTGGCCGCCTACTCGATGTGGGGCCTGTTCCCGCTGTACTTCCCGCTGCTGGAACCGGCGGGCGGCGTCGAGATCGTCGCGCACCGCGTGGTCTGGTCCCTGCTGTTCGTCGCGCTGCTGCTGACCGCGGCCCGTCGCTGGGGTCACGTCCGCGCCGCGGTCACCGACCGGCGCACGGTGCTCGTCCTCGCCGGGGCCGCGGTGCTGATCGCGGCGAACTGGCTGATCTTCGTCTACGGGGTGAACTCCGGGCACGTCGTCGAGACCTCGCTCGGCTACTTCATCAACCCGCTGGTGAGCGTCCTGCTCGGCGTGGTCGTCTTCGGCGAGCAGTTGCGCCGGCTGCAGTGGGTCGCCGTCGGCATCGCGGCGGTCGCGGTCGCCGTGCTGACCGTCGACTACGGCCGGCCACCGTGGATCGCGCTGGGGCTCGCGGCCAGCTTCGGCCTCTACGGGCTGATGAAGAAGCTGGTCCGCGTGGAGGCCGCGCCCGGGCTGCTGATCGAGACGGCGCTGGTCACGCTGCCCGCCCTCGGGTTCCTGGCCTTCCTGCACGCCGACGGGTCGGGGACCTTCGGCTCCGCCGGCACGGGCCAGGCGCTGCTGCTGGTGAGCTCCGGGATCGCCACCGCCGTCCCGCTGCTGCTGTTCGCCGCCGCGGCCCGGCGCATCCCGCTGTCGACCGTCGGGCTGCTCCAGTACGTCACGCCGCTGATGCAGTTGTCGGTCGGCGTCTTCGTCTACGACGAGCCGATGCCGCCGGCGCGGCTGGCCGGTTTCGCCATCGTCTGGGTGGCGCTGGCGGTCTTCACGGCGGACACCCTGCGACACGCCCGTGCAGGGACACGCCGGTCGGTTCCGGAGGTCGCGCCCGCCGGGTTGTGACCTCCGCCGCCCTCCGCCGCAGCGCCGCGGGAGGCGCCCGGAACTGTCGGAGGTCGCCGCTAGCGTTCCTCCCGAGCCGCCCGGACCACGGGCCGCCGGGTCCGGGAGGAGCTGCACCGAGCATGAGCACCGACCTCTCCGCGGCGCCCGCCGCGGGCGCGGAGGACGACGCCGCCGAGGCGCCCGCGGCCGTGTCGTCGCAGGTCGGCGGGCCGGATCTCTCGGCGCGCGAGCAGGAGATGCTGGCGTTCGAGCGGCAGTGGTGGCGGGTGCCCGGCGCCAAGGAGACGGCGATCCGCGATCACTTCGAGCTGAGCCCGACCCGCTACTACCAGGTGCTCAACGCGCTGGTCGACCGTCCGGCCGCCCTGGCGGCGGATCCCCTGCTCGTCCGGCGGCTGCGCCGGGTGCGGGCGGCGCGGCAACGGACGCGTCCGTCCCGGGTTCTGGGCAAGGAGAGTTACAAGCATTAGATTCGGTCACCGTGGGCAGGCACGCGGGATCAGGCAGTGACGGAACGGGCTCTCCCGTCATCGGTGGACGGCGTCGGACCGACGCGCCCGATGCGCTGTGGCGGGGGGTCCCGGACGCCGGCCTGAGCGACCCCCCGACCGCCCCGGGCCGCGAGCGCGCCCGCCTCGACGCCGCCCCGTCGCGCCGTCCCACCGCTGCCGCCGTGGCCAACCGCCCCGGGGACGCCCCCGGCCAGATGTCCCGCTCGCGACTCCCGCTGCCCCCCGTCCCGGCCTCCGGCCGACCGGCCGCCGCCCCGGCGCCCGCTGCCCCGGTGTCCGCCGCTCCGGTGTCCGCCGCCCCCCGCGCGGCCGGGCCGGTGACCGCCGGCCCGCTGGCCGAGAGCCTGCGCGCCGCCGAGGCGGCCGCCGCCCGCCGCAAGAGCATCTGGACCGCGGACGCCGAGCCCTTGGCCTCCAGCACCGGCCCCACCGGCCTCCGCACCGGAGAGCCCGCCCCGCGCCTCCCGCGGCAGACCGCCGGCGCCTCCGACTCCCGCTACGGCGACTGGACCAAGCCCTCCCGCTCCGGTGACCAGCCGGCCGACCAGCCGCCCGCTCCCGCCGTCGCCGCGGCCCCGGCCACCACCGCCATCCCCGAGCGCTCGGTCACCCGCCGCGACGCGGACGCCCGCGACGAGGACCTCTCCGACATCGGGAACTTCTCCGAGGAGATCCCGGCCCCCCGCGCCGAGCGCTCGCCCGCCCGCCCCGTCGGCGGCCGCGCCGCGCTGCGCGCCGAGCGGCAGGCCGCCGAGGCCGCCCGCCTCAAGGCCGCCAAGGACAGCGGGGTCGCGCTGCTCGACGAGGAGCCCCGCCGCGCGCCCCGCCGCGTCGCCACGGGCCTGGTCGCCATGGCCGTCGTCGCGCTCGGCGTGCTGGGCGTCTACCAGTTCACCTCGCCGCAGACGAGCGAGGCCGGCGCCTCCACCGCGACGACGCCGGCCCCCGTCGCGCCGATCGCGCCCCTGGCCCCGCTGCCGGAGCTCGAGATCGACGCCGCCCCGGTCGAGCCGACCGTCACCACCCCGGTCCGCGTGCCCCTGGTGACGCTCAACGCCACCACCGTCACCGGCCTGGCCGCGAAGATCTCCGGCGTCGTCGAGGCCGGCGGCTGGGAGTCCGCGGGCGTCGGCGCCTACGAGGGCGACGACGTCTCGGCCAGCACCGTCTTCTACACCGAGGGCGACGACACCCAGTACCAGGCCGCACTCCAGCTGGTCGAGCAGTTCCCCCAGCTGGCGGGCCCGGCGCCGCGGTTCTTCGAGCTGCCCGCCGAGGTCACCACGCCGAGCCTGGTCATCGTCGCCGCCGGCGACTGGAAGCCCTGACCCCAGCCGCGAGCGGCGCGCGGAACCCCCACCGCGCGTCGTCCGTTGGCCGCTTCGTGCGTCGCTCCCGCGGGCCCGTGCGCCCGCGCTCCGGCGCCCGGGGTGCGCTCGCCGTCCTGCTGCCCCTGCTGGTCTCCGGCCTCGTCGTCGGCACCGCCCCCGCGGCGGCGGCCGACGAGGTGCGCACCGAGGAGGCGCGGGTCCCGGCGGGCTCCGGTGCCGACGCCGTCGAGCTCGACACCACGCTCCACCTCCCGGCGACCGACCGCCCGGCCCCGGCCGTGGTGCTGGCGCACGGCTTCGGCGGCAGCAAGGAGTCGGTGGCCGACGACGCCCAGGCGCTGGCCGAGCGCGGCTACGTCGTCCTCACCTTCTCGGCGCGCGGGTTCGGCGAGAGCACCGGCCTGATCGGGCTGGACGACCCCCGCTACGAGGTCGCCGACCTCTCCGCGCTGATCGACGTCCTCGCCGAGCGCGACGACGTCGTCCAGGACGCCGACGGCGACCCGCGGGTCGGCGTCGCCGGCGCCTCGTACGGCGGTGCGCTGGCCCTGCTCGGCGCCGCCTACGACGACCGCATCGACGCGATCGCACCGCAGATCACCTGGCACTCGCTCACCTCGGCGCTGTTCCCCTCCCAGCTCGGCGAGGTGCCCGGCGGCACGCCGGCCGCCACCCCCCAGGGCGACGGGTCCGGCGTCTACAAGCGGCTGTGGTCCGGGCTCTTCTTCGGGCTCGGGGCGGCGCCGTCCGGCGGCCTGCTCGACCTGCTCGGGGGAGCGGGCGGGGACGGTCCCGCGCCCGCCGACGTCGACGTCGAGGACGTCACGCAGGCCCTGACCTGCGGCCGCTTCCGCCCGGAGGTGTGCGCGGCCTACGAGTCCGCCGCCGCCACCGGCGTGCTCACGCCCGAGGCGGCCGCCGTGCTGGACCGGGGCAGCCCGGCCGGCGTGCTCGACCGGATCACCGCGCCCACGCTGCTGGTCCAGGGCACCCAGGACTCGCTCTTCGGGCTCGGCCAGGCCGACGCCAACGCCCGCGGCATCGCCGCGAACGGCACCCCGGTGAAGGTCGTCTGGTACGCGGGCGGGCACGACGCCCCGGCGTCGGACCGCCTCGCCGGGGAGCTGCGGGCCCAGGTCGCGGACTGGTTCGACGTCCACCTGCGCGGCCGCGACGGCGGTACGGCCGGCTTCGAGTTCCCCGCCCCCACCGGGCTCGGGACGGCGGGCACCGTCGGCCGGGTCCAGGGCAGCAGCCGCACGGTGACCGCCGACGCCTACCCGGGGCTGGACGGGGCCGAGCCGGTGCGGCGGACCTCGTTCGCGCTCGGCGGCGCGCTCCAGCCCGTCGCCAACCCGGCCGGCGGCACGCCCGCCGCGCTCACCACGGTGCCGGGGCTGGGCGCGCTGACCGCGGCGCTCGGTGGTTCGACGCTGGAGATCCCCGGCCAGTCCGCGCGCTTCGAGACCGCACCGCTGGACAGCGCGGTCGAGGTGGTCGGCGCTCCGTCGGTGGCGCTGGACGTGTCGTCGGCCGGCGGCTCGGCCACCCTCTTCGCCAAGCTGTACGACGTCGGCCCCGACGGGTCGACGACGCTGCCGGCCCGGTTGGTCGCGCCGGTGCGGCTCACCGGCCTGTCTGCGGACCCGGCGGCCCCCACCCGCGTCGAGGTGACCCTGCCGGCGTTCGTGCACCGGTTCGAGGCCGGCCACGTGATGCGGCTGGTCGTCTCCTCCACCGACCAGGGATTCGCCGTCCCCGTCGAGCCCGCCGTCCACTCGGTGGCGCTCGCCGACCCCGCGGCCGGCGTGAGCGTGCCCCGGGTCGAGGGGCGCACCGAGGCGGCCGGTGGCGCCGGCCGCTGGTGGGTGCTGCTCGGCGCGCTCGCCGCCCTCGGGCTGCTCGGGTGGGGCGCCGCGGTGCTGCTCGCGCGGCGCCGCGACCGCCGGGTCAACGCGGTGGAGCCGGGCGGCGAGGACGTGCCGCTGCGCTTCGAGGGCGTGACCAAGGCCTACGGCGACGGGTTCGTCGCCGTCCGCGACCTCTCCTTCGAGGTCCGCCGGGGACAGGTGCTGGGCCTGCTCGGCCCGAACGGCGCGGGCAAGACGACGTCGCTGCGCATGCTGATGGGGCTCATCCGGCCGACGGAGGGGCGGATCAGCGTCTTCGGTCACGCCGCCGGCCCGGGCGCCCCGGTGCTGTCCCGGCTGGGCTCGTTCGTCGAGGGCACCGGCCTGCTGCCGCACCTGTCCGGCCGGGAGAACCTCCGGCTGTACTGGGCCGCGACCGGCCGCCCGGCGGAGGATGCGCACATGGAGGAGGCGATCGAGGTCGCGGGCCTCGGTGCCGCGCTCGACCGGCCGGTCCGCCGGTACAGCCAGGGCATGCGGCAGCGCGTCGCGATCGCCCAGGCGATGCTCGGGCTCCCCGACCTGCTGGTGCTCGACGAGCCGACCAACGGGCTTGACCCGCCGCAGATCCACGCGATGCGCGAGGTGCTGCGCTCCTACGCCGCGACCGGGCGCACGGTCATCGTCTCCAGCCACCTGCTCAGCGAGATCGAGCAGACCTGCAGCCACGTCGTCGTCATGGCGAAGGGCCGGAAGATCGCGCAGGGCACGGTCGAGGAGATCGTCGGCGTGGGCGGCGCGGTGCTCGTCGGGGTGGCCGAGGCCGACACCGACCGGGCGATCGCCGTCCTGGAGGGCCTGCCCGGGGTGACCGCCGCGCGGACCGACGACGGGCTCGTGGCCGACCTGGACGGCCACGGCCGCGCCGCGGCGCTGCAGGCGCTGGTGGCGGCCGGCATCGCGGTCGACCAGTTCACGCCGCGGCGCCGGCTCGAGGACGCCTTCCTGGCGCTGGTGGGGGAGTCATGAGCACCGACGACAGGGCAGAAATGGCCATTTCTGCCCCGGGGGTCCAGGCCAGCGGCGCGGTCCAGGGCTACCGGCCCTCGCGCACGCTGCGGCTGACCGTCGAGCTGCGCCGCCAGTTCGCCCGGCGCCGGACGCTCGGCGTGCTGGCGCTCATGGCCGCGCTGCCGCTGCTGCTCATCGCCGCGCTGCAGCTGGGGGCGAGCGAGAACGCCCGCGGGAACGACCGGATCAACCTGGTCGACGTCGCCACCGCCAGCGGGCTGAACTTCACCCTGTTCGTGCTCTTCGCGACCACCGGCTTCTTCCTCGTCGTCGTCTTCGCGCTGTTCTTCGGCGACACCGTGGCCAGCGAGGCGCAGTGGGGCGCGCTGCGCTACACGCTCGCGACGCCGGTGCCGCGGATGCGGCTGCTCCGGCAGAAGTGGCTGGCCGCGCTGGTGCTGTCGGTGGGTGCGCTGCTGACGCTCACCGCCGTCGCGGTGGTGGCCGGCTCGATCGCCTTCGGGTTCGGCGCCGTCGAGACCCCGATCGGCGTGACGCTGGCGCAGGGGGAGGGGTTCGTGCGGCTGGGCCGGGATGCTCGGCTACCTCGCCGTCCACCTGCTGGTCGTGGGCACCCTGGCGTTCTGGTTCTCCACGATCACCGATGCGCCGCTGGCCGCCGTCGGCGGCGCGGTGTTCACCATGTTCGTCTTCGCCATCCTCGACCAGGTCGAGCAGCTGGGCTCGCTGCGCGACTGGTTCCCGACCGCCGGCGAGTTCGCCTGGGTCGACCTGCTGCAGACCCCGGTCCAGGACGGCGACCTGTTCCGCGGCGTCGTGCAGTCCCTGGTCTACGCGGCGCTGTTCACCGCGCTGGGCTTCCGCGCCTTCGCCCGCCGCGACGTGACCAGCTAGCTTGCCCGGCGTGACCCCGCCCAGCACGGTGCGTGCGCGCCTGGTCTGCTGGTGGCGCGGGCACCGCTTCGGCCCGCTGCGTCCCGACGGGACGGCGGCCTGCCGCCGGTGCCGCCGGGTCGTGCGGCCGCTGGACCGGTGACCCGCGCGCTCAGAGGCTCGCCCGCACCGCCTGCGCCCAGCCCTCGCCCATGGGCGCCCCGGTCACCGCGGCGTTCGGGACGGCGGCGATCCGGTCGGCCATCCCGTCGACCGCCGCGCCGTTGGCGGTGATCCACAGCCGGCCGACGGCGGCGGCCATGTCCAGGTCGCTGGTGCTGTCGCCGATCGCCACCGCGTCGGCCGGGTCGATGCCGCGGCGCTCGAGGTCCCAGGCGATGGCGGCGCCCTTGGAGATCCCGCGCGGCATGAGGTGGTAGACCCGCGGCGGCGCGGGATCGGGGGCCAGCGTCATCCGCGACGTCCGCTGGATCGCGCCGTTGTCGTTGAGGGTCAGCCAGCCCAGGCCGCGCTCGGCCAGCCAGGTGTCGACGGCGCGGGCGTCCACCCGGCCGCGGAGCAGCGCGTCGGTCTCGTGCGTGGCGTGCCACGGCGCGTGCCACTCCAGCCGGCCGGGGTGCGCTGCCATCAACTCCTCGACGACGCCGAGCGCGGCCATGGCCTCCATGGGCGTGCGCCCCTCGTGCTCGGCGGGCAGCTCGCCGGTGAGCTGCCGGCGCTCCCGGCCGCCGTCCCAGCTGACCGTCGCGCCCAGCTCGGCGATCGCGCCGTCGGCGGCGAAGATCCGGCCGGCCTCCACCACCTGGTCCAGCGTCCGGCCGCTGACCAGCACCAACGGGATCCCGGCGCGGTGCAGCTCCAGCAGCGCCGTCGCCGGGTCGGCGGTCAGATCGCGGCCGGCGGTGTGCCAGAACGACCCCCGCGGCCCCACCATCGTGCCGTCGAGATCGGTGTAGACGATGCGTGCTGCCACGCGCCCCATCCTGTCCGCCGCTCGCTACCGGCCGCCCGGTGGGTAGAGTTCGGTCGTTCACTCATCCAGAGGGGCAGAGGGACACGGCCCGATGAAGCCCCGGCAACCGCCGACTGCGCGCACGTCTGCAGCGGGAGGTGCCAATTCCGTCCCGCGCGGCTCGACGGCCCGACGCGGGGAAGATGAGGAGGTAGTCGTCGCATGACTCTGACCGCTCCCGGTTCTCTCCAGGCCGACTCGCACGCCGGTGGCCCGGTGCCGCCCTGCCCCGCGCGCGGGCTGATCTGCCGCAACTGCGGCGCCACCTTCGGTCTCATCGCCGAGCACGCCTGCGCCGAGTGCTTCGGGCCGCTGGAGGTCGACTACGACCCCGAGCTGATGAAGGCGGTGACCCGGGAGCAGATCGAGGCGGGGCCGCAGAACATCTGGCGCTACGTCGCGCTGCTGCCGGTCGGCCAGGACCCGGCCTCCCGCGTCTCGCTCGACCCGGGGATGACGCCGCTGGTCCGCGCCGACCGGCTGGCCGAGGAGCTGGGCCTCACCGGCGGGCTCTGGGTGAAGGACGATTCGGCCAACCCCACGCACTCCTTCAAGGACCGCGTGGTCAGCCTCGCCGCCACCGCGGCCAAGGGGCTGGGCTACACGAAGATCGCCGCCGCCTCGACCGGCAACCTGGCCAACTCCGTGGCCGCGCACGCCGCGCGCATGGGTCTGCCCTCGTTCGTGTTCGTCCCCTCCGACCTGGAGCCGGGCAAGATCGTGCAGTCGGCGGTGTACGGGCAGACGCTGGTCGCCGTCGACGGCTCCTACGACGACGTCAACCGGCTGACCAGCGAGCTCGCCGAGACCGACGAGTTCGAGGACACCGCCTTCGTCAACCAGAACGTGCGGCCCTACTACGCCGAGGGCTCCAAGACGATGGGCTACGAGCTGGCCGAGCAGCTGGGCTGGCGGATCCCCGCGCAGGTCGTCATCCCGATGGCCTCGGGCTCGCTGCTCACCAAGGTGGACAAGGCCTTCCGCGAGCTCACCGCCGCCGGCATCGTCGAGGCCACCGAGTGGACGATCTTCGGCGCGCAGTCGGCCGGCTGCGACCCGATCGCCACGGCCTTCGACAACGGCTGGGACGTCGTGAAGCCGGTCAAGCCGACCGGGATCGCCAAGTCGCTCAACATCGGCAACCCCGCCGACGGCCCGTACGCGCTCGACGCGATCCGCCGCACCGGGGGCGCCGTGGGCCGGGTGGGCGACGACGAGATCGTCCAGGGCATCCGCGACCTCGCCCGCACCACCGGCGTCTTCGCCGAGACCGCGGGCGGCGTCACCGTCGCCGTGCTGCGGCAGCTGGTGGGGAACGGGCGGCTGGACCCGGCGAAGGAGACCGTCGTCCTCAACACCGGGGAGGGGCTCAAGACCCTCGACCCGCTGGAGCCGGTCGTCGGCCCGACGCACACCGTCGAGCCCTCGCTGAAGTCGGCCCGCCAGGCCGGTCTGATCGGCTGACCGCGGACGGTGTCACCGGTTCAGGTGACACCGTTCGCCGGATCCGGCAACGAGTCGTGCCCGAAATGCGTGTGTGCCACGTCACTCTGCTGTACCTTTCCGCCCGGTTCGACCTCCATGTTCGTGTTCGCGGGCGGAAGAGCGAGACCTCGTCCGTTCATCAGGATGGGACGACCGCATGCACGAAACGTGGGAGCACACGTGGCACAGGGCACCGTGAAGTGGTTCAACGCCGAGAAGGGCTTCGGCTTCATCGCCGTCGACGGCGGCCAGGACGTCTTCGTCCACTACTCGGCCATCCAGATGGACGGCTACAAGTCCCTCGACGAGGGCCAGCGCGTCGAGTTCGAGGTCGTCCAGGGGGCCAAGGGCCCGCAGGCCGACGCGGTGCGCAGCGCCTGAGAACGCCGGCACGACCCGGAGGCCCGGTCCCCGCGAGGGGCCGGGCCTCCGGCGTTCCGGGGGACCCCTCCTTGCACTCGCCAGGGTCGAGTGCCAGACTCGTTTCTGGCACTCGGGGCTCCCGAGTGCCAATCAGGTCGGAACGGTGAGGCACTGGCGCGCGGACGCAAGGGAGTCCGCGTCCCCCGGTGTCGTCCGTCGCGGGCACCCACCCGGCCGTGCAGCGATCCATGCTCGGAGGACATCACCACATGGCCAAGATGATCGCGTTCAACGAAGAGGCGCGCCGCGGCCTCGAGCGGGGCATGAACACCCTCGCCGACGCCGTCAAGGTGACCCTCGGCCCCCGTGGCCGGAACGTCGTTCTTGAGAAGAAGTGGGGCGCGCCCACCATCACCAACGATGGTGTGAGCATCGCCAAGGAGATCGAGCTCGAGGACCCGTGGGAGAAGATCGGGGCCGAGCTCGTCAAGGAGGTCGCCAAGAAGACCGACGACGTCGCGGGTGACGGCACGACCACCGCCACCGTGCTGGCCCAGGCGCTCGTGCGCGAGGGTCTGCGCAACGTCGCCGCCGGCGCCAACCCGATGGCCCTGAAGAAGGGCATCGAGGCCGCCGTCGCGTCGGTCAGCGAGTACCTCCTCTCGACCGCCAAGGACGTCGAGACCAAGGAGCAGATCGCGGCCACCGCCTCGATCTCCGCCGCTGACCCGGCCATCGGCGAGCTCATCGCCGAGGCGATGGACAAGGTCGGCAAGGAAGGCGTCATCACCGTCGAGGAGAGCAACACCTTCGGCCTCGAGCTCGAGCTCACCGAGGGCATGCGCTTCGACAAGGGCTACATCTCGCCCTACTTCGTGACCGACACCGAGCGCATGGAGGCCGTCCTCGACGACCCGTACGTGCTCGTCGTCAACTCGAAGATCAGCACCGTCAAGGACCTGCTCCCGCTGCTGGAGAAGGTCATGCAGTCGGGCAAGCCGCTGGCGATCATCGCCGAGGACGTCGAGGGCGAGGCCCTCGCGACCCTGGTCGTGAACAAGATCCGTGGCACCTTCAAGTCCGTCGCCGTCAAGGCCCCGGGCTTCGGTGACCGCCGCAAGGCCATGCTGACCGACATCGCCATCCTCACCGGTGGCCAGGTCATCAGCGAGGAGGTCGGCCTCAAGCTCGACAACGCCGACCTCGAGCTGCTCGGCCGCGCCCGCAAGGTCGTCGTCACCAAGGACGAGACGACGATCGTCGAGGGTGCCGGGGACGCCGACCAGATCCAGGGCCGGGTCAACCAGATCCGCGCCGAGATCGAGAAGTCGGACTCCGACTACGACCGCGAGAAGCTGCAGGAGCGCCTGGCCAAGCTGGCCGGTGGCGTCGCCGTCATCAAGGCCGGCGCCGCGACCGAGGTCGAGCTCAAGGAGCGCAAGCACCGCATCGAGGACGCCGTGCGCAACGCCAAGGCCGCCGTCGAGGAGGGCATCGTCGCCGGTGGTGGCGTCGCTCTCGCGCAGGCCACGGCTGTCGCGTTCGACAAGCTCGAGCTCGAGGGTGACGAGGCCACCGGTGCCAACATCGTGCGCGTCGCGCTCGAGGCGCCGCTGAAGCAGATCGCCGTCAACGCCGGCCTCGAGGGCGGCGTCGTGGCGGAGAAGGTCCGCAACTCCGACACCGGGCACGGCCTCAACGCCGCCACCGGCGAGTACGTGGACCTGATCGCCGCCGGGATCATCGACCCCGCCAAGGTGACCCGCTCCGCGCTGCAGAACGCCGCCTCCATCGCGGCGCTCTTCCTCACCACCGAGGCCGTCATCGCCGACAAGCCGGAGAAGAACGCCCCGGCCGCCGGCGCCGGCGACATGGGTGGCATGGGCGGCATGGACTTCTGAGTCCAGCCCCCTGGCACAACGCACTGCCCGGCAGGGGCGGTCCGCTTCCGAGCGGGCCGCCCCTGTCGGCGTTCCCGGGCCCTGCCTCCCGCGCAACTGCGGGGAAACAGGGCTCTCAGCGGTGCCCGAGGGGCCAACTTCCCCGCAGTTGGGGACGACGGGCCCTTGTGCGGCGGAGGCGTCGCAGCCGGTCGCGCCGGGTAGGCGGCGTCGGTGACGGTGATCATCGGGACGTCGGGGTGGCAGTACCGCGACTGGCGCGGCGCCTTCTACCCGCCGAAGCTCGCCCAGCGGCTGTGGCTCGAGCACTACGTCGAGCACTTCGCCACCGTCGAGAGCAACAACGCCTTCTACCGGCTGCCCGAGCGGGCGACCTTCGAGCAGTGGCGCGACCGCACCCCGCCGGAGTTCCGGTGGGCGGTCAAGGCCAGCCGGTTCCTCACCCACATGAAGCGGCTGCGCGAGCCCGAGGAGCCGGTCGGCCGGCTGATGGAGCGCGCGGCGGGCCTGGGCGACAAGCTCGACACGATCCTGCTGCAGCTGCCGCCCACGCTGAAGGCCGATCCCGAGCTGCTGCGCGAGTGCCTCGCGCAGTTCCCGCCCGGCACGCGGGTGGCGGTCGAGCCGCGGCACGAGTCGTGGTGGACCGACGAGGTCCGCGCGCTGCTGGAGCGCTACGGAGCCGCGCTGTGCTGGGCCGACCGCGACGAGCAGCCGATCGCCCCGCTGTGGCGCACCGCCGAGTGGGGCTACCTGCGCTTCCACCACGGCTTCGAGGGCTGGGGGTACCGCGCGCAGACCCTGGAGCTCTGGGCCGAGCGGGTGGTCGGCACCTACGGCGACGCCGACGTCCTCGTGTACTTCAACAACGATCCGGGCTGCAACGCCGTCATCGATGCGGTGCGCTTCGCCGACGCCGTCCGCCGGGCCGGGGGGACGACGACCCGCGTGCCCACCGCCGAGCAGGCGACCGGCGCCGCGTGGCCGGTCCCCGTGCCGAAGGGCTAGAAGTCCGGGTCCTCGGCGTGCTGTACCCCGAGCTGGTCCGCGGCCCGGCCCAGCACGTCCTGGACGGCGAGCGTGTCGGCCAGCGGCATCACCGCGCTCTCGGTGCGGCCGGCGCGCAGGCACTCGACCACCTCGATCAGCTCGTGGGAGTACCCGGCGCCGGCCGGGGGGCGGGTGATCGTCTCGGGCTCCGCGCCGGCGCGGTGCAGCACGATCGTGGCCGGGTGGTGGAATCGCGGGAGGACGTCGATCCAGCCCGTCGTCCCGAACACCCGCGCCTGGCCGGGCAGCGCCTGCCGCAACGACGTGAGCAGCGTGGCGCTCCTGCCGTCGTCGTATCCCAGCAGCAGGCCGGCCTCGGCGTCGGCGCCGGTCTCGTAGCGCGAGCCGGTGGCCGTCACGGGTGTCCGGCGTCCCGAGCAGCATCTGGGCGAAGGAGACGACGTAGACGCCCAGGTCGAGCAGCGCGCCCCCGCCGAGCTCGAGGGCGAAGAGCCGGTCGGCCGGGTCGTACTCGCGGGCGACGCCGAGGTCGGCCTGCACCGAGCGCACCTCGCCGATCGCGCCGTCGGCGACCAGCTCGCGCAGCGCGACGACCGCCGGCTGGAAGCGGGTCCACATCGCCTCCATGGCGAAGACGCCGGTCTCGCGGGCGAGGGCGACGACCCCGCGGGCCCCCGCGGGAGTGGCGGTGAACGACTTCTCCACCAGCAGGGCCTTCCCCGCGCGCAGGGCGGCGGCGGCGAAGGCGGCGTGCTGGGCGTGCGGGGTCGCGACGTACAGGACGTCGACGTCCGGGTCGGAGAGGATCGCGGCGTACGAGCCGTGCGCGCGGTCGATGCCGTGCCGGGCGGCGAACGCGTCGGCGCGGTCCTGGGACCGGGAGGCGACGGCCACGACGCGGGCGTCCGGGACGTGCGCGAAGTCCGGCAGCACGCTCTCCGCGATGCGGCCCGGCCCGACGACGCCCCAGCGGATCTCGGTGGTCACCGGGCCGACGGTAGCGGGGAGCCGAAACGGAGCAGGTTGCCGTCCGGGTCGACGTGCGCGCCCTCGCGCAGGCCGTAGTCCGTGTCGACCGGGGTGGTCGTCCGCGGGACGCCGGCCCAGCGCTGCGCGAGGGCGTCGGCGTCGGGCACGTGCAGGTAGGCGGCAGCCGCGGTGCGCAGCGGGTCGTGCCCCTCCGTGACGACGAGGTGCAGCTCGACCCCGGCCCACGCCGCGAAGCCGTAGCCGTCGTCGTGGGCCGACACCGACCAGCCCAGGGCGGCGTAGTGCGCCAGCGCCCGGGGCAGGTCGGTGACCGGGAAGATCGGCGAGACCTGGACTTCCGGGTGCTCGGGCGCCATGGCGGGCAGACTGGCACGGTGACCGTGCTGATCGACACCCCCGTGTGGCCGTGGCGGGGCCGACGCTGGTCGCACCTGGTCAGCGACGTGTCCTACGAGGAGCTGCACGCCTTCGTCGAGGTCGAGCTGGGCATCCCGCGGCGGGCGTTCCAGGGCGACCACTACGACGTCCCGGAGGACCTGTACGACGTCGCGGTCTCGGCCGGGGCGACGCCGGTCGAGTGCCGGGAGCTGCTCAGCCGGCTGCTGGCGGCGGGGTTGCGGGTCCGGAAGCCGCGCGGGCCCGCAGCAGGCTGATCTCGGCGGCCAGGTTCGCCCGCGCCCTCGGCTCCCAGGTGCCCGCGACCGCGGGCAGCCGGTAGAGCCGGGGCAGCGCGAGCAGCTGCTCGAGGACGGCGATCCGGCCGGCGGTGAACTGCTCGTCGGGCACGTGGCCGTACTCCTCGCGCACCGCCGAGGCGTAGGCGGCGTAGGCCTCCGGCGGGGAGGCGAGCACCGCCAGATCTGCGTCGCAGAGCACCGCGCCGTTGGCGTCGCCGGGCTCGACGGCGTGCCCCGGCGGTGAGCAGCACCAGGCGCTCCACCTCGGCGATCCGCTCGTCGGGGACCAGCCCGCGCAGCCCGGCCCGGGCCCGCCCGGCGCTCACCGCCTCGTTGTCGTTCCGCGTCGGGTCGTAGACGACGTCGTGGTACCAGGCGGCGAGCCGCACCGCGTCCGGGTCGCTCGCGGCGTCGGCCAGCTGCTCGACGATGCCGAGGACGGCGGCCAGGTGGGCGAGGTCGTGGTAGCGGCGGTGCGGCTCGCCCCAGGCGCGGACGAGGGCTGCCCACTCGGTGCGCGAGGTGGGGGAGTCGCCGGCCAGCGCCGCCCAGGCCGGGAAGTCGACGCTCATCGGAACCCGCAGGTGCGCAGCGCGAGCAGCGCGAAGGCGCGGGCCGCGGTGACGACCTCGGCGATCGGCACCCGCTCGTCGGGGCCGTGCGCGAGGTGCAGGTCCCCGGGGCCGAAGTGCAAGGTCGGGACGGCCGCGGCGGCGTAGAGCCGGAGATCGGTGCGCCGGCCGGGAGCGCCCGCTCGGGCGGCACCCCGCCGCCGGCGTCCTCGACCGCGCCGCGGACGGCGGGCAGCAGCGGGGAACCCTCGGGCAGCGCGCCGCTGGCGAACGCGCCGCCGGTCCAGGCCAGACCGACGGGGTGCTCGGCCAGCCACGGGTGCGCCGCGCAGATCGCGGTCAGCCGTCGAGCGAACGCCCGCTTCGCCTGCGCGACCGGTTCGCCGATCCGAACCCCGTAGCGGCCCTCGGCGGTGAGCCGGTCGGGCACGGAGCTGGCCCAGTCGCCGGCCTGCACCCGCCCGATCGACAGGCCGTACGGGAAGCGCGCGTCGCCGAACCGCGGATCGGCGTCCCGCTGCCGCTCGGCCTCGAACTCCAGCAGCCCCGCGTGGACGACGGCGAACAGCTCGACGGCGCTCACCCCGCGGTCGCGCATCGCAGCGTGCGCGGCCCGCCCGGTCACCTCCAGCCGGAAGGTGAGCGCGCCCGCGTGCGCGGTGACGACCGCACCCGCCGTCGGCTCGGGGATGACGCACAGGTCGCCGGTGTGCCCGCGGCGCAGCGCGGCCCAGGCGCCCAGGCCGCCGTCCTCCTCGCCGACGACGCCGTGCAGCGCGAGCGGGCGGCGCAGCCGCACCCCCGCCGTCCCCAGGGCGGCGACGGCGGCCAGCGAGGCGACGACGCCGGCCTTCATGTCGCACGCGCCGCGGCCGTGCAGCTCGCCGCCGGCCAGCCGGGGCTCGAACGGGTCGCCGGGCCAGCGCGCCGGATCACCGGGCGGGACGACGTCGGTGTGGCCGGCGAGCACCAGCGCGGGCGTGCCGTCGTCGGCACCGGGGACCGTGCCGACCACGCCCCACGCCTCGCTCCGCTCGACCTCCTGGCCGGGGGCGTCCTCCGCCTGCGCCGCCTCGGCCAGGTCGATCGGCCACAGGTCGACGTCGCAGCCCAGCTCGGTGAGCCAGCCGGCCAGCAGGTGCTGGATCTCGCTCTCGGCCGGGGTACCGCCCACCGACGGGACGCGGACCAGCGCGGAGAGCCGCTCGACCACCCAGCGCTCGTCGACCGCTGCCAGCACCCGCTCCTCGACGGCGGTCAGCGGCGGCACGTCGCCGAGTCTGGCACGGCGCCCCCGCTGGGATCAGGTCACCTGATCGTCGAGCGTCCTCCCTCAGCGCGCACCGTGGGGGAGGAGGCGCTGCGGTGAGGGAGGACGGCGTCCCGGCGTCCGACGGCTACCGTGCGCGCGTGACTCAGCCACCGCCCCCTCCGGGCTGGTACCCCGATCCCTCCGGCGCGACCGGCACCCGCTGGTGGGACGGGCAGGGCTGGACCGAGCACGTCCAGCAGGCAGCACCGCCCCCGCCGGCGGCGTCGCCGGCACCCGGGGGCGCCGGCCCGTCCCTCTACGAGCAGCCGGTCCTGCTGGTGAACCAGAAGACCAAGCTCGTCGAGCTCACCAACGAGTACGCCGTGCTCGACGGCCAGGGCACCCAGATCGGCGCCGTCGTCCAGGTCGGGCAGAGCGCGGTGAAGAAGGCCGTGCGGCTGTTCAGCAACCTCGACCAGTTCCTCACCCACCGGCTCGAGGTGCGCGACGCCACCGGGCCGGTCCTCGTGCTGACCCGACCGGCGAAGTTCGTGAAGTCGCGGGTGGTCGTCCAGCGGCCGGACGGCAGCCCGATCGGCGAGATCGTGCAGGCGAACGTCTTCGGGAAGATCGGCTTCGACCTCGTGTCCGGCGGCCAGCTGGTCGGCGCCATCCAGGCGGAGAACTGGCGGGCCTGGGACTTCGCGATCACCGACGCGGCGGGCACCGAGGTCGCTCGGATCACGAAGAAGTGGGAGGGCCTGGCGCGCACGCTGTTCACCACGGCCGACCGCTATGTCGTCCTCGTGCACGCCCGGTTGCCGGAGCCGCTGGCCAGCCTGGTGCTGGCCTCCGCGCTCACCGTCGACACCGCCCTGAAGCAGGACGACCGCGGCTTCAACTAGGACTGCTCACGACAGCACCGCGGAGGAGCGGCGCGTACCCTGGGAGCGGTCCGGGCCGGGTGCCACGTGCCCCCGGGTGCCATTTGGTTACGCCTTCACGGACTACCGCCCCGACCTCGGTCGGGGGCCTGGAGCCGTGTTGTGCTTTTCGCCGCGAGGCGGCCGTCACCCGGTCCGGACCTCCACGCACACGTCGGGCCCCGTCCGTGCGGACGGGGCCCTTCGTCGTCGTGGTCAGGCGCCGGTCAGTAGGTCTCCTCGGTGGTGCTGCGCCGCACCGGCGCGGCGCCGGGTTCGGCGTAGGCGTCGGTGCGGGTGACCCGGCGCTGCCGCGGGCCCCAGACGGCGAGCTCGAGGACGATGCCCAGCGCGCCGACGATCATGAGGATCCACCCGACCACCTGCAGGTCGAGGCCGCTGATGTCCACGTCCAGGGCGAAGGTCAGGATCGCGCCGAGCGCGAGCAGGACGATGCCGGTTCCGAGCCTCATGCCGTACTCCCTGTGCTGGCGGCCGGGCGCACCCGGGCCGACGGCGGGCGCCGCGGACGCCTGGTTGCCCTCCGGCTCCGCCGGGAACCGCCCGGGCCGCCGATGTCCCCCGAACGGGGGTGCCGTCTGAGGGCCTCAGACGACGGGCTGCCCGCGGAACTGCGTGACCTACCGATGCCGGACAGGGGGCCTCAGCACGAACGTCGTCGTCATCGAACCGAGGACGACGGAAGGCACGACGATGACCACCCTGCACTACAGCAACCCGGCGCTCGAGGCCGAGCTCGCCTACCGGCGGGAGGTGCTGACCGCGGCCGGCGCCGGCACCCGGTCCCGGCCCAACCCGTGGTTCCGCGCCCGCCGGCGTCGGCGCTGACCACCCCGGCGCTGCCGGCCGCTGCCGCTGGGCGCCCCGGAACCCGCTCGGTCCCGTCGGATGCCCGTGCCACGATCATCGCCGTGCCGCACCGGGACGACGCGCCGATGGTGGGACGGGCCGCCGAGCTCGCCCGCCTGTTGGCGACCCTCGACCGCGCCGCCACCGGGCGGTCGGGGGCCGTTCTCCTGTCCGGCGACGCGGGCGTAGGGAAGACCCGGCTGCTCGACGAGCTCACCGCCCGGGCCGAGCAGCGCGGGTTCCGGGTGCTCACCGGGCACTGCGTCGACCTGGGCGACGTCGGCCTGCCCTACCTGCCCTTCGTGGACCTCCTGCGCCCGGTGGCCGCCGATCCCGAGCCGGCCCCGGTCGCGGCGACGAGCGCCGTCCTGGCCCCGCTGTTCGCCGGCCGGCCGGTGGCTGCGCCGCCGCCGGCGGTGCCGGAGGCGCGCGATCTCGGGCGAGAGCTGCCGCACCGCGCGGCGCCCCCGCCGGTCGACGACGGCCGGCTCCAGCTGTTCGAGGCGGTCGCGGCCCTGGTCTGCGAGCTCGCCGGGCAGGAGCCGCTGCTGCTGGTGCTGGAGGACGTGCACTGGGCCGACCGGTCGAGCCGCGACCTGCTGCGCTACCTGCTGGCCCGGTTCAGCGACGAGCGCGTCGCGGTGGTCGCCTCCTACCGCGCCGACGACCTGCACCGGCGGCACCCGCTGCGCCCGCTGCTCGCAGAGCTGGTCCGGCTGCCCGCGGTGGAGCGGCTGGAGCTCGGCCCGCTCCCGGACGACGACGTCGGCGCGCTGGTGCGCCGGCTGGCGGCGGACGCGGGGGTGCTCCCCGACTCCGTCGTCGACGACGTCGTCACCCGGGCCGAGGGCAACGCCTTCTACGCCGAGGAGCTGCTGGCGGCGGGGCTGCACGGGGAGGTGCTGCCGCTGGGCCTGACCGACGTGCTGCTCGCCCGCGTGGAGCAGCGCTCGCCCGCGACCCAGCAGGTCGTGCGGGTCGCCGCCGTCGCCGGCCGGCGGGTGCGGCACGAGCTGGTGGCGGCGGTCAGCGGACTGGCGGACGGCGACCTGGAGGCCGCGCTCGCCGAGGCGGTGCACCACTACCTGCTGGTGGTCTCCGACGACGGCCGCTACCGGTTCCGGCACGCGCTGCTCCGCGAGGCGGTGCTGGCCGACCTGCTGCCGGGGGAGCGGGTGCGGCTGCACGCGGAGATCGCCGCCTACCTGGCCCGCGACCCGGCCGCCGGCACCGCGGCCGAGCGCGCCCACCACGCGCGGGAGAGCAACGACCTGCCGGGCGCGTTCGAGGCGTCCCTGGCGGCGGCGGCCGCGGCGCGCGGTGTCGGCGCCCCCGCCGAGCAGCTGCAGCACCTGGAGGCGGCGCTGGCGCTGTGGTCGGCGGTGCCGGACGCCGAGGAGCGGGCGGGCCGCGACCAGGCGGCGCTGCTGCTGGAGACGGCGGCGAGCGCGCGCACCGTGGGGGAGTCCCACCGCGCCGTCGCCCTGCTGCGGGCCGCGCTGCAGGTGCTGGGTCCCGACGGCGACCCCGCCGTCCGGGCGCGGATCCACTACACGCTGGCCCAGGCGATGGTCCGGGTCGAGGACGACGCGGGGGCCTACCGAGAGAGCGCCGCGGCGATGGCGCTGGTGCCCGCGCAGCCGCCGTCGGAGGCGCGCACCTGGGCGGCTGCGACGCACGCGCGGATGAGCTACTCCGTCGGCCGGCTGGACGAGGCGGACGCCACGGCGGAGGAGGCCCTGGCGGCCGCGGACGCGCTGGGCTTCGACGGAGCGTGGGCCGACATCGCGGTCACCCAGGTGCGGGCGCGGCCCGGTGCCGACCCCGTCGTGGTGCGGGCGCGGCTGGACGAGGCGCTGGCGCGGGCGGCCCGGTCCGGCGACGTCGAGGTCGAGATGCGGGTGCTGTTCAACCTGGCGACGGTCACCTTCGAGGCCGGGTGCATCGCCGAGGCGCTGGAGTGGACGCGGCAGGGCACCCGGCGGGCCCGTGACCTCGGCGTCGAGTGGTCGTACTACCCGGCCGAGCTGCGGCACCTGCACGTGACGGCGCTGTACATGGCCGGCGACTGGGACGGCAGCCTGGCCGAGGCCGACGTGCTGGCGCGCGTGCCCGACATGTCCGCGCACGTGCGGGCCGACGGGCTGCTCGTGCTGGTCGGCCGGGGCGATCCGTCCGCCCGGGCGCGGATCGACTGGGCCCGTGGGCTGATCCCGCGGCTGAGCGCGCACGTGCTGCTCGACCTGGTCACGGCGGGCTCGGAGATCGACCTGGCCGCGTGGGAGGGCCGGCCCCGGGACGCCGTCGACGTCGCGCTGGCGAGCTACCGGCGGCTGCGGCAGGAGTGGGACGACGACCACCTCGGCGTGCTGCGTCTGGCCGGCAGCGCGCTCGCACCGGTCGCCGATGCCGCCGTCGCCGCGCGGAGGGGCGGCGACGCCGAGGCCGAGGCCCGCTGGCGAGGCGAGGGCGAGGAGCTGGTCGAGGCCGCGCACTCCGCCGTCGAGATCTACCGCGGGACGTACGGCGACACGATGGGCGTCGAGGCGCGGGCGTGGCTGGCCCGGGTCGCGGCGGAGGCCGCCCGCGTTCGGGACGAGCCGGCGGTCGAGCCGTGGCGCGCGGCGGTCGAGGCGTTCGGCTTCGGGCACGTCTACGAACAGGCGCGGTCCCGGTGGCGGCTGGCCGAGGCGCTGCTGGCGGCCGGCGACCGCGCGGGGGCGGCCGAGCAGGTGGCGCTCGCGCACGAGGTCGCCGTCCGGTTGGGGGCGCAGCCGCTGCGGACCGCGCTCGAGGCGCTGGCCCGCCGCGGCCGGCTCGACGTCGCCGGGGTGCGGCCGGTGGAGGTGAGCGCGGTGCTGACCACTCGCGAGGCCGAGGTGCTGCGGCTGCTCGCGCTGGGCCGGACGAACAAGCAGGTCGGCGCGGAGCTCTACATCAGCGAGAAGACGGCCAGCGTGCACGTCAGCAACATCCTGGCGAAGCTGGGCGCCGGCGGCCGCACCGAGGCGGTCGCCATAGCGGCGGCGCGAGGTCTGCTGCCGGTGGAGTCCTAGCCGCTCTGTCGGTCAGGAGTCGGAGGATCTCCTCGTCCGACCGGCCGCCGGCGCATCTGTGGAAGAACGGCCGGCGTGTGGACGGCGGCCCCGCCGGGGTCGACTGCTGAGTTGCGGTCGCCGACACGGGCGGACGCGCCGCAGCGAGCGACATCAGGTCAGCAGTCGGCGACGGGGCGCCCTCAGAGCATGGTGCGGAGGCGCTCCCGCCGGGCGCGGAGCACGTCGACCGACGCCGACGCCGACGGCGGGCCGGGCACCGACTGCCGCAGCTGCGTGTGCACCACGGCCTGCGGCTGCGCGGTGCGCGCGGCGACCCGGTTCACCAGCTTGTTGATCTCCCGGCGCAGCTCGGCGGCGTCGCGCCACGAGCGGCCGGCGTCGTCCTCGTCGGGGTGGTCCTCGACGACCATGAAGTCGTCGGCGTCCGCGCGGTGGCTGGCCGCGATCCGCAGCCGCAGCTCCTCGTCGCGCTTGGAGAGCAGCTCGGCGGTCTGGGCCGGGGTGAGCAGCCCGGGGATGCCGAGGAACTCCTCCTCTTCCTCGCCGACGACCACGGTCGGGCCGGAGCCCTCGCCGGTGTGCGCCGTCCCGCTGTGCAGCACGTGCGCGAAGCGGGCGTCGGCCTCGAGGGCCTCCCACTGCTTCTGCTCGCCCTCGCGGGGCTCCCGCGGCGGCAGGTCCAGCGCCTCGAGCTCCTCCTCGGGCTGGGTGCGCGGCGGCGGCATGACGTGGTTGCGCTGTTCCTCCATCGACGCGGCCAGTGACAACAGCGGCCGGACGGCGGGCAGGAAGACGGTCGCCGACTCGTGCGGCGCCCGCGAGCGGACGACGCGGCCGACGGCCTGGGCGAAGAAGAGCGGCGTCCGGTAGGAGGTCATCCAGGCCAGGACGGCGGCACGCGGGACGTCGACGCCCTCGGAGATCATGCGGACGCAGACGGCGATGCGCGCCGACCCGGTCGCGAAGCGCTCGATCTTCTTCGACGCCTTCGGGTCGTCGGAGAGGATCAGCTCGGCCGCCTTGCCGGTCACCCGGCGGACGATCTTGGCGTAGGCGCGGGCGTCGTCCTGGTCGCTGGCGAGGATCAGCCCGGCGGCGTCGGGCATGCCGTTCTCGCGCAGGTGGGTGATCCGGTCGTCCATCGCGGCGATGACGTGCGGCACCCACTGGCCCTTGGGGTCCAGCGCCGTCCGCCAGGCCTGCATCTCGACCGACCGCGTGCCGGCCTCCGACAGGGAGGCGGCGACCACCTCGCCGGCGGAGTTCCGCCAGCGCGAGGTGCCGGTGTAGGCGGCGAAGACGACGGGGCGGACGACGTTGTCGGCCAGCGCCTCCTTGTAGCCGTAGGTGTAGTCCGCGCGGCTGACCAGGCCGACGCCGCGCTCGCCGCCGTCGCCCTCGAAGGTGTCCTCCTCGTAGCGGACGAAGGGGATGCGCTCGTCGGGCTTGGTGCGGAACGGCGTCCCGGTCAGGCACAGCCGGCGCGCGGCCCGGCCGAACGCCTCCTCGGAGGCCTCGCCCCAGGAGAGCCCGTCGCCGGCGTGGTGCACCTCGTCCAGGATGACCAGCGTCTTCACCGAGGTGCAGCGGGCGGCGTGCAGCATCGGCTTGCCGGCGACCTGCGCGTAGGTGGTCACGTACCCCTGCGTGCCCGCGCGGACGGGGCCGACGGCGTTGGTGAGGCCGGGGTCGAGCACGATGCCCATCGCGTCGGCGGCGTCGGCCCACTGGAGGCGCAGGTGGTCGGTCGGGCAGACGACGACGACCCGCGCGACCTCACGGCGGGCGAGCAGCCGCGCGGCGAGTGTCAGGGCGAACGTGGTCTTGCCGGCGCCGGGAGTCGCGGTGACGAGGAAGTCCTTGGGGGAGGTCTCCTCGTACTGCTCGAGGGCGGTGCGCTGCCACGCCCGGAGCGGCCGGCTGTTCGTCTGCGGGCTCAAGGCCTCCGCTCGTGCTGCGCTCCCCATGTCGGGGTCCATTCTGGCTGCCGCGAGGGCAACACGCCCAACCCGGGTCCTGCCGCGTGCCCCGGCCCCGGCGGCGTATGGAGCGCCGCGACGGGGTCGCTGACCTGCGGCGATGCGATCCACCCGGCGAGTCCTGTGGTGATTCCCATCCTGTGAGGGACGGATACGTCACGCCCCGCCGGTCACATCGTTCCCGGCCGCCTCGGGATGCGCGGAAAAGTGTCGGTGGTCGATCGTATGTTCGAACACATGAGGGACGGCGGGACGACGGCGAGGCCCACGGCGGGGTGGGCGTCCGGGCCGCTCGGTGCCGTCCAGGCGGCCGATCGCGAGATCTCGCGGCAGACCGCGGTGCGGGCCCGCGCGGTCGCGGCCTTCGCTGCCACCCGCCCGGCCTCGGCCGACCGCCCCGCCGATGTGCCCGGGTCGATGAGCGAGGAGCGGCGGGCGGCCCGGCCCCAGGTGCTCGCCGACGTGAGCGAGTGGGTCGGGGACGAGCTCGCGCTCGCGCTGGAGGTCAGCGGCTCGGCGGCCGAGACGCTGCTGGAGCGGTCGCTCACCCTCGTGCACCGGCTGCCGCGCACGCTCGAGGCGCTGGAGTCCGGGCGGCTGCACGTCGGCCACCTGTTCCCGGTGCTGGAGCGGGTGGGCCCGATCGCGGACGACCGGAAGCGGGCCGAGCTGGAGGCACGGCTGCTCGCCTGGATGGAAGGGCGGGTGACGACGCCGGCGCAGCTGGCCGCGAAGGCCCGCCGCCTGGGACTGCTGGTCGATGCGCGGGACAGCGCGCGCCGGCTGGCCGAGGCGGTGCGGCGGCGCGGGGTGCACGTCCGGCCCGACCGGGACGACGGGATGGCGCAGGCGGTGGCGCTGCTGACCGTGCCCGAGGCGGCGGCGCTGGTCGACGCGCTGGGCCGGTACGCCGACGCCCTCGACGAGCCGGGCGACGAGCGCACCCGCGGCCAGAAGATGGCCGACTGCCTGCTGGACCTGGTGCTGCGGCCGGGGGAGTCGGACCTCGCGCCGGTCCAGGCGCACCTGACCGTGGTCGCCGCGGTGTCCACGCTGCTCGGCGGGGATCAGCCGGGCGAGGTCGCCGGCCAGGTCGTCCCCGCGGAGGTGGTGCGCGCGCTCGCCCGGGCGCTGGGGCTGCTGCCCGAGGAGGACGCAGACGTCGGCGACGGGCCCGGTTGCGCCGCCGACGCGGGCGAGGAGGCCGATGGCGAGGGTGACGTGACCCGTCCCGACGGCGATCCACTGGATGTCGATCCACCGAGCGCCGATCCACCGGGCGCTGCTCCACCGGGCGCTACTCCACCGGGCGCTGCTCCGCCGGGCGCTGCTCCGCCGGGCGCTGCTCCGCCGGGCGCTGCTCCACCGGGCGCTGCTCCACCGGGCGCTGCTCCACCGGGCGCTGCTCCACCGGGCGCTGCTCCACCGGGCGCTGCTCCACCGGGCGCTGCTCCACCGGGCGCAGAGGCGTCGCGGGAGGAACGTCCCGACGCAGGCACCGTGGCGGCGCTCGTGCCCGCGGCATCCGCGTCGGCGATGGAACGCGCGCTCGCGGAGTGGTGGCGCGACGTCGAGAAACGCGCGGTGGTCGAGGAGTGGGGCGCCCGCGGGAGGCCGGTCTTCGAGTACGACGGCGTGCTCCACGCGGCCCGATCGCGACCCCCGGATCCAGCGGGTGGGGGAGGTCCACCCGCCGCCGCGCTGACGTCGCCGGGCGCCACGACCGCAGCCGCACCGGATCCGCCAGCCGCCTCGTCGGACCCGCCGACGTGGGCAGCGGCCGACGCGGCGGTGGACGCGGCGGGACGAGCGCTTCTCGAGTTCGACCGCGCGGTCGGCCGGGCGGCGACCGAGGTCCGGCGGGCCGAGGTGGCCGATGCCGCTGACGAGGCGGCGTGGCAGGGCTCGCCCGCGGGGCGGGTCTCAGCCGCTCCCGACGCGCTCGAGGCGCTCCGGGCAGCCAGTGCTGGGCAGCGGGCCGCGCTGGCCCGGTTGCTCCAGGCGACCGCGGGAGGAGGGCTGGCGGAGCGACCGCGGATCGCCGTGGTCGACGCGCTCACGGGCGCCCTGGTGGCGCTCGCGGACAGCCGCGAGCTCCGTCGGGGTGGAGCGCTCGGACCGCCGCCCCCGTCACCGGGCTACCGGCCGGGAGCGGCGCTCGAACGCTACCTGCGCGCCCGGGACCGGCGGTGCCGGCTGCCGGGCTGCCGGCGACCGGTGCCGCGCGGCGGGGAGCTCGACCACAGCCGGCCCTGGCCGGACGGGCCGACCAGCGCGGCCAACCTCGCCGGCTACTGCACCCCGCACCACCGCGGCAAGCACCAGGCCCCGGGCTGGCGGCACGTGCTGGCGCCCGACGGCACGCTCACCGTGACGACGCCGTCCGGGCTGCGGGCGCGCAGCGCCCCGCCGCCGTTCTGACCGGGGTCACGGCGGCGGGGCAGCTGAGCGGCGAGGAGGTGAGTCAGTGCGGGTGGAGCAGTAGAGCGGGATGGCGTCAGCCCTTGGCCGGACGGTCCTCGAGGATCCGCTCGGCGAAGCGCCAGCCCGCGTCGGTCTTCACGTACTTGTCCACGTAGCGCGGGGCGCCGGCGAGGATCCAGTTCCCCTCGACCGCGGCCAGCAGGATCATGTCGGCGGCGCCGTGGGCCTCGGTCGCGGAGTCGAGCGTGACGGTGTGCCCGCCCATGACGTGCCGCAGCTTCATGCTCGAGGTCACGCCGGTGATCCACTCGGTCAGCGCAGCGCGGCCTTCGAGGGGCTGCCCGCCGGCCTCCATGCGCGCGTCCTCGACGAACAGCTCGGTCCACTCCTGGATCCGGGTGTCGTCGGTGTGCTGGGCGTACTGCGCGACCAGGTTGCGGATCTCGTTCTGCGCGACCAGCTGCTGGATCTCGTCCATGGGTGCATGCCTCTCGGAGTGGGGACCGGTGGGCAGGAACCTACGGCGCAGCCCTGACCAGCAGTGACCGGGGTCTCAGTCGGCGGGCTCGTCCACCCAGTCCGGGCCGTTGACCTCGCCGCGGCCGGCCAGGTCGGCGGCGTCGACGATCGTGTACGCGTACCCCTGCTCGGCGAGGAAGCGCTGCCGGTGCGCGGCGTACTCGCTGTCCAGGGTGTCCCGGCTGACCACGCTGTAGAAGTGCGCCTGCCGCCCGTCGGCCTTGGGCCGCAGCAGCCGGCCCAGCCGCTGCGCCTCCTCCTGCCGCGACCCGAACGTCCCCGACACCTGCACGGCGACGGCCGCCTCGGGCAGGTCGATGGAGAAGTTCGCGACCTTGGAGACCACCAGCGTCCGGATCTCCCCGGCGCGGAAGGCGTCGAACAGCTTCTCGCGCTCGCGGTTGGTCGTGGACCCCTGGATGACCGGGGCGTCCAGCGCGGCGCCGAGCTCCTCGAGCTGGTCGAGGTAGGCGCCGATCACCAGCGACGGCTCGTCGGGGTGCCGCTCCAGCACGCGTCGGATCACCGGCAGCTTCGACTGCGCCGTCGCCGCGATCCGGTACCGCTCCTCCGGCTCGGCGACCGCGTAGGTCATCCGCTCCTCGTCGTCGAGCGACACCCGCACCTCGATGCACTCCGCCGGCGCGATGTAGCCCTGCGCCTCGATGTCCCGCCACGGGGCGTCGTACCGCTTCGGCCCGATCAGCGAGAAGACGTCGTCCTCCCGGCCGTCCTCGCGCACCAGCGTCGCGGTGAGCCCCAGCCGGCGGCGGGACTGCAGGTCGGCGGTCAGCCGGAAGATCGGCGCCGGCAGCAGGTGCACCTCGTCGTAGACGATCAGGCCCCAGTCCTGCGCGTCGAACAGGTCCAGGTGGATGTACTCGCCCTTCCGGCGGGTCGTGATCACCTGGTAGGTCGCGATGGTGACCGGGCGGATCTCCTTGCGCTCGCCCGAGTACTCGCCGATCTCCTCCTCGGTGAGCGAGGTGCGCGCGATGAGCTCGCGCTTCCACTGCCGCCCGGCGACCGTGTTCGTCACCAGGATCAGCGTGGTCGCCTTCGCCTCGGCCATCGCCGCCGCGCCGACCAACGTCTTCCCCGCACCGCACGGCAGGACGACGACGCCCGAGCCGCCCGCCCAGAACCCGTCCACCGCCTCCTGCTGGTAGTCGCGCAGGTTCCAGCCGGACTCGTCGAGGTGGATCGGGTGCGCGGTGCCGTCGACGTACCCGGCGAGGTCCTCCGCCGGCCAGCCGATCTTGAGCAGCGCCTGCTTCAGCCGCCCGCGCTCGGCGGCGTGCACGACGACGGTGTCCTCGTCGATGCGGGCGCCCAGCATCGGGGCGACCTTCTTCGAGCGGACGACCTCCTCCAGCACCGCGCGGTCGGTGGAGGTCAGCACGAGCCCGTGCACCGGGTTGTTCGCCAGCGTCAGCCGGCCGAAGCGGTCCATCGTGTCGGCGACGTCGACCAGCAGCGCGTGCGGCACCGGGTAGCGCGAGTACCGCACCAGCGCGTCGACGACCTGCTCGGCGTCGTGCCCCGCGGCGCGGGCGTTCCACAGCGCCAGCGGGGTGACCCGGTAGGTGTGCACGTGCTCGGGGGAGCGCTCCAGCTCCGCGAAGGGAGCGATCGCCGACCGGCACTCCTTGGCCAGCGGGTGGTCGACCTCGAGCAGCAGCGTCTTGTCGGACTGGACGATCAGGGGGCCGTCAGACACGCGTTCAGCGTCCTTCGTTCGGGGATTTCGGCGCGGGCGAGCGCGCCGGACTGCCCAGGTTAACGCCGCGGAGGGGCGGTCCCTTCCGCCTTCGGGGCTCGGCTGCGCAGCCCCCCGGCTCAGATCCAGTCGCGCCGCAGCGGTGGCTGCTCACCCCCGGGCCGGCGCAGCAGCACCTGGTTCAGGCCCAGCTCCCCGCTCTCGAAGGCCAGCGCGCACGCGGCCATGTACAGCCGCCACACCCGCGCCCGCCCGGGGCTCGACGCGGCGACGGCGGCGTCCCAGTGCGCCTCGAGCCGGCGCACCCAGGCCCGCAGCGTCAGCGCGTAGTGCTGCCGCAGCGCCTCGACGTCGAGCACCTCCAGGGCGCCGCCGGCCTCGAGCAGCCCGACCGTCTCGCCCAGCCCGAGCAGCTCCCCGTCGGGGAAGACGTAGCGCGCGATGAAGGTGTCGGGGTTCCACGTCGCGGTCCCGGCGTTCCAGGCGATCGCGTGGTTGAGCAGCCGCCCGCCGGGGCGCAGCAGGTCGTGCAGCTGCCGGGCGTAGGCGGGCATGTGGGCGCGGCCCACGTGCTCGGACATGCCGATCGAGGCGATCGCGTCGAACGGGCCGTCGTCGACCGCGCGGTAGTCCTGCACCCGGATCTCGATGCGGTCGGTCAGCCCGGCCTCGGCGACCCGCTTGCGCGCCAGCTGCGCCTGCTCCTCCGACAGCGTGATGCCGACGACGGTGGCGCCGCAGCGCTGCGCGGCGTGGATCGCCAGGCCGCCCCAGCCGCACCCGACGTCCAGCAGCCGGTCGCCCCCGCTCAGCCCGAGCTTCCGGCAGACCAGGTCGAGCTTCGCCTCCTGGGCCGCCTCCAGGCCGACGTCGGGAGAGGCCCAGACCGCGCAGGAGTAGACCATCGACGGCCCGAGGACGAGCTCGTAGAACTCGTTGCCGACGTCGTAGTGGTGCGCGATCGCCGCGGCGTCCCGGCCGCGGGAGTGCCGCCGGCCGACGCGGCCCAGGTCGACCTCCTCCGCGGGTGGCGCGGGCTCGGGGCCGACCGCGCCCAGCCGCAGCGCCGTGCCGGCCAGGGCCAGCCGCTCGCGCGCGGTGGGCGTCGGGACGGACCCCTTCTCGGCCAGCCGGCCGACCGAGCGCAGCGCGTCGAAGGTCTCGAAGACGTCGTCCTCGATCTCGATCTCGCCGGCGACGTAGGCCCGGCCCAGGCCGAGCTGCCCCGGCGACCACGCCAGCCGTCGCAGCGCCCGGCGCGAGCGCACCGCGACGACCGGGGCCCCCGGCGGGCCCGCGACCGAGCCGTCCCACCCGCGCAGCCGCAGCGGGAGCTGCTGCGTCCCGAGCACGAGGCCCAGGGCCTCCGCCAGCCGGTCGGCCACCGTCCGTCGTGCCATCACTGCTCCTCACCGCAAGGCATCGCTGAGCGGTGGCGGGATCCTCCCGCAGCGCGCTGGGGGAGGGGAAGCGGCGGGGACGCGCCGGGCGCAGGTCAGGCGGGAGCGGGGGCGCCGTCGTCCTCGACGAGCGCGACCGAGGTGATCCGGTGGACGGCGAACGTCCGGCTCTCCCCGCGGCGCTCGTCGAAGCCCTGCAGGAAGCCGCCGACCAGCGACACCGGCTGCACCACGCGCTGGCTGCCGCTGCCCTGGGCGTCGACGTAGCCCAGCCACACCGGCGTCCCCTCGCGGACGGCCCGGGACAGCAGCTCCAGCGTCGACGCCGTCGTCACGCCCGGCACCTGGCGGACCGCCTCGCCGCGGCGGGCGGCGACGGCGGCGTCGCCCGCGCGGATCTCCCGCACCGTGGCGGCCAGCTCGTCGGGCGTCAGCGGCCGCGGTGCGGACGGGCCCTCGCTGCCGGTCCGGCGGCCGGCGGCGCGGGGCCGCCCGGGCGGCCGGGTCAGGACGGCGCCGCCCGGGTTCTCCCCGGCCGGGGCGTACCCCGCCGCGCGCAGCACCGTGAGGACCTCGTCCGCGCCCAGGCCGCTCACCAGCACGCCCGGCGCCAGCCGGCGCAGCTCGGCCGGCGCCGTCCGCCGGTCGCCGAGCACCTGGGAGAGCAGCCCGTGGTCGTCGGAGCGCACGTAGCTCTCGATCGCGCCGACCCGCAGCCGGCCGTGCTGCCGCGCGATGTCGTCGACCAGGTAGTCCAGCGCCTGCGGCACGGGGGTGCGCGAGGCCCGCGCGAAGAAGTCGTGCAGGTCCGACGCCGACCAGCCGGCGTCCAGCGCCCGGCGCACGCTGGACTCCGAGACGCGGAATACCGTCGCGCCGCCGGAGGACTCCACGTCGGCGACGACGGAGAGCGTGTCGGCCAGTTCGGCGACCAGCGGGCCGGGCGCGATCAGCGAGAGGTCCGGCTGGGCGAGCACGTGGTCGACCGGCGCGGGCAGCAGTCCGCGCATGCCGGCGGCTGCGCCGTCCTCGCCGCCGGCCAGTAGGCCGCGCCCCCCGGAGGAGAGCACCCCGCCGACCAGCACGCCGAGCCGCGCCGCCTCGGCGAGCATGCCGGGCACCGGTGCCAGCCGGTCGGCCCGCCGCGGCGTGCGCCAGCGCAGCAGCGCGACCAGGTCGTCGGCGCCCAGCCCCGCGCCGGGCGGGTGCTCGGCGAGCGCGGCCAGCGCCGAGCGGCGGATGGTCGGCGCGGTGTGCCGCACGAGGTCGGGGGAGAGCGCGTTGGCGGCCTTGCCGGCGACGTCGCGCTGACCGACGAGGGCGGGCAGCCGGATGCCGGCCAGCCAGCCCGCCGCCAGCACCGCCCAGCGGTCGGCGAGGTCCTGCTCCCGCCAGATGTCGTAGCCGCGGGTGGGCAGCCACTCGTCGCGGTGCGGGCCGCCGACGTCGAGCAGCCCCGCGGCCAGTGCCAGCTCCAGCAGCCAGGCCGCCTCGGGCTCGGGCACGTGCAGCTCCCGCGCCAGCCGCTTCTGGTCCCGCACGGCCACCCCGCCGCTGCGCAGCAGCCCGGCCGGCTCCTCCTCGAGCAGCGCGAGCAGCTCGCCGATCCGGCCCACCGACTCCATCGCCGCGCCGGCAGCCTGCCGGTCCACCGTCTGCGGATCGCGGGTGGTCACCGCCGGCTCGGGCCGCAGCCGCGGCGGGCCGTAGGGGCGGTCGCCGCGCAGCAGCAGGCCGACCTCGCGGGGCAGCTCCACGTTCAGCGCGTCGATCCGCGCCAGCAGGCCGCGCTGCAGCAGCCGCCGGGCGGGGGAGTCCGCGCCGCCGGCGCTGTCGGGCAGGTGGCCGACCGGGCGGTCGCTGGCCAGCCGCTCCAGCACCTGGCGCTCGTCGTCGTCGAGACCGTCCAGCACCGCCGGCAGGTCGGCGGGCAGCTGCACCCGCAGGTCGACGGCGCGGCGGCCGAGCCCGGCCGGGTGCCGCACCGCGCGCCGCACCGGGTCCGGAGCGCGCAGCACCTCGTCGCCCCACAGCAGTGCCCGGTCGGTCAGCGCGGTCAGCGCCGCGGTCAGCACCGCCCCGGGGACGTCGGGCAGCGCGGCGACCACCTCGTCCGGCGAGACCCCGTCGGTGGGCGCGAGCAGCACCACGTCGAGCACCTGCAGCGTCCCGGCGTCGAGCTCGTCCAGGGCCCGGTCGACCGACACCGGCACGGCCAGCCGGCCGGCGAGAGCGACGACGTCCGAGGGCGCGGGCCGGGCGACGTCGGGGCGCGCGGCCAGCAGGGCAGCGAGCTGGTCGTCGTCGCGGGTGCGCAGCCAGGCGGCAAGCGTCGGCGGAGGGGCGGCGGGCATCCGGACCACGTTACGACGCGCGCGGGGAGCGGCGCCGTGCGGTGCGGCCGGGGCGTCGGGGAAGATGGGCGCCATGTCCAAGCGCAACGCGAAGAACGCCCACCTGGTCGAGCCCACCTGGGGCGAGTCCGAGGACGGCGGCCCGCCGCTCACCGAGCTCTCGGCGTCCGTCGCCGGTGGCCTGTCGCCCTTCGGCCAGGACCACGGCTTCCCGATGCCGGTCGAGCTGGTCCGCTACGCGCACCCGACGGACAAGCCCAACCGCGCCGGCGTGCAGCTCCCCGAGAACCGCTGAGCGCCCCGGCCGCCCGCCTCAGGCCCGCGCGCTCGAGGCGGGCGCCAGCCGGACGATCAGCTTCGAGACCAGGTTCCCGCCGACCACCCAGATCAGCGCGGCCAGCGCGTCGTTGATCGTCTCCCCGACCTTGGGGTCGGAGGGCTGGAACAGGTCCTTGGTGAACCAGCCGAAGCTGTCGCGGATGCCCGCGGTGAACTCCACCAGCGGGTTCGTGGGGTTCGCCTCGAAGAAGACGAACACCGCGTGGGCCACGATCAGGGCACCGACCACCGACGCCACCACCCGGACGACGGTGGCCAGCAGGGTGAAGATGCGCGTCGAGCCGGTCGCTGCCATGGCGACATGATCTACCAACCCAGCGTGGCCGGCACCACCAGCGCCCGGTGGTCGGACAGCGGCAGCCGGACCGCCTCGGCCGGCCCGGTCGCGCTGACCGGCCCGCGGACCAGCACGTGGTCCAGCTGCCGTGCGGGGCGCCCCGCGGGGAACGTCGGCACCGACGCGATCGGGGTCAGCCCACTGGTGCGCGCCGCCTTCCGGCGCTCCATGTTCAGGTCGCCCATGAGCACCAGCGGTTCCCGGGTCCCCGCCAGGGAGCTCACCAGCCGGCGCAGCTGCGAGCCGTTCCAGCCGGGGATGAACGACAGGTGCGTGTTGCAGACGGTGAACTGCCCGTGCGGGCCGTCGAGGACGGCGGCGACCGCCACCCGCGGCTCGTCCCGCGCCAGGAACGGCCGCCGGCTCTGCGGTGACCACAGCGGCACGCTGGCCCGCAGCGCGGGCAGCCGCACCACCCGCCAGGAGACGACCGGGTAGCGGGAGAGCAGCGCGATCCCGTAGCTGGCCGAGCCCGGCTGCTCCTCACCGGTCGCGGCCATCCAGGTGCCGCCCGGCGTGCCCGACAGCGCCGCCACGAACTGCGAGTCGACCGCGCCCATCGCCTCCGCGGCGACGGCGGTCAGGTCGGCGCCCAACGAGCGGGGCTGGTCGCGGTCGACCTCCTGCAGGCCCAGTACGTCGGCGTCCAGGGTCTTCACCGCCGCGGCGAGCCGGTCGACGTCGACCCGCCCGTCGTCGAGGGACCGGCCGTGCAGGATGTTGAAGGTCGCGATGCGCACGGGCCTGCAGTGCCCGGGGCGGGGGCGGATACACGGTGCGTATCGCGCCGGGAGCGGGTAGCAGCCTCCCGTGCCGAGCCTGCCGACCGTCGACGACCTCCGCGAGAACGTCCGCGACCTCCTCAAGCGCACCGCGGTCGCGCTCAAGCAGGGCGACGTCCCCTTCGCCCTCTGCGGGGGGTACGCCGCCTACGTGCGCGGCGCCCCCGAACCCGACCACGACGCCGACTTCCTCGTCCCCGCCGCCCAGGCGGAGCGCGCGGCCAAGGCCCTCGCCGACGCCGGCCTCCAGGTCGTCGACCCGGCCGAGGACTGGTTGCTCAAGGTGGTGCGCGACGACGTTTTCGTCGACGTGCTGTGGCGGACCTGCGGCCGGCCGGTGGAGACCGACCTGGTCGACCGCGCCGACGTGCTGCCCGTGCTGTCGGTGCAGATGCCGGTCCTGGCCGCCACCGACATCGTGGTCACCAAGCTGATGGCGCTCGACGAGCACTACTGCGACTTCGGCCGGATGCTGCCGGTCGCCCGGGCGCTGCGCGAGCAGGTCGACTGGCCGCTGGTGGCGCGGGAGGTCGCCGGCAACGACTTCGCGGTGGTCTTCCTGGAACTGCTCCGGCGGCTCGACGTGGTGCCCTAGCCTGGGTGGCAGCATCTTCCAGCGAGAACTGAGGGATCGAACGTGCCCACCGGGAAAGTGAAGTGGTTCAACGCGGAGAAGGGTTTCGGCTTCCTCGCTCGCGAGGACGGGGGCCGGACGTCTTCGTGCACAAGGACGCGCTCCCCGCCGGCACGGACGAGCTCAAGCCGGGGCAGCGGGTGGAGTTCGGCATCGTCGCCGGCCGCCGCGGTGACCAGGCGCTGCAGGTCCGCATGCTCGACCCGCTGCCGTCGGTGGCCGCCACGGTCGCGGCCAAGAGCCGGAAGAAGCCCGACGAGCTGGTCCCGATCATCGAGGACCTGATCAAGCTGCTCGACGACGTCGGCGAGGGGCTCCGGCACGGCCGGCACCCCGACCGGGCCGAGTCGCGCAAGATCGGCTCGGTGCTGCGCGCCGTCGCCGGCGACCTGGAGGCCTGACCCGCCGTCAGCCCTCCGGCGGCGCCTCGGACGACGGGGCGTCGCCGAGGTCGCCCCCGGCGCGGATGACGCCGACGGGCCACGCCCGCGACCACTCGCCGCAGGCGCCGCCCTTGTCCTCCACCACCAGCAGGTAGAACGCCTTCGGGAGATCGGCGGAGCTCTCGAGGACGGTGAAACGGTCCTCGCCCTCGGGCGCCGGGATCGCCTCCATGAGCACCGTGTCCAGCTTCACGTCGAACACCTGGACGGCCCAGCCGCGCTCGGCGACGGAGCCGGGCACGGTGATCGTGATGTCGTTGTCCGGCGCCACCTCGACCACGGGTGGCTCGGTCTGGTAGCGCACCTTCTCGCCGTCGTCGCACCCCTGCGTCGCCGAGGCGGTGACGTCGACGGCGCCGACCTCGACGCGCACCTGGCCGGGGCCCTCCTCCTCGCTCGCGCAACCGGCCAGCAGCAGCGCGGCGACGGGCAGCAGCGCGGTCGTCCGTCTCAGGTCCACGGGGTTCCCATCGGGGTCGTCGGGTCGTCGGGGGCGGCGGGCGCGGGGGAGCGGCGCCGGCCGCCCAGGAGGCTCCACACCACGAGGCCGACGGCGAGCACCAGGATCGCCGCGGCGACGGAGAAGCCGATCCAGCCGGTCGTCGGCAGCACGATCGCCAGCCCGCCGCCGGCCACCCAGGCCAGCTGCAGCACCGTCTCGGACCGGGCGAAGGCCGATGCGCGCAGGTTCTCGGGTACCTCGCGCTGGATGATCGCGTCCAGCGCGACCTTGCCGATGGCGTTCGCGACCGCGGCGACCCCGGCGACCAGCACGGCCATCCCGAAGCCGTAGAAGACCGCGGCCAGCACGGTGACCGCCGCCGCGGAGACCGCCGCGACCAGCACCACGCGGTCGGGGGTGGCGGTGCCCAGTCGCGAGCCCGCGGCGGTGCCGAGGAAGCTGCCGGCACCGGCCGCGACGGCCACCCCGCCCAGGGCCAGGGTCGCGGTCCAGCCGTCGGCGAACTCGGCCTGCACGAGGAACGCCATGAAGATCGTGAGGAAGCCGGTCAGCCCGCGCAGCGCCGCGGTCGCGCGCAGCGCCAGCACGACGTGCGGGCTCACCCGGGTGCGGCGGCCCCCGGCGACCGGGATCTCCGCGGTGCTGAACACGTCCGCGGGCTGCTCGCCCCGCCGGGACGTCGACGTGCTGCGGCAGCCGGACGGCGAGCACGGCCGCGGCCGCGAACACCGCCGAGGTGACCCACAGCTCCGGTTCGAAGCCGACCGCCCACGCGACCGCGGCGCCGATCCCACCGGCCACCCCGGAGGTGGCCAGGCCGAACACCGACAGCCGCGCGTTCGCCGAGGTCAGCGTCAGCGCCGGCGGCAGCACCCGGGGGACGACGGCGGCGCGCAGCACGTTGTGCGCCTTCGACAGCACCAGCACGCCCAGGGCGGCCGGGTAGAGCAGCAGGTCGTCGTAGTGGGCGGCCATGAACAGCGCCAGCACTGCACGGCCCCCGAGGCTGCCGGCCAGCGCCCACCGGCGGCCGCGCTGCAGCTTGTCCAGCAGGGGGCCGATGACCGGCGCGAGCACCGCGAACGGCGCCATCGTGACCAGCAGGTACAGCGCCACGTTGCCGCGCTGGGCGTCGGACGCGGCGGCGAAGAACAGGGTGCCGGCCAGCGAGACGGCGATCAGCGCGTCCCCGGCCATGTGCAGCGCGTTCACCCACAGCAGCTGGCTCAGCCCGCTGGCCTCCGCGCCGTCGGCCCGGCTGGCCGCCTGCACCCGGCGGGCGGCCGCGCGGGACAGCTCGCGGCTGCGCGAGAGGGCGACGCGGGTGACCGTGACGCGGGGCTGCGCCGGGCCGGCGCCCCCGGCCGCGGGCATCGGCGTCGTCGGCGGGCGGTGCAGCGGGGTGGTGTCGGCCCGGTCCGGCGGCGGGGGCACCGGACGGCGGGAGGCGGGCACGCCCCCATGGTGCCGCACCCCGGCTGCCGGGCGGCCCGACGGCTCGCGACGTCGGCGGCGTGCGGAGGGTCCGCCGACCACGGGGCGGCGTCCTCAGGGATGATGGGCCCGTGCCCGATCCCTCCGCCTCCCGGCCCGTGTCCTCCCTCCCCGCCGTCCTGACGGAGGCGGCGGCGGTCGAGCAGGCCCGTGCGGCGGCGGCGGAGACCGCCGGCGACCCCCAGCTGGTCGGTGAGCACCTCGGCATCGAGCCGGAGATCGCCCGCCCCGCGACCGACGAGGTGGCCCCCGAGGCCCTCGGCGCGACCGCGACGCACACCTTCGCCAGCCGCCTGCCCGGCTACGTCGGCTGGCACTGGGCGGTGACGCTGGCGGCGGTGCCCGGCGGGGACACCGTGACCGTGGACGAGGTCGTGCTGCTCCCCGGCGAGCAGGCGCTGCTCGCCCCGGCCTGGGTGCCGTGGCACGAGCGGCTGCGCCCCGGCGACCTCTCGGTCGGCGACGTGCTGCCCTCCACCGAGGACGACCCGCGCCTGGTGCCGGCCTACACCGCGGACGACGACTCCGCCGACGACCCCGAGGGCAGCATCGTCGCCTCCGAGCTGGGCCTGGGCCGCGAGCGCGTGATGTCGGCCGAGGGGCGCGCCGAGGCCGTCACCCGCTGGGGCGACGGCGACTTCGGCCCCGCCTCGGCGATGGCCCGCTCGGCCCCCGGCCCCTGCGTCACCTGCGGGTTCTGGCTGCCGCTGGCCGGATCGCTGCGGCAGCGGGTCGGCGCCTGCGGCAACGCCTACGCCCCCGCCGACGGCCGGGTCGTCACCGCCGACTACGGCTGCGGCGCGCACAGCCAGGCGACGCTGGTGGTCGCCGACCGCAGCGAGGTCGTGCACACCGCCCGCTACGACACGGGCACCTACGACGTCCTGACGGACTAGCCGCCTCGGGGGCCCACTCGCGACGGCATCAACGCTTGATCTGCCCCTGCCAGCGCATGATCGCCAGGCCCAGGACGGCGAGGCCGATGGCGGCGACGCAGGTCCAGGTCCACATCCGGTCGACGCGATCGCCCAGGAGCAGCACGACGACGAGGGCCACCGCCCACAGCGCGATCCCGGCGAGGACCACGCGCGCGGTGTCCACCTGCAGCGGGGGAGGGGCCTGCTTCGTCGGCGTCGGCACGCCCCGACTCTAGGGCGGCGCGACGCGCCGGACGACGCCGCCCGCGGCCCGACATCGCCCCGAAACGATCATGTGGCACGCTGTCGCCGCTCGACGCCGCCGCACGCTCCGGGAGTACAGACCATGGCCGACCAGCCCCGCTCGACCACGGGTGGCACACCCGCGGACGTCGTCGCGGACGCGCCCGCCGCACCGCACCGCAGCGAGGGCCCGCGCGGGAAGCCGAAGAACGGCGTGGACCGCTACTTCGAGATCACCGCCCGGCGCTCCACGGTCGCCCGCGAGGTCCGCGGTGGCTTCACCACCTTCTTCACGATGGCCTACATCGTGGTGCTCAACCCGATCATCCTGTCCGGGTTCGACGTCTCGGGCAACGAGCTCCCCTTCGCCTCGGTCGCCGCGGTCACCGCGCTGATCGCCGGCGCGATGACGATCCTCATGGGCGTCGTCGGCAGGTACCCCTTCGCGCTCGCGACGGGCCTGGGCATCAACGCCATCGTCGCGGTCTACGCCTCGACCCAGCTGTCCTGGCCCGAGATCATGGGTCTGGTCGTCCTCGAGGGCCTGCTCATCACGGTGCTGGTGCTCACCGGCTTCCGCCGTGCGGTCTTCGAGGCCATCCCCGCGCAGCTGAAGACGGCGATCGCCGTCGGCATCGGCTTCTTCCTCACGATCATCGGCCTGGCCGACGCCGGCATCATCGAGGGCGGCCAGGGCACCCCGATCAGCTTCGGCATCGGCGGCCAGCTCGCCGGCTGGCCGATGCTCGTCTTCGTCGTCGGCCTGCTGCTCAGCGCCGTCCTCGTCGTCCGCAAGGTCAAGGGCGCGCTGCTCATCGGCATCGTCGCCACGACCGTGCTCGCGATCATCGTCGAGGCGATCGCGGAGGTCGGCCCCACGTTCCTGGACGACGGCTCGGTCAACGCCCGCGGCTGGCAGCTGCAGGTGCCCGAGCTGCCCGACGACGTCGTCAGCAGCCCCGACCTCTCGCTGCTCGGCAACTTCTCGCTGTTCGGCGGCTTCGAGCGCATCGGCATCATCGCCGCGCTGCTCATCGTCTTCTCGATCATGATCGCGGACTTCTTCGACACCGTCGGCACCGTGACCGCCGTCGGCGCCGAGGGCGAGATGCTCGACGAGAAGGGCAACCTGCCCAAGTCGCAGCCGGTCCTGCTCGTCGACTCGATCGCCGCGGCCGCCGGTGGTGCGGGCAGCGTCTCGTCGAACACGACCTACATCGAGAGCACCGCCGGTGTCGCCGACGGCGCCCGCACCGGCCTGGCCAGCGTCGTCACCGGTGTGCTGTTCCTGGTGGCCATGCTCTTCACGCCGCTGGTCGAGATGGTGCCCTCGGAGGCTGCCGCGCCCGCCCTGGTCATCGTCGGCGCGCTGATGATCACCCAGATCCGGAACCTCGTCTGGGACGACATGTCCCTGGTCATCCCGGCCTTCCTGACCATCGCGCTCATGCCGTTCACCTACTCGATCACCAACGGCATCGGCGCCGGCGTCATCACCTTCGTGCTGCTCCGCGTCGCGACCGGCCGGACCCGCGAGGTGCACCCGCTGATGTGGGTGATCACGGCGCTGTTCGTCGTCTACTTCGCGCTCGAGCCGATCCAGCAGATCGTCTGATCCCGGACGTCCCAGGGGCCCGTCACCGGTTCGCCGGTGGCGGGCCCCTCTGCGTCCCGGCGGGGGAACAGTTAGTGAGGTACGCTAACTATGTGACCCGGACCACCCTCGACACCGCGGCGCTCGCGCACGACCTGCGGCTGGGGGTGATGCGGCTGGCCCGCCGGCTGCGCAGCCAGCGGGTGGACACCACCGTCACCCTCACTCAGCTCTCGGCCCTGTCGACGCTCAAGCGGCACGGCCCCATGAGCGCCGGGGAGCTCGCCGCCCACGAGAGGGTGCAGCCGCCGTCGATGACGCGGGTCGTCGGGGCGCTCGAGGCGATGGGGCTGGTCACCCGCACCCCGCACCCGACCGACGGCCGGCAGGTCGTCATCGGGCTGGCCGCCCCCGCGCAGGATGCTGCTCGCCGCCGAGGGGCGGGCCCGGGAGGCGTGGTTGTCCGGCCGCCTCCAGGAGCTGAGCCCGGAGAAGCGGGCGGCGCTCCGCGAGGCCGCCGCGATCATGGACGAGCTGGCCGCCGGATGAGCACCACGGACACCGACGAGAGCACCGACCGGCCGGTGGCGGCCGAGAAGCCCGCCGGCGGCGGCATGTTCCGCGCGCTGCGGGTGCCCAACTACCGCCGCTACGCCTCGGCCAACCTGGTCAGCCAGACCGGCACCTGGATGCAGCGGATCGGCCAGGACTGGCTGGTGCTGCAGCTCACCGACGACAGCGGCGTCGCGCTCGGCCTGATCACCGCCCTCCAGTTCGCCCCCACGGTGCTGCTCAGCCCCTACGGCGGGCTGCTCGCCGACCGGTACCCCAAGCGCCGGCTGCTCCAGATCTCGCAGGCCGTCATGGGGCTGCTCGCCCTGGTCCTCGCCGTCCTGGTGGTCACCGACGCGGTCGCCCTGTGGGCACGTCTTCGTGCTGGCCAGCGGGCTCGGCGCCGCCGCGGCGATCGACGCCCCCGTCCGGCAGGCGTTCGTCTCGGAGATGGTCGGGCCCGAGCTGCTGACCAACGCGGTCAGCCTCAACTCGACGATCTTCAACGGTGCCCGGCTGGTCGGCCCGTCGGTGGCCGGCGTGCTCATCGGCGCGGCGTCGGGGAACACCGCACCGGCCTTCTTCATCAACGCGGCCAGCTTCGGCTTCACCATCCTCGCGCTGGGCTCCATGCGCGCCGATCAGCTGAGACCCAGCGCCCCCGTGGCGCGGGGAAAGGGGCAGCTGCGCGCCGGGGCGGCCTACGCCTGGGCGCACCGCGACCTCGTGCTGGCGATGGCGCTGGCCTTCGTCGTCGGTACCTTCGGGTTCAACTACCAGATCACCATCGCCCTGATGGCCCGCGCGGAGTTCGGCCTGGGCGCCGAGGCGTTCGGCCTGCTCGCCACGGTCTTCGCCGTCGGCTCGCTCAGCGGCGCGCTGCTGTCCACCAGGCGCAGCCGCCGGCCGCGGGTGCGGTTCCTCATCGGCTCGGCGCTGGTCTTCGGCGTGCTCACCGTCATCACCGGCCTGATGCCCGGCCACGTGGCCTTCGGGGTGCTGCTGGTGCCCACCGGCGCGGCGGCGCTGGTCTTCAGCGTCGCCAACAACAGCTTCGTGCAGCTGGGCGTCGACCCGCAGATGCGCGGCCGGGTCATGGCGCTGTACTTCATGTGCTTCATGGGCGGGACGCCGATCGGCGCGCCGCTGATCGGTGTGGTCGGCGAGCACCTCGGCCCGCGCTGGGGGCTGCTGCTCGGCGGCGGGATCGTCGTCGTGGCCGCGGCCCTCGCCGGGGCGCTGCTCGCGCGCGGCCGGTCGGTGCGGCTGGAGCGACGGCCCGAGCGGCCGTGGCTTCGGCTGCAGGTGGGGGAGCGCGCCGTCCGGCCCCCGGTGGGCTGATCCCGGGGGTACGGTGCGCACCGTCCGCCCGATTCGGTCCGGAGATGCCATGACCGGCTCGCTCGTCCTCCTGGGACTCCCGTTCGCCGCGCTGTGCGCCGTCGTGGTCGGGTTCGGCCCCGCCGAGAGGTGGCTGGCCGAGCGCTCGGCCCGGCGACGCGCCCGCCGGCTCCCACCCCTGGACCGCCGCCCCGTGCAGGTGGTCGCCGCCGACGTCCGCCGGCTGCTCCGCCGGCTGGCGCTCGTTCCCGCGGGTGCGCCGATGGCGCGGCGGCGGGCGCTGCAGGCGGCCTGCGACGACGTGCTGATCGAGGCGGCCGGGATGCTCGGCGTCCCGCACGCCCTGGACGCCGAGCCCGACGGGCCCGGGCGCGAGGCCGAGCGGCTCCGGCTGCTGGCGGCGCTCGAGGCGGCCGGGCTGGCGGTGCGGGGCTGACGCGGGCGGATCCGGCCCGGGTGTTCTTCTCAGTCGACCCGCCCGAGGTCGCGCGCACCCACCTGCTCCGGGCGCTGGACCCGCTGCGCGAGCTCCCCGGCGCCCCGCGCTGGACCCCGCCCGAGCGCTGGCACCTGACCCTGCTGTTCCTCGGCGCCGTGCCCCGCGACGTGCTGCCCGCGCTCGCCGCCGGAGCGGCACCCCTGGTGGCCGCCGCGCCGCCGCTGCACCTCCGGCTGGCGGGCGCGGGGCGGTTCGGCAGCGCCCGCCGTCCGCAGGTGGCGTGGGCCGGGCTGGCCGGGGACGTCGGCCCGCTCACCGCCCTCGCCGACCGGCTGGCCGACCTCGCCCGCGGCCTCGGCCTGCCGGTCGAGGACCGGCCGTTCCGGCCGCACCTCACCCTGGGCCGGTGGCGCCCCCGGCAGCCGGCCGACGGCGCGCTCCCCGACCGGCTGGCCGGGTACCGCGGGCCCGTCTGGCCGGCTCCCGAGGTGCTACTGCTGGAGAGCCGGCTCGGCCCGGCGCCCACCTACGAGCGTCACCAGGCGTACTCCATCGGCGCGGCCTTGTAGCCGGGGAAGATCTCGTCGAGGCGGGCCAGCTGGTCGTCGGCGAGCGTCAGGTCCAGCGCCGTGAGCGCGCCCTCGAACTGCGCCATCGTGCGCGGGCCGATGATCGGCGCGGTCACCGCCTCCTGGTGCAGCAGCCATGCGACGCCGACGTCGGCCGGTGCGGCGCCGATCTCGCGGCAGAACGCCTCGTACTGCTCCAGCTGCGGCCGCAGCTTCGCCACCCGCTTCTGGGTGCGCTCGTCGGCGCGCCGGCCCTCCTCGGCCTTCTCCAGGACGCCGGCGAGCAGGCCACCGGCCAGCGGGCTCCACGGGATGATGCCGACGCCGTAGTGCGCCGCGGCCGGCAGCACCTCGAGCTCGACGTGCCGGGTGAGCAGGTTGTAGTGCGACTGCTCGCTGACCAGGCCCTGGAAGTGCCGGCGGGCGGCGGCCTCGTTGGCCGCGGCGATCTGCCAGGCGGCGTGGTTGGAGGAGCCGACGTAGAGCACCTTGCCCTGCGCGACCAGCGTCTCGCAGGCCTGCCAGATCTCCTCCCACGGCGTGCGGACGTCGGCGTGGTGGAACTGGTAGAGGTCGATCCAGTCGGTCTGCAGCCGGCGCAGCGAGGCGTCGCACGCCCGCACGATGTTGCGCGCGGAGAGGAAGGTGTCGTTCGGCCAGTCGGACATGCTCCCGTAGACCTTGGTGGCCAGGACGGTCTTCTCGCGGCGCTGCCCGCCCTGGGCGAACCAGCTGCCGACGACCTCCTCGGTGCGGCCCTTGCCGGCCTCGCCGCCGTAGACGTTCGCGGTGTCGAAGAAGTTCACGCCCTCGGCCAGGGCTCGGTCCATGATCTCGTGCGATGCGGACTCCGGAGTCCGCGAGCCGAAGTTCATCGTGCCGAGGCACAGACGGGACACGGACAGGCCGCTGCGGCCGAGGTGCTCGTACTCCATGACGAGCACCCTGGCAGTCTGTGATGCGTGCCGCACACTGACGACGCCTCGCCGACCTACGACTTCGACACCGCCACCGCCGTGCGGCGGGGCGACGGGGGAGGCCTCGTCGCCGACCTCGACCAGACCTGGCAGGTCGGTGGCGGCATCCTGAACGGCGGCTACCTGCTGTCGGTGGCCGCCCGCGCCGCGATCGAGGAGAGCCCGCACCCGCACCCCGTGGCGGTGGCGGCGAGCTACCTCCGCCCGACGCCCGCGGGCGAGGCCACCCTGGAGGTCACCCCGGGCGCGGCCGGCCGCACGCTGGCGCACTCGGTGGTCACCCTCTCCGGCTCGGGCGCCGGCCCGTCGATCGTCGTCCAGGCGACCACGGCCACGCTGACCGACGACACCCCGGAGTACTTCTCCGCGCCGGCGCCGTCCATCCCGCCGCCGGACGAGTGCGTGGACCTCTCCGCCCGGCTCCAGCCCGACCGCAGCAAGCGGCCCGGCCTGAGCCGGCACATCGACACCCGGCTGGACCCCGCCACCGCGGGCTGGACGGTCGGGGAGCCCGGCGACGAGCCGCTGCTGCGCGCCTGGATCCGGCTTCGTCGACGAGCGCCCCGCCGACCCGGTCTCGCTGCTGACCTTCGCCGACGTGCTCCCGCCGCTGGGCTTCTCCATCGGCCAGAAGGGCTGGGCGCCGACGGTGCAGCTCCAGGTGCTGGTGCGCGGCGTGCCGGCGCCGGGCTGGTGCCTCGCCGAGACCCGCGCCGTGCAGATCGCCGGCGGCTGGATCGACGAGGACTGCACGATCTGGGACTCCGAGGGCAAGCTCGTCGCCCAGGCCCGGCAGCTCGCCCGCCTCGCCCGCGGCCACTGACTCAGGCCGGCAGCGCCACCTCGCCGGTGAGGTAGCGCTGCACGGTGGGGCCGATCGCGGCCACGAGGGCGTCGGGGGTGGCGGTGGCCAGCGGCTCGAGCTGGAGCACGTAGCGCCCCATCACCAGCCCGATGAGCTGGCCGGCGACGAGCGCGCCGCGCACCTCGGCCTCCCGCGGGGGCACCTCCAGGGTGCCCACGACCCGGCGGACCACCTGGGTCACCAGGAACTCGCGGAGCAGCTTCGCGCCCCACTCGCTGGCGACCGCCGAGCGCACCAGGGCGAGGCCGGCGGGCTGCATCGGGCCGTCCCAGACGGTCAGCAGCGTGCGGACGACGCCGGCACCGAGCTGGTCCCGCCCGCCGGCCAGCACGCCGGGCAGCAGGTCGGCGGGGTCGGCGGGCGCCTCGACCGCGGCCAGGAAGAGCTGCTCCTTGCTGCCGAAGTAGTGGTGCACCAGCGCCGGGTCCACCTCCGCGGCGGCGGCGATGCCGCGGATCGTCGCGCCGTCGAAGCCGCGCTCGGCGAACGCGGTGCGCGCCGCGGCCAGCACCGCCTCGCGGGTTCCGCTGGTCCCTGGCCGCCGGCCGGGGCGCCGGCCCGGCCGCCCGGCGCGGCCGGTGCTCCCGCCGCTCAGCTGGTCCTCCTGCGCAGGGTGCCGGCCGCCAGGGCCAGTGCGAGCACCGCCGCGCCGGCCACGACGGCGAGGTCGAGCCACATCGTGCCGGTGGGGTCGGGGGAGCGGCCGACCTCCTGCAGCGCGTCGACGGCGTAGGTCAGGGGCAGCACGTCGCTGACCGCCTGCAGCCACCCGTCCATCTGCTCGCGCGGCACGAGCAGGCCGCACAGGAAGAACTGCGGCAGCACGATCACCGGCATGAACTGCACGGCCTGGAACTCGCTGCGCGCGAAGGCGCTGGCCAGCAGGCCGAGGGCCACCCCGAGGACGGCGCCGACGACCGCGATGAGGACGACGAGGGCGAGCGGTCCGGCCACCGACAGGTCGTAGACCGTCGCCGCCACGGTGACGGTGAGCAGCGCCTGCACGGCAGCGGCCAGGCCGAACGCGGCGCCGTAACCCGCCAGCAGGGCCGGCCGGGACAGCGGCGTGGTGAGCAGCCGCTCGAGCGTGCCCGAGGTCCGCTCGCGGAGCATCGCGATGCTGGTCACGAGGAACATGACGACGAAGGGGAAGATGCCGAGCATCGTCAGCCCGACCCGGTCGAAGATGCCGGGCTGCCCGGGCGGCGCCGGCACGTCCGCCCAGAGCAGGTAGAGCAGGCCCAGCAGCAGGCTGGGCACGAGCAGCAGCATCGCGATCGTCCGCGGGTCGTGCCGCAGCTGGCGCAGCACCCGGCCCGCGGTCGCGGCGATCACGACGCCACCCGCTCGGAGTCGCGGACCAGGGTGAGGAACGCCTCCTCGAGGTCCTGCGAGCGGCCGTCGGCCCGCAGCCGCGCGGGCGTGGTGTCGGCGAGCAGGTCGCCGCCGCGGAGCAGCAGCAGCCGGTCGCAGCGCGCGGCCTCCTCCATGACGTGGCTGGAGACGACGAGCGTCGTCCCGGCAGAGGCCAGCGCGGCGAAGCGGGCCCACAGCTCGACGCGCAGCACCGGGTCCAGCCCGACGGTCGGCTCGTCGAGCACCAGCAGCTCGGGGTCCCCGACCAGTGCGCAGGCCAGCGAGGCGCGGCCGCGCTGCCCGCCGGAGAGGTCCACGACGAGCTGGTGCGCGGCGTCGGCGAGCCCCACGTCGACGACCGCCGCGTCGGCCTCGCGGGCACCGCGGCCGTGCAGGGCGGCGAAGTAGCGGACGTTCTCCCGCACGGTGAGGTCGGCGTAGACGCTGGGGGCCTGGGTGACGTAGCCGACCCGGCTGCGCAGGCCGGGGGAGCCGGCCGGTTCGCCGAGCACGGTCACCTCGCCGGAGCGGACCACCTGCACCCCGACGACGGCCCGCATGAGCGTGGTCTTGCCGCTCCCGCTGGGGCCGAGCAGGCCGGTCACCTGGCCCGGCGGAACGGTGAACCCCAGTCCGTGCAGCACGCGGCGGCGGCCGCGGTCGACCACCAGGTCCCGGACGACGACGGCGTCCATGGCAGCTCCCGACAACTCAACGGCTGATGAACTCAACGCTAGATGAGTTATCGCGGGAGCGTCAATGGGGCAGGATCACGCGGTGCCCGAACCCGTCGTCATCACCGATCCGGCCGACCCGCGGGTGGCCGACTTCCGCGACCTCAAGGCGGGGGACCGGCCGGCGGGCGCGTCGCGGGGCACCGCGCCGGTGATCGTGGAGGGCGTCGCCGCGATCGAGCGGCTGCTCATCTCGCCCTACCCGGTCCGTTCCGTGTTCGGGGTCGCCGGCCGGGTCGAGGCGTTCGACGTGCCCGAGGGCGTGCCGGTCTACGTCGCCGACAAGTGGGTGCTGTCGGAGGTCATCGGCTTCCGGCTGACCCGAGGCGCCCTGGCCGCGGCCGACCGGTTGCCCGCACCCGACCTCGGCGACCTGCTCGCCGGTCCGGATCCGGCAGCGCCGCGCCGGCTGGCCGTCCTCGAGGGGCTCAACGACCACGAGAACCTGGGCTCGATCGCCCGCTCGGCCGTGGCGCTCGGCGTGGAGGGCCTGCTCCTGGACCCGCGGTGCGCCGATCCGCTCTACCGCCGCTCGGTGCGGGTCTCGATGGGGCACGTCCTGACGCTGCCGTTCGCCGTCCTGCCCGACTGGCCGGCAGGCCTGGACCGGCTGCACGACGCCGGGTACCTGACGGTGGCCCTCACCCCGGCCGCGGACGCCGTCGACCTCGACGAGGTGGACCCGCGCGCGCACCCGCGCACCGCGGTGCTGCTCGGCGCGGAGGGGCCGGGGCTCACCCCCGAGGCGCAGCAGGCCGCCCGGGTGCGCGCCCGCATCCCGATGCGCTCCGGCGTCGACTCCCTGGGCGTCGCCGCCGCGGCTGCTATCGCCTTCGCGACCCTCAGAAGCGCAGGCTGAAGCGGGCGAGGATCTCGCGGGCCTGCTCGGCGTGCGGCGGGGTGCACATGACGTCGTAGCGGCCGGCGACGATCCGGCTGGTGCTGGTGAAGTCGCGCTTGCCCTGGGTGGCGGCGTAACCCATCCACCCGAACAGCGCGCCGAACACGACCCCGACCAGCAGCCCGGTGAGCACCGCACCGATCCAGCCGGCGCCGTCCTCGGAGAAGATGCCGAGCAGCAGCCCGACGAACAGGCCCCACCAGGCGCCGCCGGCCGCACCCGCCGCGATCGCGCGGCCGGTGGTGAGCCGGCCGAGCACCTGCTCGACCTGGCGCAGGTCCGAGCCGATGATCGTCACGTTCTCGACGGGGAACTTCTCGTCCGAGAGGTGGTCGACGGCGGCCTGCGCGCGCTCGTAGGTGTCGTAGGAACCGACCTGGACGCCGCCCAGCGGCATCGACACGGAAGCACTCATGCCAGGAGAACGGCCCGCTCCGGCCCGCTGTTCCGCTCAGACCAGGCTGTCGGCCCACGCGCGGTGCAGCGCCGCGAACCGGCCGGGCCCGGCGACGAGCTCGGCGGGGGTGCCGTCCTCGACGATCCGGCCGCCCTCCATGACCAGCACGCGGTCGGCGATCTCCACCGTCGAGAGCCGGTGGGCGATGATCAGCGCCGTCCGGTCGGCCAGCAGCGTGCGCAGGGCGTGCTGCACCAGCCGCTCGCTCGGGACGTCGAGCGAGCTGGTCGCCTCGTCGAGGACGAGCACCGCGGGATCGGCCAGGAACGCCCGGGCGAAGCTGACCAGCTGCCGCTGCCCGGCGGAGAGCCGGCCGCCGCGCTTGTCCACCTCGGTGTCGTAGCCGTCGGGCAGGGCGGCGATGAAGGAGTGCGCGCCGATGGCCCGGGCGGCCGCCTCGATCTGCGCGCGGTCGGCGCCGGGCCGGCCGAAGGCGATGTTGTCGGCGACCGAACCGGAGAACAGGAAGCTCTCCTGGGTCACCATCACGACCGCCCGCCGCATGTCGGCGTCGGCCAGCCGGGTCAGGGGGACGCCGTCCAGCCGCACCTCGCCCTCGACCGGGTCGTAGAACCGGGCGGCCAGCCGGGCGAGCGTGGACTTCCCCGCGCCGGTGGTGCCGACCAGCGCGACCGTGCGGCCCGGCTCCAGCGTGAGCGCCAGGCCGGGCAGCACCGTGCTGCCGCCGTAGCCGAAGCGGACGTCGTCGAAGACCAGCTCGCCGGCCGCGGCGGGCAGCGGCACCGGGTCCACCGGCTCCGGCACGGTGGGCCGCTCCTCGAGCACCCCGGAGAGCTTCTCCAGCGCCGCGGTGGCCGACTGGTAGCTGTTGTAGAACATCGCGATGTCCTGCAGCGGGTCGAAGAACCGGCGCAGGTAGAGCAGGAAGGAGACCAGCGTCCCGACCGCCAGGGCGCCGTCCATCACGCGGAGCGCCCCGTAGCCGAGGACGGCGACGGTGACCAGGTTGCCGATCAGCGTCACCGCCGGCACGAAGACCGCGATCAACCAGAAGGCGCGGTGGTGCGCCTGCCGGTTGTCGTCGTTGAGCGCGGCGTACAGCTCGTCGTTGCGCGGCTCGCGGCCGAACGCCTGCACCGCCCGGATGCCGCCGAAGGTCTCGGTGAACTGGACGATGAGCGCGGCGATCGTCTCGCGGGTGCGCCGGTAGGCGGCGGTGGAGTTGCGCTGGAACCAGCGGGCCACCCAGAACAGCGCCGGGAAGCCGAGCAGGGCGGTGAGGCCCAGCGGCACGTCGAGCACGACCAGCACGATGCCGATGCCGAGCACGCTGAACAGCGCGGTGACCAGCCCGTCCAGGCCCTCGTCGAGCAGCTCGGCCAGCGCCTCGACATCGCTGGTCAGCCGGCTGATCGTCCGGCCCGAGGTGTACCGCTCGTGGAAGGACAGCGGCAGCGCCTGCACGTGGGTGAACACCCGTCGGCGCAGGGTCAGCAGCACCTCCTGGCCCACCCGTCCGGAGCCGGTGAGGAAGGCGAAGCGCAGCAGCGTGTCGGCGGCGGCCGCCAGCACCATCGCGGCGGTGATCCACACGAGCGGCCCGGCGTCGCCGTCGAGCAGGGCGGGCACGGCGACGTCGATGCCCACGCCGACGAGCAGCGGCCCGGCCAGCCACGCGGCGTTCTGGGCGACGACGGTGACCAGCAGCCACCACAGCGCCCGCCGGTGCGGCCGCAGCAGCTCGCCGAGCAGCCGCCGCGAGCGGGCGCGGCAGGAAGACCCCGGCGCCCGGGGGCAGCTCGTCGGCGTCCTCGGTGGCGACGCCGCGCCAGCTCTGGTCGCTCACGGCCGTGCCTCCGCCAGGTCGCTGCCCTGCGCCAGCAGGTCGCGGTAGGCCGGCTCGGTGGCCAGCAGCTCCGAGTGCGTGCCGACGGCGGCGATCCGGCCGCCGGCGAGCAGGGCGACCCGGTCGGCGAGCAGCACCGTCGAGGGCCGGTGCGCCACCACCAGCGCGGTGGTGCCGGCCAGCACCTCGCGCAGCGCGGCCTCCACCAGCGCCTCGGTGTGCACGTCGAGAGCCGACAGCGGGTCGTCCAGGACCAGCACCGACGGCCGGCCCAGGACGGCGCGGGCCAGCGCCAGCCGCTGCCGCTGGCCGCCGGACAACGACAGCCCCTGCTCCCCGATGCGGGTGTCCAGGCCCCACGGCAGGTCGTGCACGAAACCGGCCTGCGCCACCCCCACCGCCTCGGCGAGCTCGGCGTCGGTCGCGTCCCGGCGGCCGAGGGTCAGGTTCTCCCGGACGCTCATGGAGAACAGCGTCGCCTCCTCGAAGGCGACCGAGACGACCGAGCGCAGCTGGGCCAGCGGGAGGTCGCGCACGTCGACCCCGTCGAGGGTGACCCGGCCGGCGGTGACGTCGTGCAGCCTCCCGACCAGCGACGTCAGCGTCGTCTTGCCCGACCCGGTCGCCCCGACCAGCGCCACGGTCTCGCCCGGCTCGAGGACGAGGTCGACGCCGGCGAGCACCGGCCGGTCGGATCCGGGGTGGGCGAAGCCGACGCCCTCGAAGGCCAGCCGGGCGGGCGCGCCGACGGGCTGCGGCGCGACGCCCGGGCGGTCGGTGACGGTCAGCGGCTCGTCGAGCAGCTCGCCGATGCGGTCGCAGGCGCTGGCGGTCTCCTGGGCGAAGGCGAACAGGAAGCCCAGCGACAGGATCGGCCACAGCAGCACGGTGAACAGCGCGACGAAGGCGACCAGGCCGCCGACGGTCAGGGCGCCGCTGCTCACCGCGAGCGCGCCGCCGACCAGGATGAGCGCCAGGTTCAGCTGCGGGTGCAGCTCGAAGACGCACCACAGCAGCGCCAGGGTGCGCACCTTGTCCAGCTCCAGCCGGCGCAGCCGCCGCGCCTTGGCGTCGTAGCGGTCGAAGACCAGCCCCCGGCGGCCGAGCGACTTGATCACCCGGATGCCCTGCACCGCCTCCTCGACGTCGGTGGCCAGCTCGCCCTGCTCGTCCTGCACGCGGCGGGACTGCACGTTGTAGCGCCGCTCCCACCGCAGGCCGAGCGCGGTGAGCGGGACGGTGGTGAGGAGCACCGCCAGGCCCAGCGGCCAGTAGGTGACCAGCAGCAGCACCGCCACGACGACGCAGGTGATCAGGTTGACCGCGAGGAAGACCGCGGCGAACCCGACGAAGCGGCGCACGGTGGACATGTCGCTGGTGGCCCGCGACAGCAGCTGGCCCGAGGGCCAGCGGTCGTGGAAGGAGACCGGCAGCCGCTGGAGGCGCTCGTACAGGGCGCTGCGCAGGTCGCGCTCGATTTGCAGGCAGCTGCGGTTCATCGACCAGCGGCGGAGGAAGAACAGACCCGCTTCCGCGACCCCGAACACCAGCGCCAGCCCGAGCAGCGGGACCAGCGCGGCGCGGTCGCCGTCGGCGATCGGCCCGTCGACGACGGCGGCGGTGATCAGCGGGACGGCGAGCTGGGCGAGGGTGGCGAGCAGCGCCGCGCCGAAGGTCAGCGCCATCAGCCCCCGGTAGCGCCGGGCGTAGGGCCACAGCCGCAGGAGGGCGGAGAGCCGGCCGTGGTCGTCGGGTGCGGGGGCGGCGTCCATGGGGGATCGAGGCTAGGCCCGACCTCCGACAGGAGCGACCGACTTACCGGACGCCGGCGCTCAGCGGTTGCGGCGGACCCCGAAGACGATGTCCTCCCACGCCGGGATGCGGGCGCGGGGGTCGTCGGAGTCGAGGTCCTCGCCGGGGCGGCCGAGGACGACGGTGTCGTGGTCGGCGATCTCGTCGAGGAAGGAGTCCACCGCGCGGGCGTCGTCGGGGGAGCCGCTGGCCGGGTGCACGTCGCGCACGTGGGCGTCGTCGTCCACCGGCGCGGAGGGCTGCTCCTCGCGCACGACGGCGACCGGCCGGGCCGGCTGCGCCGGGGCCGGCGGGGGACCGGCCGGGACGTCGGGGACGACGCGCACCAGGCGGGTGCCCTCGGCGAAGTCGGTCGTCCCGGCGTCGAGGGGGGCGACCGTGCGGGAGGGCAGGTCGAACGTCCACCGCGCGGTCCCGGACTTCTCGCCGGCCCGCCACTCGCCGGTGACCACCCAGGCACCGGTGTCGCTGCGGTAGGCGTCCCAGGTGACGGCGTCGACGTCGGTGTCGATCAGCCGCAGTCGCTCGGCCATGAACTGCTGCAGCGTGCTGCCCGGGGTGCTCTCGCTGAGCCGGACCCGCGCCTCGCGCGCCTGCTCGGCCACCCGCTCGCGCTCCTGGAGCACGGGGTGGGCGAAACGCATGATCCGCTCGACCCGCGCGCCGGTGGCGGCCGCGACCTGCTCGGGCGTCTCGCCGGCGCGGATGCGGGACTGGATCACCCGCGGCGGCAGCTCGGTGCCGAGGTCGACGTCGATCTGGGTGAGCCGGCGGGAGTCCCCGCGGGCGGCGGCGCGGAGGCGGTCGTCCACCGGCACGGCGAAGCGCTCCTCGCCGTCCTCGGTGTCGGCGACCAGCACCAGGCTCGAGCCGTCGTCGGAGAGCCCCACGAGGCGCAGCGTGCGCACGGGCGACCTCCTGCAAGGCATGAGCGGCTGGGCTCCGGAGAGAGACCGGACCCGAGGCTATCCGCGCGCGGCCGCGCCGCGCCGCAGGTGCCGCGGCGCGGCGCGTCACGGGACGCACGGGACAGCAGTCCTGATCCCGACGACACGTTCCGGAAACCTGCGCTCGGCACAGTGGGGGAACGCGCCCTGACGTGCGATCCTGCCGCTCGCGTTCCGCATGGGGACGCGCACGGAGAGTGCCGAGGAGGTGCGATGCCCGGCCCTGCCACCGACGTGGTGACCACCCCGCCCGCAGGGCTCGACGGCGCCCTGCGCGCCGAGATCGCGCTCATCGCCGGCGCCGTCGGCGCCTGGTGCCCCGCGCTGTCGCCCGACGGCCGGCAGGTCGCCTACGTCACCGACCGCTCCGGGATCCCGCGGCTGGAGGTCACCGACCTCGCCGGCGCCGAGCCGCCGCGGGTGCTGTCGCTGCCGGACCAGGAGGTGGTGTCGGTCGCGTGGTCGCCCGACGGCGGAGAGCTGGCCTACCTGGTCAGCCCGGGCGGCTCCCTCTGCGCCGAGCTGCACGTCGTGCGGCCCGACGGCAGCGGCGCCCGGCTGGTGGCGGGGCAGGACCCCCGGGCCACCGTCTTCGCCGGCTTCTGGGCCGGCCCCGGCCGCTACGTCTGCTCGATCGCGCCCGGCACCGGTCCGGACGCCGACGTCCGTCGTCGTCGACACGGCCGGCGGCAGCACCGAGACGCTCGCCCGCGGCGGGTTCCTCTCCGCCTGCGCGCTGTCCGCCGACGGCCGCACGCTGCTGGCCCGCCGCGGCCCGCGCGGGCACCGGCACGTCGTCGCCGTCGACGTCGTCACCGGGGTGCAGCGCCCCGTGCTGCGCCCGGACGCCCCGGGCGGCGTCGCCTCCGAGGACGGGCGGTTCTCCGCCGACGGCCGGTCGGTGCACCTGCGTGCCTCGCTGCCGGGACCGCTGCTGGCCGACCGGGCCGGCCTGGTCGAGGTGCCGCTGGGCCCCGACGGGCCGGTCGGGAAGGGGCGCGTCGTGCTGCGGCGGGCCGACGCCGACCTCGACGGCTACGCGCTGCGCGCCGACGGCACCGTCCTGGCCGTATGGAACGCCGGCGGCCGCACCGAGCTGTGGCTGCACGACCTCGCCGACGGCGCCCTCGTGCGCACCGTCCCGCTGCCCGACGCCGTGCTGCCCGGCTGGTCGCTGGCCGCCGACGGCAGCACCGTGGTCGCCGAGCTCACCGGCCCGACGACCCCGCGGGCGCTGTGGCGGATGAAGCTGGACGGACGGTGCCCCGCCGTCCCCCTGCCCGGTTCGGCCCGCCGTCCGCGCAGTGCGCGGACGGTGCTGCCCGAGCGACTGGACCACGTCGCCCCGGACGGCATGCCGCTGTCCGGCTGGCTGTACACGCCCCGCGGTGCGCACGAGCCCAACCGCACGGTGGTCAGCTTCCACGGCGGCCCCGAGGGCCAGCACCGGCCGGCGTTCGACCCGCTGGTGCAGTGCCTGGTCGCGGCGGGCCTGACGGTGTACGCGCCCAACGTGCGCGGCTCGGGCGGGTTCGGGCGGGCGTTCACGACCGCCGACGACCTCGGCGCCCGCGAGGCCTCGTTCGAGGACGTGCGGACGACGGTCGACGAACTGGTCACCGCCGGCATCGCCGCACCCGGCCGGATCGGGGCGCACGGCTGGTCCTACGGCGGCTACCTGACCCTGGTCGCGCTGACCCGGTGGCCGGGGTTGTTCGCCGCCGGTGCCACGCTGGCCGGCATGAGCGACCTGCGGACCTTCTTCGCCGGCACCGAACCGTGGATGGCCGCCGCCTCCGTCACCGAGTACGGCGACCCCGTCGCCGACGCCGGGATGCTGGCGACGATCTCGCCGATGGCGGCCCTGGACCGGGTCACCGCGCCGGTCCTGCTGGCGCACGGTGACCGCGACACGAACGTGCCGGTCGCCGAGTCGGTGCAGGCGCACGCCGCGCTCACCGCCCGCGGTGCGCCGTGCGAGCTGCTCCTGCTGCCGGGCGAGGGCCACACCGTGGTGGGCCGCGACCACCTGGTCGAGCTGAGCGGTGCCGTCACCGCCTGGTTCGACCGGCTGCTGTGAGCGGCGGCCTGCTCGCCGGTTACCCCGCGCCCACCGCCGACGAGGCGGTGACCGCCGAGGGCCGGCTGCGTCCGGAGTACGCGGCGCTGGAGCCGGTCGTGGCCGGCCTGGGCACCGAGGGGATCGCCGGGGCCGCGCGGGCGCTGGCCGAGCTGCGTGCCGCCCGGGGGGTGGCGCTGGGCAGCTGGACCGACGGGCGGCACGAGCGGCACCCGGTGGTCCTCGACCCGCTGCCCCGGGTGCTCCCCGCCGACCAGTGGCGGTCGGTGGCGGCCGGTGTCGAGCAGCGGCACCGCGCCCTGGGGGCCTTCCTCGCCGACGTCTACCGCGCGGCCGGTCGCCGCCGCGGGGACGTGGACCGGGCGCCCGAGATCGTCCGCGCCGGCGTGCTCCCCGAGTGGGCGGTCGAGCACAACCCGGCCCGCGACCCCGCGGCCATCGGGCAGGCGTGGCGCGGGCAGCCGCGCGCCACCGTCGCCGCCGCCGACCTCGTGCGCACCGCCGACGGCGGCTGGGCGGTGACCGCGGACGACCTCCGCACCCCCGCCGGCCTGGGTTTCGCCCTCGAGGACCGGCTGGCCCTGCGCGCGGCCCTCCCGGGGCTGTTCGCGGCGGCCGCGCCGGCCCCGCTCGAGGCGGCGGTGGACCTGCTCCGCGCGGCGCTCGCCGAGGCGGCGCCCCCGGCCTGCGCCGGTGTCCCGGAGGTCGCCGTCCTCAGCGCGGGGGAGGGTGACAGCTCCCGCTTCGAGCACGCCGTGCTCGCCGCGGCGCTGGGCGTGCCGGTGGTCACCGCCGGTGACCTGTGGCCGCGCCCGGACGGCGGTCTCGAGGTGGCCGTCGACGGCGAGCGCCGGCCCGTCGACGTGCTGTACCGGCGCTTCGACGAGGGCACCCTCGGCGCCTACCGCACCCCGGTCGGCTCGCCACTGGACGTGCAGCTCACCGAGGCCGTGCGGGCCGGACTGCTCGGGCTGGCCAACGTGCCCGGCAACGGCGTCGCCGACGACGCCGCCACCTTCGCGTGGGTGCCGGCGATGATCGGCTTCTACCTGGGCGAGCAGCCGCTGCTGCCCTCGCCGCGCACCTGTGGTGCTCGCCGACCCGGCCTCGCTGGCCGAGGTCCGCGGCCGGCTGGCCGAGCTCGTCGTCGAGGAGGTCGCCGGCTACGGCGGCCACGCGGCCGTGGACGGTCGCACGTGCAGCGCCGCCGAGCTGGACCGCCTCACCGCCGAGGTCGCCGCGACGCCGCACCGGTTCGTCGCGCGGGAGCCCCTGGCGGAGGCGACCGTGCCGGCGTTCGTCGACGGCACGTTCCGCCCGCGCTCGGCAAGGCTGCGGGTGTTCTCGGTCGTCTGCGGCGACGGCGTCCGCGCCCTCCCCGCGCCCTGGACGCGGGTCGCCTCCGGCGGTCCGGTCGCCGGGAGCAAGGACACCTGGCTGCTGCCCTGACGGCGGTCAGGCCCTCGGGCTGCTGATGACGACGGTCGTCCCGGCGGGGCTGGGGGTCGCGGTGACGTCGGCGAAGGAGCTCATCAGGGTGGAGCCGCGGCCGCGGTCCATGCTCGGCACCCGCTCCCGCCACTGCCCGAAGTCGCGCACGGTGATCTCCAGCCGCTCCCCGCGGGTGGCGACGGCGACCTCGACGAACGGCTCGGTCGGCTCCTGGGCGTGCTCGATCGCGTTCGTCACGGCCTCGCCGGCCGCCAGCAGCAGGTCGTAGGCCCGGTCCGGGTCGACGCCGGCGGCGTCCAGCGCCCCGCGCAGCGCGCGGCGCAGCACCACCACCGAGGTCGGCTCCGACGGCAGCCGCCAGCTGGCCAGCAGCCGGACCGGCTCGCGGTCGGCCGCGGCCGGCGGGGTCGCGGGCGGCGCGGGCCGGGGGAGGGGCGCCGGCACCGGCGGGGCGGGAGCCGGGGCGAGCCCGGCGGCCTCGGCGATCGCGCCGAGCCGGATCGGCGCCGTCCGGCAGGTGCTCCGCTCCAGCGCGACCCGTACCCGGGCGATCAGCTCGTCGGCGCGGAACGGCTTGGCGAGGTAGTCGTCGGCGCCGGCCTCCAGGCCCTCGACCGACGCCTCCTGCCCGGCGCGCGCGGTCAGCATGACCACCGGGATGTGCTGGGTGGCGGGGTTCGCGCGCAGGGCGCGCAGCAGCTCGAAGCCGTCCACCCGCGGCATCATCACGTCGGTGAGCACGAGGTCGGGCTGCCGCTCGGCGACCGCCTGGAGCGCCTCCTCGCCGTTGGCCGTGGTGCGGACCGACCAGTGCGCGCCCAGCAACCGGGCCAGGTAGCCGCGCATGTCGGCGTTGTCGTCGACGACCAGCAGCTCGGCCGCCCCCGCGGGCGCGGCCGCCGGCCCGCCCGGCCGGGAGGTGTCGGCCGCCCAGCTCGCCGCCTCGCCGCGCGCGGCGTCGGAGGGGCGGGCCGGTCCGTCGGTGTCGGCGCCGTCGGCGGTGCCGTAGGGCAGGGTCACGGTGAAGGCGCTGCCGCGGCCCGGCTCGCTCGTCACCGCGACCGTGCCGCCGTGCAAGGCGGCCAGCTCCTGCACCAGGGCCAGCCCGATGCCGGTGCCCTCCCGGGTGCGGGCGACGGCCCCGGGGACGCGGTGGAAGCGCTCGAACAGGTGCGGCAGCTCCTCGGCGACGATGCCCACCCCGGTGTCGCGGACGGTGAGCGAGAAGCCGGCGTCGTCCGAGCGGAGCACGACGTCGATGCCGCCGACGAACGTGTACTTGACCGCGTTCGCCAGCAGGTTGACGACGATCTTCTCCCACATGCGCGGGTCGACGTGCGCCGTCCGGGCCGGCGGCGGGCAGTCGACGGACAGCCGCAGCCCGGCCCGCTCGGCCGCGGCGCGGAAGATCCCGGCGAGCTCGGCGGTGAAGGTGGCGACGTCGGTCGGCACGCGCACCGGGGTCGCCCGGCCGGCCTCGATGCCGGCGAAGTCGAGCAGGTCGTTGACCAGCCGCTGGAGGCGCTGGCCGTTGCGCAGCGCGAGCTCGAGCTCCTCCCGGGCGGCGGCGGGCAGCGGTTCCCGGGAGTCGGCCAGGACGTCGCCGATCGGGCCCAGCAGCAGGGTGAGCGGCGTCCGCAGCTCATGGCTCACGTCGGAGAAGAAGGTCGTCTTGGCGCGGTCGAGCTCGGCGAGCGACTCGGCCCGCCGCCGCTCGGTCTCGAACGCCCGGTTGTTGACGACGGCGCCGGCGAACTGGGCGGCCACCAGCTCGTGGAAGCTCCGGTACTCCTCGTCGAGGGCGAGGTTGGGGCTCCGCCCGGCGAGCAGGAGGCCCAGGGGTTCGCCGTCCCGGCCTGCCGAGAGGGGGAGGACGACGGCGTCGGTCACGCGGTCGCCCCACGGTCCGCCCGCGACGCCCAGCGCCTCGACGACCCCCGCCAGGTCGGCCTCGGTGACCGCCGTCGCGGGCAGCAGCCCGGCGTCGCAGCCGACCGCGGCGACCCGGTCGAACCCGGTGCCACCGGATGTGGAGAGGTAGACGGCGGCGACCGGCACGTCGAGCGGGTCGTCCCCGAGGGTGGCGCACATGGCGCTGACGACGTCCCGCTCCGCGCCGAGCCGGCCGCCCACGGTGGCCAGCTCGTGCAGCAACGCCTGGCGGCGCGAGCCGAGGACCTCCCCGGTCACCTCGGTGCAGACCGCGTGCATGCCCGCGACCAGGCCGTCGTCGTCGAAGGCCGGGGCGTGGGAGACGGTGAAGTAGGTCTCCTCGCGGTAGCCGGCGCGCTCGAGGAGCAGCAACAGCCCCGGCAGCCAGGAGGCCTCGAGCGTGGTCATCGCGTGCTCGATCGGCGGGCCGAGCGCGTCCCACCCCTCGGCCAGCGTGGCGCGGATGTCCGCGCCGATCGCCGGGTGCTTCGCCCCGATGAAGGGCGCGTAGGCGTCGTTGTAGAACTGGGTGAACTCCGGCCCCCAGGTGAGGACCATGGGGAACCGGGAGACCAGCACGGTGCGCACCGCGAAGCGCAGGCTGGCCGGCCAGCTCTCCACCGGTCCGACCGGGGTCGCCGCCCAGTCGAGGGCAGCCATGATGCGGCCCGCCTCGCCGCCGGCTGCGAACAGCCGGTCCGGCGTCGGCGGCGCCGTCGGGTCCTGGGATCACGCGTTAGAGGCGCTCGACCACGTGGTCGATGCAGGCGGTCAGCGCGGTCACGTCGTCGGGGTCGACGGCGGGGAACATGCCGACGCGCAGCTGGTTGCGGCCGAGCTTGCGGTAGGGCTCGACGTCCACAATGCCGTTGGCACGCAGCGTCGTGGCCAGGGCGGCGGCGTCGACCGAGTCGGCGAAGTCGACGGTGCCGACGACGTAGGACCGCTCGTCGGGGTTGCTCACGAACGGCGTCGCGTACGGCGACTTCTCCGCCCACGAGTACAGCCGGCTCGACGACTCGCGGGTGCGGTCGACTGCGCCGGAGAGCCCGCCGAGGGAGAGCAGCCACTGGATCTGGTTGTCCAGGAGGAACAGCGTCGCGAGGGCGGGGGTGTTGTAGGTCTGGTCCTTGGTGGAGTTGTCCACCGCGATCGACAGGTCGAGGAAGCCGGGGATCCAGCGCCCCGAGGCCTTGATCTCGGCGACCCGGGCCAGGGCGTCGGCGGACATGAGCGCGACCCACAGCCCGCCGTCGGCGGCGAAGGACTTCTGCGGTGCGAAGTAGTAGACGTCGGTCTGCGAGACGTCGACCGGGAGCCCGCCGGCGCCGGAGGTGGCGTCGATGAGCACGAGCGCGTCGTCGGTGCCGGCCGGCCGCTCGACGGGCGCCATGACGCCGGTGGAGGTCTCGTTGTGCGCCCAGCCGTAGGCGTCGATCCCGTCCTGCGCGGTGGGCAGGGCCAGGGTGCCGGGCTCGGCCTTCGCGATCACCGGGTCACCGAGGAAGGGGGCCTCCTTCGCGCCGGAGGCGAACTTGGCGGAGAACTCGCCGAAGGTGCCGAAGGCGGCGCGGTCGCGGATGAGACCGAACAGCGCGGCGTCCCAGAACGCCGTCGTCCCTCCGTTGCCGAGCACGACCTCGTAGCCGTCCGGCAGGTCGAACAGGGTGCGCAGCCCCTCGCGGACCGAGCCGACCAGGTTCTTCACCGGGGCCTGGCGGTGCGAGGTGCCCATGACGGCGGCGCCCTCGGAGGCCAGGGCCTGCAGCGCCTCGGGGCGCACCTTCGACGGGCCGCAGCCGAAGCGGCCGTCGGAGGGCAGGAGCTCGGCGGGGATCTGGATGCTCATCCGGGGCGTGCCTCTCGGTTTCTCGGGGTGGTGCGAACGTCGACGGCCCGGCACCGCAGGGGCGCGGGACCGGGCCGTCGACGGGCGGACGGACTGCTCAGGCGGGCGCGACCTGCGTGGTGGTCTTGGTCTGGATGGTGTCCCAGCCCTCGACGTCGGCGGGCTTGCGCGGGTCGGGGCCGACGTAGCGGGCCGACGGGCGCACGAGGCGGCCGGTCTGCTTCTGCTCGAGGATGTGCGCGCACCAGCCGGCAGTGCGGGCGCAGGTGAACATCGAGGTGAACATGTGGCTGGGGACCTCGGCGAAGTCCAGGACGATGGCCGCCCAGAACTCGACGTTGGTCTCGACCGGCCGGTCGGGGCGCCGCTCGCGCAGCTCCTTGAGCGCGGCCTTCTCCAGGGCGAGGGCGGCCTCGAAGCGCGGGGCGCCGAGCTCCTCGGAGGTGCGGCGGAGCACGCGGGCGCGGGGGTCCTCGGCGCGGTAGACCCGGTGCCCGAAGCCCATCAGGCGCTCCTTGCGGTCGAGCAGGTCCTTCACGTACTTCTCGGCGTCGCCGGTCCGCTCGACCTCGTCGAGCATGTGCAGGACGCGGGAGGGGGCGCCGCCGTGCAGCGGGCCGGACATCGCGCCGATCGCACCGGACAGCGAGGCGGCGACGTCGGCGCCGGTGGAGGCGATGACGCGGGCGGTGAAGGTGGAGGCGTTCATGCCGTGCTCGGCGGCCGACGTCCAGTAGGCGTCGACGGCGGCGACGTGGCGGGGGTCGGGCTCGCCGCGCCAGCGGATCATGAACCGCTCGACGATGGTCGAGGCCTCGTCGATGCGCTTCTGCGGCACGGCGGGGGTGCCGATGCCGCGGGCGGACTGGGCCACGTAGGACAGCGCCATGACGGCGGCCCGGGCGAGCTCCTCGCGCGCCTCCTCGTGGGTGATGTCCAGCAGTGGGCGGTAGCCCCAGATCGGGGTGAGCATCGCCAGCGCGGCCTGCACGTCGACGCGCACGTCACCGGTGTGCACCGGGATCGGGAACGGCTCCGCCGGGGGGAGGCCCGGGCCGAACTTGCCGTCGACCAGCAGGGCCCAGACGTTGCCGAAGGTGACCTTGCCGACGAGGTCCTCGATGTCGACGCCCCGGTAGCGCAGCGCGCCGCCGTCCTTGTCGGGTTCAGCGATCTCCGTCTCGAAGGCGATGACGCCTTCCAGGCCGGGTACGAAGTCGTCGGCCATCTCGGCTGCTCCTCTGCGCGCGGGACCCTGACCCGCGGGTCGCGCGGGGCACGGGATTGCCTGTCGACACTAGGCCGTCGGGACGCCCCCGGCGCAAGTGGGGGCCCCGCCCTGAGCTGCGGAGAGCTCCTCCGAGCCGACCGGCCCGTGCGGTGTCAGCATGGCGGGGTGCCCGACCTCTCCCGCATGCGCAACGACTACACCCTCGGCCGGCTCGGTGAGGCCGACCTCGCCGCCACCTGGGTGGAGCAGTTCGACCGCTGGTTCGCCGACACCGTGGCCGCGGAGATCCCCGAGCCCAACGCCGTCGTGGTCGCCACCGCCGACGCCGACGGCGCCCCCGACGCCCGCATCGTGCTGATGAAGGGCTACGACGAGGTCGGGATCGTGTTCGGCACCAGCTACGCCTCGGCAAAGGGCGCGCAGCTGGCGGCGAACCCCCGGGCGGCGCTGGTCTTCCCGTGGCACGCGCTGCAGCGGCAGGTGCGCATCACCGGCGCCGTGGAGCGGATCGGGGACACCGCCTCCGACGCGCTGTGGGACCCGCGGCCTCGCGGCTCGCAGCTGGCCGCGGCGGCGTCGGTGCAGTCCACCGTCGTCGAGTCGCGGCAGGAGCTGGAGGAGCGGGTGCGCCGGCTGGACGAGCAGACGCCCGAGGGGAAGGTGCCGCGGCCGGCCGCCTGGGGCGGGTACCGGGTGCTCCCCGAGGTCGTGGAGTTCTGGCAGGGCGGCGCCGACCGGCTGCACGACCGCCTGCGCTTCGTGCGCGACGACGAGGAGGGCGGGGGCTGGATCGTCCAGCGGCTCGCCCCGTGAGCGGCAGCGCACTGATGACGCCGTGAGCGAGCCGCACGAGGAGGTCCAGCAGGCTCCCCGGCGGCGTTCCTGGGCGATCGACACCACGCCGCTGCGCAACCCCGCCTACCGGCGGCTGTTCTGGGGTGTGGCCGCGACGATGCTCGGCCAGCAGATGACGCTGGTCGCCGTCCCGTTCCAGGTCTACGCGCTGACCGGCGACTCGCTCATGGTCGGCGTGACGTCGATCGTCGCGCTGGTCCCGCTGATCGTCTTCGGCCTGCTCGGCGGCGCCATCGCCGACTCGATGGACCGCCGCACGCTCATGCTCATCACCTCCGCGGGGGCCGCGGTGACCAGCGCGCTGCTGGCGGTGCAGGCCCTGCTCCCGGGCGAGGGCAACCTGGTCGTGCTGTGGGTGCTGACCGCCTGCGTCTCCGGGTTCGCGGCGGTCAACCAGCCGACGCGCAGCGCCGCGATCCCGGCGATCGTCGGTGCCGCGGGCGTGCCGGCGGCCAACGCGCTGTCCATGACGGTGCGCCAGGCCGGCGTGATCGTCGGCCCGCTGCTGGCCGGGGTGCTCATCGGGATGGGTGAGCTGTTCCTCGCCTACGCGATCGACGCGCTGGGGTTCCTGGTCGCCGCGCTGCTGCTGCGCGGGCTGCCCTCGCTGCCGCCCGGGCGGAACGCCGGACCGCTGCGGCTCGGGGCGGCGATCCGGGGCGTGGGGGAGGGCTTCGTCTTCCTGCGCACCCAGCCGGTGCTGCTCATGACGTTCGTCGTCGACATCGTCGCGATGTGCTTCGCCTGGCCCCAGGCGGTGTTCCCCGAGCTGTCGGAGACCCGGTTCACCGACTCCCCGAACGCGCTGGGGTGGCTGTTCGCCGGCGTCTCGATCGGTGCCCTGCTCATGGGGCTGACCTCGGGCTGGGTCTCCCGGGTCGACCGGCAGGGCGCCGTCGTGCTCGCGGCCATCGCGGTCTGGGGTGTGGCGATCGTGGGGTTCGGCTGGGCGCACTCGCTGTGGCTGGCGGTGCTCTGCCTGGCCGTGGCCGGCGCCGGGGACATGGTGAGCGCGGTGCTCCGCTCGTCGATGCTGCAGCTGGCCGCGCCCGAGGAGATGCGCGGCCGGATGCAGGGCGTGTTCATCGTCGTCGTCGCCGGGGGGCCGCGGCTGGGCGACCTGCGCGCCGGGGCGCTGGCCAGCGCGGCGTCGGTGAGCGTGGCGATGGTGTCCGGCGGCGTCGTCGTCGTGGTCGCCATGGCGCTGGTCGCGCTGCTCGTGCCCTCGTTCTGGCTCTTCCGGGCGTCCCGCTCGGCGGTCTGAGCCGGCGGCTGCTGCGTCGAGGGCGGGGTTGCGGGGCTTCGCAGGCGTCGCCGGACCCCGCAAAGCCCGCCCTCGCGTCAGGCGGCGGCGCGCCAGGCGGACGGCCCCAACTGCGGGGAAGTCGGGCCCGGGGGGCGTCGCGGAGGGCCAGGTTCCCCGCAGTTGGCGGCAGCGAGGCGCGTCAGGCGAGGGCGCCGGCGACGACCCGCAGGTCGGCGACCAGGGCGTCGAAGGCGGCGGCGCGGGCGTCGTCCGGCGTGCGCAGGACCGCCGAGGGGTGCGCCGTCGCGAGCACCCAGGTCTGCGCCGGCGCGGCCTCGTCCGGCTCGTCGTCGTCCGCCTCGTCGGTGACCGGCGGCGGGGGCAGGCCGGGCAGCTCGAAGGGCAGCAGCCGGCCGCGGTCGGCGGTGATCCGGAAGGACGGCGCGATCAGCGCCTTGGCCGCCGTCGCACCGAGGGCCACCACCACCTCGGGCCGGAGGACGGCGAGCTCCGCGTGCCACCACTGGCGCGCAGGCCCGCAGGTGCTCGGCACCCGGGCTCTGGTGGATCCGCCGCTTGCCCTTCTGCGTGAACCGGAAGTGCTTCACGGCGTTCGTGACGTAGGCGTCGTCGCGCTCGATGCCGGCGTCGACCAGCGCGCGGTCCAGCAGCTTCCCGGCGGGGCCGACGAACGGCTCGCCGGTGCGGTCCTCGTGGTCGCCGGGCTGCTCGCCGACGAGCACGATCCGCGCCGTCGGCGGCCCGGAGCCGAACACCGTCTGCGTCGCGGGCTCCCACAGCTCGCACGCCCGGCAGCCGGCCGCGGCGGATGCCAGGCCGTCGAGGCCGACCCCGGTGGGGGGCTGCGCGGTCCCGTTCGGCTCGGCCATGCACCGATGACACCGCAGGTCGGGGCGGCGCGCGAGGGGAGCCGGCGAGATTGCGGACGATGCCGTCCGGTCAGGGGCGGCCGATACGGTTCGGCAGCAGCCATCCACGACGGCAGGAGGACAGGTGCTCGAGTTCGACGGGCTCCACAAGAGCTTCGGCGACGTCCGGGTCCTGGAGGGTGTCGGCTTCGGCGTCGCCCCCGGCTCGATGTTCGGCTTCTGCGGCTCCAACGGGGCCGGGAAGACGACCACGATGCGGATCGCGATGGGTCTCGTCCGCGCCGACGCAGGCGAGGTGCGCTGGCAGGGCCGGCCGCTGGACCAGGCCACCCGCCGCCGGGTGGGTTACATGCCCGAGGAACGCGGGCTCTACCCGAAGATGAAGGTCGGGGAGCAGGTCGCCTACTTCGGCAAGCTGCACGGCCTCGGGGCCGCCGCTGCCGCGAAGGCCTCCGACGAGTGGCTCGAGCGGCTCGGTCTGGGCGCCCGCCGCGGGGACGCGGTGGAGAAGCTGTCCCTGGGCAACCAGCAGCGCGTCCAGCTCGCCGCCGCGCTGGTCAGCCGGCCGGAGGTGCTGATCCTCGACGAGCCGTTCTCCGGGCTCGACCCGATCGGCGTCGACTCGCTCGCCGAGGCGCTGCTGGACCAGGCTCGCGCCGGCGTCCCGGTCGTGTTCTCCAGCCATCAGCTCGACCTGGTGGAGCGCCTGTGCGACTCCGTCGGCATCCTCGCCCGCGGTCGGATGGTCGCCACCGGCACCGTCGAGGAGCTGCGCCGCCGCGAGGCCGGCCGGCTGCTCCGGGTCGTGACCCCCGACCCGGCGTCGTCCTGGGCCGGGGCGCTGCCCGGCGTCCGGGTGGTGTCGGACCGGGCCGGCGACGCGCTGCTGGAGCTGGACGCCGGCACCGACGACCAGTCCGTCCTCGCGGCCGCGCTGCGCACCGGCCGGGTGGAGCACTTCGCCTGGCAGCAGCCCACCCTGGTCGAGCTGTTCCGCGGTGCCGTGGCGGCGCCCGCCGCCGAGGAGGTGGCCGCGTGACCGAGACCCGCGACCCGTCCTCCGCCGGCCTCGTCCGGCTGGTCGCCGCCCGCGAGGTGGCCACCCGCATCCGCGACAAGAGCTTCATCATCAGCTCCGTCGTCATCCTGGTGCTGATCGTCGGCGTGATGGTGTTCCAGGTCCTGGTCGGCTCCGGCGACGAGGAGCGGCGGGTCGGCCTGGTCGGGGGTGACGCCGCGCTGACCGCCGCGCTCGAGGCGCAGGGCGAGGCGCTCGAGGTCGAGGTGGCCGTCGTGGACCTCGACGACGAGGCGGCGGCCCGGACGGCGGTCGACGACGAGGACGTCGACGCCGCGCTGCTGGCCGGGAGCGACCCGGAGCTGCTCGTCCTCGACTCCGCCGACGGCACGCTCGAGGCGATCGTGAACGGCGCCGTGGCGCAGCTGGCGATCGCCGAGCAGCTCGCCGAGGCCGGCGTGGCCGAGCTCGCCGTGCCCGAGGTGACCGTGACGGCCACCGACGCCGACGCCGCGGCCGATCAGCAGCGCGTCATCGCCGCGATCTTCGGCGTGGTGATCCTCTACAGCCTGCTCATCCTCTTCGGCCAGTTCATCGCGCAGGGCGTGGTGGAGGAGAAGGCCAGCCGGGTGGTGGAGCTGCTGCTGGCCACCATGCGCCCGTGGCAGCTGCTGGCCGGCAAGATCATCGGCCTCGGCGTCCTGGCGCTCGGGCAGATGGTGCTCATCGGCGCTGTCGCCGTCGGGGCGGCGCTGGCCTTCGACGTCGTCGAGGTCCCCGGCGACCTGATCGGCACGGTCGGGATCGTCATCGCCTGGTTCCTGCTGGGCTACGCCTGGTACGCGGCCGTCTTCGCGGTGGCCGCGTCGCTGGTCAGCCGCCAGGAGGACCTCGCCACCGTGCTCATGCCGACGTCGGCGGTGCTCATCGTCGCCTTCGTCATCGGCATCCAGGCGGCGGGGGACCCGGACGGCGCGCTGGCGCGGATCACCTCGCTGGTGCCCGGCCTCTCGCCGCTGGTCATGCCGGTCCGGCAGGCGGCGGGCGACGTGCCGCTGTGGGAGCTGGGGCTGGCCGTCGTCCTCATGGTCGTGGCGATCGGGCTGGTCGTCCGGCTGGGCGGCCGGATCTACGCCGGAGCGCTGCTGCGCACCGGCGGGAAGCTGAAGATGCGCGAGGCCCTGGCCGCCGAGCGCGTGTGAGCCGGTTCGTCGCCGTGGCGCCCGGGTAGCCGGGCGTCATGGCGATGCAGCTGGGCTACACGATGATGACCGAGCAGGCCGGACCGAAGGACCTGGTCCGCCACGTGGTGGGCGCCGAGGAGGTCGGCTTCGACTTCTCGGTGAGCAGCGACCACTACTTCCCGTGGCTGGACGAGATGGGCCACTCGCCGCACGCCTGGACGGTGCTCGGCGCCGCCGCGCAGGCCACCAGCCGCATCCCGCTCATGACGTACGTGACCTGCCCGTCGTTCCGCTACCACCCGGCCGTCGTGGCGCAGAAGGCCGCGACCCTGCAGATCCTGTCCGACGGCCGGTTCACGCTGGGCCTGGGCGCCGGCGAGAACCTCAACGAGCACGTCGTCGGCGCCGGCTGGCCGCCGGCCGACGTCCGCCAGGAGATGCTGGAGGAGGGCCTGCACATCATCCGCGAGCTCTTCGACGGCGAGGGCTACACCAACTTCCGCGGCGAGCACTTCGACGTCGAGTCGGCCAAGCTCTGGGACCTGCCCGAGAAGCGGGTGCCGATCGGGGTGGCGTCGGGCGGGAAGCAGGCCTCGACGATCGCCGGTCAGCTGGCCGACGCGCTCATCGCGACCGAGCCGAAGGCCGAGCTGATCGAGGCCTTCGACGCCGCCGGCGGCGCCGGCAAGCCGCGGATCGCGCAGATGCCGATCAGCTACGGCACCGACAAGGCCGCGGCGGTCACCCGGGCGCACACGCTGTTCCGCTGGTTCGGCTTCGGCTGGAAGGTCAACGCCGAGCTGCCCGGGCCCAGCGCTTTCGACGCGGCCGCCCAGTTCGTCCGCGAGGAGGACGTCGCCGACAGCATCCCGTGCGGGGACGACGTCGAGGCGGTGATCGAGGCCGCGAAGGAGTACGCCGAGGCCGGCTTCACCCACCTGGCGCTGGTGCAGATCGGCGGCGACCAGCAGGAGCCCTACCTGGAGTGGACCCGCAGCACCCTGCTGCCGGCCTGGCGGGAGGCGTTCGGGGGCTGACCGGGCCGGCCGTCCCTCCCGTTGGGGTGAGGTCACCCCTGCGGGCGGCGCGCGAGCAGGGGAGTCGCCGGAATCATCGGCGGCATGACCGAGGACCTCGACAGGCGCCTCCGGCGGCTGCAGGCCTCCGGGGACGTCGACGCGCTCATCGACCTCGGCTGCGACCTGGCCGACGCCGGGCGGCACGCCGAGGCCGAGGCGTGCTTCCGCCGGGCCGCGGACGCCGGGGACACGGTCGCCTCCTTCAACCTGGGCAACTCCCTGGCCGCGCAGGGCCGGTGGGCCGAGGCGGTCGACGCCTACGAGGTCGCGCTCTCCGCCGGTGAGGCCGACGCCTGGCGGAACCTCGGCCTGGTGCTCGAGGACCTCGGCGACCTCGCCGGTGCGATGCGGGCCTACCGCGGCGCCGTCGACGCCGGGGACCTCGAGGGCGGGCTGCAGCTGGCGTTCCTGCTGCGCGAGCAGGGGGAACGTCAGCAGGCGCTGGCCGTCGCCGAGGAGATCGCCGCCGCCGGGGACGCCGAGGCCGCCGCCGTCGTCGCGTGCTGGCGGTTCTGCGCCACGCTGGACCCGGCGCTGGAGGCCGACCTGCGGGTCGGGGCCGACCACTTCCCGGCCGCGCGCACCGACCTGGCGCACCTGCTGCGGGAGAGCGGTCGGGGCGCCGAGGCGCGCTCGGTGCTCGAGCGCGGCGCGAAGCTCGGCGAGCAGGTGGCCTGGCTGCCGCTGGGCAACCTGTACCGCGAGGACCTCGGCGACGACGAGGCCGCCGAGGAGGCGTTCCGCGCCGGCATCGCCGCCGGCGACGTCTACTGCCACCAGAACCTCGCGGTGCTGCTGGCCGACCGCGGCGACTTCGACGGCGCGGTCGAGCAGTTCCGGCTCGGCGCCGAGGCCGGGGACCAGCTGGCCGCGCAGACGCTGCGCGGCCTCGAACTGGGCTGATCCGCAGCACCCGCACCCATCCCGGTACGGACCGGTTCCACCCGGTCCGGATACTGATCGCGTGACCGACGCCACACACGCGCTGCGGACGGCGACCCGGACCGACCTGGAAGCGGTCGGGACGGCGCTCGGGCTGCCGGTTCCGGCGCTCGCGCCCGCGCTCGTCGAGCCGGGCGCCCGGGTGCTCATCGGCGCCGAGGGGCAGGTCGTGCTGCTGCGCCGCCGCTGGTCGCCCGACGCGACCGCCGACGCCGTGGTGGTGCGCCGGGCCGGCGTGCCCCTGGACCACCCCGACGTCCTCGCCGTCGCCGCGGCCTGGGGCTGCGACCGCGTGCGGCACCTGGCCAGCGACCGCTGCGTGCCGGTGCCGGCCCCGCCGGTCGACGCACCCCTGGCCGTCCGGTTCGCCCATCTGGCCGCGCTGGCCGCCACCCGGGTCGAGACGGCCACCGCGCTCACCCGAGACGAGGACGCCGACGCCGCCGCGCACGACACCGCCGTCTCGGTGCTCGGCGCGCTCGGGGTGCCGGTGCTGGGCGCCCTGAGCCGCGACCAGGCGGTGCCCGAGGGCATGCCGTGGATCGTCATCGACCCGCTGGACGGGGCCCGCAACTTCCGCGCCGGGCTGCCGCCGTGGGCGTTCTCCGCGGCGCTGGTGAAGGACGGGCGGCCGGTCGCCGGCCTGGTCGCCGACCTCTCCTCGGGCCGCCGCTGGTCGGCGATCGACGGGCGGGGGGCCGAGCGGGACGGGACCGTGATCCGCACACGGGCCGGCAGCACCGTCGTCGTGCGCGACGCGCCGGGCGGCGGGTCCGTCGGCGTGCACGGCGCGGCCGGGCGGCTGCGGATCACCGGCTGCACGGCGATCGACCTGTGCCTGGTCGCCGACGGCGCGGCCGCCGCCTGGCACGACGTCGACCGCCAGGGCACCTACGTGCACGACATCGCCGCCGGGCTCGCCGTCCTGCTCGCCGCCGGCGGGTCCGCGCTCACCGACACCGGCGGCCCGGTGGTGCTGCGCCCGGGCACCGGGGCGCGCATCCGGTTCGTGGCTGCGGCCGACGAGCAGGGCGCGCGGTCGCTGCTCGCCGCGCTCGGCTGACCCGGGCCGCCCGCCTCAGCGGGTGGCGGCCCGGATCGCGGCGAGCAGCGCCTCCCGCTCGTGCATCGTCGTCCGCGCCCGGCCGCGGGTGGCGCCCAGCGCGACCTCGGCGGCGTCGATGGCCCGCCAGTCCTCCAGCAGGACCGGCTCGGCGCCGCGGGCGCGCAGCGTCGTCACCAGGTCGTCGACCGGGCCCCGGACGGCCAGCGTGCCGTCCGCGGCGTCGGCGAGCAGGGCGTCGACCGTCTCGCGGGCGTCGTGCTTGTTGGTGCCGACGACGCCGCTGGGCCCGCGCTTGATCCACCCGGCCACGTACTCGCCGGCCGACGGCTGCCCGTCGCGGAGCACCCGGCCGACGCCGTCGTGCGGCACCGTGCCGCTGCTCTCGTCGACCGGCAGGCCGGGCAGCGGGGTGCCGCGGTAGCCGACCGAGCGGACGACGAGGTCGGCCGGCAGCACCTCGGTCTCGCCGGTGCCCACGGCCCGGCCGTCGCCGTCGACGGCGGTGCGCTCGACCTCGATGCCGGTGACCCGGCCCTCGCCGACGAGCCGGACCGGCCGCCGGAAGAAGCTCAGCCGCAGCGGGATGCGGTCGGCGTCGAGGACATGGTCGGCCCACCCGCGGAGCACCCCGAGGTTGCGGCCGACCACGCGGTCGGCGGCGGCGCGCTCCTCGCTCGCCGCGTCCAGCTCGAGGTCGGCCGGGTCCACCAGGACGGTCGCGGCGGTCATCTCGTCGAGCTCGCGCAGCTCCTGGGTGGTGAAGCTGGCCTGCGCGGGGCCGCGGCGCCCGAGGATGGTCACCCGCTCCACCGGGGCGGCGGCCAGCGCGTCGAGGACGTGCTGCGGCATGTCGGTCGGCTCGAGCTCCTCGGGGGCGCGGGCCAGCACCCGGGCCACGTCGAGGGCCACGTTGCCGACGCCCACGACCACGACCGACCGGGCGTGGGTCAGCGCCGACTCGATCCGCTCCCGGTCGGCGTCGGGGTGCCCGCAGTACCAGGCGACGACGTCGGTGGCGGCCAGGCTGCCGGGGAGGTCCTCGCCCTCGATGCCCAGGCGACGGTCCAGCGCCGCGCCGTAGGTGTAGACGACGGCGTCGACGTGCTCGCGGAGCTCCTCCAGCGACACGTCCACGCCGACGTCGACGTTGCCGACGAAGCGGACCAGCGGCTGGTCGAGGCTGCGGTGCAGGGTCTCGCGGATGGCGCGCATCTTGGGGTGGTCGGGTGCGATCCCGTGCCGGACCAGGCCGAACGGGGTGGGCAGCCGGTCGATGAGGTCGACCGACACCTGGACATCGTCCTGCCTCGTCAGCGCGTCGGCGGCGAAGATGCCCGCCGGCCCGGCGCCGATGATGGCCACCCGGAGGGGGTGGCGCTCGGACGGGGGAGCGGCGGAACCCTCGGCGACCATGACTGGCATCCTGACCCGGCCGGGGGCGCTTCCACCAGAGCGCGCGCCCGGTTTCCCGATCACCGTCGCTCGAGGAGGCCCCTCCATGTCCATCGTCGTCGTCGCCACCCTGACCCCCAAGCCCGATGCGGTGGACGCCGTCCGGGAGGCCCTGCTGGCCGCCATCCCGAAGGTGCACGAGGAGCCCGGCTGCGAGCTCTACTCCCTCCACGAGGCCGACGGCGCGTTCGTCATGGTGGAGAAGTGGGCCGACGCCGACGCCATGAAGGCGCACGGCAAGGCCGAGCCGCTGGCCACCCTGGGCGCCGCCCTGGCCGGGAAGATGGCCGCCGCTCCCGACGTCCGCCGGCTCACCCCCGTGCCGGCCGGCGACGCCGGCAAGGGCGCCGTCTGACCTGACGCTGCGGGCCCGGCGACCTCAGCCGCAGGAGTGGTTGCGGTCGAGGTCGTCGGGGACGTACTGCGCGAGGGCGACCTCGCCGTCGGGCACCAGCGGCGGCTGGTCGCACTCGGCCACGGCCTCGGCGAGGCTCACCGAGCCGGCCAGCCAGCTGGGCAGGCCGACCAGCGCGCTGTCGGCCGGCACCGTGCCGACGATCTCCGACCACTGCTGGGCGGTGGAGTACAGCCCGGTCCGCGCGCCGCGGAAGTCCAGGTAGGCGACCATGCCCTCGAGCGTGGCCCGGTTGCGGGCGCGCGCGACGTCGGAGCCGACCTGCCAGGTGTTCTCCGTCTCGACGTCCAGCCACCAGATGTAGCTCGACGGCAGGCTGTCGACGCCGGCCTCGCGGGCGGCGGGCTGGAACACCTCCGACACGCTCTCGCGGGCGCGCTCCCAGCCGTACCGCCACGAGCAGGCGGGCGAGTTCTCGCCGGCGCAGTCCCCGTAGGGGGTTGCGCCGGTCGTGGGCCAGGTGGTGACCAGGCCCATGACCTGGCCGGGGTTGGCGGTGTTCAGGTAGAGCTGCGCGACCGGCTGCTCGTCCACCGAGCCGTTGGACTCCCAGGCCCAGGCGAGCTGCTCCTCCAGGCACGGGTTCTCGCGGGTGGCGGAGCCGCCGTTGACGCCGACGACGGCGAACGCCCGGTCGTCGGGCAGCTCGGCGTCGCACTGCGGGTGCGAGATGTCGACGCCGACCGGGCTCACCGGGCGGTCGTACTCGGCGGGCGCCGCGCCCGCGGGGGAGGGCCCGGCCAGCAGGGTCGCGACGGCGGCCGGCGCCACGACGGCGGCGGACCGCAGCCGTCCACGACGCGTGCCCCCGATGCCCACACCCGCGACCGTACCGGGGGAGGCGGCTCCGCAGGGCGCCGCGAGGAGCGGGCTCAGACGGCCTGGCAGGTGGGGCACCAGTAGAGGTTCCGGCCGACCATGACCTCGGTCCGCACCTCGGTGTCGCAGATCCGGCAGGGCAGGCCGGTGCGCCGGTAGACGTAGTGCGCGTCCTCGCGGCGGACGGCGCCGCTGCGGCGGGACCGGTCCTCGGGGCGGGTGGTGACGATGCGTCCCATCCGGACGCCGGACCGCAGCAGGGTGACCAGGTCGGCCCACATCTGCGCCCACAGCGCCTCGTCGACCGCGCGGCCCGGGCGGAACGGGGAGACCCGGTGCCGGAAGAGCAGCTCGGCCCGGTAGACGTTGCCGACGCCGGCGAGCACGGACTGGTCCATGAGCAGCGCGCCGATCGCGGTGCGGCTGCCGGCGATCCGCCGGTGCGCACGTCCGCCGTCCGCACGGGGGCGCAGCGGGTCGGGGCCGAGCCGGTCGAGGATCGTGCCGACCTCGTCGGTCTGCAGCACCTCGCAGGCCGTCGGGCCACGCAGGTCGGTCCACACCCCCGCGCCGTCGGGGCCCTCGGCCACCCACCGCATGCGCAGCGCGCCCTTCGCCGGCGGCGGGGTGCCCGGGCCGGTCAGGTAGCTGCCGTACAGGCCCAGGTGCACGTGCAGGTGGTCCTCGCCGAAGCGGGCGAACAGGTGCTTGCCGTAGGAGAAGACCTCGTCGAGGACGCGGCCGTCGAGCAGCGCCGCCCCGGCCTCGAAGCGGCCCTGCGGGCTGGTGACGTGGACCGGCCGGCCGGCGAACAGCGTGGACTGCTCCCGCGCCAGGCGGTACAGGGTGTGGCCCTCGGGCATCCGCGCAGCGTAGGTGCCCCCGCGGGGTACCCGCTCAGCGGTCGGCGGTCTCCAGGCCGAAGTGCGGCCGGTCGTCGACGGCGACGAGGTCGAGGAACTCGGGGTGCTGGAGGATGTGCCGCCGCACGAAGGAGCAGTACGGCAGCACCGTCAGGCCGCGCTCGCGCGCCGCGGTGAGGACGCCGTCCACCAGCTTGGTGCCGATGCCCTGACCGCCCACGGACGGGTCGACCTCGGTGTGCGGGAGGGTCATCTGGCCGTTGTCGACGTGGTAGCTGGCCAGGCCGACGACACGCTCGCCCTGCCGGATCTCGAAGCGTCCCCGCTCGGGGACGTCGACCACCGAGGTCTCCATTGCGATCCACCTTCCGTCATCCCCGGCGCCGTTGCCGGAGCTCGACGTGTGACCCAGAACCGTAACGCCTGGGAACCGGTTCGTCTCTCCCCGATACGACGAGTCGGGTCGCCCGGGGGTTCCCCGCGCCACCCCGATAGCCTCTGCGCCGTCGGTGTCGCGCAGCTCCGTCGCGCGAGGCCCCCGTAGCTCAGGGGATAGAGCATCGGTTTCCTAAACCGTGTGTCGCAGGTTCGAATCCTGCCGGGGGCACCAGAAAGAACGCAGGTCAGGTGGGCAGGGGCTCCCTGACGCGGGTTGGCCGCGCCGGAACCCGTGCAACTAGCGTGCGATCCAACGGAAGACGACCCATCTGTTGGAGGTCTCGGCGGACACCCTCGCGGTAGAGCACGTCCAAGCGGTCTACGAGCGTTCCGGTGAGGTCGCGGGCATGAGCCCATCCACCTTGGGCCTGTTCCGCCGCCTCAGCGACCTCCGTATAGACGCGCAGCGTCACGTCACTTCCCGGAGCGTGCCCGAGTTGGCGCTGGATCTCGGCCAGGGTGGCGCCTGCGGCGTGCATCAGCGACGCGCACGTCGGGCGAAGGTCGGACCTTCGCAGCGATCTCCTCGACGCCACGTCCCCTGCGGGATCTGGGCCGAGGCCCGCCGCGTCGGCTGCTGGCGCCCACGCCCTGTGCATCCATCCTTGACGACGAGGGATGTCCACCCCATGCGTGCGCGGGCCCGGCCAGAGCAGTGGGCTGCCTGCGGCTTCCATGTTTCTCCGATGCGTGATCAAGTCGGAGACGAGCGCGCGGGGCAGCCGGACCACACGGACTTCGTGGTCCTTTGGGGGCTTCCAGCCGAGTCGCCCTCGAACCTCCTCCGCAGCACGCTCAACCCTTAGGCCGCCCGCATCGAGGTCCAGGTGGCGCGGGGGGGACTGCCCAGACTTCAGTTGACTCGTCTCGGTAGGGGCGGTCAGGCCGCGTGAGCGGTCTGGGTCAGTGTCTCGAACTCGATAGGGGTCATGCGGCCGAGGGCGTCTTGGCGCCGGCGGCGGTGGTAGGTCTTCTCGATCCAGACCACGATCGCCAGTCGTAGTTCCTCGCGGGTGGTCCAGCGTTGTCGGTTGAGGACGTTCTTCTGCAGCAGGCTGAAGAAGGACTCCATGGCGGCGTTGTCAGCACACGCTCCGACTCGGCCCATCGAGCCGCGCAACTGGGCCTCGCGCAGAGCCCGGACGTAGGCGTGGGAACGGAACTGGCTGCCGCGGTCCGAGTGCATGATCGCGCCGACCGGGCCGCGCAGGGCAATGGCATTACGGAGCGCGTTGACCGCCAGCTCGGAGGTCATCCGGGCGTCGATGGAGTAGCCGACGATCCGCTTGGAGCTGGCGTCCTTGATCGCGCAGAGGTAGAGCTTGCCCTCGGCGGTGGGGTGTTCGGTGATGTCGGGTCAGCCACAGCTGGTTGGGGCGCTCGGCGGTGAAGTCCCGGCGCACCAGGTCGTCGTGCACCGGCGGTCCGGGCTTGCGGTTCAGGCCGCGCTTGCGGGAGTGCACCGACCACAGCCGCTGCGAGGTGCAGAGCCGGTTGACCCGGTTGCGGGAGGCCCGCAGCCCCTTGTCGGCGAGTTCGTCGGCGATGAACCGGTAGCCGAACTCCGGATCGTCGTGGTGGATGTCGATCGCGGCGTTGATCAGGTGCGCGTCGTCCCAGTCGCGCTGACTGACCGGGTTGGCCTGCCACTTGTAGAAGGCCTGCTTGGAGAAGCCGAGCACCCGGCAGGTCACCGCGACAGGGATCTTGTCGGCGGCGAGGTCTTGGACCAGCGGGTACATCATTTTGGGAGGACGTCGCGGGCGAAGTACGCGGTCGCCCGGCGCAGAATCTCGTTCTCCTGCTCCAGCTGCTTGGCCCGCTTGCGCAGCTCCCGGTTCTCGGCTTCCAGGTCGCTGCCGGTGCTCGAGCCGGCCGGCGGCGAGGTCTTGGCGGCCAGGCCGTCGTCGCGGTCGGCGATCTTCAGCCAGCGTTGCAGGCAGGACTCGGAGATCCCGAAGCTCTTGGCAACCTGTGCGATCGACTGGTCGCCCTGCCGGGCCACCGCGATCACGTCACGCCGGAACTCCTTGGGGAACGGCTTGGGCACGGTGCTGATCCTTCCAGCGAGGCCGAAACCTCACAGGCAAGGAGTCAACCGAACCCTGGGCAGTCCCCTTTGTGCTCGCCAAGTGCGAGGTGGCGCAAGATCGCTAGGCGAGCCGGATCGCCCAGGCTGCGGAACATGCATGCCGCCGCCGAGAGCGCGGCCGGCTCGTTAACCGTTGCGTCCACAGTGATTGCGGCAGACTCCGCTTTCATCGACACGCAGCGATGATAGCCATGCCCGTCGGAGACATCGCAAGGCCCTCGGTTGGGCGTTCACCGAGGCGGGAAGGCGTTACACACGCAGAAGGAGGTCGTTTGCCCCGTCGTCCAGGCGGTGATGATCTTGGGGGACCCGACCGCCGCTGGCGAGGTCTGTTCAACTTCCGGGGCGGAGTCCGCGATGCGGTGGGTTGCATCTTCAGCGCCTCGCTGTGTGAGGCGCAGGGCCGAGTCACCCCCTCGCAGCGAGGGCGATCAGGTCGTCGGATGCTTCGCCTGTTCGACGATCCTCTGTGGCGACTCGGGAGGACGTAGGTCCACCGGACGTGGTTGGCGCCGCGTATTCCGTGTTCCGGTGGGAATGCTGACCCATCGCGATGGCGTGGGCGACGCTCATGCGCTCCTCGTCCCTCAGGACGATGTTCGCCTGCGACTCGGGCGCGCCGTCGAGGTCCACGAGACCCAACGAACCCTCCAAGGGAGGGGATACGACCTCGGCACAGGTGCTGCACCAGATCGCCCAATACTCGGCGGGACCCGTGCCTGCCTGCGAATCCCAGTAGCACAGCACGATCGGGCTGCCGTCCCTGTCTCGGCGGACCGGAACCGCGTAGCCCCTGTGATTTGCGCTCACCTGCAGTTTCCTCTCGGCAAGATTTTTGTGACGGGACTCCGACGACCGACATGCGACGCCTCGATCTACCCCTGATGCCGTCAGGGTCGACTGCCCTTGATGGCATCAGGGGCAATACCGGGGTCTAAAGAGTGGTCTTCGAAAGTTCGATGTTCCCGGCGGGACGCGGGAGGAACGACCAAGGAGCCGCCGGGAACATCGACTTGAGTCGACCAGCGAGGGCGGAGCGTCCCCGGTGCGGAGTTCGCATCCCAACCGGGCTACGGGACCAGGGAAACGTCGAAAAGGGGACCTGGAACGTGGATGTCGAGCCCCAAGGCCCCCTGGAGATAAAAGAACTCCACCAGCAGTCGAGCCTCGCGTTCCACTTCGTCAGCCGTGTCCCATGGCCACAACTCTTCCCAGATGGCTTGCATGAGATCAAGGGACTGGATGCACTGTCCGCAGGCGGACCGGGGCCTACACGGGAGATGCTTGCGCTGGCCCGCGAGGTACCAGTACGCCCGCTCAAGTGCAGTTTCAGGAACTGACTCGGGTCCACCCAGAGGCCGGTCGTCGACTGCCATTCATCTCCTTCTCAGCGGTGATGAGTGCTGTCTATAGGACATGTCTGACAACTTCGCGATCTATCGACCGCCCGTGTCCGTCGGGTCGCAATCGCACACACCGGTGACAAGAGCACTGATGGCGCAGACTGTGACAGGAGCGCCCCGCCCGTGGCCGTTCACTCCAAGTCGATGGCCTGATCCATCCAAAACAGGGGATCGGCCGCAACGGTCTTAGGTGGGAGGGCGGACAACTCGTTCTCAACGACGAGTAGCCGGCGCTTGCCAACCAAGTGGTACTCAACGGCCCGCAAGAGCAGTGGGTGGCGGCCCGTCCGGCTCACGCGCCAAAGTCCGTTTTGCACCGGCTCGATCAGGACGCCGTGCATCGTTACCGGGGACGAGAGCCCCCGCTGGGTGCGGCGGTAGATGCGGTTCGCTCGGATGGGACCACCAGCGAGCGCGATGAAGGCTGCGTCTCCTGCCGCCCACGCTTCCGCCTCGTCCTTCAGGCGAGCCGCTCGTCGCTCCACGGTCGTGTAGGGGTGGACGTCTGTCGCGTCTGCGCTCTCAGTCATGTCGGGGTTGTCGGGTCGCCGTCTGCGCCGCTTGAGGCGTGAGCCGGTCGTGCAACTCGCATGCGATAAGGATCGGACGTCGAGGGCCGCAGCGAACGTCGGTTTAGGTCGCGATCGCGTCCTTACTGGTCAAGACGGTGTCGATGCGCGAGCACTTGCTCAGGGGATAGAGCATCGGTTTCCTAAACCGTGTGTCGCAGGTTCGAATCCTGCCGGGGGCACTCCGATCTGCGGCATTGTCGCCGCGTGACCTCCTCCCGCGCCCGCCTCCGGTCCACGGCCGGGGTGCTCGCCCTGCTGGCGACGCTCACCGCGACCGGCTGCTCGTCCGACGACTCCGCCGACGCCGCCGAGGCCTCCACCGCGTCCGGGGCAGCCGAGCGCGAGTACGACATCTCCGCCGTCCGGCCGGTGCTCGAGGCGTTCGTCGCCGAGCACGACCTGAACGGCGCGGGCCTGGTCGTCGTCCAGGAGGACGACGGGATCGTCGGCGAGGAGTACGTCGGCGAGTTCGACGCCGACCGGGTGTCGCTGGTCGCGTCGGCGTCGAAGATGGTCACCGCCGGGGTGCTGGTGCGCCTCGCCGACCAGGACCTGCTGGACCTCGACCAGCCGATCGCCGAGTACGTCGACTGGGCGGCCGGGCAGAACCCCGGCGTCACCGTCGCCCAGCTGCTCTCGAGCAGCTCCGGATTCGTGGGGCTGCTGCCGAGCCCGGCGTACGGGCCCTACGTCTGCCAGTTCCTGCCGGCGGGCGAGCTCGAGCAGTGCGGGACCGGCGCCTGGACCACCCCCGCCGACGACGCCGACATCGCGCCGCCGGACACCGAGTGGCGCTACGGCGGCGTGCAGTGGCAGATCGCCGGCGCGGTGGCCGAGACCGTCTCGGGCAGGACCTGGGCGGAGCTGCTGGAGGAGACCTACGTCGAGCCGTGCGGCGTCGACTCCCTGGGCTACAACAACCACTGGACCCAGATCGGCGAGGGCCTGTCCGGCTACCCGGCCGAGTTCGGGGGCGACCCGGGCGTGCTGGCGCCGACCGAGAACCCGAGCATGGAGGGCGGCCTCTACATCGACCCCGTCGACTACGCCGAGCTGCTGCTCATGCAGCTGCGCGGCGGCCGCTGCGGGGACACCCAGGTCCTGGAGCCCGAGTCGGTCGAGCGCATGCACACCGACCGCATCGGCGAGGTCTTCGGCGGCACGACCCTGACCGGTACGGGGTACGGCCTCGGCTGGTGGGTCGACCGCGACGGGAGCAACCGGATCAACGACCCCGGGGCGTACGGGGCGGTCCCGTGGCTCGACCTCGACGGCGGCTTCGGCGCCTTCCTCGTGCTCGAGGCCGACGCCCAGCTCGGTGTGACCCTGGCCGCTCAGCTGTACGACCCCGTCGAGGCGGCGGTCACCGCCGCCCGGTAGCGGGCCCGCGCAGCTCAGGACAGCAGGGTCTGCTGCGGGTTGCGCCCGAAGCGACGTCGGTACTCCTCGGCGAACCGGCCGCGATGGCCGAACCCCCAGCGGGCGGCGACCGAGGCCACGGTGGTGCCCCCGGTGGGGTCGGCGGCCAGCAGCTCCCGGTGCGCCCGGTCCAGCCTGGTCTCGCGGAGGTGGGCCATCGGCGTCGTGTCGCGGTGCCGGCGGAACGCCTCCTGCAGCGCGCGCGGGCCGACGCGGGCGCCCTCGGCGATGGCGTGCAGGGTGAGCGGCTCGTGGGCCCGGGCCTCGATGAGCTCGAGGGCGCGTCGCACCGAGGCCGGTGTGCCGTGATCGACCGACCGAGCCGCCTCGTCGTCCGTCGCGCTGTACGGGAACGTGGCCAGCACGGCCGCCGCGACGGAGTCGAGCGCCGCGGCCCGGACCAGCGGCTCGGCGATCGTCGCGTCGTCGCCCGCGAAGAGCGAGCGCACGTAGCCGATGGTGTTCGCGCAGTACCGGCCGAGGGCGGGGGAGATCGGGGTCAGCCCGTGGAACCGGAAGTCCCGCGGATCGACCCCGGCGACCTCAGCGGCCCGGCGGGCGACCTGGGCGGCAGGCAGCCGGACGACCCGCAGGTCCATCAGCCGCCACTCGCAGGTGAAGTCCACGCCCTGCGGGAACAGCAGGACCTCACCGGCCGTGCCGCTGACCTGCTCCCGGGCGTGGCCGACCTGGAACCGGCCGCCGGCGACCAGCCCGACCCACACGGCGTCGATCGGGTCGACCTCCTCGCGCACGCACGTGGTGTGCAGCAGCGAGTCGACCGAGAGGTCGCCGGCCGTCGCCGTCGTCTGCCGGTAGCGGAAGTCCTCCTGGCTCCCCCGGATCAACAGCCGGTGGCCGGCGAACGTGTCCCGGATGGCCTCGTGCGCGCGGAGCACGTCGCCGGTGGCGAACTCGAACCGCTGGACCGCGTCCTCGCCGGACATGCGCCCTCCCCTCGCCACGCGATGCGACCGGGCCGTGGTGCCCCTGACCCGTCCGGGCCGGTTCCCTGCTGCTACCCGGCCCGGTGGTCCGGGATGCGCGGCGGGTGAGCCGCGGGCCGCGGTCCGCCCGCCCGATTCTTGCTGCCGGCCCTCCGGGCGTGGGGTCATGGAGCACCGGAGGTGCGGAGGTGACGACCGGTCACGACGAGGGCGCGAACCGACCGGAGACCGGTCGGCCGAGGTGGATCGTGGGCGCCGACGGCATCGGCGTCCGGTCGTGGTCCGGCGAGCCGGTGGAGATGCCGACCGGTCGGCTGCACGCGGTCGACAGCGCGGGCTTCCTCGTCGGCCGGGCGGTGTGCATGGCGCCGGTCGTGCTGCTCGACCCGGCGGACTGGCGCTGGCCGGACGACACCGGTGACGAGTGGCCGCGCTGCTGGATCTGCCACGCGCTGACTCGCTGAGGGACCATGCCGCGGCCCGGGCCGGGCTGCCCCTGCGCGCCGCCGTCCGGGTGGCGCCGGCCGCCGATACCGTCGCGATCGCCGTCGTGGAGCTGGTCGACGACGTCGTCACCGTGCCGGTCGACCGCCGGCTGATCGCTCGGGGCGAGGGGCACGCCGTCGTCCACCGGTTGCACGGCGGCGGAGATCCCGCGCACTGATCCCGCGGAGCCGGAACGCGGCGGCCCATCCGCCCGTTGACCCCCGCGAGCGCCCGCCGGCGCCCGCGCCCTCGTCGAAGAGAGACATGAGTACAAGTCACAGTCCCCAGGCCACGACTCCCTGCCCCGCTGAGGGGGTGCGTGGCCGGTGACAGATCTCCTCTCCCTCCTGCTCGGCGTGCTGGTGGTGCTCGGCATCACCGCGGTCACGGGCTACTTCGTGGCGCAGGAGTTCGCCTACATGGCGATCGACCGCTCGACGCTGGCCGCCCGCGCCGAGGCCGGTGACCCCGCGGCGGCGCGGGCCCTGACGGTCACCCGCCGCACCTCGTTCATGCTCTCCGGCGCCCAGCTGGGCATCACCGTCACCGGCCTGCTGGTCGGGTACGTGGCCGAGCCGCTGATCGGCGAGTCGATCGGCGGGCTGCTCGGCGGGGTCGACGTCCCCTCCGGGGTGAGCGTCGGCATCGGCGCCGTGCTGGCCCTGCTCTTCTCCACCCTGGTGCAGATGCTCTTCGGCGAGCTCTTCCCGAAGAACCTCGCGATCGCCCGGCCCGAGCCGGTCGCGCTGTGGCTGGCGCGGTCCACCGTGGTCTACCTGACGCTGCTCGGCTGGCTGATCCGCGTCTTCGACCAGGCCTCGAACCTGCTGCTCAAGGCGCTGCGGATCGAGCCGGTCCACGACGTCGAGCACGCCGCCACCGCCCGCGACCTCGAGCACATCCTCGAGGAGTCACGGGAGAGCGGGAACCTGCCGGCGGAGCTGTCGATGATGCTCGACCGGATCCTCGACTTCCCGAACCAGCACGTCGAGCACGCGATGATCCCGCGCCCCCGGGTCGGCACCGTGACCCCGGCCGACACGGTCGGCCAGCTGCGCGAGCTCATGGCCCAGGGCCACTCGCGCTACCCGGTGCTGGACCCCGCGACCGGTGACGTGGTCGCCGTCGTCCACCTCGCCGACCTGCTGACGACGACGGCGGACGACGACGCGCCGGTCACCGCCATGGCCCGCCCCTGCCTGGTCGTCTCCACCTTCACCTCGCTGCCCGACGCGCTGCGCCAGCTCACCGACGCGGGCGAGCAGATGGCCTGCGTCATCGACGAGTACGGCGGCTTCGCCGGCGTCATCACGCTCGAGGACCTCGCCGAGGAGCTGGTCGGCGAGATCACCGACGAGCACGACGAGGAGCACCCCGAGTACGTGCCGGTCGAGGGCGACGGCGTCTGGGAGATGCCCGGCGACGTGCACGTCGACGAGGTCGAGCGGGCGCTGGCCGTCGACCTGCCGCAGGGGGACTACGAGACGATCGCCGGCCTGGTCATCGCCGCGGCCGGCACCCTGCCGGAGCCGGGCACCCGGCTGACCGTCGAGCTGCCGCCGGACCCCGGCGACCTGGTGCACGCCGACGAGCCCGAGCCGCGGCTGCTCAGCATCGAGGTGCTCGAGGTGGAACGGCACGTGCCCTCACGGGTGCGCCTCGAGCTGCCCGACCGCACCGCCGCCGGTGCCGACGACGACGCCACGGACACCGAGGAGACCTCCCGATGAGCGACAACCCGTGGGTCGTCGTCGCCGCGACGGTCGTCATCGTGGCGCTGAGCGCGTTCTTCGTGGCCGTCGAGTTCGCCGCGCTGGCCGCCAAGCGGCACCGCCTCGAGGAGGCCGCGCCCACCAGCCGCGCCGCCCGGGCCGCGCTGCGCAACTCCGCCGAGCTGACCCTGCTGCTGGCCGGCTCGCAGCTCGGCATCACCGCCGCCACGCTGGCGCTCGGTGCGATCAGCAAGCCCGCGGTGCACCACTGGCTGACGCCGCTGTTCACGAGCTGGGGCCTGCCCCTGGTCGCGGCCGACGTCGTCGCCTTCGTCCTCGCCCTGCTGATCGTCACCTTCATCCACCTCGTGGTGGGGGAGATGGCGCCGAAGTCGTGGGCGATCGCCCACCCCGAGCGGTCGGCCACGCTGCTCGCGGTGCCGATGCGCGCCTTCATGGCCGTGTTCCGCCCGGTGCTGCGCCTGCTCAACGTCGCCGCGAACCGGCTGCTGCGCCTCGTGGGCGTCGACGCCGTCGACGAGCTGGCCGTCGGCCACAGCCCCGACGCGCTGCGGCACCTGGTGGAGCACTCGGCGAACGTCGGCGCGCTGGACGCCAGCTTCTCCGAGCAGATCGCCGGCGTCCTCGAGCTCGAGCAGCTGACCGTGCGCGAGCTCGTCGACCCGACCGTGCCGCTGGCGGCCGTGCCCGCCGGCGCCACCGCCGGCGAGCTCCGCGCGGCCACCCGGCGCACCGGGCACCTGCGCATCCTGACCCGCAGCGGCGACCGGATCGTCGGCGTCGTGCACGTCCGCGACACCCTCGCCGCGGCCGACGACGCGCCGGTGGCGGAGTTCGCCCGGCCGGTGTTCCGGCTGGACGCCGGCACCACCGTGCACGCCGCGCTCAAGGCCATGCGCGAGACCCGCAACCACCTCGCCGTCGTCGTCGAAGGCGGGTCGGTCGTCGGCGTCGTCACGCTGGCCGACGTGCTGCGCCGGCTGTTCCCGCCGCGGGAGGCGGTGACCGCCTGATCGCCGGATCGCGGCGCACGGGAGGATGGCGGCATGAGCCAGGTCGTCGCCACCGCTGGAGGAATCGTGTCCGCGCCCGCCGAGCTGGTGGTCCGCGCGCTCGCCGACTACGAGACGGTGCGGCCGCGGATCCTGCCCGTGCAGTTCAGCGAGTACCGGGTCGAGGCCGGCGGGCACGGGGTCGGGACGACGGTGCACTGGAAGTTCGCCGCCACCTCCAAGCGCGTGCGCGACCAGCTGCTCGACGTCACCGAGCCGGCCCCCGGCACCCTGGTGGAGACCGACCGGAACTCCTCCATGGTCACGACCTGGACGGTGCTCGCCGCGGACACCGGCGTGACCACCGTGCGGGTGCGCACCACCTGGAACGGCGCCGGCGGCATCGGCGGGTTCTTCGAGCGGACCTTCGCGCCCAAGGGCCTGGCCCGCGTGTACTCCGACCTCATCGCGCGGCTGGACGCCGAGCTCGCCGCCGGCTGATCCGGGCGCGGACGCCGCTCGGCGGGGACCATGGGCCGGTGACCCTCGCCCCGCCCGCCGTCGGCGCCGCACTCGACGCCCTGGCCGACCTGCTGGCCGACGGCGACGTCGTCGTCCTCTCCGGAGCCGGCCTGTCCACCGACTCGGGCATCCCCGACTACCGGGGCGCCACCGGCAGCCTGCGCCGGCACACCCCGATGACCTACCAGACCTTCACCCGCGACCCGCGCGGCCGGCACCGGTACTGGGCGCGCAGCTTCGTGGGCTGGCGGCAGATGCGCGCGGCCCGGCCCAACGACGGGCACCGGGCGGTGGGCCGGCTGCAGGCGGCCGGCCTGCTCGGCGGGCTGATCACCCAGAACGTCGACGGACTGCACCAGGCCGGCGGCGCCACCGACGTCATCGAGCTGCACGGCGGGCTGGACCGGACGGTCTGCCTCGGCTGCGGGGACGTGGCCGGCCGGGCGGCGCTCGACGAGCGGCTGCGGGCGGCCAACCCCGGCTTCGGCCCGCGCGCCGAGGAGATCAACCCCGACGGCGACGCCGAGCTGCCCGACGAGGTGCTCGACGACTTCGTCATGGTCGAGTGCCTGGCCTGCGGGGCCGACCTGCTCAAGCCCGACGTCGTCTTCTTCGGCGAGACGGTCCCCCGCGACCGGGTGGACTCCTGCTTCTCCCTCGTCGACGGCGCCGGCTGCCTGCTGGTGCTGGGCTCGTCGTTGACCGTGATGAGCGGCTACCGGTTCGTGCTGCACGCGGCCAAGATCGGGGTGCCCGTGGCGATCGTGAACGTCGGCCCCACGCGCGGCGACGCGAAGGCCGACCTGCGGGTGGACGCCCCGCTCGGCGAGGTGCTCCCGGCGCTGGCCGCCCGGCTGGCCGGATGAGCCGCGAGGTCGAGCGCACCGACGACGGCCGGTACGTCGTGGTCGACGGGCGGCGGTGGCGGACGGCGGACCCGGCGCTGCCCGACGACGTCCGCGAGCGGCTGCTGCACCACCTCGGGGTGGGGCGCTCCGGGGTGCGGGCGGCGACGAAGGCCGGGGACGACGCGGCCGTGGCCGCCGCCCGGGCGACGGTCCAGCTGGCCAAGACCGGCCTGGGGGAGCGCGGCACCGCCTGGTGGGACCAGTCCGACGACGAGCGGCGGGCCCGCTGGGAGGACGCGCTGCGCTCGCTGGGCGGTTGACCGGGCGATTGACCGGGCTGGGGGGAGCGGGCAGGAGCGCTGCTGATGCAGACCTTCGTCCCGGTCGCCGACTTCACCGAGTCCGCCCGCCTCCTCGACAACCCCCGGCTCGGCAAGCAGCGGGTCGAGTGCCTGCAGGTGCTGCGCGCCCTCGAGCTGCCGGACTACGGGTGGGCCAACCACCCGGTGGTCACCATGTGGCGCGGGCACACCGCGGGGCTGGTCGTCTACTCCCTGGCGATGGTCCGGGTGTGGCGCGAACGCGGGTTCGCCGACACCACCGAGGCGCTGATCTCGGAGTTCGCCCCCGACGCCGCGGCCATGACGCAGGCGGAGGCGCAGGCGGCCGGGCTGCTGCCCTCGTGGGTGGGCGACGAGGAGCTGCACCTGTCGCACCGCTCGAACCTGCTGGCGAAGGACCCGGAGTTCTACCGGCCCCGGTTCCCGGGGGACCCCGACGACCTGCCCTACGTGTGGCCGGGCGCCGACGAGGTGCCGCCGGCCCCGGCGCCCGAGGGCGTGCGGGTGTGGGTGGTCCGGCCGCGGGCGCACAACGAGCTCGGCGCCTGCCTGGCCGCCGGCGTGATCGGGCTGGGCACCCAGTCGGGCATCGACGTGGATGCCACCGGGCTCGGCCCGGCCGAGCTACGCGACCTCTCCAAGGAGATCTCCGGCCGGCGCCCGGCCAAGGACCTGCGCCAGCTGTCGACCTTCCTCGACGAGCTGCGCCCGGGCGATCCGGTGGGGCTGCCGATCGAGCACGGCGCCGGGCTGCTGCTCGGCGAGGTCGTCGGGGACTACCTGTTCCAGGGACGCGAGCTGCTGCCGCACCGCCGGGCGGCCCGCTGGGACCGGGTGGTCCCGCGGTCGGCCGCCCGGCCGCCGGCGACGTTGCAGGACCCGCGCGCGCTGTTCTCCGTCGTGCTGGACCCTGCTGCGCTCGCCTAGCTGCCCGGCAGGGGCACGTTCTGCAGGCGTACCCGGCCCTGGGCGACGAGCTTGCCGTCCTCGGCGCGGGTGAGCGCGACCTGCCACAGCTGCTGGGTGCGGCCCTGCTGGACCGGCTCGGCGACGACGTCGACCCGGCCGGCGGTCATGGACCGGATGAAGTCGGTGCTGTTGTTGACGCCCACCGAGAACTGGCCGTGCTCCTGCACCGCCCGGCTGGCGCCCACGCTGGCGGCGGTCTCGACGATCGCGCAGTAGACGCCGCCGTGGACGACGCCCCACGGGGTGTGGTGCTCGGGCCCGAGGTCGGCGCTGCCGGTGACCCGTGTACCGGTGACCTCGGCGGTGGTGAAGCCCATGGCGCCGACGAAGGCGGGCGCCGGGCGGTCCCCGGTCACGCGTCCCACACCAGGCAGAAGGGGTGGCCGACCGGGTCGGCGTAGACGCGGAAGTCGCCGCCCTCGCCGGGCAGCCGGCGCGCGCCGAGCGCCAGCACCGCAGGCTCGGCCTCGCCGATGTCGGCGACGCGGATGTCGAGGTGGAACTGCTGGGGCCGCTCGGGGTCCGGCCAGTCCGGCGGCCGGAGGTCGGGGGCCTGCTGGAAGGCGATGCGGTAGCCGGCGCCGGTGACCACGACCCAGTCGTCCCCGGGGGCTCCCTTCACCTCCATCCCGAGCAGCTCGGCGTAGAAGCCGGCGAGGGCGTGCGCGTCGGGCGCGTCGATCACGACGGAGTGCAGCTGGCCGATCATGGGAGCCATCCTGGCCCGGATCACCCCCGCGGGCAGCGCCGGGCGTCCCGGGCGCAGGATCAGGGGGTGGCTCCCACCCCGCCCGTCCTGGGCTCCCTGACCTGGCTGCCCGCCGCCGAGCACCCCGAGCTGCTGGGCGCGCCGGTGGCCGACGCGCTCGCGCAGCTCACCGGGCCGGCCTGGGTGGCCGAGATCGACGACGAGCTCGCCGACACCGCCGCCTTCACCGAGGCGTACGCGGTGCCGGCGGAGGCCTCGGCCAACTGCGTGGTGGTGGCCGCCCGCCGCGCCGGGCAGACCTCGCTGGCCGCCTGCCTGGTGCTGGCGACCACGCGGGCCGACGTCAACGGGCTGGTCCGCCGGCACCTGGGCGCACGCAAGGCGTCGTTCGCCCCGCAGGACGTCGCGGTCGCGGAGAGCGGCATGGCCTACGGGGGCATCACCCCGGTCGGGCTGCCGTCGTCGTGGCCGGTGCTGGTGGATGCCGCCGTGGCCGCGGCCGACCTCGTCGTCATCGGGTCCGGCACCCGGGGCAGCAAGCTCGCCGTGCCGGGAGCGGTGCTCGCCGCGCTGGCCTCGGCGGAGGTGCTCGAGGGGCTCGGCCAGCCGTTGCCGGAGGAGCCGGCCGCTCCCGCCCCGGTGCCCGCCGCGCCGGTGCGGCGGGCACCGGACGACAGCGACGTGGGGTGGGGGGAGCGGCCGGCCGAGCTCTCCGAGAGCGACCGCCGCTACCTGGAGGACCGGCCGCCGCACTGGGGCAGCGACTGACGTCAGAGCTGCCCGGGCAGCACCGTTGTCCCGGGGCCGGACGGGTCGCGGCCCGGGGCCCTGGCCCTGCTGCGCGCGGAGCAGGTCGCGGATCTCCACCAGCAGCTCGACCTGCGTCGGCTCGGCAGGACCGGCCTCCTCGCCGCGCTTGCGCCGCTCGATGATCTTCTTCATCGGCACCACGACGACGAAGTAGACGACCGCCGCGGTCAGCACGAACGTGATGACCGCGTTGACGAAGGCCGCCCAGTCGAAGACCTGCCCGTTGACCGTGAACGTGCCACCGTCGAGCCCGCCGCCGCCGACGAGGGCGATCAGCGGCTCGAGGAACGAGGCGGTGAACTGGCCGACGACGGCGGTGAAGGCGGCGCCGATCACGACCGCGACGGCGAGGTCGACGACGTTGCCGCGCAGCAGGAAGTCCTTGAATCCCTTGATCATGGGCGACATACAACCGCGCGAGGGGGCTGCTGGCGAGCGGACTCACGGGGGAGGCAGGCTGACCGTCAGCGTGTCGCTGGTCGACGCCGCGGCGAGTCGCGCCGCGGTGGGCGGGTCGACCGCCACCAGCAGCAGGCCGGTAGCCCGGTCCTCGCCGGAGCCCCCGGCGGCCAGCACGCGCACGCCGGCCGCCAGCACCTCGGCCTCGGCTGCACCCGGCGCGGTGGCCAGCACGTCGACCCGGTCCCCGGTGCGCACCAGCGCGGCCACGGAGAGGTCGGCGAGCCGGACCGGCGCGGCCACCTGACCGCTCGTCAGCAGCGCGGTGAGGCCGGGGCCGACCAGGCGGGTATCGGTCAGCGGTTCACCCGCCCGCACGGGGCCGGCGAGCACGCGGCCGACCAGCAGGGCGGGGTCGGCGACCACACCACCCGGCGCGGTGCCGACGGCATAGCGGCTCAGGGCCAGGTCGCCGGGGCCCAGCGCGCGCCCGGCGTCGAGCGACCGGGCGGCCACGACGACGGGCACCGGCTCCGGGGCGGCCGCGCCGGCCGGTGGGCCCGGGCGCAGCGCGAGGACCAGCGCGGTCGCGGTCAGCAGGAGGGCGGCGACCCGGCGGGCGAGTGCGGCGGGGGAGCGGGGACGGCGGAAGCGCGGCATGCGCCGAGCCTGCCGCCGCCCGGGGCGCGGTGGGCCCGGGTCGGAGCAGTTGTGGACGGGCCCGCCCGCTGTGGACGGGCCGGGGTCAGTCGGCGGCCTTGGCCGCGCTGCCCGAGGTCGCGGCGGGCCCGCTCGCCGCGGCGGCCGGCTTGCTGTCCGAGGACGAGCTGCTCGACGTCGAGGCGGTCTCCGTGGCCGACGACGAGCTGCGGCTATCGGTCCGGTAGAAGCCGGAGCCCTTGAACACGACGCCGACCGAGCCGTAGACCTTGCGCACCGGGGCACCGCACTGCGGGCACTCGGCGACCGCGGCGTCGGTGAACGACTGGACGACCTCGAACTCGTGCTTTCCCTCGGGGTTGGTGCAGGCGTACTGGTAGGTGGGCACGTGCGTGGGCTCCCTGGTCGAGCGGAGGTGGGGACCGGGCTGGCACTCCTACCCGGCGACTGCCAATGATGCGCCATGACGCGGCCACCCGTCCACGACGGTCGGCGAGCGTGGGCCTTGCGCCACGCGGCCGCCCACTCCCGACTCGCCACCCACGACGTCGCCGTGGAATCGAGACGCCCAGCCGCCACGACCGGCGTGGTACGGCTGGCGGAACAGCGCGGCGCTCGGTGACGCGGCCGCCGAGCAGGCCGTCGGGAGCTGTCGCGGCATCTTCGTCGCGGCAGAAGTCGCAGCTCAGGCTCCTGTCTTCACCTGCCGGTGCGGTGCGGCCACGACGTCACGGGAGTGGAGACACCGGCGCCACAGCGCAGTCGGCCCGCGTGTCCTGGCGCGAACCCGTGCGCGGGTACGGGGGCCCTCCGCCGATCGACGAGTCGCCGGCCCTCCGCGAGGGGGTTGCAGGTGCGCTGCTGACCGGGCATCACCCGTCGCCGCCGGAGAAGCCACCCTGGGGGCCTCCTGCGCCGCCATAGCCGTAGTGCTCGCGCCCGCCGCGAGGTGAGCTCATCCGGGTGCGGTAGTCCTCCTGACCCAGGCTGCCGGGGTCGACCGCTCGCGAATTCTGGCGGTCACGGCGCGGCACGGGGACCGCCGCAGCGCGGACGAAGATCTCGTCGTGCAGCCGGCGGTCGGGCATCGTCTCCCTCCCGTGGAGCGCGACCTGGGCGGCGTTGCTGCCGGCGTCCTGCGTGTGTTCGGCGAACGATCGCAGGGCGCGTCGTCCCGCCGCCGTGGGGGTGTACGCGCTCGTGTGCCGGACGAGCCGGGACAGGGTGGCGCGGCGGACGAGCCCGGCCGCGGTGAGCCGCTGCAACTCCGGCGCCAGCTTCTGCTCGCGAACGAGCCGCCCGTGGATCTGGTCCACCGAGCTGTGTCCCCGGCCGGCGACCGCGTCCAGCACGGCGGCCTCGACGGGGTGCCCGGACGACGTCGCCTCGGCGCGGAACTCCCCGGAGGGTTCGACGCGGACGTGTCCGGCCTCCACCAGGGCCACGAGCGCGGTGTCCACCAGCCGAGGAACCCCGCCGGCGAGAACCGCCGCGTCGTACACGTCGAGTGGTTGGCCGTCGCCGGGGAGCGCCATGATCACCCGCCACCTCTCGGGGCCGTGGGAACCGCGGGTCCTGCGCGGGTGGTCCAGGGTTCCTCCGGAGATGACCGGAGCACAGGGCCGAAGGGACCGCCCAGGGTGTTGTGGAGGCCGCAACACCCCGCCGGCGAGGGTCACGTCCGCACCCTTCGTGAGGGTGACCGCGAGCCCGGGGAGGGGGGTTCCCTAGGTCCCTGTGCACTCCGGGAGTGCAGCGGGACGATGCACGTGCGACGACCGGTTCTCCGCGACCCTGAAGGGCGGCGACCATGACGACTCCCGAGAGCACACGCCCCCTCGACGTGTACGACGTGGCGGTACTGGCCGGTGGCCTGCCGAGGCTGGTGGACACCGCGGTCGTTGCGTTGGTCGAGTCCGGTCTGGTCCGCGTCGACCCGTCCGGCGAGTTCCACGCCCGAGGCGACGTCGTCCGGGCATCCCGTCGAGGCGGCGGTGCTGGACGCGATCGGCAGCCGGGGGCACCGGTCGGTGGACGTGATCACCTCCCGGTTCCTGCACGACCGTCGGATGGATGAGGAGTTCCGCCACCTCACCCGGGACGGGCTGGTGCGCCGCGCCATCCCGGCCCGGCTCGTGGGAAAGACGCACGCGCACACGACTGCGGCCGGCCGGCGTGCCCTGCGGCAGTTCGCGGAGCGGCCGGAGAGCGACGGAGGCAGCGCCGTCCAGGTGGCCTTGCACGGGCGGGATGCGATGTCCGACGACCGCCTGCGCGCCGAGATCTTCGACCGCGCCCCGGTGGTCCTCCCGCCCCGTAGCGAGCGCCGGAACCCTCGGTCGGTCCACCCCAGCCAGCCCCACCGGCTGAGTTCCGTGATGACCGGGGAGCTCTACATGGACGGCGACCCCGCAGCCGCCGGCGGTCTCGCGGTGGACCGTGGCGCTGGCCCGTCGGGACGGCGGCGCGGGTTCCAGAGGCGACGTCGACGGCCGGGGCTGACCCACGGGATGGTCCGCCGCGCCCACGACGACTGCGGGTGAGCACCACCCGGCGCAGCCCGGTGTCCGAGCGCCTCCTGCCGAGGGTGGTCGCCCGGCCACGGGACGGGTAAGGGCCTGGCATGGCAGCGGTGGCGGCGACGGGTACGTGGGTCGATCCGGACGACGGCATCCGGTATCCGGCCGGCGAGGTGCACGGCTGGGAGCGCGGCCGCAACGAGACCGTCTGCGGCCTGTCGCTGCACCGGTCGGGTCTCCGGCGGTTCTCCCACGTCAGCTGGGCCGACGTCCAGCCGGAGAGCGGTCGGCACGCCGAGGAGGTCCAGGTGGTGTGCCGCCGGTGCCGCGCCGGGCTCGGCGGCCGCCGCGACGACCGCGGCTGGACGCGGGTGAACCCCCGGCCCTGACCGTTCGGCCTATCGCCGGGTGGGTGCGCCGGGAGCACGCCGCCGTGGGCGGCCGCGGGTGGGTGCAGCGGCATCCTCCCTCACCGCGCAGCGTCCTCCCTCACCGCCGACCGTGAGGGAGGAAGCGCGATGATCAGGTCACCTGATCGTGGCGCGGCTTCAGCTGCCGAGGTGGCGGTAGCGGTGCAGCCGGGTGCGGAAGCGCTCGGTGTCGTCCCGGCCGAGCAGGCCGGCCAGCTCCTCGCCGAGCACGCGGCCCAGGCGCAGGCAGAACTCGGTCGGCTCGTCGGCGGCGTCCGGCCGCTCCGGGACGACGCGGTCCACGATCCCCGCGCGCCACAGGTCGGTGGCCCGGACCCCCTGCGCCTGCGCCATCTCGCCGGCGTGGTCGGTGTCGCGGTGCACGATCGCCGAGGCGCCTTCCGGCGGCAGCGGGCCCAGCCAGCCGTTGGCGGCCGCGAGCACCCGGTCGGCCGGCACCAGCGCCAGCGCGCCACCGCCGGTGCCCTGGCCCAGCAGCACCGCCAGCGTCGGCGCCTGGAGCATCACCAGGTCCTGCAGGCAGCGCGCGATCTCGCCGGCCAGCCCGCCCTCCTCGGCCTCGCGCGACAGCGCGGCGCCGGGGGTGTCGATGAGCGTCACCAGCGGCAGTCGCAGCTCCTGCGCCAGGTGCATGCCGCGGCGCGCTTCGCGCAGCGCCGCCGGCCCCAGCGGCGCCGCCGTCGACTGGCCCCGCCGGTCCTGGCCGAGGACGACGCACGGCGCCCCGCCGAAACGGGCCAGCGCGAGCAGCAGGCCGGGGTCCTTCTCGCCGGCCCCGGTGCCCGAGAGCCCCACGATGTCGGTGGCCGCGGTGCGCAGCAGCCGGCGCACACCCGGCCGGTCGGTGCGGCGGGACGCCGTCACCACGTCCCACGCGGTGCGGCCGTCCTCGGGGTCGTCGCCGTCCGCGCCGTCGTCCGGACCCGGCCGGTCGGCCGAGGCGACGTCGACGTGCCAGGTCTGCCGCGCGGCGAGCACCCGCAGCGCCCGGTCGGCGACCTCGGCGATCTCGTCGTGCGGGACGACGGCGTCGATGAGCCCGTGCTCGGCCATGTTCTCCGCCGTCTGCACGCCCTCGGGGAAGCGCTCGCCGTAGAGCGACTCGTACACGCGCGGGCCCAGGAAGCCGATCGAGGCGCCCGGCTCGGCGATCGTCACGTGCCCCAGCGAGCCCCACGACGCCAGCACGCCGCCGAAGGTGGGGTTGCGCAGGTAGACCAGGTAGGGGAGCCCGGCCTGCTTGTGCCGCGCGATGGCCGCGGTGATGCCGATCATCTGCAGGAAGGCGACCGTGCCCTCCTGCATCCGGGTGCCCCCGGACACCGGCGCGGCCAGCAGCGGCAGCCCCTCGGCGGTCGCCCGCTCCACCGCGGCGATCAGCCGGTCGGCGGCGGCCACCCCGATCGAGCCCGCCAGGAAGCCGAACTCCCCGGCGACGACGGCGACCCGCCGTCCGCGCAGCCGCCCCTCGCCGGTGATGATCGACTCGTCCTGCCGCGTCTTCTCCGCGGCGCGGCGCAGGTCGCGGGCGTAGCCCTCGTCGACCTCGCGCACCGGGATGGGGGAGTCCCAGGACTCCCACGACCCCGGGTCGAGCACCAGGTCGCGCAGGGCGCGGGCGTCCAGCCGCACGGGCTTCCCGTCGGGCGTGGTCACGTGGGCTCCGTTCGACGGGGGAGGTGCGGGCGGCTGATGATCTCCCACCCGCCCGTGGGGGTGACCACGGCGGTGACCCTGCGGTCGTGCGGCTCGGCGGGCAGGTCGTCGAGGAGTTCGCCGTCGAACACGACGGCGACGAGGACGGCGTCCGGCCGGGCGTGCGCCAGCGCGCGGTCGTAGTAGCCGCCGCCGCGGCCCAGCCGCACCCCGCTGCGGGACACCGCCAGCGCGGGGACGACGACGGCGTCCGCGGACCCGATCGCCTCCGGACCCAGCCGCGGGCCGACCGGCTCGAGCAGCCCGAACCGGCCCGGGGCCAGCCGGCCGTCGTGCTCGGCCCACGCCAGCTCGCGGCCCCGGACCACGGGCAGCAGCACCCGGGTGCCGGCTCCGGCGAGCTCGCCCGGCAGCCGCCCGTGCCCGGGCTCGACCGCCTCCGGCACGTGCGCCGCGACCGTGCGCGCCGTCGCGAGCCCCGTCCGCAGCGCGGCCGCCACGGCGGTCGCCGCCCGCTCGCGCTCGGCCGCAGGCCGGGCCCGGCGCGCGGCGAGCAGCCGGGCCCGCAGCGCGGCCTTGGCCGGCACCACGTCGTCGGCAGGAGGCATCCCGGCAGGCTAGCTAGGCTGCCCGCCATGACCAGCCCGGGCGCCCGACCTGCACGCAAGGCCGTCATCCCCGTCGCGGGGATGGGCACGCGCTTCCTCCCCGCCACCAAGGCGGTGCCAAAGGAGCTCCTGCCGGTCGTCGACCGCCCGGCGCTGCAGTACATCGTCGAGGAGGCCGCCCGCGCGGGCCTGCCCGAGGTGCTCATGGTGACCGGCCGCAACAAGGGCGCCATCGAGGACTTCTTCGACAGCACCCCCGAGCTGGAGACGGCGCTGGAGAAGAAGGGCGACGCGGCCCGGCTGGACGCCGTCCGCTCCTCCACCGACGTCGCGCAGGTGCACTTCGTGCGGCAGGGCGAGGCCCGCGGCCTCGGGCACGCCGTCCTGCAGGCGGCGGCGTTCGTCGGCGACGAGCCGTTCGCGGTCCTGCTCGGCGACGACCTCATCGACGAGCGCGACCACCTGCTCGAGCAGATGCTCGCGGTGCAGGCCGAGCACGGCGGCTCGGTCATCGCGCTGCTCGACGTCGGCATGGAGAACATCGACAAGTACGGCGCGGTCGCCGTCGAGCCCGGCTCGCAGCCGGCCCTCGACGGGGACGAGGTCGTCGCCGTCACCGGGCTGGTCGAGAAGCCGCCGGTCGAGGAGGCGCCGAGCAGCCTGGCGATCATCGGCCGCTACGTGCTGGCCCCCGAGGTCTTCGCCGTGCTCCGCGAGACCGAGCCCGGCCGCGGCGGGGAGATCCAAGCTGACCGACGCGCTGGCCACCCTCGTGGCCCGCGGCGAGCCGGTCCACGGCGTCGTGTTCAGCGGCCGCCGGTACGACACCGGCGACAAGCTGGACTACCTCAAGGCGGTCGTCCGCCTCGCCGCCGAGCGCGACGACCTGGGCCCCGCGCTGCGCTCCTGGCTGCGCGAGTTCGTCGGCGAGCTGCCCGCCGAGGGCGCGTCGCCGGCCTGACCGGGGCTCCCAGGGGGCACCATCGGACGGCGGGGTTCCGCGCCGGCCCCCGATCGGGGCCCGCGGTGCCGCGCGGAGCCGGTGCCGCCGAACGGCGGACGGCACGGCGGAACGGGTGGTGAGGGTGGGGATGACCGGCAGGATCGACGGCGCCGAGGGCACGGGCGACGCGTCCCAGGGCTACCGGGACACCCAGTTCGTCGACGGTCCCGTGCGCCCGCCGGCGGGCGACCTGCCCCCGCTGCCGACGCCGCGCGCCGTCGTCGAGGGCCCGATCCCGCTGCCGCCGGCCGAGTCCGTCCCGCTGTCGGTGATCTGCACCGTCGAGCGGCACCTCGACGAGATCCTGGCCAGCGTCCCCCAACCCGACCCCATCGAGCTCGCGGTGCTCGACGCGCAGGGCCTGCTCTGCGCGGAGGAGGTCATCAGCCAGCGGGCGCTCCCGGCCTTCGACCAGGCCGCGCTCGACGGCTACGCCGTCCGGGCCGAGGACGTCGCCGGCGCCCGCCTGTCGGCGCCGGTCCCGCTCGCGGTCGTGGGGGAGAGCGTCGCCGGCGCGGGCGTCCCCGCCACCATCGGGCCGGGCCTGGCCTACCGGGTCACCGCCGGCGCGATGCTGCCCACCGGTGCCGACGTCGTCGTCCCCGCGGTGTGGACCGACCAGGGCGCGGTGCGCGTCGAGGTGCTCGCGGGCCCGCCGGTGGGGGGCTACGTGCGCCGCACGGGGGACGACGTCGCCCCGGGCGACCCCGCCGTCCAGGTCGGGACGCCGATCGGCCCCGCCCAGATCAGCCTGCTCGCCGCCGTCGGCCGCGAGCGCGTGCTCGTCCGGCCGCGGCCGCGCATCGCCGTCCTGTGCGCCGGGCCGGAGCTCGTGGACATCGGGACGGCGCCGGCCCCGGGCCAGGTCGTCGACGTCAACAGCTACGCCCTCGCCGCGGCCGCCCGCGACGCCGGCGCCGAGGCCTACCGCTCCGGGATCCTGCCCGCCGACCGGCGCCGGCTGACCGAGGTGCTGGAGAGCCAGCTGCTGCGCAGCGACCTGGTGCTCATCGCCGGGACGTTCGGACCGGGCGCGTTCGACGTCGTCCAGGAGGTGCTCGCCGAGCTGGGCGAGATGCAGTTCCGCCAGGTGACGATGCACCCCGGCCCGGTGCAGGGCTTCGGCCGGCTGGGCCGCGACCGCGTCCCGGTCATCTGCGTGCCGGGGGAGCCGGTGGCCGCCCTGGTCGCCTTCGAGGTGTTCGTGCGCCCGGCGATCCGGCTGATGCTGGGCAAGCGCCAGCTGTTCCGCCGCACCGTGCAGGCCGTGGCGGGCCAGGCGCTGGTCTCCCCGCTGGGCTACCGGCAGTACCTGCACGGCACGGTCATGCGGCACCCCGACGGCGGGTACGTCGTCGAACCGGTGGGTGACGGCACCGACGCGCTGCTGGCCCGCATGGCGCGGGCCAACTGCCTCATCGTGGTCGACGAGGACGTCACCGAGGTCGCCGCGGGCGGCCTGGTCACGGTCATGCCGCTGCTCCTCGGGGGCTGACCTGGACCCCGCGCTGCACCCGGGCTGGCCCGCGCGGCTGGCGTGGGGGCCGGTCGAGCTGGAGCCGCTGCGCCGCCGCGACGCGGGGGAGTGGAGCCGGCTGCGCTCGGCGAACGAGGACTGGCTGCGGCCCTGGGAACCGACGTCGGCGCAGTCCTGGGGGGTGCGGCACAGCCCGGCGGCCTACCGCGCGATGCGGGCCGCGCTGGCGCGGCGGGCGCGGGCCGGGATCACCCTGCCGTTCGCCCATCCGGGTCGAGGGCCGGCTGGCCGGCCAGGTGACGGTGGACAACGTCGTCCGGGGCGCGCTGCGCTCGGGCTGGCTCGGCTACTGGATCGACCGGGAGGTGGCCGGCCGCGGCATGGCCTCGCTCGCCGTCGCCCTGGTGTGCGACCACGCCTTCGGACCGGTCGGATTGCACCGGCTGCAAGCCGACATCCGCCCGGAGAACGGGCCCAGCCAGAGGCTCGTGGAGCGCCTCGGCTTCACCCGCGAGGGCGTGCTGCGCCGCTACCTGGACATCGACGGGGAGTGGCGGGACCACCTGGCCTACGCGCTGCTCGCCGACGACCTGCCCGGCGGCGCGCTCGCGCGCTGGCGGGACCGCGCGGGCCGCTGAGCCCGCGCCGATAGCACGCGGCCGGGACGGTCACCGCCTCTCCCGTGTCGACACGCCGCGGCGCCGTCACACCAGTCACACGACCGATCAGCGACACGCCGCGCGCCTCCCTCGTTCGGAGGGGGCGTCTGCATAACCTCGCCCTCGCGAGTGACTCATGTGACAGGTGGTGTTCGAAATGGGATCAGGCGTGCTGCTGGCAGCTCTGGTCGTCCTCTGGTTCGTCGTGCTGGTGCCCATGGTGGTGACCCGCGGCGACGCGCAGGACGACCGGACCGGGCGTGCCGATTCCGGGCGGACGCTGCAGCGGCGCCGCGCGGCGGACCCGGTGGTGCACGCGGAGACCGAGCGGGTGTCCATCGACCGCACGGCCCTGCTCACCAGCGGTGAGCTGAAGGTCGACGTGCACGCGCTGCGCCGCCGCACCCTCGGTGGGCTGGTCGCCCTCGCGCTCGTCGCGCTGGTCGGCGCCGTCGTCTACAGCCCCTGGCTGTGGACCGTGCAGGTCGTCCTCGACCTCGCAGTCGTCGGCTACGTGCTGGTGCTGCGCAAGGTGGCCCGCCGCGAGCGGCTCGCCGCCCGTCGCGCCGCCCGGGCCGCCGCCCGCGAGGCACTGCGGACCGCGGCCCGCCCCGCACCGGTCGCCGCCCCCGCGCCGCGCACCGCCCCCGAGGTGCACGAGACGGTCGCCGCCGAGGCGCTGCCGGAGCTGCCGCACCCCAGCGTCCCGCTCGCGCCGGTCGCCCAGTTCCGCGGCCGCGTGGTCGCCGCCCGCACGCCGGCTCCGGTCGGCTGGCAGAACAGCGCCGTCGTCGGGCTCGACGACGACGACCTCGGTTTCGCCGACATCGACGAGTACCAGCCGCGCCGGGTGGCCAACCTCTGAGGCACCCGCCGTCCCCGGCTCGCCGCTGCCGCCCCGGTGGTGGCACCGGCGAGCCGGGGCGGTAAGCTGGCATCGCGTAAGGGGCTGTGGCGCAGTCCGGTAGCGCACCTCGTTCGCATCGAGGGGGTCAGGGGTTCAACTCCCCTCAGCTCCACCCATTACGCCATGAACGCCGTCGGGCCTCCGCCCGGCGGCGTTCGTGCGTTCCGGCCCGCTCAGGTCGCGCTGCGGAAGTCTGCCCGGCGCTTCTCGACGAAGGCCCGCACGCCCTCGCGGCCCTCCGGGTCGTCGGCGGACTCGGCGATCAGCTGCGCCTCGTCGTCCAGCTGCTCCTCGAGGGTGCGCGTGGCGGCCTTCCGCACCAGCGCCCGCGTCCGGACCATCGCGCGGATCGGTCCGTTTGCGATCTCCGCGGCCAGCGCCTCGGCCGTCGACCGCAGCTCCTCGTCCTCGACCAGGCGCGCCACCAGCCCGGTGAGGTGCGCCTCGGCGGCGGTGAGCGAGCCGTTGCTCAGCAGGATGTCCAGTGCCCGCGGGGCGCCGAGCGAGCGGCTGAGCGCCCACGAGGTGCCGCCGTCCGGGGTGAAGCCGATCGCGCCGTACGCGGGGCGGATCTTCGTCGTCCGCGCGCAGACGACCAGGTCGCAGGCCCCGATCAGCCCGACACCGGCCCCGGCGACGGCGCCCTGCACCCCGGCGACCACCGGCACGGGGCTGTGGAGGATCGCGCGGATCACCTCGTGCCAGTCGTGCGCCAGCTGCCCCACGAACGGTCCCGGGTCGTCGGCTCCGGCGAAGGAGCCGACGTCACCGCCGACGCAGAAGCGCGGCCCGTTGCCCAGCAGCAGGATCACCCGGGTGTCCTCCGGGCGGGCGGCCAGCGCAGCCAGCAACTCGGCGGCGAGGGCCGGGGTGAGGGCGTTGCCGGTCTCGGGCCGGTCCAGGGTGATCCGCCAGACGTCGCCGTCCACGGCGGTCAGCACGGAGGGGCGGTCGGGCGCGTCGGTCATCGTCGTCCTCTCCCGGGGAGTGGTCACCGCCACGGTAGGGGCGTGCGGCGGCCGTCGCCTCAGAACCAGGACGGGAACCACATGCGCCGCAGCCACTCCGCGTTGCTGAGCGGCTCCCCGGTGAGCACCGGCAGGAAGAAGACGAACGTGGCCGCGACCACCGCCACGTAGAGGCAGACGACCGCCAGGCCGACGGTGCGCCGCTGCCCCTGCCGGGGGCCGATGACGTCCTGCAGCAGCAGCGTGATCGCCAGCACGAGGAAGGGGACGACGGGTGCGAGGTAGAAGATGAACATCGTGCGGTCGGTGTTGACCAGCCAGGTCAGCCAGCCCGCGGCGATCGCCGTCGTCGCCACCCCGGCGGCCGGGTCGCGCCGGGCCACCACCCGCCAGAGGAGCCAGACCATCGCGGGCACGAAGAGGAACCACAGCGTCGGCGTGCCGACCATGAGCATGTAGCGCACCACCGGCTCGCCGGCGTCGTCGGTGAGGCCCTGCGGGTTCCACAGCAGGATCGGCCGGCCGTTGACCAGCCACGACCACGGGCCCGACTCCCACGGGTGCGGCGTCGACAGGCCGTTGTGGAAGCGCAGCCACTCGGCGTGCTGGTGCCACAGCGAGCGCAGCGCGTCGGGGACGAAGGGGAACGCGGTGTCCGGGTTCTGCTGGGCCCACGCCTTGCCCTGCGAGGACTCGCCGAGGAACCACCCGGTGAAGCTGGCCAGGTAGGTGAGCACCGGGACCGCCGCCAGCGCCCACAGCCCGCCGGGCAGGCCGTACCGGGCGGCGGCGCGGGTGGGTGTGCGCGAGCCGGCGTCCCGCCAGGCCGCGCGGTCCCAGAACATCGAGAGGACGGCGAAGAACACCAGGAACCAGATGCCGCTCCACTTGACCGCGCAGGCGCAGCCGAAGAGGAACCCGGCGGCGATCCGCCAGCCGCGCGGGCCGAGGCGGAACCCGCCGGCCGCCCGCTCGCCCGCGACGCGGATCCGCGCCCGCACCCGGTCGCGGTCGACCACCAGGCAGGCGACCGCCGAGACGACGAAGACCTGCAGGAAGATGTCGAGCAGGCCGATCCGGGACAGGCTGAACGAGAAGCCGTCGAGCGCCAGCAGCAGGCCGGCGAGCAGCCCCAGCAGCGTCGAGCCGGTGAGCCGCCGCGCCAGCCGGACCAGGACGACGACGGCGATCGAGCCGGCGACCGCGCTCGGGAGGCGCCAGCCGAACGAGTCGTTGCCGAACAGCGCCTCGCCGACGGCGATCAGCCACTTCCCGAGCGGCGGGTGGACGATGAAGGTGTAGCCGCGGTTGTACTCGTAGCCCCAGCGCAGCAGCTCCGCGGCCTCGGGCGGGTAGTAGGCCTCGTCGAACAACCGGTCGGCGGGGTAGCGGATGCCGACGAGCCGGCTGCACAGCGTGAGCGCACCCAGCAGGCCGGTGAGCAGCCAGGACAGCCGCGTGTCCCGGGGCAGGGGCGGGGTGCGGTCGCGGCGCGGGCGCAGCAGCCGGCCGCAGCGGGCGGCGTCCGGGGTGGGCCGGGAGGCCTCGTGCTCCTCCCGCTCGGGTGCCAGCAGCGCCATGCCGGCCAGGGTAGGTGGGTCGCCGGCTCGGCCCGCCGTGACAGGCTGCCGGGGTGACAGGTCGGTTGGTGCTGGGCGGCGCGCCCCTCGGGCAGCCCGGTGACGTCGGACCGCGGCTGCGCTCGGTGATGGAGACCGCCGACGTGCTCGCCGTCGAGGACACCCGGCGCCTGCACCGGCTGGCCTCCGACCTCGGCGTCACCTTCACCGGCCGCGTGGTGACCTTCCACGAGTCGGTGGAGCAGCAGCGGCTGCCCGGGCTGATGAGCGCCCTGGCCGACGGCGCGACGGTCCTGCTGCTCACCGACGCGGGCATGCCGTCGGTCTCCGACCCCGGGTACACGCTGGTGCGCGCGGCGATCGACGCCGGCATCGCCGTGACCTCGGTGCCCGGCCCGTCCGCGGTGACCACCGCGCTGGCCGTCTCCGGGCTGCCGGTCGACCGGTTCTGCTTCGAGGGCTTCCTGCCGCGCAAGGCCGGTGAGCGCCGGGCGCGCTTCACCGGGCTGGCCGGCGAGCCGCGCACGATGGTCTTCTTCGAGTCGCCGCACCGCCTCGCCGACGCCCTCGCCGACGCCGCCGCCGTCCTCGGGGAGGACCGTCCTGCCGCGGTGTGCCGGGAGCTCACCAAGACCTACGAGGAGATCCGCCGCGGCACGCTGGCCGAGCTCGCCGCCTGGGCCGCCGACGGCGTCAAGGGCGAGATCACGCTGGTGGTGGGCGGCGCGCCTCCTCGGGCCGTCACGCTGACGCCGGCCGAGCTCGCGGCGGAGGTCGCCGCCGAGGAGGCGGCCGGCGCGACCCGCAAGGACGCGATCCGCGCCGTCGTCGAGCGCACCGGCCTGCCCCGCCGGGACGTCTACGACGCCGTCGTCGCCCACAAGGGCGCCTGACCCGCGCCCCCAGCGCTCGAGAGTGCGCTGCGCGGGCCCATCCGCGCCGGATGGCCCCGACAACTGCACGCTCGCGGCGGGTTGTGGATGACGGGCACGCCCCGGGTGCCGGGCCCGCCAGGGTGTCCCGGTGTCCCGGACGCCGTCGCAGCCCCCCGCGCTGCTCACCGCGGAGCCGTTCCTCGGCTGGTGGGCCGTCGACGAGGGGTTGCTCACCCCCGATCAGCTGCGCAGCAGTGCCTGGCGGGCGGTGTTCCGAGGCGTCTACCTGCACCGTGACGTCACGCTGACCCACGAGGTGCGGGCCCGCGCCGCGTGCGTCCTCCTGCCCTTCGCCGTCGTGAGCGGGAGGAGCGCGGCGGTGCTCTGGGGCGTGGAGCTCGCCGCCGCGGACGACGACGTCGAGGTCACGGTCCCGCCGCGGTCGCACCCGGTCCGCAGGCCCGGCCTGAGCGTGCGTCGCGCCGCTCTCCCGCCGGCTGAGCGGGCCTCGCGTCACGGCATGCCGGTGACCTCGCCAGAGGCGACGGCGGTCCGCCTCGCCGGGTTGCTGTCCGGGGACGCAGCCGTCGTCGCCGTCGACCGGATGGTCGACAGCGGTCAGGCGGACCTGGGCCGGGTCCGGGCGCTCGCGGCCGTCGCCCGGGGCCGTGGTGCCGCTCGGGCGCGGACGGCGTGCACGCTGGCGGACGGGCTGGCCCAGTCTCCTCCGGAGACCCGCGTGCGGCTGCTCCTGCGCCGGAGCGGGCTGCCGGCGCCGATCGCCCAGCACCGCGTCGTCGACGACCGGGGGCGCTTCGTGGCGCGCGTCGACTTCGCCTGGCCCGAGCAGCGGATCGCTCTGGAGTACGACGGGCGGTGGCACGGGGAGCCCGGCCAGTTCGCGAAGGACCGCGCGCGGCTCAACCGGCTGACGGCTGCGGGTTGGCGGGTCGTCTTCGTGACGGCCGAGGACCTGCGCCACCCGGCGCAGCTCATCGCGAGGGTCGCCGCGGCCCTCGTGGCGTGAGTGTGCGGAAAGCGGGCTCATCCCCGCGGGATGGGCCCGCGAAATGCACTCTCGCGGCCGGGCTAGAGCCAGCCGTTGCGCTTGAAGCCGCGGTGCAGCAGCAGGCAGGACACCAGGATCACCAGGAGGACGACGGGGTAGCCGTAGCGGGTGCCGAGCTCGGGCATGTGCTCGAAGTTCATCCCGTAGATGCCGGCGATCGCGGTCGGGACGGCGATGATGCCGGCCCAGGCGGAGATCTTGCGCATGTCCTCGTTGTCGGCCATCGAGGTGCGCGCCAGCGACGCCTGGAGGATCGAGGTGAGCAGCTCGTCGAGGCCGGCCACCTGGTCGCGCACCCGGATGGCGTGGTCGAGCACGTCGCGGAAGTAGGAGCGCATCGCCTGCGGGACGACATCGATCTCCCGCTCGGCCAGCTTCTGCAGCGGCACCTCCAGCGGGGAGACCGCCCGGCGCAGCGACATCAGCTCCCGCTTGAGCTGGTACAGCCGGCCGATGTCGTCGGTCCGCGACGGGCTGAAGACCGAGGCCTCGAGCTCGTCGACGTCGTCCTCGACCGCGCCGGCGACGTCGACGAACGTGTCCACCACCAGGTCGGCGACGGCGTAGAGGACGGCGGCCGGGCCCAGGCACAGCAGGTCGCGCTGCTCCTCCAGCCGGTGCCGCAGGTCGCCGAGCTCGCTGTGGTGCCCGTGCCGGACGGTGATCACGTAGCGCGGCCCGAGGAAGACCATGACCTCGCCGGTGTCCACCACCTCGCTGGTCGCGGTCAGCTCCTCGTGCTCCACGTAGGTCGCCGTCTTCAGCACCATGAACAGCGCCTCGTCGTAGCGCTCCAGCTTGGGCCGCTGGTGGGCGTAGACGGCGTCCTCCACGGCCAGCGGGTGCAGCGCGTAGCGCCGGGCGATCGCCGCGAGCTCGTCCTCGGTCGGCTCGTAGAGCCCCAGCCACACGAAGCCGCCGGTCCGCTCCGCGACGTGGAGGGCCTCCTCGGGCTCCACCGCGGCCTGCCGCTCGCCGTCCACGTAGACGGCGCAGTCGACGACGGCCGGGGTGCCGGGGGCGCGGGTCGGCGTCCGCGGCTCGCGGCCGGCCGGGCGGGGGCGGGGGTTCGGCGGCCCGTCGGTCGTCTCCGGGCCGGCGGCGCGGTCGGGCAGCGGCGGGGTCGACGGCGGGGGCGGGGGCGGGGTGCCGGCGCTGCTCATCGGGCTTTTCCTCGGGACCGGGCGTCCGCAGCGTAGGCGCGCCGCGCGGGGCGAGCGGGCGGCTCACCCGTCGGGGTGGGGCCCGGCGCTGCGGCCCTCCAGCACGGGCGGGAACGCGACGAGCCCTCCGGGGACAGTTCGGACCGGTCAGGGGAGCTCGGCGTGGCGATCGACGTGCACGGCATGCGCGGTGCGTTCGCGGGCCCGCGTCTCGCGCTCCCGCTCCGCCCCCTCGGCACCGGCACGGCGCGGCGCCGCCCGCCCGTGACCGCCCTGCTCACCGGCGCCCTCGCCGTCGTCGAGGCCGTCGCCCTGCTCGCGGTCGCGCTGCACGGGCTGGACGGCCTGCTCGGCGGGCCGTCGCGCCCCGCCGGCCCGGTCGTCGCCGTCGGCCTGCTCCTGCTGGCGGCGTGGATCGTGCTGGCGGCCGGCAGCGGCGCCGCGGTGGTCGACGGCTCCGGTCGCCGGATGCTGGTCGGCGTCGCCGTCGGCGAGCTGGCGCTGGTCGCGCTGCTCGGCGTCGCGGCGCTCCTCGTCCCCGTCGCCCTGCCCCTCGCGCTCCCGGGTGCGCTCCTGCTGGCCGTGTCGGTCCCGGTCGGCAAGCTGCTGCTGGCCGGCTCGCCGTCGGTGGCGGCGTGGCTGGCGGCCGGTCCCCGCGTCGTCGAGCGGCGTCCCGACCCCGCGGTCGCGCACCGCGGCCTGGCGACGGCGACCCTCGCCGTCATCGGCCTGGCCCTCGGCGCCCTCGCGCTGGTCGGCCCGGTGGACGACCCGCTGGGCCCGGGCGACATCGCCTCCACGACCGTTACCGCGCACTGACCCGACTGCCCGGGCAACCGGGTGGACGGGCCTCCGTACTGTTGTGCCGTGAGTGATCGCCACATCCTGACCGCGGTCGCCTGGCCCTACGCCAACGGCCCGCGGCACATCGGCCACGTCTCCGGGTTCGGAGTCCCCTCCGACGTCTTCAGCCGCTTCCAGCGGATGAGCGGCAACCGGGTGCTGATGGTGAGCGGCACCGACGAGCACGGCACGCCCATCACCGTGGCCGCCGACGCCGAGGGCGTGACGCCCCGGCAGATCGCCGACCGCAACAACCGGGTGATCGTCGACGACCTGCAGTCCCTCGGGCTGAGCTACGACCTGTTCACGCGGACGACGACGGCCAACCACGCCGCCGTCAGCCAGGAGATCTTCCTGGGCCTGCTGAAGAACGGCTACGTGTTCCCGAAGACGACGCTCGGCGCGATCAGCCCGTCGACCGGGCGCACCCTGCCCGACCGCTACATCGAGGGCACCTGCCCGATCTGCGGCTACGACGGCGCGCGCGGCGACCAGTGCGACAACTGCGGCAACCAGCTCGACCCGACCGACCTGGTCAACCCGGTCAGCAAGATCAACGGTGAGACGCCGAAGTTCGTCGAGAGCGAGCACTACTTCCTCGACCTGCCGGCGTTCACCCGCGCGCTGGGCGACTGGCTGGCGACGCGGAAGAACTGGCGCTCGAACGTCCTCAACTTCAGCGTCAACCTGCTCGAGGACCTCAAGCCGCGCAGCTACACCCGCGACATCGACTGGGGCGTCGCGGTGCCGCTGGACGGCTGGCGCGACCGGCCCGACAAGCGCATCTACGTCTGGTTCGACGCCGTGGTCGGGTACCTGTCGGCGTCGATCGAGTGGGCTCGCCGCTCCGGGGACCCGGAGGCCTGGCGCCAGTGGTGGCAGTCGCCGGACGCCGACGCCTACTACTTCATGGGCAAGGACAACATCGTCTTCCACTCCGAGATCTGGCCGGCCCAGCTGCTCGGTTACAACGGCGAGGGCGACAAGGGCGGGACGCCGGGCTCCTACGGCCGGCTGAACCTGCCGACCGAGGTGGTCTCCAGCGAGTTCCTCACCATGGAGGGCCGCAAGTTCTCCTCCTCGCGGAACGTCGTCATCTACGTGCGCGACTTCCTCGCCCGGTACGACGCCGACGCGCTGCGCTACTTCATCGCCGCCGCCGGCCCGGAGAACCAGGACACCGACTTCACCTGGTCGGAGTTCGTCCGCCGCAACAACGACGAGCTGGTCGCGGGCTGGGGCAACCTGGTCAACCGCACGGTGTCGATGGCGGCGAAGAACGTCGGCGCGATCCCGACGCCGGGCGAGCTGACCGACGCCGACCGCGCGCTGCTGGCCTCGACGTCGTCGGCGTTCGGGCCGATCGGCGAACTGCTCGGCCGCAACCGGCAGAAGGCCGCGGCGACCGAGGCGATGCGCGTCGTCGGCGAGGCGAACAAGTACCTGTCGGACCAGGCGCCGTGGAAGCTCAAGGAGGACCCGGCCCGCCGGGACACCGTGCTGCACACGGCCCTCCAGGCGATCAGCGACTGCAACGCGCTGCTCACCCCGTTCCTCCCGCACTCGGCGCAGAAGGTGCACGAGCTGCTCGGGGGCGAGGGCGTGTGGTCGCCGGCGCCGCAGATCGTGGAGACCACGGATCTCGACGACGGCTCTCCCTACCCGATCATCACCGGCGACTACGCGGGCGCCGCGGCGACGTGGGGCTCGCGCCCGCTGCCGTCGGGGAGCCCGCTGAGCGCTCCGACGCCGATCTTCAAGAAGCTCGACGACTCGGTGGTGGAGGAGGAGCTGGCCCGCCTCGAAGAGGGCTCCGCGTGACGGCAGTAATGGCCATTTCTGCCCTCGGGGGGCGTGCGTGAGCCGGTCGGCCTCGTCGCGGGCCAACCGGCGCGGTGAGCCGCCGCCGTCCCCGGAGCCGCTGCCGGCGCCGGCGCTGGACAGCCACACGCATCTGGACATCGTGCTGGGGGAGCGGCCGGCGGACGACGAGCACGGCGAGTGGGCGTCCGACGCCGCCGTGGACGCCGAGATCGCGGCCGCGGCGGCGGTGAACGTGACCCGGCTGGTCCAGGTCGGTGTCGACGTCGCCTCATCGCGCTGGTCGGCGGCCCTGGCCGCGCGGCACCCGTCGGTGCTGGCCGCCGTGGCGCTGCACCCGAACGAGGCGGGGGCAGGGAAGGCGACCGACGAGGCGCTGGCCGAGATCGACCGGCTGGCCGCGCTGCCGCGGGTGCGGGCCGTGGGGGAGACCGGCCTGGACCGCTTCCGCACCGGCCCCGAGGGCTGGGCCGCGCAGGAGGCGTCGTTCCGGGCGCACATCCGGATCGCGAAGGAGCACGGCGTCGCCCTGGTCATCCACGACCGGGACGCCCACGACGAGATCCTCCGCGTGCTGGACGACGAGGGCGCGCCCGAGCACACCGTCTTCCACTGCTTCTCCGGTGACGCCGCGTTCGCGAAGGCCTGCGTCGCGCGGGGCTTCGTGCTGTCGTTCGCCGGCACCCTGACCTTCGGCAACGCCGGCTACCTGCGCGAGGCCGCCGCTCTCACCCCGGCCGAGCAGCTCCTGGTCGAGACCGACTCGCCCTTCCTCACGCCGGTCCCGCACCGCGGCCGCCCGAACGCCTCCCGCCTGGTGCCGCACACGGTCCGCGCCCTCGCCGAGGTCACCGGCACCGACCTCGAGGAGCTCTGCCACCAGCTCACCCGCAACGCAGAACGCGTCTTCGGCTCGTGGGAGACCGGCACCTGAGCCGACCTCGCGTCAGCGGGTCGTGACGAGCGGGGGCCCGGAGGGTCCCCCGAGGAACGACGGGGAGCAACCCGCGGAGCGGTCCCGACGACGGGGGCCCGGAGGGTCCCCAGAGGAGGGACGGGGGCGGCTCAGCGGCGCAGGGGAACGGCACGTGGCCGCGGTGTCGCCCGGAGGGCGACAATGACAGGGTGGGCCGCCTCATCGCCGTCGTGCTGTTCATCGCCCTGCTGGTGCCGGGCGTGCTGCTGTCGCGTGCCTGGGCGCGGGCGGCCGACCGGCGGGCGGTGGCCGGCGGGTCCGTGGAGCTGGTCGAACCGACGGCCGAGGGCGCGGCGGCGCTGACCCAGCAGGCGCAGCACGGGCGCCGCTGGCGGCGGCTGGGCCTGCTGCTGGGGATCGCCGGGATCGTGGGCGTCCTCGTGCTGGTGGGGGAGTCGTCGGTCTTCTTGTGGGTGCCGATCCTGGTGCTCGGGCTGCTGGCCGGCGTCCTGCTGGCGGAGGTGACCCGGCCGCGGCCGCGCTGGGCGGTGGCCCAGCCGCACCGGCGGCCGCGCCGGGCGGAGCTGATCTCGGCCTGGCTGGTGTGGACGATGCGGCTGGAGGTCGTCGCGGTGATCGCGACGGCGGCCTGGCTGTGGTCGGGCGAGGAGGTCGGCGCGGCGTTCGCGGGGACGGCGGTGGCGGTGCCGGGCGTGGCCTGGGTGCTCGCCGAGCTGGCGCTGCTGCGGGCGGTCGTGCGCCCGCTGCCGGCCGCGGGCGCCGACGTGCCGGTGGACGAGGCGCTGCGCACCTGGACGGCGCACCTGGTCTCGGCGGCGACGGGCGTGCTGGCGCTGCTGCCGCTGGGCGCGCTGCTGCTCACCGCGGGCATCGACCGCGGCGACCGGGTGACCGAGCACTTCGACCTGCTGCCGGTGGGGCTGGTCGCCGGCGGCTTCTGCACCCTGTCGTCCGGGCTGGCGGTCGCGTTCTTCCTGGTGACGTGGCTGCGACCGGTGCGTGCCGGGGCCCGGGCGCTGGCGGGCTGACGGGCGGGCGTGTGTGCCCCGAACGGCTGGATCCCACGCTGTGCGCTTGCTCACCCCGGCAGAGCGACGAGCGACGGTCCCGAGTTCCTGATCCCGGCACGGCTGTCACAGAACGTGTCGGCGCGTCCACATAGCGACATGGCGACGGTCTGATTCACTCATCACGCACCGTTGCACCACGCACCGTGCTCGTTATCGTGTCGTGATCAGCCGGGGTGGAGGCCGCCCCGGGCCGAGCGCCCGACCGGAACCGCAGGTTCCGGTCGAGCAGCCGACCCGGATGCGGACTGCAGCGGGCGCGCCGTCCACCGGCGGCGTGCCCACGTCCTCCTGCCCGGGTCCCGGAACCCCTGGATGTGCCGTGCGCCGCTCGCTCCGACTCAGCCTCTTCGCCCTCGTCCTGCTCGGACTCGTGGGCGGAACGCTGGCCTTCTTCGTCGCCCAGAAGTCGATCGTCCTCACGGTCGACGGCCAGGCCTCGCGCGTCGGCACCTACGCCGACACGGTGGCCGAGGTGCTGGACGAGGCAGGCCTGGAGCCCGCGGCCCACGACGTCGTGCTGCCGGCCGTCGACGCGGCCGTCGCGGACGGCGACACGGTCCTGCTCACCCGCGCCCGCCCGCTGAAGCTCACCGTGGACGGCGTCGAGCAGGAGATCTACGTGACCGCCCTGTCGGTGGACGAGGCGCTCGAGCAGCTCGGCCTGCGCGCCGACGGCCTGGTCCTCTCCGCGAGCCGCAGCGAGCGGCTGCCGCTGGACGGGATGAGCCTGGAGGTCACCACGCCCAAGGACGTCGTCCTCGCCGTGGACGGCCAGGAGCGCGTCGTCACCACCACCGCCGCCACGGCCGGCGACCTGCTCGCCGAGCAGGGCATCGTGCTGAGCGCCACGGACCGCGCCACCGCCGAGGCCACGACGCCGCTGACCGCGGGCATGCGCCTGCAGGTCTACCGGGTGACCGTCACCGAAGTCACCGAGACCGTCGCCCTGCCGCACGAGACGGTGGAGACGCCGAACCCGGAGGCGACCGTCGGCGAGAAGAAGGTGACGACGCCGGGCGTCGACGGCCAGCAGACCGTCACCTACCGGATCACCGTGACCGATGGCGTCGAGACCGGCCGCGAGACCGTGAGCACCGTCGTGGACCGCGCCCCGGTCACCGAGCAGGTCGCCGTCGGCACCAAGCCGCGGCCGACCGCCAGCCCGTCCGCCGACGGGCTCAACTGGGCCGCGCTCGCCGCCTGCGAGTCCGGCGGCCGCCCCACCGCCGTCAGCAGCACCGGCAAGTACCACGGCCTGTACCAGTTCGGCGTCGGCACCTGGCAGTCCGTCGGCGGCACGGGGCTGCCCTCGCAGGCCAGCCCCGACGAGCAGACCTACCGCGCGCAGCTGCTGTACCAGCGCTCCGGTGCCGGCCAGTGGCCGCACTGCGGCCCGCGGCTGTTCGGCTGATCGGGTCGCCCTGACTCCCCCCGAGCCGCCCGACGGGCTCCTGGGGCCGGCCGCGATCCGCGAGCTGGCCGCGGAGCTCGAGCTGCGCCCCACCAAGCAGCTGGGCCAGAACTTCCTGCACGACGCCAACACGATCCGGCGCATCGTGCGCACCGCCGGGCTGGCGCCCGACGACGTCGTCCTCGAGGTCGGGCCGGGCCTCGGCTCGCTCACCCTCGGGCTCCTGCCGGCGTCGGCGGCGGTCACCGCCGTCGAGATCGACCCCCGCCTGGCCGCCCGGCTGCCCCGGACGGTCGCCGAGCGCCGGCCCGACCTCGCCGACCGGCTGACCGTCGTCGAGGCCGACGCGCTGCGCATCAGCGAGCTGCCGGGTCCGCCGCCCACCGCGCTGGTCGCGAACCTGCCCTACAACGTCGCGGTGCCGGTGCTGCTGCACCTGCTCGACCTGCTGCCGACCCTGGAGCGTGCGCTGATCCTGGTGCAGGCCGAGGTCGCCGAGCGGCTCGCGGCGCCCCCCGGGGGCGGCGCGTACGGCGTGCCGTCGGTCAAGGCCGCCTGGTACGGCGAGGTGCGCCGGGCGGGCAACGTGGGCCGGCGGGTGTTCTGGCCCGAGCCCAACGTCGACTCCGGGCTGGTCGCCCTCGTCCGGCGCCCCCCGCCCGAGGGCGACCGCCGGGCCACCTTCGCGGCGGTCGACGCCGCCTTCGGGATGCGCCGCAAGAGCCTGCGCGCGGCCCTGGCGCGCTGGGCCGGCAGCCCCGCCGCCGCGGAGACCCGGCTGCGCGCGGCCGGCATCGACCCCTCGACCCGCGGCGAGCAGCTCTCGGTGACCGACTTCGCCCGCCTGGCCGCCACCGACGAGGTGCAGCCGTGACGGCGTCCGGCGTCGTCACCGCGCGGGCCCCGGCGAAGATCAACGCGCACCTGGCCGTCGGCCCGCTGCGCCCCGACGGGTTCCACGAGCTGCGCACGGTCTACCTCGCCGTCTCGCTGTTCGACACCGTCACCGCCCGGCCGGGCGAGGGGCTGAGCCTCGCCGTCAGTGGCGAGGGCTCGGGCGGGGTGACCGGGGCGGACGCCGTCCCGACCGACCGGCGCAACCTGGTCTGGCGGGCGGCCGAGCTGCTCGCCGAGCACGCCGGCGTGCCCGCCGACGCGCAGCTCGAGATCGCGAAGGACATCCCGGCGGCCGCGGGCCTGGCCGGCGGCAGCGCGGACGCCGCCGCCGCGCTGGTCGCGCTGGACGCGCTCTGGAGCACCCGTGCCGACCGCGCCGACCTGCTGGAGCTGGCCGCGCACCTGGGCAGCGACGTCCCGTTCAGCCTGCTCGGCGGCGTCGCCCTGGGCACCGGGCGCGGGGAGCAGCTGACCCCGGTGCTGGCACGGCCGTCGTGGCACTGGGTGCTCGGCATCGCCGGCGAGGGGTTGTCGACCCCGTCGGTGTACGGCGAGCTGGACCGGCTCCGGGCCGAGGGCCGGGTGCCCGACGGCGAGCAGCTGCTGCCCGCCGAGCCGGTGCTGGCCGCGCTGCGCAGCGGGCCGGCGGCGGCGCTGGCGGACGCGCTCGCCAACGACCTGCAGGCGCCGGCGCTCTCGCTGCGGCCGGAGCTGCGGCGCGCGCTGCAGGCGGCCCGCGGCGCCGGCGCCCTCGGTGCCCTCGTCAGCGGCTCCGGCCCGACCATCGCGGCGCTCGCGGAGGACCAGCCCGCGGCCGTCCGGCTGGCGGCGACCCTGGCCGGGGAGGGCGTCTTCCGGACCGTCCGCGCGGTCACCGGGCCGGTGCCCGGCGCCCGGGTGGTCTGAGCGGCGCTCAGGGGGCGCCGGGACCGTCCAGCAGGTCGGGGGACGGGTCGAGGTGGGACAGGCCGTTGTAGGCCAGGTTCACCAGGTGCGCGGCCACCACGCTCTTGTCGGGCGTACGGGTGTCCAGCCACCACTGGCCGACCAGCGCGACCATGCCGACCAGCGCCTGGCTGTAGAGCTCGGCCAGCCGCGGGTCGTAGCCGCGCGCGTCGAAGTGCCCGCCGAGGATGTGCTCGACCTTGCGGGCCACCTCGCCGATCAGCGAGGAGTAGCCGCCCACGCCGCTGGTGATCGGGGCGTCACGGGTGAGCACGAGGAAGCCGTCGGTGTCGGACTCGATGTACTCCAGCAGCACCAGCGCGGCGCGCTGCAGCAGCTCCCGGGGGTGCCCCGGGGCGGAGAGGGCCGTGGTGAAGCGGCCCAGCAGCAGCTGCATCTCGCGGTCGACGACGACGGCGTGGATGCCCTCCTTGCCGCCGAAGTGCTCGTACACGACGGGCTTGCTCACCTGCGCGTGCGCCGCGATCTCCTCGATCGAGGTGGCGACGAAACCGCGCCGGCCGAACAGCTCGCGGGCGACGTCGAGCAGCTGTTCCCGGCGCTGCGCGCCGGTCATGCGCACCCGGACGCGGGTGCCGTGCGCACCCGGGCCGGCCCCGGGCGGGTGCCCGAGGTCGGTGCCGGGGTCGGTGCTCAGGACGCGGCCGGGGCCTCGACGCGGCGCTTGGCGGCCAGGCGCACCGGGTCGGGCCACTTGACGGAGGAGGCCCAGCCGAGCTTCTCGAACACCCAGATGACGCGGGCGCTGATGTCGATCTGGCCGCGCAGCACCCCGTGCCGGGCGCACGTCGGGTCGGCGTGGTGCAGGTTGTGCCAGGACTCGCCGCCGCTGAGGATCGCCAGCGGCCAGAAGTTCGTCGCCCGGTCGCGGGAGACGAACGGCCGGTTGCCCACCACGTGGCAGACCGAGTTGATCGACCAGGTGACGTGGTGCAGCAGGGCCGCGCGCACCAGGCCGGCCCAGAAGAACGCCGACCAGGCACCGGCCCAGCTGCCGGTGATCAGCCCGCCGAGGACGGCGGGCATCGCCAGGCTGAGGAAGGCCCACACGACGAAGGTGCGGCTGATGAAGACCAGGCCGGCGTCCTTGAGCAGGTCAGGGGCGTAGCGGGCCTGGTTGGTCTTGCGGCGGTCGAACAGCCAGCCCAGGTGGGCGTGGAACATGCCCTTCAGCAGCGCGCGCAGGTCGGTGCCGTAGCGCCAGGGGGAGTGCGGGTCACCCGCGCGGTCGGCGAAGGCGTGGTGCCGGCGGTGGTCGGCCACCCACTGGTTGACCGGGCCCTGGATCGCCATCGAGCCGGCGACGGCCAGCCCCAGGCGCAGCGGGCGGGCGCTCTTGAACGAGGCGTGCGTGAAGTGCCGGTGGTAGCCGACGGTCACGCCGAGCAGCGACAGGTAGTAGAAGCCGACCGCCAGGCCGACGTCCAGCCAGGAGATGCCCCAGCCCCACACCGCGGGGATGACGGCCGCCAGGGCCACGAAGGGCACGAGCACGATCACGTAGAGCGTGACGATCTCGAGGGTGCTCTTGCGCCGGCCGATGGCGTTGTCCGGCAACCCGGCGTAGGGCTCGGCGCGGGGCGGGGCCGTCGGTCGGGTGAGGGCGGGAGCTGACAAGAGGACTCCTGTGCTGTGGTGATCCGCCTCGGGCGCGGTGGCAGAACCGGCGAGCTCCGGGCGATGTGCCGGAAAACCTACGGCACCGTAGGCGGATCCGCGAACCCGCTGGTCCGGTGGGTCGGGACGCACCGCGCCGCCGCCGCCGGTGCCCCCGCGGGGAGCGCGGCCCTTAGGCTCGCACCCGGGTGCCGGTCCGCTCGGGCACCTCCGCGACGCCGTCCGCGACGGCGCCGCGGGTGGGGGATGGGGTAATCGGCAGCCCGCCGGCCTTTGGAGCCGTGCAGTCTCGGTTCGAGTCCGAGTCCCCCAGCAGCCGTGCCGTCACCGTTGGAGGAGACCCGTGCCCCCGCAGGAAAACCCGCCGTCCGCTCCCGCCGGGACGCCGCGCGTCGCCGCCGTCGTCGTCCTCGCCGCCGGCCAGGGCACCCGCATGCGGTCCTCGACGCCGAAGGTGCTGCACACCCTGGGTGGCCGCAGCCTGCTCGGGCACGTGCTGGCCGCGGCCGCGCCGCTGGCGGCGGGCACCACGGTCGTCGTCGTCGGGGCGGGGCGCGAGCAGGTCGCGGCGCACCTGGCCGAGGTCGCGCCCGGCGCCGTCGCCGTCGTGCAGGAGGAGCAGCTCGGCTCCGGGCACGCCGCCGAGGTCGCCCTCGCCGCGGTGCCCGAGCTCGACGGGTCGGTCCTCGTCGTCAACGGGGACTCGCCGCTGCTGACCAGCCGCACGCTCGGCGACCTCGTGCAGGCCCACGACGCCGCCGGCAGCGTCTTCACCGTGCTCACCGCCGAGGTCGACGACCCGACCGGCCTGGGCCGCATCGTCCGGGACGGCCGCGGAGCCCCGCAGGCCATCGTCGAGGAGCGCGACGCCACCCCCGAGCAGCGCGCCATCCGCGAGGTGAACGCCGGCGTCTACGTCGCCGACGCCGCCACCCTGCGCCGCGTCCTGGCCGGCGTCGGGACGGCGAACTCGCAGGGGGAGCAGTACCTCACCGACGCGCTCGCGCCGCTGGTCGCCGAGGGCGCCCCGACCGCCGCGGTCCGCGCCGAGGACCCCGACGACGTCCTGGGCTGCAACGACCGCCGCGAGCTGGCCGAGCGGCGGCGCACCCTCAACGACCGCGTGCTCGACGACCTGATGCGCGCCGGGGTCACCGTCGTCGACCCGCAGACCACCTGGGTCGACGTCACCGCGACCGCCGCCGCCGACGCCGTCCTGCAGCCGGGCACCCAGCTGCTCGGGACGACGACCGTCGCCACCGGCGCCGTCGTCGGCCCGGACACCACGCTGGTCGACTGCACCGTCGAGGCCGGCGCCAGCGTCGTCCGCTCGCACTGCCTGGGGGCGGAGATCGGGCCGGACGCGACCGTCGGCCCGTTCAGCTACCTGCGCCCGGGCACCCGGCTGGGCCGCGGCAGCAAGGCCGGCGCCTTCGTCGAGATCAAGAACGTCGAGGTCGGCGAGGAGTCGAAGGTGCCGCACCTCTCCTACGTGGGCGACGCGACCATCGGCCGCGGCGCCAACATCGGCGCCGCCACCGTCTTCGTCAACTACGACGGCGTGGCCAAGCACCGCACGACCATCGGGGACCACGTCCGGATCGGGTCGGACAGCATGCTCGTGGCGCCGGTCACCATCGGCGACGGCGCCTACACCGCGGCCGGGTCGGTCATCACGAACGACGTCCCCCCGGGGGCCATGGGCGTGGCGCGGGCCACCCAGCGAAATGTGGCAGGGTGGGTCCGACGCCGACGGCCGGGATCCCCGGCCGCGGAGGCCGCCGCAGCCGCGGAAGGGCGAGCGGACGCCCCCGACCCCGGGGCGCACGACGACGAGGGGCAGCAGACCCGATGAGCGCCATCCGGCAGACCACCAACAAGAGCCTGATGCTCTTCTCCGGCCGGGCCTACCCCGAGCTGACCGGCGAGATCGCCGGCCACCTCGGCGTGACCCCCACCCCGACCGCCTCCTACGAGTTCGCCAACGGCGAGCTGTTCGTGCGGTTCGAGGAGTCGGTGCGCGGGTGCGACGCCTTCGTGGTGCAGAGCCACACCGCGCCGATCAACACCTGGCTCATGGAGCAGCTGATCATGGTCGACGCGCTCAAGCGCGCCTCCGCGAAGCGGATCACCGTGGTCGCCCCGTTCTTCCCCTACGCCCGTCAGGACAAGAAGCACCGCGGCCGCGAGCCCATCTCCGCGCGCCTGGTCGCCGACATGTTCAAGACCGCCGGCGCCGACCGGCTGATGACCGTCGACCTGCACACCGCGCAGATCCAGGGCTTCTTCGACGGCCCGGTCGACCACCTCTTCGCCCTCGACCTGCTGATCAACCACGTCAAGGAGCGCTGGGGCGACCGCGACATCACCGTCGTCTCCCCGGACTCCGGCCGCGTCCGCGTCTCCGAGCGCTGGAGCGACAAGCTCGGCGGGACGCCGCTGGCCTTCATCCACAAGACCCGTGACCCGCTGGTCGCCAACGAGGTCGTCGCCAACCGCGTCGTCGGCGAGGTCGAGGGCCGCGTCTGCATCCTGGTCGACGACATGATCGACACCGGCGGCACGATCGTGAAGGCCGCCGAGACGCTCTTCGACGCCGGCGCCGCCGACGTCATCGTCGCCGCCACGCACGGCGTGCTCTCCGGCCCCGCGGTCGAGCGGCTCTCCAGCAGCAAGGTCAGCGAGGTCATCGTGACCAACACGCTGCCCATCGAGGAGCACCGCCGCTTCGACAAGCTGACGGTCCTCTCCATCGCCCCCCTGCTCGCCCGGGCGATCAAGGAGGTCTTCGAGGACGGCTCGGTCACCTCCTTGTTCGACGGAGCTAGTTGATCTGTCGCGCTCCGCGCTCCGACCGCGGCCAGGAGCCGTTCCCCGGCTGAGTTGAGCGCGTACCCGCCGTGGCTCGGGGACCCTCCGGGCCCCGCTCGCCGCGACGGCCTCGCGGGGCAGCTCCTGTCCCGGCGTCTTCGTCCTGCGGCACGTCCGTCCTCGGGGGCCCTCCGGGCCCCCGCTCGGACGGACCGCTGCGCGGTGGTCGTCGCCAGTCGCGTACCCTGGCTCGCGTTGCCCGGCGAGGGAACGCCCAGCGTTCCGTTATCGACGTGCTGTGCTCTCCGGGGTGCTGTGCGTTCGCGCCTGGCCCGCACAGACCCGATACCTAGGAGCACATCACCGTGGCTGACTTCCGGCTCGACGCCGAGACCCGTACCGAGTTCGGCAAGGGCAGCGCGCGTCGCACCCGCCGCGAGGGTCGCATCCCCGCCGTCCTCTACGGGCACGGCCAGGACGTCGTGCACCTGTCGCTGCCGGCCCGCGAGTTCGCCGCGGCCCTGCGCAACGGCGGCAGCAACGTCCTGCTGACCGTCGTCCTGGAGGGCAAGGAGCAGCTCGCCCTCACCAAGGCCGTGCAGCGCGACCCGCTGACCCGCCAGCACGAGCACGTCGACCTGCTGCTGGTCCGCCGCGGCGAGAAGACCACCGTCGAGGTGCCGATCGTCATCGTCGGCGACCCGGCCCCCGACTCGATCCCGAACCACCAGCTCAACACCGTCTCCATCGAGGCCGACGCCACCAAGCTGCCCGAGGCCATCGAGGTCGACATCACCGGCCACGCCGCCGGGCAGAACATCACCGCCGGCGAGCTCGTCCTGCCCTCGGGCTCGACGCTGATCACCGACCCCGAGGCGCTGGTCATCGGCTTCCTCGGCGCCCCGACCGCCGAGGCGCTGGAGGCCGAGCTCGCCGAGGCCGAGGCCGAGGCCGGCATCGAGCGCGAGGAGTCCGACGCCGACGGCGACGTCGTCCCGGAGCCGCAGGACCAGGGCAGCGGCGAGTCGATGGACTCGGCCGAGAAGTCCGCGGACAACTGAGGCCTCCGCTGACCGACAGCACGACCCGCGGGGGCGCCGGCACTGCCGGCGCCCCTGCGGCGTCCGCTCCGAGCGAGGGGCCCTTCCTCGTCGTGGGGCTGGGCAACACCCGGGCCCGGCTACGCCGGCAACCGGCACAACGTGGGCGCGATGGTGCTCGACCTGCTGGCCGAGCGCGCCGGCATCCGGCTCTCGCCGGGCAAGGGCGCCCGGTCGCGGGCGGTCAGCGGCGAGGGCCGGCTGGCCGGCCGCCGCGTCGTCCTCGCCCGCCCGCTCACCTACATGAACGAGTCCGGCGGCCCGGTGCGCGGCCTGCTCGACTACCACAAGCTCCCGGCCACCGACCTCGTCGTGGTGCACGACGAGCTCGACATCGACTTCGCCGTCGTGCGGCTCAAGCGGGGCGGCGGCGAGGGCGGCCACAACGGCCTGCGCTCGATCACCCGCTCTCTGGGCACCAAGGACTACCTGCGCGTGCGGGTCGGCATCGGCCGCCCCCCGGGCCGCCAGGACCCGGCCGACTACGTGCTCAAGGACTTCTCCGCGACCGAGCGCAAGGAGCTCGACCTTCTGCTCGTCGACGCGGCCGACGCCGCAGAGTCACTGCTCGCCCGCGGCCTGGAGGCCGCGCAGAACGAGGTCCACCCCCGCAGCTGAGCCGCCCAGCTCGCCGATCGGTCACTCTCCGTGCTCCCGAAAGGGTGAAGAGGCCCCGTCCGTGTTGACCCTGCCGGTGACGGACTGTGAGTGTTGTCCGCGCATCGAGGACTGCACTCGGGGGAGAACGTCCTGTTCGTCGGCCTGACGGCCGCACCCCTCGTGTGTTGACGCAATCACACTGCGTAACGGGGGAGCACACGTGTTGGTGGACAAGGAAGCGCTGAGCACCGGGCTGGACCTCATCCCGGCCCCGCGTCGCGAGACGACCGTGACGCCGGCCCGCCCGCTCACCCGGATCGCCACCGCACCCTGGGTGCGCACCTACGCCCTCGCGCTGGCCGCCTTCGAGGCCCTCGCCGCGGCCGCCATCGGCGCCGGCGTCGTCCTCACCCGCCCCGAGGGGCTGCCGCCCGAGCCCTCGCTGTTCTGGGCTTCCGTCGCGCTGGTGCCGGCCTGGCCGCTGCTGCTCTGGGCCTGCGGCGCGCACGCCGAGCGGGTCTTCGGCACCGGCAGCGACGAGTACCGCACCGTCGGCCGCGCCGGCCTGGTCCTGTTGGCCGTCGCCGGCTTCGTCTCCTACGCGGCGGGGCTGGACCTCAGCCGCGCGCTGGTCGTCGTCGGCGTCCCCGCGCTGACCCTCACCACCCTCGTGGCGCGCTACGCCGCGCGCACCTACCTCCGCCGGCTGCGTGCCCGGGGCCGCTGCGGCAAGCGGGTCATCGTCGTCGGCCGCGGCGGCGCGGTCCTGGAGCTCGCCGACCGCGTGCGCCGGGAGAGCTACGCCGGCCTCGACGTCGTCGGTCTCTGCGTGACGCCGGCCGACCGCGCCCGCGTCGCCGGCCTGGTGGACGTGCCGGTCGAGGGCCTGGACGACGTCGTCGCGCTGGCCGCCCGGCTGGGTGCCGACACCATCGCCGTCACCTCGGCCAGCGAGACGGCCGCGCAGTACCTGCGCCAGCTGTCCTGGCAGCTCGAGGGCAGCGGTGTCGAGCTCCTGGTCGCCCCCGGCCTCATCGAGGTCGCCGGCCCCCGCCTGCACATCCGCCCGTTCGAGGGCCTGCCGCTGCTCTCGGTCGAGCAGCCCCGCTTCGAGGGCTGGCGGCGCATGGTCAAGGGCGCCGTCGACCGTTGCGCCGCCGGCCTCGCGCTGCTGCTCCTCTCGCCGGTGCTCGTCGGCATCGCGCTCGCCGTCCGGCTGACCAGCGCCGGGCCCGCCCTGTACCGCCAGGAGCGCGTCGGCATCAACGGCCAGGCCTTCACGATGCTGAAGTTCCGCAGCATGGTCGTCGACGCCGACAAGCGGCTCGAGGACATCCGCGCGGACAACATCTCCGACGGCCTGCTGTTCAAGATGCGGGAGGACCCGCGGGTCACCCCGGTCGGCCGCTGGCTGCGCCGGCTCTCGCTGGACGAGCTGCCCCAGCTGTTCAACGTGCTGGGCGGCACCATGGCGCTCGTCGGCCCCCGGCCGCCGCTGCCGGGCGAGGTCGCCCGCTACGACGCGTCGGTCAGCCGCCGGCTGCTGGTGAAGCCGGGCCTCACCGGCCTGTGGCAGATCTCCGGCCGCAGCGACCTGCCGTGGGAGGAGGCCGTGCGCCTGGACCTGCGGTACGTGGAGAACTGGTCGCTCGCCCTCGACATGCTGATCCTCTGGAAGACGACGCGCGCGGTCCTCAACCGCTCCGGGGCCTACTGACCCACCCCGTCCGGGGGTCACCCCGCAGGGTGACGGCGTCCGCCGGAACGACGCGCGCGCGGCTACGGGCCGCGATCCTTGATTCGCGGTGCGTGACAGCGCGCCGGAGCGGCCGCATCCACCGGCTGCGGACGAGCGAACGGACGGACCACGATGCGCATCGCCATGCTGGGCACCCGAGGTGTTCCCGCCCGGTACGGCGGCTTCGAGACCGCCGTCGAGGAGGTCGGCCGCCGGCTGGCCGACCGCGGGCACCGCGTCGTCGTCTACTGCCGGACCGGGCGGGACGAGACCGAGCGGCCCGACCGCTACCTGGGCATGGAGCTGGTGCACCTGCCGGCCGCGCACAAGCGGGCGCTGGAGACCCTGAGCCACTCGGCCCTGTCGGTCGGCCACCTGCTGGGGCACCGCACCGATGCCGCGTTCGTCTTCAACGCCGCGAACTCGCCGCTGCTGCCGGCGCTCCGGGCCGCCCGGATCCCGGTCGCGACGCACGTCGACGGCCTGGAGTGGAAGCGCGCCAAGTGGGGCCCGGTCGGCCAGCGGTACTACCGCGCCGCGGAAGCCCTGGCCGTGCGCTGGTCCGACGCGCTGATCGCCGACGCCGTCGGCATCGCCGACTACTACCGGCACGAGTTCGGCGCGCCCACCACGCTGCTCACCTACGGCGCCCCGCTGATCCAGCCCGGGGCCGACCGGCTGGCCGAGCTCGGCCTGACCCCGGGGGAGTACCACCTGGTGGTCGCCCGCTTCGAGCCCGAGAACCACGTCGACGTGATCGTCGAGGGCTACGCCCGCAGCGGCGCGACCAAGCCGCTGGTCGTGGTCGGCTCCGCGCCCTACTCCGACGCCTACACCGCGCAGGTGCACGCCGCGGCCGACGACCGGGTCCGGTTCCTCGGCGGCGTCTGGGACCAGGAGCAGCTCGACCAGCTCTACGCCAACGCCTACACCTACCTGCACGGCCACTGCGTCGGCGGCACGAACCCCTCGCTGCTGCGCGCCATCGGCGCCGGCACCGCCGTGCTGGCGTTCGACTGCGACTTCAACCGCGAGGTCGTCGAGGACGCCGGTCGCTACTTCACCAGCCCCGCCGACGTCGCCGCCCTGGTCGACGCCGCCGAGGCCGAGCCCCGCCGCATCCGCATCGCCGGGAAGCGGGCCCGCGACCTGGCCGCCGGCTACGACTGGGACGAGGTCGCGACCGGCTACGAGAAGCTGGCCCTCGCCCTGGCCCGGCGCGACTTCCCGACCCGTCGTCCGAACGGCCGGCGGCTGCCGACGGCGGTGCCGGCCCCCCTGCGCATCCCGGAGCCGCGGACCACGACCGCGGTCGTGCCCCCGGTCGTGAACCCGGTCGCGCACCCGGGGACGACGACGCCGGTCATCCCGATCCGCGGAGCGCAGCAGTGAGCACCCTCGCCCCGCCGCGGCCCGAGGAGAGCCTGCGCGAGACGCTCGGCCGGCTGTCCGGTGCCCAGAAGGGCGCGGCCGGCGCACCCGCGTACTCCCGCTTCGTCAACCGCAAGCTCGGCCGGCTGCTGGCCGCGGTCGCCTTCCACGCGCGGCTCACGCCCAACGCGGTGACCGGCATCAGCGCCGTCTTCACCGCCACGGCGCTCGTGCTGCTGGCCACCGTCGAGCCGTCGTGGACCCTCGGCCTGGTCCTGACCGCGTGCCTGGTGCTCGGCTACGCCTTCGACGCCGCCGACGGCCAGCTGGCCCGGCTGCGCGGCGGGGGCTCGCCGGCCGGGGAGTGGCTCGACCACATGGTCGACGCGGTGAAGTCCTCCGGGCTGCACCTCGCGCTGGTCATCGGCCTCTACCGCTTCGACGTCGTCGACCCGGTGGTCCTGCTGGTGCCGCTGGGCTACTGCCTGGTCGACGCGGTCACCTACTTCGCCACGATGCTCAACGAGGCGCTGCGCGCGCAGCACGGCGTCGCCACCCGGGCCCAGCCCACCGCGCAGCCGGCCGGCATCGGCCGGTCGCTGCTCACGCTGCCCACGGACTACGGCCTGCTGGCCTGCCTGTTCGTGCTGTACGGCGCGCCGGGGCTGTTCGTCCCGGCCTACACGCTCCTGTTCCTCGCGGCGGCGGGCTTCCTCGCCCTCGCCTCGATCAAGTGGTTCACCGAGATGACGAGGCTGCCCCGATGACGCTGCTCTCCCGCATCTCCGGCGGCGATCGCCGCCGGCGGCTGGTCGTCGCCGGGGCGGCCGCGCTGCTGGTCGCCGTCCTCGTCGCCGTCGGGCTGGCGCTCGCGCCGGGCGACGACGGGACGATGAGCGCGTCCGGTCAGGACGCCGACGCGACGGAGGCGCCGCTGACCTCCGGCGCGCCGCCGGAGCTGGCGCCCGCGCCGGTCACCCCCGAGCCCGCCGGACCGACCGAGGACGCCACCGAGCTCCCGGCGACCCTGGCGCCGGTCGGGTTCGACGAGCAGGCCGCTGCCGGGGACGGGGTCGTCGCCGACGTCGTCTCCCTGGAGGCGGTCGACGCCACGGGCGTCGGCCCGGGCAACATCTCCGGCCCGGCGCTGCGGGTGACCGTGCGGATCACCAACGGCACCGGCGGCCCGGTGCCGCTCGACGGCGTGGCGGTCGACCTGGCACACGGCGAGGAGCAGCTGCCCGCCTCGCCGATCAACGACCCGTCGACCGCGCCGTTCTCCGGCGTCCTGCAGCCGGGGGAGAGCGCCGAGGGCGTGTACGTCTTCACCGTGCCCGCCGGCGACCGCGACCTCGTGACCCTCTCCGTCGGGTACCAGGCCGGCGCGCCGTTCATGGTGTTCACCGGCTCCGGGGCCTGACCGTGGGCCGCCGGCGGGTGCTCGTCGCCCACCCGGGAGCCGAGCTCTACGGCGCCGACCGGGTGCTGCTGGACTCGGCGTCCTCGCTGGCCACGGCGTTCGACGTGACCGTCGTCCTGCCCGGCCCGGGGCCGCTCGTCCAAGAGCTCGAGGCGCGCGGCCTGCGGGTCGTGCAGTGCCGGATGCCGGTGCTCCGCAACGCCGCGATGCGGCCGCGCGGCTTCCTGCGGCTGGTGGCCGACGCGGTGCGCGGCGCGCTGCCCGCCGTCCGGCTGATCCGCCGGCACGGCCGGGACGGCGTCTACGTCAACACCCTCACCCTGCCGTCCTGGCCGCTGCTGGCCCGGTTGGCCGGCAGCCCCTCGCTGTGCCACGTGCACGAGGCGGAGGCGTCGCAGCCGCGGCTGCTGCGCCGGGGCATGGCGCTCGCGCCGGTCCTGGCCGACCGGGTCATCGCGAACAGCCGGTTCACCCTCGACGTGCTCTGCGAGGTCGCGCCGCGGCTGCGGAGGCGCGCCGCCGTCGTCTACAACGCCGTGACGGCGCCCGGCGAGGCGTCTTCCGCGCACGCGGGCACCGACGGCCCGCTGCGGCTGCTCGTCGTGGGCCGGCTGTCGCCGCGCAAGGGCCCGCAGGTCGCCGTCGCAGTGCTCGAGGAGCTGGTGCGCCGCGGCGTCGACGCGCGGCTGGACCTCGTCGGCTCGGTCTTCGAGGGCTACGAGTGGTTCGAGGAGGAACTGCACGCGGCCGTCGCGGCCGCGGGCCTGGGCGACCGGGTGGCTTTTCTCGGCTTCCGCGCCGACGTGTGGGACCACCTCCGGGCTGCCGACGTCGTCCTCGTGCCGTCGATCGCCGAGGAGTCCTTCGGCCTCACCACCGTGGAGGCAGTCCTGGCCGCCCGCCCGCTGCTGGTCAGCGACTCCAGCGGGCTGCGCGAGGCGGCCGCCGGCTACGCCTCGGTGCAGGCGCTCCCGCCGGGGGACGTCGGCGCGTGGGCCGACGCCGTCGAGCGGGTGGTCGCCGACCGCGCCGGATACGCCCGGGCCGCGCTGGCCGACGCCGACGAGGCGCGCCGCCGGCACGCCCCCGAGCGCTACCGCGACGAGCTGGTCGGCGAGCTGCGGGCGCTGGTCGGGGACGACCGCGCCGTCGTCGCCGCCCCCTAGAGACGTCCCAGGAGGGATCCCCGTGCCCGGACACGCAGGACCGACGACCGAGGGGCGCGACCGCACGGTCACCCCGCCGGTCTTCATGTACCACTCGATCAGCCCCTCGACGGCGCCCGATCCGCACGCGCTCCGCGTGCACCCCGACCGGCTGGCCCGCCACCTGAGGCTGCTCTCCCGGCTGGGGCTGCGCGGCGTCCCGCTCGGCGAGCTGCTCCGCGCGCAGGAGCAGGGCCGCGCCCGCGGGCTGGTCGGGCTGACGTTCGACGACGGCTACACCGACTTCCTCGACCACGCCGTCCCGCTGCTCGAGCGGTACGGGATGGCCGGCACCCTCTACGTCGTCGCCGGCCGGCTCGGCGGCGTCAACGAGTGGGACGACGGCCCGCGGCTGCCGATCGTGGACGCCGACCAGGTGCGCGCGGTCGCGGCGGCCGGACACGAGGTGGGCAGCCACACCATGACCCACCCGCGGCTGGCCGGCGCGGAGCCGGGGGCGCTGGCGGCCGAGGTGGGGGAGAGCCGGCGGGTGCTCGAGGACGTGCTGCAGGCCGAGGTCCCCGGGTTCTGCTACCCCTACGGGAGCTACGACGACGCCGCCGCCGAGGCCGTGCGCGCCGCCGGGTACGACCACGCCTGCGTCACCGGTGACTACGAGCCCGGCGACCGGTTCACCCTGCCCCGCTGCTACGTCAGCCCGGGGGACACCACGGTGCACGTCGTCGCGCGCATGGTGCGGCACTCCGTGCGGGTCCGCCGTCCCCTCCCGGGGAGGGGCCACCCCCTCGTCCGGGTGAGCGCGCACGTCCCGGCGGCCCGCACCCGCCCCCGCACGGGGGCCGGTGCGGGCCGCCGCCGTTTCCGGGCCCGGCGGGCCGGCGCGAGATGACACACCGGGGATCCGTCGCGGCCCGGGAGCGGACCGTCACGCACGGTGAGAAATGCCGCCGTCCTGCACAGGGCGTGATCGGGCTACGAGCCGCTGACCTGCGCCGATGCACCTGATCGGGTGACGGTCGCAACCTGGCGTGAGCGTGATCGTCACGCTTAGTGTCGGCCCGTCCGGGGGGATCATGGGGATTCCCCGCGGCTGAGCCATGGGGGAAGACGATGACGGCACGTGCTCCGGGGACTGCCCGGCGCTCGATCTCGGGTGGAGTGGCGCTCCTCCTGGTCAGCGGGGCCGTCGGCCTCATGGCACCGGCCGCATCGGCGGACTCCGCGCCGCTGGACCCCGCGAACCCGGCCACGCCGGTGACCGTGACGGCCGACCCGACTGCCCACCGTGCAGATCGACGGCGTCGCCTGGGACCAGGTCGTCGTCGGCAACACGGTGTACGTGGCCGGCAAGTTCGCGACCGCGCGCCCCGCCGGCGCCCGCGCCGGCACGCAGCAGGTCGTCCGCAACAACCTGCTCGCCTACGACATCCGCACCGGTGAGCTGATCAGCTCCTTCGCGCCCGACCTCAACGGCCAGGCGCTGGCGATCACCGCCACCCCGGACGGCCGCCGCATCTTCGTCGGTGGTGACTTCACCCGCGCCAACGGCGAGGTCCGCAACCGGATCGCCGCCTACGACACCGCCACCGGCCAGCTGGCCACCGACTTCCGGCCCAGCGTCAGCGGCCAGGTCCGCGCGCTCGCCGCCACCGACTCGGCGGTCTACCTCGGCGGCAGCGTCTCCGCCGTCGGCGGGGCCAGCCGGACCAAGCTCGCCGCGGTCTCCGCGTCCACCGGCGCGCTGCTCCCGTGGGCCCCGGTCCCGGGTGCCTCCGCGACCAAGGGCAGCAACGAGGTGCTCGCGCTCGTCGTGACCAGCGGTGGCGCCCAGGTCGTGGCCGGCGGACGGTTCGCCAGCCTGAACGGCACCGCGGCCACCGGCGTCGGCGCGCTCGACGCGGTCACCGGCGCGACGCGGCCGTTCGCCGTCAACAAGCTGATCACCAACCAGGGCTCCAGCTCCGCGATCTGGGGCCTGTCGGCCACCGGCGACACCGTCTTCGGCAGCGCCTACGACTTCGGCGGCCCGGGCAACCTCGAGGGCACCTTCGCGGCGAACGCCAACGGTGGTGACCTCCGGTTCGCGGCCTACTGCCGTGGCGACAACTACGACAACTTCGCCACCAGCCAGGTGCTCTACATCGCCTCGCACATGCACCGCTGCGACTACATCGGCGGCTGGGCGGACTCCGCGCCGTCGCAGGTCTGGAAGCACGGCAACGCGTTCGGCCTGACCCCGACCCGGACCATCGTCGGCGGCTTCACCAACGCCAACTTCAGCGGCAAGCCCGCGCCGGCGCTGCTGCACTGGTACCCCTCGTTCTCCCAGGGCAGCGTCACCGGCCAGTACCAGGCCGGCTGGACCGTCGAGGGCAACGAGCAGTACGTCGCCTACGCCGGCGAGTTCCCGCGGGTGAACGGCACCAACCAGCAGGGCCTGGTCCGCTTCGCGCTGCCGTCGATCGCCCCGAACACGACCGGCCCCGCCGCCACCGGCATGGAGCCCACGGTCACCGCGGTGGGTGCCGGCGCGGTCCGCGTCGCGTGGAAGACCACCGACGACATGGACAACGAGAACCTGACCTACCGCGTGTACCGGGACGACGAGGTCGCCCCGATCCACACGGTGACCCAGGCGTCGAGCTGGTGGAACAAGCCCACCATCGGCGTCGGTGACACCGGCCTGGCGGCCGGCACGCACCGGTACCGCGTCACGGCCACCGACCCGTCGGGCAACGTCGCCACCTCCGGCTGGACGACGGCCACCGTCGCCACCGGCGGCGCGGCCCGCCCGTACGCCGACGTGGTGCGCGCCGACGGCGCCAGCGACCACTGGTCGCTCGGCGAGGCCTCCGGCACGGCCGCCTACAACCTGGGCCGTCCGCTGGACATGACCGCGGGCACCGGCGTGGGCCGCGGCCAGGCCGGCGCGCTGCGCGGGGACAGCGACACCGCGGTCAGCCTGAACGGCACCTGGTCGGCCTTCGCCTCGACCCGCGCGGCCGTCCCCGGCCCGCAGACGTTCACCGTCGAGGCCTGGGTCAAGACCACCTCGCGCGCCGGTGGCCGGCTCGTCGGCTTCGGCGACCAGGCCACCACCACCAGCGGCAGCTACGACCGCCACCTGTACCTCGACACCAACGGCCGGGTGAACTTCGGCGTCTACCCGGGCAGCACCCGGGTCGTCACCAGCCCGACCGCGGTTAACGACGGCGCCTGGCACCACGTCGCGGGCACGCTCGGCGCGCAGGGCATGGTCCTGTACGTCGACGGCAAGCAGGTGGCCGGGCGCACCGACACCACGTCGGCGCAGGCCTACAACGGCTACTGGCGGATCGGTGCCGACAACGTGTGGAGCGGGTCGTCGACCTTCTCCGGCTCGATCGACGAGGTCGCGATCTACCCGACCGCGCTGCCGGCCGACCGGATCGCCGCGCACGAGGCCGTCGGCCGCACCGGGACGGCGGCGAACGTCGCCCCGACGGCCGCCTTCACCTCGACGGCGTCGTTCCTGGACGCGACCTTCGACGCGACCGGTTCCACCGACACCGACGGCACCATCGCCTCCTACGCCTGGACCTTCGGTGACGGCACCAGCGGGACCGGCGCGACGCCGGCGCACACCTACCGCGAGGCCGGCACCTACCAGGTGCAGCTCACCGTCACCGACGACCGCGGGGCCACCGACACCCGCACCGGCACGGTCAGCGTCGTCGCGCCGCCGCCGAACGAGGCCCCCACGGCCGCGTTCAGCATCGCCGGCTCCGGCCGCACCGGGGTCTTCGACGCCGCGGCGTCCACCGACACCGACGGCACCGTCGTCTCCTACGCCTGGGCGTTCGGCGACGGCGCCACCGGCAGCGGCGCGCAGGCCACGCACGAGTACGCCGAGGACGGCACGTACACCGTGACCCTCACGGTCACCGACGACGACGGCGCCACCAGCTCCGTCGAGCGCTCGATCACCGTGACCGGCTCGATGCTCGCCACCGACGCCTTCGACCGGTCGGTGACCGGTGGTCTGGGCACCGCCGACGCCGGTGGTCCCTGGACGGCGTACGCGGGTGCCTCGCGGCAGTCGGTCACCGGCGGCGACGCCGTCCTGACCATGGCCAAGGGCACCAACACCGGCTCCGCGCTGGGCTCGATCGGCCAGACCGACGCCGACGTCCGCACGTCCTTCTCGCTGTCGTCGGTGCCCACCGGCGGCGGGGCGATGGTCTACGTGGGTGCCCGTCAGGTCGACACGAACACCGCCTACAAGGCGCGGGTCCGCGTCCTGGCCGACGGCAGCGTGCGGGCCGCCCTGGTGCGGTTCGCCGGCTCGTCCGACGAGACTCTGATCGGTTCCGAGGTGCTCGTGCCCGGGCTGACCTACACGGCCGGTACCCGGCTGAACGTGCGGGTGCAGGCGTCCGGCACCGGCACGACCGACCTGTCGCTGAGCGTGTGGGCGGCGGGCTCGGCCGAGCCGACCACGCCGACCGCGGTGCGCACCGACTCGACGGCGTCCCTCCAGGTGCCCGGGTCGATCAGCCTCGGCGGCTACCTCTCGGGCAGCGCCACCGCCTCGGTGGAGCTCCGGTTCGCCGAGCTGACCGCGTCGCCGATCGGTGCGCTCCCCGTGACCCCGCCGGTCACCCCGCCGGTCACCCCGCCGGCCAACGTGGCCCCCACGGCGGAGTTCGGCACCGTGGTCACCGGTCTCTCGGTGGCCGTGGACGCCTCGGCGTCGCGCGACTCCGACGGCACCGTCGCGAGCTACGCCTGGGAGTTCGGTGACGGCAGCACGGGGACCGGCGTCACCGCCGGCCACCCGTACGCCGCGGCCGGCACCTACACCGTCCGGCTCACCGTGACCGACGACCGCGGTGCCGTCGGCACCACGACGCGCACGGTCACCGTCACGGCGCCCGAGCAGCCCGGCACCCCCGAGCAGCCCGGCACCCCGGAGCAGCCCGGCACCCCGGCGCCGGTCGCGGCCGACGCCTTCGAGCGGGCGGTCACCGGTGCCCTGGGCACCGCCGACCTGGGCGGCGTCTGGTCGGCGTGGGCCGGCGCGTCCCGCCAGTCCGTGTCCGGCGGTGCCGCCGTCCTCGCCATGGGCAAGGGCACCAACACCGGGTCGATCCTGCCCATCGGCCGGACGGACGCCGACGTGCGCACCGCCTTCACCATGTCGTCGGTGCCCACCGGCGGCGGGGCGATGGTCTACGTCGGCGCCCGCCAGCTCGACGCCAACCAGGGCTACAAGGCGCGGGTCCGCGTCCTGGCCGACGGCAGCGTCCGCGTGTCGCTGGTCAAGCTGACCGGGAGCACCGACGAGGTGCTGATCGGTTCCGAGGCGCTGCTGCCCGGCCTCACCTACACGCCGGGCACCGAGCTCAACGTGCGGGTCGTGGCCTCGGGCACCGGCACGACGAACCTGTCGCTGACGGTGTGGGCCACCGGAACCCCGGAGCCGACGACGCCGACGGTGGTGCGCACCGACTCCACGGCGGCGCTCCAGGTCGCCGGTGGGATCACCCTCGGCGGGTACCTCTCGGGCAGCGCGACCGCGCCGGTCGAGGTCCGCTTCACCGAGGTGCGGGTCACCCCCGTCGCCTGATCCACCGCACGCACCGACGGCCTCCCGTCCCGGGCATCCGGGGCGGGGGGCCGTCGGCGTCCCGGCTGCCCCCTTGGGGTGACCGCCCCGCCCGGACCGGCCGATACGGGCCGCCGGACCGGGAGGATGTCCTGGTGAGAGGTGTGCTCCGACTGCTGCGTCGTCCCGCGGCGGGCGCGCTGGCCGGGCAGGCCGGTCAGGCGGTCGCGGGCCTCGCGCTGCAGGTCGTGGCCGCGCGCGAGCTCGGCGCCGCCGGCCTGGCGACCTTCTCGCTGGTCTACGGGGCGATGGTCCTGGCCACCGCCGTCTGCAGCGGGCTCGTCGGTGACTCGCTGACCGTGCTGGACCGGCACCGGCCCGACCTCCGGGCGGGCCTGCACGTGGGCGCCGTCCTCGTCCCGGGTGTCGCGGCGCTCGTCGGCGCGGTGCTCGCCGCCGCCACCGACGTCGTCCCCGCCTGGGTCGGGCCGCTGCTCGGGCTGGCCACGGCGGCCTTCATCCTCGAGGACACGCTGCGCCGGCTGCTCATGGCGACCGGCCGGTTCTGGTCGCTGACGCTCGTCGACGGCAGCAGCCTCGTGCTCGCGCTCGGCGTCCTCGTCGCGGCGGCCGCCTCCGGGCCGCTCACCCTGACCTCCTTCGTGCTCGCCGTGCTGGTCGGCCAGGCCGGAGCCGCCGTCGTCGCCTGGCTGCTGCTGCCGGCGCACGAGCGGCCGCGCGGCCCGTGGCGGCGCCCGGCGCTGCGCGAGGTCGCCTCCTTCGGCGTCTGGCGGGCGCTCGCGCAGACCATCCGGCCGGCCATGCTCACCCTGCTGCGCATCGTCGTCATCGGCGCCGCGGGTGCGGCCGCCTACGGCCCGCTCGAGGTGGCCCGCGTCTACACCGCGCCCACCCTGGTGCTGGTCGCCGGCATGGGTTCGTTCCTGCTCCCGCACTTCGTGGCGCTGCGCGTCCAGGGCCCGTCGGCGGGCCTCCGGGCCGCCGACCGCGCCGCGCTCGGGCTGACCCTCGGCGTGGCCGCGATCGGCGCGGTCGCGCTCGTCGCGCTGCCCTGGCTGGGCCCGCTGCTCACCGGCGGCGGCTACGACGTCCCGCTCGGCGCGGTCGCCGGCTGGTCGGTGTACGCCGCGGCCAGCGCCACCCTGCTGCCGTACTCGTCGCTGGCCTCGGTGCACGGCCGGCAGCGGCGGGTGCTGGCGTTCCGGACCCTGGAGTTCGCCTCCCTCCTGGCGGTGGTCGCGCTGCTCGTGGTGATGGGGGACGACGGCGCCGGCTGGACGCCGCTGGCCCTGGCCCTCGGCCCGCTGCTCACCGCCTTCGCCGTCCGCCGGTCGGTCCTCGCGCCGTGGGAGCGCAGCGCCCCGGCGCTGCCCGAGCCGGTGACCGTCTGATGACCGGCACCCCGGGGTCCCCGGTCCGCGAGCGGCTGGCCGCGGCCTTCGCCGCGTCCGGTCGCCCGGACAGCGCGGTCGCTCCCCGACTCCGGGACGGCGTGGCCGCGCGGGTGCGGCTCGTCGCGCTGCTCGTCGTCCTGGGGGCGGTGACCTGGCGGCGCGGCGAGTACTTCTCCGGCTCGCTGGACCCCGTCGTCCTCGCCAAGGCGGCGGTCAGCCTGCTCGCGCTGGGCCTCGCCCTGCTGCTGGCCCAGTCCGGGCCGCGCCGCCCGCTGGGCACGGGCACGCTCTGGTGGGTCGGGCTGTGGCTGGGGGCCTCGGTGCTCGGCGCGGTGACGGCGGGCAACGCGGTGGCCGGCGGGGTGATCGCCGTGCGGGTGGCCGTGCTCGCGACCACCGTCGTCCTGCTGCTGCGCGCCGCTCCGGGCGTCCAGGTGCTCACCGCCATCGCCGGCGCCTGCGGGCTCATCGCCGGCGTCGCCGCGCTCAGCGGCCTGCCGAGCTTCGTCGCCGAGGGACGGCTCGCCGGCGGGGTGCCCGCCATCGATCCCAACGACCTGGCCCTGCTGGCCGGGGTGGCCGTCGTCGTCCTGGCCTGGCGGCTGGTGCTCGACGCGCTGAGCGGAGCCGGCCTCCTGGCGGTCGTCCTCCTGCTGGGGATCGTGTGGGCGACCGGGTCGCGCACCGGCCTCGCGGTGCTCCTGCTCGCGCTGGTCGTGATGGCCGCCCACATCCGGCGCCCGCGGGTGGGGCTGGTCCTCTCGGGCCTCGTGTTCGCCGTCGTCGGGGTGGTCGCCGTGGTCGCCACCGGGGCGGTCGCCGGCTTCGCCGCCCGCGGCGGCGACGGGTCGAGCACGCTGGACTCCCGCTTCATCGCCTGGCGGGCGTCGCTGACCTGGGCCGACTCCGCCTGGCAGCAGTACTTCGGCGGCGGCCTGTCGGTGAAGATCATCCGGGTGCGCGGGCAGTACTGGGACACCCAGCCGCTGGACAGCAGCTGGGTCTCGCTCCTGGTGCAGGCCGGCGTCGTGGGCCTCGCCGTGGCGGCCGTGTGGCTGCTGTGGATCGTGCGCGGCACCCGCCGCGCGCCGCGGTCGCACCGCATCCTCTTCCTCGGCCTGCTGATCTTCGTCGTCGGCCGCAGCGTCCTGGAGAGCGGCCTGTTCGACGCGACGCCGGCGCTGCTGGTGCTGCTGGCCGTCTCCCTGCTCGCCGAGGGCGGCTCCCGCGCCCGGCTGGCGGACGACGAGCGGAACGGCGCCCTGCCCGCCTGACCTGTTCTCTGCCGACTGCTGGGTCGGTGCGGCGACACGGCCGGACACGCCGTGGCGGGCGACCGCAACTCCGCCGTCGGCCCGCGGCCGTCGCCGCGCCAGCCGGGCCGGTGGCGGAGGACGACGAGGAGCGGCGGCCGGGACTCACGCTGTTCCCGGAGCACGGTGCGGACCTGCCGGTCTGGCACGGTCCCGGCGGCGAGGGATCCGGCGCTGTCAGCGCGGAGGAGCTGCTGGCGCTCGGGGTGTGGGTTCGGCTCATCACTGGAGGAGTGGCCGGACTGACCGCCCTCTTCAGCCTGGAGGCGCCGGAGTCACCGGTCCCCAGCGGGTGACACGAGTGGTGGCGCCCCGGCACGAGGACGACCATCTCCGCGTGGAGCTCCGGGACGCCGACGAGCCGTTCCGGCTGTCCCTCCGCGGCGCGACCCTCGTCGCCGTCTCGCTGTACGGGGTCGGTGGCTGGCTCGCCGTCGTGACCGACGCACGACTCTTCCTCGTGCCCGGCCACGTCGCCGTGGTGGCGTGCGCGGTGGTGTGGGGCACGCGGCAGCACCGGCGGCTGCGCGGACTCGGCGACCGCTACGAGGATCTCCTGCGCCACAGGAACGGGGTGTGACGAAACCGCGTTGACGGCGCGGGGACGCCCACCGGGCAGCCGCAGCTCGAGGACACGGGCCGCGGGTGCGCGCTCAGCTCTTGGTGACCTCGGCAGCAAGTGTTGATCGTTGGTGCCTAAAGCGCCGCCAGGCCCGGCTGGCCAGCCTGGCCGTGACCGTCCTCGACGCCAACGGCAACCCGGTGCCGAGGCGACCGCACCACCCCGCCACGCCGAAACGCCGGCGCCCGCTGCGGTTCGCGCGCACCGGCTGACCCCACGGGCGCTGATGACGTGCGGCCGCACGGGCTCGCGACCCTCAGACCAGTACTGGCCCCGCGAACAGCGGATCGTCCAGCAGCCACCGTTGCAGGGCCGCCGGGTCGGGCAGCGCGGGCTCCGCCTGCTCCGGAGGAACCCGGCACAACCGCTGGCCAGTGCTGACCGAACCAGCGCCGTTCCCGGTCGGTGAGACGCGACCAGCGCCGCCGCAGCAGCGACACCACCGCCTCGGCCTGGCCGTCATCCTCACCGACGTGCCGCAGCAGGTAGACCACGGCGAGCACGACCGGAGACAGGTCATCGCCAGCCTCGGTCTTGCGCGTACGCCCGAGCGTTGCCGTCAGCCGAGCGAGCACCGCGTACCAGGCGCGCCCGTCGCCGACGGCGGCCAGACTCATCACCGCGTAGTCACGGACAGCCGCATCGGCGTCGCCCACCGCCTCGGATAGCTCCGCGCTGGCACTGGCCTTCTCGCGCTTGGCAAGGGCGAGCAGCGCCGCGCAGCGCAGATCGGAGGTGCCGCGACCTCGCGAAGCGATGGCGCGCCGCAACACGGCGCCACCGTGAGGGCCATCGACCTCACCGAGCGCAGCCACGACAACCACGGGCCGCCAGCCGCGCAGACCGTCCAGGCCGGCAAGCAGCCTGTCGCCCTCAGCGCCGAGCTCGACCGCCGCCCGGACCGCCGCCTCGAACGTGGAGGTCCTCGACGACCGAAGTCCCGACGCGATCTCCTCCATCCGCGAGGAAGTGGCCCCCACGCCGGGTTCGTCTGCCGCAGTCACGCGCTCGATCGTGCCGCCTCGTCCTTCGCGGACCACTCATTCGACACGCCGACCACGCCGTTGCCCGGCCCCCGCCCGAAGCGAGAGCACGCTGACGCAGAGCCAATCGCCGGCCGGGACGGCCCCGATGTAGGCACCCTGATCAACACTTGCTGCCGAGGTCAGCTCTTGGTGAGCGCGGCCTTCTCGCGGGTGCGGACCAGGTTGGCGCCGGCCGCGGTCTCGGGGGTGGCCGGGATGCCGGACAGGGCGCCGGCCAGGCCGGTGCGGCGGCGGGGGAGCAGGACCACGGCGAGCGGCAGGGCGCCCGCGGCGGTGAGCAGGGCGCGGATCTCGCTCAGGTCGGCGGCGTCGACCCGGCCGGCCGGGGCCACCAGGATCACGCCGTCGTAGCGCTCGCCGATGATCCGCCACTCCGACAGCGGGACGCGGGTGGTCGCCGTCGCCAGCTGCACCTCGAACGGCTTGGCCGCCTTGGCCGGGCCGCCGACGGGACCGGTCACGTTCGCAGGGACGCCGCCGTCGACCAGCTCGGCCGCGACCTCGTCGGCGAACGAGCGGGCGACCTGGTGGTCGTCCTCGGTGTCCACGCCCAGGACGACGGCGCGCACCGGCATGCTGCCGGTCGGAGCGGCGAGCCGCCGCGCGACCAGGGCGGACGGGCGCCCGGCGAACCGGCGGGACCGGCGCCGCCCGGTGGCGGTGAGGACGACGAGGTCCTCGCCGCCGGGCCCCCAGGCGCCGCGGACGTCGTCCTCGTCGTGCAGGCGGGTGTCGGTGCGGCTGCGGATCACCGCCACGGCGGCCCCCAGCCCGAGGCCGACGACCAGGCCGGAGCCCGAGGAGCAGGGCGGGCTGGGCGGAGACCGGGGTGGTCGGGGCGCTGGCCGGGTCGGTGACGGTCAGGCTGACCGGCGAGTCGCCCTCGGCCGGGGTCTCCAGCTGCTCGACCACGCGGCGGAACTCGTCGGCGACGGCGTTGGCGATCGCCGCCGCGTCGTCCGCGTCTTCGTCGGTCACGGTGATGTCGATCTGCGAGCTCTCCAGCGGGCTGTCCGCCGAGACGCGGGCGCGCAGCTGCGCCACCGACGTCGTCAGGTCCATGTCCTGGATGACCGGACCCAGGACCGCCTCGCTGCGCGCCACGTCCGGGTAGCTGGTCACGCGCTGCTTGATGAACTGCGCGCCGCTCGTGCCGCTCTCCGAGGAGGCGGGAGCCACGAAGACCGACGCCCGGGCCTCGTACGTGGGGGAGCCGCTCAGCACCACGACGGCGGCGAGGGCGACGGCCGCGAGGGCCACGCCCGTCCACGTCAGCCAGTACCGGCGCAGGGCCGTCAGGTAGTCCCGGAGTTCCATGCCCGTGCTCCTCGTCCACGCCGGCCGGAAGCCCGGCGGGTCACTCGAGGGCGCGATGGTCCGCGCCGCACGCCCGAGGCTAGGGCGCCGGAGGGCTCCTCCGACCCGGTCGGCGGGGGTCCCTCACCCCATGGGGCGGGGTCGGGAGGCGGTTCCACCGACGGGTCGCCCGCCGGCGTCCCCAGGGAGGGTGAATCCCCGGCCGATCTCACGGGGAGTGACCAGAACTCGCCTATCTTCCGAAGGCACCCGCTGGACGACCGGCATCTCGCGCCGAGACGGTCGCCCAGCGTGACGAATCGGGGGAAGAAGAATGTCGATGCCGGACCAGCCGCGGGCCACCGCACCCGTCGTGGGGTACGCCCCGGGCGCCTACGACCTGTTCCACGTCGGCCACCTCAACATCCTCAAGCACGCGGCGGCGCACTGCGACGTCCTCATCGCCGGCGTGGTCTCCGACGAGATGCTGGTCCTGACCAAGGGCCGGGCGCCGGTCATCCCGCTCGCGGAGCGCATGGAGATCGTGCGCAGCCTGCGGTTCGTCGACGACGTCCACGCCGAGGTCGTGCCGGACAAGATCGACACCTGGCGCGAGGTCCGCTTCGACGTCATCTTCAAGGGCGACGACTGGCGGGGGACCCCCAAGGGCGAGCGCCTGGAGCGGGACTTCGCCGAGGTCGGCGTGACCGTGCAGTACTTCCCGTACACGATGCACACCTCCAGCACCCTGCTGCGCAAGGCGCTGGCCGCGATCGAGGCCGAGACGCCCACCGGGCGCGGCGCCCGGGCGCTCAGCTCCTGACCGACCGGCTGCCCCGGGCGCTCACGAACGGGTGAGTTCGCGCCCGTAGCGCCCCTCCCAGGTGACACCGCACCTTGACCGGTGGTCACGCTCCGTCATCATCTGCTCCGGCCGCAAGGCCCGACGCCGGCTCCGCGCCGGCACCCCGGCTCTCCGCTCAGGAGGCCGGTCGTGCACCACCTCATCGGGGAGAAGGACATGCAGCGAGGCGTCGTGCGCGGCGGGCAGGGCCGACGGGCCCTCTCCGCCCTGGTGGCCGGAGCGCTCGCCGGCGCCCTCATCGCCCTGGGGCTGGCGGTGCCCGCACCCGCCTCCGCGGCCGAGCCCGCGCCGGTCCCGCTCCCCGACACGGTCTCCGCGGACGCCCTGCCGACCGTGCAGACCAACGGGGTCGTCTGGTCGATGGTCACCGTCGGCACCACCGTCTACGCGACCGGCAGCTTCACCACCGCGACGCCGGCCGGCGGTGGCGCCGGCACCCCGCGGGCCAACCTGCTCGCCTTCGACATCCGCACCGGCGCGCTGATCCCCGGCTTCGACCACCGGCTCAACGGCCAGGGGCGCATCGTCGTCGCCTCGCCCGACGGGTCGCGCATCTACGTCGGCGGTGACTTCACCACCGTCGACGGCATCGCCCGCGGGCACATCGCGGCCTTCGACGTCGCCACCGGCGCGCTCGTGCCCGGCTTCGCCCCGACGACCAACCAGGCCGTGTACTCGATCGCGGTCACCGGCTCCACGGTCTACGCAGGCGGCAACTTCACCACCGCGGGCGGCCAGTCCCGCACGCGGCTGGCGGCCTTCGACGCCGCCAACGGCGCCCTGACCAGCTGGGCGCCGACGGCGAACAACACCGTCCGCGGCATCGTCGTCGACCCGACCGGCACCCGGGTCGTGCTCGCGGGTCAGTTCGGCCAGGTCAACGGCATCACCGCGTACTCGATCGCCTCCGTGGACACCGCCGGCGGCGACGCGAAGTCGCAGCCCTGGGGCATCAACAACACCGGCGACCCGGCCGGCGCCTGGAGCCTGAAGATGTACGGCGGCGTGGCCTACGCCAGCGTCTACGCCTTCCAGATCGGCAACGTCGAGGGCGTCGTCGCGTTCGACCCGACCACGCTGGACCTGGTGTGGATGAGCGACTGCCACGGCGACCCGTACGACACGTGGGCCGACGGCACCGTCCTCTACAACGCCAGCCACGCGCACGACTGCGAGACCGCCGGCAGCTTCCCCGACCCGAACCCGCGGACGTGGCAGCGCGCGGTCGCGATGACCGTGGCGGCGACCGGCCTCCTCAAGGCGACGACCGACCTGCCCCGCTACACCAGCTGGGAGGGTCGCCCGAGCCCGACGATCCTGCACTTCTGGCCGACGCTGAACGCGGGCACCTACACCCAGCAGTTCCAGGGCCCGTGGTCGGTGACCGGGGCCGGCGACTACGTCGTCTTCGGCGGTGAGTTCACCTCCGTCAACGGCCGCGCCCAGTCCGGCCTGGTCCGCTTCGCCCGTCCGAACGTGGCCCCCAACGACCGCGGCCCGGAGCTGACCGCCGCGCAGATGCGGCCGCAGGCCACGTCGGTCACCGCCGGCGAGGTCGAGGTCCGCTACCCGTCGTCGTACGACATGGACGACTCGACGCTGACCTACCAGGTCTTCCGCGACGGCGGCACCACGCCGGTGCACACCGCCACCGTCGAGTCCGCGTGGTGGAACCGGCCGGTGCAGCAGTTCACCGACACCGCGCCCGCGGGCGCCACGGTGAGCTACCGCGTCGTCGTGACCGACCCGTACGGCAACACGGTGACCAGCTCGCCGTCCAACGCGGCCCAGGTCGCCACCGCCACGAGCGCCTACGCCCGGGGCGTGCTGGCCGACGGCCCGGTGCAGTACTGGCGGGTGGGTGAGCCCAGCGGCACCACCTCCTTCGATCACGCCGGCACCACGAACCTGACGACCGGGTCCGGCGTGGGCCGCGGCGCCGAGGGCGCCGTGCCGGGGAACACCGCCGTGACCACCGACGGCACGGCCGCCGGCCTGGCCTCCACCGCGGTCGCGGTGACCACGCCCGGCACCGCGTTCTCGGTCGAGGCCTGGGTCCGCACCACGTCGACCACCGGCGGCGTCATCGCCCAGTACGGCAGGGACCTGCCGGCCGGCGACATCGCCAACACCGACCGGGCGCTGTACGTCGACGACGGCGGACGGGTGTCCTTCGGGCTCTCCTCCCGCGCCAGCACCGCTCCGCGGGCGACGACCTACAAGACGGTGCGCAGCACCGAGCCGGTCACCGACGGGCGGTGGCACCACCTCGTGGCCACGGTCGGCACCGGCGGCACCGTGCTCTACGTCGACGGCGCCCCGGTGGCGAACGACCCGACGATGACGCGGGCCAACACCCGCGTCGCCTCCGGCTACTGGATGTTCGGCGGCGGCACCGTGGTCTCGGGCGTCCCGAACGCCCCGGCCGGCCCCGCCCTCGCCGGTGCGCTGGACGAGCTCGCCGTGTACCCGTCGACGCTGACGGCGGAGCAGGTGGCGGCGCACTTCGCGCTGGCCACCGCCCCGGCCCCGAACGCCGCGCCGACGGCGGCGTTCACCTCGACGGCGACCGACCTGACGGTGGCGGTGGACGCGACCGCGTCGACCGACGCCGATGGCACCGTGGCCTCGTACTCCTGGAACTGGGGCGACGGCAGCGCGGCCGGCACCGGTGCGACCGCGTCGCACACCTACGCCGCTGCCGGCACCTACGCGGTCACGCTGACGGTCACCGACGACGACGCCGCGACCGGCACGACCACCCGGGACGTCACGGTGACGGCACCGCCCGTCGTCGTCCCCCCGGAGGCCGGTGTCGTCGCCGCGGACGCCTTCGGCCGGACCGTCTCCGGTGGTCTCGGGACCGCCGACACCGGTGGCCCCTGGACCGCCGCGGTCGGTGCTGCGCGCCTGTCGGTGACGCCGGGCGTGGGCGAGCTGGGCCTGCCGGGTGCCGGTAACAACACCGGCGCCTACCTGGGCGGGGTTGCGCAGACCTCGGCGGACGTGCGGACGTCGTTCCGGCTCGCCGCGATGCCCACCGGCGCCGCCGGCACCTACGTCTACGTCAGCGGCCGCCGCGTGGCGGCCGACAAGGAGTACCGGGTCCGCGTGCGGGTCGCGGCGGACGGCCAGGTCTGGCTCGCCCTGTCGCGGATCTCGGGCACCGAGTCCTGGCCGGGCGGCGAGATCGTCGTCCCGGGTCTGCGGTACGCCCCGGGCTCCCTGCTCAACGTCCGGGTGCAGGTGACCGGGGCCGGCAGCACCGACATCCGCGCGACCGTGTGGGCCGACGGCACGGCGGAGCCGACCGCGCCGCAGCTCACCCGGACCGACACCACCGCGGCGCTGCAGGCGCCCGGCGGCGTGGGCCTGGCCGCCTACCGGCCGACGTCGAACACGGCCGCCTCCGCGGTGCGGTTCACCTCCTTCCGGGTCGCCCCGGTCGGCGCGCCCGCGCCGGTGGTGAACCAGGACCCGGTCGCGGCGTTCACCGCCACCCCGGCCGGGCTCGGGATCACCGTCGACGGCACCGGTTCCACCGACGCCGACGGCACCGTGGCCTCCCACAGCTGGAACTGGGGCGACGGCACGCCGGCCGGCTCGGGAGCGACCGCGACGCACACCTACGGCGCCGCGGGCACCTACACGGTGACGCTGACGGTGACCGACGACGACGGCGCGACCGCCACCACCACCCGCCCGGTCACCGTGACCGCGCCGGTCGAGGAGCCGCCGGTCGAGGAGCCCCCGGTCGAGGAGCCGCCGACCGAGCAGCCCCTCGTCGCCGACGAGTTCGACCGGTCGGTGACCGGCGGTCTCGGGACCGCCGACGTCGGTGGCGCCTGGACCGTCGCGGCCGGTGCCGCCCGGCAGTCGGTGAGCGGCGGCGCGGGTGTCCTCGCCTCGGTCAAGGGCACCAACACCGGCTCGTTCGTGGGCGGGGTGTCCCAGACCCGGACGGAGGTGCAGACCCGGCTGTCGCTGGGCTCCGTGCCGACCGGCGGCGGCTCCAGCGTCTACGTGATCGGGCGCCGCGTCGCCGCCAACCAGGAGTACCGCGCCCGGGTGCGCGTCCTGGCCGACGGCAGCGTGCGCGTGGGCATGGTCCGGCTGTCCGGCACCAGCGACGACGTGCTGATCGGTGCCGAGGTGCTCGTCCCGGGCCTCACCTACACCGCCGGCACGGAGCTTGATGTGCGCGTCCGGGTCGCCGGCACCGGCACCACGGAGCTCGCGGCGACGGTGTGGAAGGCGGGCACGGCCGAGCCGGTCGCGCCGACGCTGACCCGCACCGACACCACCGCGGCGCTGCAGGCGCCCGGCAGCGTGGGCCTGTTCACGTACCTGTCCGGCAGCGCCACCGCTCCGGTCGAGGTCCGCGTGGCCACGTTCCTCGCCCGGGTGCTCCCGTGACCCGCGCCGTGCTGCTCCGCCGGGTGCTCCCGGCCCTGGTCGTGATGCTGCTCGCCGCGCTGGTCCTCGTGCTGACGACGACGGACGACGACGACGCGCGGACGGCGGGTGCGCCGGCTGCCCCGGCCCCGGTGACCTCGGCGCCCGGGACCGAGGAGCCGACGCCGGATCCCGACGCCCTCCCGGCGCCGACGGAGCCGGTCGAGTCGCCGGCGACGGAGGTGGTGGCCGCGGACGTCGTGATCCGGCAGGGGGTGCCGGAGTCGGCGCGCACGGTCCAGGCGGCGCCGGCCGACTTCGCGCGGCCGGCGCAGTGGTCCGACGGCGCCTCCGTCCGGGTGGTCGGCGCGACCCAGGGCGTGACCCGGGGCAGCGGCCCGGGCGCCCGGGCCGGTCAGCCGCAGACGGTGTTCACCGTCGAGCTGACCAACGGCAGCGGCGCGCCGCTGGACCTGAACGCCGTGGTGGTCCAGGCGACCTACGGCCCGGGGACCCAGGCCAGCCCGTTGTACGACGGCGACACCGTCGACCTCGGCGGCGTGCTCGCGCCGGGGGCCACGGCCACCGGCGTCTACGCCTTCGCCATCCCCGAGGGCGAGCTCGGTGCCGTGAGCCTGTCCGTCGACGTCGACGGCTACCGGTTCCCGGCCGTGTTCGCCGGGGCGGTTCCCGTCCGCTGACCCGGGCGGCCCGCCGCGCCCCGGCGGGTGTCGGCCCCGCCGTCTAACCTGGGAATCGGGCCCCGCGCCGCACTCGGGCGGCAGCGGTGCGGCCCCGCATCCCAGGAGAGAGATACAGCGTGAGTCTGCGCGGCGTGCTCGACGTCGTCCTCAGCGATCCCGGCATGGCGCGCGTCGTGGCGGCGGCGGGGAGCGCGGAGCTCGCCGTCACGGCGCCGCCGCCGGTGCAGCCGCTGGTCGCGGCGGCGCTCGCGGCCCGGGAGCCGGGGGCCGGCGTGCCGGTCCTGCTGGTGACGGCGGGGGAGCGGGACGCCGACGTCACCGCCGACCTGCTGCGCTGCTTCCTCCCCGAGCACCGGGTCGCGACCTTCCCGGCCTGGGAGACGCTGCCGCACGAGCGGCTCAGCCCCCGCGCCGACACCGTCGGCCGCCGCCTGGCGGTCCTGCGCGACCTCACCCACCCCGGCGAGAACGGGACGATCGACGTCCTCGTCGCGCCCGTGCGCAGCGTGCTCCAGCCGCTCGCCCCGGGCCTCGGCGACCTCGTCCCGGTGGAGCTGAAGCCCGGCGACGCCGCCGACCTCGACGACGTCGCCCGCGCGCTGGCCGACGCCGCCTACACCCGCGTCGAGCTGGTCGAGAAGCGCGGCGAGTTCGCCGTCCGCGGTGGTCTGCTCGACGTCTTCCCGCCCACCGAGCCGCACCCGGTCCGCGTGGAGTTCTGGGGCGACGAGGTCGACGAGCTGCGCTACTTCTCCGCCGCCGACCAGCGCTCCCTCGACGAGCGCCCCGACCGGCTGTGGGCCCCGCCGTGCCGCGAGCTGCTGCTCACCGAGGAGGTGCGGGCCCGCGCCGCGGCGCTGGCCGTCGAGCACCCCGGTCTCATCGAGGTGCTGGGCAAGCTCGCCGAGGGCATCGCAGTGGAGGGCATGGAGTCGCTGACGCCCGCGCTCATCGGTGACGAGGCGATGCAGCTGCTCACCGACCTGCTGCCGGCCGGCACGCACGTGCTCGTCGCCGACCCGGAGCGGGTGCGCAGCCGCTCGGCGGACCTGGTGCGCACCGCCGAGGAGTTCCTGGCCGCGTCGTGGGCCACAGCCGCGGAGGCGGGGGAGGCCCCGCTCGACCTCGGCGCCTCCTCCTTCCGCGACCTGGCCGACGTCGAGAGCGCTGCCCGCGGGCGCGGCCTGCCGTGGTGGACGACGGGGTCGTTCACGGTCACAGCTGATGACACGGCGGACGACGGCGTGATCAACCTGGACGCGACGGTGGTCGACCGGTTCGCCGGCGACGTGCCCAAGGCGGTCGAGACGATGCGCGGCTGGCAGCGCGAGGGCTGGCGGGTCGTCGTCACCTTCGCCGGCCCCGGGCCCGCCCAGCGCGCCGCCGACCAGTTCGCGGAGGCAGAGCTGGGTGCCGCGCTCGTGCCGGGCATCGAGACCGCGCCCGAGCCGCGGCTGGCCTCGGTCACCCAGGGCAACCTCGAGGCCGGGTTCGCCTTCCCGGGCGTCGGGCTGGCGCTGCTCACCGAGCACGACCTGACCGGCCAGCGCGGCACGTCGATGCGCGACGCGGTGAAGATGCCCGCCCGGCGGCGCAACGCCGTCGACCTGGTGCAGCTGCAGCCCGGGGACCTCGTCGTCCACGAGCAGCACGGCATCGGCCGCTACATCGAGATGATCAGCCGCACGGTCAACGGCGGGCAGCGCGACTACCTCATCGTCGAGTACGCGCCCGGCCGGCGGAACCAGCCGCCGGACCGGCTGTTCGTGCCGACCGACTCCCTCGACCAGCTCACCCGCTACGTCGGCGGCGAGGCGCCCGCGCTGTCCAAGCTGGGCGGCGCGGACTGGAAGAACACCAAGAGCAAGGCGCGCAAGGCGGTCAAGCAGATCGCCGGCGAGCTGATCCGGCTCTACTCGGCGCGCATGGCGTCGCAGGGCCACGCCTTCGGCCCCGACACCGTCTGGCAGCGCGAGCTCGAGGACGCCTTCCCGTTCCAGGAGACGCCCGACCAGCTGGCCGCCATCGACGAGGTGAAGGCCGACATGCAGCAGTCGGTCCCGATGGACCGGATCATCTGCGGCGACGTCGGCTACGGGAAGACCGAGATCGCCATCCGGGCCGCGTTCAAGGCGGTGCAGGACGGCAAGCAGGTCGCCGTCCTGGTGCCGACGACGCTGCTGGCCAACCAGCACTTCAAGACCTTCTCCGAGCGGGTCGCCCAGTTCCCGGTCACGGTGAAGGTGCTCTCCCGCTTCCAGTCGGAGAAGGAGACCACCGAGATCCTGCGGCAGCTGGCGGCCGGCGACATCGACATCCTCGTCGGCACCCACCGGCTGCTGCAGCCCACGACCCGGTGGAAGGACCTCGGCCTGGTCATCGTCGACGAGGAGCAGCGCTTCGGGGTCGAGCACAAGGAGTACCTGAAGACGATGCGGACGGCGGTCGACGTGCTGTCGATGTCCGCGACCCCGATCCCGCGCACCCTGGAGATGAGCCTGACCGGCATCCGCGAGATGTCGACGATCCTCACCCCGCCCGAGGAGCGGCACCCGGTGCTCACCTACGTGGGCGCGTGGGCGGACAAGCAGATGGCCGCCGCTATCCGCCGCGAGCTGCTGCGCGACGGCCAGGTCTTCGTCATCCACAACCGCGTGCAGTCGATCGACAAGGCGGCCGCGAAGATCCGCGCCCTGGTGCCGGAGGCCCGCGTCGCCGTCGGCCACGGGCAGATGAAGGAGCACGAGCTCGAGCGGATCATGGTCGGCTTCTGGGAGAAGGAGTACGACGTCCTGGTCGCGACGACGATCATCGAGTCGGGCCTGGACATCCCCAACGCCAACACCCTGATCGTCGACCGCGCCGACACCTTCGGCCTCTCCCAGCTGCACCAGATCCGCGGCCGGGTCGGCCGAGGGCGGGAGCGGGCCTACGCCTACTTCACCTACGACCCGACCCGCACGCTCACCGAGACCTCGGTCGACCGGCTGACCACGATCGCGAACAACACCGACCTGGGCGCCGGCATGGCGGTCGCCATGAAGGACCTCGAGATCCGCGGCTCGGGCAACCTGCTCGGCGGCGAGCAGTCCGGGCACATCGCCGGCGTCGGCTTCGACCTCTACGTCCGGCTGGTCGGCGAGGCGGTCGCCGACTACCGCTCCCAGGTCACCGGCGAGGAGGCACCGGCCGAGCCGGTCGAGGTCCGCGTGGACCTGCCGATCGACGCCCACCTGCCGCACGACTACGTGCCCGGCGAGCGGCTGCGCATGGAGGCCTACCGCAAGGTGGCCTCGATCCAGGACGAGGAGCAGGCGCAGGCGGTGCTCGACGAGCTCACCGACCGGTACGGCGCGCCCCCGGCCCCGGTGCTCAACCTGCTCGCCGTCGCCCGGTTCCGGGTGGCGATGCGGGCGCTGGGCATCACCGAGGTCTCGCTGCAGGGCCGGGCGATCCGGATCAGCCCGGTGGTGCTGCCCGAGTCCAAGCAGATGCGGCTGGCCCGGCTCGCCGAGGGCGCGTCCTACAAGGCCGCGGTGGAGACGATCGTGCTCAAGATGCCGGTCGGCCCCGACCGGCGGACGCCGGTGCGCGACGTCGCGCTGCTGGAGAACCTCCGCGCGACGCTCACCGCCGTCCTCGAGCAGCCGGTGGCCGCCGCCTCCTGACCCCGGGGCAGAAACGGCCATGTCTGCCCCGGGGTCGGGCGGGTGTGGGAGTCTCCCGGCGTGCTGATCCCTCGCGCTCCCCGGGTGGCGGCCGCCGGGCTCGCCCTCGCCCTCGCCCTGCCCGCGCTGGCGGCCTGCCGGACCTCGCCGGACGTCGCCGCCTACGTCGGGGACGCGCGGGTGACCGTCACCGAGCTCCAGCGCGGGATCGACGAGCGGATCGCCGACGAGGGCGTGGCCGCGTTCGCCGACCGGAGCCGCCCGGACTTCGCCCGCCGGGTGCTCGGCTTCCTCGTGGAGCGGGAGGTCTACGCCGAGGTCCAGGAGCGCTACGACCTCGCCGTCGGCGACGACGAGGTGCGCGACCGCATCGACGAGCTCATGGGGGACGACGACCCCGACCAGGTCTACGCCGAGCTGGCCGCGCAGGGCGTGAGCCGGACCGACGTGACCGAGACGATCCGCCAGCAGCTGGTGCGCGAGCAGGTCGCCGCCGCCGAGGGCGCCGCCGGCACGGACGACGACGCGCTGCGCGAGCTCTACGGCGAGGCCCGCGAGGAGTTCGCGCAGCTGGAGATCGGCTACGTGACCGTGCCCGACGAGGCGACGGCGGCCGCGGTGCTCGCCGAGCTCACCGCCGCGCCCGACGGGTACGCCGCCGTGGCCGCCCGGTACCCCGGCGACGCGACCCTGCCCGCGCTCGCCCGCCGCGCCCCCGAGGACCTGCCGCCGGTGCTCCGCGAGCAGTTCACCGCCGCCGCGCCCGGCACCGGGTTCACGGTGCCGGTGCAGGACCTGGGGGTCGTCGTCGGGTTCGTGACCGGCGAGGTGTTCCCGCCGTTCGAGGAGCTGCGCGACGAGCTGCGGGGCCGGGCCGGGCAGGAGGCCGAGGCGGCCGGCGCGGAGGTGGTCGCCCGCGTGCGCGCCGACCTCGACCTCGCGGTGAACCCGCGCTACGGCGTGCTGGACGACGACGGACGGCTGGTGCGCAACGAGGGCGGCGTCGTCGAGATCGTGTCGGGGCCGCCCGAGGTGCAGCCGGCGGCTCCCGGAGACTGACCCGGTGCCCGTCGCCCGCGTCGTCGTCGTCAGCCCCCGTCTGCCCGGTCTGCTCGGACCGGCCGCTTGGGAGACGCTCGCCGACCGGCCACTGGTCGCCGTGCCCGGCGCGGCCGCGACGGCTGCGGTGCTGCGCGCGGCCGGCCGGCAGGTCGGCGAGGTCCCGGACGCCGCGGCCGCGCAGGCACGGCCCGACGCCGTCGTCCTGCTGACCGACGACCCGGCCGCGCTGCCCGGCGCTGAGGTGGTCCCCGCCCCGCCCGAGCCGGCCGGCGCCCGGCTGCTCGACGTGGTGCGGGTGATGGACCGGCTCCGCTCGCCCGGCGGCTGCCCCTGGGACGCCGAGCAGACGCACTCGTCGCTGCGCGGCTACCTGCTGGAGGAGGCGCACGAGGCCTACGACGCGATCGTCGACGACGACCCGGTCGCGATGCGTGAGGAGCTCGGCGACGTGCTGCTGCAGGTGGTCTTCCACGCCCGGGTGGCGGCGGAGGCGGACCCGGCACGGGCGTTCGACGTGGACGCCGTCGCCGGCGACCTGGTGGACAAGCTGGTCCGCCGGCACCCGCACGTGTTCGGGGACGCCGGCCCGCGCGACGTGGCGGCGGTCGAGGCCGGGTGGGACGAGATCAAGCAGCAGGAGAAGCAGCGTCGCTCGCCGACGGAGGGGGTCTCCCGGTCGCAGCCGGCGAGCTCGTGGGGTGCGGCGCTGGTCCGTCGCGCCGGTCGGGCCGGGCTGCCGACGCCGGAGGTCGCCGACCTCCCCGACCGGAGCCCCGAGGAGCTGGGGGAGCGGCTGCTCGGCGTGGTGACGGCGGCGCAGGCGCGCGGCTGGGACGTCGAGGACGCGCTGCGCGAGGCGGTGCGCCGGTACGCGGGCGAGCTGGACGCGGCCGCCGAGGAGCGGGGCGCGGGGAGCTGAGCGCTCTCCGGCCCGGACGCGCGGCGTCCGGGCCGGAGGGGATCAGGCCTGAGAACGCGGGACGATCCGCAGGATCGCGGTGCCGACGGCGATCAGCGCGAACGCCGCGAGGGCGAGCCACAGGCTGTCGAAGCCTGTGTACGCCAGCACGGAGCCCGAGCCACCGGCCGCGAGCGGAGCGGAGGGGTTGTCGTACATGGTGCCTACCACCTCCTCTCGCGACGCAGCGCCGAGTCCAGGTACGCCTTGGCGTGGACCAGTTGGAGGAAGACGTCGTAGAGCAGCTCGTACATGCTGGCGGCGAGGAGCATGTGCCGCCAGCCGCGGTCGGCGATCGTGACCACGCGCTCGAGCACGAAGATCCCGGTGACGGCCAGCCAGAACGGCTCGACCCGCACGGAGCCGGACACCGCCAGCGAGGCCGCCAGCGAGCCCAGGTAGAGCAGCGTCACCAGGACGCCGGCCAGCGTGAGCAGCTGCCGCCCCCAGTACCGCCAGGTGATCGACGTGACGCCGTACTGGAAGCAGTTCTCCACCGCGCCGCGTTTCCAGCGCAGCCGCTGGTGCCACAGCGCCCGCCAGGTGGGCATCACCTCGGTCGTGAGCGTGCACTCCTGCGGGCTGAGGACCGTGTAGCCCAGGTGCAGGATCGCGAAGGTCAGCTCGTTGTCCTCGGTGAGCACGGTGGTGTCGTAGATGCCGCCGGCGCCGTCGCCGCGGGGGAGCTCACCGTTCTGCCGGGCCTCGCTGATCCGGCGCAGGGTGCCGGCCCGGAACATGGCCGCGGTGCCGGTGACCACCAGGCACTTGCCCTTGAGCCGGCGGACGTCGCGGGCGTAGCGGGCGTACTCGTTGCGCTGGAGGTGGCCGACCAGGCCGCCTCCGGGGTCGCCGCGGAAGGTGCCGCCGACCGCGCCCATGCGCTCGTCGCGGCGGATGTGCCGCGCCGCGCCGGCGAGGAAGCCACGGTCCAGCGTCGAGTCGGCGTCCTGGACCACGACGAGCGAGTCGTCGCTGCGGTCGGGGCGCACCGGGCCGGTGTACCGGCGGCGCGCGATCACACCGCGTCGCGCCTGCTGCCGCCGTCCGCCGGACCGCCGGTCGGGGGCGTCGAGAGGCAGGGCCGACGTGCGGCGGTCGAACCCGCGCCGGTCGGTGCCCCGCCGATCGCCGACCGCGGCCCGCCGGAACCGCAGCGCCCACGCCTGGTTGAGCGCCCCGGCCTTCTTGTCGCGGTTGCCCACCGTCTCGTAGACCTCGGCGCCGGCCGCCCGGGCGAGGGTGGCGGTGTCGTCGGAGCAGTTGTCGGCGACGACGAGGACGCGGTCCGGGCGCAGGGTCTGCTCCCGGAGGCCGGCCAGCGTGGCGAGGATGCGGGCACCCTCGTCGTGGGCCGGCACCAGCACCGTGACGGTGGGCGCGGGCGGTCCCGCCGGCGCCCGGCGGGCGTGCGGAACGGTCGCGGACGGCCGGACGGAGCCGGCGGTCGGCGTTCCGCGGTGCGGCGCGAGCACGGCCGCAGCGGTCGATGGCATTGCTGTTCCCCCAGTGCCGACGGTCTTCCCCCGAGCCGCCGACGACCAAGGCTGACCGACGCACCGTCGCTGTGAGTAGCGATCCGGGCCGATGTCCCTCGATCGGGGGTCGTGATGGGTGCCACGCGCTCACGGATCGTGATCGGTCCCCCCGACGGGTCGGGCGTCGGGCGAGGCTGTCGTGACGGAAGAGGTCTCCTGGTTAGGCTGCCCCCCGTGCCGAGCATCGATGCCGTAGGCGCGCGGGAGATCCTCGACTCGCGCGGAAACCCCACCGTTGAGGTCGAGGTCGCCCTCGACGACGGGACGATCGCCCGCGCGGCGGTGCCGAGCGGTGCCTCCACCGGCGCCTTCGAGGCGGTGGAGCTGCGCGACGGCGGCAGCCGCTACGGCGGCAAGGGCGTGACCAAGGCCGTGGACGGCGTCCTCGACGTCATCGGGCCGGAGCTGCTGGGCTTCGAGGCCAGCGAGCAGCGGCTGGTCGACCAGCGGCTGATCGACCTCGACGGCACGCCGGACAAGTCCCGCCTGGGCGCCAACGCGCTGCTCGGCGTGAGCCTCGCCGTCGCCCGCGCCGCGGCCGACTCCGCCGGCCTCCCGCTGTTCCGCTACGTCGGCGGCCCCTCGGCGCACCTGCTGCCGGTGCCGATGATGAACATCCTCAACGGTGGCGCCCACGCCGACAGCAACGTCGACGTGCAGGAGTTCATGATCGCCCCGATCGGCGCGGCGACCTTCGCCGAGGCGCTGGCCATGGGCACCGAGACCTACCACGCGCTCAAGGCCGTGCTGAAGAAGGACGGCCTGTCCACCGGCCTCGGTGACGAGGGTGGCTTCGCGCCGAACCTGTCCAGCAACCGGGCGGCCCTGGACCTCATCGTCCGCGCCGTCGAGCAGGCCGGGTACACCGTCGGCACCGACGTCGCCTTCGCCCTGGACGTCGCCGCCACCGAGTTCCACTCCGGCGGCTCCTACGCTTTCGAGGGCAAGCAGCTGTCCGCCGCGGAGATGGCCGAGTACTACACCGGCCTGGTCGACGCCTACCCGATCGTCTCGATCGAGGACCCGCTGGACGAGGAGGACTGGGACGGCTGGATCTCGCTGACCCAGGCCCTCGGCGACCGGGTGCAGCTGGTCGGCGACGACCTCTTCGTCACCAACCCGGCGCGCCTGGCCGACGGCATCGCCCGCGGCGCGGCCAACGCGCTGCTGGTCAAGGTGAACCAGATCGGCACGCTCACCGAGACCCTCGACGCGGTCAACCTCGCGCACCGCAACGGCTACCGCAGCATGATGAGCCACCGCTCGGGCGAGACCGAGGACACCACGATCGCCGACCTCGCCGTCGCCACCGACTGCGGGCAGATCAAGACCGGTGCCCCGGCCCGCAGCGAGCGGGTCGCCAAGTACAACCAGCTGCTGCGCATCGAGGAGGAGCTCGACGACGCCGCGCGCTACGCCGGCGCCGCCGCGTTCCCGCGCCTGGCCCGGGGCTGACCGGGCCGTCGTGAGCAGCGTCCGCGGCCGGCGCGGCGGGACACCGCCGCCCGGCTCCCGCAGCACCGGTCGCGCACCGCGGGTCCACACGACCCGTCCGGTGCGCACCGGGCTGCGGACGGGGACGCCGAACCCCACCCGCCGGCCGGGGGAGCGCCGCGCCGCGCGCCGGCCCGCCCGGCCCACGACCACGCCGACCGCCCGCCGCCGCCCGCCGCTCACCGGCCGGGCGGTGCTGCTGTTCGCGCTGGTCCTGCTGCTCGCCCTCACCCTGGCCGGCCCCGTCCGCCAGTACATGGAGGGGCAGCAGGAGATCGCCGAGCTCACGGCCGAGGGCCGGGAGCTGGACCCGCCGGGGCGCCGAGCTCGAGGCGCAGATCGAGCAGCAGCGCGACCCGGCGTGGACCCAGCGGCAGGCCCGCGAGCGGCTCACCTACGTGCTGCCCGGTGACCGGCTGGTCGTGGTCGTCGACGGCAAGGCCGTCGAGGGCGACGCCGGCACCCTGGACGAGGCGGCCGCACCCGCCGAGCAGCAGCCCTGGTTCGAGGGCCTCATGGAGTCGGTGGCCCGCGCCGACGGCGACCTGCCCGAGGAGCCCGAGGAGTGAGCGAGCCGATCACCCCGGCCGACCGCGACGTCGTCGAGCGGCAGCTGGGCCGGACGCCCCGCGCCCTGGAGGGGGTCGCGCACCGCTGCCCGTGCGGGCAGCCCGACGTCGTCGAGACCGCACCGCGGCTCGAGGAAGGGACCCCGTTCCCGACGCTGTACTACCTGACCTGCCCGCGGGCGTCGGCGGCCGCGAGCCGGCTGGAGTCGGCCGGCCGGATGCGCGAGTGGCAGGAGGAGCTGGGCCACCGACGAGGAGCTGGCCGCCGGCTACCGGGCGGCGCACGAGGCCTACCTCGCGGAGCGGGACGCCAAGGACGTCCTGCCCACCCGCATGACGGCCGGCGGGATGCCCGACCGGGTCAAGTGCCTGCACGCCCTGGCCGGCCACGCGCTGGCCGCCGGCCCCGGGGTGAACCCGATCGGCGACCGCGCGGTCGCCGAGATGGGGGAGTGGTGGGCCAAGGGGCCGTGCGCGCTGCCCGAAGGCCCGGGGGACGACGCGTGACCCGGGTCGCCGCCATCGACTGCGGGACCAACTCCATCCGGCTGCTCGTCGCCGACGTGCCGCCCACCGGCGGCGCCACCGACCTGGTGCGGCGGATGGAGGTCGTCCGGCTCGGCCAGGGCGTCGACGCCACCGGCCGGCTGGCGCCCGAGGCCATCGAGCGCACCCGCGTCGTGCTCGCCGAGTACGCGGCCACCGCCCGCGAGCTCGGCGCCGAGGACGTCCGCATGGTCGCGACCAGCGCCACCCGGGACGCCGCCAACCGGAGCGACTTCGAGCAGATGGTGCTCAGCACCCTGGGCCGGCTCCCCGACGTCGTCCCGGGCCGCGAGGAGGCCGAGCTCTCCTTCCTGGGGGCGACGGCGTCGCTGGAGACGGCCGCCGCGGCGCACGGCTCGGCCGCGCCCCGCCCCCCGTTCCTCGTCGTCGACATCGGGGGCGGGTCGACGGAGTTCGTCCTCGGCGACGGGGACGGCCTGCGCGCGGCCCGCTCGGTCGACATCGGCTGCGTTCGGCTCACCGAGCGGCGGCTGCACGGCGACCCGCCGTCGCCCGCCGAGGTGCAGGCCACCGTCGACGACATCCGCGCCGCCCTGGCCCTGGTCACCGAGGAGGTGCCGGTCGCCGAGGCAGTGAGCCTGGTCGGTCTGGCCGGCTCGGTCACGACCGTCGCCGCGCTCGCCCTCGACCTGCCCGCCTACGACGCCGACGTCATCCACGGGTCGCGCATCCCGGCCGCCGACGTGCGGCGGGTGAGCGGGTCGCTGCTCGCGATGCCGCGGACGGAGCGGGCCGCGCTGCCGGTCATGCACCCCGGGCGGGTCGACGTGATCGGCGCCGGCGCGCTCATCCTGCGGGTCATCGTCGACGAGTTCGGCATGGACGAGGTCGTGGTCAGCGAGCACGACATCCTCGACGGCATCGCGCTGCGCCTCGCCCGGGGCTGAACCGTGGCCGTCGACGCCGGGGGGTTCCCCGTGACGCGGACGCCCGCCGGGGTGGTCCGGTCGGCGCGGGCCACCCGTGAGCTCACCGTCCTCGACCAGCGCATCTCCGGCTGCTACGCCTGTCCGCGCCTGGTGGCCTGGCGCGAGGAGGTCGCGCGGGTCAAGCGCGCCTCCTTCCGCGACGAGGACTACTGGGGCCGGCCGGTGCCCGGCCTCGGCCCGGCCGACGCGCGGATCGCCGTCGTCGGCCTGGCGCCGGCGGCCCACGGCGGCAACCGCACCGGCCGGGTGTTCACCGGCGACCGCAGCGGCGACTGGATCTTCGCCGCCCTGTGGCGGGCAGGCCTGGCCAACCAGCCCACGTCCACGCACGTCGGCGACGGCCTCGAGCTCACCGATGTCCGCGTCGCCGCGACCGTGCGCTGCGCCCCGCCGGACAACAAGCCCACGCCCGAGGAGCGCGACACCTGCACGCCGTGGCTGGCCCGCGAACTGGACCTGCTGCCCCGGCTGCAGGTGGTCGTCGTCCTGGGCGGCTTCGGGTGGACCGCGCTCTGGCCGGTGCTCGCCGCGGCCGGCTACGCGATCCCGCGGCCGCGGCCGGTGTTCGGGCACGGCGCCGAGGTGCAGCTGACCGGCACCCGCGGCCCGCTCACCGTGCTGGGCAGCTACCACGTCAGCCAGCAGAACACCTTCACCGGGAAGCTGACCGAACCGATGCTCGACGCCGTCCTCGCCCGGGCGACGGAGCTGGCCGGGTCGGCCGGCTGACCCGCAGCGGCGCTAGCGTGCAGCCCTGCACCGCGGCCCGCCCGCCCCCGTAGCCCAACTGGCAGAGGCAGACCCCTTAAAAGGGTCCGAGTGTCGGTTCGAACCCGACCGGGGGCACTCCGTCCGTCACCCCCGCGCGCCGGGCTCGTTGAGCCGTCCGTACGAGCGCGACCGACGAGACGATCCCCGGGGGACCCCATGACCCATGCCCGTCCGAGCCGCCGAGCGCGGCTCGTCGCCACCTCCGCGGCCGGGCTGCTGGCGGCCACCGGGGCGATCGTCGCCGCCGGGCCGGCGCAGGCCGGCGGCAACGCGTGCGAGCAGCGGACCAACAACAGCATCGACAAGCTGCTGGAGTGCGTGACCGTCGCGGGGGTGCAGGAGCACCTCGCGGCCTTCCAGGGCATCGCCGACGCGCACGACGGCAACCGCGCATCCGGCACCACCGGCTACACGGCGTCCGCGGACTACGTGGAGTCCCGGCTGGAGGCCGCGGGCTACACCGTGCACCGGCAGGAGTTCGAGTTCCCCTTCTACCAGCTCACCGCGGAGCCGACGCTGCGCCAGACGGCGCCGGCGCCGGCCACGTACGCCTACGGCACCGACTTCCAGGACATGAGCCTCTCCGGCTCCGGCGCGGTCGAGGCGGTCGCCGTCGCGGTGGACATCGCCGGCGCCGACAGCGGCTGCGAGGCGGCCGACTTCGGCCCCGAGGTCGCCGGCGCGATCGCGCTGATCAAGCGTGGCACCTGCGACTTCGGGGTCAAGGCGGCCAACGCCGAGGCCGCCGGGGCGGCCGGCGCGGTCATCTTCAACGACGGCGCGGCGCCGGACCGCGAGGGGCTGATCGGCGGCACCGTCGGGACCCCCGTCGGCATCCCGGTCCTCGACACCACCGCGGCCCTCGGCCCGACCCTGGTGGGGACGACGCTCGCCATCGACCTGCAGGCCGTCAGCGAGCTGCGCACCACCGAGAACGTCGTCGCCGAGCTGCCCGGCAAGGACCCGGACGGCGTCGTCGTGGTCGGTGGCCACCTCGACTCGGTCACCGAGGGCCCGGGGATCAACGACAACGGCAGCGGCAGCGCGGCGATCCTCGAGGTCGCCGAGAACCTGCGGAAGACCCGGCCGGACCACCCGGTGCGGTTCGCCTGGTGGGGTGCCGAGGAGCTGGGCCTGGTCGGCTCGCAGCACTACGTCGACTCGCTGCCCGAGGACGAGCTCGCCCGCATCGGCTCCTACCTGAACTTCGACATGGTCGGCTCGCCGAACTTCGCCCGCTTCGTCTACGACGGTGACGGCTCGGACTTCGAGGCGCCCGAGGGCTTCGTGACGCCGGAGTCCGGCGCGATCGAGCGGCTCTTCGAGGAGTTCTACGACGCCCGCGGGCTGGCGCACGAGGACACCGAGTTCGACGGCCGCAGCGACTACGACGCGTTCGCGTCGGCCGGCATCCCGTCCGGTGGCCTGTTCACCGGCGCCGAGGGCGTCAAGACCCCCGAGCAGGCGGCGCGCTACGGCGGGACGGCGGGGGAGGCGTACGACCCCTGCTACCACTCGGCCTGCGACGATCTCGCGAACCTGGACCTGCAGGTGCTCGACGAGAACGCCGACGCGATCGCCTACGCCACGCTGACCCTGGCCGGCCCGGGCAACTCCGGCGGCAACGGCAACGGCGGCGGCACGGGGAACGCCGGCGGGACCGGGCACGGCGGCGGGATGGCGGCCGTCGCCTGAGCCGCGCGCACGACGGCGGCGGGGGCCGGATGCACCCGGCCCCCGCCGCCGCGGCAACCCCCGCGGGAAACCCGCGACACGCCGGAACTACGCAGGCCCTCGGTGCGTTGACCTGACCGAGTGGAGTGCACCACCGTGTACCCCACGATCCAGCGGTCACCTCGAGGAGATGACGATGCCCAGCAGCAACCCGGCGTTCCGGGGCCTCGGCGCCGGCAACGGCCAGCAGGCCACCGCCTGGGGTGCCCAGCCCCAGTACGGCGCCCCGACGGCGGACCCGTACGCCGCCCCCTCGCCCTATGCGGCGACGACGACGCGGTACATGACGATGGACGACGTCGTCACCAAGACCGGCCTGTCGTTCCTGGTGACGGTGCTCGCCGCGGCGGCCGTGTGGGCCGCCCCCGGTGACGCGGCGTGGGGCCTGGCCATCCCGGCCATCCTCGTCGCGCTCGTGCTCGGCCTGGTGATCTCGTTCAAGCAGATCGCCAACCCGATCGCGACCCTCAGCTACGGCGCCCTCTACGGTGTCGCGCTCGGCGCGATCAGCGAGGCCTTCAACACCGTCTACCCCGGCATCGTGATCCAGGCGCTGATCGGCACCTTCGGTGTCTTCGGCGGCATGCTCGTGGTCTACAAGACCGGTGCCGTCCGGGTGACCCCGAAGCTGACCCGCTGGGTGTTCGGTGCGCTCATCGGCGCCCTGGTGCTCATGCTCGCCAACTTCGTGTCCTACTTCTGGCTGGACGACGGCCTGGGCATCCGCAGCGACGGCCCGCTGGGCATCCTGTTCAGCCTGGTCATGATCGGCATCGCGGCGTTCCTGCTGCTCATGGACTTCGACCTGGCCGACGAGGCCATCCGCCGCGGGGCCCCGGCGAAGTTCGCCTGGTACGTCGCCTTCGGCCTGCTCGTCACGGTCGTCTGGCTGTACGTCGAGATCCTGCGACTGCTCAGCTACCTGCGCGAGTAGTCGCACCCCGGCACGAACCGACCGTGGCCCGGTCCCCGCGAGGGGCCGGGCCACGGTCGTCTCCGGGCCGGCACGGCCCGGAACGCACAGCGGCCCGGCTCCCAGAGGGAGCCGGGCCGCTGCGGTCAGCGCTGGATCAGGAGAGGCGCTCGAGCACCATCGCCATGCCCATGCCGCCACCGACGCACATGGTCTCCAGCCCGAAGGTCTTGTCCCGGGTCTGCAGGCCGTTGATGAGCGTGCCGGTGATGCGGGCACCGGTCATGCCGAACGGGTGGCCGACGGCGATGGCGCCACCGTTGACGTTCAGCTTGTCGATGTCGATGTTCAGGTCCCGGTAGCTCGGGATGACCTGAGCGGCGAACGCCTCGTTGATCTCGACGAGGTCGATGTCGTCGATGGTCATGCCGGCCCGCTTGAGGGCGAGCTTCGAGGCGTCGACCGGGCCGTAGCCCATGATCTCCGGCGAGAGGCCGGTGACGGCGGTGGAGACGATGCGGGCCAGCGGGGTCAGGCCCAGCTCGGCGGCCTTGGTGTCGCTCATGACGACCACGGCGGCCGCGCCGTCGTTCAGCGGGCAGGCGTTGCCGGCGGTGGCCCGGCCGTTGGGGCGGAAGGCCGGCTTGAGGCCGGACAGGCCCTCGACGGTGGTGCCGCGACGCGGGCCGTCGTCCTGGCTGACGACGGTGCCGTCGGGCGTGGTGACCGGGGTGATCTCGCGGGCCCAGAAGCCGTTGTCGATCGACTCGACGGCCAGGTTCTGGCTGCGCGCGGCGTACTCGTCCATCTCCTGGCGGGTGACGCCCTTGGTATCAGCGCGAGGTTCTCGGCGGTCTGGCCCATGCCGATGTAGACGTCGGGGAGCTCGCCGTTCTCGCGCGGGTCCTCCCACGTCTCGGCGCCGCTCTCGGCGTCCTTGGCGGCCTTGGCCTGCGCCTGCTCGAAGACGGGGTTCTTCGTGTCCGGCAGGCCGTCGCTGTTGCCCTTCACGAAGCGGGAGACCATCTCCACGCCCGCGGAGATGAACACGTCACCCTCGCCGGCCTTGATGGCGTGCAGCGCCATGCGGGTGGTCTGCAGCGACGAGGAGCAGTAGCGGGTGATCGTCGTCCCGGGCAGGTGGTCCATGCCCATGAGGACGCTGACGACGCGGCCCATGTTGTAGCCCTGCTCGCCGCCGGGGAGGCCGACGCCCAGCATGAGGTCGTCGACGTCGCGCGGGTCGAGAGCCGGGACCTTGTCGAGGGCGGCCTTGACGATGGTCGCGGCGAGGTCGTCGGGGCGCATGTCCTTCAGGGAGCCCTTGAAGGCACGGCCGATGGGCGAGCGCGCGGTCGAGACGATGACTGCTTCGGGCATGGGTCCTCCACGATGAGGGGGTCCGGCCACGGTCGCCGGACGTCGGGTCGCCTCTGAAACTACCCCGGCCGCTTTCCGGGTTATGAGCCCCGGCACACCGCGGGACCGTCTGTGGCCCGCGTCACGCGCGCGGTCAGGGGGCGACCGGCTCCCGGTCGGACTCGTCCGGCGCCGGCAGCTCCGGGGGACGACGGCGGCGCAGCAGCGCCCAGCCGCCCCAGGGGCCGGTGTCGGTGCCGGGGACCTCGGCGGGCTGCACCTCGCTGCCGGGCCGGCTGGCGGCGCGGGCGGCCGCGCTGGCGACCGGCCGCACGGTGTCGCGGCGGCGGGGGCCGCGACGGCGGTCGGCCGACTCCGGCCACACGCCGAGCGCGTCGGCCACCGACGGCAGGATCACCGCGGCGGCGTGCGCGTAGCCGTAGGCGCTCGGGTGGAACTCGTCCCGGCTGAACAGCGAGCGGTCGGTGGCGAACGAGGGCCCGAGCACCGAGCCCAGCGAGACGGTGCGCCCGCCGGCCTCGACGACGGCGATCGTCTGCGCCGCGGCCATCTGCCGGCTCCAGCGCCGCGCGAGCGTGCGCAGCGGCTGGCGGATGGGCCGGATGGTGCCGAGGTCCGGGCAGGTGCCGACGACGACCTCCGCGCCGGCCGCGGTGAGCCGGCGGACGGCGTCCCCGAGGTGGCGGACCGAGACCGCCGGCCGGGTCCGGCTGGTGACGTCGTTGGCGCCGATCATGATCAGCGCGACGTCGGGCCGCTCCTCGAGCGCGGCGTCCACCTGGGCGTCCAGCTGCGGGGATTTCGCGCCGGACACGGCCAGCCGGGTGAGCCGCACCGGCCGCTCGGCGAGCTCGGCCAGCGCCGAGGCGATGAGCACGCCCGGGGTCTGCGCGGCCCGCTCCACGCCGAGACCGACGGCGCTGGAGTCGCCGAGCACGGTGAAGCGGATCGGCTTCCCGCGGCCGCCGCCGTAGATCCCGTTGCCGGAGGGCGGATCGGGCTCACGGCGGGCGTCGACGCGGCGCCGCGCGGCGCGGGCCTCCTCGCGGATGAGCGCGAACAGGGCGGCACCGGCCAGGCCGACCCCGCCACCGCCGTAGGCGGCCCCGGTCGCCAGCCGCCGGGCCACGGTCGCTCGGGTCACGGTGCCTCCCCCCGTCGGTCTCCCGTCCCGAGGCTATCCGGACCGGACCCGCAGGTCGGACCGGTGTCCCCCGGGAGGAGGAGCCCGCCGTGCGGGTGCCGTCAGCGGCTCCTGCGGCCGCGCCGGGACCGCAGGTAGTCGGCGACGACGAACTCGCCCAGCCGGTCGCTGTCGGGCGTGAACACCCGGCCGCCGGCCCGCTCGGTGAGGTCGTGGACGAAGTGCACGAGACCCGGGTCGGGGTCGAGGGCGAACACGTTGACCGTGGCGCCGGACCGGGCCACCCGCTCGACCTCGGCCACCGTGCGGGCGATCGTCTCGGGCATCGGCGGCCAGCAGAAGAACGGCGTCCCGTCGTCCTCCAGGTGCGCGGTCGGCTCGCCGTCGGTGACCACCAGGACCACCGGCTCCGCGTCGTGGTGCCGGGCCAGGAACCGCCGGGCGAGCATGAGGCCGTGCTGCAGGTTGGTGCCCTGCAGCGTGTCCACCGAGAGCTCGGCCAGCGTCGAGGGCTTGAGCACCTGGGCGGTCGAGGCGAACCCGATGATCTCGATCGCGTCCTGGGGGAAGCGGGTGGTGACCAGCGAGTGCAGCGCCATGGCGGTGGACTTCGCCGCACCCCAGGTGCCGCGCAGCGCCATGGAGTACGAGAGGTCGACCAGCAGCGCGACGGCCGCACCGGTGCGCCGCTCGGTCTCGACGACCTCGAAGTCCTCCACGGCGATGCGCACCCGGCGGTCGTGCTCCCGCGTGGGCTCGTGCGCCGTCCGCAGCACGGCGTTCTTCACCGTGCGGACGACGTCCAGCGGCTGCTCGTCGCCGAACCGCCACTCCCGGGAGCTGCCGGTGAGCTCGCCCGCCGCACCCGCGTCGGCGACGTCGTGGTCCCCGCGGCCCGCCGCGTCGAGCTGGGCGAACACCCGGCGCAGCGCCGTCGCCCCGAGCCGGCGCACCGCCTTGGGGGAGAGCTCCAGCTTGCCGCCGGAGCGGTTGAGGTAGCCCTGCCGCTCCAGCTCGGTCTCCATCTGGCGCAGCGCGGCGAGGTCGTCGACGGCGGGCCGGCCGAGCGCCCGCTCGAGCAGCTCCTCGTCGATGTCGGCCAGCGAGGCGCCGGCGTAGCCCTGGGAGAGCTGGTTGGACAACGCCTCCAGGTCGGCGAGCTCGGCGACGGCGGAGGTGGCGTCGCCCATGCCGAGCGCCTGCTCGCCGTCGGGCACCTGGCCCCGTCGTCCCCACGGCAGGTCGGGGCGGGCCTGGCGCAGCGCGTCGCCGAGGTGGGCCATCTCGCTGGCCAGCCCCATGTCCTCCCATGGTCTGGGCCATGAGGTCGGCGAGCTCGGCCCGCTGCTCGGGGGAGAGCCCGGCCATCATGCGTTCCTGCGCGGCGGCGCGCCGGGCGAGGGAGTCGATGAGCTCCTCGACCGACTGCGGGTCGTCGGGGAAGAACTGGCCGTGCTTCTCCATGAAGTCGGCGAACCGCTCGTCGGTGTCCTCGCCGCGGTTGTGCGCGTCGACCAGCTGGGAGAGGTCGGCGACCATGTCCTTGATCGCCTGCATGTCCTGCTCGCCGGCGTTCTCCAGCGCCTGCTTCATCGAGGCGAAGGAGCTGTCGAGCACCTCCTTGCGGAGCAGGTCCTGGATCTGCTCGTAGGCCTGGCGCGCCTCCTCCGACCGCCACTGCCAGTCCTTGAGCGCGCGCACCGCGCCCGCCGTGTCCTCGGGCAGTGCGTCGAGCTCGCCCTCGGCCAGCCGGGCGGCGTCGTCGGGATCGGGGAAGAGCTCCCGGCGCTCGGCCTCGACGGCGCGGTCCAGCAGCTCGCGGACCTCCTGCAGGGTGCCGTCCATCCGGCCGGCGGTGCGCGCCTTGCGCAGCCGCTCGCGCACCGAGCGGCGCAGGTCGTCGAGGCCGCGCCGGCCCTCGGCGCCGCGGCGCAGCAGCTCGCGCAGCGCCTCGCGCACCCCGCTGCCGGCCAGGACGGAGTCGCCGATCTCGTCGACGGCGTTGCCGAGGTCGTAGGGCGGGGCGAGCGGGTCGGGCCCGCCGCGCCAGCGTCCGTAGCGGTACCCCTTGGGCCCGCGGCGGGTGGTCACCTCAGGCCCCGTAGATCGTGCGGCCGCCGTCGGTGTCCTTCGCCAGCCGCCGGGTCAGGTACAGGCCCTCGAGCGCGAACTCGACCGCGGCCGCCGCCTGCTCGGCCGACTGCTCGCCCTCCGGGACGCCGAGGCGGCCCAGCAGCTCGGCCAGCTTCGGGATCGTGCCGAGCTGCCCGAGCAGCGCCGGTGCGCTGACCAGCTCCCCGGACTCGACCGTCTCGCCGCCGGTGAAGTGCTCCTGGAGCCCGGTGAGGTCCAGGCCCGCGCAGCGCGCCCGGAACGTCTGGGCGGTCGCCTGGCGGAGCAGGTGGTCCAGGATCTCCAGCTCGCGGTCGTCGTCGTTGTCGCTGCCGGAGTCGGCGAACTCCACCTTGCCGCGGCTGGCCGGGACGACGCTGGGCAGGTCGACCACGCGGGCCACCGGCCGGGTCTCCCCGGCGATCGCGGCCCGGCGGACGGCGGAGGCGGCGACGGTCTCCAGCCCGGCGATGGCGAACCGGGCGCTGACGCCGGAGCGCTGGTCGACGTGGCTGGACTCGCGGACCAGCCGGGTGAAGCGGGCGACGATCTCCACCAGGTGCTCGGGCACGAGGGGTGCGGAGTGCCCGTCGCCGCCCAGCGCGGAGGTCTGCGCCTCCTGCTGCAGCAGCCGGATCTCGTCGGCGAGCTCGATCGGGTAGTGGGTGCGCACCTCGGCGCCGAACCGGTCCTTGAGCGGGGTGATGATCCGCCCGCGGTTCGTGTAGTCCTCGGGGTTGGCGCTGGCGACCAGCAGCAGGTCCAGCGGCAGCCGCACCCGGTAGCCGCGGATCTGGATGTCCCGCTCCTCCAGGACGTTGAGCAGGGCGACCTGGATCCGCTCGGCGAGGTCGGGCAGCTCGTTGACGCTGAAGATGCCGCGGTTGGTGCGCGGGACCAGCCCGTAGTGCACCGTCTCCGGGTCGCCGAGCGTGCGGCCCTCGGCGACCTTGATCGGGTCGACGTCGCCGATGAGGTCGCCGACGCTGGTGTCGGGGGTCGCGAGCTTCTCCCCGAACCGCTCGCTGCGGTGCAGCCAGCCGACCGGCGTGGCGTCGCCGTGCTCGGCGATCTGCCGGTGGGCCCAGACGCTGATCGGGGCCAGCGGGTGCTCGTTGAGCTCGCTGCCGACCAGGACGGGCGTCCACTCGTCGAGCAGGCCGACGAGGGTCCGGATCAGCCGGGTCTTGCCCTGGCCGCGCTCGCCCAGGAGCACCAGGTCGTGGCCGGCGATGAGCGCCCGCTCGACCTCGGGCAGCACGGTGTCCTCGAAGCCCACCATGCCCGGCAGGCTGGGCTCGCCGCGGCCGAGGCGGGCGAGCAGGTTGGCGCGGATCTCGGCCTTGACCGGGCGCGGGACGGCGCCGCTCGCGCGCAGCTCGCCCAGGGTCGTGGCAGCGGGGGAAGGGGTGGTCGGTCCGGTAGCGACTCCGGCGGTGTCCGTCACCCCAGGAACGGTACGACGCCGACGCCGGGAACGGGGCGCTCGTCGGCGGGTTCCCGTTCGTCGGCCGATGAGTTCCCGGCTCCGGCGCGGTCGTCATCGGCATGCCACCGCTGCAACTCGACCGCCGTCCGCGAAAAGCTCTCGGGAACTGTCGGTACCCGGCCCTAGCGTGGCCGGCATGAACGACGCGATCGTTGTCGAGGGCCTCGTCAAGCGCTTCGGTGCCACCACCGCGCTCGACGGGGTCGACCTGACCGTCGCCGAGGGGTCCGTGCTCGGGCTGCTCGGCCCGAACGGTGCCGGCAAGACCACCGTGGTGCGGATCCTGACCACGCTGCTGGCGGCCGACGAGGGCCGGGCGGAGGTGGCCGGGCTCGACGTGGTCCGTGACGCCGACGCCGTCCGCGCCGCGATCGGGCTCACCGGCCAGTACGCCGCGGTGGACGAGTACCTGACCGGGTTCGAGAACCTGGAGATGGTGGGCCGGCTCTACCGCCTGCCCAAGGCGGAGGCGCGCACGCGGGCGGGCGAGCTGCTGGAGCGCTTCGACCTCGTGGACGCCGCCAACCGCCCGGCGAAGACCTACTCCGGGGGCATGCGGCGGCGGCTGGACATCGCCGCGTCGCTGATCAACCGGCCCCGGGTGCTGTTCCTGGACGAGCCGACCACGGGGCTCGACCCGCGCAGCCGGTTGGCGATGTGGGAGTTCATCGCCGAGCTGGCCGACGGCGGCACCACGATCCTGCTCACCACCCAGTACCTGGAGGAGGCCGACCGGCTGGCCGACCGCATGGTCGTCATCGACCGCGGCCAGGTCATCGCCCGCGGCACCGCCGACGAGCTGAAGGCCCAGGTGGGCGGGGAGCGGCTCGAGTTCACCGTCACCGACGCCGCGGCGCTGCCCGGGATGGTCGAGGCGCTGCGCCCGCTCGGCGTCGACGAGCCGAACGTCGACGTCGCGAGCCGGCGCTTCTCGATGCCGGTCAGCGGCGGCGCCGACGTGCTGGCCGAGGCGCTGCGCCGGCTCGACGGCGCGACCGCGCAGATCTTCGACATCGGCCTGCGCCGGCCCGACCTCGACGACGTCTTCCTGGCCCTGACCGGGCACGCGGCCGAAGAGGTCGGCACCGACCACGAGCAGCCGGCCGAGCCGGCCGTCACCGGAGGAGTCCGATGAGCAGCCTCGCCGCGACGCTGTCCGACAGCGCCGTCATCACCAAGCGCAACCTGATCAAGGTCAAGCGGGTGCCCGACCTGATCGTCTTCGCGACCCTGTCGCCGATCATGTTCGTGCTGCTGTTCCGGTACGTCTTCGGCGGCGCGATCAACCTGCCCCCGGGCATCAACTACGCCGAGTTCCTGCTGCCGGGGATCTTCGCCCAGACCGTCGTCTTCGGGTCCACGGTCACCGGTGCCTCGATCGCCGAGGACCTGCAGAAAGGGCTCATCGACCGGTTCCGGTCGCTGCCGATGTCCCGTGCGGCGGTGCTCATCGGGCGGACGGTCGCGGACGCCGGGCTGAACGTCATCTCGATCACCGTCATGGCGCTGACCGGCCTCGCCGTCGGCTGGCGGATCAACTCCTCGGTCGTCGAGGCGCTCGGCGGGTTCCTCCTGCTGCTGGTCTTCGCGTACGCGATCAGCTGGCTGATGGCGCTGGTCGGGCTGCTGGTCCGCACGCCGGAGGTCGTGAACAACGCCAGCTTCATGGTCATCTTCCCGCTGACGTTCGCGTCGAACGCGTTCGTGCCGCTGGAGTCCTTCCCGTCGGTGCTCCGGACCTTCGCGGAGTGGAACCCGGTGTCCACGGTCGTGCAGGGGGCGCGCGAGCTGTTCGGCAACACCGTCCCTGGGGCGCCGGTGCCCGACGCCTGGCCGCTGCAGAACCCGGTGCTCTACACGCTGCTGTGGACCGCCGTGATCCTCGCGGTGTTCGTGCCGCTGTCGGTGCGCGTCTACCGCCGGACCGCCGCGCGCTGAGGTCCGCACTCCTCCCCAGTTGTTGATCATCGTCATCCGGTCGGCCTCTCCGGCGTGGCGGGCGACCGGATGACGATGATCGACCGGGTGGTCGCTCCCGGAGCGGGTGGGATGCGGGGGATCGCGATGTAGTGCTCCCGATGAACGCCGCAGACGCTGCCCCGGTGACCGCCGACAACCCGCTGTTCCGCCCCTCGCCGCTGCCCTTCGGGCTGCCGTCGTTCGGCGAGATCACCCCCGAGCACTGCCGGGAGGCGCTGCTGGCCGGGATGGCCGAGCAGCGGGCCGAGGTGGCGGCGATCGTCGGGTCCGAGGAGCCGCCGGGCTTCGAGAACACCGTCGCGGCGATGGAGCGCTCGGGCCGGTTGCTCGTCCGGGCCTGGAGCGTGTTCGGCAACCTGACCTCGTCGGTGTCCTCGCCGCGGCTGCGGGAGATCGAGCGGGAGATCGCGCCGCTGTCGGCGGCCCACTCGGACGCCCTGCGGCTGGACCCGGCGCTCTTCGCGCGCATCGACGCGGTGCACGAGGCGCGGCACGAGCTGGGGCTGGACGCGGAGCAGGTCCGCTTGGTGGAGCGCTACCACCTGGACTTCCGGCTCTCCGGCGCGCAGCTGGACGAGGCGGGCCGGGCCCGCCTGACCGAGCTGAACCAGGAGCTCTCCGGCCTGACGACCACCTTCGGCCAGAACGTGCAGCTGGCCATGGAGGCGGCGGCGGTGCACGTGACCGACGTCGAGGAGCTGGCCGGGCTCAGCGGCGAGGAGGTGGCCGCGGCCCGCACCGCCGCGGCCGACCGCGACCTGGAGGGCTGGCTGTTGCCGCTGCTCCTGCCGACCCGCCAGCCGCTGCTGGCCAAGCTGCGCGACCGGGAGCTGCGCCGCCGGGTGCACGAGGCGTCGGTGGGCCGTGCCTCCTCGGGCGAGCACGACAACGGTCCGGTCGCGGTCCGCATCGCGCTGCTGCGGGCCGAGCGCGCCCGGTTGCTCGGCTTCGACACCCACGCCGACCTCGTGCTCGCCGACCAGACCGCCCGCACCACCGAGGCGGTGGACGCGATGCTCGCCTCGATGGTGCCGGCGTCGGTGGCCAACGCCGAGGCGGAGGCCGCGGTGCTCACCGAGGTCGCCGCCCGCGACGGCGTGGAGCTCGCCCCGTGGGACTGGGCGTTCTACAGCGAGCAGGTGCGTGCCGAGCGCTACGCCGTCGACACCGGTGCGCTGCGGCCCTACTTCGAGCTGGACCGCGTGCTGGTCGACGGTGTCTTCCACGCCGCCGGGCTGCTCTACGGCTTCCGCTTCACCCCGCGCCCCGACCTGCCCGGCTACCACCCGGACGTCCGGGTGTGGGAGGTCACCGACGCCGACGGGAGCGCGGTCGGGCTCTACCTGGGCGACTACTTCGCCCGCGAGGGCAAGCGCGGCGGCGCGTGGATGAACTCCTTCGTCACCCAGTCCCGGCTGCTCGGCACCTCACCGGTCGTGGTGAACAACCTCAACGTGTCCCGCCCGCCGGAGGGCACACCGGCGCTGCTCACGCTGGACGAGGTGGACACGCTGTTCCACGAGTTCGGGCACGCGCTGCACGGGTTGAGCTCCGCGGTGACCTACCCGCGGTTCGCGGGCACCAGCGTCCCGCGCGACTTCGTCGAGTTCCCCAGCCAGGTCAACGAGATGTGGGCGACCTGGCCCGAGGTGCTCGCGCACTACGCCCGCCACGTCGAGACCGGGGAGCCGATCCCCGCCTCGGCGGTGGAGGCCGTCGAGGCGGCCCGCCTGTGGGGCGAGGGCTTCGCGACGCTGGAGTACCTGGCCGCCACGCTGCTGGACCAGGCGTGGCACCGCGTCGCGCCCGACGCCGAGATCGACGACCCGGTCGCGTTCGAGCGGGCCGCGCTGGAGCAGGCCGGCGTCGCCTCCGATCTCGTGCCGCCGCGCTACCGGACGACGTACTTCAACCACGTCTTCGCCGGGGGCTACTCGGCCGGCTACTACTCCTACATCTGGTCGGAGGTCCTCGACGCCGACACCGTGGAGTGGTTCAAGGAGAACGGTGGGCTGACCCGCGCGAACGGGGACGCGTTCCGCGAGAAGCTGCTGGCCGTAGGCGGCTCGATCGACCCGATGGACGCCTTCCGCGCCGTCCGCGGCCGCGACGCCGACCCGACCCCGCTGCTCGAGCGCCGCGGGCTGCGCTGACTCCCCGCGCTGGGATCAGGTGACCTGATCGTCGCGCGTCCTCCCTCGTGGTGTGCGGTGAGGGAGGACGCGCTGCGCTGAGGGAGGACGGTCGCCCGGGGACGGGTCGTGGCCGCGGTGCGGTCCGGAGAAGCGCGGTGTCACGAGCGCGGTGTCACGAGCGCGGTGTCACAGCCAGGGGAGCGCGAGCACCAGGTCCAGGTCGTCGGGCGCCGAGCCCTCGCGGACCAGCCGGTTGGGCTGGCGGTGGCCGCACGTCGTGCAGCGGTGGACCACCTGCCAGCCCTTGCCCGACTTCTCGACCAGCCCGATCGGCTCCATCGGCTGCCGGCACTCGCTGGCGCGGTCGCCGGGCAGTTCGTCGACGTGCAGCGACCACAGGCAGTACGGGCAGTGGTTGCGGTAGTGCCCGTCGGTGTTGGCGGGCACCGGGATCGCGCAGTGCACGCACGCGAAGCCGGTGTTCTCTGCCCGACGCGAGCGGGTCACGGTGCGGGTCAGGGGACGAAGGGCTCGACGCCGACGACCTCGACGGTCATGTCGCGGCCGTTGGGCGCCTGGTAGGTCACCGTCGCGCCCGGCGCGGCACCCATGATCGCCGCACCCAGCGCCGACTCAGGGGAGTAGACGGTCAGGTCGGTGGTGCCGGCGATCTCGCGCGAGCCGAGCAGGAACTTCTCGGTGTCGTCGTCGCCGGCGAAGCGGATGGTGATGACGGTGCCGAGGGCGGCGTTCGTCGCCGTCGAGGGCGGCTCGCCGACACGTGCCTTGCGCAGCAGGTCGGTGAGCTGCCGGATGCGGCCCTCCTGCTTGCCCTGCTCGTCCTTGGCGGCGTGGTAGCCGCCGTTCTCCTTGAGGTCGCCCTCTTCGCGGCGCGCGTTGATCTCGGCGGCCATGGCCGGACGGTTCGCCACCAGCTGGTCGAGCTCGGCCTTGAGGCGGTCGTAGGCGTCCTGCGTCAGCCAGACGCCCTGGTCCTGCTCGTCAGTGGGGGTGGACACGACGGACTCCTGAGAATCGGGAGGCCGCCCCCGTGCGGGGACGGCCGGTGGACGAACGGCCAAGCTAACACCGGGCTCGGGCCGCATGCACGGATCCGGGGCGGCCCCCGGAGATGCGGAACGCTACCGGATCGGGCGTGACCGAGAGCACATCTCCCCCGTCCGGGGGACCGACCAGCGCGGTCTCGGACCGCGCGCCGGGAGCACCCACCGGCATTCCGCCGGGACGGGGGATGATGCACCGGTGACCCGACCCGACCAGCTGCGCCTGCTCGCCGTCCACGCCCATCCGGACGACGAGTCGAGCAAGGGCGCCGCCACCATGGCCAAGTACGTCGCCGAGGGGGTGCGCGTCATGGTCGCCACCTGCACCGGTGGCGAGCGCGGCTCCGTGCTCAACCCGGCGATGGACCGTCCCGAGGTGTGGGAGCGGCTGCCGCAGATCCGCGCCGAGGAGATGGCCAAGGCCCGCGACATCCTCGGCATCGAGCAGGAGTTCCTCGGCTTCGTCGACTCCGGCCTGCCCGAGGGCGACCCGCTGCCCCCGCTGCCGGAGGGCTGCTTCGCGCTCGTGCCGGTCGAGGAGGCCGCCGCGCCGCTCGTGGCGCTGATCCGCCGGTTCAAGCCGCAGGTCGTCACCACCTACGACGAGCGCGGCGGCTACCCGCACCCCGACCACATCAAGACGCACGAGATCTCGATGCACGCCTTCGAGGCGGCCGGCGATCCGGACCGGTACCCGGAGCTCGGCGAGCCCTGGCAGCCGAGCAAGCTCTACTACCACATGAGCTTCACGCTGCCCCGGACGAAGGCGCTGCACGAGGCGATCCTCGCCACGGGGGCGGAGTCGCCGTACACGGAGTGGCTGGCGAACTGGGACCCGGCCCGCGACATGTCGCACCGGGTCACGACCCGGGTGCCGTGCGGGGAGTACTTCGCCGTCCGCGACGCCGCGCTCATCGCGCACGCCACCCAGATCGACCCGCTGGGCCGCTGGTTCGCCTGCCCGATCGAGACCCAGCAGCAGATCTGGCCGACCGAGGACTACGAGCTGGCCCGGTCCCTGGTCGACGCACCCTCGCCGGAGGACGACCTGTTCGCCGGCCTGCGCAGCGAGGTGGGAGTCCGATGAGCACCGCCGTCCAGACCGTCCTGGCCGCCGACCAGCTGCCCGAGGACGTCGGCAAGGCCGGCCCGCTCGGGCTGCTGCTGATCGTCGTGCTCCTGATCGCCACGGCGCTGCTGGTGAAGTCGATGTCCGGGCACCTCAAGAAGCTGCCGCGCAGCTTCGACCCGGAGGACGAGGTGCTCGTCCCCGACGACCTCTCCGGCCTCGATGCACGCGACGAGCCGGGTCAGGAGCTGCTGGACACGCTGCGCCGGGCGCCGCTGGCGATCGAGCCGCCGCGCGACGGCGACACCCGGCCGGAGAACCCCTCGGCCCAGGGCTGATGCGGGCCGGTCAGGGTGACGTCGCGCCGGCGGGAGCGGCCCCGGTACCACAGCAGGGGCCCCGGCGCCGTTCGCCGCAGGCGGAACGAGGGGGCTGCCCTCCCCGGCTGATCGGCCTACGCGCGTAAGCGTGTAATCACCGCTGCCGAGGAGGCCGCCATGCACGCATCCCGATTCGCCGATGTCGGCCCGGACCTCGCCGCCGCCTTCCGCCGCGGACGCGGCCGCGGGCCGGGTGGCCGTGGGCAGGGTGGCCGTGGGCAGGACGCACCCCCGGTGGAGCGCGCCGAGGTGGCCGGCTGGTTCGCCGGCCGGCTGCCCGATGCCTGGTTCACCGGGCCGGTCGAGCTGGTCATCGACCGGGACGAGATCGCCGTCATCGGCACGCTGCCCGAGCCCGCCGCGGGTGAGGGGGACCCCGCCGCCGCGCAGGCCGGCCGGATCGCCCGCTTCCGCGAGGACACCCGCCGCGAGCGGATGGCGATCGCCGACGCAGCGCAGGAGCGGTACGGCCGCTCCGTGGCGTGGGGCGCCGCCTGCGGCGGCACCCGTGAGGTCTTCACCACCCTCTCGGTTCCGGTGATGACCCGGCTGCGCCAGCCCGAGCGGCTCGTCCTCGACACCCTCGTGGACGCCGGCGTCGCCCGGTCCCGCTCGGAGGCGCTGGTCTGGGCGGTCCGCCTGGTCGGCAGCAACGCCGAGGAGTGGCTGGCCGAGCTGCGGGCGGCCATGGCCTCGGTCGAGGAGGTCCGGGCGCGGGGGCCTCAGGCGGGGTGATGGACGCGAGGCCGCAGGCGGGGTGATGGGCGAGGCGCCGCAGGCGGGGAGGTCTGCGAGGCTGCGCGGATGACCGACCGTCTGGACCTGCTGCGCACCGCGTACGCGGATCTCGCCGGGCTGCTGCACGACCTGGCCGCGGACGGCGAGGCGTGGGCACCCACCGGCTGCCGCGGGTGGGCCGTGCACGACCTCGCCTTCCACCTCCTCGGGGACGCGCGGCGGGCGCTGGTCGGCCTGGCCACCCCCGCGCCCGGGCCCGCCGACCGCGACGCGGTCACCTACTGGGGCGCCTGGTCGCCGCCGGAGCCCGGCGACGACGAGGCGCTGCGCCGGACCCGGGCGGTCGCGAGCACCGCCGTGGACTTCCCCGACCTGGTCGAGGACTACGCCGAGGTCGCCGCGGCGGTGCTGGTGGCGGCCGGGCGGGTGCCCGCGGGAGAGCTGGTCCGCACCCAGGGCTGGGTGATGGAGGTCGAGGACCTGCTGGCCACGCTCGTGGTGGAGGCGGCCGTGCACCACCTCGACCTGGTCGCCCACCTGGACCGGCCGGGGCCGGGACCCGGCCCGCTGGCCGAGGTCCGCCGCGTCCTCGAAGGGCTGCTGGACGGGTCGCTCCCGTCGCGGTGGGACGACGTCACCGCCGCCCGCCGCGGCACGGGGCGTGAGCCGCTGACCGACGAGGACCGGGCGGAGCTCGGAGTGCGGGCGGGTGCGTTCCCCCTGTTCGGCTGAGCGCGTGCGGCGTCGGTCGGCCGACCAGGGACACTGGGCGACGTGCTCGCCAGTCCCGTCCCCGCCGCGACCGACGTCCTCGTGGTGGGAGCGGGCCCGGCCGGCTCCGCCGCCGCTGCCTGGGCCGCCCGCGCGGGACGCGAGGTCGTCCTCGCCGATGCTGCCGTCTTCCCGCGCGACAAGACCTGCGGCGACGGCCTGACCCCGCGCGCGGTCGCCGAGCTGGACCGGCTCGATCTCGGCGACTGGGCGCGCGGCAGGGCGCGCAACCGCGGGCTGCGGGCCGCCGGCTTCGGCCGCGAGTGGCAGCTGCCCTGGCCCGGCGGCGACCTGCCCGACCACGGCAGCGCCGTCCCGCGCACCGAGCTCGACGCGCGGATCCGGCAGGTGGCCCTGGACGACGGCGTCACGGCGGTGGACGGCGCCCGAGCGGTCGACGTCGAGCGCGACGGCGAGGAGGTCCGCGGCGTCGTGTTCGAGCTGGCCGACGGGACGCGCAGCACGGTGGCGTGCCGGAGGCTCGTCGTCGCCGACGGGGTGCGCTCCCCGCTGGGCCGGGTGCTCGGCCGCGAGTGGCACCGGGACACCGCCTACGGCGTGGCCGCGCGCGGCTACGTGCGCTCGTCCCGCAGCGACGACGAGTGGATCTCCTCCCACCTCGAGCTGCGCGGGGTCGAGGGCGAGCTGCTGTCGGGCTACGGGTGGGTGTTCCCGCTCGGCGCGGAGGCGGGCGAGGTCAACATCGGCGTCGGCACCCTGGCCACCTCGCGTCGGCCCGCCGGGGTGCAGCTCAAGGCCCTGCTGGAGAGCTACACCGACGCCCGCCGGGAGGAGTGGGGCATCGACGGCGACGTCCGGCTCCCGGCCTCGGCGCTCCTGCCGATGGGCGGAGCGGTCTCGGGCGTGGCCGGGCGCAACTGGGCGCTGGTCGGCGACGCCGCGGGCTGCGTGAACCCGCTCAACGGCGAGGGCATCGACTACGGCCTGGAGACCGGCCGGACGGTCGTGGAGCTGCTCGACGAGCCCGACTGGTCGGCGGCGTGGCCCGAGACGCTGCGCCGGCACTACGGCGAGGCCTTCTCCATCGCGCGGCGGCTGGCCGGGCTGCTCACCATCCCGCGCTTCCTGCCCGCAGCCGGGCCGGTGGGCATGCGGTCGCGCCCGCTGATGACCGTCGCGCTGCGGGTCATGGGCAACCTCGTCACCGACGCCGACCGCGACCTCACCGCGCGCCTGTGGCGGGCCGCGGGCCGGCTGTCGGTGCGGCTGGACGACCGGCCGCCGTTCAGCTGATCCCCCTGCGCCACGCCGGGGCGGGCCCCGGTGCGCCCACTAGTGCGCAGTGCGCAGTACCGTCCGTGCCACCGGACCGGAGGTATAGGTGGACACGACACAGCTGCTCAAGGGCGTGCTGGACCTCGCCGTCCTCGCCGTCCTCGACGACGAGGACGGCTACGGCTACGACGTCGTCCGGCGGCTGCGCGCCGCCGGGCTGGACGACGTCGCGGACGCCTCCGTGTACGGGACGCTGCGCCGGCTGTTCGCCGCCGGGCACCTCACGTCCTACGTCGTCCCCTCCGTCGAGGGGCCGCACCGCAAGTACTACGGCCTGAACGCCTCGGGCCGCGCCGAGCTGGACGCCGCGGCGAAGACCTGGTCGGGGTTCGCCGACACGATGGCGGCCCTGCTGGCCGCCCGGAAGGAGGTGGCGGCATGACCGCCGACCCGCACGCCGGGCCCGACGTCGAGGTGCGTGCCTACGCCCGCCAGGTGCGCGCCGCGCTGGCGGACCTGCCGGCCGCGCGCGTGGCCGAGCTGCTGGAGGACCTGGAGGAGCACCTCGTCGAGGTCGCCGCCGAGGGTGGCGAACCGCTGGCCGACCGGCTCGGACCCGCGTCCGGGTACGCGGCCGAGCTGCGCCGCTCCGCCGGTCTGGGTGAGCCGCCCGCGGCCGGTGCCCCGGCCGGGCCGGCGCGCACCCCCTGGCACGCCGAGCTGACCGCCGGCCTCGCCCGGGCGCAGCGCTCCCGGCCCTGGCTCGCGGTGCAGGAGTTCCTGCCCGAACTGCGGCCCGCCTGGTGGGTGGTGCGCGCCTGGGCGGCCCTGGTGGCCCTCGACGCGCTGCTGCTCGGCAGCACGTCGTTCCCGGTGCCGACGTTCGGCACCAGCCCGCTGATCGGTCTGCTGCTGACGGGCGCCGCCGTCACGTGGTCGGTGCGGCGCGGCCTGCGCGTGCGGGAGGACCCCTCCCTGGGCCGGGCCCGGCTCGCGGTGGCCGGGAACGCGGCCCTGGCGCTGCTCGCGCTGGTGGCGGTCTTCGGCGCGGGCGGCCAGCCGGAGCCGGCCATGGCCTCCTACCCCGGGCCCGAGCCCGGAGACGCGGAGCTGGCGCACGAGGACGGCACGCCGATCACCAACATCCACCCGTACTCGTCGACCGGCGAGCCGCTCGAGGGCGTGCTGCTCTACGACCAGGACGGCCGGCCGATCGACAACCTGGCGGAGTACACCGAGGACGGCGACGAGGTGCAGCGCATCGACGCCGACCCGCCCGCGCCGGCCAACGCCTTCCCGCAGCGGCAGCGGGTGCTGACCTGGGACGAGTTCGGCCGCGAGACCTGGGTCGAGCAGGGTCCCGCACCCGTGGACCCCGCACCCGTGGAGCCGGCCCCCGTGGACCCCGCCCCCGTGGAGCCGGAGCCGGTGGTGCCCACGCCTGTGCAGCCGGTGCCTGCGCCCCCGGCGGAGCCGACGCCCTAGCCCTGGCTCAGGTCAGCGGCGAGTTGTACATCGCGAAGTAGACGGCGATGTAGTGGCAGATCGCGGCGACGACGGTCATCGCGTGGAACACCTCGTGGTAGCCGAACGTCCCCGGCCAGGGGTTGGGCTTCTTCACGCCGTAGGCGATGCCGCCGAGGGTGTAGAGCACCCCGCCGACCGCCAGCAGCACCAGCGAGGCGACGCCCGCGAAGTGCAGGATGTCGGTCAGGACGAACACCGCGACCCAGCCCAGGGCGATGTAGAGCGGCACCCCCACCCAGCGCGGCGCGGTCGGCCAGGTCATCTTCAGCGTCACGCCGCAGAGCGCCCCGATCCACACCACGGCCAGCACCCAGAACCCGGTCACCTGGTCGACGGCGAGCAGCGCGAACGGCGTGTAGGTGCCGGCGATGAACAGGAAGATCATCGAGTGGTCGAGCCGCTTCATGATCCGCCAGCCGCGCGGTGACCAGCGGCGGCGGTGGTACAGGGCGCTGACGCCGAACAGCCCGCAGATGGCGAGGCAGTAGAGGGTGACCGAGAGGCCGGCGCGGGCGCTCTCGACGTAGGCCAGCGGGATCAGCACCGCGCCCGCGACGATCGCGCCGAAGAACGAGAAAAGGTGCAGCCAGCCGCGCATCCGGGGCCGGGTGTCGGGGTGGTTCCAGTCCGGGTCGGCGAAGTCCTCGGCGGTCCACGCGCGCTCGACCTGCGCACCCTCCTCGAGGACGGCGGCGACCGCCTGGCCGCGCGGCGCCTCGAGCTCGGCGCTGTCGGCCTCCACCCGGACGGGTTCGCGATCGGGGGGTGACGGGGTGGTCATGGGCCGAGGTTACGGAGCCGTAGGTCCGGCGTCATCCGCACCGCATGTGAGCTTGCTGCCAGGGGAGCCGTGCCGCCCCCACGGGGACGCCGGCCGGGGCCTAGGGTGAGCGGTCGTGGGTGTGCGGCGCAGCGTCCGGGACGCGCTGACCCGTGTCTACGAGTACCGGCTGGCCCGTGCCCTCGTCGGCGCGGAGCTCCCGCGGCACGTCGGCGTGATCATGGACGGCAACCGGCGCTGGGCCCGCTCGATCGGCCTGGAGGACGTCGCCCACGGGCACCGCCGCGGCGCCAGCAAGATCGTGGACCTGCTGGGCTGGTGCGACGACGCCGGCGTGCAGGTGGTCACGCTGTTCATGCTCTCCACCGACAACCTGCGCCGCCCCGAGCCGGAGCTCAGCGCGCTGCTGCGGATCATCGAGGACGTCGCCGCGGATCTCGCCGGCCCGGGCCGCCGGTGGCGGATCAACTCGATGGGCGCCTCGGAGGTGCTGCCGCCGGAGACCGTCGCCGTCCTCAAGCAGGCGGAGGAGGACACCCGGGACCGGCCGGGCGCCGTGGTGAACCTCGCCGTCGGCTACGGCGGGCGGCGGGAGATCGCCGACGCGGTGCGCTCGCTGCTGGCCGAGCACGCGGCCCGCGGCACGTCGCTGGACGACCTGGTCGAGGCCCTCGAGGTCGAGCACATCGCCGAGCACCTCTACACCCGCGGCCAGCCCGACTGCGACCTGGTGATCCGGACCAGCGGCGAGCAGCGGATGTCGGGGTTCCTGCTCTGGCAGACGGCGAACGCCGAGTTCCACTTCACCGACGTCTACTGGCCGGACTTCCGCCGGGTGGACTTCCTGCGTGCGCTGCGCGACTACTCGGCCCGGCACCGCCGCTTCGGCGAGTAGCCGCGGGCTGCCAGACTGCTGCGCATGAGCGCCGGAGCCCTCGACCTGCCCGCCGAGTACGTGCGGCTGGGGCTGCGGTTCGACCGACTCGAGCCCGGTTTCGTCGACGCCTTCACCGGTGATCCGCGCACCCGGGCGCAGGTGCGCGACGAGCCCGCCCCGACGCCGCAGCAGCTGCGCGACCGGGCGCGGGAGCTGCTCCGCGAGCTGGACGCGGCCGAGCTGCCGGCCGACCGGACGGCGTTCCTGCGCGGCCAGCTGACCGGCCTGGAGTGCAGCGCCCGCAAGCTCAGCGGCGAGCCGGTCCCCTTCGTCGAGGAGGTGTCCCGCTACTTCCAGGTCGACGTCACCCTCGGCGACGAGGCCACCTACGCGGCCGCGCACGCCGAGCTCGACGCGCTGCTGCCCGGCACCGGGTCGCTGACGGAGCGGTACGCGGCCCACCGCCGCCGGGAGGAGTGCCCGCCGGACCGCCTCGAGGCCGCGGTGCACGCCCTGTCCAGCGCCCTGCGCGACCGCGTCCGGGGGCAGTACGGCCTGCCGGAATCGGAGACCGTGCGGTACGAGGTGGTCACCGACAAGCCGTGGTCGGGCTTCAACTACTACGAGGGCGACTTCCGGTCGCGGGTCGCGATCAACGCCGACCTGCCGCACCGGCTCTCCCAGCTCGTCCACCTGGTCGCCCACGAGTCCTACCCCGGGCACCACACCGAGCACTGCCGCAAGGAGCGCGGACTGGTCGAGCGCGCCGGCCGGGTGGAGCACACGGTGTTCCTGGTCAACACCCCCGAGTGCCTCATGGCCGAGGGGCTGGCCGACCTCGGCGTGGAGGCGGCGATCGGCGACGGGTGGGGGCCGTGGTCGGCGGAGATCCTCGGCGACCTCGGGCTGCGCTTCGACGGGCACCTGGCCGAGCGGATCGCCGCGGCCGCCGCGCCGCTGAACCGGGTGCGCCAGGACGCCGCGATCCTGCTGCACGACCGCGGAGCGGACGCCGACGAGGTGGCGGCCTACCTGCAGCGGTGGTCGCTCGTGGCCGGCGACCGGGCCCGGCAGCAGATCCGCTTCCTCACCGATCCGCTGTGGCGGGCCTACATCTCCACGTACGTCGAGGGCTTCGGGCTGCTCGCGCGCTGGCTGGACGCGCGGCCGGCGGATCAGCCCGCCGCTGACCGCTTCCTCCGGTTGCTCGACGAGCCGCTGACGCCGGCCGCCGTCGCCGGCGAGCTCGCGGCCGCCTGAGCGCCGTGCGCCGCCGCTCCGCCACGCAGGCCCGGGTCCTCGGGCTGTGGACGGCGGGCTGGCTCGCCGTCTTCCTGGTCGTCGGCATGGTGCGGCTGGGGGAGCCGTCGGTGCAGTGGCCGGTGCTCGCCGTCCCGCTGCTCTGGGCGCTGGTGGCGCTCCGCCCGCGCCGGGCGGCGCGGAACGGGGTCACGGACGACGAGGACGGCTGGGACGACGACTGGGACGACGACTGGGACGACGACGCCTGGGACGACGGCGACGGGAACTGGGACGACGGCCACCCTCCCCACCCGCCCGCCGGGTACCGCACCGACACCGTCGAGCGCCCCGCCGTCCGGCCGCCGTGGGAGCCGGGGCATCGCTGGGACGGCTGAGGCGGTTGTGCTCCGTCGGGTGAACGTCAGGTTTCGCGGCGTGGTGCGCCGCCTTCCTGTCGGTGGCAGGTCCTAGCGTCCGCGGTGAGCGGCCCGGAACTGCCCGTGCCGCTCACGGGAGGCCCGGATGGTGCTGACGAACTCGTCGACCAGGGAGGCCGGCACCCGGCCTCCGAGCCGGGGCCCGGCCACCTTCGAGCAGGGGCGCGCGCAGCGCCCTCCGGGAGCCGACACGTGAATCCTCGCCGCACGTACGTCCTCGACACCTCCGTCCTGCTATCCGACCCGGGTGCGCTGCTGCGCTTCGGGAACTCCGACGTGGTGCTCCCGCTCGTGGTCATCGGTGAGCTGGAGGACAAGCGCGACCACCCGGAGCTGGGCTGGTTCGCCCGCCAGTCGCTGCGCATGCTCGACGACCTCCGCGTGCGGCACGGGCGGCTCGACGCCCCGGTGCCGGTGGGGGATGCGGGCGGCACGCTGCACGTCGAGCTCAACCACAGCGACCCCGCGGCTGCTGCCGGCCGGGTTCCGGCACGACTCCAACGACAGCCGGATCATGGTCGTGGCGCTCAACCTGCGGGCCGAGGGCCGCGACGTCCGGCTGATCACCAAGGACGTGCCGCTGCGGGTCAAGGCGGCCGCGGTCGGGCTGGCCACCGACGAGTACCGCGTGCACGACGCCGTCGACACGGGGTGGACCGGCATGGCGGAGGTCCACCTCGAGGACGACGCACTGGCGGAGCTCTACGAGGCCGGCGAGCTGTTCGTGCCGGCGGCCGCGGAGCTGCCCACGCACACCGGGCTGGTGCTGGCCTCCGCCCGCGGCTCGGCGCTGGGCCGGGTGCTGCCGGACAAGCACGTCCGCCTGGTGCGCGGCGACCGCGAGGCGTTCGGCCTGCACGGCCGCTCGGCGGAGCAGCGGGTCGCCCTGGACCTGCTGCTGGACCCGGACATCGGCATCGTCTCCCTCGGCGGCCGGGCGGGCACCGGCAAGTCGGCGCTGGCGCTGTGCGCGGGCCTGGAGTCGGTGATGGAGCGGCGGGCGCACAAGAAGGTCGTCGTCTTCCGGCCGCTCTACGCCGTCGGCGGGCAGGAGCTCGGCTACCTGCCGGGCACCGAGGGGGACAAGATGTCGCCCTGGGCGCAGGCGGTCTACGACACCCTCGGCGCGCTGGTCTCCACCGCGGTGCTGGACGAGATCGCCGACCGCGGCCTGATCGAGGTGCTGCCGCTCACCCACATCCGCGGCCGCTCGCTGCACGACTCGTTCGTCATCGTCGACGAGGCGCAGTCGCTGGAGCGCGGCGTGCTGCTCACCGTGCTCTCCCGGCTGGGTGCCGGCTCACGGGTGGTCCTCACCCACGACGTCGCGCAGCGGGACAACCTGCGGGTCGGCCGGCACGACGGCATCGCCGCGGTGGTGGAGAACCTCAAGGGGCACCCGCTGTTCGCGCACCTCACGCTGACCCGCTCGGAGCGCTCGCCGATCGCCGCGCTGGTCACCGAGATGCTGGAGGACCTGCCGCTCTGAGCCGGGCGGGCCGCGGGCTCAGGCCGCGGGTCCGCCCTCGGCCGGCTCCGCAGCCGCGGGGTCGGCCGGGGTGCGGGCGGACGTGCGGGCGGGCGTCCGCGCGGGCGCGGGGGGCGCGCTCGCCCAGCGCAGCAGCGCCACCGCCGCCCAGCCGGCGGCCAGGCACCACGGCACCCGGAGGGCCACCTCCTCGGCGGTGAAGTCCCCGCGCACGCCCAGCGCGAGCACCGGCAGGGCCAGCAGGAAGCCGACCAGCAGCACGTCCCACCGGAGCGGGCTCATGCCGGCGCGCTCTCCAGGCGCTCGCAGAGGACCGAGGCCCAGCGGTGCGGGGTGGCCCGCACGCCGTCGACGACGGCGACCGGCACGGCCACGCGGTCCAGCACGGCGGCCGGATCGGCGGAGAGATCGGTGTCCTGGACGACCAGCGCGTCCACGCGGGCCAGGCCGCCGAGCCAGTGCTCGAGGTCCTCGGGCTTGCGGGTGGCCTCGACGACCGCCCACACCGCGACCGGCGACCAGATGGCCAGCATCTGGGTCATCCAGTAGGCGTCGGTGCGCAGCGGCGCGTCCACGGCCACGACGGTCACCGTGCCGGACGTCGCGGCGTCCTGCCGGCGGCGCAGCGCGGCGTCGATCGTGGCCATCCGGGCGGCCTCGGGGGCCAGGCCCGCGAGGTCGCCGCGGCTGGCCCACTGCACGCGGTCGGGGTCCAGCCGCAGGGTGGCGGCCAGCGAGCGGGCGGTGCGCAGCGTCTCGATGCCGGGGCCGACGACGAACAGCACGTCCCCGGCACCGGTGGGCAGCTCCGGCGCCTCCGGCAGCCGGTTCCCGAGGGCGCGGGTGAGCGCGGCGTAGGTGCCGTCGGCCTCGACATCGGCGAGGAACGCGGCGTCGAGCAGGTCGTCGGGGACACCGAGGGCGGAGAGCCGGGAGACCACCTCGGCCGGCGTGCGCGGCGGGGCGATGCGGACCCGGGCCGGGCGGGCCGGCACGGCGGCCGGCAGCACCGGGGTGTCCAGCAGACCCGGCGCGTCGGCCTCGAGGAGGGCGGCGAGGCCGGCCAGGCCGGTCAGCTCGGAGAGCTCCGGCGTCTCGGGCGTCGCCATGAGCGGCGCCACGGGGAGCCGGGTCACGGTGGCGAGCGACTCGCTCGTGCCGGCGGAGGACGACGGGCGCGGGGGAGCGGCGGTCGCGGACGGACCGCCGGCGCCGCGGGCCTGCGTCGGCGGCACCGGCGGGCGGCCACCGCGCGGCGGCACCGGCGGGAGGCCCCGGCCACGCGACGACGACCCGGGCAGGAGCGACAGGGGCGGCAGGACGGTGGTGGCGTCCATGGCCGCCGGCGGGGTCAGCGGCGCCGGGTCGCTGGCGGTGCGGGCGAGCACGGGGGCGACCTCGACGTCGAGGGAGGTGGCGGGGTCCTCGGCGACGGCCTCGTCGGCGACCGAGTCCTCGGCGACGGCCTGCCCGGTGGCGAGCTCCTCGACGGCGGGCGCGACCTCCTCGGCGGCACCGAACAGCGCGGGCACCTCGACGGCCTCGGTTGCGGGCAGCGGGGCGTCGAGCGGCGTGCCGGGCAGCGACGCCGCCGGGGAGGCGGTCCGCGGCGCATCGGCCCACATGAGGGCGTCGACGGGTGCGGGGGTCGCGGTGGCCGGAGCGGCGACCTCGCCCCACAGCTGCACGGGGGGCGACGTCACCGGAGCGGCCGGGGCCACCGGCGCGGCGGGGGTGGCGGGGCCGAACAGGTGGAACGCGGGGACGGCGGCGGGCTCGGCGACGGGCACCTCGACCTCGGTCTCGGCTTCGGCCTCGACCGCGGGCTGCTCGACGGTGGGCTCCTCGGCCTCGGCGACGGGCTCCTCCACCACGGGCTGCTCGACCGGTGCAATCGGCTCGGGCAGCACGTCCTGCGGCGCGTCGCCGGCGACGACCTTGCGCAGGATGCCGGCGAGGGCGTCGTCGGAGTGCCCCTCGGCCAGCGCGGCGCGCAGCACCTCGGCGATGGCGTCCTCGCGGGACACCGGCTCGGCGGCAGCGGACTCGGTGGCGACCGGCTCGGTCAGGAACGACGGCAGGACGGGCTCCACCTCGAACGACGGGCTCTCGAACGACGGCGCCTCGAACGACGGGGTCTCGAACGACGGCAGCTCGAACGGCTCGTCCGCCCAGGAACCGACCTCGACCCGCTCGACGACCGACGGAGAGGGCGGCGCGATGACCTGGTCTCCCACCGTTTCCTCCTCCTGGCCGGTCGCGACCGGCAGCTCTGCAGACGTGCTCGTGCTCGCGGGCGCCGGGACGTCCCGCTCCGCGTCGGACCGGACGCCGTCCGAGGTCTCCAGCGCCTCCCGGACGGCGTGCTGCACGTCCCGGTCGCCGGCGACCATCCGCGCCAGCGCGGCGGTGAACGGCGAGGGCGCACCGGCCACCGGTGCCGCCGGGACGACGGACGGTGCGACGTCGTCGTGCTCGTCCTCGGCCGGCGAGGCCGGGGCCACGCGGGTGCGGGTGGTGCGCGGGAAGCTGGCGGGGGCCACGCCGAACCGGGACACCGGTTCGTCGTCCTCGTCGGCGGGCGACCAGGCCGGGCGCGGGGCCGAGGGCTGCGACGGCAGGCCGAGCAGGCCGGCCAGCTCGTCGACGCGGAGGTCGTCGGCGAGCCCGGGCACCCGGCCGGCACCGACCGGCGCCGGGGTGGCGCGCGGAGCCGGCGCGAGCGGTGCGGGGTTGCCGGTGCGCGCGGCCTCGGCGGCCCACGCGGCGGCGCCGTTGCGCGGCGGGGCGGTGCGGGCGCGCGGGGGAGCGGCGGTGGCGAGGGCGGCGGCGGCCAGCGGCGACCCGTAGGCGGCCAGCGAGCCGGTGTCGGGGTCCTCGGTCAGGGCGCCGGCGGGGCGGGCGGGCGCGGCGACGGGCAGTCCGGGGAGGCCGGGCAGGCCGGCCGGCTCGGGCGCCACCTCGGCGACGTAGCGCTCGGTCGCGAAGAACCCGAGCACGCCGCCGGAGCGGATGCGGCGGACGCCGACGACCCGCGCCGCCGGGCCGAACTGCTCGTGCGCGGCCGCGATCGCGTCGTCCCGCGTCGCTGCCTCAACGGATCGCAACGGCACCGCTCACCACTCCCAGCGATTCGATCTGAGCCGTCCGGGACACCTCGGCGTAGGAGATGACCGGGAGGCGGGGCAGGACCTGGCGCATGAGCCGCGCCAGGGCGGAACGGACCTGCGGCGAGCACACGAGGACCGGGGAGAGACCCTGGCGCTCGGCCTCCTCGAGCAACCCGCTGCAGCCCACGACGAGCGCGTCGACCGCGCCGGCGTCGAGGGCGAGGACGGCGCCGGCCTCGCTCTGCCGCAGCGACTCGAGGAGCCGCTGCTCGAAGCCCGGATCCAGGGTGAAGACGTGCAGGCGCTCGTCCGGCGTCACGTACGGGTGGCTGATCGCCGAGCCGAGTGCGCCGCGCGCGGCCTCGACCAGCCCGTCCAGGTCGGTCGACTGCTTCGCACGCACCGAGAGTGCCTCGAAGATGCGCACCAGGTCCCGGATCGACACACCCTCTTCGAGCAACGCGTGCAACACCCGTTGCACCTCTCCCAGGGTGAGCAGGGCGGGGGTCAGTTCCTCGACGACGACGGGGTGCGTGCGGCGGATCATCTCGACGAGCAGCCGCACGTCCTCCCGGCCGAGCAGGTCCGCGGCGTTCTGGCGGACGACCTCGGCCAGGTGCGTGGTGATCACCGAGGAGCGGTCGACGACGGTGGCGCCGGCCATCTCCGCGGCGCGCTGCAGCTCGAGGGGGACCCACTTGGCGGCCAGCCCGAAGACCGGCTCGCGGGTCGCCTTGCCGGGCAGCCCGTCGAGGTTGTCGCCGATGGCGAGCACGGTGCCGGCGGGGGAGATGCCCTTGGCAGCCGGGACGCCGTTGAGCCAGATGACGTACTGCGAGCCCTGCAGGTCGAGGTTGTCGCGGGTGCGGACCAGGGGGATGACCAGGCCGGTCTCCATGGCGACCTTCCGGCGCAGCGCCTTGACCCGGTCGAGCAGGTCGCCGCCGCGGGAGGTGTCGACCAGCTCCACCAGGTCGTAGGCGACCTCGAGCTCCAGCGGGTCGACCCGCATCTTCTCGACGATCGCCTCGGGGGAGTCCGGCTGCGGCTCGGCGTCGGCGGCGGCCGCCGCGGCCTCGGCGTCCTCGTCGACGACGGGGGTCTCGGTCATGCGGGCGGCGGCGAGGAGGAACAGCCCGCCGACGAGCAGGAACGGCAGCTTGGGCAGGCCGGGGATGAGGCACAGCGCGAGAGCGGCGCCGCCGGCGATGCGGACCGGCTGCTTGAACCGGCCGAGCTGGGCGATCAGGTCGGTGCCCATGTCGCCCTCGGTGGCCGACCGGGTGACGATGATGCCGGTCGCCGTCGACATCAGCAGTGCCGGGATCATCGAGACCAGGCCGTCGCCGACGGTCAGCAGCGAGTAGGTCGAGACCGCCTCGCCGGGGGCCATGCCCCGCTGCATCATGCCGATCGCGAACCCGCCGATCAGGTTGACCAGCGTGATGATGATGCCGGCGATGGCGTCGCCCTTGACGAACTTGGACGCACCGTCCATGGAGCCGTAGAAGTCGGCCTCGGCGGTGACCTCGTGGCGGCGCTTGCGCGCCTGCGACTCGTTGATCAGCCCGGCGTTCAGGTCGGCGTCGATCGCCATCTGCTTGCCCGGCATGGCGTCGAGGGTGAAGCGGGCGCCGACCTCGGCCACGCGGCCGGCGCCGTTGGTGATGACCACGAACTGGACCACGGTGAGGATCACGAAGATCACCAGGCCGACGACCAACGAGCCGGAGATGACGATGTGCCCGAAGGCCTCGATCACCTTGCCGGCGTAGCCGTCGGTGAGGACCAGCCGCGTCGAGGAGACGTTGAGGGCCAGCCGGAACAGCGTGGCGATGAGCAGCAGCGACGGGAAGACCGCGAAGTCCAGCGGCTTCCGGATCTGCATGGCCACCAGCAGGACCAGCAGCGCGATCGCCAGGTTCAGGCCGATCAGCAGGTCCATGAGGGCGGCCGGCATCGGCACGACCAGCATGAGCACGATCGCGACGACGCCGACGGGCACCGCGGCCTTGCTGATGCCCTTCACGCGCGCTCCACCGGGGGCGCGGACGGCAGGGGCTGGCTCACGCCCCCTTCATCGGCAGGTCCGGGCGCACCCGGTACCGCGCGGTCAGGCGGCGGGCGCGACGGCGCGGCGGCGGCCGGCCTTGGGCAGGTCGGTGGTGTCCGGCGGCTCGAAGCCGGGACGGTGCAGCCCGCCGCGCACCCCGCGGGCTCCCAGGTGCATGACGAAGGCGAGCACGCGGGCGACGGCGGTGAACAGCTGCGGCGGCACCTCCTGGCCGAGGTCGCAGGAGGCGTGCAGCGCCCGGGCCAGCGGGATGTCCTGCACCATCGGCACCCGCGCCTCGGCCGCGACCTCGCGGAGCTTCGCCGCGACCTCGCCCGCGCCCTTGGCCACGACCCGCGGCGCGCCCTTGGCGGCCTCGTACTTCAGCGCCACGGCGACGTGGGTGGGGTTGACCAGCAGGACGTCGGCCTCGGCGACCTCGGCCATCATCCGGTTCCGCGACATCGACATCTGCACGCCGCGGCGGTGGGCCTTCATGTGCGGGTCGCCCTCGGCCTGCTTGTTCTCCTGGGTGATCTCGTACTTGCTCATCTTGAGCTGCTTCATCATCTTCTTGCGGACGACGAGGTAGTCGGCGATCGCCAGCACCAGGCCGGTCATCGCGACCACGCGGAACATGAGGATCGCCGAGTCGACGAACACGTCCACCACCGCCGAGAGCGGCAGGGAGCCGGCCGACGAGACCAGGGTCTGCGCGCGGTCGCTGGTCACCACGACGACCACCGCGAGCGCGACGGTCTTGATCAGCGCCTTGGTCACCTCCCAGAGCCCCTGGGTGCCGAACATGCGCTTCAGGCCGGTCATCGGGTTGAACTTCTTCAGCGTCGGCTTCATCCCCTTCGTGGCGAAGGTGATGCCGCCCTGGGTCGCCGAGGAGACGATGCCGACGACCATCAGCGCGAGGGCCAGCGGCAGCACCGTCGTCATGAAGGCCGTCAGGGAGTGCCCGAGCAGGGGCGGGATCATCGCCGTCTCCGGGTGCTCGGCCACCCGCCTGATCTGCACGAACAGCTGCTGGACCTCCTGGAAGCCGGTGCCGGCGATGATCGGCAGCAGCACGCTGGCCGCCGCCATGCCCGCCCAGGTGCCCAGCTCCTGGGTGCGCGGGATCTGCCCCTCCTTGCGCGCCTTCTTCAGGCGCTGGGGAGTGGGCTTCTCGGTCTTCTCACCGCCGGGACCGTCCTTAGCCACGGGACACCGCCACGGGTCACCCGCTCCGCAGCGAGGTCATGGCCTGCACGCCGTGCTCGAGCAGCGCGTCCAGCGCCGGCGGGAGCAGCGGGAAGGTGAGGCCCAGCATCAGCAGCGTCAGCATGATCTTCACCGGGAAGCCGAAGGCGAAGATGTTGAGCGCGGGGGCGGCGCGGCTGAGCAGGGCGAGCGCGACGTCGGCCAGCAGGAGCACGGCCACCATCGGCCCGGCGATCTGCAGCGCGGCCAGGAACATCATCGACACGGCCTGGATGAGCACCGCGCCGAGCTGGTCGACCGGCACCTCGCCCCCGACCGGCATCCCCTCGTAGGAGGTCGCGAACCCCTTCACCAGCAGCAGGTGGCCGCCGCTGGTGAACAGCAGCGTGGTGGCCAGCAGGTAGTGCAGCCGGCCGATGGTGGCGTTCTGCGTCATCGCCAGCGGGTCGTACGCCGGCTGCAGCGAGAAGCCGCCGGTCACGTCGATGAGGTCGCCGGCCATCTGGACGGCGGTGAACAGCAGCTGCACGACGAAGCCCAGCGCCGCACCGATGACCACCTCGGTGACGGCGGCGACGACGACAAACCCGGCGGTCGGCTCGGGCAGGGTCGGTGCGATCTGCGTCGACAGCAGCATCGACAGCGCCAGCGCCAGCGCGCCCTTGACCGGCCCGGGGATCGTGCGCGAGTTGAACGGCGGCGCCAGCAGCACGAAGCCGGCTGCCCGGGCGGTGCCGAGCAGCAGCGCCACCAGGGTGACCGCGGGGACCGAGAGGTCCATGGCTCAGGTCCGGTCGAGCAGTCGTGGCAGCTGGTCGAACAGGTGCTCGGTGAAGTCCACCAGCGAGGAGAGGACCCAGTTGCCGGTCAGCAGCAGCGCGATGGCCACGGCGATCATCTTGGGGACGAACGACAGGGTCGCTTCCTGGATCTGCGTGGCCGCCTGGAACAGCGAGATCAGGAAGCCGACGGCCAGCGCCGTGAGCAGGATGGGCGCGGCGATCTTGGCCGCCAGCACCATCGTCTCCAGCGCGATCTCGGTGACATCGGTGTCGCTCACGGGTCAGCCACCCCCGTACGAGCCGACGAGGGCCGTGGTGATCAGCGACCAGCCGTCGACCACCACGAACAGCAGCAGCTTGAACGGCAGCGAGACGATCGTGGGCGGCACCATCATCATGCCCATCGACATGAGCGAGGCGCTGACCAGCATGTCGAGCACCAGGAACGGGATGAAGACGACCAGCCCGATGATGAAGGCGCTCTTGAGCTCCGAGAGGACGAACGCCGGGACGAGCGTCGTCATGCTGACCGCGCTCGCGTCGGCGGGCGCCTCCTCGCCGGAGAGGCCGATCATCAGCTTGAGCTCGTCCTCGCGGGTGTTGCTCAGCAGGAACTCGCGCAGCGGGACGACGCCGGCCTCGTAGGCCTGCGAGACCGTCACGGTGCCGTCCATGTAGGGCTGGATCGCCACCTCGTTGATGTCGCCGAGCACCGGCCCCATCACGAACAGGGTCAGGAACAGCGCCAGGCCGGTGAGCACCTGGTTGGGCGGCGAGGTCGGCAGCCCCAGCGCGTTCCGGGTGATGCCCAGGACGACGATGATCTTCGTGAACGAGGTCGCCAGCAGCAGCACCGACGGCGCCACCGACAGCACGGTGATCGCCAGGATGAGCGTGATCGAGGTGCTCGCCGAGCCGCCGCCGATCGAGATGTCCACGCCGCCGTCGGCCCCGCCGACGGCGGGCACGGTCGGGTCGGTCGGAGCGGTGGGGTCGGTGGGCGCCGCGGCGGCGGGCCCGGCGGCGAGCACCGCCGCGAACCCGGCCAGCAGCGTCAGCAGCAGGACGAGCGTCGCCCGCCACCGTGCTGCGGGCCGCCGCTGGAGCGGGGCGGTCATGACCGGCGGACCGTCCGCTCGCGGAGCTGGTGGACCAGGTTGCCCCAGCCGTCGCGGTCGAGGACCGAGCCGGCGAGCGGGCCGGTCGAGGACCGGGCGACCAGGGTGGAGGTGGCGGTGGGGGAGTCCGCGGCCGGCTCGCCGGCGGGAGCCAGGCGCACCGGGTTCCGCTCGCGCAGCGCGGCGTCCACGGTCTCGGGGTCGAGCTCGGCGAGCAGGGTGACCTGCTCCTCGGTCGCGCCGACGACCAGGACGACGTCGGCGATGCGGACGACGTTGAGCGAGCTCGTGCGGCCCATCCGCTGGCGGGCCACGACGTCGATGAGGCCGCTGGACTGGCCCAGGCCGCGCTTCTTCGCCAGCCGGGCGGCGAACACCAGCACCGCGGCGACGAACCCCAGCGACAGGATCAGCCGCAGGATCATCCAGGTCATGCGTTGACCCCGAGCTCGGCGGCGTCGCTCACGATCTCGCTGATCCGCAGGCCGAAGTCCTCGTCGACGACGACGACCTCGCCGCGGGCGATGAGGGTGCCGTTGACCAGCAGGTCCGCGGGGGCGCTGGCCGCGCGGTCGAGCTCGACGACCTCGCCCGGGTGCAGCGAGAGCAGCTCCTGGACGGTCATCCGGGTGCGGCCGATCTCGACGGTGACCTCCATGGCCACGTGCCGCAGCAGGTCCAGGCTGCCGCTCGGCGTGCGGGCGGCGGGCAGGTCCACCTGGAGCGCGAACGTCGCCTGGTGCTCGCCGTCGGCCAGGAGGGGGACGGCGACGAACATGCCCTTGTCCCGCAGCCCGTCCAGCGCGGCGACCGGCTCGACAAGCCGCTCGGAGGCGACCCGGACGCGGCCGAGGGTGGCCGCGGCCGCCTCGAGGGCCGGGCGCAGCGCGGCGGCGACGTCCATCCGGCCGACGGGGGAGTTGCTCAGCGCCTCGACGACGTCGGCGGACACGACCAGCACGACGTCACCGGTGACCTCGCCCGAGAGGCCGGCAGCGACCGCCTGCGCCGCACCCGGGGGGAGCGGCACGCCGTCGGGATCGCTGGCGGGGGTGCCCGTGACGAGCTGCGTCCTGGCCGGGACCAGGGACGCGGCGGCGCGGGCCGCGGCCGCCACCACGGCGGTGACGGTCTGGGAGTCCTGGGTGGTGTCGGTGCTCATGCGGTGTCCTTCACGGCAGCGTGCGGGGTGGGGACGATCGAGGCGGCCAGCCGGCGCCGGTGGTTGCTGGCGATGGCGTAGGCGAACGTGGTGTCGTTCGTGGTGACCTCGAGCGGGCTGTCCCGCGGGTGGCGCAGCAGGACGACGTCGCCGACGGCGAGGGAGAGCAGGTCGGCCGAGGAGACCGACAGCGGCGCGAACCGCACGCTGACGTCCACCGGCACGAGGTTGAGGCGGGCGGTGAGGGCCTCGGCGGCCTTCTTGCGCTTGCGCAGCGCCGACTCCGACAGCTGCGGGGAGGCGGCGTTGTTCAGCGACTGCGCGAACGAGGAGAACGGCAGCACCAGGGTGGCCTCGCCCTCCCGGGCGCCCACGGCCATGGCGAACGTGGCGACCATGACCGTGTCGGACCCGGCGGCGGCCTGCGCCAGCTGCGGGTTGTACTCGAATCCCAGCATCGCCGGCTGGAGCTCGGTGATGGTGCCGAACGAGGTGGCGAACTCCGCCAGCAGCCGCTCCAGCAGGTGCGTGGTGATGGTGGTCTCCATCGCCGTCATCGGCCGGTTCGGCTGGGCGGCGGCACCGGAGCCGCCGAGCAGGTGGTCCACCATCGCCATCGCGATGTCCAGCGGGAAGGCGATCATGCCCTTGCCGGCCATCGGCTCGATGGTGAACGTCGTGATGAACACCGGGTCGGGCAGCGTCTTGACGTAGTCGTCGTAGGAGAACTGCTCGACGCCGGCCAGCTCGAAGCGGGCGCCGGTGCGCAGGAACGTGGTGAGGATCGTCGTCGCCTGGCGGGCGAACCCCTCCTGCGCGATCTGCATGACCCGCACGTGCTCGCGGGAGAGCTTCGTGGGGCGGCGGAAGTCGTAGGTGCGGGGCTCGCCCCGGCGGCTGCGGGCGCCGCTGACCGGGACCGCAGCCGGTGCCTGCGCGCCGCCCGCGCGGGGGGCCGGGCCGGTCTCGGGGGTGGTCACGCAGGAACTCATCGGCGGGGACCGGGGGGACCCTGACCGGCCTGCGGGGGCGCTCCCGATCGCGACGGGAGCGGTGGGGCGGGTGGTGCGCGAGGGGGCGCCGGGGTGCGGGTGCCGGGCCGTCGTCGTCCCCGAGGGGGAGCGCGCGCCGGGCGCGCCAGGGCAGAAATGGCCATTTCTGCCCTGGCGCCCGCGACGGGCTACTGGGTGACGTACTCCGTGTAGTAGATGCCCATCACCATCGGGACGTCGTGCTCGGTGTACGCCGCGATGATCTTCTGCTCGAGCGCTTCCTTGAGCGCGTCGCGGGCACCGGTCACGTCGGCCGGGTTGGCCTGGGAGAACGTGGAGATGATCGCGTCGTAGGCCTTGGCGCCGTCGACGCCGCCGCCTCCGTGACCGCCGCCCGCGGCGGCCGCCGTGTAGTCCAGCGTGATCCCGATCTTCAGGTAGCCGCCGCCGGAGAGGTTCACCGCGATGGGCTCCAGCGCGGTGTACCCGCCGTGCTCGGGTGCGGCGGCCTCGGCGCTGCCGCCGGAGAACAGGAAGAAGTAGGCGGCGCCGGCCAGGACCAGCACGGCTGCGCCGATCATGAGGAACAGCTTCTTCTTGCCCTTGGGGGCGTCCTCGTCGGTCTCGGGCTTCGGTTCCTTGCTCATGGGGTCCCCTCCTGGGATGCGTCGATGCCCGGCAGCAGTGCGTTGGCCTCGGCCGAGGCGGTGGACAGGACGACGACGTCGACGCGACGGTTCACGCTGATCGCCGTGGGGTCGGAGATGGGCACGAGCGGCTTCGTCGACGAGTAGCCGGCCGCGGACATGCGGTCCTCGGGGACGCCGTCCCCGACCAGGGCGCGCAGCACGGTGCTGGCCCGCCAGCCCGACAGCTCCCAGTTCGACGGCCAGGGGCCGCCGCGGGTGACCGGCAGGTGGTTGGCGTGGCCCTCGATGCGCAGCACGTTGGGCAGGCCGGTGAGGGTGGGGGCGACGGCGGCCAGGATGGCGTCGCCCTCCGGGCGGAGAGCGGCGTCCTCGGCGTCGAAGAGGACGGCGTCGGCGACGATGTGCACCACCAGCCCGCGCTCGTCGATCTCGAACCGCGCCGCGCCGGAGTAGCCGGCCTCGGCCAGGGCGGCCTCGAGCTGCTCGCGCGCGGCGGCCAGCTCGTCGTAGGCGGTCTGCGCCTCGGCGGCCACGCGGGCCGCGCGCTCCAGGGCGGCCGCCGCGGCCGCCGCGTCGATCTCCGCCTGCTGCACGGTCGTGTCCGGCGGGATGGCCGAGGCGATGTCGACGACGCCCGGCAGCCCGTCGAGGACGGCGCCGTCCGGGGTGGGGCTGGTCATCACGCTCACCGGCTGCCCGAAGGACTCGGCCAGACCCTTGGCCAGGGCGGCGAACTTCTCCTCGTCCACCTTGCTCATCGCGAAGAGGACGACGAACAGCACGAACAGCAGCGTCATCATGTCGAACGCCGAGACGAGCCACCGCTCGTGGTTCTCGTGCTCCTCGTGCTCCTCGTGCTTCGTGCGGCGCCGGCCGCCGTGCCCGGCACTCACGCTGCGGCCTTGGCCAGCTCGCTCGGCGGGATGAGGGCGTTGAGCTTCTGGCGGACCGCGCGCGGGCTGGTGCCGGCCTGGATCTCGGCGATGCCCTCGACGAGCAGCTCCATCTGGGCGGCCTGCAGCTCGCTGACCCGCATGATCTTGGCGCCCATCGGCAGGAACCAGAAGTTGGCCGCCATGACGCCCCACAGGGTGGCGATGAACGCCGCCGACACCATCGGGCCCAGCGTCTCGGGGTTGTTCAGGTTCCCCATGACGTTCATCAGGCCGACGATGCAGCCGAGGATGCCGATGGTCGGCGCGTAGCCGCCCATCGCGTTCATGAACTTCGCGGCGACCTTGTCCTCGGCCTTCTTCGCCGAGATCTCGCTCTCCAGGACGGTGCGCAGCTCCTCCGGGTCGGTGCCGTCGATGCCCATCTGGAGGCCGCGCCGGAGGAACGGGTCCTCGATCGCCTTGACCTGCGCCTCGAGCGCGAGCAGACCCTCCTTGCGGGCCTTCTCGGCGAGGGTGACCAGGGTCTGGATCTGCTCGGTCGGCGCCGGCACCTTGGCCGGGAGGACGGCCATCTTGAACCAGGACGGCAGCTTCTTGAGGTCGGCCATGGTCTGGCTGGCCAGGGCCGCGCCGAGGGTGGCCACGATGACCAGCACGATCGCGGGCAGGAAGAGCAGCGTCATCGGCGCGACGCCCTCGAGGGTCATGAAGACGAAGAGGGCGACGATGGAGATGCCGAAGCCGATGAGGGTGACGGGATCCACGGGTCAGCGCTCCTCGGTGCCCGGGAACGGCACGACCGTGTTGCCCGAGGCGAGCTCGGGCCGGCTCGGGCGGTACTCGCCGCGGTCCATCTCGTAGCTCGTGGCGAGGATCTCCGCGCGGTACTCGCGGATGTCGCGCACGACGTCGTCCACGGTCTCGGTGACGACGTAGCGGGTGCCGTCGGTCAGGAACACGACGGTGTCCGGGTGCGCCTCGACCCGCTCGATCAGGTCGGGGTTCAGCGCGAACTGGTCCCCGTTCAGGCGGCTCACACGGATCACGGTCGGTCCTCTGGCTCGGTGGTGCTGGTTCGTCGGTGGGGCGGGAATCGTCACGGGGTTCATCGGCGCGGCGCGCGGACTCCTTGAGCCGAAGCCGCCCGGCGCGGCCCGCCCCGGATGCGGGAGGGGGGTCCCTGCCCCGGTGTCCGGCGAGATCGCCGGTGTCGCACGCTCCGGGGGCGGAGGGCGTGCGAGACCGGCGATCTCGCCGAGGATCAGCGCTTGAGGTTGACCAGGTCCTGGAGGAGCTCGTCGGAGGCGGTGATCACGCGGCTGTTCGCCTGGAAGCCGCGCTGGGCGACGATCAGGCTGGTGAACTCCTCGGAGAGGTCCACGTTGGACATCTCCAGCGCGCCGGAGGAGAGCACGCCGCGGCCACCGGCCCCGGCGACGCCGACCATCGGCTCGCCGGAGTTCTGGGCCACCCGGAACGAGGAGCTGCCGGCCTTCTCCAGGCCGCTCGGGTTGTTGAACGACGCCATGGCCAGCTGGCCGAGGTTCTGCCGCAGCCCGTTGGAGTACGTGCCCGTGATCGTGCCGTCGTTGGACAGCGAGAAGCCCTGGAGCGTGCCCATGGCGTAGCCGTCGACGTCGGTGGGAACGACCTCGCTCTTGCCGCCGAACTGGTCGATGCCGGACAGGTCGACGTCGACCAGGCCGGGCCAGCTGGCGGTGCCCGGCTCGAAGCGGATGCCGGCCGCGGGGGCGGACATCCGGCCGTCGACGTCGAAGGTGATGGTGCCGTCGAAGGCGGTGCCGTCGGCGTTGGTGAGCGGCAGCGCGGTGCCGCCGTTGGCCACCGACAGGGTCCAGGTGTTCGGCGTGGCGGTCTTGGTGAAGGTGTAGGTGACCTCCTGCCGGACGCCCATCTGGTCGAACATGCGCACCGGGGTCTGGACGAACGCGCCCGTCGCCGCCGCGGAGTCGAGGTTGCCCTCGACCACCGAGGCGCTGGTGGCGGTGGGCGGCACGGCCGCGCCGTAGGGCACCGACAGGTCCTCGATCGGGCCGTTGGGGTTGATCGTGCCGTCGGCCCCCGCGATCCAGCCCTGCAGGATGCCGCCGTCCGGGGTGACCAGCCGGCCGGTGGCGTCGAAGGAGAGCGAGCCGGCGCGGGTGTAGAGCTGCTCGCCGCCGGCGCCCTGGGTGACGAAGAACCCGTCGCCCTCGATCATGAAGTCGGTGGAGCGCCCGGTGGACTGGGCCGCGCCGTTGGTCCAGTTCGTGGTGATCGCGGCGAGCTTGACGCCCAGGCCGATCTGCGCCGGGTTGGTACCACCGCGCTCGGCGGCGGGCGCGCCGCCGGCGCGGACGACCTGCGACAGCGTGTCCTGGAAGACGGCGCTGCTGCTCTTGAAGCCGACGGTGTTGACGTTGGCGATGTTGTTGCCGGTGACGTCCATCTTCGCCTGGTGGGCCTTGAGGCCGGAGATGGCGGAGAACATGGAGCGGAGCATGCGGGGGGTCTCCTCGGGAGTCGTGCGGGAAGTGGGTCAGGACGCCGCGGAGGAGCTCGTCCCTGAGCTCGGCGTGGGGGTGGAGATCGTGGTGATGCGGCCGACCTGGACCTGCTGGCCGTCGACGACCGCGATGGCCTCCGAGTCGCCGGAGGCGAGCCGGACGGAGCTGACCAGCCCGGTGACCGCGACGCCGGTGCTGTCGGTGTAGGTCACCTGGCGGCCGACCATGGCGCCCGCGGCGGCGTGCTCCTGGAGGATCAGCGCCGTGGCGCTGGTCGCGGCGATCTGCTCCAGCTTCTCCACCTGGGTGAAGGTCGCGGTCTGGGCGATCATCTGCGAGGAGTCGACCGGCTTGGACGGGTCCTGGTAGCGCATCTGGGCGACGAGGAGCTTGAGGAAGGTGTCCTTGCCCATCTGGTCGCCGCGGTCGACCTGGGTGGTCGCGTACGTGGTGGGGATGCTCGGGGTGTCGCTGACTGCGTCAGGCATGGGGGTCTCTCCTGTTCAGACGCGGACGTCGACGCCCGACGACGGCGATCCGGTGGTCGGGACGGTCCTGGTCTCTCCGCTATCGGCAGCCCGCAGCCAGGGTCGTGACCGTCCGTCGGCAGGACCCTGCTGCCCCGCGCGGTCCCCGGAGCCCTGCTGGGCCTGCTGGCCGGCGGCGTGCCGGTCCAGCCAGGCCCCGCCGTTGTCCTTGGCGACCTCGAGCCGGGAGGTGGTGAGCCCGGCGGACTCGAGGTCGCGCCGGAGGTCGGGCAGGGCGTCGAGCAGCGCGACCCGGCCGTGCTCGTGCGCCCCGCGGAGCACCAGGTCGACCGTCCCCTTCGAGACGGTGACCGAGACCTCGACCGGGCCCAGCGTCTCCGGGGTGAGGACCAGGGTCATCGTGTGCGAGCCGTCCGGTGCGCCGCGGAGCACCGCCACGTGCCGGGCGACCTGGCCGGCGACCGGCAGGCTCGCCGCGTCCCCGGTGGCGGCGGCGCCGGGAGCCGCGAGGGCGGCCGCCGGCGACGCCGGTCCCGTCAGGGGCACGCCGGAGGGGACCGGCTCGGCGGCACCGGCCGGGGGAGCGGAGCCACCGGCGTCCTGACCGCCGGGTCCGCCGGTGCCCGCGCCGGCGGGCGAGGAGGCCGCGGGAACCGGCATCCCCGCCGGGGCGGGAACGGTGGCGCCGGTGGGCGCGACGGGGGCGGTGGTCGTCGGCGTCGGGGCGGCGCCCGCAGCGCCCACGAGCGCGGCGGCGCCGACGGCGGTCGCGGCGGCGGGTGCAGCGGTCGGGCCCGCGGCGGTGCCCGGCGTCGTCGGGTCGACGTCGCCCTGCCCCGGGGCGACGACGAGGTCGACGGGCAGGGCGGGGACGGGGACGGACCCGGTCGGGACGCCGGCAGGAGTGACGCCCGCACCGGCCGGGAGGCCCGGGGCGCCGGCGGCGGCCGCGGTGCCGACGACCTCCCCGACGGCGGCGGCAGCCGCGTCCGGGCCGGGGGCGACCCCGGGCTGGCCGGCGGTCTGCGGGGTGGGGAGGGCGAGGGCCCAGAGCGCGGCCGGGAGGCCTGCGGCAGCGGTCACCTCGGCGGCGACGGCGCCCGGGATCGCAGGCCCGGCCGTCGTCCCGGGGTCCTGCGACTCGTCCTCGCCGGTGGTGCCGTCGCCTACCGCGGCGCGGCCCTCGGCCAGCGCACCGTCCAGCGCGGAGGCGAAGGGCGTCGCGCTGCCGGCCGCCCCGGCCTCGGTCGTGGCGCCGGTCGACGGGGCCCGGGCGGCCGGAGCCGCGGGCAGGACTGGAGCACTCATCGGTAGGCCTCCGCCTTGCTCATCACCGTGCGGACGTAGTTCTGGGTCTCGGGGTAGGGCGGGATGCCGCCGTAGCGGCTGACCGTCCCCGGGCCCGCGTTGTAGGCCGCCAGCGCCAGCTCGGTGGAGCCGAACTGACCGGTGAGGCTCTTCAGGTACCGGGCCGCGCCGTCGACGGCGGAGGCCGGGTCGAGCGCGTTGACCCCGAGGCCGGCCGCGGTGGCGGGCATGAACTGCATGAGCCCCTGCGCGCCGGCGGGGGAGACCGCGGTCGGGTCGAAGCCCGACTCGGTCGAGGCCATCGCGGCCAGCAGCGCGGCGTCGACGCCGTGGCGGCCCGCGGCGGCGGAGAAGAGGTTGGCGTACGGGACACCGGCGACGCCCGCCGCCGAGCCGGTGGCCGCGGTGCCCGTCGCGGCCGAGGGCAGGACCCGCCGGATGGACGTCGGGGTGCCGACGTCCTGCAGCTTCACCACCTCGCCGGCCTGCGGGGCGGCGATCATCTTGCCGTTGCCGACGTAGATGCCGACGTGGTCGATCCCGGCGCGCGCGGACGAGTGGTCGAAGAAGACCAGGTCGCCCGGCCGCGCGGCGGCGAGCGAGGCGACCGCGGTGCCGCTGGTGGCCTGCTGCGAGGCGGTGCGGGGCAGGTCGATGCCGAGGTTGCCGTAGACCAGCTGCACCAGGCCGGAGCAGTCCAGCCCCTTCGCCGGGTCGGTGCCGCCCCACAGGTAGGGGACGCCGAGGTACTTGCCGGCCTCGGTGACGACCGCGGTCTCGGAGGCGGTGCCGGCGGCGGCCGGGGCGGAGCTGCCGGAGGTCGCCGCCGTGCCGGTGAGGCCGGCGGACGCGGCCGCCGACGCCCAGCCGGTCGTGGTGGGGCGGATCTGCGGGGCGAAGCGCGTCTGGATCTCGCTGATCCGCGCCTGCACCGCGCTCAGCCCGTCCACGGCAGCTCCTCGGTCGTGGGCCGGCCGGCCCGTCCGGTCACCAGGTCGTCGACGGCGCGCTCCTCGGCGGCCGCCGCGGCGCGGGCCTGGGCCTCCCTGTGCCGCTCCCGCAGCCGTTCGAGCGCCTTGGTGCGCTGCGCGGCCGCCGTCCACTCGGCGCGGACGGCCTCGGCCTGCTGGGCCGACGCGATCGCCGCGGCCCGGGCGTCGGAGGCGTCCGTGGCGGCGATCCGCAGCAGCGTCATCGCGGCCGTGAAGTCACCGGCCGGGAGGGAGCGGGGCAGGACGGCCGCGGCCAGCGTCGTCTCGTGGAGCTCCGCGCGCTCCGCGGCCTCGAGGGCGGACTGCGCCGCGCGGGCCGAGGCCACCGCGGCGGCGCGCTCCTCGGTGCGGCGCAGCTCGAGCACCGGCTGGAGGCGGAAGGGTGCCTGCTTCACGACCGGACGATCCGCTGCAGCCAGGCCCACGCCTCGGGCGTCGGCGTCGACTCGCCCATCGGCTGCTGGAGGAACGCCTCGATCTGGGGCGCGAGTGCGCGGGCGCGGTCCACCAGCGGGTCGCTGCCCGCCTGGTAGGCGCCGATCTCGATCAGCTCCCGGACGTCCCGCAGCGCGCCCATGAGCCGGCGGATCTCCCGCGCGTCGGTCATCAGGGCCGGCGGCACGACCGCGCTCGCGACGCGGGAGATCGACTCCAGCACGTCGATCGCCGGGAAGTGCCCGACGGTCGCCAGCTTGCGGGTGAGCACGACGTGCCCGTCGAGGATGGAGCGCGCGGTGTCGGCGATCGGCTCGTTGTGGTCGTCGCCCTCCACCAGCACGGTGTAGAGACCGGTGATCGAGCCGGTCGCGCCGGTGCCGGCCTTCTCCAGCAGCTGCGGCATCATCGCGAAGACGCTCGGCGGGTAGCCGCGGGTGGCCGGCGGCTCGCCCGCCGACAGCCCCACTTCGCGCTGCGCCATGGCGGTGCGGGTGATCGAGTCCATGAGCAGCAGGACGTCGCGGCCCTGGTCGCGGAAGGCCTCGGCGATGCGGGTCGCGACGAAGGCGGCCTTGAGCCGCACCAGCGGCGGTTCGTCCGAGGTGGCGACGACGACGACGGTGCGCGCCATGCCCTCGGGGCCGAGGTTCTCCTCGATGAACTCGCGGACCTCGCGCCCGCGCTCGCCGATGAGGCCGATGACGCGCACGTCGGCGTCGGTGCCGCGGGTGATCTGGGCGAGGAGGCTGGACTTGCCGACGCCGGAGCCGGCGAAGATGCCCAGGCGCTGCCCCTTGCCGCAGGGGACGAGGGTGTCCAGCGCCCGGACGCCGAAGGTGAGCGGCTCCTGCACGCGGGTGCGGGCCAGCGCGTGCGGCGTCTCGCTGGCCAGGTCGACCCAGGAGACGCGCGCCGCCAGGGGCGGGCCGCCGTCGACCGGCCGGCCGAGGCCGTCGAGGACGCGGCCGAGCAGCGCCTCGCCGACCGGCACCTGCAGGGGCAGGCCGGTGGCACGGACGGGGGCGCCCGCGACGACGCCGGACAGCGTGCCCAGCGGCATGCAGGTGAGCCGCCCGTTGCCCACGGCGACCACCTCGGCCAGCAGCGGGCGGGTGCCCGGGTCGATCTCGACCAGGTCGCCGACGGCGGCGACGACGCCCTCGACGGTGAGCGTCAGGCCCATCGCGCCGGTGACCACGCCGGTCACCTGGGGGCGGGCGGCGGCGCGGGCGCGGGTGAGCAGCGTGGTGGGGAGGACCGAGGTCACGAGGACAGCACCGCCTGGACGCGCTCGAGCGCGGCCGCGAGCTGGGCGTCGATGCGGCGGGACCCGCTCTCGGCGACGGCGCCGGCGCGCTCGACGGCCGGGTCGCCGACGACGCGCACGCTGGCGGGGAGGTCGGCCAGGGCGTCGTCGGGCAGCTCGGCGAGGTCGTCGGGGTGCACCCGGACGACCGCCGGCGCGTCGGCGGGGCAGAGCGTGAGCGCCCGGCGGACGGCGTCCAGGGCGGGGGAGTCGGCGATCGCGAGCTCCCGGCCCAGCAGGTCCTCGACCAGCGTGAGCACGGTGGCCAGCACGGTCTCCCGCACGTCGTCGGCGGTCGGGACGCCGGCCTCGTCCAGCCGGGCGGCGGCGGCGCCGAGCGCCGCGGTGGCCGAGGCCATCCGCCGCTCCCAGCGCTCCTGGGTCGCGGCCAGCCGCTGCTCGGCGTCGCGCTCGGCCTGGGCGACGACGTCCGCCGCGGCGGTCAGCCCCTCGGCGTGGCCGGCCGCGAAGCCCTCGGCGTGCGCCTGCCGGCGCAGCCGCTCGAGCTCGTCGGCGTAGACCTCGCCGAGCCGGACCGTCGGCCGGCCGCCGGCGACGACGGGCTGGTCCTCCGCGCGGCGGACCGTCCGGCGCCGCTCGAGCGGGGAGGGCTGCGGGGGGATCGCGGGGGTCTCGTCGCCGGACGGCTGCCGGTAGGGCCGGGCGGTGGCGGCGGCACCGCCGCGCAGCACCGCGCCCTCGCGCGGGACCCGCGGAGCGGGCGGGCCCGCCGCCTCCGCCGAGCGGAGGACGACGGGCAGGGAGTCCACGGGGGCCTGGCTCACGAGACGAACTCGTCGTCGCCGCCGCGCGAGATGGTGAGCACGCCCTGCTCCTCGAGCGTCCGGATGACGCCGACGACCTTGGCCTGGGCCTCCTCGACGGTGCGGGTGCGGACCGGGCCGAGCATCTCGATCTCCTCGGAGAGGTTCTCGGCGGCGCGCTCGGAGAGGTTGCGCTGGATCTTGTCGCGGACGTCGGGCCGCACGCCCTTGAGCGCGGTGGCCAGGTCGTTGGCCTCCACCTCGCGCAGCACCAGCTGCATGGAGCGGTCGTCGATCGTGACGATGTCCTCGAAGACGAACATCTGCGAGCGGACCTCGTCGGCGAGCTCCGGGTCGGTGTTGTCCAGCCACTCGAGGATCGAGCGCTCGGTGGGCCGCGGCGAGCGGTTGATGATCTCGACCAGGGCCTCGACACCACCGGCGGTGGACATGTCCTGGTGGGCCAGGATCGAGCCCATCCGGCGGCCGAGCTCCTCCTCGACGAGGCGGACCATCTCCGGCGAGGTGCGGTCCATCGTGGCGATGCGGTGCGCGACCTCCGCCTGCTGCTCGGGGGCGAACCCCGACAGCACCTCCGCCGACTGTGCGGCGGGCAGGTGCGCGAGCACCAGGGCGATGATCTGCGCGTGCTCGTCCTTGAGGAAGGTGACGAGCTGGCGCACGTCGGCGTTCCGCAGCGAGGCGAAGGGCACCTCGGTGTAGACGACGTTGAGGCGGGAGAGGATGCCCTCCGCCTTGTCCTCGCCCAGGCCGGCGGCGAGGATCTCGCGGGCGAAGTCGACGCCGCCGCGGCCGATGAAGTGCTGCGCGCTCATCAGGCTGTGGAACTCGTTCAGGACGCCGTCGACGTCCTCGACCTCCACCGAGCCCAGCCGCATCAGCTCGCGGGTCAGCGACTCGACCTCGCGCGGCCGCAGCTTGGACAGCAGGACGCCGGCCTCCTCCTTGCTCATCTGGGCGAGGAAGACCGCGGCCTTGCGCAGGCCGGGCAGCTCCGGGCGCGGCGGAGCGGAGGGCACGGCCGGCAGGTTGGCCGCCGTGCCGGCGTTCAGGAGCTGGTCCATCCCGGCGAGCGTCATGCCTTGTTCTCCGTCAACCAGCCGCGCAGCATCGCCGCGACCTCGTCGGGACGTTCGGTGATCATGGTGGAGATGTCGCTGCGGACCCGCTGGCGCTCGGCGGCCTCGAGCTCGGCGGCCCGGTTGTCGATCACCGGCGCCTCGCGGGTGCTCTCGATCCGGATGCGGTCGAGCTCGGCGAGCATGTCGTCGCTGAGCTCGAGGGGCTCGTAGTCCTCCTCGACGTCGCCGCGCTTGCGCGAGCGGAGCCAGACCACGAGCACGAGCAGCGCGATGCCGGCGGCGATGCCCCCGGTGCGGATCATCGACCACATCGCCGCGGCGGCCTCGGCCTCGCGGGCGGCCTCCATGTCGGCGGCGGCCGCGTCCGCGGCGGCGGTGTCGAAGGGCATCGCGGCGACGGTGATCGCGTCACCGCGGGCCTCGTCGAGCCCGACCGCGTTGCCGACCAGCGCCTGGAGCTGGGCCTGCGGCAGGTTGCCGGCGACCGCCTGGTCCATGACCACCGACACGGTGAGCCGGTTCAGGCCGCCGGGGGCGCCCTGGACGACCTCGGTGGTCTCGCCGACGGCGTTGTTCGAGGTCGTGGACTCCTTGGTGTAGCTGGAGTCCCCGCCGCCGGTGTTGTCCGCGGCGTCGGGCATGTTCTCCGGGCCGAGGACGCCGCCCACGATCGCGCCGCCGGAGCCGCTGTACTCCTCGACGTCGCGCCGCTCGGACACCGGCGGCGTGCCCTCGTCGTAGGTGAAGGTCTTCGAGGTGGTGTCGCGCTTGTCCAGGTCCACGTCGGCGCGGACGGAGACGACCGACCGGTTCGGGCCGAGGACGGTGTCCAGGATCCGCTGCGCGTTGGCGGCCAGGCGGTTCTGGTACTCCAGCTCCACCTGCGAGCGGGCGTCGCCGGCGGCCGCGGTGATGCCCGTGCCGGGGGAGGAGAGCACCTGGCCGGTCGTGTCGGTGACCGTCACCTGGTCCGGCGCCATGCTCTCGACGCTCGCGGAGACCAGGTTGGTGACGGCCTGGATCTGCTCGCCGGAGAGGGTGGTCCCGGGGGCCAGGTCGAGCAGCACCGCCGCGGTGGGCTCGGCCTGCTCGGTCACGAAGACCTCGTCCTTGGGCAGGGCGACGCTCACGATGGCCTGGTTGACGCCGTCCAGGGCCTCCAGCGTCCGCGAGAGCTCGCCCTCGATCGCCCGCTTGTACGTGACCTGCTGCTGGAACTCGCTGCTGGTGATGCCCTGCTCGTCGAGCAGCGCGTAGCCGGTGTCCGACCCCGAGGGCAGCCCCTTGCCGCTCATCTGCAGGCGCAGGTCGTACACCGCGTCCTTGGCGACCAGGATCGTCTGCCCGCCGTCGGTGAGCTCGTAGGTGACGCCGGCGGCGTTGAGCTCCTCGACGATCGCCGCGGCGTCGCTGGTGGCCAGGTTGGAGAACAGCGGCGCCTTGGTGGGCGCGGTGATCCAGGTCGAGAAGAAGAAGCCGCCGAGGAGCAGCCCGGCGAGCAGGAGGCCGATGACGACCTTCTGCCCCAGGCTGACCGAGGCGAACGCGGAGCGGGCACGCTCCAGCGTGCCGGCGAGGGCCGACTTCATCAGATGGGCATCCTCATGATGTCGTTGAAGGCGCTGACGGCGGCGTTCTTGATGCCCACGACCATCTCGACGGCCAGCGAGGCCTCGTTGCGGGCGATCATGTAGTCGTGCACGTCCTTGAGCTCGCCGGTGGCGGCCTGGGCGGCCAGGCCGTCGGCGTTCGCCTGGACGGCCTGCAGCTGGTCGAAGGACGAGGCCAGGACCGACGCGAAGGCGTCGCCGTTCGCGCTCTGGACCGCGGCCGTCGAGTCGAGGCCGGCGACGCCGCCGACACCTGCGGGCGCGCCGAGGCCGGTGAGGGCCCCGATGGGGAAGGTCATGATCAGCCCTTCCCGAGCTGGAGAGCGGCCTGGTAGGCGGCGGTCGCGCGCTCGACCACGGCGAGGTTCGCCTGGTAGCCGCGCTGCGCCATGATCATCTGCGACATCTGGTCGCCGAGGTCGATGTCCGGGTACTTCACGTAGCCCTCGGCGTCGGCCAGCGGGTGGTCCGGCGAGTAGACGAGGCGGCCCTCGGCGTTGCCGAACTCCGCGCGCGCGACGCGGACACCGCCCTCGCCGGTGCCGTAGCCGACCGCCTCGGCGACGACCATCCGCTGCTGGAACGCGTCCTCGTCCGTGCGCCGCACGGTGTTGACGTTGGCGATGTTGTCCGAGACGGCGTCGAGCCACTTGCGGTGCGCCATCAGGCCGGAGCCGGAGATGCCGAACGTGCCGAAGAGGGACATCACGAGGTCCTGAGGGCGACGCGGATGGTGTTGTACTTGCCGTCCAGGGCGTTGAGCGCCAGCTGGTACCGCAGGCCTGTCTCGGTGGCGATGAGCGTCTCCGCATCCAGGTTCACGTTGTTGCCGTTGGTGTTCGTCGGCTCCAGCGAGCGCGCCGTCGTGCCGCCGTTGATGGCGGGCGTCTCGCCGTTGCGCAGGGCGCCACCGAGCGCCGACTCGAAGTCGACGCGGCCGGCGAGGAATCCCGGCGTGTTGATGTTGGCGATGTTGTCGGCGGTCACCCGCTGGCGCTGGGCCAGGCCCGACAGGGTGGCGTGCAGCGCGGCGGGGGTGATTCCGCCGATCACGGCTGGGATCGCCGACGGAGACAGCAGGACACGTTCGACCTCCGGGGTACGCGGAAGGAGCACTCGCGAACGAGTGCGTGGTCCGCCGATCCGTGGCGAAAGGGCTTGCTCTCCGTGCCTTCCGGTCATCGGCAGGGCGTGACTGCCGGGTGACCGTGGGTGTGGTCCTCGTGGGGCGACGGAGGCCGGGTGGGGGACCGGAGGCGGATGGGGCGGGCGGTGACCTCCTCGTGTCCTGCGCCCCGGGACCGGCTCTTCGGCGGAAGAGCGCGCTGCTCTTCCGTGGAAGAGCAGAGAACCCCGCCGCCGGCGGTGCCGGGGACGGGGCTGGGGAGAGCGGGGTGGCGGAGGTGGGCTAGACCCCGCGGTCGATGTAGGACGCGACGGGCCGGGCCGGGCCGTAGGACATGCGGGCGGCGACGTCGCGCTGCTTCTGCGACTGGGTGACCCGCTCGGCCAGCTGCTCGGCGACGGCGAGCTGGTGCTGCAGCAGCCGGGCGGCCCGCTCGCGCAGGTCGTCGGGCAGGGGACCGAGGTGGGTCGGCGGGATCCAGTCCTCGGCGCGGCGGCCCCAGGTGGCGATCTCCGCGGCGCGGCCGCGGGCCAGGAGCTCCTCGCTGTCGAGCACGTCGCCCTCGATCTCGTCGAGGGCCTCCTGCCAGTCCCGCGGGGTGCGGCGCTGCTCGCGGCCCCGCGTGCCGGGGTGGCGGGTCTCGGCGGAGGGGTGGTGGGCGAACCCGTTGCCGGCGGTGGCCGAGCCGCCGACCGGGCTCACGCCGGTCATGCCGGGGTGCCGGCCAGGGACGCCGCGGCCTGGGACCACGCGTCGCGCAGCGGCTCGACGACCTGGCGGCAGGAGGCGATCCGGTTCGTGTCCAGCCGGATCGCCGCCTGGGACAGCTCGCGGATCAGCCAGTCGTAGAGCGCGGCCAGCCGGGGGCCGCCCTCCCAGACGTCGACGCGGAGGCTGGCCAGGAGCTCCAGCACGATCTCCTGCGCGTGCTGCAGCTGCTCGACGGCCTCGGTGCGGTTCCCGGCGGCGACCGCCTCCTGGGCGCGCTGGAGGTCGAGGGCCAGCCGGTCGTACAGCATGACCAGCAGCTGCTGCGGGGAGGCGGTGGCGACCGAGTCACCGAGATAGCGGGCACGCAGGGCTGCGTGGCTCATCGGGATCGACTCCTAGTACGAGGGAGGGGTGGGAGGGGCCGGGCGCTCGCGGCCGCGGCCCGAGGGGTGGAGCGGGGCCTAGTCCTTCTTGGTGTTGCCCGCGAGCGAGCCGAGCTGCGCGGTGAGCCAGTTCGCCTGGTTCTGCATCGTGCTCAGGGCGGTCTCCATGGCGGTGAACTGCCGGGTCAGCGTGGCCCGGCGCAGCTCGAGGCGGCGGTCCCAGGCATCGATGCTGTCCTGCAGGTCCTTGGCTCGCGAGTCGGCCCCCTGGGCCAGGACGGTCAGCGAGCCGATCGTGGAGTCGTTGGCGGACTTGGCCAGGCTCAGCAGCTTGGCCGCGATCCCGACCGGGCTGGTCCCGTTGTCCGCGGTGGTGGCGAGGTCGCCGTCCGGGCCGGCCGTCGGGGTGGTGGCGCTGAACATCCGCTGGGCCAGCGCGGGGTCCGAGGTCAGCTTGTCGGTGAAGACGGTCTTGTCGAAGACGTAGCGGCCGTCCTTGGAGAGCTGGAGGCCGATCTGGGACGCGGAGCCGTCCCCGCCGACGGCGAACGCGAGGACGTCGAGGACCTGGGTGCCCAGCTGCCGCAGCGTGGCGTTGCCCTTGAGCGCGGCCGCGCTGCTGCCGGCGTCGGTGTAGGACTTGATGCTGTCCAGCAGGCCGTTGACCGCGGAGACCAGGGATTCGACCTTCGCGGCGACGGCGGCCGGGTCGGGGGTGACGTCGACGGTCACGGCGGTCTCGGGCTTGGTGACGGTGATCGTCGTGCCCCGGGACGAGGTCGCTGAAGGTGTTGGTCGCCGACGTCATGCTGTAGCCGGTGGCGGCGTCGCCGACGGTGATCTGGGCGTTGCGGCCCTGCGTCGCGGTGGTGAAGCCGGTCGCGGTGAACGCGGAGGCGTCACCCGTCGTCGTGGACGTGATCGCCAGCCGGTAGCCGGTGTCGGAGACCTTCACGGCGGTCGCGGTGACGCCCAGGCCGGCGGCGTTGATGGCGGCGGCGGCCTCGGCCAGCGTGGCCGTCCCGCTGCCGTCGCGGTCGAGGGCGACCGACGTGGTCACGCCGCCGACGACGAGGTCGAGGGAGGTGGCGCCGAAGTCGAGGTCGGTCGCGGTCTGGGTGCCGGTCGCCGTCCACGTCGTGGCGCTGACCAGCGAGTGGGCGCGGGCCACCTGGTCCACGGAGAAGCTGATCGAGCCGGCGACGGCCCCGCTGAGCGTGGTCGCGGTCACCGAGGTCGACGAGCTGGCGGCCTTCACCGACGTCCAGGCAGCAGGCTTGGTGAGGGCCTCCGCCGCGGCGCGCAGGCCGTCGAAGCGGGTGTTGATCGCGCGGAACGCGGCCGCCTGCGACTGCGTGGCCGAGAGGCGCTGCTTGAGCAGCGTCTGCTGGTTGCCCTCGACCGCGATCAGCTGGTCGACGATGCCCGCGGTGTCCAGACCGGAGGCCAGTCCACCGATGCTCATGCCTGCCACGGCGCCTCCTTCGGTCGGGTGCGGGTCGAACGCGGTGAGGGGGGAGACCGCGGGCCTCCCCCCTCACCGGTGGTGCGAGGTGTTGCTCAGGAGATCCCCGAGGATCAGCCCAGCAGCTTCAGGATGTTCTGCGAGGCCGAGTTGGCCTGCGCGAGCATCGAGGTGCCGGCCTGGCTCAGGATCTGGTTCCGGGAGAAGTTGGTCATCTCCTGGGCCATGTCGGTGTCGCGGATGCGGGACTCCGACGCCGACAGGTTCTCCTGGGTCACGCTGAGGTTCTTGATGGTGTGCTCGAAGCGGTTCTGCAGGGCACCCAGGTCGGCACGCGAGGTGCTGACCGTCTTGATGGCGGTGTCCAGCAGGCCGATCGCGGCCGAGGCACCCGACGCGCTGCTCAGGTCCACACCGGAGACACCCAGGTGGGCCGACGAGAAGCCCGAGCCGGCGGAAGCGCCCTTGATGGCCACCGCGATGGTGTCACCAGCGGCGTAGCCGACCTGGAAGTCCTTGGCCGAGAAGCTGCCGTCGAGCAGCTTCACGTTGTTGAAGGTGGTCTTGTCGGCGATGCGGGTCAGCTCGGCCTTGAGCGCGGTGGCCTCGGAGTTGAGGGCCGACCGCGAGTCGGCGTCGTTGCTGCCGTTCGACGACTGGACCGCCAGGTCGCGCATGCGCTGCAGGATGGCGTGCGTCTCGGTGAGCGCACCTTCAGCGGTCTGCACGACGGAGACGCCGTCCTGCGTGTTGCGGATGGCGACCTTGAGGCCACCGATCTGCGAGCGCAGGCCCTCGGAGATGGCCAGACCGGCCGCGTCGTCGGCGGCGCGGTTGATCCGGTAGCCCGAGGAGAGCTTCTCCAGCGACTTGTTGAGCGAGTTGTCCGTGTTGGACAGATTGCGGTACGCGTTCATCGCCGCGATGTTGGTGTTGACGCTGAGACCCATGATGTTCCTCCTTGGACTGGGGTCTTGCCGTGACTCCGCTGGCATCCGTGCTGGCGGTGTGTTGCATGAGGGTCTACGGCGGGTGCGGGCGGTTCCTTGACCCGAACCCGGAAATTTTCCGGCCGTTTCACCCGACCGTGTTCCGGACCACAGCAGGACGGCGGCGGCGCAGCGGGCCGGCGCGGTGCCTCCTCCCGCGCGGACTGCCGATGGGGGAGGCGGCGGCTCCTGAGGGGGTCGTCGCCCGACCCGCCGGGGTGTGCCGCACCCGGGCCGGCGGGGCGCCGCATCCCCGGACCCGGAAGGACTCCCGCCGGCCATGAAGGTTCTGCTGTCCACGACCCGTTTCCCGGGGTCGCTCTACTACCGCGCGGCCGAGCCGGCCCGCGCCGTCGCCGAGGGGGGCCTCGGGATCGAGGTCGAGGTGACCTACGGGCTGGCCACCACCATGGACGGGCCCGCCGACGACGAGTCGTCCTCCGTCACCTCCGTGGACGCCAAGGGCGCCGACGTCGTCGTGTTCCAGCTGCCCAAGACCAAGGCGGCGCTGGAGATGATCCGCCTGCTCCAGGCGCAGGGCGTCGCCGTCGTGGTCGAGATGGACGACCTGATGAGCGGGCTGGCCTTCGGTCACCTCTCGTACGCGACCATCCAGCACTTCAACGTCGCCCAGTGGGCCTCGGCCTGCGCCCGGGAGGCCGACCTCGTCACCGTCACCACCCCTGCCCTGCTGGCGGAGTACGCCCGGCACGGTCGCGGTGCCGTCGTGCCCAACGCCGTGCCGCGCCGGATCGCCGAGCTCCCGCCCGCCTACGACCGGGACCCGGAGACGGTGACCGTCGGCTGGACCGGCTCGGTCGGTGGCCACCCCTACGACCTGCAGACCATGGAGTCAGGGCTCCAGCAGGGGCTCGACCGCGCCCGCGGAGCCAGCCGGTTCATGATCCTCGGGCAGGCGATGGACGCCCGCCAGCGGCTGTACCTGCGCGAGGACCCGGTGGAGGTGCCCTGGAAGGACGACGTCGACGAGTACCTCACGGCCATGGGGGAGCTGTTCGACGTCGGGATCGCCCCGCTGCGCCACGACCGCTTCAACGAGGCCAAGAGCTGGCTCAAGCCGCTCGAGTACGCCGCCCGCGGGGTCTTCCCGATCCGCGCGAACACGCCGGACTACGAGCGCTTCGGCCTCGGCATCCGGGCCAAGCGGCCCCGGGACTGGGCCGACCAGATCGCCAAGGCGATCGACGACCCGGACCGCCGGCGGGAGATGGCCGTGCGCAACCGCGAGGTCGTGCTCGCCGAGCACCTCACCGAGCACACCGCGCCGCTGTGGGCGCAGGCGTGGCGGCAGGCGCTGGACAACCGCGTCGGCAGTGCCCGGATCGGTGCCTGAGGCCGCGATGCGCACGCCGAGCGGGCTCCCCGGCACCGGGCAGCAGCGGATCGCCATTCACCGGGAGCACTACGACCGCCTCGTCGAGGTGGCCGCCGCGTACGCCGGGCAGGGCGACCTCGAGCGGGTGCTCCTGACCGCGACGATGGCCGGCAACCTGCCCTGGCACGCCCCGGTCGGGCTGCTGGGCGACCCGGTCCTGGAGCGCCTGGTGGTGTCGACCGCCCGCGCCGGAGCGCCCGCGCCGGAGGTCGACGGGCAGCGTGACCGCCGCCGGGTGCTGCACGTCCTCACCGAGGGCTACGGCGTGGGCGGGCACACCCGGCTGGCGGCGCGCTGGATCGCGCGGGACCCCCGTCGCTCCGACGTCGTCCTGACCAACCAGGCGGGGCCGGTGCCCGACACCCTGCGGGCAGCCGTCGAGGGCACCGGGGGACGGGTCCTCGACCTGGCCGAGGTCCACCACGCGTTCACCGGGCGGGCGCACGCGCTCCGCCGGCAGATGGACGACGCCGACCTGGTCGTGCTGCACACCCACCCGTCGGACCCGATCGCGCTCGCCGCGGCGAACCTGCCGGGCCGGCGACCGCCGGTCCTCCTGGAGAACCACGCCGACCACACCTTCTGGCTCGGTCTCGGCTGCGCCGACCTGGTCGTGGACAACCGCGCCGGCGCCCTGCGGGTGACCGGCGACCTCCGCGGCGTCCCGGTCGGGCGCCGCGCCCGGCTGCCGCTGCCGATCCCGGACGTGGCGCCCCCGACGTCCCGCGCGCAGATGCGGGAGGCGCTGGGCCTGGAGGACCAGGTGGCCGCGCTCACCGTGGGCAGCGCGTACAAGATGTCGGCCATCTGGGGGGAGGGCTTCGACGAGGTCCTCGCCCGCGCGCTGGAGCGGTTCCCGGAGCTGGTCGTCTACCTGGTCGGGCCCTCGCCGGCCGGACCGTGGGAGCTGCTGGCCGGGCGGTTCCCTGGGCGCGTGTTCGCCCTGGGTGTCATCCCCGACCCGGAGTCGCTGTTCCCCGCGATGGACGTCTACCTGGACTCCTTCCCGGTGAGCGGTGGGACGTCGCTGCTCGAGGCGGCGATGGCCGGGCTGCCCCCGCTGAGCCTGCACCGGGACGTGCCGTACGGGGACGTCTACTACGCCCAGATCCCCGGCGCGGCCGGCCCCGGTCACGTCGGGCGCACCGACGAGGAGTACCTGGGCGCCCTCGGCGAGCTGGTCGGCGATCCCGAGCTCCGGCGCAGCCGGGCGGCGCACGCCCAGCAGCAGGTGCGCGGCACCAACGCCGGTCCGGGGTGGGACGCCGCGCTCGAGGACCTGTACGCCCGCGCCCGCGCCACCGCCCCGGCCGACCTGGACGAGTACCCGGTGCGGATCGAGAGCCCGGAGTACGGAGCACGGCTGCTGCCCCTGACCGCCCCCATGCTGCCGGCCGACGGCACGCTGGCGCCGGAGATGTTCAGCGGGCCGATCGCCGACCGGTTCGACCGGCGGATGCGCTACGACCTCTCGGTCGCGGCCGCGCACCGGCCCACCCTCTCGGTGCGGGTCGCCGCCGAGTGGGAGCGGCACGAGGCGTGGACGGCGCGGCTGGCCGAGCTCGCCGTGGCGCACCCCCGGCTGCGCGTCAGCCTGCCGCCGGTGCAGGGGGACGACGGCACCGGGGCCGCCAGCATCGACCGGCTCCGGTCGGTCCTCGCCTCGGTCGGCCAGGACACCGAGACCTGCGGGGACCTGTGCCTGGAGGCCGAGGCCCCCGACGTGGCCGGGCTCGCGATCGGCGAGGAGCTCACCTTCACGCCCGACTCGCTGGCCGTGGTGGAGGAGTTCCTCGCCTCCGCGCTGTGGTCCGACGGCGACCGGGCGCTCCTCGCGCGCTAGCTGTACTGACCGGGCAGGTTGGTCAAGCGGCTGATGGGTGGGTGGCCGCCGATGCCGGTGTGGGGCCGATGGTGGGTTGTAGCCGTGTAGCCAAGCAGGAAAGGCGGCGCGGCGGTCGGCTTCGCTGGTGAAGAGCTGAGCGAAGGCCCATTCGCTGGTCATGGTGCGGTTGAAGCGTTCGACCTTTCCGTTGGTCTGCGGGCGGTAGGGCCGGGTCCGTTTTGGGGTGATGTTGAGCTGGGCGCAGGCGGCCGCCCAGTCGCGGCTGCGGTAGCAGCCTCCGTTGTCGGTGAGCACGCCGCGGGCGGTCACGCCCCGGTCGGCGAACCAGTTCACCGCGCGGCGCAGCACCGCGGTGGCGGTGGCCCCGAGTTCGTCGTTGTGGATCTCGGCGTAGGCCAGCCGGGTGTGGTCGTCGAGCACGACGTGGATGAAGCCGTGGCGCATCAGCGGCTGCCCGTGGCGGCTGCGGGCGCGGCCGCCATCGGCGGTGCGGTTGGCCTTGCCTTGTTCGCGGCCGAGGAAGCGCCAGCCGCCGCCGGCGGGGATGTTGCCCAGCTTCTTCACGTCGGCGTGCAGTAGATCGCCGGGAGCGGCGTGCTCGTAGCGCACCACCTGGTGCTCGCGACGCTCGATACGAGACAGCCGACTGAGGCCGCAGCGGCGCAGCACCGCCCCGGTGGTCGAGGCCGCCACGCCGGTTTCCGCGGCGATCCGGACCGCGCCCCACCGCTTGCGCAGCCGCAGCGACACGATCCGCTTCGTCGTCTCCGGGGCGGTCTTGGTGGGGCTGGTGCGCGGACGGCTGGAGCGATCGACCATGCCGGCGGCACCCAGCGTTCGATACCGCTCGGCCCACCGATCCGCGGTCGTCCACGCCACTCCGAACAACTCCGCGGCCCGAACCTTGGGCCAGTTGTCCTCGACGATCAGCTGGGCCATCCGCAGACGCTGGCGCGGGGTCAAGGCGGCATTAGCGTGGAGCACGAGGACCTCCGGTGACTCGTGGAATGGGTGCCTTCAGCAGCTCCACTCCACGCCCGGAGGTCCTCCCCGAACAAGACCTCTACTCAGATCCCGTCGTCACAGCTCCTCGACCAACGTCTCTGGTCAGTACAGCTAGCGCCCCGCGGGGCCGTCCTCCCTCACCGCGCAGCTACCTCCCTCACCGTCCACCGTGAGGGAGGTAGCGCCACGATCAGGTTCCCTGATCGTGGCCGGGTCGGGCCGGGTGGGTCGGGCGGGGTCAGGCCGGTCGGGCCACCCCGGCCCAGGGGTTCCGGGGGCCGGGCACGGCCGCCGGCTGCCGGCCGGCGACCCGGTCGACGTAGCTGCGCTGCTGGTTGCGGGCGCGCACGCCGCCGTCGGCCTGGACCGCGCGGCCGTCCCAGACCTCGCTCATCGCGGCGTGCAGGAGCGTGAGGGCACGGGCCCGCATCTGCGAGACGCGGGAGAGGGTGACCCCGAGGTCCTCGGCGATGTCGGTCAGGGATTCGTCACCGAAGAAGTTCCGCTCGATGACCTCGTCCAGCCGATCGGGCAGCGCGCGGATCGCCTCGTGGAGGTAGCGGGCGCGCTCCCCGCGCAGCAGGGCGCGTTCGGGGGACTCGCCGGTGTCGGGCAGGTCCAGCGATCCGCCGTCCTGACCGGTCTCGGCGTCGATGCTCACCATCACGGCGCGGTGGACGTCCACCTGGAGGCTGTCCAGCTCGCTGCGCGGGACACCGAGCGCGGCGGCGAGCTCCTCCCGTGTCGGGGGCCGGCCGAGCGAGACGGCCAGCGCGTCGGCGGCCGCCTCGGTGCGACGGGCGGCCGCGCGCACCGAGCGGCTCGCCCAGTCGCCCGAGCGCAGCTCGTCGAGGACGGCGCCCTGCAGGCGGGCCAGGGCGTAGGTCGCGAACGAGGCGCCGGCGGCCGGGTCGAAGCGCCTGGCGACCTCGACGAGCGCGACGTGCGCGCAGGAGACCAGGTCGTCCCGGCTCACGTGCGCGGGCAGCGAGATGCGGGCCGCGACGGCGTTGACGGCGAACGCGGCCAGCGGCAGGTGCTCGGTGACCAGGGCGTCGACGTCGGCCTGGCTGCGCTGGGCGCCGGGGTTCCGGGACGGGTGCGGGATCCGCCCGGCCGCGGGCCGCTCACGCGGGACCCGCTCGCGCAGAGGGCGCTCGGACGCAAGGGCACGGGCTGGGCTCACGTCCTCCTTCTCGGCGGACCGGGGCCGCTGTGGCACCGCCCATCGGCAACTTTCGGTCTCGACTTGAGCACTTCGCTCCGCGCTTCGGCTTGAGGGGGCTCCCGGGGGTGCCGAAGCCTCCTGCAACGAGGACGCGTCGACCGGGTGGACGGCGCCCGGGCGAGTGACGGAGAGGCGGTGGACGCGTGGACTACCAGCACCTGTCGACGTTGCTGTGGCGGGAGCAGGAGCTCCTGGACCTGCTGCTGTTCAAGGCCGAGGAGAAGCAGTACCTGATCGTCACGGGTAAGACCCGCTGGCTGGCGCGCATCGCGCACGAGATCGAGGTCGTGCTGGACCAGCTGCGCACCCTGGAGGTGGAGCGCGCCGCGGCCACCGAGACCATCGCCGGCCGGCTGGGCCTGGGGGCCAACCCGTCGCTGAAGCAGGTCGCGGAAGCCGCGCCCGCCCCCTGGAACGACCTGTTCGGCAAGCACCACGAGGCGCTGCTGGTGCTCATCACCGACCTGCGCAGCCTGTCCGACGCCAACCGCGAGCTCATCGAGGGCGGCCTGGCCGCCATCGGGGACGCCCTGGTGCAGACCCGCGCGGCGGCCGGCACGTACGGCGCCAGCGGCCGGCACGACGACGGCAGCCACCGCGCGGTCACCCTGGACGGCGCGCTGTGAGCGGGAGCTTCGCCGCGCTCAACTCGGCCACCACGGCGCTCTGGGCGCAGCGCCGCGCGCTCGACGTCGTCGGCCAGAACATCGCGAACGTCAACACCGACGGCTACAGCCGCCAGCGGGCCGAGATGCAGGCCATCGGCGGCAGCGCGGTCCCCGCGTTCTACTCGGTCGGCGACGGCATCGGCGGCGGCGTGTCCGTCGACCAGGTCACCCGCATCCGCGACGTCTTCCTCGAGGGCCGCGGGCACACCGAGCACGCCAACTTCGCCCGCCTCAGCGCCGAGGCCGCGTCGCTGGAGCAGGTGGAGACGGCGTTCCGGGAGCCCGGAAGCAACGGCATCCAGGCCCTGCTCGCCGACGTGTGGGACGGCTGGGAGGCCGTGGCCAACAGCCCGGAGACCGACGCCGCCCGCGTCCAGGTCATCCAGCAGATGACGGCGCTGGTCGGCGGCCTGCACTTCGCGTCGGCCTCGCTGGACGCGCAGTGGACGCAGACGCGGGGGAACCTGACCGTCCTGGTGGACGACGTCAACGCCGCCGCGGCCTCGATCGCCGACCTGAACCAGGCGATCCAGCGCGGCAACCAGACCGGCCTGCCGGTCAACGCCCTCGTGGACCAGCGCGACGTCCTGGTGATGAAGCTCGCCGACCAGGCGGGCGCGACCGTCCGCCAGGCCAAGGACGGCATGCTCGACGTCATCGTCGGCGGCGTGACGCTCGTCGGTGGTCCGAGCGCCTCGAAGCTCGCCGTCGCCGGCAGCCTCGACATGGCCGGCACCGCCACGGACAAGGTGCGCGTGGTCACCGCCGTCGGTGGTCACACGGTGAACCCGGACGGGACCGCCGGTGGTCAGCTGACCGCGCTCAACGGCGTCTTCCCGAACTACCAGACCGACCTCGACCAGCTGGCGGGGGCGATCGCCGCCGCCGTCAACGGGGTGCACACCGACAACGCCTACGACAAGCTCGGGAACCCCGGCGGCGACGTGTTCCGGTCCTCCGACGGCGGGCCGATCACGGCGGCGACCATCGAGCTGGCGTTCACCGACCCGGCGCTGATCGCCGCCTCCGGACTGGCGGGTGGCCCGAACACCGACAGCAGCAAGGCCGACGAGATCGCGCAGCTGCGCAACAAGGCCGGCGGCCCGGACGCCACCTACCGCAAGCTCGTGGTGCAGCTCGGGGTCGAGGCCGCGGTGGCCAACCGCGGACTGGAGATCCAGCGGGTCATCACGACCCAGGTGGACGCCTCCCGCGACTCGGTCGCCGGCGTCAACCTCGACGAGGAGATGACCAACATGCTCTCGTACCAGCACGCGTACTCCGCCGCCGGCCGGCTGGTCAGCACGATCGACGAGATGCTCGACGTGCTGATCAACCGCACCGGCCGCGTGGGGCTGTGATCTGAGTGCGCATCACCCAGCGTGCCGTCACGCTCACCAGCCTGCAGGGCCTCAACAGCAACCTCGAGGCCTTGGGCAAGCTGCAGCAGCAGCTCACCTCGGGCAAGGCGATCAGCCGTCCCTCGGACTCGCCCACCGGGACCAACACGGCGATGCAGACGCGCGCCCAGCAGGCCTCGGTCAACCAGCAGTCGCGCAACGTCACCGACGCAAAGGCGTGGCTGGAGCAGGGCGGCTCCACGCTCATGGAGATGATGGACGTGGTCAAGCGCGTCCGGAACCTCACCGTCCAGGGCTCCAACGCGGCGAGCTCGCCCGCGAGCCAGGAGGCGCTGGCCATCGAGGTCGCGTCGCTGCGCGACGGGCTGCTCAGCATGGCCAACACCAAGGTCATGGGCCGCCCGCTCTTCGGGGGCGTGACCGCCGGCCAGAACGCCTACGACCCGACCGGTGCCTACATCGGCAACGGCGGCGCCGAGGTGCTCCGCCGGGTCTCCGACAGCGAGCTGCTGCGGGTCGACCTGACCGGCCCCGAGGCCTTCGGCGCCGGCAGCGACGACCTGTTCGCCGTCGTCGGCCGGATCGCCACCGACCTGGTGGCCGACCCCTCGGCGCTCCAGGGCCACCTGGAGGACCTGGACGCCGTCTTCGGGACGATGCAGGGAGCGATCGCCGACATCGGCGCCCGCGCGTCGCGGCTGGAGCAGGCCGAGCAGGTCAACCTGGACCGGCAGCTGACCCTCCGGGCCCAGCTGGGCGCGGCCGAGGACATCGACCTGCCCAAGACGATCATGGACGTGCAGATGCGCCAGATGGGCTACGAGGCCGCGCTCGCCGCGACCGCGAAGTCGATCTCGCCCACGCTCATGGACTACCTGCGCTGATGGCCCCGACCCCGGCCGCCCTGGCCGCGCGCCCGCACGCCCCCGCGGCCGCGCCGGCCCTGCCGGTCCCCGCGGTGCAGGTGCTCACACTGACCGAGCCCCTGCTCGGCTTCCCGGAGCACCGGGACTACGTGCTGGTCCCGGCCGACGGCACGGGGAACCTGTCGTGGCTGCAGTCGGTCGCCCCCGACGGCCCGCGGTTCCTCGTCGCCCGGGCGGACGCATACTTCCCGGAGTACGCACCGCAGCTGCCCTGGGCGGCCTGCGTCGAACTCGGCATCGGGGAGGTCTCGGAGGCGCAGGTGCACTGCCTGGTGACGGTGCCCGCGGGGGACGTCTCCGCGGCCACCGCCAACCTCCGGGCACCGCTGGTCGTGAGCCCCCTCACCGCCCGCGCCCGGCAGGTCGTCCTGCTCGATCCCGCGCATCCGGTCCGGCGCCCGATGCGCCGATAACACTCCCAGCGGCGCAGCGCGCCGCCGCCCGGCTGCCGCCGGGCCGCCACGGACGGCCACACACACAGCACCCATGGAGGGGTACACGTGCTCACACTCACCCGCAGCGTCGGCGAGACCATCCGCATCGGCGACGACATCGAGGTCCACGTCGTCGAGGTGCGCGGTGGCACCGTCCGGCTCGGCTTCAAGGCGCCGCGCGAGGTCACCATCCACCGCGAGGAGGTCTACCGGCAGATCGCGGAGGCCAACCTCCTCGCCGCCCAGGTCACCGCCGACACGCTCGGCGCGCTGGCCGCCTTCGCCCCCTCGGCGGCCGCAGCCGGCGCAGCAGGGGATGCCCCCGTCCCCACCCCGGCCGACGCGGTGCCGGAGGCTGGGGACGCGCAGGGCTGACCGACCAGGTCTGCCGCGGTTCCTTCGGCAGACCCTGCCAAGGGAGCCGCCCAGCGGGCCTTCGTGCGTGCGACACGGGCAACTTCTGCCGAAGTGTTGATGCATACGTGCGTATGACACGGCGAGTGTTGTGCCCTTCGCTGCCGAGGGGATGCGGCAGATTTGCCCCCAAGCAAGTGACAGGGGGCGATCACCGTGCAACACACTGCATCCAACGCGCAGGCCGACGTCGATCTCGGCGCCGAGCCGGAGTCCGTGGTGGTCCACGTGCAGCTGCGGCCCCGCCGCGGCGCGATCCGCAAGTGCCTCGCGGCGCTGGCGACGCTGGCCGCCGAGCACGACGAGGTCGCCTTCGCCGTCTCCGGGCTGAGCAAGGACGACCGCGTCGTCCGCGTGACCGTGGGTGTCGACCTCGGCCCCCGGACCGCTGTCGCCAAGTTCTCCCCGCAGGCCCAGGCGGCGTACGCCTTCGTGAGCGCCGTCTTCACCTCGCTCTACGACCACATGCCCGTCTACGTCGCCGAGCCCAGCCCGGCCGAGCGCGCCGCCGCCGCCGTCCTGCTGGAGCGGGCCGGCCGCCGGTGCCACCGCCGCCGACGTCGTCGAGGCCCTGCCGGTGTCGGCCGACCCCGCCCCGATCCCGAGCCCGCGGACCGCCGGCCCGGGGGAGCGCATCCCGGCCTGACGGCCGGCCTCCCGAGCGTCTTCGCAGGCCTTCTCCCCGAGGTCTGTCCTTCCCCGCAGTGCCCAGGAGTTCCGGTGTCCGACATCTCCGCCCCCGCCCGCACCCGCCAGCCGCTCGTCTTCGGCGGCCTCCCCGAGGCCGAGGGATGGGCGCTCGCGCCCATCACGCCCCGCGACCGCGTGCACTTCCGCGTCGACCGCGAGCTGCCCCTCGACGAGTTCCGCGCCGACCTGCCCGACGGCGTCACCGTCAGCTACGACCAAGGCGACGGGCTCTACCGCGTGGACGGCGCATGCGGCTCGGCCTCGGTGCTCGCCGACTGGGTGCGCGCCTGGTGCGCCGGGCGCGGCTGCACGACGGTCGGGCTGCGCGCGGAGACCGACGTGCGGCGCCGCGCCCCCCGCGACCTGCCACCGGAGTTCCTCGCCGACCTGTGCCGGCACTACGGCCCGGTCAGCCTCAAGCGGCTGCAGCGCAACATGAGCACGATCCGGCTGCACCTGCCCGACCCGGACGACCTGGGCCAGCAGGTGTACGAGTGGATCCTCAAGGCGGTCAGCCAGTTCGACGAGACCAAGTCGGTCCCCTTCGGCGCCTTCCTGGCCACCCAGCTGTCCAAGTGGGTGCACGACCTGGGGCGCAACGCCCACGGGCGGACCGCCGCCGACACCGAGCACAAGCAGCAGAAGGCGATCGCCGCCTTCATCGCCGAGCACCAGCGCCGGCCCAGCGAGAAGGAGCTCGCCGCCTACATGGGGCAGAGCGTGGCGACCCTCCGGCGCAACTCGCAGACGGTGGCGACCCTCAACGGGCTGCGCAACCTGCAGTCCCTCGACGGCGGTCCCGACGGCACCGAGATCCTGCTGCCCGACTCGGGCGAGGCGCCCGACCGAGATCATGGGCGAGGCCGAGCAGACGCTGCTCTCGCACGCGCTGACCGCGGCCTGCGCGCCCGACCCGGACGCCCGGCCCGACCAGCGGGCCGGCCAGCCGAACGTGCTCGGCTGGGCGACCTGGTACCTCACCACGTGGGGCGGGCAGACCAAGACGCAGCTCTCGGCCGACCTCAACACGTCGGTGCGCAACATGAACGTCTACGCCGACCGGGTCGAGAAGGCTCTCAAGGGCCGGCTGGCCGAGCTGGTCGACTGACCGTCCCGGCCCTCCCGCCGCAGCGCGACGATTGGTTGCCTGGAACGGGTCCATCCGGGCGCTGCCCTGCCGATATCCACCTCGTGACGTCGTGCAGCCCGACCCGCCGGACCGCGCCCGCGGTCGCGCGGGGTGCGGTCGGCCGGCGCCCGGTCCGGGACGGCGCCCGGTGAGCGCCGCCCCCGCCGGCGGGACCGGCTCCGGCGTCCTCGTGCCGCACTGGCTCGGCGCCGCGCACCGCGTCGAACTGGCCGCCGCCGTCCGGGCCGCGCTGGGCGCCCCCGGGGTGCACCCGGTCGCCCTCATCCACCTCGAGGACGTCCTCACCGAGCTGCACGTGGCCGCCGCGCGGGACGCCGTGTGGCCGGCCCCCGCCGCCCGCGTGCGGCTGGCCACCGGCTGGGACGCCGACGTGCTGCCCGTCCGCCTCAGCCTGCCCGAGGTGACCGCCGTCCTGGCGTTGTGCGCGCTGCCCGGGGAGCTCCGGGCCCGCCTGTCGGGGGACTCGTGATGACCGGCTTCGGGAGCCGCGGGGCCGCCAGCCTCCTGCAGCGGCTGCGCCCCACCCGGATCGGGGTGGCCGACCTGCTCGAGGTCGCCACCGCCGTGCTGCCGTCGATGACCGGCCCCGACCTGCGGGTGGAGCTGGTGCGCCGGACCGCCGCGGGCTCGGTCGTCGTCGTCGAGGAGGACGAGCGGACCCTGCGCGTCGACCTCGAGGAGCTCGCCGACGACATGACCCGGGCGGGCGTCGCGGCCACCCCCGAGGCGATGGCCGCCGCCCTGGGCGCCTGGGTGGAGCGGCGCCCGGTGACCGACGCGGCTGCGGCCGCGGCCGGGGTCGCCGTCCTGGACTGGGCCGACGCGGTGCGCTCCGCGGTCGGCTGGCGGGTCGTGGTCCGCCGCGGCGACGTCGCCCTGCCGTGGAGCCCCGGAGCCGGCACCGGTGCCGACCGGGTGCGCGCCACCCGGGCCGCGGCGGCGCTGCGCTCGGGCTCGGTGGAGCTGGTGGAGCGGGTCGAGGGCCCGGTGGCGATCTGGTCGCACCCGGTGGTGCCCTCGCTGGCCACCACCGTGCTCGCCGCGCCCGACCGGTTGCGCGCGCGCATCGCGGCCACCGGCCTGCCCGTCGACGACCTGCACGCCGTGGTCACCCCGCACCGTCCGCTGGCCTGCGCCGGCGGCAGCGTGGCCGCGCGCCTGGCGGGGGAGACCCCCGAGGTGAGCGTGACCCTGCCGTGGGCGCGGCTGGCCGACCTCCGCTGGCTCTGAGCCGGCGCCCGGCGGCGTAGCGGCTAGGAGATGTAGCCGTACTCCCAGTGCCAGGGTTCGGGCTTCTCGCCGCGGGGCGCGGCCCAGTCGGGCTGCACGAACCCGAAGCGCCCGGCGTTGGCGGTCATCCAGCGCCACTCGGTGCTGCCGGCGATGTTGATGCCGCCGCACAGGTCGACGGCCAGGGCCCAGCCGTGGTTCGAGGTGCCGGGCACCGCCGCGAGGGCCGGCTTGGCGCGGAACGCCGCCATCTGGCTGCCCAGCGACCGGTAGGAGTCGGTGATGCACAGGTCCCGGCCGAACTGGGCGCGGAAGGCCGTGCTCATCTGCGCGTAGCCGGCCGCGGCGTCGCAGCGCAGCGCGTGGCGGTACACGCCGAGCTGGCACAGGGCGCTGGTCGGGATCTCGCCGTTGTCCCAGCCACCCCACTGCGGGCTGCTCACCCCGGGGGTGGGGAGGGGGGCACCGCAGGGGCCGGTCGGGCCGCCCCCGGGCAGGGGGGCGTTGGGCTCGGCGGCCAGCACCGGCACGCGGACGGCGGTGGATCCGGCGGCCAGCGAGCGGACGCCCACCTGGTAGGTCGCCGCGGAGGCGCCGACGACGTCGCCGTCCCCGAGGTAGATGCCGACGTCCTCGCCGCCGGGGGCGAAGACCAGGTCGCCGACCTGCAGGCCGTCCAGCGGCACCGCGGCCGCGGCGGCCCACTGCCCCTGCGGGGTCGCGGGCAGCGCGTACCCGCCGAGCAGCCAGGAGGCGGCGGTGAAACCGCCGCAGTCGTAGGTCTCCGGGCCGGCGGTGCCGGGCACGAAGGGCCGGCCCAGCTGGGAGAGCGCGTTGCTGACCGCCGCGACCGTCTCCGACGGCAGCACGGTCACCGGGCTGCTGCCCACGATCGCCCAGGCGACTCCCGGCACGGGCTGTCCCGCGGCGTCGAGCGCGGGGGAGAGGCCGGCGGGCAGCTCTCCCGGGCCGGTCAGCGCGGCGGCGGGCGGCGGGACGACCTCGGCCGCGGTGAGCTGGGCGAGGTAGGTCTGCCAGCGGGCGACCGCCTGCTGGTTGCGCTCCTGCTGCTGCCCGGCGGCCGGCACGGTCCCGAGCCCGGCCAGCCGGCCGGTGACCTCGGTGCTCAGCTCGTCCACCCGGTCGCGCATCGCGCCGAGGGCGGCGGCGACCTCGGCCTCGGCGGCATCCACCGCGGCCTCGGCCCGCTCGACGCGGACCTCCGCCGCGGCCAGCGCCGCGCCGGTGCGCTCGGCGCGCACCACGGCGGTCTCCAGCGCGCGCTCGCCGAGCTCGCTGGCGGCCTGCTGGTGCAGCACGCCGGAGGTGGCGGCGGCGTCGCCGGCGTCCAGGGCCAGCCCGGGGTAGCGGGCGGTGGGGGAGGCACGGTAGAGGTCGGCGGCGTGGCTGCCGACGACGCGCCGGTCGGCGTCCACGGCCTCACGGGCGGCCTGCTCGGCGTCCCGGGCCGCCTGGAGCTCGGCGCGCAGCTGCGCCGCCGTCTGCTCCAGCGAGCGGTAGCCGTCGGCCGCCTCCAGCATCGAGCTGCGGGCGGTCAGCGCCAGGGCGGTGACGTCCAGCGGCCCGCCGGCGGGGGTGGTGACGCCGGGCAGCACCACGGCGACGAGCGCGGGGACCATCAGCGCACCCAGCGCCACGACGCCGAGGCGGGTGGACCAGCGCGAACCGGTGCGCTCCTCCGGTGCCGCGGGGCGCTTCCTCGTGGGGCCCTTGGGCGTGGGTCGCTTCCCCGCCGGGCGCTGGGTGGCGGGCCGCTTCGCCGCGGGCCGGGTGCCCCGGGGGGAGGCCTGCGCAGCGAGCGCGGCGCGGGCGGCGGCGAGCTGGGCGGGGGTGAGGTCGGGGCGGGCCGCGGCCAGTTGGCGCAGGGCCATCGCCTCGCGCAGGGCCATCGCCTCGCGCAGGGCCATCGCCTCGCGCAGGGCCATCGCCTCGCGCAGCGCCTGGGCCTCGCGGGCGCTCATCGCCGGCCGCGCGGCCGGGGTGCGGCCCCGGGGCGCGGAGCGGACGGGCGTGCGTGGTGCGGGCACTGCGGCGTCCCCCGGCGGTGTCGTCGTTGCGATGGCCGGCCCGGCTGCGGAGTGCAGTCGGGCTCTGACCTCGTATCGACGGCCCGGATCGGGCGCCTGAGGGAGGGGGAGGCGGTCTCACCCCTGCGGGGGAGGGTGAACTCGCGGGTGGTGCTCGGACGGGTGAGCCCCCGTCGGGCCGGTTACCGGCGGTTCCTCACGGTGCCCACCAGGCGCCGTGCCGGTGCACGAGGGGGATGCGCAGCTCCTCGCCGTCCTCGGTGGAGACCACGAGCTCGACGGTGCTGATGCGGACCGGCGGCCCGTCGCCCTCGGGCTCCAGCACGCTGCCGCTGGCCAGCGGGATCGGCGGCACGACGAGGACGTCGTCGCCGGGCGGCTCGGCCATGGGCGGACCTCCAGGTCGTCGGCTGCGCGGGTGCGGGGCCCTCACCGTAGGGGGCGGCTCCCCGGACGCAGCGCGGGCCGGGTCGGCTCCCCCTGGGGGAATCGACCCGGCCCGGTGTCCGAGTGCCCTGCTCAGCGCCCTGTCAGAGCCCTGTCAGGGCCCTGTCAGCGCTGGTCGAGCGGCACGAAGGTGCGCTCGGTCTCTCCGACGTAGAGCTGCCGGGGGCGGCCGATCTTGGTGGTCGGGTCGGCGATCATCTCGCGCCACTGGGCGATCCAGCCGGGCAGCCGGCCGAGCGCGAACAGCACGGTGAACATCCGGGTCGGGAAGCCCATCGCCTGGTAGATCAGGCCCGTGTAGAAGTCGACGTTCGGGTAGAGCTTGCGCTCCACGAAGTAGTCGTCCTTCAGCGCGATGTCCTCGAGCTGGCGGGCGAGGTCGAGCAGCTCGTTGCTGCCGCCGAGCTTGTCCAGGACGGTGTCGGCGGTGGCCTTCACGATGGCCGCGCGCGGGTCGTAGTTCTTGTAGACCCCGGTGGCCGAAGCCCATCAGCTTGACGCCGGGCTCCTTGTTCTTGACCCGCTCGACGAACCGGGGGATGTCGCCGCCGTCGGCCTTGATCGCCTCGAGCATCTCCAGCACCGACTGGTTGGCGCCGCCGTGCAGCGGGCCGAACAGCGCGTTGATGCCGGCCGAGACGGAGGCGAACAGGTTGGCGTGCGAGGAGCCGACCAGCCGGACGGTCGACGTCGAGCAGTTCTGCTCGTGGTCGGCGTGCAGCACGAACAGCATGTCCAGCGCCTTGACCAGCTCCGGGTCGGCGTCGTAGGGCTCGGCCGGGAAGCCGAACGTCATGCGCAGGAAGTTCTCGACCAGGCCGAGGGAGTTGTCCGGGTAGAGGAACGGCTGGCCGACGCTCTTCTTGTAGGCGTAGGCCGCGATGGTGGGCAGCTTGGCCAGCAGGCGGGTCGTGGACATCTCGACCTGGTCCTGGTCGAACGGGTCCAGCGAGTCCTGGTAGAAGGTCGACAGGGCGCTGACCGCCGAGGAGAGCACCGGCATCGGGTGCGCGTCCAGCGGGAAGCCCTTGAAGAACTGCTTGAGGTCCTCGTGCAGCAGGGTGTGCCGCCGGATCCGCTGGTCGAACTCGGCGAGCTGGTCGGCGGTCGGCAGCTCCCCGTAGATCAGCAGGTGGCTGACCTCGAGGAAGCTCGCCTTGCCGGCCAGCTGGTCGATCGGGTAGCCGCGGTAGCGCAGGATCCCGGCGTCACCGTCGATGTAGGTGATCGCCGAGGTGCACGCGGCGGTGTTCACGAAGCCGATGTCCAGCGCGACCGTGCCGGTCGTGGCCAGCAGCTTGCTCGTGTCGATGCCGTCGGCCCCCTCCGTCGCCTGCTTGACGGGAAGGGGCAGTTCTCCACCGGGGTAGCGCAGGGCTACATCTGTCTCGCTCATCCCCCGGGACGCTACCCCCGTCGTGGCCGGGTGACCCGCCGTCGTCACCGCCGAGCGGCGGATGCGCTCACGTCGAAGGTCCACACCCCGGCGCACCGGTCGAGGTGCCAGCGGGCCCCGCGGGGTGCGACCGCCAGCCACGGGTGGACCAGCAGCCCGGCGGGGTCGTCCGACGGCACGAGCTCGACGTCGACGTCGGACCCCTCGGCCAGCGCCTCCTCGATCAGCGGCACGGCTGCCTCGAGAGATGCCGACGGCACCGCGATCACGAGCTTCTCGGCCACCACGGCCGAGGTCACGTCACGGAACGCCTGCACCGTCGCTCTCATCTCGGCGCGGTCCAGCGCCGGTGCCGCGAGGGCGATCGGGAAGAGCCGGGTCCACACCTCCAGCTGCTGGTCGAGGCGGCCCCGGAGCTCGGGCCGGTGCGCCCGGACCCAGAGCGGCTCGACGGCGGGGTCGGCGACGTCGTCGGCGGCTCCGGGACGCAACTCGACGAGCGCCGCGGTGCTGAGGTAGAGGGCCTCGAGCGCCGGCCCGTAGTCGGGACCGTCGACGAGCGAGGCGAGGCGCGCGGTGGCGTGCTGCAGGACCCGCGCGTACGCGCGACGACGCTGCGCCTGTTCGGGCAGGAACCCCTGCCGGATCCCCGAGTCGATCAGGCGGACCCAGTCCCGCTCGGCGCGCGCGGTCATCCAGGGGTTCATCGAGTTCTGGCCCGGGTGCACGCGGAAGCGGCTCAGCACGCGCGGGGTGTAGAAGGCGGGGCCCTGGGCCAGCAGCTCCAGCCAGATCTTCACGTCGGTGAGGGAGTCGATGCGCCGCCCGTCCGGCTCCCACATCGTGGCGACCGGCAGGGCGTCCCTGCGGAACAGCGCCGTGGAGAGCTCCCCGACGACGTTCGTGCAGGTCTCGAGCATGCTGGTCCCGAGCTCCGGCCCGGCGATCGCGCCGGGGCGGTCGCGCAGCGCCGGGAACTCGTGCCCGGCCACCGGCCGGCCGTCCTGGTCGATGAGCGACCGGCGGGAGAAGGCGAGGGCCGCGCCCGGGGTCGCCTCCAGGCCGCGCACGAGCTCTGCGGACGCAGTCGGTGGCCAGCACGTCGTCGTGGAGCAGGTACTTCACGTACTCGCCGCGGGCCGCCTCGAGGATCGACTGCAGGTTGTCGTAGCCGCCGCCGTTCGTCTCGTGCCGGATGACGCGGATGCGGTCGTCCTCGGCCGCGGCGGCGGCGATGATCTCCGGGGTGCGGTCGGTGGACGCGTCGTCGCCGATGATGATCTCGACGTCCCGGTAGCTCTGCTCGCGCGCGGAGCGCAGCGCCGCCCGCAGGTGCGCCTCGCCGTTGCAGGTCGGGATCAGGATGCTGACGAGCGGGTCGCTCACGGGCGGAAGCCGCGCACCGCGTCGATGACCGCGTCCTGCTGCTCCGGGCGCAGGGTGGGGCCCATCGGCAGGCTGAGCACCTCGCGGGCGAGCCGGTCGGCCACCGGCAGGTGCGCCTCGGCCAGGCCGGTGCCGGCGAAGGCGGGCTGGCGGTGCGGCGGCACGGGGTAGTGCACGAGCGTCTCGACGCCGCAGCGGGAGAGGTGCTCGCGCAGCCGGTCGCGGTGCGGGGTGCGGACGACGTACAGGTGCCAGGCGGGGGTCGTCCCGGGCACCCGGGTGGGGAGCTCGAGCTCCTCCCCGAGGCCGGCCAGGCCATCGTCGTACCTGCGGGCGGCTGCCTCGCGGCGGCCGTTGTGCTCGTCGAGCCGGCCCAGCTTGACGGTCAGGAGCGCCGCCTGGATCTCGTCGAGCCGGCTGTTCCACCCCACCTCGTCGTGCCGGTACTTCTCGGAAGACCCGTAGTTGCGCAGCGACCGCAGCCGGCGCGCGGTCTCCGGATCGGAGGTCGTCACCGCGCCGCCGTCGCCGATCGCACCGAGGTTCTTGCCCGGGTAGAAGCTCCAGGCGGTCGCGTGCGCGGGGCCGCCGCCCACCGGCCGGCCGTCGCGCCGGGCGCCGTGCGCCTGCGCGGCGTCGTCGAGGACGACGAGGTCGTGCCGGCGGGCGACGTCGGCCACCGCGTCGAGGGTCCACCGGGTGCCCGTACAGGTGCACCGGGACGACGGCCCGCGTCCGGGGGGTGACGGCGGCCTCGAGCGCCGCGGGCTCCCATGCCCCGGCCGCGGAGCTGACGTCGACCGGGACCGGGACGGCGCCGACGTGCAGCACGGCCAGCCAGGTCGCGACGAAGGTGTGCGAGGGGACCAGGACCTCGTCGCCGGGGCCGACGCCGAGCGCCCGCAGGCCCAGGGACAGCGCGTCCAGGCCGCTGCCCACCCCCACGGCGTGCCGGGCGCCGACCGCCGCGGCCCAGGCCTGCTCGAAGCCCTCGAGCTCCGGGCCCAGGAGGACCCGGTCGCTGCGCAGGACGCGCAGCGCGGCCGCGTCCAGCTCGGTGCGCAGCTCCGCGTGCAGCCCCGCGAGGTCGAGGAACGGGACCCGGACCGCCTCCGGCGCCGCGGTCATGCCGGCAGGGGGGCGGGGGTGACCTCGCCGGCCGCCTCGGCGGCCTGCCGGGCCGCGGTGAAGTCGTCGTACTCGCGGTAGTAGTCGTCCTCGGAGTAGGGCAGCGACGCCATCACCAGGCAGACGCTGCCGGAGGAGAAGTTCCCGAGCTCGCGCCAGGTCAGCCGGGGCACGTACAGCCCGTGGTACGAGCGGTTCAGGTGGAAGCGGGCGGTGCTGGTGCCGTCGTCCACCACGACGTCGAAGCTGCCGGACGCGGCCACGATCAGCTGCTGGAGGTCGCGGTGGGCGTGCCCGCCGCGGGACTCGCCACCCGGGACGTCGTACAGGTAGTAGACGCGGGCGATGTCGAAGGGGACGTGGTCGCCGCCCTCGATCATGGTGAGGTTGCCGCGCGGGTCGGTGATGCGCGGCAGGTCGACGACCCGGCAGCCCGCGCCACCGTCGGCCGGCCGCGGATTCCAGTCCGTCGTCCGCCGGCCGGGACCCAGGGAACGCCGTTCGAGGAGAGTCACGCCCCTGGTCATCGGCAGCCGCGGACGACGCCGTGACGGCCTCTCCCCGCTGTCGCCGACGGGGCCGGCGGGGGACCGGGGCGACCCTTCCGTCACATCCGTTCCTCGTGCCCGCAGGTGCCCCCGACACCCCGCACGTGCCCGGATCGGGGGCCGGTCCGTGCCTACCCTGGCCGGCATCCCGGGAGCCGCCCGCGGACCCGGCACCCCGGCCGGTCCGCCGCGCACCGGGGGGAGGAACAACACCGTGTCCGTAGTCCAGCGAGACCTCGTCGACTACGCGGAGCAGTACCGCGCCCTGCCGTTCGAGCCCGTGCAGATCGCCTACCGGCGGAAGCTGGTGCTCGCCCGCGTCGCCGCCCACGCCCCGCGCCGGGTGCTCGAGATCGGCTGCGGCGAGGCGCCCCTGTTCCCCGACCTCCCCGGCACCGGGTCGGTGGTGATCGAGCCCACCGCGGCGTTCGCCGCCGGAGCCCGCGCCCTGGCCGCCGGCCGGCCCGACGTCGTCGTGGTCGAGGACTTCGCCGAACGGGTCGACCCGGCGTCCGTGGGTGGCGGGTTCGACCTGGTGGTGCTCAGCTGCCTGCTCCACGAGGTCCCCGACCCGCAGGCGCTGCTGGCCGCCGCGCGCGGGTTCTGCGCCCCCGGCGGCCGGCTGCACGTCAACGTGCCCAGTGCCCGGTCGCTGCACCGGATGCTGGCGGTCGCCATGGGGCTGATCCCGGACCCGGCGACGACGTCGGACACCCAGCTGCGGATGCAGCAGCGCGGGATCTACGACGCCGCGGGGCTCGAGGCGGAGCTGCGCGCGGCGGGGTTCGCCGTCGCCGAGCGCGGCAGCCTCTTCGTCAAGCCGTTCACCCACGGCCAGATGCAGCGCCTGCTCGACGACGGCTTCCTCACCCCCGAGCTGCTCGACGGCCTGGACGCCCTCGCCGCGCTGCTGCCCGACCTCGGCTCCGAGCTGTGGGTCGACGCGGTGCCGGTCGACACGGTGCCGGTCGACGCGGTGCCCGTCGGGGCGGAGCCGGCCGATGCCTGAGGCGCTCCTCGTCGGCAACAACCTCGCCGTCCTGGTGGCGGCGGTCGAGCTCGGCGCCGCGGGGCACGACGTCGTCCTGGTGACCGACGGGCGCGGCCCGGGTGGCCACTTCCGGGGCCTGCGCACGCCCGAGGCCGACTTCGACCTCGGCATGGTGCTGCTGGAGTCGGCGGGCAGCACGGCCGACGACGACCTGGCCACCTACCGCCCGCGGGTCCGCTACGACTGGACGCGGTTCGGCGCCCGCGTCGACCGCTGGCAGGCCGAGCTCGTCCGGCCCGTCCGCACGCCGACCCCCGAGGCGCTCGTGGAGGGCCGGCGCCGACCCGACCACCTCGTCGCCGACCGCCTCGACGTGCTGGCCGAGGGCGGCTTCCGCCCGCCGGCGCCGCTGCCGCGGGAGGACCCCCGGCACGCCTCGGCCAAGGTCGCCGGGGCTGCCTACGACGCGCTGCCCTACCGCGAGGCCGCCGCCGCCAACCACGGCGAGGACATCCACGCCCGGCTGGTCGAGCCGTTCGCCGAGAAGCTGCTGGGACCCGCCGCCGGCACGCTGTTGGCGCGCTACCACCGCGCCGGCTGGCTGCCGCTGTACTGGCCCGAGACCCTGGCGGCCGCGTGCGCGGGGCAGCCGACCGGCCTGGCCGAGTACCCGTTCTGGACGACGCCGACGGGCTTCGTCGGCGACGTCGTCCGCACGCTGGAGACGCGCCTGGCGGCCATGCCGACCGTGCAGGTGCACGACGGCGCGGTCACCTCGCTCGCTCTCGAGGGCAGCCGGTGGACCGCGGCCACCGCGGACGGGTCGTGGTCCTCCGAGCGCCCCGTCCTGGGCGTGGGCGCCGACCGCCTGCAGACCCTGCTGGGGCTGCCGGTGCAGGAGCGCGCGCCCGGTGCCTCGGTGGCTCTCGTCTGCTGCCTCGTCCGCGGCGCAGCGATCACCGAGCCCGTCGGCTGCCTCTCGGTGGTCGACCGGGAGTACGCCACCTACCGGGTCACCGACCAGGACGCCCTCGCCGGCCTCGACCCCGCCGAGCACCGCGTCGTGGTGGAGGCCGGACCGGCCACCGCCGCCCGGCTGAAGGACGGCGCCGACGTCCCGGGCGAGCTGGTCGCCGAGCTCGGCCGGCTGCTGGGCATCACCGATCCGTCCGCCGACGTGCGGGTGGTGAAGGCGGTCGCCGCGCCCGGCGCGGTCCCCGCACCCACCGCGGCCTCGGTGGCCGCGGAGGCGACGGCGTCCGACGCGCTGACCGCCGCCTGCCCCGGCGCCCTGCTCACCGGCGCCCTGCTGGGTGGGGGAGCCACCTCCATGAACGACCAGGTGGTCCAGGGGCTCGCGGTCGCCGCGCAGCTCCCGTGACCGCCCGCCACCACCGGCACCACCCCGAACTCCCGGAGGACCGATGACCGCCGCCCGCACCCAGGAACTGGAGCGGATCGCCCACAGCTACCACCTCAACGACGAGGTGCCCGACAAGTTCATCGAGGACGCCTGCCAGGAGCACTGCTGCGACTGGCTGGCCTCCCTCGTCTCGCCGGAGGACCACGTCGTCGAGCTCGGCGCCGGCGAGGGCGTCACGCTCGCCCGGCTGGCCCCGCTGCCGCGCCGGTACGTGGTGGTCGAGGGCGCGCCCAGCCTCGCCGCCCGCGTCCGGACCGACTTCCCGGGCGTCGAGGTCGTGGAGGCGCTCTTCGAGGACCACGAGCCCGCCACCCCGTGCGACAAGCTGCTGGCCCTGCACGTCTTCGAGCACGTCGACGACCCGGTGCCGCTGGCCGCGCACCTGCGCTCGTGGGTGAAGCCGGGCGGGGAGATCGTCGTCGTCGTCCCCAACAAGCGGTCGCTGCACCGCCGGCTCGCCGTCCTCATGGGGCTGCAGCCGGAGCTGGACACCCTGAGCGCACGGGACCACCTGGTCGGCCACCAGCGGGTCTACGACCTCGACGGGCTGGAGGCCGACCTGCGCCAGGGCGGGTTCGAGCCGTTCGAGCGCAAGGGCTTCTTCCTCAAGGTGCTGCCCAACGGGATGATGCTGGACCACTCCCCGGAGCTCATCCAGGCGCTCAACGACCTGGGTGACGAGCTGCCCGCGGACTTCGGCGCGAACATCGCCGTCCGCGCCCGACGGGTGGGCTGAGCCGGTCGTGCCGGTGCTCCTCGACGTCGAGCCCTTCCCCGGGGACGGCCTGCTGTTCTGCGACCCGGGGTTCCACGACCTGAACGGCATCCCGGCCGGTCGCCGCTGGCGGTACGAGCACCGCCGCGAGGACCGGCTGGTCGGCGTGCTGGAAGGCGTCGTCACCGACGGTGTGCTGCTGTCCGGGCACAGCGCCCCGTTCGGCGGGCCCGACCTGGTGGCTCCGGACCCGTCGGTCGAGGACGTCGTCGCCCTGGTGACGGGCGCCCTGGCGGCGCTGCGCGAGGACGGTGTGCGGACGGCGCGGATCAGGGCGCGGCCGCTGGTCTACTCCGCCGCCGAGCCGCTGGTGGAGTTCGCGCTGCTCGACCGGGGCTTCGCCGTCGAGCACTGCGACCTGAACATGCACGTGGACCTGTCGCGGTTCACCCCCGACGACGACGTGCTGGACCTGCTCAAGCCGCGCAAGCGCCGGTACGTCCGCGCATCGCTGCGCGGGTCGGTCGAGCTCACCCCGGTGGACGGCGGGGAGGACCTCGCGACCCTGCACGCCATCATCGCCGGGAACCGGCGGGCGAAGGGCAGGCCCGAGCCGCTGGCCCTGGACTACCTCCGGCGCGCGCAGGAAGCCTTCCCCGACCGCATCCGCATGCGGCTGCTGCGGGTGGAGGGCCGCGCCGTCGCGGCCGCGGTGGTCTACCGGGTGCTCGACGGCATCGACCAGGTCGTGCACTGGGCCGACGCCCCGGGGGAGGAGCGCTCCCCGATGGACCTGCTGGCCTACCTCGTCTACGCGGACTGCCTGCGGCACGGCGCCCGGTTGATCGACCTCGGTCCTGCCTCGGACGACCAGGGCCGGCTCAACCCCGGGCTGGCCGAGTTCAAGCGCGCGGTGGGCGCGGTCCCGGGGACGCGCAAGGTGTTCACGGTCGACCTGGGCTGAGCCGTCGCGCCGGGCCCGCAGGCCCGGCGCGACGAGCAGCTCAGGGGTGGGTCATGGAGAGGACGTCGAGGGCCTCGTCCAGCTGCTGCTCGGTGAGCTTGCCCTGCTCGACGTAGCCGCGCTCGAGCACGACCTGGCGGATCGTCTTCTGCTCCTTGAGCGACTGCTTGGCCACGATCGCGGCCTCCTCGTACCCGATGTACTTGTTCAGCGGGGTCACGATCGAGGGAGAGGACTCGGCGTACTCGCGGCACTGCTCGACGTTGGCGACGATGCCGTCGACGCAGCGGTCGGCGAGCAGCCGGCTGACGTTGGCCAGCAGCCGGATCGACTCGAGCACGTTGCGCGCCATGAGCGGCAGCGTCACGTTGAGCTCGAAGACGCCGGTGGTGCCGGCGTAGGTGACCGCGGCGTCGTTGCCGATGACCTGGGCGCCCACCTGGATGACCGCCTCGGGGATCACCGGGTTCACCTTGCCGGGCATGATCGAGCTGCCGGGCTGGAGGTCGGGGAGCTGGATCTCGCCCAGGCCGGTGCGCGGGCCGGAACCCATCCAGCGCAGGTCGTTGACGATCTTGATCAGGCCGACGGCGATCGTCTTGAGCTGGCCCGACGCCTCGACCAGGCCGTCGCGGGAGCTCTGCGCCTCGAAGTGGTCGCGCGCCTCGGTGAGCGGCAGGTCCAGCTCGCCCGAGAGCCGCTCGATGATGGCGGCGGCGAAGCCGGGCGGGGTGTTGATGCCGGTGCCGACGGCGGTGCCGCCCAGCGGCAGCTCGGCGATGCGGGGGAGCGAGGCCTCGAGCCGCTCCACGCCGTAGCGGACGGCGGCCGCGTAGCCGCCGAACTCCTGGCCGAGGGTGACCGGCGTGGCGTCCATGAGGTGGGTGCGGCCGCTCTTGACCACGGTGGCGAACTCGTCGGCCTTGCGCGACAGCGACAGCTCGAGGTGGCGCAGCGCCGGCACCAGGTCGCGGACGATCGCGCTGGTGGCGGCCACGTGGATCGCCGACGGGAAGACGTCGTTGGACGACTGCGAGGCGTTCACGTGGTCGTTCGGGTGCACCGGGCTGCCGAGCGCCTCCGTGGCGAGGCTGGCGATGACCTCGTTGGTGTTCATGTTGCTCGACGTGCCCGAGCCGGTCTGGAAGACGTCGATGGGGAAGTGCTCGTCCCACTCGCCGCGGGCGACCGAGGCCGCGGCCTCGCCGATGGCGCCGGCGACGGCGGCGTCGAGGACGCCGAGGTCGGCGTTGACGGCGGCCGCCGCGCCCTTGATGGCGGCGAGGGCGCCGATCAGCTCGCGCTCGATCGGGGTGCCGGAGATCGGGAAGTTCTCGACGGCGCGCTGGGTCTGGGCCCGCCACTTGGCCCAGGCGGGAACGCGGACCTCCCCCATGGAGTCGTGCTCGATGCGGTAGTCGGTGCCGTCCTGCTGGGTGGCCACGCTGTGCTCCCGGGGTGTCTGGATGGTGACAGTGCTCCGGGGAACCCTAGACACCGGCACGGCCGCGCGACGCCTCCCCGTCCGCGGGAGGTGGGCAGACGCCGGGATGCCGCCCCCTAGCATCGTCGGACGGATCCGAGCACCGAGGAGCGCCCGATGACACAGCCGCCGTACCCGCCCCCGGGTGAGCCCGCTCCCGGCGGTGAGCCCGCTGCCGGCGGTGGTGGCGTTCCCGAGGCGCAGCAGCCCTACGGTCAGCAGCCGTACGGGCAGCAGCCCCACGGCCAGCCGCCCTACGGGCAGGCGCCGTACGGCCAGGCGCCCTACGGCCAGCAGCCGTATGGCCAGCCGCCCTACGGCCAGGCCGCGTACGGGCAGCCGCAGCAGGGCGGGCCGGGCGCCGTGCCGCCGTGGGGCCAGGCCCCGCAGCCGCCGTCGGGCAACCGGAAGGTCCTCGTGACCGTGCTCTCCGTCGTCGCCGTGGCGATCGTCGCGCTGGCGGTGGCGCTGGTCGTCGGGCTGCGCTCCGACGACGAGGGGTCCGACGGCGGGTCGTCGATCCCGGCCGCGACCTCGGAACCCGAGGGCCTGGGCGACGACCCGGAGCTCGACGACTACGCCGAGGAGTGCCACGACGGCGACATGCAGGCCTGCGACGACCTGTTCAACCAGTCGCCGGTGGGGTCGGCCTACGAGCTGTACGGCGGCAGCTGCGCCGGCCGGCAGTCCAACACCGACGCCCGTCAGGTCTACTGCGTCGACGCCTTCCCGCCCGCGAGCTGAGCGCCCGCGGGCCCACCGCCCGCCGGGGCGGCCGCGCCGGGCACCGGCTGGGCTACCGTCGGCAGCCGTGTCCGACGACGCCGCGCTGCCCGCCGTCCCCGAGCCCGATCCCGCCGCCGCCCCGGGGGTGCGCGCCTCCGACGGTGACCGGGAGGCGCTGGTCGCCCGGCTCCAGCAGGCGCTGGCCGAGGGCCGGCTGGACCTCGACGAGTTCGGTCAGCGGGCCGGCGCGGCCTGGGCGGCGGTGACCACCGCGGAGCTGGCCGCCCTGGTCGCGGACCTCCCGGCCGAGCCGCCGGTGGAGATCGTCGGCAGCCGGGCCCCGGAGGTCCAGACCAGCGTGTTCGGGGACATCAAGCTCTCCGGGCCGAGCGTCCCGCTGCGCGCGAGCACGGTCTTCGGCGACGTCCGGGTGGACCTGCGCGGGCTGCGCACCGACGCCGAGCGGCTCGAGCTGCACCTGTCCACCGTCTTCGGCGACGTCGAGGTGATCGTCGCCGAGGGCGTGGACGCGCAGCTGCACGGCCGCACCGTCCTCGGCGACCGGAAGATCGACCTGGCCGCGGTGCCGCGGGTGGCCGGCACGCCGCGGGTCGTCGTCCACGGGCGCACCGTGTTCGGCGACCTGAAGCTGCGCAGCCTGGCCCCGGGGGAGTCGGCCAGCCGCTGGCGTCAGGTGATGGAGCGGCTGGCACGACGGGCCGAACCCGGCTGATCCGCAGGGGGCCCTGTCGCGCCGAGTGGGGCCCGGAGGGTCCCCGGCAGGTGGGACGAGGGGGCTCCACCTACCCGGGGACGGCTCCTGGCCGCGGTGCGATCCGGAGGATCGCGTCAGGAATCGAAGGGCACGGCCGAGTAGGCGCGCAGCTTCTCCAGCGAGTGCAGGCTCTCGATCGACCGGATCGTGCCGGACTTCGAGCGCATCACCAGCGACTGGGTCGTGCAGCCCCCGGCGCCGTACTGCACGCCGCGCAGCAGCTCGCCGTCGGTGATGCCGGTGGCGACGAAGAAGACGTCGCCGCGCACCAGGTCGTCGATGTGCAGCACGCGGTCGAGGTCGTGGCCGGCGTCGAGCGCCTTCTGCCGCTCCTCGTCGTCCTTGGGCCAGAGCCGGCCCTGGAAGGTCCCGCCCATGCACTTGAGCGCGCACGCGGCGATGATCCCCTCCGGCGTGCCGCCGATGCCGAGGATCAGGTCGACGCCGGTGCCCTCGCGGGCCGCGGCGATCGCGCTGGCGACGTCGCCGTCGGTGATGAACTTGATGCGGGCGCCGGCCTCCCGGACCTCCTGCACCAGCCCGGCGTGCCGCGGCCGGTCGAGGATGCAGACGGTGACGTCGCCGACCGAGCTCTTCTTGGCCTTCGCGACCCGGCGGATGTTCTCCGCGACCGGCACGGTGATGTCGACGACGTCGGCCGCGGCCGGGCCGGTGGCCAGCTTCTCCATGTAGAAGACCGCCGACGGGTCGTACATGGCGCCGCGCTCGGCCACCGCCATGACGGCGATCGCGTTCGGCATGCCCTTGGCCATGAGCGTGGTGCCGTCGATCGGGTCGACGGCGACGTCGCACTCGGGGCCGTTCCCGTCACCCACCTGCTCGCCGTTGAAGAGCATCGGGGCCTCGTCCTTCTCGCCCTCCCCGATGACGACGACGCCCTTCATGCTCACCGTGCCGATGAGCGCGCGCATGGCGTCGACCGCCGCGCCGTCGCCGCCGTTCTTGTCGCCGCGCCCGACCCAGCGCCCGGCGGCCATCGCGGCCGCCTCGGTGACCCGCACCAGCTCGAGGGCCAGGTTCCGGTCGGGGGCGGGGCGGTCGGTGGAGAACGCGCTCCCGCTCGAGGAGACGGGGCCTTCGGGAACGGGCAGCGACACGGGACCTCCTGGAGAGGGACCTGCGATCCGTCGTCCCGCCGCGAGCAGGGCGAACCCGGGAGGCAGGCCATGGGCGGCAGGCTGGGTGAGCTCTCCTGCGATCCTATGTGCATGACCGAAGTCGGCCCGACGAGCCCGCGACCCGCTGACCCCCCGGACGCCCCGGCGTCCCCGGGTGGGCCGGTGGCGGTTCCCGCGCCGTCGCCGGCGGTGGAGCGCGCGAACCGGATGAGCGCGGCGAACATGATCCGCTCGCTGGCGCCGCTGGTCGTGATCTGCCTGCTGCTCGTCGCCTGGCAGGCCTTCCGCACCAGCGGCGAGGAGACCGTCCGCGAGGTCGACCCGGCGAGCACGGTGCGGCTGGCCGTGGAGCGGGCCGGGTACCCGGTGCCGGCTCCGGCCGGGCTGCCGGAGGGGTACCGCCCGACCAGCGCCCGCACCGACGCCGGGAACGCCCGCGAGGGCGATGCGGTCACCCTGCAGATCGGCTACCTGACGCCGTCGGGGGAGTACGCCGGCTTCGCCGTCAGCGACGACCCGGGCGCCGAGCCGGTCCGCGACGTGCTCGACGGCGCCACCGACGAGGCGGCCGTCGACATCGGCGGGCAGCCGTGGCAGCGGCTCACCACCGAGCGCGGGGAGACCGCGCTGACCCGCGAGGCCGACGGCGTGGTCGTCGTCGTCAGCGGCTCCGCCTCCGACGACGAGCTGCGCACCGTGGCGGCCGCCGTCACGCCCGCGGAGGGCTGAGCGCCGGCGTTGATTGCGGTTCCGTGTCGGGTGCCCGACGACTGCCCGACGCGCGGCCGGTCGCGCGGCGGCCGGGGCGGGGACGCAGCAGGCTCCCCGCACGCCCGGCGCCACCGCGGCAGCCGGCCGGACGAGGAGCCGACATGGACGACGACGTCTGCGCGCACGGGGACCACCGGCCACCGGCCCGGGGCGGGTCGTGCCCGTGCGGCATGGTCACCCGCATCCCGGCCCGCACCCCGCCGGCGTCGGCCGACGACGCGGTGCGGGACCTGATCGCCCGGTGCCTCGTCGAGCGCGGTGGCGTCGCCGACCTGGCGGGACTCCGGCAGCGGGCCGACCGCGTCCTCGGTGCGCTCGCGCACGCGGGCCTGGAGATCGCCCACCGGCCGGCCGCGGACCGCGCGGGGGAGCGGCGCTCGGCCTGAGCTCAGTCCTCGCCGTCGGCCGGGGCGGCGGCCGCGAGGCGCTCGCGGGCCCGGTCCAGCCAGTGCTGGCACAGCGTGGCCAGCTCCTCGCCGCGCTCCCACAGGGCCAGCGACTCCTCGAGCGTCAGCCCGCCGGCCTCCAGTCGGCGGACGACGTCGGCGAGCTCCTCGCGGGCCTGCTCGTAGGTCGTCGTCGGCTCCTCGGCCGGCCCGGTGGTCTGCTCGGTGCTGCTCATGGCTCCCCATCCTCCCGGTCGACCCGCACGTCCAGCCGGCCCCCGCTCACCCGGACCCGCAGCCGCTCGCCGTCGGCCACCTCGGCGGGATCCCGGACGAGGGCCCCGTCGGCGCGCTGCACCACCGCGTAGCCGCGGTCCAGGGTCGCCGCCGGCGACAGCGCCGCGACCCGCGCGCGGGCGTGCTCGAGGTCGCGCTCGGCGGCCTCCACCCGGTGCACCACGGTGCGGCGGGCACGGGTGCGCAGCGCGGCGACGTCGTCGGCCCGGCCGTGCAGCAGCCGCTCGGGGCTGGCGAGCACGGGCCGGCTGCGCAGGGACTCCAGCCAGCGCTCCTGCTGCTCGACGCGGGTGGTGAGCAGGTGGCGGGCGCGGGCGCGGAGGCCCTCGACCAGCCGCCGCTGCTCGCCGATCTCGGGGACGACGCGGTGCGCCGCGTCGGTGGGGGTGGCGGCGCGCACGTCGGCGACGTGGTCGACCAGCGTCGTGTCGGTCTCGTGGCCGACCGCGGTGACCACCGGCGTCCGGCACGCGGCGATGGCGCGCACCAGGCCCTCGTCGGAGAAGGGCAGCAGGTCCTCGACCGAGCCGCCGCCGCGGGCGACGACGATGACCTCGACCGCGGGGTCGGCGTCGAGCACGCGCAGCCCCTCGATGACGTTGGCCGCGGCCTGCGGGCCCTGCACCGCGCAGTTGTGCACCGCGAAACGGACCGCGGGCCAGCGGCGGCGCGCGGTGACGAGGACGTCGCGCTCGGCGGCGCTGTCCCGGCCGGTGATGACGCCGACGACAGCCGGCGCGAAGGGCAGCGGGCGCTTGCGGACGACGTCGAAGAGCCCCTCGGCAGCAAGCAGCTGCCGGATCCGCTCGATGCGGGCGAGCAGCTCACCGAGGCCGACGGCGCGGATCTCGGTGGCGCGCAGCGAGAAGGAGCCGCGGGCGACGTAGTAGTCGGGGCGCGCCCGGACGACGACGCGCGCGCCCTCGGTCAGCTCCAGGCCCGGCCGGTCGGCGATGTCGCGGTGGCAGGTGACCGGCACCGAGAGGTCGGCCACCGGGTCGCGCAGGGTCAGGAAGACGGTGGCGGCGTTGCCGCGGCGGGACAGCTGCGCCACCTGGCCCTCGACCCAGACCTCGCCCAGCCGGCCGATCCAGTCGGCGACCTTGCGGGCGACCGTGCGCACCGGCCACGGCGCCTCGGGGGAGGAGGGTGCGGTCACGGTCCGAGGGTGTCAGACGCTGCCGACACCCCCGGACCGGGAGCGCGGGTCAGGCGCCGCGGGGGGCCAGCGGGCTGGCCTCGACCGCCTGCTCCTCGAGCTTCTCGAGCCGGTTGCGCAGCATCCGCAGGTAGGGCTCGCGGCCCTGGTGGGCCTCCTCGTAGGCGACGAGGTCGGAGACGGTGCTCAGCGCGTAGCCGCGCAGCCGACCGCGGAGCTGGGCGACGGAGAAGCTGTCGTACCCGTCGACGGGCGCCTCGGTGGGCGCACCGGAGGAGTCCGCGTCGGCCGGGGCCTCCACGGTGGCGCCGGCCGCGATCGGCGCCTCGTCCCCGGTGTCGACGCCGGCGGCCAGGCCGGTGGCGGCGGCGATCGGGCCGTCCCCCCGGGCGATCTCGGTGCCGTCGTCGGCGCTGCCGGCGTAGTCCTCGGGCGCCGGGGCGGCGATGCCCTCGTCGGTGACGGTGGCCTCGACGGTGGCGATGCCGCTGCCGTCGGCGTCCAGGACGTCGACCGAGGTCGGGACCGACTCGGTGTCGGCCGCGCCGGCGACGGGCAGCTCGATGGCGAGCTCGTCCTCGTCGGGGGCGTCCGGGGCGTCGCCCGTGGTCGGCGCGGTCTCCTCGAGGGTGGGGGCGGCCTCGATCGCCTCGTCGACGGCCAGCTCGTCGAGGATCTCCTCGGTCTCCGGCGCCTCCTCGAGGAAGGTCTCCACCGAGTCCTGCGCACCGACGACGTCGGGCACCTCGTCGGGGACGACGTCGGCGCGGTCGAACGCCGAGCCTCGGAAGCCCTGCGCGGGGGCGGCGTCGCCGTCGTCGTCGAAGGTGGCCAGGCCCGGTTCGGCCTCGCCGCGGATGCCGGTGAACAGCTCGTCGCCGCGGGCGACGAGGCCGGCGTACTGCTGCTGCACCTTCATCGCGTGCTGCATCGCCATGCCGACGACCCGCACGGGGAGCCCCGGCAGGGTCTCGGGGAGCTTGCGGGCTTCGTCGACGACGGTCGCGGCCAGGCCGGCAGCGGCGCGGACAACCTCAGGGATCTCACGGGCCATGGGGCCACCTTGCCCCAGCAACCGCGCCCCGACACCCCCGTCGCCGGTGATGTGCCCGTCCGGAGGGTGTTCTGGGCCACCCTCGGGAGTCCCGGCAGGCGTCCGCACCCACGTACGCTGGGTGCATGGCAGATCAGCGCGGACGTGTCCTGCTGGCCGATCCCCGGGGTTACTGCGCCGGTGTGGACCGGGCGGTGGTGGCGGTCGAACGCGCCCTGGAGATCCACGGCGCCCCCGTCTACGTCCGGAAGCAGATCGTGCACAACAAGCACGTCGTGGCGACGCTCGAGCGGCGGGGCGCGATCTTCGTCGACGAGACGACCGAGGTGCCCGAGGGCTCCGTCGTCGTCTTCAGCGCCCACGGGGTCTCCCCGGCGGTGCACCAGGAGGCGGCCGACCGGCAGCTGCGCACCATCGACGCGACCTGCCCGCTGGTGACCAAGGTGCACCAGGAGGCCAAGCGCTTCGCCCGCGACGACTACGACATCCTGCTCATCGGCCACCGCGGGCACGAGGAGGTCGAGGGCACCGCCGGTGAGGCGCCCGCCCACATCCAGCTCGTCGACGGTGCCGACGACGTCGCCAACGTCCAGGTGCGCGATCCCGAGAAGGTCGTGTGGCTGTCCCAGACCACCCTCTCGGTCGACGAGACCCTGGCGACGGTCGACCAGCTGAAGAACCGCTTCCCCGGTCTGCAGTCCCCGCCGAGCGACGACATCTGCTACGCCACGCAGAACCGCCAGCAGGCGGTCAAGCAGATGGCGGCCGAGTGCGACCTCGTGCTGGTCGTCGGTTCGACGAACTCCTCGAACTCGGTGCGGCTGGTGGAGGTGGCCCTCGAGGCCGGCTCCCGCGCCTCCTACCTGGTCGACTACGCCGCCGAGATCGACGAGGCGTGGCTCGAGGGCGTGGGCACCGTCGGCGTCACCAGCGGCGCCTCCGTCCCGGAGATCCTGGTCAGCGAGGTGCTCGACTGGCTGGCCGCGCGCGGCTACGCCGACGTCTCGACGGTCAAGGCCGCCGAGGAGCGGCTGGTCTTCGCGCTGCCGCACGAGCTGCGGCGCGCCGAGAAGGCGCAGTCCACCGGCGACTGACGCCCCGGATGCACGAGAGCCCGTCCCCGCGGCAGCGGGGACGGGCTCTTCTGCATCCGGGAGGTCAGCGGCGGGCGATCGCCCGGAAGAGGGCGAGGACCAGCGCCACGACGGTGGCCATGGCCATCGTCGGGAAGCCGCGGATCAGCAGCGTGGCGACCGTGGGGGCGCTGAACGTCGCCGACGGGGCCAGCCCGATGTTGAGCGCGGCGACCGCGATGAAGACCAGCGGCGGGGAGACGACGACGGAGACCAGGTCGCGGCGGCGCACCACGAGGGTGGCGACCGTGGTCGAGCCGAGCAGGGCCGCCAGGGTGATCCGGCCCAGGCCGACGCCGGTGTAGGAGTCGACGGCCGCGCCCGCGAGGGTCACCAGGAAGACGCCGAGCACCGCGACCAGGCCGCGGACCTGGCTGCCGCCGGTCGACGAGCGGGTGTCCACGCGGACGCGCTGTGCCGCGGCCCGCTTCTCGGCGGCGCGGCCTCCGGCGGCCCGGCCCTCGGCCGGGCGGGACGGCGCGGGGCGGCCGGACGGCCGGGCACCGGATGCGCGGTCGGCCGGACGGATCGAGTCGCGGCGCGGGGGGAGCGGGCGGCTGTCGCCGGGGCGCCCTCCGCGCGGGGGCACGGGCGGGCGACCGGCCCGGGCGCTGCGGTCGGGGTTCATGGCACGTTCCTCACGGGGCATGCGCGACCCGGGGAAGGACCGGTCGGGAGAGCCCCCGCCGGGCCGCCATGAATCGGCCGTACGTGCCGTGGCCATGGCGCACCTCCGTTCCACCGCGGTCGGGCCCGGGTGGCCGTCCCTCGATCGTCACGGTAGCGAGGGACAAGGCAAGTTCGGCGGAGGAGGGGCTCGCGTCGCCACCCCGACCGTGTCGACGAAGAGACTCGGAGTGAGGGGTGTGACGGACGGTGCGCCGGAGGGCCGGCGGGGTCAGCCGTGGGTGCCGTCCCGCCCCCCGTCGTCGTACCGGCGGCCGGCGTCGAACCGGTCCTCGCCGTCCAGGACGACGGCGTCGGTGCCGTCGCCGGGCTCGGGCCGCAGCGTGCGCACCGTCGCCTCCAGCGGCGCGGGCGACGGGACCGGCTGCTCGGCGATGCCGAGGTCGTCGAACCGGCGGGCCGCGGTGAGCACCGAGCGCTCGTAGGAGCCGACCGTCTCGTTGAACCGGGTCATGGTCGTGCCCAGCGCGGAGCCGAGCCGGGTGATGTGCCCCGACAGCGTGCTGAGCCGGGCGTGCAGCTTCCGCCCCACCTCGAGCACCTGGTCGGCGTCCCGGGCCAGCCGCTCCTGCCGCCAGGAGTAGGCCACCGTGCGCAGCAGGGCCAGCAGGGTGCTCGGCGTGGCCAGGACGACGTCCCGCGAGAAGCCGTGCTCCAGCAGCCCGGGCTCGGCCTCCAGCGCGGTGATGAGGAAGCCGTCCGACGGCACGAAGAGCACGGTGAAGGGCGCGGCCGGCCGGAACGCGGTCGGGTAGCGCCGGGCGGCGAGCGCGTCGACGTGCGCGCGCAGCTGCCGGGCGTGCATCGCCACCCGCTGGTCGCGGACCGCCGGGTCGGTGGCCTGCACCGCCTCGATGTACCCGGTGAACGGCACCTTGGCGTCGACCACCACCTGGCGGCCGTCGGCCAGGGTGACCACCAGGTCGGGGCGCACGCCGGCGCCCTCGTCGTTGGTGCTCGAGGGCTGCTCGACGAAGTCGCAGTGCTCGAGCAGGCCGGCCAGTTCCACGACCCGGCGCAGCTGCACCTCGCCCCACCGGCCGCGCACGTGCGGCGTGCGCAGCGCCGTCACCAGCGCCGCCGTCTCCTGCTGCAGCTGGGCCGAGGTGAGGCCAACGGTGCCCATCTGCTCGCGGAGCTCGCCGTGCGCGGTGGCGCGCGCCCGCTCGATGCCGGCGAGCAGCCGGTGCAGGTGGTCCAGCGACTCGTGCACGGGCTCCAGCCCGCTGTCGGTGGGGCGGCGGCGGGCGAGCAGGGCGACCACGCCGAGCGTGACCGCCGTGGCGAGCAGCGCACCGAGGAGGAGCCCGAGGAGCAGGGAAGCGGCGTCCATGCCCCCGAGGCTGCCCGACGGGTCCGACAGAACCGGCTAGGCGACGGCGAGCGGCGCGTGGCGCGCCTCGTGGTCGAGCAGCTCGCGCTTCACCGCCGTCCCCCAGCGGAAGCCGCCCAGGCCGCCGCTGGAGGCGAGCACGCGGTGGCACGGGACGAACAACGCGGCGGCGTTGCGGGCGCACGCGCTGGCCGCGGCGCGCACGGCCGTCGGCCGTCCGCACCGGGCGGCGAAGGAGGTGTAGGTGTCCGGCTCGCCCGGGGGGACGCTGCGCAGCACGGTCCAGGCGTCCTCGAGGAAGGGGCCCGAGCGCTGCCGGACCGGCACGTCGTCGATCGCGGCCACGTCGCCGGCGAAGAACGCCTCGACGGCCTCCAGCACGGGCAGGTCGTCGGCGCGCTCGACCCAGGTGGGCCGCAGCGAGCGGTGCACCACCGGGAGCAGCTCGGCGACGTCGTCGGTCCAGCCGCTGGCCAGGACGACGTCGTCGTCGCCCGGCCCGTCGGCGACCACGACGGTGAACGGCCCGGGAGGCGTGGGCACGGTCGCGTAGCGCGCGGCACGAGCAGTCATGAGGCGCTCCTTTCCGGGGGGACCGCCGCGGCGGCCGGGCGGGTGAAGAAGGACGGCGCGGCCAGCGCCCACAGGTGCATCACCGCGTAGGAACGCCACGGGCGCCAGCGTCCTGCGGCCTCGATGTCGGTGCTGCCGAGGGTGGCCAGCGAGCGTCGCAACGCCAGGTCACCGGGCAGCCACACGTCGGGATCGGCCAGGCCGCGGAGGGCGACCAGCGCCGCCGTCCAGGGCCCGATGCCGCGGACCGCGAGCAGCGCCCGCGCCGCCGCGTCGCGGTCGGCGCCCGGGTCCAGCGCCACGTCGCCGCCGACGAGGGCGGCGGCCAGCGCGTGCACCGTGGCGCGGCGCGCGCCGGTCAGCCCGACCGCGCCCAGGTCGGCCGCGGCCAGTGCCTCGGGGCGGGGGAAGGCGTGGGTCAGCGTGCCCACCGGCGCCGGCAGCGGGGCGCCGGCCGCGGCCAGCAGCCGCGCGGTGAGGGTGCGCGCACCGGCCACCGAGACCTGCTGCCCGAGCACCGCGCGGACGGCGAGCTCGGGCCCGTCCGGCGAACCGGGCACCCGGCGGCCGGGGGCGCCGGCGACCAGGCCGGCCAGCGCGGGATCGGCACCGAGGACGGCGTCGACGGCGACCGGGTCGGCGTCCAGGTCGAGCATCCGCCGGCACCGGCTGACCGCGGTGCCGAGATCGCGCAGCTGGGCGACCTGCAGCCGGGCGACCACCGCGGCTCCGCCGTCGGGAGCGGGGGAGAGGCGGACGACGCCCGGCCCGTGCGGGAGGTCCAGCACGCGGGAGAAGGTGACGCCGTCCCACTCCTCCAGCCCGGGGACGGCGTGCGCGCCCAGGAAGAGCAGCACCTCGGCGGCGTCGTAGGGCGCGCGGGCGGCCAGCCGCAGGGTCAGCCACCCGGGGGTGCCGCCCGGCGCGGTGGCGGGGCGGCGGCGCAGCTCGGTGGGGGTGCTCGCGAAGACCTCGCGGACCGTGTCGTTGAACTGGCGGATGCTGGCGAACCCGGCGGCGAAGGCGACGTCGGCCATCGGCAGGTCGGTGGTCTCGATGAGCAGCCGGGCGGTCTGCGCGCGCTGGGCCCGCGCCAGGGCGAGGGGGCCGACGCCGAGCTCGCCGACGACGAGCCGGTGCAGCTGGCGCTCCGAGTACCCCAGCCGCCGGGCGACGCCGGGCACGCCGGAGCGCTCCACCTCGCCGTCGGCGATCAGCCGCATCGCCCGGGCGACGACGTCGGCGCGCACGTCCCACTCGGGGGAGCCGGGCACCGCGTCGGGCCGGCAGCGGCGGCAGGCGCGGTAGCCGGCCGCCTGCGCGCCGGCCGCGGTGCTGAAGAACGAGACGTTCGAGGACTTCGGGGTGCGGGCCGGGCAGGACGGGCGGCAGTAGATGCCGGTCGTGCGCACCGCCGTGACGAACCAGCCGTCGAACCGCGCGTCGCGGCCGGCCACCGCGCGGTAGCGGTGCTCGTGGTCGGTCGGTGTGGTCACGGTTCGAGCATGACAGCCGCCGACGGGGAGGACCGGCGGGTTTCGGACACCGCCGTCGCCGCCGGCCGGCGGGCCCCGTCCACCGGTCGGTGGACGGGGGACCAGCGCTTCGGCGGTCCCGGGCCGGCCGCCGTCGTCGGCAGGCTCGGTGCATGACGACGACAGGGACCTCGCCGCACGGGCTGCGCGCGGACGGACCGGCCGTGCGGGTGCGCGGCCTGGTCAAGCGCTACGGCGACCGGGCGGTGGTGGACGGGCTCGACCTCGACGTCCACCCGGGCGAGGTGTTCGCGCTGCTGGGCCCGAACGGTGCCGGCAAGACGACGACCGTGGAGATCCTGGAGGGGTTGCGCCGCCGCGACGGCGGCGAGGTCCGCGTGCTGGGCGTGGACCCGGCCGCCGGCGACCGGACCTGGCGGGCCCGGATCGGGGTGGTGGGGCAGGCCACCGGCGACGGCAACGCCCTGACCGTCCGGGAGACGCTGGACCACTTCGCCGTCTACCACTCCCGGTCGGCGGGCGCCGACGAGCTGATCGCCGCCGTCGGCCTCACCGAGGCGGCCGGCACGCGGGCGGCGCGGCTCTCCGGCGGGCAGCGCCGCCGGCTGGAGGTGGCCCTGAGCATGCAGGGCCGGCCGGAGCTGCTCTTCCTCGACGAGCCGACGACCGGCCTCGACCCGGTCGCCCGGCGGCAGTTCTGGGCGGTGCTCCAGCGCCTGCGGGAGGGCGGCACGACGATCCTGCTGACCACCCACTACCTCGACGAGGCCGCGCACCTGGCCGACCGGGTGGGCGTAATCGACGCCGGCCGGCTCGCCGACGTCGCGCCGCCGGAGCAGATGGGCGGGGAGCTGCGCCGTCGCGCGACGGTGCGCTGGCGGGAGGGCAGCGGCGTCCGTTCCGTCGTCACCACCGAGCCCGACGTCGTGCTGCGCGACCTGCTCACCACCGGGCCGCGGGTCGCGCTGCCCGACCTGACCGTCACCCGGCCCACCCTGGAAGAGGTCTACCTGCAGCTGGTCGGGGCTGCTCCTGCCGAGCCCGCTCCCGAAGGAGTCCTCCGATGACGCTCACCACTCCACCCGCCGACGTCCGCGCCGACACCCGGCCGAAGCCGCCCGGCGCGCTGCCGATCGGGCTGGCCCGGATCGGGCTGGAGCTGCGGCTCTACCTCCGCGACCCCGGGCAGGTGGTGTTCTCCTTCGCCTATCCCGTGATCATGCTGCTGATCTTCGGCTCGGTCTTCGGCGGCGAGACGACCGGCCCCGACGTCCGGTTCGAGGACTACTTCCTCGCCGGCATCGCGGCCACCGGGATCATGCTGACCAGCTTCCAGGCGGTCGGCATCGCGATCGCCGAGGAGCGCGAGCGCGGCGACCTCGCTCGGCTGCAGCTGCTCGGCGCGCCGCCCGCGGCCTACGTGATCGGCAAGGCCGGGCAGGTCGTGCTCACGACGGCGGTGCAGCTCGCCCTGCTGCTGACCGTCGCGCGGCTGGCCTACGACGTCCCCTTGCCGGCCGACGCGGGGCGCTGGCTGACCTTCGGCTGGGTCGCCCTGCTCGGCGTCCTCGCGGGCACGGTGCTCGGCATCGCGGTCTCACCGTTCGTCGGCAGCGCCCGGGCGGCGTCCGCGGGGATCACCGGCTTCTCCGTCGTCCTGCAGTTCTTCTCCGGCGTCTTCTTCGTCTTCGCCGAGCTGCCGCCGTGGATGCAGCAGGTGGCCGCGGTCTTCCCGCTGAAGTGGCTGACGCAGGGCATGCGGTCTGTGCTCCTGCCCGACCAGGCCGCGGCCGGGGAGGTCGCCGGGTCGTGGGAGCACGGCAGGACCGCCCTGGTGCTGGGCGCATGGGTGATCATCGGCGTCGTGGTCTGCGTGCGCACGTTCCGCTGGCGGCGGGGCGAGGGATGACCTCGCCCTGGATGCGGTCCGCCGGGCCCCCCGCGGCAGGGGAGCCCGGCGGACCGCCGCTGTCCGAGCGGGGCTGGCGCCTGACCGTGGTCGTCCTGCACGTCGCCTTCGCCGTCGGGATGGCGCTAGCGGTGGTCGACGTCCTCGTGGGGGACGTCGAGGGATCCCGGGCCGCCGCGGTCCTGGCGCTCGTAGCCTGGGCGCTGGCCTACGTCCTCCTGGGTGGGCCCGCGCTCGTCTCCCGCGACCCTCGCCGGCGGGTCGGCTACCTGACGGTCATGGTCGCCGCGGTCGCGGTGATCGCCTGGCACGAGCCCTCGGTGCTGTTCCTGCTGTTCGTCGCGTACTCGCAGGTGTGGTTCCTCGCCGAGCGGGGGCGCGACGGGGTGCCGTGGACCTTCGCGCTGGCCGCCGCGGCGACGGCCGGCCCGCTCGTCGACTGGACCCGGGGCGAGGAGCCGCTGGCCGGACCGGGCTCCACCCTGATCGGGCTGGCGTTCAGCCTGGCCATGGGGATCTGGGTGCACCGCGTGCTGGAGCAGAGCGACCAGCGGGCGTCCCTCATCCGGGAGCTGGAGTCGACCCGCGCCGAGCTCGCCGCGCTGCACCACCAGCAGGGCATGGTCGCCGAGCGGGAGCGGCTGGCGCGGGAGGTGCACGACACCCTCGCGCAGGGCTACACGAGCATCGTCGTGCTGGCGCAGACGGCGGCGGCCGCGCTGCCGGACGATCCTCCCGCGGCCGCCGAGCGGCTGGCGGTGATCGAGGACGTGGCCCGCGAGAACCTCGCCGAGGCCCGCGCGATGGTCGCCGCGTTCGCGCCGGTCGCGCTGGACTCGGCCACGCTGGTCGAAGCGTTGCAGCGGCTGACCGACCGCTTCGGCCGGGAGACCGGCCTCGCCACCCGGCTCGACACCGCGGCGCTCGGCGGGAGCGGGCCGGTGCTGAGCCGCGCCGAGGAGATCGTGCTGCTGCGCGGCGCGCAGGAGGCGCTGGCCAACGTGCGCCGGCACGCGTCGGCCAGCGCCGTGGTGCTGCGGGTGAGCCGGATCGGCGCGGGGGACGAAGCGCACGTGTCGGTGCACGTGGAGGACGACGGGGTGGGCTTCGACCCGGCCGTCTCCGCCGGCGTGGGGCTGGCCGGGCTGCGGGACCGCGCGGAGGAGGTCGGCGGCGCCGTCGACGTCCGCTCGGCGCCGGGGGAGGGGACCCGCGTGACGGTGCGGGTGCCGGTCCGGTGAGCGCCATCAGGGTGCTGGTCGTGGACGACCACCCGGTGGTGCGCGGTGGCGTGGTCGGCTGGCTGGCGGCGCAACCGGACATCGACGTCGTCGGCGAGGCGGGCGACGGGCTCGAGGCGCTGGCGATGGTGGCTGCCCTGACACCGGACGTCGTCCTGATGGACCTGCGGATGCCCCGCATGGACGGGGCCACCGCGACCGGCCGGCTCGCCACCGACCACCCGGGCGTGCGGGTGCTGGTGCTGACGACGTACGACACGGACGCCGACATCGTGCGGGCCGTCGAGGCGGGCGCGACCGGTTACCTGCTCAAGGACACCCCGCTGCCGCAGCTGGCCGACGCCGTCCGCGCGGCCGCCCGCGGGGAGACGGTGCTCGCGCCGCCGGTGGCGGCGCGGCTGGTGTCGCGGATGCGCGCTCCGGCCGTGGACGCACCCACCGCGCGGGAGCTGGAGGTGCTCGCCGGGGTGGCCCGCGGGCTGACCAACGCGGAGATCGGGCGGCAGCTGTTCATCGGCGAGGCGACGGTGAAGACGCACCTGCTGCGGGTGTTCGCGAAGCTCGGCGTGGACGACCGGACCCGCGCGGTGCTGGTGGCGGTGGAGCGAGGTCTGCTGCCGTCTCCGGGGAGCTGATCCGCCTTCTTGGGGGAGCTCATCGGGCTCCTGTCAAGGGCGGTCGGCGATCTGTGGACAGGTCGCTGACCTGGGGATTCATCTGGTGGTGCGTTGCTGCTACCGGTACAATTCGTACATGTGTTCGAGTAGTTGTCAGTCACCGTTGGAGTGCCTCACCGGTGCCCTGGCGGCCCTGGCCGACCAGGACCTGAAGTCCTCCTTCGGGCCGGCGGTGATCGAGCGGACCGGGGTGCTGGTGCAGGCCCGCAACCGGCTGGACGCCGAGGTGGCCCGCACGGTGCGCGAGGGTGAGCTGACCCAGGCGCCCGAGCACGACGGCAAGGCGACGATGGCCTCCTGGCTGCGCGGGCACCACCGGCTGCCGGCCGGGGCGGCGAGCCAGCTGGTGCGCAACGGGCGGGCGTCGGAGCGGCTGCCGGCGCTCGCGGCCGCGGCCGCGGCGGGTCTCGTGCCGGCGGAGGCAGTGTCGGTGATCGCGCCGGTCGTGTCCGACGTGAACCTGGCCCGCGCCGAGGCCCAGGGCGTGGACGTGGCCGAGATCGACCGGCTGCTCACCCAGGTCGCGGTGACTGCTTCGCACGCGGAGCTGCGGCAGGCGGTCGGGCATTACCTCGCCCGGCTGGACCCCGACGGTGCCGAACCCGATCCCACCGAGCAGCGGTCCCTGACCTTCGCCAAGCACACCGACGGCACCCTGTCCTTCTCCGGCACGCTCGACGCGGTCGGTGGAGAGAAGTTCCAGGCCGCGATCGAATCGATCCTGCAGGCCTCCCGCCCCGCGGGGGACACCCGCACCCGCGCCCAGCAGGCCGGGGATGCGCTGGTGCAGCTGTGCGACAACGCGCTGGCCTCCGGCAGCCTGCCGGTGCTGCGCGGGCACAAGCCGCACATCGGGGTGCTGATCGACCACGAAGACCTGATGGACACCAGCTCAGCGGCCGGGGCGGGCGCCGGTGCCGCGCGGACCGGGTTCGGTGGGCTGATCTCCGCGGCGAAGGCCCGCTGGCTGGCCTGCGACGGCACCGTCACCCGCATCGTCATCGGCCCCGAAGGCCAGCCACTGGATCTGGGCCGCACCCAGCGGCTGGTGCCCCCGCACCTCCGCAGGGCGGTCGAGGTGCGCGACCAGCACTGCGTCTTCGCCGGCTGCGATGCGCCCAGTTACTGGTGCGACGTGCACCACCTCGTGCACTGGATCGACGGCGGCGACACCTCGCTGCACAACTCAGGGCTGCTCTGCGAACGCCACCACACCAAGGTCCACCACGGCTTCCGGATAGAACGCCAACCCGACGGCCGATGGCGCACCTATCGCCCCGACGGCACCGAGATCCTCCTCGGCGAACCGTTCCTCATCTCCGCCTGACCTCCCGCCGGGACGTGACCCGGCTACCCGAGTTCGACAGCGAGCCGACCCTGCCGTGGCACCGGTATGCCGCCCGGCAGGGCCGGCTCGGCGGCGTGCGCGGGGTGCGGCGGGGGCACTGCCGGGCGGCCGAAGTGCCACCCCTGCCCGTAGTCGACGTCGAGCGCCCGGAGCGTGGCCGCCTCCTCCGGGGTCTCGATGCCCTCGGCCACGACGCGGGCCCCGAGCCCGCGGGCGAAGTCGACCAGCGACGCGGATGAGGATGCTGCGCACCGAGTCGCTGTCCACGGCGGTGACCAGGCTGCGGTCGATCTTGATGACGTCCGGCGAGGTGACGACGATGTGGCGAAGCGAGGAGAAGCCGGCGCCGACGTCGTCGATGGCCAGCCGCAGCCCGGCCGCGCGGAACGGCGCGAGGGCCGCCAGGAGCTGGTCGTAGTCGTCCACCGGGTCGTGCTCGGAGAGCTCGAGCAGCACGCGGTCGGCGGGGAGGCGGGAGAGCAGCGCGGCGCACTCCGGCGTCAGCAGCGTGCCGGGGGAGACGTTCATGGCGACGTACCCGTCGACCCGGTCGAGCAGGTCGGCCGCACGCGCCAGGGCCAGGAGCTCCAGTTGGTCGCCGCGGCCGACGCTGTGCGCCTCCGCGAAGACGACGTCCGGGGTCTGCTCCCACTCGGCGGGGAAGCGGCTCAGCGCCTCGGACCCGACGCGCAGGCCGGTCGCGAGGTCGACGATCGGCTGCAGCGCGACGACCGGGGCCGCCGCCGGCGGTGATCGGGTCGAGCCGCTGCTCGATGCCGTTGCGCCGCTCCGCCTCCTTGACCTGCGGCTCGATGATCACCGAGGCGGCCGAGGCGAGGACGTCCATCAGCGCCTTGTCGCGCTGGGTGAGGTCCCGGTCGGAGGTGAGCCCCGCGGCGCAGAACGTCCCGTACAGCGTCCCGTCGGAGAGCGTCACCGGCACCGAGACGTAGCTGCGGATCCGCGGCATGCGGGCCGCCGGCAGCCGCATCGCCGCCGGGAAGTGCTTCAGGTCCGGGATCACCGCCGGCAGTTCCTTGTCGAGGATCGCCTGGCAGAGCGTGGTCTCCTGCATCTGCGTGACGCCCTCCTGGAAGAGGAAGGGCACCGAGGACTCCACGACCTCCAGGTGCTGGGTGGTGCCGTCCAGCCGGGACAGGAACGCCACGGACAGGCGCAGTGACTTCTTCGCCGTCCGGAGCAGTTCGGCGATCTGCTGCTCGGCATCGGTGCGCTTCGTGCCCACGGTGGGTTCCTCTCGGCTGCGTCACGGAAGTCGTCGGCCGATCGGGGCACGAACTGGAGGGCGGCTGCCCCGGAGGGGTCGGGCCGGCGGGGACGTCGTCGTCCGGAGCACCGGCGCCCGGCACGTAACCTGGACCCCCGTGAGCCTCACCATCGGGATCGTCGGCCTGCCCAACGTCGGCAAGTCGACCCTCTTCAACGCCCTGACCAAGAACGACGTGCTCGCGGCGAACTACCCGTTCGCGACGATCGAGCCCAACGTCGGCGTGGTGGGCGTGCCCGACCCGCGGCTGGACAAGCTCGCGGAGATCTTCGGGTCGCAGAAGATCATCCCGGCGACGGTGTCGTTCGTGGACATCGCCGGCATCGTGCGCGGCGCCAGCGAGGGTGCCGGCCTGGGCAACAAGTTCCTGGCGAACATCCGCGAGAGCGACGCGATCTGCCAGGTCATCCGCGTGTTCACCGACCCCGACGTCGTGCACGTCGAGGGCAAGGTCGACCCGGCCGACGACATCGAGACGATCAACACCGAGCTCGTGCTGGCCGACATGCAGACGCTGGAGAAGGCGATCCCGCGGCTGGAGAAGGAGTCGCGCAAGGACAAGGACCGCAAGGTCCTGCACGACGCCGCCGTCGCCGCCCAGGCCGTGCTGAACGAGGGCCGGACCCTCTTCGCCGCCGGCGTCGACCCCGAGCCGCTGCGCGAGCTGAGCCTGCTCACGACCAAGCCGTTCCTGTACGTGTTCAACGTCGACGCCGACGAGCTGGGCAACGCCGAGCAGCTGGACGAGCTGCGCGCGCTGGTGGCGCCCGCCGAGGCGATCTTCCTGGACGCGCAGACCGAGTCCGAGCTGATCGAGCTGCCGGCCGACGAGGCCGCCGAGCTGCTCGAGTCGATCGGTCAGAGCGAGCCGGGCCTGGACCAGCTGGCGAAGGTCGGCTTCCGCACCCTCGGGCTGCAGACCTACCTGACCGCCGGCCCCAAGGAGGCGCGCGCCTGGACCATCCCGGTCGGCGCCACCGCCCCGCAGGCCGCGGGCGTCATCCACACCGACTTCCAGCGCGGCTTCATCAAGGCCGAGATCGTCTCCTTCGACCAGCTGGTCGAGGCCGGCTCCATGGCCGAGGCCAAGTCCAAGGGCTGGGTCCGCATGGAGGGCAAGGAGTACGTCATGGCCGACGGCGACGTCGTGGAGTTCCGCTTCAACGTCTGAGGGGCCTGCGGGACGTGCCGATGAGTTCCGGTGGCACCGCGGGTCCCATGCGCGACGCCTGACGGACGACGGGAGAAGCGCGTGGGAGACGTCTGGTCGATGGTGCACGCGGAACGGGCGGCGCTGATCGACGACCTCGAGGACCTCGACGCCGCGCGGTGGGAGGAGCCGTCGCTCTGCGGGGGCTGGACCGTGCACGACGTGGTCGCGCACCTCGTCGACTCGGCCGGCACGACCAAGATCGGCTTCGTGGTCGGCCTCGCGCGCGCGGGCTTCGACTTCGACCGCCAGAACGCCCGCGGCGTGCTGCGCCATCGCGGTGCCTCGCCGCAGGAGACGCTCGCGCGGCTCCGACGAGTGGCGTCGCGGAGGTCGACCCCTCCGGCGCCGCTGGACAGCCGGCTCGTCGAAGAGGTCGTCCACGGGGAGGACATCCGTCGTCCGCTGGGCCTCACCCGCTCCTACCCGGAGGAAGCCGTCGTCCGGGCGCTCCGCCTGCAGGCGCGCACCCCGGCGTCCTTCGGCGGAGCCAAGGAGCTCGTGGGGCGCGTCCGGCTCACGGCACCCGACGCGGACGTGTCGATCGGCGACGGCTCGGAGGTCAGTGGCCCCGCGCTCTCGCTGCTCCTGGCCGTCTCCGGGCGGCGGGTGGCGCTGGCCGACCTCGACGGACCGGGGGTTCCCGTGCTCGTGGCGGCGAGCTGACCCCCGCCCGGGGTCCGGCCGGCACGGAGCTCTCGACGGCCGCGATCGGGAGCCGGGTCGCCGAGGTGCTGCGCAGCCACCGTTGCCGGCGGTCGCCGCTATGCTGCGGATCGGTGGCTCGCGCCACCGACAGCACTTCCAGGCGACCACTCGCCTGAATCTTCTCGGAGAGGCCCGACCAGGTCGGGGCACGTCCGGTGGGGGTGCGGCGTACCGATACGCCGACTTCACGGTGATGCTCGGCGTCGGCCGACGAGAGGACCAAGCATGTCGTCGAAGGACGAGAAGAACCTCGCTCAGGTGATCGACACCATCGCGAAGCTGGACGAGCCGCGGCGGTCGCTGATGCAGCGGGTGCACGACGTAATCATGACCAGCGCTCCGGCCCTGAAGCCGCGGATCTGGTACGGGATGCCGGCCTACGCCCTCTCGGCGGGTACGCCGGCACTGGTGACCCTGCGCAGCGACGACCGCATAAATCTCGCGCTCACCGAGAAGGCCGACTTCCGGCCCGCCGGCGGCTCGGACGGGTCCCTGATGCCCGCGGCCTGGTACTTCGAGACCGTGGATGAAGCGGCGGAGCAACGGATAGCCGACATCGTCAGGGCCGTCGTCTCCTGACCCCGTGAGGTCCGAGCCCGCCCGCCGGTCCAGCCGCGGTCGGCGAGTGGGTTCCTGACCCGGGGGTCAGGGCAGGTGCTCCGACAGCTGCACGAAGCGGAAGCCATCGGCGGTGAGGCGGGGGAGGGCGGCGGCGACACCGGCGGCGGTGCCGCCGGTGGGCTGGTTCAGGTGGCCGATGACGATCGAGCCCGGGCCCGCGGAGCGCAGCGAGGCGGTCACCTGCGCGGCCGAGAACGTGGCGCCGGCGTCGCCGTTGACGTCGAAGTTGACCACCGTCTGACCCAGCTCCCCGGCGATCCGGACGGCGACGTCGTCGTAGTGCGCCGTCCCGGAGCGGAAGAACCGGGGCGGCGCGCCGGTCAGCTCGGTCAGGGTCCGCGTGTTGCCGTCGACCTCGTCGAAGGCCGCGCCCGGGCCCGTGGTCCCCGCGATCCCGTAGGCGGCGGCGCCGGTCACCGACAGCGGCTGGTGCGCCGTCCCGTGGTTCGCCAGCTCGAACAGCGGATCGGCGGCCAGCTCCGCCGCCAGGTCGGGGTGCGCGGTGATCCACCGCTGGTTCAGGAACAGCGTCGCCGGCGCCCCGGCCGCCCGCAGCGCGGCGATCAGCGCGGCGTCGTACCCGCTGCCGTGCGTCCCGCCGCAGGCGTCGAAGGTCAGCGCGACCACCCGCTCCGCCGTCGGCAGCCGGTTCACCACCCCCGGCACGTCGAGACCGAACGCAGTGGGGCGCACCCCCGCGTACCGCGCCACCACGTCCTCCCGCGTCGGCCCAGCGGTCCCGCCAGGAGCACCCGACGGGGCGGAGGTCGGGGCTGCGGCATGCGGGGTGCTGCTGGGCGCGGGCGCGCGCGTCGGACCGGACGGCGCAGCGACCGACGGCGCGCAGGCCGCGGCGAGACCGGCCGCCGCCAGCAGGAGCAGGGCCCGCCGATCGGGTGAGATGAGAGGCGGGCACGGCGAGGCAGTATGCCGGGCGCTCCCGCCGGAGCCCGCGCGACGGGCCGGGGCTCAGACCCGGCCGCGGAGGATCCGCCGGGTGTAGATCCGCGGCAGCACGTAGCGGTCGAAGAACCAGGTGGAGCGCCGCGGTACGAAGGGGTCGAGGAAGGGCACCGACGGGCTGGGCCGGCCGCCCCGGTCCACCTCGTTGAGCACCAGCGTCCGCCGGGCGACGGTGATCGGCATGACCGTGTAGCCGTCGTAGCGCTGGAGCTCCCGGCCGCGCGCGGCCGCGGCCAGGTTCTGCGACAGCACCGCCACCTGCTTGCGCAGCGCACCACCGGAGGGCCGGGTCCCGACGTCGGCGGCGTCGCCGATCGCCCAGATCGAGCCGGACCGGCGCGAGCGCAGCGTCTCCGGATCGACGTCCACCTGCCCGGACGGGCCGGCCAGCCCCGCGTCGGCGATCCACGACGGCGCCCGGTAGTGCGGCACCGCGTGCGCGAAGGCGACGTCGCCCAGCACGTGCCGGCCGCTGCGCGAACCGACCACCACGGCGTGCGCGTCGGCGTCCACCGTCTCGATCCGCGCCTCGCGCAGAACCTCGACGCCGAAGTCGGCGAACGCCCGCTCCAGCACCTCGTCGGCGCGCGGCACACCGGTCGCGGTCGCGCCGGGCAGGACGAGGCGGACGTCAAGGTTCCCCAGCACCCCCGCCCGCCGCCACGCGTCGCACGCCATGAACAGCGGCTTGAGCGCCGTCGGCGCGCACGACGCCGGCTCCGGCGGCACGGTGAACACGACCGTCCCGCTGCGCAGCGACCGAAGCCGCGGCCACACCGTCGGCGTGCTGCCGGGGACGTACGAGGACGCCGCCCACCCGTCCGCGTAGGCGGCCTGCAGCCCCGGCGTGGCGGCCCAGTCCTCCTCCAGGCCGGGGCACAGCACGAGCGTGGCGCACGACAGCGTCCGGCCCGACCGGGTCCGCACGGTCATCGCCGCCGGGTCGACCGCCTCGACGGTGTCCCGGATCCAGGTGCAGCCCTCGGGCACGACGTCGGCCATGCGGAGCTCGAGGTCGGCCATCTCCGCCTCGCCGCCCGCGACGTAGTTGAGCAGCGGCTTGTAGCGGTGCACCGGCTGGGCGGCCACCACCGTCACCCCGCGGACCCCGTCGCGCAGCAGCTTGGCGGCCAGGGAGATGCCGGCGTTGCCGGCCCCGACGATCAGCACCTCGGAACGGTCCACCCAGCGAGCCTGCCCACTCGCGGCCGATCCCGCGCGGCGAGCGCCGGTCAGGGCTGCAGGATCGCGGCCGCCAGCTCGGGGGCGATCCGCTGCGCGTACTCGGCGGTCAGGTGCTGACCGTCGCCGTACACCGGCGTGCTGCCCACGAACGTGGGGCAACGGTCGTCCACGCAGAACCACGGCTCGGGGTCGATCGCCCGCGCTCCGGTCGCGGCGGCCACCGCGCGCTCGCTCGCCATCTGCGGGGCGAAGGTCTCGGTCCGGACCGCGGAGGCAGTCCTGCGGCCCGTTGAGGCTGGTCGGGCAGGTCTGCAGGCTCTCCGAGCCCGGGGGCGCGCCGAGGACGACCACCCGGGCGCCCGAGGCCTGCACCCGGCGCACGATCTCCGTGAGGCCCTCGGTGTACAGCGACGGTCGGTCCGCGCCGCGCTGCAGCTGGGCCCGCCAGGAGTGGGTCATCACCACGACGGTCGGCGGGTTCTCCAGGATGTGCTCCAGCGCCCACTCGCGGTGCTCGACGCAGCCGTCGAACGGCTCGCCCTCGAACAGGGTGAGCGCGGTGATGTTGGGGCACAGGCCGAACGTCAGGCTCTGCACCGACCACCCCGCCGGGACGAACTCCTCGCGCAGCCCCGGCACCCACGCGGCGGCGAAGGAGTCGCCGAGGACGGCGATCGACTGCGTGGCGTCGGCATCGCCCCACCGGCACGTGTCGACGTTCTCCTCGCTGATGTGCAGGCACCCCTCGTCCCACTGCTTCGTGAGGTAGCCGGGCAGCTCGTCGAGGCTCGGGTCGAGGTCGGCGGGCCACTCCGTCGCGAAGGTGGCGGCCTGGATGTCGCGCTGGAGCGGGGTGAGCGGGGGCAGCCCGCCGGCGGCGGCCGCGGCGTCCGCCTCGGCCGCCGCCCGCGCGGCCTCGGCCTCCCCGGCCCCGGCCTCGCCCTGCGGCAGGACAACCACGGTCACCGCGGTGGCCGCCGTGACCACGACCGCGGCGACACCCACCAGCCCGGCCCGGCGGAACACCGGGCGCGCCCGCCTGCGGTCCACCGGCCGGTGCGGCAGCAGCCAGTTCGTGTGCAGCACCGGCTGCTCGATGCAGTAGTAGGACACCGTGGCCAGCGCCAGGGAGACGGCGAGCGCGGCCGCGTAGAAGCGCGGCGTGCCGGGTGCCATGAGCACCCCGGCGACGACCACCACCGGCCAGTGCCAGAGGTAGAGGGAGTAGGAGATGGCGCCGACGAACCCGGCCGGTGCGCTGCCCAGCGCCCAGCGGCCGCCCGGCCCGCCGGGAGCGGCGCCCCAGGCGAGCAGCGCGGCCGTGCCGACGACGGGCAGCGCCGCCGCCGTCCCCGGGAACGGCGTCCCCTCGTCGAGGACGAACGCGGAGGCGAGCACGACGGCCAGCCCGGCCCACGCCAGCGCCGCCCGCAGCGGGGCGGGCAGCCGGGAGAGCTGCGCCGCCGAGACCGCGACGAGCGCGCCCAGCCCGAGCTCCCAGGCCCGGGTGAAGGTGGAGAAGTAGGCCGTCGTCGGTGACGCGCTCGTCGCGTGCACCGACCAGGCGAACGACGCCGCGGTCACCGCGCCGAGGACCACCCACAGCACGACGCGACGGCGGCCGGCACCGGCCAGCGGGACGGCGAACGCGAGCAGGACCAGCGCCGGCCAGACGAGGTAGAACTGCTCCTCGACCGCCAGCGACCAGAAGTGCTGCACCGTCGAGGGCGCCGCGGTCAGCGCGAAGTAGTCGGTGCCCTGGCGGGCGAAGTTGATGTTCGCGCCGAACAGCGCCGCCCAGACGACGTCGGTGACCGTCTCCTCGAAGCGCCCCCGCAGGAAGACGACGTACGCCACCGCCGTGGTGGCCGCCAGCGTCGTGAGTGCGGCCGGCAGCAGCCGGCGCGCCCGCCGGGCGTAGAAGCCGCGGAAGGAGATCCGCCCGGTCCGCGCCCGCTCGCGCACCAGCAGCCCGGTGATGAGGAAGCCGGAGATGACGAAGAAGACGTCGACGCCGACGAAGCCGCCCGCGGGCCACCCCGTGACGTGGGCTGCGACGACGAGGCCGACGGCCACGGCGCGCAGCCCCTGGATGTCGGCCCGGTGGTGGCTCTTCCCGGCCGGACCGGCCGGAGCGGCGGCTCGGGGCTCCGGGGGGCGGGCATCGGTCAGGGTGGTCGCGCCCACCATCGACGTCCTCCTGTGTGAGTGCTGGCTGCGTGCCGCAGCGCAGCACCTGCGTCGGCCCCTCTTCCATCGGCAGATCGACGCGCCCGTCGTCCCCGGGGCGCCAGTCTGCCTCGCCCCCGCTCCCGTCGACAGGGGGCCGCGCGATTCCGCGGCGCGGTCGGCTCAGGTGCCGCAGAAGGTGCGGAACGCGGCGCCGAAGTCGCGGGGCGCGGGCTCGGCGTACCGCTCGTGGTCCGGGCGCTCCTCGAAGGGTGAGCCCAGCACGTCGAGCAGCTCGTCGAGCAGCGCGAGGTCCCCGCCGGTGGCGGCGTCGAGCGCCTCCTCGACGAGGTGGTTGCGGGGGATGTACACCGGGTTCACCCGGTCCATCGCCGCGCCGTCCGGGGAGAGCGCCCGCCAGCGCTCGAGCCAACCGTCGAGCCCGGCCAGGTCGAGGACCAGCAGCCGCACGGGCTCGGCGTCGCCGCGGGCGGCGTCGGCGAGCCGGCGGAAGAACGACGTCCAGTCGACGTGGCCGGCCTGGAGGAGGGCGAGCAGATCGGTCACGAGGTCGGCCACCACGGCGTCGTCGGCCCCCGCGGGCAGGCCGAGCTTGGCCCGCATCCCATCGGCGAGGGCGGCGTCGTACCGCGGCCGGAACGTCTTCAGCGACTCGACGGCCAGCGCGACCGCCCGGTCCGGGTCCTCGTCGATGAGCGGCAGCAGCGCCTCGGCCAGCCGCGCCAGGTTCCACTCGGCGGCCAGCGGCTGGTAGCCGTAGCGGTACCGGCCGCCCTCGTCGATCGAGCTGAAGGAGGTGTCCGGGTCGTAGGCCTCCATGAACGCGCACGGGCCGTAGTCGATCGTCTCGCCGGAGATCGTCATGTTGTCGGTGTTCATCACCCCGTGCACGAACCCGACGAGCATCCAGCGGGCCACCAGCGATGCCTGCACCGCCAGCACCGCCTCGAACAGCGCGAGGTAGGGGTTGGCTGCGTCGGCCGCTGCGGGGTGGTGCCGGGCGATGGCGACGTCGGCCAGGCGGCGCAGCAGGTCGACGTCGTCGGTGGCGCGGGCGTACTGGAAGCTGCCGACCCGCAGGTGGCTGCTCGCCACCCGAGCCAGGACGGCGCCCGGCAGCACCGTCTCGCGCCGGACGGCCCGACCGGTGGCGACGACGGCGAGCGCGCGGGTGGTCGGGATGCCCAGCGCGTGCATCGCCTCGCTGACCACGTACTCGCGCAGCATCGGGCCGACGGCGGCCAGGCCGTCGCCGCCGCGGGCGAACGGGGTGCGGCCCGAGCCCTTGAGGTGCAGGTCGCGCACCGTGCCCGCGTCATCCACCAGCTCGCCCAGCAGCAGCGCACGGCCGTCCCCGAGGCGGGGCGAGTAGCCGCCGAATTGGTGCCCCGAGTACGCCTGGGCGACCGGCCGGGCGCCGTCGGGGACGGCGGTGCCGACGAGCAGCCGCAGCCCCTCGGGGGTGCGCAGCGCGGCCGCGTCGAGGCCGAGCTCGGCGGCCAGCGGCTCGTTGAACGCGAGCAGCCGCGGGTCGGGGGCCTCCTCGGCCTGCCACGGCACGGCCAGCTCGAGGGAGGGCGCGGGCGAAGCGGTCGTCGAGGCGGAGGGCCTGACCGGTGTGGACGCTCACCCCGTCGACGGTACGTCCGCACGCCGGTGCGTGTCGGCTCCCGCGGAGCGGGGGTGGACCCTGACCAGCGGATCCGGGGCGGATCCGGGGATCACCGGATGGTGCCGGGACCGCGCCGTCGACAGGCTCGTCCCATGACCGATGCACCCTTCTCCGCGCCCGCCGGCCAGCCGACCGCGCCGTCCACCGACCAGCCGACCGCACCGCCGCTCCGCCCCGAGGCGCGCCGCAGCGCGACCGACCGGATGGCCGGCGGCGTCTGCGGCGGGCTGGCCGACTACAGCGGGGTCGACGCCGTCCTCTGGCGGGTGGGGTTCGTGGCCCTGACCCTCATCGGGGGCAGCGGCGTCCTCCTCTACCTGCTGCTGTGGGTGCTGCTGCCGCCGGCGCCCACGGGCGACGAGCCGCTCAGCCCGCTCGAGCGGCTGGCCCGGCGGCTCCACGCCGCTGTCAACGGCTCCCGGGCGCCGCGGCCGCCGGTGTGATCGGCGATCCGCGCGCACTCCGCGCAGCGGACCGCACCGGCCGCGACCGACCAGTCCCGGCCCGCCGTGGCGGCGACCAGCTCACCGCAGACCGAGGACTCCAACCCGTCCACCGCGGGCCGGGCGACGGCGTGCACGACGTCGGAGCCGGAGGCCACGGCCCCCCGCGGGTCGTGCCCGGTCCACACCACGGGCGTCCCGGTCACGAAGAGGCTGGCTGTCATGGCACGAGGATGGCCGTCCGACGTGTCGATCGGATGACGAGCGCCCGACCATCGGGTGGAGAACCACCCCGGCCGGACCCCCGGCCGGACCACCGACCCGCGAGGAGCGACCCGTGACCCAGCCCCCGTCCACCCCGGCGCAGGTGGTGCCCCGGTTCACCGTCCACCAGCGCATCACGGTGATGGTGAACCGGTACGAGGTCCGTGCCGTCGCCCCCGACGGCGGTGAGGGGCCCGCTCCTGGCGTTCGCGCAGCAGAAGCGGATGAAGCTCAAGGAGGAGGTGGTCTTCTACGCCGACGAGTCGCGCAGCCGGCCGCTGTTCTCCTTCCGGGCCCGCCAGCGCCTCGACGTGCACGCCCAGCACGACGTGCTCGACGAGCACGGCGCGGTGCTCGGCAGCTTCCGCAAGGTGTTCGGCGCCAGCCTGCTGCGCTCCACCTGGGAGCTCCGGGTCCCCGGGCTCGAGGCGGTCGGCCGCGAGCGCCGGCCGGTCCTCGCCGTCCTGCGCCGGGTCTGGGAGCTCATCCCGTACCTCGGGGACGTGTGGGTGCCCTTCGTCTTCCACTTCGACTTCGTCGACACCGCCACCGGTGCGCCGGTCCTGGTGAGCGAGCGGCGGAAGGCGATCCGCGACCGGTACGACGTCTCCGTCCCCGACCCCCGGATCGACTTCCGGGTGGCCGCGGCGATGGCGGTGGCGCTGGACGCGCTGCAGAGCCGCTGAGGGCGGGGTGCCGACGGCGGGAAGCCTGCGGGGGGCGCCGCGGTTGCTCAGGGCAACCGACGTGAAAGGCACCTCCCCATGCGCATCCCGCTGTCCATCCTCGACCTGGCGCCGATCAACCGCGGGGAGACCGCGAGCACGAGCATCGCCGCCAGCGTCGCCCTCGCCCAGCGCGCGGAGGAGCACGGCTACGAGCGGGTCTGGTACGCCGAGCACCACAACATGCCGCGGATCGCCTCGTCGGCCACCAGCGTGCTCATCGCGCACGTCGGCGCGCACACGACGACGATCCGGCTCGGCGCCGGCGGCGTCATGCTGCCCAACCACTCGCCGCTGACCATCGCCGAGCAGTTCGGCACCCTCGACGCGATGTACCCCGGGCGCATCGACCTGGGCCTGGGTCGCGCGCCCGGCAGCGACCAGAACACGATGTACGCGCTGCGCCGGAACCCGAACTCGGCCGACCGCTTTCCGCAGGACGTGCTGGAGCTGCAGGCCTACCTGGCCGGCGAGACCCGCGTCGCCGGCGTCGACGCCATCCCCGGCAAGGGCTCTCGCGTGCCGCTGTACGTCCTCGGCTCGTCGATGTTCGGCGCCACCCTCGCCGCCGCCCTCGGGTTGCCCTACGCCTTCGCCTCGCACTTCGCGCCGCAGCTGCTCGAGCCCGCCGTCGCGGCCTACCGTGCCGAGTTCAAGCCCTCCGAGCAGCTCGACGCCCCGTACGTCATCGCCGGGCTGAACGTCGTCGCCGCCGACACCGAGGACGCCGCCCGCGCGGAGCTGCAGGCGGTCAAGCGGAACCTGGCGATCGGGCTGTTCGGCCGCGGGCAGTCGCTCACCGACGAGCAGGCCGACCAGCTGCTGGCCCAGGGCGCCGGGCACCACGTCGAGGGGATGCTCACGCACACCGCGATGGGCAGCCCCGGGCAGCTCGCCGACCAGGTCGAGGGCTTCCGCAAGCTGGCCGACGCCGACGAGCTGATCGTCGCCCACCAGTCCTCCTCGGTGGAGGGCCGGCTGCGCTCGGTGGAGCTGCTCGCGCAGGCGATGGCCTGACCCCGACCGGCGGCCCGGTGTTTGCCCGGCCCGCCGCCGCGGGCAGCCCGTGCCGGTGACCTACTCGATCGTCGCCCGCGACCCCGAGACCGGGGAGATGGGCGTCGCCACCCAGTCCCAGGCCTTCGCCGTCGGCAACAGCGTGCCGTTCGCGCTGCCCGGCCACGGGGTCATCGCCACCCAGTCGATGGCCGAGCCGATGTACGGCTCGGTCGGCCTCGACCTGCTGCAGGGCGGGTTCACCGCGCAGGAGGTGCTCACCGCGCTGAGCAGCGTGGACCCGCAGCCGCAGCGCCGGCAGCTGGCCATCCTCGGCGTCAACGGCGACCTCGCCGCCTACACGGGCGAGCAGTGCGTCGACGCGGCCGGGCACCTCGTCGGCGACACCTGCGTCGCGCTGGCCAACATGGCCGCCTCCGCGCAGGTGTGGGAGGCGATGGTCGAGCGCTTCGAGAGCTCCGGCGGGCCGCTCGCGCAGCGCCTGCTCACCGCCCTGCAGGCGGGGGAGGAGGCCGGCGGCGACTTCCGCGGCCGGCGGTCCGCCGCGATCATGGTCATCCGCGCGACAACCACCGGCCGGCCCTGGCACGACACCGTGGTGGACCTGCGGGTGGACGACTCGCCGGACCCGATCGCCGCGCTGCACGACCTCGCGGTCACCCGCGCCCGCTACCAGGACGTGGTCCGCGCCTTCCAGCTCGCCATCGACGGCGACCCGGTGACCGCCGACCGCGAGCTCGAGCTCCTGCGGCCGATGGACCCGGTCACCGAACCCGACCAGCTGATGTGGCGGGCGGTCGTCGCCGCCCTGGCCGGCCGCGAGGACGCCGCCCGCGAGATGCTCGCCGAGCTCGGCACGTGCGCGCCGCAGTTCCTCGAGGCCGCCCGGCGGTTCGGCAAGGCCGGGCTGATGCCGGCCGACGTCATCGCCCGGATCGTGCCCTCCCGCGGCTGAGCGATCAGGACGCCGGGAGCGGGTGCTCGGCGAGCAGCCCGCGCGGTGCCCGGCTCGCCCAGGCCTCGGCCACCAGCTCGGTCAGGGCCTCCCCGTCCACGGCGTCCAGCCGGCACATCAGCGCCGGAAGGCCGTCGAAGTGAGCCGTCGTGAACCAGACGTCGGGCTCCGCGGCCAGCAGCGCGGCCTTGGCCCCCTCGTCGGGGACGTAGGCGACCAGCACCGGGCCCTCCGGTGCGGACGCCCCGAGCTCGTCGAGGTCCTTCCGGTGCAGCGGGCGCTCCCGGACGAAGGTCTTCCCGCGCACCAGCCACCGCCTCCGGCCGGACGCCGAGACGGCCTCCGTCGTCGCGGGCAGCGCCAGGCAGGCCCGCGCCACATCGTCCCAGCTCACCACGGGGCGCACGGTAACCCGCTGCTCGGGGGACGTCCCCCCGTCGGGGGACGCGGCCGGGTGGGCCCGGCCCGCGTGCTCCAGACCTCCGGCCCCCGCGCCGATGGAGGGGCATGCGGCGGGAGCGAGCGGTGGTCCTGGAGGACCTCACCGGCGAGGCGAGGGATGACGAACGATCCCTGCGCGTCGTCCGCCTGCTGGCGATGGGCCTGGTCGGGATCTGGGTCGTCGCGCTGACCGCCGCGGCGCTGGGCGTGACCGTCGTCGCCGACCTGCTGGCCGCCCAGGGCAAGATCTTCTTCCTCGCCGGCCTGGTCTGCGTGCTCGTCGTGCGCGGTGCCGGCACCCGGGCCGACCGCGCCTCCTGGTGGAGCCTGGCCGCCGCCGTGCTCTGCTACCTGGGCGGTGCGGCCGCCTACGAGTTCCACTACCGGCACCTCGACGTCGTCCCGCGGCCGTCGTGGTCCGACGCCGCCTTCCTCGGCTTCTACCCGCTGGCCTTCGTCGCGTTCCTGCTGCTCCTGCGGGGCCGGGTCCGCACGCTCACGACCAGCATGTGGCTGGACGTCGCGGTCACCGCCTGCACCGCCGCCGCGGTCGCCGCGGCCGCCGGCATCGGCGCGCAGCTGCAGGCGCTGGACGGCGGTGCGCTCGGCACCACCGTCGCGATGCTCTACCCGGTCGGAGACCTGCTGCTGCTCAGCCTCATCGCCGGCGGACTCGTGCTCATCGGCCGCGGTGCCGGGCCGGGCTGGTGGTGGATCAGCGCCGCGCTGGCGCTCTTCGTCGTGACCGACACCCTCTACGCCTACCAGCTGAGCCACGGCACCTACACCGTCGGCGGTCCGCTGGACCTGGGCTGGAGCCTGGCGTTCATCTGCTGCGGCCTGGCGGCCACCCAGCGCACCCCGCGCCGGGTCGCCCCGCGCTCGGACGGGCGGGGCGCGCTGCTCATCCCGGGCCTGAGCGCGCTCGCCGCGCTCGCGCTGCTGTTCCTCGGCTACCTCGCGACCGGCGACCCGGTGGCCGGCGCCTTCGCGCTGCTCGCCGTCCTCGCCGCACTGGCCCGCACCGGGCTGACCTTCCGCGACGTCCGGGCGCTTGGCCGACAGCCGCCGCCAGGCGCGCACCGACGAGCTGACCGGGCTGCCCAACCGCCGCTCGGTGTTCGAGGCGCTCGCCGCCGCCGACGGCCGGCTGGCCACCGGTCACCGCACCGCGGTGCTGGTGCTCGACCTGGACCGGTTCAAGGAGATCAACGACTCCCTCGGGCACGCCGTCGGCGACGCGCTGCTGGCCCAGGTGGGGCCGCGGCTGCGGTCCGAGCTGCGTGCCGACGACGTGCTGGCCCGGCTGGGCGGCGACGAGTTCGTCGTCCTCGCCTCGGACCTGGACGCCGAGCGCGCGCGGCTGCTGGGGGAGCGGCTGCGCGGGCGTCTCCAGGTGCCGTTCTCCCTGAGCGGGATGGGCCTGAGCGTGGACGCCAGCGTCGGCGTCGCCATCGGCCCGGACGAGTCGCGCAGCGCCGTCGAGCTGCTGCAGCTGGCCGACCTCGCCATGTACGCCGCCAAGGCCGGCCGCACCGGCGTCGAGGTCTACGACGAGGAGCGCGACGGCGAGGGCCGGCACCGGCTCGAGGACGTCGCCCAGCTGCGCAACGCCCTCGAGCGGCACGAGCTCGTCCTGCACTACCAGCCCAAGCTCGCCCTCGGGACCGGCGAGGTCGAGGGCGTGGAGGCGCTGGTCCGCTGGCAGCACCCCACCCGCGGGCTGCTCCTGCCCGACGCCTTCATCGAGCTCGCCGAGTCCGCGGGCCTCATGGCCCCGCTGACCAGCCGGGTCATCGAGATGGCGCTGGCCCAGTGCCGCGCCTGGGCCGACCGCGGCCGCCCGCTCACCGTGGCGGTCAACGTCAGCCCGTCCAACCTGGTCGACGAGGTCTTCCCCGACCAGGTGCGGGGGCTGCTGGCCCGCTACGGGCTGCCGGCCGGGCAGCTGGTGCTCGAGGTGACCGAGAGCCTGCTCATGGAGGACCGCGAGCGCGCCGTCCGCGTGCTGGGCCGGCTGCGCGAGGACGGCGTCGGCGTGGCCATCGACGACTACGGCACCGGCTACTCGAGCCTGGCCTACCTCGCCGCCCTGCCGGTCACCGAGCTCAAGCTGGACCGCACCTTCGTCGGGGCGATGACCGGCAGCCCGCGCGCCGCGTCGATCGTGACCTCGACGCTGCAGCTGGCGCACGCCCTCGGGCTGGTGCTGGTCGCCGAGGGCGCCGAGGACCAGGACACCGTCGACGCCCTCGCCGCGCTGGGCTGCGACGTCGTCCAGGGCTTCCACCTGAGCCGGCCGCTGGCGCCCGAGGCGCTGTGGTCCTGGCTGGAGGAGCGGGTCCCGGTGGCGCACGCCGGCTGACCCCACGGACCGCGACGCCCCTGACCCCGGCGCCGCACACGCGCGAGGCCCCCTCCGGAGAACTCGGAGGGGGCCTCTCGCTCGTGCCGGTCGATCAGCTCTTGGGGCGGGCCCCCGCGCGCAGGGCGCCGAGCAGGTCGTGGTTCAGCCGGGAGATGGTCTCCATCGAGATGCCCTTCGGGCAGGCCGCGGAGCACTCGCCGATGTTCGTGCAGCCACCGAAGCCCTCGCGGTCCTGCTGGGCGACCATGTTGACCACGCGGTCGTCGCGCTCGGGCTGCCCCTGGGGGAGCAGGCCGAGGTGGGTGACCTTGGCGGCGGTGAACAGCATCGAGGAGGCGTTCGGGCACGCGGCCACGCAGGCGCCGCAGCCGATGCAGGTCGCGGCGTCGAAGGCGTTGTCGGCGTCCTTCTTCGGCACCGGGGTGGCGTGCGCCTCCGGGGCGGTGCCGGTCGGGACGCTGATGTAGCCGCCGGCCTGGATGATCCGGTCGAACGCCCGCCGGTCGACGGCGAGGTCCTTGATGACCGGGAAGGCCGAGGCGCGCCACGGCTCGACGTCGATCGAGTCGCCGTCCTTGAACGAGCGCATGTGCAGCTGGCAGGTGGTGGTCTGCTGCGGGCCGTGCGCCTGGCCGTTGATCATCAGACCGCACATGCCGCAGATGCCCTCGCGGCAGTCGTGGTCGAAGGCGACCGGGTCGTCGCCCTGCATGATCAGCTGCTCGTTGAGGACGTCGAGCATCTCGAGGAACGACATGTCAGGGGAGATGTCGGTGACCTTGTAGGTCACCATCTTGCCCTTGACGCTGGGGCCCTGCTGACGCCAGACGCGCAGCGTCAGGTTCATGCCGCGCTTGTCCTGCGTGCCGGCGGGAGCCGAGTGCTGGCCCTGGTCGGTGATGGTCACTTGTAGCTCCGCTGGGCGAGGTGGACGTACTCGTACTCGAGGGCTTCCTTGTGGAGCACCGGGGGCTGGCCCTCCGGCGTCCACTCCCACGCCGCGACGTAGGCGAAGTTCTCGTCGTCGCGCAGCGCCTCCCCCTCGGGGGTCTGGCTCTCGGCGCGGAAGTGACCGCCGCAGCTCTCGGCGCGGTGCAGGGCGTCGACGCACATGAGCTCACCGAGCTCGATGAAGTCGGCGACCCGGCCGGCCATCTCCAGCGTCTGGTTGAACGAGTGCCAGTCGCCGGAGACCTTGACGTCGGTCCAGAACTCCTGGCGGATCTCCCGGATGCGGTCGATGGCCTTGCGCAGGCCCTCGTCCGTGCGCTCCATGCCGCACAGGTCCCACATCAGCTGGCCGAGCTCCCGGTGGAAGGACGACGGGGTGCGGGTGCCGTTGATGGACAGCAGCTTCTGCACCTGCTCCTGCACGTTCTGCAGCGCCTCGACCGCGGCCGGGTGGTTCGCGTCGACCTTCTCGAACGGGCCGGCGGCCAGGTAGTCGCTGATCGTCGACGGGAGCACGAAGTAGCCGTCGGCGAGCCCCTGCATGAGCGCGCTGGCGCCCAGCCGGTTGGCGCCCTGGTCGGAGAAGTTGGCCTCCCCGATCACGAACATCCCGGGGATCGAGGACTGCAGGTCGTAGTCGACCCACAGCCCGCCCATCGTGTAGTGCACGGCCGGGTAGACCCGCATCGGCGTCTCGTACGGGTTCTCGCCGGTGATCTGGGCGTACATGTCGAAGAGGTTGCCGTACTTGGCCTCGATCGCCGGGCGGCCCAGGCGCTTCATGGCGTCGGCGAAGTCGAGGTAGACGCCGAGCCCACCCGGGCCCACGCCGCGACCCTCGTCGCAGACGTTCTTGGCCTGGCGCGAGGCGATGTCGCGCGGCACCAGGTTGCCGAACGCCGGGTAGATCCGCTCGAGGTAGTAGTCGCGCTCGGCCTCGGGGATGTCCCGCGGGTCGCGGGTGTCGCCGCGCTCCTTGGGCACCCAGACGCGGCCGTCGTTGCGCAGCGACTCCGACATCAGGGTCAGCTTCGACTGGTAGTCGCCCTTGACCGGGATGCAGGTCGGGTGGATCTGGGTGTAGCAGGGGTTGGCGAAGTAGGCACCCCGCTTGTGCGCCCGCCAGATCGCCGTGGTGTTGGAGCCCATGGCGTTCGTGGACAGGTAGAAGACGTTGCTGTACCCGCCGGTGGCGAGGACGACGGCGTCGGCGAAGTGCGAGGTGATCTCGCCGGTGACCAGGTCGCGGGCGACGATGCCGCGGGCGCGGCCGTCGACGACGATCAGGTCCAGCATCTCGGTGCGCGCGTTCTGCTCGACCGTGCCGGCCGCGATCTGCCGCTCGAGGGCCTGGTAGGCGCCGTAGAGCAGCTGCTGGCCCGTCTGGCCGCGGGCGTAGAAGGTGCGCGAGACCTGCGCGCCACCGAAGGAGCGGTTGTCGAGCAGGCCGCCGTACTCGCGGGCGAAGGGCACGCCCTGGGCGACCGCCTGGTCGATGATGTTGACGCTCACCTCGGCCAGCCGGTACGAGTTGCTCTCGCGCGAGCGGAAGTCGCCGCCCTTCACCGTGTCGTAGAACGACCGGTGCACGCTGTCGCCGTCGTTGCGGTAGTTCTTGGCGGCGTTGATGCCGCCCTGCGCGGCGACGCTGTGCGCGCGGCGCGGGCTGTCCTGGTACCAGAAGGACTTGACGTTGTAGCCGGCCTCGCCGAGCGTCGCGGCGGCGGCACCGCCGGCCAGGCCCGTGCCGACGACGATGACCGTCATCTTCCGGCGGTTGGCCGGGTTGACCAGCTTGCCGCGGAACTTGCGCTCGTTCCAGCGCTGGGGGAGCGCGACGTCCGTCGGCGCCTTGGTGTCGGCGATCGGGTCGCCTTCGGTGAAGAGGTCGAGAGGCACGGGGGAATCCTTAGTCGATCAGACCGAAGAGGACGGAGAAGGGCACGAGCAGGAAGCCGAGCGTGAGCACCGTCGCGATGCCGGTGGCCGCCCAGTTCACCGTGACCTCGCGGCGGCGGTTGCTCTGCCCGAGGGTCTGGGTGGCGCTCCAGATGCCGTGCCGCAGGTGCATGCCGACTAGGATCACCGCGATCGCGTAGAAGGCGGTGGACACGGGGTTGGAGAAGCTGGCGACCAGCTTGTCGTAGGGCCCGGAGTCGCCCGCGCTGTTCACCGTGCCCCAGGTGAGGTCGAGCAGGTGCCAGATGACGAAGGCGGCGATGATCACCCCGCCCCAGCGCATGGTGCGGGAGGCGTAGGACTGGGCGACGGCCTTCTTCGTGACGTAGCCCTGGGGGCGGGCCCGCTTGGCCTGCCGCCACAGCGAGATCGCGGCCCACATGTGGGCGAACACGGCGGCCAGCAGGACGAGCCGGATGATCCACAGCGCGGTCGCGCCCGGCAGGGCCGGGTTGCCGATCGTGCGCAGCCACTCGGAGTAGTGGTTGAAGTCCTCTTCGCCCGAGAACGCCTTGAGGTTCCCGATCATGTGCGCGATCAGGTAGAGCACGAGGATGATGCCGCTGACCGCCATCACGGCCTTCTTGAAGACCGAGGTGGTCTTCGCCGCCTTGGGTGTCCTGCGCTGAGTCGAGTCCGTCACCGTCACCACGGCGCCCAAACTAGGACGTTCCCGGTCCGGCCACCACGTCAACGCGCGGTGACACAGCTCTCGTAAGGGTTGCCTAACCGGCTCGGGGGAGGTTCGCTGTCAGGTCGGGCGTCGGCCCGATGGGGGAGAGTGGCGGCATGCCTGGACCCACCCGCGGCTTCCTGGGCCGCCGTCGCGACCGCGACCCCCGCCTGCCGCCCGGCCAGTACGACGCCGGCTCGGACTGGCCGGTGCTCACCGCGGAACCCACACCGCGGATCGCTCCCGAGAACTGGTCGATCACCGTCGACGGCGCGGTGGAGCAGCCGACGACCTGGACCTGGGACGAGGCGCACGCGCTGCCCCGGTCGGAGTACCGCGGCGACATCCACTGCGTGACCACCTGGTCGAAGTTCGGCACCTGGTTCGCCGGTGTCAGCGTCGACACGCTGCTCGAGGCCGCCCGCCCCACCGCCGACGCGCACTTCGTCATGGCGACGTCGAAGACCGGCTACACGACCAACCTGCCGCTCGAGCACGTCACCGGCGGGCAGGCGTGGATCGTGTGGGAGTACGAGGGCGGGCCGCTGCCGATCGAGCACGGCGGGCCGGTCCGGCTGCTCGTGCCGCACCTGTACTTCTGGAAGAGCGCCAAGTGGATCAGCAGGCTGTCGCTGCTCCAGCGCGACCAGCCCGGCTTCTGGGAGCAGAACGGCTACCACGACCTCGGCGACCCGTGGCGCCAGCAGCGGTACCAGGGTGACTGAGGACGACGGCCTGCTCGGGGCAGGCGTCGCGAGGGCACCGGCCGGCGGCTGGCGGACGGCGACGGTGTCGGGGGTGCGGCGGCCGATCCAGCGCTCGGTGCAGCTGCGCCTCGACGTCCACGACCGGGTCGACCACCTGCCCGGCCAGCACTACGTCGTCCGGCTGACCGCCGAGGACGGCTACACCGCCCAGCGCTCCTACTCCGTCGCCTCCGCGCCCGGGGACCCGCTGGTGGAGCTGTTCGTCGAGCGGCTCGACGACGGCGAGGTGTCGACCTACCTGGCCGACGTCGTCGAGCCGGGTGACGAGCTGGAGGTGCGCGGGCCGATCGGCGGCTGGTTCGTGTGGGACGGCGCGACCCCCGCGCTGCTGGTCGCCGGGGGAGCGGGCGTCGTCCCCTTCGTGTCGATGCTGCGGCACGCCCGCGCCATCGGCCGGGAGGACCTGCTCCGCATCGCGGTCTCGGCCCGGACGCTGGCGCAGCTGCCCTACGCCGACGAGCTGGTGGCGGCCGGGGCGCTCGTCGTCCTCAGCCGCGAGCAGCACGGGATCCGGCCGCCGGGCCGGCTGCGGGCCGACGAGCTGCTGCCGCTGTGGGAACCGGACCAGACCACCTACGTGTGCGGGTCGACGCGGTTCGCGGAGGCGGCCACCCAGCTGCTCGTGGCCTCGGGGCGGCCGCCGTCGACCATCCGGGTGGAGCGCTTCGGCCCCAGCGGTGGACCGGCCTGAGCGTCACGACCGCAGGCGCCGTGGCGGCCGCAGGGTAGGAAGGTCGCATGACCACCGCCGAACGCACCCCGACGGACGTGTCCGCACCGCGGCCCCTGGACCCGGCGCTGGTCACCCGGCTCGCCGCCCTGGTCACCGCGGCGCCCGGCCGGCCCCGGCAGGCCTCCGCCGCGCCGTTCGACGGGGCGCTGATCGGCGAGGTGCCCGTCTGCACCGCCGAGGACGTCGCCGAGGCGCAGCGCCGGGCGCGGGCGGCGCAGGCGGAGTGGGCCGCCCGCCCGCTGGCGGAGCGGCGGGCGGTGATGCTGCGCTACCACGACCTGGTCCTCGAGCGGCAGGACCAGGTGCTCGACATCGTCCAGGTCGAGACCGGCAAGAACCGCGTCAGCGCCTTCGAGGAGCTGGCCGATGTCGCGCTGACCGCGCGCTACTACGCCCACGCCGCGGCGCGGCACCTGAGGCCGGCGCGGCGGCGGGGCGCCCTGCCGCTGCTGACCCGCACCGTCGAGCACCACCACCCCAAGGGTCTGGTGGGCGTCATCGCACCCTGGAACTACCCGTTCACCCTCGCGGTCTCCGACGCGATCCCCGCGCTGCTCGCCGGCAACGGCATCGTGCTCAAGCCCGACGCCCAGACGCCGTTCACGGCGCTGATCGCGGTGGAGCTGCTGTTCGAGGCCGGGTTGCCGCGCGACCTGTTCCAGGTGGTCACCGGCGTCGGCGCGGACCTCGGGGCGCCGCTGATCGAGGGCGTCGAGTACCTCATGTTCACCGGGTCCACCGCGACCGGGCGGATCATCGCGGAGCAGTGCGGGCGCCGGCTGATCGGCTTCTCCGCCGAGCTCGGCGGGAAGAACCCCATGATCGTGCTGGCCGACGCCGACGTGGACAAGGCGGTCGAGGGTGCGATCCGGGCGTGCTTCTCCAACTCCGGGCAGCTGTGCATCAGCATCGAGCGGCTCTACGTGGAGGACGGCGTCTACGACCGCTTCGTCGCCGCGTTCGCCGCGCGGGTGGGGGCGATGCGGCTGGGCGCCGGCCTGGACTGGGAGGCCGACATGGGATCGCTGATCAGCCGCAAGCAGCTCGACGTCGTCACCCGGCACGTGGACGACGCGGTCGCGAAGGGCGCGCGCGTGCTCGCCGGGCGGGAAGCCGCGGCCGGATCTCGGCCCGCTGTTCTACGAGCCGACCGTGCTCGAGGGCGTGACCGAGGAGATGGAGCTGGCGCGAGCGGAGACGTTCGGGCCGGTCGTCGCGGTCACCCGCGTGGCCGACGCCGAGGAGGCGGTGCGCCGGGCCAACGACACCGCGTACGGGCTGAACGCCAGCGTCTGGTCGACCCCGCGGCACGGCGCGGAGGTCGCCACCCGCATCCAGGCCGGCACGGTGAACGTCAACGAGGGCTATGCCGCCGCCTGGGCGTCGATCGACGCACCCATGGGCGGGATCAAGGACTCCGGGGTCGGCCGCCGGCACGGGCGCGAGGGCATCCTCAAGTACACCGAGGCCCAGACCGTCGCGGTCCAGCGCGGCCGGGCCATCGGGCCGGTCCCGGGTCTGCCCCTGGAGAAGTACGCGGCCACGATGACGGCGTCGCTGAAGCTGGTGAAGCGGCTGCCCTTCCTGCGCTGAGCCGACCGCAGGAACGACCAGGGGCGGGACGGCTGCTGCCGTCCCGCCCCCGTCACCGCTGGATGATCAGACCGTCGGCGGCACCACCGAGGCGCGCACCAGCGGGGTGCGGTCCCAGGCGCGGTGCAGGCCGAGCGCCGCGACGGTGGCGGCGGCCAGCTTGGCGTTGGCCTTCTTCCCGGTGAGCACGCCGGGCGCGGTCGGGTCGATGCCGGCGGTCTTCAGCACCTCGACGCCGTCGCCCCACGCGCCGACGGCCTTGAGGTGGCGGAACGCCTCCTGCAGCATGACCAGCGCGCGGAAGTCGCCGTCCTTCGGTGCGCCGTCGGCGACGACGATCGCGTCGAACTCGATCGAGCGGCCGGTGGCGAAGGTGCGCTCGACGATCTCGACGGTCTTGCCCTTCACCAGCTGCCCGCCGTGCGGCGCGATGACCCGCAGCAGCGCGCCCTCGGCCTCGAGGGCCTTGCGCAGCGTGGCGATGCCCTCGAGGTCGGCGCCGGGGCCGGCCACGACGCCGACGATCCGACCCGCGATCGGGAACGGGGTGGGCTTGATCTGGCGCAGGGCCGGGGACTCCGACCGCGCCTTCTCGGCCTTGATCTTCTTCGGCACCGGCAGGCCGAGGCCCCCCGCGACCTGCGCGCAGAGGTCCGCGTCGATGCGTGCCAGCACGGTCAGGGCGCGCTCCTTGATCGGCTGCTCGTAGCACTTGCCGAGCTCGAAGGTGTACGCGTCGATCACGTGCTGCTGCTCGACGCTGGTCAGGCTCTTGTAGAACAGCGCCGGCTGCGAGAAGTGGTCGTCGAACGACGCCGGAGCCGTGCGGCCCACCTCGCCCTCGACGTGCCGCGGCACCTGCACGTAGCCGCCCTCGGACCAGTCCGACGGGAACGGGACGCCGGCGTCGACGCTGTTGGGCGTGTACGGCGCCTGCCCGGTGTGCACCGCCTGCTGGTGGAAGCCGTCCCGGGTGTTGTCGTTCACCGGGGCGTGCGGCCGGTTGACCGGGATCTGGGTGAAGTTCGGCCCGGCCAGCCGGGTGAGCTGGGTGTCCAGGTAGGAGAAGTTGCGGCCCTGGAGCAGGGGGTCGTTGGTGCCCTCGATGCCCGGCACGAGGTGCCCGGTGTGGAAGGCCACCTGCTCGGTCTCGGCGAAGAAGTTCGTCGGGTTGGCGTTCAGCACCAGCGTGCCGATCGGCTGCACCGGCGCCAGCTCCTCCGGCACGATCTTGGTGGGGTCGAGCAGGTCGATGCCCTGGAAGGTCTCCTCCGGTGTGTCCGGGAAGACCTGGATGCCCAGCTCCCACTCCGGGAAGGCGCCGGCCTCGATCGCGTCGTACAGGTCCCGGCGGTGGAAGTCGGGGTCGACGCCCGCGGCGATCTGCGCCTCCTCCCAGGTGAGGGAGTGCACGCCCAGCTTGGGCTTCCAGTGGAACTTCACGAGGACGGTCTCCCGCTTCTCGTTCACCAGCCGGAAGGTGTGGACGCCGAAGCCCTCCATCGTCCGGTAGCTGCGGGGGATGCCCCGGTCGCTCATGTTCCAGATCGTGTGGTGGGTGGCCTCGGTGTGGAGGGTGACGAAGTCCCAGAAGGTGTCGTGCGCCGACTGCGCCTGGGGGATCTCGCGGTCGGGGTGCGGCTTGCCCGCGTGGATGATGTCCGGGAACTTGATCGCGTCCTGGATGAAGAAGACCGGCATGTTGTTGCCGACCAGGTCCCAGGTCCCCTCCTTCGTGTAGAACTTCGTCGCGAACCCGCGGGTGTCGCGCACGGTGTCGGCCGAGCCGCGCGAGCCCAGCACCGTCGAGAACCGCACGAACACCGGCGTCTCCAGGCCCTTCTCGGCCAGGACAGCGGCCCGGGTCACCGAGGCGCCCGCGCCGTTGGCCGTGAAGACGCCGTGCGCGCCGGCCCCGCGGGCGTGCACCACGCGCTCCGGGATGCGCTCGTGGTCGAAGTGCATGATCTTCTCGCGCAGGTGGAAGTCCTCGAGGAGGACCGGGCCGCGCGGGCCCGCCTTGAGCGAGTGGTCGGTGTCGGGCAGGCGGACGCCGTTCGGGGTGGTCAGCTTGTCGCCGGCCTGACCCCGGGGGTCGCGGCCGTCCTTCGGGCCGGCGTAGCCGACCCCGGTCGGGCTGACGGTCCGCGGGGCGGACTGGTCGGGCGTGCGCGCGGGGGGCATGGGACTCCTTGCTGAGCGGGGCGGCGAACTCCCGGCCGGTACCCGGGGCTTGCTCCGGCACACCCGCTCGTCGCGTCGGCGCAGGTCAGCCGACCGGATCGCGCCGCAGCGCGGCGAAGTCCCGCGCGTGCGGGATGCCGGCGACGAGCGCCAGCAGCGCGTCGTGCAGCCGGCCGTTGCTGGCCAGCACCGTCCCGTCGCCGGTGAGCACGTCGCGACCGGAGAGGTCGGTGACCCGCCCGCCGGCCTCCCCGATCAGCAGGGGGAGGACGGCGAGGTCCTCGTAGCCCAGCGGCTGGCCGGCGACGACGAGCGCGTCGGCCAGCCCGGTCGCGAGGTCCACGTCGCCCTTGGTCCACGGCTGCAGGTAGAGCTCGCGGTGCAGGGCGACCAGCAGCTGCTCGGACCACGCCAGCGGGTTGAGCATCTCCACGAGGGCGCCGCGCAGCCGGTCGTGGTCGTTGACGTGCACCTGCCGCACCGGCCGGCCGGCGAGTGCGTGCCAGCAACCGAGCCCGCGCCCGGCGTAGAGCAGCTCGTCGCTCATCGGGTAGCCGGCGACCGCCACCGCCGGGCCCTCGGCGTCCTCCACGGCGAGCAGCACGTCGAACGTCGGCACCCGCTGGTCGAACAGGCTCGTGCCGTTGACCGGGTCGAGCACCCACCGGCGCGCGGTGGTCCCGGGTGCGGGGCGGTCGGCGTGCCCCAGCACCGGGTCGTCCGGGTACCGCGCCGCGATGCGGGCGCGCAGCAGCTGCTCCACCTCGACCTCGACCGGCATGGGGCCGCCGTCGCGGCCGGCCCGCGGGGTCGCCTCGGCGAACCGCCGGGCGGCCAGCCCGCCCGCCTCCTCGACCAGCTCCACGGCGTACTCGAGCAGGTCGCGGTCCACGACCGCCGATCCTGCTGCCCGCGGCCGCCGAGGGCGACCCGACGGGGTGAGCGCGGGTGTGGGCATCCGGGGGAGGGGTAGCGCGCTGACGCCGCGGCTCCTCCCGTGCCCGGCGGAGAGACGAGGACCCGTGGCCGGCGACGACGCACGCAGCGAGCTCGGAGAGACCGACGCCCCGCAGGAGGACGAGGTCGCCCTGGCGTTCGACCGGATCGTCAGCCAGGGGGCGCAGCGGCTGCACCGGACCTGGCGCGAGGTGCTCACCACGGGCCTCGCCGGCGGCCTGGAGGTCGGCGTCGGCGTGCTCGCCCTGCTGGCGGTCTACGCCGAGACCGGCAGCCACCTGCTCGCCGGGATCGCCTTCTCCGTCGGCTTCATCGCGCTGCTGCTGGCCAGGAGCGAGCTGTTCACCGAGGGCTTCCTGGTGCCGGTCACCGCCGTCGTCGCGGGGCGGGCGGGCCCCGGCCAGCTGGCCAAGCTCTGGGCCGGCACGCTCGTGGCCAACCTGGTCGGCGGGTGGGTGGTCATGTGGATCGCCGTCCACGCCCTCCCCGAGCTCGGGACGACGGCGATCGAGTCCGCCACCACCTTCGTCGACGCGCCGCTGGACCTGCAGTCGGTGTGCCTGGCCTTCCTCGCCGGCAGCACGATCACGCTGATGACCCGCATGCAGCAGGGCGCGGAGTCCGAGGGCGGCAAGATCGTCGCCGCCGTCGCCGGGGCCTTCGTGCTCGCCGGGCTGGTGCTCTTCCACTCGATCCTCGACTCGCTGATCGTCTTCGCCGGCATCCACGCCGGCGGCCCGTTCGGCTACGGGGACTGGCTTGCGTGGTTCTGGTACGTCACGCTGCTCAACATGGCCGGCGGGCTGCTCGTGGTCACCGCGCTGCGGCTGGTGCGCAGCAAGGAGCTGATCGAGCGCGAGCGGGAGGACGTCCGCAGCGGCGAGTAGCCGCCCGACCGGGGCGGCCTGCGATCCGCCGGGCCGTCAGCCGCGCGCGGCCCGGCGGATCGCCGACAGGTAGCGCTGCGTGCCCAGCCGCTGCAGGCCCAGGCTCAGCGGGCCGGCCAGCCGGGCGGCGCGCGTGGCCAGCCGGAAGAACACCCGGATCTCGAACTCCACCTCGCCGCCGGGCAGCAGGCGCACGGTGAACCGCTCCTCGCCGCTCTCCGGGTGGCCGGCCAGCGTGCCGTAGGAGAACCCGCGCTCGTCACCGTCCGTCGCGGCCCAGACCACCCGGCACGGCAGCTCGTAACCCAGCCGCGGCAGCCCGGCGGTCAGCACGACCACCGTGCCCGGCGTCCCGGCCGGGCCGCTGGCGCGCACGCGGAACCCGACGCTGCGCTGCGCCCGCCAGTCGAGGACGGCGGCCGACGCCCGCTCGAGGTCCGCCCGGCCCGAGCCGACGACAGTGGCGTACGTGGCCGTGCGGTACCCGGATGGGAGCCGGGCAGCGGCGGTCGCGCCCACCTCGGCGTAGTTGAACGGCGTGTCGGCCAGCGCCGCGGGATCGGTCGCGCGGAACAGCCCCACCGGTCCTCCCGCCGTCGTGCCGTCGCGGTCGAGTCTTCCCCGGGCTGCGCGGGACCGCCCTCCGGATCGCCGCGGCTGGCAGGCTGCCGCCGTGGAGATGACCCCGATCGGCACCGTGCGCTCACCCCGGACCGAGCGGCTGGACGACGACTGGGACTCGGTCACCGCCACCGTCACCCTCGACGCCGGCCGCTTCACCCCCGACGCCCTCGACGGGCTGGCGGAGTTCTCGCACGTCGAGGTGGTCTACGTGTTCGACCGGGTCGACCCCGCCGGGGTGCAGACCCGCGCCCGGCACCCGCGGGGCAACCCGGACTGGCCGCAGGTCGGCATCTTCGCCCAGCGCGCGAAGGGCCGGCCGAACCGTATCGGGGTGAGCGTCTGCCGGCTGCTCGGCGTCGACGGGCTGACCCTGACGGTGCACGCGCTGGACGCCATCGACGGCTCACCGGTGCTCGACGTGAAGCCCTACCTGGCGGAGTTCGGACCGCGCGGCGAGGTCCGGCAGCCCGCCTGGTCGCACGAGCTGATGGCCGGGTACTGGCGGTCGCCCGACCGGTAGGGTCGCCGGCACTGTGCTCGCGTCCGTCACCGCCACCCGCTACGTCACCCCGCTGCGCGAGGGTGGCTCGCTGCCGGGGCTCATGGAGGCCGACGACCTCGGCACCTACGTGGTGAAGTGGCGGGCCGCCGGTCAGGGCGTGAACGTGCTGGTCGCCGAGGTGGTCTGCGGCGAGCTGGCGCGGGCGCTGGGCCTGCCGGTGCCGACGATCGTGACCGTCGACGTCGCCCCGGAGCTCGCCGTCGGCGAGCCGGACCCCGAGGTGCAGGAGCTGCTGCAGCGGTCGGCCGGCCGCAACCTGGGGCTGGACTACCTGCCCGGGGCGCTGGACTTCGAGGCCGGCGCCGACGGCGTGGACGGCGGGCTCGCCGGCCGGGTGCTGTGGTTCGACGCGCTCGTCGGCAACGTCGACCGCTCCTGGCGGAACCCGAACATGCTGTTCTGGCACGACCGGCTGCAGCTGATCGACCACGGCGCCGCGCTGACCTTCCACCACCACTGGCCCGGCGCCGAGGCCGCGGTCCGCCGCCCCTACGACGCCTCGACGCACGCGCTGGTCGAGTGCGCACCCGACGTGCCCGCCGCCGACGCCGCGCTGGCGCCCCTGGTCACCCGCGAGCTGCTGGACGGCGTCCTCGCGCTGGTGCCCGACGAGTGGCTCGAGGGCGAGCCGGCCGACGAGCTGCGGCAGCGCTACGTCGGGCAGCTCCTCGCGCGGGCCGCCGCCCGGGACGCCTGGCTGCCCGGGCTGGTCGCCGCCGCGGAGGCCGGGGGAGCGGGCCGCCGCCGCGCGCCGCGGGGGGAGAACCGGCCGTCGTGGCTGGGGCCGCCGCCGCCCGAGGGGATCACCCAGCGATGAGCCGGGACACGTTCGAGTACGCCGTCCTCCGGGTCGTGCCGCGCGTCGAGCGCGGGGAGTTCCTCAACGCCGGCGTCCTCGTCTACTGCCGCCAGCGGGACTACCTCGGCTCGCGCGTGCACCTGGACCCCGACCGGCTGCGCGCGCTCGACCCGACGGCCGACGCCGCGGGCATCGGCCGGGCGCTCCAGGCGGCGGCGGACGTGTGCGCCGCCGACCCGGGCGCGGGGGCGGCCGGGCGCGAGGCGCTGGGCTCCCGGTTCCGCTGGCTGACCGCCCCGCGGAGCACGGTCATCCAGCCCGGTCCGGTGCACACCGGCCTGACCGCCGACCCCGACGCCGAGGCCGACCGCCTCTTCCGCCTGCTCGTCCTCCCCGTCCAGGGCTGAGCAGCCGGGTTCAGGCGGGGAGCAGACCGTCGATGCGGCGGGCGAGCTCCAGGTCGAGCTCGGTGACGCCGCCCTCGGAGTGGCTGACCAGCGCCAGGTGCAGGGTGCGCCAGCGCAGGTCGACGTCGGGGTGGTGGTCCAGCTCCTCGGCGACGTCGGCGATCGAGACGATGGCGGCGACGGCGTCCCGGAAGCTCGGCAGCTCCACCGTCCGGCGCAGGCCGTCGGCGGACCCCGACCACAGCGGGAGCCCGGTCAGCGCGGTCGTGACGTCGTCAGGGGAGAGGCGCGGTGGACGTGGCATGCGCCGATCCTCCCGCCGGCGGGCTCAGGTGTGCAGGCCGCACTCGGTCTTGCTCGAGCCGGCCCAGCGACCCGAGCGGGGGTCCTCGCCGGGAGCGACCGGCCGGGTGCAGGGCGCGCACCCGATGGAGCCGTAGCCCAGCTCGAACAGGGGGTTGACCGGCACCTGGTGCTCGGCGATGTAGGCGTCCACATCGGCCTGCGTCCAGGCCGCGATCGGGTTGACCTTGACCATGCCGCGCTTGGCGTCCCAGTCCACCAGCTTCGTGCCGGCGCGGGTCGGGGACTCGTCGCGCCGCACGCCCGAGCCCCAGGCGACGTAGCCCGACAGCGTCTCGGCCAACGGCCTCACCTTGCGCATCTCGCAGCACAGGTCGGGGTCGCGCTCCCACAGCTCCGGACCGAACGACAGCGCCTGCTCGCCCACGGTCTGCGGCGGGGTGACGTTGACCAGCGTCACCGGCAGCACGCCGGTGATCCAGTCGCGGGTGCCGATCGTCTCGGCGAAGTGCAGCCCGGTGTCCAGGAAGATCACGTGGACGCCGGGGACCGCCCGGCTCGCCAGGTGCGCGAGCAGCCCGTCGGCCATGGACGAGGTGATGGCGAACTCGTCGCCGAAGGTCTCACCGGCCCAGCGGAGGGCGGCGAGCGCCTGCTCGACCGGGTCGGCGATGGTCCCGAACCGGGCGTCGGCCTCGGCGGCCAGCTTCGGCGTCGCTGCGATGGCGGTCGTCATCCCTGCTGCACCCCCGTTGCGATCAGGCGGACCGAGAAGGCCCGCAGGCACGCGCCGCAGCGCCAGCCGTCGGCCGACTCCCCCTCGTAGGGGGTCAGCTCCTCGTCCCCGCAGTACGGGCAGTGGAACACCGGCAGCTGCCGCGTTCTTCCGCCGGCTGCGTCCTCGGTCACAGCAGCCACTCCTCCTCGGCCCGCGCGACGTAGCGGGCGAAGGACTCGCCATCGGTGCGCCGCTCCACGAAGCCGCGCAGCACGCGCTCGCAGTAGTCGGCGGTCTCGGCCTTGGTCACCTTGTGGCCGCGGAACTTGCGGCCGAACGTCGCCTCGACGCCGAGGTGGCCGCCCAGGTGCACCTGGAAGCCCTCGACCATCTCGCCGTTGTCGTCGCGGACCATCGAGCCCTTGAAGCCGATGTCGGCGGTCTGGAACCGGGCGCAGCTGTTCGGGCAGCCGTTGACGTTGATCCCGATCGGGACGTCGAACTCCGGCAGCCGCTTCTCCAGCTCCGCGTAGAGGTCCTGCGCGTGCTGCTTGGTCTCGACGATCGCCAGCTTGCAGTACTCCAGGCCGGTGCAGGCCATCGTGCCGCGGCGGAACGCGCTGGGGCGGACCTGCAGGTCGTGCGCGGCGAGCGCGTCGACCAGGGCCTCGACCTTGTCGTCCGGGACGTCGAGGATGACCAGCTTCTGCTGCGTCGTCGTCCGGATGCGGCCCTCGCCGTACTCGTCGGCGAGGTCGGCGATGGTGCTGAGCAGCGAGCCGCTGATCCGGCCGGTGCGCAGCGCGAAGCCGACGGCGTTGCGGCCGTCCTTCTGCCGGCTGACGCCGACGTGGTCGCGCTGGTCGTGCTTGGCCGGGGCGGGCGCCGGGCCGTCGGGCAGCGCGGCGTGCAGGTACTCGTCCTGCAGGACCTGGCGGAACTTCTCCGGGCCCCAGTCGGCGATGAGGAACTTGATGCGGGCGCGGTTGCGCTGGCGGCGGTAGCCGTAGTCGCGGAACACCGACGTGCAGGCGGCCCAGACCTCGGTCACCTGGTCGGGCCGGACGAAGACGCCGATCCGCTGGGCGAACATCGGGTTGGTGGACAGGCCGCCGCCGACCCACAGGTCGTACCCGGCCTCGCCCTGCTCGTTGACGACGCCGACGAACGAGACGTCGTCGATCTCGGGCTCGGTGCAGTGGTCGACGCAGCCCGACATCGAGGTCTTCCACTTGCGCGGCAGGTTGCTGAACTCGGGGCTGCCGACGTACTTCTCGACGGTCGCGGCGATGACGTCGGTGGCGTCGAGGACCTCGTCCTCGAGGATGCCGGCCAGCGGGCACCCGAGCATGACGCGCGGGACGTCGCCGCAGGCCTCCATCGTGCTCAGGCCGACCGACTCCAGGCGCCGCCAGATCTCGGGGACGTCCTCGATGCGGATCCAGTGGTACTGCACGTTCTGCCGGTCGGTGACGTCGGCGACGTCGCGGCCGAACTCGGTGCTGATGCCGCCGAGGACGCGCAGCGCGTCGCTGGTCAGCTGCCCGCCGTCGATGCGGGCCCGCATCATGAAGTACTTGTCCTCGAGCTCCTCGGGCTCCAGCACGGCGGTCTTGCCGCCGGGGATGCCCTGGGCGCGCTGGGTGTAGAGGCCCATCCAGCGCATCCGGCCGCGGAGGTCACCCGGGTCGATGCTGTCGAAGCCGCCCTTGGAGTAGATGTCGATGATCCGCTGGCGCACCTCGAGGCCGTCGGAGTCCTTCTTCATCCGCTCGTTGGGGTTGAGCGGCTCCCGGTAGCCGAGGGCCCACTGGCCCTCGCCGCGCTTGGGGCGGTTGCTCGTGCGGGTGGGAGCAGTCACGTGTCGTACTTCTTCCTGCGCCGGCTCCCGGCACGGCAGACCGCGCGGTTCGGGAGGGCGCTGCCGGTTCGATGCGCAGGGAGTGCTGCGCGGGGAGAGCCTGGGTCAGCGCGAGGCGGAACAGGCAGCGCTGGAGACGCGCGCGAGATCGATGTGGAGGCGCGCAACGAGGAGTACGCCGCGTCCGGTCACGCGTCGATGGTGCCACAGCTCACCGCGCGCACCGGCGTGGAGCAGCTCACACCTGCGGGGCGGGCCCGTCCACGGCGCCGCGGATGCGGGCGACCGACTCGGCCACGGGCGTCACCGACGTGTCGATGACCAGCTCGGGGGCGACCGGCGGCTCGTAGGGGTCGCTGACGCCGGTGAACTCGGGGATCTCGCCGGCGCGCGCCTTGGCGTAGAGGCCCTTCACGTCCCGCTGCTCGCAGACCTCCAGCGGCGTGGACAGGTGCACGAGCACGAAGCGGCCGTGCTCCTCGACCAGCGCCCGGGCCTGCTCGCGGGCCTCCTCGTAGGGGGCGATGGCCGCGACGACGACGGTGCCGCCGTGCTTGACCACCTCGCCCGCGACCCAGCCGATCCGGCGGATGTTGAGGTCGCGGTGCTCGCGGGCGAAGCCCAGCTCGCTGGACAGGTGCGTGCGGACGACGTCGCCGTCGAGCACCGTGACCGGGCGGCCGTCGCGCTCCAGGTCGGCGACCAGCGCGTCGGCGATCGTGGACTTGCCGGCGCCGGAGAGGCCGGTCAGGAAGACGGTGACGCCGGGACGCGGGGCTGCGGGCATGGGCGCCAGTGTCGCGCACCGCCTCCGCGGGTCAGTCGCCGGAGGAGGCGCCGAAGGACTGCCAGGCCTCGTCGATGGCGACGAGCTCGGCCGCGTGCGGGGGCAGCGTGCCGGCGACGACGTCGGCGATGGTCACGCCCTCCAGCACCCGGCGGTAGGCCTCCCGCGCCGCGACCCAGACCTTCGCCAGCTCGGTGGCCGCGCCGGAGTACCGGACGTCCTCGGGGCGCTGGCCGTGCACCTCGGCGAGGAAGCCCTGCTCGATCCGCATGATCCGCGCGATGGAGATTTCCGACGCCGGGAGCGCCAGCCGGTAGCCGCCGTCCCGACCGCGCTGGCTGGTGACCACCCGGGCCCGCTGGAGGTCGGTGAGGATCGCCTGCAGGAACCGGCTGGGGATGCCCTGGGCGGTCGCGATGGCGTCGGCGGTCATCGAGTTCGGTGCCGCCGCGGCCAGTTCGACGACGGCTCGGATGGCGTAGTCGACCCGGGCGTTGATGCGCACGGAGCCCATCCTGCCGTGGTCTGCCACAGTGGCCGCGTGCGGCTGCTGTCATTCACCACGTTGGTGGAGGCGCCGCTGACCGTGGCGTTCGACGTCGCCCGCGTGCTCGGCCGGCCCTGGCCGGCGCCGCTGGAGGAGCTCGAGTCGGTCCGGCCGCTCTCCGACGTCCACACCGGTTCGTGGCCCGGCGGGCACCGGGTCACCCACTCGCGCCGGTTCACCCCGACCGCGGAGGGCACGCTGGTCGAGGAGCGGATCGAGCTGCGGGGGCGGCGCTCCGGCCCGCTGACCGGCCGGCTGCTCCGCCGTCGGCTGCGGCGTGCGATGACCGCGCACCTGGCCGCCTACGTCGTCGCGGCGGAGGCCCGCGCGCAGGACGTCGTCCAGGTCGTGGGCGCGGCGCTGGTCGACGGCGTTCGCGTGCTCGCCGCGCAGCGCTCCGGCGGCCCGTACGACGGCTGCTGGGAGTTCCCCGGCGGCAAGGTGGAGCCGGGGGAGTCCGACCTGGCCGCGCTCGTCCGCGAGTGCGCCGAGGAGCTCGGCGTCGTCGTCGCCCCGGAGGGCTTCCTCGGCGAGGTGCCGCTGGACGGCGTCGTCGCCGGCGGGCCGCGCGGCGCCTCGACGATGCGGGTGTGGTCGGCGCGGATCGTGTCGGGGGAGCCGGTCGCGCACGAGCACGCCGCGCTGCGCTGGATCGGCGCCGACGAGCTGGACGGCCTGGACTGGATCGCCGCGGACCGCCCCCTCCTCCCCGCCGTGCGCGCGCTGCTCGCCCCGAGCGACACCGTGCGCTGATCGGCAGTTCCCGCTTCCGGAACTGCCGACGAGCGCACACCGCGGGGCGGCTGCCCGGGCCCGGACGCGGCGGAGGCCGCACCCCTGGGTGGGGTGCGGCCTCCGCCGCGCAGTGGTGCGGGCCTACTTGAAGGCGTCCTTGACCTTCTCGCCGGCCTGCTTGAGGTTGCTCTTCGTCTGGTCCTTCTGGCCGGCAGCCTGGAGATCGCGATCGTTCGTCGCGTTGCCCAGCGCTTCCTTGGCCTTGCCGCCCAGCTCCTCGAGCTTGTTGTTGGCCTTGTCCTCGCCGCTCATGCGTCGTCCTCTCGTCGTAGGTCCGGGCCCCGCGGGGTCCGGTCGGGCACTACCCGGTGGGGCGCTGCCCGACACCTCGACCCCCCGTTCCCCACCCCGCGCCGGGCGCCGCAACCCGTCCGGGTGAGGCCGCCCGGCACCGCAAGCGGTCCCGTCGCAGGCCAGAACCCCTGGAGGGCTTGCGGGGGTCGTTGTGAGACCGTGTGAGCAGGTCACAAATGGACAACGTGGCTGGCAAAGCCTCGTGGGCAATGCCTAGCGTTGCTCACCGTGCACGCGGCGTGGGCCCACCCGTACGCGTGCGTGTCCGACCACGATCGCCGGCACCCGGGCCCGTCCCGGGGTGAGCCGGTCGCAGTCCGAGACTCCGCACCCGCGGAACGAGAGAGGCCATCCACGTGAAGTTCACCCAGCGCCGCAGTGCGCTCGTCGCGACGGCCCTGGCCGGCGCGATGCTGCTCTCCGCCTGTGGCGGCGACAGCGACGACAGCGGTTCCGGCTCCGGCGGCGGTGAGGGCGGCACGTTCACCGCCTACATCGGCGAGCCCAAGAGCCCGCTCGTCCCCGGCAACACCACCGAGAGCGAGGGCGCGAAGGTCATCGCCGCCCTCTGGACCGGCCTGGTGGGCTACTCGGAGGAGGGCGAGGTCGAGTACACCGGCGTCGCCGAGTCCATCGAGTCCGAGGACAACCAGAACTGGACGATCACGCTGAAGGACGGCTGGACGTTCCACGACGGAACGCCGGTCGACGCCGCGTCGTTCGTCGACGCGTGGAACTACACCGCCAACCCGGAGAACGCCCAGGACGGCGGCTCGTACCTGGGCCGCATCGCCGGCCTGGCCGAGCTCGAGGCCGGCACGGCCGACACCCTCTCCGGCCTCGCGGTCGTGGACGACCTCACCTTCACGGTCGAGCTCACCAGCCCGTTCGCGCTCTTCCCGGCGGTCGTCGGCTACGACGCCTTCAACCCGCTCCCGGACGCCTTCTTCGAGGACCCCGAGGAGTTCGGCACCAACCCGATCGGCAACGGCCCGTTCCAGGCCGACAGCGAGTTCGTGCCCGGCCAGGGCATCACGCTGACCCGGTACGAGGACTACGCCGGTGAGGACAAGGCCCAGGCCGCCGGCATGGAGTTCGTCGTCTACGCCGACCAGGCCACCGCCTACACCGACGCCCAGGACGGCAACGTCGACATCGTCGACGTCATCCCGCCGGACGTGATCGAGTCCGCCGAGAGCGAGTTCGGCGACAACTTCATCAACACCGAGGTCTCCCAGATCACCTACATGGGCTTCCCGACCTACGACGCCCGCTACGCCGACCCGCGGGTCCGCCAGGCGATCTCCATGGCGATCGACCGGGAGGCCATCTCCGAGGCGATCTTCTCCGGCACCCGCACCCCCGCCGACTCGTTCATCGCGCCGGTCGTCGACGGCTACCGCGAGGGCTCCTGCGAGTTCTGCACCTTCGACGTCGACGCCGCCAACCAGCTGCTCGACGAGGCCGGGTTCGACCGGACGCAGCCGGTGCAGCTGTGGTTCAACGCCGGCGGCGGCCACGACGCGTGGATGGAGGCCGTGGGCAACCAGCTGCGCACCAACCTGGGTGTCGAGTTCAGCCTCGAGGGCAACCTCGACTTCGCGCAGTACCTGCCGCTCGGTGAGTCGAAGGGCTTCACCGGCCCGTTCCGCATGGGCTGGAGCTTCGACTACCCGGCCGCGGAGAGCTACCTGACCCCGATGTTCACCGAGGCTTCGCTGCCGCCCACCGGCTCGAACTACAGCTTCTACACGAACGACCAGGTCTCCGCGCTGATCACCCAGGGTGACCAGGCCACCAGCGAGGAAGAGGCGATCGAGTTCTACCAGCAGGCCGAGGACCTCATCGCCGCGGACATGCCCTACGCGCCGATGTTCTTCACCCAGATCCAGACCGTCCACACCGACAACGTGGACAACGTCCGGATCGACCTGTTCCAGCGTCCCGTCTGGTCCGAGGTCACGGTCAACTGACCGCTCGCTAGCAGGGACCCGCACCACCCGCCGGGGGCGCCCGTCCACCACGGACGGTCGCCCCCGGCGGCGCGCGTGCGCCAGGAAGCGCACGATGGACACCGGCCCGCCGCATCCGCGCGGGCCCGCACCCGAGGGGGAACATGGGCCGCTACGTAGCGCGCCGCCTGCTGCTCACCATCCCGGTCCTGCTGGGCGCCTCCGTCCTCATCTTCTCGATGGTCTACGCCCTGCCGGGCGACCCCATCCGCGCGCTGGCCGGCGACCGGCCGGTGTCGCCGGCCTTCGTCCAGGTGCTCACCGAGCGGTTCCACCTCGACGACCCGCTCTGGGTCCAGTACTGGGAGTACCTGAAGGGCCTCGTCCAGGGCGATCTGGGCACGGACTTCCGCGGCCGACCGGTGCTGGACACCATCGAGCGCACGCTCCCGGTCACGATCCGGCTGACCATCGTCGCGGTGATCTTCGAGATCATCATCGGCCTGACCGCCGGCGTGCTGGCCGGCATCCGCCGCAACAGCTACTTCGACAACCTGGTGCTGGTCTCGACGACCGTCATCGTGTCGATCCCGATCCTGGTGCTGGCGTTCCTCGCCCAGCTCACCTTCGGGCTGAAGCTCGGCTGGTTCCCCATCGCCGGCACCCGCGAGGGCTGGTACAGCTACGTGCTGCCGGGGCTGGTGCTCGCCTCGGGCTCCCTGGCCTACGTGGCCCGGCTGACCCGCACGAGCATCGCCGAGAACATGCGCGCGGACTACGTGCGGACGGCGAAGGCCAAGGGCCTGCCGCGCAGCCGCATCATCGTGCGGCACACGCTGCGCAACAGCCTGATCCCGGTGGTCACGTTCATCGGCGCCGACATCGGTGCGCTGCTGGGCGGCGCGATCGTCACCGAGACCGTCTTCAACCTGCCCGGCATCGGCCGCGAGGTGTTCGACTCGATCCAGGCGCAGGAAGGCGCCGTCGTCGTCGGCATCGTGACGCTGATGGTCTTCTTCTTCATCTTCTTCAACCTGGTCGTCGACGTGCTCTACGCCGTCCTGGACCCGAGGATCCGCTATGACTGACCAGCAGCAGGTGGACCTGCGCAAGGACGAGATCGAGGCGGGGACGACGACCGGGCTGGCCAGCCCGTCGGTGGACCCGCTCAGCGCCCGCCAGAACAGCCTGTGGTCCGACGCGTGGGCGTCGCTCAAGCGCAACCCGCTGTTCTGGATCGGCTCGCTGCTCACCGTGCTGCTCGTGGTGATGGCGGCCTTCCCGCAGCTGTTCGCCCGCGGCGCCGACCCGCGCGCGTGCGACCTGGCCAACTCCAAGCTGCTGCCGTCGTCCCAGCACTGGTTCGGCTTCGACCAGCAGGGCTGCGACTACCTGGCCAACGTGGTCTACGGGGCGCGCAACTCGCTGATCATCGGCGTCTTCGCCGTCGTCGTCGTGCTGCTGCTCGGCGTCGTCGTCGGCGCCATCGCCGGCTACTTCGGCGGGGTCACCGACGGCGTGCTGTCCCGCATCGCGGACATCTTCTACGCGCTGCCGCTGATCCTCGGCGCGCTGGTGCTGCTGCGCGTCGGCCCGCAGACCGACATCCCGATCCTCAACAGCCGCGGCCCGGGCGCGGTCGCGCTGGCGCTGGCGCTGTTCGGCTGGATGACGGCGATGCGGCTGGTCCGCTCGCAGGTCATCGCGGTGAAGAGCTCGGACTACGTCGCCGCCGCCCGCGCCATGGGCGCGTCCAACAGCCGGATCCTGGTCCGGCACATCCTCCCCAACGCCGTCGCGCCGGTGCTGGTCTACACGACCATCACCATCGGCGTGCTCATCGCGGCCGAGGCGACGCTGACCTACCTCGGCGTCGGCCTCCAGCGGCCGGCCATCTCGTGGGGCCTGCAGATCGAGGCCGGTCAGGACCTCATCCGCACCGCCCCGCACCTGGTGCTGTTCCCGAGCATCGTGCTGAGCCTGACCGTGATGGCGTTCATCCTGATGGGCGACGCCCTGCGCGACGCCCTCGACCCGAGGCAGCGTGCATGACCCAGTCCCAGCTCGACCCCACCCCGCACCCCGCGACCGCCGGCGCGACGCTGCTCGAGGTCGACGACCTGCACGTCGAGTTCCAGCAGCGCTCCGGCGTCGTCAACGCCGTCAACGGCGTGAGCTACACCCTCGCCGAGCGGGAGACCCTGGCGATCCTCGGCGAGTCCGGCTCGGGCAAGTCCGTCTCCGCCCAGGCGATCATGGGCATCCTCGACACCCCGCCGGCGGTGGTCCGCGGCGCGATCCGCTTCCAGGGCGAGGACCTGCTGCGGATGTCCGACGAGGACCAGCGCCAGGTCCGCGGCCCCGGCATCTCGATGATCTTCCAGGACGCGCTGTCGTCGCTGAACCCCGTCTACAGCGTGGGGTGGCAGATCGGCGAGATGTTCCGGGTGCACCAGGGCGCCTCCCGCAAGGAGGCCAAGGCCAAGGCGATCGAGCTCATGGACCGGGTGCGCATCCCGGCCGCGGCCAAGCGGGTCGACGACTACCCGCACCAGTTCTCCGGCGGCATGCGCCAGCGCGTCATGATCGCCATGGCCATCGCGCTGGACCCGCGGATCCTCATCGCCGACGAGCCGACCACCGCGCTCGACGTCACCGTGCAGGCGCAGGTCATGGACCTGCTCAAGGACCTGCAGCGGGAGACCGGCATGGGCCTGATCCTCATCACCCACGACCTCGGCGTCGTCAACGAGGTCGCCGACCGGGTGGCGGTCATGTACGCCGGCCGGATCGTGGAGCGGGGCACCGTCGACGACGTCTTCACCGACGCCGGGCACCCCTACACCGAGGGCCTGATGAACTCGGTGCCGCAGGTCGAGGCCAAGGGCGGCCGGCTGCAGCCCATCGTGGGCCAGCCGCCGAACCTCGCCGCCATCCCCAGCGGCTGCCCGTTCCACCCGCGGTGCGCCCGCCGCCGCCTGGGTGCGGACGCCGCGCCCGGCCGCGACTGCGCCACCGACGTCCCGCCGCTGCGCCTGGTCGTCCCCGGCCGCGAGGCAGCGTGCCACTACAGCGAGGAGGTCCTCGGTGTCTGAGCCGACCGGCGCCACCGCCGTCTCCGCCACCGCCGTGTCCGCCACCACCGGCGCCACCGCCCGGGGCCCCCTGGGCGAGACGCTGCTGGAGATCAAGGGGCTGCAGAAGCACTTCCCGCTCACCCAGGGCGTGCTGTTCAAGCGCACGATCGGCCACGTCCGCGCCGTCGACGGCGTGAACATGACGCTGCGCCGCGGCGAGACCGTGGGCCTCGTCGGTGAGTCCGGCTGCGGGAAGTCGACGGTGTCCAAGCTGCTGGTCGCGCTGGAGAAGCCGACCGGCGGCTCGATCGTCTACAAGGGCCGGGACGTCGCCACGATGACCGGGCGCGCGCTCAAGGAGTACCGCCGCGAGGTCCAGATCATCTTCCAGGACCCGTACTCCTCGCTGAACCCGCGGATGACCGTCGGCGACATCGTCGCCGAGGGCTGGTCGGTGCACTCCGACATCGCGCCGCGCAAGGACCGGCTCAAGCGCACCCAGGACCTGCTGGACCGCGTCGGGCTCAACCCCGACTACGTCAACCGCTACCCCCACCAGTTCTCCGGCGGCCAGCGGCAGCGCATCGGCATCGCCCGGGCGCTGGCGCTGCGGCCGGAGATCATCGTCTGCGACGAGCCGGTCTCCGCCCTCGACGTCTCGGTGCAGGCGCAGGTGGTCAACCTGCTCGAGGACCTGCAGGACGACTTCGGCCTGTCCTACCTGTTCATCGCGCACGACCTCTCGGTCGTCCGGCACATCTCCGACCGGGTGTCGGTCATGTACCTCGGCTCGATCGTCGAGGAGGGCACCGACGAGCAGGTCTACACGACGCCGTCGCACCCCTACACGCAGGCGCTGCTGTCCTCGGTGCCGCTGCACGAGCCGCACCTGCGGGGCCAGAAGGACCGCATCCTGCTGCAGGGCGACGTGCCCAGCCCGGCCGACCCGCCCTCGGGCTGCCGGTTCCGGACGCGCTGCTGGAAGGCGCAGGACATCTGCGCCACCGAGGCGCCGGCGCTGGTGGACCGCGGCCAGGGCCACCCGGCGGCGTGCCACTTCGCCGAGGCGCGAGCGGTGGTCCCCGTCGACGCGGAGTGAGGCCGATCCGGCAGGATCGCGCCGTGACGCCCTCCCGACGCATGCTGCTCGTCCACGCCCACCCCGACGACGAGACGATCGGCAACGGCGCCACCATGGCGCGCTACGTCGCCGAGGGCGCCGGGGTCACGCTGCTCACCTGCACGCTGGGGGAGGAGGGCGAGATCCTCGTGCCGGAGCTCGCCCAGCTGGCCGCCGACCAGGCCGACCAGCTCGGCGGCTACCGGATCGGCGAGCTGCGGGATGCGATGGCCGCCCTCGGCGTCACCGACTCCCGGTTCCTCGGGGGGCCGGGCCGCTACCGGGACTCCGGGATGATGGGGACGCCGGCCAACGGGCACCCGCGCGCCTTCTGGAACGCGGACCTGGACGAGGCGGCGGCGCACGCCGTGGCCGTCATCCGCGAGGTGCGCCCGCAGGTGCTGGTCACCTACGACGAGAACGGCGGCTACGGCCACCCCGACCACATCCAGGCGCACCGGGTCGCCATGCGCGCCGCCGACGCCGCCGCGGACCCCGCGTTCCGGCCCGACCTCGGGGCGGCGTGGGAGATCGCGAAGGTCTACTGGAACGCGATGCCGCGCTCGGTCGTGCAGGCGGGCATCGACGCGCTGGCCGCGCTCGGCGAGAAGTCGATGTTCGACGGCCTCGGCGACCTGGACGACGTGCCGTTCGTCGTGCCGGACGACGTCGTCACCACCGCCGTGGACGCGCGCGCGCACGCCGACCGCAAGGACGCCGCGATGCGCTCGCACCCGACCCAGATCACCGTCGACGGGCCGTTCTTCGCGCTGTCGAACAACCTGGGCCTGGAGGTCATGGCCACCGAGCACTACCGGCTGGTGCGCGGGCGGCGCGGCCCGGCGGTCGGGGACGAGGGCTGGGAGGACGACCTGTTCGCCGGCCTGGAGCCGTGATCGCCCGGATCGCCGCGAGGCTGGGCTGGGCGGTGCTCGCCGTCGTCGTCGGCGGCTGGCTGGCGCTGGTCGAGGTGTTCTGGCTGCCGCTGCGGGCCGGCGCCGTGCCGGTGCCGGTCTCGGTGCTCGCCGCGGTGGTCGGGAACCTGCTGCTGGTGCAGCTGTTCCACCGGCTGTCGGGCTCCCGGCTGGTTGCGGTCGTGCCGGCGCTGGTCTGGCTGGTCGTGGCGCTGGCCGCGACGATCCGGCGGCCCGAGGGCGATCTGGTGCTGATCGGCAGCGGGGTCACCGGGTGGGTCGGCATGGCGTTCCTGCTGCTCGGCGTCGTCGCGGCCGCGTTCGCCGCCGGGCGGGTGCTGGCCGCGGGCGTCAGGCCGGTGGCGCCGACCGGTGGTGGTACCGGTGGTGCTCCGTGACGCCCAGCCGCGCGTAGAGCCCCAGCGCGGGCTCGTTGCCGTCGCCGACCTGGAGCAGGCAGGAGTGCGCGCCCCGCTCCCGCCCGGCGGTGGCCAGAGCGGCCACGTCGACCACGCGCGACATCCTGCGACGGCGCCCGGGAACTCCCTCTGCGGGGTGACCACGCAGGCAAGGGCACCCTTCCCGGCCAACCGGGTGCGAGAGGGTGATACTAATTCTGCCGATCGACCGTCCAGCGGTCGTAGCCCGCACCGCCCCCGGGAGGAACCACCGTGACCTACGTCATCACACAGGCCTGCGTCGACGTCCTCGACAAGGCGTGCATCGACGAGTGCCCGGTGGACTGCATCTACGAGGGCGAACGGATGCTCTACATCCACCCCGACGAGTGCGTCGACTGCGGTGCGTGCGAGCCGGTCTGCCCGGTCGAGGCCATCTACTACGAGGACGACGTCCCGGACAAGTGGAAGGACTTCTACAACGCCAACGTGGAGTTCTTCTCCGACCTGGGCAGCCCCGGCGGCGCCGCCAAGACCGGGAAGATCCACAAGGACCACCCGCTGGTCGCGGCGCTCCCGCCCCAGGGCGAAGGGCACTGACCGCCCCCGGGGGTCCGCGCGTCCTCCCGGACTTCCCGTGGGACGCGCTGGAGCCGGCCCGTGCGCGGGCCGCGCAGCACCCGGGCGGCGTCGTCGACCTCTCGATCGGCACGCCGGTCGACGCGACCCCGGCGCTGCTCGGCCAGGCGCTGGCCGCGGCCGGGAACGCCCCGGGCTACCCGGCCGCGCTGGGCACCGCCGCGCTGCGCACCGCGGCGGCCGGCTGGCTGAGCCGCCGGCTCGGCGTCACGGTCGCGGACCCGCTGGGTGCCGACCCGTCGGTCATCCCGACGGTCGGCTCCAAGGAGCTCGTCGCGCTGCTGCCGACGCTGCTGGGCCTCTCCGGCCGCGGCACGGTGCTGATCCCCTCGGTCGCCTACCCGACCTACGAGGTGGGCGCGGTGGTCGCCGGGCTCGACGTCCGGCGCGCCGACACCCCGCCCGCGGACGCCGACGGCGTCGTGCTGGTCTGGCTGAACTCCCCCGGCAACCCGCACGGCCGCGTGCTGGACGACGACGAGCTGCGCGCCTGGATCGACTGGGGCCGGACGCACGGCGTGCCGATCGCCTCGGACGAGTGCTACGTGACCCTCGGCTGGGACGTCGAGCCGCGCTCGCTGCTGCACCCCGCCGTCGCGGGGGAGGACCACCGCGGCCTGCTCGCCGTCCACTCCTTGTCCAAGCAGTCCAGCGCGGCGGGCTACCGCGGCGGCCTGCTCTCCCGGCGACCCGGCGCTGGTCCGCCGCGTCTGGGAGGTCCGCCGGCACCTGGGGCTGCTCGTGCCGACGCCGGTCCAGGCCGCGATGACCGCCGCCCTGGCCGACGACGCGCACGTCGACGCCCAGCGCGAGCGCTACCGCGGCCGCCGCGACCGGCTCGCCGCCGCGGTCCGGGCTGCCGGGCTGCGGATCGACCACTCCGCCGCCGGGCTGTACCTGTGGGTCACCCGCGACGAGGACTGCTGGGCCACCATCGACTGGCTCGCGGGCCTGGGCATCGTGGCCGCGCCGGGCGCGTTCTACGGACCCTCGGGGGAGCGGCACGTGCGCATGGCGCTCACCGCCACCGACGAGCGCATCGACACCGCCGTGGAGCGCCTGTCCGGCTGAGGCCGGGGCCCGAAGTCGCCTGACGACGTCGGTGCGGCGTGGCAGCATCCCGCGGGTGACCGATCGACCCGTGCACGCCGCCGACAGCCATGACGTGATCCGCGTGCTCGGCGCGCGGGTGAACAACCTCAAGGACGTCAGCGTCGAGCTGCCCAAGCGGCGGCTGACGGTGTTCACCGGCGTCTCGGGGTCGGGCAAGAGCTCGCTGGTGTTCGCCACGATCGCCGCCGAGTCGCAGCGGCTGATCAACGAGACCTACAGCGCCTTCCTCCAGGGCTTCATGCCCTCGCTGACGCGCCCGGAGGTCGACCTGCTCGAGGGCCTGACGACGGCGATCATCGTCGACCAGGAGCGGATGGGGGCCAACCCGCGCTCCACCGTCGGCACCGCGACCGACGCCAACGCCATGCTGCGCATCCTGTTCAGCCGGCTGGGCACGCCGCAGATCGGCCCGCCCACGGCGTTCTCGTTCAACGTGCCGACGCGCAAGGCCAGCGGCGTCATGAGCACCGAGAAGGCCGGCGGCCGGGTCGAGAAGAGCGTCGTCCGGGAGGCGGTCTACCTCGGCGGCATGTGCCCGCGGTGCGAGGGCATGGGGGCGGTCTCCGACTTCGACCTCACCGCGCTCTACGACGACACCAAGTCGCTCAGCGAGGGCGCGCTGACGGTGCCCGGCTACAGCATGGACGGCTGGTACGGCCGGCTGTTCCAGGGCATCGGGCTCGACCTGGACAAGCCGATCGGGAAGTACTCGGAGAAGGAGCTCGACACCCTCCTCCACAAGGAGCCCACCAAGATCAAGGTGGAGGGCATCAACCTGACCTACGAGGGCGTGATCCCCAAGGTCCAGAAGTCGATGCTGTCCAAGGACATCGACGCGTTGCAGCCGCACGTCCGCCGTTTCGTGGAGCGGGTGATCACCTTCCAGCAGTGCCCGGAGTGCGACGGCACGCGGCTCACCCCGGAGGCCCGCTCGTCGCGGATCGCCCGCAAGAACATCGCCGACGTCTGCGCGATGCAGATCAGCGACCTCGCCCAGTGGGTCCGTGACCTGGACGAGCCCTCGGTGGCGCCGCTGCTCAAGGGGCTGCAGCACCTGCTCGACTCGTTCACCGAGATCGGGCTGGGCTACCTGTCGCTGGACCGGCCGGCCGGCACGCTGTCGGGCGGCGAGGCGCAGCGGACCAAGATGATCCGCCACCTCGGCTCCTCGCTCACCGACGTCACCTACGTCTTCGACGAGCCCACCGTCGGCCTGCACCCGCACGACATCGAGCGGATGAACGGGCTGCTCCTGCAGCTGCGGGACAAGGGCAACACCGTGCTGGTCGTCGAGCACAAGCCCGAGACGATCGCGATCGCCGACCACGTCGTCGACCTCGGGCCGGGCGCCGGCTCCGGGGGCGGCACGGTCTGCTTCGAGGGGAGCGTCGAGGAGCTGCGGCGCAGCGACACCTCGACCGGCCGGCACTTCGACTACCGGGCGACGGTCAAGGACGCCGTGCGGTCGGCGAGCGGCGCGCTCGAGGTCCGGGGCGCGTCGACCCACAACCTCCGGGACGTCGACGTCGACATCCCGCTGGGCGTGCTGTGCGTGCTCACCGGCGTCGCCGGCTCGGGCAAGAGCTCGCTGGTCACCGGCTCGGTCGCCGGCCGCGAGGGCGTCGTGGTGGTCGACCAGGGCGCGATCAAGGGGTCGCGGCGCAGCAACCCGGCCACCTACACCGGGCTGCTGGAGCCGATCCGCAAGGCGTTCGCGAAGGCCAACGGCGTCAAGCCGGCGCTGTTCAGCTCCAACTCCGAGGGCGCCTGCCCGACCTGCAACGGCGCCGGCGTCATCTTCACCGAGCTGGGCGTCATGGCCACCGTCGAGTCGCCCTGCGAGGAGTGCGAGGGCCGGCGGTTCCAGGCGGCGGTGCTCGAGTACACCCTCGGCGGCCGGAACATCGCCGAGGTGCTCGCGATGTCGGTGGCCGAGGCCGAGGAGTTCTTCGGCGCCGGCGAGGCGAAGGTACCCGCGGCGCACGCGGTCCTCGACCGGCTGGCCGACGTCGGGTTGGGCTACCTCACCCTCGGCCAGCCGCTCACCACGCTGTCCGGCGGCGAGCGGCAGCGGCTGAAGCTGGCCACCCAGATGGCGGAGAAGGGCAGCGTCTACGTGCTGGACGAGCCGACCACCGGTCTGCACCTGGCCGACGTGGAGAACCTGCTCGGGCTGCTGGACCGGCTCGTCGACGCCGGCCGGTCGGTGGTCGTCATCGAGCACCACCAGGCGGTCATGGCGCACGCCGACTGGATCATCGACCTCGGTCCGGGTGCGGGCCGCGACGGCGGCCGGGTGGTCTTCGAGGGGACGCCGGCCGACCTGGTCACCGCCCGCTCCACCCTGACCGGCGAGCACCTGGCGGCGTACGTCGGCCGGTGACCGGGCGGCGGGCCGGTGGCCTTCCGCGGGCCCCGGCGCGGCCCTACCGTCCCGCCATGAGCTGGATCGCGGACGCCGACGAGGCCGCCTCCACCGAGGCGGCGGAGGCCTTCGACCGGGACCGGGCGACCCTCGGGTACGTCGCGAACTACACCCGGCTGCTCGCCCGGCGCCCCGCCGTCTACGAGGCGTGGCGCGCGCTGAACGCCGCGGTCAAGGCGTCGATGGACCCGCGCCGCTACGAGCTGGCCACCCTGGCCGCGGCCCGGCAGCTGCGGTCGAGCTACTGCTCGCTCGCCCACGGCGGGGTGCTGGTCGACCGGTTCGGCGCGGAGCCCGAGGTGCGCGCGATCAGCGGCGGTGAGCTCGCCGCCCTCGGCCCGGTCGACGCCGCCGTCGTCCGGGTGGCCGCGAAGGTCGCCGCCGGTGCCGCCGCGATGACGCCGGAGGACCTGGCCGAGCTGCGCACCCTCGGCCTGGACGACGACGAGATCCTCGACGTCGTCCTCGCCGCGGCGGCGCGGTGCTTCTTCAGCAGCGTGCTGGACGCCACCGGCACCGAGCCGGACGCGCAGTACCGGTCGATGGACGCGGGACTGCGTGCGGGCCTGACGGTCGGCCGGCCGATCGCGGAGGCCTGAGGCCTCAGACGCAGCCGAGGGCGTCCGCGCTCAGCGCGGCGGTCAGCTCCTGGGCCAGGGGTTCGTGCTTCTGGTAGGCCTCCGGGAAGCCGGAGCGCTGCACCGCCTGGGCCACGTCGGTGAGCCGGCCGGTCTCCCAGCCGGGGACGGTCACCAGCCAGTCGTAGAACTTCCCCGCGGCGTAGACCGGGTCCTGAACCTGTTCGGGGGTGCCCCAGCCCTGCGAGGGGCGCTGCTGGAACAGGCCGAGGGAGTCGCGGTCGCCGTAGTCCAGGTTGCGCAGGGTCGACTCCTGCATCGCCGTCGCGAGGGCGATGACGATCGCCCGGTCGGGCAGGCCGCGCTCCCGGCCCACGCGGGCGATCGTCGCCGCGTTCTGCGCCTGGTCGGGGGAGAGCTGGACGGTCCCGGTCCCGATCGGACCCTCGACGGTGCACGTGACCGCCGGCGGGACGTCGTCCGCCGAGCGCACCCAGGCGACACCGACGACCACCAGCACCGCGACGACGACCAGCGGCCACCAGTTGTCCGAGCCGCTCCGCTTCCGGCGTGCCGGGCCGCGCCGCTTCGCACTCCGGCGGGCGGGGCGCCGGCGGGCCGGCGCGCCGGCCCGGACCGCGGTCGTGCGGGCCGGCGTGGAGGTGGAGCTCATCGGGAGGAACTCTAGGTCGGCTCCCTGACCGTTCCCTGGACGACCGGGGGTGACGGCGGCCGCACTAGTTCTGGTGCAGCTCCGCGTTGAGCGCGCCCCACGCGCGGTCCTTGCGGTCGACGACCTCGAGCGCGCCGCTGACGCTGTTGCGGCGGAACAGCAGCCCGTCGCGGCCGGAGACCTCGCGGGCCTTGACCACCGAGCCGTCGGGCAGCGTCACGCGCGAGCCGCCGGTCACGTAGCAACCGGCCTCGACGATGCAGTCGTCGCCGAGCGAGATGCCGATGCCGGCGTTGGCCCCCAGCAGGCACCCGGTGCCGATCGAGATGACCTCGGTGCCGCCGCCGGAGAGCGTGCCCATGATCGAGGCGCCGCCGCCGATGTCGCTGTCCGCACCGACGACGACGCCCTGGCTGATCCGGCCCTCGACCATGGACGGGCCCAGCGTGCCGGCGTTGAAGTTGACGAAGCCCTCGTGCATGACCGTCGTCCCCTCGGCCAGGTGGGCGCCCAGGCGCACCCGGTCTGCGTCGGCGATGCGGACGCCGGAGGGGATGACGTAGTCGACCATCCGCGGGAACTTGTCCACGCCGAAGACGGTCACGTGGCCCACGGCCGCACGCAGCCGGTGCGCGTTGAACCCGGCCGCCTCGACCGGTCCGGCACTGGTCCAGGCCACGTTGGTGAGCAGACCGAAGACGCCGGTCATGTTCGCGCTGTTGGGCCGGATGAGGCGGTGGGAGAGCAGGTGCAGCCGCAGCCACACGTCGTGGGTGTCCACCGGCGGGGCGGCCAGGTCGGGGATGACGGTCCGGACGGCGATGACCTCCACGCCGCGCGCCTCGTCGCTGCGCACCAGGCCGCCGTAGTCGGGGCCGAGCTCGCCGGAGAGGTCGAGGGCGCCGATGCGGGTGGTGCCCGCGGCCGCCCCGTCGGGCGCGCCGAGCCGGGGCTCCGGGTACCAGGTGTCCAGGACCGTGCCCTCGCGGGTCACGGTGGCGAGGCCGGCAGCGGAAGCGGAGACGGGCGCAGCGGTCACGGGTGAGACGCTACCGAGCCGGAGGCCGGCGCCGCCCCCTAGGCTCGGCGGCGTGAGCGACCTCCCACCGCTGGACCTCTCCGCCGACGTCCTCACCCTCACCCGCGCGCTGGTCGACGTCCCGTCCGTCTCGGGGGACGAGCAGGCGCTGACCGACCTCGTCGAGGCGGCCCTGCGCGGCCTCGGCGGGCTGGAGGTGGAGCGGATCGGCAACAACGTGCTGGCCCGCACCAACCTCGGCCGGCCGACCCGGGTGGTGCTGGCCGGCCACCTGGACACCGTGCCGATCGCGGACAACGTGCCCAGCCGGATCGAGGGCGACCGGCTGTACGGCTGCGGCACCAGCGACATGAAGTCCGGTGACGCGGTGATGCTGCGGCTGGCCGGCCGGTTCGGCGTCCCCGGTGCCGAGCCGGCGCACGACCTGACCTTCGCCTTCTACGACAACGAGGAGGTCGAGGCGGTCAAGAACGGCCTCGGCCGGGTGGCCCGCGAGCGCCGCGGCTGGCTCTACGGCGACCTCGCCATCCTGCTCGAGCCGACCGACGGCGAGATCGAGGCCGGCTGCCAGGGCACGCTGCGCGCCCGGATCGCCGCGAAGGGCCGGCGCGCGCACAGCGCCCGCAGCTGGCTGGGGGAGAACGCCGTCCACGCCCTGGCCGGGCCGCTGGCGACCCTCGCGGCGTACACCGCCCGGGAGGTCGAGATCGACGGCTGCACCTACCGCGAGGGGCTCAACGCCGTCGGCATCTCCGGCGGGGTCGCCGGCAACGTGATCCCCGACCAGGCCGCCCTGCTGGTCAACTTCCGCTACGCGCCCGACCGGGACGAGGACGCCGCCGAGGCGCACGTCCGGGAGGTGTTCGCCGAGGCGCTGGCCGGCGGCGCCACGCTGGAGTTCGTCGACCACTCCGGTGGTGCCCTGCCGGGCCTCACCGAGCCCGCCGCGGCCGCCTTCATCGCGGCCGTGGGCCGGCCGGCGCGGGCGAAGCTCGGTTGGACCGACGTCGCCCGCTTCGCCGCCTTCGGCATCCCCGCGATCAACTACGGCCCGGGCGATCCGCAGTTGGCCCACACCCGCGAGGAGCACGTCGTCATCGACCGGCTGCAGCCGGCCGAGGACGCGCTCGTCGCCTACCTCTCCGGGAGCGCCGCGTGACCGTGCCGCCCACCCCGCCGGAGGCCGGACCCCCGGCCGCGGACGGCGAACGCCGGCGCCCCCGTCACCGCGGCCCGGTCATGCTCCGCGGTGGCGAGCCCGACCCGCGCACGGTCGGGACGACGACCGACCAGCGGCTGCTCGACCGCCGCGGCCCCACTGACTGGGTGCACACGGATCCATGGCGCGTGCTCCGCATCCAGAGCGAGTTCGTGGAGGGCTTCGGGCTGCTCTCCGAGCTGCCGCGTGCGGTGAGCGTGTTCGGCAGCGCCCGCACGCCGGCCGACCACCCGCACTACGCGGCGGGCGTCGCGATCGGGTCCGCGCTGGCGCAGGCCGGTTACGCGGTGATCACCGGCGGCGGCCCGGGCGCGATGGAGGCGGCCAACCGCGGGGCGTGCGAGGCCGGCGGGCTGTCGGTGGGTCTGGGCATCGAGCTGCCGTTCGAGCAGGAGCTCAACGAGTGGGTCGACGTCGGCATCACGTTCCGCTACTTCTTCGTGCGCAAGACGATGTTCGTGAAGTACGCGCAGGCCTTCGTGATCCTGCCCGGCGGCTTCGGCACCCTCGACGAGCTCTTCGAGGCGATGACCCTCGTGCAGACCGGCAAGGTCACCCGCTTCCCGGTGATCCTCTTCGGCTCGGCCTACTGGTCCGGGCTGGTCGACTGGATCCGGGACACCATGGCCGCCACCGGCACGATCGGCCCGCGGGACCTCGACCTGCTCACGGTGACCGACGACGTCGCCGAGGTGGTCGCGGTGATCCGGGCCGCCGAGGCCGGCCGCAGCGCGGGCGACAACGGCGGCGGGATGCGGGCACCGCTCGGCCCGTCGGACGCCTGACGTGCTGGAGTTCGTGGTCTTCGGCGTCGGGGTGGTCGTGGTGGCGGCGCTGCTGTTCCTCGGCGCCTCGGTGCTCCTGGGCCGGGGCGAGAGCGCGCCGCCCGCCGAGCCGGACCGCTCGCCCGTGGAGCTGCCGGTCGGCCGGCCGGTGGACGGTGACGACGTGCGCGCGGTGCGGATGACCGTGGCCGTGCGCGGCTACCGGATGACCGAGGTCGACTGGTTGCTCGAGCAGCTGGCCCGGACGCTGGACGAGCGCGACGCCGAGCTCGCCGCCCTGCGCGCGCAGCTCGCCGAGCAGCCCGCGCGCCAGACCGCTGCGGCGGCCCCCGAGGAGGAGCGCGATGCCTGAGCTGGTGGAACGGATCGACGTCGAGGCGTCCCCGGAGCGGGTGTGGGCGGTGCTCACCGACTGGGTCGGGCAGGGCGAGTGGATGGTCGCCACCGACGTCGAGACCGTCGGCGGCCCGGCGCAGGGCGTCGGCGGGCGGCTCGCGGCCCGCACGGGGCTGCCGCTGCCCGGCGGTAGGCACCTCGGGCTGCTGGACACCATGGTGATCACGAAGTGGGACCCGCCGCGCCTGGTCGAGGTGCAGCACACCGGCCGGGTCATCCGCGGCCCGGGGATCTTCGAGATCGAGCCGCGCGGCGAGCACGCCACCTTCGTCTGGACCGAGCGCTTCTACCTGCCGTGGGGCTGGTTCGGGGTGGTCCTGACGCCCGGCTGGTACGCCGTCCGGCCGTTCGTGCGCTGGGGCGTGCGCCGGTCGCTGCGCCGGTTCGCCGCGGTCGCCGCGCGGGCGGGGGGAGCGCCCGCCCGGTGAGCCGCCGGGGGTGGGCGCTGTTCGTGGCCCTGTCGGTCATCTGGGGCATGCCGTACCTGCTGATCAAGGTGGCCGTCGACGAGGTGCCGCCGGTGGTCGTCGTCTTCGTGCGCTGCGCGATCGGGGCGGCCCTGCTGCTGCCGTGGGCCCTGCACCGCGGCGGGCTCGGGGCGGCGCTGCGCCAGTGGCGCTGGCTGCTGGTCTTCACCGTGCTGGAGATGACCGCGCCGTGGCTGCTGCTCGCCTACGCCGAGCAGTCGCTGTCCAGCTCGCTGACCGGGCTGCTGGTGGCCGCGGTGCCGTTCGTCGCCGCGCTGGCCGGCCGGCTCGCCGGTGAGGAGGAGCGGCTCACGCCGGTGCGGATGGCGGGCATGGGGCTCGGTGTCGTCGGCATCGCCGCGCTGCTCGGGCTGGACCTGGAGGGCGCGCAGTGGCTGCCCGTCGGCGCCGTCGCCCTGGTGGCGGTCGGCTACGCGACCGCGCCGCTGGTGATGAGCCGGCGGCTGCCCGAGGTGCCCGGCGTGGCGGCCGCGGCCCTGGCGCTGGCGGTGACCACGGTCGTCTACGCGCCGTTCGCGCTGCCGCGGCTGGGGGACGCCGTCGACGCGTCGGGGCAGGCGGTGCTGTCGCTGGCCGCGCTGGGCGTGCTGTGCACCGCGGTCGCGCTGGCGCTGTTCTTCGCCCTCATCCGGGAGGTCGGCCCGCAGCGGGCGCTGGTGATCACCTTCGTCAATCCGGCGGTCGCGGTGCTGCTCGGCGTGCTGCTGCTGCGGGAGCCGTTCACGCTCGGCATCGCGCTCGGCCTGCCGCTGGTGCTGGCCGGCTGCGTGCTGGCGACCCGGCGCAACCACCCCGTGCCGGCCACCGCCGACCTTCCCGCGGAGGCCTCCGGTGCCGGAGCCCGCTGAACCGTCGGCACCCGCGGCTACGGTCGCCGGCGTGGAGCGCTGCGCCTGGGCCGGGTCGGCCCCCGAGTACGTCGTCTACCACGACGAGGAGTGGGGGACGCCGCTGCACGGGGACGACAGCCCTGTTCGAGCGGCTCTGCCTCGAGGCGTTCCAGTCGGGCCTGTCCTGGATCACCATCCTGCGCAAGCGGCCGGCGTTCCGGTCCGCGTTCGCCGGCTTCGCGATCGACGCCGTCGCGGAGTTCGGGCCCGACGACGAGGCCCGGCTGATGGCCGACGCGGGGATCGTGCGGAACCGGGCGAAGATCGCCGCCGCCATCCGCAACGCCCGGACCGCGCAGCAGCAGCCCGAGGGGCTCTCCGAGCTGCTCTGGTCGTTCGCCCCGACCGGCCCGCGGACCCGCCCCGCCACCGTCGACGACGTGCCCGCGACCAGCGCGGAGTCGGTCGCGATGGCCCGCGAGCTCAAGCGCCGCGGGTTCGTCTTCGTCGGCCCGACGACGGCCTACGCGCTCATGCAGGCGACCGGGATGGTCGACGATCACGTCGCCTCCTGCTTCCGCGCATCACCCTGAAGGGACCTCGTGTTGGACGACGGCCCCTCATACGGGATCATTGGTCCCGGAGTTCCAGCAGCGATGGACGCCACCCCACCTCCCGCCCCGGCGGGGAGCGGTGTGGCCGGCGAAGGAGGCACGCATGGCGGCCATGAAGCCGCGCACGGGTGAAGGTCCCCTCGAGGTGACCAAGGAAGGCCGCGGCCTGGTCATGCGCGTGCCGCTCGAGGGAGGCGGTCGCCTCGTGGTGGAGCTGTCGCCCGACGAGGCGGCGGCGCTGTCGGAGGCGCTCAAGGGCGCGACCAGCTGACCACCTCCGCCGAGCTGCCCCCGGGCAGCGCAGCGCAGGACGACACGGCCCCGGCCGCCGGCGACGAGCCGGCGACCGGGGCCGCGCCGTTGCCGCACGTCGAGCTGCTCGCCGAGCTGCCCGCCCTCGGGACCGACGACGTGCTCGCCGTCCCGGTCGGCACGGGCGGCGTGCTGCCCACCTGGTTGACCGGTCCGGAGCCGGTGGTCAGCCCCGAGCTGCTCGCCGGCGCGCTCGCCGACACCGGCAACACCGGAGCCGCGGGCACGATCACCAACGTGCCGATCGCCGGGCGCCGGCCGCGCAGCGTGGTCGCCGTCGGCGCCGAGGCGGGCACCGTGCCCGAGCTGCGCCGGTACGTCGGCATCTGCGTGCGCCGCGCCCAGACCCTGGCCGAGCACGGCGCGACCCGGCTGGTGCTGCCGCTGGACGGCGCCGCCGGCGCCGACGAGGTGCGCGCCGCGGTCGAGGCCGCGCTGCTGGCCGGCTACCGCTTCCGCGACTCCTCCACCCGCCCGCCGCGGCGGCTGGCCACCATCGCCGTGGTCGCCGCCGCGGCCGCAGACCCCGAGGTGCGCCGCGCGGCGACCGCCGGCGAGGTGGCGGCCGGCTCGGTCGCCTGGGCGCGGACGCTGGTGAACACCCCGCCGCACCGCAAGGACCCGGCCTGGCTGGCCGCGCAGGCGTGCGCCCGGCTGGGCGGGCTGCCGCACGTGACGGTCACCGTGCTCGGCCCGGACGAGCTGCGCGCCGGCGGCTTCGGCGGCGTCCTCGCCGTCGGCGGGGGCTCCGCCTCGCCGCCCCGGGTGGTGATCGCCGCCTACCGGCCGCCGTCGGCCGGGCCGACGCACCCGGTGCTCGTCGGCAAGGGCATCACCTTCGACACCGGTGGCATCTCGATCAAGACCAATGCCGGCATGCGGCACATGGCGACCGACATGGCGGGCGGCGCCGCCGTGCTCGCCGCCGTCGACGCCGCCGCCCGGCTGGAGCTGCCGGTCGCCGTCACCGCGGTGGTCCCGGCCGCGGAGAACGCCGTCTCGGGTGCGGCCTACCGGCCGGCCGACGTCGTCCGGCACGTGGGTGGCCGCACCACCGAGGTGCGCAGCACCGACGCCGAGGGCCGGCTGGTGCTGGCCGACGCGCTCGCGCACGCCCGGCTGGAGCTGGGCGCCACCGCGCTGGTCGACGTCGCCACGCTGACCGGCGCGATGAAGCAGGCGCTGGGCGCGCGCACCGGCGGGCTCTACGCGACGACCGACCGGCTGGCCGACGCGCTGTGCGCAGCCGGCGACGCCGCGGGCGAGCCGCTGTGGCGGCTGCCCCTGGCGGCCGAGTACGGCGACCTGCTGGAGAGCGCGGTCGCCGACGCCAACAACCAGCCGGGCAACCCGGGCGGGACGACGGCGGCGCTGTTCCTGCAGCCCTTCGCAGGCACGCTGCCCTGGGCGCACCTGGACATCGCCGGGCCGGCGCGGGCCGGCTCCGACGACGCCGAGACGGTCAAGGGCGGGACCGGCTTCGGCACCCGCACACTGCTGCGCTGGCTCGAGGCCGGCGCCCCTGCCGACGACGACGAGAGGAAACGATGAGCCAGGACGAGCGCGGTGTGGTGTTCCCGGCCGGGGCGGACGGGCGGCGCAGCACGTCGTCCCTGGGCCGGGGGGTGGTCGCCGACGCGCTGCGCCCGGTCGACGCCGCCGGCGCGCTGGCCGCGGAGCGGGAGACCAACTGGCGCGGGGGCTACCTGACCCACTTCCGCCGCCTGGTGGAGGCCGGCCTGCCCGCCGCGTCGTCCGCGCGCGCCATCGCCGAGGCGGGGCTGGCCTCGCTGCACGAGCGCATGCGCGTGGCCGGCCCGGACGGCGAGACCGGCCTCGACGGCCTGGTCGCCGCACCTGCCGACCGGGCCCTGCACGCCGTGGAGGTGCGCGGCACCGCAGAGCCCGAGCGGGAGCTCTCGCTGCCCTTCCACGGCGGGCGGCTGCGGGGCGACGCGCTGCTGCGCCGGCTCGACACCTGGGTCGCCGGTGGCGTCGTCGAGCCCTCGTGCGCCGAGGCGGTGCGGACGGTCGCTGCGAACCCGGAGTGGCTGGCGCTGCCCGGCAGCACCGTCGTCGTCCTCGGCGCCGGTGCCGAGATGGGCCCGCTGACCGCGCTGCTGCGGTGGGGTGCCCGGGTGGCCGGCGTCGACCTGCCGCGCGCGCCGCTGTGGGAGCGGGTGCTCGACACCGCCCGCGGCAGCGCCGGCACCCTGCTGGTCCCGGTCGGCGGACCGGCCGAGGACGCCGACCCCGCGCACGCCGGCGCCGACCTCATCGCCGAGGTGCCCGCCGTCGCCGACTGGGCCGCCGCGCTGCCCGGCCGGCCGGTGCTGGGGAACTACGTCTACGCCGACGGCGCGACCAACGTGCGGGTCTCGACGGCGGTCGACGCGCTGACCGTCCGGCTGACCGCGGCCCGCCCGGAGCTCGCGCTGGCGTTCCTGGCCACGCCCACCGACGTCTTCGCCGTCCCGGCCGACGCCGTCGCGCAGTCGGTGCAGGCCTACGCCGACCGCTCGCGCGGCGCGAAGCTGCTGGGCCGGCCGCTGCGCACGGTGTCGGGAGGACGGCTGCTGCAGCGGGCCTATGTGCCCGGCACCGACCCCGGCATCGCCGACAGCCTGGTCGCCCAGCAGGGGCCGAACTACGCCCTGGCCAAGCGGCTGCAGCGCTGGCGGGCGACGACCGCCCGCGCCGCCGGCACCACGGTGTCGATGAACGTCGCGCCGCCGACCCGCACCCGGTCGGTGGTGAAGAACCGGGCGCTGGCCGCCGCCTACGCCGGTGCGCACCGGTTCGGCGTGGAGATCTTCGAGCCGGCGACCTCCAACGTGCTCATGGCCGCGCTGCTCGTGCACGACCTGCACACCGGCGGCGGGCCCGCGCACGAGCACCCGTGGCAGGACGAGGCGCACGAGGCCGCGCACGGCGGGCTCTGGCGGGCGGCCTACCAGCCGCGCAGCGCGCTCGGGCTGGCCGCGCTGCTCGGCTACGGCGCCGCCCGCGGTTGACGCCTCGCGACGCTGTGCGCGGATCGGCAGTTCCGAGCCCCGGAGCTGCCGATCCGCGCACACCGTTCAGGCGGGACCGACCAGGCCCGCGACGATCTCGGCGGACAGGGTGACCAACGGCAGCCCGCCGCCGGGGTGCGCGGAGCCGCCCACGAGGAACAGGCCGGGCACGGGGGAGGCGTTGGCCGGGCGCAGGAACGCGGCCCGGGCGCCGTTGCTCGACGTCCCGTAGATCGAGCCGCCCACGCTGCCGGTGTCGCGCTCCAGGTCGGCCGGCGTCCGCACGACGCGGACGCGCACCCGGTCGCGCACGTCCAGCCCGCGGTCGGCCATCACCTGCAGCACGTGGTCGGCATAGCGCTCGGCCAGGCCGGGTGCGTCCCAGTCGACGCCCCGCCCGGGCTCGTGCCGCGGCGCGTTGACCAGCACGAACCACGACTCGCTGTCCTCGTCGGGGCGCAGCGCCGGGTCGTCGGGCGCGCTGACGTAGACCGTCGGGTCGGCCACCGGCTCCGGCGCACCGGCGTGCCGGCCGGAGCCGAAGACCGCGTCGAACTCGGCGTCGTAGTCGGCCGGGAAGAGCACGGTGTGGTGCGCGAGGCCCGGCGTCCGGCCGCGCAGCCCGAGCAGCAGCACGAACCCGGACAGGGACGGCGTCGTACGGGTCAGCGCGCGGCGCGGAGCCCGGGTCAGCTCCCGCGGGAGCAGGTCGGCGTAGAGGGCGGCGGCGTCCACGTCGGAGACGACGACGTCGGCCGGCACCATCTCCCCGCCGGCCAGCTCCACGCCCTCCGTCCGGCCGCCGGCGACGATGACCCGGCGCACCGCGCACCCGGTGCGCAGCACCGCACCGCGCTCGGCGGCCCGCTCGGCCACGGCGAGCGCGAGCCGGTGCAGCCCGCCGCGCACGTACCAGGAGCCGTACGCCTGCTCGGCGTGCGCGGTGGTGGCCAGCACCGCCGGCGCGCGGCGCGGATCGGAGCCGGAGTAGGTGGCGTAGCGGTCGAGCAGCACCCGCAGCCGGGGGTCGCGCAGGTGCTGCGCGCCGAGGCCGCGCAGCGAGCGCCACGGCGCCACGGTGGCGACGTCGGCCGGCCGGCGGGCCAGTCGCGCGAGGGTGGTCGCGCCGGCCAGCGGCGTCCGCAGGAAGGGGCGCTCGCTGACCTGCCACATCCGCTCGGCGCGGCCCATCAGCGCCGCCCACTGCGCGCCCGCTCCGGCGCCCAGCGCGGCATCGAGGGCAGCCGGGACGGCGGCCGGCTCCCCGGGGAAGGCGAGTCGGGTGCCGTCGGCGAAGCGGTAGTGCACCGCGGGGTCCAGCCGGACGAGGTCGAGGACCTCCTCCAGCGGCGCGCCGGTCGCGGCGAACAGGTCGCGGTACACGTGGGGGAGCGTGACCAGGCTCGGGCCGGTGTCGAACGCGTGCCCGTCGACCTCGAGCAGCCCGAGCTTGCCGCCCACCTGGGCCGACTGCTCGAGCACCGTCACCGCGTGGCCCTGCGTGGCCAGCCGGGCGGCCGCGGCGAGCCCGCCGAGCCCGGCGCCCACCACCGCCACCCGCGCCACGACGGCCACGGTAGCCGGGCCGGCCGGGACGTCCGCCCGTCCGGGTGACCGGCGCGTGCCCGGTGCCGGGACCGGGTAGCCGCCCGCTGTCCGGGCGAGGAGCGTGCGGGACGCCGCTGCGCGAGTGCGTTCGAGGAGGAGCCGTGCGCGGAGCAGGGGTGTGGTCGGGGGTGGTCGCCGTCCTGGCGCTGGCGAGCGGGTGCGCCGCCGGGGCCGACGACGCGCGGGCGGTCGCCACCGCCTTCGAGGACCCCGCCGGGGACCCGGCGCAGCGGTGCGGGCTCCTGGCCCCGGCCTCGCGCGCGGCCCTGGAGTCCGACGGGTCGGCGTCGTGCGCCGCGTTGATCGGGGAGCTGCCGCTGCCCGGCGGCGACGTGACGTCGGTCGAGGTGTGGGGCGGTGAGGCCCAGGTGCGCATCGGGGGCGACGTCGTCTTCCTGACCGAGACGGGAGCCGGCTGGCGGGTGACCGCCGCGGCCTGCGAGCGGCGCGGCGAGGCGCCCTACGACTGCGAGGTGGAGGGGCCGTGAAGGGTGTCCGGGCGGTCTTCGTGGTCTACCTGCTGGTCATCGCGCTGGGCATCGCCTACGCGTTCGCCGTCGCGGCGGCCGGGCGATGAGCGCCCGGGAGCCGAGCTACGGCTTCCTGCGCAACAACGCGCTGAGCCTGGCCTTCGGCGGGCTGTTCCTCGTCACGCTCGCCGGGCAGGCGGTCTCCGGCAACGCCGACGTCAACGCGCAGCAGCTGGCCGAGGGCCTGGAGCCGATGAGCCTGCTCGACTACGTGACCTCGTCGTCGTTCATGGTCGACGTGATGGAGAACTGGCAGTCGGAGTACCTGCAGTTCTTCCTCTACATATTCGCGACGGTCTGGCTCGTCCAGAAGGGCTCGAGCGAGTCCAAGGAGCCGGGCGAGGAGGGCACCGAGAGCGACGAGGAGCAGCGGGTCGTCCGCCACGCGGACGAGGACTCCCCGGCGTGGGCGCGGACCGGCGACTGGCGGACGACGGTGTTCTCCCGGTCGCTCGGGTTGCTCATGGGCTGCCTGTTCCTGCTCACCTGGGCCGCCTCGGCGGCCACCGGCTGGGTCGCGTTCAACAGCGAGCAGCTGGGTCAGCGGCAGGACCCGGTGACCTTCGCCGGCTACCTCGGGGAGGCCGACTTCTGGAACCGGAGCTTCCAGAACTGGCAGTCCGAGATGCTGGCGGTGGGCTCGATGGCGATCTTCGCGGTGTACCTCCGGCAGCGGGGATCACCGGAGTCCAAGCCGGTCGGGGTGGCGCACGCCGACACCGGCCAGACCGGGTGACCTAGGCCGGAACGGTCAGCGCGAGCAGCGCCATGTCGTCGGCCTCGTGGCGGGAGCCCGCGACCTGCGCCTCGACGGCGGCCGCGACCGCGGCGACGGCGCCCTCGGCGTCCGCGCAGGCGGCGTCGCCGAGCAGCCGCTGCAGCCCCTCCTCGCCGAACTGCTCGCCCGCCGCGTCCCGCGCCTCGGTGACGCCGTCGGTGTAGAGCAGCAGCGTGCTGCCGGCCGGCAGCTCCACGGTGTGGTCGGTGAACACGGTGCCCGCATCGACGCCGAGCGGCGCGGCCGGGCTCCCCAGGGCGACGACGTCGCCGTCGGCGGTGCGCAGCAACGGCGGCGGGTGCCCGGCGAGGCTGATGCCGACCCGGTGTCCGTCGGGGCCGCGTTCGAGCACCAGGCAGGCCGCGGTGACGAAGCGCAGCGGGCCGCCGCCCTGCTCGTGCAGCAGGGCGGCGTTGACGGCGGCCAGCACCGCGGCCGGGCAGCCGGCGGCCGAGGCGGCGCGCGCGGTGTGCCGGGTGAGCGCGGTCAGCGCCGCGGCCTCGGCGCCGGTGCCGCACACGTCGGCGACCAGGGCCATCCACCGCCCGTCGGGCAGCGGCAGCACGTCGTAGGTGTCGCCGCCGACCAGCGCGGTGCCGCCGCCGGCGCGGTACCGCGCGGCGAGCTCCACACCCGGCACGGTCGGCAGGTGCGAGGGCAGCAGGCTGCGCTGCAGCGTCTCGGCCAGGGAACGCATCTCGGACTCGGCGCGCAGCCGGCCGAGGAACTGGCCGACCTGCCGCCCCGCGTGCGCGAGCACGTCGATCAGCTCCGGCGGCACGGTGCGCCGGGCGCGGGAGAACAGCTCGCAGACGCCCAGCACCGCGTCGCCGCGCAGCACGGGGAACGCCACGCCGGTGCGGACGTCGTCGGCCCGGGCCGCCTCCCGGCGCAGGAAGCGCGGATCCCGCCACAGGTCCTCCACGACCACCGGCGCGCGCTCCTGCTGGACCAGGCCGGGCAGCCCCTCGCCGCGGCCGAAGGTCCGCCGGGTCTCCCCGCGCAGCGCCGGCACGTCGACGTCGGGCGCGGTCCAGGTACCGGCGTGCACCAGCCGGCCGCTGTGGTCGTCCTTCTCCCAGAGCACCGCGGCGTCCCAGTCCAGCTCGGTGCAGAGCGTGGGCAGCAGCCGCTGGAAGGCGACGTCGGCGTCGGTGGCCTCGGTGAGCGCGGCGGTCACCCGCAGCGTGGCGGCGAGGTACCGGCTCACCTGCAGCTGGCGCTCGAGCAGGACGGTGGCGCTCGCGTCGCGCAGCACGCAGACGAACGAGCGCTGGGCCGGCTCGGTGTGCGGGGAGCCGATCCGCGCCACGGTGAGGTCTACGACGACCTCGTGCCCGGCGGCGTGCAGCAGGGGCAGCTGCGTCGTCCGGCCCAGCAGCTCGCCCTGCGCGACGGACAGCGGGCGGAGCGCGCCGCTGCTCGAGTCGGGCTGGAAGCGCCGCGGCAGCGCCCGGACCAGCGAGCGGCCGATGAGGGCGTCGGGGTCGTGGCCGAGCAGGGTGCGGATCGCGGGGTTGGCGTAGCTGATCCGGCCCTCGCCGTCCGCGACGACGACGGCGTCGGGGAGGGCGTCCAGGAGGGTCTCCGGCGGAACCGCCGACAGGTGCCCGAGATCCATCGGCACCGTGCCCCCTCGCCCCTGCCCGATCACTAGCTGTGCAACCTTGTCACACGATTCGTGACCTCCGGAAGCCCGTGCGGACAGTTTCCAGCCGGATCCGGTCCGCCGGAAGAGCCCTCAGAAGGAGTAGCGGATCCGCAGCCAGGGCGCGTGCTCAGGCGACCAGTCGGTGCAGTCGCTGCACTCCCTCGCGTTTGACGTCGTTCCGGTAGCGGACGTTGTCCTGGCCGTTCTGGCTGCGCTTGGGTTGCTGCAGCTCAGGGCGCCACAGCAGCTCCTCGGCCCGGGGGTGCCAGCCCAGGTTGACCTCGTGCAGATCGCGGTTGTGGGTGAGCAGGATGACCTCGGCCGCGGCCTGCGCCTTGGCCGCCGGGGAGAGCTCGTCGTCCAGTCGCTGCAACAAAGCGGCCCAGGCCTCTTCCCAGCCCTCGCGCAGCACGACCGGCGAGAGGTTGAGGTGCACCTCGTACCCGGCCGCGACGAAGTCGTCCACCGCGGCGATCCGCTCGGCCACCCGGCTGGTGCGGATGTCGAGCAGCTGCGCGTCGTCCTCCGGCACGACGGAGAAGCGGATGCGGGTGCGCCCGGCGGGGTCGAGGTCGAGCAGCTGCCGATTGACGTACTTGGTGGCGAAGGAGGCCTTGGCCGTCGGCAGCTCGCGGAAGGTGGCGACGAGGTCGGCGACGTTGTCGCTGACCAGCGCGTCGACCGAGCAGTCGCTGTTCTCGCCGAGGTCGTAGACCCAGCTCTCGGGATCGGCCTGGTCCGGCTCGGGCTTGGGGCCCTGCCGGACGACGTGGCGGCGCAGGTACCCGGTGATCTGCTCGATGTTGGTGAACACGGTGATCGGGTTGGCGAAGCCCTTGCGCCGGGGGACGTAGCAGTAGGCGCAGGCCATCGCGCAGCCGTTGGCGGTGGACGGTGCGATCCAGTTCGCCGACCGCCCGTTGGGGCGGGCCGAGAGCGACTTCTTGACGCCGAGCACCAGCGTCTCGGTCTTCACCCGCACCCAGCGCTCGACGTTGCCCTCGTTGCCGTGGAGGTCCGGGATCTGCCAGTGGGAGGGCACCTCGACGAGCTCGGCGTCGGGGTAGCGGCCCAGCACCTGGCGGCCGCGGGGGCTGTCCGCGGCGGCGGGCTCGGCGTAGATGCGGCGGACCTGCAGCAGCCGGTTGGGCGGCGCAGGCGTCGGGGGCGGCTCGGGGTCGAAGAGGGTCAGCGGCTCGGCCGGTGCCATGTCTGGTGCAGCGTGCCGGCGCTGGGCGGCATTCCGAACGGGTGCGTGGCGCGCGGCCCGGTTTCGGCCCGACGGTCACGGGCACCCCGGGAACAGCGGTCGTGCGCCGACAGAGGCGCGCACGCGACGAGACGAACGGTGGACCCCATGAAGGCAGTGACCTGGCACGGGCAGCGGGACGTACGCGTCGAGGAGGTGCCCGACCCGTTCGTGCAGGAGCCGACCGACGCGGTCATCCGGGTGACGACGTCGAACATCTGCGGCTCGGACCTGCACCTGTACGAGCCGCTCTCGCCGTTCATGGGCGTGGGCGACATCCTCGGCCACGAGAACATGGGCCAGGTCGTGGAGGTCGGCTCGGCGGTCACGAACCTGAAGGTGGGCGACCGCGTCTCGATCCCCTTCCAGATCTCCTGCGGGCACTGCTGGATGTGCCAGCAGCAGCTCTACACCCAGTGCGAGACGACCCAGGTGCGCGAGCACGGCATGGGCGCGGCGCTGTTCGGCTTCTCCAAGCTCTACGGCCAGGTCGCGGGTGGCCAGGCGGAGTACCTGCGGGTGCCGCAGGCGCAGTTCACGCACATCCCGCTGCCCGAGGGCCCGGCCGACGACCGGTTCGCCTACCTCTCGGACATCCTGCCCACGGCCTGGCAGGGCGTGGAGTACGCAGCGGTGCCCGAGGGCGGGACGCTCGTCGTCCTGGGCCTGGGGCCGATCGGTGACTTCGCCTGCCGGATCGCGCAGCAGAAGGGCTTCCGGGTCATCGGCGTCGACCTCGTCCCCGAGCGGCTGGCGCGGGTGAAGGCCCGCGGCGTGGAGGTGGTCGACCTGAACGAGGTCGAGGAGATCGGTGACGCGATCCGCGACATGACCGGTGGCCGCGGGCCCGACTCGGTGCTCGACGCCGTCGGCATGGAGGCGCACGGCTCCCCGGGCACGGGGTTCGTCCAGAAGGCGGCCGGGCTGCTGCCCAAGGCCGTCTCCGCGCCGCTCATGGAGCACGCCGGCGTCGACCGGCTCAACGCGCTGTACTCGGCGATCGACATCGTCCGGCGTGGCGGCACCATCTCGTTGTCGGGTGTCTACGGGGGCGCCGCGGACCCGATGCCGCTGATGACCATGTTCGACAAGCAGATCCAGCTGCGCATGGGCCAGTGCAACATCAAGCGCTGGATCCCGGAGATCATGCCGCTGCTCACCGACGCCGACCCGCTGGGCGTCGACGACTTCGCCACGCACCGCGTGCCGCTGTCGGAGGCCCCGGAGATGTACCGGAAGTTCCAGGAGAAGTCCGACGGTGTGATCAAGGTGCAGCTCAAGCCCGAGCTCTGAGCCCCAGCGCTCACCGGGACAGCGCTCACCGGCGCAGTGCGAGACTGCGCCGGTGAGCAGTTCCGTCGACCTCAACGCCGACCTCGGCGAGGGCTTCGGCGTCTGGCGGCTGGGCGACGACGAGGCGCTGCTGGGCGTCGTCACCAGCGCCAACGTCGCCTGCGGCTTCCACGCCGGCGACCCGGGCACGATGCGCCGCGTCTGCGCCGGCGCCGCGCGGGCCGGCGTCGCCGTGGGGGCGCAGGTCTCCTACCGCGACCTCGCCGGCTTCGGCCGGCGGTTCATCGACGTCGAGCCCGGCGAGCTCGCCGACGACGTGCTCTACCAGCTGGCCGCCCTGGACGGGATCGCCCGGGCCGAGGGCACGCGGGTCCGCTACGTCAAGCCGCACGGCGCCCTCTACAACGCGACGGTCACGCACCAGGCGCAGGCGCGGGCCGTCGTCGACGCGGTCGTCGCCCACGACCGGGCCCTGCCGGTGCTGGGTCTGCCCGGTTCGGCGCTGCTCCGGGTGGCGGAGGCGGCCGGCCTTCGCGCGGTGCGCGAGGGCTTCGCCGACCGCGGCTACACCCCCGACGGCGGGCTGGGTGCCCCGCCGCGAACCGGGTGCCCTGGTGCACGACCCCGCGGAGGTCGCGGCCCGTGCGGTCCGCATGGCGGTGGAGGGCACCGTCGTCGCCGTCGACGGCAGCACCGTGCCCGCGGCGGTCGGGTCGATCTGCCTGCACGGGGACACCCCGGGTGCGGTCGAGCTGGCCCGAGCGGTGCGCGCGGCGCTGACCGACGCCGGCGTGACACCGGCCCCGTTCACCGGCTGAGCGCTCAGGTCGCGGTCGCCGGCTCGACCGGTTCGGGGTCGTTCCCGCCGGGGCGGTAGGTGTAGGCCGCCTCGCGCACCGCCTCGTCGGTCTCCAGCCCGGCACCCAGCGCGCCGCCCACCGTGGCCAGCGAGCTGATCAGCCAGGCGAGCTCGAGGCGGTCGCCGAACCCGGCGGGGTGCCCGAGCGCCTCGGCGAACAGCGGGTCGACGACGAGCAGCAGCGCGCCGAGCAGCGCGAGCACGAAGAGCGCGGCGTACAGCGAGAGGACGCCGATGACGACGGTCGCCGCCGTCGCCAGGTTGAACAGGACGACCTGCTTGCGGCCCCGGCGGGAGCGGGCGCGCTCCCACAGCTGCGCCCCGACCACCAGCGTGACCGCCGTGGCCGCGACCGAGCCGACGGCGACGACGGAGAGCCGCACCGAGCCGAAAACGTCGGCCAGCCGCCAGATATCGGGGGTGATGAGCGCGAACACCCCGGCCGCGATCGCGGCGGTCAGCGCCCGGGAGAGCCGGACGGCCAGCCGCCACGGCCGGTTCGCCCGCACCATCCCGACCAGCATCGACAGGTTCCCCGTGAGCACCCGGGCGGTGAAGCGCACGCCCTCGGTGGACTCCGCCGGGTCGACGGCGAGCTGCCGCAGCCGGCGGCCGATCAGCGCGCGGTCCTCGGCGTCGTCCGGCTCGCCGTCCCCGGCCAGGGCCTGCACCAGGCCGACCGCGGTCTGCAGCGCCCGGCGCCGCCAGTTCACCGCGCCCAGCGCCGGCAGCGAGAGCACCGCGACCCCGTGCACCGGGCTGGCGTGCCCGACGACCGGCCGGCGGGCGCGCTCCAGCGGCACGTCGGTCAGGCAGACGGCGAGGTCCCAGTCCTCGCGCAGCAGCCGGGCGCGGGTGGCGGCGACCAGCTCGGCGTCGTCGGCGGGTGGTGTGACCAGGCCGTCGGCCACCGAGCGGACCCGCCAGGCGACCTCGGGGTGCTGGGCGGACAGCTCGGCGGCGAGGTCGTCGCACAGGCCGGCCGCCAGGTCGGCGGCGGCGCCGGGGGCGGCGACCAGGCCGACGACGACGACCGGCGGAGCTGCCTGCGCCACGGCGGGTTCCTCCTGCTGCTGGGGGAGCCCGGCCGCGGGCGGGCGGTGGGCGGGGGATCGGCCATCATGATCCGGTGGAGCGGACCGGGGCCGGCGTGCGGGTGCTGCCGTACGGGGACCGGGCGCTGCTGGTCGAGGTCGACGAGCCGGGCGGGGTGCCGGCCGTGCACTGGGCGCTGACCGCCGCGCCGCTGCCCGGGCAGCGCGAGCTGGTGCCCGCCGCGCGCACCGTGCTGGTCGTCCTGGACCGCCCGCCCACCGAGCTCGACGTCGCCGCCCTGCGCCGGCTGCCGCTCGGGGAGGCCGCGCCGGGGCAGGCGGGCGCGCCGGTGGTGCTGCCGGTCGTCTTCGACGGGCCCGACCTGGCCGAGGTCGCGGAGCGGGCCGGCCGCTCGGTGCCCGACGTCGTCGCGGCGCTCACCGCCGTCGAGCTGACCGTCGCCTTCAGCGGCTTCGCGCCCGGCTTCGGATACCTCACCGGGCTGCCCGCCGATCTGCACGTGCCGCGCCGGGCGACCCCGCGGACGCGGGTGCCGGCCGGGTCGGTCGCGCTGGCGGGGCCCTACGCCGGCGTCTACCCGCGGGCCTCGCCCGGCGGGTGGCAGCTGGTCGGGCGGACCGACGCCGTCCTGTTCGACGTCGACCGGGAGCCGCCGGCGCTGCTGGCCCCGGGCGCCCGGGTGCGGTTCCAGGACGTGGGCTGAGGTGCTGACGGTGCTCGCCCCCGGGCCGCTCGCGACGGTGCAGGACCTCGGCCGGCCGGGGCGCGCCGCGATCGGGGTGACCCGGTCGGGCGCGGCCGACGCCGCCTCCGCCGCGCTGGCCAACCGGCTGGTCGGCAACCGGCCCGAGGCGGCGCTGCTGGAGGTGACCGCCGGCGGGCTGCGGCTGCGGGCCGGGCGCACCGTGCTGGTGGCGGTGACCGGGGCGCCGCTGCCCGTGGCGGTCGACGGCCGGCCCGCGCCGTTCGCCGCGCCGATGACGCTCCCGCCGGGAGCGGTGCTGTCGCTCGGGACGCCGTGGGCGGGGTTGCGCAGCTACCTCGCGGTGCGCGGCGGCATCGACGTCCCCCCGGTGCTGGGGTCGCGCAGCACCGACACGCTCTCCGGCCTCGGCCCGCCGCCGCTCACCGCGGGCACGCTGCTGCCGGTCGGCGACCTCGCCGCCGACGAGCCGGTCGTGGACGTCGCCCCGGTCGGGCCGCCACCGGACCGGCCGGTGCTCCGGGTCCTGCCCGGCCCGCGACGCGACTGGCTGGACGACGCCGCCTGGGCCGCGCTCACCACGCAGGAGTGGGCGGTCGCGGCGGACAGCGACCGCGTGGGCCTGCGCCTGACCGGGCCCCGGCTGGCGCGGGCTCGCGAGGGCGAGCTGCCCAGCGAGGGGCTGGTGGCCGGCGCGGTGCAGGTGCCGCCGGACGGCGCTCCGGTGCTCTTCCTCGCCGACCACCCCGTGACCGGCGGCTACCCGGTGCTCGCCGTCGTCGTCACCGCGGACCTGCCGCTGGCCGCGCAGCTGCGCCCGGGTGACGGGGTGCGGTTCCGGGCCTGACGAGGGGTGCAGCCGGTCGGGCGACGGTCCGGCCGCGGTAGGGCGCGGCTGGACGTCTCCCGGCGCGGCTGGACCGGGCGGGGTCAGCGCACGGGGAGGACGGCGAGACCGTCCGGGCCCGTGACGACCTGGGCGCGCGCGCCGTAGTGCCGCGCCAGCGCGTCGGGCGTGAGCACCTCGGCGGGGGTGCCGTCGGCGACCACCCGGCCGCCGGCCAGCAGGGTGAGCCGGTCGGTGTACTGGCCGGCCAGGGTGAGGTCGTGCAGCGTGCTGACGACGGTCAACCCGTCCTCCCGGCGCAGCCGGTCGAGGAGGTCGAGCACCTGCTGCGCGTGGCCGAGGTCCAGGGCGGCGGTCGGCTCGTCGAGGAGGAGCACCCGCGGGCGCTGGGCCAGCGCCCGCGCCAGGACGGCGCGCTGCTGCTCGCCACCGGAGAGCGTGACCACCAGCCGGTCGGCCAGCGGTTCCAGGCCCAGCCGGGCCATGACGTCGGCGACGACGTCCCGGTCGACGCGCCGCGGCGCGGCCAGCAGCGGGCGGTGCGGGGTGCGGCCCAGCGCCACGTAGTCCGCGGTGCTGATGCCTTCGGGCAGCACCGGCAGCTGCGGGGCGTAGGCCAGCAGGCGGGCGCGCTCGCGCCGCGGCAGCCCCGTGGTCGGGACGCCGTCGATGCGCACCTGGCCCTCGTGGGGCTGGAGGCCGAGCACCGAGCGCAGCAGCGTCGACTTGCCCGAGCCGTTGGGCCCGATGACCGCCAGCCACCCCCCGGGCTCGACGGTGAAGCGCACCGAGTCCAGCACGCGGGTGCGGCCGTAGGCGGCGCCCAGCCCGACCACCTCGACCCGTGCGCCGTGCACGCGCTGCCCGCTCACCGTCGCCGCGCCCCCGCCCAGAGCAGGGCCGCGAAGAACGGCGCGCCGACGAAGGCGGTCACCACGCCGATGGGCAGCTCCGCCGGCGCCAGCACCACCCGGGCGACCAGGTCGGCGAGCACCAGGAAGGCGCCGCCGACCAGCAGCGACAGGGGCAGCACGCGGGTGTAGGAACCGCCGGCCAGCCGCCGCACGATGTGCGGCACGACCAGGCCCACGAAGCCGATCAGGCCGCTGACCGCCACGGCCGAGGCGGTGGCCAGCGACGCGGCGAGGATGACCAGCAGCCGCAGCCGGCCCGGGTGCACGCCCAGCGAGGCGGCCTCGTCGTCGCCGACGGCCAGCACGTCGAGGGCCCGGCCGCAGAAGAGCAGGACCGCGCAGGAGACGCCGAGGTAGGGCAGGACCAGCGCGATGTCCGACCACCGGGAGCTGCCCAGCTGGCCGATCATCCAGCCGTAGATCTCGCGCAGGTCGTCGGTGTTCTGCTGCTGCACCAGGGTCTGCGCGGCGGAGAGGAAGGCGGCCACCGCGATGCCGGCGAGGAGCAGCGTCGGGCTGTGCGAGCCGCCGGCGACGGTGCCCAGGGCCAGGGCGCAGCCGACCCCCAGCAGCGCGCCGGCGAAGGCGGCCAGCGGGACGAGCCCGACCGGGCCGAGCGACTGCACCGGCGCGTAGGCGATGGTCAGGGTCGCGCCGAGCCCCGCACCGGCGGCCGCGCCGAGCAGGTAGGGGTCGGCCAGCGGGTTGCGGAACACCCCCTGGTAGCCGGCACCGGCGATGGCCAGGGCAGCCCCGACGAGGACGGCGAGCACCACGCGGGGCAGCCGCAGCTGCAGCAGCACGGCCGCCTGGGTGCCCTCGAGCCCGCCGGGCAGGTCGACGCCGAGCGGGCCCAGCGCCCGGTCGAGCAGCGTGACGACGACGCCGCCGGGGGCCAGGGGCACCGCGCCCACCCAGATGCCGGCCAGGACGGCGACGAGCAGCACCGGCACCGCCACGCCGTAGACCAGGGCGGCCGGCCGGCGGGGACGCGCCGCACCCGGCCCGGCCGTCGGGCGGCCGGACCGGGTGCGGGAGGCGGTGCTGCTCACGGTGCGGCGCTCAGCCCTGCAGGACCCCGGCCACGCTCTCGGCGAAGTCCGCGACGCGCGGGCCCCAGCGGGAGACGACGTCGTCGTCGGCCTCGACGATGCGACCGTCGACGACGGCGGGCACGGTGCCGAAGGCGGGCCGCGCGGCGACGGTCTGCGCGCTCTCGCCGCAGCACTTGGTGTCGGCCAGCACGATGATGTCCGGCGCCTGCTCGACGACGTACTCGGCCGACAGCTGCGGGTAGCCGCCGCTGGGGTCGGGGGCGCCGTCGGCGATGTTCTCCAGGCCGAACAGCGTGTAGATGCTGCCGATGAAGGTGGAGCTGTCCGCGGAGTACAGGCCCGGGTCCAGCTCGTGGTAGACCCGCTGGCCCGAGACGTCGGCGGTGACCGAGGCGACCGCGGCGTCGATGCGGTCCTGCACGTCGGCCACGGCCTCGGCCGCCTGCTCGGCGTGGCCGGTGGCCTCGCCGAGCAGCTCCATCTGCGCGTAGGTGTCGTCCAGGTCCTCGGCCGCGCCGAGCAGCAGCACCGGGACGTCGAGGCCCTCGAGCGCGTCGACGATGCCGCCGATGTCGTCGCTGAGCACGACCAGGTCCGGCGAGTACCCGACGATCGCCTCGGCGTTGGGGGTGAACGACGACAGGTCGGTCGTCGGCACGCCCTCGGGGAAGTTGGAGTTGCTGTCGACGGCCTCGACCTGGTCCCCGGCACCGACGGCGAAGAGCATCTCGGTGGCCGAGGGCGACATCGAGACGATGGCCTCGGGCTGCTCCTCGAGGGTCACCTCGCCGTTGTCGGCGGTGAGGGTCACCGGGAAGTCGGCGGCCTCAGACGAGGAGGCGGCGGCGTCACCGGCGTCGTCGGACGCGTCGTCGCCGCAGGCGGTCAGGGTCAGCAGCAGCGCGACGGGCACCGCCGCGAGGCGCAGGCGCGCTGCGGACCGCGCAGCCCGGGGAAGGGAACCGGACAAGGGGAGGGCCTCCAGGAGAGGCGGCGGAGGTCGCCTCCGAGCTGACCCGACGCCCGGTGCGCGACCCCTGCCGCGAGGGTCGGATGCACGGCGCAGAGCAGGCGATCTGGCTCGGGCTCCGCCGCGTCGGGCAGGGGGCCGCTCACAGTTGCGGGACAGCGCCGGGTTCGCACCGGACTTCGCTGCTGCTGCGTCACCGGCGCACGGGCCGGCGGGGGAAAGGTACCAGCGGCGCGGCTAGGGCCGCGCCGCCAGGACGGCGGCGTAGACCTCGACGGTCTGCCGGGCGATCGCCGGCCAGCCGAACTCGGCGAGCACCCGCTCGCGGCCCGCCGCGCCCATGCGCGCCGCCCGGTCGGGGTCGCGCAGCAGCTCGGTCATCCGGGCCGCCAGCTTGCTCGCGAACGCCTCGGGGTCCGCCGGGTCGTAGGGGACCAGCAGCCCGGTGCGGCCGTCGTCGACGACCTCGGGGATGCCGCCCACGGCGCTGGCGACGACGGCGGTGCCGCAGGCCGCGGCCTCCAGGTTGACGATGCCCAGCGGCTCGTAGACCGACGGGACGACGAACACCGTCGCGCCCGAGACCAGCGGGACCAGCTGCTCGCGCGGCAGCATCTGCTCGATCCACACCACGCCCTCGCGGCGGGCCTGCAGCCCGGCGACGGCGTCGGCCACCTGCTCGCGCTCGGCCGGTGTGTCCGCGGCGCCGGCGCACAGCACCAGGCCCACGTCGGGCGGCAGCTGCTCGGCCGCGGCCAGCAGGTGCACCAGCCCCTTCTGGCGGGTGATCCGGCCGACGAACAGCGCGTAGGGCCGGTCGGGGTCGACGCCGAGCGCGCGCACCGTGTCCGGCGCGTCGACGGGGCGGTAGGCCTCGGCGTCCACCCCGTTGCCGACGACGTGCACGCGGGCGGGGTCGAGGTCGGGGTAGACGTCGAGGACGTCGGTGCGCATCCCGGCGCTGACCGCGATGACGGCGTCGGCGGCCAGGTAGGCCGTGCGCTCGGCCCAGGAGGAGAGCCGGTAGCCGCCGGCCAGCTGGTCGGCCTTCCACGGCCGGCGGGGCTCCAGCGAGTGGGCGGTGACCACGTGCGGGGCGCCGTGCACCAGGGCCGCGAGCAGCCCGGCGGTGTTGGCGTACCAGGTGTGGCTGTGCACGAGGTCGGCCCCGCCCAGCGCGGCGGCGATCTCGACGTCGACGCCGAGGGCCTGCAGCGCGCCGTTGGCCCCGGCCAGCCCCGCGGGGACGGCGTGGGCCGTGGCGTCGTCGCGCGGCTCGCCGAAGCAGTGCACGTCGACGTCGACGGTGCTGCCGTCCGCCCCCGCCGGGAGGGCGCGCAGCGCGGCGACCAGGTGCTCGACGTGCACCCCGGCCCCGCCGTAGACGTCCGGTGGCCACTCGCGGGTCACGATGCCGATGCGCACGCCGTCACCGTAAGGGCAGCAGGCCCCGCGCTCCCGGCGGCGGGCGATCCGGCCCCCGGAGGGGTGAGCCGGGGCCGGTGGAGGAGTGGCGGCGGCGGATGCCGGATACGTTGCGGGCATGCGTGGCGGTCCTCGGGTTCTCGGCATCGTCCTGGCGGGCGGTGAGGGGAAGCGGTTGTCGCCGCTCACCCGGGACCGCGCGAAGCCGGCGGTGCCCTTCGGCGGCAACTACCGCCTCATCGACTTCGTGCTCTCCAACCTGGTCAACGGCGACATCCGGCAGATCGCCGTCCTGACCCAGTACAAGAGCCACAGCCTGGACCGGCACATCACCACCACCTGGCGGATGTCGCAGCTGCTGGGCGGCTTCGTGGCCCCGATGCCGGCGCAGCAGCGGCTCGGGCCGCGCTGGTACACCGGCAGCGCGGACGCGATCTACCAGAGCCTCAACCTGATCTACGACGAGCGCCCCGACATCGTCGTCGTCTTCGGCGCCGACCACGTCTACCGCATGGACCCGCGGCAGATGATCGACCAGCACCTGCAGACCGGCGCCGGCGTCACGATCGCGGGGCTGCGCGTGCCGCGCCGCGAGGCCACCGAGTTCGGCGTCATCGACGCGGACGCCGACGGCAAGGTGCGCGGGTTCCTGGAGAAGCCGGCGGACCCGCCGGGGCTGCCGGACTCGCCCGAGGAGAGCTTCGCCTCCATGGGCAACTACGTCTTCACCACCGACGCCCTGCTCGAGGCGCTGCGCACCGACGCCGCCGACGAGAGCTCCGTGCACGACATGGGCGGCTCGATCATGCCGATGCTCGCCGAGCGCGGGGAGGCGTGGGTCTACGACTTCTCGACCAACGTCGTCCCCGGTGCCACCGAGCGCGACCACGGCTACTGGCGCGACGTCGGGACGATCGACTCCTACTACGACGCGCACATGGACCTGGTCTCGGTGACCCCGGTCTTCAACCTCTACAACGACCGCTGGCCGATCTACACCCTGCCGCCGCAGCTGCCGCCGGCCAAGTTCGTGCTGGGCGGCCGGGCCGAGGAGTCGATGGTCAGCGCCGGGGCGATCATCGGCGGCGGCGCGGTGCACGGGTCGGTGATCTCGCCGGGGGTCCGCGTGGAGCGGGGCGCGCGGGTCGAGGGCAGCGTCGTCATGGACGGCGTCGTCATCGGCGAGGGCGCGGTCGTGCGCCGCGCGATCCTCGACAAGAACGTGATCGTGCCGCCGGGTGCGCGGATCGGCGTCGACCTCGACGTGGACCGGGAGCGCTACGACGTCAGCGCCGGCGGCGTGACGGTGCTGGGCAAGGGCGCCCGCGCCCTGCTGTGACCGGGCTGCTGTGACGGAGCTGCTGTGAGGGAGCCGCTGGTCGTCACGCTGCTGCTGGAGGACGCCGCGCAGCAGCGTTTCGACCGGCTGCGGGCGCAGCACTTCCCGCCCGAGCGCAACCACCTCGCGGCGCACGTGACGCTGTTCCACGCGCTGCCGGGCGAGCAGCTCGACGCGGTGCGGCAGGACCTCGCGGCGGCCGCCGATCGCCCGCCGTTCGACGTCGCGGTGACCGGGGTGCGCTTCCTCGGCCGGGGCGTCGCCTACGCGCTGACCGCGCCGGAGCTGACCGCGCTGCGGGCCGGCCTGGCGGCGGCGTGGCGGCCCTGGCTGACGCCGCAGGACCGGCAGGAGCACGCCGCGCACGTCACCGTGCAGAACAAGGTCGCCCCCGAGGTGGCCCGGGCGCTGCACCAGCGGCTGCTCGTGGAGTTCGCGCCGCACGACGTCGGCGCCCGCGGCCTGGGGCTGTGGCGTTACCTCGGCGGACCGTGGGAGCCGGTCGCCGAGTTCGGGTTCGGCTGAGCCGCCGAGTGCTGGGTTGCGGTCGCCGACACGGGACGGCGCGCCGGCGTGGGCGGCATCAACTCCGCACTCGGCGGGGGTGCGCCCTAGCTGCGCCGGGTCGCGACCAGCAGGCCCTCGCCGATGGGGAGGACGGCCGACAGGAGCCGCTCGTCCTCCTTCACGGCGCGGGCGATCTCCCGCCAGGCGACGGTCTGCGGATCGCGGGCGGCGCGGTCGGCGATCCGCCCGCCGGCGAGCAGGCCGTGGCAGGTGAGCGTGCCCCCGACCCGCACCAGGTCGAGCAGGCCGGGCAGCTGGGCGGCGTACTCCCGCGGCGGGCCCGCGCAGACGACCAGGTCGTAGGCGCCGGGGGAGAGCCGGGGCAGCACCTCGGCGGGGGTGCCGAAGATCAGCCGGGTCCGGCCCGCCGGCACGCCGGCGCCGGCGAACGCGGCGCGGGCGGCGCGCAGCTGCTCGGGGTCGCCGTCCAGGGCGGTGAGGACGCCGTCGGGCCGCATGCCGCGCAGCAGCCACAGGCCGGCCAGCCCGCCGCCGCTGCCGATCGACACCACCGACCGGGCCTCGGCGCCGGAGGCGAGCAGCGCCAGGGTCGCGCCGACGGCGGGCTGCACCGGGGGCGGGCCGGTCAGGCGGGCGGCGCGGTCGCGCGCGTCGGTCATCTCGGCCGTCTCGGTGGCGAAGCGGTCGGCCCAGGCGGCGCCCTCCGAGCCGCTCCCCGGCGGCGGTGGGTGGGCGCTCATCACCGGCCGAGGGTAGTTGCCGGTGACGGCGCGTCGCGCGACCGCCGCCGGGACGCGGGGGAGGGCGGGGGCTGTGAGTTCGCTGGGAACAACGGGGCGGGGGAACACCGCCTGCGGGCCGCCCCGTTGGACCGGACGTGGCCCTGACGCGAACCCGTGCCCGCACGACCCTCCGACGCCGATCCGGTGACCCCGGCCGCCGTCGGGGATACTGGCGCCGTGACCGAGCCGACCCGCCCCGAGGCCGAGGTCTGGGTCGCGCCCACCTGGGAGCAGGTCGTGCGCGAGCACTCGGCCCGCGTGTACCGGCTGGCCTACCGCCTCTCGGGCAACCCGCAGGACGCCGAGGACCTCACCCAGGAGACGTTCGTCCGGGTCTTCCGCTCCCTGGCCGACTTCTCGCCCGGCACCTTCGAGGGCTGGCTGCACCGCATCACCACCAACCTCTTCCTCGACATGGTCCGGCGCCGGCAGCGGATTCGCTTCGACGCGCTGCCCGAGGACACCGAGCGGCTGCCCGGCCGGGCGCCCAGCCCCGAGCAGGTCTACGCCGACACCCACCTCGACCCGCAGATCCAGGCCGCGCTCGACGCGCTGTCGCCCGAGTTCCGCGTCGCCGTCGTCCTCTGCGACATCGAGGGGCTGACCTACGAGGAGATCGCGGCGACCCTGGGCATCAAGCTCGGCACCGTGCGCAGCCGCATCCACCGCGGCCGCGTGCAGCTGCGGCAGGCCCTGGCCCACCTGGCGCCCGGCCGCGTGATCAGCGACGACGACGTCGTCCTCGGGGGAGGTGCCCGATGAGCCTGCCGGAGAGCCACCTGGCGCAGGAGGCGATCGCCGCCCTCGTGGACGGCGAGCTGACCGCCGGCCCGGCCGCCCGCGCCGCCCGGCACCTCGCCGGGTGCCTGCAGTGCCGGATGGCCGTCCAGGCGCAGCGCGAGGCCAAGGACGCCCTGCACGGTTCGCAGGAGGTCGCCGTCCCCGGTGACCTGGTGTCGCGGCTGTGCGCCATCCCGTTCACCGCCGACGTCCCCGGCTCCGGGCCCGGCCCGATGTCCCTCGGCGGCGATGCCGGCCGGTTCACCGTGCGCGACGGCGGCGCCTTCGAGGTCGACCTCGCCCCCGAGGAGCGCCCGCACCGCCCCGACCACGCCCGCTGGCTGCGCCGCGGGCTGGTCGGCACGCTCGCCGGCCTCGGGGCAGGCGTCACCGCGCTGGCCCTCAACCTGCCGCCCGACGTCCCGGTGGCCCCGGGTGGCAGCGCCGACTCCGCCGTCCGCGAGCACACCGACGTCGTCCCGCCGGTGGTGCGGACGTTGAACACCGGGGCGACGCTCCCGTTCGTCGAGCCGGGCGGCACCCCCTGACCGGTTCCGACGACTCCGGCACCCCGCCGGACGCCGCCCCGGAGGAGGCCGCCTTCGCGCGGCCGCCCGGCACCGACGGCTCCTTCGGCGCCGCACCCGACCGGCTCGCGCCGCGCCGGGTGACCGCGCCCGAGCCCGGTCCCGACCAGCAGGCGGCGTTCGGCCGGCCCGGCAGCGTGGCCGGCAGCTTCGCCGGGGACCGCCCGCAGCCGCCGGCCCGTCCCGTCCCTCCGCCGCCCCCCGAGGCGCTGATCCGCGCGTTCGGGCCGCCCGCGCCGGGCCGCCGCGGCCTGCAGGACCCCCCGGCGGGCCGCCCCGGCCGCCGGCGCACCGCGGCCGGGCCGTGGTGGAAGTCCGACGCCCGCAGCGACCCCTGGCGCGATCCGTACGCGCCCGCCGGCCTCGGCGCGCCCGCGGTCTTCCCGGCGGAGCCCGAGGAGCAGCCCGGCCCGATCGTCGTCGACGCGAAGGGCCGGAAGAAGGTCCGGCTGCGGGACGTCTCCGTGCGGCTGTCCGCGCTGGTCCTGCTCGCCGTCCTGCTGGTGGGCGCCGTGGGCGGCGGGGTCGGCTGGTTCCTCACCCGCGCCACCCCCGAGTCGCCCCTGCTCTCGCCGGGCACGACGCTGGCCCAGGTCGATCCGGGCAGTCCTGGCGAGCCCGGGTCGGTCTCCGCGATCGCCGCCGCGGTGACCCCCGCGGTGGTGTCCATCGAGGTGCGCGTCGGCGAGTCCGGCGCGACCGGTTCCGGCGTCGTCATCGACGGCGACGAGGGCTACATCGTCACCAACAACCACGTCGTCTCCGGTGCCCAGGACGTCGACGGCGCCGAGATCCGCGCGGTCTTCTCCGACGGCAGCGGCTCGGCGGCGCGGATCGTCGGCCGCGACCCGGCCAGCGATCTCGCCGTCATCAAGGTCGAGAAGCCCGGCCTGGTCGAGATCGCGCTGGGGACCTCGGAGAGCGTCGTCGTCGGCGAGCCCGTGGTCGCCATCGGCTCGCCGCTCGGGCTGGCCGGCACGGTCACCAGCGGCATCGTCAGCGCGCTGGAGCGCCCGGTCCGGCTGGCCGGCGAGGGCAGCGACACCAACGCCGTCATCAGCGCGGTGCAGACCGACGCCCCGATCAACCCGGGCAACTCCGGCGGCGCGCTGGTCGACGAGACCGGCGCGCTGGTGGGCATCAACACCGCGATCGCCTCGCTCGGGGGCAACGGCACCACCGGCGGCTCGATCGGGCTGGGCTTCGCCATCCCGGTCGACACCGTGAAGGACATCGCCGAGCAGCTCATCTCCACCGGTAGCGCGGTGCACTCCTCGCTGGGCGTGAACGCCCGCTCGGTCACCGACGGCGCCCGCGACGGCGCCCTGGTGCTCAACGTCGAGCCGGGCAGCGCCGCGGCGGACGCGGGCCTGCGCGAGCGGGACGTGATCATCGCGATCGCCGGGAACCCGGTGGGCAGCTCGGAGGAGCTCGTCGTCGCCGTCGACCGGTACGCCCCCGGCGAGGAGGTCACCGTCGAGGTCGTGCGCGACGGGAGCTCGCAGGAGCTGCGGGCCACGCTGGACGCGGCCTGACGCCGCCTACTCTGGAGTCGGCCCGTCCGGGCCGGTGAGGAACGGGAGCGGCGGTGTTCGACTCGATCGGCTGGGGCGAGCTCATCGTCCTGGCGCTCGCCGCGCTGTTCATCTTCGGTCCCGAGCGGCTGCCGCACCTGGCCAAGGACGCCGCGGCCGGGATCAAGAAGCTGCGGACGGCGATCAGCGGCGTGCGCGCCCAGGTGAACGAGACCCTCGGCGACGACCTGCCCGAGCTGCGCGACCTGGACCTGCGCAAGTACCACCCGCGGACGTTCATCCGCAGCCAGCTGTTCGAGGACGACGAGGCGGTCGGCCGGGGGGCCACGGCGACCGCGGCCGCCGCCGCGCCGGCCGCCGCCCGGCCGCGGGACCGGAACGTGCCGCCCCCGTTCGACCCCGACGCGACCTAGCCCGGCCGCCCGGTGATCAGTTCACACCCAGGGTTGCTCGCCGACCGGCGTCGACAACCCTGAGTGCGCGGTGATCTCCGACCTCGCGGTCAGAGGTCACGCTGCCAGCCGTCGACTCAGCGAGTCGACGGTGCCGCCGTCGAGGCCGAGCCAGCGGAGGTACTGCGCCGTTGAGCCGTAGGCAGCGCTCACGTGGTCGAGCATTTCCAGGATGTCGTCCCCGGAGGCTGGATCTGCCGCGTTCGTCCCGCAGGTGCCGGCCGGGGGGAGAGCGTGGTCGGCGGCGATCGCCTGTCGGTCGACCCCGGCCAGGTCGAGCAGCAGGGCTGCGATCATCCCGGTGCGGTCACGGCCCGCCCGGCACGAGATGAGGACCGGTCCGGGCGGCGCGCTGGCCACTGCGCCGAAGATGGCCGCGATGTGTGCGGCGTTGCGCTGCAGGCTGCTGCTGTAGATCTCCCCGAGCGTGCGATACCGGCTGAAGTCTTCCCCTGCCTCGGCGGCGGGGTCGATGAGCGGAAGCCAGCGGTACGCCGGTGAATTGGCCAACGGGTGCGGGCAGGCCACCAGCTCCTCGGACGAGCGGAGGTCGAGGACCACAGCGAACCGGACCGCGTGTGCGGCGGCCAGGTCCTCCTCGCTCAGCCTTGCGGGGGTGTTCGCGCGGATCACGCGGCCCGTCGGAACCTCCGAGCCTCGGGGGGCGGGCAGACCGCCGAGATCGGCGGAGTTCGCGAAGCCGCGCAGGACACCGCGCGAACGGGCGGGCCGGGCGTCCACCCGGCTAGCGGACCTGCGGCGTCGGTCTCCGCGGCCTGCTTGAGCCGCTGCAGCGTGCCGAGGATGCCGGCGCGGTTGCGCTCGGGGAACTTCGCGGCGCGGACGATCGCGTCGGTGAGGCCGTCGGCCCGCGAGGCGTCGAAGGTCTCGGTGACCGTCGTCCCGCCGTCGGAGGTGGGGGCGAGCTCGTAGCGCCAGCGGTTGGCGGTGAAGTGCCGCCAGGCGATGAGCCGGCCCTCCTCGAACTCGACGACCCGGTTGGGGATGACGTAGGGGACGCCGAAGAGCTTCATCCGCACGGTGAACGTCTGGCCGGTGCCGGTGAGCCGCTCCGGGGCGCTGAGGACCGCGCCGACCGAGCCGGAGCCGTCGATCCGTGAGTGCTGGCGGGGGTCGGCGAGGATCGCGAAGACGACCTCCGGCGGGGCGTCGACGGTCGTGCTCTCGGAGATCAGCTTCTCGGTCACCCCGGTGCCGGCTACTTCCGGACGGGGGTGAGCCCCAGCGACATGCCCTGCAGGCCGCGCTGCCGGCTGGCCAGCCCGTCGGCGATCTTCTGGAGCGCCACCGCGGCCGGGGACTCCGGCTCGGCGAGGACGATCGGGGCACCGGCGTCGCCGGCCTCGCGCAGGCGGGTGTCGAGCGGGATCTGCCCGAGCACCGGCACGCGGGCACCGAGGGTCTTGGTGAGCGCATCGGAGACCGCCTCGCCGCCGCCGGCGCCGAAGACCTCCATGCGGGAGCCGTCGGGCAGGTCCAGCCACGACATGTTCTCGATGACGCCGACGACCTGCTGGTGGGTCTGCGTCGCGATCGCGCCGGCGCGCTCGGCCACCTCGGCGGCGGCCAGCTGCGGGGTGGTCACGATGAGGATCTCGGCGTTCGGCAGCAGCTGCGCGATGGAGATCGCGACGTCGCCGGTGCCCGGGGGGAGGTCCAGCAGCAGGACGTCCAGGTCGCCCCACCACACGTCGGCGAGGAACTGCTGCAGCGCGCGGTGCAGCATCGGCCCGCGCCACACGACCGGGGTGTTCCCGGGGGTGAACATGCCGATCGAGATGAGCTTCACGCCCATCGCCTGCGGCGGCATGATCATGCTGTCGACCTGGGTCGGCTTCTCGTCGGTGCCGAGCATCCGGGGCACGGAGTGGCCGTAGATGTCGGCGTCGACGACGCCCACGGACAACCCGCGCTTGGCCAGGGCCGCGGCGAGGTTCACCGTCACCGAGGACTTGCCGACGCCGCCCTTGCCGGAGGCGACCGCGTAGACGCGGGTCAGCGAGCCGGGCTGGGCGAAGGGGATGACCGGGTCGGCGACGTCGGTGCCGCGGACGGTCTTGCGCAGCTCGGCACGCTGCTCGTCGTTCATGACGTCCAGGCCGACCTGCACCGAGGTCACGCCGGGGACGGCGCCGACGGCGGTGGTGACCCGGTTGGTGATCGTCTCGCGCATCGGGCAGCCGGCGACGGTCAGGTAGACCTCGACGCGGACCGCGCCGTCCTCGGCGATCTGGACATCCTTGACCATGCCCAGCTCGGTGAGCGGGCGGTTGATCTCGGGGTCCTGGACGGTGGCCAGAGCGGCGGTGATGGCGTCGAGCGCCGGGCTGCCGGTCAGGGTGTCGGACATCGGTGCGTCTGTCTCCTTCGACGGGGGCCCGAGGGTGGCCTGCCGCGACAGGAGCGGGGCCTGCGCACTCGGGACGTCGCCACTGTACGGCGGCCCGGAGGGCGCGCCGTCGCGCGCGGGGGTGATCTGCTGCTCAGGTCGGTGCCATGCTGCGGCGCATGACCAGCGCGAGCGCAGTCCCCGCCCCCGACGAGCCCGCCGCGGAGCGGATCGAGGCGGCCCGCCTGATCCCGGCGACGCCCGCGGAGGTGTTCGCGGTGCTGCGCGATCCGCAGGGCCACGTCGACATCGACGCCTCCGGGATGCTCATGGACGCCGAGGGCGAGCCGGTCTCGGCAGTCGGCGACCGGTTCGTCGTCCACATGGACCGGGAGGCCCTCGGCGACCCTGCCGATGGGGCGGTACGACGTCGAGGTGGTCATCACCGCCTACGAGCCGGACCGGGAGATCGCCTGGACCATCCTCGGCACGATCCGGCCGCCGCTGCAGCACGTCTACGGCTACCGGCTGGAGCCCGCCGACGGCGGCACCCGGGTCGTCTCCTACTGCGACTGGTCGAACCTGCGGGAGGACTACCGGTCGCTGCTCACCTTCCCGATCGTCCCGGAGAGCGCGCTCAAGGGGACCCTCGGCATCCTCGACCGGACGGTGCGCCGGCGCCGGACGCGCGCCGCCTAACCTGGGGCCCCGTGGCCCCGCCCGACCGCTCCCGCACCCTGCGCGACGCCGTCGGGCTCGGCGTCGCCGTCGGCCTCTACGGCATCGCGTTCGGCGCGGCCGCCGACGCCGCGGGACTGGACGCCTGGCAGGCGATGACCCTGTCGCTGCTGATGTTCACCGGTGCCTCGCAGTTCGCGCTGGTCGGCGTGCTCGGCGCCGGGGGCAGCGCGCCGGCGGCGGTGGGCAGCGCGCTGCTGCTGGGCACCCGCAACACCGTCTACGGCGTGCGGATGGCACCGCTGCTGGCCCCGCGCGGCGCGGCCGGGCGGGCGGCTGCGGCGCACCTGGTCATCGACGAGTCGACGGCGATGGCCGTCGCCGCGCCGGACCGCGAGCTCGGCCGGCTGGCGTTCTGGGTCACCGGCGGCACGGTCTACCTCGGCTGGAACGCCATGACCCTGGTCGGCGCGCTCGGCGCCTCCGGCCTGGGCGGCACCGCCGAGGCGGCCCTGGACTCCGTCGTCCCGGCCGCCTTCCTGGCGCTGCTGTGGCCGCGGCTGACCGCGCGCGGCTCGGCCGAGCCGGGCGCGCAGCGGCGGGTCGCGCTCGGGGGCGCGGTGGTGGCGCTGGCGCTGACGCCGTTCGTGCCGGCGGGCGTGCAGGTGATCGTGGCGGTGGTCGCCGTCGCGCTGGCCGGCCGGCCCCGGACGGCGGAGCTGCCGGCATGAGCCCCGACACGCTCTGGCTGGCCGTCGTCGTCGCCTCGGTCGGCTGCTACCTGCTCAAGCTGGCCGGGATGTCGGTGCCCGCGGCGTGGGTGGAGCAGCCCTGGGTGGCCCGCGTCGTGGACTTCGTGCCCGCTGCGCTGCTGGCCGCCCTGGTCGCGGTGCAGGGCCTGACCAGCGACGACCGGCTCGTGGTCGACGGCCGGCTGGCCGGGCTGGCGGTCGCCGCGCTGGCGCTGGCGCTGCGCGCGCCGTTCATCGTGGTGATCGTGCTGGCCGGGGCCACCGGCGCCGGCGTGCACGTGCTGACCGGCTGACCGGACACGGGCCGCGCTAGGCCTGGGCGCCGCCGGCCGCCTCGGCCTGCTCGCGCTCCCGCTTGCGGCGCTTCTTCTCGCGCTTCTCCTGCTCCTCGGCGCTGTCCTCGAGCAGCCGGCTCAGCTCGCCGCGGATGAAGTCGCGGGTGGCCAGCTCGCCGACCGCCACGCGCAGCGAGGCCAGCTCGCGGGCCAGGTACTCGGTGTCGGCGCGGGTCTGCGCGGCGCGGGAGCGGTCCTCCTCGGCCTGCACGCGGTCCCGGTCGGCCTGCCGGTTCTGGGCCAGCAGGATCAGCGGCGCGGCGTACGCGGCCTGGGTGGAGAACGCCAGGTTGAGCAGGATGAACGGGTAGGGGTCCCACCGCCAGGCCACCGCGACGACGTTCAGCGCGATCCAGACGATGACGAAGATCGTCTGCCAGGCCAGGTAGCGGCCGGTGCCCAGGAAGCGCGCGACCGCCTCGGCGCCCGCGCCCACCGCGTCGGGGTTGAGCCGGGGCAGCCAGGAGGCCAGCCGCCGGGGCCCGCCGCTGGGGACGTCGAGCCGCGGGGTCTCAGCCACGACGGGCCCGCTCGCGCCAGTCCTCGGGCAGCAGGTGGTCGAGGACGTCGTCCACGCTCACCGCGCCCACGAGCCGGCCCTGCGCGTCGACCACGGGGGCGGCGACCAGGTTGTAGGTGGCGAAGTAGTGGGTCACCTCGGCCAGCGGCGCCTCGGGGCGCAGCGGGTCGAGGTCGTCGAGGACGCCGCTCACCAGGTTCGAGGGGGGTTCGCGCAGCAGCCGCTGGATGTGCGCCAGGCCCAGGTAGCGGCCGGTGGGCGTGGCCGACGGCGGGCGGCAGACGTACACCTGGCTGGCCAGCGCCGGGGTCAGCTCCGGCTCCCGGACCCGCGCCAGCGCCTCGGCGACGGTGGCGTCCGGCGCCAGGATCACCGGCTCGCTGGTCATGATCCCGCCGGCGGTGTCCTCGGAGTACTTGAGCAGCTGGCGGACCGGCTCGGCCTCGTCGGGCTCCATGAGCTCCAGCAGCCGGTTGCGGTCGACGTTGGACAGCTCCGCCAGCAGGTCCGCGGCGTCGTCGGGGTCCATCTCCTCGAGGACGTCGGCGGCGCGGCGCTCCTCGAGCGTGCCGAGGATGACCACCTGGTCGGCCTCGGGCAGCTCGCCCAGGACGTCGGCCAGGCGCTCGTCGTCCATGGCCTCGGCGACCTCGTGCCGCCGCTTGATCGGCAGCTCCTGCAGCGCGTGCGCCATGTCGGCGGCGTTGAGCTCGCGGTAGGTCGCGATCAGCGTCTCCGCGCCCTGCCCGGTCTGCGCCAGCGCGAGCCCCGAGACCTCGTCCCAGGCGAGGGTGTGCAGCTGCCCGCGGCGGCCCAGCCGGCCCGGCTCCTGCACCGCGAGCCGCGACATCTGCCAGTCGCCGGTGCGGGTCTGCTCGATGCCCGCGTCGACGACGGTCGCCGGCCGGCCGCTCTCCACGATCTGCACCGACCGGTCCAGCAGCTCGCCCAGGACCAGCGTCTCGCCGGCCCGCTGCTCGAAGCGCTTGAGGTTGATCGTGCCCGAGGCCAGCAGCACCGCGCCCTGGTCGATGCCGGTCACCCGGCCCATCGGCACGAAGATCCGCCGGCGTGCGACGACCTCCACGACCAGGCCGAGCACCCGGGGGCAGGCCGTCCCCACCCGCAGGGCGACGACGACGTCGCGCACCTTGCCCACGCGGTCGCCGTTGGGGTCGAACACCGTCAACCCGGCGAGCCGCGAGACGTACGCCCTGCTCACCGTCGTCACGGGGCTGAGGCTACCGTCGGCGCCGTGAACGGCCCGGAGCTGCTGGACTATGAGATCGTCGACGTGTTCGCGCCGCGGGCCTTCGCGGGCAACCCGCTGGCCGTCGTCCTCGACGCGGACGCGCTGAGCACCGAGCAGTGCCAGGCGCTGGCCAACGAGTTCCACCTCTCCGAGACCTCGTTCCTGAGCGCGCCCACCGAGCCCGGCGCGGACTACAAGGTGCGGATCTTCACGCCCTACGCCGAGCTGCCGTTCGCCGGGCACCCCAGCGTCGGGGCGGCGCACACGCTGGTCCGCGCCGGGCGGCTGCCCGCGGGCACGCTGCGCCAGGAGTGCGGCGCCGGCGTGCTCGACGTCGTCGTCGACGGGGACGGCGCGACGCTGTCCGGTGGGACGCCGACGCTGCAGGACGGCCCGGCCGCCGAGGAGCTGGCGCGGGCGATGGGCCTGACCGCCGGCGACGTCACCGGCGTCCCGGTCGAGGTGGCCGGCTGCGGGCTGCCGTTCGCCTACCTGTCCGTGCGCCCCGACGCCGTCGACCGCGCCGTTCCGGACCCGGCCGCGCTGCGCGCCTTCTCCGTGGGGGAAGGCGTCTCGGTGCTGTCCTGGGACGCCGCCACCGCCACCGCCTACGCCCGCGTGTTCGCCGCCGACCTCTCCTGGGGCGAGGACCCGGCGACCGGCTCCGCCGCGCTCGGCACCGGGGTGTGGCTGGTCGAGACCGGCCTGCTCGCCGCCGACGGGACGTCGTCGTACACGGTGCGGCAGGGCGAGGCGATGGGCCGCCCGTCGGTGCTGGAGTGCACGGTGACCGCGGCGGCCGACCGCGCGGTGGCCGCCACGGTGCGCGGCGCGGTCGTGCCCGTGGCGAGCGGCCGGATCCGGGTGCGCCGCTGACCGCGTCCACCGCGTCGTCCTCGTGGGCGGTCCAGCGGCCCGGCGGTCGGGACGTCGCGCTCATGGGCGTGGCCGTGCTGGGCGTCTCGATGTCCGGGCCGCTCACCGCGCTGGTCGTCGCGCCGGTGCTGGCCGTGGCCTTCTGGCGCAACGCCGCGGGCGCCGCGCTGCTGCTGCCGGTGCTGCTCACCCGCGAGCGCGCCTCGCTGCGGGGGCTGGCGCTGCGGGACCTGCGCAGCTCCGTCGTCGCCGGGCTGTTCCTCGCCGCGCACTTCGCCGCCTGGCTGCCCAGCCTGACGATGACGACGGTCGCCGCGTCCACCGCGCTGGTCACGACCACCCCGATCTGGACGGCGCTGGCCGCCCGGTACGCCGGGGTGCGCCTGCCGGCCGCGGTCTGGTGGGGGCTGTGGCTGTCGGTCCTGGGCGCCGCGCTGATCGCGGGCGTGGACGTCTCGGTGAGCCTGGAGGCGCTGGCCGGCGACGTGCTGGCGCTGCTCGGCGCGATCTTCGCCGGGGGCTACGTGCTGGCCGGCGCCCGCGCGCGTGAGCGGCTGTCCACCTCGGCCTACGCCGTGGTCGCGTACTCGGTGTGCGCGGCCGCCGTCGCCGTCGGGGCGCTGGTGTTCGACGTCCCCCTGCTCGGCATGAGCGGGCGGGACTGGCTGCTCATCGCCGGCATCACGGTCTGCGCCCAGCTGCTCGGGCACACGCTGCTCAACCTGGTGCTCTCCACGGTCGGCCCGACGATGGTCAGCCTGGTGATCCTGCTCGAGGTGCCGGGGGCGACGCTGGTCGCGCTGGCGCTGCTGCAGCAGGCGCCGCCGCTGCTCGCGCTGCCGGGGATGGTCGCCGTCGTCGTGGGTGTCGGCCTCGTGGTGCGTGGCAGCCGGCCGACGACGCTGGTCGAGCCCGCCACCTGACCGGGATGTCACATCCCGCGGCGCTGCGTCGTCCCAGGTGCATGACATCGAAGATCGCAGTCGCGGGCGGGACCGGCGTCGTGGGGCGGCACGTCGTGGACGTGGCCGGGGGGCGCGGGCACGACGTCGTCGTCCTGGCGCGGAGCAGGGGCGTGGACCTCGTCGACGGCACGGGCCTGGACGAGGCGCTGCGGGGGAGCGAGGCCGTCGTCGACGTCACCTCGGTGTCCACCCAGTCCGGCAGGGGGTCGCGGCGCTTCTTCGGGGCGGTCACCACCCACCTGCTCGACGCCGGGGCGCGGGTCGGCGTGGGGCACCACGTCGCGCTCTCCATCGTCGGCATGGACCGCGCGCCCGACGGCTACTACGCGGGTAAGGCCCTCCAGGAGGAACTGGTGACGGCGGGTCCGGTGCCCTGGAGCCTGCTGCGCGCCACCCAGTTCCACGAGTTCGCGGCGCAGATGCACGCCCGGCTTCAGGTCGGCCCCCTGCACCCGGTGCCGGTCATGCGCTCGCAGCCGGTCGCGGCCCGCGAGGTGGCCGAGCGGCTGGTCGCGCTGGTCGAGGCGGGGCCCTCGGGGCGGGTCCCCGACCTCGCCGGGCCGGAGGTGCTGCGCGTGCCCGACATGGTCCGGCGCTACGCCCGGGCCACCGGCGCGCGGGGCGTCGTCGTCCCCGTGCCGCTGCCCGGCCGGCAGGGACGGGCCTTCCGCGACGGCAGCCTCACCGCGGGCCCCGGGGCCGATCTGGGCACGCAGACCTTCGACCAGTGGCTCGCCGCGCTCCCCGGGTGATCACCGCGCCAGCGCGTGCGGCGACGCCCGTCGCTACGCTCCGTGCAACCGAATCCTGTCCACTCCTACCCGCGGAGGCACTGTGGCCGAGCTCCGATCCCGCCGTTCCAACCTGGCCGTTCCCGGCAGCAACCCCCGGTTCCTCGAGAAGGCCAAGGGCCTCCCCGCGGACCAGGTGTTCCTCGACCTCGAGGACGCGTGCGCGCCGCTGGCCAAGCCCGGAGCCCGCAAGAACATCGTCGCGGCCCTGAACGAGGGCGGCTGGGGCGACAAGATCCGCACCGTCCGCGTCAACGACTGGACGACGGAGTGGACCTTCCAGGACGTGCTCGAGGTCGTCGGCGGCGCCGGCGCGAACCTCGACGCGATCATGCTGCCGAAGGTGCAGGACGCCGCGCAGGTCAAGGCGCTGGACATGCTGCTCACCCAGATCGAGAAGGCCAACGGCCTGGAGATCGGCAAGATCGGCATCGAGGCGCAGATCGAGACCGCGCAGGGCCTGATCAACGTCAACGACATCGCGTTCGCCAGCGACCGCATCGAGACGATCATCTTCGGCCCCGCCGACTTCATGGCCTCGATCAACATGAAGTCGCTGGTCGTCGGTGCGCTGCACCCGGACTACCCCGGCGACCCGTTCCACTACATCCTCATGCAGATCCTCATGGCCGCCCGCGCCCGCGGCGTGCAGGCCATCGACGGCCCCTTCCTGCAGGTGCGCGACGTGCCCGCGTTCGAGGAGGTCGCCAAGCGCTCGGCGATGCTCGGCTTCGACGGCAAGTGGGTCCTGCACCCGGGCCAGATCGACGCCGCCAACGAGATCTACGCGCCGTCGCAGGAGGACTACGACCACGCCGAGCTGATCCTCGACGCCTACGACTGGTCCACCTCGGAGGCCGGTGGCAAGAAGGGCTCGGCGATGCTCGGCGACGAGATGATCGACGAGGCCAGCCGCAAGATGGCGCTGGTCATCGCGGGCAAGGGCCGCGCCGCCGGCATGTCCCGCACCTCGACGTTCACCCCGCCGGAGAGCTGACACCGGCTGTGCCGACGGCCGCCCGGGGGGTCCTCCCCGGGCGGCCGTCGTCGTCCTACCGCCGCCAGAACAGGTGGTGCGTGACGCCGCTCGGGCTCGGGACGACGTCGCAGTGGAAGCGGTCGAGCAGCTCGTCGGGCGACGTCCAGAGCCGGGCGCCCGCGCCGATCTCGAGCGGTGCCACCGCGACGTGCAGGGTGTCGACCAGGTCGGCGTCGAGGAACTCGCGGATCGTCGTCGCCCCGCCGCCGAGCCGGACGTCCCGGCCGTCGGCCGCGTCGCGGGCCCGGGCGAGGACGGTGGCCGGGTCCTCGTCGGTGAAGTGGAACGTCGTATCCGACAGGGTGAACGACGGCCGCAGGTGGTGGGTCAGCACGAAGACCGGCGTGTGGAAAGGCGGCTCGTCGCCCCACCAGCCCCGCCACTCGAGGTCCCGCCACGGACCGCGGTGCGGGCTGAACTTGTGGGCGCCCATGATCTCGGCGCCGATGTTGTTCGCGAAGTCCCGGGCGAGGACGTCGTCGAGACCGCGGCTCCCCCCGGGCTCGCTGCGGTTCGGGAAGCCGGCCGTGGCGAGGAGCCAGGACATCAGCTGCCCCGGGTCGGCGGAGCCGAAGGGCCGCTCCAGGCTCTGGCCCTCGCCCGCCCCGAAGCCGTCCCGCGAGACGGTGAAGTTCTGCACCCTGAGCAGCTGGTCCATCGGATCTCCCGTCGTGGTCGTCGCCCCGTCAGACCGGCGGGGACGCCGGGAACTCGTCGGTGGATCAGGAGAACCCGGTGCTGGTCAGCGAGGCGAAGGCGATGACCCAGAAGACGATCACCAGCGCGAACAGCGCGGTCGCGATGCCGCCGACGATGATCCCGGCCAGCGCCAGGCCGTCGCCGCCCTCGTGCGTCTCGCGGATCTGCCGGCGGGCGATGATCCCGGTGATCAGCCCGGCCGGTGCGAAGACGAACGCCAGCACCAGCGACAGGATCGCCAGCGAGTTCGTCGGGCGGCCGTAGCCGTAGCCGGGCGGGTAGGGCGAGCCGTACACCGGCGGGCCGTACTGCGGCGGTGCGTACTGCGGCTGCCCGTGCGGCGGCTGCCCGTACCCGGGCTGCGCGAACGGCTGCTGCCCGTACGGCGGCGGACCCGGGTGGGGGCCGGGCGCGGTCCGCGGGCCGTCGTCGGGGGTGCTCATCGGTTCGTCTCCTGCTCACGGTGCGGGCGGGGGTGGCCGGTGCGGCTACTCCACCACGCGCCGGCCCCCCGGAAGGGCAGACATGGCCATTTCTGCCCTCGTGGGCGGGGGCCTGGCGGGCTAGCCCATACTTTCCGCTGACCATGGACACCGGAGTCCCCGGAGGAGACCGATGACCCGCCTGGCCCAGACCGCGGACCTGACCGACATCCAGCGCGAGATCCTGTCGACGGTGCGCAGCTTCGTCGACCGGGAGATCATCCCGAACGCGCAGGAGCTCGAGCACGGCGACACCTACCCGCAGGAGATCGTCGACGGGCTCAAGGAGCTCGGGATCTTCGGCCTGATGATCCCCGAGGAGTACGGCGGCCTCGGCGAGTCGCTGCTCACCTACGCGCTGGTGGTCGAGGAGATCGCCCGCGGCTGGATGAGCGTCTCCGGCGTCATCAACACCCACTTCATCGTGGCCTACCTGCTGCGCCAGCACGGCACGCAGGAGCAGAAGGACCACTACCTCCCGCGCATGGCCACCGGCGAGGTGCGCGGCGCGTTCTCCATAGTCCGAGCCGGGCCTGGGCTCCGACGTCGCGGCCATCCGCACCAAGGCGACCAAGAACGCCGACGGCAACTACACGATCAACGGCCAGAAGATGTGGCTGACCAACGGTGGCAGCTCCACCCTGGTCGCCGCGCTGGTCCGCACCGACGAGGGCGCCGAGCGCGCCCACGAGAACCTCACGACCTTCCTGGTCGAGAAGCCGGCCGGCTTCGGCGAGGTCAAGCCCGGGATCACCATCCCCGGCAAGATCGACAAGATGGGCTACAAGGGCGTCGACACCACCGAGCTGGTGTTCGACGGCTACGAGGCCCAGGCCTCCGACATCCTCGGCGGGGTCCCCGGCAAGGGCTTCTCGCACATGATGGACGGCGTCGAGGTCGGCCGCGTCAACGTCGCCGCCCGCGCCTGCGGCATCTCGATCCGCGCCTTCGAGCTCGCCATCGCCTACGCCCAGCAGCGGGAGACCTTCGGCAAGCCGATCGCCCAGCACCAGGCGATCGCCTTCCAGCTCGCCGAGATGGCGATCAAGGTCGAGGCCGCCCACCTGATGATGGTCAACGCCGCCCGGCTCAAGGACGCCGGCAAGCGCAGCGACGTCGAGTCGGGCATGGCCAAGACCCTGGCCAGCGAGTACTGCGCCGAGGTGACCACGCAGTCGTTCCGCATCCACGGCGGCTACGGCTACTCGAAGGAGTACGAGATCGAGCGGCTCATGCGCGAGGCGCCGTTCCTGCTCATCGGCGAGGGCACCAGCGAGATCCAGAAGACAATCATCAGCCGTGGTCTGCTCAAGGAGTACAAGCTCAAGGGCTGACCTAGCCGCCTCGCGGCCCCCGTCCCGATCACCCAGACGGGGGCCGCGCTGCGTCCGGCGGTGGTGTAGTCAGGAGGCATGCGCGCAGCTGGAGTGACCGAGTTCGGCGGGCCCGAGGCCCTGCACATCGTCGAGGTGGAGCCGGAGCCGCTCGGCCCCGGCCAGGTCCGCCTGAAGGTGGAGGCCGCGGCGGTCAGCCCGACCGACACCCACGCCCGCTCCGGCGCCTACGCCGGGCGCGACCCGGTGAAGAGCCCGCCGTACGTGCCGGGCATGGACCTCGCCGGCGTGGTCACCGAGCTGGGCGAGGGCGTCGACCACCTCGCGGTCGGTGACCTCGCGATGGGCGTCGTCGTCCCCTTCGGGCCGTACGGCGCCTACCGGGAGGACAAGGTGCTGCCGGGGAACTCGGTGGTGCGCGCACCGAAGGGGGCGACCGCCGTGGAGGCGTCCACGCTGCCGATGAACGGGCTGACCGCCCGCCTGTCGCTGGACCTCTTGGGGCTGCAGCCGGGCCAGGTGCTGGCGGTGACCGGTGCGGCGGGCGCGTACGGCGGCTACGTCGTCCAGCTGGCGAAGGCCGACGGGCTCACCGTCGTCGCCGACGCCTCCGAGGCCGACGAGGAGCTGGTGCGCGGGTTCGGTGCCGACGTCGTCGTCCGGCGTGGGGACGACGTCGCCGAGCGCATCCGCGAGCACTTCCCCGAGGGCGTCGACGGGCTGGCCGACGGCTCGGTGCAGGACGCGCTCGTGCTGCCGGCGGTCAAGCAGGGTGGCGCGGTGGCGACCGTCCGCGGGTACCGGGGCGACGGCGGCGGCCGCGAGGACCTCCGCTTCTTCCCGACGCTGGTGCGCAAGGTGGCCGAGGACCGCGCGGCCCTGGACCGGCTGCGCGAGCAGGTGGAGGAGGGCGTGCTCACCCTGCGGGTGGCGCAGACCTTCCCGGCGGAGCGGGCCGCAGACGCGCACCGGATGCTCGAGGCCGGTGGCGTCCGCGGCCGGCTGGTGCTGACCTTCTAGCCGCGGGGGTCAGCCGCGGCGGGCCTGGACGGGGAGCCAGACGGCCAGGCCCATGATCAGCATCGCCAGGGGCACGTGCACGGCGACGGCCGCGGAGGAGTCCGCGAGCCCGAGCAGCATCTCGACGACCAGGAGCACGAACAGCAGGGCCGTCGCGACGACGACGGGTGTCCGGTGCCGCAGCCAGACGAACGCCGCGACCGTGGCCAGGGCGGCGAGCGCGACGGTGGCCTCCGCGCCGTGCTTGTGCACGTCGTACCAGGTGCCCGGGTCATCGGTCCCGCCGAGGAAGAGGCCTGCCCAGAGGCCCTGGAGGAGCACGCCGAGGGTGGTCAGCCCGACCAGCGCGCTGTGCGCCGGGTGGGCGCGGCGGGCGGGGGCGGCGGTGGTCGTGGCGTCGGCCATGGTGGTGCTCCTCGGTCGGGGGTGATCACGGGCAGTCTGCCGGTGCGAGGATGACCGCCGTGCCCGACTCCCCGACGCCCGGCGCGCCATCGGTGCCCGGCCTGCGGCAGCGGGCGCGGATGCTGCTGCCCGTCGTCGTCCCGCTGATGATCCACCTGCTGATCCGCATCGGGCAGACCTCGCGGGCCAGCCTCGTCGTCGCCGGCGTGCTGCTGGCCGCGCTGGCGGTGGGCAGCCTGCTGTGGGTGCGCGGCCGCGCCGCGGAGGAGCCCGGCACCTGAACCCCGGTGTGGACCCCGGGTGTGAGCCGTGCCATGGTCGCCGGGTGAACGGCGCACAGGCACTGATCCGGACCCTGGTCGACGCGGGCGTGGACGTCTGCTTCTCGAACCCGGGCACCTCCGAGATGCACTTCGTCGCGGCGCTGGACGACGTGCCCGAGATGCGCGGGGTGCTGACCCTCTTCGAGGGCGTCGCGACCGGCGCCGCCGACGGGTACGCGCGGATGACCGGGGGCCCGGCGGCCACGCTGCTGCACCTGGGCCCGGGCCTCGGCAACGGCCTGGCGAACCTGCACAACGCCCGGCGCGGCAGGGCGCCGCTGGTCAACGTCGTCGGTGACCACGCCCGTTCGCACAAGCGCTTGGACGCCCCGCTCGAGTCCGACATCGACGCGATCGCCGGCACCGTCTCGGGCTGGGTCCGCCGCTCGCTGTCGCCGGCCGACGTCGCCGGTGACGCCGCGGAGGCCGTGGCGATGGCCAAGAAGACCGGCATCGCCACGCTGATCCTCCCCGCCGACGTGTCGTGGGAGGAGGGCGCCGAGCCCGCCGTGCCGCTGAACGTGCGGCCGCGGCCGCACGCCGCGCCGGCGCTGATCGAGCGCATCGCCGAGGTCGTGGCCACCGGCGAGGAGACGGTGCTCTTCCTCGGCGGCGACGTCCTGGCCTCGCCCGAGGGGCAGCTGGCCGCGGCGCGGGTCGCCGCCGGCACCGGCGTGCGGCTGCTCGCCGAGACCTTCACCGCCCGCACCGCGCGAGGCGGGGGCCTGCCGCACCTGAACCGGCTGCCGTACCCGCCGCAGCTGGCCATCCCGGCACTGGCCGGGACCAAGCACCTGGTGCTCGCCGGCGCCACCGCGCCAGTGCACTTCTTCGGCTACCCCGGGCTGCCCGGCCACCCGGTGCCCGAGGACTGCACGGTGCACGTGCTCAGCCAGCCCGGTGAGGACGGCGTCGCGGCGATCGAGGCGCTGGCCGAGCTGGCCGCCCCCGGGGCCGAGCCGGCGCGGCAGGAGCTGGAGCGCCCGGAGCTGCCCAGCGGCCCGCTGAACCCGCGGGCTATGTCAGCGGTCATCGGCGCCCTGCTGCCGGAGGACGCGATCATCGTCGACGAGGCGCTCACCTCGGGCGTCGGCCTGACGGAGATGACCTCGGCCGGGCCGCGGCACGACTGGCTCTCGCTCACCGGCGGTGCGATCGGCGACGGGCTGCCCATGTCGCTGGGTGCCGCGGTGGCCTGCCCCGACCGGCCGGTCATCGGCATCCAGGGCGACGGCAGCGCGATGTACACCATCTCGGCGCTGTGGAGCTTCGCCCGCGAGCAGGCCGACATCACCACGATCATCTGCGACAACAGCTCCTACGCGATCCTGCAGCACGAGCTGGTCAACGTCGGCGCGGCGACGGACGGGAAGCGGGCGCGCCAGCTCCTCGACCTGGGCGGCCCGGCGCTGGACTTCGTCTCCATCGCGCAGGGCATGGGGGTGCCGGCCTCGCGGGCGACCACCGCCGAGGAGCTGGCCGAGCAGGTCCGGCACGCGCTGGCCGAGCCCGGCCCGCACGTCGTCGTCGCCACCCTGCGGTAGCCCGCGCGGGGCCTTCGCCGGCTACGCCCCTGGGGTCAGCCGTTCCAGGGGACGTAGTCGGTCCCACCGCCCAGCGCGGTGAGGACGATCATGGCGGTGAAGGCGAGGACGACGACCACCGCCGCGAGGGCCAGCAGCAGCAGCATGTGGTCCTCGATGCCGGGCTTCTCGGGAGGCTTCTTCCGATCCGGGCGGGCCGGGTGCTCGTCGGGAGGGCGGTGCTGCCCGGCCACGGCGGGGGGCCGGTTCACGGGACGGGTCATGACGACTCCCGGGGGAAGCCGGCCGCGGAGACCGGCGTCCGGACGCCGGCGGCCCGGCGCCCGACGACCACGCTAGCGCTGTCGCGTGCTCGGGGACGGGGCCGGAGGTCCCGGGTGCCGGGTCCGTCGTCCGTCGGCGGATCCGGCCGATCGGCCCTGTCCGTCCCCGCGCGGTGCGGTCGACCCTTCCGGCTGGGAGGGGAGGCGGCACCGACCCGGATCCGGGACGACGCCGACTCCTACCGCGTCGAGCCGGCACCCTTCCGCCGGCGGGCCGTCGCCTCTAGCGTCGCGCCGTGATCACCGAGAAGGTCGACCTCGACGGCCGCCCGTTCACCCTCGACCGGCCCGACTCCCCGCCGGAGGACGGCGTCGTGTTCGTGCTCAACCTGCACGGCGCCGGATCGCTGGGCCCGTGGCAGCGCGAGTACTTCCCGGTGCACGACCACGTCGACGAGTTCGGGCTGGTGGTCGCCACCCCGACCGCGCGGACGACGTCGCCCTTCCGCAGGTGGGTCGCCGAGGCCGACGACGCGTACCTGCAGGCCGTCGTCGAGGACGTCCTCGCCCGGTATCCGGGGCGGGTCCGGTCGTTCTGGCTGGCCGGGCACTCGCAGGGCAGCATCACGTCGAACCGGCTGCTGCGCACCGACTGGTGGGCCGACCGGGTCGACGGCTGGCTGAGCCTTTCCGGTGTGCGCCTGGGGCAGGTGACCGTCGTCGAGGGTTTCGGCCCGCCGGCGCAGCCGGGGCAGCCCTCGCTGGCGGCGCTCCCGCCGGAGGCGCGGGCCCGGATGTTCGGCGTCGCGCGGGGCCTGCCGGAGGGGGAGTTCTCCTTCGTCTACGCGGTCGGGGAGCACGAGATCGTCGCGCTGCCCGAGACCTCGCCGTGGGCGGAACGGTTCGGCGGCGGCACCCGCGTCCGGCTGGACGACGTCGTCGACGAGCAGCCCGGGCGGGTGCACGACACGCGGCCCGGCACGCCGACGCGCGCGTGGGGCGGGCCGCCGGCACCGGGCACAGCAGAGGTCTACGTCTACCCGGAGCTGGAGGGGGACCGGGTGGTCGCCGACGTGCTGCGGCGGGACAAGGGGCACACCGAGGGCCTCGAGCCCCGGGTCGTCCGGACGCTCGTGGAGCTGGTGGCCCGCGCGCCCGGCGGGAAGCTGCAGCCCGCCGGCTGAGCCGCACTGGAAGGTGGGCCGGCACCCGGGCGGGCGACACGCAGGCCCGGGCCGGGCGGGGCGCGCGGGTCCGTCGCAGACTGGGGGCGTGTCGGACCTCTCCGCCGTCCCGTCGCGGGCGGCGGCTCCCCAGTGACGGCCACCGAGCTCCAGCTCCCCGGCACCCGTGGGCGGCCCGCACCACCGCCGCCGGAGGGCGGCTGGCTCAAGCGGCTCATCGGCTACTGCCTCCGCCACCGGGCCGACCTGTACGGCGCGTTCGCCGCGGCGCTGGTCGCCTCGGTGGTGGCCGGGCTGGCGCCGCTGCTGGTGCGGGAGGTCGTCGACCGGGTGGTCGAGGGCACGGAGACGGGCCGGTCGGTCGACATCACCCCGTTCGTGGTCGCGCTGATCGGGGCCGGGGCGCTGCGGTTCGCGGCCGGGTTCGTCCGCCGGTACCTCGCCGGCCGGCTCTCGCTCGACGTCCAGATGGACCTGCGCAACGACGTCCACGCGGCGCTGGCGCGGGTCGACGGCCCCGGCCAGGACCACCTGCAGACCGGGCAGACGGTCAGCCGGGCGATCAGCGACGTGACCCTGGTCCAGGGGCTGCTGGCGTTCCTGCCCAACCTGACCGGCAACGCGCTGCTGTTCCTCGTCTCGCTGGGCGTCATGGCGTGGCTCTCGCCGCTGCTGACGCTGGTCGCGCTCGCCGTCGGCCCGGCGCTGTGGTTCCTGGCGCTGCGCTCGCGGCGGGACCTCTTCCCGGCGAACTGGGCCGCGCAGCAGCAGGCCGGCGCCGTCGTCGGCGACGTCGAGGCCGCGGTCACCGGCGTCCGCGTGGTCAAGGGCTTCGGCCAGGAGGACCGCGAGCTCGACCGGATCGAATCCGGCGCCCGCCGGCTCTACGGCGCCCGGCTGCGGGTGGTCCGGTTCACGGCGCTCTACAACCCGCTGCTGCAGGCCGTGCCGGCGCTCGGGCAGGTCGGCGTGCTGGCGCTGGGCGGCTGGCTGGCGCTGCGCGGCTCGATCAGCCTGGGCACCTTCCTGGCCTTCGCCACCTACCTGGCCGCGCTGGTCGCGCCGGTCCGGCAGCTCGCCGCGCTGCTCACCATCGGGCAGCAGGCCCGCGCCGGGGTGGAGCGGGTGCTGGAGATCGTGGACAGCCGGCCGACGGTGCTGCCCGGCACCGGCCGGCTGCCGGACGGGCCGCTGACCGTCCAGCTCGACGACGTCACCTTCGGCCACGACGACGACCGGCCGGTGCTCTCGGGGGTCTCGCTGCGGATCGAGCCGGGGGAGACCCTCGCGCTGATCGGCACCGCGGGCTCCGGCAAGTCCAGCGTGGTCAACCTGCTGCCGCGCTTCTACGACGTCGCCTCGGGCAGCGTGCGGATCGGCGGGGTCGACGTCCGCGACCTGGACACCGACGACCTGCGGTCGGCGATGGGCGTCGTCTTCGAGGACAGCTTCCTGTTCTCCGACTCGGTGCGGTCGAACATCGCCTTCGGGCGGCCGGACGCGACGGACGACGAGGTGCGCGCCGCCGCCCGCGCCGCGCAGGCCGACGGGTTCATCTCCGAGCTGCCGCACGGCTATGACACCGTCGTCGGCGAGCAGGGGCTGACCCTGTCCGGTGGGCAGCGGCAGCGGGTCGCCCTGGCCCGGGCGCTGCTGGTCGCGCCGCGTGTGCTGGTGCTGGACGACGCGACCTCCGCCGTCGACGCCGCGGTGGAGGCCCGCATCCACGAGGCGCTGCGCGGGGAGATGCGCGGCCGGACGGTGCTGCTGGTCGCGCACCGGCGGTCGACGCTCGCGCTGGCCGACCGGGTCGCCGTCCTGGACGCGGGCCGGGTGGTCGATGTCGGCACCGCCGCGGAGCTCGAGGCGCGCTCGCCGCTGTACCGGCTGCTGCTGTCGGGCGCCGAGGGCGACGTCCCGCCCCTGGCCGAGGTGCCCCCGGCCGGGGGCACCACCCCGGAGGCGTGGCCCGAGCCCGAGGCCCCGGTGGAGGACGGCGGCCCGTCGCGGGCCGCGACCGCGTCCATCGGCGCGCCCGGTGGTGGCGGTGGCGGTGGCGCGGGCATGGCGGCGGCGGCCGCGCCCACGGCTGCCCTCCGCGCGCTGGTCGACCGGCTGCCGCCCGCGGACGCGCTCCCGGACGTGCCGGCCGAACGCGCCCGCGCCGCCGATCCGGACTTCACGCTGCGGCGGCTGCTGCGGCCGTTCCGCTGGCCGCTGGCCGCGGCGATCGTGCTGGTGGCCGGGGACACCGCCGCGCAGCTGGCGATCCCCGCCCTGGTGCGGAAGGGCGTGGACGACGGCGTGGCCGCGCAGTCGCTGCCGCTGCTGCTGACCGTCGCGGCGGTCGCGCTGGGCGTCGTGGTCGCGGACTGGGCGCTGGCCCGGGGCGCGGCCTGGCTGACCGGGCGCACCGGCGAGCGGCTGCTCTACACGCTGCGGGTGAAGACCTTCGCCCAGCTGCAGCGGCTCGGGCTGGACTTCTACGAGCGCGAGCTCGGCGGCCGGATCATGACGCGGATGACGACGGACGTCGACGCGCTGTCGACGTTCCTGCAGACAGGCTTGACGACCGCGCTGGTCAGCCTGCTCACCCTGACCGGGGTGCTGGTCGCGCTGTTCCTCTTCGACGCCGCGCTCGCGCTGGTGCTGGTGGCCGTGCTGCCGGTGCTGGTGGTCGCCACCGTCTGGTTCCGGTCGCGGTCGGTGCCGGCGTACACCGAGGCGCGCGAGCGGGTGAGCGCGGTCAACGCCCGGCTGCAGGAGGACGTCGCCGGGCTGCGGGTCACCCAGGCGTTCAACCGGACCGAGCGCTCGACCGCGGTGTTCGAGGGCTACGCGCGCAGCTACCGCGACGTGCGGCTGCGGGCACAGCGGTACATCGCCACCTACTTCCCGTTCGTCGAGTTCCTGTCCGAGGTGGCGGCGGCCGCGGTGCTGGCGGTCGGGGCCGCGCGGCTCACCTCGGGCAGCATCACGACCGGCGTGCTGATCGCCTTCGTGCTCTACGTCGACACGTTCTTCGCGCCGGTGCAGCAGCTCTCGCAGGTGTTCGACAGCTACCAGCAGGCCTCGGTCGGCCTGCGCCGGCTGCGCGACCTGCTGCGGACGCCGACGTCGACGCCGGCCGTGCCCGACGCCGCCCCGGTGGGCCCGCTGCGCGGCGAGGTGCACCTGGACGACGTCACGTTCGCCTACACGGGCGCGCCGGAGGCGGCGCTGCGGAACGTGACGATGACCGTCGCGCCGGGGGAGACGCTGGCGCTGGTCGGGGAGACCGGTGCGGGCAAGTCGACGGTGGTGAAGCTGGTGGCGCGGTTCTACGACCCGACGTCGGGGGCGGTGTGCGTGGACGGCGCGGACCTGCGCTCGCTGGACCTGCTGCAGTACCGGCACCGGCTGGGCGTCGTGCCGCAGGAGGCCTACCTGTTCGAGGGCACCGTGCGTGACGCGATCGCCTACGGCCGGCCCGACGCGACCGACGCCGAGGTGGAGGCCGCCGCCCGGGCCGTCGGCGCGCACGACATGGTGGCCGGGCTGCCGAAGGGCTACCGGACGCGGGTGGGGGAGCGCGGGCGCTCGCTGTCGGCCGGGCAGCGGCAGCTGCTGGCGCTGGCCCGCGCGGAGCTGGTCGACCCCGACGTGCTGCTGTTCGACGAGGCGACCGCCTCGCTGGACCTGGCCACCGAGGCCGCGGTCACCCGGGCGGCGGACGCGGTGGCCCGGCGGCGGACGACGCTGGTCGTCGCGCACCGGCTGACGACGGCGGCCCGCGCCGACCGGGTGGCGGTGCTCGTGCACGGCCGGCTGGTGGAGATCGGGACGCACGACGAGCTGCTGGCCGCGGGTGGTGCGTACGCCGCGCTGTGGGAGGCGTTCACCGCGGACGAGGACGCCGACCCGCTGATGGACTGAACGCCCCGGGTCAGCCGAGCAGCGCGAGCACGCCCTTCGCCGTCGACTGCGCCTGGCTGAGCATCGCCGTCCCGGCCTGGCTGAGCACCTGGTTGCGGGAGAAAGCCGCCATCTCCAGGGCCATGTCGGCGTCCCGGATGCGGGACTCCGACGCCGTCAGGTTCGCCAGCGAGACCGACAGTCCTGCGGCGGTGTGCTCGAACCGGTTCTCCATCGCGCCCAGGGCGGCGCGCACGGAGGAGATCCGGTCGATGAGCTCGCCGGTGGTGGCGACCTTGGCCGGTGGTGCGTAGAGCGGGGTGAGGGCGGCCTCGTCGGCGGCGGTCGTCGCCGGGCCCGGGACCGCGCCGGTGAAGAGCAGGCCGGTCGCCGTCGTGGTGAAGCCGGTGCCGAGGGCGCCCGTGACGGCGGCGTTGAGCCGGTCGAGGTGGTCCTGCGGGGTGACCGCGCCGGTGTAGTCGACCGAGCCGAAGTCGAAGGCCTGCCCGCCGTAGTGGAGGGTGCCGGCCAGTGTGCGGAACTCGCCCGGTGCGTCGGTGGGCGAACCGAAGCCGCCGGTCAGCCGGAGCCGGCCGGCTTGCGCCGGCCCCGGCGCGGCGGATTCCGCCCAGACCGAGGTGGCCGGTGCCTCCAGGCCGCTGCCGACGGAGAGCAGGATGCCGGCCAGATTCAGCGGCCGGCCGTCCTCCGGGATGGTCACGCGCACGGTGTCGCCGGCGGCCCCGCCCACCTGGAAGTCGCGCTCGAAGGTGCCGTCGAGCAGCGGGATGCCGTTGAAGGTGGTGCTCCGGGCGATGCGGTCGATCTCCGCACGCACTCCGCTCGTCTCGGTCTGGATGGCCGCGAGCGCGGTGCTGTCGAGGGCGCCGACGTTGTGGCGCTGGACGGTCAGGTCGCTCAGCCGCTGCAGGAGCGCCGAGGTCTCGGCGAGCGCGCCCTCGGCGGTGCGCAGCAAGTTGATGCCGTCCTGGATGTTGCGCATGGCGACCGTGCCGCCGCGGATCTGGGCGCGTAGGCCCTCGGCGATGCTGAGCCCTGCCGCGTCGTCGGCGGCGGAGTTGATCCGCAGCCCGGTGGAGAGCCGGCGCAGGGAGACGGTCATCGCCTCGTCGTTGCGGGCCAGCGCGCGGTGGGTGCCCATCGCGGCGACGTTCGTGGCGACGCCCAGACCCACGCTGACCCCTCCCCGGTAGTGCCGACGCTCTGACATCGGCCCGGGCGCCGCGACCTCAACCCGAAACGAGGCGTCGCTGTCTCGGTTGTCGGAGCGGGCCGCCGTCCACCGTTCACCCGGGTGGGTGGAGCTGCCCGTCCGTCGTCCACAGATCGTGATCGCGGCCGGTCGCGGACCCTCCCGTTCTCCTACAGTCCGGCCGTGGCGAGCGCTCTGGACGTGGTGGACGGGGAGGTCCGCGAGCTCATCCGCCGCCGCGGGCTGGACCCGTTCACCGACCCCGGGCCGGTGCGGCTGCTGGTGCGCGACGTCGTCGCCGACTACTCGGAGCGGGCGCTCACCTCAGCGCTTCCCCCGATCGGGGACGCCGACTCCGTCGTCCGCGACGTGCTGGACCGGGTGGCCGGGTTCGGGCCGCTGCAGCGCTATCTCGACGACCCTGAGGTGGAGGAGATCTGGGTGAACGAGCCGGGCCGGGTGTTCATCGCCCGCCGCGGCCGTTCGGAGCTGACGACGACGATCCTCGCGCCCGGCGAGCTGGCCGACCTGGTCGAGCGGATGCTGCGCACCTCGGGTCGACGGATCGACATGTCGACCCCGTTCGTCGACGCGACTCTGCCCGACGGGTCGCGGCTGCACGTCGTCATCCCGGACATCACCCGCCGGCACATGGCGGTGAACATCCGCAAGTTCGTGCTGCAGGCGCACTCGCTGGACGAGCTGATCGCGCTCGGCACGATCACGGTGCAGGCGGCGCGGTTCCTGGAGGCGTCGGTCGCGGCCGGGCTCAACGTGCTGGTGTCCGGCGGCACGCAGGCCGGGAAGACCACGCTTCTGAACTGCCTGGCGGCCGCGATCCCGGCGCAGGAGCGGGTGATCACCTGTGAAGAGGTCTTCGAGCTGCGGGTGCCGCTGCCCGACGTCGTCGCCATGCAGACCCGCCAGCCCAACCTCGAGGGCGCCGGGGAGATCCCGCTGCGCCGGCTGGTCAAGGAGGCGCTGCGCATGCGGCCCTCGCGGATCGTCGTCGGCGAGGTGCGGCAGGAGGAGTGCCTCGACCTGCTGATTGCTCTGAACAGCGGACTTCCCGGCATGTGCACGCTGCACGCGAACAGCGCCCGCGAGGCCGTCGTGAAGATGTGCACGCTGCCGCTGCTGGCCGGCGAGAACATCGGGACGGCGTTCGTCGTCCCCACCGTGGCCTCCAGCGTCGACCTCGTCGTGCACGTGGGCACCGACCCGTCGGGGCAGCGGCGGGTGCGGGAGATCGTGGCTCTGCCCGGGCGGGCCGAGGGCGGCGTCATCGAGACCGCCGACGTCTTCACCACCCGCGACGGCCGGCTGGTGCGGGCGCCGACGGCTACCCGCCGCACGCCGACCGGTTCGCCGCCCGCGGCGTCGACCTCGCCGGGCTGCTGGCATGACCGGGCTGTCGGCATGACGCAGTCCGGGGCGCTGCTCGGCCTGCTGTTCGGCCTGGGCGCGCTGCTCATCTGGCGCAGCGGTCCGCGGGCGCCGCAGCGGCCGACGACCCCGCGGCGGCCGGGTCGCACGCAGCAGCTGCTCGGCGCGGCCGGGCTGACCGGCATCAACCCCGCCCAGCTGCTCGCGCTGCAGGTCGGGCTCGGGCTGCTGGTGCTCGTCGTCGTCCTGGTGACCACCGGAACGGTGACGGTGAGCCTGGCGTTCGGGCTGTTCGGCTTCGCGGTGCCGTACGCGCAGGTGCGCCGGCTCGCGGCCAAGCGGCAGGCCGACCTGCGCGAGGTGTGGCCGGAGGTCGTCGACAACCTGTCCTCGGCGGTGCGGGCGGGCATGTCGCTGCCCGAGGCTCTGGCCGCGCTGGGCACTCGCGGACCCGAGGTGCTGCGGCCGCCGTTCGCCCGCTTCGCCGCCGACTACCGCTCCACCGGACGCTTCGGGCCGGGGCTCGACCGGCTCAAGGCCGAGCTCGCCGACCCGGTCGGCGACCGGATCGTCGAGACGCTGCGCGTCGCGCGCGAGGTGGGCGGCACCGATCTGGGTCGGGTGCTGCGCACGCTCGCGACGTTCCTGCGCGAGGACGCCCGCGCCCGCGCCGAGCTGGAGACCCGGCAGGGCTGGGTCGTCTCCGCCGCGCGCCTGGCCGTGGCCGCGCCGTGGGTGGTGCTGCTCCTGCTGGCCACCCAGTCGACGACGTTGTCGGCCTACGACACCCCGCTCGGCACGGTGATCCTGGTCGGGGGCGGCGCGGTCTGCCTCGTCGCCTACCGGCTCATGCTGCGGATCGGCCGGCTGCCCCAGGACGTGCGGGTGCTCCAGTGAGCCCGGCCCTCACCGGGATGCTGCTCGGGCTGGTCGCCGCGGGCGGGCTGATCCTCGCGGTGCGGTACGCGCCGCCGTTCCGCGCGGTGCGGCTGGTCGACCGGCTGGCGCCGTACGTGCACGACACCCCGCCGCCGTCCCGGCTGCTGGGCACGCCGACCGAGCCGGGGCTGCTGGTCGCCGTCCGTCGGGTGTTCGGTCCGGCCATCGGGGACGGCGCCCGGCTGGTGGACCGCTTCCTCGGTGGGCGAGCGGCGGTGCGCCGTCGGCTGGAGGCGCTGGGCGGCGAGATGACCGTCGAGGACTTCCGCGTCGAGCAGGTGGTGTGGGGCGGTCTCGGCCTGCTGGGCGGCGTCGTCGTCGCCGGGGTCGGCTCGGCGGCGGCCGGGAGCCTGAACGTGCTGAGCGCGGGCCTGCTCTGCGTGGCCGGGCTGGTCGGCGGCGTGCTCGGCCGCGACTGGTGGCTGACGCAGCAGGTGAACCGGCGCGAGGAGCTGCTGCTCGCGGAGTTCCCGGTGGTCGCCGAGCTGCTCGCGCTGGCGGTGACGGCGGGGGAGAGCCCGGCCGCGGCGATCGCGCGGGTCACCCGCCTCTCCGGTGGCGAGCTGGCCCGCGAGCTCGGCGGTGCGCTGGGCCGGGCGCGTGCCGGGGTACCGCTGACCGAGGCGCTGCAGCAGGTCGCCGACCGGACCTCGCTGGATCCGCTGGCCCGCTTCATCGACGGGCTCCTGGTGGCGATCGAGCGCGGCACCCGGCTCGCCGAGGTGCTGCGCGCCCAGGCGGCCGACGTCCGGGAGGCCGGCAAGCGGCGGCTGCTCGAGGCCGGTGGCCGGAAGGAGATCGCCATGATGGTGCCGGTCGTCTTCCTCGTGCTGCCGGTGACTGTCCTCTTCGCCCTCTTCCCGGGACTGATCAGCATCGTCTCGCTGGCGCAGTGATGCCGGCGGACACGGAGAAAGGACGCGCCATGCGCCCGTTCGCATTCCTGACGGCGGCTCTGGCCGCCCTGACCGCCCGGCTCGAGGCCGACGATCCGGAGCGGGGGGACGTGCCCGGCTGGGTCATGATCACGGTGATGACGGCGGCGCTCGTGCTGGCCATCCTCGTGCCGTTCCGGACGGCGATCGTCGACGCGGTGACCAACGCGCTCACCTCCGTCACGAGCAGTGGCTGACGCGTCTCCTGCCGACGACGGCGGCGAGCGGGGGAGCGCCGTCGTCGACTTCGTGCTGGTCTCGCTGCTCGTCGTCGGGCTGCTGCTGGCGATCCTGCAGGTGGCGGTCTACGCGCACGTCCGGAACGTGGTGACGGCGAGCGCGCAGGAGGGCGCCCGGTTCGCGGCGAACGCCGACGTCGACTCGGCGGTGGGCGCCGCCCGCACGCTCGAGGTGGTCGGGCGGGCGACGACCGACCGGACCGCGGCGGGGCTGGTGTGCACCTCGGAGGAGGAGGCCGACCCGAGCGGCATGACGCTGGTGGTGGTGCGCTGCTCGGGGGCGGTGCCCTCGCTGCTGTCGGCGCTGGGCGACCTGCTGCCGCTGGAGGTCACCGGCCGCGCGGTGAAGGAGGGCGCGTGAGGTGGCTGCGCGCCCGGCTCGGGCAGCTGGAGGGCGAGCGCGGATCGGCGCTGGTGGAGTTCGTGTTCATCGCTCTGGTCGCCCTGGTGCCGCTGGTCTACATCGTGGCCGGGTTCTCGGCGGTGCAACGCGGGGTGTTCGCCGCGAATGCTGCCGCGCGCGAGGCGGGCCGGGCACTCGCGACGGCCGCCGACCCGGTGACCGGCCAGGCGCAGGCCCTGCGGGCAGCGGAGCTGGCGGTGGAGGACCAGTCGGTGGACGCGACCGACGTGCGGGTTGCCTACGCGCCGGCCGGCTCGGACTGCGATGCCGCCGGCTCGTACACGCCGGTGCTGGTGCCGGGGGAGCGGTTCTCGGTGTGCGTGACGGTGACGGTGCGGATCCCGCTGCTGCCGGAGTTCGTCGACGCGAACACGGCCACCGGCCAGTTCGTGGTGGAGCGGGAGCGGTACGTCGACGGGTGAACCGCCGGTGTGACGCATGGTGCACCAATCATTGGTGCACCCGGTGTTACGCTGGAGCCATGAAGTCCGACGTGGCCGAGGTGCCGACCGCCCTCGAGGCGGAGGACGTCCTCGCGCTCGACCGCCAGGTGTGCTTCGCGCTGTCCGTGGCCGCCCGCAACGTGGTGGCGATCTACCGGCCGGTGCTCGAGCCGCTGGGGCTCACCCACCCGCAGTACCTGGTGATGCTGGCGCTCTGGCAGTACGGCACGTCGTCGGTCAAGAAGCTCTCGCAGTTGCTCCAGCTCGACCCGGGCACGCTCTCGCCGCTGCTCAAGCGGCTCGAAGCGGCCGGTCTGCTGCGCCGCGAGCGGGACCCCGAGGACCAGCGCAACCTCGCGCTCGCGCTGACCGACGAGGGCAAGGCGCTGCGCGCGGAGGCGGAGAAGATCCCGGCCGGTATCGTCGAGCGGCTCGGCATGCCCGTCGAGGAGCTCGTCCACCTGCACGAGGTGCTGACTCGCGTCATCACGACGTCGCAGGACGCGCTCGCCCGGTCCCGCGACGCCGCCAGTGCTCGGGGTGACCAGTCATGACCGGCCCGATCGACAGCATCGCCGAGGAGCCGATCGTCCGGCCCGCTCCGCACCGCTGGTTCTGGTACGCCCTGGGTGGTCGGCTGCCCCGCAAGCACCGCGGCTGGGTCCTGTTCGACACCACCACGAGCACCTGGTGGCTGCGGCACACCACGCGCAGCATGGTCCAGCTCGTCATCCCGATCGCGCTCATCATGGTCTTCGTGCCGGGCAGCTTCGGGCTGCGCGTCGGCATGTGCCTGCTCGGGATCTTCCTGGCGCTCATCTACTCGACCGCCTACATCGCCGAGTCGACCGAGACGCGGGTGAAGAAGGCCGGCTACCCCGTGGGCACCGCCCTGGCGCTGCGCGACCGCGCCGGCATCGAGCGCCAGCGGTTGGAGAGCGAGCGCAAGCGCGCCGCCGCCACCAAGCGCGCCGCCCGCTACCAGCGCCGCGCCGACCGCTAGCCGTCCCGCTCCGCCCTTGGGGTCGGCGGGAGCCGGTGTGAGGATGGCTGCGTGGCCGTACGTGACGCGCAGACGATCGACTCCATCGCCCGGGCCTCCGACGGGCTGCTCACCCTCCTCGTCACCGAGGACCGGCCCTACACGCCCGACACCGCAACGGCGCTGGCCGAGGAGCTGCGGGCCAAGCTCAACGCCTACATCTACGCGGTGAAGACCCGCCAGATCGCCGAGCGCGAGGGCGACGAGCCGGCCGTCGTCCTGCTCCACACGGTCGACGAGCCGCCGAAGGTGGTGCTCGACGTCCTCAAGGCGGCCGGGCATCTGCTCGCGGCGGACGGCGTGACCGTCGCCTGGCAGCTCGCCGACAGCATCCCCCCGGAGCGGGACCAGACGGACGTCGTCCGCGAGATCGCCGGGGGCCTGATCGACGCCGCTCCGGAGGAGTGGACCCACCTCAGCTACGCCGCGCTGCTCATCGGCGACCGGCGTCGCGACCGGCTCACCGCCACCACGGAGGAGGGGTCGGTCGACCTGCAGGGCGCGCCCGCCGAGGTGCGTGCGGCGGTCGAGGAGCTCAAGCAGCTGATGTGGACGCCGGACCGCGGTACCTGGCTGGAGCTGCAGTTCACCGTCGACCGCGCCGCCGGGCAGCTGAGCCCGGGGTTCAACTACAACCTCGAGCCGGCCGGGGATCCGCTGCCGGTCGAGGCCTACGTCGAGGAGCTGCGGCGGTTCCCGCGGCCGTCCCCGGCGATGCCCGACTGGCTCGCGCAGCGGGTGGCCGACGCCGGCTGACCCCTCCGCTCTGCGCTTCCGCGGAACGGCGGATCGCGCCTGATGCACGTTCCCGCGGGAACGTCGCGCGCTTCCGCGGGAGCGTCGCGCCCCGGATCAGCCGGCCAGGTCGCGGCGGAACAGCACGTACTCGCCGTCCTCACCGGTGCACCGGAAGCCGGCCGCCTCGTAGAGCCGGCGGGCCGGGTTCTCCCGGTGCACCCCCAGAGCCAGAGCGGCGTGCCCGCCGCGCCGGACATGGTCGGCGACGGCGTCCAGCAGCCGGCGGCCCAGGCCGAGGCGCCGGTGCGCCGGCGAGACGTGCAGGGTGACCACCGTGGCGACGCCGTCCAGCACGGTCCACATCCCGTAGCCGACGGGCGCTCCGTCCAGCTCGACGACGGTGGTCCGCTCCAGGTTCTCGCCCCACAGCCGCCGGTTGCGGTCGAGCGCGGCCAGCCACGCCGCCTCCTGGTCGGGCTCCCGCTGGCGGATGTAGTCGAGCTCCGCCGCCTCGACGAGCGGCAGGTCCACCGCAGAAGCGGTGCGCCACCGCAGCTGCGGCTCCTCGCCCATGCGCTCCTCCGTACCCGTGCCTGTCGGAACGGCCCGCCGCCGGATCGAGGCGGGGCTGGCCGAGCGTGATCGTCTTCTGACAGGGTCGCGGGCATGCGGCTCGACGAACTCCCCACCCCCGCCCTCGTCGTCGACCGAGGGCGCGCTCGAGCGGAACCTCGCCACGATGGCCGAGGTCTGGCCGGGGCGGCGGCTCCGGCCGCACGTCAAGGCGCACAAGACCAGCGGCCTGGCCCGCCGCCAGGCCGAGCTCGGGCACACCGGCTTCACCTGCGCCACCATCCGCGAGGTCGAGGTCATGGCCGCCGCCGGCCTGGGGGAGGACCTGCTGCTGGCCAACGAGGTGCTCGACATGCGCCGGCTCGGCGCCGTGGTCGAGGCCGGCGCCCGGGTGACCGTCGCCGTCGACTCCGACGCCGTCCTGCGGGCAGCGGTCGACGGCGGCGTCCGGGAGGTGCTCATCGACGTCAACGTCGGCCTGCCCCGCTGCGGCTGCGCCCCCGAGGACGCCGGCCGCCTCGCCGACGCCGCGCGCGCCGCGGGCCTCGAGGTCCGCGGCGTCATGGGCTACGAGGGCCACCTGATGCTCGTCCCCGACCGCGACGACCGCGTCCGCAAGACGGCGAAGGCCATGGACCTGCTGACGACGGCGCATGCCGACGTCGGCGGCGACGTCCTCTCCGGCGGCGGCACCGGCACCTGGCGCACCAACGCCGTCGTCACCGAGCTCCAGGCCGGCTCCTACGCGCTCATGGACACCGCCTACGCCGCGCAGGACGACGTCCCCTTCGAGCAGGCGCTCACCGTCCTCGCCACCGTCGTCTCGGTGAACGCGGCCGGCGGCTGGGCGGTCGCCGACGCCGGGCTCAAGGCCTTCGGCATGGACCACGGCGACCCGACCCTGCCCGGCGCCGCCGTCCTCTACTGCTCCGACGAGCACACCATCGTCGCCGCGGCCGACGGCGGCACCCTGCCCGCGCTCGGCGACCGGGTGCGCCTGGTGCCCGCGCACATCGACCCGACGGTCTCCCAGCACGAGCGGATGTGGGTCGTCGACGGCGAGGAGGTCGTCGACTGCTGGCCGGTCGACATGCGGCACTGGTGAGCCGCGCTCAGCCGCCCGGCCGGTCCGGCGGGTCGAAGGTGACGTGCACCGTCTCGAACCCCTTGTGCCGCTCGGCCTTCGCCTTGCCGGTGTAGCTGCGCCGGTCGCCGGGGGTGAGGTCGACGGCGTCGGTGAACGGCGTGAGGAGCGCCCGCGGGTAGAGCTTGTCGACGCGCACCACATTGACCTCGACGCACAGCACCGCGAACACCGCCGCCAGGTACAGGAACGCCAGCAGCCCGAGCACCAGGGCGAACACCCCGTTGACCGCACTGGCGTTGGCCACCACCCGGCTCACGTAGGTGACCCCGAAGGTCTGCAGCAGCTGCCACACCACCGCGGCGAGCAGCGCTCCCGGCAGCACGTCGCGCACGCTCACCGAGCGGCTCGTCCCCAGCCGGAACGCGAACGTGAAGATGACCCCGTTGATCAGCACCGAGGCGATGAGCACCAGGGTCCGCACGACCCCGCCGAACGATCCCGCGTCCGCCGCACCGATGGTGGACAGCGCCGTCGTCCCGATCACCGCGACCCGCCGGCCGTGGCCAGCAGGACCAGGCTCTTGCCGCGGGCCAGGAACGGGTTGGGCCGGTCGTTGCGCGGCACGTTCCACGCGGTGTTCATGGCGTGCTGCAGCGCCTGGGCGACGCCGAGCCCGCCGTACAGCGCGCCCAGCACACCGATGACGACGGCGGTGGTGCCGCCGCTCAGGCTCTGCGGCTCGCCCAGCTGCTCGCCGACCACGGGCAGCTGGCTGAGCGCGGAGTCGATGAGCCGCTCCTGCAGCTCCGGGTTCCCGGCCAGGACGAACCCGAGGATGGTCGTCGACAGCAGCAGCAGCGGGAACAGCGAGACGAACGCGTAGTAGGTGATCAGCGCGGCCAGGAACGGGCCGGAGTCGTCGACGTACTTGTAGACGACGGCGATCGGGAAGCCGGCCGCCCGGTGGCGGCGCTGCAGGCGGTCCAGCCGGTCCACGAGAGCCACAGGCGCAGTCGATCACGTCCCGCGCTCGGCCGCCCCCGGCCGCAGCGGCGCTCAGCGCAGCCGGCGGGCCCGCAGCACGACGTCGTCCGCGTGGTGCGCGCCGGCGCCGCCCTCGGGCACCACCCGCGGCCGCACCTCGTCGACCTCCACCTGCCAGTCCTCGTCGAGCAGCGCGGCCACCATCGACGGCCACACGTAGTCGGCCGGGTCGGGCCGGCCCTCCTCCGGCACGTGCGACTCCATCCCCGCGTGGTGCACCAGCAGCAGCACCCCGCCGGGGGCGACCGCTGCCAGCAGCGCCCGCTCGGCGGCGGCGTCCGGGGTGCGCAGCAGCGCCGGGTACATCGCCGAGACGAGCTCGAACGACCCCGGCGGCAGCGCGGCCTCGACCAGGCCGGCGTGCACCCAGCGGACGGCGACCCCGGCGTCCCGCGCGTGCCGGGCCGCGCGCTCCAGGGCGACCCCGGACACCTCGAGCGCCGTGACGTCCCAGCCGCGGCCGGCCAGCCACACGGCATCGGCCCCCTCGCCGCAGCCGACGTCGAGCACCCGCCCCGGCGGCAGGTCGGCGACCTCCGCCACGAGCGCACCGTTGGGACGGCCGCTCCACAACCGGTCGGGGTCGGCGCCGTAGCGCTCGTCCCACTCCGCGGCCACGGCCGGGTCGCCGGCGTATCCCTCGGTCGGGAAGGTCTCGGGGGCGGGCGGTCGGGCGTCGGTCACCGGACCACTCTCGCCGGGCGGGGCCCGCGCCCGCCACCGCCGTTGCCGTTCCGGCAACCGCGCAGCTCGGCCTGCCCCACGGCCTCCCGGCCGCTAGCGTCCGAGCCGTGACGACGCCCGACCAGACCCCGGCCCCCGGCGACGACGTCGCCGCCCGGATCGCCACCGGTTACGCAGCACCCGGCCCGGCGCTCGCGCTGGGCTCGGTGGTCCACGAGGGGACGGCGCACCCCGACGCCCAGGTGCGGCTGCCGCTGGCGATGCTCAACCGGCACGGCCTCGTCGCCGGCGCGACCGGCACCGGCAAGACCAAGTCGCTGCAGCTGATGGCCGAGCAGCTCTCCGCCGCCGGGGTGCCGGTCGTGGTCGCCGACATCAAGGGCGACCTGAGCGGGCTCGCGCACCCCGGCGAGGGCGGCGACCGCGTCACCCAGCGCATCGCCGTCACCGGCGACGACTGGGCGGCCACCGGCTTCCCCGTCGAGTACCTGTCGCTCGGCGGCATCGGCCCCGGCGTGCCGCTGCGCGCGACGATGACCGACTTCGGCCCCGTGCTGCTCGCCAAGGTGCTCGACCTCAACGCCACGCAGGAGAGCTCGCTCGGGCTGGTCTTCCACTACGCCGACGAGGCCGGGCTGCCGCTGCTGGACCTCAAGGACCTCCGCTCCGTCATCAGCTGGTTGGTCAGCGACGAGGGCAAGCCCGAGCTCAAGCGGCTCGGCGGGCTGTCGGCGAGCACCGCCGGCGTGCTGCTCCGCGAGCTGATCGGCCTGGAGCAGCTCGGCGGCGACGTCTTCTTCGGCGAGCCCGCCTTCGAACCGGCCGACCTGATCCGCACCGCCGCCGACGGGCGCGGCGTCATCAGCGCCGTCGAGCTGGCCGCGGTGCAGGACCGGCCGGCGCTGTTCTCCACCTTCCTCATGTGGCTGCTCGCCGAGCTGTTCGAGGAGCTGCCCGAGGTCGGCGACGTGGACAAGCCGAAGCTGGTCTTCTTCTTCGACGAGGCGCACCTGCTGTTCTCCGGGGCGAGCAAGGCGTTCCTCGAGTCCGTGACCCAGACGGTGCGGCTGATCCGCTCCAAGGGCGTCGGCGTCTTCTTCGTGACGCAGAACCCCGGCGACGTGCCCTCGGCGGTGCTCGGCCAGCTCGGCAACCGGGTGCAGCACGCGCTGCGCGTCTTCACCCCCGAGGACGCCACCGCGCTGCGCAAGACGGTGAAGACGTTCCCCAAGTCCGACGACTACGACGTCGAGGGCATGCTCACCTCGCTCGGCACCGGCGAGGCCGCGGTCACCGTGCTCTCCGAGCGGGGCACGCCCACCCCCGTCGCCTGGACGATGATGCGCTCCCCGCGCTCGCTCATGGCACCGGCCGACCCCGCCGCGCTGCAGCAGGCCGTCGACGCCTCGCCGCTGCAGGCCCGCTACGGCCGGCCGGTCGACCGCGACTCGGCCTACGAGCGGCTGGCCGCCCGGCTCGCCCCGCCGCCGGCCCCCGCGGAGCCCGCGCCCGAGGTGCGGCTCCCCGACGCCGACCCCGAGCCGCGCCGGCCCCGCCGTCCGGAACCGGAGGAGGAGAGCGTCGTCACGCAGATCCTCGGCTCCTCGGCGTTCCGGTCCTTCGCCCGCTCGGCGGCGTCGTCGCTCGGGCGGGAGATCACCCGCGGGCTGTTCGGCACCCGCAAGCGCCGCCGCTGACCGCCCGGATGCGCACGAGCGTGGTCTCCCGGGGCGGGGAGACCACGCGCAGGCGCATGCGGGTGGGGACGGCGTTCCCGCGGGCGTGCACGATGGCGGCATGAGGTCGCTGCTCACCACCGTCGGGGTCGAGGCGCTGTTCGTCCTCGGCGTCCTGGCCGTCGTCCTCGGCGGCGCCGACGACTCCCCGGGGCTGCAGGGCATCGGCGGCTTCCTCATCGTGGCCTCCGTCGTGCTCGGCGTCCGGGCCGTGCGGCGGCGCCGCGGGAACGCCTGACCCGCGACGCGATCGTCTGGACGCGCGGCGCCGGTCCGGACAGACTCCGGGCACCAGCACCGGACGACGACGTCTCGAGGTCGGCATGGCCTACCCGTTCGACCGCGAGGGCACCGACGTGGGCCCCGACGGCATCCGCCGCTACCGCGACCTGCCGCAGAACCTGATCCGGCTGCTCCGCGCCGCCGTCGACCGCCATCCCGACGGCGAGGCCCTGGTCGAGCTCGGCGGTGAGCGGGTCACCTACCGGCAGCTCTGGGACCGCGCCGCCCGTGTCGCCGGCGGCCTCCGCGCGGCCGGGGTGCAGCCGGAGGACCGGGTCGCCAACCGGCTGCCCAACGGCAACGACTGGGTCTACGCGTTCTGGGGCACGCTGCTCGCCGGCGGCGTCGTCGTCCCGGTGAACACCCGCTTCGCCGAGCCCGAGGTCCGCTACGTCGTCGAGGACTCCGGCGCCGCCTTCGTCGTCGAGCCCGGCGCCCCGCTCCCGGACGGCGAGCCGGTGGAGCCGGCCGACCCGCAGCACACCGATCTGGCCGGGATCTTCTACACGAGCGGGACGACCGGCTTCCCCAAGGGTGCGATGACCACCCACGAGAACTTCCTGTCCAACATCGAGACCTGCCTGCGCTGCCTGGACCTCGGCCGCGAGCCCCGCACCACGCTGATCTCGGTGCCGCTGTTCCACGTCACCGGCTGCAACTCCCAGCTGCTGGTCGTGACCGCGCTCGCCGGGACGTCGGTGGTCATGCCGACGTTCGAGGTGGGTGCGTTCCTCCGCGCGATCCAGGACGAGCGGGTCGACGTCCTCACCACCGTGCCGGCCATCTACTGGCTGGCGCTCCAGCAGCCCGGCTTCGCCGACGTCGACACCTCCTCGGTCATCTCGCTGAGCTACGGCGGCGCGCCGATCGCGCCCGACCTGGTGCACCGCATCCAGCAGGCGTTCCCGACCGCCCGCGTCGGCAACGGCTTCGGGCTCACCGAGACCTCGTCGGTGTCCACCTACCTGCCGCACGAGGACGCCGCCGAGCACGCCGACTCCGTCGGCTACCCGGCCCCGGTGGTCGACGTCCGGCTCGACCGGCCCGACCCGGACACCGGGGTGGGGGAGCTGCTCATCCGCGGCCCGCACGTCGTGGCCGGCTACTGGCGCAAGCCCGAGCAGACCGCGGAGACCTTCGTCGACGGGTGGCTGCACAGCGGCGACCTGGCCCGCATCGACGACGACGGCCGCGTCTACGTCGTCGACCGCAAGAAGGACATGATCAACCGCGGCGGCGAGAACGTGTACTGCGTCGAGGTGGAGAACGCCCTGGCCGCGCACCCGGCGGTCGGCGAGGTCGCCGTCATCGGCGTCACCGACTCGATGATGGGCGAGAAGGTCGGCGCTGTCGTCGTCCCGCTGCCCGGGCGCACGCTCGACCCGGCCGAGCTGCTCGCCTTCGCCCGCGAGCACCTCGCCGACTTCAAGGTGCCGCAGTTCCTCGACGTCCGCACCGAGCCGCTGCCCCGCAACCCCGGCGGCAAGGTGCTCAAGCCCGCCCTGCGCGAAGCGACCGACTGGCAGCCGGTGCGCTGAGCCGCACGCCCACCACCCGAGGGGAAAGCCATGCCCACCGTCGAGACCGTCCGTGGCCCCATCGACACCGCAGACATGGGGGCGACCCTCATGCACGAGCACGTGTTCGTGCTCTCCACCGAGCACGTGCAGAACTACGGCGACGGCGACTGGTGGGACGAGGACGAGCGGGTGGCCGACGCGGTCACCCAGCTGAACGAGCTCAAGGCGCTCGGCATCGACACGATCCTCGACCCGACGGTGTGGGGGCTGGGCCGCTACATCCCGCGGGTGCAGCGGGTCGCCGAGCAGACCGACCTCAACATCATCGTGGCCACCGGCCTCTACACCTACGACGAGCTGCCGCACCAGTACGAGCACCGCGGCCCCGGGCTGCTCCTCGACCTGCCGCGCGACCCGATGGTGGACGACTTCACCTCCGACATCACGAACGGCATCGCCCGCACCGGGGTGAAGGCCGCGTTCCTCAAGTGCGTGGTCGAGGCCAAGGGGCTGACCCCCGGGGTCGAGCGGAACCTGCGCGCCGTCGCCGCTACCCACCGCGCCACCGGCGCCCCGATCACCGTGCACACCTCGGTCGCCAACCAGGCCGGGCGGATGGCGCTGCAGGTGTTCCGCGACGAGGGCGTCGACCTCACCAAGGTGGTCATCGGGCACGCCGGCGACACCAACGACCTGGACTACCTCAGCGAGCTCGCCGAGGCCGGCTGCCTGCTCGGGATGGACCGCTTCGGCCTGGACATCTACAACCCGACGTCCTCGCGGGTGGACACGATCGTCGCGCTGGCCGAGCGCGGCTACGCCGACCGGATGGTGCTGGCGCACGACGCGAGCTGCTACATCGACTACTTCCCCGGGGTCGAGGCGCAGGCCGCCAAGGAGCAGATCGCGCCGAACTGGAACTTCACCCACATCAGCAAGGACGTGCTGCCGATGCTGCGGGAGCGAGGCGTCACCGAGGAGCAGGTCCGGCTGATGCTGGTCGAGGCGCCGCGGCGGTACTTCGAGTGATCAGCTGAGGACGACGAGCCGCTGCGTCGCGCGGGTCATCGCGACGTAGCGGTCCACCGCGCCCTCGATGCCACCACCCCACGACTCGGGCCGGACGAGGACGACGAGGTCGAACTCCAGCCCCTTCGCCAGCACCGGCGTGAGCGAGCGGACCCGCTCGGTGCCGGGGAACGACGGGTCGCCGATGACGCAGCCGATGCCCTCGGGGTGCTCGGCCAGCCAGTCCGCCAGCACCGCGTCCCGCGACCCCACCGACCCGTACCGGACCGGCACCCCGCTGCTGCGGATCGACGTCGGCACGTTCGCGTCCGGCAGCGCGGCCCGGATGACCGTCTCGGCCTCGGCCATCACCTCGGCCGGCGTCCGGTAGTTGACGGTCAGCGAGGCCAGGCGCACGTCGCGCACCCCGACGCGCGCCAGCCGCTCCTCCCACGGCTCGGCGAACCCGTGCCGCGCCTGCGCCCGGTCGCCGACGATGGTGACGCTCCCGGACGGGCAGCGGAGCAGGAGCATCTGCCACTCCGCGTCGGTCAGCTCCTGCGCCTCGTCCACCACGACGTGCGCGAACGGCCCGGCCAGCGGATCGCGCTCGGCGGTGGGCAGTGCCGCCTCGTCGAGCAGCGCGTCCCGCAGGTCGCCGTGCCGCAGCGAGGTCATCAGCAGCAGCTCGGAGTCGTCGGCGGCGATCAGCTCGTCGATGACCCCGGCCATCCGCTCCCGCTCCCGCGCGGTGACCGCCGCCTGCGCGCGCCGCCGCCGCTCGATGCCGGGATCGCCCAGCCGCCGGCGCGCCGCGTCCAGCCACGGCAGGTCGGCCAGGGTCCACGCGCCGGCATCGGCCCGCTGCAGCACCCGCACCTCGTCGGCCGTCAGCCACGGCGCGCACCGCCGCAGGTAGGCCGGCACCGACCACAGGTCCCCGACGACGTCGGTCGCCTCGAGCAGCGGCCACGCCCGGTCGAACGCCGCCCGCAGCTCGCGGTCCTGCTCCAGCAGGGTGCGCAGCTCGTCGGGGGAGACGTCGGCGTCCTCGCCCCGCTCGAGCAGCAGGTCCAGCAGCTCGGCCCACACCTGCTCGCGCGCCTCGTTGTGCGGGGTGCCGGGATCGGCGACCTCGAACGCCTCGGCCCAGTCGGCGGCGCTCAGCCGCAGGTCCGACCACGGCGTCTCCACGGTCAGCCCGGCCGACGGCGGCTCCTCGTAGAAGCGCACGGCCGCCTCGATCGCCTCGCCCACCCGCGCGGTCGCCTTGAGCCGAGCCACCTCGTCGTCGGGCTCGGGAACCGCGGCGGCGCCCTCCGGCACCAGGTCGCGCAGCGTCGCCGTCCGCACGCCCTCCTCGCCGAGGCTCGGCAGCACGTCGGACACGTAGGCCAGGTACGGCTCGTGCGGCCCGACGACCAGCACCCCGCCCCGGTCGTGACCGACCGCCGCGTCGGCGTACAGCAGGTAGGCGGTGCGGTGCAGGGCGACGACGGTCTTCCCGGTGCCCGGACCGCCGTCGACGACGAGCGCACCGGCCGAGCCCGCGCGGATGATCGCGTCCTGGTCGGCCTGGATCGTGCCCAGCACGTCCCGCATCCGCGGCGAGCGCGTGCTGCCGAGGCTGGCGATGAACGCGGACTGGTCGTCCAGCGCCGCGTGCCCCTCGAGCCCCTCGGGGGTGAACACCTCGTCCCAGTAGTCGGTGATCCGCCCGCGCGTCCACCGGTACCGGCGCCGGCTCACCAGCCCCATCGGGGAGGCGTGCGTCGCGGCGAAGAACGGCCCGGCGGCGGGGGAGCGCCAGTCGACCAGCAGCCGCCGGCCGGTGGTGTCGGTGAGCCCCAGCCGCCCCACGTAGACCGGCTCGACGTCGGCAGCGACGATCCGGCCGAGGCAGAGGTCGAGGCCGAACCGGCGCAGGGTGCGCAGCCGGGCGGTCAGCCGGTGGATCTCCAGGTCGCGGTCGAGCGCGGCCTGGCCGTCCCCGCCGGGTGCGCGGCGCTCGGCGTCGAGGCGCTCGGTGAGCTCCGCGACGGACCGCGCGAGGCTCGCGGCGATGGCCGCGAGGTGCGCCTCGTCGGCGGCGATCAGCGCCGGATCGGCCTTGGCAGCCAGGGTGTCGGGCAGGGCGAAGGTTGCGGTGGTCAGCGGGTCCACGGCGTCAGCTCCGTTCGTGAGGCCCGCGACCGTAGAACGAAAAAATCGGCCTCATGAGCCTTGACCAGAACTGCTACAAAGAGAGTGACGGAGAGCCGCTCAGGACGCGGCGCGCACGTCCGGTGCCGCCGGGGTCTCGGTCAGCGACCGGACGACGAAGAGGGCGCCGTCCCACGCGTAGGTCACCGAGCCCGTGTGGCCGGGGCAGCAGTACGGGTCCGTGCCCGCGACGGTCGGCCCGGTGAGTTCCACCGTCGTCCCGTCGGCGGTGACGGCCGCCCGGGTCAGGAACAGCTCCTCACCCAGGACGCCGATCAGCCGCGGCGCGGAGCCGCGGACGTCGAAGACGGCGACGCGCTCGGCCGGGGTCGAGACCGCCGACGGGCAGCCGAGCTGCACGAGCACCTCGTCGGCGCCGTCGCCGGTCACGTCCGCGACGCTGCGCCGCACGGTCTCGGCGTCCCACAGCTCGCCGGGTAGCCCACCGGCCACCCACGCGTCGCGCGGAGCGCAGTCCAGGGCGGCGTAGGCGGCGGTCTTCCAGTCCACCCGGGTCGCGACGGGTTCCGACGTCGCCGGAGCCTTCCCGGCCACCGGCGTCGCCGCGTGCGGGCCCGCCTCGCAGCCGGCGAGCAGCAGCAGCGCGGAGCAGGCGACGACGGCGGCAGCCCGGAGGCGGCGGGCGCGCGGAGGGATCGTCACGTCGTCCCATCGGGACGTGGAGCCGCCCGGTGAACGCGCCTCACCCCTCGGGGTGAGGCCGCACCCCTCAGGGGCAGAAATGGCCATGTCTGCCCTGCCGGTCCACCCCTGCGCCGGCGACCCGATCGGCGGTCGCCCGACCGGGTGACGCCGGGCCGGCGGCGACCACGCAGCGTTCGCGCCGACCTACCGTGCCCGGGTGCAGCTCCTCGGTCCCCGTCGTCTCGGCGCGGCGCTGCTGGTGCTCGCCGCCGCGGTGGCCTGCGGACCGGACGACGACGTGCGGCCCGCGGACGCCGCGCTGCCGTCCTACGAGGCACCCGAGGACGCGCCGGAGTTCTGCACCCGGCTCGCCGGCGTCGGAGGGCTGGACCGGTTGCCGGTCTCGCTGGGCGCGCTGCTCGGTGGCCCGGACGTCGAGGCCCGCACCCAGGTCAGCCAGGTCGCCCGCGACCTGCGCGATGTGCTCGCCGACGTGCGGGACCAGGACGGACCGGCCGAGCTGGATGCGGCGCTGGACGACCTGGTCGGCGCGCTCGGCGGAGTCGCCGACGGCTCGCGGGACGAGCCGGCCGGCGCCGACGTCTCCGCCGCGCTCCGGCAGGTGGGCGCGCTGGCGCAGCCGATCTGCGGGTTCCCGACGTGAGGCGCCGCGCACTGGCGCTCCTGCTGGTGCTGCCGCTGCTGCACACCCCCTCGGCCGCGGCGGCTCCCGCCGCCGACCGCGCGCCGGCGCTGTGCAGCTCCGACGAGGTCCGCGGTGGCGTGCCCGAGCGGTTCCCGGTCGAGGCCTGCGTGGACGGCACCGCGATCACCCTGCGCAACGACCGCGACCGGCCGGTGCTGGTGACTCCGATGGGCGACGTCGCCGCGCCGGTGCGGGTGCGCAGCGAGAACAGCGAGGTCGCGGCGGTCCTCCGGCGCGCCGGGTCGGCCGGTGACGGCGAGGTGCTGCTCGCCGGCGAGGTGGCCCGGTGGCCGATCGGCGCCGGCCCGGCCTTCCTCACCGTGCAGTCGCTGCCCGTTCCCGCGGCTCCGGAGCTGGCCGAGCTGCTGCCGGGTGAGCTGACCGCTGACGACGCCGACAGCGCGGCCGCGCTGGTCGCTCAGCTGGGCGGGGTGCTGGCCGACCGGGCCGGCTGCGCCGAGGGGCAGAACTTCCTGACGACGGCGGCCTGCGACGTCGACGCCGCGCTCGCCCTCGCCGCGGCCGCGGCGGACCACCTCGACCGGGGAGCCGTCGCCGCGCTGCTGCCCTCGCTGCTCGATCCGGAGTCGTGGGCGCGGTGGTCGGCGCTCGACGCGGCCTGGCCCGCCGGCGCCCCGGTGACCCTGGGCCAGCTCGGGACCACCCCGGTGCCGGACCCGCCCCCGGCCGAGCCGGCACCGGAGGTCGAGCCGGCCCCCGCCGCGGACCCCGCGCCGGCGCCCCAGGTCGTCCGGGCGCCCGCCGCGGCCGCGCCGCCGGCGGCCGCCCCGGCTCCCGCGCCCGTTCCCGCCCCGGCGGCAGCACCCGCCCCCGCACCGCCGCCGGCCGCGGCCCCCGCCCCCCGGCAGCCCCGGCTGCCGACCTGGCAGGAGCTGCAGGACCGCACCGCGCAGCGGCTGCGCGAGCTGGCCGATGCCTGGGAGCGGGCCGTCGCGGAGGAGCGGGCCCGCCAGCAGGACCGCGAGCGCGCCGCCCCCGGCCCGGCCGGCGGCAACGGTCCCGGCGCCGGTCCCGGTAGCGGGCACGGCCCCGGGCGCGGGCACCGCTGAGACGCAGCACGGGGTGGTCGCGGTTCCCCGCGACCACCCCGTGCTCTCGTGCCGGTCGGCTCAGCCGCCGCGCTTGACCTCGGCCTCGAGCACGCCGCGCACGGCGGTCTGCAGGGCCTCGTCCGAGGTGTCGCCGGACGACAGCGCCGAGCGGGCGGCCTCGGGCAGCAGGCTGTCGGCGACGGTGTCGAGCCAGGTCACGTCGCCGTCGATGCGGCGGCCCACCTGCAGGCCCTCGCCGTCGTGACGCAGCACGTAGGTCTCGCCGTCGATGTCGATCGTCTTCTCGTCGGTCATGGGGAGCCCCCTACCCCCGGACCGCGAGTGCTCAACCCGCCGACGTCGCGCTCCGGCCGCCGTGCGCCAGGATCGGCTCCGTGGACGTGGAGTGCTGCGAGATCGTCGTCACCGACGCGGACCCCGAGCGGCTGGTCGCGCTGACCCGCACCCTGGTCGAGGAGCGGCTGGTCGCCTGCGGGCAGCACGTCACCGCGGTCCGGTCGGTGTACCGCTGGGCCGGCGAGGTGCACGACGAGCCCGAGGCCCGGGTCGCGCTGCACACCCGGCGGGCGCTGGTCGACGCCGTCGTCGCCCGCGTGGTCGAGCTGCACGGCTACGACGTCCCGTGCGTGCTGGCGCTGCCGGTGCTGGGCGGCAACCCGGCCTACCTGCGCTGGATCGCCGACCAGACGCGGGAGGGGTGACGGCGCTCACCCCTTGGGGCGAGCCATTCCGTCCGGAGGTGTTCCGCCGAGCGCGTGTGCCGATGGAGAAGCGGAGGACGTCACCGGCGTCCACGACGACGGGGGTGGGAAGCAGTGCGACGACGGACCGGCCGGGCCCTGCCCGCCGACGTGCGGCACCGCGGCGGCGACCGCCCCGGCGCACCGCTGCTGGTGGAGGCCGTCCTCGACGCGCTGCCCTCGCCGACGCTGCTGATCGACGCGCACGGGCGGATCCTGCTGGCGAACTCCGCCTGGACCCAGGCCGCCGAGGACCTCGACGACGACCGCTTCCGCGTCCCCGTCGGCGGCGACTACTTCGCCTTCGCCCTCCGGGTGCGCGACGACGAGCACAGCCGCGCGCTGCTGGCCGGCGTCCGCGAGCTCTCCATGGGCCTGCGCGACAGCGCCACCGCCGACCTCCCGGTGCGGCTCGCGTCGGGCACCCGGTGGTTCCACATGCAGGCCTCGCGGGTCGACGAGGCGGGCAACATCGTGCTGACCCACACCGACGTGACCTCCCGGGTGCGCGCCGAACGGACCTCGGCCTGGCAGGCGCGGCACGACGCGCTCACCGGCCTGCCCAACCGCTCCCACCTGCACGAGCTCATCGACGCCGACCTGTCCGCGCCGCGCCGTCCGGTCGCCGCGCTCTTCCTGGACGTCGACGGGTTCAAGGAGGTCAACGACTCGCTCGGGCACGACACCGGCGACGACCTGCTCCGCGAGATCGCCGCCCGGCTGACCGCCGCCGTCCGCGAGGGCGACACCGTGGGGCGGCTCGGCGGCGACGAGTTCGTCGTCCTCACGCGGGACTGCGCACCCGACGAGGCGGAGGCGCTGGCGGAGCGGCTGCGCCGCACCCTCGCGCGGCCCTTCGAGCTCGGCGGCCGCGTCGTCCGGCTCGGGGCCAGCATCGGCATCGCCGGCACCTCGGGGTCACCGCTACCTGCGCTCCACCGACCTGGTCCGCGACGCCGACCTCGCCATGTACGCGGCGAAGGCCGCCGGCCGGAACCGGGTGCACGTGTTCCACCCCGACCTGCGCACCGCGGCCGAGCGGCGCGCGACGCTGGCCGGCGAGCTGCGCGACGCCCTCGTCCGCGACGAGCTGGTGCTGCACTACCAGCCGGTGCTGCACCTGGCCTCGGGCCGCTGCACCGGCGTGGAGGCGCTGGTCCGCTGGCAGCACCCCGAGCGCGGCCTGCTGGCCCCGGCGGAGTTCCTGCCCATCGCCGAGACCCACGACCTCATGACCCCGCTGTCCCGCTGGGTGCTGACCGCGGCCACCCGGCAGATCGCCGCGTGGCGGCGGCAGGGCCTGGACACGGTGGTCGGCGTGAACATCAGCGCCGACCAGTTCGCCGGCGGCACCCTGGTGGACGACGTCCTCTCCGCGCTCGCGGCGGCCGGCGTCCCCCCGGAACAGCTGGTCATCGAGCTCACCGAGACCTCCGTCGCGGAGGACCCCGAGGGCGCCGCCCGGCAGATGGCCGAGCTGCGCCGCCGCGGCGTCGAGGTCTCCATCGACGACTTCGGCAGCGGCTTCTCCTCGCTCGGCCAGCTGGTCACGCTGCCGGCCGGGATCCTCAAGATCGACCGCAGCCTCGTCAACTACACCGAGGGCCACCGCGACCGGGCCGCCGCCGCGATCGCCGCCGTCGTCGCGCTCGGGCAGGCCTGCGGCATCCGCAGCCTGGCCGAAGGCGTGGAGACCGAGGGGCAGCTGGCGCTCGCGGTCGAGCTCGGCTGCAGCTTCGCGCAGGGCTTCCACATCTCCCGGCCGCTGCCCGCGGACGCCGTCCCCGGGTGGATCGCGGCCCAGCACGCCTCGGCCGTCCCGGCCGCCGTCGCGCACTGAGCGGGTTTCCCGGCCCCGCCCGTGCCGCGGCTGCCTGCCCGGGCCGAGAGCTGACTACCCTGGGTCGACGTGGCCGCTGACTTCTCCGTCGTACTCGACGAACTGACCACGACCCTGGCGTCGATCGAGGCCGTGCTCGACGTCGACGACATGCGCCAGGAAGTCGCCGACCTCGAGCAGCAGGCCGCCGCACCCGACCTGTGGAACGACGTCGAGGCCGCTCAGGCGGTCACCTCCCGGCTGTCCTACCTCCAGGGCACGCTGCGCCGGGTCGAGGAGCTGCGCGGCCGGCTCGACGACGTCGGCCTCATGCACGAGATGGCCGCCGACGAGGGCGACGAGGCCACCCTCGCCGAGACCGAGCGGGAGCTGGAGAGCATCCGCGCGGTCATCGACGAGCTCGAGGTCCGCACCCTGCTCAACGGCGAGTACGACTCCCGCGAGGCGCTGGTGACCATCCGCTCGGAGGCCGGAGGCGTGGACGCCGCCGACTTCGCCGAGATGCTCATGCGCATGTACCTGCGCTGGGCCGAGCGGCACAAGTACCCCACCGAGGTCTACGACGTCAGCTACGCCGAGGAGGCCGGCATCAAGTCGGCCACCTTCGCGGTCAAGGTGCCCTACGCCTACGGCACCCTCTCGGTCGAGCAGGGCACCCACCGGCTGGTCCGCATCTCGCCGTTCGACAACCAGGGCCGCCGGCAGACCTCCTTCGCCGGCGTCGAGGTGCTGCCCGTCGTCGAGCAGACCGACCACGTGGACATCCCCGAGAACGAGATCCGGGTCGACGTCTTCCGCTCCTCGGGCCCCGGCGGGCAGAGCGTCAACACGACCGACTCCGCCGTCCGCATGACCCACATCCCCACCGGCATCGTGGTGTCCTGCCAGAACGAGAAGTCGCAGATCCAGAACCGCGCCGCCGCGCTGCGCGTGCTCCAGGCGCGGTTGCTCGTCGTCCGGCAGGCCGAGCAGCGCGCGGAGATGGACGCGCTGAAGGGCGACGGCGGCAGCAGCTGGGGCAACCAGATGCGCTCCTACGTGCTGCACCCGTACCAGATGGTCAAGGACCTGCGCACCGAGCAGGAGAGCGGCAACCCCGGCGACGTGCTCGACGGCGGGATCGACGCCTTCATCGAGGCCGGCATCCGCTGGCGGCGCCAGCAGGAGACCACGCCCGCCGCCTGACCGGCCTGTCGGGGAGGTCACCCCGCGGGCCCCGAACGAGCCCCGCGCGTTCCGTGGCGAACGACGGGTCGAGGGCCTCGGTGCTAGTACCGTTGCGCCTCGTGATCGAAATGCAACACGTCACCAAGCTCTACCCGGCGAGCGGCCGGCCGGCCCTGGACGACGTGTCGACGGAGATCGACAAGGGCGAGTTCGTCTTCCTCATCGGCTCCTCCGGGTCGGGCAAGTCCACCTTCCTGCGGCTGCTGCTGAAGGAGGAGGACCCGACCTCGGGCACGATCGTCGTGAACGGCAAGACGCTCAACACCATGAGCAAGTGGAACGTGCCGAAGCTGCGCCGCACGATCGGCTGCGTCTTCCAGGACTTCCGCCTGCTGCGCGACCGCACCGTGGCGCAGAACGTCGCCTTCGCGCTCGAGGTCATCAACAAGCCGCACCGCACCATCCGCAAGGTGGTGCCCGAGGTGCTGGAGATGGTCGGCCTGGAGGGCAAGGCCCAGCGGCTGCCCGGCGAGCTCTCCGGTGGTGAGCAGCAGCGGGTCGCGATCGCCCGCGCGTTCGTCAACCGGCCGCTGGTGCTGCTGGCCGACGAGCCCACCGGCAACCTCGACCCGGACACCAGCGAGGGCATCATGCTGCTCCTCGAGCGGATCAACCGGACCGGCACCACGGTGATCATGGCGACGCACGACTACCACATCGTGGACTCGATGCGCCGTCGCGTGATCGAGCTCAACGGGGGAGTGCTCACGCGCGACCAGTCGCGCGGTGTGTACGGCGTGGGCCGTTGAGCGGCCTCGCCCGCCGCTGACCGACTACCTCCGAACACGACAGGACTTCCATGCGCGTCAACTTCGTGCTCTCCGAGGTGGCCACCGGGCTCCGTCGCAACCTGACCATGACGGTCGCGATGATCCTGACGACGGCCATCTCGCTCGGCCTCATGGGCACCGGCCTGCTGATCGCCGGGATGATCTCCGACATGAAGGAGATCTACTACGACAAGGTCCAGGTCTCCATCTTCCTCGCCGACGACGTGACCGAGGAGCAGCGCGGCGCCATCGAGGCGAAGCTCTCCGAGTCGTCGGAGGTGAAGAGCTTCATCTACGAGAACAAGGACGAGGCGTACGAGCGCTTCCAGCAGCAGTTCAGCCAGCAGCCCGAGCTGGTCCAGAACACCCCGCCGGACGCGCTGCCGGAGAGCTTCCGCGTCGAGCTGGTCAACCCCGAGCGGTACCCGGTCATCGCCGAGCAGTTCCCGAACGGGCAGGACGGCGTCGACCAGGTGCGCGACGAGGGCGACTTCCTCGACCGCCTGTTCAGCCTGCTCAACGGCGCCCGCAACGCGACGATCGCCGTGGCGGTGGTCCAGGCGCTGGCGGCGCTGCTGCTGATCTCGAACACGATCCAGCTCGCCGCGTTCAACCGCCGCAACGAGACGAACATCATGCGGCTGGTCGGCGCCTCGCGTTGGTACACCCAGCTGCCGTTCATCCTCGAGGCCGCGCTCGCCGGGCTCATCGGTGCGCTGCTCGCCGTCGGCGGGCTGGTGCTCACCAAGGTGCTGTTCGTCGACCGCACCCTGTCCGGGCCGATCAAGGCCGGCATCATCCCGCCGGTCGACTGGGGCCAGATCGCGCTGATCAGCCCGATCATCGCCGGCGCCGGCGTGGGCCTGGCCGGCGTCGCCGCGTACGTGACGCTGCGGCTGTACGTCCGGCTGTAGCCCCACTCGCGTCAACCGCACCCTCCCCAGATCGGCGATCTGGTGGCCTACGCGCCGCGTATGGCCCCAGATCGCCGATCTGGGCGTTCGGGGGTGGATCACCCACCGACGTAGGGTGGAGACATGCCGCGGGAACAGGGGCGCAAGCTCATCGCCCAGAACAAGAAGGCGCGGCACGACTACTCGATCTTCGACACGTACGAGGTGGGCCTCGTGCTCACCGGCACCGAGGTCAAGAGCCTGCGTGCCGGCCGCGCCTCGCTGGTCGACGGGTTCGCCTCGATCGACGACGGCGAGGTGTGGCTCCAGCACGTCCACATCCCCGAGTACGTGGCCGGCACCTGGACCAACCACACGCCGCGCCGCAAGCGCAAGGTGCTCATGCACCGCAGCGAGATCGACAAGCTGATCGGCAAGATCAAGGAGGGCGGGCTGACGCTCGTCCCGCTGGACCTGTACTTCAAGGACGGCAAGGTCAAGGCCACCCTCGCGCTGGCGAAGGGCAAGAAGTCCTACGACAAGCGGCACGACATGGCCGAGCGCGACTCCCGCCGCGAGATCCAGAAGGCGTTCGGGCGGTACGTGAAGGGCCGGCGCTGACCGCGAAATCGGGTTGAGCCCCGGCTCATCATCGACACCGTGCGCATGACGTTCCAGCGGATGGGCGACCGCCGTCCGGTCGAGACCCTGGTCGAGCGGGACGACGGCGTGGTGTTCGCGATGCGCGGTGCCGGCGGGGGCGCGGAGCTGCCGCACGACCTCGTGCACGCCGTCGTCGAGACCGCGCTGCCGCTGCCCGACGGCATCTGGGGCTGCGTCGCCGACGGCGTGGTGTGGGGCAGCATGCGGCACGTGTCGGGCCGCCGTCCGCCGCACTCGGCGGAGCGGTCCGAGCGGCTCAAGCGCGAGCGGCGGGACGCGGTGATGCGGGCCGAGGCCATCGCCGACGTCGTCGCCCGGCGGGCCCGGGGCGAGCAGGTGCCGCCCGGCGCCGTCGTCGGCATCCCGGAGCCGCGCATCGACGCGGCCGTGGACGCCGTGCGGGACGCCGCCCGCCGGTGGGCCGCGCTGCCGGTGGGGGAGCGGTGGGTGGTGGAGTGGGTCGCGCCGCGGGCCGCCGGGCGCCGCCGCTGACCGCTACCGCGTCACCGGCCCCGGTACCGCCGCACAACGCGGTACCGGGCCGGCCACCGCGGTACCCGTGCTGCCCGGGCCCGGCCGCCGGCGCCCGCCTACGGTGGACCGCATGCGAGGAATGGCCTACGACCGGTTCGGGGACGACGACGTCCTGACGTTGCGCGACGACCTCCCGGAGCCGCCGGTCGGCCCGGACGTGGTGCTCGTGCGGGTCACGGCCTCGGGGGTGAACCCCGTCGACATGGGCATCCGCGCCGGCGGGCTGGCGAACTTCTTCCCGCACCACTTCCCGATCGTCCCGGGCTGGGACGTCGCGGGCGTCGTCGAGGCGGTCGGCCCCGCGGTGGTCGCGTTCGCACCGGGAGACGAGGTGTTCGGCTACGTCCGCCGGGACGACGTCCAGTGGGGGACGGCGGCGGAGCTGGTGCCCGCACCGCAGCGCTGCCTCGCGCACAAGCCGCAGTCGCTCTCCTTCGCCGAGGCCGGGGCCCTGCCGCTTGCCGGCCTGACCGCGTACCAGGCGCTGACCGAGGCGCTCGACGTCGGCGAGGGCGACCGGGTGCTGGTCCACCGCGCGGCCGGCGGGGTCGGGTTCAACGCCGTCCAGATCGCCGTCGCCCTGGGCGCGCACGTCATCGGGACGGCGAGCCCGCGCAACCACGGCTTCCTGAAGGACGCCGGCGCCGCCGAGGTGCTCGACTACAACGCCGGCCCGATCAGCGAGCAGCTGTCCGAGCCGGTGGACGCCGTCCTCGACCTGGTCGGCGGCGACACGCTGGCCGACGCCCCGAAGCAGGTGCGCGACGTCTCCCGCATCGCCTCGGTGGTCGACCCGTCGGTGAACGACCTGGGCGGCCGCTACGTGTTCGTCCGGCCCGAGCAGCACGACCTCGAGGAGCTAGGCCGCATGGCCGACGCCGGGCAGCTGCGGGTGCCGATCGCGAAGGCGTTCCCGCTGGCCGACCTGGTCGCCGCGCACCGGCTGGTCAGCGAGGGCCACGTGCGCGGCAAGGTCGTCGTCACCCTCTGACCCGGAGGCGCGGGCCCGCTCGCGGGGCTCGGTGGAGGTGACCGCCAGCAGACGGCGATGCGTCGCGCCCGCGGGCCGATACGGTCGGGCCATGGAGACGCTCGCGCCCCCTGCCGACGACGCCGACGTCCCCCGCTTCTGGCGCGAGCTGGGCCTGCCGGGCCTGGTCGACGTGCACGTGCACTTCCTGCCCGAGCGGGTGCAGGCGAAGGTGTGGGACTTCTTCGGCGCGGCCCGGGACAACTACGGCACGGCGTCGTGGCCGATCACCTACCGGCTGCCGGTGGAGGAGCGCCTCGCCGTCCTCGAGGGGCTCGGTGTCCGGGCCTTCTCGACGCTGCCCTACCCGCACAAGCCGGGCATGGCCGCCTGGCTGAACGAGTGGTCGGCCGGGTTCGCCGAGGGCCGGCCGCAGGTGCTGCAGTCGGCCACCTTCTACCCCGAGCCGGAGGCCGCGGCCTACGTCGCGGCCGCGCTGGACGAGGGTGCCCGGGTCTTCAAGGTGCACGTGCAGGTCGGCGCCTTCGACCCGCGGGACCGGCTGCTCGACGAGGTGTGGGCGCGCCTGGAGGAGACCGGGACGCCGGTGGTCATCCACTGCGGCTCCGGCCCGCTGCGCGGCGAGCACACCGGCCCGGCGCCGATGGCCGGGCTGCTGGAGCGCTTCCCCCGGCTGCAGCTGGTCATCGCCCACCTCGGCATGCCGGAGTACGCCGAGTTCCTCGAGCTCGCCGAGCGGTACGAGCGGGTGCACCTGGACACCACGATGTTCGCCACCGACTTCACCCAGCGCGGCAGCAACGCCTTCGACCCGGCCCTGCTGCCCCGGTTGTCGGACCTGCGGGGAAAGGTGCTGCTCGGCAGCGACTTCCCCTCGATCCCGTACGCCTACGCCCACCAGCTGGAGGCGCTGCACCGGCTGGGCCTGGGGGAGGAGTGGCTGCGCGCCGTCCTGTGGGGGAACGGCGCACGGATGTTCGGGCTGGAGGCATGATGGCGAGCTTCACGTTCACCGCGACCGTCCTGGGGACGCCGGACCCACGCGGGCTGGCCCGCTTCTACGAGCGGCTGCTCGGCTGGCCGATCCGCGACGACACCGACGACTGGGCCACCGTCCGGCCGGCCGACGGCGGCACGGGGCTGTCCTTCCAGCTCGAGCGCGACCACGTGCCGCCGGTGTGGCCGCCGGCGCCGGGCACCCAGCAGATGCAGCTGCACCTGGACTTCCTCGTCGACGACCTGGAGGCGGCCGGCGCGCACGCCGAGGAGGCGGGGGCGCAGCCGATCGGCGGCCACGAGGACCCTCACGAGGTCGTCCGCGTCTACCGCGACCCGGCCGGTCACCCGTTCTGCCTGTTCGTGCGCCGCTGAAAGCGGCCCGGCCGGGGCCTGCCCGCCCCGGGGGATGACTAGGGTGCGGCCATGGTTAGCGCCGATCCGTCGTCCCCCGCCGTCCTCGACCCCCGGCAGGTCGCCCGCGCGCACCGCGCCGTCGAGCTGCTGCACTCGCACGTGTACTTCGCGCCCGAGACCGAGCAGCACCTCACCGCGGCCGGGCTGAAGCCGGGCCGGATGTGCTACTTCGCCGGGCGGTCGGCGGCGATGGGGGCGGTCGGCGCGGGCGCCGTCGTCGGCACCTTCTACAACTTCTCGCCCGCCCTGGTGGCGAGGACGATCCCGGCGGCCTGGGAGCTGGCGACGCCGGCGCAGGTGCTCGCCGCGCGGTTCGACGCCGCCCGCGCCTCGCTCACCCGCCTGCTGGGCGACCTGGCCGGCTCCGACGAGGTCGTCGAGCTGGGCGAGCTGCTGCGCGAGGCCACCACGGCGCTGTCGCCCGAGGGTCGCGCGCTCTACGCCGGGCACGCCGACCTGCCGTGGCCGGAGGAGCCGATCCTGGTGCTCTGGCACGGCGCCACCCTGCTGCGCGAGCACCGCGGCGACGGCCACGTGGCCGCGCTGCTGCACTCGGGGCTGTCCGGCATCGAGGCGCTGGTGACGCACACCGCCATGGGCCGCGGCTTCACCCCGGAGGCGGCCAAGGCCACCCGCGGCTGGAGCGAGCAGGAGTGGGCCGACGCCGCGCAGGCGCTGGCCGACCGCGGCCTGGTCGACGACGCCGGCCTGACCGAGGAGGGCGTGGAGCTCCGGGCGCGCCTCGAGGTGCACACGGACGCGCTGTCGGCCGACCCGTGGCTGCTCCTCGGGCCCGAGCGCACCGCGCGCGTCGTCGAGCTCGCCAAGGGGTTCTCGCGGCAGCTGGTCACCAATGGCGCGCTGAGCGCATCGGGCCTGGCCAGGAGCTGATCGTCGTCGGGTCGCCGCCCGGCCCCGCGCTGCCTAGGGTCTGATCACTCATCTGACCCGGGGGGCGGAATGACCGCGACGGAGCGGCAGCAGGGCAAGCGCACCGACGTCGACGCCGCGTTCCGCGGCAGCGCGACCTACCGGAGCCTGGGCGAGCAGGAGCTCAGCCCGGCCGAGGAACGGTTCGAGAAGGGCCGCCGGACGATCGGGCTGTTCCTGGCCCCCGTGGTCACGATCGTCTTCGCGCTCCTGCCCGTCGACCTGCCCCGCGACCAGCACCTGCTCGCGGCGATCCTGCTGGGCGTCATCGTCCTGTGGATCACCGAGCCGGTGCCGATCCCGGTCGGCGGCCTCATCGGGATCGGCGCGATCGTCACCCTCGGGGTGGTCCCGGCCGACGACGCGCTGGCCCCGTTCGGCTCGACGACGGTGTTCACCTTCATCGGGGCGTTCATCCTCGCGATGGCGATGCTCAAGCACGGCCTCGCGCGGCGGTTCGCCATGTGGGTGCTGTCGCTGTCGTGGGTCGGGACGTCGACCTACCGGGTGGTCATCGCCTTCGGCGCGATCACCGCGCTGCTCTCGGCGTTCGTCTCCAACACCGCCACCGTCGCGATGCTGCTGCCGACGGCGCTGGGCATCCTCTCGGTCATCGCCAAGCTCCTCCAGGACAAGGAGCTGGTGAAGCCCGACTTCGACCCGCTGCGGCTGCGGGTGGGCGCCGCGCTGATGCTGATGCTCGCGTACGGCGCGAGCGTGGGCGGGCTGCTCACCCCGGTGGGCACGCCGCCGAACCTGATCGGCCGCGGGCTGATCGAGGAGGCGACGGGGGAGCGGATCGGCTTCCTCGACTGGATGCTCATGGCGCTGCCGATCTGCGTGCTGATGTTCGCCGCCCTGACCGTCGTCCTGCTGCTGCTCAACAAGCCCGAGATCCGGCGGATCGAAGGCGTCAGCGAGTACGTGCGGGAGGAGCGGAGCAGCCTCGGGAAGTTCTCGCAGGCCGAGCGGAACACGCTCATCGCGTTCGGGGTGACCGTCGCGTGCTGGATCTTCCCCGGCGTCATCGCGCTGACGGCCGGCACCGAGTCCGACCTGTACACGACGATCAGCGACCGGATGGACGAGGGCATCATCGCCGTCCTCGGCGCCTCGCTGCTGTTCCTGCTGCCCACCGACTGGAAGGCGCGCGAGTTCACGCTCAACTGGAGCGACGCCGCCAAGATCGACTGGGGCACGATCCTGCTGTTCGGCACCGGGATCATCTTCGGCTCGCTGCTGGCCAGCACCGGGCTGGCCGAGACGATCGGCGAGGCCTCGGCGGACCGGCTGGGGCTGACCAGCACCTTCGCCATCACGGTCTTCGCGGTGATCCTGGCGATCATCATCAGCGAGACGACGTCGAACACGGCGTCGGCGGCGGTCGTCGTCCCGATCATCATCCCGGTGGCGATGGCGGCGGGGATCAACCCGTTCGTGCCGGCGCTGGCGGCCACCTTCGCCGCCTCGTTCGGGTTCATGCTGCCGGTGTCGACGCCGCAGAACGCCATCGCGTACGGCTCGGGCGTCGTGCCGATCACCAAGATGATCCGCAGCGGCATCTCCTTCGACGTCCTCGGGGCGATCCTCATCGTCATCCTGCTGCCGGTGATGGTCGACCTGGTCCTCGGCAGCGTGGGCTGACCCTCCCCAGGAGGGGGCAGCGGCGCTGCCCTGCCCGGTGCGGCGTGGGACCATGGACGACGGCCCCGCGGTGGACGGGCGCCCGAGCGGGAGGAGGAGCACGCATGCCCGGCGAGCCCCCCAGTACCGGCAGCGAGGTCCGGATCGCCGGCTGACGCCGTTCCCCCGGGAGCGATGCGGGCCGGCGCCGGGTCTCCGAGCGCCCACCGTCGTCCCCGTCCCGGGAGCCCCCCATGGCCGACCGCCGCCGCGCGCCGCTGAGCGCGCTCACCACCCTGACCCGCCGTCCCCGGCCCGAGCTGCGGCCGGTCCCGCCCGTCCCGGCGGGGACCGAGGCCGACGCCGCCCGATCGCGGGTCGTGGACAACGCCGTCTACTCCGCCGGTCGGCGGGTCGCGACGCCGGACTCCGCCGCCGACAGCCGCGCCGAGCTGGACCTGGGCGAGGAGCGGCTGGCCTGGCTGGGCCTGTACCGGCCCGAGCCCCAGGAGCTCGGCGAGCTCGCGGAGCTGTTCGACCTGCCCGAGCTGGCCGTCGAGGACGCGATCAAGGCCCACCAGCGGCCGAAGTTCGAGCGGTACGGGGGCACGCTGTTCGTCGTCCTGAAGGCGGCGCGGTACGAGGACTCCACCGAGCAGGTCGAGTTCGGCGAGGTGCACCTGTTCCTCGGCGCCGACTTCGCCGTCACCGTGCGGCACAGCGAGTCGCCCGACCTCTCGCGGGTGCGCCGCCGGCTGGAGAGCGAGCCGGCGCTGCTGGCCAAGGGCAGCGAGGCGGTGCTGTACGCGACGCTGGACGCCGTCGTCGACGGGTACCGGCCTGTGGTCGACGGCCTGGCGACCGACATCGACGAGATCGAGACCGAGGTCTTCCGCGGGGACCCCGGCGTCTCGCGGCGCATCTACGAGCTGTCGCAGGAGGTGCTGGAGTTCCAGCGCGCCGCGCAGCCGCTCACCGGCATCCTCGCCGCGATCACCGCCGGCTTCGACAAGTACGGCGTGGACGAGGAGCTGCGCAGCTACCTGCGGGACGTCGCCGACCACGTGACCCAGGTGATCGAACGGGTCGAGGGCTTCCGCCAGCAGCTGCGCGACATCCTCACCGTCAACGCCACCCTCGTCGCGCAGCGGCAGAACGAGGAGATCCGCGAGCTGACCGAGGCCTCGATCGCGCAGGGCGAGGAGGTCAAGAAGATCTCCGCGTGGGCGGCCATCCTCTTCGCGCCCACCCTCGTCGGCACCGTCTACGGGATGAACTTCGACGACATGCCCGAGCTGCACTGGTCGCTCGGCTACCCGTTCGCGCTGCTGGCGATGGTCGGGGTGAGCCTGGCGTTGTACGCGGTCTTCAAGCGGCGCGGCTGGATCTGAGCCGCAGCGGTCTCGGCTGACCGGTTCTGTCGGGGCCGTCCGGTAGACAGGCCGCATGCTGCACGTCCACCGGGCCGAACGGACCGCGCGCCTGGCCGAGGGCCTGGCGGGCGTGCTGGCCACGCCGCTGGCCGATCCGTTCGCCGCGGAGGTGGTCGCGGTGCCGGCCAAGGGCGTGGAGCGCTGGCTGGCCCAGCGGCTGTCGACGGCGCTGGGCGCCACGGCCGCGGGCGACGGCATCTGCTCCGGGGTGGTGTTCCCCTCGGCCGGGCGGGTGGTGGCCGAGGCGCTGTCCGCGGCGCGGGGCACCGAGCTCCGCGACGACCCCTGGACCGAGCCGGTCTGGCCGCTGCTCGAGGTCATCGACGCCTGCGCCGGCGAGGCGTGGTGCGGGGTCCTCGGCCGGCACCTCGGCGCCGGCGCGGACGACCACCGCCGCGGTCGCCGCTGGGCGGCCGCCGCGCGGCTGGCCGGGCTCTACCGCTCCTACGGCGCGCACCGCCCGCAGATGCTGCGCGACTGGGCGCAGGGGCGGGACACCGACGGCAGCGATCCGCTCCCGGCCGACCTGGCGTGGCAGGCCGAGCTGTGGCGCCGGCTGCGCGAGCGGCTCGGCCCCAGCCCCGCCGAACGGCTCGAGGCCGACTGCGCGGCGCTGCGCGCCGATCCGGCGCTGTCCGCGCTCCCGGAGCGGATCAGCGTCTTCGGGCCGACCCGGCTGCACGCCGACGCGCTGGCGGTGCTCGACGCGCTGGCCGCGCACCGCGACGTCCACCTCTGGCTGCCGCACCCGAGCCCGGCGCTGTGGGGCCGGCTGACCGAGCGGAGCGCCGGCCGCCGCCGGCTCGACGGCACCGCGACGCTGCCCCGCCACCCGCTGCTGCGCAGCCTGGCGCGCGACGTGCGCGAGCTGCAGCTCCGGCTCCCGGCGCACACCGACGAGCACCTCCAGGACGCCGCCCGGCCCGCGACGCTGCTCGGTCGGCTGCAGGCCGACCTGCGCGACGACGTCGTCCCCGGGCCTGCCGCGCTCGACGACAGCGTCCAGGTGCACGCCTGCCACGGTCCGGCGCGCCAGGTCGAGGTGCTGCGCGAGCTGCTGCTCCGCCTCTTCGAGGACGACCCGACCCTCGAGCCGCGCGACGTGCTGGTCATGTGCCCCGACGTCGAGACCTTCGCCCCGCTCATCTCGGCCGCGTTCGGGCTCGGGCCCGGCCTGCCGCACCCCGGCGGCGCGCTGCGGGTGCGCCTGGCCGACCGCAGCCTGCGCCGCACGAACCCGCTGCTCGACACGGTCGCCGCGCTGCTCGACCTGGCGCAGGGGCGGGTCACCGCCAGCCAGGTGCTCGACCTCGCCGCCACCCCCGGGGTGCGCCGCCGGTTCGGGTTCACCGACGAGGAGCTGGAACGGGTGCGGGACTGGGTCGCCCGCTCCGGTGTCCGGTGGGGCATCGACGCCGGCACCCGGGAGCCCTACCGGCTGGCGACGATCGCGCAGAACACCTGGCGGGCCGGGCTGGACCGGGTGCTGCTCGGCGTCACCACCTCCGAGGACGAGCCGGTCTGGCTGGACCGGGCGCTGCCCCTGGACGACGTCGACAGCAGCGACATCGACCTCGCCGGCCGGCTCGCGGAGCTGCTCGACCGGCTCGAGGACGTGCTCACGGCGCTCTCCGGCGAGCACCCCGTCGGGCACTGGACCGGCACGCTGGCCGGTGCGCTGGACCTGCTCACCGAGTCCGAGCCGGCCGACGCCTGGCAGCTGGCCCAGGCGCGCCGCGAGCTCGCCGAGGCGGCCGAGGGCGGCGTCTCCCCGGTCCGCCTCGCCGACGTCCGCGCGATGCTCGCCGACCGGCTGCGCGGCCGCCCCACCCGCGCCAACTTCCGCACCGGCAACCTGACGGTCTGCACGTTGGTGCCGATGCGGTCGGTGCCGCACCGCGTCGTGGTCCTGCTGGGCCTGGACGACGGCGCCTTCCCGCGCACCACCGGCATGGACGGCGACGACGTGCTGGCCCGCGACCCCTGCGCCGGGGAGCGGGACGTGCGCAGCGAGGACCGGCAGCAGCTGCTCGACGCCGTGATGGCGGCGGGGGAGCGGCTGGTCGTGCTGCACACCGGCGCCGACCCGGTCAGCGGCGCACCGCGCCCGCCGGCGGTGCCGCTGGGTGAGCTGCTCGACGTGCTCGAGGTGATGGTGCCGGGCGCCCGCGGCGAGCTGATCACGCGGCACCCGCTGCAGCCCTACGACGTCCGGTCGTTCACCGGCACGCCCGCGCCCAGCTTCGACCCGGTCGGCCTGGCCGGGGCCCGCCGGTCGGTGCAGCCGCGCAGCGCGCCCGCCCCGCGGGGCCCGCTGCGCCCGCGCTCCGGTGCGGTGGCCCTGGCCGACCTCGTCGCGTTCGTCGAGCACCCGGTGCGGGCGTTCCTCCGGCAGCGGCTGGGCATCACGCTGCCCGGGGAGGACGACGAGGTCGCCGACGCCATGTCCGCCACCCTCGACCCGCTGCAGGAGTGGGCCGTGGGCGAGCGGCTGCTCGAGGCGGGGCTGCGCGGCGTGAGCCCGGAGGACGCGGAGCGCGCCGAGTGGCTGCGCGGCACGCTGCCGCCCGCGGGACTCGGGGGTCAGGTGCTCCGCCGCGTCGGGACGCGGGTGAACGCGCTGCTGACCGCCGGCCGGCCGCTCGTGGCCGCGCACCCCCGCACGGTCGACGTCCGCCTCGACCTCGGCGGCCGCGAGCTGCACGGCACGGTCAACGGCGTGCGGGACGGCGCCGTCGTCGGCGTCACCTACTCCAGCCTGGCACCCAAGCACCGGGCCCGCGCCTGGGTGCTGGCCCTGGCGCTGGCGGCCACCGAGGGCGAGGGGCGGGCGATCACCGTGGGCCGGATGCGCGACCGCGCCCGCACCTCGACGATCACCGCGCCGGCCGATCCGGCCGCCGTGCTGGCCGACCTGCTCGACCTCTACGACCGGGGCACCTGCGAGCCGCTGCCGATGGCGGTGAAGACCTCCTGGGCCTACGCCGGCGCCCGGCTCGACGCGCAGGACGCCGACCGCGCGCTCGACACCGCCCGCCGCGAGTGGAACCGGGACGGCGGCGGCGAGAAGGAGGACCGCTCGCACGCCTTCGTGTGGGGCGACCGGCCCGCGTTCGAGGACCTGCTGGCCGCCGCGCCGGGCGACGGCGAGGCCTGGCCCGGCGAGACCACCCGCTTCGGTGCGCTGGCCTGCCGCTTCTGGACGCCGGTCCGCGCCGCGGAGCAGTTCTCGTGAACGCCTTCGACGTCTGCGGCGACCTGCCCACCGGCACGACCGTGCTCGAGGCCAGCGCCGGCACGGGCAAGACGTTCACCATCGCCGCGCTCACCGCGCGCTACGTCGCCGAGGGCGCGGCCGACCTCTCGCAGATCATGCTGGTCACCTTCGGCAACGCCGCCTCGCGCGAGCTGCGCGACCGGGTGCGGGAGCGGCTCGTCAGCGCCGAGCGCGGCCTGCGCGACCCGGCCGCCGCCCGGGCGGACGGGCGCGACGAGGTGCTCCAGCTGCTCGCCCGCGGCACCGACGAGGAGGTGGCGGTGCGCCGCGAGCGGCTGGCGCGGGCACTGGCCGGCTTCGACGAGGCCACCATCGCCACCACGCACTCGTTCTGCTCGCAGATGCTGGCCGGCATCGGGATGACCGCGGACGCCGATCCCGCCGCCGCCTTCGTCGAGAACATCGACGACCTCGTCCGCGAGGTCGTCGACGACCTCTACCTGCGGGTCTTCGCCGGGGCCGGCGAGCAGCCGTTCCTCTCCCACGCCGAGCTGCTCGAGCTGGGCAGCAAGGCGGTCGGCAGCGATCGGCAGGCGGAGCTGTGGCCCCGGGCCGACGAGGGGCTGCCCGGCCGCCGGCGCGCGGCCGCGGCGGCGGTGCGGGCCGAGGTCGAGCGGCGCAAGCGGCTGCTCGGGCTGGTCGACTACGACGACTGGCTCTCGCTGCTGCGCGACGCGCTGGCCGACCCCGAGTCGGGGCCGGTCGCCTGCGAGCGGATCGCCTCGCGCTACCGGGTCGTCATGGTCGACGAGTTCCAGGACACCGACCCCGTGCAGTGGGAGATCCTGCGCCGGGCGTTCCACGGGAGCACCGCGCTCGTGCTCATCGGCGACCCGAAGCAGGCGATCTACGCCTTCCGCGGCGGGGACGTCACCACCTACCTGGCGGCCGCCGCCGAGGCGACCACCGAGGCGACGCTGGGCACCAACTGGCGCAGCGACGGCCCGCTGCTCGACGCGCTCCAGCTGGTCTTCGGGGGCGCGGCGCTGGGCCACGAGCGGATCGTCGTCCGCCCGGTCGGGGCGGCCCACCCGGCGCCGCGGCTGACCGGGGCGGGAGCGCCGCTGCGGCTGCGCCGGCTGGGGCGCACCGGGCACGGCCGCGTCCACCGCGGCCTGCCGAGCGTGGGCCCGCTGCGGGAGGCCGTGGCGTGCGACGTCGCCGCCGACGTCGTCGACCTGCTGACCGGCGGCGCCGAGTTCGAGGGGCGGCCGGTCGAGCCGGGCGACGTCGCCGTGCTGGTGCGCACCAACGCGCAGGGCACCCTGGTGCGCGAGACGCTGGCGCGGGCCGGGGTGCCCGCGGTCTTCGCCGGCGGTGGCAGCGTCTTCGCCACCCCGAGCGCGCAGTCCTGGCTGCGGCTGCTCGAGGCGATGGAGCAGCCGCACCGGTCGGGCCGGGTGCGCTCCGCCGCGCTCTCGGTGTTCCTGGGCCGGGACGAGACCGAGCTCGACGAGTCCGGGGACGAGGTCGCCGACGTCCTCGGCCAGCAGCTGCGGCAGTGGGCCGACCTGCTGGCCGACCGCGGCGTGGCCGCCTTCCTCGAGGTGCTCACCGCCGAGGAGGGGCTGCCCGCGCGGGTGCTCGGCCGGCCCGACGGCGAGCGGGTGCTCACCGACCTGCGGCACATCGGGCAGGTGCTGCACGCCGTGGCGCAGCGCGAGTCGCTGGGGCTGACCGCGCTCGTGGAGTGGCTGCGCCGCCGGATCGCCCAGGCCGGTGACGAGCGCACCGACGAGCGCAGCCGCCGCCTGGAGTCCGACGCGGCCGCGGTGCAGGTCATGACCGTGCACGTCAGCAAGGGGCTGGAGTTCCCGGTGGTCTACGTGCCCTACGGCTGGGACCGCTGGATGCCCGACGACCCCGCGGTGCTGCGGCTGCACGACGACGAGGGCCGGCGGGTGCTCGACGTCGGTGGGCCCGGCAGCACGGGCCACGCCGAGGCGTACCGCCGGCACGCCGCCGAGGAGTCCGGTGAGGACCTGCGGCTGCTCTACGTCGCGCTGACCCGCGCCCGGTGCCAGGTGGTCGCGCACTGGGCGCCGAGCAGCAACACCGTCGCCGCCCCGCTCAACCGGCTGCTCTTCGGTGCGGCCGGTCCCGGCGCCGAGCCCGCGGCGCGGGTCCAGCCACCGTCGGACGACGACGCCGCCGCGGCGCTGGACGGCCTCGTGACCCGGTCCGCCGGGACGATCGAGGCGGCCGAGGTGGGCCGGCGTCCGCTGCCGCGCTGGGCGCCGCCGGGCAGCCCCGCGCCCGAGCTGTCGGTGAGCACGTTCACCCGCACCCTCGACGAGGACTGGCGCCGCACCTCCTACAGCGCGCTCACCCGCGCGGCGCACGACGCCGTGTACGAGCAGCACCTGGCCAGCGAACCGGACACCGCCGTCACCGACGACGAGCCCGACGCCGAGGCTGTGGAGGCGGTGGCGGTAGAGCGCACCCCGCCGCCCGACGCGCTGCCCTCCCCGCTGAGCGACCTGCCGGGCGGGGCCGCGTTCGGCACCCTGGTGCACGCCGTCCTCGAGGACCTCGACCCGGACGCGCTGGCCGAGCGCTGCGCAGAGGAGGTGGCCCGCCAGCTCGTGCCCGGGGTGACAGCCGAGGCGCTCGCCGAGGGGCTGCGCCCGGTGCTGGACACCCCGCTGGCCGACCTGGGGACGACGCTCGCCGCCGTGCCCGCGGTCGACCGGCTGGCCGAGCTGGACTTCGAGCTGCCCCTGGCCGGTGGGGACGACGCCGTCCCGCACGCGACGCTGGCCGACGTCGTCACCCTGCTGCGGCGGTACGACCTCGGGACGCTGGCCGGCTACCCCGACCTGCTGGCCCAGCTCGAGCCGCAGGCGCTGCGCGGCTTCCTCACCGGCAGCATCGACGCCGTCCTGCGGCTGCCCGGCCCGGTGTTCTCGGTCGTGGACTACAAGACCAACCGGCTCGGCGCCGAACCGCTGACGACCGACGACTACCGGCCCGAGGCGATGGCGGAGGAGATGCGGCACACCCACTACGTGCTCCAGGCGCTGCTCTACTGCGTCGCCCTGCACCGGTACCTGCGCTGGCGGCTGCCCGGCTACGTCCCGGAGCAGCACATCGGGCCGGTGCTCTACCTCTTCGTGCGCGGCATGGCCGGTCCGCAGACCCCGGCCGGGGCGGGTGTGTTCTCGTGGACGCCCCCGCCCGGCCTGGTCGCCGGACTCTCCGACCTGCTGGCGGGTCGGCCGTGATCCCGGTGCGGGCGGAGGGCCTGCTGCGGGAGTTCGCCGAGGCCGGCGTGCTGGCCCCCGCCGACGTGCACGTGGCGCTGCGCCTGGCCCGGCTCGGCGGCGAGGAGCGGGAGACGGTCCTGCTGGCGGCGGCGCTGGCGGTGCGCGGCGTGCGCGCCGGTTCGGTCTGCGTCGAGCTGGCCACCATCGCGGGCTCCGTCGTCCCGGACGAGGACGCGCCGCCGGTCGAGCTGACCTGGCCGTCGGACTGGACCGCGCTCGAGGACAGCCCGGTCGTCGCGGTCGGCCTGGATGCGCCGTGGCGGCCGCTGCGCCTGGTCGACGGCCTGCTCTACCTGGACCGGTACTGGCAGCAGGAGCAGCTGGTGCGGCGCGAGCTCGACGAGCGGGCCGCCCGCCCGGCGCCCGCGGTCGACCTCGGCGGGCTGGACGCGCTGTTCGACGGCCCGGCGCCGGACCGGCAGCGGCTGGCGACGGCGGTCGCGGCAGGCCGGTGGGTCAGCGTCATCACCGGCGGGCCGGGCACGGGGAAGACGCACACCGTCGCCCGGCTGCTCAAGGTGCTGCTCGACCAGCCCGGGCCGCCGCCGCGGATCGCGCTGGCCGCCCCCACCGGCAAGGCCGCCGCCCGGCTGCAGGAGTCGGTGCTCGAGCAGGCCGCGGCCATCGGCCTGCCCGACGACCTGACCGCCTCGACGCTGCACCGGCTGCTGGGCCGGCGGGTAGACCAGAGCCGCAGCCGGTTCCGGCACGATGCCGGCAACCGGCTGCCCTACGACGTCGTCGTCGTGGACGAGTCGTCGATGGTGTCGCTGACGATGATGGCCCGGCTGCTGGAGGCGCTGCGGCCCTCCGCCCGGCTCGTGCTGGTCGGCGACCCCGACCAGCTCACCCCGGTGGACGCCGGCGCCGTGCTCAGCGACCTGGTGCAGCGACCGGCGCGGGACGGCGCGGCACCCGTGCAGCTCGGCACCGGTGCCGAGCGCGACGACACCGCGGACCTGACCGACAAGGAGCGGGAGCAGCTGAGCACCGGCGTGGTGCGGCTGCGCGGCTCGCAGCGGTTCGGCGCGGGGATCGCCGGCCTCGCCGAGGCGGTGCGCCAAGGCGAGGCGGACCGGGTACTCGAGCTGCTCGCGGCCGGTGGCGACCTCGCGCTCGACCCCGACCCCACGGCGCTGGAAGAGCGGATCCGCGAGGTCGCCGCCGAGCTGCGGGCCGCGGCCGAGCGCGGGGACGCCGTCCGGTGCCTGGCGCTGCTCGGCCGGCACCGGCTGCTCTGCGCCCACCAGCGCGGGCCGGCCGGCGTCTCGACGTGGAACGAGCGGGTGGGCCGGCTGATCGGCGCGGCACCGGGGGAGTGGCTGCCCGGGGCGCCGCTGCTGGTCACCGCGAACGACTATGAGAACAAGCTGTGGAACGGCGACACCGGCGTCGTGGTGCGCACCGAGGACGGGCCGCGCGCGGCGTTCCTCCGCGGCGACGGGCCGGCGCTCGTGCCGCTGTCCCGGTTGTCGGCTGTCAGCTCGGCGCACGCGCTCACCGTGCACCGCAGCCAGGGCAGCCAGTTCGAGGAGGTCGCGGTCCTGCTGCCGCCGGCGTCGTCGCCGCTGCTGACCCGCGAGCTGCTGTACACGGCGGTGACCCGGGCCAGCCGCAGCGTGCGGATCGTCGGCTCGGCGGACGAGGTGCGGGCCGCGGTGGGCCGCCAGGTGGTGCGCGCGAGCGGCCTGCGCCGGCGGTTCGGGCCCTAGCGGGAGCGCCGGGAACACGGGGCGCGGGGAGTCCGTTAGCCTGACTGCACAACTACACAGGGGGTGAATGGTCTCGACTTCGGTCGGGTGACCAGGGGAAGCGAGCCGAGGAAGGCAACGATCATCTCGTTAACGATCCGTTGCACAACACACAAGCGCCGATTCCAATCAGCGCGACTTCGCTCTCGCTGCCTGATAGCAGCTAGGCGAGTCTGTCAGCCCGGGTTCGTCATCGACCCGGTTCCTGGCATCAGCTAGATGACTCACTGCGCGCGCCGGTCGCGGGCGCGTGTGGGACACCAAACAGTGACTGGGCCCGTCACGTCGACTTGTCCGCATGATCGACGGGGTCGAGCAGAGGCAACGCGGACTGCGCTCGGAGAAGCCCTGGTTGTGCGTCGAAGGACGCGGGTTCGATTCCCGCCACCTCCACCCCTGTTCCACCACGAAGGGCCCGGTCAGCTGACCGGGCCCTTCGTGCGTCTGTGCCCGAGCCTCTCGCTCTCGGTGGGCGAGGGGCCCCATCGCGGCGTGACCGCTGCCCCTGGCTCGGACGACCCTCCGGCGCTCCCAGCAGCCGGCGGCGCGGTGTCAGCCGGGCTGCGCCGCCGCGGGCAGGGTGAGGCGCCAGATCTCGGTGACCTCGTCGAGCATCACGTCGCGGTCGATGCTGGTGTTCCCGAGCACGACCAGCCGGTAGGCGAGCTGGTCGAGCTGGATGATCAGCAGTTGCAGCCGCAGTCGGGCGCGGTCCCTGTCCTGCGCCGGGACGCGGTCCAGGTAGCCGGCCATCTCGTCGGCGAAGCGGGCGAAGTTGCCCTGCACCTTCTGGGTGAGGTGCGGGTGCGCGGCCAGCGCCTCGCGCACCGGTCGCAGCAGGTGTGCGTGCTGCTCGTACCAGGTCAGCGTGTTGCGCAGCGAGGCGCGCAGGGCGGTCCGGTCGCCGCTGACGAGCGCGGCGTCGACCTCGCGCCAGTACTCCGGGGTCTCGGCCAGGTTCGCCCGCATGAGGGTGATCAGGGCGTCGGCCTTGTCGGTGAAGGGGAGGTAGAACGCGGCCCGGCTGACGTTCGCGGCCGCGGCGATGTTCCCCACCGTCGTCCCGGAGTAGCCGTCGCGCTGGAAGATCTCCTCGGCCGCGGACAGCAGCCGCTGGCGGGTCGCCTCCCTCAGCTCCTCCCGGACCGTCAGGTTCGGGGGAGTGCCGGGTCCGGTGCCCGAGCGCGCGTCCACGGCCCGACGATAGGTGGTGGTCGTCAGGGTCGGGCCGGTGCGCCTCGGCTCCTCCACGCCGTGGCTCAGGACGCCATGAAGAGGATCTGCTCCCGGGTGTACGTCCGCCCCGGGTGCGCCTCGCTCAGGTGCGCCTGGGCCTTCGCCACGAGGTCGTCCTCATCCGAGCCCTCGATGACCTCACCGCACGGGCAGTTCAGGTACTTCTCCACGCCGTCCTCCTCCTCGTGCGGCCGCGCGGCGATCTCGCTGACGTGGCGCCATTGACTTGACACTGTGTCACTTGTACCGTGCGCCACACCGGACGAACACCAGGAAGGCCGCGCATGAACGTCACTTTCACCCTGCAGGACCGGACCTCGCGCACTGTCGAGGCAGAGCCCGGCTGGAAGCTGATGGAGGTCGCCGTCGACAACGCGATCCCCGGCATCGACGGGGACTGCGGCGGTGAGGCGGCCTGCGCGACCTGCCACGTCTACGTCGCTTCCGAGTGGCGCGACGCTACGGGTGAGCGCACCGACCTGGAGCAGGCCATGCTCGCCAGCACCTTCGGGGTCCGCGAGAACAGCCGGCTGTCCTGCCAGATCGAGACGTCCGAGGAGCTCGACGGGCTGTCCGTCGAGGTCGTCGGCAGCTGAACCCGCGGGCCGGGACGCGAACGCCCGGCCGCCAGCGAGGCAGCACGCACCGCGACCGCGCCGCCGCGAGCACACCGGTTCCGCCACGACCCCTCACCGACCTGGAAGGCAGACGGATGACCACTGCAATGCCACGAGCAGCCACGGACCTCTCCCCGGAGCAGGCCGAGGCCCGGGAGCGCATCTACGCGGCCCCCCTCGAGTCGCTCGACCCGGCCAAGACCGATCGCTTCCCGACCGGGGAGTGGCAGTGGGTCTTCGAGCGCCTGCGCGCCGAGGACCCGGTGCACCTCACGACGGAGGAGCACAGCGAGTTCGGCCGGTACTGGTCGCTGACCCGGTGGGCGGACATCCAGGCCGCGGACACCAACCACGAGCTCTTCTCCGCCGACGGACTCATCGCGCTGAACCGGCCGGAGCCGGTCGCGCGGACGACGTCGATCTTCGACGGCCGCGAGCTGACCGAGGAGGAGGTCCAGGAGCGCCAGAAGGCCGGGATCCGCTCCCTGCTGAGCATGGACCCGCCGGACCACGAGATCCACCGCGGCGCGGTGGCCGAGGGCGTCGCCCCGGCGAACCTGGCCGCCCTGGAGCCGCTCATCCGCGAGCGCGCGGGCGCGATCCTGGACGGCCTGCCCATCGGTGAGGAGTTCGACTGGGTCGACAAGGTCTCCATCGAGCTGACCGCGATGACCCTGGCGACGCTGTTCGACTACCCGCAGGAGAAGCGCCGTCAGCTGACCTACTGGTCGGACGTGATCACGACGCAGGCCGGCCCGGGGCAGCCCGCGGAGACGCAGGAGGAGCACGACCTCGCGATCCGCGACTTCTACATGACGATGGCGGAGCTGGTCGGCTCCCGGCGGAGCGAGGAGCCCCGCATCGACTTCATGTCGCTGATGGCGCACAGCCCGCACTCGGTGAACTTCTCCGAGGCCGAGCTGTTCGGTGACAGCGTGGTGCTGCTGGTGGGCGGCAACGACACCACCCGCAACACGATCACCGGGTCGGTCTACTTCCTCTCCCAGAACCCGGAGGAGAACGCGAAGCTGCGGGCCAACCCCAAGCTGATCCCCTCGATGGTGTCGGAGACGATCCGGTTCCAGACGCCGCTGACCCACATGACGCGCCGCACGACCCGCGATGTCGAGATCGGCGGGAAGGTCATCCCCGCGGGCGACCGCGTCGTCCTCTGGTACGTCTCGGGCAACCGGGACGACGCCAAGGTGCAGGACGCCGACTCCTACGTCGTCGACCGCAAGAACCCGCGCCAGCACCTCTCCTTCGGCTTCGGGATCCACCGCTGCCTCGGCAACAAGCTCGCCGAGCTGCAGCTGCGGATCATCTGGGAGGAGATGCTGGTCCGCTTCCCCGAGATCACCGTCGTCGGGGAGCCGAAGCGCAGCCACGGGCACTTCGTCAAGGGATACGACTCGATGACCGTCGTCATCCCGCGGCGCAACTGAGCGGCCCGCTGTGACTCCGGCGTCCGTCGTCATCGTCGGCGCGGGCGCCGGAGGCGCCCAGGCCGCCGCCTCCCTCAGGCAGGGCGGGTTCGAGGGATCGATCTCGCTGGTCCACGGGGAGCCGGGCCTGCCCTACCAGCGCCCGCCCCTGTCGAAGGCGTACCTCCTGGGCCGGCTCGAGGCCCGCAAGCTGCTGCTCCGTCAGGAGCACTGGTACGCCAAGCAGCGCGTGGACCTCGTGCTCGACCGCGCGGTGGCCATCGACCGCGCCGGCCACCAGGTCCACCTGGCCGGTGGCCCGTCCCTGTCCTACGACCACCTGATCCTGGCGACCGGGTCGCGCAACCGGGAGCTGCCGGTCCCCGGGGCGCACCTCGACGGCGTCATCGGCATGCGGACCCGCGCGGACGCCGACGAGCTCGCCGGTCGGATCCGCGAGGGCGTCGAGGTGGTCGTCGCCGGCGCCGGGTTCATCGGTCTGGAGTTCGCCGCCGTCGCCGCGGCCCACGGCGCGGCGGTGCACGTCCTCGAGCTCGCCGACCGGCCGATGGCGCGCGCCGTCTCGGAGCCCACGGCGCAGTTCATCCGCAGGGCGCACGAGGAGTGGGGCGTGCGGTTCGACTTCGGCCAGGCCCTCACCGCCATCGACGGCGAGGGCCGGGTGACCGGCGTCGAGACAGGCGACGGACGGCGCCTGCCGGCCGACCTGGTCGTCTACGGCATCGGCGTGGTGCCCGACACCGTGCTGGCCGAGGAGGCGGGGCTGGCCATCGAGAACGGCATCCGCGTCGACGACCGGCTGCTCACCAGCGACCCGGACATCTCGGCCATCGGCGATGCGGCCAGCTTCCCCAGCGCGCACACCGGCGGGCGCGTCCGCCTCGAGTCGGTCCAGAACGCCGTCGACCAGGCCCGGCACGTGGCCGCACGGTTGATGGGCACCTCGATCGGCTACGACGCGCTGCCGTGGTTCTGGTCGGACCAGGGGGACCTCAAGATCCAGATCGCGGGCCTGGCCGAGGTCACCGACAGCGCGGTGGAGGTGGCCGTGCCCGAGCCCCGGGCCACGTGCGTCCTGCGCTACCGCGGCGACCGGCTGGTGGCGGTCGAGACCGTCAACCGCCCGGGCGACCACGTCCTCGCACGCAGGATCCTCGCAGGGACCGGCGGCCCGTCGCCAGAGGAGGCATCGGCCCCCTCCTTCGACCTGACGCGCTGGCACGAGGCGTACGGGCTGGCTCCGACGGGCTGATGCCCGAGGCGTCGCGACCAGGCGGCCGGTGAGATCACCGGCCGCCTGGTCGTCCGCTCCGGCTGATCGCGCGGCCGCAGCGGCAGCCGAGTCGCCCGGTTCCTGCCATCCTCGATCGCATGAGCGGGTCGGTGGAACGGACGGCGGGTCAGACCGCGGAGCAGAAGCGCCGTGGCGCGTTCAGCTCCCGGCGGGTGTTCATCCTGGCGGCGATCGGCTCGGCGGTGGGGCTGGGCAACATCTTGGCGGTTCCCCTATGTCGCCTACGAGAACGGCGGCGGCGCCTTCGTGGTGCCCTACCTCGTCGCGCTGCTCACCGCGGGCATCCCGTTCCTGCTGCTGGACTACGCGATCGGGCACCGCCACCGCGGCTCCGCGCCGCTGTCCTTCGCCCGCCTGCGCCGCGGCATCGAGGGCCTCGGCTGGTGGCAGGTCGGCATCTGCGCGGTCATCGCCGTCTACTACGCGGCGGTCATCGCCTGGGCGGTGCGCTACACGTTCTTCTCGCTCGACGAGGCGTGGGGCGAGGACCCCGAGGGCTTCTTCTTCGGCGAGTTCCTCCAGGCCGGCGACGTCGAGATCACCACCGACGTCGTGGTCGGCGTCCTCGTGCCGCTGCTCGTCGTCTGGCTGGCGGTGCTGGCGATCATGGCGCTCGGCGTCCAGCGCGGCATCGGCGCCACCTCGGTGGTCTTCATCCCCGTCCTGGTGCTCGCCTTCGCCGCCCTCGTCGTGCAGGCGCTGTTCCTCGACGGCGCGGGGGAGGGGCTCGACGCGCTGTTCACCCCGGACTGGTCGGCGCTGAGCTCGGCGTCGGTGTGGGCGGCCGCCTTCGGCCAGATCTTCTTCTCGCTGTCCATCGGCTTCGGCATCATGATCACGTACGCGTCCTACGTCGGCCGCCGCGAGGACATGATCGGCTCCGGCCTGGTCGTCGGGTTCTCCAACTCCGGATTCGAGCTGCTGGCCGGCATCGGGGTCTTCGCCGCGCTCGGGTTCATGGCGCAGACCGGGGGCGTGCCGGTCGACGAGGTCGCCAGCGACGGCATCGGGCTGGCCTTCATCGCCTTCCCGACGATCATCAGCGAAGCACCCGCCGGGGCACTGATCGGCGTGCTGTTCTTCGGGTCGCTGGTCATCGCCGGCATCACCTCGCTGGTCAGCGTGCTCGAGGTCGTCATCTCGGCGGTCCGCGACAAGCTCGACACCGGCCGGCTCACCGCCACCCTCGTGGTCACCGTGCCGGTCGCGGTGATCAGCCTGGTGCTGTTCAGCACCACCAGCGGCATCTACGTGCTCGACGTCGTCGACCACTTCGTCAACCAGTACGGCATCCTCGTCGTCGCGCTGGTGAGCATGCTGGTCGTCGCCTGGGTGCTGCGGTCCCTGACCGACCTGAGCGGGCACCTCAACGTGCACGGCCGCCCCCGCATCGGCGCCGGGTGGCGGGTGCTGGTCAGCCTCGTCGCCCCGGTCGGCCTCGCGCTGGTCCTCGGCTTCGCGCTGAAGGACGACCTCGAGGCCGCCTACGAGGGCTATCCGGACTGGCTGCTGCTGGTCTTCGGCTGGGGCCTGGTCGTCGTCCTGCCGGTCGTCGGCTTCCTCGTGGCCCGGCTGCCCTGGCGCGCCGGCACGCACCTGGACGGGCCACCACCGGGCTCCGACCCGGCCGCACCCCTGCACGCGCCGGCCGGCGGCCCGGCGGACGCCGGCTCCGAGGGAGGAACGCGATGAGCGCATCCGCGATCGTGATGATGCTGGTGGCGATGCTCGTCATCTGGGGCGGTCTGGGGCTGGCCGTCGTCAGCCTGATCCGGCACGGCGCCGTCGAGGATCGCGCCGAGCACCGCCGGGACCTCTGACCGGCCCGGTCGCGCAGGCGGGACCGGGAATGACCTCCGCCACACCTGGCTTGGCACGGTCATGACGACTCTCGGGCTCATCGGCAGCGGACTCATCGGCAGCGGCATCGCACGGCTGGCGGTCGCCGCCGGCTACGACGTGGTGCTCAGCAACAGCCGGGGGCCGGAGACCCTCTCCGACCTGGTCGCCGAGCTCGGCCCGAAGGCGCGGGCCGCGACGCCCGCCGAGGCGGCGGAGGCGGGCGACCTCGTCGTCGTCACCGTGCCGCTCAAGGCCTACCGGGAGGTGCCGGTCGAGCCGCTGCGCGGCAAGGTCGTCATCGACACCAACAACTACTACCCGCAGCGCGACGGGCAGATCGCCGAGCTCGACGACGAGTCGACGACGGTCAGCGAGCTGCTGCAGGCGCACCTGCCGGAATCGCACGTGGTGAAGTGCTTCAACAACGTGCCCGCCGCCGGCATGGTGCCGCTGGCCAAGCCCGCCGGGGACCCCGACCGCTCGGTGCTCGCCATCGCCGGGGACGACGAGGGCGCCAAGAAGACGGTGACCGACTTCCTCGACGCGATCGGCTACGACGCCTACGACGTCGGCCCGCTGGCCGAGGGCTGGCGCTACCAGCGCGACACCAAGGCCTACGCCGTCTTCTCCCAGCCCGGGCGCCCGGTCAAGGAGGACTGGCTGCGCAGGGGCCTCCACGCGGCGGTCCGCTACCGCGACATGTGAGGGCGCGGCGGTGGTGGCTACCAGGAACCCCCGCCACCACCGCCGGCCCCGCCGCCGACGCTGCCCGAGCCGCCGGACGACGAGGACGACGACGGCGCGGTGCTCGCGCCGGCGAAGGTGGAGACGAAGACCGGGCCCGAGGACGCGTAGTACCAGTGCCGGTCGTCGTACCCGCCGCGGCCGGCGCGGGTCCGCACCGACGTCGCGAGCTTCGACCACCGCTCGGCCTCGCCGAGGGCGAGGGCCCACGCGCTGTAGTCGCCGAGCGTGCCCTCGGCGAGAGCGTCGTCGATCGCCGTCGGGGCGCACTCGGCGAGGTACCGGCGCAGCGCCTCCACCCGCAGCCAGGTGGAGGAGCCCTGCGGCGTGAGCACGCGCAGCTCCCAGCCGCGCAGCGCCGCGGCCGCCCCGCCGCCGGCGAGCACGCCGCCGAGCGCGGCCAGCACCACCGGGGCGACGCCGGGCCCGTTCGACAGCCACGCGCCCACCCCGAGGACGACGAGCCCGACCAGCGCGGCGAGCACCCCGAACCAGCGCACCCGGACCGAGCGCCGGTCGGCCGCGGCGTCCCACATGCCGGAGCTCTGCTGCCAGCCGGCGAGCTCCGTCCCGAGGGCCGACCAGGCGGCGGCGAAGGACTCGTCGTAGCTGCCCAGCCGCAGCCGGTCGCGGCCGTCGAGGGCGAGGTCGAGCAGCCGGGCGTCGGTGGGCTCGCCGTCCCGCAGGCGGACGAGGGTGGTCGCCTTCCCGCCGTCCGGTGCCGGCTCCAGGTCGAGGACGCCGGTGACGGCGAGCTGCAGCAGCCAGGCCGCCTTGTGCCGCTCGGCCACGGAGCCGGACAGCAGCACCCCGCCCTGCGCGGGCGTGAGGTCCCGGGGTATCGACGGTGAGGGCATCGCGAACCCACCGAGCTGCTCGAAGTCGATCCGGGCCTCGCCGCCGGGGGCGACGACGGTGGGCAGCCACGAGCTGGGCACGTGCTCCCGGCCGGCCTGCCGCACCACCCGGGACACCAGCGCGCCGGCCGCGAGCGCCAGCAGCCCGGCGAGCGCGGCGGGGACCACCGGGTCGGTGCCCGGGTCCTCCGGTGCCGCGCTGGGCGCGGCCGGCGCGGGCGGTGCGGCGTCGAGGGGGCGGCCCTCGGTCGCGAAGACGGTCACGCCCTCGCCGGCGTCCAGCCCGTCGACCCGGGCGACGAGGTGGCCCGGCGCCTCCAGGCGCATGGGGCAGTCGGCGTTCGAGCCGCCCTCCCCGGTGGCGCACCCGTCGGCGACGAGCTCCACCGCGCCGAGCACGTGCACCTCGACCTCGTCGACGGGCACCTCCCAGCCGGTGCCGACGGCGTCCCAGGCCAGCCGGCCGCCGCGGCTGACGCCGTCCAGGGTGTAGCTCAGCTCGTAGCGGTGCTGCCCGGTGATCGTGACGTCGGGGTCGCCGATGCGCAGCCGGACCGGGTTTTCCCCGGTGACGACGACGTCGGCCGGGGCGTCGGGCGAGGTGACCTCCACCGGGTCGTCGGCACGCAGCCCGGGCACGTCGCGGTAGATGCCGCGCCGCTCCTCGACGCCGAAGTCGTAGTCGATGACCTCGACGATCCGCGCGCTGCCATCCTCGGCGATCGTGGCGCTCACCCAGATCCGGGCGACCCGCTCGCCGGCCGGCCAGCGCGGCCACCGCGAAGGCGACGACGGCGACGACCACGGCGGCCAGCACGATGACCCAGGCGTCGATCCGGCGGCGGCGCCGCGCGGCCGTGGAGCGGGCGGACTGCGGCACGTGGACCTCCGGGTCGGGGCAGGGCAGCGGGCTGCTCCGGTGGGCCGCGCCACCCTAGCGGTGCGGCCGCATAGGGTGCGCCGCACGCACGTCCGGCACGGGAGAGGATCCGCATCCATGGCCAGCCTGCAGATGCGCGCGATCTCCGTGGTCCTGCGGCTCACCCGCAAGCCGCGGATGGCAACGGTCGAGCGGGCGCGGAAGCGCATCGCCGAGCCGAAGGGCTCCACCGCGCCGCCGACGGCCCTGCTGCGCCGGCACCACGTGCGCACCCGCTCGGTGCAGGGGTTCCCGTGCACCACGGTGGCGCCGCGCGACGGGGGCACCGGCCGGGCGGTCGTCTACCTGCACGGGGGGTCCTACGTCAGCGAGATCGCGAAAGCAGCACTGGGCGCTGATCTCGAAGCTGGCCGATGCCGGCGTCCGCGTCGAGGTGCCGCTCTACGGGCTGGGGCCGCAGCACACCTACCGCGAGGCCTATCCCTTCGTCACCGAGGTGTACCGCGAGCTGCTGGCCGAGGTCGACGCCTCGGCGGTCACCGTCGCCGGCGACTCGGCCGGCGGCGGTCTGGCGCTCGGCTTCGCCCAGACGCTGGCCGAGGCGGGCCTGCCGCAGCCGCGCCGGCTCGTGCTCCTCTCGCCGTGGCTGGACCTCACGCTGAGCCACCCGGACCTGCCGGCGCTCGAGCCCCGCGACCCGTGGCTGAACATCGACGGCACCGTGGAGGCGGGCAAGGCGTGGGCCGGCGGCGACGACCCCATCCAGCCCCGGCTCAGCCCGATCAACGGCGAGCTCGGCGGGCTGGCGCCGATGGAGGTCTACGTCGGCACCGCCGAGCTGTGCCTGCCCGACGTCCTCCTGCTCCAGGAGCGCGGCGCGGCCGCCGGTGCCGCGCTGGAGGTGACCGTCTGCCCCGGCGCGGTGCACGTCTACCCGCTGGTGCCCGCGCCCGAGGGCCGGTCCGCGGCGAAGCGGATCGTCGAGGAGATCGCCCGGGGCTGACCGGTCAGGCCGGCGCGAGCTCCACCTCCGCGGCCGGGGTCACCGCCGTCGCCCGGCCGGGCGCCTCGGTGTAGCGCCAGTAGGTGTTCGTGCAGGCGATCGCGTCCTCCGGCCCGATCGGCATGCCGAAGCGGCGGAGGTCCTCGGTGGTGTGCGCGTCCTCCACCAGCGTCGTGTCGTACCCGCGCACCAGCGCGCCGTGCAGCGTGGCGCGGATGCAGGCGTCGGTCTGCGCCCCGGTGACCAGCAGCCGGCCCACCCGCGCTCGGCCAGCCGCTGCTCCAGCTCGGTCTCCTCGAAGGAGTCGTCGAACCGCTTGTGCACCACCGGCTCGCCGTCCCTGCTTCCCCCGTCTCCCCGTTGATCATCGTCAGGTGGTCGGGCCCGACGGCGTGTCGACCAGCCTTATGACGATGATCAACGGGGGAGGTGGCGGTGAGCACGATCGGGGGACGGGGCGGAACCGGGATGCCCGGGGTGTCGTTGCGCAGGTCATGACCTCGGACGGGAGCCCGTGGCCGGTTCCGGTGGCCCGGGCCGCCGCGTGGGCGGAGTGGGCCCCCAGCGGCAGGTCCGCCGTCCCGTTCATCGCGCTGCTGGTCATCGTGGCGAACCTGGTGGGGGTCGGCACCGTCGTCCTCCTGCTCCTGGGCGTCGACGACGGCAGCGGGCGGACCGGCCGGACGGAGGTGCTCTGGACCGCGGTGGCCTACCTCGTCCTCGCCCTGCCGGCCGGCGGTCTCGCGGGCCTGCGGCGCCAGCGGTCCACCACGCGCTGGCTCCTGCAGCGCCGCGAGCCGACCCCGGCCGAGGCCGGGCAGGCGCTGCGCCTGCCGCTGGACGTCGCGCTCGTCGCCGCCGCGATCTGGCTGGTCGCCGCCGTGCTGATGTCGACGGTCGTGGCCATGCTCTTCCCCGAGCCGCTGGTGGGGCTGCGCGTCGCGGTGGTGGTGACGCTGGGCGGCGTCGTCACCGCCGGTGTCACCTACCTGCTCACCGCCCGCGCCGCGCGAGCGGTCACCGCGATCGCGCTGGCCGCGCACCCGCCGGTCGGCGCGCTGGTCCTGGGCGTGCGGCCGCGCCTGCTGCTCACCTGGGCGCTGACCAGCGGCGTGCCCATGCTCGGCGTCGTCCTGCTGTTCCTCGACCCGAGCGACCCCGACGGGCCGGGAGAGGCGGCGGTGGTCTTCCTCGTCGTCGTCGCGCTGCTCGTCGGGGCACTCGCGACGCTGCTGACCGCCCGCGCCGTCGGGCAGCCGCTGCGCGAGCTGCGCCGGGCGGTGCAGCAGGTCGGGCGGGGCGACTACGGCGTCGACGTGCTGGTGGACGACGCCGGTGAGATCGGGCTGCTCCAGGAGGGCGTGAACACGATGGTCGCCGGGCTCGCCGAGCGCGAGCGGCTGCGCGACCTGTTCGGCCGGCACGTGGGGACGACGGTGGCCCAGGAGGCGCTGCGGACCGGCGTGAGTCTGGGCGGTGAGGAGCGGGTCGTCGCCGCCCTGTTCGTGGACATCGCCGGCTCGACGTCGCTGGTGCGCCGCACCGGGCCCGAGCAGATGGTCGGCCTGCTCAACCGGTTCTTCGCCGTCGTCGTCGAGACCGTGGAGGAGGAGGGCGGGCTGGTGAACAAGTTCGAGGGCGACGCCGCGCTGTGCGTGTTCGGCGCCCCGACCGACCACCCGGACCCGGCGGGCGCGGCGCTGCGGGCGGCCCGGCGGATCTGCGACGCCGTCGCCGTGGCCGGCGAGGTCGACGTCGGCGTGGGCGTCGCCTGCGGCCCGGTGTGGGCCGGCCAGGTCGGGGCGGCCAGCCGGCTGGAGTACACGGTCATCGGCGACCCGGTGAACGAGGCGGCCCGGCTGACCGAGCTGGCCAAGGACCACCCCGGCCGCGCGGTCGCCAGCGGGCCGACGGTGCTCGGCGCCCCGCCCGATGAGCGGGAGCAGTGGGTCCGCGGCGCCGAGGTCACCCTCCGCGGGCGCGACGAGGCGACCACCACCTGGGTGCGCGCTCCCGCCTGAGCGGGATCAGGACTGCGAGAGGGGCTGAGCCGGCTTCCCCGGCTCGTGGGCCTTCACCACGACCAGGACGTCCTCGGGCTGGAGGGTGCCGATCAGCGGGTCGTCGAAGCGCAGGGTGCGGCCGCCGCGGGTGACCGACAGGACGATGTCGCGCAGGTCGCGCGGGCCCAGCCCCACCTCGCTGGCCTGCGCGGTGCGCTGGTGCAGGTCGAGGCCCTGCCCGCCGGTGACGAGGTCCTCGACCACCGACACCACCCGCGGCGCGTCCGTGGAGAGCCCGAGCAGCCGGCCGGAGGTGGCCGAGGTGGTGATGACGGTGTCGGCGCCGGACTGGCGGAGCAGGTTGGCGTTCTCCTCCTCCCGGACGCTGGTGGTGATCGGCACGCTCGGGTTCAGCTGCCGCACGGTGAGGGTGATCATGACCGCGGCGTCGTCCCGGTTCGCGGCGACGATGACCGCGCGGGCCCGCTCGACCGAGGCCCTGCGCAGCACCTCGGTGCGGCCGGCGTCGCCGACGATGCCGGTGAGACCGACGGAGTTCGCCTCGTCGATGGCGCGCGGCTCCGGGTCGACGACGACGATCTTGTCCGGGGGCGTCCCGTTGGCGATCAGCGAGCGGATGGCGCTGCGGCCCTTGGTGCCGTAGCCGCACACGATGACGTGCTGGCGCACGCGGGACCTCCAGCGGTGGATGCGGAACTCCTCCCGCGAGCGCGCGGTGAGCGCCTCGAGGGTCGTCCCGATGAGGACGATCAGGAACATGATCCGCAGCGGCGTGATCAGGATGATGTTGACCAGGCGCGCCTCGGGCGTGACCGGCGTGATGTCGCCGTAGCCGGTCGTGGAGAGGGTGACCGTCGCGTAGTAGGTCGCGTCGAGCAGCGAGAGGCCGACCTCGTCGCCGTCGCGGTAGCCGTCGCGGTCGAGGTAGACCACGAGGACGACGGCGACGAGCACGAGCGCCGCGATCCACACCCGGCGCAGCACCTGGCGGACCGGGGAGATCTCCTCGTGGGCGATGCGGACACCGGTGTGCTCGGTCTCGCTGCCCTCCCACTCGCTGCCCACGCCGCGGACAGTAGTGAGCCGCGGCGCCGGGCGCGCGCGAACCGCCCCGAACGGGTCAGGACCCGGTCGGGGCGGCTGCGGGTGGACAGGGGGTCGGCGTCAGCCGCCGACCTTCTCGCGCTCCAGGGCGGCGAGCTCGCGCTTGAGCACCTTGCCGGCGGCGGAGACCGGGATGGCGTCGATGAAGACGACGTCGCGCAGCCGCTTGTAGTGCGTCACCCGGTCGTTCACCGTGGCGAGCACCGACTCGAGGGTAAGCGCGGCGCCCGCGGCGTCGTCCTTGCGCACGATGTAGGCGACCGGCAGCTCGCCGGCCTCCTCGTCGGGGCGGCCGACGACGGCGGCACCGGCCACGCCCGGGACGCCGAAGAGGATCTCCTCCAGCTCGCGCGGGTACACGGTGTAGCCCTTGAAGATCAGCATGTCCTTGGTGCGGTCGACGATCGCCAGGTAGCCGTCCTCGTCGAGGATGCCGACGTCGCCGGTGTGGAACCAGCCGTCGGCGTCGATGACCTCCGCGGTGGCCTCGGGCCGTCCGGCGTAGCCGCGCATGACCTGCGGGCCGCGGATGCAGACCTCGCCGCGCTCGCCCTGCGGCAGGGCCTCGCCGGTCTCCAGCGAGCGGATGCTGATCTCGGTGTCGAAGACCGGCACGCCGACGGTGCCCGGCTTGCGTGTCCCGGAGAGGAAGGACGGGTTGCTCGTGGCCATCATCGTGACCTCGGTCAGCCCGTAGCCCTCGCCGATCTTGGCGTTGGGCAGCGTCGCCTTGAGCTTCTCGATCAGCGGGACCGGCAGGGGGGCCGCGCCGCTGGAGACGCCGCGCACGCCGGACCAGTCGCCCTCGGTGAAGGCGGGCACCTGGAGCAGCGCCACGAAGATCGGCGGCGCACCGCCGATCGAGGTGACGTCGTATCGGGCCATGTCCGCGACATAGGCGGCCGGGTCGAACCGGGCGTGGATGACCACGGTGGTGCCGCTGAGCACCATGCCGTTGAGGTAGCCGACGGCGCCCATCGCGTGGAACCAGGGCGTCAGGTTGATGATCCGGACGGTGCCCAGCGGCACCGGGTACTCCTCGGCGCTGCACACCTGGCGGACCGTGACGTCGCCGTGCTCGTCGAGCTCCGGCAGCGCGCCGTTGCTCCAGCACGCCGACTGCAGCACGTTGGTGACGACGTTGCGGTGCAGGATCTCGACGCCCTTGCTGACGCCGGTCGTGCCGCCGGTGTAGGCGAGGTGCGCCAGGTCGGTGTCCACGTCGACCGCGGCGTCGAGGTGCCGGTCGGTGGGGTCGCCGCCCAGCAGGTCGGCGGCGTCGACGTCGCCGTCGGCGAGGTCGAGGCGGGCGGTGAAGTCCCGGGCGTGCACGTCGCCGGTGACGATGACCGTCGTGACGGGGGAGGCGGCCAGTGCCGGGCGCACCAGCGGCAGCACCTGGTCCCAGGTGATCAGCGCGGTGGCGCCGGCGTCGGTGAGCTGCGCGGCGAGGTCGGCGGCCGGGAGCAGCGGGTTGGTGGGGGAGAAGGTCGCCCCCGACAGCATGATCCCGAAGTAGAGCGCCGGGTACTGCAGGCAGTTCGGGATGTGCAGGGCGACGACGTCGCCGCGGCCGATGCCGTGGTCGGCCAGCCAGCCGGCGACGGCGTGCGCCCGCTCGCCGAGCTCGGTGAAGGTGATCGGCCGGTCGTGCTGGATGAAGGCCGTCCGGTCGCCCCACCGCCGGACGCCCGCCCGGAGGATCGAGCCCACCGGCACCGCGGGGTAGTCCAGCGACCGCGGCAGCCCCGGGGGCCAGCTCGCGGTCGTCGTGTCGGGTGCCGGCTGCGGTGCGGTCATGCCCATCCCTTCGTGGCGGTGCTCCCCGGTCGGGACACCCCCGACAGGGTGGCCCACACCACACGGGCTGTCGAGCGTCTGTGACCATCAGTGGATGAGCGACCAGCGCACGGCCCTCGTCCTCGGCGGCGGCGGCATCACCGGCATCGCCTGGGAGATCGGCCTGCTGGCCGGTCTGGCCGAGGCCGGCGTCGACCTCACCACCGCCGACCTCGTCGTCGGCACGTCGGCCGGGTCGGTGGTCGGTGCGCAGGTGACAAGCGGCGCCGAGCTCGAGGCGATGTACGCCCGCCAGCTCGAGCCGCCGGCGCAGGAGAAGGTGGCGCGCATGTCGCGGGCGAACCTGGCCCGCTACGCCTGGGCGATGCTGGTCAGCCGCGGCCGCGACGAGGAGTTCCGCCGCCGGGTCGGGCAGGTGGCGCTGGCCGCGGAGAAGGCCGGGCTGACACCGACCGAGCAGGAGCGGCTCGACGTCATCGGCGGGCGGCTGGTCGGTCGCGACTGGCCCGAGCGGCAGCTGACCGTCACCGCGGTCGACGCCGCCACGGGGGAGTTCCGCGCGTTCGACCGCGACTCCGGAGTCCCGCTGGTCCAGGCGGTCGCCGCGAGCTGCGCCGTCCCGGGCGTCTACCCGCCGGTCACCATCGACGGGCGGCGCTACGTCGACGGCGGGATGCGCTCGGCGGCCAACGCCGACCTCGCCCAGGGCTACGACCGGCTGGTCGTGCTCGCCCCCATCGCGCGCGGCATCGGGCCGATCACCAGCGTCGACGCGCAGGTGACCGGGATGGTGTCCGCGCGGGTCGCCGTCGTCTCGCCGGACCAGGGCAGCAGGGCCGCGATCGGCCGCAACGTGCTCGACCCCGCGGCGCGCGCGGGGTCGGCGCGCGCCGGCCGGGCCCAGGCCGCGACGGTGCTCGAGCGGGTGGCCGAGGCCTGGACCGGCTGACCGCTAGACGACCGGCTCGGCGACCAGCGAGCCGGCGGAGTGCTCCTGGCGCAGCGCCGTCTTGAGCACCTTGCCGCTCGGGTTGCGGGGCAGCGCGCCGACGACGGAGTACTCACGCGGGTTCTTGTAGCGCGCCAGCCGCTCCCGGCACCACGCCGCGAGCTCCTCGGAGGTCGGCGGGTCCTCGGCGTCCCGCGGGGCGACGACGGCCAGCGGCGCCTCGCCGTACTTCGCGTCCGGGACGCCGATGAGCGCGACCTCGGCGACCTTGGGGTGCGCGGCGAGCACGTCCTCGACCTCGGCGCAGTAGATGTTCTCCCCGCCGGAGATGATCATGTCCTTCTTGCGGTCGACGACGTAGAAGTAGCCGTCCTCGTCCTGGCGCACGAGGTCGCCGGAGTGGAACCAGCCGCCGTGGAACGCTTCCGCCGTCGCCTCCGGCTTGCCCCAGTACTCCTTCATCACCATCGGGCTGCGGTAGACGATCTCGCCCACCTCGCCGCGGGGGACGTCCTGCATCGCGTCGTCCACCACCCGGACCTCGACGTTGAGGATCGGGGTGCCGATCGAGCCGATCTTGCGCACCGAGTCCTCGCCGCGCAGCAGGCAGGTGACCGGGCTGCACTCGGTCTGCCCGAAGGCGGTGATCACCTCGGCCTGCGGGAACGCCTCGATCAGCCCGCGCAGCAGCGTGGTGGAGGCCGGCGCCGCGCCCCAGGAGATCCGCCGCAGGTGCGAGAGGTCGCGCTCCGCGAGGTCGGGGACGGCGAGGACGGCGGCCCACATCGCGGGCACCAGGAAGATGTTGGAGACCTTCTCCCGCTCCATCATGTCCAGCGTCTCGGCCGGGTCGAACGAGCCGGACCGGATGATCACGTGCGTGCCGCCCAGCAGCAGCGGCGGCATCCCGCCGGCGAGCCCGGCGATGTGGAACAGCGGCGCGCCGGGCACGCCGACCCGGTCCTCGGGGTCCGAGCCGAGGGTGGCCAGCTGGCTGAACACGTGCATGAGCAGGTTGCGGTGGGTGAGCACCGCGCCCTTCGGCCGGCCGGTGGTCCCCGAGGTGTACATGAGGAAGGCCGGGTCCTCCTCGGCGACGACGACGTCGAGCGGCTCGTCGCCGGCGGCGGCCAGCGCGTCCTCGTAGTCCCCGCCGATCACCAGCGTGCTGGTCACCGACGGCGACTGCGCCCGCGCCTTCTCGCCGACCTCGGCCAGGGCGGTGTCGACGACGAGCGCCACCGCGCCGGAGTCGGTGAGCACGTAGGCGACCTCGTCGGGCACCAGCCGGAAGTTGACCGGGACGACGATCGCGCCCAGGCGCACGCCGGCGAGGTAGGCCTCCCAGGTTTCCATCCCGTTGAGCGCCAGCACCGCGACGCGGTCGCCCTGGCCGACGCCGCGCTCGCGCAGGGCGCGGGCCAGCCGGGTCACCCGCCGGTCGAGCTCGCCGTAGGTGCGGCCCGCCCCGTCGAAGCGCAGCGCCGTGGCGTCGGGGATCGTGCGGGCGTGCCGCGCGAGCTGGTCGCTCAGGGTCATGCCGCGGCCCTGCAGGACGGGGATCTCGACGGTCACGCAGTCTCCTCGGGGTGGGGCCGGGTGTGATCTGCGTCATGCTGGCCGGGACCGGCCGGGGGGTCAAGCCTCGGCGTCGAGGCCCAGCAGGCGGGCGGCCAGCCGCTTCCAGACCGGGAGGTGCGGATCGGTGGCCGCCGGCCGCTCCTCGAAGGCGTAGACGAGCGCCACCCCGCGCATGCTGGTGAACAGCAGCTCGGTGAGGTCGGGGTAGACCGGCGAGGCGGCGAACTCCGGGCCCCAGATGCCGTCGCCGACGGCGCTCATCGCCGCGCGCAGCCGGCCCTCGCCGCCGCGCAGCGCCGCGCGCAGGGCGGGGTCGGTGCGCGCCGCCGTCCACAGCTCGGCCGCCGCCCAGAACGGCGGCTCCTGGAACGTGGCCCACATGAGGTCGATGGCGCGGTCCACCCGCTCGCGGCCGGTGGGCCCGTCGGCCATGAGCGCCACCGAGCGCTCGCGCACCTCGTCGAGCTTCGTCGTCGCCAGGTGGTCGGCGGCGGCCACGAGCAGCTCGGCCCGCGAGGGGAAGTGGTGCAGCAGCCGGCCGCGCGAGACGCCGGCCCGCGCCTGGACCGCCAGGGTCGAGGCGCCGGCGTAGCCGTCCTCCACCAGGCAGGCGACCGCCGCGTCGAGGATCAGCAGCCTGCTCCCGGCGGTGCGCGCGGACCGGGACCGGGGCCCCGTCGGCTGCTCGAGGACGGTCATGGCTCGAACCTAGGCGCGGACGGCGGCTTCCGACAGTCACCGTTGACTGCCGTTCCTCACCGGTGCCAGGCTGCCCGCGACCCCGCCCCCGGACTTCCGGTACCGAAAGTCCGGTCGGGGGAGGGACTTTCGGTACCGAAAGTCCGGTCGGGGGAGGGACTTTCGGTACCGAAAGTCCGGTCGGCGGCGTGCGCACCAGGACGGGAGATGGCGTTGGAACTCACCGAGCTCCGCTACGAGGTCGCCGACCGGATCGCCACCGTGCACCTGCACCGACCGGACCGGCTGAACGCCTTCACGCCCACCATGGCCGCCGAGCTGACCCGGGTGGCGGCCGCCGCCGATGCTGACGACGACGTGCGCGTGGTCGTCGTCACCGGCTCGGGCCGCGGCTTCTGCGCGGGTGCCGACCTCTCCGGCGGGCCCACCAGCTTCGCCGACCGGCGGGACCGGGTGCTGCCCGAGGGTCCGCTGCGGCAGACGATCGGCGGCTACCGCCGGGACGCCGGCGGGGTCTCCGCGCTGGCCTTCGCCGCCCTCCGCAAGCCGGTCATCGCCGCGGTCAACGGGCCGGCGGTGGGCGTCGGCGCGACCCTCACGCTGCCCATGGACATCCGGATCGCCGCCGAGTCGGCGCGGTTCGGCTTCGTCTTCGGCCGGGTCGGCCTCCCACCCGAGGCTGCTTCGTCGTGGTTCCTGCCCCGGGTCGTGGGGATCAGCCAGGCGATGGAGTGGGTGGCCACCGGCCGGGTCTTCGACGCCGCCGAGGCGCTGCGTGGCGGGCTGGTCTCCCGCGTCGTCCCGGACGAGGAGCTGCTGCCGACCGCGTACGCCCTGGCCCGCGAGATCGTCGTCAACACCAGCGGGGTCGCCGTCGGCGCCGCCCGCCAGCTGCTGTGGTCGATGCTCGGAGCGCCGTCGCCCTGGGACGCGCACCGCGCGGACTCGCGCGCCGTCGTGGAGCTCGGCGAGGGCGCCGACAGCGCCGAGGGCGTGGCGGCGTTCCTGGAGAAGCGGCCGGCGGAGTTCACCGCGCCGCTCGGTGACGGCCCGATCGCCGGGGTGCCGCGCTGGCCGGCGCCGCCGCCGGACCTGGCGCCCGGCGACTGATCCGGTCGCCCCACCGCACCGCTCGGGAACAGGTGCTCGTCAGCGGAGGGGGCGCAGCGCGGTCTCGTCCAGGTGGGCGAGCAGCGTCTCGCCGAGGTCCCGCATGTTCTCGACCTGCTGCGGGCTGAGCTGGTCGAACAGGTGGGTGCGGACGCTCTCGACGTGGATCGGCGCGGCCGCCTCCAGTGCGCCGAACCCCTCGTCGGTGAGGACGGCGAGCTGGCCGCGACCGTCCTCGGCACAGGTCTGCCGGCGCACCCAGCCGCGCTCCTCGAGGCGGGAGACCGCGTGCGAGAGCCGGCTGCGGGAGGAGAGGCAGCGGTCGGCGAGCTCGCTCATCCGCATTCGGCGGTCGTCGGCCTCGGAGAGCGCCACGAGGATCTCGTAGTACGCGTGGGAGATGCCGGTGGCCTGGGTGAGCTCGCGGTCGAGGCGGTCCTGCAGCAGCTGCGCGCTGTAGAGCCAGGCCCGCCAGGCGCGCTGCTCGTCGGCGTCCAGCCAGCGGGCGGCGGCGGTCGGGACGCTGTCCGGGGCGGGCGACACGTGCGCGGTCATGCCGACATCCTACCGGCGGAATAGTTCAGCGCTCAACTACGCTAGGCTCGAGCAAGAAGGTCAAACGCTCAACGACATGGAGGACACCATGACCAGCACGCTCCGACAGATCCCCGGTTACGTCGTCGGCACCTGGGACATCGACGCCAGCCACTCGACCGTGGGCTTCTCCGTCCGCCACATGATGGTCAGCAAGGTCCGTGGCTACTTCCGCGAGTTCTCCGGCGTGCTCGTGACCGCCGAGGACCCGGCGCAGTCGTCGGTCACCGCCACGATCGACATGGACTCCATCGACACCCGTCAGGAGCAGCGTGACGCGCACATCCGCTCCGCCGACTTCTTCGACGTGGGCAACCACACCGTCATGACCTTCCGCTCGACGGCCGTCGTCGCCAAGGGCGAGGACTGGACCATCGAGGGCGACCTGACCCTCAAGGGCATCACCAAGCCGGTCACCCTGGAGCTCGAGCTCAACGGCTTCGGCCCGGACGCCTACGGCGGCACGCGCGCCGGCTTCAGCGCCAAGACCGTCATCTCCCGCTCCGCCTTCGGCGTCGACATCGACATGCCCATGGACGGCGGCGGCGTCGTCGTCGGCGACAAGATCAACGTCGAGCTCGAGATCGAGGCCGTGCTCCGCGCCGCCTGATCACCCCCGCTCTCCCCGAGAGGCCCCGGACGCATCGTGCGTCCGGGGCCTCTCGCGTCCTCCCTCACCGGAGCGCGTCCTCCCTCACCGGAGCGCGTCCTCCCTCACCGCACACCACGAGGGAGGAAGCGCCATGATCAGGTGACCTGATCCCAGCGGGGCGGGTCGGGGACACTGGGGGCATGACGACCAGCAGCCTCGTCCGCACCCGGTTCCCGTCCGCCGTCCTCGTCGCCGTCGGCCTGGCCGCCGGGTTCGGTCTCGCGCAGGGCACCGGCATCCGGGCGCTGGGCGGCGCGGTGTTCGCCGCCGCCGGGCTCGCGGCCGGGGTGCTGTGGCTGCGCCGGAGGGGGCCGGCCACCGCCGTCGCGCTCGCCGCCCTCTACGTCGGCGCTTTCGTGCTGGCCCACGTGCTGGCCATCGGGGTCGGGATGTCGGCCTGGCTGGCGGTGAGTCTGGTCACTCTGACCGCTGCGGGGGTCACCTTCGGGGTGGCCGATGCCCCGCGCGAGGGCTCGCCCGTCGGTTGAGCGACTACTCTGGGAAGGTCGCCGGGCCGGCGGCCGTTGAACGAGATGCCGCGCGCTGACGCAGCGGCGTCCCCCGAAACCCTTCTGAGGTGCCCTTCCGCATGCCCACCCGCGACGACCTGCGCAACGTGGCGATCATCGCTCACGTCGACCACGGCAAGACGACCCTGGTCGACGCCCTCCTCCGCCAGGCAGGCGCCCTCGGGCGCGCCAAGGGCGAGGGGACGGACAACGACACCACGCAGGACCGCGTGATGGACTCGATGGACCTCGAGCGCGAACGCGGCATCACCATCCTGGCGAAGAACACCGCCATCCACCTGGCCGACGAGAACGGCAACCCCGTCGTCGTCAACATCGTCGACACCCCCGGTCACGCCGACTTCGGTGGCGAGGTCGAGCGCGGCCTGTCGATGGTCGACGGCGTCTGCCTGCTCGTCGACGCCTCCGAAGGCCCGCTCCCGCAGACCCGCTTCGTGCTGCGCAAGGCGCTGGGCAAGGGGATGCCGGTCATCCTCGCGGTCAACAAGACCGACCGCTCCGACGCGCGCATCGCCGAGGTCGTCGACGAGTGCTACGAGCTGTTCATGGAGCTGATGGAGGACGCCGGCCTCGACGCCTCCGCCCTCGAGTTCCCGATCGTCTACTGCAGCGGCCGCTCCGGGAAGGCGTCGCTGACCCGCCCGGAGAACGGCGAGGAGCCCGACAGCGAGGACCTCGCCCCGCTGGTCAAGACGCTGCTGGACACCGTCCCGGCGCCGGTCTACGACGCCGAGGAGCCGCTGCGCGCGCAGGTCACCAACCTCGACGCCTCGCCCTACCTCGGCCGCCTGGCCCTGCTGCGCATCCACTCCGGTGAGATGAAGAGCGGCCAGCAGGTCGCCTGGTGCCGCACCGACGGCACCATCAAGAACGTCAAGATCACCGAGCTGCTGGTCACCGAGGGCCTCACCCGCACCCCGGCCGCGAGCGCCGGCCCGGGCGAGCTCGTGGCCATCGCCGGCATCGAGGACGTCATGATCGGCGACACCCTCGCCGACCCGAGCGACCCGCGCCCGCTGCCCCCGCTCACCGTCGACGAGCCGTCGATCTCGATCACCATCGGGATCAACACCTCGCCGCTGTCGGGCAAGTCGGGCAAGAAGCTCACCGCCCGCCTGATCAAGAACCGGCTCGACCAGGAGCTCGTCGGCAACGTGTCGGTCCGCATGCTGCAGACCGACCGCCCCGACACCTGGGAGATGCAGGGCCGTGGCGAGCTGGCGCTGGCCATCCTCGTCGAGCAGCTTCGCCGCGAGGAGTTCGAGCTCACGGTCGGCCGGCCCACCGTCGTCACCAAGACGATCGACGGCAAGCTGCACGAGCCGGTCGAGCGGGTCACCATCGACACCCCCGGCGAGTACGTCGGCACGCTGACCCAGGCGCTGGCCACCCGCCGCGGCCGCCTGGAGAACCTGGTGCACCACGACACCGGCTGGGCGCGGATGGAGTACATGGTCCCGTCCCGCGGGCTCATCGGGTTCCGCACCGAGTTCCTCACCGAGACCCGCGGTACCGGCGTCCTCAACCACAACCTCGAGGGCTACGAGCCGTGGCTGGGCGACATGCGCGCCCGCCCGACCGGCTCGCTGGTCGCCGACCGCCAGGGCGTGGCGACGACGTACTCGATGTTCTCGCTGCAGGAGCGCGGCCAGCTCATGGTCCAGCCCGGCACCGAGGTCTACGAGGGCATGATCGTCGGTGAGAACTCCCGTCCGGACGACATGGACGTGAACATCACCAAGGAGAAGAAGCTCACCAACATGCGCAAGAGCACCTCCGAGGAGCTCGAGCGCCTGGTGCCGCCGCGGATCCTGAACCTGGAGCAGGCGCTTGGAGTTCTGCGCCGAGGACGAGTGCGTCGAGGTCACCCCGGCCACCGTCCGCATCCGCAAGGTCGTGCTCGACCAGACCGAGCGCGGCAAGGCGAAGAACAAGAAGCCCAAGCCCGTCTGATCGACCGGCTCACGGAGGGCCCCCGGCGCATCGCGCCGGGGGCCCTCCCTGCTTTCCCCGAGAAGAGCCGAGGGGGAGTGGTCGGGAGGTCACGAATCGTGATGACCGGCCGCAGGGGTGCGGCGCGCCGGTCGTGTGGTCCGTGGGGCGGGTGTGTCGCGACGCCTACGTTCTCCTCGGGGTCATGGGTCATGACTCCGGGGGACGAGTGCACGAGAGGCGGCCGCACGCATGACGACGATCACCCGAACGGCTCCGGTGGAGAACAGCTTCCGGGGCGGGATCGATGTCCGGGTGAGCCTGCGGGAAGGCGCCGGTGACGGCGGCTCCGCCTTCGACGGCGCGTGGTTCCCGCGCAGCCACGACCTCGAGGCCGAGCTGCCCGAGCTCATCGCCGAGCTCGACCGCCGCGGGGTGCGGATCGAGCGCTTCACCTACTCGCTGGACGCCTGGGACCGGCCCACCGCCCGCAAGCTCGTCGTCCGCGACCGCGTCGTGCGCACCGGCGGCTTCCGCAGCATGGACCCGCTCGTGGTCTGCCTGACCTGGGACGGCGGCGCCCGGCGCGCCGACCTGCTCGTCGTGCCGCCGGAGACCGACGTCCTCACCGGCGCCCGCGCGCTGCGGCTGTGCACCCGCCGCGGGCTGCCCCGCTCGCCGCAGATGGTCCTGGCCGCCGCGCGGTCCACGCCGCTGCCGCAGGTCCCGCAGGCGTACCGCCGGGCGGTCTGAGCGCCCCCAGGACGAGGCGAGGCCCCTCCCGGCAGTGCCGGGAGGGGCCTCGCGTGCGTCGTGCGGGGAGCGGCGTCAGTCGCGCGGGGCGCTGGGCCGGCCGGCGGGCACCGGCTCGACCGCGGACTCGGCCACCTCGACGACGACGTTGCGGTCCCCGGCAGCAGCCGCGGCCGCCTCGCTGACCGCGGCCGCCTCGGCTTCGGCGGTGAGGGCGTCCGCGGACTCGAGCGCGGCCTCCTGGCGGTACTGGCGGAACGAGTGCGTGACCGCCAGCGCCCAGATCACGTAGAGCACCGCGTAGACGGCGTAGCGGGTGGCGTCGTCGGCGTCGATCCAGTCGCTCTTGAGCAGCGTCCGGGTGTTGGTCAGCACGATGAGGCCGCCGACCAGCGAGCCGAGCATCCGCGGCGGGATGTGCCGCACCAGCCAGGCCGCGAGCGGCGCGGCGATCGAGCCGCCGATCAGCAGGGCGGCCACCCAGGTGAAGTCGATGCCCTGCGAGCCGAGCGCGAAGAGGAAGCCGAGGCTGGCGGCCAGCGCGACGAGGAACTCGGCGGTGCTCACCGAGCCGATGACCTTGCGGGGCTCCATCCGTCCGCTGGCCAGCAGGGCCGGCGTGCCGACCGGCCCCCATCCGCCACCGCCGGTCGCGTCGACGAAGCCGGCCACCAGGCCCAGCGGGCCGAGGAAGCGCGTGCGGACCGGCTTGCCGAGGTTGCGCCGGTTGATCCCGCGGAGGGTGAACCGGATCAGCAGGTAGATGCCGAGGGCCAGCAGGATGAGCGACATCACCGGGGCGGCGACCTCGGTGGACAGGTTCGACAGCACGGTGGCGCCGGCGAAGGCGCCGACCGCGCCGGGGATGCCGATCTTCGCGACGACCTTCCAGTCGACGTTGCCGAACTTCCAGTGCGCGAGGCCGGAGGTCAGCGTGGTCCCGATCTCCGCGAGGTGGATCGTGGCGGAGGCGGCGGCGGGGCTGGTGCCGATGGCGAGCAGCAGGGTCGACGACGTGGCGCCGTAGGCCATGCCGAGGCTGCCGTCGACGAGCTGGGCGCCGAGGCCCACGAGGGCGAGCAGGACGAGCGTCTTCACGGGAACGGACTCCGGGTCGCGAGGAGGGGCGCGGGCGCGCGGGGGCCCACGGGAGAGCGAGTCGAACGGCGCCGGGTACGGCGCGGGAGGTCAGCGGCCCGGACAGGCGGCGGTGCAGACGCGCAGCAGGTCGACGTGCAGGCGGCTCACCAGGAGCAGCGTCGTCGGTCGCGTCACGGCGCTATGTCTACCAGACCGATGCACTTAGGCGTACGGCCCGTTCCGGTCAGTGGGACGGCTCGCGCAGGAGGTCGTTGCGGATCGTCATCCACGCCCCGGCTGCCCCGACCGCGAACAGGCCCGCGCACACGGCCATGGCCGCCCGGTAACCGCCGGTGAGCGCCTCGGGGTCGACGTAGTCCGCGCCGGAGAGCCCCACGACCACGGGGAGCGCGGCGACCGTGAGCAGTTGCGCGGCGCGCGCCACCGCGTTGTTCACGCCGCTGGCCACCCCGGCCAGGGCGTCGGGCGCCGCGCCCAGGACGCTGGCGGTCAGCGGCGCCACGGTCAGCGCCATCCCCAGCCCCTGCAGGACGGTGCCGGGCAGCACCTCCAGCCAGTACGGGCTCCCGCCGTCCACCCCGACCAGCAGCAGCGTGCCGACGGCGACGGTCAGCGGGCCGGCGCTCATCGGCAGCCGCGGCCCGATCCGGGTCGCCAGCGCACCGGCGCGGGGGGACAGCAGCGTGATCAGCAGGATGGTCGGCAGGGTCGCGGCCCCCGCCGCGGTGGCGCCGTAGCCGAGCACGCCCTGCAGCTGGAGCACTAGGAACAGCGAGCTGCCCCCGAGCGCCCCGTAGACGGCCAGGGTGGTCAGGTTGGCGCCGGTGAACTGCCGGTCGGCGAACAGCCGCGGCGGCAGCATGGGGGAGGGCGTGCGCCGCTCGCGGACGACGAACAGCGCCCCGGTACCGGCCGCGACGACGGCGGAGACGACGACGGCGGGGCCGCCCTGCTCGCCGGCGGTGATGAGCGCGTAGGTGAGCGCGCCGAGGGCGACCGCACCCAGCAGCGCGCCGGGGGCGTCGAAGCGGCCGTGCGGGCCGGGGTCCCGGCTCTCGGGCACGTGCCGCCCGGCGACGGCGACGACGAACAGCGCCAGCGGCACGTTGAGCAGGAAGACCAGCCGCCAGCTGACCAGGTCGATGAGCGCGCCGCCCAGGAACGGCCCGACCAGCCCCGCGACGCCGGACAGCGACGACCACACCCCGATCGCGGGCGCGCGGTCGCTGGGGCGGAACGAGGCCTGGATGAGCGCGAGGCTGCCCGGGGTCAGCAGCGCGCCGCCGACGCCCTGGAGCGCGCGGGCGGCGATCAGCTGGCCCGGGGACTGCGCCAGCCCGCAGAGCAGCGAGGCGGCGGCGAACCAGGCGACGCCGACGAGGAAGACCCGCCGCCGCCCGTAGCGGTCACCGAGCGAGCCGCCGAGCAGGATCAGCGCGGCCAGCGGCAGCGTGTAGCCGTTGATGATCCACTGCAGGTCCGACAGCGACGCGCCGAGCTCGCGACCCAGCGTGGGCAGGGCGACCTGGACGGCGGTGGCGTCGAGGAACGCCATGCCCGAGGCGAGCACCGTGGCGCTGAGCAGCCACCGGCCCGACGCCGTCCCCAGGGCGACGGTGGACGGAGCGGCGTCAGCGGGCCCGGCCACCGGAGGGGTCCTAGCCGACCGCGAAGTCGGTGATGAAGAAGGCGACGGCGGCGACCGCGGCGGCGGCCGGCAGGGTCACGACCCAGGCGACGACGATGTTGCCGGCCACGCCCCAGCGGACCGCGGACAGCCGCCGCGTCGAGCCCACGCCCATGATCGAGGTGGTCGTGATGTGCGTCGTCGACACCGGGACGGCGAAGACCGTCGCGGTCGTGACCATCACGCCGGACGCCACCGTCTGCGCGGCGAAGCCGCCGGCGGGCGTGAGCTGGATGATCCCGCGGCCCAGGGTGCGCATGATGCGGAAGCCGCCGGCGTACGTGCCGGCGCTGATGGCGCCGGCCGCGGCCAGCACCACCCAGAACGGGACGGTGAAGTCGTCGATCTCGCCGGCGGTGAACAGCGCCAGCGTGATGATGCCCATCGTCTTCTGGGCGTCCTGCATGCCGTGGCCCAGCGCCATGGTCGCCGAGCTGATGATCTGGGCGTACCGGAAGTTGCGGTTGGCCCGGTGCTGGTTGGCGCGCCGGAAGGTCCAGAGGATCGTCAGCATGAAGAGGTAGCCGAGACCGAAGCCGACCAGCGGCGACACGATCATCGGGATGACGACCTTGTCCAGGACGCCCATCCACTGCACGGAGTGCGCCGCGGCCAGCGCCGCACCCACGAGGCCGCCGATCAGCGCGTGGGAGGACGACGACGGGATGCCGTACCACCAGGTGATCAGGTTCCAGACGATCGCGCCCACCAGTGCGGCGAACACGATCTCCAGCCCGTTGTTGCCTTCGGGAGGGTCGATGATCCCGGCGCCGACGGTCTTGGCGACCTCGGTGGAGAGCAGCGCCCCGACCAGGTTCATGACCGCCGCGAGGGCCAGGGCGACGCGCGGGGTGAGCGCCTTGGTCGACACCGCGACGGCGATCGCGTTGGCCGCGTCGTGGAAGCCGTTGGTGTAGTCGAACGCCAGCGCCACCACGACGATGATGATCAAGCCGAGGAAAGCCGCATCCATGCGGCTCAGGACTCCTTGACGGCGATCGTCTCGACCACGTTGGCGACGTGTTCGAAGTGGTCGGCCGCCTCCTCGAGCTGGTCGGCGACCTCCTTGAGCTTGAGGATCTCGAGGGCGTCGAACTCGCCGCTGTAGAGCCGGGAGAGCAGCCGCCGGTAGAGCTTGTCGGCCTCGTTCTCGATCCGGTTCACCTCGATCCAGTAGTCGGAGAGGTCCTTGAGCGTCCTGAGCCGGGGCATCGCCTCGGCGGTGACCTGCGCGCAGCGCTGCAGCAGCGCGGCCTGCTGGCTCATCTCGGCCGGGAGGGTGCCGAGGCCGGTGAGGATCACCAGGTCGGCGGCGGCCTCGATGGCGTCCATGACGTCGTCGAGGTAGCTGGCCAGGTTGTAGATGTCGTCGCGGTCGAACGGCGTCACGAAACTGGTGTTGAGCTGCCGGAAGATCGCATGGGTGGCCTGGTCGCCGACGTGCTCCAGCTCGCGGAGCTGGACGGCCAGCTCGGCGCGGCGCGCGTGGTCGTGGACGAAGTCGCCGAGGACCTCGGTCGCCTGCACCAGGTTCTCCGCGGAGGCGGTGAACAGGGGGTAGAACGTCGAGTCCTTGGGCGTCAGGCTGAAGGGCACGCGGGGCTCCGATTCGGTGTGGGCACCGGTCGCCGCCGCACGGGGGTGGACACACGACCGTCCGGCATCCTAGGTCGCCCCCCGGTCACCTCTCCGACACCGGGGCGTCACCTGTGAGCGACGTCGCCCTCCGCGCCGTGGTCCTCCACCCGGGCGAGCGAGCCGACCAGGTCGGCCCGCCCGCGGGCCACGCGGGAGCGGATCGTCCCGACCGCGCAGCCGGCCACCTCGGCGGCCTCGGCGTAGGACAGGCCGAGCAGTCTGGGTGAGCACGAACGCCTCGCGGCGGTCGGGCTCCATCCGGGCCAGCAGGTCGGCCACGCCGGCGCCCTCGCCCACCGGGTCGGCACCCCCCGCGGCGGGGAGCGCGGCCAGGTCGACGTCCTCGGTGACGAACGCCTGGCGACGGCGGCGCCGGCTGCGGACGGCGTCGGCGCAGGTACGGCGGGCGATGGCGAGCAGCCAGGTGCGCAGGGAGGACCGGCCCTCGAAGCGGTGCAGCGAGGAGAACGCGCGCAGGTAGGTCTCCTGCGTGAGGTCGTCGGCCGTGCCCGGGTCGCCGAGGGCGGCGCAGAGCCGCCAGACGTCGGACTGGGTGGCCCGGACGAGGGCCGCGGCGGCGAGGGGGTCGCCGGCGGCGGCGTCGGCCGCGAGGGCGTCCAGCTCGTCCATGCCCCCATCCTCCCGCACCGCGGGCCGGGGGAGGGCGGAGGGCGGACCGGGGCCAGGTCGGGTGTGAGGGAGGTCTCGGGAACTCCGGAGGGGGCTCGCGCGACCAAGAGGACATGCCGTGCTCCCCCTACCGCGAGGCGGTCTCCGCGCGCCTGGACGGCGAGCCCCTCGGGATGCCCGCCCGCGCGCTCGAGGACCACCTCGGCGTCTGCAGCGCCTGCGCCGCCTGGGCGGACCGGGCCGCCCTGGTCACCCGCCGCGCCCGGCTCGCTGCCGCGCCGCCGGTCCCGGACCTCACCGCCGACGTGCTGGCCGCGCTGCCCCGCGAGCTGCCCGGTGCGGCTCCGGCCGCCCGCGCGCGGCTGGTGGGGACCGCGCTGCGGTTCGCGCTGCTGGTCGTCGGCGTCGCGCAGGCCGGCATCGCCTGGCCGGTGCTGGTGACCGGCGTCGGCGCCATGAGCGCACCCGCGCACATGGCGCACGAGACCGGCGCCTGGAACCTCGCCGTCGCCGCGGCGCTGCTCGCCGTCGCCGCCCGCCCCGGGCTGGCCGCCGGCGCGCTGACGGCGCTGGGCTCGCTCGCGGTCCTGCTGGTCCCGGTCACGCTGGCCGACCTGGGGGCCGGGCACGTGCACCTCGACCGCGCCGTCGCCCACCTGCTGCTGGTGGCCGGCGCCCTCCTCGTCGCCGTCGTGGCCTGGCGCGGTTCGCGCCGGCGCCTCTCGCCGGCCGTGCCCGGGCGGCGGTTGGCCGCGTGACCGCTGCCGTCCGCGTGCCGGGTCGCCGCGCCGCGGCCCTGCTCGTGCTGCTGGCCGGATGGCTGCTCGCCGCGCTCGTCTCGGCCGGGCCGGCCGCCGCGCACGCCACCCTCGTCTCCACCGACCCCGCCGAGGGCTCCCGGCTGGACGCCGCGCCGTCGGAGGTGACGCTCTCGTTCAGCGAGGGCGTCTCCCTCGGCGCGGGCTACGCGCGGGTGCTCACCGCCTCCGGCGACGAGGTGGGCGGCGGGGAGCCGTCGGTCGACGGCGACGAGCTGCGCATCCCGCTCCCGGGCGACCTGGGCGACGGCGGCTACCTGGTCACCTACCGGGTCGTGTCGGCCGACTCGCACCCCATCTCCGGGGCCTTCTCCTTCGTCGTGGGCGAGGGGGAGCTGGTCCCGGCCGGCGTCGGCGCGGGGGAGGCCGACGCCGATCCGGTGGTGGCGGCGCTGCTGCCGGCCGTGCGCGCGATCGGCTTCGCCGGCACCGCGCTCGCCGTCGGCGTCCCGGTGCTGGCGCTGCTGTGCTGGCCCGGCGGCTGGGCGTCGCCGCGGCTGCGCCGGCTCGCGGGCGGGGGAGCGCTCACGGTCGCCGGTGCCGCCGCCCTGTCGTTCCTGCTGCAGGGGCCCTACTCGGCAGGGACGGGGGTGGGCACGGTCTTCCGCCCGTCGCTGCTCTCCGCGACCGCCGCCTCGGGCACCGGCTGGTCGCTGCTGGCCCGGATCGTGCTCGCGCTCGCCCTGGCCGCGGCGCTGCTGCCGGCCTGGCGCTCCGGGCGCGCCCCCGAGCCGCCCGCACTGGCGGGCGGGGCGGTGTTCGCCGGGGGGCTCGTCGTCGCCACGGCCGCCACCGGGCACCCGGTCGCCGGGCCCTGGCCGCTGCTGGCGGTTGCCGTGGCGACCGTGCACGTGGCGGCGATGGCGGTCTGGCTCGGTGGGCTGGCCGGCCTGCTGGTCGGCCTGGTCCGGCCCGGCCCGGAGGCCGCCGACGTGGCCGACGCGATGCCGCGCTACTCCCGCCTCGCGTTCGCCGCCGTCGCCGCGCTGGTGGTCAGCGGGATCATCCAGGCGGTGCGCGAGGTCGGCTCGCCCACCGCGCTGCTGGAGAGCACCTACGGCGGGCTGCTGCTCGTCAAGGTGCTGCTCGTGCTCGTCGTGCTGGGCGCCGCCGGGGTCTCCCGCGTGTGGGTGCAGCAGCGGCTGGGCGTGCGCCCGGCCCGAGCGGCGAGCCGTCCCCGGGTGACCGCGCAGGCCTTCGCCGCCGCCGCCGCCGAGGACGACGACGCCGCCGCCCGCGGGCGGGTGCAGCAGGAGAACGCCGTCGAGCACCTGCCCTCGCTGCGCCGCTCGATGCTCGTCGAGGTGGCCGTGGCCGCCGTCGTCCTGGCGCTGTCGGCCGTGCTGGTCGGCACGCCCCCGGCCCGCTCCGCGGTCGCCCAGCCGGTCGACGTCACCCTGCCGCTCCAGGGCACCGCGGGGGAGGCGGGCAGCGTGCAGGTGTCGGTCGACCCGGCGCTGGCCGGGTCGAACGTGCTGCACGTCTACCTCTTCGACGAGGACGGCCGCCCCACCCAGCCCGTCGGCATCGAGGTCTCGCTCACCGAGGAGGCCCAGGACATCGGGCCGGTCGACGTCGAGATCGCCGGCGCCGGCCCCGGCCACTACACGGCCGACGCCATGACCATCCCGAAGGCGGGCACCTGGACCCTCACCGTGACCCTGCGGCTCGACGAGTTCACCGCCACCCGGGCCAGCACCGACTTCCCGGTGCGCTGACCGTGATCCACCCCGTTCCGAACAGGAGACCCGTGTCCATGTCCCGTCCCCTCTCCCGGCTGGCCGTCGTCCTCGCGGCCGCCCTCGTGGCGCTCGCCGCGTCCGTCACCGGGGCCTCCCTGGCGTCGGCGCACGTCACGGCGGCCTCCGCCGACGCCGCGCCCGGCGGGTACGGGAAGGTCGTCTTCCGCGTGCCCAACGAGAGCGACACCGCCAGCACCGTCGGGCTGCGCATCCAGGTGCCGGCCGAGGCGGCGCTGGCCTCGCTGCGCGTGCAGCCGGTGCCGGGCTGGACGGCCACGCTGACCAGCTCCGAGCTGCCGGAGCCGCTGGAGGCGCACGGGCAGGAGATCACCTCCTACGTCTCGGTCGTGGAGTTCCGCGCGACCGGCCCCGGCATCGCACCCGGGGAGTTCCAGGAGTTCGCGCTGTCGGGCGGGCCGTTCCCCGACGCCGACGAGCTGACCTACCCGACCGTGCAGTCCTACAGCGACGGCACCGAGTCGGCCTGGATCGAGCCGGCGGTGGACGGCGAGGAGCCCGAGCGGCCCGCCCCCGTGCTGTCGCTGGCCGCCGACAGCGGCGCCGACGGCGCGGGCGGGGACGAGTCGTCCACGGAGTCCGCCGCGGAGAGCGGGTCCGACGACGGCACCGCGACCGCGGCGCTCGTCGTCGCCGTCATCGCCCTCGTGGGCGCCGTCGCGGCGGTCGTCCTCGGCCTCCGCGCCGGCCGTCGTACCGTGGCTCCGTGAGCCGATCCGTCCTGCGCCGTGCCCGCTCCCGCTGGGCCCCCGCCCGCCGGCTCCCCGCGGGTGCGGCGCTGCTGCTCGCCGCGGGGGTGGCCCTCACCGGCTGCGGCGGGTCCTCGGCCGAGGAGCCGTCGTCGCAGGCCGAGGGCGGGCACGACCACTCCGGCAGCGAGCCGCCGGCCACGGTGGAGGGGCCGGACGAGGTGTACGCCGGGTTCGACCTGGCCGAGCCCTACCGGCGGCCTGCGTTCACGTTGACCGACACCACCGGCGCGGCCTACGACTTCCGCGCCGAGACCGCCGCGGCGCCCGACGCTGCTGTTCTTCGGCTACACGAACTGCCCTGACGTCTGCCCCACGACCATGGCCGACCTGACGGTGGCGCTGCGCACCGTGGACCCGGCGATCGCCGAGCAGGTGCAGGTCGTGTTCGTCACCACCGACCCGGCGTTCGACACCCCCGAGGTGCTGGGGAAGTACCTGGCGCAGTTCGACGCCGACCTGCCGGTCCGCTACGTCGGGCTGACCGGTGACCAGCAGACGATCGAGCAGGCGCAGCTGTCGGCGGGCGTTCCGCTGGCCGAGGACGAGGGGCGCCTGCACTCGACGCTGCTGCTGCTGTACGGCGCCGACGACGAGGCGAACGTGGCCTTCGACACCGGGAACACTTCCCGCGACATCGCCGTCGACCTCGGGCTCGTCGTCGACGGGCGCTGACCGCGCGGCCGGCCGGGGCAGCCCCCGGCCGGCCGCGGCTCAGCCGACGTCGGCGACGGTGTTCAGCGGCGCCGGGAACAGCGTGTTGGCACGCGCCAGGTCGGTCTCGAAGTCGACCTCGACGGCGCTGTACGCGGAGATGTCGACCGGGCGGACGCGCAGCCCCGCGGACTCGATCGCGGTCTCGATGCCCCGCTCGAAGTAGTCCTGGTCGCCGCAGGCGGCCAGGTGCTCGATCAGCGTGGCCTTGTCCGCCGAGGAGATGAAGTTGATCCCCACGGCCTCGCCGAGGCCGCCGACGACGGTCTTGGACAGCTCGTCGACGTAGCCGTCGGCGTCGAGGGTGTACTTGACCTCCTCGTCGGCGACGGCGCTGGTGTCCACGCAGACGAAGCTCTGGTCGGCGGCCATGCTGGGCAGCGCCAGCTCGAGCACCGCCGGGTCGAAGACCACGTCGCCGTTGAGCCACAGCACGCCGCCGTCGCGGGTGGAGCGCAGCCCGCGCAGCAGGCTCTTCGACGTGTTGGTCACCGCGAAGTCCGGGTTGTACGCGAACAGCAGGTCCGGGGCGGCCTTCATGATCTTCTTGCTGCGGTAGCCGACGACGGCGGTGATGCTGACGTCCGCGCCGAGGACGGCGCGCAGCCCGTCGAGCTGGCGCTGCAGGATGCTGCGGCCGTCGCGGAGCTCGGTGAGGGGCTTGGGGTCCGAGCGGCCCAGGCGGGTGCCCATGCCGGCGGCCAGGATGACCACCTGGACCGACGCCCCGGAGGCCCGCCGGCCGGCGGCACGCGTCGAGAGGGGCGCCATCCCCCGGCGGACGGGGTTGAGCACGCGATCACCGTTGCGCACGAGCGTCATCTCCCTCTGTGGTGCTGAGCTGCCCGGACGCGGTTGCGGACGGGAGGACGAGATCGAGGACCCGCCGGGTCGCGGCGCCGTCCTCGAGGTGGCTGAACATCGCCTGGAACCGCGCGTAGCGGTCGGCGTGCTGCTCGGCGAGCCGATCGATGTCGGCGATGGCGTCGACGAGCTCCTCGCTGGTGCGGACGAGCGGCCCGGGGGCGACGTCCTCGAGGTCGAAGTAGAAGCCTCGCAGCTGGTCCCGGTAGCGGTCCAGGTCGTAGGTGAAGAAGACCATCGGCCGCCCGGTGATGGCGAAGTCGAACATCGTCGACGAGTAGTCGGTGACCATGAGGTCCGCGGCCAGGTACAGGTCGCGGATGTCCGGGTGGCCGCAGACGTCGCGGACGACGGAGCCCTCGGTGACCTCCAGCCGGCTCATCACCATGTTGTGCAGCCGCAGCAGCAGGACGTGGTCGTCGCCGAGGCGCGCGGTGAAGGCGTCCAGGTCGATGGGGAACTCGAAGTCCTGCCCCTCGTTGCCCTCGAAGACCAGGTCGTCGCGCCAGGTCGGGGTGTAGAGGACGACCTTCTGCCCGTCGTCGATGCCGAGGTCGGCACGCACCCGTGCCCGCACCGCGTCCCGCTCGGGGCTGCTCAGCAGATCGTTGCGCGGCAGGCCGGTCTCGTGGACGGGGCCGGTGAAGCCGAACGCCTTGCGCAGCCGCTCGGTGGTCACCGCGTTGGGGGACAGCAGCAGGTCCCACCGGGCGATGTCCTGGTCCAGGTAGGCCAGCCGGCCCTCGGGCGCCCACAGCACGTCGTTGTGGATGCGCTTGAGCATCGTGCCGTGCCACGTCTGCAGGTAGGTGGTGCCCGGCCGCTTCTCCCAGTCCAGCGGGATGTGGTCGTTGGAGATGACCAGGTCGGCGCCCTCGAGCGCGGCGATCGACTCCGGGCTGCCGAAGGTCACCGTCGCGATGTCGGCGGGGAAGGTGGCCTGCGTGTGCGGCGCGGCCAGCCAGGTGTGCGTGGCGTCCACCCCGCGGGCGAGCAGCTCCTCGTAGAGGGCGCGCGGGCTGTCGGAGAAGTGGCCGCGGAAGGCGACGTAGACGATGTTCACCGGGCACCGGCCCCGGCGAGCACCGGCAGGAGCAGGTCGGCGAGCTCGGCCCACGAGCTGACGACGGTCAGCGCGCCGGCGGCCAGCAGGGCCGCCTCCCGCTCCGCGCGCTCCTCGGGCAGCACGAACAGCAGGTTGCCGACGACGGGGCAGCCGGCGGCGACCGCGGACCGGACCCCGGCGACGGCGTCCTCCACGGCCAGGCCCTGCTCGGGGGCGATGCCCAGCTGCGCGCAGGCGTGCGCGTAGACCGCCGGATCGGGCTTGCTGGTGGGGACGGGCAACGAGTCCTCCGCGCTGTACCGCCGCTCGGGCGGGAGCAGCGCGTCCAGGCCGGTGGCGGTGAAGCAGGCGGCCAGCCGGGCGAGCGCGCTGGAGCTGACCACGGCCAGCTCGAGGTGCGCGGCCAGGGCGGTGAGCGCGGCCTGCGTCGGCGGGTGCGGCTGCAGGGTGCGCGCCAGGTGCTCGGTCACCGCACGGCGCTCCTCGGCGACCCACGGCTCGAGATCGACGCCGGTGACCCCGGCCTGCTCGGCGAGGGTCCGCGCCGTCGACCGGAAGTTCATGCCGGTGGCGGCAGCCCGGAGTTCGGGAGCGGTGAAGCGCCGGTCGATCCCGAGCGAGGCGAGGAAGGCGTTCGTGACCTCGGTGGAGGCGTCGAACGCCGGCTCCTCGGACGGGAAGAGGTTGCCGTCGGCGTCGCAGAGCAGGTGCGTGACCTGCTCGGGGAGCGTCGGCGGAACGGTCGGCACCGGGGTTCTCCTGTCGGTCGGTCTGTCGTGGGTGGGGGGGTGGGTGGATCAGCGGAGCGGGACGGCGGTGCCGGTGGCCAGCGAGGCGCGGACGCCGTCGCGGTCCAGGCGTTCGAGGGCGGCGCGCAGCCCGTCGACGAACCCGGCGTCGTCCCCCAGGTCGCCGAAGACCGAGCGGAGCCCGAGCAACGGGCGGGGATCGGTGCCGCCGGCCCGCGCGAGCGCCTGCAGCCGTGCTGCGTGCGGGTCGTCGACGGTCCACCGGCCGGCGTCGTCCCCGCGCAGGTACCGGAACCAGCCGGCGACGGCGAGGGTGAGCAGCCGGTGCGGGCGGCCGGCGGCGAGCGCCTCCTGCAGCGAGGGCAGCAGGTGGTGCGGCATCTTCGTCGAGCCGCGGCGGCACAGCCGGGGGAGGCCGTCGGAGATCGCCGGGTTGGCGAACCGCTGGAGCAGGGTGCGCTTGTAGTCGGCCAGGTCGATGCCGTCCGGCCGGGGTAGCAGCGGCGTCACCTCGTCGTCCATCAGCCGCTCGACGTAGTGGGCGAACACCGGCTCGGCCATGACCTGGTCGAGCGTGGCGAGCCCGGCGAGCGAGCCGAGGTAGCCCAGCGCGCAGTGGCTGGCGTTGAGCAGCCGGGTCTTCATCAGCTCGTAGGCGGCGACGTCGGGGACGAAGCGGACGCCGACCTGGTCCAGCGGCGGGCGGCCGTGGCTGAAGTCGTCCTCGATGATCCACTGCGAGAACGGCTCGGTGATGACCGGCCAGCGGTCGTCGACGCCGTAGCGGCGGGCCACGGCCTCGCGCTCGCCCGGGGACGTGTGGGGCGTGATCCGGTCGACCATGCTGCTGGGGAAGGCGACCCGGTCGGCGATCCAGCGGGCCAGCACCTCGTCGCGCAGCCGGGCGAAGCCGACGACGGCGGCGCGGGCGGCGTCCCCGTTGCGGTGCATGTTGTCGCAGGAGACGACGGTGAACGGCGCCAGGCCGGCCCGGCGACGGCGGTCGAGCGCCTCGACGAGGTAGCCGAAGACCGTCCGCGGGCGGTCGGGGCAGCGCAGGTCGGCCCGGATGTCGACGTCGTCGGCGTCGAAGGCGCCGCTGGACGGGCTCAGCCGGTAGCCGCTGCCGGTGATGGTCAGGGAGACCATGCGGGTGCGCTCGTCGGCGAGCAGGTCCAGGACGCGGGCAGGGTCCTCCGGCGCGAAGTGGTAGTCGACCATCACGCCGACGACGCGGGCGCGCTCACCGTCGGGGCTGCGCTCGACGACGGTGTAGAGGTGGTCCTGGGGCGCCAGCGCTTCCTTCATCGTGCGGCTGCGCAGGCCGACACCGACCACGCCCCAGCCGTCACTGATGCGGCGCTGGGCGACCTCGTCGAAGTAGAGCAGCTGGTGGGCGCGGTGGAAGCCGCCGACGCTGAGGTGGACGACGGCGGGTGTGAGGGCGGACCGGTCGTAGGTCGGCACGACCAGCGACTCGTCGTAGGACCCGAGCGACTGCTCGGTGAGGGGCCGGATCTCCGGCGACTGCGCCTCGGGGGCGGCGGGGGAGAACGGGAAGATCTCGACCTGCGTCAATCGCACCCCTCCTACGTCGCGTCCGTGCTGCCTCCAGCGGCCGATCCGGTTTCGGACCACTACTGATCAGCAGTACACGGGGTGCGGCACCAGCCGCGCAATGGTTCCCGTGCCGATGTATCCAGGTCGCAACCGGAGTCGGGCACACGGTCGACGCGGGATGTTCCACGCCGGGAGAGGGGACATTGCCAGTCCGGCGGCTCCGCAAACGGCCTGGTCGCCCGCTCGGGTGTGATGCCGCTCATCGGGATCGAATGACAACGCCGTGATTCCCGCGTGGGACGCATGTGACGTGTGGGGCGGGTCACGCGGCGTGTCGTGGGCGGCACGCCGAACGGCTGGTCACGAACTCGTCACGGAATGTTTCGATGTGCGCGGCCACTTCCTCTGGCCACTCCTCGCACGGATGGGCTCCTGAATGCGCGCACGGATCGGTTCCGACACCCCGACCGAGCTCCTGGTCGCGGTCGACCCGAACCCCGTCCGGCGCTCCGCGGCCCGGCACTCGCGCCGTGCCGCCCGCCCGCCGCGCCGGCCCGGCCTGCTGCTCGGCGCGGTGCTCGCCGGCGGCGTCGTCGCCGCGCTGGGGTTCACCGGCCCCGCGGGGGCTTCCGGGGAGAGCACGTCGGTGCTCGCCGCCCAGCAGCAGCTGCTCGGCGCGGAGGAGCAGCTCGAGGTGCTGCCCCAGGCGTCGGTGTCCGTCGCGGAGGCACAGGCCCGGCTGCAGGAGGTCGCCGCCTCGCGGGCGGCCCGCGCCGAGGCGGCGGCGGAGGCCGAGGCGGCAGCGGCGGAGGCCGAGGCGGCTGCCGCGGAGGCTGCCCGGCCGAAGGCGGTTTTCCCCATCGAGGGGGCGAGGCTGACGAGCAGCTTCGGTCCGCGATGGGGAACGACCCACAGGGGCCTGGACCTTGCTGCTCCGATGCTCACCCCGGAGTACGCGGCAGCCGACGGAGTCGTCCTCAAGGCGGGCGCGGCGAGTGGCTTCGGCCTGGCTGTCTACATCCTGCACGACAACGGCGACGTGACCGTCTACGGGCACATGGAGAAGATCCTCGTGGAGGCAGGGCAGTACGTGGACGCGGGACAGACGATCGCCCTCGTCGGCAGCCGCGGCCAGTCGACCGGCCCGCACCTGCACTTCGAGGTGCACGAGGGGGGCATCGACGGACGGCGAGTCGATCCGATGGTCTGGCTCCGCGAGCGCGGCGTGGACGTGGATGCGGAGGTCTGAACCGGCCGATGTGGTGAGCGGTGGGCCGGCGCATCGCGCGGAGGAGTCCAACCGCAGGTTGCTGCGGGCGCGGGACGCCATGGACCGGCGCTACGCGGAGCCGCTCGACGTCCCGACGCTCGCCCGGATCGCGTACGTCTCCGAGGCGCACTTCATCCGGACCTTCCGTGCGACCTTCGGCGAGACGCCCAACCGCTACCTGCAGCGGCGGCGGGTAGAGCGGGCGATGTTCCTGCTGCGCTCCACCGAGGACACCGTCACCGACATCTGCATGGCGGTGGGCTTCTCCAGCCTGGGCACGTTCAGCCGGGTGTTCCGGGACGTCGTGGGGGAGTCGCCCTCGGTCTACCGGCGCCGCGGGCCGCTGCCGCCGGTGCCCTCGTGCTTCGCCATGGCCTGGCTGCGACCGAGCAGTTTCGGAGAAGCCCCGGGCCGGTGAGCCGCCCTAGCGTTCGCGGCATGCTCACCTCGACACCATCACCCAGATCTACGTCCCCGACCAGGACCAGGCGCTCGACTTCTACGTCGGCAAGCTCGGCTTCGAGGTCCAGGCCGACATGGACTTCGGCCCGATGCGCTGGCTGACCGTCGTCCTCCCGGGTGCGCCCGACCGCGCGGTCCTGCTGGAGAAGCCCGGGCCGCCCTCGATGAGCGAGGAGACCGCGGCCGAGGTGCGGGCCGCGATCAGCAAGGGCGTGGCCGGCGGGCACCTCTTCTTCGCCTGCGACGACGCCTACCGGACCCACGCCGAGCTCAAGGCCAAGGGCGTGGAGATCACCGAGGAGCCGGTCGACCAGCCGTACGGCATCGACTTCGGCCTGCGCGACCCGTTCGGCAACCACATCCGGATCGCGCAGATGAAGGGCGCCTGAGCCGTCGGCAGGCGACCGCCGCTCCTCGGTGCCGCGCCGCCACCCCTGCGCGGTGGCACGTCGCCAGCCCTGTACAGTTACCTCCGGCTCGGGCGCACCACTCCGGGTCGGTACGGGGCTGTGGCGCAGCTGGTAGCGCACCACACTGGCAGTGTGGGGGTCAGGGGTTCGAGTCCCCTCAGCTCCACCCCGATGACCAGGCCGTTCTCCATTTGGAGGACGGCCTGAGTCGTCTCTGGTTGCAGTTGTGGTTGCAGTTTGCCCACCCTTACCTGGCAGCAGCAGGGCGCCCATCCGGTCGGCGGCCTCGCGGGCGAGGGCCGGCATGACGTGGCTGTAGATGTCCATCGTGGTGCGCATCTGGCTGTGGCCGAGCAGCTCCATGACCACCCTCGGGTGGACGTTCTCGCTCAGCAGCAGGGTGGCGGCGGTGTGCCGGCCGTCGTGCAGCCGGACGTGCCGGACGCCGGCCACCTGGAGCAGCCGCGTCCAGTCGTCGTGGTCGGTCTTCTTGTCGATCGGCCGGCCGTTCGGCTGAGCGAAGACCAGGTCCTCGTCGTGCCACTCGGAGCCGGCCAGCATCTGCTCGCCGAGCTGGGCCGCCTTGTGCCGGTGGAGGTCGGCGGCCAGCGGGACCGGGAGGGCCAAGGTGCGCTGGCTGCGCCGGGTCTTGGGCTCCTCGTAGATCAGCCCGCCGCCGCGGACGCGGTGGATGCTGCGCCGGACCGTCAGCGTGCCGGTGAGCAGGTCGATGTCCTTCCACTGCAGCGCCAAGGCCTCGGACTGCCGCAGGCCGAGGGCGAGGGCGACGGTCCAGCGGGCGGAGTTGCGCACACGAGCCGCGGCTCCCAGGACGGCGCGGGCCTCATCGAGGTCGAGGGCGGTGGCGATGTCGCTCTGCTTCTGGGCCGGTGGATCGACGAGGCCGGCCACGTTGCGGGCGACGTGGCCGCGTTGCATGGCGACGGTGAGCGCTCGGGACAGGATGCGGTGATGGCGCAGCACGGTGGCGGGGGAGTAGCCGGCGTCGAGGAGCGCGGTGTAGAGCTGGTCGAGGTGCTCGGGGCGCAGCCGGTCGAGGCGGTGCCGTCCGAGTCCGGGGATCAGGTGCTTGCGGACGGCGGACTCGTAGCTCTCCAGCGTCCGTTGCCGCACCCGGCGCGGGGCGATGGTGGTCAGCCAGTGCTCGAGCCACTCGGCGAGCGTCGGGGTGGAGACGGCGCTGAGAGTGCCGGCGTCGCGCTTGCGCTCCAGGTCGCGGACTTTCGCGACGACCACGGCCCGGGTCTTGCCGGTGACGTGCCGGCGGTCTGGCTTGCCGGTGAGGGTGAAGCCGACGGAGACGTAGCCGTGCCACCGCCCGTCGGCGTCCTGGTAGATCGTCGACTCGCCGTTCGCTGAGCGCCCTGCCATCGGTCACCCCTGGGTCGTGGGCCGGAGTGTCAGTCTCGCCGAGCGATCCGACACCGGCGGAGCGGTTGTGGACTCACGCGGCATCGGGTGACGTCGGGCCCAGTTCGAAGAGTCCGCGCTGGTCCGTGGTGGTCCCGGACCGGCGCAGCGCGCGAGGAGCGGTGCGGGGAGCTTCCAGGCCGCGAACGTAACGTTCGAGCTCGCTGCGGGAGAGACGGCAGCTCCGGCCGATGTGGACGGGGTGCAGGTCGCCCGCCTTCATCAACGCATAGACCGTCGTGCGCCCGAGGCGGAGCACCGTGGCGGCCTCCTCGGGGGTGAGGAGCAGCGGGTCGCTGGAGACCGGTTGTCGAGGTCGCTGCGCGTCGCTCATCTCGCCCTCCTCGTCGCGTGGCCTCGTGCGCCGGCGGCGGCCGGCGCCGCACGCCCACCTGGAGAAGGCGCCATTCCCGGCCTGTTGGTGACAGTGCCGCGCAAAGTTCCTGCTCTTCTCCAGTTCCTGTTGTCCGAGCTCTTGGTCACCTAGGGCCCGACGTCCGTCGGCTTGCTGGGTCTCCTGATCTGCTCCGGCGCGTCCCCGGTCTTCCTCCAGTACGGCGACGGAGCGAGTCGATTCGTCGGTCGCAGGCCGCTTACGACCCTCGCTGGCCCGTGAGCGACGGAAGTGACCAAAGCCCAAATGAACGGCCACGACCAGGTCCTTGGCAGGAGCCCGGCAGCGACGGCGCCCCGTCACCCCTCAGCGGTTCTTCGCACGGTGAACCCTCGTCCACGTTCACGCGTCCTGGCCTGAGCGCTTTCCGCGGCCATCTCGACTGCCCAGGCGGAGAAGACCACGACCTGACACACCTCATGCATCCAGGACTCTGCGACCGTCATGCCAGCAGACGACGAAGGGGTGACAGGGTGCGTGCGCCGGCGCTCGGCAAATCGCGCGACGGTGACCGGGCGCCTGAGATCGCCCGCCGAGGACCTGAGCCTGGCGTGCTGCCGCTCAGTGGCGCGCCGGTCGGGGTGACATCAGAGACGGCTTGCTCGTCGCCGGCATCCCCCCGTCTTGTCGTCGTCCGTAGCCACCTGCTCTACGGAGGACGGTTCCGACGTCACCGACGACGCCGATGCCTACCGGAGGAAAGCCACCGTGCGGCTGTGGGCCCTGACGGCAGGTCGGGCGCACCACTTCAGCGGCAACCAGCACCACAAGTCTCCGAGCCCGAAATGCAAGACGTGTGTCGGTCGTGATCGCGGTGTGATTGCAGGGAGCGTTGGCGCTGGAGGAGACGCAGCAGTCGGTTGACTAGGGCACGGGCTTGCCCTAGATGCCAACGCGTCTCGCTGCGGACGATGGGCGAGCGTTGCGTTGCCGTCTTGTCCGCGGGTGCGCATAGGGTCGCTGCGCGTAGCCCGGCCGGCACCGTCCAGGATCCGGCAGCGCCTCCGTCGGCTACCTGGGAGGGCGAGCAGTCTGATGTCGGTCAGGTCCCTGTTGATGACCAGGGGTGTACGCGCCTGGCGCCGTCTGTTCCAGGCTGAGCGACTCACCCAGGGGAGCGCTCGCTGATGGCGCGGCTGACGCTGCCGCAGCTGGAGCGGCACCTCTTCGCTGCGGCCGACGTACTGCGGGGCTCGATGGAGGCCTCCGCGTACAAGGAATACATCTTCGGCATGCTGTTCCTGAGGTACGCCTCAGATCAGTTCGAGGATGAGCGGCAGCAGGTGATCGCCGAGCAGCTGGCCCGCGGGCGATCACAGGCTGAGGCTGAACAGCGCGCCGAGTCGCCGTCCTTCTACAAGACCTTCTACGTCCCCGTCCGCGCGCGTTGGGAGCAGATCCGCGACCACGCACACCACAGTGTCGGCAGCGAGCTCAACAAGGCGCTTCAAGCGCTGGAGCATGAGAACCGGTCGCTGGACGGCGTTCTGCAGCACATCGACTTCACCCGCAAGGTCGGGCAGTCGTCGATGTCGGACAAGAAGCTGCGTGAACTGATCATGCACTTCAACAAGGTTCCACTGCGCCAGAAGGACTTCGAGTTCCCTGACCTGCTCGGGGCCGCCTACGAGTACCTGATCCGCGACTTCGCGGACTCGGCCGGCAAGAAGGGCGGCGAGTTCTACACGCCCCGCGACGTCGTGCGGCTCATGGTTCAGATCGCCGATCCCCACGAGGGCATGAGCGTCTACGACCCCTGCACTGGATCCGGCGGCATGCTGATCCTGTCCAAGGAGTACGTCGAGGAGAGCGGCGGCGACGGGCGCAACTTGGCCCTCGCCCGGCCAGGAGCGCGACGGCAGCGTCTGGGCCATCTCCAAGATGAACATGCTTCTGCACGGCATTCCGGACGCCGATCTCCGCAACAACGACGACGGCACCCTGGAGGACCCAGCGCACATCAGCGGGGGAGAGCTCCAGCGGTTCGACCGTGTGATCACCAACCCGCCGTTCTCGATGAACTACTCCGCCGAGGGGATCCCGTTTTCGGAGCGGTTCCGCTACGGCTACACGCCCGAGAAGGGCAAGAAGGCCGACCTGATGTTCGTCCAGCACATGCTGGCGGTCACGCGGTCTGGCGGCATGGTCACCACCGTCATGCCGCATGGTGTGCTCTTCCGCGGCGGCGACGAGGGCAAGATCCGCACGGGCTTCCTCGAGCATGACGTGATCGAGGCGGTGATCGGCCTCGGCCCGCAGCTCTTCTATGGCACGGGCATCCCGGCCTGCATCCTGGTGCTGCGTCCCGTCGGGTCCAAGCCTGCCGAGCGCGAGGACAAGGTGCTTTTCATCAACGCCGACCGGGACTACCGCGAAGGCCGGGCCCAGAACTACCTTGAGCCCGAGCACGTCGAAAAGATCGTCTCGGCCTTCCGTGCCTTCGAGGACGTTCCCGGGTTCGCTCGCGTGGTCAGTCGCCAGGAGCTGGCTGATAACGACGACAACCTCAACATCCGTCGGTATGTCGACACCACGCCCGAGCCTGAGCCGCAGGACGTCCGGGCACATCTGCACGGCGGCATCCCGATCGCGGAGGTCCAGGCCAAGGCTGACCTGTTCGCCGCGCATGGCATGAAGCCGGAGCGCCTGCTCGTCCCCAAGGCAGAGGGATACCTGCAGTACGCCGACGTGGTGGCTGACCGGAGGGACCTGCGTCGCCTCGTTGAAAGCGACCCGGGTGTCGTCGCTGCCGAGGCGGCTGTGAAGACGGCGATCGAACGGTGGTGGAAGTACGAGGAGCCGCGCTTCGACAAACTGGAGACTGTCGCGGATCTTGTTGCGCTCCGTAAGGAACTGATCGGAACTTTCCGGTCGGCCCTGCAGGCGACGCCTCTTCTCGACCACTTCGCAGTCAGCGGCATCGTTGCCTCCTGGTGGGGCACAAGCCTGCCCGACCTCAAGGCCCTCGCCACCCTCGGCTACAAGGGGCTTGTCGAGGCCTGGGTGACCACCGTCCTCGATGCTCTCGAAGAGGACAAGGCCAAGGTCGACCCGCTCGACCACAAGGCCGCCAAGGCCCTGCTCCCTGAGTACCTCGACCGGCTCGCCGCTCTGGAAGCCGAGGTGGCCGAACTCAACAGCACGATCAAGGCGGCCACTGCGTCTGATGACGAGGAAGAGGGAGACGGAGTAGCCGAGGAGGCCCTCTCGCCGACCGAGCTAAAGAAGCTGAAGAGCAAGCTGACGGCCGTAAAGAAGCAACTCAAGTCGGAGAAGGTCGCCTTCGCCGACCGTCTCGCAGCAGCCAGCGCGGCGCTCGATGACACCGCCGCGCGCCAGATCGTCCTTGACGGCCTGGAAAGCGACCTGCTGGCAGAGGCCGAAGACCGCGTCGCCCGGCATCGCCGGGCGGTGATCTTAGCCTTCCAGGCGTGGTGGGATAAGTACCGGACGCCGCTGTCGGCGCTTGAAGCCGAGCGTGACGCGGCCGCCACGGCGCTTGCCGGATTTCTGAAAGAGCTTGGATATGAGTGACAACTCGACACCGAGCGACTGGCTTCAGTGTGAACTTGGAGAGCTTACTGAGATTATTCTCGGGGGGACGCCAAGTACGGAAGTCTCAGCCTTTTGGGGCGGAACTATTCCCTGGATGTCCTCAGGGGATGTCCACATGAAGATCATCGACGACGTGCCGGGACGCATCACCAAACTTGGACTCGAGTCGAGCAATGCTCGACTTGTCAGTCCGCCTACCGTCGCGGTCGCCCTCGCAGGTCAAGGGAAGACTCGGGGCACAGCTGCATTGGTGCAGGCTACGGTCAGCACTAATCAGTCGGTGGCGCTGCTCCGACCCATCGACGAGCGCCTCGATGCGAGGTTCCTGTATTTCAATCTTGATCATCGCTACGAGGAGTTGCGTAATCGCTCGATGGGTGGCGGCCGCGCTGGCCTTTCGGCCGGAGTGCTCACGAAGGTGCCGATTGCACTTCCCCCTCGCGATGCTCAGCGGCGAATTGCGGCGGTTCTGGATGCGCTCGATGCTGAGATCTCTTCCTTGCAGAGCATCATCGAGAAGCTGTCTGTCGTCAGGCTAGGCCTCCTCAGGGACCTGATGACGCGCGGAGTTGCGTCCACGGGGCGACTGAGGCCGTCGCCCCACCAGGACGCGGCGATATATGTCGACGGCGTCTACGGCTTACGGCCCAAGGCGTGGCGCGTTGGTTTGCTTGATCAATTCGCCAAGAGGGGTAGTGGTCACACACCCAATAAGAATGTTCCATCATACTGGAACGGTGGCATCAAATGGGTCTCACTTGCCGACTCCTCCAAGCTGGACCGATTTCTTATAGAAGACACCGACAAACAGATAAGTCACACGGGAATTGCGAACTCATCGGCAGTGCTACACCCAGTTGGAACTGTTATCCTGAGCCGAGATGCCGGAGTGGGGAAGAGTGCGATCCTTGCCGAAGGCATGGCCGTTAGTCAGCACTTCGTGGCTTGGCAGGCGGGGCGCGAACTGAACAACGTCTACCTGTACTACTGGCTACAGTTTATGAAGAGGGCATTTGAAGGGATTGCCCTTGGTAGTACGATTCAGACAATCGGTCTGCCGTATTTCCGCAAGCTGCACATCACCGTCCCGCCGCTTGAGGAGCAGGAGGAAATAGCTCACCGCATGCGTCTGGTCGATGTCGATCTAGATCGCACGCGCGATGAGTTGGCCGCGCTCAAATTGCTCAAGCAGGGGTTGGCTGCAGACCTGTTATCCGGACGTGTTCGGGTGCCAGTCGGGGTGACCTCATGAGCCTGGGCTCCGAGTACACGGAAGTCGAGAAGCCCCTGCTGGACCAACTGGCAGGTCTCGGCTGGGAGGTCATCGAGGGCTCCAAGTCAGATCCGTCGGTGACCGGGCGCGACTCCTTCCGTGGCTCACTGCTGGAGGAGCGGCTGCGCGCAGCCCTGCGCAAGATCAACGCAGGCCCTGGCGGCTCTCCATGGCTCGACGACTCGCGGCTCTCCGAGGCCGTCTCGTCCCTGACACGGTCTGAAGTAGGCAAGCTCATCGAGCTCAACGAGCGGATGACTGAACGCCTTCTTGAGGGCGTGTCTGTGGCAGGGCTTCCCGACTGGGACCAGGGGCGAACGCAGCGGATCAGGTTCATCGACTTCGAAGAGCCGGCCAACAACGACTTTCTGGCCATCAACCAGTTCCGGGTGGACGAGCCCGGCGGCCAGGCCAAGAAGTTCGTCGTCCCTGACGTGGTGCTCTTCGTCAACGGCATCCCGCTGGTCGTGATCGAGTGCAAGAGCCCCTACGTCACTGACCCGATGGCCGAGGGAATCAACCAGCTCCGCCGCTACGCCAACCAGCGCGATTTGGGCGCGCCGGAGGGCAACGAGCAACTCTTCTGGACCAACCAGTTCGTCGTTTCCACGTACGGGGACAGGGCGCGGGTCGGCACCTTCACGGCAGGGGCCGAGCACTATTTGGAGTGGCGAGACAGCGCCCCCATGTCGCGTGACGATCTCGCCCAGTCGCTTGGCAAGCCCGTGTCGCAGTTGTCGGGTCAGGAGCTGCTGGTCGCCGGCATGCTGAGCCCAGCGAACTTGCTGGACATCGTTCGGCACTTCACGCTGTTCACGGAGGCCGGCGGCAAGCGCGTCAAGATCGTGGCGCGGTACCAGCAGTACCGCGCGGTCGGCCGGGCGCTGCCGCGACTGCGCACGGGCAAGACCCGGCAACAGGACGGCGAGAGCGACCGCCGCGGCGGCCTGATCTGGCACACCCAGGGCTCCGGGAAATCGCTCACCATGGTCTTTCTCGTCCGGGCGATGCGCTCGGATCCAGTGCTGCGGGCCTTCAAGGTCGTGGTCGTCACCGACCGCACCGACCTGGAAAAGCAGCTCGCCGAAACCGCGAAGCTCTCGGGCGAAGGCGTCGAGCGCGCCCGGAAAGCAAGCAAGCTCCGCAAGGTGCTGGCCGACAAGGGGCCGGCCCTAGTGTTCGCGATGATCCAGAAGTACCGCGACACCGACGTCCGGCAGGCCGATGGCACGGACGTCCAGCTCGCCGACGACGAGTCGCAGGAGTCTTTCGGTGTCCTGAACACCGACGAGACCATCGTGATCCTGGTCGACGAGGCGCACCGTTCCCAGACCTCGACCCTGCACGCCAACCTCATGGCCGCGCTGCCCAACGCCGCCAAGATCGGCTTCACCGGTACGCCGATCATGCGCGAGGGCAAGAAGCGCACCACAGCGATCTTCGGCGAGTTCATCGACAAGTACACGATCCGTCAGGCCGAGAGCGACGGCGCCGTCGTCCCGATCTTCTACGAAGGCCGCACGGCGAAGGGAGCCGTGGCCGGCGGCAGCGACCTCGATGAACTGTTCGAGGACATGTTCGACGAGCACACACCTGACGAGCTGGAGAAGCTCAAGGCCCGGTACGCCACGACGGGCGCGGTCCTGGAAGCGCGGAAGCTGATCGCCGCCAAGGCCCGATCCATGCTGTGGCACTACGTCTCCACCGTCCTGCCAGGCGGCTTCAAGGCCCAGCTCGCGGCGACCAGCCGCCTGGCGACCGTGCGGTACCGCACCGCACTGCTCGCGGCCCGTGACGACCTCGTCGGTCAGATCAGCGCGCTACCCGACCATCTCGTGGCCGGAGCATCCGACGGCAGCGTGGATATCGACGCGCTCGACCGCCGCACGCAGGTGCTGGTGCGGGCGCTGCCTTATCTCCCGCTCATCCGCGACCTCGACTTCATCCCGGTGATCTCCGGCAGCCACAACGACGACCCGACGTGGGCGCAGTGGACGGACAAGGCACGCCAGGACGCCGTCATCGCCGACTTCAAGAACCCGCTCGGGCCGGCGGGGGAGCAGACCAGTCCCATTGCCTTCCTGATCGTGCGGACCATGCTGCTGACCGGGTTCGACGCCCCGGTCGAGCAGGCGCTCTATCTCGACCGCTTCATCCAGGACGCCGAACTGCTGCAAGCCATCGCCCGCGTCAATCGGACTGCTCCCGGCAAGCAGGCCGGGCTCCTCGTCGACTACTTCGGGGTCGGTGCCCACCTGCAGCGGGCCCTGCAGGCGTACGCGCCGGAAGACGCCGAAGACGCGGTCGGCGCGTTGGCGTCCATCAAGGACGAAGTGCCGAAGCTGCGGGACCGGCACCACCGCGTGGTCGCCGTCTTCGCCCAGGCAGGCATCGAGACCTTCGATGCGGACGAGGACATCGAAGCGTGCGTCGCGGTGCTCGCCGATGAGGCGCTGCGTGCCCGCTTTGGTGTGCTGCTCAAGCAGTTCCTCAGCACCCTCGACACCGTCCTCCCGCGGCCGGAGGCGCTGCCCTTCGTGCTTGACGCCAAGCGGTTCGGGGTCATCCAGAAGGTGGCGCGCCGCCGCTACCGCGACGATGGGCTCGGCGACTTCGACCCATCCCTCTACGGCGAGAAGGTGCGCGCGCTCATCGATGAGCACGTCACCGCCCTGGGCATCGCCACCAAGATTCCTCCGGTGTCGGTGACCGATCCGGACTTCCTCGCCAAGGTCAAGGGCCTCACGTCAGCCAAGGCCAAGGCGTCGGAGATGGAACACGCGCTGCGGTTCCACATCAGGAAGAACTTTGACGAGGACCCGGCCCGTTACACGAAGCTCTCCGAGCGGCTTGACGAGATCCTCAAGGGGCTCACGGGCAAGTGGGATGAGCTCACGCTCGCACTGGAAGAGCTGCTCAAAGACGCCACTGACGAGGTCGATAAGGAGGCCGTCCACCACGATCCGCTGGTGGCTCGCTTCTACGGCCTGCTGGAGACCGAGCTCGCGACCAGCGCCGACTTGCCCGCCGAAGTCCGAGTCGACCTTGTCTACCTCTCTGAGCGGATCGTGGTCGAGGTCGTCGACCACGCTGGCATCGTGCGCTTCTGGCACAACCCGCATGCGCAAGACGACCTGCGCAAGGAACTCATCCACGCCCTCGACGACCGCGATCTGTTCCCGTTCGAGGGACAGGCCGCGATCGCGGACCGCCTGATGGAGCTGGCCAAGGCCAATCAGGCATTGATCGCCGAGCGCGTCGGCGGCGGGAGGGCATCATGAACGCGCTAGTCCTTCACCTCGATGGCATCCCGGTCCCGGTCGAGACCGCCGGGAGCAGCCGCAAGGCTCGGCTCACGGTCGAGGCAGACGGCTCGCTCAGCTTGCGAGCCCCCAGCGACGTGGCTCCCGACGAGCTCGAGCGGTTCCTGGTCTCCAAGCGGGCCTGGATTTACCGCAAGCTTTCGGAGAAGGAGGCCCTCCAACACGAGCCAATCACCAAGGAGATGGTGGACGGAGAGGGCTTCTCCTACTTGGGCCGCAGCCACCGCCTGCAGCTCTCCGACGACGCGACGACTGTGCGGCTGGAGCGCGGGGGCCTGGTGCTTCCGCGGACGAAAGCCGACGCGGGCGCTGAGCCGATCATCGAGTGGTACCGCCGGCGAGGGGAGGCCTGGCTCAAGCCACGCACCCGGTCGTGGGCCGAACGGCTCCGGGTCGAGCCGGAGGGTATCTCGGTGGCCGATCTCGGACGCAAGTGGGGGAGCGCCTCCGCTCACGGACGTGTGCGGCTGCATTGGGCGACCTTCCAGCTCCCACCGGCTCTGGTGGACTACGTCCTCGTCCACGAGCTGGCCCACCTCCGAGAACCGCACCACGGACCGGCCTTCTGGCAGGTCCTCGCGCGGGCCATGCCGGACTACGACGGGAAGAAGGAAGAGCTAGCACAGCGCGGGGCACGCTTGTGGTTTGGAGAAACGCGATGACCACAAGTCACAGCGCCGGCGCCCGGTGGATACGGGCCGCGTTGCAAGTGAATCCCTACGCCTACAACGGACGCGGGGCGCCGGCCAGCGCCTTCAGAAGTGAGAACGAGTACAACGACGCACTACTCGACCGATGCACTGCCGAAGGCATAGAACTCATCGCCATAACCGATCACTGGTGCGTCGATACTGCGCGATCACTGATCGATGCCGCGACAGCCCGCGACATAGTTGCGCTCCCGGGATTTGAAGCAAACTCAGCGGAAGGCGTCCACCTCCTGGTCATCTTTGAGGCGGGCACCGACTTCGCGGATATCAACGCTGCAATCGGGGTCTGCGGCGGCACGCCTGGTTGCGCTAACGGCACGGCAGGGGAGCCCTTCGCGGACATCCTGCGGAAGATGGGCGAGAGGGGTGCCCTGGTCATCCCGGCGCACGTCAATGTCGCGAACGCCGGCATGCTGACCGGCCGCTCGGGACCTCCGCTCGTCAACATGGTGACCCACCCCGATCTGCACGCCATCGCGGTCTCGCCGGACTCGTCAGCTGCGACCGACCAGGAAGCTGTCTGTGCCGGGCGCAAGCCCTACGACCGGGTGCACCCGCTCTCCGTCGTCTTCGCCGATGACGTCACGCACCCGAACGCCCTCGGCTCCAGAGGCGCGGCGACCTGGTTCAAGGTCAGTTCAACGCGCCTAGAGAACCTCAAGCTCGCGGTGCGGACACCCTCCACACGGATTGCGGTTGAAGATCCGCGATCTACTCCACGCCCCTTGGTCCGTCAGATTTCCTGGGTCGGCGGGTTCCTCGACGGCGTCACAGTCCCGCTGTCTCCCGACTTGACCGCATTGATCGGCGGACGAGGGACGGGCAAGTCCACAGTAATCGAGAGCCTGCGCTATGTGCTGGGCGTGGATGCTCTGGGCGAGCAAGCCAAGCGTGACCACACGGCAATCGTGTCGGGCGTCTTGCGTTCCGGGACGACCGTAAGGCTCGAAGTCGAGACGACCTCGCCGGTCCCGCGGCGGTACACGATTGAGCGTTCCGTGCCGAACCTTCCAGTGGTTCGTGACGCCGCCGGATCGCACACGAATCTTCGCCCGGTCGACGTTATCGGCACAGTGGAAATATTCGGACAACACGAGTTGGCCGAGCTTGCGCACGACAAGGCGAGCGTCGCCCGCATGTTGGAGCGGTTCTCGGGCGCTACCGGTCCAGACGCAGAGCACGATCGGATCGTGGGTCAACTCCGAGCGAACCGCGAAAAACTGCAGCGGGCAGAGATGGCTCGGGATGACTTGGAAGAAGAGCTCGCGGATATCCCGAGACTGGAAGAACATGTAGCGCACTACACCGCCACGGACTTGCCCACTCGACTCTCGGAACTGCAGAGACTCGAGCGCGACTCGGGAGTATTCAGGGAGGCGACCGAGCGCGTCGCCAATGTGCGTACAGTCCTCCAGTCGCTCACGGACCAGCAGGTGGTGGATTCGCTAACGGCGCCCATCGACGCGATCGACGAGTCCCCGCAGAAGACAGTCTTGGAAAGGGTGACGGCCGCAACCCAGTCGCTGAGCGAGAAGCTCACTGAACTGCAGGCGTCGGCCGACGTGGCTGTGCAGGCGGCGGTTCAGGCGATCGAAACTGCCGAAGCGGAGTGGAAGCTTTCGACAGAATCTCAGCGGGCCGGCCATGCGGAGGTCCTCCGCAAGCTAGTTGAGGATGGCCACGATCCCGACAAGTACCTGGCCACAACAAAGGCGCTGGACACTCTCGAAGCCAAGGCGCAGCGGCGCGAGGGCATCGCCAGGACGCTCTCCGAGCTGTCGCGGCAGCGCGGCGAACTTCTAGAGGAGCTGGCTACCAACGAGACCAAGCGGTTAGACGACCTCCACGAGGCCATCAGGTCGGCGAACGCCGCCACGAAGGGGGTCGTGATAGTACGGCCGGTAGCGGCACCTGACCGTAAGCACATCAAGGCCGTGGTCGAGCGAGGAGTCAAGGGAGCTCGCACCCAGATAATGGCGGCGATTGACTCGGAGAATTTCTCACCGCGAGCCTTTGTGGCAGCGGCCCGGGTCAGCGGAGAGGAGCTTGACCAGAAGTTTAACGTCAAGGGCGCACAGGCGGCCAACCTCCTGGCTGCTGGGGAACCCTTGCTCCGGGAGCTCGAAGAACTGAGTGTCGGACAGGCGGTCGACGTCCGGCTCGACATAGCAGCAGGCTCGGGGCTACGCGAGTATCGAAGTCTTGACGATCTGTCGAAGGGTCAGCGCGCAACCGCGCTGCTGCTTCTGCTGCTAGGAGCATCGACTGCCCCCCTCGTAATCGACCAGCCGGAAGATGACCTGGACAACCGGTTTGTGTACGACGGGATTGTGCAGAAGCTGCGGGAGCTGAAGGGAGCGCGGCAGATCATCGCCAGCACCCACAACGCCAACGTGCCGGTGCTTGGTGATGCCGAACTTATCGTGGCGCTGGAGGGGGACGGTCAACACGGGTGGCCCGCGGAGCAGGGTGTTGGCTCACTGGATGACGCCAAAATTCGTTCGCTCGCCGAGAACCTTCTTGAGGGAGGACCGACTGCCTTCAACGCACGCCAGCATCTCTACGGGTTCTGAGCCTGCTCAGTCACAACTCTGCGGTGACAGATCTGCCGACCGCTGAGAGCGTGCCTTACCCGTGCCTTAAGCCCCGCCTAAGTTCGTAGAGGTAGAGCTACAAATCGCGCGTAGTAGTCTGGAGAACCGTCGTATGAAAGCAACTGAAGCCTCCCTCCTGCAGTTCCTCAAGAAGTCACCGCAGTTTGTTATCCCGATCTACCAGCGGACGTACAGCTGGCGGCGCGACGAGTGCTTGCAGCTGTGGGCGGACATTCTGCGGGCCGGGCGGGAGGACAGCGTCAACGCCCACTTCGTCGGATCGGTGGTTTACGTCGAGCAGGGGCTGTACCAGGTGTCCAGCCAGTCGCCGCTACTCGTCATCGACGGGCAGCAGCGCCTAACGACCGTGACGCTGCTGCTCGAGGCGCTGGCGCGGCACCTCGGCGACGACGAGCCGGTGGAGGGCTTCTCGGCCCGGAAGCTGCGCAGCTACTACCTGCTCAACCCGCTCGAGGACGGCGACAAGGCCTTCAAGTTGCTGCTGACGCAGACCGACCGGGACAGCCTGACGGCGCTCGTCCAGCAGCGGCCGCTGCCGGAGAGGGGCTCGCTGCGCATCGCGCAGAACTTCGAGCTGTTCGACGAGCAGGTCACGGCTCTCAAGGGCGACTTGGCGCCGCTCTGCCGCGGGCTGGCCAAGCTGGTCATCGTCGACGTCTCGCTCAATCGCGCTCAGGACAACCCGCAGCTCATCTTCGAGAGTATGAACTCGACCGGCCGCGAGCTCAGCCAGGCCGACCTGATTCGCAACTACGTGCTCATGGGGCTGGAGCCGCAGCACCAAACCGAGCTGTATGAGCGGCACTGGCGCCCAATGGAGCTCGGCTTCGGCCAGGAGGGCTACGGCGCCCACTTCGACTCCTTCCATGCGCCATTACCTGACGGTCAAGACCGGCGACATCCCGAACGTGCGAGCCGTCTACGACGCCTTCAAGGCCTACGCCCGGCCGGTCATCGACCAGGCCGGCGTCGATGCACTCGTGGCAGACGTCCACGCCTACGCCGGCTACTACTGCGCCATGGCCCTGAAGCGCGAGGACAACAGGGACCTCGCCGCAGCGTTCGCGGACTTGCGCGACCTCAAGGTCGACGTCGCCTACCCGCTGCTGCTCGAGCTGTACCGCGACTACGCCACCGACGTGTTGGCACGCGACGACTTCGTCAAGGCGCTGCGCCTCGTCGAGGCCTATGTCTTCCGGCGGGCAGTCTGCGCCATCCCGACCAACTCGCTAAACAAGACCTTCGCCACCTTCGGCCGGTCGCTCAAGAAGGACCGTTACCTGGAGAGCATTGAGGCCGCGTTCCTGCTGCTGCCGTCGTACCGGCGCTTCCCGGGCGACGAGGAGTTCCAGCGGGAGCTCGTCAGCCGCGACCTGTACAACCAGCCGCGCCGCTCCTACTGGCTGCGCCGGCTGGAGAACCACGGCCGTAAGGAACGTGTCATCGTTGACGAGTACACAATCGAGCACATCATGCCGCAGAACGACAATCTGTCAGAGGCGTGGCGGCAGGCGCTCGGGCTGGACTGGGAGCGCATTCACGCCGCCAAACTGCACACCCTCGGCAACCTGACGCTCACTGGCTACAACAGCGAGTACAGCGACCGACCCTTCGGCGAGAAGCGCGACATGGCGGGCGGCTTCAAGCACAGCCCGCTTCGTCTCAACGAGGGGCTCGGCGCTGTCGAGCGCTGGGACGAGGCCGCAATCGACGCCCGGGCCGCCCGCCTGGCAGAGCGGGCGACGACCGTCTGGGGTCAGCCGGCGCTGGAGGAAGGCGTGCTCGCCGCCTACCGTCCGAAGGCGGCCGCCGGGGAGTCCCGCTACAGCTTGGACGATCACCCGCAGCTGGCGCCTGGCCGGGCGATGCGACCGCTGTTCGAGCAGCTCCGCAGCGCCTTGCTGGGGCTGGATCCGAACGTCACCGAGGAAGTCCTCAAGCTGTACATCGCCTACAAGGCTGAGACCAACGTGGTCGACGTCGTGCCGCAGGCGTCCCGGCTGCGGCTGTCGCTCAACATGCCCTTCCCGGCGCTCAACGATCCGAAGGGCATCGCTAAGGACGTCACCAATCTTGGTCGCTGGGGCAATGGCGATGTCGAGGTCGGCCTCGCTCATGCCGACGACATCCCGTACGTCCTCGGCCTGGCGCGGCAGGCCCTGGAGCGCCAATTCGGTAGCGAGACCGAGGCAGCCTGATGACGACCGCGCGGCGCCCGGACAGTCCCCTGTTTGAGCAGGCCATGCGTTTGCGGGCGGAGGGCTTGTTCAGCCTGCCGGCGGTCGTGGCCAGGGCACGGGAGGCGGGCCCGGTCTTCTGGCGGGACGTGGCCGCGCTCGCGCCGTACGAGCGGTCGGCAGTCGCCCTGGCCAACCCACGTCCTTGACTTCCTCGGGCAGCTCACCCGGCGGCTGGCACCGGGCTCGGTGCTCGACCCCTACGCCACCTCTCCTTTGCCTCTGGCGGCGGTCGCTGAGGCCGTCCCCGGCGCACGCCTCGTCGCGGCAGCTGCCGATCCCGCCGTCCGGGACATCGGGGCGGCCCTGACGCCGTCGGCTGACTGGTCGCTTGATCCGGAGGCGTTGTTTGAGCGCACGCAGGGTCAGACCTTCGACGTGGTGCTGCTGTCGCCGCCGCTCGGTATGCGGGCACGGCCAGCCCAGCTGCCGGCGCTACCGGCGCTGTCCCGCCCGGAGCTGGCGGACTACGCCCTGCTGCGTTCGCTCGACCGGGCCGCCCCCGGCGGCCGAATCATCTATCACTGCGCCGACAATCTGTTCTGGGGTGGAGAGGGGCAGGTGCTCGCGGCCTGCGCAGAGCGCGGCTGGCATCTGACGGCCGCCATCTCCGTCGACCGAGGCTTCTGGCCGACCACTTCACTTCAGTCGTCGATTGCCGTTTTTGAGGCGCAGCCGACCGAGCAGCTCTTCGTCGCCCGGCTTGACGAGCGCACCGCCACGGCGGCGCTCGTGGCCAATCTGCTGGCTCGGCGGCCGGATACGGTCAATTTCCACCTCGGGCTGCTCACTGACCGCAGCTACCGCAGCTGGCAGACCCTGGTGGTGCAGCGTGAGCTTGCAGACGCCTTCCGTGCCGACGAGCTCATCGCGCTCGCGACCGTGGGTAGGTTGCGCGCCGTCACGCTGCGCGCCAACCGCGACTACGAGCCACCTGACAACGCCGTCTTCGTCCCCGGCATCGGCATGGGCGACGTCACGACGTACCCGCCGACCTATGAGGGACGCAGCGGATACCGCTTGCTGGAGGTGCAGCTCGACCCGGATCGCGCCCGCGCCGAATACGTCGCCGCGCTGCTGTCCAGTCCGATTGGCAAGCGCCTGCGCGAAGTCTCATCCCGCGGATCGACGCTGCCGCATGTTGACCTTGCCGCGCTGTCCTCCGTTCGCATCCCGCTCCCGTCGCTGATCGCCCAGCAAGAGGCCATTGCAGCGGCCGGCCACCTCGCCAGCATGGAGGCCACTGTCGAGCGGCTGCGCAGCGACTTGTGGCGCCGCCCGGAGAAGGCGAAGCGCGTCGTCGAGCAGCTCGAGCAGGCCGCGCGGCTTGACCCGGTCCGCCGCTGGCTCGAGTCGATGCCGTACCCGCTGGCGTCCGTCCTGCAGCGGTACGTCGCGCTGCGCGACCCGGAAGCGCGCGTGCAGAGCCTCGTCAACTTCTTCGAAGCCATGGCGCAGTTCGGCTGCGCCGTGCTCCTCAGCGTCTTCCGAGCCGACGATGTCCTCTTCCAGCAGGTACAGGCTGACCTCGCTAAGGCAGCCCCACCGGGGCGCCAGCTGTTTGACCGCGCCGACTTTGGGCTGTGGCGCAATCTCGGCACGACGCTGGCAAAGAATGTCCGCCGGCTGGCTGGCGATAAGGAGCATCAGGAGGCGTTCGAAGCGGCGAGCGGACCGGCCGGAGTGCTGATCGAACGGCTGGCTGACAAGCGCTTTTGGGCGCTGCTGGACCGCGCGCGGGTAGTCCGCAATCAACGGTCCCACGGCGGCGTCGTCTCGCCTGAACAGCTGTCGGGGTGGCTATCTGGGTTGGAGTCGCTGCTGAGCGACGTTGAGCAGGCGCTCGGTACGGCCTTTGAGGACGTTGATCTGGCCTTGGCCGCGGAAGGTCGCTACCGGCACGGCCTGTACACCTACCACCAGGCTGAGCGGCTCCGCGGGCCGAGTGCCATCTTCCAGCAGTTCGAGGTCCAGACCCGTCAGCCGCTGGAAAGCGACCACCTCACGTTCGTGTCGCGGGATGCGGCCGTGAGTCCTGTGCTTCATCTGGTGCCGCTCGTCCGTGTCGGGCCGACCCCGCGCAGCGCCAACAACGCCTGCTACTTCTTCGAGTCGCGGCAGGGCGGAGCCATCTCGTACGTGTCATACCACTTCGAAGGTGAGCCGCGCGTTGAGCTGCACGACGATGACCTCGAGGACTTGGCGCGGCAGGTCGCCGGTCAGCCGGACGCTCCCGCATGAATGGGCTTGATCCTGCACCGCATCCTGCAGGCTAACCAGCGGTCTTGCTGCGGGCCGCCGTGATGTCGTTCGGTAGCGCCGCGATTGACCAGTCGTTTCAGTGTCAGATCGACGACGTCTTCGTGACTGCTCACACGCCCCTGCGCATTGACGGCACCGGCGGGGACGCTCGTCTGGCCGCCCCGGGTCTGGTGGAGGCGCTGAAGCCCCGGAACGGTTCGCGTGGCGCTCCGGTCGCTCCTGCTGGCCCTCGTCCTGCTGTCGGTCGCGGCCGGGAACGCCGCTCCGGGCATGAGGCGCTACGGCCATGAGCGAGGAGCCACAGGACCCGTCTCCGGCGACGCGGCCGCGGCCGCATCTGGCCCCGCCCTGCAGGGACCGGTCCTAGAGACGCCTGTCTACGGGACCGCCGAGAAGCGTTGAGGCGCGGAAACCGAGGAAACTCGCTAGCCCGGCCGGCGGCATTCCACCGCTTGCGCTCACAGGCGCATGCAATCGGTCGTCCAGTTGAAGGCCGCCATCTTCTCCCAGGGGTCCTCGTTGACCGCCTCGTGGTACCGACGGTCGTTCAGGGGGAACCGAACGCCGGGCGACGACGAGGCCCAGAGGGAAGCGAACAGGAAGTTCTCCCCGAGCTGATCGAGAAGAGCCTTCGCCACCTCCGGCGCGTAGTGCCAGACAAGCACCTTGGCGAACTCGTCAGGGAGCTCGTCGTCGTCGTCGCTGTACGCGGCGAACCCCCGACGTTCGCTGAGCTGCCCCCACACGAACGCCGGGACGAGCGGCTCGGAGCCGCAGACCTGATCGCCCATGTCCTGCCACTCGTCGACGTGCTCGGTCTCGTGGGCGTACGCGTGGAAGACGCGGTAGAGCTTGGTCAGGGCCAGGAGCCTCGCGACCGCCTCAGCCCGGTCCACCGGGTCGCCGACTGCGGTCAGGCCCGCCTCGTGGAGCGCCGACCACGCGTACCTGAGCCAAGCGTGCTCCGAGCCCTCGTACCAAACGTGCGACCACTCCTGGGCCAGCTCGCCGACCACCGCCCAGCCGGTCTCCTCGTCCTCCGCCTGCGCCTCGTCCGCGTCCTGCGGCTCGTCGTCCTCGTCGTCCTCGTCCTCGTCGTCCTCGTGCTCGTCGTCCTCGTGCTCGTCGTCGTCGTCCTCGTCGCGTCCCGCCGGGGGCCGCTGCTCCTGCATCCAGCGTTCCCAGACGGCATCCCGGTCGCCTAGAGCGTGTCTGCTAACTGCGGACCCGGTGGTGGATGATCATGCAGGCGAGGAGGACGCCGCCCAGGTAGGTGGTGGCGTACTTGTCGTATCGGGTGGCGATGGCGCGCCACTGCTTGAGCCGGCCGAAGCCGCGTTCGACGGTGTTGCGGTCCTTGTAGCGCTCCGGATCGCAGGCAGGTGGCCGGCCTCCGGCCGAGCCCTTCGCCTTGCGGCGGGCGATCTGGTCGCTGCGTTCGGGAATGGTGTGAGCGATCCTTTTCGCCCGTAGGTGCGCCCGGGTGCTGGGGTGGGAGTACGCCTTGTCGGCCAGCAGCCGGAAGGCGCCGGTGTCGCCGCGGTCGTGGGCTTCCAACAGCGGGATCAGCTGCGGGTTGTCACCGGCCTGGCCCGGTGAGAGCAGCACCGTCAGCGGGCAGCAGTACCGGTCGGTCAGCGCGTGGATCTTGGTGCTCAGCCCGCCGCGGGAACGACCCAGAGCGTGATCGGCGGGCTCGTTGGTCAGGTTCTTGTCATTCGACAGGGCCCCCTGTGTGGCCCTCGTGCCGCGCGCCGGCGGAGTGCTGATGGGCACGGGCGATGGTCGAGTCGACCGACAACAGGCTGCGCAGCTGCTCGTCGCGCTCGGGGGCTGCGGCGCGAACCGCGGCGAACATGCGCAGGTAAAGGTGCCGTCGTCAGACCACCGACGGTGGCGCTCCCACACCGACTGCCAGGCCCCGAAGTGCTCGGGCAGGTCACGCCACGGCGACCCCGTGCGAAACCTCCAACTGATCCCCTCCAGCGTCAGCCGGTGGTCATTCCACGGCCGCCCTTGATGGCCGCCTGCCGGCAGCACCGGCTCGATCAGCTCCCACAACTCGTCTGGAATCTCGTCCGCGCGCAGCATTCGTCGAGCGTCGCCTGCGAACCCTCAGATCTTTGGCAGACACGCTCTAGGCGGGTGTGAGTCGCGAGGCCCTACCCCAGCGTGTTGCGGCGCGCAGCCCTCTGGCCGAGAGGTCGCACAGTGGTGAGGTCGGGCAGTCATGGTCGGCGTTCTTGGTCCTCTCGCACGGCGGCAAGGCGCTCGCATCCCCGCCCCGAGGGCTTGATCTGGCTTCCGCCGCAGCGGTGCTGACTCGCGGCGCGTGTAAAAATGTAGCAGATAGTACAATCTACTACCACGGATTGGTCCGCGTCGACCGCGTCGGTGTCAGCCTCGGGCGAAGGGAACGTGACTGTCCCGAACCGCTGCAGGTGGACACTCCGTGGTCAAGAGTGCTGTTCACGCGTATTGGGACGTGTCCTGACCTCCGCCGTGAACACGTCCGGCGGTATTGCAGGCTTCGAGACCCCGGAGTCCCTGGGTGCATCAGCGCACCAGTATTTCGTACTTGACAGTACATAAAAGGCTCTGGCATCGTGATGTCCTGTGAGTGGAGAACCTCGTGCGACCAACCGCGCAAGCGCCAAGGACCGGCGGGCGCAGGCCGAGCAGATCGGTTGTGCCGACATAGTCGATGCGTTGGGTCGTCGCCACCGCCACGGCGCGCACATCCTGGGGCTGGAGAGCCCCACCCCCGGCAGGGTCCTCTTCGGACCAGCCGTGACGATCGCCTTCTTCCCCAGTTGCGCTGCAAGCGTCGACCCCGCAGTGCACGATTTCCGATCGCTGTTCCGTGAGGCAGTTGGGGACGACTCTGAGGGAAAAGTTCTTGTGCTCGCGACCAATGGCCATCCAGGCGTCTCGGTAGGCGGTGGAACGAAGCTGGGTCGCGTGCACCACTACGGGCTCGACGGAGTGCTGACAGATGGCCGACTCCGGGACTTCACTGAGCTCCGAACGTACGGGTTCACCTCGTACTGCGCTGGTGAGGCGGTGGAGGCTGGCGGTGCGCTGATCACTCCACACCGGGCGAATGTTCCCGTGGTGCTGCGCGGTGTCGGCGTCATGCCGGGCGACTATGTTTTCGCCGACGGGTCGGGTGCGGTCATCATCCCCGCTGCAGAGATCGACGAGATCCTGCTCGGTGCCATAGCGGTCAAGCAGGAGGACGCGCACTTCCGCGAGCAGATCGCGCAGGAACGCGCCAGTGCCGGGGAGAGCACCCGGGGAGAGCGAGAGCGATGACCAAGCCGGAGCGCGACGAGCAAACAGAGCAGTCACCAGAGTCTGGAAAGGGAAGTGGCGCCGGTTTGCACCGCGCTTCTCGACACCATTCCGAGCCCGAGATGGACGGCCACTTCAGCGACATCGTAGGCCGCGAGATGTTCGCTTGCCCGCACTGCGGGCACCAACTCAGCATGTTCAGAGAAGCGCGGTCGAGCCCTGGAGACAAGGCCGCTGCCTGGGTGGCGAGCGTCGCGGGCTCATGGCCGTTCCTGCTGATCCTGGTGGTGGCGATTCTCGCGTGGTTTGTCGTGAACACCATCTTGCCGTTCTTCTATCCCCACCCGACGGCCATGCTGGACTATCTAGGAACGGCTCTGGCGATCGTCGCTGCTCTGCAGGGACCGCTGATTCTGCTCACTCAGCGACGGGAGTCCGACCGGGACCGTGCGCGAGACATCGAGACGTTCCACATCTCTCAGAACACCGAAGCCGATCTGCACTCGATCAGTCATGCCATCAACTCGGTTCTTGAGCAGTGGGAACGCGACCGGTCGTCAGGTGCCGTTGACGCACCGGGAGGTAGCGGTGCGCCTGAGAAACCACGGACGGGAGCGACTCGATCGCAGGACTCATCGTGACCCCCGAGGCTGGCGGCTCCAGTCCAGATTGGGGGCACGGTGAGTGAGAAGAAGCCGCGACGGCTGACCGCCAAGGGCGAGGCCACCCGTCTGCGTATCGTCGCGGCAGCCGCCGATCTCATGTACACGCAGGGCGTTGAGGCCACCAGCGTTGACGATGTCATAGAGGCCAGCGGAACGGGCAAGTCTCAGGTTTACCACTACTTCTCGGACAAGACCGAGTTGGTTGAGGCAGTCGTGAGGGCCCAGATTGAACGGGTGCTTGGCGAGCAGGCACCATTCCTCGACGACCTGCGCACGATGCGCGGCTTCGAGCGTTGGCGGGATGCGATCGTGGTAGGAGTGCGTGGTTGGCGAGGTGCTCACGGCTGTCCGATGGGGTCGCTGGCGGGCGAGATCGCTGGCCGGTGTGAAACTGCGCGTGAGAATCTCCAACGAGGATTCAGCGTCTGGCAGCACTGGTTCCGTCTCGGACTGGAGCGCATGCAGGACTCAGGCGAGCTACGGCCGGACGCAGACCCTGAAGAGCTAGCCGTCGGTCTGATGGCCGCTGTCCAAGGCGGGTACCTCCTCGTCAAGACCACACGGGACGAGCGCAGCATGGCGATCGCGCTCGACATGGCTCTCGATTCCATCCGCGTCGCGCTGAGCGCCGCAGAGTGAACTGCGGGGGAGGGCACATGCCTTCTGAAGCACGAGTTCCAGAGCTCGCGCGCGATTCCACGAGCCATGCCATGGTGAGGAGTTGTGCCCCCGACTCTCACAGTTCGAGCTCTATCCACTCGATGCCTCCCGAGCATGATGGTGCGAGTCAGGCCACAGCCAGCTTGCAGGCAATGGTCGATCGGGTTCCTGAAGGCTGGACCGTCGTCGCATACGAAGGTCGCTCATACGGATTGACCCGTACCACGCGAGTGCATGGCCAGAGCATCAGCATCTCGGCCGAGGAGCTAGGAGGGGACGACCTGATCAGCGCCAACGTGTACCGCACTCGCAAAGCAGAGCACCTACGGCCCTGTGAGGTATCCGAAGCCAAGGTGCTGGCATTCCTGCGCGGATGGACGCCCGCATGAGCCCTCGCGACACTCTGTCAGCAGGATCAGGAATCCACGCCGAATCCTCTGGTGTGGCTTCATCGACTACGAGGACCACGACATGTTGGCATGGCCCCGTCTAGAGATTCCACGCTTGGATGTACACGGGCCCGCAGTCTCGGTCTATGACACTGAGAACCGATCCTTGGTGACGTTGCCGCCGAATGACGCCGCGCGGATGTACGTCTGCGGCATCACACCCTACGACTCCACTCATCTCGGCCATGCGGCAACCTACGTCGGCTTTGACCTACTCAACCGCGCCCTTCGAAACGCCGGGCACGATGTCATCTATGTTCAGAACGTCACCGACATCGATGACCCGCTGCTGGAACGCGCCCACGCGCGAGGCATTCCCTGGAGTGATCTCGCACAACGCGAGACCGAGCGATTCCGACAGGACATGACAGCCTTACGCGTCCTGCCACCCGCACACTTCGTCGGAGTCTCCGAGGCCGTCACCAAGATCATCTCTCGCATCGAGATGTTGAAGGAGCGCGGCTCTATCTACCGAGTGGGAACCGACCTCTACTTCGAGGTGTCTGCCGACCCATCCTTCGGCCGCGTATCGTCACTCGACCGCGATGTGATGTTGAAGGACTTCGCCGAGCGTGGCGGTGACCCCGATCGGAGAGGCAAGCGCGACCCGCTCGACTGCCTGGTTTGGCGCGGCGAGCGGCAAGGGGAGCCGTCCTGGCCCAGTCCGTGGGGGCCGGGACGACCCGGTTGGCACATCGGATGCACCACAATCGCCCAGGAACATCTGGGATCATCCTTCGACGTACAGGGCGGAGGACGAGACCTGGCATTCCCGCACCACGAGATGTCCGCAGGACTCGGTCATGTCATTCATCCACAGCATCGGTTCGCGCAGACCTTCGTCCATGCCGGGATGGTTGCGTACGACGGCGAGAAGATGTCGAAGTCGCGCGGAAACCTGGTCTTCGTCTCCTCTCTGCGAAAGCAAGGAGTGGACCCTGCGGCCATCCGCCTCGCCCTCATGCGGCACCACTATCGATCAAGCTGGGAGTGGACAGACGCCGAAATCTCGGCCGCACTCGACACATTGAAGCAGTGGCGTCGTGCCCTGGCTCTCGGTAGCGGGGCGCCGGCAGCACCGGTCGAGCAGGCCGTGCTCTCGGCACTAGCCGCCGACCTTGACGCTCCGGCCGCAGTCACCATTTTGCAGGAGTGGGTTGACGCCTCGCTTGGTACCGACACAGTGGCAGACAAGCGAGACAGCTCTGCCCCTATGACGGTTCGACGTCTGGCGGACGCCTCACTCGGTCTCTTGCTCTGATCGGATCACCCCGGAACGGAAGTATTCGACCATCGTGCACGAGTTGGCTACGCCTGCGTCCAGGTGGTGCCTGAGGTGTGGTCCTGGATGGCGATCCCAGCGCTAGCCAGTTCGTTCCGGATGCGGTCGGCGGTGGAGAAATCTCCTGCGTCCCGCGCATGAGAGCGATTCGCGAGTAGAACCTCGACGAGGGTAGAGATCGTGCTGCCATGAACGTCGGCTCGCGGGGCGGTCGTGAAGCCGCCGGGCTCGATCCCTAACACTTCGGTCATCGCGAGCACCGATTCGTACGTAGACATGGCGGCAGCTGGATCGCCGTTATCCAGAGCGATGTTGCCCGCGCGCACGTGGTCGTGCAGGACTGCGAGCGCCGCTGGGACATTCAGGTCGTCGTCGAGCGCGGCCGCGAAGGCAATGGGCGGCGTCGGGGCGTCGGATGCTGTGTTCGCGAGTCGTGTGCGTGCTCGGTGCTGGAACGTCGCGATTCTCGTGACTGCAGCCTCGGTGTGCGTGAGATCCTTCTCCTGATAGTCCAAGGCACTGCGGTAGTGCGCGCTGAGCAGGTAGTAACGCAGCGTCGCCGGGCCGACACGGCGGAGGAGTTCATCGGCATACAGAGAGTTGTTCAGCGACTTGGCCATCTTCTGCCCGTCGATCGTGACGAGGCCGTTGTGTATCCAGTACTTGGCGAACTCGTCGCCTGCTGCGGTGGACTGGGCAAGCTCGTTCTCATGGTGCGGGAATCGCAGGTCGAGGCCGCCTCCGTGGATGTCGAACGCACGTCCGAGGTAGTGCTGGGACATCGCTGAGCACTGTATGTGCCATCCCGGCCTGCCGGTTCCCCACGGTGAGCGCCAACGCGCGGATTCTGGGTCGCTGGGCTTGGCTCCCTTCCAAAGCGCGAAGTCGCGGGGATCGATCTTTGCCCCGCCAGGCCCTTTATCAGGGTCCGCTACGGCGCCGGGGGTCTGCCTGGTGAGCTTGCCGTATGCCCGCCAGCTGCTGACATCGAAGTAGACGTCGCCGGAGCCGTCGCTGGCGACGTAGGCGTGTCCGCGGCGAAGGAGTCGTTCGATCAGGGTCAGTGCCTGCGGGATGTGACCGGAAGTTCGGGGCTCATGGGTTGGCGGGAGAACACCCAGCGCGGCGTACGAGCGCGCGAACTCCGTCTCGACACGGTAGGCGCGTGCCCACCATGGTTCAGTCTCGGTTGCCAGGTCCAGAACCTTGTCGTCGACGTCGGTGACGTTGCGAACGAGGGTGACCGCGTAGCCGCGGTGGGTGAGCCAGCGTCGCCAGAGATCGTAGACGAGGGCGCTACGAAGGTGCCCGATGTGAGGCGCGGACTGCACGGTTGGCCCGCACACATAGATTGAGACTCGTCCTGGGTTCAGCGGGACGAAGTTGCGTAGCTTCCGGACAGCACTGTCGTAGATGCGAAGCATCAGTCCGCAGCCCCCTGCCTGGTAGAAGCCGCGATCGCGGCGAGCGGACCAGTCATAGGTGGGGCACCCTGATGTAGTCCAGGCCCGAGAGGTTCACTAGCGTCTCTCGGAAACCGCGGACGATGACGCCCAGCACCGCCTGACAATGGCCGCACCGCATGACTGCACCCATGGCTGTGATGAAGACATGCGCGCAAGCGAGGTTGAAAGAGCTGCCGCAGCTCCGGCACCTACCGACCGTCACAGTGATCTCGATACCGAGAGTAGTCGCGAAGGCACCTGCGAGGGCGTTTCCGTCGACGTGCGTCATGGACTGCCTCCGAATCGTTCCGTACGAATCTGTGCGGGGTCGTGACCGAGTTCGACAAGCCAACCCGCGACGGCCTCGACGAACGGCGTTGGTCCGCAGACGAAGATGCGTGGCGACAACGATGCGGGAAAGGTCGACGCGGCGAGCGCCTCGCGCGTCAATCGTCTAGGTGGCCGGCCCGCTCCGGGCGCTGATTCGCGCGTGTGGACAATCTCGACGATGGTTCGTGAGAGTTCTGCCAGTTCGTCAGCGAAGAACTCATCGCGCGGACTGCGGACCGAGTACAGCAGCCGAAAGTCAGCGCCTTTCGGCTCACGTTCACGTGCTGAGGCCATTGAGAACAACGGCACAACCCCCGATCCGCCTGCGATGAGCTGAACCGGTGACTGCTCGGGCTCAGCGGGGATCCAGACGAAGAAGCGTCCGAGCGGTCCTTGTACTTCGACTTCTTCACCTTCTGCGAGTTGGCGCACGAGAAAGGGCGACACCTCGCCCCCGGGCAGCTCCTGGATCACCAGTACAACCCGTGTCGACTCACCCGAGGACGCCAGCGAGTAAGACCGGGACGCCTGGTACCCGTCCGGTGCCGTGAGCCGGATGTCGAGATGAGCTCCGGCGACGTTTCCAGGCCAGGTCGGAACATCCAGCTCAAGGCGGATGGCCGCCTCGGTCTCAAACTGCCGACTGAGCACCCGCCCGAGGTGCCACCGGACTCGGCTAGGAGTCATCACCAGTAGCGTTCCTCTCGCCATGGGTCGCCACGGAGGTGGTAGCCGTTCTGTTCCCAGAACCCCGGGTCGTCCGAGGGCATCATTTCCATTCCTCGAACCCACTTCGCGCTCTTCCAGAAGTAGAGGTGGGGCACGAGGAGCCGGGCCGGACCTCCGTGCTCGGGAGTAAGGGGTTCGCCCTCCGCCTCGGTGGCTAGCCATGCCTGCCCATCGAGGAGGTCTTCGAGTGGGAGGTTGGTGGTGTATCCGCCGTAGCTACGGACCATCACGTAGTCGTAACTGGTCTCGACATCCTCGAACAGCCGGTCCATGGGCACGCCACGCCAAGCCATGTCCAGTTTCGACCAGTGGGTGACGCAGTGGATATCGGTGACGACGTCTTCGACGCCTACCTCCTGAAGCTCACCCCAGTTCCACCGGTGCGTGACCTCGTCTTCGGTCGTGATCGTGAAGCTCCATCGGCCCTCGTCGACATTGGGCGTGGGTCCCGTCGAGAGCACCGGCCAGTCGTAGACGTGGGTCTGCCCAGGAGGCAGTCGCGGGTCGCTGGAGCCATGCCGTCCTCCGAACCCGCCGTTGATCACTCCCATGACTGCCCCTCCTGCGGGAACTCGCTACTGTGGCCTGCGCGAACGGTCGGCGTCGCTGACGAGGGAGCGATGCTGGGTAGGTGTTCCGGACGAACATCGCTCTTGACATGGCGTTCGACGACTTCGCGGACTGCGACGTCGTAACTCGTGAACACGTACCGCTTGCCCGACGCCTTGGCGATCCTGTGGTCGGGGTTTTCGCCCCATTCTTCAAGGCTCTGCAGGTCGTCGAACTCGACGACCAGTGCCGACTCCCCGTCCTCAGCGGTGAACATCTTGTGCTCGATGTGGTTAGGACTCTGTTGGATGAGGATGTGCATCTGGTTGTAGAGCCGGTCGTGTTCGGCCCGCTGCTCGGGCGCGACGTAGCACCGGAAGACGGCGAGGGTCATTGTGAAACCTCCCGTTTCTTGGTGTCGATGGTCTTGAGCCACTGCCGGCAGTTCGTCGCCGGAGTGTCCTGGCAGAGAGCCGACCGAGCGGCGTGGCCACCGGCGCGTGATCCGCTGGACATAGGTGCCAGTCACCACGCCAGTGCCCTCGATACGGCGGCTGGATCGGCAGGACGCAGTCACGCTCTGACAGCCATGTACTCGTTGACGACGCCGCGGAGGTGTATCCGAGCGCGATGCAGAGCGTCGACGGCATCGACCTTGTCGAGGCGAAGCACGTAGGCCGCGTCCGCCAGTGATACGTCATCGATGTCGACGAGTTGTACCAACTGGCCGAGCGGATCGGCCAAACGTGCGACGGCGCCGTCCACCACTCGATACAGATCGGTGGTGAACACCTCGTCGTCCGGGCTCAGGGTATTGGTCTGGCCCCAGCGGTTCGGTGCGTCAATGTGGCGTCCAGCATCGGGTCCAATGTCGTAGAAGTCGGGGTAGAAGAACTCCGCAGTATCAGCGTCGGGATCCAGCTCGGCGGTCTGGTTCTCGGCTCTTGTTCGATAGTCGTCGAGGCTCCGTACCGTTGGCTCAGGCTCAGCGAATGCTCGATCGGCTAGGTCCCGGGCGAGCGCCAGAGGGTCCAACCCCCTTGGGCTTTCCTCGAATGCTGAGAGCAGAGTCTCTTGGACCAGGTCTTCCGCAACGTGTGGGGCGAGACTCCGGGCGAGTCCAAAGAGGAGGCGAGTGATCTCACTGGGATCGCTGGGCCTCTCGGTCTCGCCGTCGACGATGTCGTGAAGTAGGAGCGAGACACTGTCGGGCAGATGGGGCAGATCATGCGGTTCGGCATCAGCCACGAGATCAGTGACGGTCTCGACCTGGTGCGTGAACAGCCGGCAGTCCGGGCATGCGTAGAGATGCTGCTGGGCTACCTCGGCGTCGGCTTCATCCAGAAGACCCATTCGGAACTGGGTGAGTTCCTCGGTGTACTCGGCGCATGACAGCTCGGTCGCGTTGACTGGTGCGTGGCTCATGGCGACTCCTTTGACGCCAGGCTCGGAGTGGCACCCTGAGTCCAGCTTCAGGCGGGTCCACACGTTCATGTTGATGACGACCGCGGCGATCTCTGCGACTTCGCGCTCCGTGAAGTGAAGCCGCAGTTCTTCGTGCAGGGCCGGAATCTCCTCGTGACGGAACGAGGTGAGACCTTCGCAGTAGGCGAGCGCGGCTCTCTGCCTGGGCGAGTACATGGTGCTCTCACGCCACGACGCCAGGTGTGCGGCTTGTTCGGGCCGGATCCCGATCCTGGCCGCCACCTCGGCGTGGAGAATCAGGCAGTACGAGCAGGGGTTGAGCTGTGCGACGCGCAGACGGAGGAGCTGTAGCAGGACACGGTCTCCCGACAGCTCTGCGGCGTAGCCGAACTGCGTGGCCATGTCTTTGGCGAGTTCGTGGAACGGCGTGAGGTCTGGGTCGAAGCGAGTGTTCTCGAACCGGAGACTCCCGAGTACCGGCTTCGGGTTTTCGGTGCCGGGCTCAGACATCGCCCCGACCGTCCCGTCCAACGCCCGGAATGTCCACCATGGCGGCGTACTCGGGGTTGCGCTCGATGAAGGACCGGAACACGGGACACCTCACGGTCGCGCTCTTGCCCTCCGCGCGGATGCTGTCCAGCACCCTGCGGGTGAGTTCGGTCGCCAAGCCCTGTCCTCGGTAGTCCGGCAGGATCGAGGTCGCCAGCAGCGTCACTCTGCCGTTCTTCTCCGCGAACGGGACGGCTCCGAACTCGACACCATCCTTGATTGCGACGAAGGTGCTGGCCTGAGCATCCACCGCGATCGAGAACGACGAGCCGTTCTCGAGGTTCGTCGACCTGGCACCGGGCTCGTGATGCCGTTCGCCTGCGTCCGTGAAGGCGCCACCAGCCTGATTCTGGTCCTGTGAGTCCACAGTTTCTGTCACCTGACCCAGGTCCTCGGGTTCGTTCATGTCGCTTCCTCTCCGACCTCTGTCGCCGGAACTGCATCGCCGAAGAGTCTTGTTTCAGCCCTTGATAGCCTGGTTACATCGGTCTTCGTCGGTCGTCGCGAGACCAGCCGCCCCGCCTCGGGGGCGACGCATCGTCTGGCCTCGACTCTACCGCAGGACATGTGGAATAGTTGGACCGCCGGGTCCGTTACAGCATGTGATGGCGCGGCCGCGTCACCTGCTAGGAGGAGCCAAAGTGACCACCAACGACTACCGCAAGACCCCTGAGTCGCTCAGCCGCCTGAGCGACGAGCAGCATCGGGTGACGCAACAGGACGGCACAGAGCCGGCCTATCGGAACGAGTACTGGGACAACCACGAGCCTGGCATCTACGTCGACATCGTCTCGGGTCAGCCGCTGTTCTCGTCCACCGACAAGTACGACAGCGGCACGGGATGGCCGAGTTTCACGGCGCCCATCGCCGCCGACGCTGTCGCGACCAAGGCGGATCGGACGCACGGCATGATCCGCACAGAGGTGCGCTCGGCGGGCGCCGACAGTCATCTCGGGCACCTGTTCCACGACGGACCCGCCGCCGGGGGCCAGAGGTACTGCATGAACTCGGCCGCGATGCGCTTCGTTCCTGCCTCCAAGCTCGTCGAGGAGGGCTACGGCCAATTCAGTGCACTGTTCGACACCGACCAGGACTCTACGAAGGGAGCCACCGCATGACCAGCGGGACCAACGACAGCGGGGAGATCACGCAAGTCTCGGGAGCGGAGACAGCCGTTCTGGCGGGCGGGTGCTTCTGGGGCATGCAGGACCTGATCCGCCGCCGGCCCGGCGTCCTCGAAACCCGCGTCGGGTACACGGGCGGGCAGAACGAACACCCGACCTACCGCGACCACCCAGGCCATGCGGAGGCGATCGAGGTCGTCTTCGACCCTTCGAGGACGAGCTATCGCGACATCCTGGCGCTGTTCTTCCAGATCCATGATCCCTCGACGTTGAATCGTCAGGGGAACGACCGGGGCACGAGTTACCGGTCCGCGATCTTCCCGGTCACGCCGGAGCAGGAGCGGATCGCCCACGACACGATCGCGGATGTCAACGCGTCGGGTCTGTGGCCGGGCAAGGCAGCCACCAGTATCGAGCCTGTCGGTCCGTTCTGGGAGGCGGAGCCCGAGCACCAGGACTACCTGGAGAAGTATCCGAACGGCTACACCTGCCACTTCCCCCGCGACGGCTGGGTGCTGCCTGAGCGGCGTTCGCCCAGCGTGGCGACGTAGCAAGGTTCTGCGGTTGGGCCCGGGCATCTGGGGTCGAGATCCACCTCTCCACTCCCGACGGGCCGCGACGGGAGTCGCCTGGGCAGCCTGGCCCAACCGTGAGAAGCCCTGGTCCTTGACGTACGGCATGAGGCTCTCGTCGACTGCTCGCGAGGGTGGTCCACATGGATGGTCGTTGGCATCTGAGTGCCGGCGAGAGCGCCCGACCAATCCGAGACGATTAGCCTTGGGGCATGACCGACAGCGCCAGCGGCCCCCGTCCGCGCCGCTTGACGGCTCGCGGCGCCGCAACGAAGGCACGGATTATCGAGGCGGCCGATCAGTTGATGTACGAGCGCGGCGTTGCCTCGACGACTCTGGCGGACGTCCGTGCGTCGAGTGGGACGTCGAAGTCGCAGCTCTATCAGCACTTCGCCGAGAAGGACGCACTGGTGAAGGAAGTCATTGAGGCACGCGCGGAGGCTCTGCTGTCGCAGCAACGTCGTCGCCTTACGAGGGTCGAGTCGCTGCGCGGACTCGAACTCTGGCGCGATGAGCTAGTTGAGCGCAATGGTCTCCGGAACGGCGCCTTTGGGTGCCCACTCGGAGCGCTGGCGAATGAGATCGCTGATCATGACGAAGACACACGAAAGGTCATTGCTGCTCATTTTGACGTCTGGCTCCAACTCTTGACCGACGCGATTGAAGAGTTGAAGAAGCGCGGCGTGCTAACCGCGAGCGCCGATGCGCACGCGTTGGCTACCGGGCTGCTGGCTGCTCTGCAGGGAGGGTATCTACTCGCCAAGACGGCCCGAGACGTCCGTCCCATGCGGGTGGTCCTCGACATGGCCATCGCACAGGTGCGTGCGTACTCGACGGAGAGTGGCTCTGTGTGACTGTGCCGCGGCTCGCTCGGCTGCTGTGAGCCTGAGCCTCGTCCGGGGTCGGTAGATTTTCTGGACTCTCAGGTCCTAGAATCGTTCACGACCCTACGCGCGGGGACGTACTGTATTGTCTCCGCTTGCCCCATGAAGCCAGCCATAGCTACTGCGGGAGTCATGCAGGTTGCGCAGCTCGGAGCGAGCAACCATCATATGGATGGACCCTTGGGTCCATTTAGGAGTCGCCGAGCGATTGGACGGAAGATGGCAACGGTTGATGTGACAGACAAGAACTTCCGCGAAGTGACCGAGCGGGATGGGATCGCGATCCTCGACTTCTGGGCCACCTGGTGCGGTGCGTGCAAGGCGTTTGCACCAGTCTACGAGGCAGCCTCTGAGAACCACCCGGATATCCTCTTCGGCAAGGTCGACACCGAGGCGGCGCACCAGTTGTCTGAGTCACTCGGAATCCGCGCGCTACCAACAATCGCGGTCTACCGCGACTCGATCAGGGTGTTCTTCCAGGCCGGGGCGCTCCCGAGGCCCGCGCTTGACGACCTGATCACGCAGGTACGGGCCCTCGATATGGTGCAAGTGCGAGCCGAGATCGAGAGCCATGCCCACGTCCACTAGTAGTTGCTGTGCGCTGGACGATCGAGTCTCAGGCGAGGTTTCGTCCAGCGGACTCCGGAGATGGGCAGGCCATGAAGAACGGCGATGTATTCCTGCCCTGAGGATATCCGCTACGCGGTGACCAGAGGGTCGCGAGGATCGCTCAAAGCAGACCTTCATATGGCAGGCAAGACCACGTATCCGGAGAACAGGGACCCGACCCGCAGACGGCGCCTGCCAGCAGGGGTGTGGTCGCGCATGGTGGCTCCGGCGGCTCGGTGACCCCGGACCCGAACTTCTCGTGGAGCCCTTCGCCGGGCTGGTCACTCGCCAGGTGCACGACCCTTGCTCAACCGCCGCTGACGCCTCGCCGAACGACACAACGAGACGCACCCATTCCCGGCGATCAGGCCGCCGCCGATCCGTCTCTCGCTCAGCCCGCCATCGGAGTTGCCACGCGTCTTGCAGGTCGAGGTAGAGTGTCGCGAATCGCTCACGTCGGACTTACGAGCGGAGGCCGTAGCTCGCGATCAAGTCCGGTCGTTGCGACAACTGCGTTTCGAGGCGGCTATCTGCCCAAAGCTCGATGAACGGAAGTTTCCCATCGACGTTGTGCTTCTCGACGATCGCCACCGCGTCGGTGGTGAAGCGACCGCTCGTCGCGATCACCAAAGTCCGAACGACCGGCGGCTCCCAGAGCGACAGCGCCGCCAAGGTATTCGTGATGTCGGCAGGTGCGACAGATTTGGACGTCCAGTGCTTGGCCTGCACGATGACCCGCTCGGTTCGCGTCGTCCCGCCGTCGTCCCTTATGACGCGTTCAGCGGACAGATCGCGGCCCCGATCGGGCGCGCGCGTCTTCATCAACCACTCGACGTTCTGGTAACTGGGAAAGCCGCGTAAAAGGTCAAACAGCAGTCGCTCGAAGCCGTCGTCATCAAGAGCACCCCAATCGAGCCCGATGCTTGCACCACCTGCGGGTTTCGCGGAAGCAGCTACGCCGAGGTCGACCGCTGGCACCGGCAAAGGGTCGGATTCGGAGAGACTCGCGGCCTCAATGTCAGCCCGGACAGACGGCCAATCCATCTCGGCGATGTCGTGCCAATCGTGCCCCTGACTGAAACGGAGATGCCGGTGAAGATCGCCCCATCGTCCCTTTCGGTCAGTGGTGTCGCCGAGCAACCGCTCGATCTCGCTGATCGACTCCTCCACCGCCTTCGTTCTGAGATCGTCCACGCGATCGGACGAGTCCCGCGCAACGGAATCAGTGATCTGACCAAGGGTCGCGTTGATCGTCGACACGAGATCGTCGAGGCGCTCGTGAATCGCCCGGCGACGCGCTTGAGCAAGTTTGAATCTGTACTCGTCGAGCTGTTGGCCCGGCTTCTCCAACTCGTTCATGAGAGCGAAAGCAGGCTCGCCGATCTCGAAGTAATCGATGAAAGATTGCCCCGCCTCGTCGATGTCGGGCAGCTCCTCGGTGACTGTGAACCCGTCGATCGGGGGCAGCCCCGCGAGCAGCGGCGTCCACGCCCGACGCAGATCCTCATACTCCCGATTCGTACCCCGCTGAGGGCTCGACGGGATCATCGGCTCCGCGCGGTCCCAGATCGCTTGGAGCTTGGCAAGGTTTGCCGCGGCGCGATCCATCACCTGTAGCAACTCGTCGAGATTCACCCCACTAGTCTCCCAGCACCCGAATTCCGGAGATGTATGTCAGCGTCGACGTGTCGAACTGACGGAGCCAAGCAGTGGATGCCGGATGTCGCGGCCGGCCGCACCAGCGGGCATTTCCGGGGCGGAGGTCACGGGCGTCTGCTGCTCACCTGACTGCCGAAAAGGCGGTGGTCTCGTGACGGTCTCGATGCGGGTGATGAGCGCTGGAGACGGCTACAAGTACCTCCTGCGTACGGTCGCGGCCGCAGACGGCGATCGGACTCTCTCGACGCCGTTGACGAGGTATTACGTGGAGGCGGGCACCCCACCCGGGCAGTGGCTCGGCTCCGGCGTCGCCTCACTCGGCAAGGGCCAGCTCGCGGTCGGGGACCGGGTTTCGGAGGCCCAGCTCCAGCTCGTGATGGGGATGGGTCGTGATCCGATCACCGGCGACGCGCTCGGCCTCGCGTTCCCCGCCTACAAGTCGGTCCCGGAGCGGATCGAGGCCCGGATCGCCGATCTCGACCCATCGCTGAGTCCGGGCGCGAAAGGTGAGGCGGTCGCGCGAATTGAGGCTGAGGAGGCCGAGCGTGGGAAGCGTCGCGCGGTGGCCGGGTTCGACTTCACCTTCTCGATCCCGAAGTCGGCCTCGGCACTGTGGGCGGTCGCCGACGCCGGGACCCAAGCCCTGATCGGTGAGGCGCATCATGCGGCGGTTGCGGAGGTGGTTGCGTTCATGGAGCGTGAGGTTGCAGCCACCCGGTCGGGCGCAACCGCCGGCGACGGTGCCGTTGCGCAGGTCGATGTCACCGGGTTGGTGGCGACGGCGTTCGATCACTTCGACTCCCGCGAGCTTGTCAACTTCTCTGTGTAAGACCTGCAGTCGATCTTGATGTTGTCAGCTGAGGTAAGGCTCGATGCGGTCGCCGAAGGCGATCATCATCTCGGCCATGGCCGGCTTCCAGCCCTGGGTGACCGCGCCCTCGACGAGCTTGCCGGGTGCGGTGCGCTGGTTGGCCGGCTTGCCGCGGTCCTTGAGCCGCTCCCGGGCCCGCTTGTCCTCGATGTCGCGGATCGCCAGCCAGAGCAGCTTGATCACCGCGGCGTCGTTGGGGAAGTGCCCCCGGTTCTTGATGATCTTCCGGAGCTGGTAGTTCAGCGACTCGATCATGTTCGTCGTGTAGATGATCTTGCGGAGCGCGGGTCCGAAGGCGAGGAACGGGATGAACCGCTCCCAGGCGTTCTGCCAGGTCGCCACCGCCGCCGGGTATTTGCGTCCCAGGTCGGAGTCGGCGAACTCCAGCAGCGTGGTCTCGGCGGCATCGGCGGTCGGGGCGGTGTAGACGCCCTTGAGCGCGGCGGCCACCTTCTTGCGGTCGCCGTAGGACACGAACCGCATCGAGGCGCGGATCAGGTGCACCACGCAGGTCTGCACGGTCGTGTGCGGAAAGGTCGCCTCGATCGCCTCGGGCAGGCCGGTCAGCCCGTCACAGCAGGCGATGAGGATGTCCCGCACGCCGCGGTTGGCCAGTTCGGCCACCACGCCGGCCCAGAACTTCGCGCCCTCGGTGGCCTGCACCCAGATCCCCAGCACGTGCTTGATGCCGTCGAGGTCCACTCCGACCACGATGTGCGCGGCCCGGTTGCGCACCTGATGGCCGTCGCGGATCTTCACCACCAGCGCGTCGACGTAGACGATCGGGTAGATCGGCTCCAGCGGCCGAGCCTGCCATGCGCCGACCTCGTCGAGCACCGCGTCGGTGATCTTGCTGATCGTGTCGTGGGACAGCTCGGTGCCGATCGTGCGGGCCAGATGGTGCTGGATGTCGCGCACCGTCATCCCACCCGCGTAGAGCGAGATGATCATGTCGTCCAGGCCGCCGAGGCGGCGTTCGCCCTTGGGCACCAGCTGCGGGGTGAAACTGCCCGCCCGGTCCCGGGGCACGGCCAGCGGCAGCGGGCCGACCTCGGACTGCACCGTCTTGGGCGTGCTGCCGTTGCGGCTGTTCGGCGAGCCCCGGCCGACCGGATCGCCCCGCTCGTAGCCGACGTGCTCGGTCAGCTCAGCGGCCAGTCCCCGCTCGAGGACGGCCTTGACCAGCTCCGGAAGGAACCCGCCCTCCCCGGTCAGCGCCACTCCGCCGGTCTCGGCCCGGTCGATCAACGCATCCAGCCACGTGTCATCGGCCAACAGCTGCCGCAGCTGCGCCCCGCTCACCCGGCCCGGGCCACCCGGGTCGCCGGCCTGCTCATCGGTCACGGTCATCAGGGTGCTCCCTCCCGAGGCCACAGCCCCAGGCTCACGCAGCTCCTACACAGACCATCTGACACGCCCACTCCCGCGCCGGCGACCCCCACCTGCACACCCACGTCGTCATCAGCAACAAGGTCCAGACCGCGTTCGACGGCAAATGGCGCAGTCTGGACGGGCGACCGATGCACGCCGCCGTGGTCGCCTTGTCGGAGCTGCACGAGGCGGTGTTCGCCGACCACATGACCCGCACCTTCGGCGTCGAATGGGAAGCCCGCGACATGGGCCGAGACCGCAACCCGGCCTGGGCGATCAGCACGGTGCCAGAAGAGCTGGTCCAGGAGTTCTCCACCCGTGCCCGGCACATCGACGCCGAGAAGAACAGGCTCATCGCCGAGTACGTCGCCAAGCACGGCCGCCAACCCTCCACAGCCACGATCATCAAGCTGCGCGCCCAAGCCACCCTCGCCACACGCCCGGAGAAGCAGGTGCGGTCGCTGGCCGACCTGACGGCCGAGTGGCGCACCCGCGCCACCGGGGTACTCGGCCAGGACGCCACCGACTGGGCACGCACGATCACCGACAACGACAAGCCGATGCTGCTGCGCGCCGACGACGTACCGCTCGATGCCATCGGCGAACTCGGCCAGACCGTGGTCGAGGTGGTGGGCGAGAAACGGTCCACCTGGCGGCGCTGGAACCTCATGGCCGAGGCATCCCGGCAGACGATGGGCTGGCGCTTCGCGACCATGCACGACCGCGAAGCGGTCGTCGCGATGATTGCCGACGCCGCCGAGCAAGCCTCGCTCCGGCTGACGCCGCCCGACCTCGCCACCTCACCCGTCGCGTTCCGGCGGGTGGACGGCACCAGCGTGTTCAGGCCCAAGCACTCGACCGTGTTCTCCTCCGAGCTGCTCCTGGCCGCCGAAGACCGACTGTCTCGACCGCTCCCGCACCACGACCGGGCCGACCGTGCCGCTGGCGACGGTCGAGAAGATCACCGCTCGTCCCGATGCGGAGGGTCGGATGCTCGGCGAGGATCAGGCCGACGCGCTCATGAAGATCGCGGTCTCCGGCCGTGTCCTTGATGTGCTGGTGGGCCCGGCCGGGGCCGGGAAGACGACGGCTATGTCGGCGTTGCGGCGTGCGTGGGAGAAGGCGCACGGCGAGGGCTCCGTGGTCGGGCTGGCGCTGTCCGCGGTGGCCGCGCAGGTTCTCGCTGAGGACTTGGGGATTGCGACGGAGAACACGGCGAAGTGGTGGCAGAACCACCTCATGTACGGCACCGACTTCGAGGCCGGTCAGCTCGTCATCATCGATGAAGCCTCTCTCGCTGGCACCCTGTCGTTGGATCGGATCACGCACCGGGCTGAACGAGCCGGTGCCAAGGTGCTACTCGTGGGCGACTTCGCCCAGCTCCAATCCGTCGACGCCGGTGGTGCGTTCGGGCTCCTCGTGAACGACCGCGACGACGACGCGCCCGAGCTGGTCGACGTGCACCGCTTCGTGAACACCTGGGAGAAGACCGCCTCCCTCGCTCTGCGCCACGGTCGTACGCAGGTGATCGACACCTACCTCGACCACGACCGCATCCACGAGGGCGATGGCGAGGCGATGAGCGACACCGCCTACATCGCCTGGCGCGCCGACCGGCAGCGAGGGTTGGTGTCGGTGCTGGTCGCCGAGACCCGCGACCACGTGAGCGCCCTCAACCAGCGGGCACGTGCCGACCTGATCCTCGACGGCAGCCTGAAACCGGGCCGGGAGGTCGAGTTGGATGACGGCACCACTGCCGGGGTGGGGGACACGGTCGTCACCCGCCGCAACGACCGCCGCCTACGAGCCGGGAAGGACTGGGTACGCAACGGTGACACCTGGACCATCACCGGCGTCCGCGACGACGGGTCGATCACGATCCGCAGGACCGGCCGCCGGTTCGGCGGCTCCATCGTCCTCCCGGCCGCGTATGTGACCGATCATGTCGATCTGGGTTATGCGATCACCGCCCACAGAGCGCAGGGCGTCACCGTCGACACCGCACACGTCCTGGTGGAACCGACCACCACACGGGAGAACTTCTACGTCGCAATGACCCGCGGCAAGCACGCCAACCACGCCTACGTGATCCTCGACCGGGCCAACGAGCACGCCCACCCGCACCCAGGCGACAACCCCGACGCCACGGCCCGCTCCGTCCTCTACGGCGTCCTGCAACACGTTGGAGCCGAGCTGTCCGCGCACGAGACCATCACTACCGAACAGGAGCAGTGGGGGTCGATCGCCCAGCTCGCCGCGGAGTACGAGACGATTGCTGCCGCCGCCCAACGAGACCGCTGGGCCACCTTGATCAAGTCCTCGGGCTTGACAGCCGACCAGGCGGACGCCGCGATCGAGTCCGAGGCGTTCGGTGCGCTCACCGCGGAGCTGCGCCGTGCCGAGGCCAACCACCACGACCTCGACACTCTGTTCCCGCGACTCGTGGCAGCCCGCGGGTTCACCGATGCCGACGACATCTCCTCTGTGCTGCACTACCGCGTTTCGCGCGCCACAGCATGCCCGGCTGGCTCGGGTCGTGCTCGCAAGACGCCGCGGCTGATCGCCGGACTCATCCCGGCTGCGGACGGCCCGATGGCAAGCGATATGCGGCAGGCACTCGATGAGCGGCGCGAGATGATCGAAGCTCGCACTGATGCCGTGCTCGACACCGCACGTGAGACCGGCGAAGCGTGGGTGCAGCATCTTGGCGAGCCACCCCGCGGTCAGCGCCAAGCCGCTGCGTGGCGACGTTATGGGCGCACTGTCGCGGCCTACCGCGACAGATACGGCGTCACGGATGACCGACCGCTGGGATCGCCGCCGCAGTCCACGGCGCAGAGCATCGACGCCGCTCGTGCACGAACTGCTCTCGATCGAGCACGTGGCTTCATCGTCCAAGCGAGCGATGTACCGCAGCATTCACCGGGACGCGAGGACGTCGAGCGCTCGTTGTAAGCGTGGCGCGATTTCGGCATTTCCGAAGCTTGCAATCGACTTGGTCTGACTGTGAGGGTCAGCCATTGCCGGTCGGCGTCGCTGATGATTGTCCATCGCCACGTCCTTTGCGGGTCGGCCAGGGATACGCATTCCAAGCGTTCAACAGAATCGGATTTTCGGTATCAGTCTTCTTACCGATGTCACGCAGGCTGACGACACCTCCTGCACTCTTCGCCATCTCTGCGAGGAGCAGCGGCTCAACGTCTTTGCCGTGCGTCACGAGCCACTCGACTTCACGCGCGCTCGCCGCGGTTACAGGAACATCTGGGAGCCTCCCGCCGGGGATGGCCGCAACGTCATGGTCGAGAAGGTATGCGGCCCCGGTATAGAACGGCTCCGCCGTGACGATCAACCCCAACATGGGGCGGTCCGTTGGGATGTGCGTGAACGCCGGGTGATTGTCAGCAAGATGGCTGACGGTCCGGGTCAACTGCTTCCGTGCGCCGCCCAGGGTCTCGCTGAGCGAGTTCATCAGCGTCGCATCGCCGGCGCGTGCTGCCGGGCCGAGGCGGCGAGACTTGACCTCAACCAAGATGACCAGATGGGGCAGGATCACAAACCAGTCAACGCTCTTGTGACCGCCACCCTTGCCGAAGACAATCTCGGGTTCGACCTCCGCGTCCTCGATCAGTCTGAGTTGTCGACCAATGTAGTGCTCGAACAGGCCTCCGAGATCATCCGCGAAAGCCTTGCCGTGCTTGGCCATCCCGGCGTAGTACAAGCCTCCCGGCGTGACCGTCCGCATGATCAGACGCGTCGCTGGAGCAACCGGCTCCCCGTCGCCCATGTCCACGAACGGCGTCGCCATCAACGGGTTGTAATCGAATCGGGCCGCTGTGGCTGTTCCGACGGAGTGGTCGTTGAAGGCAGTCCGAAAGGCTGCGGGTGTCGTGGTGAGCCTAGAGGCGATCGTCTCTATGTTCCTCCGCGGATAGAGCTTCAGCACCTCAGCGAAGTTTGGCTGATCCAGCCAGCCAGGCTTATATGCTCCACCGTTCTGGAAGGCACCCACTTGGAGGAAGAACGTCGCGCCGATCGCCTCGCGGAACGGAACTCCGTCGAGCATGGCCGCCAGCGAGTCCTCTGTGATCACTCGGGTCTCGACATCGGGCAGGCCCTCGACCATCCAGGCGTGGGAGCGAGCAAGTTCCTCGAACATCGACTCCTGGTAGGGGAACTGCTCGTACGTGACCCGAGTCATCAGTCTGACGAGGAAGTCCTCGGACCCCACATCGGCATCGTCGATGTCCATCGCGATCTGGAACTTGTGCATCAGCTTCCGCAGCGCCTCCTCATCGACGACCTTCGAGCGATACTCATTGCCGTAGAGAAGCGAATCTCGCGCGGCCGCAGCCAATCCCCACGGCGGCATCCGATGTTTCACAGCATCTGGATACGGCGGTTCGCCGAGCGATGCCGAGGCTTGCGCGATCGCCGGGATCAGCTCGCTGGGTTTGAAGGCGCGGCACGCTTGAGTGAATGCCGAGTAGGACAAGCTCGGATCGCGCGAGAAGCTCATAGACGCCCGTGTCCTTCGGATCGCCGTTGTCTCAACGTTGAGCGAATCCTCCGCGTGAGAGTGACGCTCAACATGGTGTTACGGGCGGCCGCAAGGTCGGTTGGCGCAGTCACGACGCATCCGGGAGGAGCACATCTTCGATGACACCGGAGCTTGCAGATGTACGTACACGCAGCGTGGGCACGTACCTTGCGCGGTAGTCTTCACCGTCGATGGGGTCGGAGTCGTCCCATTCATGGACTACTACGCGCAGGGTGTTGGTCAATCGCCCGATGAGAAGCGCAAGTGGGAACGGGCACCGCAGCAGGAGGTGCACCTCGGCGTTGGCGTTGTCGTTCGACAGGGCACGGATGTGCGCGGCGACGTCGGCAGCGATCAGGCCTGCATCAGCGGGGTCGAGGAGCGTGCCGCTCGCACCTGTGAGATGACGCCAGGCCGCAAGAAACGGCCTATGGTCTTCGATATAGCGGGTGAAGGCGGTGTCACTGCGTTGGGGCAGGAGATCGACATACACGGCTACGGAGGGGCGGCCGGTCGTGATGGCAGATGGGTCGCCGCCTTGATCTGCGATCTGTACTTGCGGCTGTTCGATGAACCGCGCTTCGCCATCGCTCGCCCAGGTGGCGCCCTGTTGGTCGATCACGTCCATGTGCCCGATTCGAGACGAAGGCAAAGCCGCCCCGATTGCGAAGGCCACGGAGAGATGAGCCCCTCCAGCGACACGCAGGCGATGTGCCCCGGAACGGGTCACGGCATCGGGGAGGAGGCCAATGGTGTCCTTGAGATCTCGGAGCCCCTCGGTGCTCGGAAGCCGTTCGTGATCGGAGGGCCTGAGCCGGATGTCCAGTTCGTCACCGGTTCGGTCATAGACCTGTGGCGTGTTCCTGGTCTGGAGGCTCAGGCGGAACGTCGGGTCGGTTGCCTCGATTCGCTTGCGAAGAGACGCGATCCGGTGCCAGACCAAACCGCGGATCAATGCCAGCAGACCATCGCGCTCGGCGGATCGCTGATCTACACCGCTCAAGGTGCCGGGACGAATCTCTAGGAGCCGGTCAGGAGCGTCGTAATCTGTTCCGCCGTCCTCTGTCTTCACCGAGTTGACGATGCCGAGCGCAAACACTTCGTGGTCGCGGTGTAGTTCAAGGAGTTGAGGTGCTTCCAGCGTCTTCACGACTCTGCTGTTCACCACGTCCGGCGTCGTCACAAGAACGCCGCCGGAGATGCCGCCCGCTATCGCTTGCTTGAGTCGGGCCTCGGTGTCGCCTGGCGGCAGATCGTCTCGGTCCCGCCAGACAGGGATGCCGGCAGCCCGCAGGAGCCAGGCGAGCTCCCCAGCAACACCAGTACCGTCCTTCTGTCGGTACGAGATGAAGACAGGGTCTGCTGGGTCAGGGGCGGCGGAATCGGATGTCATGGCGTCTCCTTGTGTTCATCAGCTACGAAGGCGGCGTGCCTCACCGCATCACTGGCGTACGGGCTGTTTACGGCAGGCGCCGTAGGAAGCCTCTCGGGTACCACTGCCACGATGCGGTCCCGTTCTACGAGCCAAGTTGCAACGACCACGCGTGCCGATGAATCGAATCCAGCGATGATCGCGACGAACTTGTCGAACCCCAGTTCGGGGTCGTGCAGATGGCGCATGTAGGAGTGGAGATCAACCTCGCTCGGGGAGAGTCCTCCGGTCGGGTGGGTGTGCCATTCGCCTATCCACTGGCTACGGTCCTCCGACCAGGCGGAGTCCGCGAGACGCCGGGCATGGTCGAGGTCGCGCATGAAGGTGCGTTCGCCGCGGGTGGCTTTGGGTCCAGGTCCGCCGGCGTGTCGGATGACGATCCCATCAGTCGCGTCGTCCCCGAGCAAGATGCCGCCAGTTTCGAGTCCGTCGACGGACCGCAACGCCTCGCGCGCGATTGCGCTGAGTGCGACGTCAGTGATCGTCACCGGAGTCACCTCTCGCCGCGCTGTCATCCTGGCGAGCAGGTCGGACACGATGCGCGAGGTCTGGGGATGGACGACCACCGAACATCGCCGGCTTGGCTGAGGTCGAACGGGGCTGCGAGGTCACCCGTTGGTCGAAGACCGATGATGGCGTGTTCGCCGGGAACCTGCTGGGTGTGGTCGCCGTGAAGCGATTCCAGCAGTGTCGCGATCGCTACTTTCGCGGCGAACGTGCCGACGTATCGGAGATCGGGCGGCACAGCCGTCATAGGCTGATGGACGCGCCCGGTGCCGTAATCCAACTCCTGATCCGCCTCAGCGTCCATCGCTCCCTGATCTGCAAGCTGCTGCCGTAGACAGAGGAGACATCCGAACCGGGGCGTTGGTCGCAGCCTGATGACTTCTCCGATCGAGCCATTGTCGAGCACGCACGCCAAGATCGCCGCCTTCTGTGCGCGTCTGGAGAGGTGGCTGACGACACGCCTGGGAGCAATACCGTCTGCGGCACACAGCACCAGATCGACGCGGTCGACGATGGGCCGGATGTAGTGGGCCTCGGCAACCAGGTCGCGTCGGTGGGCGACCACTGTCTGTTGCGGCCAGTGCTGGGCCAGGTGATCTTTCATGGCCGTCACCTTGTATCGCCCGACGCTTTCGGCTCCGAGAGTGTGGCGGAGCATGTTGTGCCAGAGGAATCGGTCCGGGTCGACAAGTTCCACGCGTCCGACTCCGTATCCTGCGAGCGCCTCTGCTGCGGCGCTACCGATGCTGCCGCAGCCCACGACCATGATGCTGTTGGCGGCGAGCTGCTCGATCGGCCACTTGCCAGCCAACTGTGCCAGGCCAACAACTTCTGGCTCGATCTCGATAGCGAGCGGTTCCACACCATCGCGCCGGACGGCCCAGCCCGCAAACTCCGAGGCACCGGCCTCCACCAGTTCTGGTGGAAGATCGGGGTCGTGAGTGACGACCACGCCAAGGTTGTTGCCGGGGTCGGCAACGCCCGGCACCAGCTCCCTGAAATCCTTGAAGCCTATGGAGATATCGGGGCGCCTGGACAAGAAGAGATGGTGAAGATGGGCGTCGTTCGGTGCCACCCTGATCCACTGAGCTGCATGGTGGGGGTCGCCTGAACGAAGCGCGGCGTACTCGCGTGGGACGTCGGCTGGAAGACGGATGTCTTTGCCGGTTTCCACGGCCTGGACGACGTACATATCGTCCGCGGGAACGCGGCGGAGTACCAGCGCTCCGCCCGAGAGGTTGGAGCTTGCGATCTTGGTGACCGCGTCTCTGGGCATCACGATGTAGGGGTTACGAGGAGACACCTGTGTCTCCCGCCTCGGTCGGGTCCGGTGTTGGAGCTGCTCGCTGAATCGCTCGGTCAATCAGGTGGTCGTGCGAGGGGTCAGAGACGATGCCATTGACCGACATCTCATTGATGACTCCCGCGCTTCATGAGGGCGTACTCGATCCGCCACCCCGATGCCTTCGCCAGAAGCTCGGTGAGGCTGGCCTCGGGCTGCCAGCCGCCATCGCTCTGGAGCAGACAGAGCGATCCTCCTGGGGCAACGTGCCATGCGGACTGTGTCTGTTCCCAGATCGACGGCTCCGGATCGAGGGAGTAGATGGTCGGCGGAACCATCGGGTGCGCTGCGGAGTAGATGACGAGCACTCGCAGTTCTTGGTCCCCGAGCAGCTCATCGAGAGCATCGGGCTGTGGCCGCTCGAACGGCCAGCGGGGAGGACGCCGATCCATCCGCCGTGCGGCAAGCCGTCGTCTGCGGGGCTCTGGTATTCGAGCAATGGCGCGAACGCCTGGACCTCATTCTGATCGCGCGCCAGTCGCACAGGTTCGCGCTCAGTCCAGAGGACGGGGTTGAGCGCCGTGGTGCCCACACCGCGATCTGGACCTTTTGCGCGAGTCATCCCTGCGGAGTGTCCTTCACCGGACGGGGCGCCGCGGGCACGACCGCGGGCGCCGGATTGCCAGTGGAGGCAGGAGGCTTCGGGAAGTCGTCCCCAAAGACCTCACCCCAGTGATTGATCGCAGCCGCAGCGTCATTGTTCGCCTGTGCCTGGAACGCCTTGATGGCGTTGTCTCGCGCGGACCGCAGGGCGTCGGCGAACGCGTCGTAGTCGATGTCAGGCTGAATCGGTCCGCAGAGTCCAGCGGGATCGGCGACGTCGTTCCCGCCCTCGATGTGGTAGCAGGCGCTTACGAAGAACTGCTTGATCGCAGCCGCCTGGTTGACGTCCGTAGGCAGGAAGTCGAGTGCGAGGACCTCCATGACGAGAGACTTGATCTTGGTGTCTTGCTCGGCGGCCCACCACTTGAGCATCCGAACAGTGCCGGCGAACTTGTTCCACTGCGCGTGTCGATCCGCGACCTCGGCGATTAGGAACTCGGGGTCGCAAGCGACCCAATCTTCTGAGAGTGCTTCAGGAATGAGGAGTCGCCCATCGCGGCGAAGCGCGGGCATGGCGTCGACCGTGAACGCGTGAGGATCATCAGGGTCATCCAGGAAGCACTTGACGGCATGGTTGCGCCACCGGGCCAGGCGGACCGCCTGGTCGTATGTGCCGTTCGTTGCCCCGAGCAGCGTGTTGACGCGCTCGCGGGTGTGATCGAGAGCGTCCGCGGCGGAGCTTCCCGGCGAGCCCCACTCAGGATGCTCATCCTGATCAAAGACGACGATCACATCGACGTCATGGATCGGGTCCTTGTGTGTCCCTCGCGCGAGCGATCCGGACGCAATGACTTCCTTCACATCGTCCTCGGTGCCGAAGGCGCCCTTGAAGAGATCGCGGCGAGTGCGTGCTTCGCGGACGTGTGTGATGTCGGCATTCACGACGTCCTGAAAGGTCTTGAAGGCGTCAGTCACACTCATAATCGTTCTCCTGATTGGTCCGTCTGTTCGATCACCGTAGTTACTGCCACCGACATTGCTGCGCGGGGCAGGGCAGGCTCGCTGCCTACTTCTTCTTGCCTCGCCTGCCGTTGCTCTCGTTGGTCGTGGTCTTCGGGTGACGCTTCACCGTGGACTGCTTCACGAACCGCCCGGTGACCGCGCTACGCCCTCGCTTGCCTGCCATGCTCCTCACCTCCTTTGCGTTCCACACTCGATGCTACGTTTCAATTCTAACACACTCCGTTTCGGAGGCGACGAGGTGTCGCAGATGTGACACACTGGGTGCATGGCCAAGACCACGATCAACACGGCCGCGCTCCACTCCGCCCTCGACGCCGCGCGTCAGGAGCGGCAAATCTCCTGGCGGGCACTCGCCGGCGAGATCGGCGTGAGCCCCTCGTTGCTGTCTCGGCTCGGCAACGGCCTCAAGCCGGACACCGACGGTTTCGCCACGATCATCGCCTGGCTCCGACTCCCGGCCGAGGACTTCTTCGAGCACGAGGGAGAACGTGACGCCAACGACGACCGTGAACCCGACCTCATGGCGCAGCTCGCGCCGCTCCTGCGCGCCCGGAAGGACCTCAGCGAGACCGACGTCAAGTACCTGCAACAGGTCATCGGCGCGACCATCGAACGTGCACGGGCACAGGGATGACTCGTGCGTCGAGGATTCAAGACCGAGGCGAAGAGCCTCGCACTGGAGCTACGAGCCGAGATCGGTCTCGACGCCCACGCGCCTTTCGACCCCTACACCTTCGCTTCTGAGTACGGCATCCCCGTCGTCCAACTCAGCGACCTCGATGGTGGCGCGCGTGACCACTTCCTGCGAGCGGACGGAAGCGCACTGTCCGGGGCGCTGATCCCGAACGGGAGCGGCGTGGTCATCCTGGAGAACGACGCTCAGCCACTGACCCGTCGTCGCACCACCATGTGCCACGAACTCGCCCACGTCGTCCTGGAGCACAAGTTCGGCGTCTCTCTTTCCGACGAGAGGAAGTGCGGGCTCGGCGGCGACCAAGAAGCCGAAGCCGACTGGCTCTCTAGGGGAGATGCTGATCCCCAACGACGGAGCATTCCGGCTCGCCCGAGCGAACGCCACCGACGAGGAGGCAGCAGATGCCTACGACGTCAGCCTCGCAGTCGCCCGCTGGAGGATGAACCACAGCGGCGCCCGCAAGGTCATGGAACGCGCTCGCGCCAAGTGGGCCAACACAGCCAGCTCCTACCGCTAACCGCGATCCCGCTACCGGCGATCGACCCGCGCTCGGCGCGAGTTCGCCGGTCCCTTCCGTCCTGTCCGGCCCGGGCGTATACTCGGCGTTGAGGTGGATTTCTCCTCTGTAGCGCGCCGCTCGCGGCAGACCCCCGGGTCACTCTCCAACGCACTGCCTCACCAGATGCACTGTGCGATGGAGAGGAACAAGACCATGATCCGTCTGATCTGGACCGTCAGCGTCCACACCCGCTACTTCCTGCGGCGCTATATGCCCACCAACATCCTGCTGGATGCGATCCGCACCCGCCGACGCGGCTTGAAGTGGGGTATCCCCGCGATGCTGCTCGCGATCCCGTACCTGCTGATCGCGAACGTCTGCGTCGAACTTGTCGAGCAGGGTGGCCCCGGATGGCTCCACCTTGTAGTGCTGTGGGCGATCTGGAACATGCTCAAGATGCTCTGGATCGGGCCGGTCAGCGCTGTGCTCCTGATCCGCGCCCATGTCCGCGAGACCGTCACCGCCCGTCGTGAGCGCGCCAGCTTGCGTTCCGAAGCAGACGATGCCGAAGAGCGCGCCGCGGTGGACGCGATAGGTGTCCGGTGAAGTGTGAGAACTCAGGCACCGACCCGGCGACGACCGCCAGCACGGATCGTTCCACCGCTTGCGATCACCGCCGAGCGCACGGCCTCGGTGCTGACTGCGAGTCGTGCGGCGACCTGAGCGAGCGTCAGCCCACCCGCATAGAGCTGGGCGGCGTCCTGTCGGGTCGCGTCCGGCAACTCCGGTCGGCGCGCTGCCAGGCCCGCCTGCCGGGCTATCTCCCGCACGGTGCCGCGGTGCACGTTGAACCGCGTCGCCAGCTCCCGCACGGGCACACCATCGGCGTACCCGGCGATCAGCTCGGCTCGATTGGAGACGCTCAAACGGGTTTGAGACTGACGCGAATTCTCACGCACCGGACCGCGCTCATCGGCGATCTGAGCACCCCGAGTGCGCGGCCGACGAGCCCGCGAACCCCGTAGAACGCGGGAAATCAGCGATCCGAGCGGCTTCCGGGGGTTTGAGAAGCTGCTACGGAGGTCCACCCGTATGACCAGGCCGTTCTCCCTCTGGGAGAGCGGCCTGAGTCGTTCCCGCGGGTGGTCGACCGTCGCCCGCTCGGGTGGTTCGGGCCCCGGAACGCGCGCCGTTCTGGATGTCGTGCTCTGGTGGTGCCGCGTCGTGGCAGGGGGAGAGCCCACGCCGTCCCGTCGGCCTGCCCTGAAGGCGAGTTCTCCGTGATCCCGCACCGCTCTGCCCACGCTCGTTCCCGTCGGAGCCGCACCATGCTGGTGGGCGCGCTGCTCACCGTGCTCGCGGCAGGAGTGCTGCTCCCCGCGACACCGGTTGCGGCTGCCGCGCCCGACCTGTGGGCCGGGGCCCTCGGCGACGGCGGCAACACGTCGAACAACCCGGGGAGCTGACCCTCACCGGGGCGACGGCTGGGAGCGTCGGCGGCACGTGGAGCACGGCCACCCGCTCGTCGACCGGCCCGGTGGTCACGGGCGGATCCGTGCTGCGTGTGGTCTCGCCGGACGGGGTGAACGGGCCGAGCTACCTGACGGCGACCTCGCCCACGACGGGGGAGACGCTCTGGACGGTGGGCCTACCCGCGGCGGCCAACTACAACGCGGGCCTGGCGATCAGCGGGACCCGCGTGGTGGTGCCCTTCACCGGGTGGCGCCGCGCCGGCGGGGTGATCGTCGTCGACATCGCCAGCCGCACCGTCGTCTGGGCGCGGGACCTGCCGCCCTCCCGCGTCGCGTGGAGCGGCAACTCGATCGCCGGTACCGCGTACACCGACGGTCAGCGGGTGTTCGTGACCGGAGCCAGCAACACCATCAACGCCTACCGCCTCACCGACGGCGCACCCCTCTGGACGGCGCCGTTCACCAACAACGTCGCGGGCACGCCGAACGGGGTCGACGGGCTCGCGGTCGGCAACGGCGTCGTCTACACCGGCGGCGGCGAGGGCATTGTGGCCCACGACGCGGCCACCGGCCGCCGGCTCTGGACGGGACCGGCCGCGGCCGGTGTCCCCGTCGTCGCCGGGGGTCGCGTGTACGGCACGGCGCTGGGCAAGGTGCTGGCCTACCCGGCGGCAGGATGCGGAGCCGCCACCTGCGCTCCGCAGTGGTCGGTGGACCTCGGTGGTTCGCGAGCGGGCACTCCGACCCTGGGTGGCGCGGACGGCTCGATGATCTTCGCGGCCTGGACCCAGGTGCGGGAGAACGCCGAGCCGGACGTCCGCCGGATCGGCCGGATCGCCCGCCTGGCCGCTGCCACGGGGCGTATCGAGTGGTCCGTCGAGGTCGGCCGCTCGGCCTCGGGGCTGGTCCGCGGTGCGGACGTGGTGTGGTTCAACAACGAGTACGTCCGAGCGGACGGGTCGGTGGGAGAGCGCATCGCCGCCTACGACGTCACGGGGCGCCAGGTGCGGCTCATCGACCTGCCGGCGGGCCGGACCGGCAGGCTGGCGGTCGCTGCGGGCACGCTCTTCCAGCAGATGAACGCCGGAGCGCTGGCCGGCTTCCGTCGCGGTGCGCCGGCCAATGCCGCGCCCACGGCCACCTTCACCGCGACACCCGTCAGCGGCCTCACCATCTCGGTCAACGGGGCGCCCTCGTCCGACGTCGACGGCCGGATCGTCGCCCACGCGTGGGACTTCGGGGACGGCACGACGGGGACGGGGTCGCAGACGGGCCACACCTACGCCGCGGCCGGCACCTACACGATCACCCTGACGGTCACCGACGACGACGGCGCGCGGTCGACCGTTCGTCGGACGGTGACGGTGGCGGCCCCGCCCCCGCCCCCGCCCCCGCCCCCGGCTCCGGCCCCGACGGGCGGCACCGCCACCGATGCGTTCGGCCGCACCATCAGCGGTGGGCTCGGTACGGCCGACGTCGGCGGGCCCTGGTCGACCGCCGGCTCCGCCGCCAACATCGCGGTCGATGGCGGCACGGCCCGGCTGACGATGCGGAACCCCGGCACGCAGGTGTCCGCCTGGCTGGGCGACGTCCGCAGTACCGACACCGACCTCCGGCTACGGCTCTCGGCCGACAAGCGCCCCACCGGCAGCGGCGCGTACGTCGACGTGGTGGGCCGCCGGGTGGCACAGGACACGGAGTACCGAGCCCGGCTGCTGCTGGCGAGCGACGGGCGGGTCGACGTCGCCCTCACCGCACTGCGGGGGACGTCCACGGCCCAGACGCTCGCCTCCGCCGTCCGGCTGCCAGCGTCGACCACCTACGGGCCCGGCAGCGCGCTCGACGTGCGGCTGCAGGTCGTCGGCACCGCGCCCACCACGGTCCGGGTGAAGGTGTGGCCGGCCGGTTCGGCGGAGCCCACCGAGTGGCAGCGCACCGCGACCGACAGCACCGCAGCACTGCAGGCGCCGGGCGGCGTGGGGCTGACCACCTACCTCTCCGGGAGCGCCACCAACGCCCCCGTTGCCCTGCGGATGGACGACCTGGCCGTTCGGCCCACGCGGTGAGCCGGGAGCAGGGGCGTCCGGCTCTCAGTCGCTGACGGCAGGAGGAAAGGCCCACGCCAGGTCGTCGGCGATCGCGGCCCGTCGGTCGCCGGCGAGGGGGCCCGGCAGGGTGAGTGCGCTGGCGAGTGAGAACGGCGTGGTGAGCAGGACACCGCCGACGAACTGCATGCCGGCGGGCCTGGCCGAGCCGGTCAGGCAGAGCATGGGACGTACCGGAACGGCGACGCCCAGTCGGTCGAGCGCCGCCTCCAGTTCGCGGGCCTGGAGTCGCACACCCTGCAAGAGGCTGTCCCGGTCCCGGCCGTTGATCCGGAGGGTGCCGCCCGTCGCGACCAGGGAACCGGTGATGTTCTTCGCGTCGACGACGTAGACGGCGTCCGCGGCGACGACGACATGGTCGATGTTGGCCCGGGAGCCCTGGCGGAGACGCCGGTCGTGCAGCACCGGCAGGCCCGTGCAGGCCAGCGCCGCGCCCACCGCCTGCTCGCCCCGGGCGCCCTTGACCCAGTTGTCCTCGGCGCCGGTGACCCGCAGGTGCGTACCCCGGTGGGCCGGGCGGCGAGGCCCCGCGACGACCGGCGACGGATACCGAGACCGCGGGACGAACGCCTCCGGGCGTAGTGAGGTCCAGGTCGCGCGGACGGCTGCGACGGGGGCGCCGACCACCGAGACCCCGAACAGCACGACGGCCGGGAAGCCGATCAGGGCCGCCATGACCTGCCCAACTGGGCCGGCGGCGCTCAGCGGCGACGTGGCCAGCAGGACGAGCAGGCTGATGCCGGCCAGGCGGCCCCAGCGGCGCGCTCCGGACGGCGTCTGCCCGCCTGCCGGAATCCCGGCGGCCGGTCCTGGGACGTACGGCGTCGGGTAGGCGGGCACGACCGACAGTGCTGCTCGCGGACGGGCCTCGACGAGGACCGGCTCGGTCCGCATGCGGCGCATGGCCTCACGCTCGGCCGACGCCCCCGCCCGACCAGTCGCGAGCCAGCGCGCTGTACATGGTGCGGATTCTTGGCGAGAACGGGCCGAACGCTCCGTTCCGAGCCGGATCCCTGACCCGACGGAGTGGGTTCGCCGCCCGCCCGGCGTGAAGGACCTCCCTCGCCGCCGCGGTGACGTTCCCGCGGGAACGCGGTCAAGGTGTACGGCTTGACGACGCTTCCGCGGGAGCGTCCATCACACATGGCGGTGGCCCGGGCGGTTCCCCGCCCGGGCCACCGGTTCATGCGGTTCCGGCTAGTCGGCGAGCCAGACGTAGCCCCACATGGTGGTCGCGCCCGGGACGCCGTCGCCTTCGGTGTCGTCCGGGAAGACCCAGCCGTCGACGTTCTTCACCTGCTCGCCGACGGCGACGTCGGTGAGCGTGTAGCCGGTGAAGACGTTCGGGACGTTCTCCGCGATGTCCATGCCGATCGCCTCGACCGCGGCCTTCCGCTCCGCGATGTCCATGGTGGTGCGCAGGGTCTCCAGGCCGTCGTCGATCACCGAGCTGGTGTAGCCGGTGAGGTTGAGCGGACCGGGGGTGAACGCGTTCTTCAGCGTGAAGTACGGGTCGGTCTCCGCACCCACCCGGAAGCACTGGACGTCGTAGTCCTTCGCCAGCCCGTTCTGGATGTGGGCGGCCTGCTCGACCGTGTTGAGCTTCACGTCGATGCCCAGCGCGCTCCAGTACGACTGGTACAGCTGCGACAGCTCGTTGAGCGTGGGATCGGGCGGGCAGTTGTAGCTGAAGGACAGATCCGTCCCGACCGGCAGGCCGTCGGAGCGCGCCGGGTCGTTGATGTACTCGTCGTACAGCTCCTGGGCCTTCTCCAGGTCGTAGGTCGGATAGGCCTCGGCGACCTCCTCCGAGTAGAACGGGCTGTCCGGGCTGAAGTACTGGGTGGCGTCGGGGGTCAACCCGGTCCCGCCGATGACGTCGATCAGCGCCGGCTGGTCGATGCCGTACGCCAGCGCCTGCCGCACCCGCACGTCGTCGAACGGTGGCTTGGTGGTGTTGATGATCGACACGCCGCTGTTGTTGCCGAGGTACTCGTAGTTGTCCACGCCGTCGACCTCGCGCGCCTTCGCGACGGTGCTCTGCCGCAGGGTCTGCATGACGTCGATGTCACCGCTCTGCAGGCTGGCCAGGCGGGTGTCCTCGTCCGGGATGGGCCGGAACGTGATGCCGTCGAGATAGGGCAGGCGGTCCTGCCAGTAGTTCTCGTTCTTCTCGAGCACCAGGTTGCTGTCGCGCTGCCAGCTGACGAACGAGAAGGGGCCGGTGCCGACGGGGTTGGCGCCGGCGTCCTCGCCGGCGGCGGCCGCGGCGGTCGGGGAGAACGGCCAGCCGGGGGAGCCGGTCAGCACGTCCGGGAACGCGGCGTTGGTCTCGGTCAGGACGTACTCGACGGTGAGGTCGTCCACGACGTTCAGCGCGCTGACCTCCGCCAGCGTGTTGGCCACGTTGGACGTCGGCGCCTTCAGGTAGGTGTCGAAGACGGTCTTCAGGGCCTCGCCGTTCAGCGGCGTGCCGTCGTGGAACTGCACGTCCGGCCGGAGCGTGAGCGTCCAGGTGGTGAAGTCCTCGTTCGAGCTCATCGACTCGGCGAAGACGGCTTGAACTCGCCCTCGGCCGTCCCTTCATCAGCGGGTCGTAGGGCGTAGGCGACTGGTGGTGCCGGAGTTGCCGCCCGCGTACTCACCCGGCAGCCAGCTGTTGGTCTCTGCCTCGAGACCGACGGTGATCTCGCCACCATGACCGGGTCGCCCCTGCTCGGAGATCTCGCCGGGCCCCGCACCACCGAGCCG